>NZ_JACBZU010000001.1 GCF_013407935.1 Allomuricauda sp. ARW1Y1
CAAGAACCGTTTCGGGGAAGAATTCTTCCCCGAAACAGACGACATTAATGATAATTTTATGAATTTAGCGATGTCCTAAAAAAGGGAAGGCTACAGCTTGACCTTTGAGTATTTCAAAGCTTTTTTGAATGGCTTCACATTTGATTGCCTTATTCAGAACTTCTTTTTTGCAATTCACGCACTCTACTTTTGAAATTTGTACGTTACTCAGTTCTACAATGTTTTTAATCCCAGTTGCAATTGTTACCCGTATGAATTTGCCTTTTTCATTTACATCTCGTGTAACGGATTCTTGTATTTCAGTTAATTTCAAGTATTCAAATTCCCCTGTTTCCCTATCATTGTGTGTTTTTAAAACAACAAAATGCCAGTTCCTATCTTTTTGAATAGACTCAAAAATATCATTTAGCTCGTGTTCAGCTACAGACTTTTCGAATTCAGGAACCATTCTGCCTTCAGGAAACCAGCCTAGGTTTCCTTGGTTTTTCCTTGGGTCCATCGAGTATTCATCTGCAAGATCCCCAAAGTCCTCTCCATTTCTATATCTTCTAAATATTTCTTTTTTAGTACCCTGAATTTTGGAATTGGACATTTTGCCACCATCCAACCATATGTATTTAACCTTGAATTCCTTCTTGGTTTTTTTATTAAGGATTTTATAATAAACATCATTAAACTCCTTTATGCTGTCGATTTCAATATCTTTGATAAATTCTTCAAAACCAGAATCGCTTGTTGTCTGTATGATACGTTTTAGGGAAAAACAAGGATTATTCAATTGAATACTATCCACTTGGTTTTGGGTGCTTATGTTCCGCATTAATAACTTGTAATCAGGGTTTTGACCAAAACAACAGGGCATTACAAAAAGAACAAATATTATATTTTTAAAATTTTTCATATATGAATCGTAAAGGTCTTAGCTATGGCGGAATGAACTATGGACTTTGTTCTACTTAGTCATTTTTCAATTAGCCATAATTTTTAAAGTCAAATCGAAATCATTAAATTTTTCTATAGGAAACATTTCAGAAAATAATTCCTCCTTAACCTTTTTTGTCTCCTTTATATAAGTATCTCTACTCAATACGAAATTACGGGATGTTGAAATTGCTAAAACATGACCTAGCAATTCAAATTCAAAAAAGTTATGATTGTCTAAAAGGTATTTCATTCTGTACCTTTCGTCAAAAATTAATTCTGGTGATTTATTCCATTCCTCTAGCATCATCATGATTCCATTTTTTCTCCTGAAGTATATTAATGGAAAGTCGCCGAGGTTATATCTTGAAAACTCTCTAATGAAATCATATTTTTCATTCAATGCATCTCCTTTTTGCCTTTCTCTTTCTTCTAGATAAACTTTATATATTCCTCGTTTCAACTGTCTAGCCATATTTTTTTGAAAATTTTGCCGAAGACTATATTTAGGTTTAACTCTTACTTTTTTTTGCTTTAGATTAACGTTAAATAGTTCTGATTTAAATCTTGCTAGTGCTTTATTCTTTCCGACCTCATTGCTGGAATCAAGTAAAATCAATCTGGAGATATTAAAAGTCTCTTTTATGACTGTTTCAATAGAAGGAATTCTGTTTTGAATATTTCCAAAATATGAATTGCATTTGTCACAAACATTTTCACATATGTTTTTACCACCTAAAGATTGGGGAATCGTATGTGCTTTATTATTAAATGTAACTTGTGTATCATTCTGTCTACACCAAATGCAAATTTTCATTTATTTTAAAAATTATGTAACATGTTTATATAAATATAAAATACATCCATACACCCCAAATTAAGCATAAAATCGATGATTGGCAGTTGGATTTACGTTTAAAAATCAATCCTTAAAATCAAAAAGTTGGGAAATATCCACTTCCATGGCCATAGCTAAAGTGACCAGTGTTTTTAAAGTTATATTGGTTCTTCCGTTCTCGATTCTGGAAATGGTGGTCTTATCGTAATCGCATATGGAGGCAACATCCAATTGGGATAATTCTTTGCTCTCCCTAACCTCCTTAATCCGGTGACCTAACTTTTTTTGATAGGCAAGTAATATTTCGTTGTTTATTGACATTTATGTCAATATTAGTTTCTATATTCACAGATAGAGTAAACATATATGTCAACTGTATAGCTATGAAAAATTTACCGACAACATCAAATAAAGCGGATAAGCCAAATGCTAACCTAATACAAACCCTAACCCATTTCCTCCACCACAGCACCCACACCCAACTGCAAATCACCTTTGCATCGCTCAACATCTGCAATTCGCAACACGGAAAACTGCTGCAGCGCCTGCCCAGCCGGCAGGGCCGTATCGGGTTTCAAAAATTGTCCCCGCAGCTGCTCCAATTGGATATTATGGACAGTTTGGTGTTCCGGTTTTCCATTCAGTGCCCCATTCATCAACCCGTGAACCTCAGCGATATGGGACCGCTCTCCCTGCCCCGCCCCTTGGACCAAGGCAGCCTATACGTGGATGAAGAAAAATTGGTGCTATCCTTTAGGATAGATGCCCCCGACCCTTTGCTCCGGATACAGGTTACGCATAACTACCAAGGCATATACCGCCTGGAGGAATACTGCACCCCGCTTTGTGGGCATGCCACTAAGGTGTAGTCAGTTGTTGTACTGTGCATCGGAAACGGGCTCCATCCATTCCACGATCCCCTTTTCGGTGTTGGGAATCACATAAATGTGCGACATGCCCTCGTCCTTGGATGCCCCGTGCCAATGCTTGGTATTTGGGGGACATTTTACTACATCGCCCTTGGTAATTATTTCCTTGGGCTGCCCCTCGATCTGATGATAGCCGGTACCATCGATCACGATCAATAGTTGCCCCGCCGGGTGGGAATGCCAATGGCTCCTCGCCCCAGCTTCAAAATACACATTGCCCGCCAAGGTGGTGTAGATAGAATCGGCCTGTACCAAACCATACGGATAGGCGTTGCCGGTAAAAAATTCATCTGGGCCCTTTTGCCCCTTCGGGAAAATGGCATCTTGGGCGTTTCCGGTTACTGCGAAGCACAGTGCGCCCAATAGCGCTATCAAGGTCATTTTTTTCATTGCTATCGTGTTTTAGTTGTTGTTTTTTATCATTCAAACCACCCTTGGCCCAACTTATAGGTTCAACCAATAGGTGAGCTTTAAGTTAATGGAACGGAACCGGGGCGCAAACGTTCCCGTAAAATAATTGTCGTTGTACACCAAAAATAGGTCCGATAAGGGGGCAAAACGCCATTGCAGGCGCGAATTGATGCCAAAATTGTCCCGCTGGTTGCTGTATTGGATCAAGGTGTTCCAAAATATGGACTTGCTAAAAGTGATTTCGGTACGGGCAATGCCCAACCAAATATCGGCATCGTTGTAGGGTTCTGGCAGTCGAATGCCATCGTAATTGACACCAACACTAATGTTGGCCCACGGCTGAAAGCGATAACCCACCTGCCCACCAAAGGAATACTGCTCCCCATTAAAAAACTGTCCGATCGAGGTATTGCCCGAAAAAGTGAACAGTTTGGACGGATTGGATGCGTATTCGGCGTTGTACTGCGTAAAGCTATACCCCCGGTTTCCAGATAGTGGCGTAGCGCCCGGCGTTCGGGTCGGGTCAAAGTCGTTGGTAAGAAAAATATAATCGTGCTGTACGTTATTGGAAAAGGTGGACTGGTTGGTAAAATTGATTTCCCAAGTGGCGCGGTAGAAATAATCGGTGTTCTTAAAATCGAGGTTCACCCTCCAAAAGTTGACGCCCAACAGTTGGAAACTGTGGTTGCTGATCTTGGAATTTCTCGGATAAAACCGTCGTGTTGCCGAAAGGCCATTTTTAAAAATATCGGTTCGTGGCACAAAGCCCAAATCGGCTCGGTACTCTTCATCCACATACACAAAATCGGTTACAAACCGCCAGTCCCTATCGTCGTAGTTCACCCGGGCCTGGGCCGAAAAGTTGCCTTCGCTGTCCCCCGGCTGAAAGGACTTGTGCACAAAGAAATTCCCGGTCCAAATGTTATCTGCCGAAGCCAAATCATAGTCCAGCCCAATGACCCGATTGTAGCGTTCGTTCGGGTTGAGGGATTCATCGGTGTCCAACGTTTGGCGGTTCACCCAAAAAAAGCCCAAATTGGAGCGGGAAAACACTTTCTTTTGAAACGCCAACATCATATTATTGTAGGAAGGAATCCTGTTGGCATCATCTGCGGCCGATTGCAGGTTCAAAAAGCCCAGTCGCCATGTGGAATTGAGTTTTCCGCTCAAACGTACCCCGCCCAACAGTCTATTTTCAATGAGATTGCCCAAGGTATCGCGCACCAAGCCGATACGCCTTGAGAAAAAGGGAATATTGTCCAAGGTGTTCCCGTAGTTGGCAAAAAGGTCGTTGTTGTCGATAAAGAACTGGCGCCGTTCCGGCAATCGTATTTCAAAGCGCGTCAGGTTGGTAAACACATCATCGACCTCCACATTGCTGAAGTCGGGGTTAATGGTGACATCCAAATTCATTCCGTCGCTAACGGCCACTTTCGCATCCACCCCTGTCTTAAAATCCTGTTGGTCGGTATCGGCGGCATAATCCTGCTGCGCCAGCGTATTGATGTAGGGAATCAAGAAAAATGGGCTCCGCGAGCGCCCCAAGGGTCGTTCAAAGTTCAACTGCCCCATGTAGGCCAAACTGGAAAGGGTCTGGTTTTGCGGAATCTGGGTCCATGTGGTCTGTTCGTTGCTTTGGATATTCCAGCGGTAGGCCCGAAAACGCCAAGAGGTGGAACCCTCTATAAATTTTAAGGACGTGAAGGGTATCGCGATTTCCACGGTGTAATGGTCGTTGTACCGTTGTGCTTCGGCCTGCCACTTGATGTCCCAGGTATTGTTGAAATTTTCCCCGCCTTCGGCCACCAAGCCCTCACGCTGAACGCCGTAGGGGGTCACACCAAAAAAGAAGGCCGTGGTCGCATCGCTGAAGGTATCGAAGAGGAAGGAGATGTTATCGTTGGTAGTTCCGCCAAAATCCCGGCGAAGGGACGATACCACGTAATCGCCATTGGCCGCCTCGGCTCGAACGCCCAAATACAGGGTAGTTTCGGAAAAGACCACTTTAAAGGATGTGGCGTGTTTTGCCGGAAGCGAATCGGTTGGGAAGTACTGCACAAAATCGGAACCGGTTTCGGCCATTTCCCAAAAAGCTTCGTCCAATTTACCATCCAACACCACTTCTTCGGTGATGAATTTGGCGCCGATCTGTTTGGTGGTATTTTGGGCAAATCCCGAATACGGAACAAGCATAAAAAGGCCAAAAATCAACCATAATAAGGGGTGCCAGTGCTTCATCATCATCGTTTTTCCAGTGATGTGACCAAAAATACGCTCCGACCCAGTGAAAAATCGTACCAGAATTACAGATGTTCCTACCAATATTACAGATTGTTCACGCCCATTTGAAATACTGGCAATCAATAGCTTATATTTAATGCGTAATTGATAGGGTTAGGACCATGGAAAAGATTTTGCACATACGCACCGTTAACGATTATTTCAAGTGGCGCGATGCCGAATTGTTGCATCCCTTGGTCAGTATTTTGGATTATTCCACGCTAAATCTGGACCAGTATTCCTACAAGGGCTATGAGGGTATCCATTGGGGCTGCTACGGTGTTTTTTTAAAGGATAGCAAGCATTGTAAGATCAAATATGGCGGTAGGGACTATGACTATGACGAGGGGACCTTGGTGTTTGTGGGTGCCGACCAAACCGTACAGCTCACCCAAGATGCCAATTACGTGCCGAAAGGGTATGCGCTGGTGTTCCATCCCGACCTTTTTCTGGGCTCGGACCTTGCCAACAAGATGTCGTCCTACACCTATTTCTCCTATGCCGTAAATGAGGCGCTCCATTTATCCACTAAAGAGCGTAGAATTATTTTGAGCCTGTTGGATAAGATTCAATTTGAATTGGAACAAAACTTGGACAAACACAGTAAAAAGCTCATTGTTTCCAATATTGAGTTGCTGTTGGATTATTGCCTCAGGTTTTATGATCGCCAGTTCTTGACCCGTGAAATTCCACATCAAAATTCCCTGAACAAGTTTGAATCTTTGTTGAGCGACTATTTTACTTCGGGAAAACCTTTAAAATACGGATTGCCCACGGTGGGGTACTTTGCCGACCAATTGCATTTGTCCAGCAATTATTTTGGGGATTTGATCAAAAAAGAGACCGGAAAATCCGCTCAGGAATACATCCAGACCAAACTTATCGATGTAGCCAAGGAGAAGGTCTTCGACCCGAACAAATCGGTAAGCGAAATTGCTTATGAGCTCGGCTTTAAATACCCCCAACATTTTAGCCGCATGTTCAAGCAGCAGGTTGGGCATTCACCCAAAGCGTTCCGCAACTTAAATTAACAGACCTTCAGAGCTGCATCAACCTACAGTCTGTGCGCTCTTTTTACTATTCTTGAATTCGCTTGGGCTTAGGCCGTACTTTTCCTTAAAAATCTTGGAAAAATAGCTCCTACTGGTAAACCCGATGGAGTAGACCACTTCAGAGATGTTCATTTCGGTGGTGGCAATGTAGTCGCGGGCCAGTTCCAATCGCGCATGGCGAATGTACTCCGTCACCGTTTTGTTGTAGAGCAACTTAAAGCCTTCTTGCAGTTTGGCCTGCGTTAGTCCCGTTTCCGCAGAAATGTCTTCCAACGAAAAATCTTGGGAAATGTTCTTCTCTATTTTTTTGACGTAGTTGCGAATGGTCTTCAGCTCCCGCTTTAGCAGACTGGTCTGCGGTCTTTTGTTCAGTACCTCCTTGTTGTGCTGGATCATGTGCATGGACAATATCTGGTACACGTAGCCCTCGATCATCATAATGCGGATCATGCCCTTGGCCTTGATTGCGCGCATCTTGGTGACCACCTCCGCCATTTTAAGGTTGTATGAGCCGTAGTAGGCAAACACCTTTTCGTGGTCGCTATCCAAAAACACCTTGTACAGCTGTTGGTTGAGCTCCTCGCCTTGGTTGAGTCTTTTGCGCAAAAATGGCTTTCGGCGCACTTGGATGACGGTTTGGGAAATTTTGATGTCCTTTGGGAAATATCTATCGGTGATGCCGCCATCCCTGTTGGTCAAAATCACGGATTGAAACTGCTCCATGATTTTGATCTCATCATCGGGCTGGTAGCCAAACTTATGTCCGCAATAACCTTCCAAACAATAGTAAAAACTGATGGGATTAAAGTTGGAGGTGTCCACCTCAATGATCACCTCTTCGGCAAAGGTAATGTCCAGTTCCAACAGGCTTACCCCCCAATCGAAGGTAATAAAACGTATGCTCCCTTCGGCCTTATCGTTGGAAACCTCCAAAACATACTGTCCCCAGCGCTCCTTGATTTCGCCTCCGATTACATCTCTTATCTGCTCCACCGATTCCGCGGTGTCCTGAGCATCCACTTTGATTTTGATCATTAAAATCTCCTACTAATTTGTTTATTCTTGGTCTAAGACTATAAATATAGGGTTTGTTGTCCGTTGGTCAGCCATGGCCGCTTGGCTTTATCATAGTTTTAATAAAAAAATGAAAAGCAATACAAATAATTTGATTTGAGTTAACCATTGCCTGCTTTTTAAATTTACTTGATAACATATTACTGGAGACTATGATTTACAAGCTTTCAAATGACGCAGGAAAAGAGGAGATAGAACAGGAGTTTGGAATTCCTTTCCGATATCCAAACCTATATACCCCAAACCCCATTATTAACGGATTTCACGAAATCAACCTCAGTGTGGTGACCATGGAGAAGCCCAACCGCATCTCATTGGCCATTTGGGGGCTGATGCCGCAGGATTTCAAAGAAGATTGGCATATATTTCAGGACAATGCCAATACCCTCAACGTAAAGGTGAGCGAACTGGAAGACATCGACTGGATGCAGGAATCCTTTGAACAGCGCCGCTGCTTGATCATAGTGACAGGTTTTTATACCCACCTTTTGGAAAACGGAAATACCTGTAGTTTTTACATCCATCAAGCCAACAACAGGCCTTTCTACCTTGCAGGCACCTATAATAGGTTGGACGATGGCTTTTTGTGCACCGCTCTTATGGTAGACAAAACGGATACCTTCCTCACCAAATACCACAACATTAGCAATCTTTGCCCCGTCATCATCCCCAAAGCCATGGCGATGGACTGGCTGAACCAAAAGGCTACCCCATCGGAGCTGGAAGAAATCATCCAAAAGCCAAAAGATGTGAAACTGAAAGCCAAACGGCTATCCAATGAGTTTTTTTTGAACCACATCACTTCCGACACCCAACACGTACCCCTTATCACAAATTCGCAGGACTAACACGGTCCTCTTAAGGGATTACTACCTCTTTTTTAAGGGGCGATGCGATTCCTATTTTGCTTTTGAGTTAACATAAACACCGAAAACGACAAGCTACGGACAAAAGGCAAGCGATATTTGTAATATACTGATTAAGAGTTGATCAGGCTATAATTTAAACACTACTATTATTATGTTACGTTGGACAGTCACCTTTGTTATTTTGGCCATCATAGCGGGTATTTTCGGATTTGGCGGAATCGCCGCCGGAGCTGCAAGCATCGCCAAAATATTATTTTTCATTTTTATTGTCCTGTTTATCATTTCACTGATAACCGGAAGAAAAAGACTATAGAATACCCACAATAATCATTAACCTTAAAACAGAGAACCCATGAAAAAGACGATAAGTGTATTTGCCCTAATGCTAGCTACCGTGCTTACTTTGAGTATGACCAGCTGCAGGGAAACAAAAGAAGATAAGGCCGAAGAGGCCGTAGAAGATGTGAAGGAAGGCGTTGAGGATGCCGCCGAAGAGGTGGAAGACGCAGCGGAAGATGTTGGAGACGACATTGAAGATGCTGCCGAAGAAGTGGAAGACTCCATTGAGGACGCCACTGACGATTCCCAATAGACTTCACAAATTAAAAAGTATAAACTCTGGCAAAGATTTGCCAGAGTTTTTTGTTTGCACCTATTTTATTATAGGGATGGCATGGCTTTACCATAAAACGTTGCTACCTTAGAACATCTAAACACTACCATTTTTTTGAAGACTGTCCTCACCATCCTCTATATCGTAACTTCCGTTTGGGCCATTGGCGCCATTATTTACCACGGAAGAAGGCCTTCCCGTTCCATTAGTTGGGCATTGGCCATTATTACCTTACCCTTTCTTGGGGCACTCCTCTATTACCTTTTTGGTGTGAACCGCAGAAAGTTCCGCTTTTTTAATCCCAAGGAATTTGAAAAACGCAAAAAATACGGATTACCGGAATCTCCCTTAAAAGAGGACCATCGCACCCATTTCGAGAACGACATCAGAAAACAGCGCCTCAGTCGGCTAATCCATTCCAGTTGCAATACCACGGCGACCTCTGGAAACAAAGTTTCCGTGTTGCAGGATGGCGGCGAAACCTTTAATGTGCTGTTCAATGCCATGGAAAAGTCCAAAAGGTTCATCCACATTCAATATTATATTTTGGAACAGGGCCAGCTCTTGGACAAAATGTTGGATTTGTTGAAGCGGAAAATTGATCAGGGGGTGGAGGTACGCATCATTTACGACTCCTTGGGAAGCTATCAATTGCGGGGGCGGCCCAGGAAAAAATTTCAGGATATCGGGGTAAAGATCTACCCCATCATGCCCATCCGATTAACCAACCTGCTGTTCTCCCTCAATTTTAGGAACCATAGGAAAATTGTCATCATCGACAACCAAGTGGCCTTTACGGGGGGCGTGAATGTATCGGACAAATACATCAAACGAGAGGATGGACTGGGCAAATGGAAGGACGTCCACTTGCAATTGGAAGGGCCAGTGGTCAACGACCTGCACATGGTATTTCTAAAGGACTACTTTTTTGCCAGCAACAAGGAAAATTTTCATATCTCCGATTATCTGTTCGAACAGGAACAAATGGACGGAGTTGATGCCCAAGTAGTGGCCGGGGGACCGGATTCCATGTATCCCACCATCATGCACCAGTACATCGGCATGATGAACCAGGCCCAAAAATCCATTTGCATTGCCAATCCCTATTTTGTTCCCGGAGAGGCTTTTTTGGAAAGTTTGAAGATTGTGGCACTGGAAGGTGTAAAAATCCATCTGCTGGTACCCAAAAAATCCGATTCCCAGGCCGCCAAATTTGCGATGTTCTCCCATTTTGAGGAACTGCTGCAAGTGGGCATCGATATTTATTTGCGGGACGACTTTTCGCATAGCAAGATCATGATCGTAGACGACGACTTGGTATCCATCGGTTCCGGAAACTTCGACATACGCAGCTTTGAGCTCAATTATGAAACCAATGTGCTCCTGTACGATAAGAAAATCACCGCCGAAATGGCCCAAGAGTTCCAAAAACTCTGCGATAAAGCTGAGTTGGTCACCTTGGAACGGTTCAAGAACAGGGGCGTATGGCTACGGTTCCTCGAAGGACTCTTCAAATTCTTTAAACCCCTCATTTAATAGCCCAATAGGTATTTGGAGCAAACATTAAATGGTTTACGGCAAGCCAAAATAGGGACAAATCTACCTTTGTGTCCAAATAAACAATGATGAAAAATTTAATCTTACTTTTATTTTTAGCAGGAACAACAGCCATGAGTGCCCAGAGCATCTCAAAGAACGCCTTGGGTGTCCGATTGGGCGATAACGACGGTTTTGGAGGTGAAATCTCCTACCAGCGTTACCTAAAAGCAAACAACAGACTGGAATTTGACCTCGGTTGGAGAGACTCCAACAATGTGGAAGCCTTTAAATTGGTAGGTCTCTATCAATGGGTGATGCCCATAGATGGCGGTTTTAACTGGTACGTAGGTGCCGGTGGTGGTCTTGGTTCCTTTGATGCCGGTGAGAACGATGGAACTTTTGCCCTTGTGGCCGGTGACATCGGTATAGAGTATAATTTTGAAATCCCGCTGCTCATTTCATTGGACATGAGACCGGAACTTGGATTCAACGACAATTATTCCGATGACCTTGACCTTGATATCGCCCTTGGTCTGCGATACCAGTTTTAGGTAAAAAAAGAATCTAAATAAAAAGCTGTCTAAAGAGCGGTATTATTTGAACGTCAGGTTGAGTAGAGCCGAAACCCATTGATTATCAGTGTGCAATAAGTTCTCGACTGCGCTCGAACTGACAGATAACCCGTTCTTTAGACAGCATCTTTTTAAGCCCAGTTCATTTTGAAGAGAAAATTCCTTTCCATTTTTCTTGTATTCATCGCACTATTTTTTGTAATCATTATTTTGAAGGAACCCAAAAACAGTATACCCGACAACATAAAAGATGAAGTAAACATCGCCTTGGAACATTTTCCAGAGCTTGAAGGCATTCCCATAACCTTTAAGTTTAAAAAAAACATCAAAAAATCGGTGATGCAGGCACAGCCTACCTGGAGCGGACTCGTAAAACCGAGAAGCAAGCGAAGCTATGTGATTCTGATCAGCGAACGGTTCAAGATTTCCGGTGAAGAATATAAAACAGTGGATGTGCCCAAAGATGTTTTGATCGGTTGGTTGGGTCATGAGCTCGGCCATGTGATGGATTATCAAGAGCGGGGCAATCTCAATCTTATCGGTTTTGGTATCCGCTATGTGCTTTTAAAAGAGTTTGTGAAGCAAGCGGAGCGTGCCGCAGATTCCTTTGCCGTAGCAAGGGGAATGTCCGAATACATCCTAAAGACGAAACGGTTTATACTCAACAATTCCGACATCGATGAAACGTACAAGACCCGAATCAAACAATATTATCTATCCCCGGATGAAATTATGGAAATGGTCAAACAACAGGATTCGGTCGACAATGGCCTATTATGATTGATTAGCGACAAATTCCTCCCATTCCTTAAAGCGCTCCTCTCCCATAACACGCTCCATTTTTACCTGACCACCTTTCTTTTTGTTGGCCCCGTTCCATTCGGCAAACATTTGTTGGGGCACAAAGGTGACCTTAACGCCTTCCAAAGCTTTGCTTCGGGCTCCCTTGTAGTTTTTATTGGCTTCCTTTAAGTAAGCGTCCAACACGGCCGCAGTTTTTTCCTCATCCAGATTTTTATCGGACCCCAAATACCAGGAATGGTAAAATCCATCGTCAAAGCGTTTGGCGCAAAGTGTGTATTCTGGCACCTTGATATTGAGTTCCTCTTCCAAATGTTTCACAGCATCGTTCAACTTGTTCACCGAAAGCTGGGAACCCACGGTATTCAAGAAGAATTTAGTTCGACCCGTAATTTTGATCTCGGCTCTTTCCACATCCGTAAAGGCTATGGTATCGCCAATAATGTACCTCCATGCGCCGGATACCGTGGAAATGATCAATACATAATCCACCTCCTCCACCACTTTGTCAAGGGTAATGGAAGGCGCATTATCGGTCAACGATCCATCTTGATTGATGTATTCCGGTTCAAAGGGGACAAATTCAAAATAGACCCCATTGTCCGTAATCAATTTCATGGCCGTAGTCTCCGGACGGTTCTGGCAGGCAAAGAACCCTTCGGAAGCCAAATAGGTATCGATAATCTGAATAGGATGGCCCAATAGGGCGTTGAAACTTTTTTCGTAGGGCTCAAAAGCCACTCCTCCGGAAGTATAGGCCTGTAAATTGGGCCAAATTTCATGAATATGCTCCGCATTGTGGTAATCAATGACCTTTTTGAGCATCAATTCCATCCAGGAGGGAATGCCACTAAGGGCGCCAATATCCCAATTTTTCGCGTTTTTGGCAATGGAAAGCACCCGTTCGTCCCAATCATCAATTTGGGCAATCTTGTCCCCGGGCTTGTAGTATTTTTTAAACCAAAATGGAATGTTGCTGGCACTTATGCCGCTAATTTCCCCTTCTTTTTTACCATTGCGTTCCTGCAGGTTGGTGGAGCTGCCCAACATCATGATTTCCTTCTCGAAAAAA
Organism: Allomuricauda sp. ARW1Y1; assembly: GCF_013407935.1. Lineage (GTDB taxonomy): Bacteria > Bacteroidota > Bacteroidia > Flavobacteriales > Flavobacteriaceae > Flagellimonas. The sequence continues at coordinate 12,972 of NZ_JACBZU010000001.1, forward strand.
TCCGCTGGCATATCAAAATTGCTCATGGCGAAAACCTGTTGCCGTCCTGCCCGTGTAATGGAGTCCAACATATCTTTGGTTACTGGAATTCGCTTGGAAGTCTTACCTGTGGTGCCGGAAGACAGCGCAAAAAAATCAGGACTTCCGGGCCAAGTCACATTGGGCTCGCCCTCAATGGTCTTGCTCCACCATTCCTCGGTAATTTTGTTATAGTCGTGGTAAGGAATTTTCTCTGAAAAGGTCTTTTGGATGTCATCGGACGTTAGGATGGTTTCAAAATCGTACTGCCTTCCAAAATCGGTATCCTTAGCTTTTTCCAGCAAATCCCGTAGTACCTTTTTTTGGTCTTCAACAGGGTCTGTTTCCCTACTGAGGGCATCCTTTGCCTCAATAACACCTTTGATAATGTTTCCTATGATTGCCATATGGGTAATTTCTTTATGTAAAATTACCGATATACCTGCATTGGGGTGTTCTCAATCCGTTTTTTGATTGACTGGAAAGATCTTAGAAATGAGCTGTCGCCAAAAGGGATGACACAGGTTCTTGCACAATTCGCGCTTTGGGCTGAACGAGCTTATCCGAAATTTTGGAATAGAGCGGTTCGGGAGTTTCTGGGTGAACGGAAACCTTTCCATTGGAAGCATCAATTTGAATCCCTACCAAAGAAAGGTAATTCATCAGGTGTTCTGCCTCTTTGATGAGTATCTTTACCACCTGAAGGCGGACCGCATATTCCAAATTAATCCTACTTTGGTGGTTGAGGGAAGTTTTGTTTTCCGTATGTTTCCAGATAATTTCCAACTACTTCTTTTGATGCAAAAATAGTCCAAATAATATACAGTTTACAATTACGAAACGTTAAATTAACATACGGCGGGGCTTTAGTGGAGAAAACCTGATTTTTTACACATCCTCCTTTATCTCCAGTATCAGGAAAACAGGTCGCTTCCAGATCATTTTTAGAATTTTTCAACACTTCCCCCACCCATCTTCTTAATGTTTTCATAAATATGAAAATCAAATGGTTGCATAGGCAAAAAGTATAAAACTAACCCTTATATTTAGCCGATTGCGAATAATTTTAAAAACAAAAAATGACCCAGGATTTATTACAACAGGCGGAAGAATTTGAGAAAAGGCCCATGAGCCACATGTCCACCAGCGATAGGGTTAAGGCCTCAAGGGAAGCAAAAAGCTTGATTCTTTCCATTAACGAGATCTACAAAAAGACTAAGGATTCCAAATTAATGGAAATCATGAAGAATATTACGGCCAAGAAGCGTAAAATCGAAAAACGACTTAAAGGTTCGCCCTTGGCTTAACATCTACTTTCAAAAGTATACGGAAGGATGTTTCTCCATCCTGCGATAAACATCCTTCCCAAGATTCCAACCTTCTTCTTCCAATTGACATAACAGTTTGTTTTTCAGCGAAAAGATCCAGCTTTCGCCCAACCATCTTCATGTCAAAATCCATCACTTTTCCATTTACATAACTTTTACCACCAATTATGGTGATATTAGGGCAACCGATATAATTCTACATGGGAATTGGCTTTGTTTTGAATACTTTAGAGGTGTAGTTTTAACTCAACTAAATAAACAAACACGCTGAAAAATGAACACTATAGAAGCAAAGTTGGGATACCTTTTTTGGTACGCCGTAATTGCACTATCCGTCTACTCCCTTTTAAGAAGTATCTACTTTTACATTAGTTAACTATACTAAACACTAACGCATCCCTTAAAATTCATCTGCAGTTAGTTAGTAATGTGTCTTGGGGCTCCTGTTCAGGTGCCCTTTTTTTATTTCCACTCCATTTTGGGCAGCATAACCTCTTTCTTATCATGGGAGCTCTTCATGGTCTGCATCACCTCATCCAAAAAAGAGATGGCCTCAATAATATGCGGGCCTTTGTTCAACATAACGCATTCCGCTTGGACGGAAGAAGCTAAATCGGTAATCTCAGATCTCGACGGCATTCCTTTTTTGGCCAAGCCCTCCAATACTTGTGTGGCCCATACCACAGGAATATGTGCCGCTCCGCAGAACGACAAAATACCTTCCTGTACAGCACCCATATTTTTCCATCCTACTTCAAGGGCCAGGTCGCCACGAGCTATCATAATGCCCAAACGTTTGCGCTGCATTGCAGTAATAAGGATATTAATTAGGTTTTTATAGGCTAAATGGGTCTCTATTTTCAAGATAAGTCCCAACTCATCATTTGCACCCAACTTTTTGAGCTCCAAAAGCAGGTCATTCACATCTTTTTCGTCGTTTACAAAGGAATAGTTGACCATATCCGCATATTGTGTCACAAACCTTAAATCTTCACGATCTTTTTCCGTGAGTCCCGAAATTCCCAAATCCAATGTGGGCAAATTGATTCCTTTCTCCCCTTTCAGTTTTGCTCCACCTGGCTTGGTACGTGTAATTTTTACCACAAAGGAATCCACATGTTTTTGAATAACTTCTCCTTCAATTTTTCCATCATCGAATAAAATAGGGGCTCCCGTTTCGACCCGATCTACGATTATGGCAGGGATGCATCCAATGCTGGCAGGTTGAAGCTGTTTTCCATTTCCATCGAAGGTGGGTAGGGCAACCTCTTTTTCGTTTCTGGTCACGATGAGTTCGTCGCCAGCGTGCACCCGGATATATGGTTCTTTCGGGATATTGCCCTGTTTATGGTCGCGAATAACCATCGGCCCAGTCCTTATTTTGGGACCGGCCAAATCCATGGCTATCGTTACATGGCTGGAATTCTCTTTGGCAGCCCTTCGGACGTGGTCAATTATGGCTTTCCATACGTCGGGGCCATCGTGGGCGCAATTGATGCGGGCACAATCCATCCCATTTTTCACCATTTGGAGCACCAAATCATAGTCTGTTGCCGCTTCCGTGGGTTGTGTCACCATAATACGCACCCTGCGTTCCCTTGTGTTCAGCCCGAATAGTGCTTCCGTGTGCTTCTGTAGCAACAAGGCCCCATCGCCAATGTTCAAAAACTCATTTTTGGTAAGGTCGGGGCTCCTGCCCAACAAGCTATTCACAATGATTTTTAAGTTGAGAAGACTGCCCAGTATATTGCCCTCTGCATTGGCAAGCCGGGTCAGACCCAGTTGTTTGAGGCCCTTTTGCATTTTACGCGCATCAAAACTCCGAAAGGAAGTATAATGGAGCAGATTTCTGGCACTGGCGCTATACATATCGCATACACCCTTGGTCAATCCATGGCCATCCATTTCATGCTGATGGATCCTGTCAATGACGGCATCAATTTGCTCTGCCATTTTTTCCAGTAGTTCCCGAGTAATGCCCATAACGCCATGATTGACCACAAAGATGATCGAGAAACTTGTCAAAAAAGCTGATATCGGTCAGACAATACTAGTTTTGCCAAACGGATTCCATCTTTTTGATGGATTCGATAATGATGGGATGTTGGCTGTCCTCATTCACAATAATCAATGTATCGTAAGGTTCGGTGGGAAATACTTGCTCGGTAATGGACAATAACCCTTCATTTACAAACAGCTCCATAGACGACCAATCCATCAAAACCCTCAAATTCCTGAGCTCCCCCTTCGGGAGCACTATAGGGGCTTTATGGATCCTTGCCCCAAAATCCTTTTGAAAATCAACTTGACCCGACAACCTCCTGTCCACTTGTACGGTATCCAGACCCATCTGGACCTGAAGCACTTCATCCCTATCGTTTTTGAACAGAAGCTTCATATTTTTTGAAGCTGTTTTCAATTGTATTTCGGATTGATGCAGCCCATCAACAACTAAAGTGTCCGAAGTGGCCGCTGGGACTTCCGTTGAGGACAGGAACATATCGGAAGTTAATTTTCCAACGGACGCAATGGGATAATTTGCCAAAACATAGTCGTCTTCAACCTGATGTAAGCTAAGTTTGCGGGGGGCGGTCATGGCACTTCGCCATTTCTGGGTAGGGGTATCCCGTGCATAGTCCCAATTGCTCATCCAACCTATAAAAATTCGGTCCTCGCTCGGCACATTGTTGTAGGTGACGCCGGCATAATTATCGGTTCCATAATCCAGCCATTTAGGTTCTTGCTGCTGCGAAGTAAAGGTTGTTCCGTCAAAATCACCAACAAAATATTGGGTTCCGCTACCACCATTTGGAGCTCTGGGATTGATACTGATGAGCAGCACCCATTTTTCTTCCTCTGAACCCTGTACTGGTAAGGGAAAAAGATCGGGGCATTCCCAAACACCTCCATGGGCGCCCTGTGTTTTTCCAAAATCGCTCATGTACTTCCAATCCTTCAGGTCTTTGGAAGTATAGAATTGCGCATGGTCGCCCGCCACCAATGCCATTATCCAAGATGACGAAGCTTCGTGCCAAAACACCTTGGGATCCCTAAAATCCTTGATTCCTGGGTTTGGTATAACCGGATTGCCATCATACTTGGTCCAAGTGACACCATTATCCAAACTGTAGGCAATGCCCTGTGTTTGGTAGTCTGTTCTACCCTCTTTTTCACCCTCCATGGAATGGTAGGTGAATATGGCCACCAAAGGTGTTTCCCCATTTTTACCGAAACCCGTCGTGTTATTTTTGTCCACCACAGCGCTACCCGAAAAAATAAGTCCATGCTCATCGGGATATAGCGCAATCGGTTTATGCTCCCAATGCACCAAGTCCCTGCTCATCGCATGCCCCCAATGCATGGGTCCCCAGACGATATCATCTGGGTAGTATTGGTAGAATAGATGGTACCAACCGTCATTGTATACCAAGCCGTTAGGGTCATTCATCCATTTTTCCGGTGGTGAAAAATGAAATTGGGGTCGATATGCTTCTTGATATTTCGCATCCTTATCTGTCGGGGTCGATGCCTTCTTTTGTTCCTGCTTGCATGCCACCAGGGCGAGTACCAAAAAGCAACTTATGACTTGTCTATGCATTTTCTAAAATAAATTAACCCGCTCAAGTTAAACAAATTTTAGCGCTCACTGTATGGGTTTTATCTACATTGAGGCAGAACAATTGGACGGAAAACCAACTGTAACCAAAAAATATTTCCCTTTTTCCGAAAGGAACGAACGCAAAAATCTACCTATCTTTAAACAGCGTTTTGCAAACCCCAACTAAATCCATAAAAGTTGAGCAAAAACCTTCTTTTGATCCTTACCCGAAACCCCGAACTTGGCAAGTGCAAGACCCGATTGGCAGCGAAGGTGGGTGATAAAGCGGCTTTGGATATCTACAAATTTTTATTGGACCAAACGGTCGCCTTCACCAAGAATCTAAATGTAGAGAAATGGGTGTACTATTCCGAACAGATTTGGGAACATGATATCTGGGACAGTTCCATCTACCAAAAAAAACTCCAGGTTGGAAAGGATTTGGGCGAGCGCATGATGCATGCCTTTGAAGAGGGATTCCGAGCCGGGTTTGAGAACATCATCATTATTGGAAGTGATATGTTCCATTTAAACCAAAAAGACCTCGAAGAAGCATTTTCCAAACTTGACCACCATGATTTTGTCGTGGGCCCGGCAGAAGACGGCGGCTATTACCTATTGGGTATGAAATCCTTACGAAGGAAGCTGTTCCAAAACAAGGTATGGGGCACAAATATGGTGTTGTCCGATACGCTTTCCGATATCAAAGACGCCGACGTACATCTATTGGAAGAAAAAAATGATGTCGATTATTACGAAGACATTAAAGATATTGAGGCCTTTGCGCCATTTTTAAAACATATACAAGAATGACACAGAAACAGATTGATGAATCCGTTGACTACTTGAAAAAACGTGGTTTCGAAACCCCAGAAATTGGGATTGTACTTGGCACGGGACTTGGGCAGCTCATTGAGAGCATCGAGCATCCCACCGAGGCCCATTACAACCATATCCCCTATTTTCCGTTGGCAACGGTGGAATTTCATACGGGAAAACTCATCTATGGCACTATCGAGGGCAAAAAGGCAGTGGTGATGCAAGGCCGTTTCCATTTGTACGAAGGATACGATTTTTTGGACATTACCTACCCCATTCGCGTGATGCACAGTCTTGGTATACAACAATTGTTTGTGTCCAATGCCGCGGGAGCCATCAACCTCAACTTTAAGAAAGGGGATATCATGCTCATCGAAGATCACATCAACCTTCAAGGAGGGTCGCCATTGGCCTTTAAAAACGTATCCGAATTCGGGAACCGTTTTGTGGATATGAGCGAACCTTACGATTTGGATATGCGCAAAAAAGTGGAGGCCATAGCCAAGCGCGAAAACATTTCGTTGCAAAAAGGGGTATATGCATCGGTGGTGGGCCCGCAACTGGAAACCAAGGCCGAATATCGCATGCTCAAAACCTTGGGTGCAGATGCGGTTGGAATGAGTACCGTTCCCGAAGTAATTGTTGCCAATCATTTACGACTACCCATCGTAGCGGTTTCCGTTTTAACGGATGAATGTGACCCTGATAATTTGCAACCTGTTGAAGTACAGGAAATTTTGAGGGTCGCGGGGCAAACGGAACCCAAAATGATCAAACTATTCAAAGAACTTATCAAAGAACTATGAGCTATTTAGATGCCACCCAGGATTTATATAAGGAAGCAGCTTTGACCCCTGATGTTGGACTTTGCTGCACCACCAACCCCATTTGGCAATTTCCGGGGCTTTCCATTCCCAAAATCATGCAGGAGATGAACTACGGCTGTGGAAGTACCGTTTCTGCACAGGATTTGGTGAACGAACCCAAAATTCTTTATGTGGGAGTTGGCGGTGGTATGGAACTGCTGCAATTCGCTTACTTTTCCAGGCAAAAAGGAGGGGTTACCGGGGTGGATTCCGTGGATGAAATGCTGGAAGCTTCCCGGAAAAATTTCAAATTGGCCGAAGCGGAAAACAATTGGTTCAGAAGTGAATATGTCAATTTAGTGAAGGGAGATGCTCTGCATTTGCCCGTTGAAGATGAGAGTATGGACGTGGCCGCACAGAACTGCTTGTTCAATATCTTTAAAATCGAAGATTTGAAAAAAGCCGTTTCCGAAATGTACCGTGTCCTGAAACCACACGGCAGATTGGTCATGAGCGACCCCATTTGCGAACAGCCCATGAGCGATGAACTCCGTAATGATGACCGATTGAGGGCACAATGCCTAAGCGGAAGCATCCCTTTAAAGTATTACATAAGGGTGTTGACCGATGCAGGCTTTGGCACCATCGAAATCCGTGGTAAGCGGTCGTACAGGGTTTTATCGCCCAACCACTACCCCACTGATGAACTCATCCACATCGAATCCATAGAAATAGCAGCGATCAAAGACCCAATGCCTGAGGATGGACCATGTGTTTTTACCGGAAAAACAGCGATTTATTTTGGCAACGAAGCCTATTTTGACGACCAAAAGGGACACGTATTGCAACAAAACCAACCCTTGGCAGTTTGTGATAAAACGGCTGTCGCCTTGGCCAATGCATCGGATGAAATTTTTATCAGTGAGAGCACCTACCACTATAATGGAGGGGGTTGTTGCTAAATTCTAGAATTTTATACTAATTTTGATATGATGCCCTTAGCTCGGGCAATAACGAATCATACCTCAAGACTTTTTAAAATCGTTTAAAAAAATTGATTGTATGGTACCGCCTGAGTTTATAAATGAGTTAAAGCTTAATGAGCTTCCTGTTCATTTTAAGGACCTACCCTTAAAAAGATTGCCCATTGACCCTGTTTTTGGCAAAAAACTTATGGAACTATCTCCAAGAGGATTGATCGCTCTTGCCGCAGCCATGTCCGAATGGATAATCTGGCGTATTGACAAACATCATGATTTTGAAAGTCAGCCCTTAGTAGAAGCAATGTGGGTGTGCTCCGTCCACCCATCTTATCTGGCTCCTTTTCAACTCGAAAATTGGCCAAAACCATCCGATTCTTTGTGGGATTCACCTCCAAGTAAGGCTTTTTTTAGTGTCCAATATCATTTTCGAAAGGTTATCGAAGGTATGGTTGGATACAGTCACTTTCATGATTTAGCAAATTGGTGTTATAATGTCTTGGAAACTGGGATGTTCAAAAACAAAAAAAATAAACTTGAATCGACAATAGGAAAGGAATTGACAACGACTTTCCATACTTGGTTACACGAAACCATCGATAAAATAGCGGTTCTTTCACCAATTGATGAAATCACCTCCAAATGTCTTATGGAAAGAAATCCTTCCGAAAAATTCCAAAATTCCTTCTCTTGGGGAAATGCAGTTTGCCGAGATGAAATTTATGGTGAGGTTAATAGCCAATTTAATAAAACAAAAGCAATAGATTCACTTTTGAAAATGGCGGCAGGGAATCCTTTTTTGTGCAGTGTTGAAGAACTTAAAGAGAACAAATGCTGGGATTTTACCAAACACAGCATTCCAATGCTTCAAGGTAATCCCTATACGTTCACGGAATAGCCGTGATGGTTACATAAAGGCCAGTAACACCCTACTTTAAAAATAATTTATTGCTTCAATTCTCAAATTCAAGGTCTGCGTAGTCGTTCATGATGCCATTACTGATCATGTTGGCGAACTTTGTTTTATTGGTTTTGAGCGAAATTTTACTTTGGGCTGTTTTGGAGGAACTTTCCAAGGACAACAGGCTTATGGCAGGTAGTATGTTCTTGGCCAAGTAAAGACTGTTTTCATCTTCAAAAATCAAACTGGCCTCATCCACATTGGTATTGGAAACACTATGTTGTTTGAATACATTTTGAATATGGTGTGCAAACCGTTGCCCTTGCTCACTTTTGTTGTAATGGTAAACGGCTACATCCAGCGCGCTTCCTTGGGAAAGGTCGCCGGCACGCAATAAGAGGACACGTTGGTATTTGCCCATGTTTTGAAGGTATCGCTTGTTGATAACCTTCACATACTCCCCCATGATTCCTTTGGAAGCATTTGAATTACTGGGCTCCCCCATTACATATACCTGTGCACCGTGTTCCATCAATTCAGCAGCGAGACGTTTGGCGGTATCTTTGGTAAAGCTGCCATCGCTTTCAACCTTATTTTCAACAATCAGATAGTACACTGCATCCTTCAATTTGTCACTTTTGACCGACATCTGGGAAAGTTCGGCATTAAAAATAGGGGCTTCGGAATCGGCGACCGCTTCGACCAAAACACCCTTCTTTTTAAAGGAATCACTGGCATAGGGCACCTTGTATTCTTCACCTAATTTCAGGGCGCTCCCTTCTTTGATTTTATCGGAATTGAGTTCCAGAAATGTGCCGTAGTGCTTGGCGGGATCTAAGCCCTGTTTCCGTAGCAAGGAAAAAATACCGTCGCCCTGCTCGGCTACCACTTGGTAAAAATTGTTGTCTTGAGCAAAAATGAGTGTGCAGGCCCCTACCCAAAATAGAAGGGATAATCTTAATTTCATTATAACATGTTTTGGGTGGGATGTGCTACAAATATGGCGAAAATTATGAGACAACAGGTCGTTATCCCATTAAAAATTTTGGGGCTTCATTTTCTAATCCCGACTTCGCGATGTTTTTACTTGTGCGTATTGTTCCCGTATCACGGACTCTGCAGGTTTGTTCTGGGGTGTAAAGCGATTGTCATCGGCTCCACCCACTTTTTCGTGTTCCATAAACCATTTCCACACAAAGCCACCGGCGAACCAATCCTCGTTCCAAAATTCGTCAAAAAGCACTTGGGTCGCCCTTGCTTGGGCCTCCAAGTTCACATTCTCTTGGTTCCGGTCTACCAACCAGGGCTTTTTACCGGTAAAATCCATGCTCCGATAGCCAAATTCCGTAAATAAAATAGGACGGTCCTGTTCTTGGGCCAATGCCTTCATCTTATCCTTCCAAGGCTTCCAACCTTCGGTAAGTGTTTCTCTTGTAGGATTTTGCCTTTCACACAATGGAAAATAAGCATTCACCCCTATATAATCCAGTTCCGACCAAAAAGGTGTTTTGGCATATTCATCCCAATTGGCTGCATAAGTGAGCTTTCCATGATATACCTCTTTGATTTTTTGGATGAGTTGACCCCAAAACTCGGGACGTTCATCAATGAAGGTCTTCAATTCCGTGCCCACGCAAAAAATATCGCTTTGGGTTTCTTCGGCCATTTCGGCAAACAACAGTATAAATTTTTCATAGGAAGCCTCAAACGTTTCCCAATCCGCTTCGCTCTTCATATCCAAGTTTCCGGTAAAAGCACCATTGGTAATCCAAATTTGGGGCTTCACCATCACCATTACCCCATTCCGATGCAGTTGTTCGATATACTGTTTTGCACCATCCCTTCGTTCACCAAACCATTGTCGGTCCGAATTAAAAAACAATTCAGCTGATTTTTCGCCATTGATAAAACCAAAGGGCATAATGGCCGCATAGTTGGCATGGACATCCAAAACAGGGGCGATATGCCGTTCCGAAACCTCCTCACGGGAAGCCACAAAACTTACACCGTTCACCTTTTGAAACTTGCTACTGGCGCAAGAGGAAAGGACTAGGACCCCTAAAAAAATCAGTTTTTTCATAATGATATCCAACCCTCTAAAATAATCATTTTAAAACAGCATTCAGCTCCATTATTCTTATTAAATTTCATCTTGTTGTTAAGTTCTTAACAAAAAACACGACACATCAAACAATCAAACCTAACCCATGGAGCACGTTGTCATTATCGGAAATGGAATATCAGGCGTTACTGCTGCTAGGCATATCCGCAAACTTTCCGATAAAAAAATCACCATCATTTCGGCCGAGTCCGAATACTTTTTTTCGAGGACGGCCTTGATGTACGTGTACATGGGCCATATGAAGTTTGAGCATACCCAACCCTACGAAAACCACTTCTGGAAAAAGAACAACATCGAATTGGTGCATGGATATGTTGCCAAAGTAGATACCGAACAAAAGCTGCTTTATCTAGCGGACAAATCGTCGCTCAATTACGATAAGTTGGTTATTGCCACAGGATCAAAACCCAACAAATTTGGATGGCCCGGGCAAGATTTGGATGGTGTGCAGGGACTTTATTCCAAACAGGATTTGGAACTCTTGGAAGAAAACGCACCCAACAATAAGGTTTGTAAACGAGCTGTAATCGTAGGCGGCGGACTTATCGGCATCGAACTGGCCGAGATGCTACGAACGCGAGATATTCCCGTTACGTTTTTAGTACGTGAAAAAAGCTTTTGGAACAGTGTTTTGCCCTCTGGGGAATCTGAAATGATCAACGAACATATTCGGGAGCACCATATTGATCTGCGATTGGGCACATCACTTCAAGAAATCTGCCCCGATGCAAATGGAAGGGTGAAATCCGTGACCTTGGCGGAAACGGGTGAAGAAATTGAGTGCAATCTGGTAGGATTGACGGCGGGTGTAACCCCCAATATAGATTTTCTGAAAGATTCTGGGATTGCATTGGGGCGAGGCGTAAAAGTCAATCGCTTTTTGGAAACCAACGCGAAAGATGTGTACGCCATTGGCGACTGTGCCGAACAGCATGAGGCCATTGGAAATCGCAGACCCATTGAGGCAGTGTGGTACACGGGACGGATGATGGGCGAGACCCTTGCCCAAACCATTTGCGGCAATCGGATGGCATACAACCCCGGACATTGGTTCAACTCCGCCAAATTCTTGGATATTGAATACCAAACCTATGGTTGGGTGTTTTCGGAAAGAAACAAAAAAGAAAACGAAGTCCATTTTCATTGGAGACATCCCAACGAAAAAATCTGTATCACCATAGCGTTTGATAGGGAGTCCGAAACACTATTGGGCATCAACACCTTTGGGATTCGTCTACGGCATCAAGTATTCGATCAATGGCTCAGCGAGCAACGATCCATTGATTTTGTGATGGAGCATTTGGTGGATGCCAATTTTGATCCTGAATTCTATAAAAACTTCGAAGCGCAGATTGTATCAAAATACAATGCTGATTTTGGAAAATCCATCAGCCTGAAAAAGAAAAACCTAAAACGCATCTTTAAAATTGCCTAAACCAAGATTATGAGCACGTACAACAAAAGCATGGCACTAACGGGGGAACCACCAAAAAGTTTGAGCCTGAATCAAAAAATGGCTGTTTTTCTGGGCACTTCGGGATTGGGGATTTTACTGTTGGCCGTTTTCAATGTAAGCTTTCCAAACAAGACCCTTTGGCTCACCTTGTCGCTTCTGGCCATCACCATCGGGATTATCTGGTTCTCTTGGGATGCCTATTCCAAAAAACTTCCTGGTATTAAAAACGACGGGGTCTGGTTCAAATCCATTTCCAGTCGTGGTCTATGGGGGTGGATTGCTGGCTTGGCATTGACAGGCTTTTATATCGTACTCTATTTTTATCCCGAATATCTTGGCTTGGTAAGCGATGGCGAAAACAAGGGTGTCATCGCCCTTTTTGACCCACTAAGCCAATTGTTGAGCGGCAATCCGGCCAGTCAGTGGTTTGTGTATGGGACCCTTTACACCGTGGCCATTTTGGCCTTTGGCATTAAGTTCCTTTGGAAATACCGCCATAACCGGTATGAAAGGCTGCGTACTATTAGCGTGATGTTCTTTCAAACCGCCTTTGCATTCATCATCCCAGAATTGATGGCACGTTTGAACGGGGACAAGATTCTGAACGGAGGAAGCCTACCTTATTACGACTTAAAAAATATTTGGCCACTGAACTATTACAATTTTGAAGGATATCGTATCAAAATGTTTTTGAGCTCTGGCGAAATCGGTTTTGCACTATTGATTTTTGGTATTCTTTCCATTTTTGTGATTACCCCTATCCTAACCTACAAATATGGAAAAAGATGGTACTGCTCGTGGGTCTGCGGTTGCGGGGGATTGGCCGAAACAGCTGGCGATTCCTTTAGGCAGTTGAGCGACAAATCCACCTTTGCATGGAAAGTAGAGCGATGGGTGGTGCACAGCGTCGTGGTTTTTGTAACCTTGATGACCACCGCCGTTATCTACTCCTATTTGGGAACGGACACCAGCAAATATTGGTTGACCAAAAGTACTTTTTTGATTGGCGTAGCTGTGTTGCTGACCTTGGTTTTCGGTTGGGCCATGATTTTTAAACGGGACCAACTTCAAAAAGATGCCCAATATGGGGCTATCGGTTACTTCGTGATTATCTTGGCATTGATCGGGTTCCACTTTTTCAGTGGTGACGGGGAAGTATTTTTGTTCAAATCAGGTACCCTACGTAAATCCTACTCTTTTTTGATCGGCAGTATTTTCTCTGGTGTTATCGGAACGGGTTTTTATCCCATTTTTGGCAGTAGGGTTTGGTGCAGGTTTGGATGTCCCATGGCAGCCATTTTGGGCTTTCAGCAAAGGTTGTTTTCCCGGTTTAGGATTACTACCAATGGCGGTCAGTGCATCTCCTGTGGCAACTGTTCGGTGTACTGCGAAATGGGAATCGATGTGCGGGCCTATGCCCAAAAAGGGGAGAACATCGTCCGATCAAGCTGTGTGGGATGCGGAATCTGTTCGGCAGTTTGTCCACGTGGCGTGCTTAAATTGGAGAATGGTCCATTGGAGGGAAGAATCGACAGCAATCAGGTGTTGTTGGGCAACGATGTAGACCTCATGACCTTGGTAAACAAAAAGTAAGATTACTTTCTTTTTCAAAGTTTCGCATCAGTTATCCATGGAAAATTTTAGTTTTGGCAACTGCTAACACTAACTAAATTGTTTCCAGCCAATGGCGGATATCAAAGTCATTATCCCAGCAATCAACGAAGGAGATTCCATTGGTTTGGTCGTCTCGGAAATCCCTGACCACGTATCGGAAATCGTGGTGGTTGACAATGGTTCCGAAGACGATACCATGGCAAATGCCAAAAAAGCTGGAGCAACGGTGATCACCGAAAGCCGCAAGGGCTATGGCTTTGCCTGTTTAAAAGGATTAAATTATATCTCCGAACAATCCAAAACACCCGACATTATCGTATTTATCGACGGAGACTATTCAGATTACCCAGCGGAATTGGATAAGATTGTCGCCCCAATTTTGGAAAATGACATCGATTTTGTGGTCGGGGCGCGAAAAAAATCACTTCGCGAACCGGGTTCCATGACTCCACAACAGGTTTTTGGGAACCAATTGGCCACATTTTTAATGCGTTTGTTTTTTAGGTCAAAATTTACGGATTTAGGACCTTTTAGGGCGATAAAGTACGAAAAGCTCAAAGAATTGAACATGCAGGACACCACTTATGGATGGACAGTGGAAATGCAGTTAAAAATTTTAAGAAAAAAAATGTCATATATCGAAGTACCAGTGCGTTACAAACGAAGAATTGGCGTATCAAAAGTTTCTGGTACGGTAAAAGGTACTATATTTGCTGGCATAAAAATTTTGGGTTGGATCTTTAAATACAGTTTAAAATAATGGGACTCGCTATTACTTACATCATCATTGCTATTTATAGTACGGCCTTACTTTTGATTTTCTTCTACAGTCTTGCCCAGTTGAATCTTTTGATCAACTATCTCGGCTATAAAAAGCGAAACGAGGAAGCCCCAAAATTCAACCTTCTCGACCCCAAGGAAATTCCATTCGTTACCATTCAGCTTCCTATTTACAACGAGGAATATGTAATGGAGCGTTTGTTGGACAACATCGCCAAAATAGAATACCCTAAAAGTAAACTGGAAATCCAGGTCTTGGACGACTCTACCGATGATTCTGTGGCCGAAACCGCCCGAAGGGTACAAGAGCTTCAGGAAACTGGTCTCGACATACAGCATATCCGCCGCGAAAACAGAAAAGGTTTTAAGGCCGGTGCACTTAAGGAAGGATTGGAAATCGCAAAAGGTGATTTTATCGCCATTTTTGATGCCGACTTTCTCCCAGAATCCGATTGGTTGAAAAAAACTGTTCCTTACTTTAAAGATGAGGAAATCGGTGTGGTTCAGACCCGCTGGGGGCACATCAACAGAGACTACTCTACCCTAACCCGTATCCAAGCCTTTGCTTTGGATGCCCACTTTACCTTGGAGCAGGTAGGACGAAATTCCAAAGGACACTTTATCAACTTTAACGGTACTGCTGGTATTTGGAGAAAACAATGTATCCTCGATGCCGGAAACTGGGAAGGCGATACCTTGACCGAAGATTTGGATTTGAGCTACCGTGCACAGTTGAAAAACTGGAAGTTTAAATATTTGGAAGATGTGGAAACACCCGCAGAGCTTCCAGTTGTGATCAGTGCCGCCCGTTCCCAGCAGTTCCGTTGGAACAAAGGAGGGGCCGAAAACTTTAGAAAAACGGTGCTAAGCGTTATCACAGCTAAAAACATCCCGTTCAAAACCAAGTTCCATGGCGTAATGCACTTGTTGAACAGCTCCATGTTCCTTTGTGTTTTTATTGTGGCGCTTTTGAGCATTCCCATGCTGTACATCAAAAACACCTATGGTCATTTGGGTTGGGTGTTTGAGGTAACCAGCTTCTTTATTTTGAGCACCATCATCCTATTTGTGTGTTATTGGTTCACCTACAAGAGTATACAGGGTAGTAGTTTTGACAACTTTGTGGATTACATCAAACTCTTTTTTACGTTCTTCTCTGTTGCATTGGGTTTCTCTTTGCACAACACCGTAGCGGTTCTAGAGGGGCATTTGGGGAAACGAAGTGAATTTGTGAGAACTCCTAAATTCAATATCAACAACCTAACCGATACCTGGAAGGGCAACAAATATTTGACCAACAAATTGTCGCCCAATATGATTTTGGAGTTTGCTTTGATGATCTATTTCCTTTTTGGAATGTACAGTGCCATACCGTTGAACGACTACGGATTGTTCCCTTTCCACCTCATGTTGTTCCTAGGATTTGGATTCGTGTTCTTTAAATCCTTGACGTCCAAGGCATAATCCTGCACCATGCAAGCTTATTGGCGACTGCATAGATATCCGATACTATTTGCCGTCGCCTGTATTTTATTTTACTGGAGCTTTGCTTACCAGCTGGTACGCACCGATTTTGTGAAGCTCTTTATGCTCTTCGGGGCACTTTTTTACCTCACCTACAAAATCATCCAGTTCGAAAAATGGAACTTTAAGTTCCTTTTGATTATCGGTATACTTTTTCGGTTGGTGTTTTTGATGGCCGAACCGAACCTTTCACAGGATTTCTACCGGTTCCTCTGGGATGGGGAACTGATTAAAAACGGCATCAACCCCTATTTGTACACCCCCGACCAAATTATGGAACAAGGTCATGTCACCTTTGCCAACATGAAAGAGTTGCGCGAAGGGATGACCGACCTCAACGCAAGGCACTACAGCAATTACCCACCTGTCAACCAAGTACTGTTCGCATTGGCATCGGTTTTGGGTGGTGGAAGCATTTTGGGGTCAACCATTGCCATGCGGTCGATAATAATACTTGCTGACCTGGGCGCACTTTATTTCGGCAGAAAGCTATTGCAACTACTGAACAAGGCCAATAACTTGGCGTTTTGGTACTTTTTGAATCCCTTGGTCATCATTGAATTGACCGGAAATCTGCATTTTGAAGGCGTCATGCTGTTCTTCTTTGTGTGGGCGCTTTACCTTATATCCATCAACAAATGGTTATGGGCAACCCCTGTTTATGCCATTTCCAT
Organism: Allomuricauda sp. ARW1Y1; assembly: GCF_013407935.1. Classification (GTDB taxonomy): domain Bacteria; phylum Bacteroidota; class Bacteroidia; order Flavobacteriales; family Flavobacteriaceae; genus Flagellimonas. The sequence goes on from NZ_JACBZU010000001.1 coordinate 29,592, forward strand.
TATGGTCAAACTAATGCCGCTGTTGTTATTGTCAATATTTATCAAATACTTCGGATTCAAAAAAAGTATCGCCTTTTACACCTTAGTCCTTTTAGGATGTACTGCATTGTTGTTTCCGTTTTACTCCTCTGTATTTATTGATAATTATTCCGAAACCGTTGGGCTTTGGTTCAGTAACTTCGAGTTCAATGCCAGCATATACAATGTGGTCAAAAAAATAGGAGTCACCTATTTTGAAGCCAAACCTTGGGAACTCATCGATGCTTATGGCTCTTTCATTCAAAAAGTGGTCGTTGTTATCGTATTGTTGCTCGCTTTCCTTCGGAAGAATCAAAAAATGGAAAGCCTCATTACCTCAATGTTATTTGCCTTGGCCTGCTATTATTTTCTATCCACCACCGTACACCCTTGGTATGTGGTGTTCCTGTTGGGCTTCTCTATTTTCACTGATTATCGATTCCCCCTGCTCTGGTCCTTTACCATAATTCTGAGTTATTACACCTACTCCAACCCAAACTATACCGAAAATTTAGGGTTGCTGGCGATTGAATACCTATTGGTAATCGGCTTCTTTATTTACGAAATGATAGGTAGTCGGCCTAAAAAGTTATATTTCTTTAAAAAATAACATCAATTCTAGCACAGTTCGAATTAATTTGTACTTTAGTCCCGTAATGAAAGGACAAGAGTACATATTAACTTCGTTGAGCATCGCTGCTCCCATTAGTCCATTTACACCCCGCCGTCGTCGCCCGTAAGGGTGAATCATATCTATTGGAAATAGGTGAGTCCATTTCCGCACAACTTCCAAAATTCTTTTTTCAATTTTTACAGATCAATCGCTTGCAATGGAAATTATTGTTGCTAACGAATCACATTTTAAATACGCACAAATCATTAGTGATACCATTACCGAATCCGCCAAGGTTCGCGGAACGGGTATCGCCAGACGTACGCCCGAGTACATCATAAAGCGTTTGCAGAACGGAAATGCCATCATTGCTTTGGACGGGGATAAATTTGCTGGCTTTTGCTATATCGAAGTCTGGGGAAATAAAGACTTTGTGGCCAACTCCGGTTTGATCGTTCATCCCGATTATAGAAATCAAGGGCTTGCCAAGCAGATTAAAAAAGCCGTTTTTGACCTATCACGGAAAAAATTCCCCGATGCCAAAATTTTTGGTATTACCACCGGACTGGCCGTGATGAAAATGAACTACGAGCTAGGCTACAAACCTGTAACCTTTTCCGAACTTACGGATGATCCCGAATTCTGGAAGGGGTGCCAAACCTGTAAGAACTTTGATATTTTGACCCGTACCGAAAAGAAAATGTGCCTCTGCACAGGCATGTTGTACGACCCCGCATCAAAAAAGCAAGAACCTGAAAAAATCAATAAAAAAGCGTTCCAACGACTAAAAAGCATCAAGGAACACCTCTTTTTAAAAAAGAAAGATAATTAAACTGTCTGTTCGATCTAACATGCAGAACCTGAGTTGAGTGAGGGGTCGAACCATCAAGAATATAAGAACTAAGACATAAAATGGATTCCTGCCTTCGCAGGAATGACAAACTAAAAGAACAATGGAAAAATTAGTTTTAGCCTACAGTGGCGGATTGGACACTTCATACTGTGCCAAGTACCTATCGCAAGAAGAAGGCTTTGAAGTACATGCCGTAAGTGTGAACACTGGAGGTTTCAGTGAAGCAGAAATTAAGGAAATCGAAGAAAAGGCCCTGGCTTTGGGAGCAACCAGCTACACTTCCATAGATGCCGTTACCACGTTCTACGAAAAAGTGGTCAAATATCTCATCTTCGGCAACGTGCTCCGAAACAATACCTATCCCCTTTCCGTGAGTGCGGAACGTATCGTACAGGCCATAGAAATTGTAAACCATGCCAAAAAGCTGGGTGCCAAATACATTGCCCATGGCAGTACCGGTGCAGGCAATGACCAAGTTAGATTTGATATGATCTTTCAAATCTTGGCGCCGGAAATCAAGATCATTACCCCGATCAGGGACAAAAAATTGGCACGAGAGGAAGAAATCAATTACCTACAACAAAATGGTATCGACTACTCTTGGGAAAAGGCCAAGTACTCTGTGAACCGAGGTTTGTGGGGGACATCCGTTGGAGGCGATGAAACCCTTACCTCCCACTTATCCCTGCCCGAAAGTGCCTATCCGAGCCAATTGGAAAAGGAACTTCCAAAAGGATTAAAACTGACCTTTAAAAAAGGGGAGTTGGTAGCCTTGGATGGGGAGGAAGACACTCCTGTGGCCAATATCGAGAAATTGTCTGCCATCGCCTCCAAATACGCCATTGGCAGGGACATCCACGTGGGCGACACCATTATTGGGATCAAAGGAAGGGTCGGGTTTGAAGCAGCCGCTCCATTGATCATCATTAAAGCGCACCATCTATTGGAAAAACACACTTTGAGTAAATGGCAGCAATACCAGAAAGAACAAATGGGCAACTTTTATGGAATGCTATTGCACGAAGGAAATTACTTGGACGAGGTAATGCGAAACATCGAAGCTTTTTTAACCGACACCCAGAAACACGTTTCGGGAGATGTTTTCGTGACCTTGCATCCCTATCGATTTGAGTTGAACGGCATCACTTCCCCCCACGATTTGATGAACGCTTCCTTTGGAAGCTATGGTGAAATGAACAAGGGCTGGACCGCCGACGATGCCAAGGGCTTCATCAAAATTTTGTCCAACTCCGGGAAAATTGCAAACCACGTAAACAATGAAATTTAAAAACCGTCACCCTGAACTTGATTCAGGGTCTCATTGGCGTGAGATGCTGAAATAAACCCGCCTACCGAAAGGCAGGCTCAGCATGACGATGACGATAAATAATTCTCCATCGATATGAGAAAAAAAAATATAACAGCAGGAATCATCGGAGGGTCTGGCTATACAGGAGGAGAGCTCATTAGACTTTTACTCAACCATCCTGAGGCAGAAATCGACTTTGTGTACAGCACCACCCGAGCGGGCAAATCGATTACTTCGGCCCATCAAGATTTGCTGGGGCAAACGGAATTGAAGTTTTCAGGAGAAATAAATCCAGAAGTTGATGTCGTTTTTCTTTGTTTGGGACATGGCAACTCAACTTCATTTTTGAACGAGAACAAATTTTCGGCATCAACAAAAATCATCGACCTCAGCAATGATTTTAGATTGCAGGGAGATTCCATGTTCAATGGGCAACGGTTCATTTACGGACTTCCCGAATTGAACAAGTCCGCGATCCAAGCTGCAGAAGCCATTGCCAATCCCGGTTGTTTTGCCACCGCTATCCAATTGGCCCTATTGCCTTTGGCAAAAGCAGGTTTGTTGGGCAATGATGTCCATATCAACGCCGTTACGGGCAGCACCGGCGCAGGAGTCGGGCTTTCGGACACTTCCCATTTTAGCTGGAGGAACAATAACGTATCGTGGTACAAACCATTTACGCACCAACATTTGGGAGAAATTGGAGAAAGCTTGAATTCCTTCGGGAAGTCTGTGGGCAAATTGATGTTCTTACCGAATCGCGGCAACTTCACCCGAGGGATTTTGGCCACTGCCTATACCCATTTTGATGGGACCTTGGAGGAAGCAAAACAATTGTACAGCGATTTTTATAAGGATGCTGCTTTTACACATCTATCGGATGAAGAATTGCATTTGAAGCAAGTCGTGAACACCAACCAGTGCCACATCCATTTGCATAAACACGATGACTTGCTTTTGGTGACATCGGCCATCGACAATTTATTGAAGGGAGCATCGGGACAAGCAGTACAAAACATGAATTTGATGTTCGGATTTCCTGAGACAACAGGCCTGTTGTTAAAGGCAGGAGTATTTTAGTATGGGTGCCCTGAGCGTAGTCGAAGGGCACAATCAAATCAGATTTCCGTCTACACGGAAATGATAAAAAAGTGAATCATGAAAATAGCCATCATAGGAGCAGGGAATTTGGGATTGGCCATTGCCAAGGGCATTTTGCATAGCAATGGAGCCACCACCATGTACCTCACCAAACGGAATACGAAATCCATTCAGGAATTTGAAAAGTATGGAATCGTAACCGTAACCTCGGACAACCAAGAAGCCGTAAAAAATTCAGATATCCTGATTTTTGCGGTGCAACCCGGTCAATTTGTTTCCATTTTGAAAGAGACCAAGGACCTTCTGACCGAAAAACACGTAATCATAAGCACCATTACAGGTTTCCGTATCCCCAAAATAGAGGAAATCATCGGTTCGGATAAATTTATCATCCGAAGCATGCCCAATACCGCTATTTCGGTAGGTAAATCCATGACCTGTATTTGCAGCAACGAACTGGGCAAAAAACGGATTGATTTGGCAAAGGCCATTTTTAACCGAATGGGCCACACCATGGAAATTCCGGAAGACCAAATGCAAGCGGCAACGGTCATCTGTGCCAGTGGCATCGCTTTTTGGATGCGTTTGATTCGAGCCACAACACAAGGAGCCATTCAATTAGGTTTTGATGCAAAAGAAGCCCAAGAGCTGGCCATGCACACCTGCAACGGAGCAGCCAGTCTGTTGATTGAATCCGGCAGCCATCCTGAAGAAGAAATTGATCGGGTGACCACACCAAAGGGATGCACCATTGAAGGTTTGAACGAAATGGAGCATCAAGGTTTGAGCTCATCCTTGATCCGGGGAATTGTATCCTCATTCGAAAAAATCAGTGAAATCAGAAAAGGATAAAAATGTTAGGTCGAGCTGTCATATCGAGCGAAATCGAGATGCGAGACCTTTATTGAAGAAAAATATAAAAACACCTCTCGACTGCCTGCCTGCCGAAGGTGGGCGCTCGGGGTGACAAGTAAAAGATTATGAAACTATTCGACGTATACCCACTGTACAACGTCACTCCAGTGAAGGCCAAGGGCATAGAAGTCTGGGACGACAAAGGGGAAAAATATTTGGATTTTTATGGCGGTCACGCCGTAATTTCAATCGGACATACCCATCCGCATTACGTAAAGCGAATCAAAGAACAACTGGAACAGATGGCGTTCTATAGCAATTCGGTCCAAAATCCGCTTCAAAGCGCATTGGCCGAAAAGTTGGGCCAAATGTCAGGATGTGAAGATTACGACCTATTTATGTGCAATTCTGGGGCCGAAGCCAACGAAAACGCACTGAAAATGGCCTCGTTCCACACTGGAAAATCAAAAGTGATCGCTTTTACCAATAGTTTTCATGGAAGGACCTCGGCTGCCGTTGCTGCAACGGACAATCCGAGCATAAATGCGCCCATCAACAAACAGCAAGAAGTCACTTTTTTGCCCTTGAACGATGTTGATGCCTTTGAAAAAGCTATTGAAAGTGATTCATACTGTGCCGTTATCATAGAAGCTATTCAAGGCGTTGGTGGTTTGGATGAACCGACTACCAAATTTTTCCAGTTCATCGCCAAAAAGTGCAAAGAAAACAACGTGGTTCTTATTGCCGATGAAGTACAGTCCGGTTACGGACGAAGTGGTAAGTTCTTCGCTTTTCAGCACCATTTGGACACTGAGCGGAGTCGAGGTGTACAACCCGACATTATTTCGATTGCCAAGGGTATGGGCAATGGTTTTCCAGTTGGTGGTATTTTGATCCACGAATCCTTTAAACCCTCCTATGGACTTTTGGGCACCACCTTTGGTGGCAACCATTTGGCTTGTGCAGCGAGCTTGGCCGTGTTGGAAGTGCTAGAGGATGAAAATTTGATGGCCAATGCGGCAAAGCTTGGTTCGTACTTCCAAGAAAAGGCAGCGGAGATTCCCGAAATCAAAAAAGTAAAAGGCAGAGGACTTATGATTGGATTGGAGTTTGATTTTGAGGTGGCGGACCTCCGCAAGAAAATGATTTTGGAGCAACACATGTTCACAGGAAGTGCCAAAAACAAGAAATTGTTACGATTCCTCCCTGCGTTGAACATCACCAAAGAAGATATAGACTTATTTTTTGAAGCCCTCAAAAAAGCATTATCATGAAGCACTATTTATCCATTAACGATATTGATTCCCTCCCCGACTGGGTGGACGAAGCCATTACCCTTAAAAAAGACCCGTACCTATTTGAATCCTTGGGCAAGCGAAAAACCATTTGTCTGTTGTTTTTCAACAATAGCCTTAGAACACGCTTGAGTACGCAAAAAGCGGCCATGCATTTGGGCATGGAAGTGATGATCATGAATTTTGGCAACGAAGGCTGGGTTTTGGAATATGGTGATGGTACCGTGATGGACCAAGGTACTTCCGAACATATCAAGGAAGCGGCCCAAGTGGTCTCCCAATATGCCGATATTGTCGCCATTAGGGCATTTGCAGGGCTAGTGGACAGGGAAAAAGACGAAGCCGAAGAAGTCATTACCGGATTTGCCAAATATGCCACCATCCCTGTGGTCAATATGGAAAGTTCGGTGGGGCATCCGCTCCAAGCGTTGGCCGATGCCATTACTTTGAAAGAAAACGAAACCAAGAAAAGGCCCAAAGTGGTCCTTTCGTGGGCACCACATCCCAAGGCCTTGCCACATGCAGTGGCCAATTCGTTTGTACAGATGATGAAATTGCAGGATGCCGATTTTGTGATTACCCATCCCGAAGGATACGAACTCAATCCGGAATTGACACAAGGCTGCCAAATCGAATTCAATCAAGATAAAGCATTGGAAGATGCCGATTTCGTTTACGTGAAAAACTGGAGCAGTTATTCCCAGTACGGCAAAGTACTCAGCTGGGACACCAACTGGACCATGACCCAACAAAAATTGGGTCATGCCAAATTTATGCACTGCCTCCCCGTTCGCCGGAACATGATCGTGGAAGATGCCGTTTTGGATGGTGACCAATCCTTAGTGGTGCAACAAGCCAAAAACCGAGTCTTTTCCGCACAGCTAGTCTTGAAAAAAATATTGGAGAACTTATGAAATTAAAGGACAAGGTCTGTATTGTAACCGGTGCAACAAGTGGAATGGGCAAAGCCATTGCCCAAGGACTCTCGTCCGAAGGAGCACGTTTGGTGCTTTCGGGCAGGAATAAGGAAAGTGGCCAAGCTTTGGAAAACAGCTTGGAACATGCTGTATTTGTTCCAGGGGATGTTACGGAGCCTTCCTACAACAAAAAGCTGGTGGATACGGCTTTGGAAACCTATGGTCAATTGGACATCCTTTCATTGAACGCAGGTGTTCTGGGATTGGGCAATGTGATGGAACTACCTATCGAAACGTGGCACAACGCCATCAACACCAATTTGAGTGCTCTCTTTTATCTTTGTAAGTACGCACTGCCCATCTTACAGCAACAACCTCAAGGCAATATTTTGATCAATGCTTCTATAGCGGCCTTCAAAAGTTTCCCAAATCATCCAGCCTATTGTGCTTCCAAAGCGGGAGCCGTAGCGCTAATGAAGCAAATGGCGGTGGACTACGCTCCAAACATCCGTGTAAACGCCATTTGTCCTGGGCCAGTGGATACGCCCTTGCTGTGGGAATCGGTCAAGGCTTTTGAACATCCTGAAACTGCCGTAGAACATGCGAAAAGGACTACACTGTTAAAAAGGTTGGGTACCCCTCAAGATATTACTAAACTTGTGCTTTTTTTGGTTTCGGATGACAGTTCATGGATCACTGGAACCACAGTAACCATTGATGGAGGGATTATAAACACATAAAATGAAACAAAAATTATCCGTAGTAAAAATTGGCGGAAACCTGATAGAAGATGCCGAAGGATGCAAACAAGTATTGGACCTGTTCGCTAAAATGGACGGCAACAAAATTTTGGTTCACGGTGGTGGCAACAAGGCCACCGAGTTGGCCAATCAATTGGGGGTAGAATCCAAAATGGTCAACGGACGGCGAATCACCAATGCCGAGACCTTGGATATTGCCCTAATGGTCTATGGCGGCTTGGTCAGTAAAAAAATCGTGGCCAAATTACAGGCACTTGGTACCGATGCCATCGGAATGAGCGGTGCAGATGCCAATGCCATTCGCGCCCACAAAAGGCCTAAAAAAAATGTGGATTTCGGTTTTGTCGGCGATGTAGATATGGTGAATACCTACGGAATCTTTAAATTGTTGCAAGCAGGGTTCACGCCTATTTTTTGTGCACTTACCCACGACGGAAAAGGGCAACTGTTCAATACCAATGCGGATACCATTGCCGCTGAATTGGCCATTGCCATGTCCGATCAGTTTGAGACCACCCTTTACTATTGTTTCGAAAAAAAAGGAGTATTGCAAGATGTGGAGGACGAAAACTCCGTGATCCATCATATCGATTCCAAGGGGTATGACGAACTCTTGGCCTACGGCATCATTGCGGATGGTATGCTTCCCAAGTTGCACAACTGCTTTTATGCCCTACGCAACCATGTATCCAAAGTATGCGTGGGAAACACCAATATGTTGGAAGCAGATAACTCAGATTACACCACATTGACCTTATGAACATCAATCAAGAAATAGTAACGGAAAAAGCCATTGACCTGCTGAAAAAACTCATCAGCACACCATCCTTCTCAGGTGAAGAAGATAAAACAGGGGATGCCATTGAGGGTTTTTTACAAGGTTTTGGAGTGAAAACCCATCGCCAATACAATAATATTTATGCGTTCAACAAGCATTTTGATGAGCGCAAACCAACACTGTTGCTCAATTCACATCACGATACGGTAAAGCCGAACAGCGCCTACACCAAGGACCCTTTTGATGCTCATATCGAAGACGGAAAATTGTATGGCTTGGGCAGTAACGATGCTGGTGGATGTCTGGTTTCGCTGTTGACCACTTTCGTTCATTTTTACGAGAAAGAAAACTTGAGCCACAATATCATCATGGCAGCGACTGCGGAAGAGGAGGATGCAGGCGAAAAAAGTATCAGGGCATTGCTCCCCATTCTTCCCAACATTGATGTTGCCATTGTGGGCGAGCCCACTTTAATGGATTTGGCCATTGCCGAAAAGGGATTGGTGGTTTTTGACGGTGTTGTGGAAGGAACCCCATCACATGCAGCTCATCCCAACGATAACAACTGTATTTACAACGCGATTGAAACCTTGCAGTGGTTTCGGGATTACTCCTTTGAAAAGGTATCGGAGGCATTGGGCGAAGTCAAACTGACCGTTACCCAGATCAATGCGGGCAAACAGCACAATGTGGTTCCAGCACAAGTGGATTTGGTCATTGATGTGCGTGTGAACGATTGTTACAGCAATCAGGAAATCGCAGATATCCTGCAAAAGGAAGCGCCTTGCAAATTAACGCCTCGTTCTTTGCGATTGAACTCCTCCTGCATTGACCCCGACCACGAGTTGGTGAAAAGTGGATTGGCCCTAGGGCGAAAAACCTACGGTTCACCAACGCTTTCAGACCAAGCGGCATTGACCTGCCAATCAGTAAAATTGGGTCCTGGGGACAGTACGCGGTCACACTCGGCAAATGAATATATTTTTGTAAGGGAAATTGAGGAGGGCATAGATCTTTACATTAAAATCCTGACGGGATTTTTACAGTAAAAAAACGAAACTTGGGCCCTGAGCGAAGTCGAAGAGCCATATATATCGAAATTATAAGATTCCCACCTTCGCGGGAATGACAAAAGAAAAACTATGAAACTCTGGGACAAAGGATTCAGCACTGATAAAAAAATAGACCACTTTACAGTGGGAAACGACCGTGAACTGGATTTGGTCTTGGCCAAATACGATGTCATCGCTTCCAAAGCCCACGCCAAAATGTTGGGCAAGGTGGGGTTGATTACCCAAGACGAGGCCAAAGATTTGGTAAAAGCATTGGATACCATTGCCAAGGACATTGAAAAGGGCAAGTTCAGTATTGAGAATGATTTTGAGGACATGCACTCCAAAATCGAGTTTATGCTGACCGAAAAATTGGGGGATACCGGTAAAAAAATCCATTCCGCCCGTTCCCGAAACGATCAAGTGCTCGTGGCCATGCAATTATTCTTGAAAGATGAGTTGACCGAAATCAAACAGCAAGTAAAAACCCTGTTCGATTTGTTGATAAAGCTAGCGGACAAGCATCAAAAAGTATTGCTGCCAGGTTACACCCATTTGCAGATTGCCATGCCCTCCTCTTTTGGACTTTGGTTTTCCGCCTATGCGGAGAGCTTAATAGACGATTTGTACTTTGTACAAGCGGCTTACAAAGTAGCCGATCAAAATCCGCTGGGCAGTGCAGCAGGTTATGGAAGCTCCTTCCCCATTGATAGAAGTTTCACCACGAAAGAAATGGACTTTGCCACGCAAAAATACAATGTGGTCTCCGCCCAAATGGGACGTGGAAAAGTGGAAAAAGCAACCGCCTTTGGAATTTCCAGCGTTGCCGCCACGCTTTCCAAAATGGCCATGGACATTTGCCTGTATATGAGCCAAAATTTTGATTTCATTTCTTTTCCAAACGAGCTGACCACGGGTAGTAGCATTATGCCACACAAGAAAAATCCTGATGTTTTTGAATTGATTCGTGCGAAGTGCAACAAGATTCAGGCAGTCCCCAATCAATTGATCATGATCATGAACAACCTCCCCAGTGGCTACCATCGCGACCTTCAATTGGTAAAGGAAGTGATTGTGCCTGCTTTGCAGGACATGCATGCCTGTCTGGAAATGATGACCTTCAGCCTGAAAGAAATCAAGGTGAACAAAAGTATCTTGGACGACCCCAAGTACGATTACCTATTTAGTGTGGACACCTTGAACGAACTCGTTAAAAGCGGCATGCCCTTTCGGGATGCTTACAAAACCATGGGCAAGGCCATAGAAAACGGAAACTTTAAACCCAAACGGGACATCGAGCACACCCACGAAGGTAGTTTGGGCAATCTATGTTTGGAGCAGATAAAAGAGAAAATGGAAAAAGTTTTGGCTTAAAATGGATACATTAGGTTGAAAATTTAGCCAACGGCTTTCAAATCAAACCTATGTCCGTCAAAAATATACTTCGCCTTTTTCTCTGTATTGGGATTTTCCAATCCACTCTAGCGCAGGATGTTTATCAAAAAAATGAATCGGTCGATATCCAAAACTATGTTTTTGCGCTTTACTTGAACGATACTTCCAACGAAATCAAGGGAGAAACCCAAGTCACCGTGCTGTTCAAGGACAAGCCAGTTCCTTTTTCGTTGGACCTCATCCAAAAATCCGGTCAGTTCGGCATGCAGGTTTCCGAAGTGATGGACCATGGGTCACAAGCCAACTATACCTTTGCTAACGATAAAATCAATATCGTTCCAAAAAATACCGAGAATTCAATTCAAACCTACACCATCTCTTACCATGGTATTCCAGAAAGAGGCTTGGTCATCGACACCACCAAATATGGCAAGCGTTCCTTTTTTGGGGATAACTGGCCCAACTTGGCAAGGCATTGGTTGCCTTCGGTAGACCATCCGTACGACAAGGCCAGCGTGGCATTTCAAATTACTGCGCCCGACCATTATGATGTGGTGGCAACCGGACTAAAAGTGGAGGAAAGCAACTTGGAAAATGGCTATAAGCTCACCATTTACCACGAACCTGCTCCCGTAGCCACCAAGGTGATGACCATTGGGGTCACTGAATTTGCCTCCCGATTGTTGGACATGGTGGATGGTATTGAGGTTTCGGCCTGGGTGTACCCACAAAACCGTTTGGAGGGATTTGGTGATTATGCGGTTGCCAGCAAGGTGCTCGATTATTTTATCGGTACCATTGGACCGTATTCCTATGCCAAATTGGCCAATATGCAGGCCAAAACGCAGTGGGGCGGACTGGAAAATGCGGGTACCATTGCCTATTTTGAGAATTCGGTCACGGGCAACCAAACTGTGGAGCCTTTGATTGCCCACGAAATTGCCCATCAATGGTTCGGAAATTCGGCCACTGAGAAAAGCTGGAACCATGTTTGGCTGAGCGAAGGGTTTGCCACCTACTTCGCCATTTTGTATTTGGAAAGTGAGTACGGCGATGAACGCCGTAAGCAAGAATTGGCGAAAGACAAGCAACAGATTTTTGAGTATTACAAAAAAAATCCATCTCCCATTGTGGACCTCAGCATTAAAGACCCCATGAAAGTACTGAGCACCAATACGTACCAAAAAGGAGGCTGGATATTGAACATGCTTCGCCATAGCTTGGGTGATGGTGTTTTTTGGGAAGGCATCCGAACCTATTATGCCCTTTACCAAAATGGCAACGTGCTTACGGACGATTTTCTTACTGTGATGGAAGAGGTTTCGGGCGAGGATTTGGAAGCTTTTTTTGAGCAGTGGTTGTTTGTTAAGGGGCATCCGCAAATCCAATGGAACTGGGAGTACGGTAACGGAAACATTGACCTGAATGTCATGCAAACCCAAGACCATCATGTATTCCAATTTCCTTTGGAAATAGGGGTGGTAAAGGATGGAAAGATGACGATAAAAAGCATTGAGGTGACCCAACAAAACCAAAGCTTCTCGTTGGAAAGTACGGAGCGGCCCGATGCCATAGTGCTGGACCCCAACGAATGGACCTTGTTCGAAGAGGTGGGGAAACCATAATACGTATCAATTCCAAAAGGAACTGGTTTATCTCCCCTGTAATTTAAATCCAAAAAATACTTCTCCTTTTGACTTAACATGGGGTTGGAAATTTACAACCCATAACGCAGTGGAAAACCAATGGAAAAGATTAGATTGGATAAATTAATCCTTATATAATTTAAAGGATAAAACTTGATTTGGATAATTTAAGTTTACAATATAATAGCCACTAGAGAGACTATTCAATTCAAAATCAAAAATTGGGGTGTCTCTTGGTATTTTTTTCTGAAATAGCAACTTTCCCCCTAAAGAGTATACGTTCAGTATCGAGGCCTGATTTTCTTTAAGACCATTTAAGCTATACTGGCCTTCCAGATTTTTCAACAAAACTATTTTGTCCAACAAAATTGTGTTGTTAAGTACTCCTTGACATTCATTATCTGTGGAAATTGAGACGTTGTTGATTCCATTTTCCAGAGGTATTTGTATTGACCGGGCCTCCTCCGAGTCGGTTGCAAACCTAAATTCAACCCCATTCACTTGTACAACATACAACGATGACCCTTGCACTGTGATAGAAGCCTTTTTACTGTCTTTGTTTACGGTTATCTTTCCTAGCGTAGAAACTGATTCCAAGTTATTGATGATCAACGAGAAACATCTGGACGGGTATTCAGGCACATCCGTAATACCAACACATACCTGATAAGTACCAGGTTTCAATTGGTTTTCAACAAAAGTTAAGTCATACGGCACATTGGTATAAGATTTAGAAAATCCTTCGTCGCCAGTTATTTCAACAGTATAGGGATATTCTTTTACAAAATCGATTGAAATGGTGCCGTCATTTGAGTCTATGCAACTAAGACTAGTCGCTTTAATCAGGATATCCTGAGCCCCTAAATCTACCAATTGAACTGGAGAACATCCGTTTTCATCAACTGATGCTCCCATGGGTGTACCAGGACATAGATCGATATCGTTTATAACACCGTCATCATCATCATCTGGCAGACCAATTAGCCTATTTTCAAACCAAAAAACTCCATTTGATGTGGTTTGCAGTATATCCTTGTCTCCATCTTTGTCGAAATCTGCAACTTGAATACTGTACCCAGCGGCCTGATCGGTATTTAAAGTCCTTCTACTTGCAAAAGTTCCGTTGCCCAGGTTTTCCCACATATGCAGTGAAGGTTGATTGTTTGAAAATGTCGTTATAACAATATCAGCATCACCGTCGTCATCAAAATCTTCGATTCCCGTATCCATTGCCGTATTGCTATCCAATTCGTATGGTATGACTTGTTCGTTGTCAAATTCCGCGTTGCCCAAGCCCTTTAACCAAGAAAGAAAACTGGTTTGAGAATTAAAAACAGATGCAGTAATATCCAACACCTCATCGTCGTCTATGAAACCGAGTCCTATTCTGAAATATAGGTCGGTACCAATATTCGAAATGGTTCCAATTTCAAAACTTGTTGAACCATTGTTGATACCCAACGCTATTCCAGACAACCATTCTACTAAGACTAAATCTTCCAAATCGTCATCATTGACCTTGGCCTTTTCAAAATATCGATATTCTCCTTGCAAAAACACCTCTTTACTAGAAAATGTGCCCGAACCCGTATTGGGCCAATACCATATGGCATCTTCAATACTGCCATTAAAATCAAAGCTGTACGTTAGAATATCCTCAAATCCATTATTGTCTACATCCAACAGTTGAATCGACTGAGAACGTAATCCCACGTTTGTTTCGATTATAATCGGATTGCCAAACCCTTGATTTTGATTATTTGGCCACCATGCCAAATCATGCGTCTCAAATTCAAACCCCCCAGTAGTTGTCCTGTCAAATTGAATTGCAGCAACAATATCAAGAAACCCGTCATTATTGACATCCATGACCTCAATGTCATCGGCATGGCCGTCCAAGAATTCTTCCTTGCTTTCGTGCACTGGCAAATACGTTGCGAAATCACCGTTCCCATCATTAAACCAAACTGAAATACCAGGCCCCGGAATTGTTCCCTTGCGTAAAGCAACTATATCGAGGTCTCCATCATTATCCAAGTCCGCGACTCTTGAGCCTCTTACATTTTTAAGAGAACCATCAATGGTGTGTTTCGTAAATTCCTGAGAACTACATACTGAGATTTGTAGTAGACAAATACCGAAAATTATTTGTTTAAGTTTCATAAATCTGATTAGATGAAGCTAGCAATATAAAAATGTAAAAAAATTCTGTCCTATTTTATCGGTCAAATTAGCGTAAATAAAATTCAATGACCAAAGAACCCACTTACCTTGCATATTTATTCGCTGAAAAGCTCATACCCATTTCTGTGAACCGTCACCATGATATCACTAAATATCAAATCCAAAACCAATAGTTTAAACTATATTATTTACTGCCATGGTTATAACTGTAACAAAACAAACACTTTGAACTCCTTAAAAGAAAACCGTAACCATGCACCGATTTTCTTTTCTTGTTGTTTTAGCGACTACATTTTCATTTGGTCAAACTCCATTACAATCCCCTTCCGAATTTTATCCCTCCCAAAAAACCAAAGTACTGGTCGTGGGTACCTTCCATTTTAATTTTCCGGGCTTGGACGAGGTAAAAACGGCCAACGAAAACAAAATCGATGTTTTAAAAGAGCCCAAAAAATCGGAATTGGAAGAACTGGTGGCTTACATCAAAAAATTCAATCCCACAAAAATTGCCATTGAGGCAAGGCCTTCTTGGAACAGCATGCAAAAGTTCGAGGAATACAAACAAGGGCAACATCGGAACAACCGGGACGAGCGATACCAATTGGGCATGCGCATCGCCGCTGACCTTGGTCTAGATTCCGTTTATGGGATAGATGCGACAGACTTGCGCAGTGATCTTTACCAAAAGGACTCCGTTTACTTGAGGGAATTGTTGGAAAATATAGATTGGAAAGTCGAGGACCCTTTTTGGGACTATGCCGAAACCTATTTTGAGTACCGCGACAAAAAAATGAAGGAGGTACATCTCTTGGATTTCATAAAGGCCATGAACACCCGCGAGGGACACAATTTCAATTTTGGTTTGTATTTAACGGGTTCCATAGCCACAGGCGATGGGCAAGGCGCCGACCATCTGTCAATTTGGTGGTACAACCGCAATGTGCGCATCTTTTCCAAACTCATCAACATCACCAAAAGTTCGGATGAACGCATATTAGTCATTTTTGGAAACGGGCATGCTGCTATTTTAAGGCAATTGTTGGAAGCTTCGCCTCAATATGAATTTGTGGAGTTCAGTAGTTTGCAAGACTGATTCTAGCAACCATAGCCATCAAAAAAATAGTTATTTGACAATTAAACCGGAGCAATTGGCCTTCATTGTTAAAAAACAAAGTAAATTATTACATTTGCGGCACTAAACAAACAATGAACAACCTCCGCCTAACCTCCCCCGTTTTCATAGCGTTTGCTATGCTTTTTTGTGCGCTCACCTTTGCGCAAAAGAAGAATGCCGACTATAAAATCCATCTGTACCAAACGGACGAAACCATTACTATTGACGGTATTGGCGATGAAACCACATGGCAGGAAGCAGAGGCCGCCGAGGACTTTTTTATGGTATTGCCGATGGACGACCGCAAAGCCACCCAGCCTTCGGAGGTGAAAATGGCGTACGACAACCGACAACTCTACCTGTTAGCCACCTTTTACAAAACACCCGGTAATACCTACGTAGTGGAATCGCTTCGCAGGGACTTTTCCTTTGGGGGCAACGACAATTTTTTGTTGTTCATGGACCCATTCAACAACCAGACCACAGGGTTTAGTTTTGGAGCAAATGCCTATGGCGCACAGTGGGACGGCACCATGTCCAACGGTGGTAGCATCGACCTGAATTGGGACAGCAAATGGATTTCGGAAGTGCAGAGTTATGAAGATAAATGGGTCGTGGAAATGGCCATCCCCTTTAAATCCATCCGCTATGAAAAGGATGTGACCGAATGGGGCGTCAACTTTTCCCGATTGGATTTGAGCACCAACGAAAAATCGAGCTGGACACCCATACCACGCCAGTTCCCCACAGCTTCATTGGCCTACACGGGCACCATGGTCTGGGACAATCCGCCGCCCAAACAAGGGCTCAACTACTCCATTATTCCCTATGTGCTGGGCACAACCGGCAATTCGACCATAGAAGATCTTACGTATGATAACGAGTTTA
Organism: Allomuricauda sp. ARW1Y1; assembly: GCF_013407935.1. Lineage (GTDB taxonomy): Bacteria > Bacteroidota > Bacteroidia > Flavobacteriales > Flavobacteriaceae > Flagellimonas. The sequence goes on from NZ_JACBZU010000001.1 coordinate 46,371, forward strand.
AGGTTGGGGGCGATATCAAATTGGGGCTGACGTCTTCCTTGAACCTCGACCTGACCATCAACCCTGATTTTTCACAAGTGGAAGTGGACCGCCAAGTGGCCAACTTGACCCGTTTTGAGCTCTTTTTCCCAGAAAGACGGCAGTTTTTCCTTGAAAACGCCGACCTCTTTGCCAGTTTTGGATATAGTGAAATCCGCCCGTTCTTTTCGCGCAGGATTGGATTGGGCGTCCCCATTATCGCAGGGGCAAGGGTCAGTGGCAACCTAAACCGCAACTTGCGTTTGGGCGTTTTGAACATGCAAACGGACAAATTGGAGGAAACTGGGTTGCCAAGTCAGAATTTTGCAGTGCTCTCCATGCAGCAAAAGGTGTTCTCCCGTTCCAACATCGGTCTATTGTTCGTGAACAAGGAATCCTTGGACTACAATGCCCTAGCCGATAGCTTGCAAACGCAATACACCAAGTACAACCGGAATCTGGGTCTGGAATACAACCTGGCCTCGGCCGATAACAAATACAATGGAAAGGTGTTTATGCTGAAATCGTTCGGTCCCGATGCATCTTACAACGGTATTGCCCAGGGCGCCCATTTGGAATATAGCAGCCGTAACTGGAACTGGCGGGTACAGCAGGAATATATTTCGGAGGATTTTACCTCGGAAGTGGGTTTTGTGCCCCGAAACAACTATCTCAAGTTTGAAGGTTCCGTAGGATATCAATTTTTGCCCGCGAGCGACAAGGTGGTGAGCCATGGTCCGCAATACACCGGTTTTTATTATTTCAACCCCAATTTTAACGCCACGGATTATGTGTCCATCGTAGGCTACCGAGTCGATTTTATGGATCGTAGTTCCCTGAGTGCTGATGTCTTTAATGAATACGTTCGATTATTGGCCCCCTTTGATCCCACCAACACCGGCCAAGAGCAGTTGGCCACGAATACGCGGCACCACTGGAACGGGGTGTATTTGCAATACAATTCGCGTCCAAAAAGTTTGTTCACCTATAATATGACGACCCGATTGGGCCGCTATTTTGCGAGTGGTTACCGCACCAATTTAAATGCCAGACTAGGCTATCGGTTTCAGCCTTATGTGAGTTTGGGGGCCAACCTCAGCTACAACAACCTTGATTTACCCGCACCTTGGTACACCACGGATTTCTGGTTGGTGGGCACGGAGGCAGATATCACCTTTACCAATAAATTGTTCTGGTCTACCCTAGTGCAGTACAACGAGCAGAACAACAATTTTGGCATCAATTCGCGACTGCAATGGCGATACGCTCCTGCATCGGACCTCTTTTTGGTATTCAACAACAATGAACAGCTCGCCCCGCTCGAGGGCAATTTGTGGTCCTTGACGCTCAAGTTTACCTATTGGTTTAATCGATAAGACTCATCCGTCAATTCAAAAGCCCCATCCGTCAACTCAAAAGGGGCATCCGTCAATTGGTCGCTTTGGGCTAGCATCTTTTTTTAGACCTTCGGGATTCCATTGGAAATAGTTGAACATCATGTTGGACAAAACAACGGGCGCCCTGTGTCTTTACGAAGGTATCGAGATTGGCCCTCATATTGATTTTACCACAACGGCAGAACTGAACTTCGGCAACAAACCCGAGGTGATTGGCTTTGTGGATGCGGAAAATCAGCAAGTACATTTTAGAAATGTGAGAGTGGAACGCTCCTTTTTCACCTTCCGGATGCGGTTTAGTTACAACCGACTGTTGGTTTTGGAACTTTTGGTGAGTCCGCTTCCCATTCCAATTACAAGCGATTGGGAGGACTGGAGTTTTGAAGCGGAAATGCAACACTTAGAGCAGTGCAACGCTTGGTTACAGAAACAGGTCGGGAACGAACGTGAATTCGATTGGGGCTGCATTTGGTCGGGCTACGATAGTTTGGGCGGTTATAGCAGTATTAAAATCAAATATTATTAGCAGTGAAAAACGCATCCGTTGATCCAAACGGCGCATGGATCAACTCAGAAAGGGCATTCGTCAATTGGTGTAAAATTTCTGCCACAAAAATACTAACTTCACTTACCTGTGCCGAACTCGTTTCGGTATCGGTTAATATAAATCATTTAAACGATTCATATCATTGGGCATTGGCTAAAACCCAAACAAACATTCATCATAATTATGAAATTGACCATAAACCCAGCAATTTTTTTAGTCGCTTTAATATTTCAATCAACAGTTTTTTCCCAAGACAAATACAATCTGGACTTTGACGACTTTAACCCCAAAGAACAGAAAATGCCTACGGGTTGGTTCAAATGGGGTTATTTTGAAAATTTAAGCGGAGAATTAATAAGTGATGGAAACTATGCTGGAAAAGTAGTTTCTGACGGAAACGGAAAATTCGGGTGCATCACTTATAGAATACCAGCAAATTATGTTGGAGATACCATTAAACTATCTGGACGAATTAAGTATGAGAATGTCAAATACTATGTAGGACTTCTAATGCGAATAGATGGCTATTCGAAGAAAAGGTCACTAGCCTTTAAAAGTATGCAAAGTCTTAAAATTAGGGGAACAAATGACTGGAAGGAATATTCTATACAGGTACCTTATCCTAAAAATGCCAAGACCATATATGTGGGTGGTATTTTAGGTAAAAAAGGCATCGCTTGGTTCGATGATTTTAAAGTTACCATCGACGGAAAAGACATTCAGACTTTAAAGGAAACCGAAAGGTTGGCGTTAGATAAATACGATTCAGGCAAACTAAAATCGGCTTTGGCTAAATCTTCTAGTACATTGGACTTGCTCAACGAACAAACCATTCGCAATAGTTTAGACTCGTTGATAGAAAAAGTAGGCGACAAAAAAATTATTGCAATTGGAGAAAGCACCCACGGAACCTCTGAATTTTATCAAATCAGGGAAATCATAACAAAAAGGTTGGTAGAAGAAAAAGGGTTCAATCTTGTGGTTTTGGAAAGCCCATACGATGATATTGAAATCTTGAACAGAGATTTGAATACAAGACCATTGGACAAATTAATTCGAGAACATCTATTTTCAATTTATCAGACACAAGAAATGAAATCCTTTTTGCAATGGTACAAGGATAATAGGTCTGTTCATAACATTGAGTTCAAGGGTTGCGACGATTCATATTGGGCTTTCTACGAACTACTTAAAGACCGTGTTAGCCCAGTAAATGATGACAAACTGAATAAACTCTTGAAAAATCTAAAAACCAATATCTTAAAGAAGTCGACTGACAATTTGAAAAAAGAGTTTAAAATCAATAATTCGATTTACAGTACCATTTTATCAATTGAAAATCACTTGAAATCAAAAAACAGCCTGACCAAGCATATCGAGGAAATTCTATTCAACGGAAAAAATACGTATATCAACTATGTCAACATTAAAAACAAAAAACCTCTCCAAAGCAGAGATGAAATAATGGCCGATAGAATTTCATTCTTGGCTAAAGAATCAGATGAAAAGATTATTGTATGGGCGCACAACGCACATATTTCGAATGAAATCATTACAGATAACGAGATAGGAATAATGGGGCGTGATTTAAAAAAGGAATTTGGTGAAGATTATTATACCATTGGACTTACAACACTAAATGGCGACTATTCATACATAGACGAAAAATTCATTAACGGCGACCATAACTATACCGAAAAACTGAAAACAGCGCCTTTTCAACCTATAGAGGGCTTGTTTTGGGAAAATGCCCTGTCAGAAAATGGCAATTCGTTTGTTGCTGATATGTCCGATCTGACGAATGAACTCGACACGGATAAGATTATTGGTCCGACAAAATTTATCGGTTACTCAAAGGAAAGCGAGGAGGATATTTACTTTCTTCCTCTAATTAAAGATTTTGATTGTCTCATATTTATAAAACAAACAAATGCAACAACACCAATTTTTGAATAAAAAAGGGCAGTTGTCAATAAAGAACTGAGTCAGAAAACAAGTCACTTTAGGCCAATTTCGATATGTTATCCTCTTAATAGCCAAACACGAAAAGTGCAAGAATGCCCTTTACCTAAAAACCAATTATTTAATATTCTTCAAATTAATCACCTCCTGTTCGGTCAGGTAACGCCAATGGCCGCGAGGTAAGTCCTTTTTGGTGAGTCCAGCAAAGACCACCCGGTCCAATTTGGTCACGGTATAGCCCAAGTGTTCAAAAATGCGTCGCACAATACGGTTGCGCCCACTGTGGATCTCCACGCCCACTTCGCGTTTTGGTGCACCTTGGATGTAGCTCACACTATCCACGGTGATAAGGCCATCCTCTAACTCCAATCCCGCTTCAATTTTGTGCAAATCGCCCAAATTCAGGTTGTTATCCAGATGCACATGATAAATCTTGCGTACGTTGTGCTTGGGGTGCGTCAATTTTTTGGTAAGGTCACCATCGTTGGTAAAGAGCAACAGACCCGTGGTATTTCGGTCCAAACGGCCTACGGGCAACAAACGGTTGTTCGAGGCACTCGAAATGAGTTCCATTACCGTACGGCGGCCCTTTTCATCACTGGTCGTGGTGATAAAGTTCTTGGGCTTGTTCAGCAATATGTACTCTTTCTTTTCCAGACTAAGGCGTTTGCCATCAAAGCGCACATCGTCCGATCGCTTCACCTTATAGCCCATTTCGGTCACCGGTTTGCCATTTACCGTAACGTTACCTGCCGCAATATAGGTGTCCGCTTCCCTTCGGGAACAGATACCCGCGTTGGCAATGTACCGGTTCAATCGAATCTCGTCGGGATTGGATTTTTTCTTTGGTGTACTTGGACGTTGTTTGGGCGTAAAAGGTTTCCCCTGTGGTCTTTTGTTGTCCCCGCCCTTGTAGTTTTTCGAGGGCCTTTTGCCCCTGTTGCTGTCTGATTTCGCCATCAGTCGTAATTTTTGGCAAAGGTAATCTTTTTACATGCCCAAAGTTGGATTATGGTTACAATTCTGAAACCTTTCGTACCAACTTGAAATCTTGTTACAAAATTCGGTTCAGCACCACATCCACATCAATCAATAGAATACTGAAAACGCCTACCACAATAATCAACTTGATGATGTTGTGCAGCCACACATAATGCTTTTTGCCATTGGCTTTCCACAGCAAGGCTAAAAATAAAATCAACAGCACTACACAGGCCGAAAAATAGAAGTACATATAGCCCACATCGAAGGTATTGATCAAAAGCAATGAAGGCACCAAGGTCAGTACAATCAAAAAGGAGATAATGGCTTTGGAAACCTTGGGTCCGTAGATAATGGGAATGGTCCTGTAGTTCTGGGCCAAGTCGCCCGCCATATTTTCGAGGTCCTTGATCATTTCCCGGGCCAAAATCAGTAAAAACAAGAAAAGGGCATGCACAAAAATCACCGTTTGAAAGTTCTGATAGTACACGAACACCACAAAAAACGGGGCAATCGCCAAAGTGGAAGACACCAAATTACCGATCAGCGGTATCCGCTTGAGCTTGTGCGAATAAATCCAAATACCAAAAATATAGGCAGAAAAAAACAGTACCGCCTTGAACGAAATGTAACTGGCCGCAAAAACGGCCATAAAGTTGAGCACAAAATAGGTGGATAGCTTAAAACGCTGGCTCACCAAACGGTCCAACATACTTTTGGTGGGCTTGTTGATCAAATCCTTTTCCGCATCATAAAAATTATTGATGATGTACCCACTGGCTATGGTGAGTGCCGAAGCGGTGACAATCAGGAACAGATTTAGGTCAAAGACGACATCCCGCAACGGAATATCGGGCGCCAGAATATAAATGGAGGCCAAGTATTGCGCCAAGGTAATGACCAAGATGTTGTAGCCTCGGACCACGGAAAACAGACTCAACAGCTTAAAAAGCAGGAGTTTGTTTTTTCTACTAAGCATGGTTTTGCTATTAGAAGTTGTACACTACTTCCAAAGTATGGCCTTCAAGGGCTTTTTTGGCCTTTTCCAGATCTTGGGTAAAGCCCAAAATATAACCACCACCGCCAGAACCACAGAGTTTGAGGTAATAATCATTGGTTTCGATACCCTTTTGCCAAAGTTGATGGAACTTGGCGGGAATCATGGGTTTGAAGTTGTCGAACACCACGTGTGACAATTGCTTTAGGTTTCCGAACAGCGATTTAATGTTGCCGTTCAAGAAGTCCTCCACGCAGGCATCGGTATGTTTGATGAACTGATTTTTGATCATATTACGGAAACCTTCCTGCTTCATGTTTTCCATAAAGAGTTGCACCATGGGTGCGGTTTCGCCAGTCATACCGCTATCCAACAAGAACACTGCACCTTTTCCCTCGGTGTTTTGCGAAGGGATACTGGTGGATTCGATGTTGTCCTTGGAATTAATAAGGATAGGCAGGCTCAAATAACTGTTCAACGGGTCCAATCCTGATGATTTACCGTGGAAGAAAGATTCCATCTTCCCAAAAATTTTCTTCAACTGAAGTAATTTTTCACGGGTCAAATTTTCCAAGACGGTGATTTTGTCCGTAGCATAGCGGTCGTAAATGGCAGCCACTAAAGCACCACTACTACCAATGCCATAGCCTTGCGGAATGGAACTGTCAAAGTACATCCCTTCGGCTACATCTTTCTCCAAGGCTTCAATATCGAACGATACCAAACCTTCCTCCTTCATCTCCAACACCTTTAGGTATTCTGCGTAAGCCTTCAAGCTCTTGTTCGATTCTTGGGCCATTTGGGAATTGTTCTTGTCCCATTTTAAGGCACCCTTGAAGAAATTGTAGGGTATGGATAGCCCTTTGGAGTCTTTGATAATGCCGTACTCCCCGAACAATAATATCTTGGAATAAAATAGTGGACCTTTCATATACTACAACTAAGATACAAACATTTTTTGTTTAATGTTTAATAAATATCGATAAACAAATCGATTTTATCCATAAAACCATGTTCCCGTTGGTCTAAAACCTTGGCAAATAACGTAAAAAAACGCCTTAGCTGTTCATTTTTAACCCTTTATTTTAATCGCTCCCGCTCCCACTTGATCGTGGATGTATTGTCCGTTTTCACAATGTTGGGCCAAATTGTCTTTGATAAACGCTTGTACCTTGGCCTTTTCGGATGAAGGGTAGAGCAAATGTACATTGGCCCCAGCATCAAGTGTGAAGCATACCGGGGTTTTTGTCTCTTCGCGGTAGTGCCAGATTTTCTGGATGATTTCCAACGTATCCGGTTTCATCAACATAAAGTAGGGCATACTTGTCATCATCATGGCATGCAAGGTGAGTGCCTCGCTTTCCACCAGTTTGATAAAATCGTCCACATCCCCATTTTTCAAAATAGGTTGTAGTTGGTCCAGATGATCAAATGCCTGTTGAAATCGGTTTGTGGCGTAAGGGTGACCGTGCATCAATTGATGCCCCACGGTGCTGCTCACCTGTTTTTGTCCTTTGTGCACCAACAAAATGGTATCACAATACCCTTTAAAATCGGGATGTACCTCAAAAGGATATTCCAGCCCGTACAAATCCGAACTGTTGGGTATGTTGGCATGTTGTCCCCATTGCACCAAATGACCTTTTATGCTGCGACAAGCACTCCCTGAGCCCAGACGGGCCAAATAGGACGCTTTTTGATAAAACACAGCCTCATCCAAATCTGGATTTAATTGTTTTTCCACATCCATCAAGCAGAGCGATAGGGCGGCCATACCACTGGCAGAAGAGGCTATACCACTACTGTGCGGAAAGGAATTGGAGGTTTCTATGGTAAAATGATATTCATTTACAAATGGAACATACTTCTCAATTCGCTCTAAAAATGTTTGGATTTTGGGTTTAAAATCTTCTTTTGGCTTGCCCTCAAAAAAGAGGTCAAAGGAAATGGCATCCTCCTTTTCCTTTTTTGTAAACGAGAGCGAGGTAGTGGTAGCGCAGTTGTCCAACGTGAAACTTATGGAAGGATTGGCCGGCAATTGCACCGGTTTTTTGCCCCAATATTTCACCAGGGCGATATTACTGGGAGCTTTCCAGGTTACTTTGTCCTTTTCCGGGAATTGTTGGTACGGATGGGGCAAAAAGTCTTGTTCCGTCATGGGAAATGCTTGTTAGATGTACAATATTGTCACAAACTTACTGTAAATCGGATTGAAATAAATTCTTATTTTAGTCGAAGTTGCTCCAATCATGAAAAAAAGAGTCCTTTACATCACTGTAAGCGTTCTGGTTTGCCTAGCCATAGGATTCCTTTCGAGTATTGCCACCCAAAGCTCGGTAAACGATTGGTACCTTACGCTGGACAAGCCTTCCTTTACCCCACCCAATTATCTGTTTGCCCCGGTTTGGACCGCATTGTACATTATGATGGGGGTAGCTGCTGGTATTGTTTGGTCCAAGGGGTATCACCATATCTGGGTAAAAACGGCATTGTACCATTTTGTGTTTCAGCTTTTGTTGAATGCCCTGTGGAGTATTGTATTCTTCGGGCTTAAAAATCCGCTCGGGGGCATGATCGTGATTCTCGCCCTGCTCACCATGATCATTCTTACCATTAAATGGTTCAGGGTGATCAGCAAACCAGCGGCCTACCTGCTCGTCCCCTACGTCCTGTGGGTGGCTTTTGCCTCTGCATTGAACTATAAAATCTGGGAACTGAATTAACTAGCGGAGAGCTCCAACAGCTTTCGTAAGGTACGGTCATTTCTTGTGGTGGCCTGCACCTGCAATTTTCGTTCGATTAAATTATTGTTGAGTTTGGCCTTGCCGTATCCCTTTTTACATTGCAGATAAACACAGCTATCGGTGATATGGAAATCCTCGTGCTCAAAATTGAGTTGATGGAATTTCTTTATGAATTCCTCCTTCGGGCGTTGTTGAAGCAACACATAGTACAATTTGTTGCTCTCAGTCGAATCCAAAAAAGGATTGTCCTCCAGAACTTGCTGGATTTCAGCCCTCTGAACCACTAACGTAGGCACCTCAAAACCAAAATGCTTCACAATTGTTGAATTGATAAGCTCTTGAAGTGTCTTTGTTTGTGACACTTCGCTATCAAAAACAAGGTTCCCGCTTTGGATGTAGGTTGTTACGTTTTGAAGCCCCGCATCCTCCAAAACAGCCCTCAGTTCGGCCATTTTTATCTTTTTTTGACCGCTTACGTTGATACCCCTGAGCAATGCTATGAATGTGTCCGCCATGTTAAACCGATGTGATAGCCAAATTTATTTTAGTAAATTGAAACGCACTTAAATTAACAAAATGAATCAATATATCCTGGCTTTGGACCAAGGCACCACCAGTTCCCGTGCCGTAGTCTTCGATAAAAAGGGAACCATCATCTCCGTAGCACAAAAAGAATTCACACAACTATTCCCCAAACCTGGGTGGGTGGAACACGACCCCGATGAAATTTGGTCCACCCAAGCCGGAATGGCGGCCGAAGCCGTGAGCAAAAAGGGCATCAAAGCCTCCCAACTGGCTGCCATTGGCATTACCAATCAGCGGGAAACTGTGGTAGTGTGGGACAGAAATACCGGTGAGCCGGTCTACAATGCCATTGTTTGGCAGGACAAGCGCACCGCAGATTATTGCGATGAGCTAAAAAAAGCTGGAAAATCAAAACTCATCCGTGAAAAAACGGGACTCGTAATCGATTCCTATTTTTCGGGCACCAAGGTCAAATGGATTTTGGACAATGTCTCTGGAGCCAGGGAAAAAGCTGAAGCAGGGGATTTGGTTTTGGGTACCATCGATACTTGGCTCATTTGGAAAATGACGGATGGCGAACTACATATCACCGATGTAACCAATGCTTGTCGTTCCATGCTCTTCAACATCAATACGATGGACTGGGACGATGAATTGTTGGAACTGTTGACGATTCCCAAAAGCATGCTTCCCGAAGTAAAACAGTCCAGCGAGGTGTACGGGCATACCAGTGGCAGCCTTTTCGCTACCAAAATACCGATTGCAGGGATTGCCGGTGACCAACAGGCTGCACTTTTTGGGCAAATGTGTACCCAGCAGGGCATGGTCAAAAACACATATGGCACGGGATGTTTTATGTTGATGAACATCGGGGACCAACCGATTGTCTCCGAAAACAATCTTTTGACCACGGTCGCATGGAAAATCAATGGGAAAACCACCTACGCGCTTGAAGGTAGCATATTTATCGCCGGAGCCGTTGTGCAGTGGTTGCGGGATAGTTTGAACATCATCAAAACCTCTTCCGAAGTCGAGAAATTGGCAAGTTCCGTGGAAAGTTCGGATGGCGTCATTTTTGTTCCCGCCTTTGCTGGTTTGGGAGCTCCCCATTGGAACCAAAAGGCACAAGGAACCATTTTTGGGCTCACTCGCGGTAGTACCGATGCCCATATTGCCAGGGCGGCATTGGAATCCATCGCCTACCAGACCATGGATATCCTAAAGGCCATGGAGGCGGATTCGGGCATTTCGATACAGGAACTCCGCGTGGATGGTGGGGCCACCGTAAACGATATGTTGATGCAGTTTCAGGCCGATGTATTGAATACGGTTACGGTTCGTCCCAAAATTGTGGAGACTACGGTAATGGGGGCCGCTTATTTGGCCGGATTGGCCGTTGGGTATTGGGAAAGTCCAGAAGAAATCCAAAATATCTGGGAAACCGATGTACATTTCAACCCCACCAAAGAGCGAAAAGCCATTGATGAAGGCATCAAAGGGTGGTACAGGGCCATAAAAGCGCTCGAATATTGGACAGAAAATCCGTAATCTTGTCAAAACCAAACAAACACTAACATTCCTAGCATATGACTCCTTTTATTTCTGAGATCGTAGGTACTTTTTTATTGATGGTACTGGGATTGGGCGTAAATGCCAATGTTTCCCTACAAAAAACCTACGGTAATGGCTCCGGTTGGATCGTGATCACCACTGGATGGGCCTTTGCTGTGTACACTGGCGTTGTGGTCGCAGGACCATACAGCGGAGCGCACATTAACCCAGCGGTAAGTTTTGGACTTGCTGCAGCCGGTGAATTTCCTTGGAGCGAAGTACCCAGCTATATCCTGGCCCAATTTATCGGTGCCATGTTCGCTGCATTTTGCGTGTGGCTCGTAAACAAGGACCATTTTGATGCCACCGAGGATGGCGGTACCAAAAGAGGCGTATTTTGTACCGCTCCTGCCATTCCCAACACGGGCATCAATCTGTTTTCGGAAATCTTGGGCACCTTTGTGCTCGTTTTTTCCGTTCTCTATTTTACGGATGCGGTCATCTCCACCAACAATGAAATCATCGGACTCGGTTCCTTGGGAGCTTTGCCGGTATCCCTCATTGTATGGGGCATTGGATTGTCGTTGGGGGGCACCACTGGCTATGCCATCAACCCGGCACGTGATTTGGGTCCGCGCATTGTGCATGCGCTCTTGCCGTTAAAAAATAAAGGTTCCAATGGTTGGGGCTATGCATGGATTCCCGTAGCGGGACCTATTCTGGGAGGGGTGATAGCCGCTTGGGTAGCCATGCTCTTGCAATAATCTCATGAGGATATTCCTTGTGCAGCGATGTAGGCACCCGTCCATGCGTTCTGAAAGTTAAAACCGCCAGTTATGGCATCGACATTGATGATTTCTCCTGCAAAATAGAGGTTAGGATGTAGTTTGCTTTCAAAGGTTTTAAAGTTGATTTCTTTTAAATCGACTCCGCCTGCGGTCACGAACTCTTCTTTGAAGGTGCTTTTTCCTTCCACTTTGAACGATGATGCAGTCAATTGCTCTGCCAAGGTCTGAAGCTGCACCTTCGTAATGTCTCCCCAACGTTCCTCTGGTGAAATTTGGGCGGCAGCTACCAAACGTTGCCACAAGCGTTTGGGCAACTCGGTGAGGTTGGTTCGCATCACGGTCTTTTTGGCCTCTACGCCTTTTAATTCCTTTAAATACGCTTCCATGGATTCGGTGCTGTAATCGGGCAACCAGTTGACCCGAATTCTAAAAGCGTAGTTATACTCGTTCAAGATATTGGCTCCCCAAGCCGACAGTTTTAAAATGGCTGGCCCGCTCATCCCCCAGTGGGTTATCAATAGTGGACCATCGGCATACAATACGGCATCCTCCCTAGCCACGCTTTTGAGGTTGAGCGATTTTCTATCGGTATGGAACGTTTTTTTGGGCAAAACCTCAACTGTTGCGTAGGTACTCAATCCTTGTATACCTTTAATTCGTTCATCATTGATATTGAAGGTAAACAAAGAAGGCACGGGAGCCACGATATGATGCCCCAAGTCTTCCAGCAGCTTCCATATTTTAGGGTTGCTCCCCGTGGCCAATAGTAATTTTTTGGTAGAATACATTTTGTTCATCGTCGTGACCTGCCAACCCTCATCCAACTTTGCAATGGCTTTTACTGAACTATTTTTGAGGATGTGCACCCCCAAACGTTCCGCTTGGCCCACCAAACAATCAATGATGCTTTGGGAAGAATCGCTTTTTGGAAAAACTCGGCCATCTTCCTCGATCTTGAGCGGAACGCCACGTTCCTCGAAAAAGGACATAACATCCATGGGAGCATAGGTATGAAAGGGCCCTAGAAGCTCCTTTTCGCCCCTTGGATAGTTGGCCGTAAGTTCTTTCGGAGAAAATTCACCATGGGTTACGTTGCAGCGTCCGCCGCCTGACACTTTTACCTTGGATAGCACGGTCTTACCGCGTTCAAAAATGGCAATGTTCAGGTTCGGTGCCTGTTCCGCAATGTGAATTGCGGCATAAAATCCGGCTGCTCCGCCCCCTACTATGATTACATCGAACATCAGTTCACTCGTTCCGGGAAGTTGGTGATAATACCGTCCACCCCGAACTCCATCATTTTTTGGATGTCAGCAGGTTCGTTTACTGTCCAAGTATACACTTTGTATCCCGCTGCTTGCATTGCCGCTGTATTCTCTTGGGTCAATTGTTTAAAGTAGGGATTTATGGCCACGGCGTTCAGTTCCTTGGCGACTTGCATCGCCTCCATAGGATCATCTTCGGTCAAAACCGCGATTTGAATGTCTTTGTTCTTTTCCCTCATCGTACGGAGCTCATCCCATTTGAAGCTGGAAATCACAAAATTTTCCGGGCTCCAACCCTCTTTTTCGATATAATAGTTGACGATATGGTTCACCTTGTCGGCAGTGTCATCCCCTTTTAATTCGATATTCAGCACTACTTGGTTATTGATCAATCTCAAAACCTCCTGTAACATTGGAATCTTGTGTCCACCATCCAAAATGAGCTGTCGAAGATCGGCAATATTGTATTCCTCGATATTGCCCCCGGCATTGGCAAGTCTATCCACTCTTTCATCGTGAAAAACAACGACTTCCCCACTGCTTATTTTGAAGACGTCGATTTCGATCATATCCACGCCCAAATCCAAGGCTTTTTGTACCGATGCCAATGTATTCTCGGTCTCATGCCCCATGGCTCCTCGGTGACCTATCACCAATGGTTTTTTCTTCATTTCACAACTGGTTAAAAGCAACATAGCTCCGAGAGCTGCAATACAGGTTTTCTTCATTTTTGGTTCGTTTTGGTTGATAAAAATACAATTTGCTTCGGAAATTTGGTTGATACTGGGGCCCATGACATTGCCGTATGCATATCATTTGTTTGAATAGTATCAAGGCAACTGAAAAATAAAGGATTCCAAGGGTTCGAGCTGCACTTGAACCTGACCTTGACCATTCTTCACTTCCAATTGCGGTTGTGTTTGTTGATACAGCATTTCTGTTAAAGGATACGTTCCATCGGTCAACTTCCATTTCGCAATCACGTCTTCCGGCACCTTCAGGTCAAGGGAATAGCTTTTTTCTGCATCAAAATTGGACAGGACAATCAGCTTTTCATTTTCGGTCCATCGCACATAGGATAACACTCGGTGATCATAGCCTTCGGTGTGGTCCTTATTGTAAAAATGGATTTCTTGATACGCTCCCATCAAGGCTTCACTATTGATGGTGAAGTTTAAGAGTCGCTTATAAAAATCGCGTAAATCCTTTTCTTCTTCGGATAATTGGCCACCATCAAACTTTTTATCATTAACCCAACGTTGATGATGAGGCACTCCAATATAATCGAATATCGAAGTCCGTGATGGTTTTCCAAAACCTGCATCTTCCGCCCCGGGCTCTCCCACTTCCTGACCAAAATAGATCATGGTAGGAGATGTACTGATGGTAGCGGAAACCACCATGGCAGGTTTGCCCAATTGAGCATTTCCAGCAAACTCAGGACTTGCAATACGTTGCTCATCATGGTTTTCCAGAAAATGGAGCATGTGGTGCTCTATGTCTGCCATTCCTTTTTGGACCACGGGAATATGGTCGGTCCAACCGTAGCCTTTCATAATGTGTTTGATGCTATCGTACAGTTCTACCTTGTCGTAGAGATAATCCATTTTTCCCTTGTGGATATAATCTCGGTACAATTGGGGATTGTAGACTTCGGCCAAGAGAAAGGCATCAGGATTTTTCATTTTGATATTGGAATTGAGATAGCTCCAAAATTCCACGGGTACCATCTCGGCCATATCAAACCGGAACCCGTCTACACCAAAGTCCAACCAATATTGGGTGATGTCCTTAAACTTGTACCACGAATCGGGCAGGGCCTTATCCTTCCAAAATTCGTAATGTTCCTTATAATCTTTTTGACGGTATTCTTCGGGCAGTTCCTCAAAGTCTTTGGTTCCGTCCGGACGTACGCCATAATTGATTTTTACAGTTTCGTACCAATCATTAAAATGGGGCCGGGCCAAGCGCGAGCCATTTCCGGTCCATTTGGCAGGAACCTCTTCAAATTTGGCATCGGCCAACCGATGTGCATTACCGCCCAATGGCAGGTACCCATCTTGCCATTCGGGCACTTGGAAAGCTTCGCCGGGGATATAGTAAAAATTGTTGTTTTTATCGTAGGCTTTGGAGGTATCGTCCGAAGCCCCAAAATCTTCCACACCTTCGGGATTGGTCAACCCTTCGTAGTTTCTGGCTACATGGTTGGGCACAATATCGATAATCACTTTCATCCCCGCATTGTGCGTACGCTGAACCAGCGCCTTGAACTCTTCCAGTCTTTTTGAAGGATCAATAGCCAAATCGGGATTCACATTATAATAATCTTTTACCGCATAAGGGGATCCTGCCCTTCCCTTGACAACATCAGGATCATCATTGGAAATGCCGTATGCAGTATAATCACGGATAACAGCATGGTGAGGCACACCGGTATACCAGATATGGGTAATCCCCAAATCCTTTATTTCGGTCAGGGCTTCGGTGGTAAAGTCGGCAAACTTGCCCACACCGTTTTCTTCAATGGTTCCCCAAGGTTTGTTATTCGTATTGGTATTGCCGAACAATCGGGTAAATACTTGGTAGACTACTTCTTTCTTCTTCATGGTCGGGACTGTCGGTTTTTGACTGGGTTCTTCTTTGCACGCAGATAGGATGGTCAGGATAGTCAGAAAAATAAGGGTCTGTTTTGCATTCATACCATCTGAAGCTAGGTTATGCGACTTAATGTGCAATGGAATCACGGATTACCAATGTGGGTTCCAATATTTTGGTCTGATAGGTCTCTTCCTCCGCTTCGCTTTCTACCTTATCGATCAACATTTGGGCAGAAACCTCTCCCATTTTTTCACCATGCTGCGCCACCACGGTGAGGCTGGGGTTGGCATATTTGGACAAAACGCCATCGGTAAACCCGATAAAGGCGATATCCTCGGGAATACGCAATCCTTTTTGCTGCACCAATCGCATACTGTACACGGCAAATATTTCATTTACACAGAGCACGGCATCCGGGTTTTTGGTATTTAAAAAGTTTTTGATGGCCTGTTCATCCATTTCCATGGAGGGCATTTTTAAGATCATGGATTCATCCGCCTCCAATTCACTGTCCTGCAAGGCCTTCCAATAGCCTTTGGTCCTTGCCTTGCTTACGCTCAAGTAGTCGTCGGTAGTAATCAGGGCGATACGTTTTTTGCCTTGGGATATAAATTTGTTGGTGGCTTGGTAAGCCCCTAGCTCATCGTCGATAATCACCTTATCACATTCCACTTCATGAGTGATCCTATCAAACAATACCACAGGAATACCTTGCTCGGTGACTTCCTTTAAGTGGTTGTAATCCCCTTTTTCCTGTGTTTGGGAAGAGAGCGACATGATAAAGCCATCGATACTGCCATTGGCCAACATTTCCATATTGATGACCTCCTTATCAAAAGATTCTTCGGACAAACAAACAATCACGTTGTAGCCCCGTGCATTGGCGTATTTTTCGATTCCACGAATAACTGTGGTAAAGAAATGATGTACAATATCGGGGATAACCACACCAATGTTTTTGGTACGCTTGTTTTTAAGACTTATGGCTATGTTATTGGGCTTGTAATTGTAGAGTTTGGCAAAGGCCTGTACCTTTTCCTTGGTATCCCTGCTGATTTCCTCACTGTTCTTCAATGCTTTGGATACCGTGGAAATGGACACCTCGAGTTCTCTGGCTATATCTTTAAGGGTAATCTTTGCTTTCAATGACCTAATTATTTAAACGGAGCTTGACAATCCGCGCGTGAAAATTACTCATTTATGCTTCAAGAGCGTACAGAAATGGTACTTTTTTAACACAATGGACACAATTCAATAAGGACCCCAATTCCATTTAAAATCCTTACCAAAGGATAAAATTGTTATATTAGGGCCAATATTGCTATATTCACAATCCCCACTGCTTTAATTGGGAATGCAGCAAACAGGTTGATTTAAATTTGTCGATTTAACACATTATAAAGTTATGAACACGAAACCGTTTTCGTTGTCTTTTACGATATGCTTAAATTTACATTAACCTTTTTTTTATATATGTTTAACACTTGAATTAAAATTAACTAAACTTAAATCTAATTATTTATGAAGATTACGCTACTACGAAGCTTTTTGATGCTCGGGGCATTTTTATGCTTTGGGTTGGTGAAGGCTCAAACAGTATCAGGTACCGTTTCTGATGCAAACGGACCGTTGCCAGGGGCAAGCGTATTGGTAAAAGGGACTACCAATGGTACGCAGACCGATTTTGACGGTAATTACACCCTTAACGATGTGGGAGAGGATGCTACGATAGTGTTTAGCTACATTGGTTTCCAAACCCAAGAGATTGCCGTAAATGGTCAATCTACCATTAATGTGACCTTGACCGAAGATGCGCAAGCTTTGGACGAAGTGGTAATCATTGGTTACGGCCAAACCACGGTCAAGGATGCGACCGGTGCGGTTGCTGCGGTAACTTCCGAAGAATTCAACGGAGGTGTGATCGCATCCCCAGAACAGTTGATTCAAGGTAAAACCGCGGGTGTACAGATTACACAGGCCAGTGGTGAACCTGGTGCCGGGGTTAATCTTAGGATTAGGGGTTCCAACTCCATTCGTTCCAACAATAATCCGCTTTTCGTAGTGGACGGTATTCCACTTTCAGGGGAGTCAACAACTCCTTCCGGTGGTGACGTAATCAACGGTAGCAACGCTACAAGAAACCCATTGAACTTTATCAACCCGAACGATATCGAGAGCATGTCCATTTTGAAGGATGCTTCCGCTACGGCCATTTTACGGTTCCCGTGGTGCAAACGGTGTTGTAATCATTACCACTAAAAGTGGTAGAGCTGGTTCAGGCGGCGTTTGGGAATTCAACTCCAACTTGAGTATTTCCACACCTGCCAATGAGTATGACTTGTTCAATAGAGATGAGTTCTTGTCTGCCACTGCTACTGAAAGAAGTCAGGAAATTGCCGACGCTGCTGATTTCGGTTTCGATACAGATTGGCAAGATATCATCACAAGAACTGTTGCTTCACAAAACCAAAACCTTTCTTATTCCAGAAACTATGGTAGCGGTAACGTAAGAGCTACTTTCTCTTACAGTAAGCAATTTGGTGTGATTGAAAAATCTGCGCAAGAGCGTATCACAGGAAGAATCAATGCAAGCCAAAGATTCTTGGACGATAAGTTGCGTTTGACCCTTCAAGCTTCGCTTTCCCGTGTGAACGATGATGCTCCACCTATTAGTGGTGGTTCTGGAGCTAGTGGTAACTTGATTGGTGCTGCCTACTCGGCTAACCCAACTTGGCCTTCAAGTCCAGATTTCTTTTTGGAAGGTAACCAGTTGAACCCAGCCAACTACTTGGCTAGCTGGCAATCTGTAACCAACACCAACCGTGCATTGATCAACGTTTCTGCAGAATATGATATTCTGGACGAGTTGACTGCCAAGGTAAGTGTAGGTTACGATGATTCGGATGCAGATGCGATTACTTCCATTTCCGCAAGAGCCAACAACTTTAACCGTGTTACTGGAAATGGTCAAACCGCCTTCAACAACTTGAACGCTACCAGCCAACTGTTGGAAGCTACCCTTAACTACAAAAAGGATTTCGATAATTCTTCTTTGGATGTTATCGTAGGTTATTCTTTCCAGGATTTCCGCAGAAGAGGATTCAACTCTCAAGGATGGCGAGCCCCTACCCAAGACTTGAATGCTATGGGTGAGCTTTTGGTCGACGATGTGAACAGCATCCGTAACAGCATCACTGGACCATACCAGCAAGCTGGGTTTGCTCCTAACGGTACTTTCGTAAACAGTATCAATCCTTTTGAGGATACAGCAACCTTGGATATTACTTCCGGTAACTACACCTCTGTTTGGATTGACACTTTCGATAATACAGACGAATTGCAATCTTATTTTGCAAGGGCGAATTATAGCTTGATGGACAAATTCTTATTTACGGCTACCATAAGAGCTGATGGTTCTTCAAGATTTGGTGGAAACAATCAATATGGTTACTTCCCATCCGGTGCTTTTGCCTGGAAATTGAACGAGGAAGACTTTATCGGTGACGCTTTCTCCACCTTGAAATTGAGATTGGGTGCTGGTATCACCGGTAACCAAGAAGGTTTGGGTTATGCCAACTTCTTAAGAAGGGTACGTTTTGGAGGACCTGGTATCACTGACAGTGGTGACATCATTAGGCCAGGTGCACAGACCGTAGCTGTACAAAACCCAGATTTGAAATGGGAGTCTACTTTGGATCTGAACGTTGGTTTGGATTTCGGTATAAACATGGATAGATTCAGCGGATCTGTTGACTTGTACCGTAAAGAAACAAGAGACCTATTGTTCAGACAAGGTGCTGCAGCCCCTGCTGCCGACCCATTCGTGTTCAAAAACCTTGAAAATGGTACAGTAATCAACCAAGGTGTTGAAGTCGCGTTGAACTATGACTTCGTTCAAACACAGGATGTAACATTCTCCACTTCCTTCAACGTAGCTTACAACAAGAACACCGTGGAAGGTTTGAATGGTATTACTGCTAACTTCGGTGCATTGAATGGACCTGGTCTTACAGATGCATTCGCTCAGCGTTTGGGAGAAGGTAGATCTTTGTTCTCCTTCTACATGGCCGAGTATTCTGAAGACAGCAGTGGAAATCCAAACTTCAACCCTGATCAAAAAGATTTCGTGGGCGAAGATGGTCTTCCTGATGTAAACGCTGGTCTATCCCTAAACCTTAGGGTTAAAAACTGGGATGCTTCAGCTTTCTTCACAGGTCAGTTTGGATTCTCAGTATATAACAACACTGCCAACGCCTTCTTGAACAGACCAACGTTTGAAACTACAAGAAACGTTGACCCAAGAGGCTTGGAAGTTAATGTAAGCCAAGAAGTATCTACCCTGTATTTGGAAAAAGGTGATTTTGTGAGATTGCAGAACGCCAACATCGGATACAATGTACCATTGAGCGGAGAAGGAGCCTTGAAAAGCCTAAGATTGTCACTAACCGGACAAAACTTGTTTTTGATTACCGATTATAGCGGATTGGATCCAGAAGTATCCTCCAACACAGGAGACTTCGGTACTGGTATCCCCAGTGCAAGTATAGATTACACTGCGTTCCCACGACCAAGAACAGTAACTTTGGGAATCAACGCTAAATTTTAAAAAAAAAAGAGCAATGAGAAATATTTTAAAACAAACGAACAGATATTTGGCACTTCCCTTGCTAGCAGGTGTCATGCTGACTTCCTGTACCGATTTGGAAGTAGAGCCAACTGATTCATTACTGGCGGAGGGTTTCACGGGAATTGAAACCGCTGAGGCCGCATCCAGCCAGGTGACTGCAATGTACAACGATTTGTATGGCTATTTTGGCACGCAGGCTAACCTGTATGCATTGAATGAAGTAACCACAGACGCCCTTTTGGTACCCACCAGAGGTTCCGATTGGGGTGATAATGGAATTTGGAGACAATTGCACCAGCATTCCTGGACTCCCGAGCACCAATATATTTTAGGTGTTTGGAACGAATGGAACGGATTGCAATTGCAGGCCAGCGAAGTTTTGGATTCTAGATCAGCTTCCTCAACCGAAGCGGTTGGTCATGCTGCCTTCATCAGAGGACTGTCCATGTTCATTATCTTGGACAACTTTGGACAAGTACCTTACAGGGACACTGAATCTGCAGACCCATTGGGAGATCCAGATGTTTTGACTGGTGAGGACGCTGTATCCTTTATTTTGAGTGATTTGGATACTGCTATCTCCAATCTGCCAACATCATCTGCTGGTGACGACAATTCAAGAGCTACCAAGGCTGCCGCTAGATACTTAAAAGCAAAAGTACTTTTGAACAGACATATCTACAATGGATCAGGAACTCCTGATTCGGCTGATATGACAGAAATCATCTCTTTAGTAGATGGTATTGAAAGCGATGGCTATGAGTTGGCTGACAATTACTTCGACATCTTTGTACCAGGAGGTGACACTGAAACTATTTTTTACGTACAGGCTTCCGCAGGTGCCAGAATTTTCAACACTTTGCACTATAACTCTACCGAGTTAGGTGGTGGTGGTTGGAATGGATTCAGCACCTTGGCAGAGTTTTACGACTTGTTCGAAGGAGATGCCAACAGCAACAGAGGCCTTAACGATGGCACCTTGCAAGATGGTCAAGAAACCCGTAGAGGATTTGTTCCTCCAAGCGGAATTGCCTTTGATGGATCTTACGGTACTGACGAAAACAGCGATGGCATCGTTGACGGTTCCAACGTTGGATTCGGATTCTTGATTGGACAACAATATGGTCCAAACGGTGCAGCCCTAGAAGATAGAAATGGCAGCCCATTGAGCTTCACCAGAGATTTCTTTAGTGCTGTAGACGGACAACCAAGCTTGGTTGACAACAACGAAGTAACGGGTATCCGTGTAATCAAGTACAACCCAAGGGATGGTGCTTTCGCTAACCATATCATCTTCTTCAGATATTCAGATGCGTATTTGATGAAAGCAGAAGCTATGATGAGAAGTGGTGGTGACCCAACCGCTATGATCAATGAGTTGAGAACCCTTAGGGGAGCTGCTCCTCTTGGAACAGTTACAGAGCAAGATCTTTTGGATGAAAGAGCTCGTGAGCTGTACACTGAAGGTTGGAGAAGAAACGATTTGATTCGCTTTGGGCAGTACACCAAAGATTGGGACTTCAAAGAAGCTGACGCTGTGGGCAACCCAAATCGCCAATTGTTCCCAATTCCATCTGCACAACTTATTCTTAATCCTAACTTGGTGCAGAACCCAGGATACTAGTAATTCAAAGTTTAAGCTGTTTAATATAGGAAGAGACCACCGATTGGTGGTCTTTTCTTTTTGCATTGTACATCATTAGTCAATTATTAATTCTTTCTTAGAAAAACATTAGTGTATTTGATGTCCGCCATGCAAAGTAATTATTTATATTACCCCCTGCTATTGAAGAAAGAAATGAAAGGACAGTTCTGGATACTTTTTGGAGTCTTGACGACCTTAATAAGCTGCGGTTCCCAACAACAGGAGACTCTCTTTGTGCTGAAAGAAGCCAAGCAAACAGGTATCACTTTCAGCAATAGCCTAAAACAAACTCCTGAACTTAATATTCTTAACTACCTTTATTTTTACAATGGCGCTGGGGTCGCTTCTGGAGATTTCAATAGCGATGGACTGCCCGACCTATACTTCACCTCCAATCAAGGGGAAGACAAACTATACCTCAATCAAGGTAATTTTAAGTTCAAGGATGTTACCAAGGAATCCAACCTAATGAATAATGATGGATGGACCACTGGGGTAACCCATGCCGATGTCAACAATGATGGTCTGCTGGATATTTACGTTTGCAAGGTCGGAGATCATGGCATTATTCGTGGGCAAAACCTACTCTACATCAATCAAGGGAACAACGCAAAAGGTATCCCAACATTTAAGGAAGAAGCCCAAAAATATGGTCTGGACTTTATAGGCTATGCTACCCAAGCTGCCTTTTTCGATTACGACTTGGACGGTGATCTGGACATGTACCTCCTTAACCACTCCGTAAACCCCAATCGTTCCTACGGAAAAGGGGCCAAAAGAAAAATCGTCGATTCCATGTCGGGCGATATCCTTTTTGAAAACCAAAATGGAGCTTTTATCGACGTATCCAAGAAAGCCGGTATCTTTCAAGGAACCATCGGGTATGGACTTGGGCTTGCCATAAGCGACATCAACAATGACGGTTATCCCGACATTTATATTGGTAACGACTTTTTTGAAAATGACTACCTCTACATCAACCAAAAGGATGGCACCTTTAGGGAAATCATCTCCGAGAACGACCAGAAGCTAGGACATACCACCCACTTTTCCATGGGGAACGATATTGCCGATATCAACAACGATGGCCTTTCCGACATTCTTTCGTTGGATATGCTTCCCGAAGACCTGGAAACCTATAAAACATCTGGGTTGGAATACGCCTATCCAGTGTATCAGCAGTTCCTAAAGAATGGTTTCGCTCCCCAGTACATGCAAAACACCCTTCACTTGAATCTGGATGGGGAAAATTTTGGGGAAATTGCCAACCTGAGCGGTATCGATGCCACGGAATGGTCCTGGGGCGCCCTATTTGCCGATTACGACAACGACGGGTTCAAGGACCTATTCATTTCCAATGGCATACAGGGGGTAACCAATAACATGGATTATATCAACTATATATCCAATGAAGAAATCCAACGAAACATTGAAACAGGGCTATCGGACAAGGACATGGAACTGATTGACCGGTTGCCCAAAAAGAAAGTGCAGAACTATTTTTATAAAAACAACGGCGGGGCTCATTTCAATAATGTCACCAAAACGTGGGGGCCTCAGATAGATTCCTACAGCAATGGATGCGTATATACTGATCTGGACAATGATGGGGACCTTGATATTGTAGTGAACAATGTCAACCAAGAAGCCTTTGTGATGGAAAACACCCTAAGCGAGGGGAATTTCATCAAAATGGCCTTTAAAGGAAGTGAAAAAAATACCTTTGGTATAGGCACCAAGGTTATTATGTTTCGACAGCAGGGAGTATCGGTTCAAGAAAACATCCCCACACGCGGCTTTATGTCCGCCAAGGACAATACCTTAACCTTTGGTGTTGGCAACGATTCCATAATTGATTCGCTCCATGTGGTTTGGCCATCAGGAAAGTTTGAAACGCTGAAAAACGTAAAAGCCAATCAACTTTTAAAAGTTGACCATTCCAATGCCAGTGGCAGTTATTATGAAAAACCCTTTAAAAAAGAGCAACTACATTATAATCCGTCCTCACGCAACCTCAATTTTGTGCACAAGGAATACCCCACCTTGGACTTTGATCGGAATCCATTGGTTCCATTTGCCCATTCAAATGAGGGACCTTCGGTAAGCGTAGCCGATATCAATAATGACGGATTGGACGACGTCTTTATTTCTGGAGGCAAAAAACAGGGTTCCAAACTCTATCTTCAAGATCAACAGGGAAACTACAACGACCATCAACCAGAACTCTTCGAAGAAGATGCCATAGCAGAGGACGTTGACCAAGTATTTGTGGACGTAGACAACGATATGGACCTCGATATTGTGGTGGTAAGCGGCGGAAACGAGTTTACAAGCGGCAACCCATTACAGCCGAGATTGTATCGCAACAATGAAGGGATACTGGAGAAAGACAACAACGCCTTCCATCAAATAGAAATCAACGCCGCTAAGGTAGATGCTGTAGATATAGACAATGATGGCGACATGGACCTCATGATTTCATCCAATGCGGTTTCGACCAAATTTGGGGAGAAAAGCCAACAATACCTTCTCCAAAATGACGGTAAGGGCAAATTCCAAAACATCACCGCTTCATTTGCTCCACAATTGCAAAATTTAGGCAACA
Source organism: Allomuricauda sp. ARW1Y1 (assembly GCF_013407935.1). Classification (GTDB taxonomy): domain Bacteria; phylum Bacteroidota; class Bacteroidia; order Flavobacteriales; family Flavobacteriaceae; genus Flagellimonas. The sequence continues at coordinate 70,621 of NZ_JACBZU010000001.1, forward strand.
TTAAAGACTTTGTTTGGCAAGATTTGGACGGAAATGGCTATGTAGATCTTATTGCCGCAGGGCACTGGAATCCTATCTCCATCTTTTTGAACGATGGCAAAACACTATCCCTCCAAAAAAATAATGGACTCGACAACACCCATGGTTGGTGGAACACACTAGAGCTTGCAGATTTTGACAACGATGGCGATCTGGACATACTGGCCGGAAACTGGGGCCTAAACACCAAATTTGACGCTTCCGTTGAAAAACCAATCACTTTGTACATCAACGATTTTGATGACAATGGGTCTATTGAGACTGTTGTGACCCATTTTCATGGGGACCGGGAGACTGCCTTTGCCTCAAAGGATGAGTTGGCCAAACAAATGCCCTTTTTGAACAAAAAATTCCTGTTTTACGAAGACTTTGCCAAAGCATCCTTGGATGAACTCTTTGGAAAAGACAAATTGAATGAAGCTATCCAAAGAAAAGTATATCTGCTAAGCACCTCCTATTTTGAGAATGATGGCAATAACAACTTTACCCTAAGAACATTGCCCCATTTGGTACAGTCATCTTCGGTAAACGATATACAGTTAGTAAAAAACGATCAAGGAAAGATTAATGAAATATTAATGGTGGGCAATAATTTTGAGATAAGCACTCAACTTGGTAGATTGGATGCTTCACACGGATTTTTGTTGCAGAATGACGACAGTGGCAACATTAGCTGGGAGCGTAGTCTGGGCATTTCCGGTGCAGCCAGAAAAATTGCAAAAATAAACAACAATGGGAACGAAGAATTCATCATTACGATGAACAATGCTGCTCCCATTTTTTTGGTTAAAAAAAAGAACGTTAGATGAAACTGAAATATATCACCCTATCCCTTGTACTACTAGGTCTATCTGCCTGCAACAGCAAAAAAGAAGACCAAACCGCACAAGAAGCGAAAAAAGAGACCCTTTTCACGTTGCTCTCACCTGAGGAAAGTGGCGTTACCTTCATCAACAAAGTAGAGAACAGAAAGGATTTCAACATTTTCAAATACCGAAACTTTTACAATGGTGGAGGCGTGGCCATCGGCGATGTTAACAACGACGGGCTTCAGGATATTTACCTTACCGGAAACATGGAACCCAACAGACTTTATCTCAACAAGGGCAACATGAAATTCGAGGATATTTCCGAGCAGGCCGGGGTACTGGGGAACAAACCTTGGTCCACTGGGGTGGTTATGGTGGACATCAACCACGATGGCCTTCTGGACATCTATGTCTGTAATGCCGGAAACATGGAAGGCAATAACCACGATAACGACCTCTACATCAACAATGGGGATTTGACCTTTACCGAAAAAGCAGAAGAATACAACTTGGCCAAAACAGGCTTTACCACACATGCCTCCTTTTTTGATTATGACAAGGATGGCGATTTGGACGCCTATATCCTCAACAACAGCAACATCCCCGTTAGCAGCCTTGGTTATGCGGAACAACGAGACGTAAGGGCGCAAGACTGGGAAGGTGTTCCAGATATTTTTAAGGGTGTGGGCGATATGTTGCTGCGCAATGACGACGGTAAATTTGTGGATGTCAGCGAAGAAGCCGGCATCTACGGAAGTCTTATCGGATTTGGTCTTGGTGTTTTGGTCACCGATTTTAATGGAGACCTTTACCCAGATATCTACGTATCCAACGATTTTTATGAAAGAGACTACCTCTATATCAACCAAAAGGATGGCACTTTTAGTGAGGAAATCAACGACTGGACCTCCCATTTGAGCCTATCCGCCATGGGAATCGACGTGGCCGACATCAACAATGATGGACATAACGATATTTTTATCACCGATATGCTTCCGGAGAAAGAGCATCGGGTAAAATCAGTGATGGAATTTGAAGGGTACAACGTATTTAACCTGAAACAGAATAAGGATTTCGGACAACAGTACATTCAAAATACCTTACAGCTCAACAATGGCAACGGCACTTTTTCCGAAGTTGCCTACTACAGCGGCATACACGCCACCGATTGGAGCTGGGCCGGCCTTATGTTCGATATGGACAATGATGGTCTTAAGGACATTTTTATCACCAACGGTATCAACCACGACCTGACGGATTTGGATTTTGTGGATTTCTTCGCCAACGAGATTGTGCAAAAAATGGCACTGACCGGAAAAAAGGAGTCCATAGACTCCATCATCAACAAAATGCCCATAAAGCCACAGCCCAACTATGCATACAAGAACAATGGCGATATTTCCTTTACCAATGCAAATGAGGAATGGGGTTTTGAGCTCCCCTCCCGCTCCAATGGTGCCGCCTATGGCGATTTGGACAATGATGGGGATTTGGACCTAGTCATCAATAACGTGAACACTCCCGCTTACATTTATAAAAACAATACGGAGTCCCAGTTGAACAATAACTACATACAGCTCAAATTCAAAGGACCCCAAGGCAACCCTTTTGGTGTGGGCACTTTGGCCAAGCTTTATTTCGATGGAAATATTGTCAACCAAGAATTGATTCCCTCAAGAGGATTTCAATCCTCCATCCAATACGATATGACCATTGGACTGGGAAAAACCGCCCAATTGGATTCCATTCGCATCGTTTGGCCCGATGAACGAACCCAGAAATTTGAAAACGTACAAGCCAATCAAGTCCTGAATGTAGAACATGCCAATGCAACCGAAACCTACGTCCTTCCAAAAAAGGAGGTGAAAAAATCCTATCTCAAGGAAATGGATGCCAATTTTGCGGCTGCACATCAGGAGGATAGCTACAATGATTTTGATTACGAAGGATTGATTTCCCACAAACTTTCCCAAGAGGGACCCTCCCTTGCGGTTGCCGATGTTGACGGCGATGGCAACGAAGACTTCTTTATTGGAGGCGCCAAAGGTCAGCCTGGAATCGTATACCTGCATCGAGGTAATGGCAGAATATCTGCAAAAAACAGTGCTTCCTTCGAAGCGGACAAGAATTTTGAGGACGTGGCCGCAGCGTTTTTTGATGCTGATGGCGATGGGGACCTCGATTTGATCGTTGGCTCTGGAGGCAACAACGTGGGCATGGAGCGTACATACGTTGCCCGACTGTACCTCAACGATGGCAATGGGAACTTTTCAAAATCAGGGAACGAACTGCCATCCACCTATAAAAACATCGCGACCATAGCACCGCATGACTATGACGATGACGGTGACATAGATCTATTTATAGGCTCCCGAAGCGTAGTTGGCGTGTACGGAATCTCTCCAGACCACCTGTTATTGGAAAATATGGGTGATGGCACCTTTACCGATGTTACCGAACGGTTGGGGTACGATTTAAAAGATGCCGGAATGGTGACCGATTCCCAATGGCAGGACATGGACGGGGACGGTAAAAAAGATTTGATCGTCACCGCAGAATGGGACACCCCAAAAATCTATAAAAACACGGGGAGGAGATTGACCAAAATGGACAGCTCCCTGGACAGCCTGTACGGATGGTGGAACACTGTAGAGACTGCAGATTTGGACGGTGATGGCGACCAGGACTTGATTCTGGGCAACCAAGGTCTAAACCTACATTACAAGCCCACGGAATATGCCCCGATGAAACTCTACATCAACGATTATGACAACAACGGGACCATAGAGCAGATTATGACCCTTCAGGAAAATGGAGGGGATTATCCCATTCACCAAAAAAGGGAACTCACCGAACAATTACCCAACCTCAAAAAGCAAAACCTCAAGGCTTCTGATTATGCCCACCGGACCATTCACCAATTATTCCCGGAGGAGGTAATGGCCAAATCGATAGTGAAAAAAGCGGAAACCTCAGCATCAGTAATCGCCATAAATGAAGGTAACGGTAAGTTTATGATCAAAAATCTTCCCGCTCGGGTACAGTTGTCCTGCGTTTGTGATATCACTTGTACCGATGTCAACAACGATGGCAATTTGGATTTGATCATGGCCGGGAACAACTACGAATTCAAACCGCAATTTTCCCGATTGGATGCCAGCCAAGGCAATCTCCTTTTGGGCGATGGGCAGCTTGGCTTTACATGGCAAGATTATGAAACCAGTGGATTCAAAGTTCGGGATGAAGTAAAATACCTGAAGCAATTCAAGGACAAAAACGGAAAAACTTACGTTATTGCGGCCGTAAACAATGACAAACCAAAGATTTTTGCCATCAATGAATAGGTTTCTCATCATAGCGTTGATTACCCTTGGTACGGTCTCCTGCAAAAGGGAAGGGAGTCTTTTTGAAAACCCCGAACCCCAAAAAACAGGAGTTGAGTTTACGAATACCCTCACCCCTACTGATGATTTGAGCATATTGGATTACCTGTACTTCTACAACGGAGGAGGCGTATCCATCGGCGACATCAACAATGATGGCTTGCCGGACATCTTCTTCAGTGGAAACCAAGTCAAGAACAAATTGTACCTCAACAAGGGAAACCTACAGTTTGAGGACATCTCGACCTCCGCAGGAATAGAAGGCAATAGCAGTTGGAATACCGGCACCACCATGGCCGACATTAACGGGGATGGCTTATTGGACATCTACGTTTGTGCCGTAGTGGGCATTAATGGATTCAATGGCTTCAACGAGCTGTACATCAACAATGGAGACAATACCTTTACCGAAAGTGCCGCGCAATATGGGCTGGATTTCGACTCGTATAGTTCCAACGCCTCTTTTTTCGATTATGACCTTGATGGCGATTTGGACCTCTATCTTCTCAACCATGCGGTACATACCCAAAACTCCTTTGGACGTTTTGACCTGAGGTACGAACGTCGGTACGAAACTGGGGACAAACTGCTCCGCAACGACAACGGAAAGTTTACCGATGTAAGTGAAGAAGCCGGCATCTACGGTGGAATCAACGGATACGGACTTGGATTGGCCATTGCCGATTTTAATCAAGATGGCTACCCCGATATCTATGTGGGCAACGACTTCCACGAGGACGATTACTATTACCTCAACAATGGCGACGGAACCTTTACCGAAAGCCTTAAAAAATATTTTGGACATACCTCCCGATTTTCCATGGGGAACGACGTGGCCGACATCAACAACGATGGCCGCCCTGATTTTCTTTCCTTGGATATGCTTCCCGAAGACGAAGTGGCGTTAAAATCATCGGAAGGGGACGACAATGTCCAAACCCAAAAAATGCGCATCGACCGTTTTGGGTACCACTATCAGTTTACCCGCAACATGCTTTTTGTGAACCAACCCGATGGCAACTTCATGGAAACCGCCCTAATGAGCGGCATCGCTGCTACGGATTGGAGTTGGAGCGCCCTCTTTGGTGATTACGATCTGGACGGTCAACAAGACGTTTTTATTTCCAACGGGATTCCGAAAAGACCGAACGACCTTGATTTTATCAAATTTGTATCCACAGAACAAATCAAACAAAAAATAGACAATACTAAACTGGTGGACCAAAAAGCACTGGAGCTGATGCCTTCGGGCAATGTTCATAACTACGTATTTAAGGGAAACAAAGACCTACAATTTCAGGATATGTCCGAAATATGGGTGACCAAGGATACCCTGATTTCCTGTGCCACCGCAATGGGCGATTTGGATGGTGACGGTGATTTGGATTTGGTTACCAACAATATCGACCATCCCGCATCGCTCTACATCAACAAAACCAACGGAAAAGGCAATTACCTAAAGGTAAAGTTCGACTATACCAAGAATAATAGATTCGGTATTGGCACCAAGGTGTATGCTTACAACAAGGAAGGACTTCAATTTAAGGAACTGTTTACCACTCGCGGGTTTCAGGCCTCTTCCGAACCTATGGTTCATTTTGGATATGCCTCGGACCAGCCTTTGGATTCCTTAAAAATTATTTGGCCCGATAAAACCTATCAAGTGCTGACGAATGTCAACTTGAACCAAACATTGACCATAAAGCCATCCAATACCCAACCGTTTGATTATGGTAGCCTTAGGGCAAAGAAACAACCGATGTTTACTCCCGTGGACAATACATTGGGCTTGGACTTTACCCATGTGGAGGACAATTATACCGATTTTAACCGTGAAAAACTGATTCCCTATCAGATTTCCGATAGAGGTCCCGCCCTTGCCATTGGGGATTTAACAGGCGATGGAAAAGAAGATGTCTTTTTTGGAGGGTCCAAGTACATATCCTCCCGATTTTTTGTGCAACAGGATTCCATTTTTGTGCCCAAAAGTTTTGCTAGCCTTCAAAAAGACTCCATCAAAGAGATAGTTTCCGCGAGCATTGCAGACTTTGACAATGACGGCAAGAATGATATTATCACCAGTTCCGGCGGCGGTGACTTTTATGGAACTTCGGAGGCTCTTTTAGATGCTTTTTACGTACAAAAGGACACTGTATTCGAAGCCGTAGCACTACCAGAAATCTACCAAAACTCCTCGGTCGTCAAACCTTTCGACTTTGATGATGATGGTGATTTGGACGTGTTTATTGGTGGACATACGCTAACCGGTAAATTTGGAACCCTGGCCACATCGGTTTTGCTCGAGAACCAAGGAGGCAAGTTTGAAGCCAGAAAAGAGTTTGAATCCTTGGCCAAAGGGATGGTTACCGACGCCATTTGGAGCGATTTTGATGGGGATTCCATCATCGACCTTATTTTGGTCGGGGAATGGATGGCCCCAAAATTCCTAAAATACCAGAACGGAACTTTCACCGAAGTGGCACAATTGGATTTGACCGGACTTTGGCAGACCATTGAACCCTTTGATATGGATGGTGACGGGGACATGGACTACCTTTTGGGCAACTGGGGCACCAATTCCAAGTTTAAGGCATCCAAAAAACACCCCATGAGGCTTTATTTCAACGATTTTGATGAAAATGGTCAGACCGAGACCATTACAGCCATGGAAAAGAACGGGAACTATTATGCCTTGGAAACCTTGGACGGACTGGCATCGCAATTGGTCTATCTCAAAAAGAAATATACCACCTACAAATCCTTCGCCGGACAAACCATCGAAGAAATTTTCGGTGAAGATGCTTTGGATGCATCGACGCTGTTGGAAGTAAACACCTTACAATCGGGCTATGCCAGAAACGACGGTGGCACATTTACCTTTGTCCCGTTCAACAATGCGCTTCAGGTATCTCCCATAATGTCCATTCTAGTGGACGATTTCGATGGGGATGGCAAAAAGGAAGCACTTTTGGGAGGTAATTATTTTGGGGTAAAGCCCTACCACGGCAGATTGGACTCGTTTCCGGGCGCCCTTATCAAAAATGAAGATGATATCGTTTTAGGAAACCAACTTGGGTTGGATTTTACCAAAAAATCGGTTCGTCATCTACAAACTTTTACAGTACAAAATCAAAAATATGTGTTGGCCGTCTTCAATGATGATGCAGCACAAGTATATAAAATCAATAAGTAATCGTTAGGCCATGATAAAAAAAGGAATACTACTGATCACAGCCATTTTGCTGGTTTTGGCATCTTGCCAGAAAAAAGAGGAACCCATTGAAATTTCTCCGGAGGAATTGCACGCTTCGGTGGACAAGGTCATTGAGATCATGATCCATGATATATTTTCCCCGCCCGTAGCCAGCAGAATTTTTGCGTACCCCAACATTGCCGCTTACGAAATTGTTGCCTTAAAAAATGACAAATACAAGTCGTTGGCGGGCCAAGTAACCGATTTAGGAAACATTCCCGCGCCTAAAAATGAGGAAAACATCAATTTTGAAATGGCCGCTTTGGTGGCCCACATGGATTTGAGCAAGCGTCTCATTTTTTCGGAGGAGCGGATGGAGACTTTCCGGGACAGCTTGTACACCATTTGGATGGAGAAAAATGAACCCATGTTTAATGCCTCCAAGGCTTATGGATTGGAAGTGGCGGATTTTATAGGGGAATGGATGAACAAGGACAATTATAAGGAGACCCGCACCATGCCCAAGTTCTCCGTGAATTCGGACGATCCTTCGCGTTGGCAGCCCACTCCCCCAGCCTATATGAACGGTATTGAGCCCCACTGGGAAAAAATCCGTCCTTTTGCCATCGATTCAGCTCAGCAATTCAAGCCCATACCCCCACCAGAGTTTTCCATGGAAGAAGATTCACAGTTTTACAAAGAAGTGATGGAGGTTTACGAGGTTCGCAAAAACATGATCGGTAAAGGTGATAAATCAGAAGAGATTGCCATTGCGCAATTTTGGGACTGTAATCCCTACGTTTCCGTAACACGTGGACATTTAATGTTCGCCACCAAAAAGATTACCCCCGGAGCGCATTGGATCGGCATTACCAAAATTGCATCCCGGAAAACAAATTCCGATTTTGCCAAAACCCTTTATGCCTATACCAAGACCTCCATTGCCATTGCCGATGCCTTTATCAGCTGTTGGGACGAAAAGTACCGAAGCAATCTCATCCGCCCGGAAACCGTCATCAACGAGTACATCGACGACAGTTGGGAGCCAGTGTTGCAAACCCCGCCATTCCCAGAATACACAAGCGGGCATAGTGTAGTCTCCGGAGCTGCGGCTATTGCGCTGACCAGTATTTTTGGCGATAACTTTGCCTTTGATGATGATACAGAAGTAGCCTACGGCCTTCCGGTACGTTCTTTTTCCTCGTTTAACCAAGCATCCGACGAGGCAGCATTGAGCCGAATGTACGGTGGTATCCATTATAGGGCGGCTATCGATGTTGGGATAAAGCAAGGTAGGGACCTAGGGAAATTTGTGGTCGATAAATTGGACATGACAAAAGGCTAATCCGTATTTTTGCTCCTTAGTTATGAGGAAGATCAGTTCAATAATCCTTGCCCTTGTGGTAGGAGTGATTTTATGGTACTTTGTATTAAAACCCCAAGATTATCAGGTCAATTTTAAGGCCAAGGCCATTCCTGGGACCATATTTGAATCGGTAAAGGCTTGGAACCAAGGATTTGATTCCGTTATACCGCTGGATTACGAAAGTCCAAGACATTTTAGGCAAACCATTTTGGTAAACGATTCCTTGCAGGTATTTGAGTGGGAGATTCAAAAAGTGCATGACTCATTGAGCGAAGTTCAAGTAAACATAACAGACTTGGATCATTCCTTCAATAATCGTTTGGGCGTCCCTTTTTCCGATACCGATTTTGAAAAAGGCTCCAGACGGTTACTTTTGGATTTCAACGATTTTTTGAACGACCATATCCAACGGTTTACGGTATCGATTGAAGGTGAAGAGGAAATATTTTCATCCTTTTGTGCCTGTATACAGCTTACCACCACCACGGAAGGCAAAGCTTTGGGCATGATGAAGAACCACAATTTTTTAAATGGTATCTTGCTTCAAAACCAAGTGCAATTGAACGGCCCTCCATTTGTTCAAGTAGTGGATTGGGACTTAAAGAACAACCGCCTGTCCTATAACTTCTGTAATCCCATAATACGTTCAGAGAAACTTCCAGACCATCCAGATATCGTATACAAACGGATATTCTCCCAAAACGCAATTAAAGCCATCTATCATGGCAATTATATCACGTCTGACAGAGCATGGTTCGCATTGTTGGATTATGCCGAGGAAAAGAACATCCCTGTTGAGCGCACACCGATAGAGGTTTTCTACAATAACCCCAATATGGGAGGGAATGAACTGGAGTGGACCACGGAAGTGTTTATGCCCATAAAGGAAAGTGATGAATAAATTATCCCTTTTATTGCTCGTCATGGTTGCGCAAACCTGTGCTCAGCAAAATTTTCTGCGCGAATTGGAACCCATGGGCGATCTTCCTTCCAAACTAAAGGAAGTATCGGGTCTTGAGCTCGCGGATGACGGCCATTATTGGGTGATAGAAGACAGTGGTAACCAGGACGAAATTTATAAAATTGACGACAAGGGCCACTTAAAGGAATCCTTGGAAATTGACCATGCCAAAAACGAGGATTGGGAGGATTTGGCCATGGATAAGAAGGGCAACCTGTATATCGGAGACTTCGGAAACAACAAAAACGAACGGGATGACCTGGTCATATATAAAATTCCGAAAGAGGAACTGGACAGAAAAAAGCCAAACGCCGACAAAATTAAGTTTCGGTATCCCCAACAAAACGATTTTCCACCCAAAAAGGACAGTCTCTATTATGACACAGAGGGATTTTTTCACCTGAAGGGGCATCTTTACATTTTCACCAAAAATCGAACACGGCCTTACTCCGGAAAAACATTGATGTATCGTGTACCTGACGAAGAAGGGTCTTACGAAGCCGAATTTTTGGGTTCTCTTTTCCTTTGTGGGGACCAAAATCGCTGTTCGGTGACCAGTGCCGACATCTCACCGGATGGGAAAACCATTGCACTTTTGAGCTATGGACTCGTTTTTTTACTTACTGACTTTACAGTACCGGACTTCTCCCAAGCCACCATTAAAATAGTGGACTTAAAAACCAATACACAGATTGAATCGGTCTGTTTTGCCGACGACAAAACCCTTATCATTGCCGACGAAAAAAATCCGTTTGGTGGGCAGCATTTGTATAAATACACTATTGATTAAAATCCAAAACCAAGTCCAAAAGCGAATCGAAGTCCATCGGAGCTATTGAAAAGTCCGAAATTGGCGGAGAGTATATCTGCTCCGTTCACGAAAAATCCACCTCCGTACGAATTGTGCCAAATTCGCGAGGAATCTCCCGGGAACCATACCCTGCCATAATCAAAACCACCATAAATTCCGGGTGTTACAGGAAGAATTCCCGTTTTGGTCCTTCGAAAGCTGTAACGGATATCCGTATTTTGGAAATAAGCCGTTTTACCCGTAAACCGTTGAAATCTAAAACCGCGCAATCCATTGTTGCCGCCTATGCTTGCCGCTTGATAAAATTCATATCCATTGCCAATGGTAAAGTGACCCTTGAGTTGCGTGGCCAAAACCAACCTACCGTCCGCCGAAAGTTTATGGTCCATGGAAAATGACGGTATCACATAGCCAAAAGACCGTGAACCATCGTCCAAATTTTTACGAAATCCACCTTCCAAAGAAAAGGCCATGCCCACAGTCGGGAACGCTTCGTTATCCGTATTCGAATAGCTGTATTCGCCATCCAACCCAAAAAAGCTAAGGTGGTTTTCTTCGCCGTTGGCCACATAAAATTCATTGATAAACCTGTCTTCGGTCTCTTCGATTTCGATGTTCTCGTAGGCTAGGCCCAATCGCACTTTGGACCCCAGAAAACCGCGCCATACCAACGAGGGTGCAAGCTGTAGAGTACGGATGCGTACCCGATTGTAATCCAATCCTAAGGGTTCTGTATCATCATTGTTGACCGTTTCGTTGCCAAACCCGAAAAAGTTACGGGTAAAGTTGGGACTCGTAAACTTGGCATACACCTCAAGGTTCACTTTGTTAAACACATGGGCAAACTCTCCACGATAGCCCAAATCAAACCCATCCGTGGCAAAATAATAGGCCGCATTAAAGGTATGTTGCTGCGTAAATGGGTTTTTCCTAAAACCGTTGAAGGTATAGGTATCGGTAAGCCCAATACGTACGCCATCGTCAGGATTAAAACCAATGGTAGGCAATATTTGGTTGTTACTGGCCTTGATGTTCAAAAACTCATAAGTGTTGGTGTCATAATCCCTTACAAGGCGAATCTTTCCACCGTAGGCTTCGTCCAGCGTATTCTTTTTGTCTTTAAAATCGTAGACCGATAATTTCTTGGAGCCTTCGGAAATTTTGTACACATCGTTGTTTTGCCCCCCCACAATGCGAACCTTTATTTGTGAGGTTTCGGTACGGGCATCGAATACATCATCATCATCCAGACCGTACACCCATATCTCCTTGGTATAGGCTGGATCATAAACCTTGTTGAAGAACAAATCGGTCATTTCCCCTCCCTTGATGCGATATGCTCGAACCTCAACATGACCGTTGGGCAATGATACGATATTGAAGTAATCATCCTTATCCGTTCCGGTGACCACACTGTAGCGATTCAAAACAGCGAAATAGTCCTTCGCAGTCTGAACCAGGTTAGCTTTTCTGGCCAATAGTATCCTTTTGATTTCGGTCAACGTTTCGTCCCTGACCTCTTCTGGAAATGCCAAAAATGCTTCATCGATGATTTCTTCGTTCAGATTTTGCTGAATGAATTCGGCCTGCTCTACCCAGGTGTCCAAATCGGTTTCTGATAACAGGGCCATATCCAAGGCAAAGGTGCGGGGGGAAGAGGTGAATCCTTCCACACTTCGTATTTCTTCGTGGAAACCTTCAAAAATCCGTAATCCAGGTACGGCCCTGGAACCAAAGCCCATGATCAATCCGTCTCCCCAACGGGAAAATACTTGGTCCCTGTCTCGAGCAATCGGTTTGTAGACTTTATTGCCCTCTTCGGTTTCAAACTCTGCCCATCTCCATTGATCCACGTGTCTATCCCAATCCCCGATCATAATATCAAAAAGCCGGGCCTTGGCGTACTCCTTCTGGTCAATGCTATACTCTTCATCTTCGCGGAGCTTGTCCATCAGGTCGTAGGTGCTTTCGATTTTTTTGGTATATCCGAAGCTTTTGAGATTATCATGATCATCGGAAACATGCTCCTCGATCATATAAAGGCTGTTTCCGAATTCTTTATTGTAATCTCCCAAAACTGATTGTTTGGGCACGTAAAACAATTTGGGATTGGTATGGAACATTCCGAGGGCCTCGGAAAGTTTACCTATGGTAAATGGGGCATAGGGATGTGCTCCGGTATACAGGTCCAGCAACAATTCTTGGGTATAGGTGTCCTGAAATTCCCCAATGATATATTGCTCTTGGAATGCAATGGCCTGGAGGTATCTTTCAGCGCTCTTCCTTAAATCCCGCATAACGTACTCCCGACCTTGCTTATCTGCCAATCGCAACGAATTGGATTGGTTGCCGCCACCTTTCCGTACCACGGTGAGTCCCCCAAAAAGTGTATCCAATCGCACCGTGGGTGCCTTGATCTGGGTTCCGTAATATTTTCGATACCGCTCTCCCCAAAGGAATTTGTGAAATCCACTCTTTTCGATTTCTTCCGGTGAATAGACCGAAGCCATTTGATACGCCGGAAAATCATCATCCATCTTGATTTTTTTCGTTGATCTATCTGGTGGAAGGACAGGGGTCCGGAACAATACGGTATCTGCTTCGGTCCCACGGAACACCACCTCGGATGAACCATCTTTGTAAACGGTCAAAACCGCATACCCATTCATTCCTGAAGAAAACTTACTGCCATTTAGCAATCGGGTTGCACCAGTTTTTGCTCCAGAACCACTAACAATCTGAGGCTTACCAAATTCTTCGATATACTGGAGGGTATGTTCGTGTCCTGATGCGAAAATAATCTTATCAGAATATTGCGATAGCGTCAGGATTCGCTGCTTTAACTCGTTGTATAACGGATTGGAAAGGTCTTCTGCGGATGCGCCCGATGTCTTCCGTAGCAGATTGATGGCTGCACCCAAAAATGGCATGGGCACCTTACCTCCGCTGGGATAAAGCCCCTGTTTAAATGAGAATTGCCCTCCGTGCACTCCATAGGACAACAGGGGGTGGTGCATGGCAATGATCACCGTTTTGTCCCTGTTCTTTTTGATTAAACTTTCCAGTTCCTCAAAAAACCGTCCCCTACTTTTGATTTCGCATTCATCGTTCATGGTGGGATGCTTATCCCAATTGACCAAGTACCACTCTGTATCAATGGCAATGACCATAACTTTGTCACTGATCTCTATATCCTCAATGGGGCAGCCGTTTTCGGGCTGAAAGGCCTCATTATCATCCAATACATCCTCAACATACTCCTCTTCGCGCTTCAGGCCTTTCAAACCATCGCTATACCAATCATGGTTTCCTGGGATAAATAGTGGTCTGCCTTTAAAGGCTTCCAAGGTAGCCAACTGGGCATCCAAATAATGTTTGGATTGCCAATAGGCCCCTGGGTCGTGATCCTTATCCACAAAACCGGCGGGATAAATATTATCTCCCAAAAAAATAGCGGTACTGTTGGGCTGGGCGCTCTCCAGTTCTTTCTTGAACTTTTTTAAGGTGGGGTTGAGCTCTCCCATGGGAGATTTTCCCGCGTCTCCAATCAAGTAGAAGGTATGCTCCACTTCCTTTTGAAATTGGCCAGTGGTACCCGGGTAAGAATCCGCATACTTGGTTTGGTAGGTGGCGCAACCATGCAATACGCCGATGAGCAGGGCTAGCAAGTAATGTTTCTTCATATTGCACGACGTTAATACCAAAATTTCGTAATTTGGAATTCCAATCAGAATATATGTCGGAAATTGTTGATAAAACTAAACACTTCGTTTCTAAACTTTTAACGGAGGAACTTGACCCCAAGTTCTTGTACCACAACTTGCGACATACCGAACGAGTAGTCAAAAGTACTAAAGAATTGCTCAACTATTATAACTTGGGCGATACGGAGAACGAACAACTGCTATTGGCAGCTTGGTTTCACGATGTAGGTCACATTAATGGCCATGAGGACCATGAAGAAAGTAGTTGTAAGCTTGCTTCCGATTTTCTTAGGGAACAGGGCTACGACCAAAAGGGAATCCATAAGGTGTGCACCCTCATCATGGCCACCAAAATATACAGCGAACCCCAAACCTTGCCGGAAGAAATTATCCGCGATGCCGATATGTCTCATTTCGCCAAGCGAAGTTATTGGGAAACCACCGATTTTTTAAAGGAAGAATTCAAGCAATTGGGGATTGCAGACTATTCCTCCAAAAAGTGGCGGGACAAGAACATCAAAATGTTCCGCAAGCACCAGTTTTACACGGATTACGCAAAGGAAAACTGGGAAGATGGAAAGCAGAAAAACTTGAAGCAGCTCCTCAAAGAGAAAAAGGCTGAAAAAAAGATTGCCAAAAAAGAAGCCCTCAAAGCCAAATACAAAAGTGAAAGTCCCGACCGAAGTGTACAAACGCTGTATCGGGTAACCTTAAAAAACCACTTGAAACTAAGCGATATCGCCGACACCAAAGCGAACATCCTGTTATCGGTGAATGCGATTATCATTTCACTGGTATTGGCCAATTTGCTTACCAAACTTGACAATCCTTCCAATACCTATATGATCTATCCTACCTTGATCTTGATCATGTTCAGTGTCGTTTCCATGGTGCTGTCCGTATTGGCAACAAGACCCAATATCACCACTGGGAAATTCACCAAGGAAGATGTGGAAGAGCGACGGGTAAACCTTCTCTTTTTTGGAAACTTCCATCAAATGGATCTAAAAGAATACGAATGGGCACTGCAGGAAATGGTGAAGGACAAGGATTATGTGTATTCTTCCCTTACCAAAGACCTTTATTATTTAGGTGTTGTTTTGAACAGAAAGTACAAGATACTTCGGATTACCTATAATATATTCATGATAGGGATGATCATTTCGGTAATTTCCTTTGGGATTGCCTTCCGATTTTTTGGCCCGGACCGGTTGATTTTCTGATCTAGCTGTTGAGTTCCTCCATGAGATCATCGTAGGTATAGGTACGCTCGGATTTTTTATCCTTTTGATATAGGATTTCAGCACGAATGGCTTTCAACCCCGAAACTCCTTGTACACCTTCAAGTTCCACGATTTCGATGTTATTGGTAAAGTAACCTTTGGCTTTTAGGAAACTGATATATCTCAAATATTCCTTTTCGTCCTTGCGCTGGGAGTACACAATGGCCAATTTACCCTTTTGGGTAAGGCGCTCGTTGGTTCCCTTCACAAAGGATTTATCGATTCGCTTTTTAATGACCTCGTATCTGGCATTGTAGGTGCCATCAACATCAAAGCGCTTTTCGTCCATCCTAAACCGTATGGCCAAGGACGTACTGTACACCAAGACCAAGGAAGCCACATCCAACTTAACGGGCAAATGAGGTTTAAGTGCGTAATACTTGTTCTCCATCTCCACCATTACCTGCAACTGCCACAATCTTAGGTTGCTCAAAAACAGTTCATTGAACTCTCTGTCCTTTGCAATGGAACTGCCGATGTACATATTGTGTTCCACTCCGTCGGTTTTGTACCGTTCAAAATAGTGCGGGAACATTTTTTGGGCCTCTTCCTGCTTTTTATCCAATAGGGCCGCCAATTTCATGTTGGCCTCCATTACGCTATCATCGTAGTTTCTACGATGGTCGTAGTAGCTTTCGGTGGTCTTGTCTATTTTTTGTTTGTACGCTTGAAGTAATCCTGCGATTTCTTCATCTTCTTTTTGTAAATGGTCAAATACAGGGTCTACTTCCTCTTTTACAAAATCGAAAACCGCTTGTTCGGTGTGGGTGAACAAGGCCTCCTTAACTTCGTTTAGGTAATTGTTGACCCTGAACATCAGTTCCTCATAGATGGGAAGTTCATATTTGGAGAAAGCAATTTGGAGGATATCATTGATTTCAGATAACTGAATCATCAAATCACGTTGGATCGCCAGATTGCGTTCCTTCGCGGAATCCTTGATATCAATTTGTCCGTATAGCGGGTAAACATCCTTGAAGACGATTTCTTTAAAAACGGCTTCGTTGCCCGAAAGTTCATCGGCCATAAAGCGCTTGGCCTCTTCTTGAAACTTCCAATATACCGATGGGTGAACCGAGGTGCATTCGTGCTGGATTACTGCATCAATCAGATTCTCCTCTTCTTCAATGGTGCGCATCACTGCCGCCACGATGTAAGGCATCACATCGTCCAACTTGTTGGCATTAACGCTGTTGAGTTCGTTTACTTTGCCGGAAACCAGTTCCAAAACCCCCAAAAGCTCGCCGTGAACAGCAATAGGGGCCAAAATGGCACTTCGGATGCCCTGGTCCATCAAATTTTTATAGGGCTGTACTTTGCCTTCCGTTTTATTATAATACTTCTCCACATTGGAAATGGCAAAATACTTGTTCTCCTTAAAAAGCTTTCCATGGGAATAACTACAAAACGTGGAATTACAGTCTTCGGTTTCCTTCCCATTCAGGATATAACTATCCATTCCCTTTCCATAGATTTTAAAAAAGCGGTCTGCACCGGAATCGTAGCCCGCAAATCCGACCTTAATATCGTTCAACCTAAAGAAAGATCTAAAGGTATCCTCGAAATTTTCCATAAAGGAGTCGTTCCCACGTTGGGTCTTTCCAATCAAGGTCGACTTGATTTCCGAAACGGAATGCTCGGCGGTAACATCGAACATATTGGATATAACAAAACCCCTCGCCAAAAAACTGTTCGGTGGAATTTTTTCCTTCCAAAGATCTAAGTTGTAAAAGTTCTCCAACAATTCATCCACATCATCTTGGCTAACGGGCTTTGCTTTGTCCGTTGGGATGATTTCCATAAAATCAGCATTGTACAAAATACGGTAACGGCGCATCACACCGTTGGAATCGGGTATATCGAAAAAAAATGGACGTTTAAAATCTAAATTGTAACCGTAATAAAACTGCAAGATCACCGTACACTTCATGATGTAATCAAATTCCCTTGGAATGTTGGTGATTTCCGGTTCGTACTCCTCTCCGGCATCCTTCAAAATTTGACGAAACCGTTCAGAAGAGTTAAAAACCAAGTTTTCGAAGGGCGTTGAAGCTGTTTTTATCTCGTTCTTGGTCAAAATGGGGGCAAAAGAATCCTCTAAAATTATGCTGATTACATCCTTATGGGTCTCCAACAACGACAAATCGGTGAAGCCTTCACGAAGTTCTGGGTAGGGAGCCTGTGCATCCAAGACATATTTGGCCCGTTCGGCCAAGTGCTTGTTTGAACTCTTAAGCTGCTCATCGTAATGTTCCAACAGTTTGTTGAAACTCACCAATTGAACAAGTGGGCTTTCAGAATGGTAGTCGTGCTTCATACACCATTTAGTCGAGGTTTCTACTACAAATTTACAAAAAGTAAAGGCGCATATGGTTTTATCAATATCTTTATGGACAAAACGTCCTTTTTTAAGGATTTTAGTACCTTTTTCATGTCCTCTTCGAGCCGATTAGACAATGCCTACAAAAACGCCAAGGTCATTCCCTTTGATGAAGGCTCCAAATTCATTTTTTTTAGTGATTGTCATCGTGGTGACAACAGCTTCGCCGACGATTTTGCCAATAATCGGAACATTTACTTTCATGCGCTAAACCATTATTATCGGGAGGGGTTCAGCTACATCGAACTTGGTGATGGGGACGAGCTTTGGGAAAATATCAGTTTTGATTCCATTTTTGAGGCACACAAGAATGTCTATCAATTGTTGCGGAGGTTCCATTTGGAAAACCGTTTGCATATGCTTTGGGGCAATCACGATATGGTGTACCGCGACCCCGCCTATGTGGATGAGCATCTTTCCCACTATTTTGAGCCCATTGATGGGTCGGACAAGGAACTTTTCGAGGGCATTACGTATCACGAAGCTATTGTTTTGAAGCATGCTGAAACGGGACAGGAGATATTTTGCGTTCATGGGCATCAGGCAGACTGGTGGAACTATGTCTGCTGGCGGATTGGTCGATTTTTGGTGAGGGTGTTGTGGAAACCGCTTCAGGTAGTGGGCATTGCCGACCCTACGAGTCCTGCCAAAAATTACAAGGAGCTCATCCGAATCGAAAAGCGCATCAAACGCTGGATTCTTAAAAATGGATTGTTGATTACCATGGCGGGACATACCCACAGACCGAGGTTTCCAGAGCCCGGACAAATTCCATTTTTTAACGATGGTAGCTGTGTACACCCGCGAAGTATCACCGGTATTGAGTTGGAAAACGGAGAACTATCACTCATTAAATGGCACATTGATACGAAGCCAGACGGCACCCTTCAAATTGTTCGGGTATTATTGGAAGGACCTGAAAAGCTTCGGGATTATATGGATCATTAAGTTCGCTTTGCCATCGTTTTGATGGCACTCACGAATTGGTCAAGTTCATTGGTGGTGGTAAACACGTTGGGCGTGATCCTGCAGCCATGGACATTTTCAAAATCTATGGCAACGGTCCAGATGTTGAACTCATCCAGTAGGGTCTTTGCCATTTCCGAAGGCTTCATGTTGGTAAGTCCCACATTGGCAATACCACAACTGCGGTGCGGCTCCACTGGAGTATTGATGACCACATTCTCCACATCCCGGAGTTGGTCGCTCCAATAGCGTTGCAGGTAGCGCATTCGGTTTTCCTTACGCTCCAATCCAATCATGTCCAAGTAGTCCACAGCATCATTAATGGTCAAATCTGTATGAACGGGATGGGTTCCTGTATGGTTGAGCCTACGAATCTTGGTGTCATCCTCTTCGTGTTCCGCAAACAAGGGCCATATTTTAGGAATATTCTTCTCCGCAACATAGAGCATGCCCGCTCCCAATGGGGAACAAAGCCATTTGTGCAAACTGGATCCATAGTAATCGCAGTCCAATTCGGCCAAATCCACCTTTATGTGTCCAACACAATGGGCGCCGTCCACCATGACTTCGACCCCATGGGCATGGGCCATATCGCAAATCTTTCGGACGGGCAATATCTGTCCGGTCACATTGATCATATGGCAAATCATCAATAATTTGGTCTTTGGAGTTATTAGCGATTCGTAGAGCGACACAATTTCCTCATCCGATTCTGGGTGATTGGGTACGGATACCTTTTTGCAAACAATACCATAGCGGTCTTCCATTTGATGAAAATGTATCTGCATGGCCCCATAATCTTGAACGGCAAAAACAGCTTCGTCACCCTTGTTCCAAGGAAAACCACCAATGATCATATCCAAGGACTCGGTGGTATTTCGGGTAATTATTAATTCCTTTTCAGAACAATTGACGAGTTCCGCCACCCGTGCCGCTGCCTTGTCCTTGTTTTCCCATTGCACGGTACGCATATAGTACGAACCTTCATAATTTACGTGTTGTACGTGTTCGGTGAACTTGTTAAGGATGGGAGTTGGAATAATGTTGTAGTACCCACTTTCCAAATTAATATAATCCGGCTTTAAGCGGTAATCTTCCCTGATGCGTTCCCAAAATGCTTCACTGTCCTTATCGGGATACGGCCCTTTCTCGGTCATGGCGCCATCCAAAGTAATCGGAAAAAGAGGGGCGGCCATGGCGGCACTGCCCATATAGCGTAAGAATT
Organism: Allomuricauda sp. ARW1Y1; assembly: GCF_013407935.1. Taxonomy (GTDB): domain Bacteria; phylum Bacteroidota; class Bacteroidia; order Flavobacteriales; family Flavobacteriaceae; genus Flagellimonas. The sequence continues at coordinate 90,741 of NZ_JACBZU010000001.1, forward strand.
GTCGTTTTTTCATTTTGGTGTCAGGTTGATTTAAAAAAGAATGGTAATTTTCATTTTTACTTGCTTTCAAGATACAACTTATACCCCATAAATGAATGATGTAGCGGCCATATTAGATCAAATCCCCATTCGGTACGACCTTGCATCGCACATCATGCTCTTGGGCATAGTACAGGGGGTTTTCTTGGCCTTGGTCATCTTTTTAAGGGCAAAACGCGATTCGGCCATCATTTTCTTTGGTTGGTCCCTTTTGGTGCAGTGCCTCGTATTTTTGGACATCTACCTTTGCTACACCGGTTTGATGAAATACACGATGCACTTGAACGATTCAACCGAGTTTCTGGTGCTCTTGATTGCTCCAACCTTATACTTTTTCTTGTTTGCCCTGTTGGAACGGAAGCCCATCGGCCTAAAACAGCATTGGCCCCATTTTATACTCCCATTGCTCTATGCCATTTCACAAGTGAACTTCTATACCAGTCCCATCGAAGTAAAAATCAACGCCTATCTCGGAGCTTACCATAGTGATTTAGGCTTTTTGGAAGTCCCGGGCACTATGGACTACTCATACCACCATATTAAAGACCAATTTCGATGGTTGGTCCTAATCAGCTTTGCATTTTATCTGATTTTGTCTCTTATGTTAGTGCTTAAGTCCCATAAAAAAGGATGGACCAAGGCCAAAAACATTAAAGTCGACAAGTACATATTTTCCAGAAACACAGTTATTTTTTTCTTAGTGATCCTACTGACTATATTTATTATTTATCTCAATTTTGATGATGACGGTGGTGATCATATCATCGGAATCATACAAACTGCCACTATCTTTATCACCTCTTATTTCATACTTTCCGAATCGCGCTTTTTTGAAAAATCTTGGATTGCCGATAAGTATGAGACCTTGTCGGGCACTTCCGTTCAATTTAGGACCCTTGAAGCATTTATCGAAGATTCCCAATATTACACCCATCAGGATATCAGCTTAAAAAAAATATCCGAGCAGCTGGATACCAATAGCAATACCATCTCCAGATTGATCAACTCCGAAACGGGCAACAACTTCAACGATTACATCAACCAAAAAAGGATTGCTCTTGCACAAGTGAGGTTATTCCATCCAGAATTTCAGCAGCTCACGGTTGAGGCCATTGGTGAATCGGTCGGGTTCAGGTCCAAATCAGCCTTTTACAGTGCTTTCAAAAAACATACAGGCCAATCCCCTTCCGCTTATATGAGGGAAAATAGAACTTAATTCCTCCAGAATTGCAATTCAGGACATTTACGAGCTCCAAAAAATATGTGGTTTCCCCTATGCTCCACATCTTTGGAAAAAATTTTAGCAATGGATTCCAGCATTAGACGTTACGATTTGGATTGGCTTCGGGTGATTGTATTCGGCCTACTTATTTTTTACCACGTGGGGATGTTCTTTGTCCCCTGGGGATGGCATGTGAAAAACAACATTATTTACGATTGGCTGCGCTGGCCCATGCTGTTTTTAAACCAATGGCGATTGCCCATACTTTTCGTGATATCCGGAATGGGTACGTTTTATGCCCTGGGCAAACGCGGGATGGGAAAATTTATGTGGGAACGATTTCTGCGCTTGGGGATTCCTTTGGTGGTAGGTATGTTGCTTATTGTGCCCCCTCAAGTGTACGTGGAACGCTTGGCAGAGGGACAGTTTACGGGTTCCTATTGGGCATTCTTTTCAACAGTTGCTTTTGATGGGGTGTATCCCGAAGGAAATTTAAGTTGGCATCACCTGTGGTTTTTGCCATATTTGCTGGTTTTCTCGTGGGTCTTGGCCCCGTTTTTCGTCTATTTGAGGAACCACAGCACAAAATTCGTGGAATGGGTTAAAAACATCATCCAAAAATCATGGGGCATTTACCTATTCGTGATTCCGCTTTATTTGGTGGAATCCTTGGTAGAACCATTTTTTCCCATTACCCATGCTTTGGTGGATGACTGGTTTAATTTTATATTCAGCATCATTCTGTTTTTTTACGGCTTTGTTCTGGTCGCTACGGGAGATATCTTTTGGAATACCTTGGGCAGGATGAAGAAAAAAGCCCTTCTTTTAGGTATCGTAGGTTTTGCGGGGCAGGCCATCATCTGGTTATTTTTTGAAGACGGTTATGTAATTCACTTTACCGAGGCCCTTCTGAAAGTGGTGAATATCTGGTCGTGGATCTTGGTGCTATTTGCCTACGCCGCCCAATACCTCAACAAACCGAGCACTGGACTTGCCTATGCCAACAGGGCCGTATACCCATTCTACATATTGCACCAGACCATCACGGTCTGCATCGGCTATCTTGTAATGGATTTGGATTGGGGACTTGCCCCCAAGGCGTTGATCCTTGTTGTAGGTACCTTTGGACTGAGTTGGCTCATTTACGACTTGATTATCCTTCGGATACCCGTTCTACACCCACTTTTTGGACTTAAAAAGAGAAAGCACTCCAAAAAAGACTACAGCTTAACGATTTAACGTCAATTTATACAATTGGTGGCAAGGTATTTGCTAATTTTATAATTGGACCATTGCCTTAGTTGCCATGAAAAAGAGTGTATTTGCTTTGTTAGGGGTTCTTTTGTTTGCCATGCCCATGCATGCGCAAGGTGACATTCCCACAACCCGGCCCTTAAAAATTGGCGATAATAATAAGCTCGATGTCAAAACCAGCAACCAAGGTACCTTGCTAAGAATGCCTTCCGTGCTGGACGAGAGCCTTACCTCCAAGAATGAGAAGCCCGGAGTTCAAATGTTGCCAGACAGGCAACTGGTTCAGGCAGGTCACGACATGGTCATCGACCCAAAGATCAAAGAAAAAAAGGAAAAAGGCTCCAACGAATATTTTGGAGACCAATATTTGGGAGATTTCACCACCAAAGCCAAGTTTGTGGGCATTGTGGCCCGCGACCACGAATATGTGGATGGTGACCGCATCAAAATATATGTCAACGGTGAAGTTGTAGAGTACAATCTGCTACTCGATGGTTCTTTCAAAGGACTCAATCTGGATTTAGTGGAGGGTTTTAACCGTGTAGAGTTCGAAGCCTTGAACCAAGGTTCTTCTGGACCGAATACCGCACAGGTAGTAGTCACCGACGACAAGGGCGTGGTTATCCATAACAACCGCTGGAACCTCTCCACAGGTTCAAAGGCCAGCCTCATCATCGTTAAGGAAGAGGACACTGGCATCGAAAAGAACAACTAAACCCTTATCTTACCTTTTACCGGGCGAGTAGGTCTCTTTTGCACGTTTGAGCACATCTTCTTTGTAATAAGCGGCATCTTTGAATTCCATATCGGCATAGCGCTGTGCCTGATCGTTAAAATGTGGAGAATTTGGGTCGCCGCTCTGTCCACCGGCCAATATGGTCTTCGCCTTCACTTTATCGCCAAACTCGACTGCCGCTACGAAGCTATTGCCCCGAGTACCGTAGATTTTTTTGGTATTGTTATCATATCGGGCGCCATAGGCAGCCAATGCCCCCCAAGTACCACTGGCAAAACCAATGGGAATGCTGGGTTTGGCATCATCAAAAGGTTGAAGGATATCACCATTTAAACGTTGGTAACGATTGACCTCGCCCCAAGGCATTTTCCAAGTTCCAAAATCGGACTCCAAAATACCCAAGGCCTCTTTGAGGAAGGCAAGCTTTTTATCGTCGTCCCATGCATCTCCCCAATATTCCACCAATTCCATGGAAAACATCCCTTCAGGCCTTTCCGCCTTCGCATAACAAAGGGTTCCATAATAGTGCGCCAATGTCATTGCAATGGATTCTTTGGATGTGGTATAGTCCCAATTCCGAAGTGTATCGATAGCTTCCTGCAAGGCTGGGTCCGGATTATTGTCATACGCCCTGACCAAACCCGGAATCAATGCTTCAAAGGCAGGCAAATAGGGGTCGTGGGCCAGCTCAATCAAACTGTCCAAAGTGTATCCGCTTCTTCCTGTCAAAAGTTGAATGGCATGGATACCCCTAAAATTTTCTTGGTCCCGGGACATGTAATTGGGATAGTCCTTCCGCTTGGGACTGTACTCCAAAGCAGAAGTATAAGGGGTGGAATTACAATTTTGAATCCAACCATTGGCTGGATTGAGTACCAAGATATTTTCATTCACCGTATGCAATCCTTGCCAATCTGTTTTGGGATTGCTACCATCCACAGGCTCAGTGTAATCAAAAATGGTATCGCGCTTGGGCACAAAATTCCCATGGAAATAGGCAATATTACCTTCGGCATCCGCATAAACCGTATTATTGGAAGAATTGGTCCGTATATCCATCATGTTGCGAAAACCTTCATAACCGTCCTGCTTGGTTCGGATATAGGACTGTTCCAACGCCTTGACCGGTTCCCACATCATGGCCGAAGCGGTCCATTGGTCATCCACTTGATGTGTAATCGGTCCGTGATGGGTTCGGTACATGGGGAATGTTCTTTCTTTCATGGCCTCCCCTTCCTTATATTTTAGGGTGACGGTTGTGGAATCCACAGGTCGTAATTCTTCCCCATATTGGTAAAACAGCTTGCCATCGTTCTTTACAATGGTCTCCTTAAACTCGTCCATTACATCGGTATAGGTAGAGGTATGCATCCAACCGGTCTTTTCATTGAAGCCCTGATACACAAAAAACTGCCCCCATGTTACAGCTCCGTAGGCGTTCAATCCCTCTTCGCTCACCACATGCACTTCGCCCCTAAAATAAAAGGAGGTATGGGGATTGATTAAGAGCATGGCATTACCGGATTCGGTCAAATCACCGGAAATGGCGATTCCGTTAGAACCTTGGGGTTCTTCCATTTCAGCTTCCTTTTTGAGTCGCAGGGCCTCCATCTCGGGTAATTCCATCCCACTTTCGTAGAAACTTTTGATTTTTCGTGTGGAAATACGTTCAATATCCCCTCCTATGGAGCCTTCGCTAAAATACATCGGCATCCATGGCTCGAAACGGGTCAGCAGTTTTGGTTTCACCTCAGGATGGGTGTGTAGGTAGTAATTGATACCGTCGGCAAAGGCATCGCACAGCTCCTTGAGCCACTCGGGACTATTTTCGTAATTGGCCTTGGCCTCTTCCTCGGTCATGAACATTTTTGCCCGAAGGTCGCTGTAGAGGGCATCCTCGCCTTCCACTTCGGCCAATCGGCCCGTGGCCCAAATATAGTTTTGTTCCACCCGGTTAAAATCATCTTCGCATTGGGCATATAACAAGCCAAAAACCGCATCGGCATCTGTTTTTCCATAAATGTGGGGAACGCCAAAATTATCACGGATAATGGTAATGTTCTCAGCTTGGGCCTCCCATTGTTCCACCTCGGTTTGAGGAGATGGGGAACAGGATATAAATATCAGGATGGCGGCGAATAGTAAGTTTCTCATAAGTTAGTTTGAAAAGGTATTAACGGTTCAATTTGATAAGACCACTTTTATTTTTTCTTTTTAAAGATTGCAAAAAGAACCACCATTCCAACTATAAACCCTAAAATGAAAATCACAAAAGAATTAGCCATAATAATTGATGGTGTTAAATTTAGTTGTTGGAAAATACAGAAATTAAACCACAATTACCAACTTCCACTGGCCCCACCACCTCCAGAACTGCCGCCACCTCCAGAAAAACTACTGGATGAGCTTCTTCCCCCAGAACTGGAACCAAAAGAATGGGTTCCAGATGATGAAAAGGTTTTCTTCATGTAGGCTTTATCCGATTTCAACAGGGAAAGTTTAAACCCTTCGTCTCCTTTTCTCTTGATTTTTAGAATCACCAATATAATGGTCAAAACCCCAAAAGCCAATAGTCCGGAAAGCACCAAAATCCCAACACTTACTCCATTTTCGAGAAGCACCTCTTCAAACCCCAAGATCATCGCCATAAAAAATATAGGCATCCCCATAAAAACAAGTCCAAAAACCATGGGAAACGACATGAAAATGGCCATAAAAATGCCTCGAACCACGGCCAACTTTCCAGTGAATATGCCCCGCAAAATTTCAATGAGAGTGGAATAGCCCTTATAAAAAACAAATGCGCCAGCGGCGACGAACATCAACAAGAACAGGCTGATCAATCCCAGTAGCCACCATGGCATTTCCTCCTCCTCGGCGATTTCTGCCTTAAATTCCTCCAACGCTTCCGGGTGTTTTAAAAAATCAATGATTTGATCGGTGGCCAGATCCAGTCCACCATAATAATCTTCCTCTTTGAATTTCGGTATCATGGTATTGCGGATGATTCGGGAGGCAACCGCATCCGTGATGTAGGATTCCAATCCGTAGCCCACCTCAATCCGAACTTCCCGGTCCAGTTTGGAGAAAAGGATCAAAATACCATTGTCCTTGCCCTCCTGTCCCAATTTGTTTTGGTTGAACACTTCAAACGCATACCCCTCAATGGTTTCGTTGCCCAATGCATCTATGGTCAAAATCACCAATTGGTTGCTGGTTTCCGATTCAAATTGATAGAGTTTTGTGCGAAGCTCTTCCAATTCGGACGGGGTAAAAATCTGGGCTTTGTCTGTTACGATTTCGGTTAAAGTAGGGTACGTTCCTTGTGCATAAGACAAGGAGCTCATTAAAAACAATAGAATCAGATGTAGTGATTTGGGCATGGTTAGTGGTCTAATTTAGATGCCTAAATATAACATTTGTAGGCTTTTACACGATTAAAAAAATCAAGATTCGGCATCCCTTCCAATTTGCCGTAACTTGCACCCTCTTTCGAAAAACTGCTATGTCCAACAAAAAAGTAAGTATCCTCACCGCATTTAAAACCATTATTTGGCCCAAACGCAAATTGGTGCTTCTTGGTCTTTTGCTCATCGCTATAAGCAAAGCAGCCAGTTTTGTGGCTCCAATTGCATCCAAACACCTTATTGATGATGTTATTGTGAACAAAGATGTGGACATGCTGAAATATCTGGTGGCCGGGGTCATGTTCGCCATTTTTGTCCAGGCGGTCACTTCTTTTTTGTTGACGAAAATATTGAGCGTGCAGGCACAGTATCTGATTTCCGAGCTTCGGGCACAGGTACAGAAAAAGGTGTTGGCCCTGCCTGTCCGATTCTTTGACAATGCAAAATCCGGAGCGCTCGTTTCTCGTATCATGTCCGATGTGGAAGGTGTACGGAACCTCATCGGCACTGGTTTGGTACAACTGGTGGGAGGCATCATTACGGCCGTGGTTTCCCTTATCCTGCTTATGGACATCAGTGTATTCATGACCTTGTTCACCTTTATCCCATTGACTATTTTCGCCATTATCGCATTAAAGGCTTTTAAAATCATTCGGCCCATTTTCAGGAATCGCGGGAAAATCAATGCAGAAGTCAAAGGTAGGTTGACAGAAACCTTGGGTGGAATCCGTGTCATTAAAGGGTTCAACGCGGAAAAGCAGGAAGAAGAAGTGTTTGAAGTCGGGGTGGAACGCCTGTATGAAAACGTAAAAAAGAGCTTGACCACCACCGCTTTTATGACGAGTTCGTCTACCTTTTTATTGGGCGTAGCCACGACCAGTGTGATGGGTTTTGGCGGCTATAAAATTATACAGGATACGCTTACCATAGGTGAATTTGTGGAATTTACGGTCTTATTGGGTTTGATGATTGCCCCTATTGTTCAAATGAGCAGTGTGGGAAGTCAACTTACGGAAGCATTGGCGGGCCTGGACCGCACTGAAGAACTCATGAATCTCGAAGAGGAGTCCGATGAGGAAAACCGCACCATACTATTAGATCATGTTGAAGGACGAATGTCTTTCTCCGATGTGCGCTTTTCCTATGAAGCGGATAAAGAAGTGTTGCACGGCATCAGTTTTGATGTAGCTCCAGGGCAAGTGATTGCCTTGGTCGGTAGTTCTGGCTCAGGTAAATCCACCATTGCAGGCTTGGCGGCCAGTTTCCTTAATCCTGATTCGGGCACCATCACCATTGATGGGCACGATTTGTCCAAAGTAAACCTAAACAGTTTTCGCCAACATTTAGGAGTGGTGTTACAGGATGATTTTTTGTTTGAGGGCACTATTCGGGAGAACATTTTGTTTCCCAGGCCCAATGCCAGTGGGGAAAAATTGATGGAAGCGGTAAAAGCGGCTTACGTCGACGAATTCACCGACCGTTTTGACAAAGGATTGGACACCCTGATCGGGGAGCGTGGGGTAAAGCTATCCGGAGGTCAGCGCCAACGGATTGCCATTGCGCGGGCCATTTTGGCCGACCCTAAAATATTGGTCTTGGACGAGGCTACCTCAAGTTTGGATACGGAATCCGAAGCCTTGATCCAAAAAAGTTTGGGCGAACTTACCAAGGGTAGAACCACCTTTGTGATTGCGCACCGGCTGAGCACCATCCGCAAAGCGGACCAAATTTTAGTGATTGAAAATGGTCATATCTTGGAACAGGGTACCCACGAAACATTGATTGCTTCCGAGGGAAGGTATTACAACCTCTTTACGTACCAAGCGAGGATTTAGGCCTCTTCAGGGGCAAGTTCCACCTCCAGACCGTCCAAATCCTCGGTAATGTGGATTTGACAGCCCAAGCGGCTATTGTCCTTTACAAAAAAGGCTTCGGCCAACATGGCCTCCTCATCATCAGACTTTTCAGGCAGCTGATGGTCCGACTGAATATAACATTGGCATGAGGCGCACATGGCCATACCACCACAAATACCGATGGTTCCTTCTGGAGCCAATTCGTACGAACGAACCACTTCCATGAGGTTCATGTTCATATCGGTAGGGGCATCCACTTCGTGTGCAACACCTTCCCGGTCAATTATTTTTAATTTGATATCGCTCATACCTCGTCGAGAACCTTTGTATACAGTTCCGCTATCTATTTAAAATTGCACTTATACTTAGTCGATTGCTTTCACCACAGCTTTCGGGGCCTCCTTCTTGCTTCCATCGAAACCGGTTACGCCACCCACGGTGGTATACTTCATCACGTATTTTTTATCTGGATGGATTTTTTGGTAGGCACTTTGGCACATCAAGGTCGCTTCGTGGAACCCGCACAGAATCAATTTCAACTTGCCCGGATAGGTATTCACATCACCGATGGCGTAAATCCCAGGAATATTAGTCTGATAATCATAGGTATTGTCCACCTTGATGGCATTTTTTTCAATCTCCAATCCCCAGTTGGCTATAGGCCCCAATTTTGGGGACAATCCGAAAAGGGGGATAAAATAATCCACGGCTATATCGGTTTCTTCGGAAGTATTGGTGTTTTGTACGGTTACTTTTTCCAAGCTATCCTCCCCTTTTAGGGCAACTACTTCTGCTGGGGTAATCAGATTGATTTTGCCTTCATTTTTGAGGTGCTGTACCTTCTCTACGGAATCCAATGCCCCCCGGAACTCGTTCCGACGGTGTACCAAGGTGACTTCTTCGGCAACATCGGTCAAAAAGATGGACCAATCCAAGGCGGAATCTCCCCCTCCTGCAATCAGTACTTTTTTACCCCGATAGATTTCCGGCTCCCTAATCATATAGGCTACACCGTTATCTTCATATTTTTCCAGATTTTCCAACAGGGGCTTTCTGGGCTCAAAACTGCCCAAACCACCTGCGATGGCCACTACTGGCGCATGGTGCTTGGTCCCTTTGTTGGTAGTGACGATAAAAGTGCCATCATCCAATTTTTCGATGGTCTCTGCACGCTCACCCAAGGTAAAACCAGGCTGAAAGGGCTTGATCTGTTCCATCAAATTGTCTACCAAGTCGCCTGCCAATACTTCGGGGAATCCGGGGATATCGTAAATGGGTTTTTTGGGATATATTTCCGAGCATTGTCCACCAGCTTGCGGCAAGGCATCGATCAAATGGCACTTTAGCTGCAACAGGCCAGCTTCAAAAACAGCAAAGAGACCCGTAGGTCCCGCTCCAATTATCAGAATATCTGTTTTGATCATATACAAGAGGTTTTGGCACGCAACTTACTGCTTGCCTCAAAAAAGATTTATGATTTTAATCAGTTAGGAAATATTGATGACTTCTTCGATTTGAGGGGCATATTTTTTAATGGTCATTTCCACGCCACTTTTCAAGGTCATTTGGTTGACGCTGCAGCCAATACAGTTACCCTCCAATCGAACCTTCACGGTATTGTCTTCGATGGAAATCAATGTGATGTCTCCACCATCGCTCTGCAGGAAAGGTCGGATTTCTTCCAACGCCTTCTCTACATTGCTTCTTGTTTCTTCTGATGTCATTGTTGTCATGCTCACTTCTTTTTAACAGCGGAACAACCAGCCATTGTTGTAATTTTTATTGCCTCGGTTGGAGGAAGGTCTGTATTTCTTCGCACCAATTCCTGTACCACATTTTTCGTCAGTTCCTCAAAAGCTTCTTCTGTGGGAGTGGCCGTCTGCAGCGCAGCAGGTCTTCCTACGTCACCAGCTTCTCGAATGCTCTGCACCAGTGGTATTTCCCCCAAAAATGGAACATTTAAGTCTTCTGAGAGGTTCTTTGCCCCATTTTTACCAAAGATATGATATTTGTTATCGGGTAATTCCGCAGGTGTAAAATACGCCATATTCTCCACGATTCCCAATACCGGCACATTGATGGCTTCTTGCTGGAACATGGCCACCCCTTTTCGGGCATCCGCCAATGCAATTTCTTGTGGTGTACTTACCACGACCGCGCCTGTTACCGGCAAGGATTGCATAATACTCAAATGGATATCCCCTGTTCCCGGAGGTAAATCCAACAAAAGAAAATCCAATTCACCCCAATGGGCATCAAAAATCATTTGGTTCAATGCCTTTGCGGCCATAGGACCCCTCCAAATCACCGCTTGGTTGGGTTGGGTAAAGAATCCAATGGAAAGCAACTTCACCCCATAATTTTCGATTGGTTTCATTTTGGCCTTTCCATCCACATTGATGGACAAAGGCTTTTCCGCAGCCACATCGAACATAATGGGCATTGACGGTCCGTAGATATCCGTATCCAACAAACCTACTTTAAAGCCCATTTTGGCCAAGGTCACCGCCAAGTTGGCCGTAACCGTAGATTTACCTACGCCCCCTTTGCCGGATGCAACGGCAATAATGTTCTGTATACCGGGAATGGGTTTCCCTTTGATTTGGTTTACCTTGGGCTTGGCAGGGGCATCCACCTTTAGATTGACCTTTATTTTGGCTTTTTCATATACCTCGCTGTGGATAATTTTTAAAATCTCCACCTCGGTCTTCTTTTTTGCCTGAAGACTCGGGTTCTTTATGGTGACATCCACTTCGACCTCGTCGCCAAACACCTGAACATTGGTCACCGAACCGCTTTCCACCAAATTTTGGCCTTCGCCCGGTGCGGAAATTTTTTCCAATGCCTTGAGTATATCTGCTTTTTTCAACTTCATGATTTGCAATTTTTTAAACCAATTGTTTGAACTGGTTCTAAACTACAAAGATACGATGTTGGTCTTAGATTAAGAAGTTGTCCCTCCGATTTTCAAAAAAACTGAGAATCGACCCTAAGTTTCTTTTTAAAAAAGGTTTCGGACACAAAACGAGTCCTAAATGATGCTCTTTTTTTTGAAAAAATGTAGTTTAGAAGCCGCTATTTCAAATTATCGACCCATATGCCAACCAAAACCAAATTTCCCCTTATTCTCCTTCTTCTGATTTCCCTGACCTGGATTTCCTGTTCCACCAACAAAAATTTCTTTAGCAAACGGGACGTCAAAAAATCGGAAAAACTCATCGGCTTACATTTCGCCAACAAACAAATCGATACGCTTTACCCCTATTTGCAACGAAATAGAAGTGGTTTTGATTCCCTTCGTAAATACCCGTTGGACAACGGAGTATTTCCTGCCGTCCGTTTTGACCCTACTCCCTTTGGCTTCCAAATGCCAGAGCAACAGGAAGGAACCCAATGGAATATACCCGACTATGTAGAAGTACCTGAGCCTTACGACCTATTGGCATTTTATACGATCCCGCAGCTGGCTTCCCTCATTAAACATCAAAAAATAACCTCAACGGAACTCACGAAATTCTTCTTGGCCCGATTGAAAAAATACCAGCCGGCACTCCAATGTACCATCACTATTACGGATAGCTTGGCCTTGGAACAAGCGAAGCGGGCCGACGAAGAAATCCAAAACGGAAATTATCGTGGCATCTTGCACGGCATTCCCTACGGGACCAAAGATTTAATGGCGGTTCCCGGATATCCCACCACTTGGGGCGCGGCTCCGTACAAGGACCAAATAATCGATGAAACGGCGACGGTGATAGAAAAACTGGAAGATGCAGGGGCCGTTCTGGTGGCCAAACTGGTTTCGGGGGCTTTGGCCCGAGGTGATGTTTGGTTCGATGGAAAAACCAAAAATCCTTGGGACACCACCCAAGGGGCCAGTGGTTCCTCTGCCGGGTCGGGTTCGGCCACCTCAGCAGGACTTGTTCCATTTGCCCTGGGGACAGAGACCCTAGGCTCGATTACTTCTCCCAGTACCCGAAACGGGGTTACGGGATTGCGGCCTACCTACGGCAGGGTGAGTCGCCATGGGGTGATGAGCCTAAGCTGGTCCATGGACAAGGTTGGGCCTCTGGGCCGAAATGCAGAGGACTGTGCCATTGTGTTTGAGGCCATTCAGGGAAAGGATAAAAACGATTTGACCACAGTGGACCTTCCGTTTGGGGTGGATTGGAGCAAAGACATCAAAAATTTACGGGTCGCCTATCTCCAGAAAGATATCGAAAAGGACACGACTGAATCCGGCAACAATCTGAGAAATGCCCTAAAATCGCTTAAGGAAATGGGTATAGACCCAACGCCCGTGGAAATGCCCGAGGCGTTGCCCTATCGTGGTTTCGACATTATTTTAAGAGCGGAAGCAGGTGCCTTTTTTGATGAACTGGTCCGTTCGGGAGAGGTAGATTCAATGGTAGAGCAAGACCAGCGTTCCCGCGCAAATTCACTACGACAGAGCCGATTTATTCCCGCTGTGGAATACATTCAGGCGAACCGCCAGCGACAGGTGCTCATCCAAAAAATGCAGGATTTGATGAAGAATTATGATGTGTTGATCTCTCCCACTTTTGGAAACGACCAACTCTTGGCCACCAATTTAACGGGTCATCCCGTTATTTCGGTACCTACGGGCTTGGACGATGAAAACCACCCAACAAGCATGACCTTTGTGGGCAATTTGTATGACGAAGCAAGTATTCTATTGTTGGCCAAAGCGTTTCAGGACAACACCTCTTTTGACGAGTTGCATCCTCCAGGGTATTGATCAAAGTTCTTGGGCAGGGTCCCAGAAGTATTTTTGAAAATCGACAATTTGATTGTCCTCTATTGGGATTCCTTCGTTCTCGAGGAGCTGCTGCATTACGTTGGTGCCATCAAAATGGTGCTTTCCCGTGAGTACGCCCACTCGATTCACGACACGATGTGCGGGAACATCCTTTGCCAACGAATTGTTCATCGCCCAACCCACCATACGGGCGCTTCGGGCAGCTCCCAAATATTTGGCTATTGCTCCGTAAGACGTTACCCTACCATAAGGAATCTGTTTGGCCACTTCGTAGACCTTATCAAAGAAGTTTGTCTCTTCCATAGGATCAACGGTACATAATTCGAATCAGGGTAATGATGAGCAAGAGCAACATCAATGCACTCAAAATGTAATTGGAGTTCCTTGAAAAGCGACTGTTCTTGGTCTCCAATTTGTCAAAATAAAAGGTATAGAGGTAAAGCACCGAGAAAGTACCTGTGCCAGCTGCGACTACAAAAGTGGTGATGTCCTTGGCCTCGAACTTGATCCATCCGGCCTCGTTCCACATGGCATTCAAGCCACTGTAATAGGGGATGGTCAATAAATTGAGGGCAGCTAACAACACTCCCTTGAAGAAGCTGTTCTTTTTGCTCAGATTCACTTCCTTGATGGCCTGTGCCTTGGCCTTGTTCCGTTTGGCCACTACGAAAAAGTAAATGGCAAAAAATGCAAAAACGGCCACCGCAATCTTAAAAAGTACATCGACCACTTCTGGGTTTCGATATAAAAACTTTGAAATGTAAACTGCGATATAGGCCTGCACCATTATGGTACTCGAGACGCCCAAACTAAATATGATTCCGTTCAGTTTTCCCTTCTCCACGCTCACCTTGGCTGCGTTCATGTTGAGCAGACCCGGCGGCACCGTTGCCATAAAGGCGGCCGAAAACGTGGCAAAAAAGAGAATGAGTACGTGGGTCATTGGTTAGTTGATCCTAAATTGGATATAGGTAATTGGTTTTCCTTTTTCAAGATACTGATTTTCATAGAAAGTTTGAATCTCGAGAACTTCGGGAGGTGCCCCTTCGTTTTTATAAACGTCGTGGTTGGCATACAGGATTTCATGCCCCAACCCCTGTAAAAGTCCCAAGGTATAGCCATGCATGTATTCGCTATCGGTCTTAAGGTTGATGAGTCCGCCTGGTTTCAATATTTTCTTGTACCGTTCCAGAAATACGGGATTTGTCATACGATGTTTGGTCCGTTTGTACTTGATTTGTGGGTCGGGGAAAGTTATCCAAATTTCGCTGACTTCGCCCTCTCCAAAAAGATGGTCCACCAATTCTATCTGAGAACGCAAAAAGGCCACATTGTTCAACTCTTTTTCCAAAGCAGTTTTGGCACCACGCCAGAACCGCGCCCCTTTGATATCGATACCAATATGGTTGTTGTGGGGGTTGATTTGCGCAAGACCCACCGTATATTCTCCTTTGCCACAGCCCAGCTCCAAAACTATCGGGTTGTTATTGCCAAAAAAGGAAGACCATTTGCCTTTATATTTGAATCCAGCCATGACCTCTTCGCGACTGGGCTGCACCACATTGGCGAATGTTTCGTTTTCCTTGAACCTTTTGAGTTTGTTCTTACTTCCCACTTTTTGGTATTGAATTGAGCAAAAAATTAATGATTTGGCAAAACTAAGGAAATCTAAAAGCAATTCGCATTTTGTTTTTTTGTGATCATGGAAAGTTCCAAACGTATTCTGGTCGCTCCATTAAATTGGGGACTGGGACATGCCACTAGGTGCATCCCCATTATCCACGAATTACTGGCCCATGGCCATCAACCCTTTATTGCATCGGATGGGGTGGCCTTATCCTTATTAAAAAAAGAATTTCCCGAATTGCCCGCTTTTGAATTGCCTTCCTATAAGATCTCTTATGCGGAGAAGGCGAAAAACTTCAAAATCAAAATGATTTGGGATTCCCCCAAGGTCCTCAAGGCCATGGCCAAGGAAAAGAAGGAAGTAAAACGTTTGGTGAAGGAGCACGGTTTGGATGGTATCATTTCCGATAACCGATTGGGAGCCTATCATAAAAAAGTACCCTGTGTGTTCATCACGCATCAACTCAACGTGCTTTCGGGCAATACAACTTGGATGAGTTCCAAGGCCCATCAAAAAATCATCAAAAAATTTGATGCCTGTTGGGTTCCCGATGTACAGGACAAACCCAATTTGACCGGGAAGTTGGGCCATTTGAAAAAATCCAAATTGAACATTGCCTATTTGGGGCCCTTGAGCCGTTTTGAAAAAAAGGAAATTCCCCTGATGTATGATTTGATGGTTTTGCTATCGGGCCCAGAACCTCAGCGCACTTTTCTAGAAGAAAAACTGTTGAACGAACTACGGGGTTTTGAAGGCAACATTCTTTTTGTAAAGGGAAGAATTGAAGATGAACAGGTGAGGGAGGAGATAAAGACACCCAACGGAAACATCATCCATTACAATTTTATGAAGTCGGCCGAACTGGAAGAAGCCCTGAACCAAAGCAAACAGGTGCTGTGCCGATCGGGCTACACTACGGTAATGGATCTGGCCAAATTGGAAAAGAAGGCATTTTTTATCCCGACTCCTGGGCAATACGAACAGGAATATTTGGCCAAACGGATGCAAAAGCAGGGACTGGTCCCTTTCAGCACTCAAGAGGACTTCTCTTTAAATGATTTATCCAGAATTGGCGACTTTAAGGGGTTGACTCAATTTGAATCCCAAACGGACTATTCGGACTTGTTTTCGGTCTTTTCTACCACAGGGGTTTTTGATGCTTTCTCCAGTGTAAATGAAAACTCAGAACCTACATCCACTTCGCTTTCCACATAGATTTTTTCACCATGGGCCTCTACAATGTGCTTTACAATGGAGAGTCCAAGTCCCGAGCCCCCTTCGGCGCGGCTACCGCTCTGGTCTACACGATAAAAGCGTTCAAATAGGCGTGGTATGTGCTGTTTGGGAATTCCACCGCCATTATCCGTAACCCGAACGATTACCTTGTTTTTTATGAGGTTTTCCACGCTTACTTCCGTAGTTCCCTTGGGCAGTCCGTATTTAATGGAGTTGACCAGCAAGTTGCTGATCACCTGCTGTATTTTATCACGATCACCGTTAACGTAAATGGGATTGGGGTACTCCATATCAAAAGTTAGTGAAATTTCCTTTCGGGCGGCTTTCATCTCCAATAGGTCAAAGGTATTTTGAATGAGCTCTATGATGTCGAAATCCTCCCGTTCCAATTTTAATTCCCCAGCTTCCAACTTGGTGATCAAATCGAGGTCTTTTACAATATAAATCAAACGTTCGACCCCTTTACTGGCGCGCTGCAAATACTTTTTACGAAGCTTCTTGTCCTTCATTGCTCCATCCAATAGGGTAAGTATGTAACCTTGGACCGTAAACAAGGGTGTTTTGAGCTCATGGGAAACGTTCCCCAAAAAGTCCTTTCGGTATTCTTCGCGGATTTTTAGGGTATCGATTTCAATTTTCTTGCCTTCGGCGAACTTTTCGATCTCCTGGACCAAGGTTCGCATATCGGTGGTAACCGGTTTGGAGGAAAAGGAGGAGGATTCCAAAAGGGAAACATCGTCGTAAATCTTTTTGATACGTCGATAAATAAATCGCTCCACCCGTATTTGAATGATGCCAAAACAGATACCAAAACACAATACAACAAAAAGGAGGATATGAATCCAGTCAACACTTCCGGCGTCCCATTGGAAGCCAACGAAAACAGCGGTAATTAAAAGGGTGATGGCCAGTGAAGACCTTAAGGCAAACTTGTATGATTTCTTTAGTTTTATGGCCATTAGAGCACAAACTTATACCCAACGCCCTTTACGGTTTTAAAATGGTCATCCCCAATTTTTTCGCGTAATTTTCGGATATGGACATCGATGGTACGGCCACCAACGACCACCTCGTTGCCCCAAACTTTATCCAGAATCACCTCGCGCTTAAAAACCTTGTTGGGTTTGGAGGTCAATAGCGACAACAACTCAAATTCCTTGCGGGGCAGCACCATTTCCTCTCCATTGTTCACAATCTTGTATTCTTCCCGGTTGATGACGATTTCTCCCACCTTTACAATATCCTCTACTTCTTTTTTATCGTCCTTCAACCTGCGCAACAAGGCCTTTACCTTGCTCACCAGCACTTTGGGCTTAATGGGCTTGGTGATATAGTCATCGGCTCCTGCATCAAACCCCGCCACTTGGGAGTAATCTTCGCCACGGGCGGTCAAAAAGGCAATGATGGTATCCTCCAGCCCAGGCGTGTTACGAATTTGTTCACAGGCTTCGATTCCATCCATTTCGGGCATCATCACATCCATAATGATCAGGTGCGGATTCTTCTTCTTGGCCTTGGCCACGCCATCGGCGCCATTCTTGGCAGTAAATACTTCGTAACCTTCCTCTGCGAGGTTGTAGCTTATAATTTCCAGAATATCAGGTTCATCGTCTACTAGCAGAATCTTAATGTCCTTGTTTTTCATAGGATGTGGTTTCTGTGTTAATCGCCCAAATGTAAAGATAATACACTTACGGGATAAACGGTTAACGTTCATTTAATCTAGTAACATTATTGTAACAGAACTGAAATAAACACTTAACATACAACTAACACCGCTTTTACAACCTCCCCGTTTCTTTGCCCCGAATTAATACGACAGCGTAGAGTATGAAAACATATCTATTATTTGCCTTTTCTTTATTTACCCTGGTGCTATCCGCCCAACAGAACGGAAGCGTTGTAGGGAAACTTACGGACAAGGAGCTTAACAATGAACCTCTACCCTTTGCCAACGTGCTGATTAAAGGGACTACAAAGGGGACAACTTCCGACTTTGATGGTCTTTTCCAGATTGAAGATGTAGAACCGGGAACCTATACCTTAGTATTTAGTTTCTTGGGCTATGAAACCTTGGAAGTGCCTAATGTTGTTGTTGAGGCGGGCAAGGTAACCGAAATCAATGCCGGTCTTGGTGCCAGTAGCGTTGGTCTTGATGAAGTGGTAGTGACCACAACGGCAAGAAAGGATTCTGAAATAGCCCTTTTGCTCCAACAAAAGAACGCTTTGGTGATGCAAGAGGCCATTAGTGCGGAAGCATTGACCTTAAAAGGTATTGATGATGCAGCAGCTGCCGTGGCCCAGATTTCAGGTATTTCAAAACAACAGGGGTCGAGTAACGTATATGTGAGAGGTCTTGGTGATCGTTACCAGAACACCACCATGAACGGTCTTTCACTCCCATCCAATGATGTGGAAAAAAAGAACATCAACTTAGATCTTTTCGGTTCCAGTATCATTGAAAATGTGGCTGTTAGCAAAGCATACAGCCCTACATTTTACGGCGATTTCGCCGCAGGAAATGTTAATGTAGATTCAAAAGAGTACACTGGAGATGGTTACTTGGAAGTTTCTATGGGCAGTGGAATCAACACCAATGCCGCTGGCGAAGATTTTGTAAAGAGTGAAGGTACCAGCGATTTTGGTTTCTACAATAGATATGACAACAATCCATTTGCAGTAGTTCTCTCCCATGGCGTAGACCCTGAAGCTGCCTGGGACCCTATTAACATTAACGGGGCAATTGAGGGTGGTTATTCCTTCGACTTCAATGATGACAAGTCCAGATTGAGCTTTTTTGGCGCGGCAAGTTTTGCCAATGGTTATGAGATTTGGGAAGGACCTGCTAGGGACTTTACCAATGTGCTTAAGGTAGACTTTCCAGATGTTCGAGAGTTTGCATACAAATCGACCACCACAGCTTTAGCAAATGTTACATATCGCATCAACACCGAAAACAAGGTGAAGTTCAGTTCATTATTTGTGAATAGCGCCGCCGACAGGGTTGGCTATTATGGCGTGAACGGTCAGGGAAGAAACCGTGATGCCATATTGGACACGGACCAAGGCTTTTATGTAATGAACGTTCAGTTTAACCAAGATATGATTTTTGTAAATCAATTGACCGGTCAACATTTGTTCGATGATAAACTTTCATTGGATTGGGGCGTTGGTTTCAACAAAGTGTTTTCAGATGAGCCGGACAGAAAACGTATCACCTTAGAAAACTATCAATTGGCATTGGACAACGACGATACCACCAATCCGGTATTCTACACCAACATTCCTTTTGATAACCAACGTTTTTTTCAAAGTATAGATGAAAACGAGCTAAACAGCTTTATGAACTTGGGCTATAAGGTTTCTGATAAGGTTAAGTTCAATTTTGGCTACAATGGAAGGAGGAAAGAACGTAGGTTCAGCAGCATCCGTTATGGCTATGATATTGTAAATAGGGACAATACGCCTGTAACCGATGTAAACAACCTCAACTCCATTTTTAATGTAGAAAACATTAATATTCCCTCAGGTGCAGGACTTTGGAATACCATTGTTCTTAATCCTATCACCAATGAAATTGGCAATACCAACCGACCTGGTTTACCAGAGAACACTTATAAAGGTAATTTGGGAATCCATGCTTTCTATACCACGGCAGAGCTAGGCCTAACAGATAAACTAAGCCTTGTGCCCGGTATTCGTATCGAATCTTTCAGCCAAAAAGTGGAGTACGATGTAATCAATATCAGTCCCGTAGACCCAGGTTTTAGGGAAGTTTACGAAAACATCTTTTTACCTAGCTTGAACGTAAAATATGCCCTGAATGAAAATTCGAACCTAAGGGCTGGATTCAGCAAAACCGCTTCTTTTCCAGAATTTAAGGAGGTTGCCCCTTTTGTTTACGAATCGGTAACCCAAAGGGTGGGTGGTAACCCTGATCTTTTGGGCGGTTTGAACGGTGATGGCGCCACTTATTCAGATATCTATAACTACGACCTTAAATATGAATGGTTCTTGGAAAGAGGGGAAATCATCTCCTTGGCGGCTTTCGCAAAAACAATCAAGAACCCTGTGAACCGAGTCGTTGCAGCCGATGCAACAGGTACACAACGCTATTTTAGGACAGGTGACCAAGCGGATATTTACGGGGTTGAATTGGAGGCCAGAAAAAATCTTGTGATGGACAGCGACGAAAACGCCATTGTTTCCATGGGATTGAATGCGGCCTACACCCACACCGAACAGGACTTAAAAGATATCCCTGCCGGTACTGAAAACACCTTTGGAACCTCATTCGACCGATCTTCAGATCAGTTGGAAGGGGCGTCTCCATTCATTATTAAAGCGGATTTAAACTATAGTCCCACATTTGGAAATTATAAACCGAAAGCCACAGTGGCCTTCTCTTATTTTTCCGATCGTATTTTCTCTTTAGGGGCCGGTAGCTTGGGCAACATAGTTGAAAAGGCTGTCCCCACATTGAATTTCGTGTGGCAAAACTCTTTTGGAGAGCACTTTGAAGCCAATCTTTCAGCCAAAAATATTTTGGACCCAGATATCACCTTCGTTAGAGAGGGTACTGATTTGGGCGACATTGTAATAAGAGAGTATAACCTTGGGGTTAACATTGGGCTAACCCTTAAATATAAATTTTAATTCTATCTAAATTTCTGACAAATGAAAAACAAGTTTTTATTTTTAGGTATAGCCGCTGCTTTGTTCATTGCCTGTGAAGCAGACGATACCTCAGATATTGTTATCACCGATAACAGTGTAACGAACAATACCACCAACAACACAAGCGGTGGTGGTGGAGAAGAAGTAACTGCCGTAAGCCTAAATGGGTTGTACACCCAAGATCTTACATTAGATCCAGACATCGCTTACACCGTAACCGGGCCAGTACTTATGGCAAACGGAACTACCCTTACTATTCCTGCTGGCATGACCATAGAGGTGGAGCCTATTGGAGTAAACGCCTATATTGCCATTCAGCAAGGGGCGCAAATCAATGCAAACGGAACTGCTGCAAATCCAATAGTATTCACTTCAAACAGTTCCGATCCAGGACCTGGTGATTGGGGTGGATTGATTATCTTGGGAAGAGCGCCTATCAACTCGACTCCTGACGGGTCTACTGATATCGCTACCTCTGAAGTTGGTGCATTGGCTTATGGCGGAAATACTCCAGCAGATAATTCTGGAGTTATCCGATATGTGCGTATAGAGTATGCCGGTGGTGCCATTGATGGCAATGCCGAGTTGAACGGACTTTCCCTTTACGCCGTAGGAAACGGAACCTTAATCGATTATGTGCAAGTGTACGAAGGCTCTGACGACGGATTCGAATTCTTTGGTGGAACAGTTGAAGCTAGTCACTTGGTTGTAGTTAATGCTGAGGATGACTCTATCGACTGGACCGAAGGATTTACCGGGGTACTTACAGATGTATATGTACAACACGGAGGTACCATCAACGACAAAGCTTTTGAATGTGACGGTTTCAATACTGACTTCAGCAATGAAGCAGGCTATTTCTCCAACCCAACCGTAACCAATGTAACTGTGGTAGGTGGACCCAATAACGCTGGCGAAGCTGTAAGATTGCGTGCCGGAACACAAGGCACCTTCACAAATGTATTGGTTATCGATTTCGAGGAAGCGTTTGACTTGGATGACGCTGATACGGGTCAAGGTGTATTGGATGACCTTTTGAATATTGTAGACGTTACTTTCACCAACGTTACCGTAACCTTGAAAAACGATACTGGAGCTATTTTTGACGAAACCGACGTTATCTCTGGTGTTGGGAATGGTACTGGAACTGACATTGCAACTTGGGGTGCTGGTTGGACCGTAGGTATCAACTAACCATCCTTTCAAAATAAGATATTGTAAGCCCCCGGCATTCCGGGGGCTTCTTTTTTGCATTTCATCGAAAAGTAAACCTCTATTTGTCAAAAGGTTCCGCTTTCGCATTCCAATTTTTATATATTTGTGGCATAGCCTTTGTAACCATTAACGTATGAAGCACCTTTACCTCGTCATGTTATTATTTGTCTGCACCCTTGGGTTTTCTCAGGAAAACGCTAGGTCCAACGCAGATATTGACGGGTTTAAGCTCTACCCCAACCCGGTTACCCAAGGCAAAGTGTATATAGAAACCACACTCAACGCACCCAAAAAAATTCTGGTTTTTGATGTTTTGGGCACACAAGTTCTCCAAACCACCATTTTAGGCAAGGAACTCAACCTCTCGGAATTGGACAAAGGCGTCTATATTCTTCGCGTGTTCGAGTACAACAAAGTGGCGACTAGAAAGCTCATTGTGAAATAGTTCCGTACTTTTTCCCAAAACATCCATCTGCCAAACCACAACAATCAACGCTTTACCACCCATTTTAGTGTTTTCACAACATAAAATGGCTCAAATTGCCGTGTTGATTTACTTTTATATTGCACATAGACCCCAAATCAGCGCATATGAAGAAAATCTACTTTGTATTACTACTTATGGCTTTACCTTTGTTTTCTTTCGGTCAAGACTTAGTTACCGTGAACAACGAACCGGTACAAGAGCTACAGGGTTTTAAAATGTACCCTAATCCCGCATATGGGAACGAAGTTTACATTACCACCGAAACCAACGGTGTAAAGGATATTAAGATCTATGATGTATTTGGAGAAGTGGTGCTCACCAGCCGAATCACGACCAACACTCTCGACATTTCACGATTGGTGCCGGGTGTTTATGTACTCCAAGTAACAGAACGCAAAAAAACCATGACCAGAAAACTGGTCGTCAAATAAACCATACTTCATCATTTTTAAGGCCCTTTTCCGAAAGGGCCTTTTTATTTTTGGGTACTTTTGCTCAAGGATGAAACAGTTTGAGACCCATCGGATTTTCAATATTGAAAAGGCAAATGAATTCAATGATTTGGCCTTGGATGTTTTTCGTTTCCAGTTTGAAAACAATGTAGTCTATCAGGACTTTTGTCAACACCTAAAAAAAGGACCTGAAACCGTTTCGCATTATCTCGACATCCCTTTTTTACCCATATCCTTCTTTAAGACCCATCGCGTGCTTTCCACCCAAAAAGAAGTCGAAACCATTTTCACGAGCAGCGGAACCACACAAAGCAAGACCAGCAAACATTTAGTGCCGGACATCAAACTATATGAAAACAGTTTTTTAAGGGCCTTTGAATATTTTTATGAAGCTCCCGAAGAAATCTGCATTTTGGCATTGTTGCCCTCTTATTTGGAAAGGGAAGGTTCCTCGCTCATTTATATGGTCGACTATTTAATCAAAAAATCAAATCATCCTGATAGCGGATTTTACCTTCACAACCTCGATGAACTTCACCGAAAATTGCTTGACCTAAAGCAAAAAAACACCAAAACCCTTTTGATAGGCGTGTCGTTTGCTCTACTGGACCTGGCCGAGCAATTCCCTATGAAACTCAACAACACGACGGTCATGGAGACGGGAGGGATGAAGGGACGTCGTAAGGAACTCATTCGCGAAGAACTCCATCATATCCTAACCCAAGGGTTGGGTGTTGATAGGATTCATTCCGAGTATGGGATGACCGAGCTCTTATCACAAGCTTACTCCAAGGGCAATGGGATTTTCCAAACACCCCCTTGGATGAAAATCATCACTCGCGATACCGAGGACCCCCTCAGCATCCAAGCCTACGGAAAAACCGGGGGTATCAACGTAATCGATTTGGCCAATGTTTACTCGTGTTCCTTTATCGCCACACAAGATTTAGGGAAAACTCATGCCAATGGCAGTTTTGAGGTGTTGGGGCGGTTTGATGATTCGGATATCCGTGGCTGTAATTTAATGGTACTGTAAAGTTTTAGGGGCGGTTTTTCTACCATCTATACATGAAATAGACCCTCTTATGTAGTAAATGGGTACTTCTTTGAACGTTTTTAACTATTTTGAAAGGATAACCAAACAAACGTAAAATGAATAGAAATGCATTTTTAAAAAGAGGGGCACTTTCAGCCGCGGCACTTGCATCGCTGCCAGCCTTTGCCCATTTTTCCGCTAAAGAAGAAAGTGAAAGCACCAATCTAAAGCCTAAAATCGTTAGAAAAGGCGAAGGGAAAAAAGTGAATGTTATTGGAGACCAACAAACTTTTAAACTAACCAGTGAAGACACCAATGGCCTTTTCACCCTAATTGAGGAAGTAAATCCGCCTGGCACCATGATTCCTCCCCATGTACATACCAATGAAGATGAGATCTTCAAGGTTTTGGAAGGCGAACTTGAAGTTACTGTGGGAGAGGAAACCACTATATTAAAGGCCGGTGATTTGGCATTTGCGCCAAAAAATGTACCACATACTTGGAAAGTGGTGGGCGATCAAGATTGTAAAACAATTCTGAGTGTTTTCCCAGCA
Source organism: Allomuricauda sp. ARW1Y1 (assembly GCF_013407935.1). Taxonomy (GTDB): domain Bacteria; phylum Bacteroidota; class Bacteroidia; order Flavobacteriales; family Flavobacteriaceae; genus Flagellimonas. The sequence continues at coordinate 115,319 of NZ_JACBZU010000001.1, forward strand.
GGACTGGAACTGATGTTCGAAGAATTGGGCAACCTGCCCGCAGGACCACCGGACTTTGCGAAAGTGAGTGAAATCTGCGGTCGATATGGTATATCATTCATATCCTAAGCAAAAAGCCATCTTTAAAGATGGCTTTTAATTTATTCACCCACTACCAACACAAAGTAATTTTTTTTGCCTCGTTGTAACAGCACAAATTTATCATTGATCAAATCGGCCGAAGTAATCAAATAATCTTCCTTTACTTTTTCTTTGTTGACCGATATGGAATTTTGTTTCAACTCTCGTCTGGCCTCGCCATTAGAACCCAAAAATCCAGTTTTGGCGGATAATGCCCCTATCATATCCAAACCGGGTTCAAGCTCTTTCTTGGAAATAGTAGCTTGAGGAACACCATCAAAAACATCTAAAAAAGTCTTCTCATTCAATTTTTTTAAATCTTCAGAGGTGGATTTACCAAAAAGAATATCGCTGGCCTTAATAGCATTTTCCAAATCCTCTTCAGAATGTACCATAGTGGTAACTTCTTCCGCCAATTTCTTTTGAAGTGCCCTTTGATGTGGTGCCTCTTTATGCTGTTCCACAAGGTCTTCAATCTCATCTTTGGTCAAAAACGTGAAGATTTTGATGTATTTTTCGGCATCCTCATCCGAAGTATTCAACCAATACTGATAAAATTTATAGGGCGAGGTACGTTCCGCATCCAGCCAGATATTTCCTCCTTCGGTTTTTCCGAACTTAGTCCCATCGGCCTTTGTAATCAACGGGCAGGTTAGGGCAAAGCCTTTCCCACCGCCAATTCGTCTGATCAATTCCGTTCCCGTGGTGATGTTGCCCCATTGGTCGCTACCGCCCATCTGAAGGGTACAATCGTGGTTCTGGTAGAGATACAAAAAATCGTAGCCCTGAACCAACTGATAGGTAAACTCGGTGAAGGACATCCCTTCCTTTGCATCGGAGGACAACCGCTTTTTCACGGAATCCTTCGCCATCATATAATTGACCGTTATATGTTTTCCCACATCGCGGATAAAGGCCAAGAACGAAAAGTTTTTCATCCAATCGTAATTGTTCACCAGAACCGCGGCGTTGGGTGCACCACTCTCAAAGTCCAAAAAACGGCTCAATTGACCTTTAAGGGCCTCTTCATTATGGCGAAGTGTTTTTTCATCCAAAAGATTCCGCTCCGCGGATTTTCCGGAAGGATCACCGATCATCCCAGTCGCTCCGCCCACGAGTGCATAAGGCTTATGGCCTGCCAATTGAAAATGCTTGAGCATCATTACACCCACCAAATGTCCAATGTGCAACGAATCGGCAGTTGGGTCGATACCCACGTATGCGGCCCTCATTTCTTCCATTAGGTGTTCCTCGGCTCCTGGCATCACATCGTGTACCATTCCCCTCCATTGCAGTTCTTGAACAAAATTCTTCGTCATGATCGGTTTTTTGGAATAGCTGCAAATATAAAATGAAGTTGGCATTTTGCTCCATATTTCCGCAACAAATAGGTACTTTTACCTTATGATTTTGGTTACAGGAGGTACTGGACTTATCGGTTCCCACTTGCTTTTCCATCTGCTGAAAAATGGGAACAAGGTGAGAAGCAACTTCAGGACAAAAGAGTCCATCGACAAGGTTCGCAAGGTTTTTGGATATTATTCGGGCAATGCGTCCCAACTCGTTGATCAAATTGATTGGGTCAAGGGAGACATTACTGCTTTGGGCGGTTTGGACGCCCTATTTGAAGGTGTTGAGCAGGTATACCACTGTGCCGCCCTAATTTCTTTTGATCCGAAGGATTACAAACTTCTGAAACAGACCAATGTTCAAGGCACGGCCCATATGGTAAACCTATCCCTAAAATATGGTGTAAAAAAACTGTGCTATGTGAGCTCCATCGCGGCTATTGGTCCCAGTCTGAAACAAGCTAAGGCCACCGAGGATACCGAGTGGAACGATGCCAACGCTACGGTATACGGTATCACCAAATATGATGCTGAACTGGAAGTGTGGCGGGGATCACAGGAAGGGCTCTCCGTGGTGATCGTGAATCCCGGAGTCGTAATCGGGCCCGGCTTTTGGAAATCGGGAAGTGGCAGCTTTTTTTCCTATGCCTCCAAAGGAAAAAAATATGTTATCCCTGGCGGAACTGGTTTTGTAACGGTAAACGACGTTATCAAGGCCATGACGCGTTTGATGGACTCCAACATACAAACGGAGCGTTTTATTTTGGTCGACCAACATATGAGCTACGCGACCCTCTTAAAGAAAATCGCGCCCCAATTGGGAGTGGAGCCCCCTCAAAAAGTAATTCCTAAGTTTTGGTTGGAACTCTTTTGGCGCTGGGATTGGGTCCGAAGCACCATTTTTGGCAAAAGAAGACGCTTGTCGAAAGCGGTGGCAAAGGGACTGTATCAGGAGGAATACTACAGCAACGAAAAAATCAAATCCCAACTCAATTTTACCTTTGAAGATATGGACGAGTCCATCGCGTTCTGCTGTCAAATGTTCACAGGGAATCGGTAACGACCTTTTTTTTGCCCACTCTTTTTTCCTTGACGGACTGCAAAGAATCACGCCGTTGTAGCCCAGCCTCTCGAATACTGTCATTCAAACGCTTGCTGATGGCTTCCAACGTATCTTGTTTCTGTTTCAGCATCGCTTCAACATTTTGATAGATCTTTTGGTATTCAGAGGGCAAAGAAGCGTAGTACAGGTCACTCTCAGCAAATTGGGTGCTATCGATACTGTACTTGTTATAGATAAATCCCATGACATCGATATGTGCATCATCAAATTTTCTTTTGGCCCCGGATTTGGCCGCATTCAATATGGACAGATCATATAATATTTCGATCATTTGATCTTGGGGTATGAGGTTTTCCGGTTCCTCCACTACTTTCTCGGCACAGGAAACCAAAACCATCAAACTTAAATAGACAAGTACCGCCTTCTTCATTATTTACCTGTTAAAGGTCAATCTTTTCGCATGTTTTTTGTCACTGAAGGTACCATTGTCGTACGCCAAATGCCCATTCACAAAAGTACGTTTCACTTCAGATTCAAAAGTAACACCTTCAAAGGGTGACCAACCACATTTATAGAAAAGATTGGCTTTTGTTACCTCATTTTTAACGTTTCGGCCTACTTGGACCAAATCGGCAAAGTACCCCTCCCGGATATATCCCCTGCGGTCAATATCAAAGAGTTTTGCAGGGTTATGGCACATCTTTTCTACCATTTTTTCCAAGCTGATGATTCCTTCCTTTTCTTTTTGCAGCATGGCCAAAAGCGCATGTTGGACCAAAGGTCCACCCGATGGGGCACTGGTATAGGGATTATCTTTTTCTTCCAAGGTATGGGGCGCATGGTCGGTCGCAATCACATCAATGCGGTCGTCCAAAAGAGCTTGCCAAAGTTGCTCCCTATCCGTCTTGGTCTTCACGGCGGGGTTCCATTTAATATGGGTTCCTTTGGTCGCATAATCCTCGTCGGAAAACCAAAGATGGTGAATGCACACCTCAGCCGTAATCTGTTTCTTTTCCAAAGGTATTTCGTTGGTGAACAGATCGGTCTCAATTCCTGTGGATAAATGGAACACGTGCAATCTGGCGCCTGTTTTTTTCGCCAAGGCAATAGCTTTGGATGAAGAGAGATAGCAGGCTTCGGCACTTCGGATGATGGGATGCAGTTCTATGGGAATATCATCCCCGTACATGGCCTGGTACTTTTCCATATTGGCCCTAATGGTACCTTCGTCTTCGCAATGTGTGGAAATGACCATCTCGGTATTACTGAAAATCTTTTCCAACACCTCCTCATTATCTACCAACATATTTCCTGTGGAAGACCCTAAAAACAACTTTACCCCGGAACAGGCGTTTCGGTCCAGTCGCTTTAATTCCTCCAAATTGTCGTTGGTTCCCCCAAACAAAAAGGAATAGTTGGCCGAAGCATCTTTGGCCGCCATGGCAAATTTTTCCTCCAATTTTTCTATGGTCGTGGTCTGTGGATTGGTGTTGGGCTGTTCCATGAACGTAGTTATGCCCCCAGCAATGGCCGCTCGGCTCTCCGTGGCGATGGTGCCCTTATGGGTAAGCCCGGGCTCCCTAAAATGGACCTGATCATCGATGACGCCTGGCAATAAAAGGTCGCCTTCCAAATCGATGACCTGGGCATTGGCATCTGAAATATCGGAATCTATTCGAGAAATAAAGTCCCCATCCAACAACACATCGGATTCGAAAATGCGGTTTTCATTGACAATCTTTGCATTTTTCAGCAGGATTCTTGACATAACTAAAAGCTCTTTTTAAAAAATATACTTCTGAATTTCATGGCGATGACCCCAAAAACGGCCTCGCGGATAATGGCGGAGTTCATTTTTGACTTTCCGTTTACCCGATCGGTAAAAATAATCGAAACCTCTTCAATTTTGAATTTTTTGAGGTAGGCCCTGTACTTCATCTCTATCTGGAAGGCATATCCGATAAACCGCACATGGTCCAAATTGATGGTCTCCAAAACCTTTCTTCGGTAACAAACGAATCCCGCTGTAGGATCGTGGACCTTCATCCCAGTAATCAGTTTTACATAGAACGAAGCACCGTAGGAGAGCAAAATACGCGCCAAGGGCCAGTTGACCACGTTTACCCCTTTTTTATAACGGGAACCCACGGCCACATCGGCCCCGTTCAAACAGGCGCGGTGCAGTCTTGACAGGTCGGCAGGGCGATGCGAAAAATCGGCATCCATCTCAAAAATGTACTCATACCCTTTTTCCAAGGCCCATTTAAATCCATGGATATAGGCCGTGCCCAATCCTGATTTCTCCTTGCGCACCTCCAAAAATAGCTGGTCTGAAAACTCCTCTTGTAATTTACGAACAGCATCTGCGGTACCATCTGGAGAGTTATCATCCACTACAAGTACATGAAAATCCTTTTTTAGGTCGAAAACCGTTCTTACAATGGCCTCGATGTTTTCAATTTCGTTGAATGTGGGTATAATGACCAAGCCGTCTGCCATTCGCGCTAGATTAGAAATTCAAAAATACGGTTTTCTATCTTGCCCGCACAAGTTCCAGTTCACATGCTTGCTCGGAACAAACCCAATATTTGTAACTTTGCCGCTTAAAACTCACTTGAATGTCGCAAAAGTTTCCCAGACTTTTTTATGTGCTCTTAGCGGTCCTTTTGGTACTTAACTTGATTCAAGCATCCGTAACAGAGCTCATTTATGATGAAGCTTATTATTGGTATTATGCCCAAGAGTTGGCGTGGGGCTACTTTGACCATCCTTCCATGGTGGCTTTTTTGATCAGATTGAGCAGCTTATTTTTCGACGGTGAACTTGGCGTAAGGCTAATGAGTTGCATACTATCGGCAGGCACTTATGTATTGCTCTGGTTGATGGTGGACAACCCCAAAAAGAAGGAATATGTCATCCATTTTTTTCTATTGGTATTCTCCTTCACTTTAATGAACGCTTATGGGTTCTTGACGCTTCCCGATACCTCCCTCTTGTTTTTTACCGCCCTGTTCCTTTGGTTGTACAAACGTTTTTTGGCCAACGAGAGCATTGCAACAGCGCTTCTATTGGGAGTGGTTATGGCGGCACTTATGTACAGCAAGTACCATGCGGTTTTGGTCATCTTTTTCGTGCTGCTGTCCAATTACAAACTGGTCCTCAATAAAAAAGCTTGGTTGGCAGTGGGTATTGCACTGGCGTGTTATCTTCCTCACTTTGTGTGGCTCTACCAAAATGATTTTGTATCTATCACCTTTCATTTATATGAGCGTCCCAACCAACCCTATTCGTTTGACGAGTTTACCTTGGGCTACTTTTTAAACATCATCGTGATTATAGGCCTATTGTTTTACTGGGTCTATGGTGCCTTGTTCAAATTTAGGGCCACGGATAAGTTTTCCAAAGCCTTGGTGTATTTGATTTATGGGGTTTTGATTTTCTTCTTTATCTCCAGCTTCAACCGTAGGGTACAGGCACAATGGGCCATTGTTATCTCCATACCATTGGCCATCATTGCCTTCAATCATCTATTGACGCATGCCAAAAGCCGAAAATGGATGTATCGTGTAGGTTTGGTGAGTTTGGTGCTCTTGCTGTATGCCCGGGCATGGATGGTGTATTATCCCTTGTTTCCCATGTTTTTTGAAACCCATGGCAACAAGGAATGGACCAGTGAACTCAAAACAAAGTCCGGTGGAGTGCCCATTATTTTTGAGAATTCCTATCGTCGCGCCTCGATGTACGAGTTTTATGCCGATGTTCCTGCCATTTCCCTTAACAATTTTATGTACCGAAAAAATCAGTATTCCATTGATGGTTCGGAAGAGCGGGTAAGGGGCAAAAAGGTTCTGTATGTTTCCAAATACCTTAAAAAAGGTGAGGTGAGTTATATGCATTTGGACAGTACTATCTTTTATGGAAATTTTATCGATGATTTTCAATCCTATCGAAGGTTGGAATGTATAGTTGAAAAACCAAGCGCAGGCATCGGGTACGCATTAAAAGTGTACAATCCCTATCCTTTTGATGTTCCCTTGGAGCAATTAAAGTTTACCATTTCATACTCGAACGAGCACAAACAGGTGAAACAAACACAGCGATTAAAAGTTAAGAGCAGCGAGCCACCACAGGTGCTCCTTAAATCCAAGGATACGCTCCACTATACGTTTCAGTTGCCGCTGTCGTCCATGGAAAATCCGTCGTACTTTAGGATTGGGATTTCGGAGAACAACCTTCCCGCTGGTCTCAACGGCAAACCGATTAAGATTGAATAATGGAACCCATAGAAAAAACAATCATTTCGTTGGATTGGATGACGTTAACACTGTTTGTCGGTCTGGTTGTTTTGGCACTTGGCAAATATCTTTTCCACAAAAAGTTCCTCAATTTCATCATTCTTCCCTTCAACGATAAGTATATCCTACTCCATAATAAAAAGGGACAGTTCTCCCATTGGTTCCATTTGCTCTTGACACTATTCCAGCTCATCAATATATCACTCTTCCTATTTCTTATTTTACAAACTTTTGAGCTTGCCCCGGTTCCAAATTCGTTTCTCTCCTACCTCATTGTTTTAGGGTTTTTGGCCCTGTTCGAATTGGTTAAATTTCTGGTTCAAATGTTTACTGGATTTGTGTTCAATAACCTAGGGCTCTTTGGAAGTGTGGTCTTCAGTAAAATCTCATATCTCAATTATAGCGGCATCATCATCGCTGTTGCCAATATTTTATTGATTTACATTACTCCCCTTTCAAAAACCACTATTTATGTGGTTTTGGCACTTGTTTTCTTGATTAATGGCATCGGTATCACAAAGCTGCTGAAGAACCATCAAAAAGCACTCTTCCCGTTTTTTGTGTATTTTATTTTGTACCTTTGCGCACTCGAAATTGCGCCCTTGGTGTTAATTGGAAGCTATTTTAAAGGTTGAAAACTTATGAAAGTAAAAACAATTTTGGTTTCCCAACCGGAACCCAAAGTCGAAAACTCACCCTATTCAAGATTAATTGAAAAGGAGAAAGTAAAAGTAGATTTTAGACCTTTCATACACGTTGAAGGCGTAGAAGCCAAAAATGTGAGACAGCAGAAAATCGACTTGAACAACTTTACGGCAATCATCCTAACGAGCCGAAACTCCGTGGATCACTTCTTTAGAATTGCCGAGGAAATGCGCTTCAAAGTTCCGGATTCCATGAAATATTTTTGTCAGTCGGAGGCGGTGGCCTACTACTTACAGAAATATGTGGTATACAGAAAAAGAAAGATTTATGTTGGGAAGAGAACGTTCAACGAATTGATTCCCTTGATCAAGAAGTATAAAGACGAAAAGTTCCTTTTACCTTCTTCTGATTCCCTAAAGCCCATCGTCCCCGAATTGTTGGACGAGGTCGGCGTCAATTGGACCCGCGGTATATTCTACAAAACGGTGATCAGCGACCTGTCGGACCTAAGAAATGTGTATTATGACATCTTGGTATTCTTTAGTCCCTCAGGAATCGAATCCCTAATGAAGAACTTCCCCGATTTTGAACAGAACGATACTAGAATTGCCGTTTTTGGCAACAGTACGGTAAAAGCAGCCACCAATGCAGGCCTTCGGATTGACATTCAGGCACCAACGCCCGAAACACCTTCCATGACCATGGCTCTACAGAAGTACATTACCAGTGTGAACAAATAGTTCGCAGCACAAAAGAATAAAAAAGCCCCGTGAGAACGGGGCTTTGTTTTTTAAAAGGCATATCGTTGTGGTCCGCCCCGCCTGATCTCTTCACTGGCGTAAGCTTCAAACTTTTTAAAGTTTTCCCTAAAAGCATTGGTCAGCTTAAAGGCCGTTTTGTAATAGGCTTCATCATTGTTCCATGTTGCCCTTGGGCTGAGCACCTGGGTAGGTACGCCAGGACACTCCCTTGGCTGTGCCACCCCAAACACGGAATGGATGTGGTATTTCTCATAATTGTACAGACCTAGTTCTCCGCTGAGGGCAGCACTGATCATGGCGCGCGTGTACTTGAGCTTCATTCGGGTGCCCACACCGTAGGGTCCACCGGTCCAACCCGTGTTCACCAACCATACATCAACCCCAGACTCTTTCATCTTCTTGCTCAGCATCTCCGCATATTTCGCAGGATGCAAAGGCATAAAGGGAGCGCCAAAACAGGCCGAGAAGGAAGGTTGTGGTTCCACCACACCAGCTTCCGTACCGGCAACTTTCGCCGTATATCCCGAAATAAAATGATACGCGGCTTGGGCCGGGGTCAATTTGGAAATTGGAGGTAACACCCCGAAGGCATCCGCCGTTAAAAAGAAAATATTCTTTACGTTCTCTCCAATGGAAGGCCACTGTATGTTTTCAATATGGTGGATGGGGTAGCTTACCCTTGTATTTTGTGTGATGGAGGTATCTCCGAAATCGACCACGCCATTGTCGTCCATGACCACATTTTCCAAAATAGCTCCTTTTTTGATGGCCCCGTAGATTTCAGGTTCCTTCTTTTGGGAAAGGTCAATGACCTTGGCATAGCAGCCTCCCTCAAAGTTGAAAACCGTATTGTCTGGTGTCCAGCCGTGTTCATCGTCCCCGATCAATTTTCTGTCTGGATCGGTGGACAAAGTAGTTTTTCCAGTTCCGGACAGACCGAAGAAAATGGCAGTATCGCCAGATTCGCCAACATTGGCCGAACAGTGCATGGGTAGCGTATTCTTATAAACGGGAAGAATAAAGTTCAAGGCGGAGAAAATACCTTTTTTGATTTCGCCGGTATACCCTGTTCCTCCGATCAAAGCGATTTTTCGGGTAAAGTTAAGGATGGCAAAATTATGCTGACGGGTTCCGTCTTCTTCAGGATTGGCCATAAAGCCAGGTGCATTCACCACGGTCCATTCCAGGTCAAAATCCTCTAACTCATCCTCCGTAGGACGCAGGAACATGTTATAGGCAAACATATTGGACCAAGGATACTCGTTGATTACCCGAATGTTCAACTTATAATCCGCATCGGCACAGGCATAGGAATCCCGAACATACAATTCTTTGGTATTGAGGTAGGCAATGACCTTGTCGTACAGTTGGTCGAACTTTTCGCTCTCAAAAGGAATGTTGATGTTTCCCCACCACACCTTATCCGAAGTTATATCGTCCTTAACAATGAAGCGGTCCATGGGCGACCTACCTGTAAACTCTCCAGTATTTACTGCCAAGGCCCCGGAAGAAGCTTCTTGGCCCATTTCCTTTTCAATGGTAATGTCGTGTAATTCGTCTGGGGAAAGCTGGTAATTCACATTGTCATGGGTTATTCCATAGGAGTGTAACGAAATCGTTTTCGTAATTGAAGTGGAATCCTTCATAGTTTAGATTTTTATGTTGGTACAAAGCTAGAAAATAATAGCTTTTCGTCCTTTTAAATCTTGCTTAATTGAGTGTTTTCTTGGTTAAAATGTGATATCCCAATAAAATCCAACCTAAGATCAGCAAAACCCCTCCAATAGGTGTTAAAAAACCTATGATTTTAAAGTCAAAAGCAGTCAAACTGTTCAATGCCAAAAGGTAAATTGAGAAGGAGAATAGCACCACGCCTGCCACAACCAGTCCATAAATGTACCTTTTTGGCTTACTGGACAAACCATCCCACATTCCCAAAAAAAGAAGGAACAGGGCGTGATACATTTGATACCTCACGCCCGTTTCAAAAGTGTCGATAGCTTCCGCATCTACCAATTTTTCCAATCCATGGGCACCAAAAGCACCCAAACCAATGGCCAACAAACCGAATACCGTTCCCGTCAACAAAATTGTTCTGTTCATAACTTTAACATGCTATTTTTTTAGAGATATAACATTTTAATACCTTAGTGTCCCGAATATCAAAAGTAAACAAAACACATGGCCCGTACTATTTTAGTTGTTGGAGCAGGCAAATCAACCTCTTACCTCTTGGATTATCTCCTTGAAAAATCAGCAGAAGAACAGATTCACCTCAATATCGGGGATCTTAACCCGGAGAACATTCCCGATAAATTTGCTTCACATCCCAACTGTACGGTCTTTCAATTGGATATTTTCAACGAGACCGAACGCAAGAAAGCGGTTTCCGAAGCCTCCATTGTGGTTTCCATGCTGCCCGCCAGTCTGCACATCAATGTCGCACAAGACTGCTTGGAGTTTGAAAAGCATTTTATTACCGCTTCCTATGTCAGCGATCAATTGCGGGCATTGGACGAGGATGTCAAGAAAAAAGGACTAGTTTTTATGAACGAAATCGGTCTTGATCCCGGTATCGACCACATGAGTGCAATGGAAGTCATTGACCGGATTCGCGATGCGGGTGGAAAAATGTTGTTGTTCGAATCCTTTACAGGTGGATTGGTTGCTCCGCAAAGCGATACCAATCTTTGGCACTACAAATTTACCTGGAACCCTCGGAATGTTGTCTTGGCTGGCCAAGGAGGGGCTGCCAAATTTATTCAGGAGGGCACTTACAAGTATATTCCTTACCAAAAGCTCTTTAGGAGAACCGAGTTTATGGATATTGAAGGATACGGCACTTTTGAGGCCTATGCCAACAGAGATTCGCTAAAATATCGTGAGGCCTACGGGTTAGAAGATGCATTGACCCTATTCCGTGGAACCATGAGGCGCGTCGGCTTTTCCAAAGCGTGGCAAATGTTCGTGATTTTGGGCATGACGGACGACAGCTACTCCATTGAAAATTCGGAAGGTATGTCGTACCGTGAATTCGTCAACCTCTTTTTGCCCTATTCCCCTACCGATTCCGTAGAACTTAAAATGCGGCATTACCTTAAAATTGACCAAGATGACATTATGTGGGGAAAACTGTTGGAGCTGGACCTCTTTAATCCATCCAAAAAAATCCCATTAAAAAATGCGACACCTGCCCAGATGCTCCAATACATTTTGGAAGATAGCTGGACCTTGAAAGAGGATGAAAAGGATATGATCGTGATGTACCACAAATTCGGCTACGAACTGAACGGTAAAAAGAAGCAGATAGATGCCAACATGGTCGTGATTGGAGAGAACCGTGCCTACACCGCTATGTCCAAAACGGTTGGATTGCCGGTAGCCATGGCCACGTTGCTCATCCTTAATGGAAAAATAACCACCCCAGGGGTACAAATACCCATCTTGAAAGAGGTGTACGGACCTATTTTAAAAGAGTTGAAAAACTATGGCATCAGTTTTAAGGAATATGACAAACCCTATTTGGGATATAATCCAGACTCTGTTGCAGGATAGTCAACTGAAAGTTTTTCTATACCTTTGACTTCAAATCAACATCCATATTGTGAAAAACAATAACAATTCGGTTAAAATAGATGGTATTGACAAGAAAATCCTAAGATACTTGATGGAAGATGCGCGAAAGCCCATCTTGGAGATTGCGAGGAACATTGGGATTTCTGGAGCGGCCATTCACCAGCGGCTTCGCAAATTGGAAAGCTCGGGGCTTATCGCTGGGTCCAAGTTTGTCATCAACCCTAAAGTGTTGGGCTACTCTACCATGGCCTATATTGGTATTTATCTGGATAAAGCTATGACCAACCCAAGGGCTGTAAAGCAGCTCAAGGAAATCCCTGAGGTCTTGGAATGCCACTATACCACGGGAAACTGGTCCATACTCATTAAAGTATTGTGCCAGGACAACGAACATTTAATGCAGGTCCTCAACAAAAAAATACAGCAAATCGAGGGAGTTTCGAGAACAGAGACCTTCATCTCTTTAGATCAACAAATCGATCGTCAAATACGGATTTGATATTTGTATTAAATCTAAATAAGCATTACATTTGTCCCCATGAATGTAATAGTTCAATCTACATATTACACCCTCTACCAAGCTGCGGATGAACGCTGTTTTTATCTTGACTTTGGTCAAAAAATAGTACGTATGTCCTTATGTCAGCTTCTTTCGCTTCGCCATAAGGTGATGAGCATCAATATTGAAAACCACTTTGATAGCGACCTCAACGCCCACGGTTTCGAGGTATTGATGCTGTGCAATAAAGAACACCTGTTCATTCTAAACACTTTGGAGGTGTTGGATTTGAAAAAATTGGTGTCCAACAGTTTTGTATCCCTTGGTCTTTCCGCCGATGTTGCAGAAATGGCAGTTTCCTAGACAAGAATAACCCTTTATTTTTAATGAGTCTTAAACCGCCTTAAAACAAAGGGCTCATTTTTAAAAGCCCCTAAAATTCAGTACCTTTATAGGGTATAATTGGATTAAAATCATAGTATTTATGAAAGACATAGCAAGACAAAGTATGAGCATTAAAGTGGAGTCCATGGATTTGCTCAACGGACAGATAAAAATGGAGGCCCACGCCTCGGCAACCTATTTGGCCATGGCCTCTTGGTGCGAACAGAACGGTTTTTTCACCAGCGCCAAATTCTTCTTCAAACAAGCTGAGGAGGAACGTGAGCACATGATGAAAATCTTTAACTTTTTGGTGGATACGGGTGGCAACCCCATTTCTCCAGAGGTTACGGGCATCAATCACGATTATTCCTCCATCGTCGATGTTTTTGAATCTACCTTGGAACACGAGGTGAAAGTGACCAAATCCATCCATAACATCGTAAAAAAAGCTAGGGAGATTGGTGATTTTGCCACAGAGCGCTTCTTGGATTGGTTTGTAATGGAGCAGGTAGAAGAAGAAAACACCATCAGGGATATCTTGGATATGATCGAAGTGACCGGCACCGAAGGTGTAGGCCTGCAAATGATTGACAACCAAGTTGCCAATTGGATTGAGTAGACCACAAAATTAAGTATAAAAAAAGGGGCCGCTTGGCCCCTTTTTATTTTATTTCATTTAGCTGTTAATCCCTGCCACCGAAGACCTGAACGGCCCAGTACAACAAGGAGGCCAATGCACCCAAAGCAGCAACCACATAGGTCCTTGCGGCCCACTTTAGGGCATCTTCGGCGCCTGCATATTCTTGCTGGCTTACCATGTTCTTCTGCTTGAGCCATACCAAGGCCCTTTTACTGGCATCGTATTCAACGGGAAGGGTCACAAAACTGAACAAGGTCGCAAAACCCATCATGATCAATCCGGCTACGGCTATGTAAAAACCGATGCCTCCTGCCACGCCTGTGGCGGCCATCAGCATAATACCCCCAAATACCACCCATGTCGACATACCGGAGGTAACGCTTACCACGGGCACCAATTTGGAGCGCATGGTCAACCACTCATAAGCTTGTGCATGTTGAACAGCGTGGCCGCATTCGTGGGCCGCTACCGCAGCTGCAGCTGCATTGCGCTGATTGTACACTCCTTCACTCAGGTTTACAGTCTTATCCTTTGGATTGTAATGGTCTGTTAGCATTCCGGGAGTGGATATCACCTTTACATCCCGAATACCATGGTCATCGAGCATTTTTTGGGCGATTTCGGCACCGCTCATGCCATTCCTCAAATGAACCTTGGAATATTGCTTAAACTTACTTTTCAATCGGCTGCTTACCAACCAGCTCACTAGGGCAATTCCACCAATCAATATATAATATGTCATCATAGCTTTTTCATTTTATACAAACTAATATACTACATAAAAGCAAAAACCCCGCCAAATAGGGTCGGGGTAATTTTGCTGTCAAAATGTTAGTGAATCATGCCATCACAGGTTCCAACTGAAAGGTTTCGGCTATTTCTTTGTATACTACCTCACCTTCTACCACATTCAATCCCTTTTCCAATGATTTGTCCAATTTACAGGCACTTCGCCATCCCATGTTCGCCAATTTTAGCACATAGGGCAGTGTTACATTCGTCAAGGCAACAGTAGAAGTATAAGGCACTGCCCCTGGCATATTGGCTACACAGTAATGGACCACATCATCAATTATATAGATGGGATCTTCATGTGTGGTTGGTTTAGTGGTTTCCACACATCCGCCTTGATCTACCGCTACATCAACGATTACGGTTCCCGGATGCATGTCCTTGAGCATATCCCTAGTAATTAAGTTGGGTGCTTTTGCTCCTTTCAGCAAAACCCCACCAATGATCAAATCATGCGTCTTTATATATTTTCTGATATTGAATTCGTTGGAAAAACCGGTGATCACATGGCTGGGCATAATATCGTTGACATATCTGAGACGTTTCATGTTCACATCCAAAATCGTGACCTGCGCCCCTAATCCTGCTGCCATTTTAGCAGCCTGAATGCCAACCGTACCGGCACCAAGGACCAAAACACGCCCAGGGGACACCCCTGGTACTCCGCCCAAAAGCACACCTTTACCTTTTACGGGCTTCTCCAAATATTTTGCTCCCTGTTGTATCGCCATACGCCCCGCCACTTCGGACATTGGAGTTAGCAATGGTAATGTACCGTCCTCATCTTCAACCGTTTCGTAAGCTATGCAGATGGATTTACTCCTGATCATAGCCTTGGTCAAGGCCTCGCTGGAAGCAAAATGAAAATAGGTAAACACTATTTGACCTTCCTGAATCAAGTGATACTCCTCCGCAATGGGCTCTTTCACCTTTACGATCATATCGCTCATGGCATACACCTGACCGATGGTATCCAAAATAGTGGCCCCTGCCTGTTGGTAATCCTGGTTAAAAAAACCACTTCCTTCGCCAGCACCCGATTGCACATACACGGTGTGGTTGTTCTTGACCAATTCAAAGACCCCGGCAGGCGTCATGCCGACCCGACTCTCGTTGTTCTTGATTTCTTTTGGTATTCCAACAGTCATTTTGTTGCTTTTAATGGTTGATGGGTCAAAGTTGAACAAAAAAATCAAATTAAAACGCAAAAATTCGATAAAATACAGGGGTCAATGGTTAAAAAAGATACTTTTTAACATCTATACCCTATTTTAATAGGGGTTAATTATTCTTTCTTTATATTTCATAATGTGTACACCCCTATTTTTTATAGCTACCCTGTTCTGAAAATAAAAAAGCATGCCGAGTGGCATGCTTTTTTAGGGTATTTCTATAAGAATCGTATTGATTTTATCGTAAGGTGACGTTTTCATCAACCTGAACTTGATTCAGGTTCCGATAAAACTGATTTAATTGTATGAGATTCCGAATCAAGTTCGGAATGACAGCAACGATGTATCGGATTACCCGACAATATTCACAATCTTGCCCGGCACCACAATGACTTTCTTGGGTTCCCTGCCCTGTAACTGCTCTTTTGTTTTTTCATGGGCCAAAACAGCGGCTTCAATCTCATCCTTGCCCATATCCAACGGTAATTCCAATTTGAAACGCATTTTCCCATTAAAGGATATCGGATATTCCTTGCTGCTTTCCACCAAGTACTTTTCCTCAAACTTCGGGAAAGGCGCTTCCGCAATAGATTCCGTATGCCCCAAACGACTCCACAGCTCTTCGGCTATATGTGGCGCATAAGGTGATACCAAAATAGCCAATGGCTCCAGAATAGCTTTACTGGTACATTTCTGGGCCGTCAATTCGTTTACACAGATCATAAAGGTGGATACAGAGGTGTTGAACGAAAAGTTCTCGATATCCTCTTCCACCTTTTTGATGGTTTTGTGCAAGGTTTTTAGATTTTCGGCAGTGGGTTCCGCTTCGGCTCCGCTCAGCGACCCATTTGTATATGGCGCATACAACTTCCATAGTTTCTTTAAGAAGGAATGTACTCCTGTAATCCCCGCCGTATTCCAAGGCTTGGATTGCTCCAAGGGTCCCAAGAACATTTCATACAAACGCAACGAGTCTGCCCCGTACTCCTCACAAATGGCATCGGGGTTGACGACATTGTATTTGGATTTGGACATTTTTTCGATTTCTCGATAGGTTTTATTACTATCAAAGAATGCATATTTATAATCTTTCCCATAGGGACTATTAACAAATGCTTTTACATCCAATTCATCAGAAGCATTAACGAATTCAACAGGTACTCTTATTGAAAGGTGCATATTGGAAGTATCATAATTTATTTCAAGTACTTCAATACTTTTACCTTCTTCTAAAAGGAATTTATCAAACTGTTCTTTAGCAATTTTTTCAAGCTTCGCTTCTTCATACTTTAGAACTGAATCCTCATCAGTAATTATTGTTGCTTGAAAAGTTATTTCTTCAATATCCGAATTACTTTTAACAACTGCATTTACATCAATAATCTTCCGAAGCATAAACGCACTCGTCCCCGTAATCATCCCTTGGTTGATCAACTTTTTGGCAAATTCGTCTTTGGGCACATAGCCCATATCAAACATAAACTTCTGCCAAAAGCGGGAATACAACAAGTGGCCCGTTGCGTGCTCACTTCCTCCGATATACAAGTCTACATCTTGCCAATAGTTGATGGCTTCGGGAGAGAAAATAGCGTCATCATTCCGTGGATCCATATACCTATTAAAGTATTGGGAACTTCCTGCCCAACCTGGCATGGTATTCAATTCCAATGGATAAATACCGTCATGCTGAACTTGATTCAGCATCTCATCCCCCTTGTCTGACCCATCGACTGCGCTCAGGGTGACAAGGTCATTGGAAACTACTTTATTGTTCTTCGCGTCCCATGCCCACTCGGTGGCATTGCCCAATGGTGGCTCGCCTGTTTCGGTGGGGAGGTATTTTTCTACTTCGGGCAGTTCTAAAGGCAAATATTTTTCATCGATCATCTGCGGCATACCGTCCACATAATACACGGGGAAGGGTTCGCCCCAGTACCGCTGACGGCTAAATACGGCATCACGCAAACGATAATTCACTTTGCCCTTGCCATGTCCGATTCGTTCCAATTCAGCAATGATTTTCTTCATGGCATCTTTATAAGAAAGACCGTTCAAAAAATCAGAATTGGCAATAACAGTTGTTTCCTTGTCGGCAAATGCCTCTTCGGAAATATCGACCCCTTCGAAAATGTTGGGAATAGGTATGTTGTAATGTTTGGCAAAATCGTAATCGCGTTGGTCGCCACAGGGTACGGCCATTACCGCTCCTGTTCCGTAGCTGGCCAATACGTAGTCTCCAATCCAAATAGGAATGGGTTCCTTGGTAAACGGATGCTCCGCATACGCTCCCGTGAACACCCCCGAAATGGTTTTTACATCGGCCATACGGTCGCGCTCGGACCGTTTTGCCGTGGCTTCCACATAAGCATCCACCTCAGCTTTTTGTTCTGGCGTAGTGATTTTAGCCACCAACTCGTGCTCTGGGGCCAAGGTCATAAAACTTACCCCAAAAATGGTATCGGGGCGAGTGGTGAAGACTTCTATCTCGTAAGGCTTCTCGACTGCGCTCGAAGTGACATCGTCATTCGTAATCACCTCTTGGTCGCTTCGACTACGCTCAGCGTCCAATACATTAAAAGTAACCGAAGCCCCAACGGAACGTCCGATCCAGTTGGTCTGGGAATCCTTTAAAGGTTGTGGCCAATCAATTTTGTCCAATCCGTCCAACAAACGCTGTGCGTAAGCGGTGATGCGCATACTCCATTGCGTCATTTTTTTGCGGATTACAGGATGTCCACCGCGCTCGGAAACTCCGTTTACGATTTCATCGTTCGCCAACACAGTCCCCAAAGCGGGACACCAGTTCACTTCGGTACCGGCCAAATAGGTCAATCTATATTTTAAAAGGATTTCTTGCTTTTCCTTATCGGAATAGCCATTCCAGGTCGCTGCATCAAAACTTGGAGTGTCATCATCACAAGCGGCTTCGACATTGCTATTTCCCTCTTTTTCAAAAATGGAAATCAAACTATCAATGCTTTCCGCTTTATCGGATTTCTTGTTGTACCACGCATTGAACAATTGGATAAAGATCCATTGCGTCCATTTATAATATTGTGGGTTGGAGGTACGTACTTCGCGGCTCCAATCAAAAGAAAAACCGAGCTGGTCCAACTGCTCACGGTATCTGTTGATGTTGTTTTCCGTAGTGATGGCAGGGTGTTGACCCGTTTGGATGGCATATTGCTCTGCGGGCAACCCGAAGGAATCGTAGCCCATGGGATGCAACACATTGAACCCCTTGTGACGTTTGTAACGTGAATAGATGTCCGTTGCAATGTAACCCAGCGGATGCCCTACGTGCAAACCTGCACCGGACGGGTAGGGAAACATCGACAATGCATAAAATTTAGGTTTGTCGGAATCGTTGGATGCCTTAAAGGTTTCGTTTTCTGCCCAATACTTCTGCCATTTGGCCTCAATCTCGCGGAAATCGTAATTCATTGTTAATCTTGTTCAATTTCGTGTGCAAAAATAGGTTTAATCCCCTAAATACAATTTACTTTTCTATTTTTACATACTGATTCTACCGTATGAGCCAATATATTGAACGATATCAGCGCCGAAAACTGATCTCCTCCTACTTTTCCGTGGCTTTGAGCATTGCCTTGGTCTTGTTTCTTTTAGGTGTCCTGGGTCTTTTGGTGCTCAACACCAAAAAATTGGCCGACCACTTTAAGGAACAGATTACCATTTCAGTGTACTTGAAGGATACGGCCAAACCCGTTGAAATCGACCAATTGCAAAAAAGCCTTGCCCTTGCCGAGTACACCAAATCAGCAGCCTATATTTCCAAAGAAGATGCCGCAGAGCAGTATAGTGAGGACATCGGAGAAAACTTTGTGGAGTTTTTGGGGTACAACCCCCTTAAAAATTCCATTGATGTCAACTTAAAGGCCGACTTTGTATCGCCACAACAGATTGATGAGATTGCTGCGGAGATAACCGAAAAAGCATACGTGGATGAAGTAAGCTACGATAAGCCCTTGATTTCGTTGCTGAACAACAATGCTCGGAAAATAAGCCTTTGGATTTTGGTGGCCAGTGCTGTGTTTACACTCATTGCCGTGTTGCTTATCAATAGCTCCATTCGCCTGTCCATTTACTCCAAACGGTTTATCATCAAAACGATGCAAATGGTGGGTGCCACCAAGACCTTTATCCGCAGGCCCTTTATTTGGACCAACATTAAGCTTGGTATGGCAGGCGCTGTTGTTGCCCTTATCGGGTTGGGCGTTTTGGTATATTATATCGATAAAAATTTCCCCGAACTGAACTTGTTGCAGGATTACATCGTCCTCATACTTTTGTTTGTTGGCGTTTTCGGTTTGGGCGTAATCATTTCTTGGGCCAGCACGCATTTTGCCACCCAACGTTTTTTGAACTTAAGGACGGACGATCTTTATTATTAACTTTGCGATATGAGCAAGAACAACAAAAACGGTCAAAAACCGACAAAGGAGTTCGTTTTTCAACGAAAAAACTACCTCTTTCTCTTTATCGGCATTGCCTTTATAGCCCTTGGTTATATTTTGATGAGTGGAGGCGGAAGCGACAACCCAGAGGTTTTCAATCCCGAAATCTACAATTTTAGACGGATACGCCTTGCGCCGACCTTGATTTTGATAGGGCTTGGCATTCAGGTCTATGCCATTTTGTTGAATCCTAACAAGAAAAACAAAGAGTAATTTGGAATTGATTGATGCCATTATCCTTGGGATTATTCAGGGATTGACCGAATTTTTGCCTGTTTCCTCCAGCGGTCATTTAGAATTGGGAAAAGCCATTTTAGGCGCTCAGGCCGTTCCCGAAGAAAGTTTGTTGTTCACCGTGATCCTTCACTTTGCCACTGCCTTGAGTACGTTAGTGGTATTTCGGAAAGATGTTTTTGACATTTTCAAGGGCCTATTTCAGTTCAAATGGAACGAGGAAACCCAGTTTTCCTTAAAAATTATCATCTCCATGATACCTGCCGCCTTGGTCGGTCTTTTTTTGAATGATTTTATCGAGGTCTTTTTCGATGGTGCTATTGTGATTGTGGGCATCATGTTGATCATTACTGCATTTTTATTGTATTTGGCAGATTTGGCGAAAACCACCGATAAAAACGTATCCTTCCGCAGCGCATTTGCTATTGGCATGGCGCAAGCCGTAGCCATACTTCCCGGAATTTCCAGAAGTGGCGCCACTATTTCAGCTGCGGTTCTCTTGGGGGTTGATAAGACCAAATCAGCTCGTTTTTCCTTTTTGATGGTAGTTCCGTTGATCTTGGGCAAAGTGGCCAAAGATTTGATGGGAGGGGAAATTTCCTTTCATGGCGACCAAGCTGTGGCCATGGGTGCGGGATTTGTTGCCGCCTTTATCGCTGGACTGGCCGCCTGTACGTGGATGATCAAACTGGTGCGCCAAAGCAAGCTAACCTATTTTGCCATCTACTGTTTGGTTGTGGGCCTCATCGCTCTTGCGTGGAGTATTTGGGGATAGATGAGTATATTTGCCCCAAACCCCAAGTTTTTGAACACCAAAGAAGATTTTTTAGAGGGTCAGATTTTATTGATCGACAAACCACTGGAATGGAGCTCGTTCCAAGCGGTAAATGCCCTGAAGTGGGCCATCCGCAAAAAATTTGGTCTCAAAAAGATAAAAATTGGCCATGCCGGAACCCTAGACCCCTTAGCCACGGGCTTATTGATTATATGCACCGGTAAATTCACCAAAAAAATCCCCGAGCTTCAAGGACAAGTGAAAGAGTACACAGGAACCTTCACTTTGGGCGCCACTACGCCTTCCTACGATATGGAAACCGAGGTTAACGAAACCTTTCCCACAGAACATATTACAGATGATGCTATCAACGAAGCCACCAAACCATTTTTGGGCGAAATTGAACAAGTGCCGCCTATTTTTTCCGCCTTAAAAAAGGACGGAAAACGATTGTACGAATTGGCCCGTGAAGGGAAGCAAGTGGAGATAAAATCACGGAAAATCGAGATTTTGGAGTTTGAGATTACCCGAATTGCCCTTCCCGAAGTGGATTTTAGGGTGGTGTGCAGCAAAGGAACCTACATCCGTTCCTTGGCCCACGATTTTGGAAAGGCAGTGGGTTCGGGTGCCTACTTATCCGAGCTCAGAAGAACCAAAATAGGGGATTTTAACGTAGATAATGCTACAACGCCCCAAATGTTCAAGGAGAGATTAGGGGTAAACACCTCAACCTAGAGGGGTTGGGATAAAATATTTTAGAAAAAAAGCGGTTATAAGTTAGACCATGAACCTTAACAAGAGCCAGTTATCACTTTTGATTACTTTCTTCGCTATGTCCATAGTGGTTTTGTTGCTTTTCAACATTCACTTAGGAGGTATGAAGGAGGATGAATATGTGATTGAAATGAGCTTGGCCGACGAGGATATCGAAAAACTCCTGGAAGAAGAGGAACAACGACTTGAGGAGATGGAGGCCGCCAACGACCCTATCAAAAGCCATATGGCCCTCAATGAAACTGCAAAGCCAAGTGTGGGCAATCCGGAACCTCTGAAGACACTGGAGGAACTTATGGAAGAAAGGGCGCTGAACAGCGAAACGGGCGAATATGCCGATAATTCAGGATTTGAGGAGCAACTGAAGCAGTTAAAGGCCCAACGGGACGAAAAAAAGCAAAAGCTCGGCGAACGCGACGCCCAAAAAGAAGAATTCACCAACTACTTGAAAGATAGACGCACCTCCATTTCGTACTCTTTGGTGGAGCGCAATGCCTATTACCTCCCTCCGCCCATCTACACCTGCATTGAAGGCGGCAAGGTAGTGGTGAACATTACCGTAGATAACAATGGCTATGTTACCGAAGCAAGTTTTAATGATAAAAGTTCGGGGACGGACAACGGTTGTTTGGTAGACAATGCCATCGCTTACGCACTTAAGGCTCGATTCAGTCCCGATTCCAAAGCAGCACAGATCGGAACCATCACCTATCTATTCCAGAGCAAGTAGCTTTAGGATATCCTGTAGTATATTTTGTCCCTTGTCCTTATTGTACCAAAGCTGTAATTCCTGTTTGAACTCATCGGTAAGTTTACCGTGTTCCGCTTTATAATCTTCCACCATTTTGGTGGCAAGGCTTGGTCTTGGACCCCACTCACCAACTATTTCTTGCTGGGAGTTGTCTAAAACAATCACTTTGGGAATGGAACGGGCACCATTGGTCAAAAAAGCATCCATCAATTCCAGGCTTTCATCCCTCAGCACAACTTTGAGGTCGATTTTAGGTGTTGATTCCGCAATTTTTTGAAGTATGGGCAAGCTTGCCGCAGCATCTCCGCACCAGCTTTCGGTGAGCACCAAGAAAGTTAATTCCCTATCCAAGTGGGTCAACTTTTCTTGAATTTCCTCAGAAATGTTGAAGGTTTTCTCCCAGCGAACCATTCTACGGTCGCTCAACTTGGTATAGTTGATCATGGCTTCGGACTGGTTGGGACCGGTTGTCTTACCCAATTTGGCCAACTCACTTACCAGTTTACGGTATCTGGAATAATCCATCGCCTTGGGAATAAAATCCTGTACCAACTCCAACTTATCGTTCTCCAAAACTTCCATAAAAAATGTTTTTGCAAAAGTAACCATGAGCTATCGCCTATTTGGTGACTTTTATCATTGGTTGTTTTTGAAACGGATTCCTTACAGTGCCTCCGGGTTGATGGCCAAGCTCTTGAACAGCATCGCTTTGGTGTAAAAGAACTTGTTCTGCATCTCGTTCTGTTTCAGATAGGCATCAATGAGTTTGCTTTCCCGTGAGTTGATCAAAAAGAGGGAACTTTCCCCAAAACTGAACTTTCGTTCCTCCGCCTGAAGCAAAGTGCCGTAATCCCTCACGATATTGGCGATCAATGTATTTTGGGTAATGTAGGAGTCCAACTCACGATAAATGGCGATTACCTTATTCTGAATTTCAACTTGGGCATTATCGCGATCAAATTCCGCATCCCTCAGTTTAAATTTGGCCAATTTTAAATCTCCCCTCTCTTTTCGTAAAAATAAGGGTACGCTGAAGGTGAAACCTCCCTTGAAGTTTTCAGTGACCAAGGAATTGATCAATTCAGGGGTTTCGGTAATAAAATTGTATTCCACATCCAGTTTGGGCAGCAGTTTATTGGCTTTTAGGCGGCGGTCCACCACAAGTCCATCGATTTTGAAATCGAGGGAACGTATTTTGGGATGGTTCTCCAAGGTAAAGCTGTCCAAAGGTTTGCCCAAAATCTCCAAAGTGGTGTCAATTTCGCCTTCCACGTCCAAATTGGGCACAATATTTTCCTGTAACTCAACAGGGACATCTTCTATCCAAAGAAAATTGGATAGCTCCAATGATCGTTTCATCAACTTCACATTGGCTTGCTCTAGGCTCAACGCCCTATTTTCGACAGCGATTTTTGCTTCAACCGTATCGATAATGGAAATATCGCCTGCAAGGGCACTGCTCTTAACGCCCTGAAACCTGACCTCTGCGTTTTCCAAGAAATCCTCAAAAACCTGTGCATCGCGATAGGCGCGTAACCAATCGAAATAGGCAAGGGCGGCGTCATACAGCACTTGGTTCACCAATAAATCCTGATCTGCCTTGGACTGCTCCCTAAAGAATTTGGCTTTCCTGAGGGTGGCCATGCGCTCATTGATCCAAAATCCCTGCAAAACGGACATGGATACCCCTGCACTGTACAGACCATCATCGGGAACAGTTGCTTCATCACTCAAAAAACTGCCCTCATTCTGTTCCAAGTTCCCCTTAAGTTCTATTCCGAACCAAGTAGGTATTTTGAAGGTTGCATTTAACTTGTCCCAGTATTCTGTTCCCTTGAACTCTTTCCGATTGTAATCCACCTCGACTTTGGGGTCAAAACCTCCCCTGGCCTTCATTAAATTCGCCTGACCAATGGCGATGGTCAGCTGGGCCTGCTTGGCCACGGGGTGGTATTTTTTTACATAGCCCAAATACTCCTTAAACCCGAGGACCATTAACGAATCCTGTTGGGCATGAGAAAAGCTTATATAAAAGAAAAAGAGGGTACAGTATAAAAGTAAACTTCTATTTCTTTGCAGCATTTGCACTTTTGTTTTCGGGTTGATAATAATTGGGCGGGAAGCCGTTCAACTGTCTCCATAATTCAAACCAGATGGGGACATCCTCCAATAGGGCAATGGTATTGGCACCCGACCCTACTCTAAGGTCTTTGGGCCAGGGATGGTCCTCCGGGTCTGGAGCCAACAAAACCCTATATTTCCCATTATCGCTAATAAAGGTCTCAATCGCGACGACTACCCCACCGTAGGTTCCATAGGACACATTGGGCCATCCGCTGAAAATAATCACGGGCCAACCATCAAACTGTATCCGTACTTTTTCCCCAAGGTGTATCAAAGGCAGGTCTATTGGCTCCACAAAGGTTTCTACCGCCATATCGTACTTTGCCGGCATAATGCCTACCAATCGGTCGCCTTCCTTGAAGGTTTCCCCTATACCTCCTTGAATGGCCCTGTTTATGAATCCACTTTGCGGCGCCCGAATGTAGTACAAGTCATTCCGAATGGAATAGTTGGTAAATTCGTTCTCCAGCTTGGTCACTTGGGCCTCTGAGTCGAACTGATTGGATTGGGCGGTGAACTTCTCACTTCGTGCCTTGGATATTTTGTCGGCATACTCCGCTTCTACCCTGGTAATTTCCACTTGGGCGTTCAACACCTCATTTTTACTAGCCAAGAGTTTGTTTTCCTGCGAAATCAATTTAGCCTGTGTCTCTTGCAGCTTAAGGCGTTTTTCCTCCACATCGGTCACTGCCTTAAGTCCCTCGGACTCCAATTGTGTGGTACGATCAAACTGCCTTTGGGCAATCATAATGTTTGTTTTGGCCGCTTCAAAATCGATGCTATCGCTCTCCACTTTTAAATTGGCCTGTAACAATTTGTTCCGCGCTTGTTCCAATTTCAAGGCTCTTTCGGTGGTCAAAGCCGCTATTTGGGCATCCAAAGCCCTTACCTTTTCTTGATAGGAGGTAACCGACATTTCTTTGGCCCTGATCTGTTGCCCTGTCCGTTCCACCAAATTGGGGTCGAAATACTCATTCTTGATTTCAGAAATATGCAAAATCGTATCGCCCTTCTCCACAAAATCCCCTTCACGAACAAACCATTTCTCAATCCGACCCGGTATTGGGGATTGAATGGTCTGTGGACGTTGGTCTGGCGTTAAGGTGGTCAAAAAACCTTTGCCTGACACGTTCTGGGTCCAAGGCAGGAATAAAATGATTACAAGAATAACGGTGAACACCACAAGGAACCGATTGAAATGCTTGTAATGTCTTCGGTGGGATACCCTTTGGACTGCCCTGAAGTGGGAAAGGTCTACCTTTCTATTTAAAACTGATTTAGAAATATTCAACATGGCGTTTCGCGTTATTGCTTAATTGTTCCATTTTCAATGGTCAGGATACGACCACATTTGTTTACCCATTTTTTATCATCGCTTACCACGACCAGACTCCATGGCTGGGCCGGGTCGGTTAAAAAGTCCATGATACGCGTGGTCTCATCTTCGTCAAACTGATCTAACGGATCACGTAGCACCAAGAGCTTAGGTCTTTTTACCAAGCTTCTTGCAAGCACGATCTTTTTGGCCACGGTATATGAAATTTGCTTTCCTTCGGGAAAAATAACCGTATCGATACCATCTTCCATATCCTTGACCACTTTGCTGAGTCCCGTAACATCCAGCACCCAAAGTATGTCTTCCTTCGTAATTTCAGGGTTACCGAATGTGATATTTTCCTTAAGAGTGCCCTCAAAGGGGGTCTCCAATTTTAAGGATTGTCCTATTTTGGACCTAAAGTGGTTCAAATTTTCGGATTTCAAGCGTACACCGTTTACATAGATGCTTCCCCTAGTGGGTTCAATAAGTCCAGAAATAAGGTGCAACAAGGTGGATTTTCCGGATCCATTGGCCCCTGTAATCAATATCCGATCTTTTTTCTCAATACTCATCGAAAGTCCGCTGAGTATATTGATATCGGTTTTTGGAACATTGTAAACAATATTCTCCAAGTCCATTTTAAAATCTTCTTGTTCAAAAAGTTCCAAATCCTTCTGATCCGTTTCTACTTCTTTGTCCACCACTTGGCCCAACTTTTCCAATGCAGTAAGCACGTCGTAAAAGGATTCCAATCCAACAATAAGTTTTTCCACCGAACTGATCACCAATAAAATGATAATCTCTGCGGCGACAAACTGCCCAATGTTCATCTCTTGGTTCAGTACCAAAAGCCCTCCTATGATCAGCAAGCCAGCGGTGACCAAGATTTTAAATCCGATCATCTGGATAAACTGCAGCACCAAAATGCGGAAGTGGCTTTCCCGTGCCTCTAAATAGCCACTTACCAAATAGTCGTTCTTTTGGAGTGCATGGCTGGTTTTACCGGAAAGCTTGAAACTGACAATGCTTCTGGCCACTTCCTGGATCCAATGGGCGACCTTATATTTTTGTTTGGATTCCGCAAGGCTCGTCTCCAGACCCCTTGATATGGTATACTTAAAAACCACATATATCAATCCCAAAAGCAACACACCATAAACAATAAAGAAAGGGTGATACAGGGACAATAAAAGCAGTCCAAAAACAATCTGCAGGAGTGCCGTTGGAAAATCAATCAAAAGTTTGGATACCCCTTTTTGTATGTTGAGCGTATCAAAAAAGCGGTTGGCCAATTCCGGGGGATAGTAATTCCGAAGCTCGGACATCTTTATTTTGGGGAATCGATACGTAAATTCAAACGAACTCCGCGTAAATATCTTTTGCTGGATATTTTCAATGATGCGTATTTGCATCAACTGTAAGACACCCGAAAAGGCAACCCCCAAGGTGACCAAGATTACAAGTATAATCCATGAGGTACTTACCTGTGCGCCTTGAATCAGGTTGATAATAGCCTGAATACCCAATGGAAGTGATAAACCCACCAAACCTGAAAAAATAGCGTAGTAAAAGACCTGAAGTACATCTTTTCTGTCCAATTTTAACAAGTTGACGAGTCGCTGCCAAGAAGTAAGTATTTGTTTTGCCATCTATTTTTTATTTAAAGTACGGAAAATGAGGTCTGTAAAAAACTCGGTTGGTGAAATGGTGCTGTTGCAATTGGTAAGCGTGGGAAAATGCTCCTTTAAAAAATACTGGTGGAGCGACCCTTCCATGACATTGCTTGCCAAACTTATGGGATAGGGGTACTTTTGGTCCACGGCAGAAATCATATCGCTCAAGCGATTGACCAATCGTTTACAAACGATAAAAAAACTATCCTTATCCTCTTGATTGACCTCCTTCACCAAATAGGATTTTGAGTACTCGTTGATGATTATCCGGTTCAACACTACTTCGTTCACATGCGAAATGGTGCTGTCCTCCTCCACATTCTGGGTCAAAACCTCCACGGCTTTCTCCAGCTTTTTGACGGGATCATCTATACCATTGGTGGCAAATACCATGCGATACTCTACCCAGCCCCAGTACCAAGTGGCCAAATACAGCAAAAGTTTGTGTTTGTTCTCAAAATATCGGTAAATGGAGCTTTCGTTGGAGTTGATCTTTACGCCCAATTTCTTGAACGTAAAACTATCAAAGCCAAGTTCATCGATCATCAGGATACTGTGTTCAATAATATTCTTTCCCAAAGTGGAGGACTCGGGGTCTTTAATGTAAAGTTTTTCGTTAACCCCGATCTTCAGGGACTGCATCAATAAATCCATCGCACATCACTTTTAAAATTTTGCCTCGCAAATATAAAAGTATTACTATCGATTAGTAATACTTTAACTTTCAATTAACGCTTCGATTTTTCCCTTACTTTTGATAAAAATTCTAGCACTATGGACAAACATCGGTGTGGTTGGTGCCTTGGCGACCCCTTGTACGAAGCTTATCACGATACGGAATGGGGCGTTCCCGTGCGGGATGATGATACACTCTTTGAATTTTTGATATTGGAGACCTTTCAAGCCGGATTGAGCTGGATTACCGTATTGCGCAAACGAGAAAATTTTAGAAAAGCCTTCGACCGGTTCAATTACCGAAAAATTGCTGCCTACGACCAAAAAAAGGTCGATTCCCTGCTACAGGATCCCGGCATCATCAGAAATAAATTAAAAGTGAACGCTACCATATCCAACGCCAAAGCTTTTATGGAAATCCAAAAAGAATTTGGTAGCTTCAATACCTACATTTGGGATTTTGTGGATGGTGAGCCCATCAAAAACCAATGGAAAAATTACAAGGATGCCCCTGCGACCACAGCTGTTTCCGATGCCATTAGCAAAGATTTAAAGAAAAGAGGCTTCAAGTTTGTTGGTAGTACCGTAATTTACGCCCACATGCAGGCCACCGGTATGGTCAACGACCACGAAGTAAACTGTTTTAGATACCATGAAGTTTAATCCCATACTCCTTTTTATGCTTCTGATAATGCAATTTGGTGTTGCACAGAACAAGTACGAACGTGAATCAAGGATAGATGAGGAAGAATTCCCCAAAGCTTCCTACCTGTTGATACAAGATTACTTGGACGATGCCAAACGCATCCGTTTTTATAAAGAAACGGACAGCATCAAAAAAAGCTACGAAGCAAAGTTTAAAAAAGGAAGGCTTCACTACAGCGTGGAATTTGATGAAAGCGGAAAATTGGAGGATGTGGAGTTTATCATAAAGGAGCAGGATGTTCCCAACGACACTTGGGGCACCATTCTGTTCTATCTTGATGAAAACCATGCCAAATATCGAATCAAAAAAATCCAACAGCAATATCCTTTGCTGGATGGGCAATCCGAGAAAAAGCTCCTGCACAATGCCTTCCAAAACCTGATTTTGCCAGAGGTGAACTATGAACTGATTTTTTCCGCCAAAAAGGACAAGGAATTTCAAGAGTACGAAGCGCTGTTTGATGCAGCGGGCCAATTGATACAAATCCGCAAATCGTTCCCACCAAGTTATGACCATGTACTTTACTAGGTGGTTTTTTGGTCTGCTGCTGTTGTTGTCTTTGGCCAGCGTTCGGGCCCAAGAAAACCTTACAGCCTATTGGCAGCCACAAGTGGCCGTCAATTACAAAGTTTCCGGGTCCTATTCGCACAATTTTTCATTGGCCAACCGAAATTACATTTTTGACGATGAAGTGGCGACCTTGCGGGTGAGGCAATTGGACCTTGCGCATTTTTCCAACCTAAAGATTCAGGGAAACCAAAGTGTGGCCCTTGGCATCCAATACCGTTTCCGAAATACCTTTGAGGATCGGGAAAACGAACTGCGGCTCACCCAACAATACAACATTACCCACAAACCTCTCGCTATCCGCTACGGGCACCGGTTTAGGGCAGAGCAGCGCATTACCAACTCCTTGACCACACATCGGTTCCGATATCGCTTTGCAGTGGATTTTCCTTTACAGGGCGAAAAATTGGACCCTGGGGAACCTTACTTTGTGGGCAGTCTGGAAAGCCTATTGAGCGTGGCGAAGCAAAACGTCCCTGAGTACGATACCCGATTATCGGGACAGATTGGCTGGGAACTTAACGGTGGCCTTAAGTTCCAGATGGGCGTAGAATATCGGATAGAGGATTTTACGGCCAGTCAACCACAAAATGTGCTTTTTTTATTGACGAGTGCGCAGCTCTCCCTGTAAAATTTTTACGAATTCCGCTCGCGGGACCAATTCTGCTCCCAAACTCTCCAAATGGGGGGTGTACACTTGACAATCGATGGCCAAGTATCCGTTCTTATCCAGTTCCCGGGCCATTTGGATGAACGCAAATTTGGACGCATTGGGCCGCAAACTGAACATACTTTCCCCGCAAAATACGTGTCCAAGGTCAACCCCGTAGAGTCCGCCCACCAGCTCACCGTCCTCCCAGACTTCATAAGAGCGTGTATGGCCTTTTTGGTGCAAATTCATATAGGCCGTTTTCATTTCGGGGGTAATCCAGGTTCCGTCCTGACCCTTTCGTAGGACCTTGGCGCAATGGTCCATTACCTTTTCAAAACAAGTATTTTGGGTCAAGGTAAATTGGCCGTCACGAATCACTTTTCGCATGCTTTTGGATACTTTCACCTTCTTAGGAAAAAGAACCATACGGGGGTCGGGGGCCCACCATAAAATCAAGGAATCATCGTTGAACCAAGGAAAAATTCCATTTTTATAGGCCAACAACAACCGTTCCGGAGAGAGGTCTCCACCTACCGCTAGTAGGCCATCCTCACTGGCCCGATCCACCGGGGGGAACTCCAACCTTTTGTTCAAAAAGTATAGGGGCGTGTTTTCCACGTGCATTTTTTTCTAAAAATACAAATCGGGCCAAAAACAAGAAAATCTGGACGGTAGGGTCCAGATTTTCAGTAAAATTATTATTAAACGTGTCGATTAAAAAGGCAAATCGTCGTGATCTTCATCGTTATAATCGTCCGCAGGCTCAAAGGCCTCCATGGGAGGAACAGGTGGCATATTGTCGGCACCGGACTGTTCCGGCTGAAGGTTTTCGATGCGCCAACCTTGGATGGAGTTGAAATACTTGGTTTCGCCCTGTGGGTTTACCCATTCCCTGCCCCTTAGGTTGATGCTGATCTTTACCATTTGTCCAACACTGTAATTATTCAGTAAATCGCATTTATCCTGCACAAATTCCACCAAAATATGTTGTGGATATTGTTCCTCTGTGGTAACGACCACTTCTCTTTTTCGGAAACCGTTGTTACCGTAGGTCTTGGTTTCGTCTATCATTTTGATTCTTCCCTGAACTTCCATGCAATGTTAATTTTTGTTGAAAACCCAAAAGTACATAAAATGAATTCCATTGGCATCCGTTATTTCAACGAACTATCAACATGTTTTCCATTTCCCTATCTTTAAAAACAATTTGACCATCCATGAACTTTAGCTCAAAACGGAAAACCTCCAATCTTATCCTCTTGATCTCGGCATTCGTAATTGTGAGCCTTATTTTATGGAACACCAACAGTTTTTTTAAAAAATTCAAGGAGGAAGAGCGACTCAAAATGGAAATATGGGCCACGGCCCAATTGGAGCTGGTGCAATCTTCGGTGGACCAAGAGCTGGGAAACCTTACCCTAAAAGTTTTGGGTAACAACACCTCTACTCCCATGATTTTGGTGAACGAAGAGGGCTCCTATAAAACCCACAACATTCCGGAGGACAAAATCGGTGACAGTGTCTACATCCGAAAAAAAATCGCCCAATTCAGGAACGAGAACGAACCTATACAGATCATACAGGAAGATGAACTCTTGGAAACCCTGTATTATGGTAACTCCGAGGTGCTGAACAAGTTAAAATATTATCCACTTGCCCTATTATTGATCATTTTTCTATTTGGTGCGGTCATTTTCTTTTTCTTCAGGACCAACAAGGCATCGGAACAGAACAAACTATGGGCGGGAATGGCCAAGGAAACCGCGCACCAGATCGGAACGCCCCTAACTTCTTTATTGGGCTGGAACGAACTGTTGAAATCTGAGGCCATCAACCCAGAGGTAACCCGTGAAATCGCAAAGGACATCAGCCGACTGGAAACCATTACCGAGCGCTTTTCCAAAATAGGTTCCGTGCCCGAACTGCGAAAACACGATATTGTTTCAGAAACCAAAAAGGCCTACGACTACCTCAAGCAGCGCAGTTCCAAATTGGTGCATTTTTCCTTCAGCTCCAATGTAGAGGAAGCCGCGGTGCTAATGAACCCTCCTTTGTACAATTGGAGTATAGAAAACTTGGTAAAAAACGGCATCGATGCCATGAAGGGAAAGGGCAATATCACCATCCAAATTGAAAAAAAGGGCCAAAACATCAACATTCTGGTCTCCGATACCGGACACGGCATCCCAAAAAGCGATTTCCAGAACATTTTCAATCCTGGGGTCACTTCCAAGCAAAGAGGCTGGGGTTTAGGGCTTTCGTTGGTAAAAAGAATCGTGGAAGAGTACCATAAAGGAAAAATTAAAGTATTTTCGTCAAGCAAGGAAGGAACCATCATGCAAATTTCCCTGAAAGCACTAGAAAATTGAATTATGGCCGAGGAAAAACAACTTGTAATACAGGAAGCTGACATCACCAACAACTGTCCCGAGTGTTTTAATCAGGAACTCAAGATCACATTTTACCAAAAACATACGTATAATGCCTTGTACCATAGAACCACAGGAATGGTAACCCACGAGATCAAGTGCAAAAAATGTAACTCTGTTATTTACCCCGTAAACTGGACCCCAGACATTGAAAGGGTATTCAATTATTACAACAAGTTGGTAAAACCAGACCGGCCAGCGGTACGGTTCACCATGTTGTTCTTCATTATTTTAATCCTGATGCTGTGCTTAGCGGCGGCAGGTGTTTACTTTTATTTGGAAAGTTAAAGTTTGGACCGGATGGCTTCCGCCACGGCTTCAAATTCTTCTTCGCTAAGTTTCTCTTTGTGTTGAAAAGTGGCATTGGCCATGCTTTGAAGTGGAATCAAATGAACGTGCACATGGGGCACTTCCAAGCCTATTACGGACATGCCCACCCGCTTACAGGGCACTGCTTTCTCCAAGGCCATCCCCACATTTCGTGAAAAGCCCATCAATCGCATGTACGATTCCTCATCCAGGTCCATGATCTTATCCACCTCTTTTTTGGGAACGCACAAGGTATGTCCCTTGGCATTGGGGTTGATGTCCAGAAAAGCAAAATTGTACTCGTCCTCAGCTATTTTGTAACTTGGAATGTCTCCATTGATGATTTTTGTGAATATACTGGCCATTTTGATTCGGTTTTAAAATAAAAAATCCCGTATTGCAACGGGATTAAATATAACCAATTAAGTTACGCTTACTCTCTTGTAATCTCCAAAATTTCAAACTTCAAGGTTCCGTTGGGTACTTTGATCTCGGCCACATCGCCCACCTTTTTGCCCAACAGCCCCTTTCCTATTGGAGAGGTTACGGAAATTTTTCCTTTCTTCAGGTCTGCTTCGCTCTCCGCCACCAAGGTGTACTTCATTTCCATACCATTGTTCTGGTTCTTGAGCTTCACGGTAGATAGCACCAATATTTTAGAGGTATCCAATTGGGATTCATCGATTAAACGAGCGTTGGCCAAGGTTTCTTCCATCTTGGAAATTTTCATCTCCAACAATCCCTGTGCTTCTTTGGCCGCATCGTATTCTGCATTTTCGGATAGGTCTCCCTTGTCCCTTGCCTCTGCAATAGCTTGTGACGCTTTGGGGCGCTCCACATCCTTCAGGTAGTTTAGCTCGTCCCTCAATTTTTTCAGTCCTTCGGGCGTATAATATGAAACTTTGCTCATGACGTTTAGTTTTAATACAAAAAGACATCGAAGAAAATCGAAAAATTTCCCCAATGTACACTTCCTCTACAAATACAAAAAATCCTCAACGATTCCCATGACCTGCATGGTTTTTGCGAGGATTTAACGCAAATATAGGCAATTTTTGATCAACTTTGCGCCTGTAACCCTTTGAAATCAATTACCATGAAGCATCTCTGGGCCCTTGTTTTGCTTGTGCTTATGCTCGCCTGCAGTTCGGATACGACCAACCGCAATCCTTATTTGCAAGAGGTTCGGTTTCGGTTTGAAATCAACCTGAACCTACCGCTTTACAACGACTTGAACAACATTGGAAATCCCGTATATGTGGGCAACAATGGCGTGGGAACACGAGGAGCTTTTGTTATCAAGGCCAGCTTAAATACCTTCTATGCTTTTGAGGCCAGTTGCCCCAACCACACGCCCAATGAATGTTCTACCATGACCATAGATGGACAGAACGTGGTCTGCGGCTGCGAAGGATACACCTACAGCCTTTTTACGGGACAACAATTGGACCGACCCAATGATGGCAACCGCTACTATGACCTGTTGTTTTACAATGCGGCCCAAAATGGCAACACCGTGGTCATTTCCAATTGATCTAACACTATGGTTAAAAAAGAGGTCCTGCACCTAACTTGCAGAACCTCTTGTCTTACAGTCTTACATTAAAAATTGATAGTCGCACCCACTAGGAAATTGATGCCTGCCTGCGGATAGTAACCCGCCCCTTCAACAGTGGTAACCGTTCCGGGATTGGAAAAATCATCATTAAAAGTGAAAAAATAGCCATTGGACACGATATCCGCGTCAAAAATATTGTTGACCAATCCAGAAAGCTCAATACTCTTCACAAACGAATTCATGTTGATGGTGTACTGGAGATTGAAATCGGTTTGGGTATAGCTATCCAAGACCGAATTCTCGGAATCGATATTGCCCATGTACTGTTTTCCCACAAATTTTGACAATAATGATACTTGAAGATTCGCATTGGGTTGATAGGAAAGAATATTCCCTGCAATCAAACGCGGTGAGTAGGCAATACGGGTATTTCCCAAATTTTGAAGCTCCCCGTCACGTTCAAAAAAGAAATCGATATTGCGATTATCACTCAAGGCAATATTCGGCCTCCATTGAAAGGTTCTGGATAAGCGAACGTTGGCATCGATTTCCAGGCCTAACCTATAGCTGTCACCCACGTTGGACCGCAGCGGAGCGCCAACATCGTTCAATTCACCCGTTAGCACCAACTGGTCTTTATAGCGCATGTAGTACACGTTGGTGTTCAACTGAAAACTTGGGGAAACATACCTCCACCCCAACTCAAAATCGTTCAGCTTTTCGGGCTTTGGACTTCCATTTTCATAATCGTTGCGGTTAGGCTCCCGATTGGCCCTGGCATACGAAAAATAGAAGTTGTTGTTTCTGTTCAAATCAAAAGTGATACCCGCTTTGGGGTTAAAAAAATTGAAGGTGTCATCCACCAGTCCGGTATCCTCACCATTCGCCTGATAGGTAACCCCTCGATACTGCAGGTCGCCAAACAAGGACCATTTATCCGTTAATCTATAATTGGCCTTGGTGTAGATGTTGAAATCCGTTTTGGTGGAGTTGTCATCATAATACCTATCGCGTATCTCGCTATTGCTGGCAAACTCGGCCCAGATAATTTCCCCAAAATGGTCGCCTTTGTATTCGTTGTAGCCACCTCCCATGATGAGTTCCAAGTTTTCGTTGTTGTAAGTGGCCGAAAAAATGGTTCCATAAAAATCATTGTCCAACCATCGACGACGAATCAAATCTGTGGTTTCCACCAGTTCTCCGTTCACCGTAAGGGGCTCCAAACCATAAGTGGCAAAATCATCGTCCTCTTGGTATTGCTCAAAGAAGCCACGTCCCCGTGTATAATGAACCGCCAAATGGGTGTTCCAAGCAGCGTTCCAGGTTTCGTACCAGTGCAACTGAAAATGGTCTTGTTTGTAATTGTCCACTTCATTCTCATAATACTGGATATTGCCATCGTCATCCGTGTACTCACCTGCTGAATTATACGTACGGTCGTTCACCAACTGATCGGCGGTAATTCCGTTCCAAGCTTGATAGGTGATTTCGTGCCCTCCAAAGAGCAAGGCCTTTACCAAAGTATTGTCATCATTGTAAACTCCTTGCAAAAAATAGCCGTCCAATTCGGAGGATGCCCTGTCCACATAGCCATCTGAGGTTATCCGTGACAATCGGCCTGAAAACTCCACATGATCATTCATTAGCCCCGTACTGAATTTCACATTGCTTCGTAAGGTATTGAAGCTTCCAACGGAGGAGGAGATACGGGCATACGCTTCTTCGGAAAAAGCATCGGTCAGCATGTTCAAACTCGCACCGAAGGCTCCGGCCCCATTGGTAGAGGTTCCCACACCTCGCTGCAATTGCAAACTTTCGGTGGACGATGCAAAATCGGGCATGTTTACCCAAAATGTCCCTTGGGATTCGGCATCATTGTAAGGGATACCGTTAATGGTTACGTTTACCCGGGTAGCATCGCTACCACGAACACGGATACTGGTATATCCTATCCCCGCCCCGGCATCGGAGGTAGTGACCACGGCTGGCATAAAATTCATGAGGATGGGAATATCCTGCCCGAGGTTTCGTGGTGCAATTTCTACCTTATCCAAGTCGGAAAAGGTGATGGGAAATTCCTTGGTCGCCCGTACACCTTGAACAAGTACCTCATCGAGCACTACTTTTTCACCTTCGAGGCTATCAATGGGCTCCTCTTGGGCACTCATGGTGCCACTTAGGCCAATCAAAGCCAAGGCAATAGTGAACTTTTTGAAATGGTTCCGTTTGTTGTTCCGCCGTTGTTGCGAAGAGCCCGAAATGGCCCTTTTCTGAATAATTGAATAAAATTTCATTCGTAAAAATGTTACGAATAAAAGGGGTCATTATTCTGTGTTAGTAATTGATTTTTGTTTCTTGAAGAAACATAGAAATTCCAAGATGCGGCTTGCGCATTCCCTTGGCGGCATTACCCGCCCAGGTTCATTGGGTATAATCTCAGCCTTTTGGTAAAAGCACCCCTTTGAGATGCCGCAAATGTAAGATGTTGGTTTTGGTTTTCAAAGAAAAGAGAGCAAAAAGAAAGGCTGCCGAAGCAGCCTTTCATACTTGCCAATAAATGGTCACA
Organism: Allomuricauda sp. ARW1Y1; assembly: GCF_013407935.1. GTDB lineage: Bacteria > Bacteroidota > Bacteroidia > Flavobacteriales > Flavobacteriaceae > Flagellimonas. The sequence goes on from NZ_JACBZU010000001.1 coordinate 152,201, forward strand.
AGGAAAAAAGACCACGGTACAGATTGGCAGAAATGGATAATACATGGATAGTGTTTACATAGCATCATCCTGCTTCATTATGTTTTCGTCCTTTTTTCTGTCTTTTAAATGTTTTATCAAAATGTACAAAGCCAAGCCCAAGGAGAATAGATTTAAAAACAGTATTATTTTATAAAACATATAGCCCTTGCATTCATTGATTGGTCTATCAAAAGAAAGCCGTACGTATTGCACGGCCTTCTTACCAAATCAACCAACCTAGTTGAGACAACCCCTAAGGATTATCGTATTTAATCATGTCATCGAAAAGAATCCCGACTGTACTTTATAAGACACAACTTTTACCGGTGGGTCACTTTTGGTCAAAAAAAAATCCGCTTTTTGTTCAAAAAGCGGATCAATTATCTTGTTGAAAACCTTTAGGCTTGATGCGAAGGCTTTAAAAGATCATTTACGGTTTTAACAGGGTTAAAGGTCACCAAGGGCACCTCCACAAATATGGTGTTCCAGAAAGCCATGGCTCCGTTCCATAGTCCCGGTAGCTCAAGTGCTTTCAATTCTTTTCCTTCCTTGGTTTTTCCAGTGATGAAACCTTGTTTGGGATCCACATATTTCAACAGGTCGAATTTTTCGCCTTTGTGGTTCCGCACCCCACAGACCAAATCGACAGGGTTAAAGTGGGTCGAGTTTTTAAGAATGGCCACTTGCGCATCATCTTCCATATCTATTTGCGCCGATTCAATGATCTGAAGGGATACATTTCCGTCGGCATCCTTGATCCAAAAGGGTCCTCCACCGGGTTCGCCTTCATTTTTTACCATGCCACAGATTCGGATGGGACGATTGAGTTTGTTCTTGATTTCGGCCTTTTGCTCCTCCACGCCAAGGTCGTCATAGTTGCTTGGCATGCGTACATTGAGGTCTTTCTCCAAGAAAGCCTTGATCTCGTCCGCCTTTTCAACAGAAATATCTCCCTCTTCCATTGACTTAGCGTAGGCAAACGCCTTATCCTGAACTTTTTTGAGGACCCCTGCCAACATTTTTTTGCTATTGGCCACTGCTTCCAAATTCTTATCGATGACCACGTTGTCAATATTTTTGATGAAGATGATATCCGCATCCTGATCGTTAAGGTTTTCGATAAGTGCCCCATGGCCACCTGGCCGGAACAGAATGGAACCATCGTTGTTTTTAAAAGGCTGGTTGTCCATATCTACCGCAATGGTGTCTGTGGAAGGCTTTTGATTGGAGTAAGAAATTTGAAAACGGGTATCCGTTTTCTTGGAAATCTTTGGGCTCACCACGACCTCCTCTTTGGCGAACATTTCATCATGCTGTTCCGAAACGGTAAAGTGCAGATTGGCAACACCCTTGGTTTTGGCGTAAAGTGCCGCTTCCTTTAAATGTTCCTCGAATGGTGTGGCAGCCCCTGAATCGTATTTATGGAACGGCAAGAGTCCCTTGGGATAAAATCCATAATCAAGCCCACTTTCCTGTAGCATTTCCTTCACAAAAAGATAGGCCTGCTCATCCTTGTTGGATGCTTTGCCTTCAATTCGCGCCATGATCACATCATAAAATGGAAAGTCAGAAAGATTATCCGTAAACTTTTGGGCATCGGTATCGCCGGTACGTTTTATGTATTCGGAAAGTTTTTCTTTTGATGGGTCGTAGCTATCCAAAAAATTGAACATGGCTTTGAACATCCGGGATGCGGCTCCCGATGCTGGCACAAACTTCAACAGCTCCAAAGCGCCCCTGTTATCCTCAAAATATTGAATGAGATCCAGCCGCTCTTTTTCGGAGAAGCGCAATATGCCGTTGCCCACCACCGCGGCCTGCGATAAGTTTACAAAGGGAATGCCTTCTTTAAATGTTTCTATTTGGTTCGCTACTTTTTCTTTGGAAATTCCTTTGGAATCGAGTTGTTCCAAGTCTTTAGGACTTAATTCGATCATGTTTTTGGAGAAGTTTATCTATGTGTTTAACTGCTGTGGAAAGCCTTGACGCTTTATCCCCCCTTAAATTAATGAATTTCCTGTTATTTTTCTCCAAAGCTTCCTTGAAATGTAGAAACATTCGTTCTCTTTCATCGGGCTTGTCCCGCAAATCGTCCGCCACCCAAGGTGTATCGATATAGGTCAAAAAATAGAGGTCGTAGCTGTTCTGCAGTGCATATTTTTCTATGAGTGGGTCGCAGGTGCTATCGTAATAGGCCTCTGAGTACACTTTGGTCTCCAAAAGATCGGTATCGCATATTAGTACCCTGTTCGCTTTCTGTGCCAACTTGTTCTCCAACTGCATTTGGCCATAGGCAATGGGCAGCAGATCTTGGGGCTCGCAGGTCTTTTGTTCTCGATCCCATTTATCTTGAAGGTATTCCCGTGCGTATTCCGGCACCCATTCCGTATGGTAATGTTCGGCCAGTTGTTTGGAGAGTGTGGTCTTTCCTGTGGATTCAGGTCCAAAAAGGACTACTTTGATGAGGTTTGAAGGCTGTTGCCCAAGTTTTTCTTCCATGCTAGATATCCCTGTACAGCTAAAACGGTAAAGATGAGGTATTGCAAAGAGAACATTCCCCATCCCCGGTATGCATACAAAGGTACGGTTATTAAGTCACCCAAAATCCAAAGGGTCCAGTTTTCCAGTTTTTTGTTGGCCATGTACCACATAGCGGTAAAGAAAATACCAGATGTGAAGATATCCACATAGTTGGTAGGGCCAATTTCGGCACCAAAGGCCCTGTAAACCCCATAGGTTACCAACATGGTGAGTAGAAAAAATCCGAACCCGATCCATTTCTCCTTGGTGTTCGTTCGGGTAATTTGCACCACTGGGTTTCTATCATCCTTTCTTCTGGCCCAGTTCCACCAACCGTAAATACTCATGATGGAATAGTAAAAATTCATCATCATATCGCCATATAAACTGTCCACCAAAAAAATGTAGGTCGTGATCACCGTGGCCACGAGTCCCGTAGGGTACACTAAAATATCTTCCCGTTTGGCATACACCACACTGGCAATACCGAAGAAGAAGGCCGTAGCCTCCAAAATGATCAGGGATAGCTCCCTACCTTGGTATGGGCCAAGGAAAAAATCAAAAATGGGGTTCATAGTCGCTACGGTCGGATTTTACCACTTTCATTGTAAGCACCACATGGTCCAAGTTTTCAAAGCTTTCCTTAATCTCGGAATTCAATAATTCCATCACCTTGTCATAATCGCCAAATACTTGAGTGCTCAGCGGGTTTTCCAAAACCGTAAGTCCCGAAGCGCGAAGTTTTTTGATAAACTGAATGATGGGGGTTTCAAAATCGTCCTGCAACGGGGAAAGGGTAAGTTCAACAGATATGTTCATGGCCAATAGGTTTCGCGACAAAACTACAAAAAGGAATTATCCTCCCATCATTTTAAGTGCATAAACACAGGTGAAGCCCTCGAACTCCAGAAATTCGATTTCGTAGTGCGATTTTTTGCCCTTGTACATAATTTCCGCCACCGTTCGGGTGTCCTCGAAGGAGAAATCAATCACATTGATGTGCCTTAAAAAACTAAGGCCCTGTTGTGCATAGATTTTGTAAAGCGATTCCTTGGCACCCCAAACAATGGTCAGTTTTCGCATCAAGGCTTCCGAATTGGCCAAGGTCTTATATTCTTGGATTGGAGTGAACTTATGGGCAATCTTTAGAATTTTGTCCCGCTGCTTCTCAATATCGATACCCACCTCATCCGTTTCGCTTACGATGATTCCTGTAAAATGGTGGGAATGGGTGATCGAAATGTACTTTCCATCCTTTAAGTGTGGCTTTCCAAAATCGTCATAATATAAATCGCTGTCCACATAACCCGCCTCGGCCAAAAGGTGGCGAATGCTCAAAAATGCCCTGCGATGGGCCTCGGATTTCATACCGTCCATCCGATTTTGACAATGCGCCGTAAGCTCCACATCTTTAGCCAGTTCAGCTTCTGGCTCGCTCACTTTCCAAATATAGACCTTGGTGGTGGGTGAAACTGTTATTGTTTTATAAATGGGCATGAGCAAAAGTTATGCGAATTCGTATCTTTGTGCCAAAATATAAGCGAAGCTACAAAAGTAAAATTAGATAAAGTATGAGCACAAAGACAATTCCATACGTACCATATAAGGTAAAGGACATCTCTCTTGCGGATTGGGGAAGGAAAGAAATTGAGCTTGCCGAGGCCGAAATGCCAGGGCTAATGGCCCTGCGCGAAGAGTACGGTAGCGAACAACCGCTAAAAGGCGCTAGAATTGCCGGTTGTTTGCACATGACCATTCAAACGGCAGTACTCATTGAAACCCTGGTGGCCCTAGGCGCGGAGGTAACTTGGAGCTCCTGCAACATTTTTTCCACCCAAGACCACGCTGCTGCGGCCATTGCTGCTGCAGGTATCCCCGTGTATGCTTGGAAGGGGATGAACGAGGAGGAATTTGACTGGTGCATTGAACAAACGTTGTTCTTTGGTGAGGACAGAAAGCCCTTGAATATGATCTTGGACGATGGTGGGGATCTTACCAATATGGTTCTGGACCAATATCCTGAATTGGCCGCTGGCATCAAAGGTCTTTCGGAAGAGACCACCACAGGAGTTCACCGTTTGTACGAACGTATGAAAAAGGGAACACTTCCCATGCCCGCCATCAACGTGAACGATTCCGTAACCAAATCCAAATTCGACAATAAGTATGGGTGTCGTGAAAGTGCCGTGGATGCTATCCGAAGGGCTACCGATACCATGTTGGCCGGAAAGCGTGTCGTGGTTGCAGGTTATGGTGATGTGGGTAAAGGAACTGCCGCCTCTTTCCGTGGAGCGGGCGCCATTGTCACCGTTACCGAAATTGACCCCATCTGTGCACTACAAGCTTGTATGGACGGTTTTGAAGTGAAGAAATTGGAAACTGTGGTTCCCAATACGGATATCGTTATTACAAGTACGGGAAACAAGGACATTATCCGCGAAGAGCATTTTAGGGCCATGAAGGACAAAGCCATTGTTTGTAACATTGGGCATTTTGACAATGAAATCGATATGGCTTGGTTGAACGGTGCCTACGGAGATACCAAAGATGAAATTAAACCACAGGTAGATAAATACACTATCGACGGAAAGGACGTGATCGTACTGGCGGAAGGTAGATTGGTGAACCTAGGTTGCGCCACGGGCCACCCAAGTTTTGTGATGAGCAACAGTTTTACCAACCAGACCTTGGCTCAAATTGAACTTTGGAAGCACAGCGATAAATATGCCAATGAGGTGTATATGCTACCCAAACATTTGGACGAAAAAGTGGCCAAATTGCACCTAGCTCGTTTGGGAGCTGAATTGACAGAGCTCAATAAAGAACAAGCAGATTACATTGGTGTGGAAGTAGAAGGGCCGTTTAAGCCAGAATACTATCGATACTAATCAAGATTTGATATAAAACAAAAAACCCATGGCCAAAACCATGGGTTTTTTATTGCTATTCTACTTTTATTAATCGGCCAATAAGGTCTCGCCATAATAGCAAGTCTTACTTTCATTTAGCAGAGCCAATCCTTCTTCCCTAGTGCTCATTGGGTCAATTTTTACCTTCTCCCCGTTTGGCATATACACAATATAGAAACCTTCTTCAAACGAAGATAGTTTGATGATTTCCCCATTGGGACGAACGGCGTTCCAGGATTTTTCATCTGGCTTGTACACCAAATCAATTTTCTTTCCTTTTTTAGGTCCTTCCACAACGGTCACCTGAATCCTGTTTTTGGTGGCGACCATCTCAAAGGTATTGCCATCATGCTCCACCATTTGGATTTCGGATTCCCCATCCTTCATGGCTATAGGGTTGGAGCCGGACCAGAACTCTATTACGTTGAATATTAAGGCATCCCCAAGAAAGAACAATCCATACACAGGAACAATGTTCAATCCCCAAAAAATCAAGTTGTCCAAGAACTTGCTATCGGTCAGTCCTTGGTTCCAATCCTTCAGGTTGTTGAATGCCCTAAAAGAGCCCAAACAGCTAGTGAATAGTATGGAACAGGCCAATAATGAAGAAATAATTGCTTTTTTCATAATATAAGTTTTATAGTTAATGGTAGTTAAGGTACAAAAGATTTTGATGGAAAGTCTTCCCGCTTAATTAGCGCCCCGATTTCTTGACAGCTGCCATTCCATATCCATACATCGGATCGGGATTGTTACCTTTATGCATTCAAAAAGGCAAAGTGATGGACAATACGTGGTACCATATTGAAAATATAGAAACTGTGGATTCCCCTTCCATAGCATTGTACAAGGAGCACTTAGAATACAACATCGGTAAGATGGTTTCTTTGGTGGATGGTCAAACCGACAGGTTGATGCCTCATATCAAGACCAATAAAATGCCCAAAGTGATGCAGCTGATGTTGAAATCCGGAATTCAAAGATTTAAGGCCTCTACCATTGCCGAAGCAGAGATTGCCGCCGAGGCCGGTGCCGCCACCGTGCTGATTGCCCATCAATTGGTTGGGCCCAAAGTGGACCGTTTATTGGAGATGATACCGCATTACCCCAATACGGAGTTTTCCGCCCTTCTGGACAATGTGGACAGCGCCGAGGAACTCAATCAAAAAGCTGAGGAAAAGGGACTGAAGGTCCAAATTTATATCGACATCAACAACGGCATGAACCGTTCGGGTATTGAAATAGGCCCTCGACTGGATGAACTGATTGCCTATTTAAAAATCTGTAAATCCTTAGTCTTGAGTGGACTTCATGCCTACGATGGGCATTTACGGGACTCCGATTTTGAGTTACGCAACCAACAGATAGAAAAAGGGGTACAGGATGTGGAAACCTATTTTGATGCGCTCCGAATAGATTATCCCAAAGCCCAGCTTATCTGTGGGGGAACGCCCTCGTTTACCTCACATCTACTTCAGGAAAAACGGATTACCAGCCCGGGCACCTGTGTGTTGTGGGATTGGGGATATGGCGAGAAACTAAAAGAACAGGACTTTAAGCATGCTGCGCTTTTGATTACCCGAATCATTTCAAAACCCACAGAGGGCATCATCACAGTAGATCTTGGTCATAAATCGGTCGCAGCTGAAAACCCGATTGATAAGCGAGTCAAATTCGTGAACCTTGATGGCTACGAACTGCTTTCACAAAGTGAGGAACATGGGGTTATTAAAGTAAAGGAGTGGGACAACTACAAAGTGGGCGATGTCCTCTATGGCATTCCCTATCATATTTGCCCCACTATCAATCTCCATGATGAAGTTTCCGTAATTGAAAACGGGGAAAAAGTGGATACTTGGCAAATTACCGCCCGCAAACGAAAACTTACATTTTAGACCCGTAGTGCATTTTGTTCTTTTAACTTGAAAACCGTCAATTCGAGTGAAATTTTGAAAATTTTATATCCAGAATACGGTTTTCTAGGGAAAATCCCGTTCTCGATACTCGTTTTCTCCACTGAGCTCCAAAAACAAACTCGAACTGACGAATTTTTCAACCAAAATGCACACAAGAACTATTTCAGGTCGAGCGCTTTGTTCAAATCGTAAAAATAAAAGTTCTTTTCGTCGTTCATAGCGACAAAAAGCCCGTTCGAAAAGGTATCGTTCAATGAAACCGTTACCACATCGCAACCATCGGTTTCCAAAGTGGATAGATTGACGGCTTTGATGAAACTATTGTCCTTTCTGGAAAAAATATTGAACTGCCCCCGTTGCTGGTCGGAAACGATGATATATCCCTCCCCGTTTGGATACCGGGCGATGGCAATGCCCTCGATATCCTCCAAGAACAGCTCGCCGCCAAAGCAAGCCAACTCCTCATCGCCCATACTCGGTTCTGCATAGTACTTTTTGATGCACTCGCCTTCGTCGGAATAATATACAAAGCCCATCTCGTGATCTACAGCAATGGCCTCGATTTCCTTTCCGCCCGTAAAGCTTCCGAACTTACGTACCAAATTAGCAGTAACCCCAATACTATCTGCTTCTAACTTATATTGATAGAGATAGGAACCGCTTGGACCTATTTTTCTACCAACAATGGCATACAGGGAAGAGTCCTTCGGCGATTTGTAGAGGCTGATACCCATGGCCAAACGCTGCTCAATATTGGCTTCATCTTCAAAAACGGGAAAGCCCCCACCATCCAATGGCTTCATATCCGGAACAGAAAACAGTCTGATCTGTTGCTTTTCTCTTTCGGTAAAGGCAATTACATCTACCGCAACGGAATCGTTCAACTGGAAACCGTAGGCCAAATCCACATTATTGGGGCGTTCTATGTTTTTGATGGATTTTTCCTGAATAATCTTTCCATCCAAATCAAAGGCATATATTCCTCCGTTCGTCTCTTTATCGGTTCCAAAGACAATGCTTTTGGAGACATCATCGGGATTCACCCAAATGGCGGGGTCATCGGTGTCGTTCGGGGTTTTTTCGGTAATCACATCGGGCGCTATGGCTGGCAGTTTACTTCCTTGTTGACAGGAAACCATGGCTAAAATGGCAAATAGTGGAATGTATGTTTTTCTCATAGTTATGGTTAAGATAAAAATACCAGTTCCAAGAACCTACCAAAAGGCAGGTTCTCGTTGTGGCACCGTATATAAAATATACTACCTGATTTTATTTTTTGAACAAATCGTACTTCAAACCAAAGGTCAATCGAAGTCCGTAGTACTCCGCTTGTTGCGTACGTTCGCTTACGCCTTGGAAAAAGCGTAGGGGTTGGTTAGTGATGTTGTTCAAATCGGCATAGATCCTGAGCTTGTTATTGATGGCAAAACTAGAATTGAAATCCAAGAAAAACTGCTGATCATAATACCTGTCTTCAAAGGCGTTTCCTCCACTTTCATCCACGTAGGAGTCTGAAAAGTTCGCAGACAAACGGGCACTGAATCGCTTACCGGCGTAACCCAAGGAAGCATTGAACATATTGGGTGCGGTATTGGGCAAGTCCAAGTCGGTTCGCTCATCCCCATCCTCGTTTCGTATGCCATCGGCACTGGAAGTAAGATATGTATAGTTCAAGTAGATGTTGAAGTTTCTAGCGAAGCCCGGTAGAAAGTCGAGTTGCCGCTGGAAGGCAAATTCCATCCCAAAAATAGTGGCATTGTCCCCGTTCAATGGCTGGAATACATCAAAACCTTCTGTATCTGGGCCAAAGGAGTTGTCCGGAGCTTCAGAAATGAAGGTATAAATAAAATCGTCGATATTTTTATAAAATAAACCTCCCGAGATTACCCCAATACTTTCAAAATAATGCTCTGCCATCAAATCAAAGTTCATGGAAGTGGTCGGGTCCAAAGCTGCGTTACCCAATATAATCTCGTCATCAGCATTGATAATTTCCGCTCTTGGAATCAAGTCTTCATAGTTGGGTCTGGCCAAGGTATTGGTCCACGCAAAACGTAAAATAGTGTTGGTACTAAAATCATATTTAAAATGTACACTGGGCAAAATGTTGGTGTATGAGTTATCGGCACTGACTTCTTGGGAGACGATGTCATCTTCCGTAAATGTTACGCTAAAACCATCGGATTCCAATTGGGTGTGTTCCAAACGAACCCCTGCCAATACGCTCAACTTATCCGAAAGTTTTTGATTGGCCATCATGTATCCTGCATATACGTTTTCTGAAATATCGAAGTTTCCGGGAAGAAATTCCTCGATGATGGATTCTCCGTTGTCCGCGTTCAGATTGAGACCGCCGAGCCATGCAGGGTCTGCGTAGAATCCTGCTGCATATTGGCCTCCGGCCAAATAATCCGGGTCGGTAAAATCCCGATTTGGAACTGCATCCAGCGTAGGGAAGGTGTCTTCCAAATCATACTCAAAAAAATCATTGTTCCTATTCTTGTTCTTAAAGCGTCCCCTTGCCCCAAATTTTACGGTCCCATCTCCTTTTCCAAAAAGGTCCGCAGGAATTTCAACATTGACAAAAATATTGAGGTCATCTTCCTCCGTATATTGGGTTTCGTTGGTAATCTCATCAAACTCAAAAGCCGATAGATTGTTGGCGTCTCCTGGGTTTGCAGCGGTCATGATGGGGAACTCTGGGTCGCTATTGTCATTGATTACGGTGTATTCGGTAGCAAACTGCGCATAGCGCTCGTCCAATCGCTCTTCGGATGCCTTGGCGTACGATGTCAACCAATCTACTTTTACGTTGCCCCAAAGGTGGTTTCCCCCAAGGGTATAGTTTTGCATACGCTGGTCTTCCAAACGGGCATTTTGGTTTCGGTTATTGTCTATTCCCCCCTTGGTTTCTCGGGCTATCTCTGCCGGAAAACGGGTCGGGATACCGTTGGTGATGGTAAAATCATCAGGGCCAATATCCTCCGCATCCAAAATCTCTTGGGCCAAGACATAACGGTTCTCCCTATCATCCCTCCAGTTGTACATGGTTTTAAGGTAGATGGAGTTATTGGCATCGAACTGATAATCAAAATTGGCAGAAAAACTACGACGTACGCGTTGCACTAAATAGGTCCGTTGCTCGGCCACATTGGTGTATGGATTTACATCCAATTCTTCTTCCTCTCCTTCTGCATTGGTAAATGCGAATTCATCCGTCCATTCTGCCTCGATATTATCGGAACCAAAATCGTTATCCTGAATCACAGCACCCAACATCCATCCAAATTTTCCGTCCTTGGTACGATCCCCTACTAGGAACGAAGCATTTAAGTTTCTTTTATCTGTTATGAAATTTATCCCGGAGCCCAAGGTTGCCGAAAGTCGAAACCCTTGCGGGGCTGTTCGGGTAACCAAATTCACGGAACCTCCCAAGGCATCGCCATCCATGTCGGGGGTTACGGCCTTGTTCACCTCTATGGTCTGGATCATATCCGATGGAATCAGGTCCATTTGAATGTTACGATTATCAGCTTCGGCAGATGGAATACGACTGCCGTTCAAGGTCACGGAGTTGAGTTGTGGCGAAAGACCCCTCACAATCACATTACGCGCCTCCCCTTGGTCCACTTGCATGGTGATACCCGGTATACGTTTTACCGCATCACCGATATTGGCATCGGGAAATTTTCCTATCTGGTCGGTGGAAACCACGTTGGTAATGTTCAAATTGGTTCGTTGCGTGTTCAGCGCCTTGGCTTGGCCGCTCAAACCTTGTGCAGCGACTTCCACTTCGTCCAATTGATAATTGGTAGGCATCAATTCTACCACCACACTGGCTGTTTCTCCAGAGGCAACCGATACTTCTTGATCTACATTTCCATATCCTATGTAGGTAATCTGAAGTGTATAGGTTCCTTCTGGTACACCCACCAAAGTAAACCTTCCATCAAAATCGGAAATGGTTCCTTTGTTCAGCGTTTCGATAAAGATGTTGGCACCAGAGACGTAAATTCCGTTTTCATCGGAAATGGTACCCTGAATATTTCCTGTTTGGGCTTGTGCTGTGGCAAAGCCAAAGACTAAGAACAGCGTTACAAACAGGTAATTTTTGATATGCATTAGTTTCATTTCAATTTGCGTTTTGGTTTTCTCAAAACTATGTATATCAATTCGTTATGGTTTGAAATAAAGGGAAACAAAAAGGAAACAAAAGGGAAAATGCACAGAAACAAGAGGGCAACAATTACAGTTATTTTACATTGGCATAACCTTTTCCATAAAACAGGGAGGAAATGGTGCTAAAGATCGATCATAAAGTTTACCAATTCTTCTTTTTGATCTATGGGCAGTTTTTTGCGAAGTCGATGGCGGGCCACACGGACACTATCTGGGGTTACCCGTAAAATGGATGCAATTTCCTTGGAGGAAAGATTCAACCGCAACAGCATGCCCAAGCGGAGTTCGGCGGGCGAAAGGGAGTTTTGGGACAATGAAGATAATTTCTTGACGAATTCGGGATGGATTTCCTTAAAAAAGCTCATAAACTCATCCCACTCCTGTTCCTGTTTTAGATTGAAGTCGATTTCCTTGACCAACTCCTTGATTTTGCTCGAGGTGTCCATGTGCTTGCGTGAAGCTATGTTTCTTAAGGTGTTGGACATATCCAGTAAGATTTTGTTTTTCTGGGAAAGGTGCAGGCTGTATCGGGACAAGGAGGCTGCCTTAAGCTGTACCTCGTGTTGGAGGTTTTTTTCTTCGATGGCCTTTTTGTCCAGTTCCGCCTTTAGCATGCGTTGTTTGTATTCCTGAATCTTGAGCTTGGCCTTTCGCTTTCTGCCCATGTAGTAGTACATAATAACGAAGATGACCGCAATTGAAAAGAGGGCTACCCAAAGTAAATTCTGATGGGCCTCGCTCACCTTGTTCTGCTCTTTGAGCAGCTCAATCTCTGCTTCCTTTTTGTTGGTTTCGTAAATGGTCTGGAGCACGTTCAGCTGATCGCTGTTCTGGGACGTGAGCATATCGCTGTTGTATTGCTCGGCCAGCAGCAGATGGGCATGTGCCTGTTCAAAATTACCCATGAGCGCATAGGTTTTGGAGAGGTCCTTGTGCGCACTTTCCATTTGATGAAGGTCGTTGATTTGGATGGCAAGTTCCAGTGCCAAGGTGGTTTTTTCCAAGGCGGACGGATACTCCCCTCTTTTCCGAAAAACATCGCCTAGATTGTTCAATACATTCGCCTCGGCTTCGGTTCCGGTCCCTTTGAGATGGCCATAAGCCCTGTTGAAATAATCATAGGCAAGATCAAATTGTTCAAGGTCTTCATAAATGCTTCCGATATTTTCGTTGGTCAGTGCCGTGCCCAAATCATCACGAAGCTCTTTGAAAAGCGCCAAGCTCCTTCTTTGATCTTCCAAGGCTTCCTCGTATTCCGATTGCTTTTCGTGGCTTGCCCCCAAAAGTCCCAAAGATGTGGCCAGACCTTTTTTGTCGCCTAGTTGCTCGCATGCTGTTTTGGTCTCCTCAAAATACTGTTCAGCAAGTTCAAAATTGATTAGGGAAAGGTAAACTTTGCCAATGTTGTTGTTGAGTTCCGCATACAACATATCATCGGGATGATGAACCAGTTGTTCAAGGGCAAAATTATATTGTGCCAATGCTTCTGTATACAGACCAAGGGTATGATAATATGCTCCAAGTTCTAGATGTCCAACGGCAATCTGTAGCGGTGATTCAGGGTGCTGCTTGGCCGTTTCCAACTGCTTCTGAAGTATATGATAGGCTTCTCCAGCCAGTCCCAAATCCAAATAATCATCTGCTTGTTGGCCATACAGTGAAATTGGCAACATACAGACTGTCAAAAAAAACAATACAAACCCGAAAATCTTTTTCATGATGCGTACTTGGACAAGCAAACAATGAAATTCGTTTTTCAGGCTAACCCTAACATCACCGTTAGGTTATAAAACCATTAAAATTTCTCAAATAAAAAAGCCCCGCATTTGCGGGGCCCTTGTATCAATTCTGTTGTGATTGATTATGCTTGGAAAGGCTCGATGGATACAAATGATTTTCCACCAGCTTTTTTCTCAAACTTCACAACACCATCTACCTTGGCATGCAAGGTATGGTCTTTTCCTGCGTATACATTTTCGCCAGGGTTGTGCTTGGTACCACGTTGTCTTACAATGATGTTACCGGCAACAGCTGCCTGACCACCAAAAATCTTAACACCCAAGCGTTTCGATTCTGATTCTCTACCGTTTTTTGAACTACCTACACCTTTCTTGTGAGCCATGATATATAAATTTTAGTTCTTGTCTTATTTGCTTAACGCTTCGATCAACTCGGCTTTCTTCATAGAAGAGTACCCGCTGATTTCTTTGGCTTTTGCCATTTCCTTCAATTCAGCAACCGTTTTGGAACCTAAATCCTCAGTCGCCTTTGGAGCTTCTTTCTTTGGGGCTTCCGCTTTTTTCTCTGCTTTTGGTTCAGCAGCTGGTTTTGCTTCAGCTTTTGCTTTGGCAGCTTTCTTAGCGCCTTTCGCTACAATGCTTTCCACAACGATTTCGGTCAAATACTGTCTGTGACCGTTTTTCTTTTGGTAACCCTTACGTCTTTTCTTTTTAAAGACGATTACCTTATCTCCCTTAAGGTGCTTTACTACTTTGGCTTCAACAGCCGCACCTTCTATGACCGGGGCGCCAATGGTTACGTTACCACCATCTTCCAAAAGAAGGACCTTGTCAAAAGTGACCTTGCCACCTTCTTCCTCTTGCAAACGATGAACGTACACTTTTTGGTCTTTTGCAACTTTAAACTGCTGCCCTGCCATCTCTACAATTGCGTACATAATGCGTTAATTAGATTAAAAATTCTTTCGCTTTGTCAAAATTAGCGGGTGCAAATATACTGCTAAATCCTTAATCTACAAGTATTCTATTTGATTTAACCCATTATTTTTTTGGAGTTGTTGCTGGTTTTGAACAATTGCATAAAGGAAAGCGTTAAAACCAAAGTTGTGGCAAACCCCATGATGGCCACCGTAAAAAAGACGATGCCCTCGAAGTTCTTATAATCACTGGACCAAGCGGTGGAAAGTTCCCCTAAAAAGGCACTGTCCAGCTCCGTGGCATAAAATGCAAAGAAAATGGTGAACAGCAAGGTGGCCACAAACCCTGTTGTGATACCTGCCGTAAACCCGCTCCCATACGTAAAGTTTTTACCTTTCCGCAGTTTGGTGTATTTAATGGTCTCATAAATCCCAAAACCCGTAATCACCCCATTGAACAGACTAAAAAAGACGTTCGTGTGCTTGCCCATTAACGCCAAAATCAAAAAATAGGCAATGAGCACCGCACTGGTGACAATTCCGAAACGGATTGGAAGGGTAATGTTTTTCATAGTATTGTTTTTGGATTCATGTATTAATTTACTGAATGTTTGCCAATTATGCTAAATTTTAAATCTAAAGACTTTTATAAAACTTCTGCCCACCCACAAAATATTTTATATTTTGCGTAACATCGAGCAAGAAATCGATACCAACCCCGTAGCAACATCAATTTTTAAATACTGACTATTACAATGAAAAAACATTTGTTTTCTGCATGGCTCATGCTCTTTGGAGCGACCACGCTTTCTGCACAGGAAGTCGTTTTTGAAGAGTATGACCTGGACAATGGGCTTCACGTTATCCTACATCAGGACAATGGCGCCCCAGTAGTGACCACATCGGTAATGTACCATGTGGGATCCAAGGACGAGGATCCCAACAAAACAGGTTTTGCCCACTTTTTTGAACATTTATTGTTCGAGGGTACCAAAAACATCGAACGTGGTGAATGGGACCAAATCGTAGCTTCCAACGGGGGCAGGCACAACGCCAATACCTTTTTGGACCGCACCTATTATTATGAGGTGTTCCCATCCAACAGTTTGGAGGTAGGCCTTTGGCTGGAATCGGAGCGATTGCTGCATCCCATTATAGGCCAAGTGGGGGTCGATACCCAAAAAGAAGTGGTACAGGAAGAAAGAAGGCTCAGAACGGACAATGCTCCTTACGGTGCCTTTTTTGAGCAAATCCTGAAAAATCTCTACACCGAACATCCATACCGTTGGGGCGTTATCGGGTCGTTGGACCATTTGGCCAGCGCCACTTTGGATGATTTCAAGAAATTCAACAAAACCTATTACGTGCCCAACAATGCCGTTTTGGTGGTAGCTGGTGATTTTGATACCGAAAAGACCAAAAAAATGATTCAAGATTACTTTGGCCCTATCCCTAGAGGCGCCGAAATTCAGCGACCCAACGTAAAGGAAGAGCCCATCACCACCACAAAATTTGCCAAGTATTACGACCCCAATATCCAAATCCCAGCCATCTTATTGGCTTACCGGACTCCTGGGCAAGGTCAGCGCGATGCCTATGTAATCAACATGATCTCTACCTATTTGAGTGACGGGGAAAGCTCCAAACTTTACAAGAAACTGGTGGACGAGAAAAAAATGGCATTACAAATACTATCGGTACCTGTGGATGCGGAAGATTACAGCTCTTACATTGTTGGAGGACTTCCCGTGGGAGACAATTCCATCCAGGACATCAAAAAGGAAATCGATGAGGAAATCCTAAAGCTTCAGATGGAGCTCATTTCTGAAAAGGATTACCAAAAACTCCAGAACAAGTTCGAAAACCAATTTGTAAATGCCAACAGCAGTGTTGAGGGCATTGCCAATTCCTTGGCCGAAAACTACATGCTCAAGGACGACACCAACCTCATCAACACGGAAATCGACATTTACCGCTCCATTACCCGAGAGGAAATCATGGAAGTGGCCAAAAAATATTTGAAGGTGAACCAACGCTTGGAGTTGGAATATTTACCAGAACAAAAAGACGCTAATTAAGATGAAAAAGTATTTAGTTTTGACCGTGCTGTCGCTTTTCATGACAGCATCGTACGCACAAATAGACCGAAGCACACAGCCCAAACCAGGCCCAGCTCCCAAAATCAACCTGAAAGATCCTGCCCGTTTTGAATTGAAGAACGGCCTGAAAGTACTGGTGGTGGAAAACCATAAATTGCCAAGGGTGCGTGTACAGCTCTCGATTGACAACCCTCCCATTATGGAAGGGGACAAAGCAGGTCTTTCCGCACTCACGGCGAGCATGATGGGAAAAGGATCCAAAAACATCCCAAAAGATGAATTCTACGAAGAAGTGGATTTTTTGGGCGCAACAGTGTTTATAGGTGACCAAAGTGCCTTTGCCAGCTCCTTGTCCAAATATTTTCCAAGAATTTTGGAACTGATGGCAGATGCTGCCCTTAACCCGAACTTTCTTCCCGAAGAGTTTGATAAGGAAAAGGAAAAAATCATCACAGCGATCAAATCCGAAGAAAAAGACGTTTCCGCGGTGGCAGACCGAGTGCAATTGGCCCTTGCCTACGGAAAAAATCATCCTTTTGGTGAATTTATGACAGAGGAAACGGTGAACAATGTTACCCTAGCGGATGTTGAGCAATTTTATCGTTCCTATTTTGTGCCCGCCAATGCCTATTTGGTGGTCATCGGGGATGTGGAATTCGAAAACGTAAAAGAATTGGTGACCAAGGCGTTCACTCCTTGGTCGAAAGCGGCTCCGCCTTCCTTCACCTATTCCGACCCCAAAGATGTGCAGTACACGCAGATCAACTTTGTGGATATGCCCAATGCCGTACAGTCCGAAGTGGCCGTGCAGAACATCACCGATCTGAAAATGAAGGACGAAGATTATCTGGATGCCTTGTTGGCCAACCGAATCTTGGGCGGCGGCGGACAGGCCCGATTGTTCAAAAACCTACGTGAGGACAAAGGATACACATACGGTTCGTACTCTGGCATCAGGGCGAACAAATACAGCCCTATGCGATTTAATGCCTATGCACAGGTAAGGAATGCGGTGACCGACAGTTCCGTAGTTGAAATTTTAAAGGAAATCGACAAAATTACTACCGAACCCGTATCCGATGAAGAGCTGGCCAATGCCAAGGCAAAATACGCCGGAAGCTTCGTTATGGCACTTGAAAAGCCCGAAACAGTGGCGGAATATGCCCTGAACATCGAAACAGAGGACCTTCCAAAGGATTTTTACGAGACCTATTTGGAACGATTGGACGCTATTACCAAAGAGGATGTGCTCCAAGCTGCCCAAAAGCATTTCTCCACTACAAACGCCAGAGTGGTGGTCACTGGAAAAGGAAGCGATGTATTGGAAAATTTGGAAAAAGTGACCTTTAAGGGCAAAGACGTTCCCGTGTTGTATTTTGATAAATATGCAAACAAGACAGAAAAGCCCGATTACAATGCTGCAGTTCCCGAAGGAATGGATGCGAAAACAGTACTCGAAAACTACATCCAAGCGATTGGAGGCAAAGCCAAGCTTGAAGGGGTAGAATCGTATTCCATGGTGGCCGAAGCAGAGATGCAGGGCATGAAACTGGAACTGGAGATGAAGAAAACAGCTCAGGACCAATTCATGCAAAATGTGAAAGTGCAGGGAAATTCCATGCAAAAACAAGTGTTGGATGGCGATAGTGGTTATATGGTAGTGCAGGGCCAACGCAAGGACCTTTCCCCAGAAGAGATTTCCAAGATCAAGGAAGAATCAGCCGCGTTCCCCGAACTTAACTATTTGGCCGCAGGTGATGTTTCCTTGGAAGGGATAGAGCCCGTGGGCGATAAAAAAGCATACAAATTAAAGATTAGTGACAACAAAACGGCTTTTTATGACGTAGAGACCGGGCTTAAAGTTCAAGAAATCAACACTCAAGAGATGCAAGGCCAACAAATGACCAGCACTCTAGGCTATGGTGATTACCAAGAAGTTTCCGGCATCAAGTTCCCGTTTAAGTTGATGCAAAGCATGGGGCCCCAAAACTTTGAGTTTCTTGTGAAGGAAATCAAAGTAAATGAGGGGGTAGATGCCTCGGATTTTAAATAAAAAACAGTCCCTTACAAAAAAAGGCGCTCCAGTGGAGCGCCTTTTTAGTTTTGGGAAAGGACTAAAAACTATATTGAATAAAGGCAGAAAGATTTCTTCCCGGGTCGTTGATCGGTACTCTGCCAAAATCCGCTTGGTTTACAAATGAAAAATTCAAGTGGTTGTTATAGGTTGTATCAAAAACGTTGGATGCAGCTACCCCAACGGTTAGGTGTTCAAAAGGTTTTGCACCAAAGCGAAGGTCCAACACCCCGTATCCATCCGTGACCTGCTCCCCGAAGGAAAGCGCAATGTTCGATTGTTCCGAAGTGAGGGTGTAGGTGGCTTTGGCCCATATGGTTTCCTTTTCAAAATCGAGATTAAAGCGGGTCACCAAAGGTGGCGTTAAGGGCAAAGATTCGTTCAGATCTTGGTTTTTGGCATACACATAAGCCAATTCTGTTTTAAAACTAAAATCCTGCAAAAAAGCCAACTCGGCAAACAGTTCAAATCCCGTTTTATAGGCACTTTCCAAATTGGTGAATCTTTTTACCGCTGTTGGTTCCGCCATGGGCATATATTTTTTGTCCAATTCGGGGTCGATAACTGCCACGATGTAGTTTCCGTAATCCGAATAATAAACGGAAGCCCCAAAATCCAATCGATTCAGCGCATAGCCCTCAAAATCGGTATTGCCCTTTACGCCCAATTCAAACTGATTGTTCACCTCGGCATCCAAGAAAGGGTTGCCCACATATTCGAAAGGGTCTTGCCCCACGGTAAAATGGTTGATGAAACGCTCAATCATGTTGGCGGAACGCACTCCTCTTCCAAAGGCCAATTCAAACAGTAAATGCGATGAAGCCATATACTTTACCGAAGCCGTAGTGCTGATATTGTGTTCGGTGCGGGTGTCCAAGTTAGGGTATTCGGCTACAAAATCATCCGAAGGGGAATCGGTTCGGGAACGGACCATATCATACCTGGCCCCAACATTCAACAACAGTTTTTGACTCAAGGGATACTTGCCCTCCACAAACGCTCCATAATCCTCAATTTGGGAATCCTGCCAAACCTCATCCACAAATTCCATGGGCATGGGTAGCGGGTTCCCTGTCATCATGTTCATTTTTACCAAGCGGGTCCTGTTCCCTGTTCTTCCGACCGAAAAGGCATCAATCCCAGTGTACAATTTAACATCCTCAGCGGGTCTCCATTCCAACTCCATCCTTCCACCCACTGTGGTCGCATCCACTTCGGACACTGCCTCGGTCATCATAAAGCTCGGACGCAACTCGTTGGTCATCACGTGGTCGACCCTGGAACGGTACACCTTGGCGCTCAGCGTCCGCAAACCATCAGAAATATTATCCAATTTATAATCCAAAGAGAGTACGTTGGAATCGTCGATTTCGGTATCCATGGGTAATCCTGCGTGCAATACATCCCTTCCGAACGACTGCCGGAATCCTAATTGGATCCTTTGGTTGTCGGTTGGGTTGTATCCGACCTGAACTCCGTAATCCGTGCTTTTGAAAGAAGATGGTATTTCGTTGCCGTCACCATCCACATAGTTGCCAAAATCACGTAGCCCAAAATTAAGGT
Source organism: Allomuricauda sp. ARW1Y1 (assembly GCF_013407935.1). GTDB lineage: Bacteria > Bacteroidota > Bacteroidia > Flavobacteriales > Flavobacteriaceae > Flagellimonas. The sequence goes on from NZ_JACBZU010000001.1 coordinate 172,138, forward strand.
TGGCATCGAACTGCTCACCCACATATTTAACATTGGCAAAACTGGTTATGGCGTTACCGTTGTTCTCACCCCCAAAGTTTACCTTGCCATGGTACCCTTTTTCCTGTTTCTCCACTTCTTGCGTGACCAGATTCACGATACCTCCAAAGGTGGGGCCATACCTAAAGGTATAGGGGCCCTTTACCACTTCCACACGTTCAATCTCTTCCGGTATTACATGGGTGGTTATAGGGTCCATTCGGTTGGGGCAAGCGTGCATCACCTTGGTTCCACCATTGAACTGCACGTTCAACTGCTCATATTGGGTCGCCCTAAAGGAAGGGTCCATGGCATAATTGCCCCGTTTGATAAGGTTGAAGCCATTAATGTCCTTAAAAAGGTCGGCCACATTTTTGGATTGGACTATCTTTTTTTCCTGTTCGCTCTTAAAGGCCGAAAAAACGGGGTCTGACTTTCTTTTTCCTTGTACCAATACTTCGTCCAGTTGTACCGGTTTTCTTTCGAGGGAATCCTGAGTGTTGGACTGTTGCGCATAGGACACAGCTGTCCCGAAAAGCAAAACACTAAGTTTTGCCATTGTACTTGTATTCATTTTGATTTTGATTTAAGATTATACATGTTCGGTAGGGTTTGACTACCGATTCGTGGGGCATCTTAAATCATTGGAGGCTTTATAAGCCTTGGGGTATAGTGATAGGTATATAGGTCTACATACTGGACTGTATGTATTTCATGATTCTTTTCAGGACTCATACTGTAGCTGGGAAGAACTACAAAAAACACCAAAACCTCTTCCCAACCTATAATGGGCATGGGTTCATCATCTTCCGATTGTGCTTGGAGCATCTGCGCCAACATACATTTTCCATCGCAATTGAGTTCCGGTTTATCCTTGTTCTCGCAGAGTTGTTCAATAAAGCCTTCCCTATCCAAACTATAGTAAACATACATGGACGAAAACCGTAGGTTGCTAATCAGTATCATACCGATGAACAACAAGGCAATGCCAATTTTGTTGATGGTCCTATGTTGGGAGCTAGACTGCACTTTTTGCCTTTTGACGTAAACTTTTTAGCAAAATTAGGTACTCTTTGTATTCCCTAATGTGATAAAAGTCACATTTCGTCTTTTTTTAGGATAAAAATGTCTTTTTTTGTTTTATCTGTTCTGAAACCCAAAATTGTTCATTATTAACATTTATTAAAGTTCCCTTACTCTTTGGCTAAGCAATTCCTGTTTATTTTTGTGTTCAAATTCGAGATCATGAAAAAATTTGTTTCCTATTTGGCTTTGGCCTGTCTATTGATCAGCACCTCCTGCAAAGAGGAGAAAAAGGCCCCCGAGGGTCCTACACAAATGGAAAAGGTGATGGCCATCCACGACGAGGTGATGCCCAAAATGAGCACCATTGGTAAATTGGTCGGTGAGCTTCGACCTAAGGTTGATTCTACAGAAGTTGGCCAACAGTACGAAGAAGCTATGAAGGATCTGCAAGACGCCAACACTGCCATGATGGATTGGATGAAGGAGTTTGGTGATCGGTTCAACCACGACGAAATCATGAACGGCAAAGAACTTTCCGTAGAAAAGCAACAACTACTGGACGAGGAAGAGGAAAAAGTGAAGGTGGTAAAGGAAAAAATCAACGGTAGTATTGAACGTGCCCAGGCCCTGTTGGCCAAGGATACGTTGCAATAACTATTCCTTCCATCGCAGGCTTTCCATAATCCTCCGGATATCGTTTTGGAGGTACATGGCCGCTGGCAGTATGGAGTCGTAGTTCGGTTTGGCGTAAAAATACAGTGACCCAGTCACAAAATGATCGGTACTGTCGGTCACATAAAATTGTGATTGGGAGGCGGCGTTGCCACTCACTTCGTAGAACATGCCATACACTCCATCTTCTTGGTTGATAAAGGGTTGTTCCACAATATTATCGGCCTTCACCACGTGTTCGTACGACAATTTTTGGGCATCTACCAGTAAGGTGTCCAAATTTCCTTGAACGGGCTTATAGGTTAGGTAAATGGATCCTTTCATCATGGGATAGTCCAGTACAAGGGAACAATCCTTGTTTTCCTTGATATTGGACAGGCTGTTCTGGTCGAAGGTGTACACACAATCAGTATCCGCGGTTTGGTAGTCGGCCGTCGGATACTCCAATCGGAGCATGGCTTTCGGTTTGGGCAGTACCTCCTCCTTACAACCAATCGAGAATATGGCGAGCGCCAAAAATAGGAACATCTTATGCTTCATGTGGTAAAGTTACTTTAATACGTTTTAATCGTTTTTTATCCATGCTTTCCACTACAAACAGATAGTCCTTGAAAGGTACTTTTTCCCCGATTTTAGGAAAGCTACCTGAAATTTCCAGCACGAATCCGGCAATGGTCTCGGATTCCCCTTTTTGACTCTCAAATTCGTTCTCCTCCTCTATTTTGGCCACGCGGTAGAAATCCTTGAGGGCGGTTTTGCCATCGAACACAAAATTGTAATCATCCAATTTAGAAAAGACCAAATCTTCATCATCAAACTCATCGCTGATATCTCCCACGATTTCTTCGATGATATCTTCCAAGGTAACGATTCCAGATGTACCTCCGTACTCATCCACCACAACGGCCAAGTGGTTCTTCTTATCCTGAAATTCCAAAAGCAGGTCGTCCAGTTTCTTGTTTTCGGGAACAAAATAGGGTTCGCGTATCAACGACATCCAATTAAAATTCTTTCTTTCTATGTAGGGCAACAGATCTTTGACGTACAAAACCCCAAGCACGTTGTCCATATTTTCGGAAAAAACTGGGATTCGGGAATAGCCATTTTCTTTTATTTCTTCCATCACTTCTGGAAACTTCATTTTTTCGTTGAGCGCAAAAATATCGATGCGTGGGCACATTACCTGCTTGGTATCGGTATTCCCGAAGGTAACGATGCCCTCGAGAATCTTCTGTTCCTCTTTGGTGGTGTCCCCTTCGGAGGCCAGTTCGAGCGCTTGGGATAGATGGTTGATGCTCAGGTTGGATTTTTTCTTGCCCAATTTGTCTTCCATAAAAAGGGTCACGGATCGCATGGGTGAGCTCAAGGGAGTGAAGATATAGTTGAGCACCTTAAGCGGCACGGCTATGAACTGGGAAAACTGCACCCTATTGCGGTTCGCATAGATTTTTGGTAAAATTTCACCAAACATCAATATTAAAAAGGTGGCCACTACCACTTCCAACAAAAAGCGGAGGGTGCCATCGATTTCTGCAAAAATGGTATTGCCGATGGAGCTAAAAAGCAATACTATCCCAATATTGATGGCATTATTGGTAATCAAAATGGTCGCCAATAACTTTTTCGGCTTTGCCAGTAGCTCCACGATCAATTTGCTTCGGGACGAATTGCTTTCCTGCATTTCGTTCACATCGGTCTGAGATAGGCCAAAAAGGGCCACCTCTGCTGCCGAAATAAGGGCTGAGCAGGCCAACAACAGCACTAGCACAACTATTTTAATGGTAAAGACTCCACTAAAAGTGGAAAGGTAAAATGCCAAACTATGGGGCTCGGGATCCAATGTAGTATTGCTTTAAACTTTGTATTTAGAATGGTAGGTCATCATCCTCTTCGGTATCTTCCATGGGTGCGGTCGAACTTTGGCCACCCGCAGGTTCTTGGTAATTGGAAGGCGACGAACCGGATGACTGTGCATTGGCCATACTCTCCTTTTTAGTGGTCAAAAAGGTAAAATCCTGTACATGCACTTCGGTAGTGTACCGCATATTGCCATCCTCTCCTTGCCATTGCCTGTTTTTTAAACGCCCCTCCACATAGACTTTGTCCCCTTTACTGAGGTATTTTTCACAAATCTCGGCGGCCTTATTGCGGACCACAATGTTATGCCAATCCGTATTGGTGACCCTCTCCCCAGTTTGCCTATTGGTATAGGTTTCGTTGGTGGCCAAAGGGAATCTGCCAATACAGTTTCCTCCTTCAAAATAGTGCATTTTCACTTCGTCTCCCAAATGCCCGATCAGCATTACTTTGTTCAATGTTCCGCTCATATCTCTTTAATTTGTCAAAAGTACTAAATTTTAAATGTCTTGATAAAATCAGCTATCAAAACCGGTACGGGAAAATCATCGATTTTTTTCCACGGTATTCCTTCCTCTAATATATGGGAAGTTTTTAGGATCCAAAACTGTGTATGCAAATGTTGATGTGAAAGTTTGTGAATGATGGGTTCATTATTATATAAGGACAGTGTCTCAATTTCTAACGGGGTTTGGTTCACTTTCATTTTTTCTTCAATTTCTCCATCCTCCAAAGGACCATCGGTTTCTAGGAGTGGAAATTGATACAGGTTTTGCCATATACCCTTGCCCTTGCGTTGCTCCAAAACGGTATTCCCATTTCCATCCAACCATACCAAATAATTAAAGTACCGGTTCCGCACCTTGGTCTTGTTCAGTTTTATGGGCAGTATGTCCACCTTGTTCTCCTTAAGGGCCACACAACTTTCCTGCAACGGACAAAGCAGGCAGTAAGGTTTTTTGGGAGCACATTGTATGGCACCAAACTCCATGATGCCCTGATTGTAGTCTCGAATGTTCTCGGCATCCATCACCTCTCTGGCCAACTCCTTAAAATAGGTAATGCCTTCGGTACTATTAATAGGAAGATCTACGCCAAAATATCGGGAAAGTACCCGGTACACATTTCCATCCACAACAGGTTCGGGCACATCAAAACAAAAAGAGGCTATGGCACTTGCCGTATAGTCGCCTACTCCTTTTAATGTTTTAAGTTCTTCATAGGTATGTGGAAACTGACCATCAAATTCGGTAACAACCATTTTGGCTGTGGTATGGAGATTACGCGCCCGGGAATAATATCCCAGCCCCTGCCACAACTTCAGCACCTGTTCCTCTGGAGCTTCTGCTAAATCGTAAACCGTAGGAAATGTTTCTACAAAATTCAAATAATAGGGCATCCCTTGGGTCACTCGTGTCTGTTGAAGTATAATTTCCGACAACCAAACCCGGTAAGGGTCACGGGTTTGTCTCCACGGAAGATCGCGTTGATGTTCACGGTACCAATTCAGGATTTTTGGGGCAAAACTCATGGATGAAAGTAATAAAGCCCAAATGTATCAGTTTATATACTTAAAATTAAAGGGTTAAAGGGAAAGATTAATTATAATGTTTATATTTGCAAGCCGAAAAAAATTAGAAAATTAATAAGACGAAATGACGAAAGCAGATATTGTAACTAGGATCTCGGAGAAACTAGGTATCGAAAAAGGAGATGTGCAAGCGACAGTGGAATCCTTTATGGAAGAGGTAAAATCATCCTTGGAGAATGGTGATAATGTTTATTTAAGAGGTTTTGGTAGTTTTATCATCAAAACCAGAGCGGAAAAGACAGGTAGAAACATCTCTAAGAACACTACCATCAAAATTCCTGCGCACAATATCCCTGCATTCAAGCCTGCCAAAGTATTTGTGGAAGGCGTTAAGACCAACGTACAAGTAAAATAATATAATTAACAACACTAAAGCAAGAGCATATGCCGAGTGGAAAGAAAAGAAAAAGACATAAGGTAGCGACGCACAAGCGTAAGAAGCGTAGAAGAGCTAACCGACACAAGAAAAAGTAGTTGTTTCAACTACTTTTTCGTTTTACCCTATTACGTTCTTTGACATAGAGATTCAAGCAACGAATTTCAATCGGTTCGAAAAATGACCGATTCCATATATTGTTTAATCATTTGTCCCGAAATTGATTGTGGGACAAATAAAAATCGATTCAGGTGAATAGAGAATTAATCGTAAGATCTACTCCTGAAGCAGTCGATTTTGCCTTACTAAAGGATGGAAAATTAGTAGAATTACACAAAGAAGAAGACAATAACAACTTTTCCGTAGGGGATATCTTCCTAGCCAAAATCAGAAAACCCGTTACTGGCCTAAATGCAGCATTTGTCAATGTAGGTTATGAAAAAGATGCGTTCCTGCACTATCACGACCTGGGCCCGCAACTGTCTTCCATGTTGAAATTCATCAAAAAGATTAGAACGGGAAAACTCCGCGAGTACTCCCTAAAAGATTTTCCATTTGAAAAAGACATTGACAAGAATGGCAGCATCAACGATGTGTTGAAGGCCAATCAGTCACTATTGGTACAAATTGTAAAAGAACCCATCTCCACCAAAGGACCACGAATCAGTTCCGAGCTTTCCATAGCCGGTCGTTACTTGGTCATGGTGCCTTTTTCCGACCGGGTCTCGGTATCCCAAAAAATAGCGAGCAAAGAAGAAAAGGACAGGCTTATACGTCTTGTAAAGAGTATTAAGCCCAAAGGATTTGGAGTTATTATCCGTACCGTTGCAGAAGGCAAAAAGGTTGCTGAACTGGACAAAGATCTACAGAACTTGTTTTCCAAATGGACAAACATGTGCAAGAAATTGTACAAAGCGCCCCATCCATCCAAAGTATTGGTGGAACTGAACAGGGCATCATCCATCCTTCGGGATGTATTCAACGATTCCTTTACCGGAATTTATGTTGATGAAGAAACGCTTTACAACCAAATTAAGGATTATGTGCACGAGATTGCACCAGAGAAAGAATCCATTGTAAAGCAGTACACCGGTTCGGCCCCGATTTTTGAAAAATTCGGGATAGAGCGTCAAATTAAGACCTCATTTGGCCGAACAGCATCCATGAGCCGAGGGGCTTATCTTGTTATCGAGCATACCGAAGCATTGCACGTTATTGACGTGAACAGCGGCAACCGCTCCAACAAGGCCAAAAACCAAGAAGATACCGCACTCGAAGTCAACTTATTGGCAGCAACCGAAATTGCACGACAATTACGCTTGCGCGATATGGGCGGAATCATTGTGGTAGACTTTATAGATATGACCAAAGGTGACCATCGACGCAAATTGTTCGACCACCTAAGGAACGAAATGAAGGACGACAGGGCGAAACATAAAATTTTGCCCCCCAGTAAATTCGGACTTGTCCAAATTACAAGGCAAAGGGTCCGTCCCGAAATGAACATCAAAACCAGTGAGGAAAACCCGAACGTATCGGGTGCCGAAGTGGAAGCTCCCATTGTTTTGATCGATAAGATCCAAGCAGATTTGGAGCGAATCCTTAAACCGGACCGCAAAATCAACGGCATTGTATTGAACATACATCCTTTTATTGCGGCATACCTAACCAAAGGATTCCCATCCATTCGTTCCAAATGGTTTAAAATGTACAAGAAGTGGATTAAAATCCAACCTAGGGATGCCTATACATACCTAGAGTACCGTTTTAAGGACAAGGACGGTAAAACCATAAGACCATAACAAAAAAGCGACCCCAAACCGGGTCGCTTTTTTTGTTTTTACCAGTTACTGGCAAAATCCTATTTTTGATACTCAACATCCCTACCATGAAAAAAACACTCTTCGTACTACTAGGTCTATTTGTTTTGGCGTGTGCTCCCCAAACCCAACAGCCACTGACCGATATTTTACAAGACTCCCCGAACATATCAGGTAAAGAAGATTATTTGGAATCCCCTTTTGTTGCCGCGGGAGACAGGGTGTACATGGTGGGCCACCAAGACGGTAGTTTCCCTCCTTTGGGCTGGCATATCAAGGGAGAGATGGGAGGTATTTGGAACCATCCCATAAAACTGATGGACGGTTTTGAGGCACAATTGATCACTGAGCAAGGAGTGCTTCCTCTTGAAAATGCATCAACCTTTACCAACTACCCCTACGCCAATAAACACACCTATACTTTTAAAAATGAAGGACTGCTTATTGAACGAGTTCAATTTGTACCCGATGGAAAACAGGGCATATTCGTTCAGTTTATCCTCAAAAATAATGGAGAAGACAACTTTGAGGGGGAGTTCAACTTCGTAGGGCACTCCAACTTGAGGCCAACCTGGTTGGGAGAACGTTCCAACATGATCGATTCCAAAGATTCGGGCTCTTTTGAAGAATCGCATTGGGTGGTGAAAGACAGTATCAACCCTTGGTACACTGTGTTTGGATCTGATCAAAACCCCCTTACTTCTGAAACCCTTTCCGATTCCCTTAAACCCAATGGAGCATCCCACTCACTCACCTATGCGGTGACTATTCCTGCCAAATCGGAAACGACCCTAAATTTTTCCATTGCTGGATCCTATCATTCGAAAGAAGAAGCTATCAGTACTTTTCTTGATATTTTGACCGACCATCACGACATGGCAGCGGAGAAAAAACTTCGCTATGAACAATTGGCCCAACAGTCCAAACTGACCATCCCCGACAAACAATTGCAAGAGACCTTTGAATGGCTGAAGTACAACTGTGATTGGCTGGTGCGCACCGTTCCCGAGATAGGCACGGGCATTGGTGCCGGGATTGCAGACTACCCTTGGTGGTTTGGGGTGGACAGTGAATATGCCCTAAAAGGTTACATGGCCGTAGGCCAAGATGATATCGTGGAACAGACCATACAACTTTTGGACAGCGTTTCCATGGCGGTAAACGGCAATGGTCGGATTTTACATGAGATGTCTACCAATGGCGTCGTCTTCAATGAAGGCAACATCAACGAAACCCCTCAGTTTGCCTCCTTGATATGGGAGATTTACAAATGGAACGGCGATAAAACTTTTCTGGCGAAGTACTTTCCAACCATACAAAAAGGACTAAAATGGCTTTTGGAAGCCAATGATGCCGACAACAACTTGTTCCCAGACGGTTTTGGCATGATGGAAATTCATGGTCTGGACAGCGAAATGATCGATGTGGCCTCCTACACCCAGCGCGCTTTCTCCGATGCCGCCCTGATGGCCTTGGAACTTGACCAACCTGAACTAGCCAAGGAATATCGCGAAGTGGCGGATGAATTAAAGGAAAAAATCAACACCGAATTCTGGTCGGAAACCTTTGGGTCCTATGCTGATTTTATAGGGACAGATGCACAGGCACTTCGATTGATAGAGGATGCCTTGGTTAGAGCGGACACCTTGAACAAACCATGGGCCGTAGAGGAACTTAAGGCAACTAGGCAAGAAATTTTGAAAAACCCATCCAACAAGGCAAGGCCATTTGTGCTATATCACAATTGGGTAGTGAATACGCCAATGGAAATGGGAATTGCCGACAGTACCAAGGCGATTACAGCTTTGGACAACGCCAAAAAATTTACGAATCCCTTTGGTATGTTCGTAACGGGAATCGACCGTGATGAGACCGCTGGGGAGGACGAAGGCTCGTTCCAAGGCAGCAAGGTGTTTTCGTATACGGGAGCCGTAATGACCTTGCCCACCGGCGTACAAGCCGTAGCTGAAAATAATTATGGCAGACCGGACCAAGCCTTGGACTATTTAAAGCGGATGTCACGTTCCTTTAGCTATGCGCTTCCCGGCAGTATTTACGAGGTTTCACCAGATTATGGGATGATGACCCAGGCATGGAACATCTATGCCTTTGCGGTTCCCATTGTGAACCAATTTTTTGGTATCAAGCCCATGGCGCACCAAAAAACAATCATTATAGAGCCGCAAATGCCAAGTGAGTGGGACAACGCCTCTCTCGAAAATGTCAAGATTGGGAATAACCTTATTTCGGTGTGGCATAGCACATCGGAAAATGGGCATCAAATCAAAATCACACAAACACAGCCCGATTGGAAAATTGAAGTTGTTTTACCAGATATTGGCTACACCGTGCAGGAAGGCAACCCTCAAACTGAAACCAAAAACGATAAAACCGTATTTACGTTTACCGAACCCTCTATGATTATTGGAAAAAATTAGGATGATGGCCACGTACGAATCCCCAAAAAAATATTATTCGGTTCAGGAAGCTACGGCTAAAATGGAGCATTATTGCGCCTACCAAGAACGTTGCCACAAAGAGGTGATGGACAAACTGAAGTCCATGAACATGATTCCTGAGGCCATCGACCAAATTGTGGGACATCTTATCCAAGAAAATTACCTGAACGAGGAACGCTTCGCCAAAGCTTTTGCCCGAGGTAAATTCCAAATCAAAAAATGGGGTACGAACAGGATTGTTCGGGAACTTAAGTTTAGGGATATTTCTACATACAACATCAAAAGTGCCTTGGCAGAAATCCAGAACGAAGATTACCTAAAAACGTTTGATGAATTGGCCAAAAAAAGGTTGGGTCAAATCAAGGAGACCAATCCGTTCAAAAAAAAGAAAAAATTGGCCGATTATCTGCTCTATCGGGGTTGGGAAAGTCACTTGGTCTACGAAAAAGCGAACGAACTCGTGAAATAGGTTCAGTTCTGCAGCAATAGTTTTTGGGTGCGCTCCACGGCCTTTTCATTCTTCCAATCAATCCATTCCTGCCCTTTGATTTTGCGCATCAAATTATCAAAATGACGCATCACGAAGATGTTATAGATCGCCCTGCCCAGGTTTTTGGGTTTTCTGGCGATGGCCCTTAGGCTCATCGAAAAACCAGGGGTCACATATTTCATATAATGCCAGTACCCTTCAGGGATGTACAACACATTTCCGTGTTCCAAACGGGTTACATGTCCCTTGGCATGTTGTAACGCTGGCCATTGTTCCAAATCGGGATTGGCAAAGTCGATATCCTCCCTCGTGATCAAGGAGTGGGGCACCTTGTACAAAAACTTGGTTTCTTCCTGAGAAAAAAGAATACACTCCTTCTTCCCTTCAAAATGAAAGTGAAAGATATTGGCCAAATCAATGTCATAGTGCATGAAGGTGTAGGAATCCTCACCTCCAAAAAAGAGCATGGGCAGTCCTTTCATCAGCCGAAGTCCAAAATCGGGATAGGAAAAATCCTTTTGCAATTCGGGGACTTCCTTTAAAATATTCCAGAGAAATATCCGGTATTTGGTAGGGCCAGTTTTTAGAAGATCCACATAATCCGCCATTTTCATTTTGGCATGTGGTTCGTTAAAGCCTTCGTCGTGCTTCACAGGGCGGTCATCGTACAAAGGAACTTCCTTGTGACCCGCAATTTCTTTCATGTAGTCCAAACTCCATTTGGAATACGCTGGCCAATCCTCAATAAACCGTTCGATGACCACCGGTTTTTGGGGCTTGAAATAGTTTTGGAGAAACGCTTCCTTGGAAAGGGTCTTCTCCCGAGGTATCTGTTCAAGATTCAGCTTCAAAATTTCAAGGAATTAGCAAAAGCTAAATTACGAAAACGTTTTGAAATGGTTACGAAAACCCATCCTTTTGAGACTGGCCTGACTTATACTGGGATACTTCGTTTGGTGCTATTTAAAACTATAGCGCAAACCAAATAATACATTGCTTGGCGGCATTGGAACAAATCCTGCTTCTATGTAATCCGCATCGAAAATATTGCTTGCGGTAATGGTAAACTCTGCCTGCTTTACTTTGATTCCCAACGAAGCGTCCCAAACATTATAGGTTTGCCCTGTAGTCCGTTCTGCATACTTATAGATGATATTCTGGCGCACATTTTTAAACAGTTGGGTACTCAAGCGAGTGGTATATTGATGCTTCAGCGTATTTAAAGAGTAACGGGATAGTTCCTCATTTTGATCTAAAATATTGTCATCTAAAAACGCATAGCCCACACTTAAGGTTTGCGTAAAATCCTTGAACAAAAAATTATAGGCAGCGTCCAATTCCAAACCTTTGGTATTTACCTCTGTAATATTGGTTGCCACAAATACATCCTCAGAAACATCGTTTCTGATATAATCTATAAGATTATCCGCGTCTCTATTGAATACAGCGATACTGGCGTTAACTTTAGGCGTAGTATACTTTAGACCAAATTCCTGTGCAAATGCTTCTTCTGGTTCCAAATTTTCGTTACCACTGGAAACAGGGTCATTGTAAAACAAATCGGTATAAGTGGGTATGCGATAGGTATAACCAATATTCCCATATATCTTAAAATTATTGGTAAGGCTATACCCTATATCCAAACCAGGAAAGGCACGGAATTTAAAATCGGAAAAGTAAGTTAGCGCCACACCCGGAGTAATATCCAACTTGTTATCCGCTATACTAAAGCGATGCTCCAAAAACACATTCGACATGAAACGGTTTCGATTGCCCAGGTTATTACTTCTTAAATAGATTTTAGAAAATTCCACTCCAAAACCAGTAATTCCCAATTTAGAGGCATAAGAAGCATTGGTTTCCACGCCAATCTTATTGGAAATATGCATGTTTCTGAAAAAACTGGGGTCATTTCGTCTCAAGAGAAACAAGTCTTGGTTACGTTTCCAATAGAGTCTTGGCTGTATTTTTAGGTTATTTTTCTTGAAGGTGGTAGATAACGCCAAAAGACTATTTTGGGTTTCCTCGTACTCGTTAAATGTAGGATTGGTGGTGTAAAAGTTCTCAGCCCCAAAATTACGCTCCAAGAATGAAGCTGTCAATATAATGGGCTGCGCATTTTTATTAAAAGTGCTTTTTAAAAAGTAATTGGCATTATCGTAATCCGAGTTATTTCTATATCCTTCGGAGGTTACCCTTCCCACATGTATGATATGCGAAGAGTTTTCCTTATCCACCCCTGCAGTTACGCTACCATTTAATTGACCAAAAGAACCCGCTTCCACATTTAAGGAAACGGAATTGTTCAAACTCTTCTTTGTAATGATATTGATGGCGCCCGTGAAGGCGTTTTGTCCAAAAACCCGAGCTGCTGGACCTTTTATAATTTCTATCCGTTCGATAACCTCTAAGGGCAAAGCTGCGTTCATGGTGTGGTGACCCGTTTGCGGATCGTCCATTTTAACGCCATCTATAAGCAATAAGGTTTGGTCAAAACCACCACCTCGTATGTACAAATCAGCTTGGCTACCCCCTGTACCGCGCCTTCTAATATCTACACCTGCAACTTGTTGCAATAAATCCGCTACATTAACCGCTGCACTGTTTTTAATTTGAGCGGAGGTTACAATGTTTATGGTTCTAGAATTTTCCTTGAATGGAAGGTTGATTCGGTTGGCGATCACTACAACTTCGCTCAACGAATCTATCTTGACAGTATCGTCTTCTTGGGCTTGTACTTGAAAAGCACCAACTAGGAGCATCGTAGAAAGTAAAATTAACTTCTTCATTATTTTGAGCTTGTAACGTATGTTTTTAAGTCGTTTCCATTAGAACTGCAAAAGTCCTAACTTTCCGGACGATTAAACTAGTCCACTTTTAAAATAATGAATAGTCCGGTTTTAGATTTGTTGACCCAGCTTGTATCCATAGATAAGTCTATTGTACAGCCTGTGTATGTGCAAGTGGCACAGCAAATCATGAACGCCATTCAGAGAGGGTATTTGGAAAAAGGCAGCAAATTGCCGGGTACCCGGATTTTAAGTGAGTTATTGAACGTTCACCGCAATACTGCTGTGGCCATCTATGATGAATTGGCCTCGCAAGGATGGGTAAACATTATTCCCAACAAAGGAACTTTTGTGGTGGTGCCAGAAGGTTCCGAGGTAAAGATCAAGGCAAATACACAGCATATTAATCAGGCATACCAGTATCCCATAAGTCCGGGATTTCCATTCCAACAATCCTTTAATTTAGCATCTACCAGAGAGGAGACCACCGCCAAATATTCTATAAATGATGGTAAGCCCGATTTAAGATTACATCCTGTGCACCAATTTTCCAGGTGGTATAGCGCTGCAATGAAACGAAAACCATTGATCAACAAATGGAATAGAACAAGCGCCTTGGTTCCTTCAGTTTTTAGCAAACAACTTTGCAATTACTTAAATGCCACCAGGGGCTTTCATATCAAACCAACCAATTTATTGAATACCCGGAGCACCGAAATGAGTCTGTATATAGTTTCGCGGGTACTGATACATCCGGGCGATTTGGTACTGGTAGGACAACTGAGCAATTACGTGGCCAACATGATATTTCAACAAGCAGGGGCAAAAATAAAAACAGTACCTGTAGATGATGAGGGAATGGATGTGGGCTATATCAAAAAGCATTGTGTACATGGGAAAATTCGGTGTATTTATGTTTGCTCCAATCGGGACTACCCTACCACCATCACCTTAAGCACCAAAAGAAGACTGCAATTATTGGAATTGGCCAAAATCCATGGTTTTGCCATAATTGAGGACGATTTTGACCATGATTTTCAGTTTGAGGGTTCTTCGATGTTGCCCATGGCCAGTGCAGATGCCAATGGTAATATGATTTATTTGGGCAAACTGGGACAATCTTTATTTCCGAGTTTTCATACTGGGTTTGTCGTGGCACCCGAACAGGTCATTACAGAGGCCCATAATTACTTGCAATTATTGGACACCCAAGGCGACCTCATACAGGAACAAATGCTATCCGAACTGATATCCGAAGGTGAAATATACCGGCTCACGAAGAAAAATATAGTAACCTACAAACAACGTAGAGATGCGTTATGCACTTTATTAAAAGAACATTTTGACGATATACTTGATTGGCAAATACCCTCTGGAGGACTTGCCCTATGGCTGCGATTTAAAAATCCCATATCTCTGGTAAAACTAGCCGAAGAGGCTGAAAAATTGGATTTATTCCTGCCAAAAACGATTCTCTATCAAGATAAAAATACCTGCGCCATACGTTTTGGTTTTGGCCATTTAAGCGAGGAAGAGCTTAAAATCGCAATGGAAAAGTTAAAACAAGCGTACCATCAGTTGATCGCTGCATAAAATAAAAGAGACCGTTTAAAAATGGTCTCCCTAAACATTCAAATTTATATCTTGCACAGAGGATAATAAATGACCAAAAAAGCTGAATACCACCGTGCTTAAAAAATTACGTTCCTTAAGGTATCAAGACCTGGACTGGAAAACAGTCGTCTTTGTTTTGGTCGTAGTCTCAATTTTCATCCGTTTCCCTTTCTTTTTTAGGGATTACGTGGACCGGGACGAGAGCACTTTCATTTTGATGGGACAATCTTGGGTGAACGGGTATTTGCCCTACACCCAATTGTGGGACCTGAAACCACCGATTACATTTCTCTATTTTGCCATCATCATCAAAATTTTCGGGAAAAGCTTCTTTGCCATTCGTTTTTTTGGTTCGTTGTTGGTTGGGCTTACCGCCTTATTTACCTACGGTATTGCATCAAAAATCACCTCAAAAAAGATAGCCTTTTGGGTGGCGATATTCTGTGTTTTTTTTCAAAGTCTGTTTGGCAGTTTGCAAGGAGTGATGTCGGAGCACATTTGTACTTTCTTTTTTGTGGCAGCGCTCTTCATTCTGTTCACCAAAGAGGATAGTAAATGGTTTTTTACGGCCGGACTCCTGTTGGGGCTTTCGGTAATGAGCAAGCTCAACATGGCCTATCCCGTTTTAAGTTTGGGCGTTTTTTACCTCTGGGAGGGATTTCATACCAAACGGCTTTGGATAAATTTGAAACATCTGGTGTTCATGGGAGTCGGCTTCATGGTAACAGTTCTTTGTACACTACTCCCCTATTATCTTCAAGGAATTTCAGACGTTTGGTGGAAATCCATTTTTGAAGCGCCTTTGGCCTATTCTAAGGGGAAATTTCATTCACCATGGAAAACCTTGCCTTACGTTGGAACCATTGCGCTCTTGTTGGGTGGTATTTACTATTTTAAGTGGGCGGATTGGAAATCAAAAGGAATACAACTGTTAACCATTGTAGTTGTTGGAATATTGTTTTCGTATGTTCAAGCAGGGAAAGTGAACGGGCATTATCTCATCCAACTATATCCATTTATTTTGATTCCCTTGGGCATGGCCGGGAGCAAACTACCTGTGATTCCGAAAAAGTTTAGCCCGATTGTTATCGTACTCCTTATTTTGATTCCGATGGAATCCTATTTGGAATATGGAAACATTGTTTCCAACAAGTTGAAAAAGGGCTCCTTTTACAATGGGGAAGGGATAGACGTGCCAAGGTATATTTTGGACCATAAGCTGGAAACAGAAAACATCTTCTTTACGGAATACCATATTGGGTATTGGCAGTTGGATGAATTGCCTCCGACCTCAGCCGCAACCCACCCTAGTAATATTGCCCGCGAAGAATTGTTTCCCTACATGAACAATCCCAGTAAATCAGGTCTTGAGGAACTACAATACATCATGGAGGTCATTCAGCCCAAAATCGTAGTAGCTAGAAAGGGAAAACGCATTTTTTACGAAAAATTAGTCCAGTACAACACCTATATCGACGCCTACTTGGCCCAACATTACGAGTTAAGGGCTACCGTAGACCGTGGGCTTATTTACCAGCGATTAGAGTGATGATAAAGCTCCCTCAACAACAGTAGAAATCACGGTTTTAACTGCCGCTGTTGAAATTCCAGTCGCAAATACGTTCAACTTGCCGGGCGTGTAATAAAGTTACAGTTCATACATTGATACTTCCTGGGCTCAAAAAACGGGAACAATTTATAGAAGACATTGCTACGGGAATAATAAATTTCGGATTTGGTCGCCTTGCAATTGGGGCATACCACTGGATTGCCAAATTCGTCCGTGGCGTAGTTGCGCACTTCGTCAAAAATTTCCTTGGCCCGTTCCCTATCGGTGGAATAGACTTGGAGCTTGACCCCACCAAGGGCCGCACTGATTAATGGGTCGGAATTAATGGTAGCCTCGTCCCTTAAAAAAACAGGGATGCCTTCCGCTTCCAATTTTCCCTTAATGACCACGGCATCGGCAGGAAACTCAAACGTACCCAATGTGTGAAATTCTGTTTTCATGCTTCCTTATATTTTTGACTTATGGCAGCCCCTTTGTTATTTCTTCCTTCGTACTAAAACGTACAAACAATATGGCAATCGCTCATTTTCTTGTTAAAATAGTCGATTTTTTCAAATAGCTGCCAAAAAGTTTCTCCTTCCCACAAATCTAGCACTTACGCAGATTAAACCGTATCTTGGTTGCTCTTAAACCTTTGCCAAAAATGAGATTTACCCTTACTTTTTTCGCTCTATGTGTTGGGCTATTCATAAATGCCCAGACCAATACCTATCACATTTCCTTTGAGAACGCCGTACACCACGAGGCCGTCATTCAAGCCACTTTTCCCAACTTGGCAGAGGAGACTGTGGAATTCCGGATGAGCCGTACCTCTCCAGGTCGCTACGCACTCCATGAATTTGCCAAGAATGTATATGATTTCAAAGCCACGGACAGCAAAGGGAAAGCTTTAAAAATTACCCGTCCCAATCCCTATGCATGGGAAGTCAGCGGGCACGATGGCACCATCAACATAAGCTATATTTTGTTTGCCAATCGGGGCGATGGTACTTATTCCCAAGTAGATGAAACCCATGCTCACTTGAACATTCCAGCTACCTTTATTTTTGCTCCCAAACTGAGCGAACGCAACATCGAAGTAACGTTCGACCTCCGCGAGGATTTAGATTGGAAAGTGGCCACCCAGTTGCCTTTGGTATCTGGCACCACCTATTCCGCCTCCAACCTCCACTATTTTATGGACAGTCCTACGGAAATCAGCAATTATATGCTTCGCTCTTTTGAAGTAGATGGGAAGACCATCAACCTTGCGCTGCACCATAACGGTACCGAAGCGGAAGCAGACGAATATTTTGAAAAGGTGAAAAAGGTCGTTATGGCCGAGAAAGAGGTATATGGCGAACTGCCCGATTTTGATTATGGAAGCTACACCTTTTTGGCCTGCTACATTCCCAATGCTTCGGGCGATGGCATGGAGCATCGGAACTCTACTATTTTGACGAGCACCCGTAGCTTGGCCAACGGAGGCATGGAACGTAACATTGGGACGGTTTCGCACGAGTTTTTTCACGCATGGAACGTGGAGCGTATCCGCCCAAAGACCTTGGAGCCCTTTAATTTTGAGGAAGCCAACATGAGCGGTGCACTTTGGTTTGCCGAAGGATTTACCAGCTATTACACCGGTCTTATCCTGTGCAGAGCAGGGCTTTCCTCACCTAAAGATTATGTAGAAGGATTGGCCGGAACTTTTAATTATGTTTGGAACTCCCCGGCGCGACAATTCTTTAATCCCATGGAGATGAGTTTTCAGGCCCCTTTTGTGGATGCTGCTACGTCTGTAGATCCAGTCAACCGGGAAAATATGTTCATTTCCTACTACTCCTACGGCAGTGTTTTGGGCTTGGCCCTGGACCTTTCTCTTCGCGAAAAAGGATTGAATCTGGATGATTACATGAAATTGGTTTGGAACAAATACGGAAAACCAGAAATTCCCTATACCATTCAAAATTTACATGATGCGTTGAATGCGTACGCAGGCAAAACTTTTGGCGACGACTTCTTCAACCAGTATATCTACAAAAGTGATATGCCCGACTACAAAAACTTAATGACCTCCGTTGGTGTGGTTTTGGAACAGCCTGAAGCCTCGGCCTATTTTGGGGCCTATGTTTCGATAAATCCTGATAAATCGGGTTATATGATTCTCAGGAACACGAAAATCGAAAGTCCAGCGTACAAAGCCGGGTTGGACAATGGTGATTTGATTTTAAGCATCAATAACGAACCTTTTCTGGAAGAACAGTCGTTTGATGACTACTTGAAACAATTTGCTTTGGGCGAACCATTAGAGGTGAAATTCACCCGTTTTGGAGAAGAAAAAACCACCGAAATAACCTTGACCCCCAGTCCAGATTATGTCTTTAGTTTGATGGAGGACAAGGATGAAATACCATCCAAACAAGTCCTGGAGCACCGCAAAGCTTGGCTCAAAGTGAAGTAAATGATCATTTACAGGCAAGCAAAAACGGTGAGGGAGCTGGAACAGATTCTGGACCTTCAGCAGCGTAACTTACCCAAAAATATCAGTAAAGAAGAAAGGGAGAAAGAAGGATTTGTGACAGTGGAGCATGATTTAGATCTCCTTAGAGCCATGAACGCTATGTGTGGACACATTATCGCGGTGGATGAACAGGTTGTTGTAGGCTACGCACTTTGCATGCACCCCAATTTTGCAGATGCCATTGAAGTACTCCGACCCATGTTCCATGAAATCGAAAAAGTGCTTGGGCCTAAGGACAATTACATGGTGATGGGTCAAATTTGTGTGGCCAAGAGTCATCGGAGACTAGGTATTTTTAGAAAGTTGTACCGAACCATGAAGGAAAAATTGCCGAAAGGCTTTGACAAGGTCATTACGGAAGTGGATGGCAAAAACAGGAGGTCCCTTGAAGCACATAAAGCGGTTGGATTTAAGCCTCTAACTATTTATCAAACTGGTGAACGGGAATGGTGTATCTTACTCTTGGAACGCTGACCTAAAGAAACCTTTCAAAAAGCCAGCTTGGCCTGCAATAATTCATCGTGATGATGAGTTATACTAGTGGTTTCAAACTAGGTTTGAAACGGTTAAAATTCCTCAACCTTTATTTTACGGAACGCTTGAATATCAAACATACCCATTAAAAATGGGTTCTAGATTAACAGTATAGCGGATATGAAATTCATATTTTTAAAAAAGCGAAAGTTTTGGTTGCGGTTGATCATTATCTCCATCCTATTGCCCACAATGTTCTTTGGGGCTTTGTTGCTCTATATCCATAAGGCGCAAAAAGACATCATACAAGACCAGATATCCGCGCTCAATGCACAGCACGAGGGTCGTATTGCTTTGGCTGATTCCAAGTTGTCCTTGTTTGGCAACTTTCCGTACATCTCCATGAAGTTGTACCATCTTCAGATTTACGAGAACAAAACCGAGTCCGCTCCATTGATTGCAGAGGTGGACAATCTCTATGTCGGCCTAAATCTTTGGGATATCGTACAAGGAAACTACGACATTCAGTCGCTACGGGTTAAAGAGGGAGTTTTCAATCTGGTGATGCATACCGATGGTACCAACAATCTTCAAAACGCGCTCCAAAGTGCCAGCGAAACCGAAGAAGTCGAACCTTTCCACATACATCTGAAAAAAATCAAACTGGAAAAACTAGATATCCACAAGTTGGACGAAGCTACAAACATGGATATTGAAACCTTTATCCATAAGGCCGATGGCGGATTCCAGTGGGGTGATGGCCTCATCAATGCACATATGGAGACCGAGTTTCTGTTAAATATCTTCGACAACGGAAACCAGACCTATATCCATAATAAAGATTTTAAGCTCAATACCGATATCAACTTCAATGAAGAAACAGGCGTTCTTCAGATAAAGCCGTCCAGTATTACCATGGAGCATGGCGACTTTGAATTGGATGGTTCACTGGAAACCAAAAACAACATGAACATTGACCTAAAGGTCAAGGGAACCAAACCCAATTTTGATGTGTTCATCGCGTTTGCTCCGGATGACCTTATCCCAGTTTTGGAACGGTACAAAAACCAAGGGAACATTTACTTTAACGGCGTGGTACAAGGGCCGCTCAAGGATGGAAAGATGCCTTTTATTGAGGCTGAATTTGGTGCCAGTGAAGCCTTTCTCGAAAACACCAAGGAGCGAAAGCGCATCAACCAAATGGGGTTTAATGGGTATTTCACCAACGGGAAAGATCGTAGTTTAAAAACCATGAAATTTTCCTTGGCCAATATGAACGCAAAATTGGAATCGGGAAATTTTTCGGGCTCCATTATGGTCGAAAACTTTGAGCAACCTGAGGTGGATATGCGATTGGATGTGGATTTCAATTTGGCATTCATGACCAAGTTTTTAAACCTTACCGAAATTGAAAATGCTTCGGGGAATGTTTCACTAAAGATGAATTTTCATGACGTTATAGACCTGGACAATCCCGAAAGTGCGCTTAGCGACCTGAATCAGGCGTACTTCAGTGAGCTCAAAGTAACCAATTTAAGTATTGCGTCATCCAATATGCCGGCTCCCCTAAAACAACTTGATGTGCATCTTATTATGAAGGGCAAACAGGCGACTATGGACACCTTCAATATATCCATGGGCAATTCCGACCTTTCCATGACCGGTTATATTTCGGACTTGCCATCCATCGTACACCATACAGAGACACCTGTAAAAGTGCATCTGGATCTTCAATCGAAAATGCTCGACCTTGCCGAATTGACGGGATACTCTGCGACAGCAAACAAGGGCATCAATGAACAGATTACCAACTTAAGTGCTGGCTTTTCCCTTGTTGCATCCGCTAAAAACTTTACGGAAACCGAGCATTTGCCCAAAGGTGAGTTCTTCGTGGACAGCCTGTATGCAGAACTCAGACACTACCCCCACCGATTGCATGATTTTCATGCGGACGTCCTCATTGATGACAAAGATCTTAAAATAGTGGATTTTATCGGAGAGATAGACGATTCCGATTTTCACTTGAACGGATTGGTCCACGACTACCGGTTTTGGATGAAGGATACGCTCAATGGGGATGTAGACCTCGATATCACCTTGGCATCAGACCTATTACGACTAGAAGATTTGTTCTCATACAACGGTGAAAATTATGTCCCTGAGGAATACCGACATGAAGAATTTGAAAACCTGACCATGCACATCAATTCCAGTATGCATTACAAGGATTCGGCATTGCATTCCATTGACTTGGATGTGGATAGATTGGATACCAAAATGCACCTACATCCCATGCGGTTTCAGGATTTCAACGGTCGCATACATTACGAGGACGAACAGTTGGTCATCGAAAATCTACATGGCCAAATTGGAAGAACGGTTTTTGACGTAAGCCTCAACTATTATTTAGGGCAGGACCAGAGCATTAAAAAACGCGATAATAGTTTAACGCTGAATGCCAACTATATCGATTATGACCAGCTTTTCAGTTTCAATACCGCAGCCCCAACACCAAAAAACAACTTGGAAATCGATTCCAGCACCGTATTGAAACATGCAACAGCATTCAATATTTATGAATTGCCTTTTACCGATATGCAATTTGATGTCCGCGTAGGGCACTTTATCCGCAATCGAATCGATTTTAAGAATATCAATGCCAGTTTGCGCACCACACAAGACCATTATGTATATGTGGACACCTTGAGCATGGAGGCTGCCGGTGGACAGTTTAATCTGTCGGGGTACTTTAACGGTAGCGACCCAAAGCAAATTTACCTGAGTCCCAACCTAACACTTAAGGATGTGGATTTGGACCAATTGTTGTTCAAGTTTGAAAACTTTGGACAAGACCATCTGGTATCAGAAAATTTGCATGGAAAGGTTTCATCACAGATTAAGGGGAAAATCAGGGTTTACCCCGATTTGGTTCCCGATCTGGACGAATCGGAAATACACATGGAAGTTCAAGTACTCAACGGACGTTTGGTGAATTATAAACCCATGCTTATGCTGTCCGACTATATGGGGGATAAAAACCTGAGAAATGTCCGGTTCGATACCCTTCAGAATCGTTTGGACATTACCAAAGGAAAGATGACCATCCCCGACATGACCATTGAATCTACCCTCGGACATATGGAGCTTTCCGGCACCCAAGATATGGAGCAGAATATAGAATATTACGTCAGAATCCCATGGAAAACCGTGAAAAGGGCAGCAGTATATAAGTTGTTCGGCAATAAAAAGGACAAGGACTCCATTCCCACAGACGACAAGATTATTGAAGTGGACCCTACCAAGAAAATTCGCTACCTCAACTTAAAGATCCACGGGAATATCGACGATTATAAAGTTTCTTTGGGGAAGGATAAATAGCAATTTTCATTCTATCTGTCATTTTACCAATACTTGGGTACCAAAAACAAAAAAGCCGCTCCCATGGGAACGGCTTTTACATGAATGAATTCATTTATTTTAATCGGCTAGGACGATGACTTTATTGTCCTTCATCTCCACGGTTCCACTACTGATGGCCAAAATAGTCTCTCCATTATTTCCTTTGGAAAATTTATTGGCAAATGCTTCATCAATGGTGATGTTACCTTTCAATTTAACCTTTCCAGCTTGTAACAGGGATACTACTGGTGCGTGGTTCTCCAACATCTGGAACTCACCGTTTACTCCCGGAACGGTAACTGAAGTTACGTCTCCTGAGAATAAAGTAGCTTCGGGTGATACGATTTCTAGATACATATTTTCTTTTGTCATTCCCGTGCAAAAGGGAATCTTTTAACTTTGACTAAATTTCCGATGAGATTCCTGCTTTCGCAGGAATGACATTATGCTTCCGCGAGCATTTTCTCTCCAGCTTCAATGGCTTCCTCGATGGTTCCTTTAAGGTTGAAGGCAGATTCTGGAAGGTGATCTAGTTCACCGTCCATGATCATGTTAAATCCTTTAATGGTCTCTTTAATATCAACCAATACCCCAGGAATACCGGTAAACTGCTCTGCTACGTGGAATGGCTGAGACAAGAAACGTTGTACACGTCTAGCTCTACCTACGGCCAATTTATCTTCTTCAGAAAGTTCTTCCATACCCAAGATGGCAATAATATCCTGAAGCTCTTTATATCGTTGCAACAACTCTTTTACACGCTGTGCACAATCGTAATGCTCTTTACCCAAAATCTCAGGGGTCAAAATCCTAGACGTTGAATCCAAAGGATCCACAGCGGGATAAATACCCAACTCGGCAATTTTACGGGATAGTACGGTTGTTGCATCCAAGTGAGCAAATGTGGTCGCCGGCGCAGGATCCGTCAAGTCATCCGCAGGAACGTAAACCGCCTGTACAGATGTAATGGAACCTCTTTTGGTGGATGTAATCCTTTCCTGCATGGCACCCATCTCTGTTGCCAATGTGGGTTGGTAACCTACCGCAGATGGCATACGACCTAAAAGTGCGGATACCTCAGAACCTGCCTGGGTGAAACGGAAAATGTTATCTACGAAGAAAAGAACGTCTTTTCCTTGTCCTTCGCCTGATCCATCACGGAAATACTCTGCAATGGTCAATCCAGACAATGCCACACGGGCACGTGCCCCTGGTGGTTCGTTCATCTGACCGAACACGAAGGTCGCCTTGGATTGTTTCATGGCAGCTTTATCTACTTTGGACAAGTCCCATCCTCCTTCTTCCATGGAGTGCAAGAAATCGTCACCGTATTTGATAATACCGGACTCCAACATCTCACGAAGCAAGTCGTTTCCTTCACGTGTACGTTCCCCAACACCGGCAAACACGGACAAACCTCCGTGACCTTTTGCAATGTTGTTGATCAACTCCTGAATCAATACCGTTTTACCTACCCCGGCACCACCGAACAATCCAATTTTACCACCTTTTGCGTAAGGCTCGATAAGGTCGATTACTTTGATACCCGTAAAAAGTACTTCGGTTGAAGTGGAAAGATCTTCAAATTTTGGAGCTTCCCTGTGAATGGGCAGTCCGTTGTCTCCAGTTTTAGGCAGTTCCTCCAAACCATCGATTGCATCACCGATTACGTTGAATAGACGTCCGTACACCTCTTCGCCAATCGGCATTTGAATTGGGTTTCCGGTAGCTACGACCTCAACACCCCTACTCAATCCGTCGGTTGAGTCCATGGAAATGGTTCTTACAGTATTCTCACCAATGTGTGATTGTACTTCCAAAACCAATCTTGAGCCATCAGCTTTTGCAATTTCAAGGGAGTCATAAATTCTTGGGATTTCTACCCCTGATTCAAACTCAACATCAATGACCGGGCCTATAATTTGGGCAACCTTACCTGTTACTTTAGACATTAGTATGTTTATTTTTAATTGAATACGCGGAAAATATCCGCTGATTTTTCGGCTGCAAAGATATGCTTTTACATTTTTATTCAGAAACCGATTTCAGCTTTTTTTTAAATAAAAAAGGCGTTGGAAAACCCAACGCCTTTTTTCAATCTTTTCAACTGTAGTTTAAGGGTTTATGGTCCATGACAAATAGTAAATGGAACCGATAAAACCGGTACCTACGGCCGTAAAATATTCGTCTCCCAAAATATTGGACCCGCCCAGCTTAAAGATAGACTTGATGCTTGGTACAGCATAGTTGATCTGTGCATCCAATACGGTGAATGCTGGGACAGTACCATCCGCAAAAGAGGCTTCCCAGAAATAGGTATCACTCCAACGATAATTCACATTAAACCCAAAATTCTTGAATAATGCTGTGTTTCCGAAAGATGCTTTGACCTTATGTCTTGGCGTGTTGAAGTTGGTTCTCAAGTCTGGGAAACGTCCTTCATCGATATCCAATTCGGCAAAAGTGTAGTTGACGCCTAAATCAAAATTACCCAGTTTGGTATCTACACCAACGGTTGCTCCATAGGAATTAACGTCCGCTTCGGAGTTGGTATAAGTTTGGTAAACCTGAAAATCCCCGTTCTGTAAAGCCAAGAGAGATAGACCTCCATCCCCTGCTTCACCATAAAAGGGTACCGCTGTGGTGGTATTGGCCAAGAAATTACTGTAGCTGTTGTAATAACCGCTCATATCAATGGTAAACTTACCTACTTGGGCTCTATATCCTAACTCGTAGGCTGTAATTTCCTCTGGTTGAACCAAAGGTGTATTTACTGCTTCAGGTGCACCAGCCTGCAAGGAACTGGTGGAGTAAGCGTTTTCATATGCTTCACGTCCTACGATTTCCACAGTAGACTGTCCAATTAAAGCCTGTCCGCTTTCACTAACGTCGAAAGTACGAACATCCCTATCCAAGTTATCGGGTGCAGAACCTACCAAAATGGCACGACCGGCATTCAACCCAATGAATAAATCCTGTGTGGTAGGGTTACGGAAACCCTGCTGTACGGAAACCCTTAGGTTATGGTTACGCTCCTCTCCCAAGGTGTATGCCAACGATACTCTCGGTGAAAGAAATCCATCAAAAAACTCATTTTTATCGTAACGGGCAGAACCTGTAAACTTTAAACGGTCATCCAAAAACTTCTTCTGCACTTGAAGATAAGCACCGTATTCGTTATAAGAAATTGGTCCATCTATATCGGTAAAAATAGTACCATTGGAATTCAACACATACTCTCTAAATGATCCGCCAATTTGAACATCGGCCCAATCATCAATAAGATGTGCCAAATTGTAATTTCCGTTCACGTGACGGAATTTGGTCCTATCGATAAATTTAGCTCCCGTAGTCAAGTCACCATCATTGATCACTCTATTGAATGTACTCTCAAAAGCTGGTGTTCCCGGAATCAATCTACCTTGGTCGGCAGCTTGTCGCCCTGCAATATGTGCTTGGGCAGATGCCTCATCTGGGCTAAGACCAGCTCCTTGAATACCGCCTAAATAAGTTGGAATATAGGCTTGCGCATAATCAGTAAACCATTGGGTATCCGACTTCCAGGCCCTATTTACGTTAATCGCCGCAAAACGGGTATCGTAAGCATCTCCAGAATTTTCGGAAACGATATAACCCCTAATAAAGAAGTTATCGTTTTTGATTTCCAATTTATGTTGCTGCATGGTAAACCCGGCTACTGCGTAACGGTTGGCACCCTGATAGATAGTGGTACCACGACCAATCCTACTATTCAAGATAATCTCCAAATCGTTGGCAAACGGACGGTAGTGCACAGCAAAATCGGTCTTCACACTTTCCGCATTATAGTTCGCCAAATCTGCTTCATCATATCCTGTTCTGGAAATTAGGGCTGATCCAACGGTTCCGGAAGGAAATCCTGCGGCAGCGTCAAAATTCAAGACTGTGGATACCTCATCACCATATACGTTCAATCCATCATAAGCCGGATTGGAACGGTCGGCGCCTGGGTTGTTCAAGTCCACACGACTGTTGGCGTGCCAATCTTCACCGGTCAATACGGAAAGGTTGGCCTTAACTGCCAATTTATCGCTAAAGGCATGGGCAGCTCGAATACCAAAATCCTTATAAAAATTGCTTCCTGCAGCGTCTTGGGTAGTTACCCCACCCTTGGCGTAAGCACTGATTCCTTGAAAGTCAAAAGGACTTTT
Organism: Allomuricauda sp. ARW1Y1; assembly: GCF_013407935.1. Taxonomy (GTDB): domain Bacteria; phylum Bacteroidota; class Bacteroidia; order Flavobacteriales; family Flavobacteriaceae; genus Flagellimonas. The sequence goes on from NZ_JACBZU010000001.1 coordinate 198,983, forward strand.
ACTGGTCATGAACAAGATACCGTTAAAGGCACCTGCACCGTACAATGCGGAAGAAGCTCCCGGAAGGATTTCCACACTTTGTACGTCCAATTCGGACATCCCCACCAGGTTACCCAAAACGAAGTTCAGACCGGGGGCGGTGTTGTCCATTCCATCGACCAATTGCAAAAATCGGTTGTTTGCAAAAGTTGCAAAACCTCTAGTGTTGATGGATTGAAAGGTTAAACTGTTGGTGTTGATATCAACCCCTTTTAAGTTTTGAAGTCCACCATAAAACGATTCGGCGGTAGTATTCTTGATTTCCTTGAGTCCGAATCTTTCTACGGATACGGGTGATTCAAAAATACGTTCAGGCGTCCTCGAAGCGGATATCACAATTTCGTCCAGCATGGTGTTTGCTTCGGAAAGTGTGATATTGAGTGTTTGGTTGTTTGAAGTGACATTCGCTGTGAAATCCGAGAAACCAATACTGGAAAATTGAAGTTTAAATGGGGGCACTTCACTTGTATTAAAGGTAAAATTCCCATCAAAGTCCGTAGTGGTTCCTTCCGCTTTTCCAACCAAGACCACGTTGGCCCCAGGAATGGGGGCATTGTTTTCATCAACTACCGTTCCCCTTACAGTGGTTTGGCCGTAGGTGGTTGCCAAACCCAGTAGCATTAGGGAAACAAACATAAGTCTTTTCATTTGCTATGGATTAGAGTTAAATTAGTTTTTTGTGCATGTTAAGTATCAATCGGGAAGATACATTTTTTTTTATTTCAATAATACAAATTTGAAAAAAATTATGCATGCATAATACTTTATTGGCAAAAATTCTTCCACAAATCTAAGCAATCAACAAAAAAGGCGCTTTTAAAGCGCCTTTTGGTTTTGTTTTAAGTTGATATTGGATTATTCCACTGTCACGGACTTCGCCAAATTCCTTGGCTGGTCCACATTGCAACCTCGCATTACGGCGATATGGTAGGACAATAGTTGCAACGGTATGGTCGTCAACAATGGTGATAAACTTTCCGAGGTATCCGGTACTTCTATCACATGGTCGGCAAGTTGCTTTACCGTTTCGTCTCCTTCGGTAACAATGGCAATGATGCGTCCCTTTCGGGATTTTATTTCTTGGATATTGCTCACCACCTTTTCATAATGTCCCTTTCGGGTCGCAATCACCACAACGGGCATCTGTTCGTCGATCAAAGCGATGGGACCGTGTTTCATTTCAGCCGCCGGGTATCCCTCGGCATGGATATAACTGATTTCCTTCAACTTTAAGGCACCTTCCAATGCCACTGGAAAATTATAGCCTCTTCCCAAGTACAAACAGTTTGTGGAATCTTTGTAGGTCTCGGATATTTCTTCTACCAATGGGTTGGATAACAGTGCTTTTTCTACCTTGGTTGGTACGGCTTCCAGTTCCGCTAAATACTCATGAAACTTGCTTTGCGAAAGGGTTCCTTTTTCTTGCGCCAATTTGAGGGCAATCAAAGTGAGCACTGTAATTTGTGTGGTAAATGCCTTGGTGGATGCCACCCCGATTTCCGGACCCGCATGTGTATAGGCACCGGCATGGGTTTCCCTAGCAATGGAAGAACCCACCACGTTGCATACCCCAAACACAAAGGCCCCTTTTTCTTTGGCCAATTTAATGGCCGCCAAGGTATCAGCCGTTTCACCTGATTGGGAGATGGCAATCAAAACATCTTTTTCCGTAATTACCGGATTTCGGTACCTGAACTCCGAAGCGTATTCCACCTCTACAGGTATCCTCGCCAAATCCTCAAAAATATATTCGGCCACCAGACCCGCATGCCATGAAGTTCCACAGGCCACAATAATAATTCTGTTGGCGTTTAAAAACTTTTCAAGATTTTGGTCGATTCCTGACATCTTAACGATGCCCTTATCGGCCAACAAACGGCCTCGATAGGTATCCAAAATCGCTTTGGGCTGCTCGTAGATTTCCTTCAGCATGAAATGGTCATACCCCCCTTTTTCTATTTCTTCCAGATTTAGCTGTAGTTCTAGAATATTGGGATACGCAATGGCATCGTCCTTGATTTTGCGCAGCTTGATTTCCTTTCCTATCCGAACAATCGCCATTTCCTCATCTTCTAGATAAACGGCGTTGTTGGTGAACTCTATAAATGGAGATGCATCGGAAGCGATAAAGTACTCGTTCTCCCCAATTCCAATGGCAAGTGGACTACCTAGTTTGGCCACTACTATTTCATCGGGCTTGTTCTTGTCAAAAACGGCGATAGCATAGGCACCTACCACTTGGTTCAATGCAATCTGAACCGCCTTTCCCAGTTTTACCCCTTCTTTTTTCTTGACTTCCTCGATGAGATTGACCAGTACCTCTGTATCAGTATCCGACTCAAAAGTATAGCCTCTTTTTGTTAAAGCCTGTTTGATGGACTCATAGTTTTCGATGATGCCATTATGAATGATCACCAAGTCTCCTGAATTGGAATAATGCGGATGGGAGTTCACATCATTGGGAACACCATGCGTGGCCCATCGCGTGTGGCCCAATCCCAATTTTCCTTCGGTAGGAATGGTCGATTCGGCCTTATTTTTTAAATCTTCTACTTTGCCCTTGGTTTTGGCCAAGTGAATGGTATTGCCATCAAAAAGAGAGATGCCCGCACTGTCGTAACCTCTGTACTCCAGTCTTTGCAGACCTTTTATAATTATCGGGTAGGCTTCCCTATGACCGATGTAACCTACTATTCCACACATAAGATTGTTTTTAGCTGTTAACCATTTGGGGGTTGGTCATCAAAATTAATAGGTATACGTTAAAATCATAGGTTCTGGTTCGTTAAAACGACGAAAGTCCAAAAACCACGATAAAGCTAACCTCTAATTTGCTTCTGTGTAAAAGATTTCCAATTTCAACTTCATGGCCTCTTCACTTGGAGCTAGATTGCTTCCGTAAAGAACCGTACCCAATGGGCTCATGGATGCGGCGATGGGATAATCCACCCCTTGCATATCGCTGCCGATTGCTTCTCGAAGTCCCACTAAGTTGATGTTGGGCGTAGCGGTCAGCCCCAATCTGGCATTGGCGGAATCCCGTACAATGATGTTGTTAATGTGCTCCGTGATACGCACGGTATATTTTACGCCCCTATCGTTTTCCTTTTCCAACAAACCGCCATGGTTAAGAAAGTATCGCAATGGATTGGGACCTGTATTGATCGCCGGATCTTCGTTAAGTGCATCGAAAAGCGGACGATTGGTCTCTGCATTGAACAAATAAATTCGCGGTGGCTCCACTACGCTAGGGCCTACCGTTTCACGGTCCACATAAAACACCAAATTGGCCTCGTTGATGACCCAATTGTTCTGTTTGATTTCATTGATGATGGCAGACCCTCCATTCTCCAATTCATCAAAAAGACGTATCTCTGCCAAGGTGGCACCGCCCTTAACATATATCCTTGACGCATTTTCGTCGCTGTCGAGGGCACCTGCTACGTCGGGAGGCAACATTTCATCCTCAAAAACATTTACCGCATTTCCGTTGATTCCTCCAGCTTGTGTCCCGGACAAAAGGTTGATAACGTAATCTCTTTCCGATGTGACCGTTTGCTCTGTCTCTGGATCAAAATCATCGTAGGTATAACTAATAGTGATATTGGCCTGGGTTAGGTCCAAAAGGAACATAAGTTCTTCCATATCGGTACCCGTTAAGTGGATGCCTCGCAAAAAGTTCCTGAAATTGGACTGCGTCAATAACTCTGGTTGACCTTCCTTGTCCAAAATATTCTGCTGAAAGAAATCTGGATTCAGCGGGACTCGGATTCCAGGGTTCAACCTATTGGTTATTTCTTGGGATTCATCGATATCCGGAGTGTCAGGGTCGTCCTCATTGTCCCTAAAAAGCAGTTCTTCGTCACTGATGGTAACCTCGCCATTAAATAATTCTTCACCAATAAAACTAGAAAAATCTTGGTTGGAGTAGTACTCTTGAGCTTCTTGAAAGTTAGAATTGGGATCTAAGTCCCTCAAAAAATAATTGGATTTGGACACCACTAAATTAAAGGACTGTTCCCGATTTCCATAAATACTGTCCAAATCAAACCTTTGTGGATATGTATTGGCTACAAACCCTTCGCCTGTTCCATCCTCATCTGGATCAAATGGGTTGGAACCAATGGCTCTTTCTTGGTTATCGGTTACGCCATCGCCATCCAAATCCGAGTTGGGATCGGTGGCCGCATCGCCGGGCTCAAATACATCCGGTACTCCGTCGCCATCCCTATCACCAGAGGGGGATCGCTGGAAAGGAATATACAAATAAACTTCGCTTACCGTTTCGTTTTCCTGATCGTTGTCCGGGCCATCCTCACTAGCTTGGGAAATATCTCCAAAACTAGGCGAGGGAGTAGGCAGGGTAAGTTGTGAAATGATACTCGCATTTCGCTTGCCATAAATGGGGTCGTTAAAAGTTCCCAATTGGTACAGCGGCAATTTATTGGTCTGTACAGCGGTGATTCCCTTGTTGAAGGCAAACACATCGTATTCCACTTTACCAGTACTAAAGGGCTCTCCACCAATAACACCTTCTCCTATGGTATCCAGCTCCTCTTCACAAGAGACAAGTAGTAAAAACAAAGTTCCAACCAGTGCTGAAACTTTGAAAATATGGGAAAATCTCATTCAATCTATTTTAAAACCTCTGTGTTATAGAAATTTGTGTACGCCTCCTCCGCTTCTTGAAGCGAAACATAGGGAAGTACCGGAACGGAAAGATTATCGATATGACTTTTTAGGTCGTCGGACAAATCCTCCGCGGCTAAAATAACGGCATCGGAATGATCTACGGCAACCTTTAACAAATTATTATACTCGGGCTTGGACAGGGCGGCAATATCCTCTTTGGCTATGCCATCAAAGGTGATTTTATCGATCATTTGGCTGTCCAGTTCACCTTCAAAATCCTTTCCATAAACAGATGTCACTATCCTACTTTCGGAGAACAGGGGCTCATCTGCATAATACTTTCTCAAATAAAGTGGCACCATGGAAGCCATCCAACCGTGTACGTGGATGATGTCCGGTGACCAATTCAGTTTTTTCACGGTTTCCACCACTCCTTTGGCAAAGAAAATAGCTCTCTCATCATTATCCGGGAACAGTTTTCCGCTAGAATCCACAAATGTTGCTTTTCTTTTAAAGTATTCGTCGTTGTCTATAAAGTAAACTTGGATTCGTTCTTTGGGTATGGAGGCTACCTTGATAATCAAGGGCATATCCATGTCGTTGATGACCAAATTCATCCCCGATAAACGGATGACCTCGTGTAATTGATGCCTTCTTTCGTTAATGTTTCCATACCTTGGCATAAATATGCGTATTTGGCCACCATTACTGTTCACCATTCTTGGCGCTTCGTACGACATTAAGGAAACAGGATTCTCTGGGAGGTAGGGAACTAATTCAGAAGATACAAACAATACCTTTTTACCATTCATAAACACTTTCTTTTGTTTATCCGAAAAACATAGCTGCAAAAGTACAAAAATTATGCTGATTCATAGTATTTATAGTATTTTTGCACCCTTTTGTACCTGTATATGAAGATATTCGACCGAAAAAAAGACCTCAACACCTTTACGCTGCAACAGCGGAAAAAAGACTGTACCATTGGTCTTGTGCCCACCATGGGAGCGTTGCACAGCGGTCATATCTCTTTGGTAAAAAAAGCCCTCTCCGAAAATGACCTAGTGGTTGTTAGCATTTTTGTGAATCCCACACAATTTGATAAAAAAGACGACCTAGAAAAATATCCCCGCACTTTTGAAAAGGACATCGATTTGTTGCGACAAGTATCCGATAAGATTGTGGTTTTCGCACCTACCGTGGATGAAATCTATGAAGGCAAGGTAGCATCCGAATCCTATGATTTTGAGGGCTTGGACAAGGTAATGGAAGGAGAATTCCGGTCGGGGCATTTTGATGGTGTTGGCACCATTGTGGAACTTTTGCTCCGAACCGTGGCCCCGGACAGGGCTTACTTTGGTGAAAAGGATTTTCAGCAATTGCAGATCATTCGAAAAATGGCCGAAATCAAGCATTTGCCGTATACCATCATAGGGTGCCCTATTGAACGGGAGCCCCATGGCCTGGCCATGAGTTCACGTAATGAAAGACTGTCAAAAACGACTAGGGAACAGGCTGGCTTCATCCACAGTACGCTGCAAACTGCCAAAACAAAATTTGGCACGGAAAGTGCACTGGATATAAAGGATTGGGTAGCCTCCGCATTTAAAGGAAACCCACTGTTTGAGCTTGAATATTTTGAAATTGCCGACGAGCATACCTTAACACCGGCATTAAAAATTCAAGACAACCAAAAATATAGAGCGTTTATCGCCGTTTATGCGGACGGTGTTCGCTTAATTGATAATCTAAGATTGAATTGATAATTTTGCACCATGCAAGTAGAAGTCGTAAAGTCCAAAATACACCGAGTAAAAGTAACCGGAGCCGACCTTAACTATATCGGAAGCATCACTATAGACGAAAATCTGATGGATGCCGCCAATATTATTAGGGGAGAAAAAGTCCAGATCGTGAACAACAACAACGGTGAGCGATTGGAAACTTACGCCATACCAGGCCCCAGAGGTTCTGGCGAACTCACCCTGAACGGTGCCGCTGCCCGAAAAGTGGCCGTAGGCGACGTTTTGATCTTGATCACCTATGCCTGGATGGATATCGAAAAGGCAAAGACATTTAATCCTGCATTGGTATTCCCCAACGAGGAAACCAATCTACTCCAATAGATTTTGGGCAAATCCCTAAAAAAATTCCTTAAACTTTTTGTACCCATCGCTTTTGGGCTCTTCTTGGTTTGGTACTCCTACAACTCCACCACACCTGAAGAACGGGATCAAATCCTCCACTATATTTCCAATGCCAGTCCATTTTGGGTGGGTATTTCCGTGATTATCGGGATTTTGAGCCACATTTCCAGAGCGGTCCGTTGGAAATATCTGTTGGAACCCATGGGATATCGCCCCAAAACCATCAACACCATATTCATCGTATTGATTTCCTATTTTGCCAACTTGGGCATACCCCGCTCGGGCGAAATTTTAAGGGCCACCGCACTCACCACCTACGAAAAGGTCCCTTTTGAAAAAGGCTTCGGAACCATTGTCACCGAAAGAGTTATAGACCTATTGATGCTTTTGATCATCATTTTGGTCACCCTCGTACTTCAAACGGATTTTATTCTAGGATTTCTGGAGCAACGAGGAGTAAACCTCATAGGGGCCATTGGAATTTTATTTGTTGGGATAGTCGGTCTTTTTCTGGGGTCGTATATCATCCGAAAATCAAAATCGCCATTGGCGTTAAAGTTGAAAGGCTTCTTGGGCGGACTTCAAGATGGGGTGCTCAGCCTCTTCAGAATGAAAAACAAATGGCCGTTCATCCTTCACACGGTTTTTATCTGGGCTGCCTATTTTGGTATGTTCTGGGTGATAAAATACACGGTCGAAGAAACCGTTCCGCTCTCCATGGGCGAACTATTGGTGGCCTTTGTCGCTGGGGCCTTCGCCATGTCGACCACCAACGGCGGAATTGGCCTGTACCCCATAGCCGTAAGTGCCGCCTTGGGCATCTATGGCATCAGCTCTGTTTCTGGTGATGCTTTTGGTTGGATCATGTGGATCGCACAAACCATGATGGTCGTTCTTTTCGGTACAATATCCTTCATCGTATTACCGTTATTGAATAGAAATCGGTAAGCCCCTACCGCCCAAAACTTAACCAATGAAAAAATGTCTATTGCTACTGATAGGCTTCACCTGCTTGAACCTAGGCGCCCAAGTAAAAAAGGAAATATTCGAATCCTTTAAACTACAGGAACGACGCGATGTTTCCTACTACTTTCCAGAAGATTACGACGAAGAAAAATCGTATCCACTCATCGTGGTACTCGACGCCGAACATTTGTTCGACCTTGTCGTGGCCAACGTAAAATTCCAAAGCAGCTTTGATCGCATGCCCCAAGCTATTGTAGTAGGCGTGAATCAATTGGAGAATGACATTCGCTGGGAAGATTGCGCCTTCGAAGAGGTTTCGGGCCTACCATCCGAAAAAGGAAAGCTGTTCTTTGAGTTTTTGGGCACTGAAATCATCCCATATCTAGAGACCACTTACAATGTGGCTCCATTCAAAATGTTTGTGGGGTACGATATCACCGCCAATTTTGGCAACTACTATTTGTTCAAGGATAGATCATTGTTCAATTCGTACATCAGCATTTCGCCCGTTTTGGCCACTGAAATGGAAAGTAGGGTGCCTGCACGCCTATCGGAGCTCGACCAGACGATTTTTTACAACTTGATCGTGGAAAAAGCACCCACCGATGATCGCCAGCGCGTACTTCAAATGAATGCCAGCATCAAATCCATCACCAAAGAATCCCTGCATTACTTTTTTGATGAATATGAAAATGCCGACCACACCTCCATTGCCGCTTATGGGATAAGCAAAGCTTTTGATAATGTTTTCCGGATATATCGCCCCATTACCCCTGCGGAATACAAATCGGATATTTTGACCTCCGAAGAGCCCGTTTTCGACTATCTGGAAACACGATATGGCACAATCAAAGACCTCTTTGGTTTTGAAAAACCCGTGGAACTCAACGACATCATGGCCATTTATGCGGCATGCCTTAAAAAAGAGGATTACGAATCCTTAAAACCACTGGCAGAGCTTTGCAAAAAGGAATTTCCAGAAACCATGATGGGCTTTTATTTTGAAGCAGAACACTATGAGTTCATCGGAGAGCCAAAAAAGGCATTCAAGACCTTTGAAAAAGCCTTCCAAATGGAAGAAATCGACTTTTTGACCAAGGATTTGGCACTTCAAAAAATAGATGCGCTCAAGGAAGACTTTGGGTATTAGTGAGCTGTATTTCTTAATGATTTGATTGTTGGGTGGTTTGCTTCAGAAAAAATCAAACCAATTATTAAGACATCAATCCAACAATCAAAATCCATATCTTTAGGCCCCTCATTGAATTCTGAATGGCCAAGACCAAAACAACATTCTTTTGTCAAAATTGTGGCACCCAATTCCCTAAATGGATCGGACAATGTTCCTCCTGCAAGGAATGGAACACCATTGTGGAAGAAGTCATCCAAAAAGAGGATAAAAAAAGTTGGCGAACCGACACCGTTGCCAAACAGGCCAATAAACCGCTTCGCGTTTCCGAAATCACCCAAGAAAAGGAACTGCGCTTGGATACCTTGGACCAAGAGTTCAACCGTGTGTTGGGCGGTGGGTTGGTACCAGGCTCATTGACCTTGTTGGGCGGGGAACCAGGTATCGGAAAAAGTACGCTGTTGCTTCAAATTGCGCTAAAACTGCCCTACAAAATCCTTTATGTGTCGGGAGAGGAGAGTCAGCGACAGATAAAAATGAGAGCCGACCGGATTCAGCCCAACAGCGAGAATTGCTATATCCTCACTGAAACGAAAACGCAGAATATATTTCAACAGATCACTACCATAGAGCCCGATTTGGTAATCATCGATTCCATCCAGACCTTACATACCGATTATATCGAATCCGCTGCGGGAAGCATTTCCCAAATCAGGGAATGCACCGCGGAACTCATCAAGTTTGCCAAGGAAAGTCATACCCCTGTTATTTTGGTAGGACACATCACCAAGGATGGCACCATTGCAGGACCCAAAATTTTGGAACATATGGTGGATACCGTTCTCCAATTTGAAGGTGACCGTAATTACGTGTACCGCATTCTTCGTTCCCTTAAAAACCGTTTCGGTTCCACAGCTGAACTCGGCATTTATGAGATGCAGGGAAGCGGCCTACGTGAAGTGAACAATCCATCGGAAGTGCTCATTTCCAAAAATGACGAAGACCTCAGCGGTACTGCCATCGCAGCCACTGTGGAAGGTATGCGACCTTTGTTGATAGAGATTCAGGCTCTGGTCAGCACAGCCGTCTACGGCACACCGCAACGTTCCGCCACAGGCTTCAATGCCAAACGTTTGAACATGCTCTTAGCCGTTTTGGAAAAAAGGGCAGGTTTTAAATTGGCCGCAAAAGACGTTTTCTTGAACATCACCGGTGGCATCTCCGTAGATGACCCTGCTATCGATTTGGCCGTAATGGCCGCTATCCTATCCAGCAACTCCGACATTGCCATTGAAAAAGGTGTTTGCTTTGCGGCAGAAGTCGGACTTGGAGGAGAAATTAGGCCAGTTCAACGAGTGGACCAACGCATACTCGAAGCTGAAAAATTGGGCTTCTCCAAAATATTTGTCTCCAAAAACAACAAAATCGGTTTAAAACAATCTGGCATACAGATTCAAAAAGTATCCAAGATCGAGGATGTAGTTGCCCATCTGTTCGGGTAAAACCGTAATTGCAGGTTTCTTTATATATTTAGGAAACTTTCAAACTGCACATGAAAAGATATTTCCCCCTAGCCTTATTTACGCTATTGACAGCGTGCTCAAACTTTGACAAAAACAAAGCGGACAAGCCCTATTTTACAACCTGGGAGCACTATTTGGGTGACCCCGAACGCACACACTACTCCAATCTTAATCAAATTGACACAGCAAATGTTTCCCAATTAAAATTGGCATGGAGCTATAAAAGTGGCGGACTTCAAGAGGGCAGAACAACTCAGATTCAAACCAGTCCATTAATGGTTGATGGGGTCCTTTATGGCGTCAATGCCGCCATCGAGCTGTTTGCCCTCGATGCAACTACGGGCAAGGAAATCTGGAAATTCTCGCCAAAAACCAAAGATGAATCAGGTTTGGGGCTTAATCGGGGCCTAAATTATTGGAAATCCGATGGAGAACATCCCGGCCGTATCTTTTTCTCATCGGGACCCAAACTTTATGCTGTAGACATAATCACTGGCGAACCCATTTCCTCATTTGGCAACAATGGCAGTATTGATTTAAGGGAGGGACTGGGCAGGGACCCCAGCAAATTATCCGTGGTATCGAACACGCCCGGCGCAGTTTTTCAAAATATATTGATTCAAGGTACCCGAGTGGGCGAAGGTCCAGGCTCCTCACCAGGACATATCCGTGCCTATGATGTGCTCACAGGTGAAATTTTATGGACCTTCCATACCATTCCACAGCCCGGGGAATTTGGTTACGATACCTGGCCAGCGGAAGCATATAAAAAAGTAGGAGGCGCCAATAGTTGGCCCGGTATGGCCTTGGACACCGAACAGGGCATTGTTTACATTCCCACGGGCTCAGCGGCTTTTGATTGGTATGGGGGCGACCGGGAAGGTGCCAACCTTTTTGCCAATTCCCTCTTGGCCCTCAATGCCAACACAGGCGAACGTATTTGGCATTTTCAAATGGTGCACCACGATATTTGGGACCGTGATTTGCCTGCGCCACCCAATCTAGTTGATATTGAACGGGACGGACAAACCATTCCTGCTGTGGCTCAAGTTACCAAAAGTGGGCATGTGTTCGTGTTCAACCGCATCACGGGAGAACCTTTGTTTCCTATCGAGGAGAAAGCATATCCCAGTTCTACATTGCTTGGTGAAAAGGCATTTGAAACCCAACCCTTACCTCTTAAACCTGCTCCATTTGCACGTCAGATATTGACAGAAGACGATTTGTATGCACCCGACCGCACCGCATTTGTGGATGATTTGGTTTCAGGGAACAAAACTGAAAATGCACCCACCGTGCTTGAAAAGTTCAAATCCATCACATCCAAAGGACAATTTATTCCTATGGATACCACAGGGGTAATCTTATTCCCCGGTGCCGATGGGGGAGCCGAATGGGGCGGGGCTGCCCTCGACCCTCGTGATGGCGTGATGTACGTAAATTCCAATGAAATGGCTTGGATCATTAAAATGAAAGAGGTTGGTGGCGGTGCCGAAGGCTCCAGCGTTGGACAAAGTCTGGCACAAATCCATTGCGCCCGATGCCATGGTGGAGAACTGCAAGGTTTGGCCGGTATTCCAGCACTTCAGAATATAAAGTTGCGTTTGGAAGCCGATTCCATAAAGACCATCATCCAAAAAGGGCGTGGTGCCATGCCGGGCATGCCCAACCTTTCCACGGATGAAACGGATGCCATTACAGAGTTTCTTATGGGTATGGAACAAGCAAAAGACCACCGGGTGGAAAAAATAAATGTAGATGTGCCCTATTCGGTCGCTAGTTTCGCAAGATTTAAGGATGATAGGGGCTATCCCGTTGTGAAACCGCCATGGGGAACATTGAATGCCATCGACCTCAACACAGGTGAGTATCTATGGACCGTGCCTCTGGGCCACGAGGAAAGTTTAAAGGACCCGAACGTACCCGTTTCCGGACTGGAAAATTACGGCGGGCCTGCCATCACAAAAGGTGGGGTGCTTTTTATTGCTGCCACAAAGGATGAAAAAATCCGTGCGTTCCATATGAAAACAGGTGAACAGCTCTGGGAAGACAGACTTCCCACAGGCGGTTATGCCACTCCCATCACCTATCAAGTGGATGGCAAGCAATACCTTGTCATTTCTTGCGGGGGCGGAAAAATGGGAACTGCCTCGGGTGATGAATATCGGGCATACGCCCTCGAATAAGTTTAAGGTGCGGGATTTGGAATGGTGTTGTGGATTTCCTCAATGCCATCCAACACCTCATCGGAAAGGTCTACATCGATACTGGCGATGTTTTCCTTGAGTTGTTCCATACTGGTTGCACCAATGATATTACTCGTTAAAAATGGCCGGGTATTTACAAAAGCCAATGCCATTTGGGCGAGGCTAAGGTCGTGTGCTTTGGCCAATTCCGCATAAGCTTCGGTAGCTTGGGTGGCAGTCTCCCCACTATATCGGTTATAATTTGGGAACAAGGTTACCCTGGCCTTTCTTGGAGGAACATCTGTAAGGTATTTACCGCTTAGCACTCCAAAACCTAAGGGAGAATACGCCAAAAGTCCGATTTGTTCGCGCATGGAAATTTCGGAAAGACCCACCTCGAACAAACGGTTCAGCAAACTATAAGGGTTCTGGATGGTCTTCATCCTCGGCAAGGATTGATGCACCTTGCTTTCTTCCAAATACCGCATGGTACCCCATGGCGTCTCATTGGAAATCCCAACGTGGCGGATTTTGCCTTCCGCAATTAGGTCACGCAACGTTTCCAATACTTGATGGATATTGTCATCCCAAACATCAACGGCATGGGCATTATACCCGCGTTGTCCAAAATAATTGGTCTTCCGCTCTGGCCAGTGCAATTGGTATAGGTCGATATAATCCGTTTGAAGGCGCTTTAAACTGCCCTCCACCGCACTGATGATGGATTCCTTGCTGAACCCCGAGTCACGAATATGCCGTGCTGCGTGCCCTGGCCCTGCAATTTTGGATGCCAGCACCACTTTATCCCGATTGCCAGTTTTTTTGAACCAGTTTCCAATCAATTCTTCGGTAACGGCATAGAGTTCCTTTTTTGAAGGGATTGGGTATAATTCCGCGGTATCGAAAAAGTTCACCCCTTGATCCAGGGCATAGTCCATTTGCTCATGGGCATCATCTTCATTATTCTGGCGGCCCCACGTCATAGTGCCCAAGCAAATTTTACTGATGCGGATATCGGTATGTGGAATTCTGGTATATTTCATCGTTTACTATTTAAGACTGTTAAAGGTAAGGAATCAGAAATATCGCCCTTTACGGGAACGTTATTTTTCCACTTCCAACAAAATGGGACAATGATCACTGTGCTTGGCTTCGGAAAGGATAACGGAACGCTTTAATCGATCTTGCAAAGGCTCGGCCACCATGCCGTAATCCAAACGCCATCCTTTATTATTGGCCCTGGCATTGGCGCGGTAACTCCACCAGGTATAATTGTCGGGTTCCTTGTTGAAATGTCGGAAGCTATCAATAAAGCCACTTTTCATAAAATTGCCGATCCACTCGCGTTCTACGGGCAAAAATCCGGACACATTCTTGTTTCGGACGGGGTCATGGATATCGATGGCTTCGTGACAAATATTGTAATCCCCGCATACAATAAGATTGGGGCGTTCCTTTCGAAGCTCCTCGGAATATTTTTGAAAATCCGCCATGTAGGTCAATTTAAAATCCAAGCGGTCCATATTGGTCCCGGAAGGCAAATACATGCTCATTATGGACAGATCTCCGTAGTCGGCTCTGATATTGCGCCCTTCATGATCCATATAGTCGATACCCGTACCAAATTCCACATGGTCCGGCTCCGCTTTACAAAGTAAAGCCACACCACTATACCCTTTTTTCTGGGCACTGAACCAGTAGTGATGGGGATACCCAGCCTCCTCAAAAAGTTGGGTGTCCACCTGGTCCTCCATGGCCTTGGTCTCTTGAAGACAGATGATATCGGGGGAAACCGTTTGTAACCAATCCACAAATCCTTTGTTCATTGCGGCACGGATTCCGTTGACATTGTATGATGCGATTTTCATAAAATCAAATTTCCTCAAAAATAGCCATTGTGGCCGGCTCCTTAAAATTGATTTTAATGATCATGGCATCGAATAATAGAATCGCAGTCCAACTCTTGATCTTTTCCCTTAATTTTATGGCAAAATGGCCAGCATGACCTCACTTGTTTTGATAGACATCCAACTCGGTCTTCAGGAAACTTCCTTTTATGGCACGGAACGGAACCATCCAAACGCCGAAGAAAATTGTGGCAGGCTACTACACTTTTTTAGATCCAAACAATTGCCCGTTTTCCACGTAAAGCATAACTCCAGCAATCTAAGTTCGCCCTTGCACCCCAGCAAGATGAGCAACAATTTTCATCCAGCCGTAGAACCTTTGGTGAGTGAGCCCGTATTGGAAAAAACCGTGAATAGCGCTTTTATCGGAACAGACCTTGAGCTTCGTTTAAAAGCTTTGAACATCACCGATATCGTAGTGGCAGGGCTCACTATGGAGCACTGTATTTCCACCTCGGTGCGAATGGCCTCCAACTTGGGCTTTCATGTGACCTTGGTCTCCGACGCCACGGCAGCTTTCGACAAAGTGGGGTTTGACGGGAACCGATATGGCGCTGATGTAATCTTCCATACCGAATTGGCCAGCTTAAAAGATGAATTTGCCACCATCAAGGATACAGCGACCTTGTTGGAAGAACTCGATAAATCAGTTTAATGAAATTGAAAACAAAAGGACTTCCCTTATTTGCTCTTTTATTTGTACTCCAAAGCTTTTCACAACAGAATCAACCCAAGGATTCCATTACTGCCCTGGAAGAAGTGATATTGACCCAAGATGCCATTCCCAAAAAGGCAACGGGCGTCACTTCCTCGTCGAAAATTTCGGCCCAGACCTTTGAGCGGTTCAATCCTACCGACATTCCCTCGGCCATAAACCAGATTTCGGGCGTATACATTTTGTCTGGTGCCATCAATACCAATCGTATCACCATACGGGGCATTGGGGCCAGAACTCCCTATGGCACAAACAAACTACGGATGTATTTTAACGGTATTCCAGTAACCAATGGAACCGGAGTCTCTACCATTGAAGCCTACGACGTTGAGGATTTGGGCGCCGTTGAGATCATCAAGGGACCAAAAGCCACGGCTTATGGTTCCAATTTGGGAGGAGCCATTTTATTGGACACCAAAGCTTCCGTCGAGGACAAGACCCAGCTTATCAATTCCTTTACCGTGGGATCCTACAATATGCTCAAGGACAACTTGACCTTTTCCCATTCCGAAAGTGGATTGAACATTTCCTTGAGCTACAATCATTTGGAAACGGATGGGTTTAGACAGAATAGTCGGTTTGAGCGTGATGGTCTATTGCTGAACACCCAGTTTCGAACCGGACAAAAAAGTAGCATGGCCCTTTTGGTCAATTATATCGATTATACGGCCCAAATTCCGAGTTCAATCAATCAGACGGACTTTGAAGAAGATCCTACCAGAGCACCCAATAACTGGCTGGAATCACAAGGTTTTGAGGCGAATAATTATATTTTGACAGGTTTGTCCCATACCTATCAGTTCTCCGAAACGTTTCAGAATACCACCAGCATTTTTTATACCTATCTGGACCATTACGAACCCAGACCGTTCAATATATTGGATGAGTTTACCAATGGTTTTGGAGTACGGAGCCGCTTTACAGGGAAATGGGAAAAGGCCGATTTCTCCTTCGGAGGTGAGTTGTACAAAGATGAATACCACTGGGGTACTTTCGAAAATTTGTACGAAGAAAACAATGGCAATGGCAGCTTACAAGGTGAACAATTGAGCGACAACACCGAGTTTAGGCGACAGCTCAATCTTTTTGGAACGATTACCTACCCCATCACCACGCAACTTACCGCGCAATTTGGCCTCAATGTGAACAAGACACATTACGATTTTAGGGATCTATTCAATCAAGGGGATGCCAATGCATCCGCCGAGCGCGATTTCGATGCCATCGTATTGCCCAATCTGGGCATTCGCTATCAACTGAAAAACGGGGAACTCTACGCCAACCTGAGTAGGGGTTTTTCCAACCCCAGTTTAGAGGAAACTTTAACGCCTGATGGCGTCATCAACCCAGATATTGCCCAAGAAACAGGAACCAATTATGAACTGGGCAGTACCTGGCAGCTATGGGGAAACAAAATCTCGGCCAACGTGGCCCTCTATCGAATGAACGTCAAAAATCTGCTGGTGGCCCAACGGGTGGGTGAAGATGAGTTTATTGGCCGAAATGCAGGTGAAACACGCCATCAAGGCTTCGAGGTGGATGTGCAGTACCGGGAAAAACTTTCCCCGTCCATCACCTTTTCGCCCTACCTGAGCTACACGCTTAACGACCATAGTTTCGTGGATTTTGTGAATGGAGACAATGATTTTTCGGGCAATCCGCTTACGGGAGTCCCTAAAAACCGGTTGAGCTCTGGTATCGATTTTAGGCATTCCAGTGGATTACAACTGAACCTCATCCATCAATTTGTGGATGACATTCCGTTAACGGATGCCAATACCCTCAGCAGCGATTCTTTTAATGTATTCCATGCCAAAATGAGCTTTGCCACTTCGATCTCAACCCATGTGAATTTGGGGTTGAATGCTGGCATCAACAATATATTTGACACGAACTATGCCCAATCGGTACTGATCAATGCCGTTGGATTTGGCGGTTCACAACCCCGATATTATTATCCGGGCAATGGTCGGAATTATTTTGGAGGGTTCCGATTGAACTACGTATTTTAAGGTGGAAGAAATTTGAATGTGAACGAAATCGATCAGTATATAAGTCAGTTTCCGATGGAGGTCCAAAAGCAATTACAGCGTATACGGACCATCATCAAAAAGGCAGCGCCCGATGCAGTGGAGCAAATAGTTTATGGTATGCCTGGATACAAAACTAATGGTAAACCTTTGGTTTACTTTGCTGGATATAAAAACCACATCGGTTTTTACGCAACCCCATCGGGACACGAGGCATTTCAAAAAGAGCTTTCAAAATACAAACAAGGAAAGGGTTCCGTACAGTTTCCTTTGAACCAGACTATTCCTTTTGACCTCATTGAACAAATTGTTAGGTTTAGGGTCCAAGAGAACGCAGAAAAATCATGACGCCAAACATAACAACTTTACCCAAGATCCATTTAATAGGCCAGAACATCAAAACATCCTTTGCCAACGACGAAACCGTTGAGCTCTGGCGCAGTTTTATGTCTCGTAAAAAAGAAGTACGACACCAAAAGGACGATAATCTCTATTCCGTTGAAATCTACCCCAACTCTTCCTTTTTTGATGCTTTTGACCCAACAAAGACATTTGAAAAATGGGCGGCTATTTCAGTTTCTAAAATAGAAGAAATACCAATGAACATGGAAGCCTTGACCATACCCGAAGGACTATATGCGGTATTCCATTACAAAGGAAAGCCAAGCGAGGCCATGGATACCTTCCAATATATGTATGGGGAATGGCTACCAAATTCAGCATACGAGATGGATGGCCGACCATTTTTTGCACTCATGGGTGAAGCTTATAAAGGAGAGCATCCAGACTCGGAAGAAAGCTTTTGGCTTCCGATAAAGCATAGGTCATAGTTCAACACCTTTCCTTTAAATCCAACTTTGAAAATTGAAATTTTATTTAGATATTTATCTAAATAACTAAATGGATGAACAAACTGTTCAAAGCCCTGAATGATGAAACTCGAAGACAAATTGTGGAACTCCTCAAAGAAAAGGATATGAATGCCGGGGAAATTGCAGAAAGATTTGATATTTCAAAACCGAGTATTTCGCATCATTTGGACATACTGAAGCAAGCCGACTTGGTGAGTAGCGAAAAAAGGGGGCAGTTTGTGGAATACTCCCTCAACACCACCATTTTGGAAGATTTAATCAACTGGATACTAACCTTAAAGAAATAAATTATGAATCTTAAAAAGGAACTACCGCTTATCGGAATCGTGCTACTACCCTTTGTTTACCTAGCCTATGTCTGGAACCAACTGCCGGCCCAAGTACCTATGCACTATAATATTGAGGGTGAAATAGACCGGTATGGCAATAAGTCCGAACTCATCTTGATTCCAATTATGACCTCGTTGCTCATCTATCTGATTTTTTTGGCAGTTCCCTATATCGACCCCAAAAAACAGATTCAAAAAATGGGCGGCAAGTATGATACCTTAAAATTCATCATCACCACATTCATGTCCATCTTGGCGCTGTTCATCATCTATACTGCCAAAAATCAAACCTTGACAGACCCAGATTATATTTTGTTAGGCTGTGGAGTTCTCTTCCTTATTTTAGGAAATTACTTTAAAACCCTAAAAGCGAACTATTTTATCGGTATCCGAACTCCATGGACCTTGGAATCCGAAAGTGTCTGGAAACAGACCCATAAACTTGCCGGTAAAATTTGGTTCTTGGGCGGGCTGCTCATCATCCTATCCTGTCTCATTCTGGATGGCAAAACCAACTTTATTGTTTTTATATGCATAACCGCAATAATGGTATTGGTACCCGTGCTGTATTCCTATCTATTGTTTCGGAAACAGGAGGCATAATTTCAATCATTCGACAAAAGCTCCCCCAAGGTTTCCCACTAATCCGTATCTTAGATGAGCTATTGAAACCTAACATGAAAAGACTTGTCTTCCTTATTTTCCCCATTTTGATTTTTTCCTGTGTTGAAGACACAAAGCAAGAGGTAAGTTCCATCGACCCCGTGAACTGGAACAATAGAACGGCGTCGATTTCTGTGCAAGATTCACTAATGCAAGGCATTTCATATCTATCGGTGTATTCGGAGATTTACAGCGAAACGGAACATCGCACGCATAATTTGACGAGCACCATCAGTATGCGAAATACCAACCTAAAGGATACCATCTACATCAATAAGGCCGAATATTTTGATACCGAGGGAAGTCCCATCCGTAGCTATTTTGAGAAACCCATCTTTATCAGGCCCATGGAAACCGTGGAAATCGTAATCGATGAAAAGGACCGTTTGGGAGGAACAGGTGCCAACTTTCTTTTTCATTGGTCCATAAAACCCACCTCCAACGAACCTTATTTTGAAGGGGTCATGATTTCCACCTCGGGCCAGCAAGGCCTCTCCTTTACCACCCAAGGACGACGGGTGGAATAAGCCTAACACGTACAAATATCATAGTTTTACTCCCTCAATTATAGTATCTTGTCTATTGAATTTTTGGGAAATCCCATCCCAATTGACAAACATCAAGACTATGACCGATTTACAGATTGCCAAAGGTGTTTCATTAAAACACATCTCTTCCATTGCCCAAAAATTCGGAATCGACCCCGAACAGATTGAAATGTTCGGAAAATACAAAGCAAAGCTTCGGTTAAAGGCCATCAACCGCGAAAAGGCACAACAAAGTAATTTGGTTTTGGTTTCAGCCATTTCGCCCACACCTGCGGGAGAAGGGAAAACCACCATGTCCATAGGATTATCCGAAGGGTTGAACCGCCTAGGAAAAAAATCTACCGTTGTTTTGCGTGAACCATCGCTGGGACCCGTTTTTGGGATTAAGGGCGGAGCTACAGGTGGTGGTCATTCCCAGGTCCTGCCCATGGAGGACATCAACCTGCATTTTACAGGCGATTTTGCGGCCATCGAAAAGGCGCACAACCTCTTATCGGCCATTATCGACAATAATATTCAAAGCAAGACCAACTCCTTGATGCTCGACCCACGTACCATTGGATGGAAACGGGTGATGGACATGAACGATCGTTCCTTACGCCATGTAATTGTTGGCTTGGGTGGAACTACTTCTGGCGTTCCCCGGGAAACAGGCTTTGATATTACTGCCGCATCGGAAATTATGGCCATCTTATGCTTGGCCGAGAGTCTGAGCGACCTCAAAACACGATTGGGCAATATATTCGTTGGTTACACTTATGATAAGAAACCCATCTACGCCAAGGATTTAAAGGCCGAAGGAGCCATGGCAGCACTATTGAAGGATGCCATTAAACCGAATTTGGTACAGACCATTGAAGGGAATCCTGCCATTATCCATGGAGGTCCCTTTGCCAACATTGCCCAGGGAACCAACTCGGTGATAGCTACGCTAATGGGGATGTCCCATTCAGAATACACCGTTACAGAGGCAGGGTTTGGATTTGACCTCGGAGCCGAAAAATTCTTTGATATCAAGTGTCAAAGTGCTGGCTTGACGCCAAAGGCAGTTGTACTCACAACGACCATTAGAGCCTTAAAATATCATGGCGGTGCCGATTTAAAATCGTTGACCGAACCCAATGTGGCTGCCTTGAAAAAAGGATTGCCCAATTTGGAAAAGCATCTGGAAAACATCGGAAAGTTTAAGGTGGTGCCCGTAATTGCCATCAATAAATTTACTACCGACACGGATGAAGAAATCGCCGTTATTAAAGAACTGGCAGCATCCAAAGGTGTACGCGTAGCGGTTGCCAATGTTTGGGCCAAAGGTGGCGAAGGAGCGGAAGACTTGGCAAAGGCTGTCATCGATATTGTGGATTCCGGCGCTTCGGCATTCCAACCCCTTTACGATTGGAAGTCGGCCGTGAAGGACAAAATATCTACTATTGCCACCGAGATTTACGGCGCAGAATATGTGGACTATACGGCCAAAGCCAAGGCAGACCTTCGTAAAATTGCGGATTTAGGGCTGGAACAATTGCCCGTTTGTATTGCCAAGACACAGAAATCGCTATCGGACAACCCAAAGCTTTTGGGTAGACCCAAGGATTTTATCATCACGGTACGCGAAATAGAAATAGCTGTAGGCGCGGGATTTTTGATTCCGATTACAGGCGACATTATGCGCATGCCCGGATTGCCAGCGCATCCAGCATCCGAGAAAATCGACATCAATGATGATGGTGAAATTACAGGTTTATTCTAAAATCTAAATGGTTTGCAATGTCATCTCGAGCGGAGTCGAGAAATCAAAATCTTAGCACTAAAACAGGTCTCGACTGCCTGCCCGTCCAGCAGGCGGGCGCTCGACCTGACACCTTTTATAAAATTGTAAGCTTAGATTTTCTGCAGCCAATAGCGCATATCCACTTCCTTGGAGATGATATCTTTCACCTCTGAAAGTTTTACGCGTTTTTGGTCCATGGTATCCCTGTGGCGGATGGTCACTGTATCATCTTCCAAGGTTTGATGGTCCACTGTAACACAAAAAGGTGTTCCTGCAGCATCTTGACGACGGTAGCGACGACCCACGGCATCCTTCTCATCATACTCTACATTAAAATCCCATTTAAGCTCATCCACCAACTTTTGTGCGACTTCAGGCAAACCATCACGCTTAAGCAAGGGTAGAACAGCCACTTTGTTCGGTGCGAGCACTGCTGGAATCTTAAGTACGGTGCGCGTAGTCCCGTTTTCCAACTCTTCCTCTTGCAGAGCATGGGAGAATACCGCCAAGAACATACGGTCTAATCCGATAGAAGTCTCCAACACATAAGGTGTATAG
This sequence comes from Allomuricauda sp. ARW1Y1, assembly GCF_013407935.1. Lineage (GTDB taxonomy): Bacteria > Bacteroidota > Bacteroidia > Flavobacteriales > Flavobacteriaceae > Flagellimonas. The sequence continues at coordinate 220,995 of NZ_JACBZU010000001.1, forward strand.
CTCTTATTTTCCTCATGGTCAAAATACTGGAGTTTTTTGCCCGAGTACTCTTCATGCTTGCCCAAATCGAAATCCGTACGGGAATGGATCCCTTCCAATTCCTTAAATCCAAAAGGGAACTTGAATTCAATGTCAGCGGCAGCATCAGCATAGTGGGCTAATTTTTCATGGTCGTGGAAACGATAGTTCTCCTCTCCCATACCCAAAGAAAGGTGCCACTTCATCCGTTTTTCCTTCCACGCTTCATACCATTCCATTTGTGTGCCCGGTTTGATGAAGAATTGCATCTCCATTTGCTCAAACTCCCGCATACGGAAGATAAACTGACGGGCCACGATTTCGTTACGGAACGCTTTTCCTGTTTGGGCTATCCCAAACGGAATTTTCATCCTTCCCGTTTTCTGTACGTTCAAAAAGTTGACAAATATACCTTGTGCGGTCTCCGGACGTAGATAAAGGTCCATGGCATTATCTGCAGAAGCGCCCAATTTGGTACCGAACATCAAGTTAAACTGCTTGACATCGGTCCAGTTTTTTGATCCTGATAGTGGACAGGCAATCTCCAACTCCTCGATCAGGGCCTTTACATCGGCCAAATCCTCATTGGCAAGGGATTGTCCCATTCGCTTAAGGATACTATCAGCCTTTTCCTGATAATCCATCACCCGTTGATTGGTGGACAAGAACTGCTCCTTATCGAAACTGTCACCGAATCGTTTGGCGGCCTTGGTCACCTCTTTGTCGATTTTGGCTTCAATTTTGGCTACGTAATCCTCGATAAGGACATCGGCACGGTATCTTTTTTTGGAATCCTTGTTATCGATCAATGGATCGTTGAAGGCATCCACGTGGCCTGAGGCCTTCCAAGTTGTAGGATGCATAAATATGGCTGCATCGATGCCCACGATGTTCTCATTGAGCTGCACCATGGCCTTCCACCAATATTCGCGAATGTTTTTCTTTAGCTCCGCCCCGTTCTGACCGTAGTCGTAAACAGCACTGAGTCCATCATAGATCTCACTGGATTGAAATACGTATCCGTACTCCTTTGCGTGGGAGATAACCTTCTTAAAAATGTCTTCCTGATTTGCCATTGGGCAAAAATAGAATTTTACCCAAAAAGTAGTATGCTATTTCAGCTGAAATTCGGTGGAAGCCAACAATCTTTCGTCCTCGAATACATTTAGGGTGTAAATTCCTTCCGCCAAAGAACCTTCGGGCACGGTAATGGCGTCACAGATACTGATTTCCTTCCCAGTGTACACAATTTCCACCTTTTTGCTGTAGGTGTTGCCACTCACTGAAATGGTGCTGGCATTGTCCTCGATGATGGCCATGTTCGGGTCCAAAAATTGCAGGTAGAGTACCTTGATGTCTCCTTTGGAATTGGGATCACTTAAGATGGTGACACATCCCCGTAACTTCTCTATTACCGATGCTTTATTAGTCTTGATGGGACGGCCGGCCCGCAATCTAAAACCGCTTCCCTCGGCATCCTGTAATTTAAGGTAACTTTTAATACGTAATTCCCTTGTCAACTCCTTATTGGTCTCCCGCAATAACGATTCGGTCTGTTGCATGCTACTGGCCTTTCCCCTGAGCTCTTCCAGTTGCTTAATGGTCTCGTTGTACTTGTTTGCCAAGAGGCTATTGTTGTACCGAAGAAAGTTGTTTTTTAGCTTAAGGCTGTCAAATCTCAACTCCAACTTTCTCAGTTCCTTTCGTGTCTCCTTCAGTTTGGTGATGCTAAAATTGAGCCTGCCTACGGAATCCAGCAATTGCTGTACCCTAAAACGGGAGGTCTGTAGTTCGATTTCGTTGACCTCGTTCAACCCGGACAAACGGTCCACTTCGGCACGCATCAATGTCAAATCCTTGACCAAAAGTGATTTTTCTTCCTCTAGGTAAATCATTTGGTTTTTGGACTGGGCGTAGCTGTAATAAAATGCAATAAGAATCCCCACAATTACCGCAACCATAGCGGCAAAGATAATTTTGTAGTTAAAAGTGTTATCTTGGGAGTTCATGGGGTTGACAGACTACGCTAAAAATGTATAAGATTTGACACCAAAAAGGTTGGCTAAGATAATAAACGAGATTAACAACATCCTATTGCCAAGGGCATGTTTTGGATGTAATGCCCAATTATTTAGGGGAGAACACGTTTTGTGTGCCGTTTGTCGACATGATGTGCCACTCACCGATCATAACTATCTGGAAGAAAACGCTGTGGACCGCATATTTTATGGTAGAATCCCCATAAAAAAGGCGGCATCTTTTGTTTATTTCTCCAAAAATGGCCTGATAAAAAATGTGCTGCATTGGCTGAAGTACAAAAATCAAGAACAGATCGGTGGTTTTTTTGGGGATTGGTGCGGCGCCCTTTTGAAAGAATCTGGCCAACTGAAGGATATTGATGTTGTAGTGCCGGTTCCCTTACACCCCAAGAAATTGAAAAAACGGGGGTATAACCAAGTAGCATTGTTCGCCCGCCACGTAGCGCAGCATATCGGAGCGGATTATTGCGACAATTGGCTGATCAAGACCAAGAACACCAAAACCCAGACCAAAAAAGGCAGGCAAACGAGATGGGAAACTTCCAAGGATGCCTTTGCTCTTGACCTTTCCAAAAATATCTCCTATACAAGGGTTCTATTGGTCGACGATGTGATTACAACGGGTGCCACCATCGAGTCCTGCGCTCGGGCCTTGCTGCAGGTAAAGGGATTGGAAGTTTATGTTTTGAGTATGGCGGTGGTGCCAGAGGGTTAAATTTTGCCAATGCGGTATCGCATTTTTTAAATTAGTTGTTTCTTTGTTCCACAATGTTTTCGGCATGGTTTATTTGAAAAAATCGTTGGGACTTCTTTTTTTCGCATTTATGGTGATGGCCCTTTGGCAATGCGCCAAGAGAGGTTCTCCCAGCGGCGGTCCCAAGGATACTACGCCCCCCAAGTTGGTAAGGGCCGAACCAGAAAATTTTACCACCAATTTCAAGGCAAAGAAAATACGCCTCTATTTCGATGAGCTTATCAAACTGGAAGATGTCCAAAACCAGTTGGTCGTGTCGCCCCCATTTAAAAACCCGGCTACCATAACACCCATGGGTGCTCCCAGCAAGTATATCGAAGTGGAGATAAAGGATACGCTAAGGGAAAACGCTACCTACACCATTAATTTTGGACAAAGTATAGTAGACAACAACGAAAAAAACCCAAACAGTTTTTTGACCTATGTGTTTTCGACAGGAGATTATTTGGATTCCTTGACCCTGACCGGGGCTGTTTCCGATGCGGTCAACCTTAAGGCAGATGAATTTATCAGTGTGATGCTCTACGAGATGGATAGTACCTACACAGATTCCACGGTGTTCAAACAGCCACCTTTGTACATCACCAACACGGGAGATAGTTTGCCCTTTTTTGAACTAAAAAACCTGAAAGGGGGTAAATATGCTCTTTTTGGGCTCAAGGATGTGAACAAAAACAATATGTTCGATCAATCCCAGGATAAAATCGGTTTTATTGCCGATACCATTACCGTACCAACAGATTCCATATATGTATTGAACCTGTTTAGGGAACAGCTTAATTACAAGGCATCGGTACCCAGTATGGTGGCCAAGAACAAAATCATATTTGGATACCAAGGAGATTACAGGGACATGGTCATCGAATCCTTGACCACCTTGCCGGACTCTGTGAGCACTACCCTTTTAAAAGAAAGGGACAAAGACACCTTGAATTATTGGCTTAGCCCGACAGAATTGGACTCGATTATCTTCACTGTTCAAAACGACAAAGTCGAGGCCATCGATACGTTTACGGTAAAAATGCGTGACCTTCCCATGGATTCCTTAAAACTATCCACCTCTGTAACGGGGAAGTTCAATTTTGAGGACAAATTCAGCATATTGGCCAATACTCCCATTGTTGCGTTGGATACGAGCCTAGTTTCTCTCAATGTGAGCGATTCCATTCCCATGTCTTACACTTTTGTCTTGGATACCCTTAAAAACAAGGTAGATTTTGATTTTGAGGTAGAGCCCAATCAAAAGTATTCCTTCTCGCTAATGCCCGGTGCCATCACTGATTTTTTTGGGATGCAAAACGATACCTTGGACTACAACCTATCAACTGGAAGTTTTGCCGATTACGGCAACCTTAGGATGATCTTGGGCGGCGACGTTACCTATCCCATCGTTGTGCAGTTGACCAATGAAAAGGGTGTGGTACAACGGGAAATTATTGCTTCGGAAGCCCAAATCTTTGAATTTAACCATCTCAACCCCGGGAATTATATCGCCCGCGTTATTTTTGATTCGAACGGAAACGGAAAATGGGATACGGGAAATTACTTGAAAAAACAGCAGCCCGAAAAAATCAGCTATTATCCGGGCACCATAGAAATCAGGGCAAATTGGGAAAAGGAAGAAACCTTTATTCTATCAAACTAAAGTGGTCCCTGTCCTCTAAAAATCGTAATTGTTTTCTGGTATCTTCGATATGGGCCTTGTCCAAAGTGGCGTAAAGTACCTCTTCCTTTTCGGAATAACATAATTGCTCTCCAAGGACATCGTATACTGCGGAATGCCCAGTGTATTCGAAATCAGCACCATCCAAACCTACACGATTGACACCGATACAATAGGCCATGTTTTCAATGGCCCTTGCCTTTAAGAGTGTGTCCCAAGCGGCGATTCTTTTCTTGGGCCAGTTGGCCACGTACATCAGCACATCGTAATCCTCCGAATTTCTGGACCACACTGGAAAACGCAGATCGTAACAAATCATGGGGCAGATTTTAAATCCTTTAAAGTCCAAAATAAGTTTTTCTTTGCCCGCCTCGTATACTTCATCCTCTCCTGCCAAGGTAAAGGTGTGTTTTTTATCGTAGCTTTTGGTAGCGCCATCAGGATAGACAAAAAACAGGCGATTAAAAAATTGGTCCGCTTCTTGGAAGACAATACTTCCAACAACTGCTGCGTCCTTTGCTTTGGCCAAGTCTTGCATCCATTTTAACGTAATCCCACCTTCAGATGCCTCCAAATGCCCGGGCTTCATGGTAAAGCCACTGGTAAACATTTCAGGGAGAACAATAACATCCACATCGGATCGTACGCCAGCTATCTTTTCCTTAAACATTTTTCGGTTACTTGCTGGGTCTTCCCAATGCAAATAGGTTTGAATCAAAGCAATGTTCAAGCTTTTAGGCATCTTGATATTGTTTTAGGAGTTCCACCAATTCCGCATTTCCTTGTTCCTTTACCAAGTCCATGGCGGTGTTGCCGCGTGCATCCTTCACCGATGCATCGGCCCCATGCTTTAACAGCATTTCGGCAATATCCTTTCGGTTAAAAGTGACTGCGTAGATGAGACAGGTAGCGCCCATAGCGTTTTTTTGGCTCACATTGGCACCAGCATCAATCAGTTTTTGGGCAATATCCGTATAGCCCTTAAAACAAACTCCCATAAGTGCGGTATTGCCCGAACCGTCCAACGCATCGACTTTGGCACCTTTTTTAAGTAAAAAATCCACCATATTGGTATGGCCATAATATGCGGCCAACAATAATGGAGTGGAGCCCCTTTCATCTTTGACTTCCAGCAAAGCTGGGTCGTTGTCCAGTAGCTTTTGTACGGTCTCCAAATTGCCCGACCGTATCTGATTGAAAAGTTCCTGCTTGTTGTTCATAGCTCTGTGAAAGTTATAAAAAAACTGCCATAACCTTGTGGGGTCATGGCAGCATTTAATTCAATTCTCTTTTTCTATTCACTCGCTCCGATAGGCCTAGGCCACATCAAAACGATCTAAGTTCATTACTTTGGTCCATGCAGCAACGAAATCTTTTACAAATCGCTCTTTGTAATCGCTGCCCGCATACAATTCGGCCAAGGCACGTAGCTCGGAGTTGGAACCAAAAATAAGGTCTACACGGGTTCCTGTCCATTTTACCTCTCCAGTTTTACGGTCCTTACCTTCAAAAACCTCTTCGGCTTCGGATGTTGCCTCCCACTGGGTCGCCATATCCAAAAGATTCACAAAGAAATCATTGCTCAAGGTACCGGGCTTATCTGTAAATACGCCATGGTCGGAACCATCAAAATTGATGTTTATGGTTCTCAAACCACCCAAAAGAACGGTCATTTCAGGAGCGGTCAAGGTCAATAACTCAGCCTTATCCACCAACATGGTCTCTGGCGTGGTCTCAAAATTTGGCGCAAAGTAGTTGCGGAATCCATCGGCCTGAGGTCTCAACCATTCAAATGATTCAACATCGGTCTGGTCCGCAGAGGCATCGGTACGGCCTGGCGTGAAGGGTACGGAGACATCATAACCAGCATCTTTTGCGGCTTTTTCGATACCTACTACACCTCCCAAGACCACCAAATCGGCCATGGATACTTTTTTGTTTCCAGATTGCTCATCATTGAACCCCTGCTGGATCACTTCGTAGGTGTTCAATACTTTTTTCAACTGCTTTGGATTGTTGACCTCCCAATCAATTTGAGGGGCCAAACGGATACGCCCTCCATTGGCTCCACCACGCTTATCAGAACCCCTAAAAGTAGAGGCTGAAGCCCATGCTGTTGAAACTAGTTCTGACACACTCAATCCGGCGCTTACGATTTTACCTTTCAAATTGGCAACATCGTCATCGTTGATGGTTTCGTAATCTGCCGCTGGAATGGGGTCTTGCCACAACAGTTCTTCTTCTGGCACTTCTGGTCCATACAATACGGCTTTGGGTCCCATATCCCTGTGGGTCAACTTGTACCAAGCACGTGCAAAGGCATCTGCAAACTCATCTGGGTTTTCGTAAAATCTACGTGAAATTTTTTCGTATTCCGGGTCAACACGCAAGGCCAAATCCGTCGTGAACATCATTGGAGCGTGCTTAAGGTTTGGGTCGTAAGCATCTACTACAGTTCCTGCTCCACCGCCATTTACGGGTTGCCATTGTACATCTCCTGCCGGACTTGTTGTTTTTTCCCATTCGTAACCAAATAGGTTTTCAAAATAGCCCATATCCCATTTGATGGGGTTGCTGGTCCAGGCGCCTTCCTCACCATCGGTAATGGTATCGGGTCCTTTTCCTGATTTGAAATCGCTCATCCAACCAAATCCTTGATTGGCCATGGCAGCACCTTCTGGCTCTACGCCTTTGTGCTCATGGGGTCCCGCTCCGTGTGCTTTACCAAAGGTATGTCCTCCAGCAATCAAGGCTACGGTCTCCTCATCGTTCATAGCCATACGGCCAAAGGAGTTCCTAATGTACTTCGCTGCTTTAAGAGGGTCTGGGTCTCCGTTAGGTCCTGCTGGGTTAACATAGATTAATCCCATGTGGTCGGCAGCAAGGTTACCTTTCAACATACCGTCATCATCGTGACGCTCATCTCCGACCCATACTTTTTCAGGTCCCCAGTTTGTGGATTTGTCAGCTTCCCAGTCGTCCCTACGTCCTCCAGCAAAACCAAAGGTTTTAAAGCCCATGGATTCCAAGGCAACGTTTCCGGTCAACACCAAAAGGTCGGCCCAAGAAATTTTGTTCCCATATTTCTGTTTGATGGGCCACAAGAGGCGACGTGCCTTATCCAAGTTGGCGTTATCCGGCCAACTGTTCAATGGAGCAAAACGCTGTTGTCCTCCAACCGCTCCACCACGGCCATCCTGCACACGGTATGTACCGGCAGCGTGCCATGTCATACGGATAAAAAACGGTCCGTAATGTCCATAATCTGCAGGCCACCAATCTTGACTGTCCGTCATCAAATCGGTAAGATCTTTTTTTAGGGCATCCAAATCAAGTGATTTAAATGCTTCTATGTAATCAAAATCTTCACCCAAAGGGTTGGTCAGGTTCGAATGTTGGCGCAAAATGCCCAAATTTAATTGCTCTGGCCACCAATAATCGATGGAAGTTCCTTCCCCTGCAGCTTGGTTCATCGCATTGAGGTGTGGGCACATGCTTGCATCTGCCCCGTTTGCCAATTCTTTACTCATGATTGTATCGTTGTTTTATATTAATTTTCAGTTCCTTAAAGATACTAAATTGCTTGCCTAGACCATAGACGTTTGATATTAATATATTATTAAAACATAGTTTTTCTCTATTGGTTTCACCTCCTTTGATCGAGTTCCTTGATTTTCTATATTTTCCTTAACACTATTTGGCAAACCCTTTCCAAATTGGAGCAAGTTGTTTGGTTACTTTTGATTGAACCTTAATAATGACACTATGAAATTGATAAGAATATGTGCCTTGGCAACCCTATTGTTAACAACAACCGTTGCCTCGGCCCAAAGTAGAAAGGACCAAAAGATTATGCAGGATGCCCAAAAGGCCAAAACGACCCTACTGGAGACCAGTCCGGGCTTGGAACGCTTTTTTGAAGATTCCGCTGGCTACGTAATTTTCCCGAATGTAGGGAAAGGTGGTTTTATTATTGGCGGGGCATCCGGTAACGGCGTAGTCTACGAAAATGGCGAAGCAGTGGGCATGGCCGATTTGAAAAAGTTGAACATTGGACTGCAAGCGGGTGGTCAGGCCATTATCGAGGTCATCTTTTTTGAGACCAATGTGGATTTACAGCGCTTCAAAACCGAAAAATTCCAATTTGCGGCCGAGACTTCGGCGGTTGCCTTAAAATCCGGTATTGCCTTTAATGCCAAATATAAGGATGGTGTAGCCGTTTTTGCCCTGCCCAAGGCTGGCCTTATGGCCGACGCCTCGGTAGGTGGACAAAAATTCAGTTATAAAGCATTCTAGAAAATTAATCCCGAACCCCCGGGGTAAAATCCTCGGGGGCGTTCTGGGGCTGTAGTATGGTTCCCGCCTCTCCGGTATCGTTAAAGATAGTCCATTCCGAAAAGGTATACACGGGGTTTGCGGTGGTAATTTCGATGTTCCGTACCGCACGGCCATCCTCAAATTCGTGATTGGTTCCGGAACCATCCTCTCCAATGACCCCAAACGCATCGATGACCGTTCCAAAGGGGTCCACTAGCTCCAAATTGTCATCACCGTTAGAATCGGCCGGACTGTTGGTGGACACCCCTAAATCGGGAGCAAAACCGTACACCAGTTCAAATTCCGTAGCGTTGGGGGATACCACCAAGGTGCTTTCGCCATTGATTATAAAGCCCGTTAAATCGATGGTAGAACTCACCTCCATATTATCGTTGGTATACCGTCGGAGCGTCCACAGGTTTAAATCCAGCGGTTCTTCACTCGCATTGTACAGTTCCACGAAGCGCGCTCCGGAATTGTTGTCCGGGTCGGCCAGTTCGGAAATAAAAATACGATTGGAAGTAAACTCGGTGATGATTTCAGGACAGCGTTCATTGATAAAGGACACATCTTCCAAACTACGAATAATCAACTGTGGGGACTTCCCATCCCGAGTGAGTATGGCCGTGAGGGTTCCATTCAAATGGGGCAAGAGCTCCGCTTGAAAGTCAGCATAACCACTGTTCAACAAGGTGATTTCATTTTCCGCACAATCGACCAAGGTACGTTCGGTTTCCTCCTCGGGAATGGCGTAGGGTTCTCCCAATGTATCCTCTGCAAATTCCAACGAATCCAACTGTACCAATATTTCCGTAGGAATACTGTCAATTTCTGCGATGGTCGTCTTGAGCGGTTGAATCGTACCCGGCCCTTCACAGGAGGTAAATACGTGCTCCAACACCTTTCCCCTGGGCAATCGACCTACCGAGCGGTTCCCAAAAGAGGAGAACGCCCCTCCCAACTCAAGCGTAGTTCCCTTTCGGTCCAGATAGAGCTCCTTTAGTTTGATATAGACCTTGCTCCCAACTGGATATAGCAAATGCGACTCCCGAAAATCCATCTCCAACCGAATTCCTCCCGTAGGATTCGCAGGACTGTCCTGTAGATAAAGTACATTAAAAAAATTGCCCGCTTGATCGGAAGAAATCACATAGCCCTCCAGCACCCAATCTTCCTGAATCTGTACTACCTCATCTTGAACGAGCGAATCCAAAGCGGCAAAAGTGATGTTTGCCGTAATATCCGTAGTGCAGTTGGCTTCCAATGTTCCAAATTCTCGGCCCTCCACACAACTCCATGCTAGGATGACCAATACAATTCCGATGCTCTTTAAAACTAAATTTTTCATGGGATAATGGATTAAAAGCTAATAGCCAAATTCAAAAAATAGGTGCGTCCGTAACTGTACCAATATTTTGGTGCGAAGGAAGGGGAACCGCTCTGATTGTCTTGCCGCAACTGCCCAAAGTTCCCGTTACGGCTCTGCTCATAGCCTCCTGTACGGAAAACCGTATCGAACAGATTGTTCACACTGGCAAAAAGGCTAATGTATTTTCCGCCCACCAACCACGATTTGCCACCCACTAGATTGAGCAGGTAGATGTCCTCCAACTTTTTTTGCCGCAGTAGATGGCCCACATTTTCCTCGGTGGCATCGGGGAAGGCTTTACCCGTTTCTGGGTCAATCAAAAAACTCACGGTTCTGGTGATGGCGGAGAGGTTGATATAGTTATTGGTGAGGTAGTTGGTCGTTGCGCTGACCCACCAGTACTTGGGCGAACGATAGGATACACCGAGAGCAACGGCGGTTTGGGGGCCTTGTGCCAGTCTGAGGTCTTTGAGGTCGGCAACACCCAAATCAATGGTACCTTCGGGCGCAATGAGGTCCTCTTCAGGTCCGGCCGTGTCAAAATTTATTTGAATGGATGGGTCACTGGCATAGGTGTACTCGCCAAAATTTCCGGCCGCGGTCAACTTTACACTGGAGGATGCCTCGTACTCAAAGCCAAACTCAATGCCCTTGTGCAGCCTATCCAATCCAGTGATGACCTCCTGCACAAAATCGGAACCCAATCCCGAATCCACGAAAAAGAAATTGATGTCGGTGGTGTGCTGAAACCGCGTATAAAAAGCACTTATACGACCTGTTAGATTGGGCAATCGGACAAAATAGCCCAAATCCACGCTGCTTATAGCTTCCTGCTGCAGATCAGGCACTGTTTCATTGTTCTCCCTCGGGTTGATGAATATATTCTGAACAATGGGTGGCCGTTCCAGCTGCGCTGCAGTCGCGGTAATCCAATGTCGTCCGTTCAGGAAATAGGTCAAACCAGCTTTGTACGATAGATTGGAAAAAGAAATTTGATTGCCAGGGCCAAAGGAATTTTCCAGATAACGCTCGTTGGTAAAGAAACCATTGCGCTGTACCTGCTGATTGGAATAAGCGGCCGAAACAAACCCATCCCATGTTTTGGAAGTCAGTTGAAGCTGTGCATAGGCTTCCATTTGGGAAGCGTCCAAATTATAGTGATAGTTGAACTTTTCGCCTTCCGTTTTCTGTAAATCGCCTTGGGTATCGTTCAAGGTATCGGAAAAGGTATCCAAATCTTCATGGAAAGCGGCACCCAACAAATCTTGGATTTCAGCAAAGTTTTCGGAGGACGTACTCCTATAATTTCCTCCCAAACCCAGCTGTATCAAATCGCCAAGGTGAGCGTTGAAACTTGTAGATACCGTCAAGGTCTTATCTTCTGTCACATCATCATAGAGCAGGTAGGCCGCTTTGTCAGCATTATTGGTGTTAGCAGTGTAGAGTTGCTCCCAATTGAGCTGCGGGTCTTCCAAAAAGGCTTCTTTGGCCAAGTTGGCATTCACGAAATCCGCTCCTATGGAACTGTTGATGTAGTAACTCGGCAAATATCTGTAATAGGTAGGGTCCGGATTTGGGGCGTTGTAATATCCCAGCCTACTGCGGGAATTCGTGCCTGTTTGATAGGCAAATCCAAGATTCCAATCCACTTTTTTGGTATCAAGCGTATAGTTGAGCAAAAAAATCGGTTCAAATATCTCCCGCTCCCTTGAATTTCTGATATTCCCATCTTGATTACCCCAGTAAGGATTATACCGGGCACCCATCAAATCGAATACTTCTTCGGTCATCGCAGAGGAACGCCCCCTTCGATTGCGCGCCAAAATTGAGGTAAATGCAATGCTGTTCTTGGAATTGAACTGATATTCCAAAGCTCCAAAAAAGGAATACGCATCGTACAAGGTGCCTTCCACATAACCTTCATTGGCCCATCTGCGCGAGGCCGATACCGAATACGAAAGTCCGCTTGGCCGTTCCCCCGAATTATACGTGGCCATAAGCCTGCCATTGTAGGTTCGGTTGGAAAGGGATGAAGACAAACGTAAGCCTGGGCGAAGACCAGATGGCCGGGTATTGATGTTGGTATTCCCCAAAATTCCGCCAAACAAGTAGGAGTTAATGGAAAGTCCGTTGGTAAATTCCTGATTGCGGACCACATCGTTAAGTCCGCCCCAATTGTTCCACTGCGGCCTGCCATCAAAGAATTTGTTCATTGGAACTCCATTGATGAGCACCATTCCATTTCGGGAATCGTATCCTCGGACCTTAAAAAAGGCCTGTCCAAAATCAAAAGCGGCACGATTTAAAAAAATATCACGGGTAGACTGCAACAATCCCATGGTACTGGAAACGGATTCAAAGTCATCGGAAAGGTCTCCTTCGGTAAGCGTAATCAGGTTATCCGTTTGTTCACGGGCAATGTCTCTTTCCAAATAAATAATGCCCAAATCAATGGGGTTTCCATCCAAATAAATGGAATATCGCTTGGTGATGAAATCCAAAGCGGAAATTTGGAGCATCTGTTCTCCTGTTTCCGATAAGATTAGTTCAAACTCACCCTTTGCATTTACTGTAAATTGTTGGGAACTGCTTTCCAAAATGATGTTTGCATTGGAAATGGGAACATCCAATCCCTTGTCCATTAATTGGCCTGTAACCCGTGTACGTTGTTGCCCGTACAGCACTTTGCAACAACAGAGTACAGCCCAGAGTACGGCTAGTCTCATAGCTTATTGTAGGTTAATGAATAAAAAAGGGGTTGTAATTGCTGTACAAATTGCAAGAAAGCGTACAATCTTACTTATTTTAGCTACAAAATCAAAATAGAATGCGATTATTAATATGCCTACTTGTATTAATATCGACCTCACTTTACGGACAAAAGTCCAAGACATACATTATTAGGACCGTTGCTTTTTACAACTGTGAAAACTTGTTTGACACGGTAAACGACTCCCTTACCTTTGATGACGACCGAACGCCTGAGGGCCGTTATCACTGGACCCAGGAGCGATATCAACAAAAGTTGGACAATCTCTCCCATGTGATTTCCCAAATTGGGGCTGACACCTCCAAAACTTCCCCGGACATTGTGGGGCTTTGTGAAGTGGAAAACCTGGATGTGCTTGAAGATTTGGTCCAGCATCCGAATTTGCAGGACAAGGATTATGGCATTATCCATTTTGATTCCCCCGATGAGCGGGGCATCGATGTGGCCTTACTTTACAAAAAAGCTTCCTTTATTCCTTCATCCTTCAAAAGCCATAGGCTTTTATTGTTTGATGATCTAGGGGAACGGAAATATACGAGAGACCAGTTGGTGGTAGGTGGCACCATGGATGGGGAAAAGTTCCATTTTGTGGTGAACCATTGGCCCTCCCGAAGAGGTGGGGCAGCCAGGAGCGAACCTTTTCGTGTACGGGCGGCTTTACTGAACAAACGTATTATCGATTCCATACAAACGTTGGACCCAGATGCTAAAGTTATCGCCATGGGCGACTTAAACGACGACCCCATTGACAACAGTTTGAAAACCATTTTGAAAACCAAAGGAAAGATAACGCAATTGGACAGTTTGGACCTGTACAATCCCATGGAGGCACTTTATAAAAAGGGCATTGGTTCCCTCGCCTATCAAGACAAATGGAATTTGTTCGATCAACTGTTTTTCACCTCGAATTTGGTGACAGAAGACCGTACTAATCTTTCTTTTTGGAAAGCGGGTATTTTTGCACCTGCCTTTGTACGAACGGACCAAGGGCGTTTTAAGGGTTATCCACTACGCACCTACTCAGGTGGTAGCTATACGGCTGGGTATAGCGACCATTTTCCTGTGTACTTGTTTTTGTTGAAGGAGGCAGAGTAAGATTCCCGCCTCCGCGGGAATGAAATTAAGCGAACCACTGCGCCCATGGGATACGGCTCAAAATAAGCAGTAAACCTAGCCCGTAAAAAATGGAAATGGTCTTGAACTTACGCTGGCTTTCCATGAACTTTTTGTGCCTGGACCAACCGATGGTGATTAAGACCAAGGCAATGATGTTCGTAAATGGATGTTCCACGGCCAATAAGCGCGCTGGAGCGTTCAATCCGCTCATTCCTAAAGTTTGGATGGCCTTGAGTCCATTGCCGGAAACAAAATATAGAATAAGCCCAATCAATAATTGAATATGGCTTAGAATTAAGGCGAACAAACTGATACGAAAGTCCTTTTGCAGGGTAAAATCCTTTTTGCCCAACCAGCCTGCTATCGCATTCACGACGGCCAATACTAAAACGGCCAGCACCACATAGGCCAAATAAGAGTGTAGGTTCTTGATAATTTCCATTAGGTAGAATTTAAGTGGTTTAAAAATACGGAATTTTAGAGATAAAAAAAGCCCTTCGCGATCGCGAAGGGCTTTAATTCTATTTTTAGGATATCCTTAGTTAAAGATATATCGAATACCCAATTGTGCTTGCCATCTGGATGACTGAATACCTCTATCATCGAATTCGATGAAGTCAGGGTTTCCATTTTCATCCATTACACCTTGGTTGATACTGAATACAGGAGTGTCTCCTGTAGAAACAGTTGTCAATGGGCTAACCTCGCTTCTCACGAACTTCAATCGACCCCAATCTTTGTTCAAAAGGTTGGTGAAGTTGAAAACATCAGCAGAAAGCTGGAAGGTGTGCTTGGTGTTTCCAAACTTAATCTTGAAATCCTGAAGAACCTTCAAGTCAAGAATATGGCTCCATGGACCTCTTTCAGCGTTACGCTCAGCATAACCTCCTCTGTTTTCGTCCAAGTAATCGATGCTGCTTATGAAATTATCCAATTGCTCCCATTGAGCCGCTTGCTGCGCCTCGTCGCCAGAGAATTGAATTTCAGAAGCATCTCTTGGGATGTAAATCAAGGCATTGTCCCTTGAGTCATCGTTCAACAAATCACGTCCTTCGTTATACGTAAAGCTGTATGGAGCGTTTTGTGATCCAGTGTACAACAAAGCAACCGTTGTGCTTACATTCTCGTTCCAATCCAATTGGTAAGAAACGTTGGCCAAAATTCGGCTACCACCAGCAAAATCGGAACGGGTAACAGGCAAGTTGGAGTTTTTACCGTTTACCGTTAGTATGTTTCTCCATTGAGAACTGTTCTGTGAAGAAGTACCATCAAAGATTTTGTTGGACTCACTGAAAGAGTAGGATACCGAACCTGCAAAACCGTTATCGAAAGGCTTAGTCAAGGTAAAGGTAGCCGTTGTGGCATTTCCTCCACCTGTATTTGATGCTAAATAAATACCTTGGTATGTACCGTCAATTCGATTGCTACGGTTGTAAAACGGACGGTTATCAGCACCTTGGTAGAATCCTTCTGGTCCACCGATATTCAAGTTCTCATAATAGATGTCATTGATTACATCTGTGTACAAGAAGTCAGCAGAGGCAATCAAGCCCCACCAAGGAAGTTTCTGGTCGATGGCAAAGTTATACTTCATAACCTGAGGTAGCTGGAAATCAGCTGAAATCAAGTCAATGTTTCCACCAACACCACCTGAACCTGGAGCTGGGTCTTCAAATTGATTGTTAACGTCGGCTTCAAATGGTTGTCCAAACTCGAACATGAATCCACCGGTAACACCATTATTGTTGTAGCTACCACCTGGCCATACCAATGGCAATCTAGAAGTAAATACCCCAAGACC
This sequence comes from Allomuricauda sp. ARW1Y1, assembly GCF_013407935.1. Lineage (GTDB taxonomy): Bacteria > Bacteroidota > Bacteroidia > Flavobacteriales > Flavobacteriaceae > Flagellimonas. The sequence continues at coordinate 236,842 of NZ_JACBZU010000001.1, forward strand.
CCCACGAATTTGAGTGGTTCTATCTCCATTTACGTCCCAGTTGAAACCTAGACGAGGAGAGAATACGGCATTGCTAATTTGCTGTCCAACACGAGCACCTTGAAGGTCTTTTCCAGCAGCTTCCAATAATCCTACTGTACGAGTATTGAAGTCTTCATTTACAGGACCGTCTCTCCATACAGGAATATCGATACGAGCACCAAAGCTCACTCTAAAGTTATCGGTAACATCAACTTCATCCTGTACGTAAACTCCATATTGCTCGGTTTCAAAATCAGCAGAACCTGCAGATTCATCACCAGTTATACCGTTACCGACCAAAGAATACCCATGCTGGTACACGTCAGCATTCTGACCTGTCAAGAACTGGTTCAATCCAGAAGAAAGTAGATTGCCCTCATCATCGAACTGATCTTCGAAGGTATAATCGCCATAGTTATAGGCAAAGAACAAGTTCTTTACCGTTGCAAATTCCGCGTTGGCCCCTAGTGTAATGGTGTGCCTTCCTGCGTAAATATTGAAGTTGTTGGTAATGGTCAAATAGTCAGTATTCAACAAGTTGGCAGTAGAAAATGGCTCAGAACCAAAGGAGATGAATCCGTCTCCATCTTGGATGTCAACTGTTGGGAAAGGCTGTCCAAAAGGATCCCTGTCATCACGTACGGCAGTAAAGCCTACTACCAAGTTATTACTGAATTTATTGCTGAAACGAGAGTTCAACTCCAATGCAGTAGAGTTGGTTGTAGATTCAAAAAACTCTGAACCGTTTATGAAACCAATGTTTCTGTTACCGGAGTTTCTTGCTTCCAAGTTTTCCGCACCAACATAGCTGTGACGCAAAGAAAGGTTGTGGTTTTCATTAATGTTCCAGTCCAATTTGGCCACCAATGTGTTACTTTCCAATGTACGGGTGTTGTTATCAAAAATACCAGGATTGTATCCGTAGGTATTTTGAAGGAATGAACTCAACCCTGCTAGATCTGCCTCAGAAGCACGACCTGTGTAGTTGCTGAATGTAAAAGGTTGAGGAGTTTCAGTTTCACCTCTTTCGTAGTTCACAAAGAAAAAGAGTTTGTCCTCAATAAGTGGACCACCCAAACGAACACCATAGGTGTTAGCAGAGAATTCCGCTAGTTTTTCTCTATCATCTCCTTCATTTACCAATGCACCTGGCGTTTTTCCCGCCAAAGATTCATTTCTGGTGAAGTAGTATGCAGAACCTTCAAATTCGTTGGAACCTGAACGAGTTACTGCGTTGATGGAACCTCCGGAGAAACCAGACTGTCTTACATCAAAAGGTGCGATGTTGATCTGGAATGTTTCAATCGCATCAACGGAAAGTGGGTTTACCCCTGTCTGTCCTCCGTTGGTACCGGAACCTGCCAAACCAAATACGTCATTGTTTACGGCACCATCAATATAAATGGCATTATAACGGTTGTTCTGACCAGCAAGTGAAATGGAAAAACCATCATCACCTTCAGACAGCTGTGCTTGTGGTGTTAAACGCACAAAATCCGCCAATGAACGGGAAGCTGCAGGAGTGGTAGCCACTTGTCGCTGAGAAATGTTTGTTTCCGTACCTGTTTTGTTGGCTCCAAAAACCCCACTTGATACTCCAGTGAGTACCACTTCGTCCAATGCCGTAGCTGCTTCTGCCATTTCGACACTGATTCTTTCGGTAGAACCAAGGTTTAAGAAGACATTTTCCTTTACGATTTCATTAAAACCGACATAGGAAATAGTTATGGTATAAGGTCCACCGGTTCTCATACCTGAAATACGGTAGAAACCATCAAAATCGGTAGCAGCACCATAGACTGTCCCGGATGGCACGTGTTCTGCAACGATTGACGCACCCGGCAAAGGCTCTCCAACGTTGTCTGTTACCTGACCTCCCAAAGAAGACGTGGTAACCCCTTGTGCAAATGCTGTTGCGGTAAAAAGAATGGCCGCAATAGCCAAGTAGATTCTTTTCATTTAATTCAGTGTTTAAGTGTTTAATTAGCGCTGCAAATGTGATCCATTTTTGACACACTGCGATTAAGCCAAAGTTAAAATCATGCAAATATACTTAACACTAAATTAACAATTAGAGTTCTTTGACAGACAATTGTTTAGGTTTTTTCGAAGGATTTGAAAAGATGGCAACCTACCCCTTAAAAAATTGCAAAAGGTGCATTGTGGAACTGTCGTGTTTGCCAATTTCTGAATTCTCAATGTCCGATAAAATGGTTTTGGCCAATTCCTTGCCTAATTCCACGCCCCATTGGTCGTAGCTAAAAATATTCCAGATTACCCCTTGAACGAATATTTTATGCTCGTAAAGGGCAATCAAAGCCCCTAGACTTTTCGGGGTCAATTTTTCGATTAGAATAGAGTTGGTGGGCTTGTTTCCTTCAAAAATTTTGAAGGGCAGCAATTTTTCCAGTTCCTCGCCCGATAATCCCGAGGATTCGAGCTCTCCCCTGACCTCATCGGCGGTTTTGCCGTTCATCAATGCCTCTGTTTGGGCAAAGTAGTTGGCCATCAACTTATTGTGGTGATTAACATCTCCGTGCAATGATTTCTTGTATCCAATAAAGTCTGTTGGAATCAATTTGGTCCCTTGGTGGATCAATTGGAAAAAAGCGTGCTGTGAATTGGTCCCTGGCTCGCCCCAGATGATGGTTCCTGTTTCGTGGCCCACCCGATTTCCATTTCTGTCCATGCTCTTTCCATTACTCTCCATGATTCCTTGCTGCAAGTATGCCGAAAAACGGTGCAGGTATTGGGTGTATGGAATAATGGCCTCGGTTTCGGCGCCATGAAAATTGTTGTACCAAACACTGATCAATCCCAGTAGCACAGGTATATTCTGTTGGAAAGGCGCTTCTTTAAAATGTACATCCATTTCGTGGGCTCCATCCAAAAGGGCTTCAAAGTTTTCGTAACCCACAGATAAGGCAATTGAAAGTCCAACCGCGCTCCAGAGGGAGAATCTGCCTCCGACCCAGTCCCACATGGGAAACACATTGTCGTCGGCTATACCAAATTCCTTGATTTTCTCAAGGTTGGTAGATACGGCCACAAAATGATCGGCCACATCCTTTTCGGATGCATTTTTCAGGAACCATTTTTTAATGGTCAGTGCATTGCTCAGCGTTTCCTGGGTGGTAAACGATTTGGATACTATGACAAATAATGTGGTTTCAGGATTGAGCTCTTTCAACACTTCGTGAACCAAATCGCCATCCACATTGCTTACAAAATGGGTCTTTAAGTCATTTTGATAATACTTCAAGGCTTCGGTGACCATAACGGGCCCCAAATCGGACCCACCTATACCAATGTTCACGATATCGGTGAATGCCTTTCCTGTGTGTCCTTTGCGTTCTCCAGAAATGACAGCGTTGGAAAAGGATTTTATTTTTTCCTTCACCTCAAAAACCTCATCTACGATGTTGACGCCATCCACCATTACAGTATCACCCTTTTTGGCCCGCAGTGCTGTATGCAGTACTGCCCTGCCTTCGGTTTGGTTGATAAGTTCCCCGCCAAAATAGCTCCCTATGGCATCCTGCAACCCTACTTCGTTGGAAAGTTGCAGTAGCAATTCCAAAGTTTCTTCTGTAATTCTATTCTTTGAATAGTCCACCAAGAAATCGTTCCATTGGATCGAAAACTTTTGTCCCCGACCTTCTTCTTTTGAAAACAGTTCCCTTAAGTGTACGTTTTTTGTTTCTTGGTAATGTTGTTGTAGCTTTTTCCAGGCTTGGGTGGTAGTGGGGTCAATTGTGGGTAATGCCATTACTGGGTGTATGATATTAGGGTTTCTTCGGGTTCTGTTGGCGTCGGGTCAACAAATTCAATACAATCCAATTGCTCTTTTAAAGGGGCTATATGCGCCATATAATCGGTGCGCAATGAATCTGCAATGGGGTCGGCTTCGGGCAATTTTTCTTTTAAGGGATCCACTTGTCTTCCATTTTTCCAAAAACGGTAACACACATGGGGGCCTCCCGTATTTCCGGTCATCCCTACCCAACCGATTACATCGCCTTGCCGAACAAATTCTCCGCGTTTGACGTTCTGTGCCTTCATGTGAAGGTATTGGGTACTGTAAATGCTGTTGTGTTTTATTTTGACGTACTTGCCGTTACCACCTCGTCGTGTTGATTCGGTTACCGTTCCATCTGCCGTGGCCACGATTGGCGTTCCTACGGGTGCGGCATAGTCTGTTCCTTTGTGTGGTCTTACCTTGTAGCCATAATAGGCGATTCTTCTTTTTAAGTTGTAGCGAGAGGATAACCTATATCCAAATTTAATGGGTGCCCTTAGAAATGTGCTTCTTAGGTTATTGGCGTCTTGATCAAAATAGTCCAATATGTTATTTACCGTATCGGCCACGTAGGGAAAGGCATAAATTGTTCTTCCCTTGTGCTCAAAAAGAGCTGCTTTTATGGGGCCTCTACCTGCGTAAACGGTATCGTTAATGTAACGTTCATCAAAAACCACCTTAAACTTATCCCCTTTTTCCAGTCGGAAGAAGTCGATTGTCCAGGCATAAATTTCGGATAGCCCTATGGTTACGCTATAATCTACCCCCAAATTATCCATAGCTTCGGATAGGCTGCTGTTGATAACGCCTCCTACTTCGCGCTCCCTTAGGGTGACCTTTCGTTTGTTCTTGTAAGCAACAGCGCTATCGCGAAGGTCCACCACAGTGTAGTTTATTCGATCATTTTGATAGATAAAAACCTTGGCCACTTCGGAAGTATCCTTGGATTTTAGAATGAGATAGGGTTTGCCCACCATGATTTTTCGAACGTCGAAAGTGTCCCTATAATTTTCGGAGATGGCCGCTATTTTGGGGTAGTCCACTTTATTTTTGAGCATGAGTTCACCAAAGCTATCGCCGTTACGCACTGTATCGCGCACTACATTGAACTCATCCAGATTGAAACCATAATGGAGTTCTGGAAGCTTTTCGATCACTTCCACTTTTGCCACTTCTTCAACCGGTTCCTTAGTTTGTTTACATGATGCCAACACCGTCAGCACCACCATTGCCCCAATAATTTTCCGCATTTTTCTTCTATTCCTTGTATTCTCTTTTTGCCGGGTTAAACACGTGGTCCACCCATTGTTTTCCCCAAGTATCCAACTCTTCTTTGGAATGCAAAGTTGGGAAAAAAATTATTTTCTGGAAACTGGGCGGCAAATAGTCCTTCCAATTGGTGCCCCCGGTCGCCTCTACATCCTTACCTTCCCTTGCCAAATATCGATGGGCCGAACCCATGTGCATCAATGGCCAATTTACGTTGGCATTCAGATCTAATTGTTTTAACGCCGAAATCAGCTCTTCATTGCATAGGGATGCATCCGGAAGCTGTAAATATTTATCGTATACGGTGCTGTCCTTCACCTGATTGGCTATTCGCAACAACCGTGAGGTGTACCGTACCTCAAATTGTTTCAAGGTCAAGGTCTTTTCGCCTGTTTCCAGGTCCGTGGCACCCTTTTTCCAATACACATGCTCAAAAAGCTCTTCGATACTGTTTTCCGATGAAAATGATTCCCGCTCGGAAGGATGTACCATATGCTGCAAGGGTGTGGCGTAGAATTCGATCATGCGATACTGAGCAGATTGAAAGCCACTCGCCGGAAGCAATGCCATCCGATAACGAAGGAACTGCTCGCGCTCCATTCCCTTGATCATAATACTGAACGAAGAAATCAACGCCTTGAAATAGCTATTGATTCTTCGGACCTTTTCTATGAAAAAAGCTACATCCTGGGATTTATCCTCGACAATCTGTTTTTCTTCGTGAAGGATGAGCTTAAAGTACAATTCGGTAATCTGATGGTACATGATGAAGATTTCTTCATCGGGGAAATGGGTTCGTGGCACCTGAAGGCTGAGCAGGGTATCCAAATGGATATAATCCCAGTAGGTTAGATATCTTTCGTACAACAGACCATCCAGATAGGAACTCAGGTCCTGACCTGAATTTTTGTACTTCTCTTCTAACTTATTGATTTGGGAAGCGATTTTTGCATCCTTGTCCATGAAACACCGAACTAATCCATTATTATTTTAAACTGGTTCTTGAGTCCATTATAACCATCCAAATCGGCCTTTAAGGAACCAACGGCCAAATCGGCCTTTATTCTGATGGGTAATTTATTCCAATCATTGGAAACCCAAAGCGTAAGACTCTCCTTTTCCTTAAAAACACGACCGGATTGAACCAGCGGCCTAAATTTAAGACATTCCACCTTGCCAAACTTGGTACGGATGGTATCTTTTCCCAAATATTTTAATTGGAACTTAAAAACACCGTCGTCGTCAAAGAGCATATCCAAATTAATGGATTGGCCAACCTCAAATTCTTCTAGATTATAGTTGCTCCGTAAATAATAGGAAGCGGAAATCAAATCCTGAATTTGGTCGTGGATCTTAAAATCCTGCTGTGTACCATTTTTATTGTCAATCAACAGCGCCTTGTCCTTTTCGTAATCAAATTCTATTTCGATGTCTTTGGTGTAACCGCCCTCATCGATTTTTCGAATGAACTTGTACGGTTTGCCATTGTCCATTCCAAAATAGCTTTCGTAGGTATCGTCCACCTTAAAAAAAATGCTGGCGAAGCCGGTGGTCTTTCCCCTGCCCACCACATGGTACACCGGAACCCCATTAAGCTGTTCGGTGGTAAGGTGCATGGTTGCGTAACTTGCATTTAGAATACCATAGTGTATCCTAAATTTCAACCACTCCCCTGGTTTAAAGGCTGGCTGCGAACTCTGCCCCATCACCGGAAGGGCCATTACAAGCAGGAGTAAGGCGATTATTGTCTTTTTCAAATGCAATTTCATGGTCATAAAATTAGTAAAATCACGTTAGGGGGCTACGCTGTTCACATATACTTAAACAAAACTTATTCCAAAATAGTATAAACAAAAAAAAGCCCAGTCTCAAGACTGGGCTTTTCCTAAATAACCAACCAAACTTTAAATTATGAAAAACCAATACTTAAAGTTATAAGGGAACCACCCCTTATGTGGGTCAAAGATACGGCAAGCTTTTTCAGAAAAAAGTGATTTTAACGGACTTTAACTAAACCCCTAAGATATTGATTGGTTTTAGCTGATTTTTTGGCAAACTATTAAGAGAACCCTAGGGTTTGATCATGTGATTTGTACTAGAACCAATACCCTACACTGAAGAAAACGTTGCTCGAATCAATTTCAGGAGACCACGAGTAAAACACTTGGATGGGGCCTAAAAAAGATTCAAATCCGTAACCTATGCCATAGCCAGAAAAACTGGGCTCTTCAAACCACTCCCCTGTCCGGAAAAGATCATCTGCTACGTTGGCATAATTTGCCGTGAACAAGGCATGGTGCTTGGGCGCAAAACGGTAATCCAACCGTCCTAATCCCTTGATATAGCTATTGCCGGGCAAACTCAGAAAATCGTACCCAAAGAATGGTATAAAATTGTTCACAAAATCGTTTCCATAACCTCCCAACACAAAATCAAAGGAAGCCACTTGGGATGTTCCTAGCTTAAACCCTGTGTCTGCTTCCAAAGTAACGCTCAAATTGTGGATTGGGGAGAACACGCCGCCAAACTTTCCCTTGGCCACGGCAAATTCGGAGAAGTTATCGTTGTAATCAGAAGAAAACGCATAAAAATGAAAATCCCCATCAAATAGTAGTCCCTTCGTCGGAAAATATTTATCATCGTAGGTATCCAGTTTTATTTGGGAGTAGGCGCTAAAATAGTTGGAGTTTTCAAAATTGGTTCTTTGATTTCCGGATGTGGCGACTTCCAACTCTGCATTCTCTTCCAACTGTCCCAACGTTCTTGTGCTATAGTTCAAAAACTTGTGTTCCGCACCAATGGTAAAGGCAAATTCTTCCTTTATAAACGTTTGAAGGTATACTTGGTTGGTAAGGTCGGTAACATCCAGATTTATCCGTTGGATGCTGGGGTCGTTGAGCACATCAAAATTTCCCTGTATCAATGAAAAATCGGTTTCCGTGTCAAAATCCGTTAACGTGGAATTGACCCCAAAGCTCCAATAGTACCCCTTGTCCAAATAATATTGCATGTTGTACCGAATATGGTCTCCCAGAATAAAATCGAAAGAGGCTACATCGTCCTTCATTAAAAAGTTCTTTTTGGTGAGGTTGATCAAAGCGGCACTTTTATAAAGATCATCATAGTGTGCCGACATTTTGATGAACATTTTGGTGGGATCCTCTTTTAGTTTCAAAATCAAGTCCGTACCCAGTCCGTTGGAAATAAGATCATACCGAATGGCCATAAAATTTCCGGTGGCCGAAAGATTGTTGATACCTTGTCGAAGGTCATCGAATGAAATTTTTTCCGCCAGATTGAAGCGTAGTTTTCCCTTGATGTAGCCACGGGTATATTGTTCGTTTCCTTCAATGATCATACGGTTGATCGTTAAGCTATCCACCAGTTGTATCCTTTTTCTGTGAGGGGGCGTACCCTTTTGGCTCTGGGCAATTTGAAGGAGTTCATCCATTCTTTTTCTGGCAGCTGCCTCTCCGTTCTTCACGATTTGACCGCCTTTTTCGAAATCGATTACCGAAAATTCGTCAATTTCCGGCCGAATGTATACATCCGTTTCCTTCGATTTCTTTTTCATATCGTTCACCGTGCGGTAATTATTGATCTGCAGCAAAATTTCGGTGGCAGAGGAAAGTGATTCCCTTGTTACCAAATCGTGTTGTACATCCACCCCAATGATCAAATCCGCTCCCATTTCCCGAACTTGACCTATGGGATAATTGTTCACCACCCCGCCATCGATCAATATTTGCCCATCGATTTCCGCAGGTTCAAAAAGGGAAGGAAAGGTTCCACTGGCCACTATGGCTTCGGGAAGATAGCCGTTGTCCAACACTATCTCTTCGCCAGTCTCCACATTAGTGGCAATGCACACAAATGGGATGGGCAGTTTTTTGAAATCCTCCACATCCTTCACATGGTAAAGCAATTGGACCAACAGATTATAAATGTTCTGCCCACCAGAAATGGCCTGCGGAAAGGACACCTTAAAGTTCTCAAAGGGCAGCGAAAGAGCATACCGCTCGGAATCCTCCTTCTCGTAAAAGGTCTTTGCGCTACGGGGTACATTGTCCTGGATCAAATCGGTAAAATCGGTGCTCCTAAAAATGGAATCCAATTGTGCAGCGGAATACCCAGAGGCATACAGTGCCCCGACAATAGCGCCCATACTGGTGCCGCCAATGTAGTCCACCTTGATTCCAGCCTCCTCGATCACCTTTAAAACTCCGATGTGTGCGAGGCCCTTGGCGCCTCCACCGCTCAAAACAAGGCCCACCTTGGGCGGTTTGCTTTCCGAAATGTCCTGTGCCCAACCTGACCAGCCGAGCAAGGCAAAACATATAGATAGATAGATGGCCTTGTTCCGCATAATTTAGGTGTGAAAAGTTTTATAGATTTTCTTTGCCTTGGATGCCCCAACGCTTTCCGTCAATTTTTCAATGCTTGCCTCCTTGATTCGTTTGACCGATTTAAAGCTCTTGAGCAACTGCTCGGCCGTTTTTTCACCAATTCCTTCAATATTGACCAATTCGGAGCTGATGGCACCCTTGCTTCGTTTGTTCCGGTGATGGGTTATTCCAAACCGGTGCGCTTCGTTTCGGAGCTGTTGGATTATTTTGAGGGATTCCGACCTTTTGTCCAAATACAAGGGAACCGGGTCGTCCGGAAAATAAATTTCTTCCAGTCGCTTCGCAATCCCGATAATGGCTATTTTCCCCCTTAAGCCTAATACTTCCAAGCTTTTTAAGGCAGATGATAATTGCCCTTTGCCCCCATCAATCACGATCAGTTGCGGCAGGGGTTCTTCCTCATTGAGCAATCGCTTGTACCTTCGGAAGACCACTTCTTCCATACTGGCAAAATCGTCCGGCCCTTCTACGCTTTTGATATTGAAGTGGCGATAATCCTTTTTCGAAGGTTTGCCATCCTTAAAAACTACACAGGCCGCTACGGGGTTGCTTCCCTGTATATTGGAGTTGTCAAAGCATTCGATGTGACGAGGTTCCTCGGATAACCGTAAATCCGCCTTCATCTGCTGCATGATCCGATTGGTATGCCTGTCCGGATCGGTGATCTTGATTTGTTTTAGTCTATCCTGCCTGTAGTATCTGGCATTACGCTCTGATAGGTCCAGAATGCGGCGTTTATCACCCAACTTTGGGAGCGTGATCTTCAAATCTTCCTCTACGGTAACAGCAAATGGGAGGTAGACCTCTTTGGATTGCGATTTGAACCGCTGCCGGATTTCCGTAATTGCCAATTGGAGCAACTCTTCGTCCGTTTCTTCCAGTTTCTTTTTGATTTCCAAGGTGTGCGATCGAACAATAGCTCCATGCGAAATCTGTAAAAAGTTGATGTAGGCATGGGTCTTGTCCGAAATAATGGAGAACACATCCACATTGTTGATCTTTGGGTTGACCACGGTGGATTTGGCTTGATAGTTCTCCAGCACATCGATTTTATCCTTGACCCGTTGCGCCTTTTCGAACTCCATCTCCTCTGCAAATGACTTCATTTGCTGCTTGAAGTTTTGAATGGAGCTTTTAAAGTTTCCTTTTATGATTTGCCGAATCGCTTCGATTTGATCGTGATAGTCTTTCTCACTCTGCAGACCTTCGCACGGTCCTGCGCAATTTCCCAAGTGATAGTCCAAACAAACCTTATATTTTCCAGCTTCTATTTTTTCTTCTGACAGGTCGTAGTTACAGGTGCGCAGCGGGTAAAGGCTCTTCACCAAGTCCAAGAGGGTACGTACCGTTTTCATGCTCGTGTACGGGCCATAATATTCCGAGCCGTCCTTGATGAGCTTGCGTGTGGAAAAGACACGGGGAAACCGTTCGTTTTTGATACATATCCAAGGGTAGGACTTATCGTCCTTGAGCAGCACATTGTAGCGGGGCAACAGTTTTTTGATCAGGTTGTTCTCCAACAACAACGCATCCGACTCGGTGGGCACCACAATGTGTTTTATGGAACGGATTTTTTTGACGAGCACCCGGGTTTTCCCATAGTCCTGTTTTTTGTTGAAGTAAGAGGATACCCTCTTCTTCAAATTTTTGGCCTTCCCCACATACAATATCTTTCCATCGGCATCATAAAACTGATACACGCCTGGATTATCGGGAAGGGCGCTTAATTGAACTTGTAAGGATGCCGATTTGGACATAGGAGTTCCGTAAAATGAGCTTTTTTTGACGTTTTAACAAAGTTATATTTTAATTGCAGTGATAATTGTTAAACTTGATCAATTCCTGTTTTGAGTTCATATTTGCACATTCTGATCTGACGGATGGCCCAAAACTCCATAAAACCAATAGGTTAACCCATATATTCCCTCAAACAAAAAACTAGGGTTTTTCCCTAAAAAACTATGGAAAACCTATAATTCCATGTTAAGTTAAGGGAACAATCTGTTAAACTGTTGCTAAAAATTGTGCATTTCATCGATAAAATCTGCATTTCATGGTAAACTTTCCATTTGTTTTACTTACATTTAACCATATAAATACAATCCTATGGAAAACTATATCATCGTTTTGGGAATGTACTTGATTTTGATGCTTTTCTTCAAAATCTTCTTCTCCGTGGCAACAAAAGGAGAGTAGTAATTTCGTTCCCCTAAAAGAACCCCAAAATTCTGCATCATTTAGATGTTGAAAAGTGAACTTAGAAAAAAATACAACCGCCTCAGAACAGAACTTTCAACGGAGCAATCTTCCGATTTAAGTTTGGTTTTGACCAATCATATCCTTCAAATCCCAATTTGGGATTTTTTTTATTTCCATATATTTCTGAGTATCGAAGAAAAGAAGGAAGTAGACACCTTGCCCCTGATTACATTATTACAAGGAAAAGATAAAAATATCGTGGTCCCTAAGGTCGCGAGCAAGACCGCCATGGCCAATTATTTACTCACCGATACTACTACCCTAAAGAAAAGTGCTTGGGGCGTTCCTGAGCCTGTGGAAGGTATCGAGGTCCCCGAAAACAAGATTGATGTGGTTTTTGTGCCGCTAATGGCTTTTGACACTTTGGGCAACCGTGTGGGATACGGTGCTGGTTTTTATGATGGGTTTTTAAGGAAATGCCACAAGGAAACCATTAAAATAGGACTTTCACTCTTCGAAGCGGAACAGGAGCCCATTACGGACGTGCATGAAAATGACGTGAAATTGGATTATTGCGTAACCCCTGAACGGATTTACACATTCTGATTACCAGAATCCTCTTTTTTTTCTTCTTCCTGCTTCGGAAATGCCTTTTTGTTGAACACAATCAAAATACCCACCCCTGTGCTAATCGCCGTGTCCGCGATATTGAAAACAGGTTCGAAAAAGCGGAAACTCCTTCCACCCAACGAAGGCACCCAATCTGGCCAGGTGGTATCTACCAGCGGAAAGTAAAGCATGTCCACCACTTTGCCATGGAACAGGCTTCCGTAGGGTTCCTCTGCAAATAAGGTCGCTACTTGTCCGTTGCTGTGGTCAAAAATGATTCCGTAGAATACCGAGTCTATAATATTTCCAACAGCTCCGGCAAAAATCAAGGATACCGCCAAAATTAAAGTACGCGGTGACTGCTTTTTAATGATATCCCACAACCAATAACCGATGCCAAAAACCGCAAAAATTCGGAATATGGTCAAAACCAATTTTCCCGCCCTTTCGGAAATAGGTAATAGATCGCTCAATTTGGTGCCCCAAGCTGCCCCTTCGTTCTCAATAAACAGTATTTTGAACCAACTGAACACTTCATGGGCCTCGCCCAGAATAAAACTGGTCTTAATGTAGATTTTACTGATCTGGTCCACCAAAAGGATCAGAAAGATTATGAGAAGGGACTTTTTCAGGTTCATGCTTGTACTAAAAAGGATTGCAAAAATATGGATATTATTTTGTTTTCTTGAGGATGATGTCGCCTTCTATGGTCTTCAGCACAAATTGATTATCCCCCGAGGGAATCGACTCCTTGCTTAGATTGCCATATACACTCTCCGCAACAATATTCCCGCTCGCAGTCGAAAGCACAATATCCCCTTTTTGCGTGGTCACTTGAACGGATTCGGAAATGTTTTCCAAGGTGCAGCGCCCATCCGAAAGGGCAACGTTAAGTTCGCGGTATGCTCCAGAGGCGTACAAATTGGTATTGGTCCCGAATACATCAACGCTTTTATACGCTGGCACGGTCACTTCCAGGGCAATGGAAACCACTTTGTGCGCGCTCAGTTTGTCATTGGGGTTGGTAAAAAGTGGCTGAAAATCGGCACTGATCATGGCAGTGGTGCCACTTTGTTCAATGGAAATAAGCAAGTCTTTGGCATACTCGCCTTCCATGCTTGCATAAACCTGAACCTCATCTGAATCGGTGGTTTTCAGGTCGATTCGGTAACAGTATTGGGCATCAATTTGAATGGTCTCCGTTCGGGGACCGATAAAGGCTTTCCTTACCAATTTTTGCGCGTGAACTGTCACGAGCGTAAAAAAAACCATCAAAAACAACAACGCCCTCATAAAGAAAAACGCCCGAAGGCGTTTGGATTATTTCTGCATGTTCTTCGCCTCGATGCTCAATGTAGCATGCGGCACAAGCTTCAAACGCTCCTTGTTAATGAGCTTTCCGGTAACTCGGCAAATACCATACGTCTTGTTCTCAATACGCAACAAGGCATTCTTAAGGTCTCGGATAAACTTTTCCTGGCGGATGGCCAATTGGGTATTCGCTTCCTTGCTCATGGTTTCGGAGCCTTCCTCAAAAGCCTTAAAGGTAGGCGAGGTGTCGTCGGTACCGTTGTTGCCATCGTTCATGTAAGAACTTTTCAAAAGCTCCAAATGCTTTTTGGCCTTCTCCATTTTTTCCTCGATCAAGACCCTGAACTCGGCAAGGTCTTTGTCGGAGTATCTTACTTTTGCTTCTTCTGCCATTTTCTTAATGTTTTTGAATAAACAATTTTGTGTTCACCTCATCAAAGGAGATTGCTACACCTTCTTCAAGTTTTTCCTCAAAGTTGAGCTCAGCGGTCAGGGTTTCCGTTTTGATGTAGTCCACATTACTGGAAACCGCATTTTCCACTAGGCCGTCTTTCAATATTTTAATGTCAATTTTATCGGTTACTTCAAAACCTGATTCTTTTCTCAAGTTTTGGATACGGTTGACCAATTCCCTTGCAATCCCTTCTTTTTTAAGGGTTTCATCGATGGTTACGTCCAATGCTACGGTCAAAGGGCCTGAGCTGGCCACCAACCAACCTTCAATATCCTGGGAACTGATCTCTACATCGGTTAACTGTAAATTAACGGTTTTATTTTCCAACTGTAGCATTAATTCTCCCTCGCGCTCCATTTTTTGGATATCCTCTTGGCCCAAGGCGGATACTTGGGCTGCAATCGCTTTCATGTCCTTACCAAATTTCGGGCCCAATACCTTAAAGTTGGGTTTAATTTGCTTTACCAGCACTCCAGAAGCATCGTCCAACATCGCTATCTCCTTCACGTTTACTTCGGATTTTACCAAATTGGAAACGGCCTCGATATCCCTTCTTTGCTCTTCATCAAGCACAGGAATCATAATTTTTTGAAGTGGTTGACGTACTTTTATCTTTTCCTTTTGACGGATAGAAAGCACCAAGGAAGAGATTTTCTGCGCCAATTGCATTTTGCGCTCCAAATCCTTGTTCACCATTTTGGCATCAAAAACTGGGAATTCGGCCAAATGCACACTTTCAAAACCTTCTTTTTGTGTGGTTGCATCCAAATCGCGATACAATTGGTCCATGAAGAAAGGAGCAATAGGAGCGGATAGCTTTGCAACGGTGGTCAAACAGGTGTAAAGCGTTTGATAGGCCGAAATCTTATCTTTTTGATAATCACCTTTCCAGAAACGTCTTCTGCTCAATCGCACATACCAGTTGCTCAGGTTTTCCTGAACGCAATCAGAAATCATTCTGGCGGCACGGGTAGCCTCGTAATCCCCGTAAGCCTCATCCACATTTTTTATCAAGGTATGGAGCTCGGACAAGATCCACTGATCGATCTCAGGTCTTTCGGTTAATGGAACATCGGGCTCTGAATAATCAAATTCATCAATATTGGCGTAAAGTGCCATAAAGGAGTAGGTGTTGTACAGGGTTCCAAAAAACTTTCGCTTCACCTCCACTACGCCTTCAATATCAAACTTGAGGTTGTCCCAAGGGTTGGCGTTGGAAATCATGTACCAACGTGTGGCATCCGGTCCGTGCTCTGGCAATACCTCAAAAGGGTCTACCGCATTGCCCAAACGCTTGGACATTTTTTTGCCTTCCTTGTCCAGTACAAGTCCGTTGGAGACCACATTCTTATAGGCTATGCTATCAAAAACCATGGTGGCTATGGCATGTAGGGTATAGAACCATCCGCGGGTCTGGTCCACTCCCTCGGCGATAAAATTGGCCGGGAAAGCTACACCATCATCAATAAGCTCCCTATTTTCGAAAGGATAGTGCCATTGTGCGTAGGGCATGGAACCACTATCAAACCATACATCGATAAGGTCGGCTTCCCGCTTCATGGGCTGCCCAGACGGGGAAACCAGCGTGATACCGTCCACAATATTCTTGTGCAGGTCGATCTTATCGTAGTTTTCCTCGCTCATATCACCTACCACAAAATCCTCGAATACATCCTTGTCCATTACTCCCGCCTCAACTGCTTTGGCCATTTCTGACTTCAACTCTTCGACGGAACCAACAATCAATTCCTCCTTGCCATCCTCTGTTCTCCAAATCGGCAATGGAATGCCCCAATACCTGGAGCGGGAAAGGTTCCAATCGTTGGCATTGGCCAACCAGTTGCCAAAACGGCCCTCACCTGTGGATTTTGGCTTCCAGTTGATGGATTGGTTCAGTTCGAACATACGGTCCTTGACATCGGTTACCTTAATAAACCATGAGTTCAAGGGGTAGTACAATATCGGTTTGTCCGTACGCCAGCAATTGGGATAGCTGTGCACGTATTTCTCGACCTTAAAGGCCTTGTTTTCTGTTTTTAGTTTGATGGCAATCTCAACATCGACCGACTTTTCGGGAGCTTCGCCCTCATCGTAGTATTCGTTCTTAACGTACTTGCCTCCAAATTCCCGAAGTTCTGGCCTAAACTTCCCTTGAAGGTCCACCAAGGGAACGGGGTTACCGTTTTCGTCCAAGACCAACATGGGAGGAACCTCTGGCGTGGCCTGTTTTGCCACCAAGGCATCATCTGCACCAAAGGTGGGCGCGGTATGAACGATTCCCGTACCGTCTTCCGTGGTTACGAAATCACCGGAAATCACCCTGAATGCGTTTTCTGGGTTTTGGTAGGGCTGTACGTAGTCAATCAGCTGTTCGTACTGGATACCTACCAAGTCTTTCCCAACAAAAGCTTCACCGACCAAATAAGGAATCTTTTTGTCGCTTTCTTGGAACGATTTCAACTCCTCTTCTGTTTCCACTTGGGTAAACTTTCCGGAAAAGTTATAATTCACCAAGTTTTTGGCCAGCACTACATTGATTGGCTCAAATGTATATTGGTTGTACGACCGTACCAACACATACTCAATCTTCGGGCCTACGGTCAATGCGGTGTTCGATGGAAGTGTCCAAGGTGTGGTCGTCCAGGCCAATAAGTAAATATCTCCCTCAACCTTTTTCAAGAAATCGGGCAAAGAATCGGTTTTGGCCTTGAACTGTGCGGTCACCGTGGTATCCGTCACATCCTGATAGGTCCCGGGCTGGTTCAGCTCATGGGAACTCAAACCTGTACCCGCCTTGGGCGAGTAGGGCTGAATGGTGTAGCCTTTGTAGATAAGGCCTTTATCGTATATCTGTTTGAGCAACCACCATACCGATTCCATGTATTTGGACTTGTAGGTGATATAGGGATCATCCATATCTACCCAATAGCCTACTTTCTCGGTCATTTCGTTCCAAACATCCGTGTAGCGCATCACCGCTTTTTTACAAGCAGCATTATAGTCCTCTACGGATATTTTGGTGCCGATATCTTCTTTGGTAATACCAAGTTCTTTTTCCACACCGATTTCCACAGGCAGGCCATGGGTATCCCATCCGGCCTTTCTCTTCACCTGAAATCCTTTCATGGTCTTGTAGCGTGGAAAGATATCCTTAATGGTGCGTGCCATCACGTGGTGGATACCTGGCATCCCGTTTGCGGATGGAGGCCCTTCAAAGAAGACGTAGCTCTCCTTGCCTTCCCTAGTGGAAACGCTCTTCTCAAAAATCTTTTTGTCCTTCCAAAAGTCAAGGATATCCTTCGATACTTTTGGCAAATCCAATCCCTTATATTCCGCAAACTTCATAAACTGCTTCTTCTACTAGAATTCAAGTTTGCAAAATTATAAATTTAAGTGGAATTAAGCCCTGCCTTTTGGCATTAGAATTCACATAATTCCCTTAACCTAAATATGATATGCACCAAATCACCGCTTTACATTAATTTGTTTATATTCCCTTTCTATTAACACATAACCATTAGTAACATGAAAAAAGTATTGATTGCCGCCATGGCATTAACCGTATCGATGTCGGTGATGACGTCTTGTAAGGATACCAAAGACAAGGCTGAAAAGGCCTCAGAGGAAGCCGCCAAAAGCTTGGAAGAGGCAGGTGAAGACCTGGAAAAAGCTGCCAAAGAAACTTCTGATGCCATGAAGAAAGCTGGTGAAGACGCCAAGGAAATGGGCGAAAAGGCCTTGGATAGTCTGAAAAAAGCCGGTGAAGAAACCATGGATGCCGCCGAAAAAGCCGGTGAAGAAATGAAAGAAGCAGCCAAAAAGGCCATTGACAGCATCTAGTTTTTAGAAAATTCAAGAAAGAAGGCTCGGGATTTCCGAGCCTTTATTTTTTCAGAAAACGTAACCCAATCCCAAGATCAGGTTGGTTCCCGGTGCAACGATGCCAGACGAATAGGTCCGGTATCGCTGGTTGGTCATGTTTTCCAAACTTACGGAAGCTTTCAAGGCATTGGTAATTCGGTATTGCGATCTAAAATTAAGGGTATACCAAGATGGTGAATAAGGGTTTCCGTTGGCATCACTTGCGTAAATAAAGGTTTTGCTCTGTTCAGACAGGGCCAAATCATCATTGCTGATTTCTCCATTGTAATTGACAAACACATCGGCTTTCAATTTTTGATTTTCCCAAATTAAGTGGACGTCCCCAAAGGTAGGGGCGGCATGTCGCGATGGGCTGTCGGTACCGTCGTCATCCTCTTCCACGCCTTCCGTCAAAGTAAGGTTTGAAACCAACGAGAAGTGTTCATTGAAAAAGGCTTCCAATCCAAATTCAAAACCATATACATAGGCCTTGGCTGCATTTTGGATGGCCTGCACATTGCTTGGTTCGCCGTTGTATTCGATTTCGGTTTGACCGCCAAAGGAAAAATCCCTTCGTACCAAGGCATCCACCAAATAGGTATAATAGGCTGCGCCTTTCAGCACCAAAATATTATTAAAGTTTTTTCGGAGTCCCAGTTCACCATTATAGGCATACTCTGGCTCCAAATCGGGATTGGGGACTACCACGGAACCCGGTTCGGAATCAAAGATTTTTCCAATATCGTCAATATTCGGGGCCCTAAATCCGGTAGATCCATTTAAAGTTACTTGTAAATCTTCACGCGGGAACCAACTCATACCCAAACTTCCAGTTAAGGCACCGGTAACAATATCCGCCTTATCAAAAGGAAATGGGTAAAATGTGGTATCGAAAGTGGCATCGACCCAAACCTGACTATAGCGTACCCCGGATAAGAGGGAAAGATTGGGCTTTAGGCGGTATTCTGCATTCACGTAACCGGCCAAGGTCTGCCAAGTGGACCCATCTGGATATCTGGATGCTGTTTCCTGTACTTCGTTGGTTTCTATGTTTCGAACCCTTCCTACGGAGTTGACCTTATTAAATACGTATTCGGCGCCATAATATAAATTGAGGGCTCCAATTTTTTTGTTTTCAAAATCCAAGTTAACGGACAAGGCATCCACTTTTTCCTTTGTTGAGTAAAGTTCTGGATCTTGAAAACCCCTATCATTTCGGCTCTCCTCAAAAAACTGATAGGCGGTGGTTAGTTTGACCCCATCATAAAACTTGTTCTTTCCTTTTCGGGTTACCTGAAAATTTCCCATAAACCATTTTTGGGGGCCATAATACCACTCGGCCGAGCGAAGGCCCTCTCCATCCCTACTTGGCCGAATCAACCTGTCATATCTATCATAATCAGAGGTTTCGGAATAGTACAATCCCAAATCATAGTTCCAAGTGCTATTGGGCTTGTAGGTAAACTTTTGAAGGAAATTGACCTGATCATAGCCGGAACTGACCTGCTTTTTGGGGTCCTCATTGGCCACCAGCACATCGGTTCCATTCTGTCGTACCACATAATTGGGCCTCAAATAGGAGTCGGGACCATGTTCGCCCATCTTTAAATCGTCAAAACTATTGTAGGTAAAACTGGTATAGGAAGCCCATTTTTCCTTACCCAGATTAAAATCCACATGCGCCGTGTTTTCGTTATTGGCTGATGAATAGCGGTAATCGATATTTCCTGAAAGAGCCAAACTATCCGTAAAGGAAAAACGGGGTTGTTGGGTATAAAAATTCATGACGCCACCAATGGCATCACTACCATAGATCACGGAACCGGGACCAAAGGTCACCTCTGTTTTTTTGATGGTGAAAGGGTCGATGGATATCACATTTTGAAGATTCCCTCCCCTAAAAATGGCATTGTTCATGCGAACCCCATCTACCGAAAGCAAAATACGGTTGGTGGCAAAACCCCGAATCATAGGGCTACCTCCACCCAATTGGCTCTTTTGCACAAAGATTTTTCCGCTATTTTGTAAGAGGTCCGCAGAAGTTTGAGGCGTTCCAAAAGCAATGTTACGCGCATCGATGGTCTCCACCTTTTGAGGAATATCCTTTTTCTGCTGTTCCCATTTGGAAACGGACATGACCACTTCTTGAAGTTCCTCCGTCTTTAAGTTCAGGTAAACCCGATAACCACGACGTTCTATTTGGGCCTTTGTTGTAGTGTGCGTCTGATAGCTGATATGCTTGAAGGTAATCTTTTCATCTAAATCAAAAATGGCAAGGTTGGCTTTTCCATCTACATCGGTTATAGTCGATTTGCTCTGATCTTTATTGAAAATGGCAATATTGTCCACAGGAACACCATTATCGGCATC
This sequence comes from Allomuricauda sp. ARW1Y1, assembly GCF_013407935.1. GTDB lineage: Bacteria > Bacteroidota > Bacteroidia > Flavobacteriales > Flavobacteriaceae > Flagellimonas. Next base: position 257,141 of record NZ_JACBZU010000001.1, read on the forward strand.
CAACACAGTAACGTCTTGGGCATAAAAAATATGAGCGAACAAGAAAAGAACTAGGGTAAAGGTTGATTTTAGGTGTGGCATTTTTACGAAAAAACGGCATTTAATACGGCGAGGGACTTTGGTTCGCGGAATCCATGCACGTGCAATCGGTAATACTGGATCATTGTTTTCAAGAGTTCCCGCCTGTTTGACTTAGTTAGTTGTATTCTTTGTAATGCATCAAAATTCGTGCCCAAAAACTTCTTGAAATGCTCCAGATTTTCATTCTGAATCAAGGGGTTAAGTGAAGGGGTTTCGCAGAAGCTGCCCTCCAAAAGGTCGAAAAAAGGCGAGTTTTGGTCTGAGGTATCCGGATAAAAACCCAAATATTTGGTGAGATTCAGCAAAAAGAGAATATGAAAATTGGGCGAGAGCTGATGAACGTCCATCCATTGCAAAGCGTATTCCAAATAATTGAAAAGGCCTTCGTCCTGCTCCTGTTCCTGGATGCTATTACCGAGCATTTCCGCCAAAAAAAGCACCACACTGTTTTTCACCACATCGGTATGCATAGTGCGATAAGGCACCGAAACCTTAACATCGCGCAAACTTTCCAAGCTGCCTTTGTTCCTGTGGTTGGCCACAATTTCCAGTTGTGTCAAAGGCATAAAATAAGCCGCTCGAATCTTTGCTTTTTTGGAGGCTAGCACCCCTTTGAGCAAATACGACTTTACACCGTCCGATTGTGTGAATGCACGAACAATGAGACTGGTGTCCCCATATTTTAGGGTGGAAAGTACGATGGCTTTTGTTGTGATTTGCATGGGCCAATAAAAAAGCAGTTACCAGAAGTGTAAATGTAACCACTCCTTCCGGTAACTGCCAACCAAAAACCATTCGCGATGGTTTATATTTAAATCACGCCTTGGGCCAACATGGCATCGGCCACTTTTACAAAGCCGGCAATGTTCGCTCCTTTTACGTAATTACAGTATCCATTTTCCTCTTGTCCGTATTGTACACAGGCATCATGAATGTCGGACATGATTCCTTTCAATCGCTTGTCCACCTCTTCCCTGGTCCAGCTGATTCGCAACGAGTTCTGGCTCATCTCCAATCCAGAAGTGGCCACACCACCCGCGTTGGATGCTTTACCAGGCGCGAACAAAATCTCCGCATCGTGGAACGCATGTATGGCTTCGGGCGTTGAGGGCATGTTGGCTCCTTCGGCCACCGCGATACATCCATTTTTGATCAAAGTTTTAGCGTCGTCTCCGTTCAGTTCATTTTGGGTAGCACATGGCAATGCGATATCGCAGGCCACTTTCCAAGGTGTTTCTCCTTTATGGAATTCTGCGGATGGATATTTATCAACATACTCGGAGATTCTACCTCGTTTGTTGTTCTTCAGGTCCATCACAAAAGCCAATTTCTCCTCGTTGATACCGTCCTTGTCGTAAATGTAACCTCCAGAATCGGAAAGCGTTAGGACAATTCCTCCCAAATGCAATACTTTTTCTGCAGCATATTGGGCCACGTTACCCGAACCTGAAATCACAACTTTCTTGCCTTCAAAGGTTTCGTTCTTGGTTTTTAGCATGCTATCGGCAAAGTATACGGTTCCGTAACCTGTTGCCTCGGGACGAATCAACGAACCTCCCCAAGAAAGACCTTTACCGGTCAATACCCCGGTGAATTCATTTCGTATTTTCTTGTACATCCCAAAAAGGAAACCAATTTCACGGGCACCTACACCGATATCTCCTGCGGGAATATCCGTGTTAGGACCAATGTGTCGGCATAGCTCCGTCATAAACGCATGGCAAAAACGCATGATCTCGTCGTCGGATTTACCTTTCGGGTCAAAATCGGAACCTCCTTTACCACCTCCCATGGGAAGAGTGGTCAAACTATTTTTGAACACCTGCTCAAAAGCCAGGAACTTAAGCACGCTTGCATTTACGGTAGGGTGAAAGCGCAGACCTCCTTTGTACGGTCCAATGGCTGAGTTCATTTGAATACGGTAGCCACGGTTGACGTGGATTTCTCCGTTATCATCAACCCAAGCCACACGAAACGAAATCAATCGCTCTGGCTCCACCATTCTCAACAGAATGTTTTTACCATGATAAATGTCGTGCTGAACAATATAAGGTATCACTGTTTCGGCTACCTCTTGCACGGCTTGGATGAATTCGGGCTCATGTCCATTTCTGGAAATCACCTCATCCATAAACACTTTTACTTTATCTTCTATTTTTTCTTCCATATAAAGGCTAGGATTAGTTGTCTTTCCGCTAAACGAAAAGCACTATTTTATAGATTTATGAATTTGAAGGCAAAATTATGGTATTTCAATAATTTGAATATTTATTTTTTATAAATTTTTCAAAAAATATTATTTCAAGGCTTGCTCTAGATCCGCAGTCAAATCTTCTACATCTTCAATGCCCACGCTCAACCTGATGAGCGCATCCACAACACCCTTTTTTTCACGCTCTTCCTTTGGAATGCTTCCGTGCGACATGCTTGCAGGATGCCCCACCAAACTTTCCACACCGCCCAACGATTCGGCCAAGGTGAATATTCTAAGTTTTTCCACAATTTGTATAGCATCCTCATATTTTCCTCCTTTGGGCACAAAGGAAATCATGCCCCCAAAACCGGACATTTGCGCTTTGGCCACTTTATGCTGCGGGTGATGTTCAAAGCCTGGCCAGTATACGGTATCAATTTTAGGATGATTCTCCAAATAATGGGCCACCAATTCCCCATTCTCACAATGTCGTTGCATGCGCACATGTAGCGTTTTGATGCCCCGTAAGGTCAAGAAACTATCCATGGGCCCACAAATGGCACCACTTGATTTTTGAATAAAATAGAGTCGGTTCGCCAAGGTTTTCTCATTGACCACCAAGGCTCCGACCACCACATCGCTATGACCGGCTAAATATTTGGTAGCGGAATGCATCACCATATCAGCTCCAAGCTCCAAAGGACGTTGCAGGTAAGGTGTGGCAAAGGTGTTATCTACCGCCAAAAGCAGCTTGTTGGCCTCGGTGATTTCCGAAACCGCCTTGATATCCACAATATTCATCAGTGGATTGGTAGGGGTTTCTACCCAAATCAACTTGGTTTTGGCATTGATGTGCCCAGACAATTCATCCATGTCAACCATGTCCGAAAACCGAAATTTGATGCCAAATTTCTCATAGATTCCCTTGAACAAGCGATAACTGCCCCCATAAAGGTCGCTGGTACAAATCACCTCATCGCCGGGCCCCAAAAGCTTCATCACCGCGTCAATGGCTGCCATTCCACTGCCAAAAGCCATTCCAAACTTACCATTTTCCAGGCTCGCCACTGCATTCTCCAGAGCAGTTCGTGTTGGGTTGGCCCCTCTTGAATATTCGTATCCTTTATGACCTCCTGGTGTGGGTTGTGCGTAGGTGGACGTTTGGTAAATCGGCGGCATCACAGCGCCATACGCTGCATCCGGCTGCTGCCCACCATGAATGGCCTTGCTATTGAACTTTAATTCTTTTTTGCCCATGTTGCAACTATCTTCATACAAATGTATCGTTATCTTTCCGAAGTATTATTTTTGATGACCCAAAACCTCAATCATGAAAAAATATCTTGCTTGCTTCTTTTCCTTTGGCCTTTTAATCAGTTGCCAAACAGAGAGCAAACTTACCTTTGAGCCCACCGAACTGCTTGGTGAAAACTGTGTGGATTGCCCTCAAATCGTGGTTCAAATTCCAAATGCTTTGGACGGCTCCGCGGTTTCGGAAGCTATCAATAGATCTGTTCAAGAAGAAATTATCAGTATTTTGTCTTTTACGGATGATGAGGAAATCGATAACGTCAACAAAGCACTAGAATCTTTTACCGATAGTTACAAGGAGCTCAAGACCAAATTCCCGGACGAGGTACCATGGGAGGCCAAAATAGAGGGCGAAGTGGTGTACGAAGATGAAAATTTGGTCACACTCAAACTGAATTCGTATTCCTTTACCGGTGGTGCACATGGCTATGCCTCCACCACCTATCTTAATTTTGACAAAAAATCTGGAAAAGAGCTGGAAAACAACCAACTTTTTGATGATTTTGAAGGCTTTATCGAATTTGCGGAGACCCAATTCCGCAAACAAGAAGAAATACCACAGGACCAAAACATCAATGCTACCGGATTTATGTTCGAAGGGGACAGTTTTCATTTGCCCAACAACATCGGGTACACCACCGAGGGCCTGCAGCTCATCTATAACCAATACGAAGTAGCGTCGTATGCGGATGGCCCCATAAGCTTGGTTTTACCCTACACTTACATCAACCCCTTTTTAAAAAATAAGGTTGAACGCTGATCGCTTTTCCTGATATCATTTAAAATAATAACGGAGCCCGGCACCCAACAAAAGCGTGGTATCATTCAGGTCGCTATTGAAATGATAATATCCGTTGATGGGAACAATCAAAGAAAACGCATCTGAAACAAAGAAGTCCATTTCAAACGAAGCGTAGGCACCATAAATAAAACTGCTTTCTGCCTCAACGGCATCAAAGGGGAATTCGGTCTCCCCATTGTTGATGTGCTTGTATCCTACGGATGGCCCACCTCCAAAATAAAAGGAAATACCCCGATTGGGAGAGGTCAACACCGTTGTAAAATATCCTAGATTGAACCAATAGTCGTTATACGGGAACTCTACCCCGGCATTGGGCCTTTCTTTGGAAAAGGTGGCCACTAGGGATACCTGAACAAAATCTGTATCATTGTGGTAGTGGTTCGAATTGAGCTGAATACCGTAACCGTCGGTCTTGTAGGTAGGTACCGCTCCAATGGACAAATAACTTCTTTGGGAATAGCCCTGCTCGCATACCAAGATAAACAGCATACAAAAGAGCCCCAAGCATACATGGTAGTGTTTCATTTGGATTAAGATTTGGGTTCTTAAAACAAATATAATCGATTTCCCGAGGGTTTGCTTTCCCTTAAAAAAATTTCAGGAAAAGCTAGTTGCGGGCCAACGCCTTTTTCAGTGCCAGGATGGCACCAAGGTGCAATCCCTCATGGAAAACATTGAATGACAGGGCATCTTCGGCACTGTTCAACCCAATTTTAGGTGTAGTCATATACTCCTGAAAGTTCTTGAACCTACCGTGCTCGTAATCCAATTGGATGTGCTTTACGGTGCTGAACAAATAGGCGGAAATCTGTTCCATCTCCTTTTCGGTAGCCTCTCCATTAGGGAAAGTGCCCTTTTTATAGTTGTTGATGAGTTCTTCCTCGATGGTAAAATCCAATCCACTCAATTTGTACAACAGCAATTGGGGCGTAACCACCACATGGGCGATGTTCCACCAAATGTTATTGTTAAACCCATCAGGAATCCGGAACAAATCTTCCTTGGGTGTTTTTTTCAAAAATTCGTGGAGTATCATCCTATTCTTCAGGAGAATATCAAAGGTCTTTTCCATAGCTTTTTCTATATAATCACAACGCTCGTTTTCGTAAAACTATGTTTTTAATACGAAACTGCCTACGCTGTTCAGAATTAAACCCCTTCTTTTCCAAATCAACAAAGCGATTAAATCCTGTTGAATTTACCTCTTTGCAATGGGATTTGTTTCATTTTTGACTTCCTTTGTCCATCCAATAATATCATTTTTATGAAAAAGATTTATCATTTGGGCAGCTGTTCCACTTGCCAACGCATATTGAAGGAATTGGAGCCGTTGGACGGAGTTGAACTGCAAGAAATCAAATCAGAAGCCATCACCCCAGAACAGTTGGAACACATGGCAGCATTGAGCGGGAGCTACGAATCCCTGTTCAGCCGCAGAGCCATGCTTTTCCGCCAGCGGGGATTGCATGAAAAGGAGCTTTCCGAAAAGGATTACAGGGACTTGATCTTGGAGCACTACACCTTTTTAAAACGACCTGTAGTCTTGGTCGATGACACCATTTTCGTTGGAAACGCCAAAAAAACAGTAGAAGCCGCCAAAGCGGCGCTGCATTGATGAGCAAAAGAACCTTGGCCATTTTGGCCGCCATAGGCGCCACTGTTATCTACGGGATCAACCACACCGTGGCCAAGGGAGTTATGCCTATGCACGTCCAACCCTTCGGGTTTATCTTTCTTCGTGTAGGCGGGGCAGCCATCCTTTTTTGGTTGATTTCAATTTTGGGTCCAAAGCAAAAAATAGAGAAACGGGATTGGGGCCGTTTGTTCGTTTGTTCCCTTTTGGGAATGAGCATCAATATGCTATCCTTTTTTAAGGGTCTCCAACTATCCACACCTATTAATAGCGCTGTACTTGTAACCATCACCCCTATCATCGTTGTGGTGATTTCCGCTCTGTTTTTACGTGAAAAGATCACGCTCAACAAGGGATTGGGGATTGCTATGGGTTTTGTAGGTGCGCTGGGTCTTATTTTGTTTGGGGCAGAAATACGCCAAGATGCCCCCAACATTCCTTTGGGAAACTCTTTGTTCATTCTTAATGCGACAGCGTACGGTGCCTACTTGGTGGTGGTAAAAAAACTGATTGAAAAATATCACCCATTCACATTGATGAAATGGTTATTTAGTATGGCTTTTATCATCAATTTGCCCATCACCTTACCCGAGGTACTCGAAATTGAATGGTCGACCATGCCTCTTTGGGCTTATGGATCTGTTGCCTTCGTGGTCATCGGCACTACTTTTTTGACCTATCTCTTCAATATTTTTGCCTTGACCGAACTCAAAGCGTCGTCTGTAGGGGCCTTTGTGTATATGCAGCCCTTGGTCGGTATTTTATTTGCGCTTTCCTCTGGCAAGGACCATCTCACCCTGATCAAAATTTTGGCCATGGCTTTTGTCCTAGTAGGTGTCTATTTGGCCAGCAAAAAACCACGAAGAGGCATTAAGCACCCAGAAGAGGCCTAAAAGAAATTATAAAATCTCGATGTCCTTTGGCTTCTGAACGTGCTTCCGTGTATCTTCCTTGGTCAAAATCTTGAAGTCCTCCGTTTTTTCCATGGATTCAAAAGCATTCAAAAACTCCTCGGGCAATCCGGTAAGTTTTCTGTTCTTTAAATCGATCCAGGCTCCCATCATTTCGCAACGCGCAAAGTTTTTCCCGTTGTGGTCGTAAAAATTATGCCTAAACTCAAAGAACATCCCATCCTTGCTCATTCCGGCAAACTCCAAAGAGACCTTGACGGGCATGCCTGGGAAAGCTTCCTTAAAATAATAGACGTGCTCGTAAAAAACCACTGGACCAATATTGTGGGCGGACATACTTTTTTGATTGAACCCCAATAGCCCCAAATAGGCCATTCGTGTGTGGCTCATAAAGTTGATGTAGGCCGAATTCGCCAAATGTCGGTTGGCGTCCGTATCGCTCCACCTGATCTCAAATTCCTTAAAAAACATAAAAGGTTATTTTGTTATGCATGCATAATAATTGTAAAAATACCATAGTTTTGAGAACTGATTCCATTAAGAAGAAGAATTGTTCCTATTTTTAAACATAGTTTAACATGACAACCATGAGCCAAAAAGCTGAATTTATCCAAAACCTGTCCCTACCCGTTATTGCCGCCCCCATGTTCCTTATTTCAGGACCAACATTGGTGGTGGAATGTTGCAAAAATGGAATTGTGGGGACCTTCCCCGCCTTGAACCAACGCACCAGTGAAGGTTTTGAGGAGTGGCTCATCCAAATTAAGTCAGAATTAAAGGCATTTGAGGAGGAAACCGGCAAAAAAGCCGCGCCATTTGGGGTCAACTTGGTGGTTCACCCGACCAATCCGAGATTGGAGGCCGATGTAAAGCTCTGCATCAAACACAAAGTGCCTTTGGTGATTACCTCGCTCGGTGCAGTAAGCCAAGTTGTGGATGCCATTCATAGCTACGGCGGACTGGTCTTTCATGACATCATCAAAAAGCGCCATGCCGAAAAAGCAGCCGAAGCAGGTGTGGACGGGCTTATTTTGGTCTCGGCCGGGGCTGGTGGCCATGCGGGAACCATTAACCCGATGAGTTTGATCGCGGAAGTGAAGAAATTCTATGATAAAACCATTATTCTATCCGGATGCATCAGTAACGGTAGGGATGTCGCTTCGGCACTCCAAATGGGAGCCGACCTAGCCTATATGGGCACAAGGTTCATCAATACGGAGGAAAGCAAGGCCACCGACGACTATCGCAAAATGATCATTGAGGCAGGTGCCAGTGATGTGGTGTACACGGCTGCCATTTCGGGCGTACACGCCAATTTCTTGGCCGCTAGCTTAAAAGCGGCGGGTATTACAGAGGAAGACCTGAAAAAGGATACGAAAATTGACTTTGGTAAGGAACTCGATACCGAGGCCAAGGCTTGGAAAACGATTTGGTCGGCTGGGCAGGGCGTCACCACGATTGACAATGTGCTATCCGTTTCGTCATTGGTCAAAGAGTTAAAATCCGGGTTTAAAACAGCGGTGGAAGAGCAGGCCAAACTGTTAACCACCTATCCAAAGGAGTAACCCATGCCACAGCTGAATTCCGATTATACACCGCCCCTACTTTTTAAAAATGGGCATTTCGCCACGATTTATTCGGGCATTATCCGTTCGGTAAACGGAGTGGTCCAAAAAAGGGAACGGATTACGCTCTCAGATGGTGATTTTCTGGATTTGGACTGGAGCGATTCGGTAACTCAGAAGCAAAAGTTAGTCATATTGCTTCACGGGCTGGAAGGGGATGCCCAGCGCCCCTACATTACCGGAAGTGCCAAAATACTGAACCAAAATGGTTACGACACCTGTGCCGTGAACTATCGGGGATGCAGTGGTGAGCCCAATGTAAAGTATCGCTCCTATCATTCAGGTGCCACAGAGGATTTAATTGAAGTTCTGAACCATATTCTCAACACCAAGAATTATTCGGAAATCTACTTGAAAGGATTCAGCTTGGGCGGCAACCTATTGCTCAAATATTTGGGTGAGGGCAACGATGTTCCTAAAGAAATCAAAGGGGCAGTGGCCGTCTCCGTACCCTGTAACCTTCATGATTCCTGCAAACAGTTGCTCAGCATCAAAAACATAATGTATGCGATTAAATTTAAGGGTAACCTGTTGGGCAAACTACGTCAAAAACAGCACATGTTCCCTGGTAAAATAAGTGACAATGACATCAAAAGCATAAAGACCCTAAAGGATTTTGACGATATTTACACCAGTCAGGCACACGGCTTTGAAGATGCCCTGGACTACTACAAAGAATCGAGCTCCCTGCAATTTTTACCCCATATCCAAGTGCCGAGCCTCATCATCAATGCCAAGGATGATTCCTTTTTGGGTCCTGAGTGTTATCCCATAAAAGAAACCGATAGAAATACCAAATTGTTTCTAGAAATGCCCAGCTATGGCGGACATGTGGGTTTTTGGGGCAAGAACAACATCACCTATACCGAAAAAAGGGCACTGGCTTTTTTTGACTCCATTTGAATGGTCACTCGGTGATTTTCTGAAAGACAAAACAAAAAGCACAAGGATTATTAGTGGCTAATTACCTATCTTAGTAGCTCAGTTTACACATAAACTTCAATAGAATCAGAATGAAAAAAATGGTAATGGTCTTGGCCTTGGGGGCCATGATAGCAAGCTGCGGCGGCAAAAAGGAAGAAAAGAAAGATGGCTTTGAAGTAAGCCGTACCAAAACAGAAGATACCAAAACAGTTGAAAAAGAGGGTGTTCCTGTTGATTTGGACAATAAAGGAGTAGGTCCGATTACGAATATGGAATTCCCAGATGAAATCAATGATGAAATGGCCGCAAGGGGTAAAGCCAAATTTGAGGCTATTTGCGTAGCATGCCACATGGCAGAAAAACGCATGATCGGCCCTGCGCTAAAAGGTGTCTATGAAAGAAGAAGCCCAGAGTGGGTCATGAACATGATCTTGAACCCCGATGGTATGTTGAAGGAAGACCCTATTGCCAAAGCCTTGTTGAAAGAGTACAACAACGCCATTATGCTCAACCAAAACCTTACCGAGGATGAGGCAAGGGATGTTGCCGAGTACTTGAGAACACTTTAAACAAACCAACTCAATTATAGTAGGATAGCTGCTGTTTCTTTCACAAAACAGCAGCTTTTTTTATATCTTACTACAAACTTTTGGAACATGAAAAGACTACTACTTTTTGCTGTTTGTGTAGGGTTTGCGCCCTTGATTTACGCACAAGGACTTCAGGGTGCATGGAGCACTACGGGTTCCGACGACGCAGGATCTGAAGTGGAGCACGTGATAACATTTACAAACGGCTTTTTTTCGGAAGCAATTTTTGAAAAGGCCGATGGAAAATTTGTTGGCACCAAGGGAGGTGAATATGCCCTAAGTGACGGAACAATCGACTTAACTTTTGAATTTTCGACACAAAACCCTGAAATGGTTGGTCAAACCCAATCCCATAGCTATTCCATGGCAAATGATGTGCTGGATCTCCACGACATGACATGGACCCGCGTTGATGATGGGACGCCCGGCGACCTATTTGGTGCATGGTTGATATCAGGCAGAAAACGCGATGGTGAAATTGTGAAACGCGACACTTCCGGACCGCGAAAGACCATGAAAATACTAAGCGGCACCCGTTTTCAGTGGATTGCCTACAACACCGAAACCAAGGAATTTATGGGGACTGGTGGGGGAACCTATACCACCGTTAATGGTACATACACCGAAAATATCGGTTTCTTCTCCCGGGACGACTCCAGGGTCGGCGCAAGTTTGGAGTTCAATTATGAATTGATCGATGGGGATTGGCACCACTCAGGATTAAGTAGTAAGGGAGACCCCATTTATGAGATTTGGAGCTTAAGAAAGCCCTAGAAAGTATTATCATTTAGCCATTTAACAACCTAAAACATAGGGGAGGTCATTCATTTTTTTAGTATTTTACTACAACATTAACCAGTAATTGCTATAAGATGAAAACTTCAATTCTTCTCTTTTTCTTTGCCATACTTCTGGCAGAATCCTGCGGAAGCACCAAATCCGATGAGGAAGCCCTTTACGGCCCCACTTGGGAATTGGAATACATTTCCGGCCCACGAATCGCCTTCGATGGACTTTTTCCCAACAAAAAGCCACAGATTACCTTTAACAAAGAAACCGGCAAGGTAAGGGGTACAGATAGTTGCAACGGTTACACCGCTGATTTTGAAATTACGGAAAATACCATTGCCTTTGGCGATCCCGGACCCACCACCATGATGTTCTGCGGCGGCAGTGAACGCCAATTTTTACAGATGATGAAAAAAATAGACGGTTACTCCGTAGAGGAGGGAAAACTCAACCTTTTGGTCGGTGAGGTACCGATGATGCGATTCAAAAAAGTAAACCCATGAAACAGATATTCATTTTAAGTTGTGTTGCATTGCTGATTTTTGGCTGTGCCGAGAAAAAGAAAGAAACCACCTCAGAACCAGAAGCGACAGAGGCGGTAGTGGACACCCTGCCATCCAAAGAAGAAAAAAGAACCATGGAACCCATTGCTATAAAAATTGACGGAAGCTATTTTAAGGCCACTGGAACCGAACCCTTTTGGGGACTCAAGTTATTTGGAGACAAGGTGGAACTTCAGACTATGGAAGATACCATCACAACGCCCCCATCCGAAGCCATTAAGGCACAGGATGGAAACATTAAAATGTTTCGTATGCAAACCGAGGCCACACAGCTAGATGTAATCATATCCCATAAAGAGTGTACCAATGCCATGTCTGGCGAAGTGTTTCCTTACACCGTAACTGTATCTTACAAAAGCACAGGCGGAGATGAAACCAAAGTGTACGAAGGCTGCGGGGCCTATATTACCGATTACAGGCTTCACGACATTTGGGTATTGGAAAAAATGAACGGCAATGCGGTTTCCAAGGAAGAATTTGGCGGTAGGGACCTGCCCAATTTGGAAATCAATATCAACAACAATAGATTTTCTGGGTATTCGGGCTGCAACCGAATGACAGGTGGGATTTTTTATGAAGAGGATGTGCTGCGATTCACCCAAGTGGCCACTACACAGATGGCCTGCCCCAATATGGACAAGGAATCCACATTTTTGACCGCCTTGAACGGCAGCACACAATACAAAGTGGAAAATAATCGACTCTATCTTTCCAATGGTTCCGAGGAAAACATCTTGATATTCAAAAAATGGGATTGATCATGAGGAAAGTGTGCAGCCTTATTCTTTTTGTTATTTTGTCGTTTCATATGCAAACCAAAGCACAAGAAATGGAGCTGCCCTACAAAGAAATACCCGATTACCCCTCAACGTATACCTCCGGAAATGTAGTTTCCAGAATGATAGATGGATTGGGGTTCCGCTACTACTGGGCCACGGAAGGACTCACCGAAAATGATTTGACCTACCGGGCTTCGGAAGATGGCCGTTCTGTTTTTGAAACCATGGAGCATATTTACGTGATGTCCAACAACATTTTGTTGGCACCAGATGCCAAGCCTTATGAAAGACCGGCGAACCCTCAAAAATTTTCGTACGAAGAGCTTCGTTCACTTACCCTGAACAATTTAAAAACTGCCAGCGAGAAAGTTTCAGGCAAAACTTCTGAAGAAATGGAAGATTTTAAGGTCATATTCAAACAGGGAGATCGAACCTCCGAGTTCCCCTTCTGGAATATGATCAATGGCATGCTTGCGGATTGTATTCACCATACAGGCCAAATTGTATTGATGCGGCGAGCCAGCGGTAACCCCCAAAATCCAAATGTGAATGTGTTCTTAGGGAAAACAAGGGAGTAATTCCTAGTTATCCACCACTACCTTATAGGTCGGGTCTTCCAAAACATTGACCTCGATAATGTCGTCGGCATTGGCCAACAAACGCCTACAGTCGCGGCTCAAATGCTTTAAATGCACCTTTTTGCCCACTTTGCGATAGCGCTCTGTAATTTTGTTTACGGCTTCAATGGCGGACATATCCACCAACCTACTTTCGGCAAAGTCGATGACCACTTCGTCAGGGTCATTCAATACATCAAATTTTTCAGCAAATAAAGTGGTGCTGCCAAAAAACAACGGACCGTAGATTTCGTAATGTTTCACGCCTTCGTCATCAATGCTTTTTCTAGCCCGGATACGCTTGGCATTGTCCCAAGCAAACACGAGTGCGGAAATAATCACCCCAACCAAAACGGCCAAGGCCAAATTGTGAAGGAACACCGTCACCAAGGTTACTAGCACCATTACCAACACATCCGATTTTGGCATTCTGCGGAAGGTCTTTAAACTCGCCCATTCAAAGGTCCCCAAAGCCACCATGATCATCAGACCGGTCAGTGCTGCCATGGGTACTCTTTCAATCAAACTGGAGCCGAACATAATAAATACCAAAAGCATCAAGGCAGCCACAATCCCCGACAGTCGAGCACGTGCACCATTGGACGTATTGATCAAACTTTGTCCGATCATGGCACAACCACCCATGCCAGAGAAAAATCCAGAAAGAATGTTTGCGGTTCCCTGCGCCACAGCTTCTTTATTGCCCCTACCACGGGTTTCGGTAATCTCGTCCACGATGTTGAGCGTTAGCAAACTTTCAATCAAACCAACACCTGCCATAATCGCGGCGAAGGGGAATATAATTTGCAAGGTCTCCCAAGTAAGGGGAAGATCAGGTATGTGAAAAGGTGGGAAGGTTCCCTGAATGGATGCAATATCGCCAATGGTCCGTGTATCCAATCCCAAGAAAAACACGATTCCAAACACCAAAAGGATGGCTGCCAAGGAGGCTGGAACCACTTTGGTCAATTTAGGAAGCCCCCAAATCACCACCATGGTCAAAAGTACCAATCCCAAGAAAATATATAAGGTGCTTCCGCTCAACCATTCCCCGTCCACGGTTTGAAATTGACTTAACTGCGACATAAAAATAATTACCGCCAAACCGTTCACAAATCCGAAAATCACGGGATGGGGCACCAAACGCATTAATTTTCCCAACCGAAGCACTCCGGCCAGCAACTGTAAAATACCTGCTAGGATTACGGTGGCAAATACGTATTCCACCCCATACTGCTGAGCCAAGGTAACAATGACAACCGCCACAGCTCCCGTAGCTCCTGAAATCATTCCCGGTCTACCGCCCAAAATCGAGGTGACCAATCCCATAACAAATGCGGCATACAAACCGGTGAGGGGAGACAAACCTGCAATGAACGCAAAAGCGATGGCTTCGGGCACCAAGGCAAGTGCCACGGTAAGGCCCGATAAAATTTCTGTTCGGTAGTTTACTTTTTGGGAAAAATCAAAAAGGTTGAGATATTTTTTCATGGCTTCAATCTTGAAGCGCGCAAAAGTAACACTATTAACTGCAAGACCCTAATGACCCGAAAATTTTTAAGGATTTGATAATCTACCAGTTAGTGAGGCCCAATAACTTTTCTCCCAGTGGACTTAATTTGGCAGTATCGTATTTGGTCTGTTCCCATTTCCGCGGATCACCCGGAAAGGCATAGCCTTCGGGAGCAATTCTATTTTTCCACGAATTGATGCGCCATTGCAGCATTTCTTCGTTGTCTTCCTCCGCAGGCATCATGGAAATGTATTGTGCTATCCGTACTTTGTCGCCGGATTTGTTTGGCCGAATGCCGTGGGGCTGTGTACTGTTGAAAATCAAAAGATCTCCTGCCTCCAATTTCACTTTTACAATTTTATCTTCCAACCCGGTTACATCGGGCTGAAAATGGTCACGGTCTTCGGGCTGGGTCTGCTTCCATGTTTCATAGTTTCGGTACAACCATGGAATGCATTGAAATCCGCCCATGTTTTCATCCGTTTGGTCAGCAAGGGCCAATACGCCCTGCACATTTTGGGGTTTGGTCTCGGGGTCGTAGTCCCAATGGATGAACCCTTTTTTGTTCTCTCCTGGACGTTGGGGCATATTGAGGTTGGCTCGATCGATGGTGACCCATAATTTTTCTGTCCCCCAAATGTCCACAAAGGCATCGTACACTTTGGGTGTTTGTCTGTTGTTCCATAAATGTTGGTGATTGTACACTTCCACCATTCCTGTTCCGGTAAGCTCTTTCATTTTCATCTCTGCTCTTGGCGGAGCATACCAGGTTTCAGGATCGTTCGGGTCCTTTTCGTCAAACTCCCATAAAAAATCGGCAGTTGCCTTCGCCTGTTCTTTTGGAACGGCATTTTTGATTACGATGTATCCATTTTCTATCCAAAATGCCCAATCCTCTTCGGAAAGTACCCGTAGTGGTTTGCCGTTGGATCTATCATTGAGTTTTGTTTTACTGCTTGTGGCGGTGGAGGGATTTCCGGGTATGGCCTCGTGGGCCTTGTTCGCCATCTCTGTATGTTGCTGCATCATTGTTCTTTGCTTTACTACTTAATGATGAATCAAAACTAGTGGAAGCGCACTGGGGTTTCTACCCTAACATTGACCAATATTTGAACTATTTTGATTTTTACTTCTTATTTTTGGTCATATTAAAGCAATAAGATGAAAATTCAATTGGAAAACATACAGCCCAATGACAAGAGCTCCTTCCATCTATTGCACAATCCGAAGTTGAACGATCTTTTTTTCTGGCACTTTCATCCCGAATTTGAATTGGTCTATATTGAAGGGGCCAACGGAAAGCGTCATGTAGGTCGCCATATTTCCAATTTCAAGGGAAGCGACCTTGTACTGATCGGTTCCAACATCCCCCATCTAAACTTTGACCACGGCATCAAAACGGAGTACCACAAGGAAGTTTTGCACATCAGCGCTTCGTTCAAGGAAAAGGTGTTTACCGAGATTCAGGAACTGGAAGATGTGTATGGGCTATTGGACAGGTCTCAGCATGGCATTGCCTTTTATGGTGAAACGAAACAAACGGTGGGTTCCCTCATGAAACAATTGCAGGGCATGAACCGGTTTGGTCAATTGTTGAAAATCCTTCAGTTGCTCAAACTGTTGGCCCAGAGTGAGGAGTACATCCTTTTGCACGATAACCCCATCATCAACAACAAAGCCAACAAGCAACAAGAACGTTTGCAAAAGGTATATTCCTATATCGATGAGCATTATTCCCGAAAAATAGCCTTGGAGGATATTGCAGCGTCCATAAACCTTGGGAAAGAGGCTTTTTGCAGATACTTTAAAAAGAATACGGGGAGTACCTTTACCCGTTTTTTGAACCAATATCGCATTACGCAGGCCAAGCGAATGTTGTTGACGGGCAAAAATATTGGAGAAACCTGCTACGAATGCGGGTTTGAAAGCTTATCCTACTTCAACCGGACGTTTAAAAGGATAAGCGGCGAAAATCCTTCGGATTATAAGAAAAGAAACCGCTAAAAAAAGAACCGCCCCGAGCACATGTGCCCAAGGCGATTCTCAACTAAATAACCAACCAAAAAAACTATTAGTATGGTCTAACATATTTGTTCTTCCTTACATATTCCGTTGACGGGTAACGTTCATTACAGGATTGTTGGTTTTTGAACGTTTTTTACCTGTTCCGCCACTTGATTTCAAATATTGAATGTATCCTCTTCCCGTGAATTCGTATACCGTTCCGCTGGATACATGGTACAACTCTATGGTACTATTATTGATAACGTACAACTCAAAATAATCATTGCCCAAATAGTCATAATCGAGTGTTAAAGTTTTCAGGGTGGCATCATTGGCCACGTCGTACACTTCATAATCCCCCTGGTAATCCCATTGAATACTGTTCAACGGAATACCGGCCATATCCACCGAGGACCTAAAATACCCATCCCCGTCAGCAAAAAACTGCAAATAGTTTTCCTCATCGAACTCGTTCAAGGCTCCAACTTCACTGGTAAAAGTTTTCTCCCATACTTGATATTCCTGTAGCAAATAGTGGATATTGTCATAGAACACCCTATCGTAATCAAAGTTGTTCCTTTGATACCCTTCCAAAATATAGGAAGTATCGGAGCGGGGATCGTAGAGTTCCAAGGTATTATTGTCCAAAGGGAACACTTCCAACAACCAAAGGCCGTCTACATCGTGGTCGATTTCCACCTGACCGCTAAAAGTGCCGTATGCACCAACATCAATACCCAAACCGTTTCCTGTTTTTCCCAAACCGGAAAGATTGTTGTTGGCGTAAACGATGCCCCTATCGAACGAAATGGTAAACGCGCGTTGCAAAAAGGGCACTTCCCCACCGCCACGGGTTGCATTGATATCGATATACCAAAGGTCGTACGATTCCAAAACCAGGGCGGTAGTGATAGGTGGCTCCACCATCAGGTCATCTTCTACAATAACCTCGGTGTAGCAAGAACTGGCCAATATGCCTATCAGTAAAAATCCGAAAAGTAGTTTTCTATGTTTCATAATCGAGGTTTTAAGGTTCCATATACCTAGACCAAGCAGCGTGCCAAATTATTTAACTGTTTGATTATCAATTAAAAACATTCTGATTGATTTATTTTTTAGCTTTACATCCTAATTTGGATGCATGAAAGACAAGCTTACGTTTGGAGTTTTTGGAGGAGGAAGTTGGGGTACGGCGATTGTAAAGATGTTGACCGAAAATCTGGACCATGTACATTGGTACATGCGGAGCGATTCTGCGATTCGACATATCCAAAAAGAATGGCACAATCCCAACTATTTGAGCTCTGTGGAGTTTGATGTGGACCAGCTTGTGATGAGCCATGATATCAACACGATTGCTGAAGCGTCCGATGTGCTGATCTTTGCGATTCCCTCCGCTTTTTTGGAAAGGGAACTTCAAGCTTTGACCGTTCCATTGAAGGATAAAATTATTTTTTCGGCCATTAAGGGTATTGTTCCGGAAAGCGGCCGCATTGTTGGGGAGCATTTTAATGAAAAATACGGTATCCCTTTTGAAAATATCGGGGTCATTACAGGACCTTGCCATGCCGAAGAAGTGGCACTGGAGCGCTTATCGTACTTGACCATTGCCTGTGCCGATGCCGATAAGGCAAAAATGGTGGCCAAACACCTGAAGAGCGACTATATCCGCACCAAAATATCGGACGACATCATCGGTACGGAATATGCAGCCATGCTGAAAAACATTTATGCCATTGCTGCGGGCATAGCCCACGGACTGGGTTATGGGGACAATTTCCAAAGCGTGTTGATGAGCAATGCCATCCGCGAGATGAAACGTTTTATTGACCGTGTGTACAAAATGAAGCGTAACATCAACGCATCGGCCTATTTGGGCGACTTATTGGTGACGGGATATTCCACTTTTAGTAGAAACCGTATGTTCGGGAACATGATAGGGAAGGGCTACACCGTAAAAAGCGCGATGATGGAGATGAATATGGTAGCCGAAGGCTATTATGCCACCCAAAGTGCCCATAACTTGATGGAAAAACTACAGAAGAAGTCCAAAACTCCGATTATCAACGCCGTATACCAAGTGCTCTACAAAAACAAGAACCCCAAAAAAGTTTTTGAAAAGTTGACGGAGAAGTTGGATTAACCCCGCTCCAGCGAAAAATCCGAATGCTCGGTCAACTGGGTATCCAATTCCTTGGAAAAGGCTTCCATGTCTTGCGCAGAATAGTTATAGGCTTTTTGAAATTCCTCGAACACCGGCTCCTTATATTTGCGAACGCTGTCAATATCAAAATACAGTCGGCCCGTTCTTCGAATAAAAAAGTCCAGCGGGTTTAGGGCCATTTCGTGCGCCATGGCAAACTGCGCCTCTGCCCTGACCATACGTTCTTTTGGCTTTTTACCCTTGATGTTGGCGTATCGCTCCAAAATAGATTCGGTCTGCTTACCGTAGGTGGTGACCAGATACCAGGCGTGATAGTATTCAAATCCGTCTTCTTTAAGGTTGTCCAGGACCTGATCAATGTATTTGGTGACGTGCTTATACTTTTTAAAGTCGTTTCCGCAAAGTGGAATCTTATCCGTGGTGCAAGCCTTCAATTCGGTTTCGTAATCTTCCTCCATTTTTTTGACGATACGGTTCACCACACGTTCGGCCATTTTGCGGTACCCCGTAAGTTTACCGCCTGCAATGCTGACCAATCCACTATCGGAAGTGAAAATTTCATCCTTTCGGGACAATTCAGAAGCGGATTTCCCTTCTTCGTGAATTAATGGACGAAGTCCAGCCCATGACGAAATAATGTCGTCCAACTCCAATTCGATGTCCGGGAACATATTGTTTACAGCGGAAATCAAATAAATGGCATCGGCCAGATCCGTGGTTACATGGTTCTTGTCGGCATTGTAATTCGTATCCGTAGTGCCAATGTAGGTGACCTTACCGCGTGGGATGGCAAACATCATCCTACCGTCGGGAATATCAAAATAAACGGATTGCTTCACGGGTAATTTTTCCTTTGGAAATACCAAATGGACCCCCTTGGTCAGGTGCAATTGTTTTCCCTTTTTGGATTGGTTTACACTGCGCAGTTCATCCACCCAGGGGCCAGCAGCGTTGATGACATATTTGGAGAATACATTGTACTCATCCCCGAAAACCTCATCCGTGAACTTTACCCCAGCTACTTGCTCATCTTTATAAATAAAATCGGTGACCTTGGCGTAATTGAACAACTGTGCCCCAAACTGAAGACTGGTCTTCATATTTTCCATGGTGAGCCGGGCATCATCGGTGCGGTATTCGGCATAATAGCCGGCACCGTTCAAAATCTTTTTGGGGAGGAGCGGCTCCAGTTTCAGGGCTTCCTTCTTTTCCAGCATCTGCCTTTTGTCGTCCCCAGAAACCTGGGCCAAAATATCGTACACCTTCAAACCGATGGAGGTCAACCATTTTCCATAAGACCCGCCCTCGATAAGCGGGAGCAACATTTTTTCGGGCAGGACCAAATGAGGCGCCAATTTGTGCACAATGGCACGTTCCGAACCCACTTCTTTCACCAACCAAAAATCGAATTGTTTCAGATAGCGGAGCCCGCCGTGTATCAATTTGGTGGATTTGCTACTGGTACCCGAAGCGAAATCCCCTTTCTCCAACAACAGCACTTTCATGCCGCGAGAAGAAGCGTCCAGGGCAATTCCAGCACCGGTTATTCCCCCACCCACGACCACGAGGTCGTATGACATTTGGGCCGCCTTTTGCAACTGTTCCTTTCGATTTACGTTTGAAAAAACAATGTTCTCGCTCATGATTCTATTGTATTGAATTCGTATTCCCGTTCCACACGGCACACCCGGACTTTATACCAAGAATACCATTGCAGTCTGCCTTGTTTTTGCGCTTGTTTGTGGTCCAATTGGGCCTTCCAATTGGCAATCGCTTCCAAACTCTCCCAATAACTGACGGTGATTCCGACACCATCCCTAGCACTTTCCACATCCAAGAAGCCCGGTTGTTTTCGTGCCAAGGTTTCCATTTCTTCCGCCATTTGCGCATATCCTTCGTCACCTGGAGTTCTTAGGCTGGTGAAAATTACCGCGTAATATGGTTTTTGGGGATTCATTTAATTGATGTACTCCTTTTCCAAAAAATAATTTACTAAGGCTTCCTTCATCAAAACCGTTTGCTCCCCGGCCTTGAGCGGTGGGAGTTGTTCCTTGATTTTATAATGTGGCCATCCTTCATCATCAAAAAAGTCAAAATCGTAATACCCATAAGGCTCCAACAGCCTGCAGATGGCGATATGCATCAGATTGACTTTTTCGTCCTTTTTAAATTTACGATGAAAATTTCCCAATTCCTGAACGCCTACCAAATAAATGATGCCATCCAGTTCCAATGGATCACCATCGGAAAATTGGGCCGACAGTTTTTGCACCAACAGCTCCCATCGTTCCCTTAATTGTTCGTCTCTTGCCATGTGTTTTGCAATGAGTACCAAAGGTACAAATCAATATTCTATATTTGTTAAAACCCGCGCATGAGCTTTTTGGATATCATCATAGGAATTCTACTGATTTGGGGCCTTTACAAAGGGCTGAAAAATGGCTTGTTTGTAGAGCTGGCTTCTTTGGTGGCACTCATTGCCGGAATTTATGGAGCCATCCATTTTTCGTACATCACGGGCGATTATCTTGCCGAACAATTTGATTGGAGCGACCAATATCTTAAAATTGCTGCGTTCTTATTTACCTTTTTCGCCATCATCATTGTAGTAAATCTTGCCGGAAAATTCCTGACCAAGATTGCCGATTTTGCCATGCTCGGCCTGCTCAATAAAATCGCAGGAGGCATTTTTGGGATTTTAAAGGTGGCTGTTATCCTTGGTGCCTTTCTAATTTTCTTTGAAAAACTCTCTTCTCCTCTCGGACTCATCAATGAAGAAAGCAAACAAGAATCCGTTTTCTACGAACCCATCAAGGAAATTGGAGCCTTGGTGTTCGCTTATGTATTTGATGACGAGGAAACCCTCCCCAAAGAAGAAGTCGAAGCTAGGGAGGAGATTATATGAACGGTACGCTTTTCCCGATGAATTGATAATCTTCCCATACCACGGCACCATCATTATTTCAGTATCCTGTATTTCAACGTGATAATCTACCCTGATGTGGAAATTTTATGGAAACGGGCAGGGTCTCCTTTAGTTTAGCAAACGAGAACATTAGGGAATTTAGAACACTCCCGAAAACGACCCCGAGAAATGAAAAAATGTACGAGCACTTTGCTGATCGTAGGATTGGTATTGCTACTTGCAAGCTGTAGCAAATCATCGACAGAAGAATTGGAACAATTGTATACCGAAGCCAGTATTGGAAACGATAAAGTTTCTGTAGATCCCATAAAAATGGAAGAGGAACTGCTGGATTTGGTCAACGAATACCGAAATTCAATCGGTTTGGAGGCCTTGATCACAAGCGAACCAGCTTACAAATATGCTGAGGATCACAACAATTATATGATCTCCAAAAACAGCTTGAGCCACGATAATTTTGAAGAACGTGCCGCCAGCATCGCAGCGGAAACCAATGCGCAGAAAATTTCAGAAAATGTGGCCCGTTTTTATGCATCCGCAGAAAAAACTATGGATGCATGGGTGGCCAGTGCCTCCCATAAGCAAGCTCTTGATGGGGACTTTACCCATACTGCCCTTAGCGTGCAGTTGGACAAGGACGGAAGACCTTACTATACCCAGATTTTTATAAAGATAGACTAATGTAACCCCGTATAACTCACAGCAAGACCCGCCTATGGTGGGTCTTTTTTTTGAATTGCTATGTTGCCACGAGAGATTTTTTTACCTTTCATAAAATCTTTGAACATGGCAATAAAGGCACCTTTTAATCTCAACAAATGGGTAGAGGAAAACCGTGAGACCCTAAAACCTCCGGTGGGCAATAAAAATTTGTACAAAGAATCGGGTGATTACATTGTGATGGTGGTCGCCGGTCCCAATGCTCGAAAGGATTATCATTATAACGAGACGGAGGAACTTTTTTATCAATTGGAAGGACAGATCGAAGTGCATATCCAAGAAGATGGACAAAAAAGAACCATGGAACTGGGACCCGGGGATATGTACCTCCATCCGGCCAAAGTGCCACATTCACCCGTTCGCAAGGAGGGCTCCATTGGTTTGGTCGTGGAGCGCAAGCGCATGGACCTCGATGCCAAAGATGGACTGCTTTGGTTTTGCGATAACTGCAACAACAAACTGCATGAGGTTTATTTTAAACTACATGACATTGAAAAGGATTTCTTAGGTCATTTTAAGCACTTTTACGGTTCGGAAGAACTGCGCACCTGCAACAAATGTGGTACCGTAATGCCCGTTGATGAACGATTTGTAGCCAAAGAAGAATGATTCTCCTTATAGCAAAAATCATCATTGGGATTGTGGCCCTGCTCCACCTTTATTTTTTATGGTTGGAAATGTTTGCGTGGACTACAAAAGCAAAAAAAGTGTTCCGCAGCTTTCCGGAAGAGCTCTTTGAGCCCACAAAAACACTGGCGGCGAACCAAGGGCTGTACAATGGTTTTTTGGCCGCGGGACTTATCTGGTCTTTGTTGATAAAAGATGGAGCTTGGCAAGTGTATGTAGCCCTCTTCTTTTTGGGATGTGTTGCCGTAGCTGGAATCTACGGTGCGGCTACCGCTTCAAAAAAAATATTTACGGTACAGGCACTCCCTGCTTTGGTAGGAATAGCACTTTTATTGGTGCACCTATTCCTGTAAACCGTTTATTCTCTTCAAGATTATTCGTAATATTGTGAAAATATAACAATTCACTCGTAAAAAGTTATAAATGTCAAAAATTGCAAACGCTTTTGGAATCAAAGAGGCCCTGAAAGAATTAGGGCTAAATGAAATAAATAATGGTACTTCTACCGGAAAAGAATGGTTTTCCAATGGGGAAGTCATTGAATCCTATTCTCCTGTTGACGGAGCACTTATCGGAAAGGTAAAGGCCACCACTCAGGAAGATTACGAAAAGGTGATCACCACCGCCCAAGAAGGATTTAAAAAATGGCGAACCATGCCAGCTCCACAACGTGGCGAGGTCGTTCGACAATTTAATGATGAGCTGCGCCGCCTAAAAGAGCCGTTGGGAAAACTCGTTTCCTATGAAATGGGCAAAAGTTACCAAGAAGGGCTTGGCGAGGTACAGGAAATGATTGACATCTGCGATTTTGCCGTGGGACTTTCACGTCAATTGCACGGCCTAACCATGCACAGTGAGCGTCCAGGACACCGGATGTACGAGCAATACCACCCCCTAGGCGTGGTAGGTATCATTTCGGCCTTTAATTTCCCGGTCGCCGTTTGGTCTTGGAACACTGCTTTGGCTTGGGTATGTGGGGACGCCTGTATTTGGAAAGGTTCGGAAAAAACACCGATGACCTCTGTGGCCTGCCAAAACATTGCCGCTCGCATCTTTACCAAAAATGGGGTGCCCGAAGGTATTTCCTGTTTGATTACGGGAGATTATCACGTGGGAGAATTTATGACCAAGGACGAAAGGGTCCCGTTGATTTCCGCTACCGGTTCAACACGCATGGGAAAGATAGTTGCACAGACAGTAGCCGGACGTCTTGGAAAAACATTATTGGAACTTGGTGGTAACAATGCCATCATCGTTACACCAGATGCAAATATCAAAAATACCGTTATCGGAGCCGTATTTGGAGCCGTGGGTACATGTGGCCAGCGCTGTACTTCCACCCGTAGGTTGATTGTACACGAAGACGTATACGATAAGGTAAAAAATGCCATTGTGGACGCCTACAATCAAATACGCATTGGAAATCCTCTCGATGAGAACAACCACGTGGGACCACTCATCGATAAAGACGCAGTAAACAATTATTTGAACGCTTTGGAAAAGGTAAAAGCCGAAGGCGGAAACATTTTGGTCGAAGGCGGTGTGCTGGAAGGCGAAGGCTATGAAAGTGGCTGTTACGTGAAACCGGCGATTGCCGAAGCAGAAAACCACTTCGAGATTGTGCAGCATGAAACCTTCGGGCCTGTATTGTACATCTTGAAGTACAGTGGTGACCTTCAAAATGCACTGGATATGCAAAATGGGGTAAGACAAGGGCTTTCTTCTGCCATTATGACGAACAATTTAAGGGAAGCCGAACGTTTCCTTTCCGTAGAAGGGTCGGATTGTGGCATTGCCAATGTAAATATTGGTACCTCAGGTGCTGAAATCGGTGGAGCCTTTGGTGGGGAAAAAGAAACCGGAGGAGGCCGTGAAAGCGGTTCGGATGCTTGGAAAATCTACATGAGAAGGCAGACAAACACCATCAATTACACTACCGAACTGCCATTGGCGCAGGGAATCAAGTTTGACCTATAAACATAAAAAGCCGCCCATTTTGTAAATAACACGAAATGGGCAGTCTTTAAAACCAACTTAACTAACTCAAACTTAACTTTAAAACCCTATTTCAATGCCGGATCATTGTCGGGAGAAACAGGGTTCTTAAACTTATTGTCCACTCAAATTTCCATAATTTTCCTTAGGAATTTAAGAGGTATCGTATCAGTGGTCGCAAAAAGTGTATGGTTGGTACCATTTATTTTGTTTCTTGCCTTGGATTTTTCCTACAACTCCGTTTATTTTTTGTTGTCTTGTTGAATTTGAGGCAATTCCGTAGCAGATTTAAGATTTTTGTGCTATTTTAAAGTGCGGTTTTTGCCGCTTATTTGTTTGCCTATGGATTGGGAAAGTTCAACTATTTGGTATTGGGTCATCTTGGCATTTACGGGAATCATTGCAGGTATCCTAGGATACTTCTTTGGCAAATCCGATACCCCCCGAAAAATGGAGAAATCATTAGCGTTGAACGCGCTTGAAATTGAGAATGCCAAGCTAAAGTCGGATTTGGACATCTGCCGGAAAAGGCTGGATTCGCACACGATTCAAACCAAGGAAATCCAACTTAAGGACATTGCACAAACCGCAAAGAGCGACTTCATATTTGATCCTGTTGAGGCTAAAGCTGCCTTTGGAAAAACCATAAAGGAAAACGATTTAAAGCTTATCGAAGGGATTGGGCCCAAAATCGAGGGACTGTTCCATAATTTCAAGATTACCACTTGGAAGGATTTGGCCGAAATCTCCGCCGACAAGTGCCAGGAAGTGCTGGATTCGGGCGGTAAACGCTACCGCATTCACGATCCTGCTTCATGGCCCATGCAGGCCAAGATGGCCTACGAAGGTCATTGGGAACAACTATTTGAATGGCAGGAAAAACATCGCGCTGGAAAATATTGATCCAGCTTCTAGACCAACTGGTCTTTCTACATCATCCCGTTCGCTTCCACCCATTTAAACGTGTACTGTTCTTGCGAGAATTGCATGCGCTCCGAAATTCGTTGTAATCGCTCAGGCAACTTCATCAGGTACACCCTTGCCTTTTCCGCTTGGTCGGAAAGTCCCCTTAAATTACCGATATCCCAGTAATCGTTCAGTTTTTTCAAAATATCGATATAATCCTGGGCAGTATACACTCCCAATCGTTGGGCACAATTGGAAAATTGTTCAAAGGCCTCTCCAATACTTCCACCGGATTCCCTTAGAAAATGAGCGGGCATCACAATTTTCTTCTTCATCATATCGGCAAAGGCAAGTACCATTCCATCTGGGTCTTGGCCCATAATGGTCTTGACAAATTCACGGTATGCCAAATGGTGTCTCATTTCATCACCGGCTATAATCGTGCACATTTTTGCCAAAAGACCATTTCCTTTCTTTTTGGCCATTTTGCCCACTCTTTTGTGCGAAATGTTGGTTGCCAATTCTTGGAAGGTGGTGTACACAAAGTTTTTGTACGGGTCCCTATCGGTTCCGATATCGAACCCATCGGATATCAAATGTTGTGTTGTGATTTCAATTTCGCGCATGTTCACGCGTCCCGAAAGATATAGATATTTGTTCAATACATCGCCGTGACGGTTTTCCTCGGCAGTCCAAGCGCGCACCCACTTGCTCCAGCCATTATCCTTGCCGTTGTGCTGGTCAATACCTTCCACATCCATCAACCAAGATTCGTAGGTAGGCAAGGCCTCTTCAGTGATGGTGTCGGCAACCAAGGTCACCCAGAAATCGTATCCAAGCTCTTTTGCTTCTCCTCGAATTTTTTCGATGTCATCATAAAAGTGATCACTTCGCGAATCGGGCAAGAAATCGGTGGGTTGCCATATTTTTTCGGTTGGGATAAGAAATTCATCGATATACCCTTCTACTTTGGGTTCAATCGCCTGCATTACTTCCAATCTTACATTCTTTATCGACATAGTACGGGGTTTTTTACAAAGGTCTTTATAAAATATCGAAATCTTTTTAATTCCTTCCTCTTTCTCCGGGATAGAATGTATGTACGGGATCGCTTTGCCAAAATTCCTTGGTCTCCACGTCCAACATTGTTAGGCCGCCCTTGAACGCAGCACCCGTGTCCACATTCCAAACATTGGCCCTTTTGGTCGGTTCCACAAAACCGGTTTTGGACAAAGGGGTATGCCCAATAAAAACTTCGGTGTAATGCGTAAGCCTTTTTGGAAATTTAGGGTCTGTGGTTTCCAATTCAGGGTCAAGGGCCGTGGCAAGCTCCCAAAGAGTGCGGTCCCAATAAAAGGACTGCTCAAAATATTCGTAGTCTATCCCCTTGAGATTTGTGTAGCCCGCATGCAAGTACAGTCGATTGTCGGCTGCAAGATGGTAGTTTTGAAGCTCCTCGTAAAAATCAAGGTGCACTCTCCACGTATCCTTATCTGCATTCAAATACGATTGCCGCGTGGCTTCGCCACCATGGGCCAACCATTGTGGATTTTCCTTCTGCTCAATAAGCCAAGCCTTGCAGAGTTCATCATGGTTGCCGCGTATAAATGTACAGTTATACTGATCTTTGAGTTGGATCAAATAATCAATGGTTTCCACGGCAGTGCTCCATCCATCCACATAATCGCCCAGAAAAATGATATGGTCCTCGGTCGACACCCTCGCTTTGTCCATCAATTGTTCCAAAGCCCTTACTCCTGAATGAATGTCGCCCACTACCAATGTCCGCATAGAAAAGTTTTTGACAATATTACACACAAATGATTGGCTGCTAAAAAATCATACCGGCTTTATCACGGATTTAACCTAGAATTCAAATAAACCTAACTGATTTTTGGACGTGGTATTATTTTCTATGTACCTTAGAATATTCCGAAGTACTATGAAGAAAGTATACTGTATTGGCGAACTGTTGATCGATTTTGTTGCCGAAAAGCAAGGGAGCGATCTCTCCAAAGCCACCCAATTTACCAAAAAAGCGGGCGGAGCTCCTGCCAACGTAGCCTGTGCCATCGCCAAACTTGGCGGAAACGGCATTTTTATAGGTAGTGTTGGAAACGACCCTTTTGGGAAATTCCTTTTGGATACCTTAAAAAACGAAGGTGTCGACATTTCATTGGCCCAGCTTTCCGAAACCTTTACCACACTTGCCTTTGTTTCCCTTTCGGAAGACGGCGAGCGCGATTTTGTGTTCAGTCGGGGTGCAGACCAAGAACTCAGCTACAATCCAGACCTTAGAAAAAACCTCCCGGGTAACATTCTCCACTTGGGAGCAGCAACCGCTCTTTTGGGGGGACCTTTGGAAAAAACCTATACCAAATACTTGTTTGATGGGCTCACCAAGGAAATGTTCATCTGTTTTGACCCCAATTACAGAACAGATTTATGGAAGGATGACACGGAAACCTTTATTAAAAAATGTATGCCCTTTGTGGAAAAATCACATCTGTGCAAGTTCAGTTTGGAAGAAGCTCAACTACTTTCCGGAAAAGAAGATATCCATGTGGCTTGTGATGCCCTCCATAAGGTAGGGGCCAAAATCATTACAGTCACCATGGGAAAAGATGGCACACTCCTAAGCACCAATGGAACCAAAAAAGTAATCCCAAGTATTAAGGTCACCCCCGTAGATACCACTGGTGCCGGTGATGCCTTTATTGGGTGCCTATTGTACCAAATTTCTGATTTGGGCAATTTTGAGCCCGTTTTCGAAGATTTTGAACTGTTGGAAAATATGGTGGCCAAAGCCAATAAAGCTGGGGCCATCACCACCACAAACTACGGGGCCATTGTAGCCCTACCCACCAAAGACCAGCTTGAAGCATAAATGAACCAGGCCCAATTACACCGATTGCTCCCTCACAAAGGGAAGAGCAGCCAAGAGCTTTTTGATCAACGCTTGGCCACTAACCTCACCTTGATTCAAAAGCAGTTTTTTTCCTTATATCCGGAAGAACGCTACGCACCCCATTTTCAAAAGTTGCTGAAACTGCTCCCCAAATTATTTTTGGAAAGGCCCGAGGTCTTGAAATCACAGGATATCGCCCGATTAAAATCGGGAAACTGGTACCAATCCGAAAAGCTCATGGGTATGCAGTTGTATGTGGAGCATTTCAATAAGGACTTGAAAGGGTTACAGGAAAAAATACCCTATTTCAAATCCTTGGGAGTCAACTTTGTGCACCTGATGCCCATCACTACCCGGCCAAAGGGCGAAAGTGATGGTGGCTATGCGGTGAACAATTATCTGGAAGTAGATCCAAAATACGGTTCCAAGGAAGACCTCTTGGAACTGACCACTGCATTTCGAAAAAACGGTATGTATTTGATGCTCGATTTTGTGGTCAACCATACCTCCAATGAGTTTTCCTGGGCCAAAAAAGCGAAAAAGGGAGACAAAAAGTACCAAGGCTACTATTACACTTACGAGGATTTCACCATCCCTGCCGAATTTGAAAAAACCTTGCCAGAGGTATTTCCCGAAACCTCGCCGGGCAATTTTACCTATATCCCAGAAATGGAAAAATGGGTGATGACGGTGTTCAATAGTTATCAATGGGACCTTAACTACACCAATCCAGAGGTGTTCTTGGAAATGTTGACCAATTTGGTGAAACTGACCGATATGGGCGTGGATGTGGTCCGTTTTGATGCACTCGCCTTTCTCTGGAAAAAAATCGGAACCATCTCACAAAATCTTCCCGAGGCACATAATTTGATTTCCTTGTTCCGAATGTGCCTTCAAGTGGTGGCTCCCGGTTCTATTCTATTGGCTGAAGCGATTGTGGCTCCTACGAACATTATCAAATACTTCGGGGAAGATGAAAAACAGGGCAACGAATGTGAAATTGCCTATAATGCTTCGTTGATGGCACTCTTATGGAATTCCATTGCCACCAAAAAAACCTCGTTGCTCTACAAAAGTTTGATGCACGTTCCGTCAAAACCCAAAGATGGTACTTGGATCAACTACATCCGCTGCCACGATGATATTGGATTGGGGTACGAAAACCACCTCATTGAAGAACTGGGATGGAATCCCAATATGCACCGCAAATTCTTGTTGGATTATTATTGCCGCAGATTGGATTGGTCGCCCGCCATGGGGATGTTGTTCATGTACAATCCCAAAACTGGCGACGGCCGTATCACAGGGAGTGCAGCTTCCCTCCTAGGACTGGAGAAGGGTATCCAAACCAAAGATGAAGAGCTCATTAAAGAGGCCGTTGACAAGATCATCATGCTGCATGGGATTACCTTGGCTTTTGGAGGAATCCCCTTGATCTATGCCGGTGACGAAATTGGCACCTTGAACGATTACTCCTTTCAAACCGACGACGCCAAAAAAGGAGACAGTCGCTGGGTGAACCGCCCCATGCAGGATTGGGAGGTCATCTCACAACTGGACAAACTGGACTCGCCGCAATCCAATATTTTCCGTGCGCTGCAGCACCTTATCCAAATACGAAAGGAGCATGGGGTTTTTGCGGATAACAACAATTTGGAACTATGCCACACGGGTAACGACCATATCTTTTCCTTTGAAAGAACGCAAGGCTATAAGGGACTGCTCGTACTTTGCAATTTTGATGAAAACCCTCAGGTAATCGACAGTAGCTGGATCAAAAAATTGGGCTATTTCAGTCAAGGGGATCCCGTGGATTTGGTGTCCGGTGAAAAGGTGCGTTTGAACAGTGCGCTCCTGGAAGTGATGCCCTATCAGATGATTTGGCTGATGAAATCCTAAGCGTACCTCACCTTCCGTAAAATCCGTTGGGATTCCTTTAGGGATTGATACACATGAGTGTCATAGGCCTTCAGTAAGGCGCGGGAACTTTCCATTTTGTCCTTCGCTTCTTCAAACCCGTTCAAATAACAAATAAGATACGTAGCAGGTAGATGGGTGATGTCGGTATGCTCCGAATCGGTCAACGGAATATGGTTTTCCAGTTTTTTGAGCAACGCATTGTTTGTGTTGTAAACGTGATACAAGGTTTTCTTATCAAACTGTGGCGGCTCAAAAACCAATTTGCTATTGATGGTATACTTCCCATTGTCCGAAAAGGTAATCGTCATTTCTTCCAACGGATAATATTTTTGTTGTGAACCCAATCCCAATTGCACATATTCCAAGGTTTTAAAGGAATCGTCATCATAATCGATGGTAATTTCATCCAAAGCGGAATAGAAGAGCTTCACCTGTTCGTTGATTAATTCAATATCCACTCTAGAATAATACACTTTGCCCTTTACCTTTTTCTTGTTGCCAGCCCAGCAGACCACGAATTGCTCCTTGAAAACCTTGTAATCGCTGGTTAAATCGGGGTGGCGGGTATTGAAAAAGTTGAGCACCGCATCCAAGGTGTACTCGATATTGTTCCGTGCATGTTGTTCAATGGTAGCCACCTTTTCGGAATTGATGTCCTTCAGCTCAATGTCAAAAGCTTTGGGCAAGCTAATACTGCCTTCACGAAAGAACACGGCACCCCCATAATATTTCCAGATATTTTTGCGCAGCGCACATACTTTCCCGTTGGACCTGATGGTGACCAAACCGACCACCTTCCCCTCGGGCAAATGAGGAAATGGGATGTTCTCGTAGGATATCAGAGGAGGGTTGTCCAGATAGGCGTTCACGAGGTTCTGGATTTTGCTATCATCAAAAAAATCCACGCCCACGATCTTGTTGTCCTCATCCTCGACTCCGATCACGATAAACGAATTGTTCTTCGGGTTGCTATTGGCGAGGGCACAGACATGTTTTAAAAATTTGGCCTTGCCTTCCTTTTCCCCTATGGATATAAAACGCTTTTTGTCGTAAAAACTATTCTCATCGTTATGGGCTAATAAGTTTTTTACGAGTAGGCGTTTGTTGATCATAATTCAAAGCTTTGGGATTTCGGAAACCAAAGAAAAATTCGTCATTTCGAGTAGTTTTTTGAACTTCAGTTCAAAAAAATGTATCGAGAAAAGAATTTTTAATCGCACAAACCACGTTCTCGATACTTTTTCCTTCTGAAAAAACTCGAACTGACAGTTTTGAACTTTAACCATCATCTATGGACTATTTTTCTTCACAATCGTGCTGCTGGCTTGGGCGGTAGGCATTACAACAAGGTCAGCAATGTTTACATGATAGGGTCGAGTGACTACAAACAAGATAATATCGGCAATATCCTCCGGTTTCAAGGGTTGAAAGCCTTGATATACTTTCGAAGCCCTTTCGGAATCTCCTTTGAACCGGACATCACTGAATTCCGTTTCCACCAGTCCTGGATTTACGGCCCCGACCCGGATGCCATAGGCATTTAAATCGATGCGCATTCCTTGGTTGATGGCGTCCACGGCATGTTTGCTGGCGCAATACACGTTTCCATTCGGATACACTTCCTTGCCTGCAGTGGAACCAATATTGATGATGTGCCCTGATTTGCGCTCCACCATTTTAGGAATAATGGCCTTGGACATATACAGCAATCCCTTCACATTGATGTCCAGCATGGCATCCCAATCATCTGGGCTGCCCTTATCAATAGGGTCCAAACCATGTGCGTTTCCCGCGTTGTTGACCAAAATATCGATTTCTGAAAATTCCTTGGGCAAACTGTCGATGGCCAAGAATACATCCTCACGATTTCTCACATCAAAATTGAGCGTGAAAATGGATGTGTCCCTTCCTAATCGGTTCGTTAGCTCCTGCAAACGCTCTTCCCTGCGGCCACAAAGAATCAGATTGAAACCTTGCTTTGCAAAAAGTTCGGCCGTTGCCTTTCCAATTCCACTTGTTGCTCCTGTTATTAACGCTGTTGTTGCCATTGCATTCATTTTCTACGGAACATCGTGCCCTTGGGCCGCCACCAAAAGGGCAAACCAATCTTGAAGTTCCAAATCTATTTTTATGGCCTTTGCGGCCAATTCCATTCGTTTTTTATTCGTTGTGCCGATCACAGGGTGCACTTTGGCCGGATGCTTTAAAATCCATGCCAAAAGCAACTGGCTTTCATCGGCATCATATTTCTCCATCAAAGGTTCCATCGCCGCTTTGATTCGGGCCCCCTGTTCATCATCTTCCCTAAAAAAACTGCCCAAAGGACTCCAAGCCATTGCCATTCTTTTGTTGGCGATGCAATCATCAAAAACCCCATCGTACATAGGGTCGTGATGGGTGAGGGAAAATTCTACCTGATTGCCTTCCACAGGAACGGCCTTTTCTAACATGGCCATTTGTGAGGTGGTAAAATTGGACACCCCAAATTGCTTTATTTTTCCACTGACCAATAAATGGCGTGCGGCTTCAGCTATTTCATTGGGATTCATCAGCGGGCTTGGCCTGTGTATCAAGAAAAAATCCAAGTAATCAGTTTTCAACTTTTTCAAGGACTCCTCCGCTGACCAGATTATATAATCTTTATCATACTGATAATGGTTGATTCGGTTTTTTTTTCTATCCATCAATTGAATACCACATTTGGTAATCAACTGAATAGTTTCCCTTTTGATCCCGCTATCACCAAAGGCAGCTCCAAAATCAGCCTCGGTGGTATATCCACCATAAATGTCGGCATGGTCAAAAGTAGTGAGTCCGCACTCGATGCTGTGGTGCATCAATTCCATCATTTCTTTTTTGGAAAGTTTTTTACCCCAACTCCCCCAGGTCATTGCTCCCGATATCACACGGGAAAATTTCGTTGTCTGTTCCATAAGCGCTGAAAGTATAAAATTAAAGCCTTAAATCCTTCATAAAACTAGGGGTTTAGCGTTTTTTTTAACCATTAATTAACAGGCAGGTTTTAAATAAATTTTCATTTTGCACACCTTAGTAAAAACCCCGACCTTAACACCAAACAATAAAAGTTTACAATGGAAGAAAACACTACTATTGATATTAGTGCTGTGAATGAGAAAATAGCCCAAGAGAGCGCTTTTATTGACCTTTTAAGGGTTGAGATGAACAAGGCCATTGTAGGTCAGAACCACATGGTGGAGCGCTTATTGATCGGTCTATTGGGCAAGGGGCACATCTTGCTCGAAGGTGTTCCCGGACTGGCAAAGACACTGGCCATCAACACCTTGGCAAAAGCGGTAAAAGGCAGTTTTAGCCGCATACAGTTTACTCCCGATCTATTGCCCGCCGATGTGATCGGTACGCTGATTTACAATATCAAGGAAAACGACTTCTCCATTAAAAAAGGCCCCATTTTCGCAAACTTTGTTTTGGCCGATGAGATCAACAGGGCCCCTGCCAAAGTGCAATCCGCACTTTTGGAAGCCATGCAGGAAAAGCAGGTGACCATCGGTGATGAAACCTTTATTTTGGACAAACCCTTTCTGGTAATGGCCACCCAAAACCCTGTGGAGCAAGAAGGTACTTACCCACTTCCCGAAGCGCAGGTAGACCGATTTATGCTAAAAACCGTTATCGATTATCCAAAACTCAACGAAGAGCAACTGATCATCAGACAAAATTTGAGGGGCGCCACCGAAACCGTTAATCCTGTAGTTTCCCTAGAACAAATTCTGAGGGCCCAGGATACCGTTCGGGAGGTATATATGGACGAAAAAATCGAAAAATACATACTCGACCTCATCTTTGCTACGCGATATCCGGAAAAATACAACCTTGGAAACTTGAAGCCATTGATCAGCTTTGGTGCCTCTCCAAGGGGAAGTATCAACTTGGCCAATGCTTCCAAGTGCTACGCCTTTATCAAAAGAAGGGGGTATGTGGTGCCAGAAGATGTGAGGGCCGTGGTACACGATGTACTGCGCCACCGTATTGGAATCACCTACGAGGCCGAGGCAGAAAATATTACTTCCGAAGAAATCATCAACAAGATTGTAAACGAGGTAGAAGTGCCTTAGCGGTTCAATGTTTATCGGAATAAGTAGCAATACTTTAACCAACCCGAAAACCTATTTTTCTTGAACCAAATGGATACAAAGGAACTACTAAAAAAAGTACGCAAAATTGAAATCAAGACCCGACGTCTGTCCGACCATATTTTTGGTGGGGAGTACCATTCTACGTTCAAAGGTCGGGGGATGACATTCAGCGAGGTACGCCAGTATCAATTTGGGGACGATGTAAGGAGTATTGACTGGAACGTGACCGCCCGCTACAACGAACCCTTTGTAAAGGTGTTTGAAGAGGAGCGCGAACTCACCATGATGTTGATGGTGGATGTGAGTGGGTCCGAGTTTTTTGGCACCTCCAATCAGTTTAAAAAAGATATCATCACCGAAATTTCCGCAACACTTGCCTTTTCTGCACTGCAGAACAACGACAAGGTGGGCCTTATTCTGTTTTCCGACGAGGTGGAGCTCTTTATCCCGCCCAAAAAAGGAAAAAGCCACGTACTGCGAATCATACGGGAGTTGTTGGAGTTTCATCCAAAAAGCAGTGAGACCAATATTGCCGAGGCTTTGAAGTTCCTGACCAATGTGATGAAGAAAAAGGCCATCGTTTTTGTGCTTTCCGATTTTATAGCTGATGATTACGACAACACCCTTCGAATTGTGGGCAACAAACATGACGTGACCGGAATTCGGGTCTATGATGAACGGGAAGAATCCATCCCCAATTTGGGTATGGTGCAAATGCAAGATGCTGAAACAGGTGAAATACAATTGGTAAACACCCAATCCAAACAGGTGCGTTCGGCCTACGGGCAACATTACAAGGAAAAAGTGGAATACTTTATCAATTCCTTTAACAAATCTGGATCTGGTGTAATCAATTGTCGGGCGGACGAAAGTTATGTAAAAAAATTATTGGGCTATTTTAAACGGAGAGCATAAATGATAAAGGAAAGTTGCCATACAACAATACACTTGAACAGGGTCCAAAAACTACTGGGCACTTTGTTGTTGTTTTGCCTGCTGCCGTTGCTCGGTTTCTCCCAGACCGAACCCAAGGTAACGGCCGAAGTGGACACCTTGGCCATCAAAATTGGGGAACAAATCCAATATAGCATTACGGTTGAAGCCGATTCCACCGATGTGGTCTTTTTTCCAGAAGGACAAACGTTTTCCCCACTGGAAACCGTCGAAGCGATTATGGCCGATACCCTAAAGCAAGACAGCAAGGTTATCCTGCAAAAAATATACGCCCTTACACAGTTTGATAGTGGTGCCTATACCATTCCACCTCAGCGTATCGCCATCAATGAACAACCCTTTTTTACGGATTCGTTTCAAGTAAAGGTTGCTGATGTGGTTGTGGATACGACCAAACAAAAAATGTACGACATCAAGCCTTTGATGGAAGTGGAAAAGAGCAATGCCGAAATGTGGCTCACCGCTCTTTGGATTCTTTTGGGCTTGATTGTGGTCGGCGGATTGGTGTACTGGTTCTTTTTGCGCAAAAAGCCCTTGACAGAAGAAGAAAAAGTGGCCCTGCTCCCACCTTATGACCGTGCCATTTTGGAACTCAAAAAACTGGAAAACTCCAAATATCTTATCCAAGACGAATTCAAACAATACTATTCCGAGTTAACTGATATTATGAGGTCCTTTTTGGAAGAAGAAGTACATGTGACCGCCATGGAAAGCACAACCTCCGAACTGATTACCAAATTAGAAATGCTGAGGGATGCTGGGGAACTTAAATTGGATGACGATACCATTTTTCAATTCCAAAAAATATTGCAAACTGCCGATTTGGTGAAATTCGCCAAATCCAAACCGGCATCATCCATTGCGGAGCAAGACAGGAAATTGGTGGAGGAAATCGTAACCAAAACCCACGAAGCACTACCTGAACCGACAGAAGAAGACCTGCTATTGGACGAGGAATACCTGAAAGAACTTGCCAAGAAAAAACAGCGCAAGCGTATCTATTGGGCTGCCGCTATTTTTGCCGGTATTCTCATTTTGGGAACTGTATTTTCCGTGACCTATTTTGGTGCCAAGCAAGTACGGGACACCGTATTTGGCTATCCTACCAAAGACCTGTTGGAGGGTGAATGGGTATCCAGTTCGTACGGGTTCCCGCCCATAGAATTGGAAACACCGGAGGTGTTGCTTCGCCAAGAACCGGACATGCCCAAGGAAACCAAAGAATTGATCAAAGAGCTCCAGGCTTTTTCTTATGGTAATTATGCGGGCATCTTTTCGGTGAGCGCCAGTTCCATCACCTTCAAGAACCAAGAGGAAGACCCCAATTTTGAAGCCGTGATAGGTGCTACTTTGACCAATTTTGAGCAACTCGGTCTCAAAAATATCATTACCAAGCAAGAGGAGTTCGTGACACAATCTGGCGTGAAAGGCGTAAAAACCTTCGGAACCGGCACCTTGGAAACGCCCGATGGCGATTCCAAAAGGGCCAAATACAACATCTTGTCGTTTGGTGGCAAAGGTTTTATACAGCAAGTGGTCATTACTTGGGAGGAGGATGATGCCTATGCGGAACAGATTGTGGACCGAATTTTAACCAGTTTAGACGTAAAATTACAGGCGTAAATGTTTGAGAATATAGAATTTGCAAATCCCGAGTTTTTCTGGCTGCTTCTTTTGCTGCCATTGGCTTTGCTATGGTATTTTTTCAAACGAAAAAATGAAATGGCTTCCCTTCGGATTTCCAGTATCAAAGGATTCACGGTCAAAAGTTGGGCTTCAAAACTCAAGCCTATCTTGTTTGCCCTTCGATTGTTGGCCCTAGCTGCCATTATCACTGCCTTGGCCCGACCTCAAACCGAAGACATTTCAACCCGTACCAAAACCACAAAAGGTATCGATATTGTCATGTCCATCGATGTATCATCCAGTATGCTGGCCCGCGACTTAAAGCCCAATCGGCTATCAGCCCTAAAGGAGGTAGCCGCCAAATTTATTGAAGGACGCCCCAACGACCGTATTGGATTGGTCGCCTACGCTGCAGAAAGTTATACCAAAACCCCGATTACCAGCGACAAGGCCATTGTGCTCAATGCGTTGGATGAAATCACCTATGGTGTTTTGGAAGACGGTACCGCCATTGGTATGGGATTGGCCACATCGGTAAACCGCCTAAAGGAAAGTAAAGCCATCAGTAAAGTTATCATTCTTTTAACGGATGGTGTCAATAATTCTGGCTTTATTGAACCAAGAACCGCAGCCGATCTGGCCGTAGGCTTTGGAATCAAAACATACACCATTGGCTTAGGTACGAATGGGAATGCGCTATCTCCCATAGCTTATAATCCCGATGGCTCCTACCGGTACGGAATGCGCCAAGTGGAGATCGATGAGGAACTGCTCAAAGAAATAGCAGAGGTGACCGGAGGAAAATACTTTCGTGCCACCGACAACGAATCTTTGGAGGAGATTTATGATGAAATCAACAAGTTGGAAAAAACAGAGATAGAAGAATTCAAATATTACAAATACGAGGAAAAGTTTAGGCCGCTCATTTTCTTGGCCGGGATTTTATTGTTGTTGGAATGGGGATTGCGAAACTCCATATTTAAAAGTTTTATTTAGGAAATGATCCAGTTTGATGAAAAAATATATTTCTACCTATTGGCCGTTATCCCAGTGATGGCCTTAGCTTTCTTTTTTCTTCAGATCTGGAAACGGAAAACGCAGAAAAAATTTGCCGATACATCACTCCTCAAACGATTGGCACCCAACAAATCCAATTTCAAGTCCACCGTTAAGCTGGTCTTCTTTTTGGGCGGACTTGCCTTTTTGGTCTTGGGCTTGGTGAATCCCAAAATCGGAACAAAACTGGAAACGGTAAAACGGGAAGGTGTAGACATTGTTTTCGCCATCGATGTATCCAAAAGTATGTTGGCCGAGGATATCGCTCCCAACCGTTTGGAAAAGGCAAAGCGTATTGTCTCCGAAATCATCAACCAACTGGCAAGCGACCGAATAGGAATCATTGCCTACGCAGGGCAGGCATACCCACAATTGCCCATTACCACAGATTACGGTGCCGCCAAAATGTTCCTGCAAAGTATGAATACCGATATGCTTTCCTCACAAGGAACGGCCATCAACGCCGCTATTGATTTGGCAAGCACCTATTACGACGATTCCCAGCAGACCAACAGGGTCCTTTTTATTGTGTCCGACGGTGAAGACCATTCAGAAAGCTCCACGATCAATTCCGTGGAAAAAGCAGTGCAAAACGGGATACGCGTGTACACCATCGGTGTGGGAAAAGCAAAGGGTGCTCCAATTCCAATCAAACGAAATGGGGTTGTGGAAAGTTTGAAAAAAGACAATCAAGGTGAGGTGGTCATCACCAAACTGAACGAAACAGTTTTGAACCAAATTGCCAACAGCGGCAATGGGGATTATATTGATGGTTCCAATACCGAAAACGCGGTGGAATACATCAAAGAAGAACTGAACAGAATGGACAAAACCGAATTTGAGGCCAAACAATTCGCCGAATACAAGGACCAATTTCAGTGGTTCCTCGCAGCAGGCTTTTTATTGTTATTTTTGGACATTTTTGTTTTGGACAGGAAAACACAATGGTTGAAAAAACTGAATCTTTTTAATGAACATGATGATGAATAAGATAAAGTTGATGTTTGGACTATTGCTGTGTTTTGGAACCATCCAAGCACAGGACGACATGGTAGAAAAAGCGAACAAAGAGGCCGAAAAAGCCTTGCAGGTTTCCAAAAACCTGACATACGAAGCCAATGAGCAACTTTCTTCCAACGATTTTGTGACCGCTGAGGCGGATTACAGAAGGGCCATTTCCAAAAGTGATAAAAATGCAGCTGCACGGTTCAACCTCGGGAATGCCTACTACAATCGGGAAAGTTTTGGTGAAGCTTTTGGCCGGTACAAACAAGCAAGTGAAGCCGCTGAGGAAAAAGTGGATAAACACAAGGCATTCCACAACATGGGCAACGTATTCATGAAAAACAAGGAGTACGAAAAAGCCGTGGAAGCCTACAAACAAGCACTCCGAAGCAATCCAAATGACGACGAGACCCGCTACAATTTGGCCTTGGCCAAAAAAATGCTTGAAAAACAACAGGACGAGCAAAAGAACGATCAGAACAACGAAGATCAGGACAAAAAAGACCAAGAGAACGAGGACAAGGATAAAAACCAAGACCAGAACAACGAAGGCGGCGACAACGAGAAAAAAGACGAGGGCGACCAAAAAGAGGACGAAAACAAGGACAAGGGCGACCAAGGTGAAAACGGTGAGGACAAGCCCGAGGAAAATCAAGAAGGCGATGGAGACAAAAAGAAAGAGCAGGAGAAAAAGCCCAATGAAGGAGATCAGCCCGACGATAAAAAACAACAACCTAGACCCAACCAACTTTCCGAACAGCAGATTCAAAACCTGTTAGAAGCCATGCAGAACGAAGAGAAAAAAGTACAGGAAAAGATGGAGGCCCGCAAAGTTCGTGGAAAAAAGGTCAAAAACGAGAAAGACTGGTAATGAAAGCGTTAAGGGGCAACATATGGCTTGTTTTGGGAATATTGCTCCTTTCGGGGCTACACTCCCATGCCCAAGACGAAACCGAAAGTATCGAGTTCGTCATGAACTTGAGCAAGGACAAATTGGGGCTGAACGAGCGTCTTCGGGTTGATTTTACCATGAACAAGGATGGCGACAACTTTAAACCACCACAATTCGAAAACTTTAGGGTGGTGATGGGACCTTCCCAATCCATCAGCTCCTCTTGGGTAAACGGAAAGCGCAGTTTTTCCAAAACCTATAGCTACATTTTGGTACCTACGGCAAGGGGAAGTTTTACCATTAATCAAGCAACCATTGAAATTGATGGACAAACGTACAAGACCACTCCACAACAGGTAGAGGTGACCGCTGCAGTGGACAAGCCCAACGACCAAAAGACCGTGGACGATGTGGCGGACGAAAACCTTCATCTGGTAGCTGAGGTTTCCAAAGGAAATCCCTACCTCAATGAAGCCGTTACCGTAGTCTACAAGTTGTATGTGAGTCCAAACATCAGTGTGACCAACTATCGGCCATTGGACAATCCTACCTATAACAATTTCTGGAGTCAGGATATTCCCGTAACCAAGCATACCGCACAAAATGGAACCTATCAAGGTAAACCTTACAGATATGTTGTACTGAAACGTGTGGTGCTCTACCCTCAAAAATCGGGCAAACTGGATATTGAACCCCTTTCTTTGGAGATATTCGTGGACGTCCCCACCAATCGCAGGGACTTTTTTGGTGGAAGAATCTATACCTCTACCAGTAAAACGGTTTCCGCAGGCAGACGAACCATCAACGTAAAACCGCTTCCCGAAGCAGGAAAACCAGCTAATTTTAGCGGCGCCGTAGGTGATTTTGATTTTTCCGTGACTACCAGTAAAACGCAATTGAACGCTTCGGAATCGCTACAGGCGATTGTGGAAGTGTCCGGAAAGGGGAATTTAAAGTTGTTCCAGCTTCCAGAACCAGAGCTTCCCAGTTCCTTGGAGGTATACGACCCCGAATATGATGAGGATATCCGCACCTACAGCAGCGGCATGGAAGGTAAAGTCTCCAACAACTATACCATCGTGCCTTCATTCAGGGGAAAATATCCCATCCCAAGCATCTCTTTCAGCTATTTTAACCCAGAAACGGGTAGTTACAAAACCATCAACTCAGAAGAAATCAATATTGAAGTGATCGAGGGTCCTACGAGCGGAAGCGCCGCTGCAGCTAGTCCAGCAGCCAACAAACAATTGGTGGTGCCCACAGGCGAGCAATTTCATTTTATCCATATCAACCCGAACTTATCGCCAATTCAAGTGAATCGGTTTTTCGGGTCAAAGCTGTTCTTTATCCTATTGTTTGCCCCATTATTGTTGATTCCCATCGCCATATTTGC
This sequence comes from Allomuricauda sp. ARW1Y1, assembly GCF_013407935.1. Classification (GTDB taxonomy): domain Bacteria; phylum Bacteroidota; class Bacteroidia; order Flavobacteriales; family Flavobacteriaceae; genus Flagellimonas. The sequence goes on from NZ_JACBZU010000001.1 coordinate 298,684, forward strand.
GTTCAAAAAGAGGGAGGCCATTGCCAGTGATGTGGAAGGAAACAAAATAAAGCGGGCCAACAAGCTAGCCAGAAAATACCTGTCTACTGCCAAAAAGGAATTGGGCAATAAAGAAGCTTTCTACGTGGCCTTGGAAAAAGGTCTCCACAACTATCTGAAAGCTAAATTGCATATTGAAACCTCAGAATTCAGTAAAGATAAAATCACGGGTATTCTATCCGACAAAAAAGTGGAAAAAGCGGATATTGACGGCTTCATAAGTTTGCTTACCAGCTGTGAAATGGCGCGGTACAGTCCTTTTTCCAACGTGCAGATGCAGCAGGATTATGAAAAAGCAAGTGAAGTAATCTCTAATTTGGACAAACAGTTATGAGCATGAAAAAGATGGTCTTTTTACTTTGCCTCTTCTCCCTGAATTTTGGGTTTGCCCAAAACGAGATCCTTTTTGATGAGGCAACCGAACTGTACAATAATGGGGAATATTCCAAAGCCATAGAAAACTACAAACAGATTTTGGAAAATGGGCAGCATTCCGCCTCTCTCTATTTTAATTTGGGCAACAGTTATTACAAACAAAATGCCATAGGGCCCAGCATCTATTACTACGAAAAAGCCCTATTGCTATCCCCGAACAATGAAGAGATCAAAAACAATCTGAGGTTTGCTGAGAATATGAGGCTGGACGCCATTGAGGAAATGCCAAAAACGGAGCTTTCCAAGCTATATTCGGCGGTTATAGGCATGTTTACCTTCGATCAATGGGCCTATTTAGCAGTGGCGTTGGTGTTTTTGTTCGTCATGGCATACATGGCCTACTACTTTCTTGGGACGGCAAATCAGAAAAGGGCCGCATTTATTTCCGGTATATTTGCCCTAGTATTGGGGGTGCTCAGCATACTGATGGCCTATCTCAACTTTCAATCCTTTAAAAGCAATGATCCTGCCATTGTGTTCAGCAAGGAAGTCAACGTGAATGCAGAGCCCAACAATAATAGTGCTCCCGTTTTCACCCTCCATGAAGGCACCAAGGTAAACGTACTGGAGGAACTCGATGATTGGAAAAGAATTCGGATTGCTGATGGCCAAACTGGTTGGCTGGAGGCCGAGAATGTCAGGAAAATCAGGGACTTTTAGGCCAAAACACCCCTGCCTTGTTTAATATTCTGTATTTTTGGCAAAAATTCGTTTGTGCTAAAAAATGTACTCCATGCCATTATTTCCCTAGTGCTGATATCCGCTTTAACGGTATCACCGCTCATCCCATTTCTGGACAAAGAATTGGGAAAGACCATGGTAATCGGTGCTGCGGAGGAGGAAAACAATGGCAACAACGGGGAAACGAACAAGAAATTTGACGAAATCGACGCCTACATCAAATACTATTTGGAACTGGCCAACAACCCTGTTTTTCAGCAACAGAACCAAGATGATATAGGCTATTTACTTCCTATTTCTGATTATATAGTGGAAATATTAGATCCCCCTCCCAGAAAATTGACATAATTCTTCGTACTTTTTTAATTCAATTTTTAAACATCTTCTATCCATAACCTAACCAGTATAGAGGAACAAACGTACATTATAACATGTTCAAGCATTTAAAAAATGACTTACCTGCGAGTATCGTAGTATTTTTCGTGGCACTACCCTTGTGTTTGGGTATTGCTTTGGCCAGTGGGGCTCCCCTATTTTCCGGGCTCATTGCGGGTATTATCGGTGGAATCGTTGTGGGGGCGCTCAGCGGTTCACAAATTGGGGTCAGCGGACCGGCTGCTGGTTTGGCAGCCATCGTTTTGACCGCCATCGGAACCTTAGGAGGCTATCAAAACTTTTTGGTGGCCGTAGTTTTGGGCGGTATCATCCAGTTGATATTTGGCTTTCTAAAAGCTGGGGTGATTGCCTATTATTTCCCTTCATCCGTAATCAAGGGGATGTTGACCGGAATTGGTATCATCATCATTCTGAAACAAATACCTCACTTTTTTGGGTACGATGCAGATCCCGAAGGAGATTGGGCCTTTTTTCAAGTGGATGGTGAAAACACCTTTAGCGAAATCATCAACAGCATCAACTACATTAGTCCCGGTGCAACCCTGATTGCCGCTATTGGTTTGGCCATTTTGATTCTATGGAGTCAGGTATTGACCAAAAAATCGAAAATCTTTGAGTTGATACAAGGCCCTTTGGTGGCCGTGGTCATCGGCATCATCTACTTTAGCGTTACACAGGGAGATGCCACTTGGGGAATTTCTGCGGAGCATCTCGTTACGGTCCCCGTTCCTGATAGCTTTCAATCCTTTCTTGGTTTTTTCAGTTTTCCCAACTTCTCCGCCATTGGCAACACAGAAGTGTGGGTCACCGCCTTCACCATAGCGCTGGTGGCCAGTTTGGAAACCCTACTTTGTGTAGAAGCAACCGATAAACTAGATCCTGAAAAACGGACCACCCCTACCAATCGTGAGCTGATCGCCCAGGGGGTTGGGAATACACTTTCGGGTTTAATCGGGGGGCTTCCAATAACACAGGTTATTGTGAGAAGTTCGGCCAATATTCAATCTGGCGGTAAAACCAAATTAGCAGCCATAATCCATGGATTCTTTCTGTTGGGCTCAGTTATTTTAATTCCGACACTGCTCAATATGATTCCGCTGTCCGTATTGGCGGCCATTTTATTTGTGGTAGGCTACAAGCTTGCCAAACCAAGTCTGTTTAAAACGATGTACCAAGCCGGCTGGAAACAGTTTGTGCCCTTTGTGGTGACCGTGGTAGGTATCGTTTTTACCGATCTTTTGGTAGGAATAAGCCTTGGCCTTGGTGTTGGTATCGTGGTGGTTTTGATCAAAAGTTACCAAAACTCCCACTTTTTGCACATTGAGGAAAGCGATGGCGGCAGACATCAAATAAAAATGACCCTTGCCGAAGAGGTTACCTTTTTCAACAAAGGAGCTATCCTAAAAGAATTGGACAGTATTGCCGAAAACACCTATCTCACTTTGGATGTGAGAAAAACACGGTATCTGGATAACGATATCGTAGAGATTCTCGAGGATTTTTCGAGCAAGGCCAAAAACAGAAACATCGACATCAAAATTATTTCCGAAAAAGGAGAGGTTGAAAATCCTGATAGTTATATCGAATTTTTTAATCTAAGACCCAAAAAAACAGCATAACCTAAACATATGAAGGCACATACCAAAGAAACGCAAGCCACAATGACTCCTGCAAAGGCAATTCAGTTTTTAAAGGAGGGAAACGAGCGTTTTCAACAAAATTTAAAAGCACATCGAAACCTATTGGAGCAAGTAAACGATACCAAGGATGGTCAATTTCCATTTGCGACCATTCTAAGTTGTATCGATTCCAGAGTTTCTGCAGAGCTGGTTTTTGATCAAGGCCTAGGAGATATTTTTAGCATACGGATTGCAGGAAACTTTATCAACCAAGATATTCTGGGCAGCATGGAGTTTGCTTGCAAACTTGCAGGAACCAAGGCCATTGTGGTACTGGGACACACCAGTTGCGGGGCCGTAAAAGGCGCCTGCGACCATGCCCGTCTCGGTAACTTGACCAGTTTGATCAATAAGATTGAGCCTGCGGTGTACGCGGTAAAGGAACCTAAGGACGAGTCTTTGAGGAACTCCCAAAATTTGGAGTTTGTGGATGCCGTGTCCGTTAAAAATGTTGAAATGGCATTGGAAAACATTAGAAACCAAAGTGTTATCCTAAAAGAAATGGAGGAAGATGGTGATATTGCCATTGTAGGTGCCATGTACGATATTTCGGATGGAAGCGTAACATTTTTGTAATTCCCGGCAACATTTCTTAAAAGAAAAGAGGCTGTTTAAAAAGCGGTACTATTTGAACTTTGTCAAGTTGAGCGCAGTCGAAACCCATTGATTACCAATGTGTCTTAAGTTCTCGACTGCGCTCGAACTGACAGGCAAACCGCTTTTTAGACAGCCTGTTTTTGGTTTAAAATTTAGCCTGAGAGGCGTTGGTATCTGCTTGGCAATATGTATTTTGGCCTGAAACCATCATACCTTTATACCCAATATGAAATTTCCAAATGATTCAGGCCCCATTTATTTGGAAACCACCCAAGGCGGGTTTCCCGTGGAGCCGTTCAATACATTTAGCAATACTATTTTTTTGCTATTGATCATCTACTGGAGCTTGCGGGTGTACAGAAATCCTGGACAGCATCGATTCTTGGCTTGGGTACTTCCCGTTATCGGAGTTAGCTACATTGGGGGCACGGTGTATCACGCTACCCGTAGCCACGAGTTTTGGCTTCGGTTGGATTGGATGCCCATTATGCTGCTTTGCGCTTCTTTGGTGATTTATTTTATATGTAAACTCGTTCACAAGTGGTGGCAGCGCTTGGTGTTTATCGCACTATTGCTGAGCGCCTCCATTTTACTACGGATTCTTCCCATGCCTCAGGGTTGGAGGATTTCCCTTGGATACCTAATCACTGCTGCTACAATCCTTATTCCCATAACATGGTATTTGGCAAAAACCAAAGGAAAAAATATAGGTTTGGTGTTGACCGCTTTTATCATTTTTGGAGTTGCGCTTTTTTTTAGAAGCATCGATCTTCATCAAACATTATTTCCCATGGGCACCCATTGGTTGTGGCATTTGTTCGGTGGAATTGCAGTACATTTCCTAATTGCCTATTTATTCAAGGACAATTTGCTAAATTTGTCCGCCAATAGCGCAAGCCATCATGATTGATACCATTAAGGAACATATCGCCGAAGTTGAAAAATTTACTTCTAGCTCCATAGATGAAATCGAAGCCTTCCGAATCAAGTATTTGGGTAAAAAAGGACTTTTGAACAGTTTTTTCGCTGAATTTAAAAATGTGCCCAACGAGCAGAAAAAAGAGTTCGGCATGGTTGTCAATCAATTGAAAACCGTTGCGGCCGAAAAGGTCAACGCCTTAAAGGAAGCTCTAGAAAACCAGACCGAGGCCAGTGGAAAATATGGCGACCTCACACGTCCCGGCGAACCTGTTGAGATTGGTGCACGACACCCCATTTCAATTGTAAAAAACCAGATTATCGATATCTTTTCACGGATCGGCTTCAATGTGTCCGAGGGACCAGAGGTGGAGGACGATTGGCACAATTTTACTGCATTGAATCTTCCCGAATACCACCCAGCGAGAGATATGCAGGACACCTTTTTCATTCAAACCGATCCAGATATTTTATTGCGCACCCATACTTCATCCGTTCAGGTGCGGTACATGGAGGCCAATAAGCCGCCCATTCGTACCATTTCCCCGGGAAGAGTGTACCGAAACGAGGCCATCTCAGCGCGATCGCATTGCTTTTTTCATCAGGTAGAAGGGCTTTACGTGGACAAAAACGTATCCTTTGCCGATTTAAAGCAGACCTTGCAATATTTTACCTCCGAAATGTTCGGGAAATCAAAAATACGCCTGCGTCCCTCTTACTTCCCGTTTACCGAACCCAGCGCAGAAGTGGACGTGTACTGGGGATTGGAGACCGAGACCGATTACCGGATGACCAAAGGTACCGGATGGCTCGAAATCATGGGCTGTGGAATGGTAGACCCCAACGTGCTTAAAAATTGTGGCATAGACCCCGAAGTATATTCTGGGTTTGCCTTTGGAATGGGAATTGACCGTATTGCACTCCTGCTGCACCAAATTTCCGATATTCGTTTGCTCAGTGAAAATGATGTGCGTTTTTTGGAGCAGTTCAAAAGCGCCTTTTAACCGCATTCCATGAAAAAGGATATTGAAATTCCCGTAGCCAAGGATGTATATGTTGCTGTGATTCGTGAGTGGAACGAAGAATTTTTGTCCAAAGACTGGAATGCCTACCTCATCAATAACCGTTCGGATACCATTGAGATGACCATTGTGGTCTCCAAAGGATTTGACGGCGACAAAAAAACATCCACCATGCGCCATGGCATAGGCGTTTTGGGACCAAAATCCTTTAAAAAAATCGAATTGCTACAGGAAGAGGTGTTGGCGCTCAACAATGAATTCTTTGTGACCTTTTTTGCTGAAAACAAGCTCTTTGAAAAAAGATGCCTGTTCCCTAAGCACACCATTAAAGAGAATCAACTTCGCACAATTCCCATTATAGACAAGGAAGGTATTCTTTCGGAAGATTAATGGTTTGCTGATGACAGAATGCCAAAAAGCATCCAAATAGGCGAACACATCATCCAACAACTTTTATCCCGTCCTAATTATTCGTTTATCTGGCTGGCGTACGCCCACAACATCATCAAAAAAGCCCATTTTTGAGATACAGATACTATCAATTTTATAAATAACCTGCGAATATTTTAATAAATTCTTCTTTAAGGGCCTGATTTTTATGTTTTTAGCGTTGTTTTAAGCGGAATGATCGCGTAATTTTAAGTTCTTCTTAAAACTAAAAACCAATGGGAACTACATCAACCAACATTAACAGACGCGATTGGATCAGAAAAAGCATGCTTACCGCTGGAGGCGCAATGGCATTACCTTACATAGGATTGGCCGAGAGACCAAAGGCCCCCTTAACCCTTGACAGAGAGGGAAATGCGGTTTACAGTCCGTTTTTTAAGGAATATCTGCCTAAGCCAGATGCTTTGTTTCCTGAACTGGAAGCCAAGCTAAATGCCAATGAAAATCCATATGGACCATCACCAATGGCCCTTGAAGCTTTCAAAAGTTCCGCTTCGGGAGGAAATAGATACGCATGGAGGGAACTGTTCCAACTAGTGGACAAAATCGCTGATTTTGAAGGCGTAGAAAGCAAAAATATTATGATGGGACCCGGTTCTTCAGATTTGTTGGAGAAAACGGCCATGGTTTTCTTTATGAACGGTGGCAATGTTGTTTCTGCCGATCCAGCTTATATGTCGCTCATTCAAGTAGCGGAATCTGTTGGTGCCAGCTGGAAGCCAGTCCCACTCAAGGAAGATTGGTCGCACGACCTTAAGGCGATGGAGGAAGCAATCGACGATGATACCAAACTGGTCTATATTTGTAACCCCAACAACCCAACGGGTTCTATGACGGACCATAAGGAATTGGTGGATTTCTGTTCACGCGTATCCGAAAGGGTTCCTGTTTTTGTGGATGAAGCCTATCTATGGTTCTTGGATGAAGGAGCCAAAAAGAGTATGGTATCCTTGGTGAACGAGGGCAAGGATGTTATCATAGCAAGAACTTTTTCCAAAATTCATGGGATGGCCGGTTTGCGTGTCGGATACATCGTTGCTTTGGAAGAGACTTTGAACAGACTTCAAAAAATAACAAGGGGAGGCATGGGAATTTCCTTGCCCTCCGTATACGCAGCCATGGCGGCCATGGACGATGCGGCCTTCCTAGAAAAATCAAGGAACCTAAATGCCGAGTGCAGGGAGTATGTGTATCAAAGCCTGGAAAAGATGGGCATTACTTCCTATGTTCCGTCATCCACAAGCTTTATCATTTTTCCTATTGAAATGGAAGGAAGAGCGTTTTTGGAGCAAATGACCGAGTTAAAGGTGGGCGTTCGTGCTTTCCAGTTTATGGACCAAAACTGGTGCCGTGTAAGTATGGGAACCATGGACGAAATGAAAACCTTTACCGCTGCACTCGATAAAGTGTTGGCATAGTGGACGTAGGGATTCAAAAAACCATCGTTTTTCTGTTCTTTATCTTCATTGGGATTGTACTTAAGGTGAAGTTCAAGTCCAAAGAGGAGATTACGGGCATAAAAAAAATCATTCTGAACTTGGCCCTGCCAGCGACCATCTTCATTGCGTTGTTGGGGGTCAAGGTAGAACTTCATTTGCTGCTATTGCCCTTATTGGCCCTTGGGCTCAACTTGATCTTGTTCTTTGCCATGCCGTTTATTCTGCCCCTTATGGGCATTGGAAAAGGCACGTCGGATTATAGAACAGCAAGATTGTTGGTGCCATCACTAGCGCCGGGACTTTCATCGTTTCCTTTTATTTTGGAATTCTTGGGTGATCAATACTTGGCCAAAGCCGCTATGTCCGACCTTGGCAATAAAGTGTTCGTGCTCTTCTTTTTGTATTTGGTGGCCATGAATTGGCATTATGGGCTTCAATCCAGTGAAAAAAGAAAAGGGGGAACCAAACTAAAGCCCTTGATAAAGGCCATGGTCTCGGAGCCGGTGAACGTATTTATTGGAGCAGCCTTGGTTTTGTTGGCTTTTGGGGTAAGCATGGACTCCCTACCGTTCTTTTTGAGCGAGACCTTGGAGAAACTGAGCTTAATTATGACACCGCTTGTGCTGCTTTTTATCGGACTTGCGGTAAAAATCAAAAGAAAGCAGTTCATTCAGATTTTTTCACTGCTGTGTACCCGGGCAGGTTTGGTCCTCCTTATATCTGGGACCTTTGTCACTCTTGCAGGCATTGAAGCACCAAAGGAAATCCTCTTGACCATGGCGTTTGGACTAAGCGCCTGCAGTTTCTGGCCTTATGCACATATCGCGGCCGTAGATAGTTTGGAAATGGACCAAAAACCCCACAAAAGAACCTTTAACAGTGATTTTGGGGTGGCCATACTGGCCTTATCATTCCCCTTGTCCACCATCTTAATCTTGGCTACATTGAACAGCGGAACCCTTTTTGCAAACCCATTGATGATTTTTATGGTTTCAGGTGTCCTATTAGCCGTTGGGTTTTCCATTCCTTGGCTCAGCGGAGTACACAAAAAAAAGTGGTCTGCCCAAAAGCTCATGGATCGTGAAATACAAGCTGCAACGGCGGAAAAAGCCGCTTAAATAGCAGACATAGTCCGCTAAATTGTTACCTTTCAGGAAAACCAAACCATTATGAAGTCAGTATTCTTCCCATTATTGGCCATTTTATGCATTGGTATCACCACTGCGCAACAATCCCCGATAAAGGTTGACCAAGACCGACTTGAGGACAGGATTTTCAAGCTGGCCGAATTCGGATTGCAAGAAAATGGTGAAACAGAACGTGTTGCCTTTAGCGATGCCGATATTGAAGCACGCAACTGGGTGATACAAACCCTAAAGGGTTTGGAGATGGAGGTTCAGGTGGATGCTGCGGGAAATATTATCGGGACACGAAAAGGTACCGACGCCACTAAAAAACCCATTGCCTTTGGTTCCCATATTGATAGGGTTCCCAATGGGGGCAACTACGATGGCTGTTTGGGTTCCATGGCGGCTTTGGAAATTATCGAAACGCTAAATGAAAACAACATAACAACCGAACATCCTTTGGAAGTCATCATTTTTCCGAACGAAGAAGGTGGTGTGATGGGCAGTAGGGCCATGGCCGGGAATCTGGGCAAATCAGCCTTTCCCATTGTCAATGCTACCGGATATTCCATGGGCGAAGGTATCATGAGAATAGGAGGAGATACCACAAAAATTGAAAGCGCAAAACGTGAAAAAGGTAGCTTAGCCGCTTTTTTGGAGCTTCATATTGAACAAGGAGGCAAGCTGGAAAAGGAGCAATTGGACATAGGTGTGGTAGAAGGAATCGTTGGACTGAATTGGTGGGATGTCGTATTCACCGGTTTTGCCAACCATGCCGGCACCACTCCCATGAATGCGCGACAAGATGCATTGTTGGCCGCAGCCAAATATATTGTTGCCGTAAATGAGATTACCAATAGTTTTGAAGGCACCCAAGTAGGTACCGTAGGGCGAATAAAGGCAGAACCTGGCGCTCCGAACGTAATTCCTGGTAAGGTAGTGGCCAGCTTGGAAATACGTGACCTCTCCTCCGAGGTCATCCAGAAAGTGTACAACGCCATTAAAGAGAAAACTGAGGAGATTGCGGAAGCCTCCAACGTATCCGTAGAGTTTTTGCCGTTGGATACCACTGCAGAACCTGCCCTGACCGATACTAAGATTCAAAAAGAAATTGAAAGCTCTGCCAAGGCATTGGGATTAAGCTACCAATATATGCCCAGTGGTGCCGGCCATGATGCACAGGATATTTCCCGTTTTGCACCAGTAGGGATGATTTTTGTTCCCAGCAAGGGAGGCATCAGTCACTCGCCCAAAGAATTTACGTCAGCAGAAGATATGGCCAATGGTGCCAACGTTCTGCTCCATACTATTTTGTCTTTGGATAAGAAGTTGGATTGATCTCAGCTCTGTGGAGATAAGATAATTCTCCTAGCCGCATTGGCTATCAAACCAATACTGAGCCAATAAGTGCTTAGTATCACAACACTAGAATAAGCGAAATCCGCTTTGAACTTGGCAATGGCAATCATAGTATCAGAGAACATAAATAGGAGCACGGCCACCGAAATCCATACAAACGGCTTGCTCTTTTCCTTAAGGAAAATTCCAATCCCTTGCCAAGCCATAAAACAGATGACCAAAACATAAACTCCAACAGGTACCATAAAGTCGCCGAGACTCGGTTTTAACCACAGAAAAAGAGAGATGCCGATGCCATAAAGTGCCAAAAAGGATATCCAATGAGTCTGAAAACCCTTTAGCTGCACAAAAGATGTGGCAAACAACAGATGTGCCACCAAAAAGGCTGCCAGTCCATAAACGAAGTATGCGGGAAACAACAATAGAATATCCCCTAACAAACAAAACAGAAAAGCAAGGACCATCAAGGTTTTGAATTTGGATTGCTGTGTTTGGGGAACAAGCACAACCAAAGATGTCACCAAAATCGTGGTCAATGGTTTTAAGAGCATATAAGCCAAGGTCTGGCCCAAAGCCTCGGTCGTAATGGCTAAAACGGCACTAATCGCTATTAAAACATTGATTGTTTTGACTGATTTGGATGCTATCGTTGCCATTCCTTAAAGGGTTTTATGCTCAATTGTGAATTATAATATGGTACCTGGCCAGTGACTTCCTCTCCCAGCCAATTCGGTTTTTCAAAACGTTCATCTTCATGCTTGAGTTCCACTTCGGCAAGCACCAAACCTTTGTTTTCGCCCAAAAACTCATCCACTTCAAACAGGTGATCACCCCATGGGACTTCAAAACGGACCTTTTCCAAAATACCCGATTCACATAAATCAATAAGATTTGTCGCCTCCGATGCCGTAATTTCCGTTTCCCATTCAAAACGTGTAGTTCCAGAATCGTTACTGGGACCCTTTACGGTCAAAAATCCCTTGTCTCCCTTGATGCGAACCCTGACGGTTCGTTCCGGGTCTGTGTTCAAAAATCCCTGCACAATACGTGTTTGCGATGTCGCCTGTTGCTTGAATCCATCGCCTGTGACCAAAAACTTGCGTTCTATTTCCAAATGTTCCATCAAACTAAATATACCCTAAATTTGGGTATGGATTTCGATTTTCCCTTACGAAAAATCATTCATGTGGATATGGATGCCTTTTACGCCTCGGTGGAACAGCACGACAACCCCGAGCTTAAGGGAAAGCCCCTTGCCGTTGGAGGCGGGTCCAAACGCGGGGTGGTCTCGGCAGCGAGCTACGAAGCCAGAAAATACGGAGTTCGGAGTGCCATGGCCGGCTCCATTGCCTTGCGGAACTGTCCACATCTTATTTTTGTAAAACCCCGATTTGACCGCTACAAGGAGGTATCCCTTCAAATCCGGGAAATTTTTTATGAATACACCGACTTGGTAGAACCGCTTTCGTTGGATGAGGCCTATTTGGATGTAACGGAAAACAAAAAAGGGAATCCCTCTGCTACCTTGATTGCCAAGGAAATTCGCCAGAAAATCTTTGACAAAACGGGGCTCACGGCGTCTGCGGGAATCTCTATAAACAAGTTTATCGCAAAGGTGGCCAGTGATTACAACAAACCCAATGGTCAAAAAACGGTCAATCCCGAGGAAGTCATTGATTTTTTGGAGCGTCTTGATATCCGAAAGTTTTATGGGGTAGGGAAAGTCACCGCCGAAAAAATGTATCGGCTTGGCATTTTCACGGGGAAAGACCTCAAAGAAAAGTCACTGGAGTTTTTGGACAAACATTTTGGAAAGAGCGGCGGGCACTATTATCATGTGGTGCGTGGCATCCACAACAGCGAAGTAAAACCGCACAGGACTCCAAAGTCGGTAGGGGCAGAACGTACCTTTTCAGAGAATCTGAGCAGTGAGATATTTATGCTGGAAAAATTGGACAATATTGCCCACGAGTTGGAACGCAGGCTTCAGAAATCGAAAATTGCGGGCAAAACGGTGACCCTAAAAATCAAGTACAGCGATTTTACGCTCCAGACCCGGAGCAAGACCTTGCCCTATTTTATCTCTAGCAAGGATTTGATTTTGGAAACCGCAAAGGAATTGTTGTACCAATCCTCTTTGGAAAACTCCGTTCGGTTGTTGGGCATTTCCTTGGCCAACCTCAACACGGAAAAAGAAAAGGACGAGCCTAAAAAGGAGTCCGTGCTGGTTCAGCTGAGATTTGATTTTTAAAATAGGAGGCTTTCTAAGAAGTCGTTTTTAACGTCAACCTGAACTTGTTTCAGGTTCTCAAAACACATTAAGCATTATCTGGTGAGATTCCGAAACTAGTTCGGAATGACGAATCAGATAAAAGTACTATTAGAAAGCCTCCTTATTCATTAATTTTTAATATCAGATTCCACAGGCTGTACCGCAGGTTTTTTGGGGTTGCCATCGGCATCAATCTCAATGATGTTATCAAAACCAAGTTCATCCAACTTTTCGATGATTTCAGCTCTGTCGCCCACCATAAACCAGTTTACTTTGTCCGGCTGTACCACTTGGTTACTCACCTTTCGAATATCGTCCACCGAAAGGCTTCTTACATTCTGGTCATATTTTTGGTAGTAATCATCCGGTAAATTGTAGCGCACCAAGTTTCTCACCGAACTGTTTACGGAACTATTGGTTTCCCATTGGCCAGGAAGCTTCAACACTTGGTTGGTCTTTACTTTGTCCAGTTCTTCTTTTGTCGCAGGTCTGGTCGAAGTAAATTCAGCAATCTCTTTTCTGATTTCGGTTACGGACTCTGCTGTTTTGTCGGTCTGCACCGGAGCGTACACAATAAACGGACGCTCTTCTTTGGAACCTATCACAAAGCCACCCGCTCCGTAGGACCAATGTTTGTCCTCTCTCAAATTCATATTGATTCGAGAAGTGAAATCACCTCCAAGAATATTGACCATTTGCTCCAAAGCTATTTCTGAAACATCACCATACTTTTCTGTGAGGTGTCCTGCCAGTATCACCGATTGTTGGGATTCGGGCCTGTTCATGAGATAAAGGGTGTTTTTGGAATTGGTCTTGGGCTCATTGAAAACAATCTTCGGAACGTCTCCCTTTTTCCACTTGCCCAAGGTTTTTTCCAATTTGGACTTGAGTTCTGCCATTTCCACATCACCTGTCACGATTAAAGTGGCGTTGTTCGGCTTGAACCATGTATTGTAAAAGTTCACCACATCCTGGCGTGTCAATTGAGACACAGTTTCCTCGTATCCGGTTCCCGTGTAAGGGCTGCTGTACGGATGGTCGTCACCATACAGGTATTTGTTCATTACCCGAAGTGCCATGGAAATGGGTTGGGATTTTTCCTGTTTGATATCGTTGAGCTGCTCCTTTTGCAGACGTTCAAACTCCTTTTCCGGAAATACAGGATTGAGCACCACATCCAAAAAGAGATCCAAACTGGCATCAAAACTGGGCTTTAAAGTGCTCATGTACACATTGGATTCATCTTGGCTGGAGAAAGTGCTTAATGAAGCCCCCAATAATTGAAGCTGCTCATTGATTTCGAGGGCATCCATATCCTTGGTTCCCTCGTCCATCAAATTCATTGCCAATTTTGCCGTTCCTGGAGCGGATAGATGGTCGGTTTTATATCCTGCATCGGCCACCAGGTTAATCACGATGGTGGGAACCCCTTTTCGCTGTGCCAACACCACATTTAATCCATTGGATAACTGCGTCCGCTGCAAATCGGGGAACTTGGAGCTTTTCTGCTCCGTAAGGGCGGGCAATGTACTTCGGTCTACGGGAGATTCCACAATGTCATATTCAGGGAAGGGCTTACAGACCAAAATATGTTTTCCTTTGGTAAGCCATTTGGCTGCCGTCTTCTTCAAATCCTCCGCGGTCGCATCCTCCACATACTTTAATGTGGTTTTGTAGTAGGAAGGGTCGCCATGGTAGGTTTGGTTGGAGGCCAAAATATCCGATACGCCCCCGAAGCCACCGATGCGCTCCAGTCCTTTGATAAAATTGGCAAAATAACTGGCCTTTACCCTTTTGAGTTCGTCCTCAGTGGGTCCTTCTTTGATGAACTTATTGATTTCGGCTTCTAGTTCCTTTTCCAGTTTTTCTGGATCCTCTCCTTGCTTCACATTAAGCCAAGTGATGAAATTACTCGCAATTTCACTGGAAGACTGGAAGGAAACGGCTGCGCTTGCCGATTGGTCTTGGTAGATGAATTTTTGATACAGTCTTGAATTCTTGCCACTGGTTAAAATAGCGGAAATCAAATCAAAATGAAGGTCTTCCCTAGAACCGTAGGGAGGGGTGTTCCACGCAAACAGCACCCGGGTTTCGGGCACGCGATCCTCGTAAACTTGACGGGAATCGTATTCCTTGCTGGGAATGTTCACTTCTTGCCTTTCCACGGTAGGGCCGGACGGGATATCCCCAAAATACTTGATCACTTTTTGATGGATCTCTTCGGCATCCACGTCACCAGCCACAGCCACTACTGCATTGGCCGCGCCGTAGTACGATTTGAACCATTCCTGCACATCTTCCAAAGAGGCGGCATTCAAGTCTTCCATCTCACCGATTACCGTCCAAGAATAGGGATGTCCCTTTGGATACATGGCCTTGGTCAAATAATCCCATTGCATACCATAGGGCTGATTTTCCCCTTGTCTTTTTTCATTTTGCACTACGCCTCGTTGCTCGTCCAGTTTGGCTTGGTCGATAGCGCCCAACAGGTGCCCCATCCTGTCAGACTCTAAAAAGAGTACCTGATCTAAGGCCGATACGGGCACATTTTGGAAGTAATTGGTTCGGTCGGTATTGGTGGTACCGTTCAGGTCAGTTCCTCCAATACTTTCCAAGGCTTGGAAATAGTCGGTGTTGTAGTTTTCGCTTCCGTTGAACATTAAATGTTCAAAGAGGTGTGCAAATCCGCTTTTACCCGGCTTTTCGTTTTTGGAACCCACATGGTACCAAACGTTCACAGCGGCAATAGGCGCCTTGTGGTCTTCGTATACCAAAAGGGTGAGTCCATTTTTTAAGGTGTACTTTTTGTAGTCGATGTCGATGTCATCTGCCTTGAACTGAAATTCCTGTCCATAATGGCTGACAGTAAAGAACAGGCCGAAGAAAGCGGCCAAAAGTAATCTTTTCATTTCTAATGTTTTTAAGTTATTTGATTGATAAAATACCATACACAAGATAGGAAAATGTTTACAATCGACACCATACTAAACAGTTAGGCAGTAGAAATTAGGTGCAACTTCAATGATTTCATTGGCGGTTTCATTGTTCTACCCAATAATTCTTCATTAATTTGTGATGCCATTGACCACCATTAACTATATTCTTATTTATGCAACGAAACAAATTGCACGAGCACATCATATCCTCTGCGGGAGCGCTTTTCTATTCCCAAGGGTATAATTCAACAGGAGTCAATGAGATCATTTCCAAATGCGATATCGCCAAAGCGACGCTCTACAGTCATTTTAAATCAAAAGAGGATATTTGTATTGCCTATTTGAAGCAGCGCCACCATGACTTTTTGGAGAGCCTAAAGGATTATGTTGGTCAAAGAAGCAAGGGAAGGCTGCAGTTATTGGCCATATTCGACTTGTTGCGGGATATGTACCTACAAGAGGATTTTCAAGGGTGTTGGGCCCTTAAAACACTTGGGGAATTGGCACCAGACCAAACGAAGATTTTAGAGGTGATTCAACTTCAAAAAAAGGAATTGCTGCTATACTTGGGCGAAGTGGTCGGGGACAACATTTCTAACCTTTCCAAAGCGGAGACCGAAAAAATATCGGGCGGACTTTACCTATTGTACGAAAGTGCCGTTACGGAAAGTCATCTGTTTAAAAACGACTGGCCCATTTTTATGGCAAGGAGCATTGCCCCTTCCCTATTTAAAGAGGTTGAGCTGTCCTAAAAAACGTTTTTAAAACAAAAATTGCCATATCTCGACTCGCTCGATATGGCAATTTTGTGAATGACATGGTTGTACCAATTAGGCTTCCACAGTTTCTAAGGGCTGTGCTACTGGAAAATCAACGGGAACCTGAGTAGTACTATGCAAATAGTTGGAGATGGTTTTATCCCCCACCAATACAATGGTATCGATCAAATTCTCCTTGGTCCATCCAGCGGCAAAAAAGCGGTCCAATGTTTCTTCGTCCGTTGCACCTCTATTTTCAGTGATGTTTTTGGCCAAATTTGCGAGTGCATCCAACTTTTCGTCAAATGAAGCTTTCCCCGCTCTCAGTTCGAGTATTTGGTCGTCTGTGAATCCGTTCATTTTTCCAATGGCGGTATGTGCGGACAAACAGTAAATACAATTGTTTACCTGGCTTACCGCCAAGTTGACCACTTCTTTCTCCTTGGCTTTCAAGGAGGTTTTGCCGTTGGACAGGGTCAAATAATTACCCAAGGCATTTTCTGAATGGGCATAGGTGGCAAATAGATTTGGTACAAAGCCTACCGCCTTTTCCAGATTGTCAAAAATAGCCTGATTGGCTGCACTTACTTCTTCTCTTTTTGGTACGTTGATTGTGCTCATAATTGTAATTTTTAAATGATTTATTGTTGAATTAATACGTTTTTACAAAAGGTTTTTCTGCGTTACAATAAAAGTCGTGATGGTGCTTCTGCTCACAGTGTTCCGAAGCTGTTACCGTTTGTGCCACAGGTTTCTGTGAGGTTCTAAAAATTTCAATGAGATTGAAAATGGATTTTTCCATAGTTGTCATCTTTTTGCTGTTTTTTAATTACAGGGCAAAGATGCTCCGAAAAGAAGGGTAGGTGTTAGGAAGGATTTCCCGATGGCTTGACCAATTTTCCCTTAGGCCACCAAAAGGAGGTTTTCGCGATATTCCGAGGGAGTCATTTGGGTCATTTTTTTGAAGAATCGGCTAAAATGGGCTGGGTC
The DNA here is from genome assembly GCF_013407935.1 of Allomuricauda sp. ARW1Y1. Taxonomy (GTDB): domain Bacteria; phylum Bacteroidota; class Bacteroidia; order Flavobacteriales; family Flavobacteriaceae; genus Flagellimonas. Next base: position 315,782 of record NZ_JACBZU010000001.1, read on the forward strand.
GTTAAAACCCAGTTCAAAAGCAATTTCTTGGTTTTGCTTATCAGTGAAATTAATGAGCCGTTTGGCTTCCAATGCTATCCGTTCCAAAATGATCTGTTGGGGTGATTTTTGATTGTAAATAGAGAATAGATTGGAAAGTGTTTTGGGCGATTTATGGAGCAAATCGGCATAATCGCTCACTTTCCGCTTTGTTCTATAGTGCATATCCACCAAAAAATTAAACCTTCTGATGGTATCGATTTGGTCATTCCCCAACGTTTTTACGATCAACTGTTCCTTTGCCAACCGAGTACTCATGATGATCAATCTTTTGAGCAGCATTTGTAGCATATCACCCTGGATATTGTCTGGAGTTGAAAACTCCTCTACGAACATATCATGCAAAAGGTTGAACTTGCCCAATTGGTCCTTGGGAATGGAAATGATGGGAATATCCTGGGTTCCAAAAAACAAAATACCATTGCAGGAAACCTCGCTATCATGATCGGAGATACAGTAGAACTCCCGGTTAAAGAGTATAGCGGAAAGTGGGAACTCTGTTTCAGCATAGGAAACATGCTGTAGATAGGTGACCGTAATGATTTGGTAAGGCATCAACTCCAATTGCATCCCATCTATTTGAATTGTAATGGGTGCATTATTTCTGTTCCACAAAAACTTGATGGTTTTGGAGCTGTCGGAAAAACGTTCTTGGTCTTTTTTGATGTTATCGGTAAATCCTAAAATAGCACCTAGTTTGGTATCTCTGTATTCGTGTCGCATAGCTTATTAGGTCGCGTTATTGACTTTTAGTCCCATTTAGTGGTTTTTGCTTACAGAACATCCAAAGATTCCAAACAAAAAAAGGCGTACACTTCAGTGCACGCCTTTTTTAAAATTTTCATCCGAGAAGGCTAAAAATTGCAGCTCTCGATTTCGGTTACACGAAGTGTATTTACCATCCCCTTTTCCTTAATGGGCATGGCTGCCAAACTTACGAGCATATCGCCCACCTCCAAGAAACCTTTTTTGCAGGCTATCTGGTTTACATCCTCAATGGTCTGGTCGGTAGAGACAAACTTATCGTAGTAAAAAGCCTTTACTCCCCAAAGCAAATTGAGCTGGGTTAGTATTCTCTTGTTCGAGGTAAACACCAAAATATGGGCCGAAGGTCTCCAGGCCGAAATCTGAAAGGCGGTGTACCCACTGTTGGTCAATGTGGAAATAGCTTTTGCCGAAATTTCATTGGCCATTAACGCTGCATGGTAGCATACCGATTTTGTAATGTATCGCTTGGTTCGGATGTGCGGTGGGTTCTGCGGTACTTTGATCAAGCTAGATGCCTCTACACTGGTCACGATGCTCGCCATTTTTTCAATTACCTGCACAGGATAATTACCTACCGAGGTTTCTCCGGAAAGCATTACGGCGTCTGCCCCATCCATAACCGAGTTGGCGACATCGTTCACCTCCGCACGTGTCGGTGTAAGGCTGGTGATCATGGTTTCCATCATCTGTGTTGCGATAATTACCGGTATCCTTCCTTTTTTGGCGCTCAAAACCAATTGTTTCTGCACTAGAGGAACTTCTTGGGCGGGGATTTCCACACCCAAATCGCCACGGGCCACCATAAGTCCGTCGGAGGCCTTTACAATTTCATCGATATTTTCCAAAGCCTCTGGCTTTTCAATTTTGGATATTACCGGGATTTTGTGCTCTGTATGCTCCTTGATCAGGTTGTGGAGGTCGTGCAAGTCTTGCGCGTGACGCACAAAGGACAACGCAATCCAATCCACATCCTGCTGGATAGCAAAAATGGCATCCTTGATGTCTTTTTTGGTAAGGGCCGGCAACGAAATATTGGTGTTGGGTAAGTTCACCCCTTTCTTTGATTTCAAAGGTCCCCCTTGAATCACTTTGGCGACCACTTCGGTCTCCCCGTTGGTTGATTTTACCTCAAATATCAATTTCCCATCATCCAAGAGAATACGCTCTCCTGCTTTCACGTCCTTGGGAAAATTCTTGTAGTTCATGTACACTCTCTCGGCTGTTCCTTCAAAAGGTTCGCCAGTCACAAAGGTAACTTCATCACCAGGGGCAACGATGGCTTCGCCTCCCATGACACCGACCCTGAGTTTGGGTCCTTGCAGGTCTGCAAGTATGGCGGTGTTGATTTCCAACTCCTCATTAAGTTCCCTGATCATTTTAATTCGCTCAGCAACATCCTCATAGGAAGCGTGGGAAAAGTTTATCCTAAAAACATCCACTCCGGCAAGGATCATTTCCCTAAGGGTTTCCTTTTTACTGGTGGCCGGACCGAGGGTTGCTACAATTTTAGTCTTCTTTCTAGTTGGCATTGTTAAAAGATTAAATTTCTTTTTGATTTTAATTTTTGTGTGTCCAATGGGTATGCGGTGATTACCTTTCCTATTTGTTTGATGGCCCTGAGCTTTTCAGCATAAATGGTTTCATCTGCTGCATCCACTTTCAAAAAATAATCCACTTCCTTTTTTTCCTTCACCAAATGGCCTATCCTTTTGGATACATTGCTCTCAAATAAGCCTATGGAAGCCATCTGTTCTTCGGTTTCGCACTTGTTGGCAATCAGTGTCCAGTACATATCGTTTATCTCATCTTCCCAGTCAAAAACGGAAAAGGCCATATTTTCATCAAAACAAAGGTCTTTCTTCATCCGTTTTAGATAAAGTCCACAATGGGAATTTATAGCATAGGCCATGGCATAATCTTCCAAATCACTGTGGATGGCAATGAGGTGAAAACTATCATCATAAAGGTCTGCCGATATCTTGTGCGTAGTTAACATGCCCATAACACGAACTGTAAATATAGGCTTATTACGAATGATTGCCTAGTCAATACAAAACAATACACTTATAAAATAAGCGAAAACGTTTGAGTTTACCATTATTTAAAGTCACTGTTTTTCTATCTTGCTCTGTAAGGCAAAGTATGCCCGTTTGGATGCCTTTTCCTCTGCCTTTTTCTTGGAGGTGGCCCTTGCTTTGGCCAACATCCGGTCGCCAATGGTAAGTTTTACGGCAAAATGTTTGAGTTCATCATTCCCTGTATCCTCGTACACATGGTAATTAAAGGACTTTTTCTCTTTTTGGCACCATTCTATCACCAAACTCTTGTAACTGATGACCTTGCCTTCCAACTGATCGATGTCCACATAGGGCTCTATCACGCGCTCGTCGATGAACTTTTCGCAATAGGTGTAGCCCCTGTCCAAATAAATGGCGCCAATCAACGCCTCGAACACATTCCCGTGGATATTTTCCCCAAAATGTTCTTTAGGGATACGGCTTTCCACATATTTTAAAAGTCCCAAATCTTTGCCCAGTTCGTTCAGGTGCTTTCGGCTGACTACCTTGGACCGCATTTTGGTCAGATATCCCTCATCCCCTTCGGGCACTTCATTGTACAGATATTTTGAAATGATGGTACCCAACATGGAATCTCCCAGAAATTCCAACCTTTCGTAGTTGATAGGGTTTCCATCATCGTCCTTTTTGTTCATGGAACGATGCAGAAATGCCGTTTTGTAAATGGTCAGATTCTTGGGTTTAAAGCCAAGGATTCTTTTCATACCCAAAAAAAAATCCCCATCCGAGTTGGGATGGGAATTGAATATTTTGGAGGTGAGTTTCATGTTACAAAACTACCCTAATTTTTTGAATAAAAGACAGGCGTTGTGTCCTCCAAAGCCAAAAGTGTTGCTCATGGCCACCTTTACCTCCCGTTCTTGAGCCTTGTTCAAGGTCAAGTTGAGGGATGGATCTATTTGATCGTCTACCGTGCTGTGGTTAATGGTCGGGGGCACCGTATTGTGCTCCATGGCCAAAATGGAGGCAATCGCCTCAATGGCCCCGGCCGCTCCCAGCAAGTGTCCGGTCATGGACTTGGTAGAGTTAATGTTGATTTTTGGTGCATGGTCCCCAAATACTTTGGATATGGCCTTAAGTTCGGCCACATCTCCCAATGGTGTCGAAGTACCATGTGTATTGATGGCATCTACATCCTCTGGGTTCAATCCAGCGTTCTGCAAACAGTTTTCCATTACTTTTACCACACCAATACCTTCTGGGTGAGGGGCGGTCATGTGATAAGCATCGCTAGAAAGACCTCCACCGAGCACTTCGGCATAAATCTTGGCTCCGCGTGCTTTGGCATGTTCGTACTCCTCGAGTATAAGCGCTCCGCCACCTTCGCCCAATACAAAGCCATCCCTTGTGGCATCGAAAGGTCTTGAAGCCGTTTCAGGGCTATCGTTTCTGGTGGAAAGGGCATGCATGGCATTGAATCCGCCCATACCTGCTATGGTCACTGCCGCCTCGCTACCTCCGGTAACAATCACGTCGCAATGTCCCAATCGGATATAGTTCAGTGCATCGATCATAGCATTTGCTGATGAGGCACAAGCAGAAACCGTGGTATAGTTAGGGCCCATAAATCCATGTTTGATGGAAATGTTCCCCGGTGCGATGTCTGCAATCATTTTTGGGATAAAGAAAGGATTGAAGCGCGGTGTACCGTCACCTTCGGCGTAACCGATTACCTCGTTTTGGAAGGTTTCCAATCCGCCTATTCCAGCGCCCCAAACAACTCCTACCCTAAACTTGTCCACAACGTCCAGGTCAATTCCAGAGTCCGCAATGGCCTCGTCCGAAGATACTAGGGCGTATTGGGCAAATCTATCTAGTTTTCTTGCCTCTTTCCTATCGAAGAAATCCATTGGGTCGTACCCTTTAAGCTCGCATGCGAACTTGGTCTTGAATTTTTCGGTATCGAAATATGTAATGGGGGCAGAACCGCTCTTACCGGTCCGTAGTCCTTCCCAATAAGCTTTCAAATTGTTACCTATAGGGGTTAACGCTCCCATTCCGGTAACTACAACTCGCTTTAACTGCATTGAACTATTTTTTTACCCTTTAGACGTTAATTATAAAAAAAATTATCCATGCGATAACAACCACATGGATAATTTTTAATCTTTAGCGATATATCATATAATTACTTAGCTTCTTCTATATAGCTAATGGCCTGACCCACAGTGGCGATGTTTTCTGCTTGGTCATCTGGTATCTGAATATCAAATTCTTTCTCAAACTCCATGATAAGTTCAACAGTGTCCAAGGAATCCGCTCCTAAGTCGTTGGTAAAGCTGGCTTCCGCTACAACTTCGTTTTCATCCACACCTAGTTTATCAACGATGATAGCCTTTACTCTTGATGCAATGTCTGACATAATTATTGTGGTTTTAAAAATTTAAATCGTTGGCAAAAATATAAAACTTTGGATTAAATACACTATTTGACGATAAAATGTGACGTAAATTAAAGTTCTTAAAATACTGTACCTTACTTTAGCCATCGTAATTTAATTTAAAATCCCGTCAATTCCTAACGAATGAAACGAATTGTAATCTTTGCATCGGGCAGTGGCTCCAATGCCGAAAACATTATTTCCTTTTTTAGCGAAAAACCCCAAGCAGAGGTGGTGGCAGTGCTCACCAATAAGAGTACCGCCAAGGTGCTCGAACGTTGTGACCGTATGGGAGTACCTGGATTTTATTTTAACAAACCCGCTTTTAGGGAATCCGATGCGGTTCTGCGCCTTTTGAAAGGTTTGGAGGCAGATCTGGTTGTTTTGGCCGGCTTTCTTTGGAAGGTCCCTTCCTATCTTATCGAAGCATTTCCCAACAAAATCATCAACATCCACCCTGCTTTGTTGCCCAAATATGGCGGAAAGGGCATGTATGGAGATAGAGTGCATCAAGCCGTAAAGGCAAATCAAGAAACCGAAACGGGAATCACCATTCACTATGTCAACGAAAACTACGATGAAGGCGCCATCATCTTTCAGGCGAAAACCAAAGTTGACCCTTCAGACACTCCAGAAACCATTGCCCAGAAAGTCCATCAATTGGAATATGAGCATTTCCCAAAAGTGATAGAAAAAGTATTGTCCTAATGGCCAAGAAAAAGAAATTTTATGTGGTTTGGAAGGGAAAGCACCCGGGCATTTTTGAGTCTTGGGCAGATTGCAAGGCCCAAATTGACGGCGTAAAAGGTGCGCAATACAAATCGTTCGCCACTTTTGAGGAGGCCAAAAAGGCCTTTAACGGCAATTATTTGGAATACAAAGGCAAATCCAAGGGCAAAAGCGAACTAAGTCCCGAGGAACTTTTAAAAATCGGCGAACCCAATTACAATTCCATTGCCGTAGATGCCGCCTCGAGCGGAAACCCCGGAAAGATGGAATACCGCGGCGTGGACACCAAGACCAAGCGGGTTCTTTTTCATCAAGGTCCGTTTGAGCAGGGGACAAGCAATGTAGGCGAATTTTTGGCATTGGTGCACGGACTTGCCTTTCTACAACAAAAAAAGAGCGACCGCATTCTTTACTCCGATTCCCGAATCGCCATTGGTTGGGTGCGCAAGAAAAAGTGTGGCACCAAACTGGAGAAAACCGTTAAAAATGCCCAGCTTTTTGAACTGATCGAACGGGCGGAACTTTGGCTCAAAAAAAATAGGTTCAACACCCCAATTGTGAAGTGGGAAACCAAGGCTTGGGGAGAAATCCCTGCCGACTTTGGCAGAAAGTAACCTGTCTTCGTGCGGATATTTCCATTTTTTCATAATTGGAACGCCCTTTGTACAAATTGGAAAGGGTAAACCGTATATTTGCACCAAAATTTAGGGAATGGGTAAATTACTGATTGTGGGAACCATGGCTTTCGATGCCATTGAAACACCGTTCGGGAAAACTGGCAGAATACTGGGGGGCGCAGGAACCTTTATAGGTTTGGCCGCTTCACAGTTTGATATTGACTCTGCCATCGTATCCGTTGTGGGTGACGACTTTCCACAATCTTACATGGATATTTTAAAGAACAAGGACATTGACCTTAGCGGCGTGGAAGTTGTAAAGGGGGGCAAAACATTTTTCTGGGAAGGAAAATATCATAACGACCTCAACTCACGGGACACTTTGGCCACCGAGCTTAATACCTTGGCCGATTTTAACCCTATTGTTCCCGACCATTATACCGATGCCGATATTGTGATGTTGGGTAACCTACATCCCTATATTCAGTTGAGTGTAATTAATCAGATGGAAAAACGACCAAAACTTATAGTTTTGGATACCATGAACTTTTGGATGGACAATACTTGGGACGATTTGATGAAGGTGATTTCCAAAATAGATGTGATTACCATTAATGACGAGGAAGCAAGACAATTGACCAACGAGTATTCCTTAGTGAAGGCTGCGGCCAAAATTCAGGAGATGGGCCCCAAATACGTAGTGATCAAAAAAGGGGAACACGGAGCACTTTTGTTTCATAAGGAGCAAATTTTCTTTGCCCCGGCGCTTCCTTTGGAAGAGGTGTTCGATCCCACGGGAGCAGGTGATACCTTTGCCGGTGGCTTTGCAGGCTATTTGACCGAAGCAGGGAATATCTCTTTTGAGAGTATGAAAAATGCCATCATCCACGGCTCCAATTTGGCGTCGTTCTGTGTGGAACGCTTTGGTACCGAACGGATGGTGGATCTAAAAAAGAGCGAGGTGGATGGCCGCCTGGCTCAGTTTAAGGAGTTGACACAGTTCAATATTGAATTAACATAAATGTTTGCCCTGAGAATTTCGGGGCATTTTTTATTAGGTTTATTATGAGTGATCCCATTAAGCACGAATGCGGAATATCATTGATCCGTTTGCTTAAACCCTTGGAGTACTACAAAGAAAAGTACGGTACAGCTTTTTACGGCGTAAACAAGATGTACCTAATGATGGAGAAGCAGCACAACCGCGGACAGGACGGTGCCGGTTTTGCGAGTATCAAAATGGATATGGAACCCGGGGAACGGTACATGAGCCGTGTACGATCGGCCGAGCAACAGCCCATTCAAGATATCTTCGCCCAGATCAACAATCGCATCAATACCGCTTTAAAGCAAAATCCCGATCGGGAAGATGACGTGGCCTGGCAGAAAAAGAACATCCCATACATCGGAGAACTTTTGATGGGACATGTTCGCTACGGAACTTTTGGAAAAAACAGCATAGAGAGCGTACACCCATTTTTGAGGCAGAACAACTGGATGCACCGTAACCTTATTGTGGCCGGAAACTTTAACATGACCAATGTTGATGAGCTCTTCGGAAATCTGGTGGAATTGGGACAGCATCCCAAGGAAAAGGCCGACACTGTAACGGTGATGGAAAAAATTGGCCATTTTTTGGATGATGCCGTTGCCAAACTTTACAAACAGATCAAAAAAGAAGGTTATACCAAAAGAGAGGCCTCAGCACTTATCGCCGAACGATTGAACGTAGCCAAAATCTTAAGAAAAGCCTCCAAAAACTGGGATGGCGGTTATGCCATGAGCGGACTTATAGGGCATGGGGATGCGTTTGTGATGCGGGACCCTGCGGGAATCCGTCCGGCCTATTACTATCAAGATGACGAAGTGGTGGTTGTAGCATCAGAACGGCCTGTGATCCAAACCGTTTTCAATGTAAATTTTGAAGATGTGCACGAGTTGAACCCCGGTCATGCTGTAATCATCAAAAAAAGTGGTTCCATGGCCTTGAAACAGATTTTGGAACCTACGGAGCGTAAAGCATGTTCTTTCGAACGCATCTATTTCTCACGTGGTAGCGATAAGGAAATCTATCAGGAACGAAAAAAACTGGGGAAATTGGTTTTTCCAGAAATCCTGAAGTCCATCGACAATGATTTGGAGAATACTGTATTCTCCTACATACCCAACACCGCGGAAACGTCGTTCTTTGGAATGGTGAAGGAAGCACAGAATTACCTCAACAAGAAAAAGGAAGAGCAGATTCTGGCGATGGAAGGCAATATCGATAGAGACGAGCTTCACCGAATCCTCGCCATCCGCCCGCGTATTGAAAAAGTGGCCATTAAGGATGCCAAACTTCGAACTTTTATTACACAAGACAGTAGTCGTGATGATTTGGTAACCCATGTTTACGACATTTCCTATGGTTCCGTAAAAAGCACGGACAATCTTGTGATTATCGACGACAGTATTGTTAGAGGTACCACACTGAAGCGTAGTATCCTCAAAATTTTGGACCGATTATCACCAAAGAAAATCATAGTAGTGTCCTCGGCTCCACAAATCCGCTATCCGGATTGTTACGGTATCGATATGGCCAAACTGGAAGATTTTGTAGCCTTTAAGGCGGCAAAGGCACTTCACGAGGATCACGGCACCACCCATTTGATCGAAGAAATCTACCATAAGTGTGTGGCCCAGACCAAGGCACCGAACAAAGAGGCCATCAATCATGTCAAGGAGTTCTATGCACCTTTCTCGGCCAAACAGATTTCCAAAAAGATTGGAGAAATCCTGTGCCCCGAAGGCATCAATGCAGAGGTTGAGATTATCTATCAAACCATTGAAGGGCTTCACAGCGCCTGTCCTAAAAACTTGGGTGACTGGTACTTTACCGGAAACTACCCAACTCCAGGAGGAAATAGGGTGGTCAATAAGGCTTTTATCAACTTTTTTGAGGGTAAGAACGAGCGTGCCTATTAACCCAAAATGGCTTAAAAAAGCCTGAAAATGTACACTTTATCGATGAATCCCGTAGAACAGCGTCTTTTTATACGACCAGCAAAGAGCAATCCTACTTTAGTAACTGCCATAGCATAAGTAGGTTAAGTTCATGGTAAGATTTGGGGCAAAAAAGGTGGAAGCTATTCCACCTTTTTTATTTTCCATACTTCTCAAAGCCCTAGCAATTAAGTTGGTTTTCTTGATATTTGTCAATTATTGGGATTCAACATACACTTCAACCCATTTACAGGAGTTTCGTCTAAAAGCTTACGCAAGAAATAATCCTCCGCCTTACTTTTGGAGGACCATAGCATAAGTAGGTTAAGTTCATGGTAAGATTTGGGGAAAGAAGGCGGAGCATGCTCCGCCTTCTTTATATTTGACTACCAAGGTTTTATCCATTTTATCGATGAACTGCACTATTTCTTTTTCTTCAAAAAAGTAAAATATTTTTTAAAACCCTTTGTTATTTCTCACAATACCAGTATTTTAGTCTCGCCATAGCATAAGTAGGTTAAGTTTATGGTAAGATTTGGGACGAAAAGGGTGAGGACTTCCTCGCCCTTTTCTATTTTGAAAAAATTCGAAACAAAAAAGCCGTGCACTTGGTGCACGGCTTTTTATTTATGAATGAACTAGTTACTATTTACTAGCTGCATAATTTTCGGAAACCTTGTCCCAATTAATCACATTAAAGAATGCTGCAATGTAATCCGGTCTTAGGTTTTGGTAGTGCAAATAGTATGCATGCTCCCAAACATCCAAGCCCAAAATTGGGTATCCCTCACAAGCTACTCCGGGCATAATAGGGTTATCTTGGTTTGGAGTGGAGCAAACTTCCAATTTACCGCCTTTGTGCACGCACAACCAAGCCCATCCAGAGCCAAACTGTGTAGCTGCAGCATTGGAGAATTTTTCTTTAAAGGCATCGAAGGATCCAAAAGCCTCATCAATCGCGGAAGCCAATTCACCGGATGGTTTTCCGCCTCCGTTTGGGGACATTACTTCCCAGAACAGGCTGTGGTTAAAAAATCCGCCTCCATTGTTCCTCACGGCTCCGTTGGACATGTCCAAATTGGAAAGAATATCCACGATTCCCTTCCCTTCCAAGTCAGTTCCTTCAATGGCACCGTTCAGTTTGGTGGTATATCCATTGTGGTGCTTGGTATGGTGGATTTCCATGGTTCTAGCGTCTATATGAGGTTCCAACGCATCGTATGCATACGGTAATTTAGGTAATTCAAAAGCCATAATTATCTTGTTTTTTTAGGTTATTAATCTATTCCTGTAAAAATACGGATTTTAACATTTATATTCCGCTAAAACCATGTTAACATGAGGTAAGGAATCCTTATTTTGCAGGAAAAACGTTTTTGGAGGGGTCTAATTTCAAAATATACAGCGCATCGGCCGGTTCGGGTAAAACCTATGCCCTTGCCAAGGCATACCTCTCCTTACTGCTCGCCAACGATTCACCTATAAAGTTTCGCCAAATACTGGCAATTACCTTTACCAACAAGGCGGTCGAGGAAATGAAGACCCGGATTCTGGACAACTTGTTCGCTTTTGGACAAGAAACTGTGCCCGAAAAACAGAAAAGTCTGTTCGTTACCCTGTGTGAAGAACTTTCCTTAACGGAGGAACAATTGCGACAACGTTCCCAACTCATCCTAAAACGGATTCTTCATAACTATTCCTTTTTTGAAATTTCTACCATAGATAAGTTCAACCACAAAATCATAAAGACCTTTGCCCGCGATCTTCATCTGTCCCAAAATTTTGAGGTAGAGCTCAATCAGGATTTATTGTTGGAAGAGGCCGTAGGGCGCTTATTGGAACGTGCAGGAAACGATGAAGAGCTCACCGAAGTACTGATTGCCTTTTCCCTCGAAAAAATCGATGATGATAAAAGCTGGGACATTACTTACGATTTGATGGAAATCGGGAAGCTACTGTTTCAGGAGAACAATGCCGAGCACATTGAACCATTGCGTGAAAAATCCATTTCAGATTTTACCCATATCCAAAAGCTGATTGCCTCGAAAAGCAAGGCCATTCAGGAAAAAGTGAAACAGCTTGCGCAGGATGCGCTTTTGGAAATTGAGCGACAAGGTTTTGAGTTTGCTGATTTTCCGCGGCAAATACTGCCTAACCATTTCAAAAAAATGGTGGATGGAGAACTCGACCCAAAAAAATTGTATGCCGCAAAAACATTGGAACCCAATCTGATTGAGGGGAAATTATTGAAGGCCACAGACAAAAGGGATGTGACGGGTTTAGCTGCTTTTATCCTTCAAAATTACCTCGCCCTTAAGGAATTTATCTATCGGCACAGTTACCTCCAAAACATTTATGGCAACATCGTACCAATGACGGTCCTGAATGAAATCGCCAAGGAAATCAAGAATATCGAATTGGACAGGGACATTGTGCCCATCTCGTCCCTGAACGCCATTCTGTCCAAAGAAATCAAAAACCAGCCGGTTCCCTTTATTTACGAGCGGATGGGCGAGAAATACCGTCATTATTTTATCGATGAGTTTCAGGATACCTCCAAAATGCAATGGGAAAACCTTGTGCCACTCATTGGCAATGCCTTGGAAAGTGAGGATGAAAGGCACGAACGCGGATCCTTGTTTTTGGTGGGCGATGTAAAGCAAGCCATTTATCGCTGGCGAGGTGGTAGGGCCGAGCAATTTCTCCATTTGATCAACGGAAATTCGCATCCTTTTGTAGTGGAACCGAGCGTGCACTCCTTGGATACCAACTGGCGAAGCCAAGACGAAATTGTAAACTTTAATAATAGCTTTTTCACTGTTTCGGCAGCCGTATTGGCCCAAGAGGATTATCGCAATCTTTTTTTGAACGACTCGCATCAAAAAACAAACAACAAGCCGGGCGGTTACATTCAGTTATCCTTTTTGGATGCCGATTTGGAGGATAAGGACCAAGCATACTGCGAAGAAACTTTAAAGTCGATTCAGTTTATCATTTCTGAAAACCATTCTTATGCGGATATCTGCGTTCTGGTCCGTGATAACAAAAAAGGAATGTTGTTGGCCGATTTCTTGGCCCAGCACCAAATTCCCATCATTTCTTCGGATGCGTTATTGCTCTCCAAGAATGAAAAGGTGATTTTTTTGATTTCCATCCTCCGGATTTTCGAAAATCCCGCAGACCATGAGGCGGCTTATCATATATTAAGGTATATAAGTGCAGATGGGGAGGGTGAACACGGGTTCATTTCCCAACATTTGGATGATATCGTACCTTTCATGGCCAACGAGCATGGTTTTGATTTGAACCAATTAAAAGGTAAGCCCGTGCTCACCATATTGGAAACCGCCATAGTTCAATTTAAACTCAACCAAGGTTCCATAGCGCATATTTCCTTTTTGATGGACGAGGTACTCGACCTTGAAAAGAGGGATGGCCCAAGCGTTTATGCCTTTTTAAATTATTGGGAAACCAAAAAAGAATCGCTTTCCATTGCCGCACCGGACGGAGTGGATGCGGTAAAGATCATGACCATCCATAAGGCCAAAGGGCTTGAGTTTCCGTTTGTGATATTTCCGTTTGCCGATTCAACATTGATCAAAAGGGACAAAAAGTCGTGGGTTGCCGCCACATCCCAAGAAGACGAAATAGGGCTGGATGAGTTCCTTTTGAACACCAAGAGCGATATGCTGGAATATAACCCCATAACACAGGCCAAATATGTGGAAGTGGAGCAAAAGTCTTTATTAGATGCTATGAACGTGCTGTATGTGGCACTCACCCGTCCTGAAAAAGGCCTGTTCATTATTACGGAAAAGAGCAAAAAGGAGATCGCAAGCATCGAAACTGCTACATCCTACCAAGACCTTTTCCAGTGGTACGTTCAGCAACAACATGTAAAGGAAACTGAACGCGGCGTGTATACCATTGGTGTTTTTCCTTCGGAAAGCGGTATGAAAGCTGTTGAAACTGCTGAGAACTATGTCCCCTATATCACCCGAACCAAAACAGACAGTGGTTTCACCATTTCCACCACATCGGGTCGCCTGTGGGACGACGAACGCTTGGAAGCCATCGAAATGGGGAATGTTATCCATTTTGCCTTGAGTCAAATCAAAACAACAAAAGATGTAGACCCCATTTTGGAGCGTTTGGAAATCGAGGGACATTTTCCAAAAGAGGCCTCTGCGGACATCAAACAAAAAGTATTGGACGTTGTGAACCATCCGAAATTGGCTGATCTCTTCTCGGAACATCGTACAATTCTAAACGAGCAAGAGATTCTGACTACAGATGGAAAGTCCCTGCGTCCCGACCGAATTGTTCTGGATGGAAAACGGGCTACCATCATCGACTACAAAACGGGGAAAGCCTCCCCAAGTCACAAAGAACAGATTGCTAACTACGCAGCTGTTTTGAGCGAAATGGACTTTGAGATAAAACAATCCATTATTGTTTATATTGACCAACAAATAGACCCTATTTTTGTATAAACCTATTTAAAAGATATGTACGGAAAAATTAAAGAGCATTTGGCCAAAGAGTTGAGGGAAATCGAAGAAGCTGGCCTATTCAAGAAAGAACGTATCATTACCTCGCCCCAAGGTGCTGTGATAAAAATCTCCACGGGAGAAGAGGTCATTAATTTTTGTGCGAACAACTACTTGGGACTATCCTCCCACCCCGAAGTGATCCAGGCCGCCAAGGATGCCATGGATACACACGGATTCGGTATGTCATCAGTTCGCTTTATCTGTGGAACGCAGGACATCCATAAAGAACTGGAGCAAAAAATCGCCCATTTCTATGGAACAGAAGATACCATATTATATGCGGCGGCCTTCGATGCGAACGGAGGAGTCTTTGAGCCCTTGCTCACTGCGGAAGATGCTATTATCTCCGATTCGCTGAACCACGCTTCCATTATTGACGGGGTGCGTTTGTGCAAGGCAAAACGTTACCGCTATGCGAACAACGATATGGCCGATTTGGAGAAACAACTCAAACAAAGCAATGCGGATGGGGCTCGATTCAAGATTATCGTTACAGATGGAGTGTTCTCAATGGATGGTTTATTGGCTCCATTGGACAAAATATGTGATTTAGCAGATAAATACGATGCCTTGGTCATGATAGATGAATGCCATGCTGCCGGATTTATTGGCGAAACAGGCCGTGGCACCCTGGAAGAAAAGGGTGTAATGGACCGCATCGATATTATTACAGGTACTTTGGGCAAGGCTCTGGGCGGTGCGATGGGAGGTTACACCACTGGTAAAAAGGAAATCATAGAACTGCTGCGCCAGCGCTCCCGACCATATTTGTTCTCCAATTCCTTGGCACCGGCCATTGTGGGGGCATCCATTAAGGTATTCGACATGTTGGATAAGGACACCACCCTACGGGATAAATTGCAGCACAACACGGAATACTTTAAAAAAGGAATGAAAGAAGCAGGTTTTGATATTATCGATGGCGATTCTGCCATAGTCCCCGTAATGCTTTATGACGCCAAGCTATCCCAAGATATGGCAGATATGCTGTTAAAAGAGGGCATTTATGTGATAGGTTTCTTCTATCCTGTGGTTCCCAAGGACAAGGCAAGAATACGTGTGCAGCTCTCTGCGGCCCACGAAAAGGAGCATTTGGACCAGGCAATTAATGCCTTTATTAAAGTAGGAAAGTCGTTAAATGTCATCTAAAATCGACGAAATGCAATAAATCTTCTGGCAAATGAGTCAAAAAAAAAGAAATTTAGATTTTGTTAATAAGTCTTAACAACTTACATTTGCTGCTGATAAACACTTAAACTTAAAATTTTGAGCATGAAACATCTTAGCAAATTATTGGTTGTTGCTCTTGTATTTGTAGGGATCAACAGCATACAAGCGCAAGACGAAAATAATCCCTGGCAGGTAAGCATAGGGGTGAATGCAATAGACGTCTATCCTACAAATGATGAGAACAACCCGTTCTCCAGTACTACATTGTTCGATGAGTACTTCAACGTAACCGATCACTGGAACATTTTGCCATCTGTATCATACATTGGCGTTTCCAAGTACATCGGTGATGGTTTCTCTGTAGGAGCTAGAGGTTCTTTGAACAGAATCGAAAAATTGGGAGACTTCGATGCCGATGATCTTTCTCACTACGCTATAGATGGTACCATTAAGTATAACATCCTTAAAAACACCGTAGTTGATCCTTTCGTAGAGATCGGTGGTGGTTATACTTGGGTTGATGAAATCGGTGCTGGTACCGTTAATGGTGGTATTGGTGTTAACTTCTGGTTTTCTGACAACCTTGGTTTCACACTTCAAACACAATATAAGCACGCTTTCGAGGATTACTT
Source organism: Allomuricauda sp. ARW1Y1 (assembly GCF_013407935.1). GTDB lineage: Bacteria > Bacteroidota > Bacteroidia > Flavobacteriales > Flavobacteriaceae > Flagellimonas. The sequence goes on from NZ_JACBZU010000001.1 coordinate 331,730, forward strand.
GGTAAAGCACTTCCAGCACATGGCTGGTCTTAGCATCAAATTTGGTGGTACTGACACTGATGGTGATGGTATCTACGACAAAGACGATGCTTGTCCAGAAGTAGCTGGTCTTGCAGCTTTCAACGGATGTCCTGATTCTGACGGTGATGGTATCGAGGATGCAAAAGATGCTTGTCCTAACGAAGCTGGTTCCAAAGAAATGAACGGATGTCCTGATTCTGACGGTGACGGTGTTGCCGATAAAGATGATGCTTGTCCAAACACTGCTGGTCTTCCTGCACTAGCTGGTTGTCCTGATGCTGACGGTGACGGTGTTGCCGATAAAGATGATGAGTGTCCTAACGAAGCTGGACCTGCTGCTAACAACGGATGCCCTTGGCCAGATTCTGACGGTGACGGTGTACTTGACAAAGATGATCAGTGTCCAGAAGTTGCCGGTACTGTTGCTAACAACGGATGCCCAGAAGTAACTGAGGAAGTTCAGAAGCAATTGAACGACTACGCTAGAACTATCTTGTTCGATACTGGTAAGTCTTCTATCAAAGCAGAATCTACTTCTGTAATGGTTGACATCATCCAAATCTTGAACGAGTATCCTACTGCTAAGTTTACTGTAGAAGGTCACACTGACAGCGTAGGTAGCGACCAATTGAACCAAAAACTTTCTGAGGAAAGAGCTAATTCTGTTAGAAACTTCTTGATCGACAAAGGAATCGATGCCGGTAGATTGACTGCCATCGGTTACGGTGAAGAGAAGCCAATCGCTACCAACAACACAAGAGCTGGTAGAGCACAGAACAGACGAGTTGAAATCAACTTGGTGAAGTAATAAAAGAAACAAAGTTTTCTTGAAAAAGGCTCCGCAAATGCGGGGCCTTTTTTATTTTTAATCCATGCAGCAGACTTTTCTCGAATATGTGCTGGACGACCTGGCAAATAAGCAACTGGACATTACCCAATGTACCTTTGTGCTTCCTAGTAAACGTTCAGGAACATTCTTGAAAAAGTATATCTCCGAACGCCTTGTAAAAAACATATTCAGTCCAGAAATACTATCCATTCAAGAATTCATCGGAAATCTTACGGATATCAAGCAAGCTTCCAACATTGATTTGCTGTTGGCGCTCTATGAAGTATACAAAGCTTCGCAAAAAGAAGACCCGGACGACTTTGCCTCCTTCATGAATTGGGGGCAAACCCTGCTGCAGGACTTTAATGAAATCGACGGCTACCTTATTCCTGCGAAAGACATCTTAAATTACCTTTCCGCCATCAAGGAAATTAACCACTGGTCCACCAGCAAGGATAAATCCGAACTTGTGGAAAATTACCTGCAGCTGTGGAAGAACCTAGAAAGTATTTACGAACGCTTCTACGCCAGCTTGATAGCACAAAAACGCGGCTACCAAGGGTTGATTCAACGTGAGGCGGTAAAAGTACTTCAGCAAGAAAGTCCCAAGGGAAATAAATCAAACCCCATCGTATTTGTGGGCTTTAATGCATTGAACAATGCAGAGTCTCACATTATCCAGCACTATCTGGAAACAGGAAATTCCCACATCTACTGGGATATCGATTCCTATTTTTTGAACGACCCTATCCATGATGCAGGGCTTTTTATTCGGAACTATCAGTTTAATTGGCCTTATTACAAACATGGGCACAAAATAACGCCACAGAACAACTTTCTCTCCGAAAAGAACATCGTTATCACAGGAGTACCCAAAAACATCTCACAGACAAAGTATGTGGGTCAATTATTGGGGGAGCTCGATACAAACAGCGAGATAGACATCAAAAAGACTGCCTTGGTCCTTGCGGATGAGACTTTGCTCAACCCGATGTTGCATGCGGTACCAGAGAATATTCCAGAAGTGAACATTACGATGGGAATGCCCTTGAACAAAACGGTGCTCTACTCCTTTTTTATCAGTTATCTGGAGCTTCAACTCAACGCTTCGGAGAATGGATGGTTCTACAAGCGCGTACTGGAATTTATTTCCAATCCGTATGCCTTAACGCTATCCACTGAAGATCAGGGGAATTTTGCCCAAAAAATGTCCAAGGACATCAAAGAACACAACCTTATACATCTCAATAAGGCGGCCCTAACGAAATATCCAAAAGCCCAAACGTTGTTGTCCATCATATTTCCAGATAGCGCCCCATCCCCCATGGAATGGATACAACACAGTTTAACACTCATTGAGCACCTTAAGACCATCTACCAAAAAGAAAAAAATGCGCTCGAACTGGAATATTTGTATCGATTTTATACGCTTTATAATCAATTGGGACAGTATTTGGACAAAGTGGATTTTATGGGTGAACTGAAATCCATCAAAAACTTGTTCAAACAATTGGCGAATATGGAATCCTTGGATTTTATCGGTCAGCCGCTGACCGGTTTTCAGATTATGGGAATGTTGGAAAGCCGAAACTTGGATTTTGAAACGGTTATCATCACCTCGGTGAACGAAGGCATACTGCCCTCGGGAAAATCGAACAATTCCTTTATTCCTTTTGATGTGAAACGGGATTACGGCCTTCCCACTTACAAGGAAAAAGATGCCATCTACGTCTACCACTTTTACCGCCTGATTCAGCGCGCGAAGAACATTTACATTACCTATAACACCGAACCTGATGTACTTGAAGGTGGCGAGAAAAGCAGACTGATCACCCAATTGCTCACCGATGAACGATTAAAAGGCAATGTAAAACACTCCATCGCCACACCAAAAATTACCATTGAGGCCAAACAGCCTATCCAGATCCAAAAGGATAAAAAGCTCATGGAGGATTTAAAAGCGTTTGCCCAAAAAGGGTTTTCGCCCACCTCGCTCACCAATTATATTAAGAATCCTATCGATTTTTACACAAGAAATATCCTTAAAATCAATGATTTGGATGAAGTGGAGGAAAATATCGCGGCCAACACCTTTGGCACCATTATCCACGATAGTTTGGAACAGCTCTACACTCCTCTCATTGGTAACACGTTGACCGAGGAACATATCAAAAGCTTAAAAAAAGAAGTGCCCCAAGTGGTGCAGCAGCATTTTAGCAAAAACCTATCAGGGGTCGATGTTTCCAAAGGAAGGTTTCTGTTGGTGTATAATGTTATCCTGAAATATCTGTACAACTTCTTTGACAACGAAATAAACCAACTAAAACGTCATCACATCAAAATACTGGCTTTGGAAGAACGCTATGAAGCCTTGATAAACTTTCCAGAACTAGACTTTCCCATCAAGCTAAAAGGAACTTTGGACCGTGTGGATGAATTTGACGGTACCATCCGTATCATCGACTACAAAACGGGCAAAGTAGATTCCAAAAACGTGAAGATATCGGATTGGGAAGACTTGATTACAGATTTCGACAAGAGCAAAGCCTTTCAATTGTTATGCTATGCCTACCTGTATGCCAAAAAACACGGCAAAACGGATGTCGAAGCAGGAATCATCTCCTTTAAGAAACTGAGCCAAGGGCTATTACCTTTTTCAGAGGACAAGGACACCCGAATACATTCGGATACCCTTGCCCAATTTGAAACTTATCTATTTCGATTGATTGGGGAGATTTGTGATGCCACAATTCCCCTAACAGAGAAAATCGACTGATTATTTTAAATCCGGACGTGTGGGACGTACCTCGATTTTACTGGGCAAGGTACGTGGATGCATCGTCAATAAATCAATGACCAACTTTCCAATGTCCTCCGGTTGAATTTTCCACGCATCCTTGTCGGATGGTTCATTATTATTGAAATGTGATGCTACCGAACCGGGCATAATGGTGGTGACCTTGATGTTGTATGGCCTTAAATCGAGCATAGCAGCCTGGGTAAATCCGACCACTCCAAACTTAGTGGCGTTATAGCCTGCTCCCTGTGCAAAAAAGTTGGTGCCTGCCAAACTGGCCAAGGTCATATAATACCCTTCAGATTTTTTCAGCGCGTCAACTGATGCTTTTAAGGTATGATACACTCCATTCAAATTGGTATTAATCATTTGGTGCCATTTGTCATCACCCAACTCATCGACAGGTGCAAAATGTCCAACCCCTGCATTGGCCATCACTACATCTAATTGTCCCCATTTATCCAATATGGCGGCAACTGCCTTTTGTTCATCTTCCAATTGGGAAACATCGGATACCAATCCCAAAACATGGTCGGGACGATCTAACCCTTTTACGGCCGCATCGGCACTTTCTTGACTACGGCCACTAATGGCCACTTTCATGCCTTGCTCCAATAAACTTTCGGCAATTCCGTATCCGATACCTTTGGTGCCTCCTGTGATGTATGCTACTTTTCCTTCTAGTTTCATGTTGATTTTGTTTTGAAGTAAAGTTCAAAAAAGCAGGGACCAAATACAAAAAATCCATCCTAAAGGATGGTTAATGTTTGAATGTGGTCTGACTTTATTGAAAATTGATATTTTTATTTCATCTTAAAAATCGAAACCCATACCGTACCACAAATCCCGAAGCGCCAACGGCTGCAGGAATATGGTGTGGGTATTTTTGAAGCCTTCCCCACAAAATCGGCACTGAAAAAAGCGTTAAAGAAAGGTTACATCAAAGTAGATGGCGTAATTGCCAGTACAGCTACACTCATCTCTGGTGGCGAGCAAATTTCCTTGGACATTCCCCTAGAAACCACTACCAAGAGATCCTTTGCATTGCTCTTAAACGTGTTGTTTGAAGACGACTACTTGGCCGCCATCCACAAACCCGCTGGAATAGAAGTGAGCGGAAACAAGTTCAAGACCCTTGCCAATGCCTTACCAAAAAACCTTGAACCAAGTTCACTTTCGGATGCTACCATTCCGCAACCCGTCCACCGATTGGATTATGCTACCACGGGAATTGTTTTGGTGGGCAAAACCGCCAGTAGCATTCGTGCTTTGAACAAATTGTTCGAAGAAAAAAAGATTATCAAAACCTATTATGCCATTACCATTGGCAACATGAAAAGAAATGGCAGGATTGAAACGGTTATCGACGGTAAACCAGCACAATCCGATTATGAAGTTATGAAATCTGTCCCCTCCGAGCGTTTCGGCTTCCTGAATTTAGTAAAATTGCATCCCAAAACGGGCAGAAGGCACCAATTACGCAAACACCTGTTTAGCATTGGAAATCCAATTCTTGGTGATAAGGATTATGGCTTGGACAAGTTGATTTTAAAAGGCAAGGGGTTATACCTGCATGCCTATTCCCTGGAATTTGACCACCCCTTTACTAAAAAACCAATACATATTACGGATGGGCTTCCAGAGAAATTTGGGAAGATATTCGATGGCAAAGGAGGATAAAACTTTCGGGCAGAAGGTTCTTTGGCGATTTTAATATGCAGACCATTCCCATTGCTGTCAAACAACACTTCATTAAGGTTAAAATCAATATATTTAGGATTCTTAACTCTTTTATCTGCTAAATGAAAGCGTTGAAAATACGGTTCAAGAAAAAAAGACTTTACGCCAATTTGATTATAGGTGTCATTTGGCTCGTTTTTGCAGTAATCATTTTATTTACCGAATTTACCGAAGAAGAAAACCATTGGATGATTTATGTGTATCCCATTATCGGTTTTTTATATCTGGGGCAATACTGGTATGATTCAACCTTTCAATACTTAATTATCGACGATAACACTATCCAAAGAAATATTTTTTATGGGACGAACAGAAAAATAGCGTTAAAAGATATTACCTGGATAAAAAAATTCGCAGGTGATTATATCTTAAAATCCGACAAGAAGGATATGCACATCGACCTACGCCTCATAGATGAGTCTTCGTTGGACGAATTGAACAAGGTTTTGGCCAACTTGAACCTACCCGCAGATAAAACTCCTTTTCCAAGTGCCTTTTAACGCTTTCGGTACAGTTCAAAAAAAATCATCAATAAAAAAACACCCCGTAGATGGCGTGCTTTTACAACTTTTGGTGGAGAATACCGTCCCGATGGTTATCGGGAGAACCGGTGGCCTTTCCGAACGCCTTCGGAACGCTCTAGCCAACATCCTTCCCGACCAGAAACTCAATATATTTCCTGCTTTTTCTTCCTTTTAAAATCCTTTTCCCTGTTCATTGCTTCGCTCCGGGTGAAATACCTTTCTGTATACTTTACCTCCCAATCCTTTGCAGTTTTAGTGTATTTGGACCTGCCGCTATTATGGCGGTTCATCCTGTCATCCAAATCTTGACTGTGCCCCACATAATATCGGTCCAACGATTTACTATAAATGATGTAGACAAAAAATTCCATAAAAAAAGCACCTCACAAATGAGGTGCTTTTACGTTTTTGTGGAGAATACCGTCCCGATGGTTATCGGGAGAACCGGTGGCCTTTCCGAACGCCTTCGGAACGCTCTAGCCAACATCCTTCCCGACCAGAAACTCAATATATTTCCTGCTTTTCTTCCTTTTAATATCCTTTTCCCGAGCCATTGCTTCACTCCTGGCAGAAAACCTTTCTGTATACTTTACCTCCCAATCCCTTGCAATTTTAGTGTATTTGGACCTGCCACTATTATGGCGGTTCATCCTATCATCCAAATCTTGACTGTGGCCCACGTAATAACGGTCCAACGATTTACTATAAATGATGTAGACAAAATATTCCATAAAAAAAAGCACCTCACAAATGAGGTGCTTTTACGTTTTTGTGGAGAATACCGGATTCGAACCGGTGGCCTCTTGCCTGCCAGGCAAGCGCTCTAGCCAACTGAGCTAATCCCCCAAAGAGAGCGCAAAATAACTACTTTTTTCTGAAAGTATCAAAATTTGCGCTACTTCCTTAATCTTTTTTAACGCTTAGTACCAATACAGGTATCTTCACAAAGAACTCCGACTTGGGAATCGTGTTCTTTTCCCAAAGCTTTTTAAAGAACCCACGCTTTCTTCTAAAAACACATAATATATCGGGCTGCTCTTTTTGGAAGTATTCCGTTACGCCCAAGTACGTAGTTCCATTTTCTGTGATGGTCAACTGGGAGCTTAAATCCATCAAAGCGGTATTCACTTTTAAATCGTCCTCGGTGTATCCTGGTCGTTTTACCAGCAACAAGCTCACTTCCGACCTGAACTTGTTTTTTATAATGATCAACGGGTTCAAAATGCTACTTCGCTTCAAGATCCCCGATCCAAACGCGGTCAATATCTTTTTTGCAGGCTTAAAAGTGGTTCCTTTAGGAACAATCAATGTAGGAATCTCGGTCTGTTTGATGATTCGACCTGAAGTATTGCCCAAATAAAGCTCCTCTTGGATATCATTGCTTTTTGGGGCAATTATGATCAAATCGATGCCCAATTCCTTGTGAATACTCTTCAAACCGTCAATAATATCGCCGTTGTACGTGGCCATTTTAATGTCGATTCCCTTGGTATCAACTTGATCGATGACCTCCTTTAAATGTTCCTTACTGCTTTTTGCCACTTTTTCTTCCACATTGGCCAAGCTGCCCACCGCCGTAGTCACGGTGAACACATCCATCACAAAGATCTTGGCTCCGAATTCGGAAGCAAAGTCGACCGCATATTGCAGGGTTTGATGTGAATCTGGAGAAGTTCCAATGGGTACAAGAATATTGTTCATGGTTTGGTGATTACGATTAAACCTTAAATTTACAATTTAATTGAAACGAATCAATGATAAGACGCGCAAAGATATCTGAAATCCCCGATATCTTGACCATAACCCAAGCTTGTGCCAAAAAAATGCAAGAGAACGGTATTTTTCAATGGAACGAGCACTATCCCTCCAAAGAGGCTTTTCAAAAAGACATTGAACGTGGTGAGCTTTTTGTTGTTGAAGAAAAAAACACGGTTCAAGGCACCATTGTCATATCCACGTTGATGGATGAAGAATACAAACCCATTCAATGGCTTACCCCCAACGGAAACAGTGTTTACATCCATCGGCTTTCCGTGCACCCAAACCTTCAGGGGAAAGGACTTGCCCAACAAATGATGGATTTTGCAGAAAACCATGCCAGTGAACACAGGTTTGTCTCGGTTCGATTGGACACTTTCTCCCAAAACAAAAGAAACCAGCGTTTTTACGAGCAAAGGGGCTATCAAAAACTGGGCGACATCTACTTTCCCAAACAAAGCGAGCATCCTTTTCATTGTTATGAATTAGTGCTGTAACTTGTGCCCGATTTGAGCACGCAGGTAAACTTCAAGAGCATCAACCAATTGGCAATCCCTGCAACCATTTCCGGGATTGCAGAACCCATCCTCTCCATTACGGATACGGCCATAGTGGGCAACATTCCCGTAGACGGGTTGGAATCACTGGCCGCGGCAGGCATCGTAGGCTCCTTTTTGTCCATGCTGATTTGGGTTTTGGGCCAGACCCGTAGTTCCATTTCGGCCATCATTTCCCAATATTTGGGTGCAGGAAGATTGGACGAGGTAAAAAACATGCCCGCACAAGCCATTTTTCTCAACATCTGTTTGAGCATCGTAGTGCTGCTCACCACCATTTTTGTGATCGAAGAGATTTTTGCGCTCTTTAATGCGTCGGGAAAAATATTGGAGTATTGTGTCTCCTATTATTCCATTCGGGTTTGGGGATTCCCGCTTACCCTGTTCACCTTTGCCATCTTTGGTATTTTCCGCGGATTGCAGAACACCTTCTACCCTATGGTCATCGCCATGTTGGGGGCTGGGCTCAACATTGTTTTGGACTTTGTCCTTGTCTACGGTATCGAAGGGTTTATTCCCCCTTTGTATTTGGAAGGAGCTGCATGGGCAAGCTTGATTGCACAGGCCATCATGGCAATTTTGTCCCTTATCCTGTTGGTAAAAAAGACAGATATCAGCATGAAATTGACCTTTCCGCTGAACAAGGAAATCAAACGGTTGATTTTTATGAGTCTCAACCTCTTTGTACGTACCTTGGCACTCAATGCAGCCCTGATGCTTGCCGTGCGCGAAGCTACCACCTTGGGGGATCGATTTATCGGAGCGCATACCATCGCCGTCAACCTTTGGTTGTTTGCCGCCTTTTTTATTGATGGCTATGCCGCTGCCGGAAACAGTATGGGCGGAAAGCTTTTGGGCGCTGCCGATTACGACGGGCTATGGAAGTTGGCCAAGACCATCTTTAAATATGGGATGATCGTAAGTCTTGTTCTCATGTGCTTTGGATTCATTTTTTACCGTCCCATCGGGCACCTTTTTTCTAATGAGGAAATCGTCCTCAATACTTTTTACAGTATTTTTTATATCGTGATTTTAGGGTTACCCATGAACACTTTGGCTTTCATTTTTGATGGGATTTTTAAAGGGATGGGCGAAATGAAGTACCTACGGAATGTGCTCTTGGCAGCAACATTCTTAGGATTTATCCCTTGTCTTTATTTGGGCATGTATCTGGGTCTTGGTTTTTATGCCATCTGGATTGCCTTTGTGGTCTGGATGATGATTCGTGGATTCTCACTGGTCTGGAAATTTAGGCGAAAGTTCCGGCCCTTGGTACAAAACCCTTAATTTAGTGCTTTGCCATTTGATAATCGACGAAAATGACAACAGATAGAACCAATGGAAGTCTATACACCAAAATAGAAAACGGAATTGCAACCGTGGAATTTGGCCACCCTGCCAGCAACTCCTTTGTGTCCGAGCTTTTGGCTCGACTTACCCGGGAATTTGAAAAACTTGCCGAAAACAAAGAGGTTTCGGTCATCCTTTTAAAATCTGAAGGCGAACGGGCCTTTTGCGCCGGTGCTTCTTTTGATGAATTGGTAGCCGTTTCCAATTTGGAAGAGGGTAAACAATTTTTCAGCGGCTTCGCCCATGTCATCAATGCCATGCGCAAATGTTCCAAACCCATTATTGGCCGGGTTCAAGGCAAGACCGTTGGTGGTGGCGTCGGATTGGCATCGGCCTGCGATTATGTGCATGCCACGGTAGAGGCTGCCATCAAACTATCGGAAATTTCCATTGGAATCGGTCCCTTTGTTATCGCCCCAGCCGTGGAACGTAAAATGGGAAAAGCTGCATTGGCGGAGCTCACATTGTATCCCACAGAGTGGAAAAACGCCTATTGGGCCAAAGAACAAGGACTTTACGCCAAGGTATATGATTCCATTGCAGATATGGACAAAGAGTTGGACATTCATTTGCAGAAATTAGCAACCTATAATCCCGAAGCACTTTCCGAAATGAAAAAAGTACTTTGGGAAGGAACGGAGCACTGGGACGACCTATTGCTGGAACGGGCCGAAGCTTCAGGAAGATTGGCACTGTCTCCGAATACTAAAAAAGCATTGGAAAAGTTTAAAAAGTAGTTGAATGCTCCCCAGTTATAAAAATACGCGTCACCCTAAACTAGTTTAAGGGTCTCATGAAAAGATTAGGTGGTGAGATGCTGAATCAAGTTCAGCATGACGATTTTGAACAAGAGAAGAAATAAAAATTTACAAAATGAATGATTTGATTTTCCCCATACTCGTGCTCTTTGTGATTGTGGTGTATGTGGTCAACAGAATACGAAGCAACCGACGTTACAAAAAATAATATATACGATATATATTTTATATATTTGTTAGTGTAGCATTTGAGAGACCAAGTTGTATGGAAAACCAGATAAAAAAGTTGGTGGAAGTCGATAAATCCCTTGTGGTAAAACTAAAGGTTCTTTCCGCATTCGAAAACTTGAGCGTGAAAGCCTTAATGGAAAAAGCCATTGTGGAATACGTCAAAAAGAAGGAGCTAGAGCGTTTTGATCAACTTTCAGAAGCGGAAAAGGAAGACCTTGGGCTATTACTTTTGATGCAACAAGCGGACAAAGAAGATTTTGTGAGCGAAGACGATGTCTTTAAACTATTGGATGAATGAAAGTCAGGTATCTTAAATCGTTGGAAAAGGATTTAAGGAAGGTCAACGATAAAAAGACCAAGCAAAAATTGAAACAGATCATTCTCCAAATGAAAGAGGCCAAATCACTGGATGAACTTACTTCGGTGAAAAAGCTGTCGGGGCACCCCAATGCTTTTCGAATAAGGGTAGGTTCCTATCGTCTAGGTTTTTTCTATGAAAATAATACCTTCGTAGTATCCCGATTTGTAAAACGAAATGACATCTATAAACTTTTTCCCTAGATCCATTGGACCGTATTTCACTTCCTAAAGGCAAAAAAGTCTATTTCGCGAGCGACAACCACCTCGGAGCCCCGACCCGAACGGATAGTTTGCCCCGTGAAAAAAAATTCGTGGCTTGGCTCGACTCCATTAAGGACGATGCAGGTGCCATTTTTTTGATGGGCGACCTGTTCGACTTTTGGTTTGAATACAAAACCGTAGTCCCCAAAGGCTTTACCCGCACCTTGGGAAAACTGGCAGAGCTATCGGACATGGGCATTCCTATCACCTATTTTGTGGGCAACCACGACCTTTGGATGAACGGTTACTTCGAAGAAGAGCTCAATATTCCCGTTTACCATAAACCGAAGCAATTCCTCATCAACGACACTTCCTTTTTTATCGGTCATGGGGATGGATTAGGGCCTCACGACAAAGGCTTCAAACGAATGAAGAAAGTGTTTACCAATCCCGTGGCCAAATGGTTTTTTAAATGGTTGCACCCCGATTTGGGCGTTCGCTTGGGTCAGCATCTTTCGGTGAACAACAAAATAATTTCCGGTGAAGCGGATGCCAAATTCCTAGGTGAGGATAAGGAATGGTTGATTTTATACGCTAAACGAAAGTTGGAACAACAACATTACGACCATTTTATTTTTGGACATCGCCATCTGCCCATGGAAATACAGCTCAACGAAAAATCCAAATACACCAATCTTGGGGATTGGATTTCCTATTTTACCTATGCTGTTTTTGATGGCGAAAAGTTGACTTTGGAGAAATTGGAAGGTTAGTCCTCCTTCTCGTGCTCATCAATGTCCTTTTGAAGGTCCAATCGTCTAAAGGTAGGTGATACCAAGGCCGTGGTTCCTGCGGTCAAAAGCGTCATACATCCACCAAAAACCACCGCTGTGACGGTGCCCATCAATTTGGCCGCCAATCCACTTTCAAAAGCACCCAGCTCATTGGAAGACCCGACGAACATGGAATTTACAGAAGCCACCCTGCCCCGCATATTGTCCGGAGTCTTTAATTGCAAAATGGTTTGGCGTATGATCATCGAAACACCATCTACCGCACCACTAAGGAACAAGGCAATCACCGATAACCAAAATAACTCCGACAATCCGAAGACAATAATACAGACGCCGAAGGCGAACACGGCCCACAGCAATTTTTTTCCAGCATTTTTATGCAGCGGAAATCGGGTGGAGCCCAACATGGTGATGGAAGCTCCCACCGCTGGAGCCGCCCTCAAAATTCCGAATCCTTCCGAACCCACATGCAAAATATCCTGTGCATAAACGGGCAAAAGTGCTACGGCCCCGCCAAAAAGTACGGCAATCATATCCAAAGTAAGCGCTCCAAAAATGGCCTTGTTCCCAAAAACAAACTTGAGTCCATCCCGTAGACTTTGGAAAACTGACTCTCCCAATTTTGGGTTCATAATGGGTTTTTTGGGGATTTGGAACAAGAACATCAAAGCCACTAGCGAAAAGCCAAAAATAACGCACATGCTCCAGTGCACTCCTATCCAACTTATGGAGAATCCGGCCAAGGCAGGGCCTAAAACGGATGCCAATTGCCATGTGGAGCTGCTCCACGTAGCTGCATTCGGATATATTTTTTTGGGAACGATCAACGCGATCAACGAAAAAATGGTCGGTCCTAAAAACGAGCGCACAAATCCGCCCAAAAAAACCAAGGCATAAATGGAATAGAGAATGGTTTTGGATTCCCAAGATGCTTCAAGTCCGGGCCAACTCAACAAAAACAGCCCCAGACTGATTACGGAAAATCCTGCAATACAGGTCACTAGTAAATTCCGTTTCTCTTTCTGGTCCACGATATGGCCCGCAAAAAGTGCCATGCTCACCGCAGGAATCACCTCCATCAATCCAATAATCCCCAATGAAAGCGGGTCCTTGGTCAACGAATACACCTGCCACTCAATTACAATAAACTGCATGGACCATGCAAATACCATGGCAAAACGTACAATCAAAAATATGTTGAATTCCTTATAGCGGAGCGCTGCGTAGGGGTCCATAAGTAGCTAGCGAATATCTCTTAGTTTTAGTTGAAGGCTCACCGTTCCGTTCCATTCGTTTTCATCCAACGAAAATACGGCATCAAACGGTTTTATTCGCTTTACCACATTCAATTTATCGCCCAAATTAAACCCAATGGCGCCAATAGGATTGGAACCGGGCTGATATACGCTACACTTTAAGTGCTTTTCGTCTTCTCCTACGCCTCGTGCGTACCCGGTGTCCTTTAAACCTTCGGCCATAAAAATCGGGGTCATGTTCCCTGGGCCAAAAGGGGCAAATTGTTTCAAGATGCGCATCAATTTGGGTGTAATCTGATGCATAGCGATTTTGGCATCCACAGCAATCTCGGGCTGCAACAGTTTAGGGTCGATGGTTTCCGAAACCACTTTTTCAAACTGATTTTTGAAGGCCTCGTACTGTTCTTCCAATAGCGTAAGTCCTGCAGCATACATATGTCCGCCGAACTGCTCCAAGCAATCGGAACAGCCTTCAAGCGCGTTGTAAATATCAAATCCTTTGACCGAACGGGCCGAAGCAGCCAATTTGTCCCCACTTTTAGTGAAAACCAAAGTAGGTCTGTAATAGGTTTCTGTTAATCGTGAGGCCACGATGCCTATGACTCCTTTGTGCCAATTTTCGTTGTAGACCACCGAGGTAAACTTATCTTCTTCTTGGTTTTCCTGAATCTGTACCAAGGCTTCTTGGGTTATTTCTTGGTCCAAACTTCTTCGTTCGGTATTAAATAGTTCGATTTCGGCAGCATATTGTTGCGCTTGTGCAAAATCGGTCTCGCTAAGCAAGGTAACGGCATGTTGACCGTGTTTCATTCGTCCTGCGGCGTTGATTCGTGGCGCAATGATGAACACCACATCCGTAATGGTAAGTTCCCGTTTTTTGGTTTGGTCGATCAACGCTTTGATTCCTGTTCTTGGATATTCGTTGATGACCTGTAGTCCATAATGGGCCAATACGCGATTTTCGCCTGTGATAGGAACAATATCGGCCGCAATGGCAGTGGCCACCAAATCTAGATATGGCATTAAATCGTTGATAGTTTTACCCTGTTTGGAAGCAAGGGCCTGAATCAATTTAAAGCCTACCCCACAACCGCAAAGTTCCTTGTACGGGTATTCGCAATCCTCCTGCTTCGGGTCTAAAACCGCAACGGCTTCGGGCAGCTGCTGCCCTGGTCGGTGATGATCGCAAACGATGACGTCAATTCCTTTTTCCTTGGCGTATTTTATTTGGTTGATGGCCTTGATGCCACAATCCAGGGCGATCATTAGGCTAACATCATTGTCCGCTGCAAAATCAATTCCCTGAAAGGAAATACCATATCCTTCCAAGTAGCGGTCAGGAATATAGGTTGCAACATTGGGGTAGGCTTCCATCAAAAAGGAGCTCATTAATGCTACGGAAGTCGTGCCGTCCACATCATAATCCCCGTACACCAAAATATTTTCGCCCTTTGCAATGGCTTGCTCAATCCGCTGGACGGCCTTATCCATGTCCTTCATCAAAAAAGGGTCATGCAAATGGGTCAACTCTGGTCGGAAAAATGCTTTTGCCTCCTCGAAATTGGTAATTCCCCGCTGAATCAACAGTTGGGCCACCAAATTCTCCACGCCCAAAGCTTCGGAAAGTTGGTCAATGGCTTCTTGTTCGGGTTTTGGTTTAATGGTCCAGCGCATCCATGTTAGGTTTTGGAAATGGTCAGTTCGAGTGTTTCGAAAGATTTTCGAAACGTATCGAGAACCATTGGTTAAACATTTTTAGCAAGATTGGGCAACGAATCAAAATGACCGTTAATGAGGCTTCTTTTTTGGTTTGACCATTTCATACCATATTTTAAAAATAAGATGGTCACTCCAGTGCTTGTAAACTTAGTACAAAAAACTAATTCTACAATTATCCCTTTAAAAGTGGAATTGCTTGTTTTCCATGAAAGCCACTTCTCGATACAATTCTGATTTTATCAGAATTACTCGAAGTGACACTCTTACTTATGATGAAACATGGTCTTAATATCCAACTCAGCAAATTTTCTGAACATTTCCATAACACCACAATATTTTTCTACCGAAAGGTCTACCGCTTTTTTGAGTTTTTCCTCATTTAAGTTGGCTCCAGTAAAGTGGTACTCTATGGTTACGGAGTCATAGTATTTCGGATGTTCATCGGTGAGGTTCGCAATGGTCTCTATTTTAAAATCATCTACCTCCAGCTTCATTTTTTTGATAAGCGAAGCAACATCCAGACCAGAGCAGCCTGCCAAAGAGGACAACATCAATGCTTTGGGGCGCAAACCGGCACCCGAACCGCCACTTTCTGCGCCAGCATCCATACGCACTGTATGCCCAGAAGGATTGTTGCTCTCAAAGGCCATTTCGCCTAACCATTTGGTTGTGATGTGATTTGTCATGATGATTAATTTTTGTTTCTTGTAGACTTCAAAAATACAATTTATAATCTCAACGATGGCCCTAGTAGACCCCCTTTCCCCCGACCATGATATCGAAACCAAGCAACTGGCCGAATTTTTCAACGAAACCCTTGGGTTTTGCCCCAATTCGGTGCTGACCATGCAGCACAGGCCTTCCATTTCCAAGGCTTTTATCAATTTGAACAAAGCGGTAATGGCCAATGAAGACCGTGTGACCTCCGCCTTAAAACGAATGATCGCTTGGGTAAGCAGCAACGCCACGGGTTGCCGGTATTGCCAAGCACATGCCATTAGGGCCGCAGAACGCTATGGCGCCGAACAGGAACAGCTGGAAAACATTTGGGAATACCGAACCCATAACGCGTTTTCGGAAGCAGAGAGGGCTGCTTTGGATTTTGCGCTTGCGGCTTCCCAAGTGCCCAATACGGTGAATGCTGATATTAAAAATAGGTTACATCAATATTGGAACGATGGCGAAATTGTAGAAATGATGGGGGTCATATCCCTTTTTGGGTACCTCAACCGCTGGAACGATTCTATGGGCACCAACATTGAAGATGGGGCCGTGGAAAGTGCCGAAAAATATTTGGGCGAAGTAGGTTGGGAAAAGGGCAAGCATGATGGGTCTAAATATTGAAATGCTTTTCTTGACCTGTATCAACATTTAAGTCTCTTTATTGTCCAAATTTTGCCATGAACAAAAACTACCGATCATGGCAAAACTGATTTTAACACCTGAAAATCAAATCCAACGATTAAATACCATTTTCAATTCGGTTGAGCAGCTGAGGGATGTACCTTTGGTTCAACTCAAAAAGCGTGTCAATCCCAAAAGTTGGAGCGTGTTGGAGGTGATTTTACACCTCAACATCGCCTATGGACATTACCACAAGAAGTTTGAGGAAATACTGCCCAACTTATCCAGTATTGATGTGGATCAGAAAAAATTTAAATGCAGGGCTTGGCAAAAATTTGTGATTGAAGGGCAAAGGCCCAAAAACAACGTCAGAAAATGGAAAATGAAGACGCTAAAACGTTTTGAGCCCATAATCGATTTGGAACATGTGAATGACAATAAAGCAAATGAAATTATTGATTCATTCTTTGCGTTGTACGGACATTTAAAGGAAACCATTGTAACTAGCAGGGGAAAGGACGTTACGAAAATAAAGTTTGCGTCCGCAATCGGACCCATTGTTAATTTTTATCTGCCAGAAAGTTTTGAGTTTCTCATTTGCCATTTGGAACGTCATTTGGTTCAGATTAGTGAAATTTTGAAACAGGTGGAAAACTAATCTGTTCATAAATACCTTACTGATTTTGCCCATTGTAGTATTTTTAGAAAAAATATCCTTTGGGCAATATGCAAGATGAAGATTTTTTGCTTTTAAAAAACCTCTTTTTCAATCTTCGGATGTCCGATAACGAGGAGGCACGCTTCAAGTCGCTTTGGTGCACAAAATCTTTCAAGCAATACGATTTAATTACTGAAGCGGGTAGCATTGAACGGAATTTTTACCTCGTCCTCGAAGGCGTACAAGCTATTTATGTCTTGAATGAAAAAGGCGAAAAGGTAGTTTTGGGCTTCTCGTACACAGGCAGCCCATCTGGGGTTTTTGATTCTTTTGTTAGCGGAGAACCTTCAAAAATTTTCTTGGAAGCCCTGAAGCCATCAAGACTTTTGGCTATCTCAAAAAGCGATTATCTTGGTCTGTTCAAAAACGATTCTTCCTTTTACCAATGGGGACATCATTTTTTTCAGGAAGTACTGTTTGGTAGGTTATCCCGAGAGGTGGAACTGTTGACCCTAACCGCGGAACAACGATATATTTCATTTATGCAAAGATGTCCGGACGAATTAAAGGTAATTCCCCAAAAATATCTGGCATCCTACCTCAACATGAAGCCAGAAACCTTTAGCAGACTAAGAGCTTCTACTGTTTACTAAGACTTCTTCCCCCCAACCACAATCACAAATTCCCCTTTTGGTGCCTTCGTGGTAAAATAGGCGATCAGCTCGGCTATAGTTCCTCGAACCGTTTCTTCATACAATTTGGTCAATTCCCTGGACACGGAAATAGCCCTGTCTTCTCCGAAGTACTCGCCAAAATGGGTCAAGGTTTTGATAAGCTTGTGGGGCGATTCGTAAAAAACCATGGTGCGGGTTTCTTCGGCCAATTCCAAAAGTCGGGTCTGGCGGCCTTTTTTTATGGGCAGAAACCCTTCAAACACAAATCGGTCGTTGGGCAATCCGCTATTTACCAACGCTGGAACAAATGCCGTTGGGCCAGGCAAACACTCTACCTCAATATCGTTTTCAACACAAGCGCGGGTCAACAAAAATCCAGGATCTGAAATAGCTGGGGTACCTGCATCGGAAATCAGGGCGTAAATGGCACCCTCTTTCATTTTTTGCACCAATCCATCCACCTGTTTATGCTCGTTGTGCATGTGATGGCTCTGCAAAGGAGTGTCAATCTCAAAATGCTTGAGCAGCTTACCACTGGTCCGGGTGTCTTCAGCCAAAACTACATCTACTTCTTTGAGCACCTTGATGGCACGAAGTGTCATGTCCTCCAAATTTCCAATCGGTGTTGGCACCAGATATAGCTTTCCCATAGACCAAAGTTACGGTCTTACCTCTAAATTAAAATGGTAAAATGGAATTTATGCGAACCTTTTCTCAATGAGTGACATGAAGCGGGCCTCATACTCTTCTTTCCCCTCCCAATTATTGTACTCCGGCTTCACCATATTGTTGATGAAAGCAATGGAGCGTTCTTGGGTATCGATGGTGTTGAGTTGGGAAAGCACCCGCGTATAATCTTCCATATTGTTGTTGAACAAGTGCTTTACAAAGGCCAGTTTGTCGTTCAAGCCGACCTGAAAATCCTTAGCAAGCCTATCGTTCAACGATTTTGGCTGAATGGACTGTGCAGTGGAAGTGTTGCCTACCTGTTTGGGAGTTACGTCTTCCATGTCGTTTTTCATTAAGTTGGGCTTTGCCACAAATTCAGTAAAAACCTTTTCCAGATCTTCGTCGGACGGCATTTCGGACACAATATCCCTGATCGTGTCCATCGAAGGAGTTGTAATGATATCCTCTTGGTGCGGATTACTTTCCGGAACAGATTTGTTACCGCTCAACACAGCATTGGCCATTTTCTCGAACCGTGAGGCAATCACGTTTTGGGAGACATCTACCTCCACATCGTTCAACTTCTCATCAATAAATTTGAGAACGGCCAGTTTCTCATAAATTTTTCTGGACTTATCATATAGTGCCGCAAGATCGGTATCCTCCCGCGCCGTAATAATCTCGGTGGACAATTTGATCAGCTCTTCCCTCAATTTCCGTATCATAGCTTTTCCTCTTTCGTATAAAAATATAACGATTTTGCGAATACCCTATCAACAAAAGGTTAAAATCTTATTGAAAACAGGGGTGCAATTTTTTAGTAGCTTTGTGCTGGTTCCCATATAACGGGAAAACAAACAATTTCTTTCAAAAATACGGTATGTTTCTCGAAAACACAGTCAACCCTAAGGAACAGTTTGGATGGATTGAGGTGATTTGCGGCTCCATGTTTTCCGGAAAGACCGAAGAGCTTATCCGTAGACTAAGGCGGGCCCAATTTGCCAAACAAAAGGTGGAGATTTTTAAACCCATTGTGGATACTCGCTATCATGAAGAAATGGTGGTCTCCCACGATGCAAACGAAATCCGGTCCACTCCGGTTCCCGCTGCAGCAAATATTCGCCTGTTGGCGGATGACTGTGATGTAATCGGCATTGACGAAGCGCAATTTTTTGACGATGAGATCGTAACCGTGTGCAACGATTTGGCCAACCGTGGTATCCGGGTGGTGGTTGCCGGGCTGGATATGGATTTTAAGGGCAATCCTTTTGGACCCATGCCCGCGTTAATGGCAACGGCAGAATATGTGACCAAAGTACACGCCGTTTGCACGCGAACAGGCAATCTGGCCAATTACAGTTTTAGAAAATCCCTTAACGATAACTTGGTGCTCCTGGGCGAAACCGAAGAATATGAACCGTTGAGTCGTGGGGCTTTCTACAAGGCCATGCTCCGGGAAAAAATCAAGGATATGGATGTAAAGTCCGAAGAGGTGAATTCCAAAAAAGAAAAATCCAATGAGTAAGGTCGGGGAAACTACCTTGGTCTTGGACCTATCGGCCTTGGAACACAATTACAAATACCTTCGTTCCAAAATTGAGCCCACCACCAAATTTTTAGGAGTAGTAAAGGCCTTTGCCTATGGGAGCGATATGGTGACCATTGCGCAAAAATTGGAACAATTGGGCGCCGATTACCTTGCCGTAGCCTACGCAAGTGAAGGGGTTCTGTTACGACAGGCCGGCATAAAACTACCGATATTGGTCCTGCATCCCTTGGCATCAAATTTTGATGATTTGATTGCCTATTGCTTGGAACCGAGTCTTTATTCGAAAAACATCCTAAAACAATTTCTGAAAGCTGCCGAGATACAAGAACAAAAGCAGTATCCCGTTCACATTAAGTTCAACACAGGGCTTAACCGTCTGGGTTTTGCCGAAACCGATGTTGATTTTATTGAGGAAGCCATCACAAAAAGTACATCCATTAAAATCGTTTCAACCTTTTCGCATTTAGCGGCCTCTGAAGATGGTAACGAAAGGGAGTTCAGTTTAGCGCAGATTCATTCCTTTACCACATCGAGCAAGGCATTGGCTGAAAAATTGGGCTACACTCCCATGCGGCATATGTTGAACACTTCCGGAATCATCAATTATCCGAAGGCTCAGTTCGAGATGGTCCGCAGCGGCATCGGATTGTACGGCTACGGTAATCAGGCCGAAGTGGATGCAGCCCTCAAGCCCGTAGCCACGCTCAAAACCGTTATTTCGCAAATCCATGAAATCGAGCCCAACCATTCCGTAGGCTACAACCGCGCTTTTAAAGCCGACCAAAAAACAAGGAGTGCCACTTTGCCCTTGGGCCATGCCGATGGTATTGGTCGACAGTACGGAAAAGGAAAAGGTTCGGTGAGTATCAACGGGAAAAAAGCACCGATTTTGGGGAATGTGTGCATGGACATGATCATGGTAGACGTCACCGGAATTGATTGCAAGGAAGGGGACGAGGTCATCGTGTTCGGTCCGGAAAAATCCGCAGAAGCGTTTGCAGCAGGAGCCAATACCATCTCCTACGAAATCCTAACCGCGATATCCCAGCGTGTAAAAAGAGTGGTGAAAAATTGACTTTTTTTCGGCACCATCGTCCTTGCAGACCACTTTTTTCTTTACTTTGTTGGTCAATAACCAATACTCAACTATAAAAATGGGATTTTTAAAAGAATTTAAAGAATTTGCCATGAAAGGAAACCTGGTGGATATTGCCGTAGGTTTCGTCATGGGTGCCGCTTTCAAAGAAGTGGTGTCTTCCTTCACTGGAGGTATTGTATCTCCACTGATCGGATTATTGTTTAACGCAGATTTCAACGATTTGAAATACGTCATCACCGAGGGGACTCCAAATGATGCAGGAGAAATTGTTGGGGAAATTGCCGTGCTCTACGGTGCATTCCTTACCAATGTCATCGACTTTATCATCGTGGCCTTTGTGATGTTCCTCATTGTGAAAGGCGTTAACAAGATGAAGAAAAAAGAGGAGCCCGCACCAGAAGCACCAAAGGGTCCAACCCAAGAGGAGTTGCTGGCAGAAATCAGGGATTTACTTAAAAAGTAATTCAAGATTCATATTCAATGATGATGCAATGTCATTTCGAGCGAAGTCGAGAAGTATTTGGGACAAAAAACCAATCATCAGGCCTCGACTGCGCTCGACCTGACAACGAGTTGCCTTAATCATTGGATGTTTTGCATCTGAAAGCATAAAAATAGTTGGTGCACTTTAGGCACCGCCGCTACATCACAGTAACCTTTAAAACCATCAATGTGTTTCGCTAACATGTTGATGGTTGTTTTATTTATAACATTTTGTTATTTTTTATTGATTGCTGCGAAAAAAGCTTGTTTAACTCCCTGACTAAAGTACCTTTGCGGCAAGAAATAATTTTTAGATGAAAGTAGCAGTCGTTGGAGCCACCGGAATGGTAGGCGAGGTTATGTTGAAAGTATTGGAAGAGCGCAACTTCCCTATTTCAGAATTATTGTTGGTTGCCTCGGAGCGTTCCGTGGGCAAGAAGCTTACGTATAAGAACGAAGAGTACACCGTAATCGGATTGGCAGATGCTGTAGCCGCCCGTCCGGATATTGCCATTTTCTCGGCAGGGGGAGACACTTCGCTCGAATGGGCGCCCAAATTTGCCGAAGTCGGAACTACGGTTATCGATAATTCTTCGGCTTGGCGTATGGACCCCACCAAAAAATTGGTGGTACCCGAAATCAATGCCAATACACTCACCGCCAATGACAAGATCATCGCCAATCCCAATTGTTCCACTATTCAGATGGTATTGGCCTTAGACCCATTGCACAAAAAATATCAAATGAAGCGCGTAGTGGTCTCCACCTATCAGTCCGTTTCAGGAACGGGAGTTAAGGCCGTTCAACAAATGGAAAACGAAGCCGCAGGCATCGAAGGTGAAATGGCTTACCCGTACCCCATCAACCGCAACGCCCTGCCGCATTGCGATGTATTCTTGGAAAACGGCTACACCAAGGAAGAGATGAAGCTCGCCCGAGAACCACAAAAAATATTGGACGACCGCACTTTTTCGGTTACCGCTACGGCAGTGCGCATCCCAACTGCTGGTGGACATTCCGAATCCGTAAACGTGGAGTTCCACAACGACTTTGACTTGGCCGAAGTCCGCCAGTTACTCAGCGAAACACCGGGTATTGTGGTACAGGACAACCCAGCAACCAACACCTATCCCATGCCCGCTTTTGCCAACGGAAGGGACGAGGTCTTTGTGGGCCGCATCCGACGGGACGAAACCCAACCCAATACATTGAACATGTGGATTGTAGCGGACAACTTACGCAAAGGGGCCGCAACTAATGCCGTACAGATTGCAGAGTATGTTGTGGAGCACTTTAGTCCAAAAACAGTTTAAAAAGTAGAGTGTCACCATAATGGTACACTGTTATGGTGTCACTATTAGCTTCTTTCTTAAATCTAAATTTAGGAACTACTTGCCTTAACACATAATTTTCAGGGAGGTTGCTTTCGTAATTAGCGAAAGCTTTCATGTTTTGAATTGGGCTAATTAAAGGGGTTTCTCCATGAATTGCAATGCTATCTTGTAAAAGAAGAATTCCTTTTTGCGTTTTTTTTACTCTTTCAACCATTAAATCAACTTCCATATCTTTTGTAACCACCTTTGAATCATCAGATATAAATTCATAGAAAATGATTGAAATGAAAAGCAAAAAAAGGACAGAAGCGAGCAATAGGCCAGTTTTTACTTCCTTGTAACTAATGTTCCTAAGTCTGTCTTCGAATGTCATCTGAAAGTTAAAAAACGTTAAGTGCTTTTTCTTTGCTAAAAATAGTCAATATTCATTGTATTTTTATCCGAATCAATCCTTGAAAACATGAAAAACATAAGTCTGTTGGCTGCTTTGGTTTTGTTTGCAGCCTGCCAGGAACAACCTAAAAAAAGAGAACCCATCACTGTGAACTATCCTACCACCAAAAAAGTTGACACCGTTGATAATTATTTTGGAACAGAGGTTCCCGACCCCTACCGCTGGTTGGAAGACGACCGCAGCGAGGAGACCGAAGCTTGGGTAAAAGAGCAAAACTCCGTCACCTTCGGGTATTTGGAAAAAATCCCTTTCCGCGAAGACCTTAAAAACCGTTTGGAAAAACTCTGGAACTACGAAAAAGTAGGATCACCTTTCAAAGAGGGCCACTACACCTACTATTACAAAAACAACGGCTTACAAAACCAATATGTGGTTTACCGTAAAAAGGATGGCGGCGAAGAAGAAGTCTTTTTGGACCCCAACACCTTTTCCGAGGACGGTACCACATCGCTGATGGGACTTAGTTTTACCAAGGACGGCTCCAAAGCGGCTTACCTCATCTCCGAAGGAGGAAGCGATTGGCGCAAGGGAATTGTCATCGATGCCGAATCCAAGGAAATTGTCGAGGACACCTTAGTGGACATCAAGTTCAGTGGTATTTCGTGGAAAGGAAACGATGGTTTCTTTTATTCCAGCTACGATAAGCCCGAAGGAAGCGAGCTTTCCGCAAAAACCGACCAACATAAATTGTATTATCACAAATTGGGAACGCCCCAGTCTGAGGATAAAATCATTTTTGGTGGCACACCAGAACAAAAGCACCGTTACGTAGGCGGTTCCGTTTCCGAAGACCAGAAGTATTTGTTCATTTCCGCTTCGGTGTCCACATCGGGCAACAAATTGTTTATGATGGACCTCTCCCAAGAGAATCCTGAATTGGTCACTATTCTGGACGACACCGATTCCGATACCTATGTAATCGATAACCAAGGTTCCACCCTGTACATGGTCACCAACCGTGAAGCACCCAACAAAAAAGTCGTGGTCGTGGATGCGGCCAACCCTACTCCAGATAATTGGAAAGACCTGATTCCCGAAACAGAAAACGTGCTTACTGCAGGTACTGGCGGCGGCTATTTCTTTACCGAATATATGGTCGATGCCATTTCCAAAGTGCTTCAATATGATTACGAGGGTAACTTGGTCCGCGAGGTGGAACTCCCAGGTGTAGGAAGCGCAGGAGGCTTTGGCGGCAAAAAAGAGGACAAGGAATTTTACTTCTCCTTCACCAATTACAACACACCGGGTTCTTTGTACAAATACAACGTAGAAACCGGGGAATATGAGCAATACTGGAAACCTCAAATTGACTTTAATCCCGATGATTATGAGTCCAAACAAGTATTCTACAACTCCAAGGATGGCACCAAAGTGCCCATGATCATCACCTACAAAAAAGGAACCGAATTGAACGGCCAAAACCCGACCATTCTTTACGGCTATGGCGGTTTCAATATCAGTTTGACACCCTCCTTTAGCATTGTCAATGCCGTTTGGATGGAGCAGGGCGGTATTTACGCCGTTCCTAACCTTAGAGGTGGTGGTGAATACGGTAAAAAATGGCATATTGCCGGAACCAAGCTTCAAAAACAGAATGTGTTTGATGACTTTATAGCCGCAGCAGAGTATTTGATCGAGAACAACTACACTTCCAAGGAATACCTAGCCATCCGTGGAGGATCTAACGGAGGCCTGCTGGTGGGCGCCACCATGACCCAGCGACCCGATTTGATGCAAGTAGCCTTGCCCGCGGTGGGTGTAATGGATATGCTCCGCTACCACACCTTTACCGCTGGTGCCGGATGGGCCTACGATTACGGAACTTCCGAGGACAGTGAGGAAATGTTCAACTATATCAAAGGATATTCCCCTGTACACAATGTGAAGGAAGGTACGGCGTACCCGGCAACTTTGGTCACCACTGGAGATCACGATGACCGTGTAGTTCCAGCACACAGCTTCAAGTTCGCTGCAGAACTACAGGAAAAACAAGCTGGAGATCAGCCTACCCTTATCCGAATCGAGACCAATGCCGGTCACGGAGCGGGAACCCCTGTGAGCAAAACCATCGAGCAATATGCCGATATTTTCGGGTTTACCTTTTTTAATATGGGGTACGATGAGCTTCCTAACCAGGCCGTGCTCAAAGAGTTTAAGGATTGATTCATCAACATAATGTCAGTTCGAGCGCAGTCGAGAACAAAACACATGCAAACCAATTTAGGTTTCGACTGCGCTCAACCTGACATTTTTTTTTGACAGATGAGCCATTTATTTTTATGCTAAAAGTCCAAGTACATTCTTTCGGGTATCAAGACCAACCCATTTTACAGGATATCGCTTTTGAAGTGGCCCCGGGGGAGCATGTGGCCCTGATGGGCGAAAGCGGCTCGGGAAAAAGCACCCTGCTCAAAATTATCTACGGTCTCCTTCATGTGGAAGAAGGTTCTGTTTTTTGGGGCGATACAGAAGCGCTTGGCCCCAATTTCAATTTGGTTCCCGGCGAACCTTACATGAAATATCTGGCACAGGATTTTGATTTGATGCCGTTCATTTCCGTTGAGGAAAACATCGGTCAGTTTCTTTCCGTTTTTGAACGCGAGACCCATCAAGAGCGTATTGATGAGCTACTTGATTTGATTGAGATGAAGTCTTTTGCAAAAACAAAGGTCAAGTTTTTGAGTGGCGGACAACAGCAGCGGGTTGCCTTGGCGCGAGTATTGGCACAAGAACCGGAAATCCTCCTTTTGGACGAACCGTTCGGGCATATCGATAATTTTAAGCGGCTCTCCCTCCGAAGGAATCTCTTTTTATATCTCAAAAAACAGGGCATTACCGTGCTCACCGCAAGCCATGATCCCAATGATGTACTGCCCTTTGCCGAACGCACCCTAATTATGGAACAAGGACAGATCATTGCCAACGAGAACACACAAGAACTCTATCTAAACCCGCCCAACTATTACACCGCATCCTTATTTGGACAGGTGAACAAGGTTCCCATGAAGTTATTAAAATCCTATTCCGAGATCGATAGGGATGTCCTTGTTTATCCGCATGAATTCAAATTTTCCGATTCTTCGGGCTTACGAGTGGAGGTTATCCATTCCTTTTTTAAAGGGAGTCATTACCTCAACGAAAGTAAAGCTGAAGATGGTACCCTTCTTTTCTTCAATTCTGACAAAGAACAAAGTCCCGGGTCAACCCTTTTTCTTAATGTATCTTTGAATACCATCAACAAAAGGCTCCAAGTTGGACAAAAAACAGATACATAGGGAACTTCAGTTTAAGGCCATGCGAAGCAGCGGGGCCGGAGGCCAACATGTGAATAAGGTTTCGTCCAAGGTAGAGCTCACGTTCAACATTCCCGAGTCGGAAGGGCTATCTGACAGGGAAAAAGAACGGCTGCTCCTTAAATTACAATCCCGTTTAACCAACGATGGGGCTTTGATGCTGCAATGCGACGAAGCCCGCAGCCAGCACAGGAACAAGGATTTGGTTGTAAAACGTTTTTTTGACGTCCTGAAAAATGCTCTTGTGGTTCCCAAAAAACGGAAACCTACGCGCCCCACAAAATCTTCACAAGAAAAACGGCTAAAGACCAAAAAGCGAACCGCCGAGAAAAAAGCATCCCGCAAGAATCCTAACTTGGACCGATAGCTTTCGCTCAACCACCTCTCTACCAACAGGATACCAAATTAAAAATGTTATTTAAACACAATTCAAAAGCAAGGGATTTAATATACTCGGCTCAATTGCTTAATTTTCAGTCAAATTATAACTAATTCAAAAAATGATTTCTAAAACAGCAAACCTCAAAACATGGCTGCTCTCCGCAGCGATGTGTTTGTCTTGCGCCGCGTTTTCCGTGGCACAGAATGTTCCCTCCCCCGAAGATGTTTACGGATTCAAGGTGGGAGCCGACTACAAACTGGCCGATTACTCCCAGATTGAAGATTACTTGTCAAAATTGGATGCAGCTTCCAACCGAGTGAAAAAAATCGAAATTGGAGAAACCGTATTGGGCCGTAAAATGTACCTCCTGTTCATTTCTACAGAAGAAAATCTTGCACAATTGGATAAGTGGAAGGACATCAGCACCAAATTGGCCAGTGTACAGGTCAACGATGACGAAGCCGTTCGCCTTTCCCAAGAAGGTAAGGCGATCGTTTGGGTCGATGGGGGCATGCACTCCACCGAATTGGCCCATGGGCAGATGACCTCGGAACTGGCCTATACCCTGGCCACCTCCGAAACCGAAGAAATGAAAAAAATCAGGGAAAATGTGATTACGCTATTGATGCCCGTAATGAATCCCGACGGTTTGGATATCGTGGTGGACTGGTACCGCAAAAATCTGGGCACGCCCTACGAAACCTCCCGTCCCCCAATTTTGTATCACTACTACATGGGTCACGATAACAACCGGGATTGGTTTATGAACATTATGCCCGAGACCTATAATGTGACCAAGATATTGTACAACGAATGGTATCCCCAGATTGTGTACAATCACCACCAGTCGTCCCCATCTTGGACCAAAATTTCGTTGCCCCCCTACGCGGACCCTGTGAATCCTAGGATTCATCCGGCCATTACCGCTGGCGTTAGCGAAGTGGGCTCTGCCATGACCAAGCGTTTTTCCTTGGAAAACATGCCTGGTGCCATCGCTGACAACTTTTACACCATGTTCTGGAACGGCGGTGGACGTACCGTACCTTACTATCACAACATGATCGGTATCTTGACCGAAACTGGACATACCACACCGACCCCAAGATTCTATGATCCGGAAAAACTTCCGAAAACCGTTGCAGGAGGCACCCCTACTGATGGTACCGACATTATGTACCCTGACCCATGGAAAGGTGGTGAATCCCATTTTCGCGACGCTGTGGACTATATGTTGACTGCGACTTGGGCCACGTTGGACCTTGCCGCAGACCGGAAGAGCAATTACCTGTACAACATCTATAAAATGGGTAAATCGGCCGTAGAAAAAGGCAAGAATGGAGATTTGTTTGCCTATGTTATTGGCAAAGAGCAATGGGATTCCTTTGAAGCGGTGAACTTGGTAAACGTCCTGCTCCAAGGCGGAATTGAAGTGGAAAGAGCCACCAAGGACTTTACCGTAAACGGCAAAGATTATGAAGAAGGATCTTACGTCATCTACACCGCACAGGCCTTTAGGCCTTATTTGTTGGACCTCATGGAAAAACAGGACTACCCTACCCGTTTTCAATATCCGGGGGGACCACCAGACACCCCCTACGATCTGGCCGGATGGACATTGCCTATGCAAATGGGAATCGATGTGGATAGGGTTGCCGAATCATTCAACGTACAAACCGAGAAAGTTACAGGGCTTGTGTCCTATTACGAAGGTGATGTAAATAGAAACGGCTCCTTTGGCTATGCATTGAGTGCCAACACCAATGCTGCCGTGGTCGCTACCAACAAAGTGTTAAAGGCAGGCGGAACAGCTTATAAAAGCATGACGGAATTCAAAGCGGGAAAAACAACCATGCCCGCTGGATCCTATATTGTTTCCGGAGACAAAGAGCTGATGGAATCCTTGGCCCAAGAGTACGGCCTTGAGTTTACCGGACTTGCTGCCAAACCCGAAGTACAACTGAAAAAAATCCATTTGCCCAAAGTAGGGCTCTACAAATCTTGGGTGGCCAATATGGACGAAGGGTGGACCCGTTATATCATGGATGAATACGAGTTTGATATGGATACCTTGCACGATGCGGATATCAAAACCAGAGACTTGTCTCAATATGATGCCATTATCATCCCTTCACAACGGCCAAGTTCCATTTTGCATGGACACAGTAATTTGAGCATGCCTGAAAAATTCACGGGAGGTATCGGATTAAAAGGTTCGGTGAAGTTGAGCGATTATGTGGATGAAGGAGGCACTTTGATCGCGTTCGATGAAGCCAGTGATTTTGTGATTGAACAGTTTGGCCTTCCCTTGCGCAATGCAGTGGCCAATGCCGACAGCAACGATTTCTTTATTCCCGGTTCCTTGATCAAGGCTGGCGTGGATACCACACATCCGCTTGCTTTTGGCATGAAGGATACGGTTGCTGTTTCTTTTAACCGAAGTAGGGCCTTCTCCATCGACAAACAGCGAAAAACAGGTGAAGGCGGTACGGAAGAAATTGCCGACGCTCCTGAACCCGATGTAGAGGTAATTGCCACCTATGCTGCCAAAGACCTTTTGATGAGCGGTTGGGCCATGGGCGAAGACAGGTATATCGCCAAAAAACCCGCCATGGTAAAAGCCAAGTACGGGAAAGGTTCTGCTGTTTTGTTTGCGTTCCGTCCCCAATTTAGGGCACAGCCACGCGGTACTTTTAAATTGATCTTTAATGCAATTTATGAAGGTGCTTCGGAGTAAAAGAACATCTTAATGTATAAAGGAAAGCCGCATCCAATTGGATGCGGCTTTTCTTATGGGATATTTAAATCATTTCAAAAAGTTATCAATCATTCAATTATTCATATCATTTGTCAAAAAGTAGATTTATCTAATGATTTTCGCTAAGCTTTAGTGAATTTTACCAATTCCTTTGGAGTTATTAACTGGATTCCATAGTTGTCAACAATCAAATTGTTGAGTATCTGTGGAAAACGCCCATGCTCTTTTGGTCATTCAACCGCCTGAATACTATAATTTTACTTTATCAAATAAATAAGGACTGCGCGCACAGTCCTTAAAAGCTCCGTAGCTCAATTGCATAGAGCAATGCTGAACGAAGGCATAGGTTGCAGGTTGGAATCCAGTCGGAGCTACTTAAAGAGGGAGGAAAGTTTTCCTCCCTTTTCTATTTATAAAGATAGAGAAAAGTGTTTTTATCCTTAAACTCATTTTATTACAAATATGAACAAATTGATGTTTGATCGATATTAACAGTTATCTATCTAAACAATATCGCCGCAGCGCCAATGGCGGTGACAATCAAAATAAAGCGTTTGTAATTTTTCTCGTTGATTTTCTTCACCAGAAAAACACCCAACAACAACCCAACAAAAATAGCAGGGAGCAATCGCAAGTTGATCAGCAGACTTTCCACGGTAATCGTTTTCCAAACAAAAACGTGAAAGGGCATTTTAAAAAGGTTGGTGATAAAAAACAGCCAAGCGGCAGTGCCCACAAACTCGTTTTTGGGCAAGCGCATCGCCAAAAAGAAAATATTGGTGAACGCTCCTGCCAAGTTTCCGATCATGGTGCATACTCCCGATAAAATCCCCATGGAACCCGAAAACAGCCAATGGGTGGGCACCTTTTTTGATTTTCGTCGGTCCCAAAACACCAGCATGCCCAAGCTAATGAAAATCACCACCACCATGGCCCATTTAAATTCGCGCTCGGGAAGGTCTTTTCCGATCAAGACCCCGATAAGGATACCTAAAATCATCCAAGGCAAAAACCGCAGAATATATTTCCATTGGGTGTGTCGGTTGTAATAGATCACTGCAAACGTATCTCCTACAATCAACAATGGGATAAAAAGCCCCGTAGAAGCCTTGGAACCGAACGCCAACGCCATCAAAGTCACATTAAAAATGGACATTCCCTTGAGTCCCGCTTTGGAAACCCCCATCAAAAAAACTGCGGTGGCGGCCATGGTCCATGCGGCTACGGAAATATCTGAGAAAGCGGAAAGAAACATGAAGACTTTTTACAGGTTCACAAAAGTAACCCAAAAAACCTATCTTTAACTCCAACCAAACTAAACAAATGAAACTAGAACTTTTAGATTACATCATCATCTTTGGATTCTTCGCCATCGTGCTTTTTATAGGAATCTATGTTTCCAAAAAATCAGGAAAAAATACCGCAGAATACTTTTTATCCGGCCGAAGCATGCCCTGGTGGCTGTTGGGCTTTTCCATGGTAGCCACCACTTTCTCCACGGACACGCCCAACTTGGTCACGGATTTTGTCCGAACCGATGGGGTTTCCGGAAACTGGGGCTGGTGGGCCTTTTTGCTCACGGGTTTGTTAACCGTATTCGTTTATGCGAAACTTTGGAGAAAATCGAATGTAGCCACGGATATGGAGTTTTACGATTTGCGCTACGGCGGAAAACCGGCCCATTTTCTTAGAGGATTCAGATCGTTGTATTTGGGGGTAGTTTTTAATGTGATGGCGATGTCGGCTGTAACCTTGGCCGCTATCAAAATAGGGCAGGTAATGCTTGGGCTGGAACCCATTGAAACTGTACTCCTTGGGGGAACCATAACCGTGATTTTTAGTGCCGTTGGTGGTTTTAGGGGTGTAGTTTATACAGATTTTCTATTGTTTTTCGTTGCCATGGGCGGAGCTATCGGTGCCGCTGTCTATTTGGTGAACATACCCGAAGTGGGCGGATTGGACAATATTTTGGCCAATGCCCAAGTACAGGAAAAAATGTCCATTTTACCCGACTTTTCCGATACGGAAGCCTTGATAGGCCTATTGATCATACCCTTGGCGGTACAATGGTGGAGTGCTTGGTACCCCGGCGGAGAGCCGGGCGGTGGAGGTTATATCGCCCAGCGGATGTTAGCCGCCAAAAACGAGAACCATGCTATTGGAGCAACTTTTTTCTTCAATATATTACACTATGCACTACGGCCTTGGCCTTGGATTTTGGTGGCTTTGGCCTCCATTGTGGTCTTCCCGGATTTGGAAAGCATCCAACAGGCGTTTCCGAATGTGCCAGAGAATATCCTCAAAAATGATTTGGCCTATTCCGCTATGCTCACCATGTTGCCCACGGGCTTGTTGGGTCTGGTCATGGCTTCATTGGGTGCGGCCTACATGTCCACTATCTCAACCCACCTCAACTGGGGTTCCTCTTATATTGTGAACGACTTTTACAAGCAACAGGTCAACAAAGATGCTTCGGAAAAGGAATTGGTAAACGTAGGACGAATCTCTACCGTTGTTTTGATGGTGCTGAGCAGTTTGTTCGCGTTGGAACTCAACAATGCCACCCAGTTGTTCGATATCATCATTATGTTCGGAGCCGGAACGGGACTTATCTTTTTGTTGCGATGGTTCTGGTGGCGTATCAACGCATGGAGCGAAATCGTGGCGATGTTCTCCTCTGGAATCATCTCCATTATTTTTTGGCAATTGGAAGATCCGTTGTTTTTGGCAGAAGGTGCTCCCTTTCCTGCATGGAGTAAATTCCCATTAGTGGTACTGATTACCACCATACTCTGGTTGGCCACCACATTTTTGACCAAACCGGAGGACAATAAGGTACTTTACCGTTTCTATAAAATCACGAAGCCGGGAGGTCCTGGATGGAACAAGGTTCATGAAGCGGCCAAGGCCGACGGAGTTACCTTGGAAGATGAAAATGCCAAGTGGAGTGTGCCATCGGGTGTTTTGGCCATGATTGTGGGCTGTATTTTGGTGTATGGATGTCTTTTTGCCACAGGAAATTGGATCTATGGAAACTATCCATTGGCCTTAGGACTAACGGTGATGGTGTTGATCGCGACATTCGTGCTCATCAGAATTTGGCGCGGCATGCGCAATGTATTTTGATGGAGTTTAGCCTCTAAGTTCCAACAATCGGGCAACGTATTTCCCGACCACATCAAACTCCAAGTTCACTCTTGTGCCTACTTTGTAGGCATGGAATCGGGTATGCTCATAAGTGTACGGAATAATAGCTACGCTAAACTTGTCCTTTTGGGAATCGACCACCGTGAGGCTTACCCCATCAACGGTAATGGACCCTTTTTCGATGGTAACGTTGTTGAGCTTGGAATCATAGATAAAGGTATAGACCCAACTCCCATCCTGTTCCGCAACCGATTGGCAAACCGCCGTTTGGTCCACATGTCCCTGTACAATGTGCCCGTCCAAACGTGCTCCCAATACCATGGCGCGCTCCAGGTTGACCGTATCGCCAACCTTAATGTCTCCAAGATTGGTCTTGTTCAAGGTCTCTTCAATCGCAGTGACGGTGTAACTATCCCCGTTAATGGACACCACGGTAAGGCATACTCCGTTGTGCGAAACACTCTGGTCAATTTTCAATTCGGAAGTGATTCCCGAACTAACGGTCAGGTGAAGATTTCCCCCGTCCTTTTCCAACTTTTCTACTTTCCCCAAAGTCTCTATGATCCCTGTGAACATGTGTCTTATTAATTGACTAGTTTTGTAATGCAAAAGTAGCCATAACGGCATTCATTTTATGAAGGAAAGTCAAAAAATAAGGTTAGGGATCTCCGTTGGGGATATTAACGGCATTGGGTGCGAGGTTGCGCTCAAAACATTTGAAGATGCAAGAATGTTGGACTTTTGCACTCCGGTCATCTTTGCATCCAACAAAACTGTCTCCCAACAGATCAAGGATTTGGGAATCGACATCAAGTTCAATGGCGTTCGTGATGCCGAACAGGCCATTGAGGGCAAGATCAATATTGTGAATGTCTGGAAAGAGGTGCCTGCCATAACCTACGGAGAGGCCACCAAGGAAGGCGGTGAGTATGCCATTAAATCGTTACGGGCCGCTGTTGACGCACTCAAAGAAGACAAGATAGATGTCTTGGTCACTGCGCCCATCAACAAGAACAACATACAATCGGAGGACTTCAATTTTCCGGGCCATACGGACTTTCTCGCCAGAGAATTGAAAGGAGAAAGCCTCATGTTTATGGTCACAAACTCCCTTCGTGTGGGATTGCTTACCGATCATATTGCGGTAAAGGATGTGGCCGAGGCCATTACCCCAAAATTGATTCGTGATAAGGTGATGACCATGGAAAAATCGCTAAAAATGGATTTTGGCATTCGTCGCCCCAAAATTGCCCTTTTGGGCATCAATCCGCATAGCGGTGACAACGGAACCATTGGCGAAGAAGATGACAAGATTTTAAAGCCCACCATAAAAGAATTGTTCAACAAAGGGGTTTTGGTTTACGGCCCATACTCCGCCGACAGCTTCTTTGGGTCCAAAAACCATGAAAATTTTGATGCCATTTTAGCTGCCTATCATGATCAGGGCCTCATTCCGTTCAAAACACTTTCCTTTGGAAAAGGAGTCAATTACACCGCTGGCCTGGACAAGGTCCGGACCTCCCCAGATCATGGCACCGCCTACGAAATTGCAGGAAAGGGGAAAGCCGATGAGAGTTCTTTTAAAGAAGCCGTATTTACCGCCATACAGGTTTTCAGAAATAGAACAGAATACTTGGAATTGACCAAAAACCCCCTGCAAAAGCAGAAAATTAAGCGCGGGGGCTAAAAAGTTGACTGCATTTTGGATATTTGTTGTAGCTAGAATTGCAGTTTTGTAAATTAGTAGTATCTTTGCACCCGCCTTTAAAGGCTGGTACACAATCCTTAAGTGTAGAAATGATGAAGCTGAAAGAGTTTTTTATCCCTTTTTCAGGTCTGAAGTTGGGAAAACATAAATTTGTGTACGAGATTGATGATGCGTTCTTTGAATCTTTTGACTACCAAGAATTTAACGGGGCCTCCGTCAATATAAGTGCTGTTCTGGAAAAGATGAGCACCATGATGGAACTCGAAATGAAAGCAACCGGCACCATAAATGTGGATTGCGATCTAACAGGCGAGTCCTATGACCAGCCCATCGATTCGGATTTGAAACTTGTCGTCAAGTTTGGCGAAGAGTACAACGATGAAGACGATGAAATTTTAATCATTCCGCATGGAGAGCACCAGTTCAATATAGCCCAATACATTTATGAAATGTTGGTGCTAGCTGTTCCCCAGAAAAGAGTACATCCCGGAGTTGAGGACGGAACCTTGCAATCGGACATCTTGGACAAACTGGAAGAGTTGCAGCCAAAAGAGCAAAAAGAACCATCGGAAAAAACAGACCCAAGGTGGGACGATTTAAAAAAGTTACTAACGGATAAATAGGTTTATAATGGCACATCCTAAAAGAAAAACATCAAAAACCAGAAGGGACAAAAGAAGAACCCACTACAAAGCAGTTGCGCCAACAATTGCCAAGGACTCCACAACAGGTGAAATGCACTTGTTCCACAGAGCTCACTGGCATGAAGGCAAATTGTACTACAGAGGTCAGGTTTTGATTGACAAAACAGAAGAGGAAACTGCGGCTTAAGCGCAAATCCCTTGTAATAAAGCAACTCCCGTTGAATTTTTAACGGGAGTTTTTTTATGGACCCTTCTTAACACCCAAAAACGGTTAATTTTACCAATAAAGTCATATAAAATGACTAATTTTCACCGCTTTTGGGTCAAATTTCAATCCTTTTGACAATAAAGAGAGGCTAAAATGAAGAAAACAACGGCAGCAATAACAGCTGTAGGAGGATACGTTCCCGATTTTGTGCTTTCCAATAAAGTATTGGAAACCATGGTCGATACCAACGACGAATGGATCACTACCCGAACAGGGATCAAGGAGCGAAGAATCTTAAAAGAAGAGAATGCAGGAACATCTTTTATGGCAATCAAAGCCGCAGAAGATCTTCTTGAAAAGAGGGGAATTGAAGCCTCAGAAATAGACTTTGTATTGGTGGCCACCGCCACCCCCGATATGCCCGTTGCGGCAACAGCTGCCTACGTCGCTTCGGAAATTGGAGCGGTAAACGCCTTTGCGTACGATCTTCAGGCGGCCTGTTCCAGTTTTTTGTATGGGATGTCTACCGCGGCCAGCTACATCGAATCCGGCAGATATAAAAAAGTATTGGTCATTGGGGCCGACAAAATGTCCTCCATCATTGATTATACCGATAGGACCACCTGTATCATTTTTGGTGACGGTGCTGGAGCTGTCCTTTTTGAACCCAACGAAGAAGGATTAGGGCTTCAGGATGAGTACCTCCGTTCCGATGGTATCGGGCGGCAGTTCTTAAAAATTGATGCCGGAGGCTCCATATTACCTGCATCCGAGGAAACCATCAAAAACAAACAACATTACGTTTACCAAGATGGGAAATCCGTCTTTAAATTTGCCGTTTCAAACATGGCCGATGTTTCGGCATTGATCATGGAGCGGAACAACTTGACCAAGGACGATGTGAACTGGTTGGCGCCCCATCAGGCCAATAAACGCATTATTGATGCCACCGCAAACCGCATGGGTGTGGAGGCGGATAAGGTAATGATCAACATTGACCGTTATGGTAATACCACATCGGCAACACTCCCCTTGTTGTTGCACGATTACGAAAAACAATTGAAAAAAGGAGACAATATTATTTTCGCCGCCTTTGGAGGTGGTTTTACATGGGGTTCCATTTATTTGAAATGGGCCTATAATTCTTAATCACACAACTAACTAAATTATATTCCATGGACATTAAGGAAATTCAAAGTTTAATCAAGTTTGTCGCCAAGTCCGGCGCCAGCGAGGTGAAGTTGGAAATGGAGGACATTAAAATCACCATTCGAACGGGAAGCACGGGCTCCGGCTCACCCGAAACCACCATTGTTCAACAGATTCCCGTTCCCCAGGCCACAGCGGCCGCTCCAGCACCACAGGCGCCAGCAGCTCAAGAAGCCGCTGCACCAGCACCGGCCGACACCAAAAAGGCAGATGATGATTCCAAATACATCACCATCAAGTCGCCCATTATTGGAACATTCTACAGAAAACCTTCCCCGGACAAGCCGCCGTTTGTTGAGGTAGGAACTTCCATCAGTAAAGGTGATGTACTTTGTGTGATAGAGGCGATGAAACTCTTCAACGATATCGAATCCGAAGTTTCCGGAAAGATTGTAAAGATTTTGGTTGATGATTCCTCACCAGTGGAGTTTGACCAACCATTATTCTTGGTAGACCCATCGTAGCGAATTTTAAATGATCGTTTTTGGGGCCGTTGGTTTCCAAAATCATTTAAGATTTAGAATTCCTAACTAAAGATTGTGTTCTATGTTTAAAAAAATATTGATAGCAAATAGGGGCGAAATTGCCTTGCGGATTATCAGGACCTGCAAGGAAATGGGTATAAAAACGGTAGCCGTTTACTCCAAGGCCGACGAGGAAAGTCTTCATGTCCGATTTGCCGACGAAGCAGTATGTATAGGCCCTGCGCCCAGTAGTGAATCGTATTTGAAGATTCCAAACATCATCGCTGCTGCCGAAATCACCAATGCCGATGCCATTCACCCTGGCTATGGGTTCCTGTCCGAAAACTCCAAATTCTCCAAGATTTGTGCCGAGCATGATATCAAATTTATTGGTGCCTCCGGCGAACAAATCGATAAAATGGGAGATAAGGCCACGGCCAAGGAAACCATGCGGAAAGCTGGTGTACCTACCGTTCCCGGTTCGGAAGGCCTATTGAAAGATGTTGCCCACGCCAAAAAAGAGGCGAAAAAGATGGGGTATCCTGTAATGATCAAAGCCACCGCCGGTGGTGGAGGTAAAGGGATGCGTGCCATTTGGTCTGAAGATCAAATGGAGAAAAACTTCAACAGTGCCGTTACCGAAGCAACAGCTGCTTTTGGAAATGGCGGAATGTACATGGAAAAACTGATTGAAGAGCCCCGACATATTGAAATCCAAGTTGTGGGAGATCAATACGGAAAAGCATGCCACTTGTCCGAAAGGGATTGCTCCGTGCAACGTAGGCACCAAAAGTTGACCGAGGAGACACCTTCTCCTTTTATGACGGACAAACTTCGTGAGGATATGGGCAAGGCCGCGGTAAAAGCAGCCGAATATATCAAATACGAAGGTGCTGGGACCATTGAGTTTTTGGTGGATAAACACCGTAACTTCTACTTTATGGAGATGAACACCCGTATCCAAGTGGAACACCCAATTACCGAGCAGGTGGTGGACTACGATTTGATTCGGGAACAGATTTTGGTGGCCGGTGGAGTACCTATTTCAGGAAAAAACTACTATCCAAAGTTACACTCCATCGAGTGCCGTATCAACGCGGAGGACCCTTACAACGACTTTAGGCCATCTCCAGGGAAGATTACCACCTTGCATACTCCAGGCGGACATGGCGTGCGTTTGGATACCCATGTGTACAGTGGCTATATGATTCCGCCGAACTACGATTCGATGATTGCGAAGTTGATTACTACCGCCCAGACCCGGGAAGAGGCCATCAACAAAATGAGAAGAGCTTTGGACGAGTTTGTAATCGAGGGAATCAAGACCACCATTCCGTTCCATCGTCAATTGATGGACCATCCTGATTATTTGGCTGGAAATTATACCACCAAATTCATGGAGGACTTTAAAATGGACCCAAAGTATAAAGAAGAACATTAATTTGAACCCCGATTTATCGGGGTTTTTTAGTTATGGAATTGAGTTATTGGGAACATAAAAGTTGGTTTTCCGATGTGGATTTCACCATCGTTGGAAGCGGTATCGTTGGACTCAATTGTGCCATCAGCCTAAAGGAAAAATATCCCAAATCCAATATCCTGATTCTGGAAAAAGGCAGTCTGCCACAAGGGGCAAGCACCAAAAATGCAGGTTTTGCCTGTTTTGGAAGTGTTTCCGAAATCTTGTCCGATCTAAACCATCATACGGAAGAAGAAGTGGTGCAACTGGTCCAAAAGCGTTGGAACGGTATCCAAAGGCTACGGAATTTGCTGGGGGATAAGGCCATCGATTTCCAATTGCTGGGCGGACACGAGCTTTTCCCGTTGGACAAACCAGACTTTTACGAAAAGTGTTTACAGTCTCTTCCTTATCTCAACAATCTATTGGAACCCGTTTTTGGGCAAAAGCCATTTAAGGCCACCGAGAATAGTTTCCATTTTGAAAACATTCAGGACAAATACCTCACGCATCAACTGGAAGGCCAATTAGATACAGGTAAAATGATGCGTTCCCTCATCCATAAATGTACCGCCATGGACATTCCCATTTTAAATGGGATTACGGTTCAGAATATCGAGCAACTCAACCAGAGCGCCTTGATTCGGACAACGGATTTTGAGTTTGTATCCAAAAAGGTGTTTGTCGCCACCAATGGGTTTGCATCGAAACTTTTAAAATCGGAAACAGTGCAACCGGCACGCGCCCAAGTCTTGATCACGGAGCCCATCAAAAGCTTGTCCGTAAAAGGAACTTTCCATTTTGATGAAGGCTATTATTATTTCAGAAATATAAATGATCGTATTCTGTTTGGCGGTGGACGCAATCTTGATTTTAAGACAGAGGAGACCATGATGTTTGGGCAAACCGAAATCATCCAACAAAAATTGGAGTCCCTTCTCCGTGAAATGATTTTGCCAAATCAATCCTTTCAAATTGAGCGGCGTTGGAGCGGCATTATGGGCGTGGGTGCGCAAAAGTCGCCCATCGTCAAGCAAATCTCCAATTCCATTGCCTGCGGTGTACGCTTGGGGGGAATGGGGGTTGCTCTTGGTAGCCTAGTTGGCCAAGAGTTGGCAGAGCTGGCAGATTAAACCATTCTCCCGTCCAGCAAGTTGATGATTCTGGAACCATACTCCGCGTTCTTTTCCGAGTGTGTTACTTGAATAACGGTTACCCCTTCCTCGTTCAATTGCTTAAATAGTTCCATGATTTCCTCGCCCTGTTTGGAATTCAAGTTGCCCGTAGGTTCATCGGCCAAAATCAACTTTGGGTTGGCGATCAACGCTCGGGCCACGCCCACCAATTGTTGTTGTCCTCCGCTCAGCTGTGCAGGAAAAAGGTCTTTTTTGCCCACAATGTTAAAACGGTCCAGCATATCGGCTACCATGGCCTTCCGCTCCGAACCTTTGACTTTTTTATAGATCAGAGGCATTTCCAAATTTTCCTGTACAGTAAGGTCGTCCAACAGATGGTAGGATTGAAATACAAAGCCGATGTATTGCTTGTATAGATTGGAACGGTGTTTTTCTTTGAGGGAATGAACCGATTCGTCCAAAAAATTGTACTCCCCTTCATCAAAGGTGTCCAACATCCCGATGACATTGAGCAAGGTAGATTTTCCTGAACCTGAAGGGCCCATTACAGAGATAAACTCTCCTTGTTCCACCAGTAAATTGATGTCTTTGAGCAAAAAAATGCGCTGGCCCCCAGAGTTGACCCATTTGAATATATTGTTGAGTTGTAGAAGCATGTGTTAGTGTTATTCGGTTCGTAAACTGTTAACTGGATTTGCGGATGCCGCTGTGACGGTTCTAGACCCTATGGTGATAAAGGCAATGAGGCCCGCCAATAGACCAGAGCCAATGAAAAACAATGGACTAAGGTTAACGTGCGACGAATAGTCTTGCAACCATTCATTTAGAAAATACCAAGCTATGGGGGTTGCAATGATAAAGGCTAGACCAACCAACTTTAAAAAGTCCTTGGTCAGCAATAGAGTTACCGAAGAAACACTTGCCCCAACAACCTTGCGCACTCCTATTTCCTTGGTGCGCTGCGCCACTACGAGCATGGAAATGGCAAAAAGACCCAAACAACTCAGGATGATTCCCAAAATACTGCCACTGGTAATAATGGTTGCCATGTTCTTTTCCCTTCTAAAGGTTCGGTCTACGTTTTCATCCAAAAATGAGCCCAAAAATTCAGCTTGTGGTTCAATCTTCTCCCAAGCCGATTTGATGGCTTCAAAGGAACTGGCAGGATTCTGTGGTGCAATTTTGACATAGGCATAATACAGGTCCCAATCCTTGTTCATAAACAGGGTGAGGGGCTCCACCTCTTTTTTGACATCTTGAAAGTTGTAGTTCTCAATGACCCCGATAACCGAATAGGTAACGGAATCATCCATGGGAATCCGAATGGACAAAGGGTCTTCCTCTCCCAATTGTTTGGCCATGCTTTCATTGATGACCAAGCTTAAACTGTCGGTGCTGAAATCGCGGTTGAACATTCGACCGGATTTGAGCTCAATATCCAAGGTTTCGGCATAGTCATAATCCACCGTCAAGGCATTAGTGAATATTCCTTTTCCCTTGTAATCAAAGCCCATGGCACTGCTGGAAAGACTTCCGTCCTTCCCAAGACCTAAGTTATTATCAGCACCGGAAACGCTCAAAATGTTCGGGTGCTGCGACAGTTCATCACGTAAGAGTTCCAATACCGCATAGCTATCCTTTCTCCCGTTCAAAGGAATGGAAACGACCTGTTCCTTGTTGTAGCCCAAGTCCTTGTTTCGCATAAATTCCAACTGCCCGT
This sequence comes from Allomuricauda sp. ARW1Y1, assembly GCF_013407935.1. Lineage (GTDB taxonomy): Bacteria > Bacteroidota > Bacteroidia > Flavobacteriales > Flavobacteriaceae > Flagellimonas. Next base: position 373,014 of record NZ_JACBZU010000001.1, read on the forward strand.
GAAGGACCAAGGTACCGCTGATCAGCATTATGGCAATCACAAATTGAAGCACAATCAGTCCGTTGCGCAAGCGGTTCTTGCCCAAATCCAACTTGCCCTTTAGCGCCCTTAGAGTACTTAATTTACTCATAAGCAGTGCTGGATATCCTCCTGCAATCAAGGTGATTCCAAAAATGGCCAGTGCAAATATTCCTATAATTTCCGGTTGGGTTACCTCAGCAAAAGTGGCCTTGGTGTTGAACAACGTCTTGAACGGGTCTATAAGGAGATTGCTCACCACAAGACCCAGTCCTATGGAAAGTAAAAATACGATTACACTTTCCATCCAAAACTGAAAAAACAGTTGTTTTTTGACTGCCCCTAAGGTCTTTCGCATCCCTATTTCCTTTAGTCTTTTTTCGCTGAGCGCAATGTTCATGTTGATGAAATTGGCACAAACGATAAATATGATCACCAGTGCCACACCCAAAATAAGGTAAGGGAATGTACGTGCAGTCTCTGCGCGCCCTTCCCTGTAGTTTACAAAGTGCATATCGGTTATGGGCAATAGATGCAGTTGTTTAAATTGGCCGTTCGCATCGGGTGTGGCTCCATCCCTTTGGGCACTTTCAATGCTGCCTGCGTAATGAAGATTCACAAATTCCCTTGTACTTTGCTCAAATTGCTCCGTTGTGATGCCTTCCTCCAATTGCAAATACACTGGAAAAAACTGAGAATTCCACTCGTCCTTGTTGGCTTCGTATTCTGGATGGTTCTCAAATGGAATCACGATATCAAAATCCATACTGCTGTTGGCAGGAGTATCCTCCAAAATAGCTGCCACGGTAAACGGACGCTCTTCACCCCCAATCTTCACTTGAATGGTCTCGCCCAATGCATCGAGAGTTCCAAACGTTTTCTGCGCGGTCTCCTCAGTGATGGAAACCGAGTTTTTGTTGGGCAAAGGATTTTCTTCATTGCCCCCTAAGACCGGGTAGGTAAACATTTGGAAAAATTCCGCGTCCACAAATTCCGCGTCCAAGCTTAGATCTTTCTCTTTGTAGGAAATCAAAGCATCCTCGCTCAATGACCTTGCGATGTGCTTTATGCCCGGCACTTCATCTTTGAGAGCAGCGGCCAACGGAACCGGATTGGACGTGCTCACCTCCACTCCCCTTGGCGTCTGGCTTGAGAGATACAATTGAAAGGTGTTGTCTTTGTTCTCATGGAACTGATCAAACGAAAGTTCGAACAAGGCTGTCATGGACAATAAGATGGCTACCGCAAAGGCACAGGTCAGCCCAATAATGTTGGCAATACTAAAGGTTTTGTTCTTGATCAAATTTCTCCAGGCAATTTTCAGATAATTTTTGAGCATAGCTTTCTTTTTTGATTGATGATAGATGGACCTATTCGTTTCTTAAACTTTTTACCGGATTTACAACGGCGGCTTTTATGCTTTGATAGCTCACCGTTAGCAGCGCAACGCCTACCGCCATAAGTGCGGATAGCGCAAAAATCCACCACGGAATATCGATACGGTACGAGAAATCCTGAAGCCATCTATCCATGGCGTACCAACCCAAGGGCAGTGCAATGACCACGGCCAATCCCACTAACTTTAGAAAATCAACGGACAAACGATAAACAATTTGGCCTACGCCAGCTCCCAGCACCTTTCGAACCCCGATTTCCTTTACCCGCTTTTGCGCGTTGAAGGTGGCAAGGCCCAACAAGCCCAAACATGCTATGATGATGGAAAGCATGGTGAAAATCATAAAAATCTCTCCTAACCGCTGTTCAGCCTCGTAGCTTGCGTTGAAGGAGTCATCCATAAAATAATGGTCAAATGGCTGTGTCGGGGCCATCTCTCTCCAAATATTCTCTATTTCGGCAATGGTTTGAGCCACGTCCCCGCCATTTAGCTTTATGGCCAAATTACTGGCAAATTCCCCGCCGTGGAAGAGCGCCAATGAGCCCACCTCATCCCTAAGGGTTTCGTAATGAAAGTTTTTCACCACCCCTATCACTGTGGACAAATTTCCTCCACCTTCCAGACCACCGACAAATTGAGTGCCTATGACGCTTTCTGGGGTCTTTCCCAAAACAGCTACTGCCTTTTCATTCAAGATGACAGCCGAAGAGTCGGTGGCAAACCTATCCAGGTCAAAAGTTCTCCCTGAAATCAAGGAAAGGTTCATTGTGGATAGGTAATCTTCGTCTACCTCCCATTGTTGCATATTGATGGATTTCTCTTGACTTCGGTCTTCCGCCAACAAATAGGTTCCGCTGCTTCGTGAGGAAGGTGTTGGCAGGTTACTGCTCAAGGTAGCATGGTTTACTTGGCTTATTCGAAGTACGGCATCTTTGAAGGCCTGCTTTTTACCTTCCAAGCTGTTAACTCCTCCTATCACCAGCACTTGATTTTTTCCATATCCGAGGTCCTTGCCTTGAATAAAGCGCAACTGTTGAAATACGGTCAACGTACCCATGATGAGAAACACGGAAATACTAAATTGAAAAATTACCAAAGCGTTTCTCACCCTGCCTCCTCCAATGGAATTGTCCCCTTGGCCCTTGAGCACTTTGGCTGCCACAAAACGGGACATGAAAAACGCGGGATAACTGCCCGAAAACAACCCCAAAACCAAGGCTGCGACGAGTAAAATCAACCAGAAAAATGGATTGGAATAGGGTATGGATAGCTCTTTCCCTGCTAAATCGTTATAAAAGGGCATGGCGACAGATGCAATAACGATGGCGAACAGTAAGGAACCCACGGCAATGAGCCCGGACTCCGTTAAAAATTGCCCTATCAAACCGCTTCGTTGCGAGCCTAAGGTTTTTCGAATACCAACTTCCTTTGATCGTTTTAGGGAATGTGCCGTGGACAGGTTCATAAAATTTACACTGGCCAAGACCAACAAGATAATGGCGATAGCCCCAAGAATGTATACATTTTTGATGTCGCTCACCGTGCTGAACTCAGGGCTTCGTCCAGAATGCAAATGAATATCCGTTAATGCAATGGTGGAGTAGTTTACATAGTTGCCGGAATCCAAAAATTGCTGTTCCGTAATTCCTGGGAAAAACCGCTGTGCATAAGGAATCAGGTATTTCCCGACCATGGCCTGCATTTCATCTTGAATATCCGAGCCCGAAGCACCCGGAACAAGCTTTACAAAGGTGTAGTAATTATGGTTTCCCCACTCGGCAAGTTGGGCATCTTCATACCCTGACATTGCCAAGAAAATAGGTTTGTCCCTGAAAATGGAGTTTTTGGGCAAATCTTCCATCACTCCCGTTACGGTATACACCTCTTGATCGTTGATCATCAAGGTTTTTCCAATAGCTTGATCAACAGGGAAATGTTTTTCGGCAGCGGTTCGCGTCATGATCATGGTGTTCGGCTCCACCAACGCCGAGCGTTCATCCCCATGCAACAATTGAATGCCGAACATCTTGAAAAAAGTGGAGTCGGCATACGCTATCTGGTGCTCGCGTACATTGTCCGTAGCATCTTGCAAACGAATGGAAATACTCCCTATGTTCCTGAAACGTGTGGCCATTTCAACCTCTGGAATGTCATTTACCAATGCTTCGGCCATGGGTGCCGATACTTCGGCCGTTTCTTCTTCGGCCCCACCAAATTTCATATCGGAATTAATCCGATAGATGCGGTCCGCATCCACGAACATTTTGTCGTGGCTCAAATCGTCATAAATGTACAGTCCGAGCAAAAGCCCACCAGCCATTCCAATCGCTAATCCAAATATGTTGAGAAATGTGAAGAATGGCTGCTTTTTAAGGCTTCTCCATGCTATTTTGATGTTGTTCTTGAACATGATCTTCGTTTTTTGATGTTGACTACTCCGTTCTTAGGCTACGGGCTGGGTTTGATTTTGCTGCCCTAATGGCCTGAAAGCTCACCGTAAGAATGGTTACGGCCAAGGCTCCCAGCATGGCCAAGGCGAAAATCCACCACTTGAGAATTACCCGATAGGGATATTCCTGCAGCCAGCCGTTCATCACATAATAGGCGATGGGAACTGCAATAAAGCAGGAGATGATCACCAATTTTAAGAAGTCTTTGGACAGCATATTCCAAACATTGAACACCGAAGCTCCGAGCACTTTGCGAACTCCGATTTCCTTGGTGCGCTGCTCCGCAACGAAGGAGGTCAGACCAAACAGTCCCAAACAACTGATCAGAATGGCCAAGGCGGTAAATATTCCCGATAATCTTCCTATCCGTTCTTCTGCCGCGAACTTTTCCCCGTACTCTTGGTCCACAAAGTCGTATTGAAATGGGATATCGGGAAAATGTTCCTTGAAAACCCTTTCTATTACCGCCAAATTCTGGCTGGCACTTTGTGATGGGTTCAATCTCATGTTATAGTAGGAACCATTTTCGTGTTTATCAAAAACGTACATGCCTTGTTTTACTGGCTCGTAGGGCGACTGCGCAATCATATCTTGCACCACGCCAATAATCTTCAAAGGCGGGGAAGGGTCTTCCTCATCATCATCCTTGATAAATTTACCGATGGGGTTCTCCAGTCCCATGTATTTTACCGCGGTTTCGTTGAGCAATACGGCATTGGAGTCCGATGGAAATTCCCTCGAGAAATCCCTGCCCTGCACAATCTTCAAGTTCAGGCTTTTGGCGTATTCGGGTGACACCTCGGTCCATGCCAAATCTTCTTGGAAACCTTCCGGCTTGCCTTCCCAGACGAATCCACTGCGGTTTGACCAAATATTTGTGGTTGGGGCACTGGAGGTGGACATTTCCACCACGGCTCCTGATGCGATGAATTCGTCCCGCATCAATTCAAATTTTCCCTGAAAATCTTGGCTCATCGTAGGAATCTGCACCAATCCTTCCTTATCATAGCCGATGGGTCTGTTTTTTGCGTAATTGATTTGCTGCATTACGATTACAGTGCCGATAATAAAGGCTACGGAAACGGTAAATTGTAGTACCACCAATATTTTACGGGGCAGTCCCGAGTGTTTTCCTGCTTTAAAAGTTCCCTTTAATACTTCAACCGGTCTAAATGAAGACAAGTAGAGCGCCGGATAGCTGCCTGCCAGTAAAGCGGTAAATAGTACGAACCCTAATGATGCGGCCCAAAAACCAACGGAAGACCACGGAAAATCGATATCCTTTCTGGCCAATTCATTGAATCCATTGAGGGCTAGTACCACAATAACCACCGCAATCAAAAATGCCAACAGGACCACAACAAACGATTCTCCCAAAAACTGGTTGATCAATTGGCTTCGCTGCGAACCGATGGATTTTCTAATACCGACTTCTTTCGCCCTTTTTTCGGAACGAGCTGTGCTCAGATTCATGAAGTTGATACAGGCCAATAAAAGGACAAAGGCTCCAATGATTCCAAATAGCCACACATATTTGATTCTTCCACCGACTTGCTGTCCATTTTCAAAGCGCCCCCTTAAATGCCAATCCTTCATGGGAAAGAGAAACAACTGCGCATTAAATTCCTTGGAATTTTCGTTCAGTTCCTGCTTTACCTTCAAAATTTTAGCGGTAACGGACTCAAAACTGGTATTGTCCGAGATTTGGACAAACATTTGGAACGAATTATTGCCCCACTGATCTTCAGCATTCTTGATCCACTCGTTCACGGAAACATATTTATCCCAAGGCATGATAAATTCAGTATCGTTGAACGAATTATTGAAGGGGATATCCTCATAAACTGCGGTCACCATCATATCGTATTGGCTGTTCACCTTTACGGTTTTTCCTATGGGGTCTTCATCCCCAAAAAGAGCCTTAGCGGTAGACTCACATAGCATGATAGAGTTGATTTCACGAACACCGTCCTTTTCGCCTTTTAATATGTTGAGGTCCAACATGTCGGGGGCCTCACGCTGCATAAAGTTCCCTGTTCTGGAAATGCTGGTTTCTTTATACTTTAGGTACTGGGAAGTGTTCCAAGAGGACATGACCAAATGCTGGAAATTGTCCATATAGCTTTCTCGCAAGGCTTTCTCCAAAGGACGTGGAATAGCGGGCCCTGTGCCCGTTTCACCATTGAATGTCTGCGATTGGAACACTTGCGCTATCTGGTTCTTATGGGTAAAGTAATCGTTATGGCTCAGCTCGTCGTTGATCCACAAACCAATAATCAGGGTAACGGCCATCCCAATGGCCAATCCGCCCACGTTGATGATGGTGTAACCCTTATTCTTTGAAAGGTTCCTCCAAGCTATTTTTAGATAATTCTTGAACATGGTTTTCGTTTTTTTGATTGATTTATTCCGTCCGCAAGCCTTTGGTGGGCTTCAAGAGCGCCGCCCCAATGGATTGATAGCTAATGGTTACAATCGCTACGCCTAGCGCTATGAGTGCTGCCAAAGAAAATATTTCCCAGCCTATGTTGATGTGGTATGCAAAGCCTTCCAACCACCGGTTCATCAAATACCATCCTATCGGAATTGCAATCCCAATGGAAATGACAATCAGCTTTAAAAAGTCGAGGGTCAGCAATTGGTATATGTTCTTGAACGGTGCTCCCAAAACCCGGCGTATGCTGATTTCCTTTCTACGCTGCTCTACCATAAAGGCCGAGAGGGCAAAAAGGCCCAAACAGGCCACAAGAATGGCGAACAGGGCAAAACTGTTGAAGATGCTGCCCATACGCTGCACATCGGCATGCATTTGGGCGAACTCTTCTTCCAAAAAGGTGTAGTTCATCGCTTGGTTGGGAATCGTACGGTTCCACACCTGCTCCACCGAGGCCAGTGCATCTGCAGGATTTCCCTTTTCCAATTTTATGGAAACGGCTCCTACATCTTTCCCAATGACCAACGACAATGACGAAATATCCTCTTTTAAAGACTTAAAGTGAAAGTCCTCGATTACCCCAATAATGGTAAATACTTGGCTGTTATTGTCCAATTTCTTGCCGATGGGGTCTTTCAATCCCAGTTCGGAGGCCATTTTGCTGTTGATTACGATAGAGTTGATGGAATCATAGGCATATTCTTTGGAGAAGTTCCTTCCTTTTTCAAGCTGAATTCCTAGGGTTTCGATATAATCATAATCGACCCGCCATTTTTGTGCAGGCACACCCCTTCCGCCATCATCCTGATCGTCCACCATAAAAGTGTTGCCGTTTCTGCTCCCACCATCAATGGGCAAATAATTGGTGGCTGTTACGCTCTTTACTTGCGATAGTCCCTCCAATTGCTCCTTAAAAGCTTCCATTTTGTTCCCTAAGATGTTAGTTCCTTCCAACACGACCACACGCTCCTTATCATAGCCAAGTTCTTTGCTGACGATAAAATCCATCTGGCGATAAATGATCAAGGTGCCGATGATCAAAATGACCGAAGTGGTAAATTGAAATATGACCAATCCGCTGCGCAACCTTCCGCTTTTGCTGCCTACGCTCAGGGTTCCCTTTAATACATTTACGGGCCTAAAGGCCGACAAATAGAAAGCGGGGTAGAGTCCCGCCAAAACCCCCACCAAAAGAGCGGCTACAAGCAGGATGGGAAGAAACCACCATTCGGACAAAGGCAGTTCCATGTTTTTGGCGGCTATTTGGTTGAAGGTAGGGAGTAGCACCCAGGCTAATCCAACACCCAAAACGAACGAAATGATGCTGAAAATCATCGATTCCGTGAGAAACTGCCCCACCAAATTGTTGCGAAAGGCCCCGATGGTTTTTCGCAACCCCACCTCCTTGGCCCGATTCGCTGATTTGGCGGTGGAAAGGTTGATGAAATTGATGATGGCCAACAACAGCACAAAAATGGCAATGGCCGCAAACAGCCAAACAAACTTAATGTCGCCGTGCTTTAGGCCATCCTGCATTTTCAGGTCGGATTTCAAATAAATATCGGTAACCGGTTGAAGCTTGTATTCCGCCGTTCTCAGCACATCGATAAAGTCGGCCGAACGCCCTCTTTTTATTTGGGCCGGAATGATATATTTTTCAACAATCAAGGACATTTTCTGCTCCAACGCCGGGATATCCGTATTCGGGTTTACCAGTACGTAGGTAAAGTAATTCTGGTTGGTCCAATTTTGATTGGTATCCTCAATGGGTAACAAAAAGTCAAAATCCAAGTGCGAGTTCTCCGGCACATCTTCCATAATTCCCGTAACCGTGTAAGGCTTGGAGGTGTCATTGTCCAAAAAAATGGTCTGCTGCAGGGCATCTCCGTTTGGAAAGTATTTATCCGCCTTGGAGCGCGACATCACAATACTACTGGGTCGTGAAAGTGCCGTTTGGGGGTTGCCTTCATCCAGCTGGATTTCCAAGATATCAAAAGCCTCTTGGTCGGCCAGAATAAAGTTCTCTTCAAAAGTGTTCTCGTTTTGTCCACTTACCCGCATTCCTCTTTTGCCAGCACCAAAAATCTCAATGGTATTGACTTTCCCCGCCTTGGTGATTTCTGGAAAATCGGATTGGAGCGCATCGGCAAAGGGCAATTGAAAATGCGTGCTCTTCATCACTTCGCCTTGGACCTCTCCTTGAAAAACCACCCGGTAGATCTGGTCCTTTTTTGTATAGTGCTCATCATAACTGATTTCGTTTCGGATAAAAAGAGCGATCAAAAGGCAGGCGGCAATTCCTACGGCAAAGCCTCCAATCTTGATAAACGTGAAGAGCTTGTCCTTTTTAATGGTCCTCCAGGCAATATTTAGGTGGTTTTTGAACATGTGATTGATTTGATTGTTTTTTGATTGACCCTTTGCTTCGACTACGCGCTCGGCAGCACTCGCTCAGGGCTGGTGAATAAACTCCTATACCATGCTTTTCAATGGTTTGTTTTGGCTTTCCGTTACAATTTGCCCGTCAAACAGGTTGATGACCCTGTGGGCGTAGTGTGAATCATGATCGGAGTGGGTCACCATTACGATGGTAGTTCCCTCTTGGTTAAGTTCCGTTAACAGGTTCATCACCTCAATACCATTTTTGGAATCCAGGTTACCTGTGGGCTCATCCGCCAAGATGAGTTTTGGGTTCGTCACAACGGCTCTGGCAATGGCCACTCTCTGTTGTTGACCTCCAGACAGCTGTTGTGGAAAGTGCTTTTCCCGATGGGCTATTTTCATGCGCTCGAGTACCTTTTGTACTTTTTCCCTGCGCTCTGCCTTGTTCATTTTAAGGTAGATCAAGGGCAGTTCCACATTTTCGAATACGGTGAGCTCATCGATTAGGTTAAAACTCTGGAACACAAAGCCCAAATTTCCTTTTCGGAGTTGGGTGCGTTGGCTTTCTTTGAGTCCGCCCACTTCGTGGCCCGCAAAATTGTAGCTCCCTTCAGTAGGGTTGTCCAGCATCCCGATAATGTTCAACAAGGTTGATTTTCCGCAACCGGACGGTCCCATAATGGCCACGAATTCGCCTTCTTCCACTTTGAGGTTCACCCCGTTGAGGGCCAAGGTCTCTACCTCCTCGGTGCGGAAGCTTTTTTTAAGGTTTGTAATCTGTATCATTTTTTGATGGTTGTTTTATAAAGACTGTTCTGTTTTAAGGATTGTTACAATTGTACGGGTCATTGGAGTACGATCCGTTCCGCATCACCAAAACTATCGTAGTTGCTGGTAATGACCTGTTCTCCGGGTTGAAGGCCCTCCAAGACCTCATAATATCTTGAGTTTTGCTTGCCCAAACGTACATTCCGTTTAATGGCCTCGTCCCCGTTGGGATTGACAACAAAGACCCACTGGCCCCCGGTACTCTGGAAGAAACCGCCTTTGGGCAACAATAAAGCGTCGTTGGATTCCCCCAGCTGCAGTCGAATGTTGTAACTCTGACCTGCACGGATGGTCTCGGGCCTATCGTCCACAAAAACCAAATCCACACGGAACCTACCGTTCCTTACTTCGGGGTAGACTTTGCGCAATCGCAGTTTGTATTCGTTGCCGTTGCGTTCCAAAACCGCCGAAAGGTCTCTTTTTACCCTATCGATATAATGCTCATCAATGTCAGCCTCGATCTTAAAATCAGTCAGTACGTTGATCTGTCCAATACGTTGGCCTTGTGATATGTTTTGACCGATTTCCGCATCCAAAAAACCCAATTGACCATCTGCAGGGGCCCGTACATTTAAGTGGTCCAAGCGTTCGTACACCATGGATAGTGTTTTTTGCATTCTATCCAAGTCGGCATCCAATCCTTTGAGTGAGGTTTCCCGTAGCTCATCGTCCTGCTCGGTTTGCAGTTTCACAATTTCATATTGCTTTTTGGCAAGTTCATAGTTTTCCTTGGACAGTAGATAGGCTTCTTTGGAAATCAATTCGTCCTGGTACAGCTCTTCGTTCTGTTCGTAATTCCGCTTTAAACGCTGCAGATCGTACTCGGCAGTGGCCAAAGACCGTCTTCCCTCCACTTGTCGGGAATCGAAAGTAAGTTTAGTGGAACGCAAATCGTTCTGTTTAAGTGCCAAATTACTCTCGCTCGCTAAAATCTGCTCATAAAGGGCCATGTTCTCCAACTTCAGGATAATGTCCCCTTTTTTGACCATCGAGCCCTCCTCTATCAATTTTTCGGAAACCCTTCCGCCTTCGTAGGCATCCATATAAATGGTTGCAATCGGGGCCACGTTGCCATTAATGGTGATATAGTCATCAAACTTTCCGTCGGTCACCGTGGAAATCGACAAACGTTCCTTTTCCGTTCTGAAAGTGGACACCGAGCTGGCAAATATGAATTTGTAGCCCACAAACAATAGCAATATCCCTAGTGCGATATATCCATAATGCTTGGGTTGTAGTCCTTTTTTCTTTTCTAATTGTATATCCATGGTCGTTGTTAGTTGATATTAAATATGGGCAGGCCCCTATAAAAATCCAGTGTGCTGTTATTTACCCGTAATCGAAGCTGGGCCTGTAAATTTTGATTTTGTGCGGTTGCAAACAAGTTTTTGGACTGTCTAAGTTCGATGGCATTGATCATCCCCTTTTCGTAGCGTTTTTGAGCAATGGCAAAGGCAAGGGCCTGAGACTCCATTCCCTTTTGCGTTTGTACCGTCTCCGCCATCAAAGCTTCGTGCTCTTGCACCAATTGTTGAATAATCTGATATAGCTCTTGCTCTGTGATTTTTGCATTGTTCTTTGCTCTTTCCAAAGCTATTTTCTGTTGCTTCACCCGGGAACGGCTGGCCCATCCACTAAATATCGGAACGTTCAAGGATGCTCCAATAAATTTGAAGGTATTGTCGCGTATTTGGTCCCTAAAAGGAATGGTAGTGCCCAAAGAGTCCCTGATGGTTTCAAAGTATCCGGTGCCGATACCGCCCTGCAAGCTAATGGAAGGATAAAGACCGCCTCGCGCTGCCGATAGTTGTTTTGTTGCGGCTTTTACGCGAAATTCTTGTGCTTTTATCGACGGCATAAAATCTTTGGCGGCAACAAATATGGAATCCGAAACCAAGGCTTCAGTCTTTTCAAAAGAACCTGCCGCGATAAGTTCAGGCTGTAACGTGATATCATTTTCGCCCTCAATGTTCATGGCTTGCAACAAGGTAAGCTTTGCCGCTTTCAACCTGTTTTCATTTTGGGTCAACGCTAAGCTGTCTGCATACAACAAGGATTCTGCCTCATATAAATCGGCCCCTGCCATCACCCCGAGTTCCACCTGCTTTTTGACCAAATCGTAATTGGTCTGGGATATTTGTACCTGCTCCTTCGCGATGTCGATAAGCCCTTGGATAAATTGGATGTCGTAATAGGCAGACATGACCCTAAAAGCCAATAAATACTTCTGCTGAAGACTTTCTTCTCGGGTCGCCTTGTACAAAAACTTAGAAGCCTTGATATTGTTTATTTTTTGGAACCCCTGAAAAAGGTCGAAGGACGATTGTAGGGAATAATTGTTGGAGAAGAATTCAGTATTCACAAAACTGTTGTTCTCTGGGTTGATCGATCGACCAAAATTTATGCTGTAATCGGCAAACCCATTGATTATGGGCAACAGATTGCGGACAGATTGGCGATAAGACTCCTTGTTTGAATCAGTATTCAGCTCAAAGTCATTGATTTGGAGATTGTTTTTTATGGCGTAGGCCACACACTCATCCAATGTCCAGACTTGCTGAGCCGACACCACCGTGGATGCAAATAAAAGTAATGTTGTTATGTATATTTTTAAATTCATAGTGATTTCCTGTGCCAAACTACTTTCCATTCTTATGCCAAAATAATTTTTGGCTGATAATCAGGTGTTTATGTGTAATTCCATATAAAATAATCCTTGCAGGTGTAAAAATTTTGTACAAAAAATGTCCAAATATTTTACAGTGGTGCGGAGCGTATCCCTGCAATTTGTAGTTTTAACCATCACCAAGAACAAAACACCCATGGTCGATGCCCATATTTTAGTGGTCGATGATAACAAAAGCGTACTGAGTGCTTTGGAGATACTGCTCCAGTTTGAATACAAAAGTGTACAGACCATTTTTAACCCAAATCAGATTTCCTCTTTCCCAAATCTCGAGGATATCGACATTGTGTTGTTGGACATGAACTTTTCCGCCGGGGTGAATACGGGAAACGAGGGTTTATATTGGCTCAATGAAATCAAAAAGAGGTCTCCCCATACTTCCGTAATTATGATGACCGCCTACGGAGCGGTGGACCTTGCCGTGAGGGCGCTCAAACAAGGAGCTTCCGATTTTGTGCTCAAACCTTGGAACAACGAGCGTTTGATGACCACGGTAAAATCTGCCTACGAACTGAGAAAATCCAAGCAGGAAATCCACAACCTGAAGAAAAAGGAGAACAATTTAAAGCAGGTCATCAACGAGGGGCGGAATTACATCATTGGTAAATCCAAAGCATTGACCACCGTGCTCAACTTGGTGGCCAAGGTAGCCAAGACGGATGTAAATGTCTTGATTACAGGGGAAAACGGCACGGGAAAGGAATTGATTGCCCGGGAACTGCACCGTTTATCTACCCGGAAGGACGAGGTTTTTATTGGGGTGGATATGGGGTCCATTGCCGAAAATCTGTTCGAGAGTGAACTTTTTGGGCACACCAAAGGCTCCTTCACCGATGCTAAAGAGGATCGGGCGGGCAAATTTGAGGCCGCCCACCAGGGTAGTCTTTTTTTGGATGAAATTGGCAACCTTTCATTACAAATGCAGGCCAAGCTCTTATCGTCCATCCAAAATAAATCGGTAGTTCGGGTGGGGTCCAACAAGCCCGTCAATGTGGATATTCGTTTGATTTGTGCCACCAATTGCAATCTGGAGCAAATGGTTGCCGATGGACTGTTCCGGGAGGATTTGCTGTACCGCATCAACACCATCCACATAGAAGTGCCGCCTTTGCGAGAACGTGATGATGATATTTTGGTGCTTGCCGATTTTTTCCTGAAAAAGTTTGCCCATAAATACGATAAAAGCGGTTTGCGGATGAACCAATTGGCCCAAGAAAAGCTGATGGAGTACCCTTGGCCCGGAAACATCCGGGAATTGCAGCATACCATGGAACGTGCCGTAATCCTCTCAGATGGTAGTGTGCTGAAACCCTCCGATTTTTTATTGCATGCCAAGCCCATGCAATCCATGGACAATGAACCCATGACCCTAAATGAAATGGAGCAACAGATGATTCTAAGGGCATTGGAACAAAACGAGGGCAATTACAGTGCGGCGGCCGAACAATTGGGCATTTCTCGGCAAACACTCTACAACAAGTTGAAGAAAAAGAACGACTGATGGCGAGCAGAAATTTTTACATCCAGCTCATTGTCCGCGTAGTGTTTCTTACACTTACGGCCATTGCCATGGCCTTTTCATTGGCCTACCTTTGGTACTTTACCATGGGGGTTTGTGCGCTTGCCTTGGTAATACAGGTGTTTTCCCTAATCACCTTTATCAATAGGACCAATAGGAAAATTGCCTACTTTTTTGATGCCATCAAGAACGAAGATTTTACATTGCGCTTTCCTGAGAGCGTTACCATAGAGTCCTTTAAGGAACTCAACCGTAGCCTGAATCGGGTGAACGGCTTGATCCATGAGGTCCATTTGCAGTTGCAGATACGGGAACAATACTATCAGGAAATTTTGAAGCAGGCCAGTATCGGGATTATGACCTTCAACGCAAAAGGACACATCCTCTTTGCCAACCCCACCTTGGAGCAGTTATTGGACTACACGCCCCTCAACCACATCAAACAGCTAAAACAAGTAGATGAAAAACTCTACGAAATCTTCAAGGATTTTAAACCCTTTCAGCGAAAGCTGTTTCAACTGTCCAACGAAAGGGAACAGACCCAATTGGCCTTGAAGTCTTCGCCCTTAAAACTCGACGGGCAAGAACTTTTATTGGTGGTAGCCCAAGACATTCACAAGGAACTGGACGAAAAAGAGACGGAGTCGTGGGTGCGTCTTATCCGGGTGCTCACGCATGAAATTATGAACACTATTACCCCGATTACCTCAATATCCGACTCCATCATCAAATATTATCGCAAGGGAAGCAAGATCACGCCCTTGGAGGAATTGGAAGAGAGCCAGATAAAAAATACGCTCAAAGGCTTGGAGGTGATCAAGGAACAAGGTGGCGATTTGATGGATTTTGTGCAATCCTATAGAAGTCTGCTGCATGTACCGGACCCCAACAAAATCCTTGTAAAAGGAAAGTCCCTTCTGGATAAGATAGATGTGCTTATGTCCGCTCGGCTCACCGATGGCAACACTGCATTTAAAACGCTATGTAATCCAGAAAACCTTGAATTTTATATTGATGAAAAACAGATTTCCCAAGTATTGATCAATTTGGCGAAAAATGCATTGCAATCTGTGGAAAACACCGAAAACGGAAAGGTGCTGATAGTGGCCGGAACCGATGAAAACGGCTCTAAATTTATTGATGTGATAGACAATGGCCCTGGCATCCCGCCCGAGGTAATGGACGAAATTTTTGTGCCCTTCTTCACCACCAAAAGTGAGGGAACGGGCATCGGATTAAGTCTATCCAAAAGGGTTATGCAGCTCCACGGCGGAAACATTCAAGTACGTTCAACTCCTGCTAAAGAAACCGTTTTCCGACTTACCTTTGCTTAATAGCAACGTGATGAAAAAAGACCTTTTGCAATTTTGTTGGAAACAGGTGGACGATAGGGCCGCCCGTCTCAAGAAACAGAGCGATGAGCTCCATGAATCCTTGGATTCCGAAACCAAGAACACGGCCGGAGACAAGCACGAAACGGGCCGGGCCATGGTGCAATTGGAACAGGAAAAATTGGGCCAACAACTACAGGAAGTGGACGCCATACGCGCGGTACTCCGCAAAATTGATATCGACAAACATACAGACTACATTCGTTTGGGGTCTTTGGTAAGGACCAGTATGGCCAACTATTTTGTTGCCATCTCGGCAGGGCTTTTTACTTCTGGGGAGGAAAAGGTGTATTGCATTTCGGCCAATGCACCGATTGCGCAAGCTTTATGGGGCAAAAAAAAGGGTGACTCCTTTGTTTTTAATGGAGCGGAACATTCCATTTTGGAAGTAATCTGACGATTTGCTAATCGTCTTCCACCCTTTGCATTTCCGGTTTTTCCTTCTTAAAGACGATAACCAGAAATAGGATTCCGATAATGATTAAAAATACGATTTCGATTGTTGAAAGCAGCTGGTTCATGCCCAGTGACCTTTTGGATTGTTCGGTGAGCAGTTTGCCCTCATCGAGCTGTACTTCGGAGAGTGCATCCAAGTTTTCGCCGATGCGGTTCAATACGGCAATCATTTCCTTTTTGGGCTCGTCATACTCAGCATGATTGGCTTCCAGACCTTGCAGGGTCGTATAGTTCTTTTTTAAACTTTCCAAATACCTGGATTCTTCCCGCGTTAACTCTGTATTCCCAAAATCGACCAAAATACTTTCGATGGTAGGTGTTTCGGGGATTTCTTGGTTCCCCAACTTGCCATTTGCCAAAAAGAGCTCCTTTTTGTGGAACAGATTGCTCAAACGGTAAATGTATTCCTGCACCACCAATCGGTCTTCAAAAACAGAATCCACCCCATGTTCTACGGCAGAAAAATTCCGGTTGTTCAAACGATTGGAGGCCAAAACCAGCAAAAATGCTACTGCAAGTACAAAGCCGGCATGGATACGTTGTCTAATGGTTTTAATATTTGGCATGATGTTAGGGTTTTATGGCCATATGCTCAGTTTGATGCATCCGCCCAGCTGTAAGCTAACCATTCATTCATTAAGGAGCAAACCTCAATGCTTTTGACTGGGCGGAATTCATCATCAAATCAACTATAAAAAACTTAATTCTTCTTGTTCAATGGCTTGGGCCACATTAACCTTTGTGCGCCTAAGACCCTTAAAATGAGTGTTCATCCGGTAGGGTTCCCATTCATTTTTATACTATCATTTCATAAATCTATACCAGAGGTCAACTGGTGTGATGGTGTCACCTTCACAATCCTAAAGGATTTTATATCGGATGGATTCCCCATTTTCACTTGATCGTCCACGGCCAGCCCTACCAGATTCGCCCCTAAAGCACTCACTACGGAAACAGTGCCTTCCTTGGTGTTCCCCTTTGTCGACGCAAGCAATTGGAAGGTTTGTCGAGATCCATTGATAAACTCCACGGTCACTTTGGAATTTAGTCGTACCACATCATCCGGAATATCCACTGCATCTTCCACCAAAGCCTTTTCAATTCGCTCCGCCAACTGCTCCAAGGCATCTTGATGCGCATAGTCATCGTAATACTTGTGAAAATTCAGTATTCGTTTTAGCGTTACGTAATCTTTTTTCTCCATGATAAGGCTTCCGTATTTCATTTCCAGCAATTAACGGAAGGGACGTTGGCACAAGGTCCCATCATTTTGTAGAAGTAAGGCAAATGCTGTGCCATGTAAGGTCCTTGGTTTGAAAACAACCGAGCAACTATCTGATTTTCAAGCATTTTGTATGGTCTTGAATAAAAAACTGTGCCCGTGGTGCTGGGTAAAATTGTACCGGTCGGGCATATTTGTATCGGTGCTATTTGAGCTTTTCCCGTAGAGTTTTCCGGTTGATACCCAAAATTTCAGCTGCCTTGGTCTTATTGCCTTGGGTGAAGAGCAGTACCTCTTCAATATATTCCCTTTCCTTTTCGTGCAGTGTCTTGAATCCCTTTTTAGGGAAATCGATTTTGTATTTGAGCACATCGGGCAGATGCTGCAATGTGATTTCGCCATCGCACATGATCACGGCCCGCTGCACTACATTTTCCAGTTCCCGGATATTGCCCGGCCACGAATAGCGTTTCAAGACCTCTAAGGCCTCATCCGAAATCCGAACAATTCGGTCTTTGTACTCTACTCCATATTTTTGGAGAAATTGCTCCACCAACAGCGGAATATCCGAGGGGCGCTCGCGCAGGGGCGGCACCTCAACGGTTACCACCGACAACCGATAAAAAAGATCTTCCCGAAAGGTTTTCTTGCGGATGAGTTCCTCCAAGTCGCTATTAGTGGCGGCGATTACCCGAACCTCCAATTTTTCCGCCTTTTGGGACCCCACTTTGGTCACCTCTTTTTCTTGTAGTACCCGCAGCAATCGGTTTTGCGCCCCCAAAGGGGCGTTTCCAATTTCATCCAAAAAAATAGTTCCGTTCTGTGCCGCTTGGAAAAAGCCGTCCCTGTTTTCGTTGGCTCCCGTAAAGGCGCCTTTGGTGTAGCCAAAAAGCTCGGCTTCGAGCAGGTTTTCTGGAATGGCGCCACAATTCACGGCAATAAAGGGCGCTCGCGCAAATTTGCCCGAATAGTGAATGGCCCGAGCCACTAGTTCCTTTCCTGTTCCGCTCTCGCCGCTCACCAATACCGTTGCCCTGTTGTCCTTGACCCGATCAATGATTTGGGTTACTTTTTGGAAGCTTGGCGAAGCACCGATCATGTCGCCGTAGCCTTTGAAAGTGGCAGGTTGGGGCCGTGAGGTAACCAGTTTACGGTTTTGTTTATTGGCAAACGCCCTTTTTACGGCGGTTTCCAACTCCACCTTGGTAAAGGGCTTGGTCAAATAATCTGCTGCCCCATGTTTTATGACTTTGGATGCATCTTCCGCGGATGGAAAGCCCGTCACCACCAATTTGGGCATATCGGGATAATGCTCGCTCACATATTTGACCAATTCCAGCCCATCAATTTCTGGCATATTGATATCGGTTACCAACAAATCAATTTCGGTATCCTTTAGGATATAGAGCGCCTCCTTTACCGAAACGGCCTTGAAGGTATGATAGTCCAACGATTTTAAATGACGCTGCAACAATTCGAGGATGTCGATATCGTCATCGACCAGCAATATGTTTTCCTTTTTTAGCAAAGTGGTTATTTTTTAGGGAATTGCAAGGTAAAGATAGTGCCTGTTGGCGTATTTTGGGCCACCTCGATGCTGCCTTGGTGGCTTTGCACAATGCCGTGCACCACGCTTAGCCCCAATCCCGAACCTTCCCCAACGGGCTTGGTGGTAAAAAACGGGTCAAAAATATGGGGTATGGCTTCCTTTGGGATGCCCGGGCCTTCATCAGCAATGCTTAATACCACCTTATCCGTATCGGATTCCAAGAGAACGGAAATGGTACTCTGCGGCGGTGAAAAGTAAATAGCATTCATAACCAGATTAAACACCACTTGGGTGAGCTGAATTTTATCGATACGCAGTTCAACAGTATCCTTGGAATGCTCAAAGGTACAGGCCACTTGTCTTTGGCGAAGCGTGGTACGCAACATCGTAATGGCCTCCTGGACCACCTCCACCACATTGATGACTTCCCGGGTTTCGGGCATTTCACAGGCGAAAAACATCAATTTTTTGACCACTTCGCGCGAAAATATGGCATTGGTCATGATTTTGTCCAAATCTTTGAGCGCCTGTGCATCGTCGCCGATACGTTCCTGCAACAACTCGGTAAAGCCCAAAATATTGGCCAGGGGTGTGTTCAGCTCATGTGCGATTCCGGCCGTGATCTCGCCCAAGATCCTAAGTCTGTCGGATTGTTCTACCTGACGGCGAATCTGCTCTTCCTTTTCCTTGATTTCCTTCCGCTCCAACAAGTTGCCCACCTTTAGGCAAACATTGTCCAACAGCTGCTGCTCCTCCTCCAAAAAATCCTTTAGCTTATATTGGGGAGAAGGGTACCCGACCTTGATAACGCCCTTAGGTTTATTGAACGCGGTAATGGCGGACTCCAAAAACACATAGTCCTCCCCTTTTTCCTTGGTTTTGATGTGGTATTCGGGGGTGGATAGCTGTACATAGGTATCAGTATCAAACTGCCAGGCCCGTTCCAGGCATTGTACGATTCCGAGCAGGGCCGTTTCCATGTCATCATAATCACAGTTGACGATAAGCGAGGTCACCTCGTACAGACAAGTCAGTTCCTTGATGCGTTCCTTGAGTTTTTGCTCGGTGGTGAACATGCGTTGGTCCTTTGTAGCAAATTAGTGAATTCTTGGGATTTGGGGGTTGCCTCGGCAACTTTGACAAAAAATTCCAGCGATACTATTCCCACATTTTTTGTAATATTGATTTCCCTCCACTAAACTCATTTTGATATGGGAATTTTTCTTTCGTTTCCGGAAGAGAAAGGCTCCACGAATTACATGATTTGAATAGATACACCTAATGGCAAAGACAACTACCAAAAAACAAAAATCCATGGAGGAAACCCTTTGGGATTCCGCCAATAAATTAAGAGGGTCGGTAGAATCCTCAGAATACAAACACGTCGTGCTGGCACTTATCTTTTTAAAGTTTGCCAGCGACAAATTCGAGGCGCGCCGACAAGAACTCATTGAGGAAGGCAAAGAAAAGTATCTCGAAATGAAAGAGTTCTACAACATGAAGAACGTCTTCTTTTTGCCTGAAACCTCTCGCTGGTCCTATATCATCCAAAATGCCAA
This sequence comes from Allomuricauda sp. ARW1Y1, assembly GCF_013407935.1. Taxonomy (GTDB): domain Bacteria; phylum Bacteroidota; class Bacteroidia; order Flavobacteriales; family Flavobacteriaceae; genus Flagellimonas. Next base: position 392,904 of record NZ_JACBZU010000001.1, read on the forward strand.
GCAAGATGATATCGCCTTAAAAATTGATACGGCGCTACATACCATCGAAAAGAACAACCCAGCACTCAAAGGCGCTTTGCCAGACAATTACTTTTCCAGGTTACAATTGGATATTAGCAAACTGGCGGCTTTGTTGGATACCATTAACAATATAGATACCCAAAAGGACAAGGAACAAGATATTGTAGGACGTGTTTATGAGTACTTCCTGTCTAAGTTTGCCATCGCCGAAGGTAAGGGAAAAGGCGAGTTCTACACACCTAAAAGCATTGTAAAGCTCATTGCTGAAATGATAGAACCCTACGAAGGTATTATCTATGACCCAGCCTGTGGTTCTGGTGGTATGTTTGTACAATCCATTAAGTTTATAGAAAGCCACCATGGTGATAAACGCAATGTTTCTATCTACGGACAGGAGTATACCAATACGACTTATAAACTGGCTAAGATGAACCTGGCCATTCGTGGTATCTCGGCCAATTTGGGTGAAAAGGCGGCCAATACCTTTGCAGACGACCAGCATAAGGATTTAAAAGCCGACTATATCATGGCTAACCCACCATTTAACCAAAAGGACTGGCGTGCCGATAATGAACTGCTGGACGACCCTCGTTGGCGAGGTTATGACGTGCCACCCACCAGCAATGCCAATTACGGTTGGGTATTGACTATGGCCTCAAAACTCTCAGAACATGGCGTAGCTGGTTTTTTGTTGGCCAATGGTGCGCTCTCTGGTGGTGGAGAGGAATATAAAATCCGAAAGAAATTAGTAGAAAACGGACTGGTGGAAGCCATTGTGATTTTACCACAAAATATGTTTTATACCACGAATATCAGTGTGACGCTTTGGATATTGAATAAAAACAAAAGGCAACAAACGCGAGACATTGGAGATGTCACGCGCCATTATCGGGACCGAAAAGACGAAGTCTTGTTTATGGACTTGCGCCAAATTGGGGAACCGTTTGAAAAGAAATACATTCAGTTTAGTCCCGAACATATTGAACAGATTACTTCTACATATCACAATTGGCAACAGCAGGATAAAGGCTATGAAGATGTCCCGGAATATTGCTACTCAGCCCATATAGAAGAAATTGAGAAAAAAGACTTTTCACTAGTGCCAAGCAAGTATATTGAATTTAAAGATAGAGACTAGAATATTGACTTTGACGAAAAGATGACCAGCTTAAAGTCTGAATTTGAAGACTTGTTGCAACAGGAAGCAGAATCTAAACAGGAATTGTTAAATGTCTTTAAAGACTTAGGATTTGAAATCAAATTATAAGCGCCTTGGCGATTACATACAACTAGTTGATGAGCGCAACAAAGACTTGTCTATAAATTTACTTTTAGGATTAAGTATTTCTAAACAGTTTATTCCTTCTGTGGCAAACACTGTTGGAACGAATATGAAGAACTACAAAATTATCCGAAAAGGGCAATTCGCTTGTAGTATCATGCAGGTAAGACGTGACGGTAAAATGCCAGTGGCTTTACTAACCGATTTTGAAGAAAAAGCCTTCTATGATATTTTAAAGGAGCTTTGTGTAAAATACGATTTTACATATCCGGAAGACAAGTTGATATCGTTAGCACAGAAGGTTAAGGATGTTGTCGATGACAAAGCCAAGTACACCGATTGGAGCAAAAGAGCTGACATTAAAGCCGAGCTAAAAGCAGACTTAATCATTTTATTGGCAGAGAATGATTATCCACCTGTAGATAGGGATGAAGTGTATAAAGAGATTTTTGAGCAGGCTGAGAATTTTAAGCGATACAACAACTAACATGGACGAGTTAAATGAACCCGTTGCCAAATGGATTCAATAAATGTTCTAAAGGCATTGTCTATTTACCCCTATAAATTTATAGCTTCTTCCAAATCATCGATTTAGAGGGGTTTCCCGTGACCCCACCTGGGCTTACTTCGGCTCTGCTCAGCATAAACCCTGCCTGCCGTAGGCAGATTCTCTCGCTCGGTTTGTTTCATAAAAAAAGTCCCAGCTTTCGCTAAGACTTTTTGGCCACTTTGTGGTCCCACCTGTACCCGTGAGTTTAATACACCTTAATAGTTGTTAACAATCCTTATCATTCGTTTTTAAAGGGCTTATCACCTACTAATAGTTTTTATCACTAATTTTATGGTTATTAATGTTGTATACACATTATGGCTTCAATACATTTTTACCCTAGAACAAAGACAGGCAAGTCTAAAATACAAGTGCGGATTGTATTAGGAAGAAACAAAAGGTTCCTACTTAGTACCCGTATAAGTGTCGATGATGTGGAACGGGATTGGGACTTTAAAAAGAAAATGCCCAAAGAGGCAAGGCGTAAAAAGTTCCTGGAGGTATTGCGTACCAAATTCCTTAACCATATTACAGATGTTGAACTGGATTTGACTAAATCATTGGACGCAATTACAACAGATGATTTTAAAAAAATCGTGTATGATGTTAACCGTGTCCCGGAAAGATTAAGAACCTTCACAAAGACAGAAAAAGAAGATTTCAACACCTATGTAACAGCGTTTATTGATCGCTGCAAGAAGAAAGGCTATCGAACCAAGGGAAACCAGCACAAGCAATATTCAGAGGGTACACTAAGGAAATATTATCAATTGATAGATACGATTGCCCTATTTGAAAAGGAAGAGGGTAAAAAGGTGTACTTAAATTCTTTTGATTCCAAAACCACTGATTCTTTTGAATCCTTCCTAACTGAACAGTATGCAATCAGCACCGCAGGAAGAAAATTAAAATCCCTAAAAACTATTTTGACCGATGCGGACCGCAATAACAAAGAGGTAGACCCATACTTTAAGAACATAAGGGGCTTTTCATATGAAACAACGGTAGTTCCGTTAAGCGAAGCGGAACAGGAATTGATTTTTGCAACGCCAATGCCAAATAAAGAAATGGAAGTGGCTAAGGATTGGCTATTGATATTGTGCGGAACCGGGCAAAGGTTTGTTGATTGCAACGCATTATCTAAGGATATGATAAAAGATGATGTGATAGTCGTTACCCAAAAGAAAACTGGCAACATTGCCGAAATACCCATTTTCGACCGTGTAAGAAGGGTTATTGATAAATACAATGGTTTTCCTCCCAAGTTTAGTGATAATGAAAGCACACAAAACGTGAGGCTGAATTTACTCATTAAAGATGTATGCCAGGAATGTGATATTGATGAAGAGCTGGAGGAAGTGAAGAACGGAAAAAGAGGTAGATATAAGAAATACGAGTTGATCACCACCAAGACCGGACGTAAATCCTTAGCCACATATTTGTATAAGGAGTTAAGATGGGATGCCCAGAGCTGCATGGCAATTACAGGCCACAAACAGTTAGAAAACTTCTTTATTTATGTAGGTGGCAAAAATTCAGCAATCACAGAAGCTAATAAAAAAAGGGTGGAAGAAATCAATAAGGAAACTATTGAAAAACGTAGTGAATCCCTTAAAATTTCACCCTAAAAATGTTAATATAATGTTAAATTTACAAATAGTTGATAATCTGTACTTTATGATGTTTTTTAATATCAAATTGTATGAATTTTAAGCTAAAAAGGTATTAAAAAATGTGTTTTTAGCGCAATAGGTGCAAAAGACAAGTAGACACTTTAGCCCTTATCTCGTTAAAGTGTCATGAGGGGAAAATTAAAACCCATTAAAACAAAGAAAAGAGCGCAAGCCGACAAGTCGAACCAACGCCCTTGTAAGTGTGGTAACTACAAAGGTACAAATTCAAACCTCGGTTTTCGCTCAATAACAATTTTTAAAAACGAGAACAGACTATGAGCAGGAAACTTGTATCGGCCAAAGAATTGGCCAAAGCTTTAAATGTAAATCTTTATACGGTTTACCGAGCGGAGCAAAAAAGCGAAATCACTAATTACGGTATTGGTGGCGCAAAGAGGTACGATCTAAACGAAGTATTACAACTTAACGAATAAAAAAAGCCCTAATGCGACAGGAAGCAAATAGGGCTTTAAATATTGTTAAACGGTACGGTAAAGATAATAAAACAGATGCTATTTGCAGTGTTTACTCATTAAAATTTTGCCGTATTCTTCACAGTATCAATAGCCCGGAAGAGAAACAAAAATTATTGTCGAACGCTAAAAACTTGGCGTTATGAATTACGTGGAAGAAATGGATGCTGCTATCATAGAAAAAATGAGCAGTGAGCAAAGCAATGGTGTATCGCTAAACCATGAAGGACATTCCAGCACATACAGTGGGGAACAACTTCTTAACATGAAAGTTGATAACATACCATGCCTTTTAGAGCCGATTTTACCCAAAGTTGGTTTGGTGGCACTTGCAGGAAGCAGTGATACAGGTAAAAGTAGTTTATTAAGACAGTTGGCCGTGAGTATATGTCTTGGCGAGGAAAGGTTTCTTGATTGGCAATTAAAAACAGAACATAAAAAAGCATACTACGTAAGTACTGAAGATGATGAAAATGCCATTGCATTTCTATTGAACAAAACAAACCAAGACAGACAATTACCAGCAAGCGCATATTCTGGTTTAACATTTGATTTTGATTCACATCAAGTTTTGGAAAGATTGAATGAAAAGTTGGCAAAGAATCCAGTTGATATAGTCATTGTAGACGCATTCACAGATTTGTATGGAAAATCAATGAACGACACCAACCAGGTGAGGAGCTTTTTAAATGGTTACAGTCAACTTGCGCAAAAACACAAATGTTTGGTAATGTTTCTTCATCATACAGGTAAAAGAACAGAAGATTTGACTCCTAGTAAACATAATCTTTTAGGATCACAGGGCTTTGAGGCTAAAATGCGTTTAGTGATGGAATTAAGAAATGATTCGGTCCAACCCAACAAAAGGCATTTATGTATTGTTAAAGGTAATTATCTACCCAAAGAGCATAAAACTGAAAGTTATGTATTGTTGTTTGATGACTCATTGAGATTCCACCAAACGGGTGATAGGATTCATTTTGGGGAACTTGGCGCAAACAATAAGACTTCCACAAAAGAAACGGTACGAGAACTTAATGAACAAGGCCTGAATCAATCTGAAATTGCAACTAGGCTAGGTATATCGCAGCCAACAGTTAGTAGATACCTTAAAGAATGATTTATTCATTATTCACTCCCTAGGGTTTGAATATTGAATATTCACTGAATATTCACTGAATAACACTGTATATCAATGATTTAGAAGCGTTTTAATGTATTCATGAATAAATTATGATGAATAATAATTTAAGGTTAGATAGTAAACAAAGGAGAAGGATTAAATATTGCCCTTGTGGCAAATCCAATAGAGATGGAAAATTTGTTCCTTTTAAAGGGAGTGAAAAATATGGCTTTTGCCATAGTTGCGATAAATGGTATAACGACCAAAGCGGAGTAATTACTGATAATGTTGCGCCTACTCCAGATAAACCAACTTTCTACCATGAAAAGGGTTTGATAAAGAAAACGGTGAAGAAAAGTGGCAACAACAATTTTATTCACTTCCTAAGAAAAAACTTTGATCAAGAATTTGTTGAGAAAGCAATCAAAGAGTATTTCATAGGAACCTCCAAACATTGGGACGGTGCCACAATATTTTGGCAAGTAGACCAGGAAATGAAGGTAAGGCACGGTAAATTAATGTTGTACGATAAAGAAACCGGAAAAAGAAACCAGACATACAACAACAATGTAAGGACGGTTTTAGGCTTAAGGGATGATGCGCACGAGTTGAGGCAATGTTTATTTGGCCTTCACCTCTCAACGGTATACGATAAGAGAAAAATTGCTATTGTTGAAAGCGAAAAGACTGCAATCATCATGAGTATGGTCTATCCTGAATATCTATTTATGGCCACTGGAGGTAAAGGCAATTTTAAATACGACATGCTTAAACCAATTAAGGCTTACAACATTGTTGCTTTTCCTGATAAAGATGCCATTGATACATGGAGCAATGAGGCGGACAAGTTGAATAAGTACGGGTTTAAAATAACAGTGGATAAGACATTATTAAAGTTTGATGTGCCAAAGAATACGGATGTTGCTGATGTGTTCTTAAATCACGCCCCTACCCCTAAGAAGAATCCCGAACGGACATTAAGCACCGATGATTTAGCAGCAAACAAATTAAACGCTAAAAACCCTTTGTTTGAAAAGTTGGTTTCAGAGTTTGATTTGGTCCATAATAACGGTATGGAAATAATGATTGAGTAGAAAAAAGTAACGGGAATCTAACGATGTAAAAATTGTAACTGCCAAAACAACATAATAAACAATAAAAAATAAGCTATGAAATTTAATGAAAAATCCGCTTCGGTAGCGGGAAGAAAATCAAGCAGAAAAGGTATTCCGAACAAGGCCACCGAAGAAATCCGGAAAAACTATTTAGAGTTGGTAAATGGAAATATGAAAACCCTGGAGGATGATTTTAAATCATTGAAACCAAAAGAAAGGATTGAACTCACCATACAGTTATCCAAGTTCGTGCTGCCAACGTTAAAGGCCATTGACTACCAAAGCCAAATAAATGGAGCGATAGACCTTAAGCCAATTGTAATAGATATGTCAAAATGGGGAAAATAAAAATAGATACTATCGAAGAACTGGAAGCCTTTTTGCAGGAAAATCCAGTAACAAAAAAACAGGTGATTGCCATTGTGAACACTGCACTGGGTGTGTTTATGGATGGTGAGTTTTCATCAAATAAAGTTCCTACAAAAGAAGAAAAGGCACTACTGATGAAAAGGGTAAGATCTTTTGTTGATGAATGGCCTATGGAGCCGGGCAGGGAAAGACCTTTATTTATAAACTAATTTTTAGACAAGTCTAAATGGACAAAAAATGGAGTTATCCGTTTAAATAGTAGAAAGTAATTATTAAAAATCAAAAGTATGAATACAATCAAGTATTTAGCTGATCGGGAAACCCGTATCGAGTTCACAGGCAACCCGCCTATGTTGGATAGGCCAGTGTTCCTCCTAAACCAAGAAGGTGAGCGCATAGGGGCAGCACCGGAAGGTGAGCATCTATTGGAATCCGGTAAAGTGGCCGTAATAGATAATAATGGTTTACTAAAGGGAGTTAGGGAAAAAAAGGGAAAACCAACCACTATAGATTTAAGGAGGAATCCCAAACCATCAACCTACAAGATGTTTTTCAATTCAGATGGTACTTTAAAGAACAATGTCCGTCTTTCGTTGGAGTCGCAACCCAATAGTAAAAATGAATTATTACGCCTTGCTAAAATGCATATTGAAAATCCAATTACCAGAGATGAGAGGTTGCGAAATTCAGTTATCGAGGCAAGAATGAAAAAAATAGTTGAACAATAAAAAAGTGAAATGAAATTAAAGTTTTTAGAAGAAGATTACCAAAGAGCGGAGCAAAGAGAGAGCGAATTATTTGCAGCCCTTGAAGAAATGAAAGCCATTTATAAAAATGCCATTGGCAAAGATGTGGATGACTATGTTGCATTATTGAAAGACCCGACTACATATCTGGTCCAAAAATACTGGAGCCTTTATTGTGAGGGCAAACCGGAACACCTGGACAAGGATAGGGTTTTCTTCAATGAAACAGGTGTTGATTCAAACGCTATGGAGGGGCTAAAAAAGACGTTTTATAGGGCTTTTGACCTTTTACGGGATTCTGCCCCAACAATCACCAAAAAAGCCGTTAAATCGAACCTAAGCAAAGAAGGGTATTATCTGGAGTTGGATGATGAGAAGAAAGATGAATACATAGCTTATAAAGCGTTCGTGGATGCTGCTAGGGTGTTAGAAGAAAAGTATGGAGCGAAAGGAGGTTATAATTTGGTGAGGTTTGCGGATAAATTGATCTATGAAGATATGAATGAGGTAAAACCGGACCCTTACAAGTTTGCCAAGTTGAACAATGAATTTAAAAGAGCGCAGTGATGATACCACACAAGAAAGTACATTACAGGGTTGCCAGGTATGAGGGGTTTACGGATGACCAGCTTGAAACGGAACTAAAGGCCCTAAAGTTGCGGATGTTGAATTTTAACGAACTCGGTGGAGGCCTCCAAGGTTTTAAAACAATATTACAGACCTTTTTGGATGCGGATGCAGCTATCGCAGAACATCAAAACAGAAATAAGAATCTAGAGGCAATATCTATGGTTTTTGGAGAATAATACAGGCCAGTATACCGGGCAAGGTATCTTTGGTCATGGAGATTTAACATTACGGCCCGGTACTGGCTTTTTAAAAAGCAATTTTCAATCCATTTCATTCTTTTGTTTTAATTACTTTTTTCAATGCGAACACCCCCTGATAATGGGGGTGTTTTGTTTTCAATTCTTATGACCATTTACAGCCTAAACCAGTTGTTCCTTTCCTTTTTTGATAAGCCCCCTATAAATGGAATTTGAGAACTCTCTCAGCAATTCATTTGGAACCTCGTGTCTAAAATCATGAGTGGCGATCAAATCATCCGCACCCTTGTAAAATACCTCCATTAAATCATCTTCCTGTATGTCGCTGGGGACGTTGGCAAACAAGATTTTCAATAATTGGGAGTACGAACATAGGTAGTTATCAGCATCCAAACCAATATCCGAAATTTTTGCATAGAACACATAACTCATCAGATGGCTACCTATAACCTTTAAAGCGTCCTCGTGGGCCATTTTTAGGACCATAGCACCCGGTTCAAATTTGGTATTGTCCAGGGCCACCATAGCGTCATAAATCCTTTCAGCGGCCAATTTATACTTTCCGTTTTCCACTTTGGCATTTTCCGTAAAGGCGTTGGAATATTTACAATAGGACTCCTGGGGAAGTTCCATAAAGTCAATGTTGAAAAGTGCCTCAAAAACATCGTAACTGGGATAAAACTCCTGCATATCGCTATCGAGCAATTTGCTTAAGCTATCACAAAGGACTTGTTGCCTAACAATGCTTTCCAAAATTTTTACTGCATTTTCTTTGGTGATTTGTGTTTTCATGTTTGTATAAATTAGATTAATAGATTCTTACTAGGTTTTCGGCTTTGAAACATCTAAAGGCTAATTTTTCCATATCGTAGTAGCTTACTACCTTGGGATTGGGTTTTCTTAACCCTTTAACGTCCCCTAAAAATTTGCTTTCCAATGTTCCGTAAGCGTAACGGATTGAGCCATCCACTTTTTCAAAGGCAAACTTTACGGTTCCCTTTACCATTGCCTTTTTTAATCTGTAAATCTGCCATGCCTTCACTAGACATATTGCAAATGCTTTACCCGTGCTACGGGCAATTTCGTGGGCCCTTCTGAATACTTGTGTTCTAAATGATTCCATGGTTGTATTTATTTGATTGTTGTAGCTGAAAAATGTACGTTGGTCCAAACCCCGTTATTCATTCTGTGGGTAAACTCATTGAAGTTTTTGGCGGGTTTAATAATGTATTTATTACCAACGGTAACAAAGCCAAACCCAGCTCCTAGAGCCTCGAAGGCCAAAACCGCCTTACCAAAGCCCTTTAAAGTGTTAAAGGTGTATTTACGGACGCCTTTCGATGTGATAAGTGTCATTGTTATCGTTTTACCCATCAACCATTCTTTATGGTTTCTCATTTCTGTTTTAAAGGTCGCTGCATCCATGATTAATGTTTAACTTTAATTTTATGTGTCAAATATAAGTTTTAATTTAATATTATACAAGTTTAAATTAAATTTTAACATATATTATTAAAGTTTAAGTATAATTGTTATCTTTGGACGTATAATTTAGTTTTATGGATATTTTGAATTTGAAACCCTTAATGGACGGCAAAGGATTGACGGGGAAGGATTTTGCGGAAGAGCTTGGTATATCGCCGGTGGCCTTATCTAATATAATGCAGGGCAACAGTTTCCCCAGGGCCAATGTATTGATGAAGATGGCCGATATTTTAAATGTAGAGGTACGGGATCTATTTAAATCTAGTAAAGGAGGAAAAGAACTTTATGGGTTCATAGAGTATGACGGAACGGTCCACACTATTAAAAGTGTAACGGATTTGGAAGCTGTATTATCTAAAGTAAAAGAGCTAAACTAAATGGACTGTTCTACAATTATAAACACGGTGGGATTGGCTTTTGATATTGCCGGGGTTGTTCTTTTATTTTATTACGAGCCTCCAAAAGAAACTCATGCCCTATTATTACAATCTGCACCATCAAAGGAACGGCGTGAAAAAACTAAAAATTTAAAACGGAAGTTTTCTGGGTTGGCATTAGTACTGCTTATAATTGGTTTCTTGCTTCAAATAGTTTCTAATTTCGTATAAATAAAAGGTGTCCCACTCCTAGTAAAGTGGGACAAACCACATAAAAACAACCGTAAACCCCTTTAATATCAGGGGTTTTTATTTTTTAAAGGTGTCCCAATAATGGGACGTTGTGTTAGTCTTTTGATGCTATGGGACAAAAATTATAGTTTTATAAAAAGTCATTACAAACCTTAATTTAGAATAAGGCTAGATCATAATGAATTAAATTTGTTTAATAAATCAAAAACAAAAAAGCCCCGTTAATAAGGGGCTATGATTTAATCTTTGCTCCTCCACCATTTGGAGGTTTGAGATGGGAAAATTAAAGTGTGCGGCTTCTCATTAGAGTACGGCTTTAATAAATTACCATCGGAAAGGGAGTTAGTTTAGCGGCTGGCTCCCTTTTTCATTATCCAAAGTTAATAATATAATCCTAATTAAAATTAAGTTATAAACAGGGCAAAAAAGCGATGTTTTAAGGCAAAAAAAGACACTGATGTTGTATACAAAAAAATAAAGCCTTGACTTTCAATAAGTTAAGGCTTTTTTCGTGGTCCCACCTGGGCTCGAACCAGGGACCACCTGATTATGAGTCAGGTGCTCTAACCAACTGAGCTATAGGACCGCATTTTGCGGATGCAATATTAGTGTTTATTTTTCTACAGCGCAAGATTTTCCCGCTAGCCCTCTTTTATTTCTTGGCATAGCTCCACCAAAACGCCATTCGTACCCTTGGGGTGCAAAAAAGCCACCAGCTTGTTGTCAGCCCCTTTCTTGGGCGTTTCGTTCAAGACCACAAAGCCTTCACCCTTCAATCGCTCCAGTTCCGATACAATATCCTCCACCGCAAAAGCAATATGATGAATGCCTTCCCCTTTTTTCTCCACAAACTTGGCAATGGGGCTATCGGGTTTTGTGGCCTCCAACAATTCAATTTTATTGGGGCCCGATTTAAAGAAGGAAGTCTTTACCCCTTCCGAGGCCACTTCTTCCACTTTATAGTGCGGTACACCAAAAAGTTTGGCAAACAGGGCGTTGGAAGCCTCCAAATCCTTTACGGCGATTCCGATGTGTTCAATTTTGTCCATAGAAGTATCCATAGCTTTAAAATACGCAGCTTTTTTCAAAATTACGCACTGTAAATGGTTAATCCTGTGACGTTAGTCATTAATTCGCTTATTTTTGCAGTATGGAGGAAACACAAAGACAGAAAAAAATAGCGGGAATCATTCAAAAAGATTTGGCCGATATCCTGCAACGTGCCGCTACCGACGGTGGTCTTAAGGGAACTTTGATCTCTGTGTCCAAGGTTTCCGTCACCGTGGACTTGTCCTTGGCCAAAGTATATGTCAGCATTTTTCCGAACAAAGGCGCAAAGGAGCTGTTGGCAGGTATCAAAGAAAGCCAGGTGGCCATCCGTTATGAACTGGCGCAACGTACCAAACACCAATTACGGCGGGTGCCGGAACTGAATTTTTATCTGGACGATTCGCTGGAGTACATCGAAAAAATCGAGAAATCCCTGAAGCGAGAGGAAAACCCTATCGAGAACAGGGACCTGCTCGACAAACGCAAGAAATCCTAATTTTGAACTTTCCCCTGTATATCGCAAAGCGCTACTTGCGTTCCAAAAGCAGCCAGAATGCGGTGAACATCATCAATTTCATCACTTTTTTGGTAATTGTGATCGGTTCTGCGGCGCTTTTTATCGTGCTTTCCGCTTTTGCAGGGCTACGGACCTTCAGCCTTTCCTTTTCCAACACCTTTGATCCCGATTTAAAGGCTTCGCCGACCCTCGGGAAACATTTTACCGTGTCAGCGGATGAAGAATCGGCCCTTGCCAATATCGAGGGACTGTCCAATTATTCCAAAGAATTGGAAGAGCGGGCCTACCTTACCTATAAAGAGAAAAGTACCATTGCCTACATTAAAGGAGTGGATGAGCATTACCGAGCGGTTACCGGGGTCGACAGTACCCTGATTTTTGGGAATTGGGGTTCGGATGTCTATAATGGCGTCATCGGTATCGGTATCTATAATTTGCTGGGCGTTCCGATGAACAACCGAACCGCGATGGAGGTCCTGGTGCCCAAACCTGGCGAAGGGTCCTTTTCCCAACAAGGCCTCAATGCCAAACCGTATGATGATTTGGCCCTAGTGGTAAGCGGGGTGTATGCCGTGGAAGAAAGCTTGGATAAAAAGTATGTGTTTGCCCAACTCCCCATTGTGCAAGAGCTGCTGCAAAAGGACTCTACCGAGGTTTCCGGCATCAATTTTAAATTGATGGAAAAGGCCTCTGCGGATGATGTCCGAAGTGCCATAATGGAAGTCTTGGGCGATAAGGTGTCCGTTTTAACGCGTAGAGAGCAAAATACCTCACTATATCGGATGCTGAACACCGAAAATTTAGCTACCTATTTGATTTTTACCTTGGTGTTGATCATTGCCCTTTTTAATGTGGTCGGTGCCATTATAATGATGATTTTGGACAAACAACAGAACTCCAAAACACTGTACAGCTTGGGAACCACCATTAAAGAACTACGGCGCATCTATTTTATCCAAGGCATCTTGGTCACTTCCTTTGGTGGATTGATCGGGGTGTTGATCGGTATGTTGCTGATCGGTTCCCAATTGGCATTCGGATGGTTAAAGATTACACCTACCCTGGCTTATCCCGTAGAATTCAATATTATCAATATCTTGATTGTTATCGGAACGATTATGGTATTGGGCTTTATCTCCTCAAAAATCGCGAGCAGCCGAATCAACGAAAAATTGATTTCCGCTTAAGCGAACTGGAAATCGCCGAACTTCTCCTCTACCTCATCAAAAGCAGCGAAAACATCGGCAGCATCATCACTGGTCACCATTTTCATGCGGTATTCCTTAAAGTGTGGTATGCCCTTAAAATAATTGGTGTAGTGCCTACGGGTTTCAAAAACGCCTAGTTTTTCCCCTTTCCAGTCAATGGCCATCTGTAAGTGCCTACGGGCGGCATCCACCCTTTCCTGCATGGAGGGAGGTGCCAAATGCTCTCCTGTTTTAAAGTAGTGTTTCACCTCATTAAAGAACCATGGGTAACCGATACTTGCCCTGCCGATCATGGCTCCGTCCAGTCCAAATTCGTCCCGCATTTTCACTGCTGCTTCTGGCGTATCCACATCCCCGTTGCCAAATACTGGAATGTGCATACGTTGGTTGTTCTTCACCTCGGCAATGGGTTTCCAGTCGGCTTCGCCCTTGTACATCTGCACACGGGTACGTCCGTGAATGGAAATGGCCTGTATCCCAACGTCCTGTAAGCGCTCTGCGACCTCAACAATTTTAATGGAACTGTTGTCCCATCCCAATCGCGTTTTTACGGTAACGGGCAATTTGGTTCGCTTTACAATTTCTTCGGTGAGTTTGACCATCAAAGGAATGTCGCGCAAAATACCGGCCCCTGCATTTTTACAGACCACCTTTTTTACGGGACAGCCAAAATTGATGTCGATGATGTCGGGGTTTGATTTTTCCACAATATCCACCGCCTGAAGCATCGAATCCAATTCAGCACCAAAAATTTGGATACCTACCGGCCGCTCTTTTTCGTAAATGTCGAGCTTAATGACACTTTTGGCGGCGTCCCTGATCAATCCTTCCGAAGAGATAAACTCCGTATACACCACATCGGCACCCTGCTCCTTGCACAGTTTTCGAAAAGGAGGGTCGCTCACATCTTCCATGGGAGCTAGAAGAAGCGGAAAATCAGGTAGTTCTATGTTTCCAATTTTTGGCAAATCCTTTGTTTTTTGGACTGCAAAAGTACAAAATAGGCGGCAAATCCAAACTTAGTTCTGCGATTGCAGTCGGTCGCGTTCGTTTTTATCGATACCTCTTTGGTTATCCTCCAACCTAAAGTTCCCAAAATTATAGGTGAATCCAAAACGGATGAACTGTGTTTCGGGGCGTCTACGATAAAAATTGTCCTGATTCAGGTATTGCGAACGATAGGTGGGCACATACTGCTCCAAGATATCCTCTGCGGCAAGTGAAAGCACTATCTTATTGTCAAACAAGGTCTTGCGAAGGCCAAGCGTCAAATTAAACTGCTCATCGGACACGTAAGAGCCAAAGAGAAATTGCGATACATAGGTGGCGGCGACTTCCCCGGTAAAAGTTCCATCTTTGGAAAGGGTCAAGTAATTGCCCAAATAAGCGTAGACCCCATTCACCTCGTTGGTGAAGGGTACATTGCCGCTTTCCTCGGCCAAAAACGTTTCCTCTTCGTGAAACAACGAAGTATAGGCGTACAGGAACCACGGATTCAAAATGGACTTGCTCAAGGTAAAATCCAATCCGTAGGATTTACTTTCCAGTACGTTCTGTTTCAACTCTACCAAGGTTTGGTTCTCATTGTCCTGAAATACCAGATAGGCTATGTTCCGGCCATTATCGCGATAGTATACATCAAAGAAGTACTCACTGTTGAGCGTGTAGTTGAAATTGAAGTTATTGCTAAAACTTGGCCTCAAACCCGGATTTCCTTCCTCAAAGTCGTTCTCGTTGTAAAAAAATCGGAAAGGATTCAGGTCGTTGTACTTGGGTCGGTTAATATTTCTTCCATAATCAAAGGAAAAGCTATGCTTATCCGATGGCGAGTAAAGCACATACAAAGAAGGGAAGGGCTCAAAAAAGTCCTGCGTATTTACCTGATCTAAGGTCTCGGAAATACCTTCGGCCTGTGTCAACTCACCGCGCACACCCAATTTCATGGACCATTTTTCCCAGTTCTTCACAAAGCTCAAATACGCAGCGTAGACTTTCTCGTCGTAGGTATACTCATCGGAGAGGGAGGCATCCACCGTATTGCTAGAACCGTTGAAATTGAAAAAATCGAGCTTGTTTTCGGAATATATCGATGAATATTTCACTCCCGATTCAAAAGAGGCATTTCCGATGGGCGTAGCGTAGTCGATTTGACCTGTAAAAATTTGAATGTTTTGGTCGGTTTCCGAATCAAAACCAAAATCCCTTAAAAAAGTGCCATCAGCATCAAAATAATCGGAGGCCAATCGTTGGAACGTCTCCCCGTTAAAATAGGTGTAGTGACCGTTGGCCCGAATTTGCGCACCGGGCTTTTTGAGTTTGTGCACGTAAGTAAGGTCAAAAGCCAAGTTGGTGTTATCCATATTGGCGTTGTTTTGGGTGGTAAAGGTGGAATCCAACTCAGCCTGCGCATTGCTGATTTCGTTCCTGAGCAGGGTTTGTTGCTCTTGGTCCAGATTGAACAACAGGTTGGAGGTCAGATTGAGACTATTGCGGTCATCAAAATCATAATCGAGGATAAAACTGGCATTTTGCGACTGCGAGCGGTCCGTTTGATTGTAATCTGTGTCCCAAAAGGAGAAAATCGAATTGGTATCATCGATAAAATTGATGCCCTTTTTGGTTTTATTGACCTCTTTTTTGGGGTTGATGGTGTAATTGGCAAACAGATTGAGTTTATCTGTTTTGTAATAATGACTCGTTCCTATACTGTACTTTGGGAATACCGCCTGGGTGAAGGTTCCATTTACACTGCCCTTATAGCCGGGAACAATGTTTTTGCTAGTGACAATGTTCAAAATCGGTCCACCCTCGGCATCATAGCGGGCGGGTGGATTGGCTATCACTTCCACCGACTTGATGTTGGTTCCCGAAAGCCCTTGCAGCAGATCCTGTACCTCCTGACCTGATAGCTGCACCTTTCTATCGTTGAGGTAGACCGTGGCATTTTGGCCGCGTATCATCAAATTATCCTGATTGACGATAACACCCGGAGTATTTTTAAGGATATCCCATGAGGTTCCCTGCGAAACTACCGTGTTTTCCACCGTAAAGACCAGTCTGTCCGGCAATCGTTGGAGTTTGGGGCGCTGAGCCGTGACCACTACCTCATCCAATTCATTAGTCTCCATGGGAATGATCAAAGCGCCGAGGGATACGTCCTTTTTAATGTCCAATGCTCTGGGTTCGGAGCCCCTGCCCACATAACTCGCTTGCAGCAGATACAGGTTGGGCTCGACTTGCAAAAGCTCAAAAAAGCCTTCCTCATTGGCCGAACTTCCTTGAACAAAGGTGGAATCCGTAGCCTTTAACAGCAAAATATTGGCGTAAGGTATTACCTGGTTCTGCTCGTCCACCACCTTTCCGGTAATCTTAAAGGTTTGGCCATAAGCGCCACCTAAGGATAGGAGCACCCATATAAGTACGGTGGTGAGGTTCTTCATTAGAGGTTTGGGTTGAACCTCAAATCTAAGAAATTATTTTTGAGCGAAATAGCCCCTTATTTTCTTATTGATAAAAAACCCTTTATGGGTATGTAAAACAATTATATTTGCAGTTGATAAAATCCCTTTTTTAGGGTATCTTATTATTGTTATGGAGAAGATCAGGAATTTTTGCATCATTGCACATATTGACCACGGTAAAAGTACCTTGGCCGACCGTTTGTTGGATTTTACCGGCTCGGTGACCGAACGCGAGAAACAGGACCAATTGCTCGACAGCATGGACCTGGAACGCGAACGTGGAATAACCATTAAGAGCCACGCCATTCAAATGGATTACGAGCACAACGGTGAAAAGTATGTGCTCAACCTGATCGACACTCCCGGACACGTTGATTTCTCATACGAAGTGTCACGTTCCATTGCGGCCTGCGAAGGAGCGCTTTTGGTGGTAGATGCCGCCCAGAGTATTCAGGCTCAGACGATTTCCAACCTATATTTGGCGCTGGAAAACGACTTGGAGATTATCCCCGTACTCAATAAAGTGGACCTTCCCAGCGCAAACCCAGAGGAAGTTACCGATGATATTGTGGACCTTTTGGGCTGCAAGCCTGAAGAGGTGATTCCAGCCAGTGCCAAAACAGGGTTGGGTATTG
This sequence comes from Allomuricauda sp. ARW1Y1, assembly GCF_013407935.1. GTDB lineage: Bacteria > Bacteroidota > Bacteroidia > Flavobacteriales > Flavobacteriaceae > Flagellimonas. The sequence continues at coordinate 410,068 of NZ_JACBZU010000001.1, forward strand.
AAGAAATATTAACTGCGATCATCGACCGTATTCCCCCACCAAAAGGGAACCGTGACGAGCCGTTGCAGGCCCTTGTTTTTGATTCCGTGTATAATCCTTTTAGAGGAGTGGAAACCTATTTTAGGGTAGTAAACGGAGAAATCACCAAAGGCCAAAAAATTAAATTCGTCGCTACAGGAAGATCCTACGAAGCGGACGAAATTGGTACCCTAAAACTGACCCAGCATCCCAAAAACAAGATTTCGACAGGGGATGTGGGCTATTTGATCACCGGTATAAAAGATGCACGCGAGGTAAAAGTGGGTGATACCATCACCGATTCGGCCAACCCCACCAAAAACCCCATCAGTGGTTTTGAGGATGTAAAGCCCATGGTTTTTGCTGGAATCTATCCAGTAGACACTGAAGATTTCGAGGATTTGCGGTCTTCCATGGAAAAATTACAGTTGAATGATGCTTCGCTGGTCTTTACCCCAGAAAGCAGTGCTGCTCTGGGCTTCGGTTTTCGTTGTGGATTCTTGGGCATGTTGCATATGGAGATCATCCAAGAGCGTTTGGAACGTGAGTTCGATATGACCGTGATCACTACGGTGCCCAACGTAAGCTACCACGCCTACACCACCAAAGGTGATGAAAAACCCATTATCGTTAACAATCCCTCCGATCTACCGGACCCATCGACCATTGACCGGGTAGAGGAGCCCTATATAAAGGCGACCATTATCACCAAGGCCGACTTTGTGGGCAATGTGATGTCACTTTGCATTGAAAAGCGTGGACAAATCGTTAACCAGACCTATTTGACCACAGAGCGTGTCGAGTTGATCTTTGATATGCCCTTGGCTGAAATCGTTTTTGATTTTTATGACCGCTTGAAGACCGTTTCCAAAGGATATGCTTCTTTTGACTATTCGCCCATTGGCATGCGCACCTCCAAATTGGTGCGGGTGGACATCCTGCTGAATGCGCAACCCGTCGACGCGCTTTCTGCATTGGTTCACTTTGACAATGCCTATCACATTGGTAAAAAGATGTGCGAAAAACTAAAGGAACTCATCCCAAGACAACAGTTCGATATTCCGATCCAGGCCGCCATCGGTTCCAAGATCATTTCAAGGGAAACCATCAAAGCCTTGAGAAAGGATGTAACGGCCAAGTGTTACGGTGGAGATATATCGCGTAAACGTAAGCTTTTGGAGAAGCAGAAAAAGGGTAAAAAGAGGATGCGCCAAGTAGGCAATGTGGAAATACCACAGCAAGCCTTTATGGCCGTTCTTAAATTGAACGATTAATCCTCCTCTGTAGGCTCTTCTGCCTCTTCTTCGTCATTTTCCAATATTTTGCCTAGGTACACCAGCTTGTAGCCTTCCCCTTTGGGTGTAAAGTCCTTGCTGTTTGCAGGGATAATCTCGATACTGCCATCAGGGGATTTGGTAAATAAGGGCACAATATCGCGGTCTTCGTACGTAATATCGATAAGCTTGTCGTAATGTTCTTTGTCCTCCAGTTCGATTTCGTGGATGGTAGGATGCTTGCGAACCGTGTCCATTAACTGGATAAAATCGTCCGTGTGGGAAAACAGTCCCTCCTTCGGATTGTTATCAGGATCGTTTACCTCCTCAGTGTTCACCAAGCGGAAAGCTCCATTTTCACCAAATTGCCTTTGGAATTTTTTGATGGCAAATTTGTTGATGTCCGAATTGCCGGTCAATGCCATCAAATAACCCATATCGTTCAGTTCGATGTTATCCGTTAGCGTATCGGAAAAAATATTGGCCGTTATGGCTTCCAAGCCCAGTTTTTTGGCCTTGTCCACATTGTTTTGGTTGTTGTCTATCAACACCACGTGCCTGTTGTTCTTTCTAAGGTAGTTCCCTATCAATCTCGAGAGTCTGGAAGCACCGATAATCAATATACCTTCGGACTTCTTCAGAAACACTCCCACTAATTTTGCGAATACACGGGCGGTGGTCGCATTCAACAGTACCGTTCCCAACACGATCATGAATACCAAAGGGGTAATATATTCGGCTCCGGGTTCGCCCCGTTGCATCAGTTTTGAACCAAAAAGGGAAGCAATACCGGCCGCAACGATTCCTCGAGGCCCTACCCAACCGATAAAGAGTTTTTCGTTGAACTTTAAATTGGACCCTTGCGAACTCAGGAACACCCCTATGGGCCTTATGAGAAAAACAATGACCGCAAAAAGGATGACTGTGTTCCAATTGTAGATCAACTCCATATCACTGATGTTGATATTGGCCGCCAGCAGGATAAAAAGGATGGAAATCAAAAGTACGCTCAATGATTCCTTAAAATAAAGCAATTCTTTTAGGTTCGGCAGGTTCATATTGCCCATCACCATACCCATGACCACAACGGCCAATAGTCCCGATTCGTGCGCAAACAGGTCCGATTCCACATACACCAATAGTACTGTTGACAGGGAAACCACGTTCAGCAAATAATGCGGAATAAAATCCCTTTTGATGGCAAAGGCCAACGCATGCGCAAAGGTGAATCCGAAGGTGGTCCCAAAAAGGATGATCTTTCCAAACTCCACCAAAGCGGTCTGGGTAAAGGCCTGCCCCTCTCCCACACTAATAAACTCAAAAACCAATACCGCAACCAACGCTCCGATAGGGTCGATTAGGATACCTTCCCACTTTAAAACGGCAGAGACATCCTTCTTTAAGGGAATGTTCCTTAAAATCGGGGTAATTACCGTCGGGCCGGTTACAATGATCAGACCGGAGAACAAAAAGGAAATCTGCCATGAGAGGCCAAAAATATAATGGGCCGCAACACCGGCGCCAAAAAAGGTAACGATGGTACCAACGGTAATCAGCTTGGTGATCACGGGCCCCACATTGGATATTTCAGCTCTCTTGAGCGTTAGGCCACCTTCAAAAAGGATGACGCTAATGGCCAACGAAACAAAGGAATAGAGCCCTTCCCCGGGAAACAGGCCTTTTTCACCGTTCCAGATAGGTTCTATCAATTTTGATCCGTCTTCGGTATATAGGGTGGCAATAGGCCCTACCAACAAACCAATCAATATCAAGGGCAAAATTGCGGGCAATTTAAATCGCCAGGCCACCCATTGTGCAATAATTCCAAGAATTATGATTCCTGCAAGTTCGAGCATGGTCTAAGTTTTGTGGAAATTTACTGTTTTTCTTTTAGATATGGCCACTTTACCCAACGCTCTACTGTTTCCCTTCACCAATCGCTTGATCGTTTTGGGAACGACATTCATTTTTGGCCTTTACTGGTCGCTTTTTTGTTAAATTACGGCCAATATATCTTTATTTTTTCGGCATTTGGGGCGTGCTTTTCTTATTTTGCAGCCCATTTTACTTTCAGAATGACAATTTATCCCATTGAGACCGGTAATTTTAAGTTGGATGGCGGAGCCATGTTCGGTGTGGTGCCCAAATCCATTTGGAACAGGACCAATCCTGCCGACCAAAACAATATGATCGATTTGGCCGCCCGCTGCCTTTTGATTGAGGATGGGGACCGACTTATTTTGATCGACAACGGTCTTGGGAACAAACAATCGGACAAGTTTTTTAGCTATTACTATCTCTGGGGAGATCATACATTGGACAGATCTTTGGAAAAAGCGGGCTTCCACCGTGATGATGTCACCGATGTTTTTTTGACCCACCTGCACTTTGACCACTGTGGGGGCAGTATCCAATGGAACAAAGACCGAACAGGCTACGAACCTGCTTTTAAAAATGCCAAGTTTTGGACCAACAAGGACCACTGGGAATGGGCCACCAAGCCCAACGCCCGTGAAAAGGCCTCTTTTTTAAAAGAGAACCTTTTGCCCATGCAAGAGAGCGGCCAGCTCCATTTTGTGGACCGAAATGATGGTTCATTCCTAGAAAAATCCGAACTTGGTTTTGGCATCCACTTTGTGGATGGGCATACCGATAAGCAAATGTTGCCCCACCTCCAATACCAAGGTAAAACCCTTGTGTTTGTCGCCGATTTGATTCCAACCGTCGGTCACATTCCCCTACCCTACGTCATGGGCTACGATACCCGGCCATTATTGACACTGGAGGAGAAAAGCCGTTTTTTGAATCAAGCTGTTGAAAATGACTGGTTGTTGCTTTTTGAGCACGATGCCCACAATCAAATCTGCTCCTTGCAGCAAACAGAAAAGGGGGCGCGCCTCGATCGGGTCTTTACTTATCAAGAATTATTCAATACACCATAACTCTTTTTTATTCCAAAACAATTTATGAATTGCACATATAACAAACTATCGTTCCTTTCGCTTTCTGCGGCCCTTGTTTTGATGGGTTGTGGATCAACCACATTGGTTTCCACCCCTGTGGAGAACATCGATGCCGTTCCTTTAAAGGTTTCAGAACTTACCGAAGCAGAAAAAAAGCATTGGGGACACCTAGACCTTATCCAAGACACCATTCCCGGAATGAGCGTGGACAGGGCCTACAATGAAATCATCAAAAACAAAAAAGGAAAAACCGTAGTGGTCGCCGTTCTGGATTCAGGGATGGATTTGGACCACGAAGATCTAAAGGGTGTGCTTTGGACCAATTCCGATGAAATTCCCAACAACGGGAAGGACGACGACGGCAATGGTTATGTGGACGATATTCACGGCTATAATTTTCTTGGGGATTCCTATAATGAGCAATTGGAATATGTGCGTATGCTTCGCCTGAACATTGGTGATGCCTCACAAAGAGCCGAAGCGAGGCTTCTTTTGGATAAGAAATACCCTGAAGCCCTTCAAAACAAGCAGCAATACGAACAAATTTTTCAAGTGGTCAAAGGGGCCGACCAACTCGTTCAAGACGAACTTGGTAAAGAAACCTATACCAAGGAAGATTTACTTTCCATTGAACCCAAGACCGCCCAAATGGAGCAAAGTGTTGCCGTGTTGACACAAATGTTTACCTATGGAGATAGTATTTCCGAAGTATTGGAAGAACTTGAGGAAGGAATTACCTATTTTACCGAGCAGGTCAACTATAATCTGAACAAGGACTTTAACGGTAGGGCTCCTGTGGGCGATGACCCTTACGACATTACCGATGTGCCCTATGGCAACGGAAACCCGGACAACCAAGTAGAAAGCGAAAGCCATGGTACGCATGTAGCGGGTATAATTGCCGCACAGCGAAACAACGGAATTGGTGTAAACGGCGTCGCCAAAAATGTGGAACTCATGAGTATTCGTGCGGTGCCAAACGGGGACGAATACGATAAGGATATCGCTTTGGGTATCCGATACGCGGTGGACAATGGAGCTTCCATCATCAATTGTAGTTTTGGAAAATCCTTCTCCCCAAAAGCAGAATGGGTCTATGAGGCCATCAAATATGCAGCCTCCAAGGACGTATTGATTGTTCATGCAGCTGGTAACGATGGAGAGGACCTGGAGCTTCCGGAAAACAGAAATTATCCCAATGATGACATGGACACCGAAACTGAGTTTGTGGACAATTTGATTACCGTAGGTGCCTTGACCAGTAGTTATGGTTCCGAAATGATCGCTTCTTTTTCCAATTATGGCAGTCAACGGGTGGACGTTTTTGCCCCTGGAGCAGAAATTTATTCCACCATGCCCAACAGTGCATACGAATTTCAAGGAGGGACTTCCATGGCAGCACCTGCCGTGGCAGGTGTCGCGGCGTTGATTCGCTCGTACTATCCCGACCTGTCGGCATCACAAGTAAAAAACATTATCATGGAATCCGGTCTAAGGACCAAAACCTCCGTAATTGTGTCCGGTGACGAAACCAAAGCCACCACTTTTGATAAAATTTCCAAATCGGGCAAAATGGTGAATGCCTACAATGCCTTAATTTTAGCAAACAACGTCTCAAACGGCAAAATGACCTTGGACAGTAATTCAAAATAATTTATGAAACGTTTACGAGTATTTCTTTTTTCAGCCCTTTTAGGGAGCAGTCTTTTTTTGAGTGCCCAAAATACGGGCTACTGGCAACAACATGTAGATTACACCATGGATGTGAACATGGATGTGGAAACCTATCAATACACCGGGAACCAAAAATTGGTCTACACCAATAACTCCCCTGATCAATTGGACCGTGTTTTCTATCATTTGTACTACAATGCCTTTCAGCCTGGTAGTGAAATGGACATTAGGCTGCAAAACATCAAAGATCCCGATAAAAGAATGATGGAAGATGGCAAAAGTAGAATTGCTTCGCTTTCCGAAAGTGAAATGGGCTACTTGCACGCTACATCCCTTACCCAAGATGGCCAGCCTGTTACTTTTACGGAAGAAGGGACGATTTTGGTAGTGAATTTGGCACAACCCATTCCTCCCGGTGGAAAAACCACTTTTGATATGACTTTTGAAGGTCAGGTTCCGCTGCAAATCAGACGTTCTGGAAGAAACAGCAGGGAAAACGTAGCGCTATCCATGAGCCAATGGTATCCCAAACTTTCCGAATATGATTTTGAGGGGTGGCATCCCAACCCATACATTGCTCGCGAGTTCCATGGGGTTTGGGGCGATTTTGATGTCAAAATTACTTTGGACAAGGACTACACGGTTGGAGGTTCTGGATATCTTCAGAATCCACAAGAAATCGGTCACGGGTACGAAGCGCCCGGCACCAAGGTGAAGACCAAAGGAAAAACATTGACCTGGCACTTTAAAGCGCCCAACGTCCATGACTTTATGTGGGCGGCCGACCCAGAGTACATTCACGACACGTACGAAATGGAAGATGGCCCAACTCTACATTTCTTTTACAAGGACAATCCAGAATTCAACGAAAACTGGAAAAAACTTCAGCCCAAAACAGCTGCGGCCATGAAATTTTTTAGCGACAACGTCGGGAAGTACCCCTACGAACAATATTCTGTGGTTCAAGGAGGCGATGGCGGTATGGAATATGCCATGAGCACCTTGATCACCGGTGAACGCGAATTTGGCAGCTTGGTCGGGGTAATGGTGCACGAAATGGCGCACTCTTGGTTCCAGCATGTACTGGCTACCAACGAATCTGAGCACGAATGGATGGATGAGGGTTTCACCTCTTTTATCAGCAGCTTGTGTATGAACCAGATTATGGAGCAGAACAAGGAGAACCCTTTTGAAGGCTCCTACAGAGGTTACTACGCTTTGGTAAATTCTGGCCTGGAAATGCCACAAGCGACCCACGCGGACAGGTATACCACCAACTTCGCTTACGGTGTTTCAGCCTACAGCAAAGGATCCATTTTTCTTTCGCAATTGGGCTATGTTATTGGGCAGGACAAGCTTATGGAAACCATTCAAAAGTACTTTGAGGATTTCAAGTTCAAGCACCCTGTGCCCAACGACATCAAAAGGACCGCAGAAAAAGTATCCGGAATGGAGCTTAACTGGTACCTTAAAGATTGGACCCAGACCACCAATACCATCGATTACGGAATCAAAAGTGTGGAGGCTGATGGAGAACACACCAAAGTGACCATGGAGCGCATTGGCGAAATGCCCATGCCCTTGGATATTTTGGTAGTGGGCAAGGACGGCACCCAACAAACCTATTACGTTCCCTTGCGCATGATGTTCGGGGAAAAAGACAACCCATACCCTAATTTAAAGCGCACTATTTTGGAGGATTGGCCTTGGGCGTATCCCACTTATGAATTTACCTTGGACATGCCGCTGGAGAACGTGCAGGCCATTATGATAGACCCATCCCAGTTGATGGCCGATGTTAATGGAGAAAACAACGTTTACCAAGCTGAGGAATAGCCCTCACGAATGGAAGAATCTTGAAGGGCGGCCATTGTGCCGCCCTTTTTTTATCTATCATGAACAACTGTCTCCTTGAGGGGACCTTAGGGGTGTTACTTGAACAATTATTCTTGATATATTTGGGTTCGTTCGTATGAAAAACAAGATTATTCCATATAATCCCAAGTTAAAAGAATTTGCAAGGCAACTGCGTAAAAACAGTACGCTCTCCGAGGTCCTTCTTTGGGAAAAACTAAAGCAACGTTCAATAGGGGTTCAATTTCATCGACAGGTTCCTTTACTTGAGTATATTGTTGATTTTTATTGCCACGAATTACAGCTTGCCATAGAAATTGACGGGGTATCGCATGATTTCAAATATGACAAGGATCAACAAAGAGAACATCAACTAGAAAAAGTCGGCGTACATTTGCTCAGGTGGCAGGATCAGGAAGTTAAAAGCAATATGTTCAGTGTTTTGATGAGCATAAAAGAAACGATAGCTCAAATGCAATACAAAGACCCTAATTTGAATGCAGAAAAAACACCCCTAAACTCCCCTCAAGGGGACAATTCCTTTCCAAAAAAGGAGAAGCTCACCCATAAAACCGTTTTTGAAAAGCTTTTTTCCAAAGGAAAAACACTAAAGGAGTTTCCAATCAAACTAATATACCTCAACACCTCTTTTCCTGATGCTGTCCCGGTGAAGGTGGCCGTGGTCGCCCCAAAGAAAAAGTTTAAAAAAGCCGTGGAACGCAACCGTATCAAACGGCTGTTACGGGAGGCATACAGGCTCAACAAACCCCTCATTTTTAACAACATTGAGGGAAATTATGCGTTCATATTTTTATACCTTGGCAAGAAAGACCCCGATTTTGAGCAGGTCGAAATTGCTATGAAAACGCTGTTAAAGGCATTTGTAAACAAAGAATTCCATGAAAAGATTGATTAAGAAGCAGCTGTTGATTCCCGTGTTGGCCGTAGTCGTTTTGGTGGGTGCCAGCAGTTTTAAGAGTGACTTTTTTGAGATTGCCAAGCAAATAGAAATTTTTACAACGCTCTTTAAAGAGCTGAACATGAACTATGTGGACGAGACCAATCCAGCTGCGCTGATGGATTCCGCCATAAAGAATATGCTGGAAGAGCTAGATCCCTATACCCAGTTTTTAAACGAACAGGATGTGGAATCCTACCGTATCAATAATGCTGGTGAATATTCCGGTATTGGGGCCTTGGTACGGACCAGTGACAGAAAATTGGTTATCGTTGAAACCTATCAAGGCTATGCAGCAGACAAGGCTGGGCTAAAAGCCGGGGATGAAATCATTAAAATTGGGGAGACCAACGTTGCTGATTTTGACGACAACGCCGGGGAACTGCTCAAGGGAGCCAACAACTCCACGGTCGATGTTACATTTCTAAGACAGGGAAAAACCCAAACCGCCACAATCACCCGCGAAGGGGTTGAGGTCGATGCCGTGCCGTTTTATGACATGATCGACGAAAAAACAGGGTACATTGTGCTTTCCCGTTTTAATCGCAAGGCGTCCAAACAAACCCAATCCGCCATGCAAGACCTCAAGGGCAAAGGGGCAGAACGTTTGATTTTGGACCTTAGGGGCAATCCCGGAGGCCTGCTTTCGGAAGCTATTAATGTGACCAATCTTTTTGTGCCCAAAGGCGAATTGATCGTCACCACAAAATCCAAAGTCAAAAAATTTAATCAGGAATACCGAACCAAAAACCAGCCAGAGGATGAGGAAATTCCGTTGGTGGTATTGGTGGATGGCAAAAGTGCCTCGGCCAGTGAAATTGTTTCCGGTGGATTACAGGACTTGGACCGCGCTGTAATCGTGGGTGCGCAGAGTTTTGGAAAGGGACTGGTGCAACGCCCGTTAAAATTGACTTATGGAACACAATTGAAAGTAACCATCTCCAGGTATTATACGCCATCAGGAAGGTGCATACAATCCTTGGATTATTGGAATCGAGATAAAGAGGGCAATGCGGTTCGAAATACCGAGTTCAATGAGTTTACTACCAGAAATGGCCGAAAGGTCTGGGATGGCGGAGGCATCATGCCCGATGTGACCATCGAATCCCTTAAAACCAATTCCCTGATTGATGCTCTTGAAGATAATCAACTGGTTTTTGATTTTGCTACGGATTATTTCTATGCCCACGATTTCAATTCGGTGGACAATTTCCGTTTCTCCGGTAGCGATTATTCCGAATTCAAACGCTTTGTAAAATCGGAAAACTTCACCTTTCAGACCGAAACAGAAAAGATTTTGGAAGAATCCATCAATACGGACGATACGTTATTGGGCTCCGAAGTCCAGGAAAAGTACAAAGATCTACTCATAGCGGTTAACCGTGGTAAAATTTCGGCCTTGGACAGCTATCAAAAGGAAATCACCAAAAAGCTGGAGGACGAGATCATCACCCGATATTTTTATCGCGAAGGCCTTTACAAATATTATCTGGACCACGACGATGCCATCTTGACGGCCAAAGAACTCTTGGCCGACTCCCAAAAATATGCCAGTATTTTGAGGTAGTTTTTGTGAGGTTTTTGATAGCCTGAATTTTTCATCCGTCAATTCAAAACCCCCATCCGTCAATTCAAAAGCATCAACCGTCAATTGGTGGGCCAAACTTTTCCTTTGGCGTCATATCTTAACTGAAAATTTTGCATATGACCTACACTGTGCTCACCTTGTCCCTGATCGGCCTTGTTCTTTTTTATTGGTTGTACAATTTGATGAGCAATTGTTTCTCAAGGGCGTTCTGCATTGTGCGTAATCGGAGAAGCGGATCCGTTACCAAAGAAGCCTCCATCATAACCGTAACTACCATTAAAGGCGGAAAAAAACCATTACTGGAGCTGTTGTTGCTGTTCGAGAATTTTTCCGGTCATCATATACACCGAAAAATTCGGGTATGGGACACCAAACCCCATTTACGACGGTTTGAAACCGATAAAACCATCGAAATTGGCCTTAATATTGCCCGAAAACCCAAAAATCCCATCTTCCTTTCCCAAAAACCTTGTCGGTTTTCATTTGTATTTGTCATCATCTGCAGCCTAAAAATCATTGTTTATGTGATAGGGAGCTATATCTTGATGGGCGAGGCTATGGAACGGATTTTCGCTGCACCGAATACCTATGAGCAACTCTTTAAAACGTCGTATACTTGGCAAATTGGGCTAACGCTCATTGTCGTGAGCATCTTCCTCTATCTGTTATTGCAAAAGATTGGGGTTTTGGTGGATAAAAAATCCTTGGAATACAACTGGAATCTCTTGTTCTATGGAATTGGGGCGACGGCAACAGTATCAGCTCGGAAAAATACGGGAACCTTGGTCAAGGCGGAACCTGTTTTTGATTTTTCCTATTTGTTTAGGTCCCAAAATGGGGAGAAAATCAAAGGAAATGATAAAAAAATAGCGGAAAATGCCCAGTCTGCTGAAGAAATGGACCATGTAGAGGTAATGTACCTCCCCGGAAATCCCGATGCTTCCAGAATCACCGAAAATTTGGAAAATCAGGATTTTTCGCGATTCTTGAATACCATCTTTATGGTCGTGGTCTTTATTTTTTCCGTTGTATTCCTGCTATCTTTTTACCAAACCGTCTTTGATTCATCCATTAATGGTTAAAAAAGAGGGAATAAATTCTATTTTTGGGCATGCAACAACTTAAAGTGTGTGAACTTTTTGCAGGGGTTGGCGGTTTTCGCCTTGGTCTGGAACGCACTAACCGTTTCGAAGTGGTCTGGAGCAACCAATGGGAGCCTTCCACCAAAATGCAGCACGCTTCCTTGGTCTACGAAGCTCGGTTTGGCAAGGAGAACCATTGCAATGCGAATATCGAGACTGTGAAAACCGAAGAAATCCCAGACCATGATATGTTGGTCGGAGGCTTTCCTTGTCAGGATTACTCGGTGGCCACTTCCCTGAAAAACTCCAAGGGGCTTATTGGTAAAAAGGGGGTTCTTTGGTGGTCCATTCACCGAATACTTTCCGAAAAGAAAAACAAGCCGAATTATCTGTTTTTGGAAAATGTGGACCGCCTTTTAAAATCGCCTTCCACACAACGTGGTCGGGATTTTGCAGTGATGTTGCGTAGCCTGTCGGATTTGGGCTATGCCGTGGAATGGCGCGTAATCAATGCGGCCGAGTATGGAATGCCTCAGCGCCGAAGGCGCGTTTTTTTTCTGGCGTATTTTAAGGGGTCCAAAATCCATCAAAAAATGAAAAATTCGCATCCAGAAGATTGGATGCTTCGCGATGGTATTTTCTCCGAAGCCTTTCCCGTCGCCCCAACCCATCAAAAACCGACTGTATTTGATTTGGATGAAGATTTGGTGGAACTATCCTCCAATTTCAACAGTGAAAAAGGACTATCTCCTTTCCTGAATACCGGAATCTGTGTAGATGGCAAGGTAACTACCTTAACCACCTCCGCTTCTTACGATGGAAATAGAACGATGTTATCGGATATTTTGGAGCAGGGTAACATTCCTTCCGAATATTATATTGATGAGGCCGATTTGCCCAAATGGGATTATTTAAAAGGCTCCAAAAAAGAAATACGCAAGACCAAAGCTGGTTTTGAATACCATTATAGCGAGGGAAGCATGGTCTTCCCTGATGCTCTTGATCAACCTTCCAGAACTATTATAACCGGTGAGGGCGGGAAATCCCCTTCGCGGTTTAAGCACGTGGTCCAAACCTCCAAGGGACTGCGAAGACTCTTACCTGTTGAATTGGAACGGTTGAACATGTTTCCGGACCATCATACCCAATTGGAGGGCATTTCGGATGCCAAACGCGCCTTTTTTATGGGCAACGCTTTAGTGGTGGGCATTGTGGAAAAGATTGGTGCTTCCCTGTTCCGGAAAATTGACCAACTTGAAAAGCAACTTCAAAACTGACTTATCCAAAGAACAACGATTAACCCCATTACTGGATACCTATTATCAAAAACACCTCAAAAATTATGAATTTGAGCGTGTTTCAAATCTTAAAAAACAACGGCAAGGAATCGATTTAATCCTTAAGGACAACCGATCGGGGAATACCTATTTTGTGGACGAAAAAGCCCAGTTGGACTACATTAACGAAAGTTTGCCCACTTTTGCCTTTGAGCTCTTTTACACGAAAAACGGGGTGCAAAAGCAGGGTTGGCTGTTCGATGTTTCCAAAAAGACCCATTTTTATGCATTGGTCACCAACATTTATTCGGATGAAGCGGATGTGTTCACCAGTTGCAACATCACTTTTGTGAATAGGGAAAAACTGATTTTGCGTTTACATGAACTGGGTCTAAATCAGTCTCTATTAGAGCAATTGGCCCTTAATCAAAAAGAGGTGAATGGAAAGTTGGTGCTGGAGCGTCTTGATCCCAAGAAAGAAGGCTATCTATATTTTTCCAGTACAAACAAAGTGGAAAAGCCCGTGAATCTTATTCTAAGACTAGAATTTTTGAATCGAATTGGAGTGGCGAAGAGGTTAATTTGAATTCACTTCTTCAACATTCTTCGATGCGGAATGCCATCTTCCAAATATTCTTCGCCAAAGGCAGAAAAACCAAGATCTGTATAAAACTTTAATAAATAGGATTGTGCGGAAATTTCGATGGGTTTGTTGGGAAAACGTTGATCAATAGCTGCCATCGTTGCCAACATAATCTGTTTGCCCAAGCCGTATTTTCTTTGGTCTTGACGTACCACCACCCTGCCGATACTTACATTATCAAAATAATCGCCTGGTTTAAAAACCCGGGTATAGGCAACCACTTCATCTTCTTTCAAGCCTATGACATGGTGTGCTTTTTGGTCCTTATTGTCCACATCTTGGTACACACAGTCCTGCTCCACCACAAAGACCTCACTGCGGAGGCGTAGAATTTGATAGAGCTCATGAATGGCCAGTTCATCAAATGTTTTTATGTATACTTGCATCAATCTTGGACTATTACACTTTTGGAATCACATTTATCAAACTCTGGCTGTATGTTAACATGGTTGATACCGTGCTTGTGGTACACATGTTCTTCTATTTTTTCGAGAATGGCATCAAATTCCGACAGTCGTATGTCTTCCTTAAAATCAATATGGGCTTCCATGTGCACTTCTTCCTCATTGAGCTGCCAAATATGGACATGGTGGACATTTTTCACAGGTTCAATGGTACAAATGGATTCCACGATATCTTGGATCACTACTGATTTCGGTGTAAATAACATCAATACTTTGGTGGATTCCTTCAACAAATCATAACCCATATAAATCAAATAGACCCCAATAATCATGGTGAGGATGGCATCTACCCAATATACCTGGAAATATTTCATCAGAATACCACCTATCAACACAGCCACGGAGGCCATCATATCGGTAAGCAAATGCAAATAGGCGGATTTCATGTTCATATTGTGGTTCGAATCCTTTTTAAGGAGCAATACGCTGAATCCATTTCCAACTATGGCTATCAGTGCCAACCAAATAACCAAGTTGGATTCAATTTCTTGTGGTTGCATCAACCGTTCCACAGCCTCTTTCATTAAAATAATGGCAACGACCACCAAAGTCGCCGCATTGATGAAAGCCGCCAAAATTTCCGCTCGCTTGTACCCGAAAGTTTTAAGGCTGGATGCTTGACGCTGCCCCAATCTACGGGCACCATAACTAATGACCAAGCTAAGTACATCGCTAAAATTATGCAGTGCATCGGACAGCAGTGCCAAACTTCCCGACAGCAATCCACCCACAATTTGAGCCAGGGTGATACCTATGTTCAAAAAGATGGAAATAAGCAGATTCCTTCCCTTTAAATCGGGATGTGCGTGGGAATGTGAATGTCCATGGTGGTGATGGTGACCCATAGGGTTTATCTACAAGGTATTTTTTCGATTCTACGCTCATGTCTGCCTCCTTGGAACTCGGTATTCAAAAAGGTCTGTACCATATCAAGGGCTTGTGGTAAAGCAATAAACCGAGCTGGCAGGCTTAAAATATTGGCGTCGTTATGTTCCCTGGCCAACTCTGTAATTTCTTTGTTCCAACAAAGCGCTCCGCGAACGCCTTGGTGTTTATTAATGGTCATGGTAGCGCCATTACCACTACCACAAATAACAATGCCAAAATCGACATTGCCTTCTTCCACATCTTGTGCAACGGGGTGCACAAAATCAGGATAATCCACACTATCGGTACCGTCGGTGCCGTAGTTAACAACTTCAATTCCTTTAGATTTGAGAAGACCTATAATCGCTAGTTTATAATCGGTACCAGCATGGTCATTTCCAATGGCTATTTTCATGGTGTTCATTTAAAAATGGGTATGTCACAAAGGTACGATTTCTTTTCCTGTTGGGCTGTTTATAAAATCATCCAGATTTCTGCATTTGACTAGAAAACAACTGCTTACCAAAAACAAGGTTTTGTTAATTAATTACAAAAAACTAATGGTAATGAAATTTTGTAATACCGAAAAAATAAACCATTAGGAAATATGATTTAATGTTGGGGTAATATTCCATTAAAAATTAATCAACCTAAATCAACGCTTTTTGGAAGGTAATTAACATTAAAAACACATCTACTTTTCAATAAATTGATGTTGATAACGGTTATTAAAATCGGTGTACAAAAAATCTAATCCATTGATTTTTAAATTTATTCTGTTCTGACAAATTGTGAACAAAATTTTTAATCGGTTCAAAGCAACTTTTTGGATAAAATTTTATTCCACATTTCAACGATCCATCATCATCATCATTTTTATAAATTTTAAAAAAGAAGAAAAGAGATAGTATTGATTATTGTTGATAAAGTTCACTTTGTTTTGGATTACTCTTCCTTTCTTTGTTGCTCAAGAATTATAATTCGTATTTTTCAAAAAAATAAGGACGTTAATGTCAAAGAAAAAGAAGAGGGCAAGCAGTCAGCGAAAGAACGAGATAACCAAGGGCATTTTCACCGTATTGGAAAAAGAACCTTCCAAGACCTTCAATTACAAGCAGATAGCTTCTAAATTAGGGATTACAGATACGCAGGATAGAAACTTATTGATCAAACGATTGGGACAGTTAAAGGCCAGTGACCGTATTGTGGAACCCGAAAGAGGCAAGTATCAAAAGAAACCATCGCTCCATACCTACTTTACCGGAAGGGTAGATCTTACCAGCAGTGGCAATGCCTATATTGTGGTCGATGAGCTGGAGGACGATATTTTTGTGTCCAATAACAACCTCAACAAAGCATTCCATGGCGATACGGTAGAGGTATTCATAAAACCGAGGCGCAAGAGCAAGAAAATGGAGGGTGAAATCTCCAAGGTAATCGATAGAAAGAAAACCTCCTACGTGGGTATTGTGGACAAGCAAAAACGTTTTGCTTTTGTTCGCCCCACCGATTCTAGAATGTACACGGATATTTTCATTCCGCCGGAAAAGCTGAAAAAGGCCAACGACGGAGACAAGGTTTTGGTCAATTTGGGCGATTGGCCGGATGATGCCGATTCCCCGTATGGTGAAATTGTGGAGGTGTTGGGGAGACCCGGCGAACATAATACCGAAATCCATTCCATTTTAGCGGAATATGGACTTCCCCATGAATTTCCTTATGAGGTGGAACAGTACGCCAAAACCTTGGATACCAGTATAAAGGAATCCGAAATCGCTAAGCGAAGGGATATGCGCGATGTATTGACCTTTACCATTGATCCCAAGGATGCCAAGGATTTTGATGATGCACTTTCTTTTCAAAAATTGGAAAATGGCAATTATGAAATAGGCATCCATATCGCGGATGTTTCCCATTATGTGCAGCCCGATACCATTTTGGAAGAAGAAGCTTACGATAGGGCTACATCGGTATATTTGGTGGACCGTGTGGTTCCCATGCTCCCGGAAGTGTTGTCCAACCAAGCCTGTTCTTTGCGTCCCAACGAGGAAAAATACACCTTTTCGGCCGTTTTTGAGATGAACGATAAGGCTCAGTTGGTCAAACAATGGTTTGGTAGAACGGCCATCAATTCCAACGAGCGTTTTGCTTATGAGGAAGCGCAGCACATTATTGAGACGAAACAGCATCAAATACCAAAAGAAATTTCCATTCGAGGAAAGGCATATTCTGTTTCGGATGAAATCGTTGAAGCCGTTCTCACTTTTGATCGATTGGCAAAGATCATGCGCAAGGCGCGTATGGATGCTGGTGCCATTTCTTTTGATAAGATTGAGGTGAAGTTCAACCTTTCGGAGGACAATGAACCCGTAGGTGTATTTTTCAAGGAGTCCAAGGACGCCAACAAATTGATCGAGGAATTTATGCTGCTGGCCAACAGAAAAGTGGCAGAGTTTATCGGGAAGCAGAAGAAAACCTTTGTGTACCGAGTGCATGATAAACCCGATGATGATAAATTAATGGCCCTGAACGGCGTTATTTCCAGATTTGGACATAGTATCAACCTAAAGGACCGAAAGACCATCAATCAATCCCTAAATAAGTTGTTGGAGGACGTTAAGGGCAAAAAAGAACAGAATTTGGTGGATACCTTGGCCATACGAAGTATGAGCAAGGCTATTTATACCACTGAAAATATTGGCCATTATGGTCTTGGGTTTGACTACTACACCCATTTTACGTCTCCCATTCGACGATATCCGGATGTGATGGTGCACCGATTGCTACAGCATTATCTGGATAAGGAAAAGACACCAAAAGCTACGTTTTACGAGGAAAAATGCAAGCATTCTTCCGATATGGAGCTATTGGCCGCGAATGCGGAAAGGGATTCCATCAAGTACATGCAGATCAAGTTTATGGAAGACCATAAGGACCAAGAGTTCTTAGGGGTGATTTCCGGGGTCACCGAGTGGGGCATCTATGTGGAAATTGTGGAGAACAAATGTGAGGGCATGGTACGGATCAGGGATATCAAAGATGATTATTATGTTTTTGACGAACGCCAATATGCCATTATTGGGGAACGGACCAAACGAATGTACCAATTGGGAGATGAAGTGTACGTGATGGTGAAGAGTACCGATTTGATCAAAAGACATTTGGACTTTTCCTTGATCGGTAAAAAGAAATAATACTATTTTGGAACAAAGTTTGTTATCCTATTGAGAACCAAATTTTTATAACATGAGAATATGTACGATTGTTATGTTGTTCCTTTCACTTCAATACAGTGAAGCCCAGGATGCTACCATTACCCAAAACCTACAAAAGTTTACCGAAGTCAAGGGATTTGATGGAATTTCCATTAATTTAATCAAGTCCAATGAAAATAAAGCGGTGATTACAGGAGCCAACACCAGTAATGTGGCCATTGTCAATAATGAAGGTGTGTTGAAAATTCGAATGGAAATCGTTAAAATATTCAGTGGGTATAGAACCTATGTTGATCTGTACCATTCGGAAGAATTGGTGGTGATCGATGTGAATGAAGATGCCAGGATATCATCCGATCACACCTATGTGCAAGATGTTTTGGAACTGAAGGCACAGGAGGGTGGTGAATTGGAAATCAACTGTGAGGTGGACCAATTATTGATCAAGTCCATATCTGGAGGTAAAATATTCGCTGCAGGATTTTCCAACAACCAAGATGTGATCATCAATACGGGAGGTACATACAACGGTCGAACCTTTAAAACCAAATTTACCACGATAAGTGTGAACGCAGGGGGACATGCCGAAATCCATGCAACCGATTATGTAAAGGCCAATGTAAAAGCTGGTGGCGAAGTGCTGGTGTATGGAGATCCAAAGACCATGGATGAACGAACCCTCTTTGGCGGAAAAATAAAAAGAGTAGATTAAAAAATGATTGACGACATCCAAGCTGCAATCCCTTTAGGGCTTCTGTTGAGCTTTATGATCGGTCCTGTTTTCTTTGTTTTATTGGAAACCAGTGCCACAAAGGGCTTTAGGGCAGGGGTAAGTTTGGATCTAGGGGTAATCTTGGCGGACATCGTTTTTTTATTGATAGCCTATTTCAGTAGTTTTCAATTGTTGGAGAATTTGAGCAACGAGCCCGGGCTGTTTGTGTTCGGTGGGATGATTCTGTTGGTCTACGGAATTTTTCTATTTGTGAAGAAGGCAAAAAAAAAGACGAATGTCAAAGCCACCAAAGGAACCTATTTGGGACTCTTCGTAAAAGGTTTTCTGTTGAACTTTATCAATATTGGGGTATTGGCCTTTTGGTTGGGCCTGATTATAGTGGTGGGGCCCAGTTTGGAAAACAACCCCAACAGAATGGTGGTCTTTTTTGGAACGGTATTAATGGTCTATTTCGGAATTGATGTACTTAAAATAGTGTTGGCCAAACAGTTGAAACGCTATTTGACCCAAGAACGGATCGTACTGATAAAAAAGGGATTGGGCATAGTGCTCATCATTTGCGGAATCGTATTGATTACCAAAGGATTTTTGCCCAAGGATAGATTTGATATACAGGAAGAAATCGAAAAAATAGAGAATCTATAAACAAAAAACCCAGCACATTGTACTGGGTTTTGAGGCATCGAGCGGATTCGAACCGCTGTACAAGCTTTTGCAGAGCTCTGCCTAGCCACTCGGCCACGATGCCAATTGGATCGCAAAGCTAAAAATATTTTGCGAATTTTTGTCCAGTATTCCTTTAAATAAACTTATCGGCTGGAACTTAGTTTTACGGATACACTTTCCACATCGCCACCGATGGGTGGATTAATCTTGGCTACTTCTACCTCGACCTCCGTTACTTCCTTGATTTCTTTAAATATGCGATCAATGATGCGTTTGGCCACATGTTCCAAAAGGTTGGAACGCACCGTCATCTCTTCTTTTATGATGTTGTTCAAGTGTACATAATCCACGGTTTCACTAAGCTGGTCGGAATTGGCTGGTTGGGATAGATCGGCAGAAATTTCCAAATCTACCCTATAATCGCTCCCAATGAGCATTTCTTCCTTCAAGCATCCGTGGTTGGAATGTATTCGAACGTTTTTTAACCTAATTTTTCCCAAAGCCTTTGATTAAGAAAGGGCAAAAGTACGGGAAATGAGTAGAATCTAGTACATACATCTACAGTTACTTATTCCTTGGAACAGATCCATACCAACGGTCAATACATGCGTTCCCGTGCTGTAGCCCAAAATTTCGTTGGTGATGACCTGATAGGAATAGCCAAAATAGAAGTTACTCTTTTTAAATCCTGCAATGGGTGCAATGTAAAGCGGCTTACCTAACTGATCGTTCAAAAAACGATAGGTTACCCCCAAATAATAATAGTCCTCAAAATCACGGAACCGGAATTTGGTGTTCAAATCGGTTACGGAACGCCCATCACTTTCAAACCATTGAAAGAATACGGAAGGCTCTATTTCCAGTTTGCTGTTCTTGCTTTTGGAAAAGCTATAACCCGAGTAAACATAATAGTTTCTAAGTTTATTGGGCTCAATGGTAATAACATCCGTATTAAAATTGGTCAGGTCTTTATTTAAAACGTTGCCTGCATTTAGACTGAAAAAGAATTTATCGTAACGATAGAGTACACCCAAATCAAAATTATGGTTGGTAGTGGCTTTATCATCAGCGGGAAGCTGTCCATTACGCTCCTCAAACTGCTCAACGTCGATTCGAAATTGGTTGAAGTTATAAGAGATTCCAAAGGAAAGGAAGATATCGTCATACCTATCCAAGGTCAAATGGTGGGCAAAGGACACTCTGGCTCCCCGTTGCCGGGTGAAACCATTACTATCATTGTACAATAACATGCCTACTCCCGACCTGTTTCCAATCCGTGCATCTGCGGCCAAGGTTTGGGTATCCGGTGCATCTTCGATACCCACCCATTGGGTAAGGCCATTGAGCCTTACCTTGATATGGTCACCTATTCCCGCATAGGTTGGGGACATCAAAAAGGGATTGTCCGCAATATACTGGGATAGTTGGGGTACAGTCAACTCTTGTGCTTTGGCAAAGCATGCCAACAGAACAAATAAGATGGTTGCGTATACTTTTTTGAACATGGGGTTAAAGTAGGTTAAGCGTTATTATCGGTATAGGGTAAAATGCCCTACAAATTCTCTGTTATCCTGTTCACCTTGTAATTGAACAACGTACCAGTAGTCACCAGTTGGCAATGGTTTGCCATCATAATTTCCATCCCAGCCCTTAACATTTCGGGCCATTACTTCCACTACTCTACCATAACGATCGTAAATCTTGATTAGTACGTCGGGGAAGCCCTCAATGTTGTCTGGCAGCCATAAATCGTTGCGACCGTCACCATCTGGGGTGAAGAAATTCGGGAATTCTACATCTATGAACTCCATAAAGATTTCTGCCGTGGCCTCACAACCATTTTCATCGACAACGGTTACCGTATAGGTATCTGTCCTATTGATAAAATAGGTATTGTCACTACCATTGTCCACTCCATTGAAATAGAATGTATAATCTTCCACACCACCTTCGGCCACGGCCGTAATCTGGTTGATGGTGTTGTTTTCCAACGTCAATGTCAAAGGTTCAAAGGAATCGATGGTAAAGTCGTAGGTTGTCATACATCCATTCGAATGTGCAATGGTAATGTAATGGTCTCCAGGTGCCATGTTGGTAAAGTTGGCCTCCAACTGCATATCTGCAGGATCGGTGGAATCCAAGGCGTACATCAAATCGTTGGCAATGGATTCATCTTCCATTACAATGTCCAAATAATTATCTGGGACATTACCGGTACATTCATACATTGGCGTAACTGTAGCGGCAAGGTTTACTCCCGGGTTTATTTCCACAATTACGTTTGTTTCACAACCTTGGGCATCCCTTACAAACACTACATGTGTTCCGGCAGGCATGTTTTGGAACAAGAACTGATCTTGTACAAAGTTGGAATCCGCAGTGGAATTTAAACTTGTTTCGTAAGGTGCTGTACCTCCAGAAACTTGGAGTTCGAAGGAGCCATCACCACTTTCAAAACAGACCTCATCCATAATGTTGATAGCTTCGGCCACCACAGGATCGGGTTGTGTAATTTCAAACTGGAACGTGATGAAACATCCGTTCACATCCTGTGCGATAACATCATAGATGCCGGGTTCTAGATCAGTAAAGGTGTTCATCGTATCAAACTGATCTAGATTAGGTGAAATAGCGTATAGAATTTCACCTGTTCCCCCCGACACTTCAACTGTAATGGTACCGTCGTTCTCTCCTGAGCAAGTGATATTTGTAAATTCTTCTCTCTCCACTACCAATGGTTCGGGGTCTACAATGGTAATCACTGGAGATACCTCAACACAATCGTCACTGGTAACCCTTACATAGTAATCACCTGCCATCAAACCACCAAAGGTTCCGCTGGGTTGTGGACCATTGATCAAGTTGGTCAAAGCTGCATCGCCGAACAATTCGTAGCTATAGTTACCGAGTCCACCTGTAGCTTGGGCAGTGATGGTCGCAGATGCCTCTCCCATACAATTGATCATCGCAGCAGAATCGTCAATGTTCAACGTAAGTGGTGGAACCGCGTCAACAGTAACTTGGTTGGAAATCAAAGCATCACAACCATTGGCATCCCTTACGTAATATTGATACGCTCCCGGACCTACATTGAACGTATGGGTATCACCACCGCTCATTGCTGTAAAGTTGATACCATCAGTACTGTAGAAATAAGGAGCAGTTCCTCCTACGGCACTCAACATAATCTCTGCATTATTGTTACAAGTCATGGCACTCACTTCAATAAGGCTGGCCATTACCTCGGTAGGTTCCGTAATGGTAACTTGAGGAGTTTCTATACCGCAATTCCATCCATCGGATACCGTGATACTGTAGATACCTGCACCCAATCCGTTAAAGGTATTGCTACTTTGCTCACCTGTTGTGAAAACGATATTGGCGCCTGTTGCGTCGTAATAGTTTAACTGATATACGTAAGAACCGCTTCCACCGGCAACATTATGTGCCCAAACTGACGCACTCTCTGCACCGTAGCACAATAAATCTATTGGAGCAGCATCAATGTCCGCAGTAATAGGAGTTGGTTCTATTAATGTAATCATCCTATCTTCAGTACAACCTCCATTATCCGTAACGCTTACCGTATAATCTCCTGCAGATAAACCTGTGAACACATAGCTGGCTACATTGTTCATGGTATACACTTGGGATGTGGTAGTATTGGTCAAAACAATATCATAAGGTGCGTAACCTCCTGTTGGGGCTATTAAAATTTCACCTTGATCATTGGTACAGGTTACATTGGCCACTTCTTGTGGGGTGTAATCCAGTGCAGAACTTGGGGAAACAATGGTTATTGTGCCTGATACTGCCGGACAGAAAGGGGCATTGGTTCCCACGATTTCCACATAATAGTTTCCACCGACCAAAGCAGCGGTCGGATCGGGAATCTGGAACGGATTGGTACTTGTATTGCCACTTCCGGTAACCCCTGTTGTTGTTCCATTTGCTTGGAATACTTCATAGTCGTACGCTCCAACGTAGCCTGAAACGTTGATTTCAATAGTTCCTGCATCACCAAAACAGATAGCAGGTGATGTTGCCGTAGCCACTACATCAATGGTATCGTAAGGTGCAATTGTATGCGTAGTTTCTACATAGCATCCAGTGGTGTCATTGGTGGCCCTAAAGGTATAACTACCGGGTTGGGTCAAATCAAAGGTAGCTGTTGTAGTTGTTGAAGCTGTCATTGATCCAAAAGGATTTCCAACAGGCAACAGTTCAAATGTATAGGTATCTCCACCAATACTTTCCGTAACGGTCAATGTTACCGTTTCTGGATTTGCACAAGTGATAGCCACATCTTGATTGATACCCAAGGTAAACGTGTTTAATGGCTGAACGATAATACTGTCCGGATATTCACAACCATTGGCATCTCGCACCACATAGTTGATGGTTTGGGCAGTTCCATTATCCACAATATCAAAAGCGGCACTGGATGTAAAACTGTTTCCATTGAAACTGTACGCGTACGGAGCGGTTCCACCTGCTGCCACAACGGTGATGGTCGATTCATTAACCGAGTTGCTTGGTGAACAAACAAATGGTGTTGCCGTTGCGTTTGCGTTTAGAACAGTTGGTTCATCTACAGTAGCATCGAAAGTGTCATCACATTCCCTAGATGATATTACCCTTACTCGGTAATCACCGGCTGGAAGGTTATCAAAAACCGGGCTCGATTGTGCAAATCGGTATGGATTTACCAAATCGGACATTTCGTAAAGCTCATAAGTGTATACAGGATCTACCACAGTTGCTGGATCTAGTACCACGGTCAAACTTCCATCAGACCCTCCAAAACAGTTGACATCATCTACCAAAACATTGTCAATGACGGGGTCAACTTTGTCATCAAGCTCTTGTGTTACGACATACGTACAAGGTGTTGCTGTATTGTTGTCGGTTACCGTAAAGGTGTATACCCCTGGTTGTGTAAGACCTGTAAATACTCCTGTTGTATTGGAATCAGTTGTTATTCCATCTGGGTAGACCACATCAAATGTTAGGTTGGAAGATCCTCCCGATACATTTACGGTGATTTCGCCCCCAGGGTTCAAGGTACAATCGATGGGTTTATCTACAGTGGTGGTTGCTGTCATGGCATCTGTAAGCACTACTGGCCCAACCGTTGTGGTACAAGACCACTGATCGGCTACAAGTACTTCGTAAGAACCAGCACCAAGACCGGAGAAAACAGTACTTGTTTGTGGAGAACCTACAGTAGCGCCGTTTCTGATCAATTGATAGGTGTAGTTGCTCCCTTGGCCACCAGCGGTTCCAACCACTTGGATTTCTCCTTGCAGGTTGGTACAGTTTTCCACATTGATCTGTAAAGTTGCTGTAATTGGAGTTGGATCTACCAGCACAGCGGTGTCCACCAATTGCTCACAGCCACTGGAATCGATGACCCAAGCTTCGTAGGTACCTGCACTCAATCCAGTGAAATTTGGGCTGGCGACATAATCTCCCGGGCCAGTTGGTGAAGTAATTCCTACATAGTAGGAGTATCCACCCCATCCACCGGCAACGTTGGTAATTTGAATGGCACCATCATTACCTAAACAGGTGATATCGGTTACCACAGTAGCTCCGGTAATGGCGGCAGCGGGGCCTGCAATCGTGAACGATTCACTATACAGACATGCTGATCCTGGAGGATTGGTGTCGGTTACTTCGATGTAATACGTACCAGCTGCCAATCCTGTGATGGTAAAGCTGCCATCGGCATCGGAACCTGTTGTCACAGTATCATCAGAAGTATCTGTAGGCGTGTTATTGGTATCGTAATAAAGTGTATAGCTAGTTGCACTGGCATAGGTAACAGAGGAGCTGTCTACCAAATTCAATTCAACAGCACCATTGGTATCACCAAAACAGGTGATATCCGTGGTGTTTACGATGTTTAAATCCAACACCTCTGGATCGGCCACTTCGTGGGATACGGTAATGATACATCCTGTTACCGTATTTCTAACTTCAAAATTGTGAGTGCCAACACTCAATCCAGTGAAACTTCCCGAAGCCTGGAAGGTACCTGAAGGCAACTCCCTGAACTCATAATTGGCTGGATGTGTATTGGAATTGGTGATGGAGCCAACTGCGGTAATCGTAATATCCTCACCGGTGACACAAGTGGCCACTGCATCTACGGTTACTGTTGCTGAGTCCAAACTATCGAATGGAGCAATTACAGCTGTTGTAGTTCCCAAACAACCATTGGAATCATACACATTGATGGTATAGTTTCCACCATTAATATCGGTTGAGGTATACACAGGATTGCTTCCGGATTGGACTACTACGGAACCTGCATCGTTGATAAATTCATAGCGCACATAGTTTCCACTACCCCCGGTTATGGAGGCTGTATCAACCGTAATGGTGGCATTGTTTGTATTGTTTCCTGCGGTACACGCAAATTCGACCACGCTAGGAGCTGGCACGGAAATGGGCGCAGGTTCGTCAATTACGATTCCTGTGATATCAAATGGACAGTTGTTTGACCCTACAGCACGAATGTCATAAGTTCCTGCCGGTAGGTTTTCAAAGGTGTTGCCATTCAATACGGCACCAACGGGCATTGGGGTAAGTGTGTAGGTCAACGGTAATATGCCATTGTCAGTAGCAGTCAAGGTTATGCTTCCATCATTTCCTCCAAAACAAGACACATCAACATGGGTCTCTGTAAAATCTGGAATTGGAGCATCAGGCACATTTATTGTAATGGTCTGCGGACAGTTTGGTGGTGCTGTTCCCATATCGAATACAATAACATCATAACTTCCAGCTGCGGCAGCACCAGTCCACGTAAACTGATTGGAAGCATCCAAGGTTAGCACACTTCTGGCCACATCATTGGAACCAGGACCATCAATCATGTATTCATAGTTACCTGAGCCTGATATAACTTCTATTAGTAATTCCGCATTGGCCGCAGCTCCCGGTTCACAGTCCAAGGCGACGGTTTGCGTTACCGTGAATTCGAGTGGTGGAGAAATATTGAAGGTATCTGTATCGGCACAACCGTTCAAATCTCTTACAGCAATGGTCTGACCGCTACCAGAGCTTAATCCAGAAACGGTGTATTGATTGCTTCCATTAAAGCTGAAGTTTTGGTATGCCGAGCCATTCACACTTATTTGGAATGGGGACATGGCCACCCCAGGATTATCCAAGGTAATCAAGACTTCGAACATACCTTCTTCTACACATTCATCCACAATGGATAGTGTGATTTCCGGTCTTGGGTCCTCATGAACGGTAATAGGTCTTTGGAAAATACATCCGTAAGCATCCATGACGTAGACAATGTAGTCACCTGCTTCCACGTTGGCAGAAGTATTGTTTGTCCACCCTGCACTTGCGGCAGTAGGTGCGGGATCAGTATCCAACAGGTATTGATACGTATAAGGCGCGGTACCGAACCTACCTGTTGCCGTAATTACTCCAGCATTGGGGTTACAATTATCGTTTTGTGGGCTAGCTACATCCAAATCAAGTGGATTGACGGATTCACGAATGGTAAACTCACCTCCGTTCACAGAACATCCGTTGATGGGGCCACCTACTTCTGTCAGAAGCAAGTAATACTCTCCAGGAGGTAGGGTGGCAAAATTGTTAACGGTCACCGTGGTAGGTGCGTTTACAGTAGCGGTTCCACTATGCCCTGTTGAGACATTGGATTGTCTATTGAATATTTCGTAATCTACAGCGGTTGCCCCCACATCAAACCCAGTGAAGGTAAATGAGATATTGCCATCAGCAGACCCTGTACAGCTCACATTGTTCACAGCATCCAAGGTAGCCGTCATCGCAGAAGGCGTATTAATGGGTGCTGCTGCTTCTTCAAAATAATAGCAGTTGGTGGTAAGGTCGTATACCACGAAGGTGTACGTGATACCAGGAGTAAGCCCGGTAAAGGTAGCGGTATCTCCACCAACCGTGTCAGGTGCTTGATAGGTGCTCGAATAAGGAGCAGTATAGTTTTCCAAAATGGCAAACTCGTAATTACCACTTCCTACAGCGGAACCCACAGTAACTATAGCTGTACCTCCGGAGACACAATCTGCGGTTGCGGTGCTCACATCAATATCCAAATCATTAGGTGGCGATGCAATAATCTCTGTGGTGAACGATGCGCATCCATTGGCATCCACTACGTCAATTTGATAGATTCCAAATTCCAGTACGGTGAAGGTATGGTCCCTTGCGCCAGAAGTGGTGGTATAGGTTTGTGGCGCAATACCATTATTGGCCGTAAGGATGTATGTATATTCTGCTGTTCCGCCAGAAACACCGGAAACAGTAATGGAACCTGGATTGGTGACTCCCGAACTTGAATCACAAGTAATCGGAACATCAGATGTGGTGTATGTAATCGGACTAGGTTCAGAGATTACAGCGGGAAATGGTGCTGAAACACAACCTTTGTCGTCAGTAATCGTAACTTCGTACGAACCAGCTGGCAATCCTGTTGTTTGGGTTCCATAAACAGTGCCACTGATGGTCTCCACTACATTAATGGTGTATGGCGGCACTCCAACAGAAGTGTCTATAGTAATATCCAAACTACCTGTGCTCTCTCCGTTACACAATATGTCGGTGGGAGTAACACTGCTGATAACAGGCGGCACTGCTGGAGTAATTATAATGCTATTGGTTATAACACTACAAGCTGGGGTGGAAGTATCAGTTACTCTGAACATATAGGTGCCATCCACATTGGTGTTGAATACATTGCCAGTAAATCCAGTTGAATTGTAGTTGGTTCCTCCATCATTGGACCATTCATACGTATATGAACCTGAACCTCCATTTGCATTGACGGTGACAGTAGCATCAGCCAAACAAGTCAAATCATTATTAAGGAAAGCAGATGCCGTCAACGCTGGATTGATGGTAACTGTGTCCTGCAACGAACAACCGTATTGGTCGCGCACATCTACGGTATAGGTTCCGGCCACCAGATTATTGAATGTGTAGGTGGTAGCTGTTGAAGGGGATGGTGTGATCCACGCTCCGCCGTTCAAGCTAAACTGATAATTGCCATTTCCAGCGGTAACATCCACCTGAATACTACCGTCGTTATTTCCGCTATAACATGCTGTTGGGGTTGCATCAAAGGCAAGAATTTCAAAAGGATCTACCGTAATAGGTGTTGTATCCTCACAAGCATTGGTGTCTCTTACTCTAATTACATAGTCACCATCGGTTAAGCCGGTAAATACATTGGACGATTGGTAAGGAGTAAGTATGGCGCCTAAGTTATCTTCCAATTGATATTGATACACTGGTGTTCCACCGATAGCCGTTGCCGTTATGGTTGCACCGCCATTGGTACAAGTGAGTTGGGTGGTAACCGAAGCAGTAACGTCAACCACATCTGGTTGTGATAAGGTTTGATTAAGTACCACTGAACATGCAGGGTCTCTCAAGTCAACAATTTCGATGGTATGTGCTCCTGCGGATAAACCGTTTACGGTTATAGGACTGGCAAATTGTGCCGCTGAAACAGCACCACCATCCACTTGATAGGTAAATCCGATGGCTGGATCAAAGTTTTCAGCCTCAAAAGTGATGGTGCCATCGGCAGCTCCGTTACAAGTCAGGTCGGTAAATGCCGTAATCGCACCGTCAAAGGCACGTCCGTCCTCCACATTCACATTAATGGTCAACGATTCCGTACACACTTCTGGGGTTTGGAAGGCTTCAATGTCATCTATGGCAATATCATTTCCTCCGGTTACTGCCGAATTGGTACGAATTACGATATCCAAATTGGTGTTTCCTCCCGGGTTAAGGGTCACGGAGTAATTCTGCCAATCGTTGGCCCCATTGTTTTTGGGAACGTTTCCTGTGGTTGTACTGGCAATTACGGTACCGCCGCCATCTACCAACTGAATGTCAATATCTGGGTCGGCTCCACCAGTTCCGTTTCTCAATAGGTTAAATGCCCAAAGTGAAATGGTAATATCCCTATTGGGAACTACCTCAATGCCTCTTTTGGCATAGATAATACCATTGGGCCCTACTGCACCACCAACGTTCATGGCCAAGAAGCGACCATTGGGCAAACCTGAGTGGTCATTTGGACTCAACCATGAACCATAAGGATTCACGATGTTTTGCGTCACAGAGTATTCCCCGTCTTGGATTCTGTTATTAATCGCCCATCCACAAGAATTTACGGTTCCGTTTTGAGGCTCGTAGCAGTATGCCGGGTCCACTTCGGGAATACTGGTGTTGGGTCCCGTTCCAAAGTTTTCGGTAAGTAGAATACTTGGGGAAGGGGCTATATTGCTGGTATAGTTAACCGTTATGGTGTGGTTTCCAACGGGCACATTGCTGAACACGTTGGAAGTGTTCGGTGTATTTGGGGTTCCGTTGATTTCATAGGTATAATCAAAATCCGTACTACTTGTTGTTACGGTAATCGTTCCTTCTCCATCACACTCATAATCTATGGTCGGTGTTGCCGTAGGAGGGGTTGGTTCCGGGTCAATGGTAACCGTCATTGGATAGGTACACAAATTGGCATCCCTAATGAAAAGGGTATGGGTTCCTGGCAATAGGTAGCCGATAGCACTTGCGCTATAATTGGAACCGCCATCAAAGCTATATTCGTAGGGAGCTGTGCCCCCAATTGCGTTGGTAATCCTTACCTCTGCACCCATACCGGGGTAACATTCGGCCAAAGCTGTAACTGCGGCGGATGCAGATAGCGTTAGAGGCTCGTTTATCGTATAGATTTCGGTTACTTCACAGTTGTTGGCATCCCTTACACGGATATTGTAGCTTCCCGCGGGAAGGTTTACAAAGGTGTTCGAGGTTTGATAGGTAGACCCATTGTTGATACTGTACGTATACGGTCCCTCTCCACCAGACGCCGCAATAGTAATTTGAGCTTGTGCTTCCCCACTACAAAGAATATCTGTATTGGTCACATTAATGGTCAATAGGGGATCTTGGGCAATGGTGATATCATAATTTGCCTCACAATAGCCTGAAGCTCCACCATTGTCGCGTACATATACATCGTAGTCTCCAGCACTTGTAACGGTAACAGGATTTGTAGTTGAAAAATCTCCAGTTGTTGGAGTGGCCCCATTGGCCACCACGGCATACACGTAGTTGCCGTCACCACCGGCAGCGGTGATGGTTATATCTGTATCTGTAGCACATGCAGTAATATTTGGAGCGGAAGCCACCACGCTCAGCTCGGGGTCTATGGTAATGGTTTCCGAGTCGGTACAGTCATTACCGTCCCTCACATCTATGGTATGGGTTCCAGGGCCCAAGCCTGTAAATACATTGCTGGTTACAAATGGACCTCCGTTAAGGCTGTATTCATAATTTCCATCCCCTCCAGAGATTACATTGGCCGTTAGGGTAAGACCTGTAGCATCATCATAGCAAATATCATTTGGAACAATGTCCAAAGCGGGTGCTACTGCTTCGTTAATGACAAAGTCATCTGTATATACGCATCCGTTGGCGTCGGTAACGGTAAAGGTATAGGTGCCGCCAATGTTCAAACCAGCAAACAAACCATTGGTCTGTGGTGCAGGAAGGGTATAGCCTGCTGGGCCCGAAGTGATTTCATACGTATAGCTTCCCCATCCTCCAGCAGCGGCAATGGAAACGGAGCCATTGGCCAAACAGGTGGGCTGAGTAATGGTAACGGGCGCTGTAATAGCTGCTGGGGGAGCAGCTACGGTAACGCTTGCCGTGTCGGTACAGTTGGTAAAGTTATCGGTTACAGTAATAGTATAGGTTCCTTCAGCCAATCCATTTAATGAAACGGTTCCGCTTGTCTCCCCTGTTCCAGAGAAGCTGGCGGGCCCTGTAACGGTATAATTGTAATCTGTGTTAAAGTTGTAAACCGTGTATTGGATCTCACCATCACTATCGCCCAAACAGGTAATGTTGCTAATCAGCTGACCAGTAACGGAGATTTCCGTTACAGGGGCTATGGTGTAGCTTTCATCATAGGTACACCCTGCATTGTCGGTTACACGGAAGAGGTATGTTCCGGGCAACAAACCTGTAAAAGTGTTGTTGTTGCCATTGTTAACGGCACTTCCTGCAGGAGAGATGATTTCATATACCAAATTTGGCTCGCCTCCGGTTACGGTTAGGGTTACATCGGAAGTAAAGGTTGGACAAAGTGGATTGGTAGCTGCAAAATCGATATCCGTTGGTGGATCTAGCGGGTCGATTGTGATAGGAGTCGTTGTGAAGACACATCCAACGGCATCACGAACGGTTACTGTGTAGGTTCCATCCGTAAGGTTGTTGAACGTTGAAGCACTTCCAAAATTCACCCCGTCAATGCTGTATTCATAAGGAGCGGTCCCTCCTGTTACATTTTGAACCTCAATGATGCCTTCTTGTAAACAGGTATAATCCTGTGTCAACACAGCATCGGCATCCAAAGCAAAGGATGGAGCTGAGATAGTGGAATACTCAAAATAATCACATGAGGCACTACCTTTACGTTGGTTAATCACCACCACGTAATCCCCATCGGTCAATCCTGGGAAATTCCCAGAAGTGTTTGTGGCCAAGGCATTATTTAGATCATAATTGTCCTCATCAAAACCCGTTGCATCAAACAAATAGTAGGTAAGTTGATATCCATTACTGCTGATGAGGTTAAAAGTTATGGAGCCAGTAGCATCACCATAGCAAAGTACATCGGTCACGGTGGTTGGATCAAAATCAGCGGCAGGTCGAAATTCGATAGTAACTGTATTCGAAATATCGTAGCAGTTGTTTCTGTCCACCACCACGAAAGTATATTGTCCGGGATCGTAAATGTCAAATATTTGACTGGTTTGATAGGCAGAAGCAGGGACGTCGTTTACAGATGGATAAGAAATTTGGGTAACCCCACTTTCATCCACAAAGGACCAAATAGCGTAGGTGTGCGGCGTTCTTCCTCCCGTGGACTCCATCAAAATATTACCTTCCCTACATGTAATATGCTGGGAAATCCTGGCGGTAAGTTCTAGGTCTGTAAGATCTTGTATGGTTACTTGTTCCGTATAGTCGCACCCGTCATCCGTGGTAACGGTTACGTCATAGATACCATCGTTAAGGTTTTCGAAGGTGTAATTGTTATCGTTGGTTGGGCCATGGGTATCGACTACGGTTCCTCCTTGGGATATTTCATAGTAATACTGCGCTTCTACATTAAGTACAGAGATTGCGATTTCGCCCAGACCGTTACAGTCTGTGTCCTGAGGAACTACATCCACTTGGAAATCCCTGTCTAGTATACCAATATTGTCCAACACAAAAACACAACCATCGGTTACGCCTTGTTGTCTCATCTCTACCATATAGGCGCCGTTGTTTTGAATTGTAAAACTTGGGCTAGACTGATAGGGCACAACAATGTTACCCGTGGCCTGGTTTACAAGTTGGAACTCATAGGTCAACGGCATATTGGTCACGGTAATGTTACCGGGTGTGTCACAAATAATATCGCTGGAAGTATACTGAGGGTCTAACGGGTTTTTATAAATATTGAAATAGAATCGACTAAAACAGCCATTTTGATAGTTAATGACCAGTCGATATTGGCCTGTGTTTTCGGCCAAAAAGTCGTTTCCAGTGTCCACGGTGTTCCAGGTACATCCCGTATTGGTGTTGGCACAACCATCTACGGAAGCACCACAGCTGGCCTCATCCAATTGCTCCCACACAATGCTCGTGGCATCGGGAATATTGATTTGGATAAGCTCCGCATCATTCAATCCACAAAGGAAAATCTCGGGAAGCTCGCTACCATCGTTGGGGCATATTTCAATATCACCATCAATGGTGTTCGAGGTGTCGTTGATCAAAGCAGTTATGGGGTTGGACTGTACAGATCCAAACAGTTCCACAACAATGATTTCTTGGAAATCTTTACATGGGTCGGCCACTTGTTTGTCCACAAGATATGTTCCGACTTCACTTACCAAAAGGGTACTCGGGTCGTTGTCCGCATCCCCATCAGTGATTACAGTGTCTGTACCAACATCAATAGTATTGTTCCCATTTTCATCGCGGTACCAAATGTAGTTGTCAAAGTTGTCCCCGGCATCAAGGAGTACGTCTTCACCACATAATTGTACGGTTCTGGTAAAATTACAGGCACTTAGATCGTCCAATAGAAAGTTGGTGGCTCCGGGCGTACCAAAACCACAATCATCAAAGTCATAAACGCTGGGGTCGTCCGTGATTTGGTTTGGATTTATAATTCCCTGATAGGTGGAATATGCCAAGTTTTGGATGACATCGGTACAGGCATCAATAAAGTCGAAACAGTTCTGGGCCACTTGTACCCGCATTCTTATTTGTGAAATAGGGTCGCCAATCTCAATAAGGTTGTCAGGAATACTGAACATCACTTCCCTAGTGGCTGCGTCGTAGGTATAGGTAACACCTGCTGGCATAGTGATGGAAGATTCGTCCAAACTAACGTTAACGGGCAATATGTCCCTAATGGTGTAATTGGTGGCGTCGTCGTTCCCTGTATTTTGGAAAGAAAGCACATAATCCAAGGTTTGACCAAGATTTACCCCGGCTCCGGTAATATCGTTCCCTCCAATGTCCTCGACTGTTTTTTCAAGGACAATGTTTGGTTCGATTACTTCGATACCAAAGGTCACCAAAAAAGCGCCATAGCCATCCCCTTGTGTGTAAAGACGCAAGGTGGCATCGGTTTCGCCATTGTCTATAATGCTGTTGGAGGGGTTGTTGATTTCAAAAATATCCGCATCGTAGCCAAGGGTGTTTGTCGCATATATGTTCCTGTTGGTAACATCTGCACCATCAATGGTAATGTTTGAATTAAAGAAGTTATTCGCAGGGTTGGAACCGTTGGATAGGTTGGTAAAACCGGGGTTCATTGGAGTTTGGATTCGGAACGCATCTCCTGTGATGCTTCTATCTCCCTCTACGACACTTGCCCCCAAACGGGCCCTTACTGGTCCGGATGGAATGGTATTGAATCCAGACACATTGATATCTGCACTTGAAGTACCGGAAACACCGGCGTATCCATCAAAAACAGAGATATATTTTCCAGAAAGCGTTGGGTTCTCGTAGATGACAACCAATGTCCATCCACCAGCGCCGCCAACACTTCTACCTCTGGTCGCCCTAACATTGGCCACCGTGTATTCCCCAGCAGGATTGGCCAAGGCTTGAAGCTGGTTCGTAACGTTGGCAAAACAGGTATAAGGGGAGTCCTTGAAGTTGACATCATCATGGATTACGGCATCTTCCTCTCCTACGGGGTCAGGGTTGTTATCGGCTACAATATCAATGTAACTTCCGCCAGGGACCTTGAATTTGATTTCTCTAAAATCCAGTCTTCTTGAATCGTTCGCAGGAAGGCTTGAGATTTGGCTGTTGTTCAGCACCTCTTGTTGGTAATTGGCCGACCAGTACAGTCCGGCCCAGTAGATTCTGGAGCAATCTGGCAAGGTTAGGGTAGAGCTACTGGAGCTAAAGGTTGTTGGGTCTCCATCAATATCAATATAATCCCTATGAAAACCATTATTGTTGTTGTTGCCATTATAGGGGTCGTTGGCCGTATTGCTACCATCCACTCTATTTATAATGGAGTTGGCCAAAAAGGTATAATCTCCCTTGATGTTTATATAGGAATTGTCCAACCTTGGGGTAAAAGGTACCTCCACTTGAGCATGAAGTGCAGAGCTAAGAAGCCCTATGCCCAGTAGGCAAACAATGGATTTGAATAAGACTTTGGTCATGGTTAGCTATTAGTGTTTGGTTTTATGCGCATGATCCACATATCGTCATCATACGAAGCGTTTAGTTTGGTGTAATAAGAGGTCAAAGCATTGTTCCAGGTTTCGTGCTTTTTTAAGTACACGTACCTGTTTTTGTCGGCGGGACTTACGAAGTAGCTCGCGTGCAATCCTTTGGAATTAAGTTCTTTAACAAAGGCTTTGGCACTGGCCGAATTGTCAAAAACATTGGCAATAATGTAATAGCCCTCTGGCAATCCGTCGCCGGATTGTGTTTGGAGCACTACATGCTTGTTGCCTTTTGCTAGGGTATTGTTTGCTACGTTTTTGGAAAGCACATTGTTGTTGTACTTGGACTTTGCGGCCAAAGTTCCGTCGTAGCCCGCAATGGGCGAACCGCCATTGTTCACGTTCATCACCCAAGCGTCACCTTGGTAGGTGCCGTTCATCTTGGTACGATAGGCTTCCAGAGCTTCAGTCTTGTTGTTAAAGTCTCCGATGTACACGTAGTTGAGACCATTCTTTGGGTTTTGGAAGTAATCGGCTTCAATACCTTGGGCACGAAGTTTTTCAATAAATGCGTTGAGGTTGTTGGTATCCCTGAACACATTGGCAATCAAATAGTGGCCGCTTTCCACATTGGGAACAGCATGGGATTTGAACCCTGTTGTCTTCTTGCTTTTTACCGACCTATAGGTGTTGTCCTTTTTTGAGGAGGTATTGGAAGCATAGGCAGCGCTGGTATTCGCTTTTGTTTCGTTGATTTTGATTACCTTTTTGGTGGACGTGCTGTTGGATAGCCCATGGTTGGCCAAAGGCTGTGTTTTGCGGGTAACAATATCCGCGCTGTCCATATCGGCAAAGTAGACCTCTTTAGCCCTTTGTTCCAATGCAGGGTTTTGCCCACGTGTTTCCCGCTGAACCATTTTCATTACGGTTTCGAAGCGTCGTTCAAGGTCTTTTTTTCGAGTAGTTTCAATCGAATCCTGGCGCATCAGCAATTCGTCCAAAATGGCATCGTTTTCAGCCAATTTGTCCTGCAGGCGGGCGATTTCCAAATCTTTATCAGTAATGCTCAAGCTATCTTGTGGTACATCTTCCTCATTGGAAACCAGTTCTTCGCCTTCTTTTTCCAACATAACCCTATCCTCGGTGAGGTTGGGCGTAAAGGAGTATGCCAAGGAGATTTCATGGGTTACCCCAAAGTTTTCAAATTGGTTGGACAAGCCTTTTTCCACGGTATATCCCAAGGAAATATTTTTTGTTAGGTTAAACCCAAGTCCGGCGGAAGCACCATAAAAGTCATCGTAACCAGCCTGTACCCAGCCCAGTTTGGGAAGGTCTAGGATAAGGTTTCCTCCTAGGGTAAGGTTTTCTTCGCCAACTTTACGGACCCTTGCCAAGGGCATCAAACGGGCCTTTTCCATGATTCCCGTTCCATTTTCAAACTGATGGGTATATTGCAAGTGACCAGAATAGGTCTTTTCATTGAAATCAGTGACAGACTCACTGGTTTTTAGGTTGTAGTCGAACAAGTTTTCTGCAAAACCTCCAATATCAAACTTACCAATAGAGAAGTTGAACCCAGGCTGAAAGCTCACCAAAGAACTGCTTTCCAAGGTGTTCAATAGCGGGTCAACCTCAACAGAATTTACCCTATCTTGATTAAAGGCACTTTGATAATAGCTTACGTTGGCACCAAAGGTGAAGGTGCTTTTTGGGCTCAAGCGAACGCCATAGGCGTAGTTGGCGTGAACACCGAAGTTATTGAAGAGGCCTTCTCGGTTAGTGAACAAACTAAGACCAACACCACTTCTATCGCTCACCCTACCACTATAGCTCAAGAAGTACACTTGGTTATTGTCATCAAAAGATACCGACTGGTTTCTATGAAATAGGTTTATGTACGATTTGTCTTCCCTTACCGTAGAAAAGGTAGGGTTGAGCAAGAACCTATTGAACTTCAAAAGGTTCTGTGATGGTACGTTATAGGGTACATAGGCTTCTTCCTCTTGTCCGCGGATTCCGGAAAGGGCAAGTAGCAAGAAGGCAAGTAAGAGTAGAGGTTTTTTGGTCTGCATTGCTGCTTATTTAATAACAGTGATGGTTCCTTGTTTCAGGCTTTTGCCACCACGGGTAATCTTGTAATAGAAAATCATGTTTTGTTTGTTGAAAGTTGTGGTGGACTGCGGCCAATTGTTTTCGTAGCCGGCTTGGCTAAACACTTGCTCCCCTCTTTCATTGAAGATGGTCACAAGTACGTTCGGATCTCTGGAATAGGTGTTGGGCAATACCCATAAATCGTTAATACCGTCGCCATTGGTGGTAATAACATTTGGTATATTGAACATATCCCTGTAGGTAACAGTAATGACTTTGCTCACGGTACAGGTTCCGAAATAGGCCACGAGTAGGTATTCCCCTTCCTCGGTAAAGTCGTAAAAACTTCCTGAGGAAATAAGGTTGTTCCCTGCATCGTACCACTCATAGGAATCTGCACCGCTAGCGGTAAGGGTTTGGGTTTCTCCCTCAATAATGATGAGGTCTTTGGGTTTATCAAGTACCAAAAGCGAATCGTCAAAAGCGCTAATGGTGATTTCGTTGGATACTAATGGACATTCGTTGGAAGTGATAACAAGTTGATAGACACCTGTTTCGCTCACCGTGAAAGCGTCGGATGAGGAATCAACAACAGCTCCGTCCTTTTTCCATTGGAAGGTTACATCGGTCAAATCTTTGGAAGTTTCCAGAACGATGGCCTCTTCTCCTTCACAAAGTACATTGCCGTTGGCTGTAATCTGTAAGGTTTCATTGGAAGACAATGTCACGGCCAAGCTGTTGGACAGGGCCTCAAAGGCATCAACGGAACCCAATAGGGTATATTCGCCGTTGTCTTCCTGATTGGATAGGGTAATGGTCTTTGATGTTTCCCCTGAAATGTTGGCTCCATTCAGTTTCCATTGATAATCAAATGAATTTTGTAGGTCTGCGGTCACATCCGTTTTGGCACCACTATCGCTTACTGCATTGATAGCGGTCAAGGTCAGCGTAGCATCAACACTTTCACAAGAAGTGTAATTGCCCACATAATCGACCACAAACTCAAAAGAGTCTGGAGATACTACCGTGGTGGTTGCAGAGGCAATGGGCTCGGGCGTACAAGGACCGCCATTTTCCGTGACTGCTACGTAATATTCGCCAACTTCGCTTATTACAAGGCTATTGCTGGTGGCGTCTGGAATGGCAGCACCATTTCTATACCATTGATAGCTGGCACTTGTGGCCGAGGTTGAGACGGATAAGTTTTTCGTCTGTGAAGGAAGCAAGACTATATTTTCGTTGTTGTTCAATGTAATGTCGAACGAACCGGTTCTGGAGATAGTGACAGGGGCCGATCTTTCGGTACAGACTCCTGTTCCAGAGATTTCAACCTCATAGGAACCCTCAAAGCCTGTTATGCTTGAGTTTACGTTAAATGTGTTGGCATCAACAGTAGGACCGTTTACGACGACTCCATCTTTGTACCAAGTATATTTTAGTCCCATACCGGAAATACTGGCCTCCAATACCTGGGATTCTCCAGGGCAAATGGCAATGCTGCTTGGGCCGTTGATGGCCAAGCCTGCACTGGTGCCAGTGGATATTTCAATGGTGTTGGATAGGGTGTTGGCAGACCCGGAACAATCCCCATAATCGAGTTCCACGTAGTACATGCCCGGTTCAGAAACGGTGATGCTTTCTGATTTTGTGGGCAATAATGTACCACTGCGGTACCAGTTATAGATATAGGTAGAGGCATTTGGAATGTTGTGCGGCTTTAGTGTGACCGCTCCACCACCACAAATTTGAATCAACCCCCCAGAAGGAATGGATCCGCTTCCGTTTTCACTGATCAGCAAGGGCGCATTGTAATCGATAAAATACATGGAAAAGGCATCAGAAGCAGGACTGGTCTTGGCCGGACTCGTGCTTCGAACCCGCATTTTATAGCTGCTACCACGCATTTCCGAAGGAAGTGCAAATTGAAACTCAAAGTCAAAAGTTGTGTTTTTATCACTGACTCGGGCCAGTTCTGTTGGATCGGAGAAAAAGCCGTTGGCATCCGATAGCTCTAGAACAAATTCGTTGTTGCTGTTCACCAAGGGCGGATCCCAGGTAAAGTTCACAAAATATTCGTTAAAGCCTGCGGAAGCACAGACAGCGGTCCAAGCGGAATTTCCAGCAAGGTTGGGGTTGTCGGCCGGTACGGGCTTGTGTAGAATCTGGGCTTGCGAAGTAAGGGTACCAAGTAGCACAAAAGCCAAGGCCAGAACAAGAACGCTATAGGTTGAATTACTTTTTCTCATCACCGTTAGTATTTAAGAGGTTATGGGCCATATAGCCCTGTTAGTTTGTGCCCCTTAATTGTAATAATCGTAATTCCTTCGGAGAGACGGTGTTCAGGCGTCTCCTTTTCATATAGTATTCCAATAACAAATATGTCGCTATTTTCGACGAACGGAAAGATAATGTTGTAGCCCATAGGAAATCTGTTGTGAAATGGCCTACTTTGTATACACGGAAGCAGGAAAAATAGCTATCAACATGGGATTTTACTACATTTGCGCATCAAATTACTGGTATGTCAGAAGAAGCTAGATCGCTCAACTTTATAGAACACATTATTGAGGAAGACCTTAAGAAGGATTATTCCAAAAATGACCTTAGGTTTCGTTTTCCACCTGAACCAAACGGCTATTTGCACATTGGTCACGCCAGCTCCATTTGTCTCAATTTTGGACTTGGACTACGGTATAATGCCCCGGTGAACCTTCGTTTCGACGATACCAACCCGGCCAAAGAGGAAAAGGAGTATGTGGAGGCCATCAAGGAAGATGTGCGCTGGCTCGGCTTTGAGTGGGCTTCGGAATGCTATGCATCGGATTATTTCCAACAATTGTACGATTGGGCGGTTGAGCTCATCAAAAATGGAAAAGCCTATGTGGACAGCCAATCTTCAGAAGAAATAGCGAGCCAAAAAGGGACTCCAACGGAACCAGGGAAGGAAAGCCCTTACCGGAATCGTTCCGTGGAAGAAAACTTACGCCTTTTTGACGGTATGAAAAATGGGGAGTTTAAGGATGGAGGCCATGTGCTTAGGGCCAAGATCAACATGGCTTCCTCGAACATGCTTATGCGTGATCCTGTCATGTATCGAATTTTGCACAAAGCACACCACCGCACAAATACCGATTGGTGTATTTACCCTATGTACGATTGGACTCATGGGGAAAGCGATTATATTGAACAGGTGTCCCACTCCCTTTGTACATTGGAGTTTTTACCGCACCGGGAGCTGTACGATTGGTTTTTGGACCAAGTGGTATCTTCGGATAAATTACGCCCGAAACAGCGAGAATTCGCTCGAAGAAACCTAAGTCACACCGTGGTTAGCAAGCGAAAGCTGCTACAGTTGGTTCAAAATGGAATTGTGACTGGGTGGGATGATCCCCGCATGCCCACCATTTCAGGGTTGCGAAGAAGGGGGTTTACGCCCGAATCCATCAGAAATTTTGCCGATACCATCGGAATTGCAAAGCGTGACAATGTGGTCGATGTGTCCTTGTTGGATTTTCACGTAAGGGAACATTTGAACAAAATTGCGCCGAGGGTGATGGCGGTACTGAATCCTTTAAAATTGGTCATTACCAATTACGAAGAAGGAAAAGAAGAATGGTTGGAAGCAGAGAACAATCCAGAAGATCCTTCAGCAGGAAGCCGAAAAGTACCTTTTTCACGAGAATTGTACATAGAGCAAGAGGACTTTCGAGAAGAGGCCAACCGTAAATTCTTTAGACTGAAACTTGGAGGAGAGGTCCGTTTAAAGAATGGATACATTATAAAGGCTGAAAGCTGCACCAAAGATTCAGAAGGAAACATTACCGAAGTACAGTGTACGTATGACCCCAAAAGCAAAAGTGGTTCAGGTACCGAGGAAAGTTTACGAAAGGTGAAAGGAACTTTACATTGGGTTTCCATTGCGCATGCCATTACTGCCGAAGTACGATTGTACGATAGATTGTTCACGGATGCCACACCTGATAGTCATAAAGACAAAGATTTTTTGGATTTCATAAATCCGGATTCGTTGCAAAAGGTAACCGGTTATTTGGAACCGAGTTTAAAAGACGCCAAGATTGGCGATCAAATGCAGTTCCAACGTCTCGGTTATTTTAATGTCGACAAAGATGCTACGTCCGACCAATTGGTGTTCAATAGAACTACGACCTTACGCGACACTTGGGCCAAATTGGAGCAAAAGGAGTAACATAATATTTTCTTATTAAACTTTGCCCCGCCATTGAATTGCCTTATTGAAAACGGCTTTTTTTGGCGGGTTTCTTTTGACTAATTTTTAAAGGCCGACTACAGGCATGGAAGTGAGCAAAAGATGGCTTGTAGCGCCTTATTTGCAATATTTCATCAAAATTTAGCTAAAGCGTTAACGTTTCCACCGTTTGAATTGATCCGTGCACTCGTGCACCATTACTTTTGGATAAATCCGATTCAGTAATCATTTAAATAGGTTACGATTCGGTATCACTGAAGTTTAATCAAAAATCAAAAAAATTATGTCAAATAACACAGGAAACGTATTAACCGCATTATTAACTGGAGCTGTTGTTGGAGCTGGAATTGGAATTTTGTATGCTCCGGATAAAGGAAAGAAAACCAGAAAGAAAATCAAAAAGAGTGCTGTAAAGGCCAAAGATGATATCACCCAGAGTCTAAGCAATGCCAAAGAAGAATTCACTAGAACGGCGGATGCCAAAAAAGTGGAATTCGAAGAAAAGCTGGAGGATACATTATCTACCATGAGCTATAAGGCAGATGATATTTTGGTTGCCTTGGAAAAGAAGCTCGAAGATTTGAGAAGTAAGAACGCCCAATTGCAGAAGTAATCCATGGCATTTGAAGAAATTAAAGAACAGATTGGCGATGTGGAGGATGGGGTAAAGTCCTATGTGAAGAATAGTTTGGACTTTTACCGCCTCCAAAGCTTTAAGTCCATGATGAAGGGAATCACCATGGCCACCAAAGTCTTGGTTATTGGCGGTGTGGTTTCCATGGCCCTTTTGTTCCTTTCCATAAGTTTGGCCTTCTGGTTTGCGATGTTGTTAAACAACACGGCCCAAGGATTTTTATTGGTTGGCGGTATTTATGTACTGATTGGTCTAATATTATGGTCTGTTCGCAAAAGGTTTGAAAAGCCATTATTGAAGAGTTTTTCTAAATTTTATTTTGACGAGATATGATACAAGGAACATATACATCATTTGACGAAATCGATCGGGACTTGAAAATTCTCAAATTGCAACGACAAATTGAGGAAGAAAAAGTGAAGCTTGCCGTTCAGAATACGAAGAACGAGCTCTATCCGACCAATATTTTGGGAGGATTGGCCCCCTTGCTTCAAAAAGTTGCTATATCCTTGGTCGCCAAAAAGATATTGAAGAAATTAGATTGAGGTCGCAAAGCATTGATTAAAAGAAAAAGGCTCCGTCTTCGGAGCCTTTTTGTATGGGGAACAGGTTTACGAATCGTTATCCGTACCTTTTTCGTTTTTCTTGCGCTTCATAGCTTCTCCAATTTGGTTACTTGCAGTAAAGGAGGCCACCATATTGTTTAGCATGTCGCTTCCGGCCTGCGGAGAGTTTGGCAACAAAATCAAGTTAGTATCGGTTTCTTCACCAATGGCTTGCAGGGTATCGTAGTGTTGGGTAACCACAATGAGGGCAGAGGCTTCTTGGGAATTGATGCCCACCTTGTTTAACACTTCTACGGATTCTTCGAGACCGCGGGCAATTTCCCTTCGCTGGTCGGCAATACCTTGACCTTGCAAACGCTTGCTTTCCGCCTCGGCCTTTGCTTTTTCCACAATCAGGATGCGCTGCGCGTCACCTTCAAATTGTGCCGCGATTTTTTCACGTTCTGAGGCGTTGATGCGGTTCATGGCGGCTTTAACCTGCGCGTCCGGGTCGATATCCGTCACTAGAGTCTTGATGATG
Organism: Allomuricauda sp. ARW1Y1; assembly: GCF_013407935.1. Taxonomy (GTDB): domain Bacteria; phylum Bacteroidota; class Bacteroidia; order Flavobacteriales; family Flavobacteriaceae; genus Flagellimonas. The sequence continues at coordinate 453,165 of NZ_JACBZU010000001.1, forward strand.
TCAAAGCCATAGTCCAGCATCGCATCTTGCAGCTCTGCCTTTACTGCGATTGCGATGTCATCTTTTTTAACGAAGACATCGTCCAGTTTCATTTTAGGAACCTCGGCACGGACCACATCAAATACGTACGAAGTGATTTGATCGTGTGGATATTCGAGTTTGTAAAAGGCATCATAGACCTTGTCTTTTATGACAACGTACTGCACAGAAACTTTTAGCTTTACGAATACATCGTCTTTGGTTTTGGTCTCTACGATAACATCCAACTGTTGAATTTTCAGGCTCAATCGGCCTGCAATACGGTCCACAATCGGGATTTTCATTTGAAGCCCGGAGTTTCGGATGCTATGGAATTTTCCAAAGCGTTCCACAGCCACAGCGGTTTGTTGCTTCACAATAAAAAAGAACTTAAAAAGGATAATCAGCGCTATAAACGCAATCGGTATTAGATAATAGTTGCCCATAGTGTTTAGAATTTATGTTAGAAATGGAAATTACGAAACTTGACTACATTATTAGTAGTCAATTTTCAAATAATGTTACATTTCCAATAATCCTATAAGTGGGCGATGGCGGTCTGTATGCGGGAGATACTTTCTGCTTTGCCAATAAGCGTCATGATATCGAACAAATGCGGTCCTTTCATGTCACCAACGATTACCAAACGTAAAGGAGGCATCACTTTTCCGAAGGAAAGTTCCTGTTCGGAAATCCATGCTTTCACCTGTTGTTCGATATTTGTTGATGAAAAGTCGTTCAATTTTTCTAGTAGGGAAACTAGCTGTTCCATGATTTCAGGGGTATCTTCCTTCCATTGTTTTTTTACCGCTTTTTCGTTGTAGGAGTCGGGAGCTTGAAAGAAATAATCGGAAAGTTCCCAAAAATCGGTAACGAAGGAAGCTCTCTCCTTAATCGATGATACCACTTTCACAACATAATCCATTTCTGCAGTAATACCTTTTTGGGCAAGTTCCTTTGTGTATAGTTCTGCCAACTCGGCATCACTTTTTTTCTGTAGCCATTGTTGATTATACCAATTGTTTTTTTCGGGGTCAAAACGGGCTCCAGATTTATTGACCCGCTCCAAGGTAAAGCTTCCTACCAGCTCATCCAAGGTGAATATTTCTTGTTCTGTGCCGGGGTTCCAACCCAATAACGCCAAGAAATTAACAACCGCCTCGGGGAAAAAGCCGGCTTCACGGTAGCCTTCGGATTGGTTCCACGTGAGCGGAAATATGGGGAATCCCCCTTTTTCGCCATCTCTTTTGCTCAATTTTCCTTTCCCCACGGGCTTCATGATCAATGGAAGGTGTGCAAATTGTGGGGCATCCCAACCAAATGCGTCATATAGAAGTTGATGCAAAGCCAAGGAAGGCAGCCACTCTTCACCACGAATCACATGGGTAATTTGCATCAGATGGTCGTCCACAATGTTTGCCAAGTGATAGGTGGGCATACCATCGCTTTTAAACAATACCTTATCATCCAACACATTGGTATCGATGTGAATTTCTCCACGGATGATGTCTTTTAGAACAAGATTTTCATTTTCAGGGGACTTAAAACGGATGACATAGTCTTCGCCTGAATCTATTTTGGCCCGCACCTCTTCATTGGAAAGAGAGAGGGAATTGGTCAGTTTTAATCTGTTGTGCCAATTGTATATAAATGTTTTACCCTTGGCCTCATGGTCTTTTCGATGTTGGTCGAGGGCCTCTGCCGTATCAAAGGCATAGTAAGCCTTTCCTTTTTCTACCAATTCTTGTGCATAAGCTTGATACAATTGTTTACGCTCACTCTGACGGTATGGTCCAAAGTCTCCTTCTTTTCCCGGTCCTTCGTCAAAAGGAATCCCGCTCCAGTTAAGGGCCTCAATGATATATGCCTCGGCCCCTTCCACAAATCGGTTTTGATCGGTATCCTCTATTCGCAAAACGAAGTCACCATCATGTTTTTTGGCAAACAAATAGTTGAAAAGCGCCGTGCGCAATCCGCCAATGTGCAATGGACCGGTAGGACTGGGTGCAAATCGGACTCGTACTTTTTGACTCATAATCGACCTTGATTAGGCTGCAAAGATACATGGATGCGGTTGAACAGAAAAGGGTGCGTGCATCGGTTTAAACCAAGGTTTAACAAATTTTTTCTTTTCAATTGGTAAGGATCGGGTAATTTGGTAATAATTACTATTGATTTTGAGCACCTACGATACCATTCTGGAGAAACTGGAACGCTTTATCAACCGCTTTTATGTGAAGCAATTGGTAAAGGGAACATTCCTGTTTTTGACTTTAGGCACTATTTTTTGGATTGTCATTACCTATTTTGAATATGTACTTTGGATGAACGAGTCGTGGCGATTGACCATGTTTATCTTGTTTGTGGTTGTAGAATTGTTTCTGCTGTACAGGTATATCCTTATTCCGTTGCTTTTTCTTTTCAAGGTTCGTAAGGGGATCGACCACAAGTTTGCCTCTCGAATGATTGGGAAGCATTTCCCCAACGTTGATGATAGACTTCTTAATTTGTTGGAGCTTTCGGAAAATCCAAAAAAGTCTGATTTGCTCATGGCTAGCATAGAGCAGAGGGCAACGGATTTAAAAAACGTGTCCTTTGTGGATGCAGTGAATGTTCGGGAGAGTCTAAAATATTCGAGGTACGTCCTGATTCCATTGGGTATTTTAGCTGTTATTTGGGTAACCGGGGATGTGGTCTCGTTCTTCAATTCCCACAAAAGGGTTCTAAATTACGATATGGCTTATGAACGGCCTGCTCCTTTTGTGTTCGAGGTGCTGAACACCGATTTGGAGGTATTGGACAACGAAGCTTTGACCATTGAAGTGAGAACTATTGGAGAGGTTCGCCCGAGCGATGTTCAGATGGTTGTAGACAACGAACTTTTAGTGATGCAAGGGCGTAATGGGGTTTATGTGTATACGTTTCAACCACCTGTTGGCAACTTTAGTTTTTATTTAACGGCCAATGGATGGGATTCCAAAAGGTATCAAGTAAGCACATTTGAAACACCTACTTTGGTTGATTTTTCCTTGCAATTGGATTATCCTTCTTATTTGAAAAGAAGTTCTGAGGTACTATCTGGGACAGGTAATGCCGAGGTTCCGGAGGGTACGCGGATTACATGGAAAATTTCCGGGAGCAATGTTGAGGAGATTGATATGATTACCAAGGACACCTTACAATCCTTTCAACGGGAGGGTTCTGTGTTTAGTTATCAAATGCGACTATTTGATGAAGTAGAGTATGAGTTAACCACATCCAATAAAAAGGTACGTGACTTTGAAAGGCTTGCGTATCTCCTAGGTGTGATTAGTGATCAAAAGGCGACTGTGCAGGTGAACCAAATCATGGACTCACTCAATCCGAATGAGTCTTATTTTGCCGGACAAGCGGCCGATGATTATGGTTTAAGGGAGATTAGGGCCGTGGTTTATCCATCCGACGATAAACAAAGTGTGCAACGTCTTGTTTTGGATTCGCCAAAAGGCAATGTCACTCAGTTCTATTATACGTTCCCGTCCGGTTTAGCGATTGAAGCGGGTAAAAGCTATAAGATTTACTTTGAAGTGGTTGATAATGATGGTATTAGGGGCGGAAAGGTAACCCAAAGCGAGGTATTTGACGCTGTTCTTTATGATGATAATCAACTGAATAACAAGGAGTTGGAGTTTCAGAATACGACATTGAACAAACTTGGGGAATCCTTGAAGTACATGCAAGAACAGGAAGAGAAGCTTTCCGAAATCAATCAGCTGCAGAAGGAAGAGAAGGCCTTGAATTTTGAGGAGAAAAGTCAGATTAAAAATTTCCTGCAACAACAGCAAATGCAAGAGCAGTTAATGGAAAAGTTTAGCCAGGATTTAAATAAGAGCATTGACAAGAATGAGGAAGATTCCGAAATGAAGCGGATGATACAAGAGCGGTTGGAGCGACAAGAAGCAGAGGCTCGCAAAAATGCCAAACTGTTGGAAGAGTTGGAAAAGATTGCGGAGAAAATTGATAAGGAGGAGCTACAACAACGCCTTGAAGAGTTGGGTAAGAATCAAGGTAAAAATACACGCAACCTAGAGCAGATTTTAGAGTTGACGAAGCGTTACTACGTTACGGAAAAGGCATCACAAATAGCTAAGGAGCTGAAAGAATTGGCGCGAAAGCAAGAGACCTTATCAGAGTTAAAGTTGGGAGAGGATTTTAGTGACAAAGAGCAAAAAAAGCTTAATGAGGAATTTGAAAGTTTGGAAAATGAGATTCGGGATTTGGAGAAAGATAACCAAGAGTTAAAGAAACCCATCGAACTTGATACGGATGAAACGAAGACCGGAACCATAAAACAAGACCAGCAAGATGCTCTTGAGGAAATAAATAAGCATCAGGGAATGGAAGAGTCTTCACAATCCAAGGAAAAGGAGGATGCTGGCAATAATGCCACCAAAAAGCAAAAGTCTGCAGCGCAGAAGATGCGTGAAATGAGCGAATCATTAAAGTCAGGTGCTTCAGGGGGCGGACAGTCGGATGCTGAAGATGCTGAAATGCTCCGGCAGATATTGGACAATTTGGTCACATTTTCTTTCAAGCAGGAAAACCTTTTTGATAATATCCAAAGTGCTGATGTCGATATTTCCCAGTTTTCAAAAACCGTCAAAGGCCAGCAGGATCTTCGTAGATTGTTTGAGCATGTAGATGATAGTTTATTTGCCCTCTCACTTCGTAGGGCCGAATTGTCTGAGTTTGTGAATGAGCAAATCACAGAGGTGTATTATAACATAGATAAGTCTTTGGAAAGTATTGCCGATAATCAGATTTATCAAGGTGCCTCGTATCAACAATATGTGATCAATGCTACAAACGCTTTGGCAGATTTCTTGGCAAATGTTTTGGATAATATGCAGCAGAACATGAGTCCGGGCCAAGGCAGCGGAGAAGGGCAGGATTTTCAGTTACCGGACATCATCAAAGGCCAACAAGGGATACAGGAGAAAATGAATGGATCAGGAAAGCAGGGTCAGCAATCAGATGGTGAGGGCGAGCAAGACGGAAAGAATGAAGGTGGCAACAAGCAGGGCGAAGAAGGAAATACGGGTGAAGGTAAGAATGGCCAAAAAGGGCAAAGTGGAAAGACGGGAGAACAAAATGGCACATCTGAATCAAACGGGAATGGTTTAGGAGAAATGGACCTAAATGAAGTATATGAAATTTACAAAGAGCAACAGTTTTTAAGACAGAATTTAGAAAGGCAACTGGAGAACATGATTAACGAATCTGATAGGAATTTGGCAAAGAAACTGATGCAACAGATGGAAGACTTTGAAAATGACCTTTTGGAGAATGGGATTACAAATAGGACGCGGAGTAAAGCAAACAACATTCAGCACCAGTTGATGAAATTGGAAAATGCGTCACTAGAACAGGGTCAAAAAAAGGAACGGGAAAGCAAGAGTAATTTAAAACAATACTCCAATCCGATTACCACGAAACCGGAGTTGCTGGAAAGGTATCAGAACGATGTTGAAATATTAAATAGACAAGCCTTACCTTTGCGCAAAAATTACGAGCGCAAAGTAAAGGTATATTTCGACAATGATAGAGTTCCATTTCAAAAGTGATTTTTTGATAAGCAACACATCCGACTACTCCGATTGGGTAAATAGGATAGTGCATTCCGAAGGTTACATTTTAGGCCAGGTAGATTATATTTTCTGCACGGATGAATACTTGTTGGAACTTAACATGCAATATTTAAATCACGATACGCTTACCGATATTATCACCTTCGATTATACGGATGGCAACTGGATAGCTGCCGACATCTTTATTTCTACAGAGCGGGTCAAAGAAAACGCTGATGTATTCGGGGTGGATTTCGAAACGGAACTTAAACGGGTGATGAGTCACGGAATTTTACATCTTGCTGGATACGGCGACAAAAACGACGCTGAAAAGGAAGTGATGCGAAACAAAGAAGAAGAAAAGATTAAAATGTTCCACGTGGAACCATAGTTATGTTTGAAAAGGAATATGATGTTATTGTTGTAGGTGGGGGTCATGCAGGGGCAGAGGCAACAGCGGCTGCCGCAAACATGGGCTCTCGCACCTTATTAGTGACCATGAACCTGCAAACCATTGGCCAGATGTCGTGCAACCCGGCTATGGGAGGTATTGCAAAAGGACAAATTGTCCGTGAGATAGATGCTCTTGGCGGGTATAGCGGCATTATTACCGACAAGTCTGCCATACAATTTAAAATGCTGAATAAATCCAAGGGGCCTGCCATGTGGAGCCCGCGAGCGCAGAACGATAGAATGCGTTTTGCCGAGGAGTGGCGCATGGCTTTGGAGAATACCCCAAATGCCGATTTTTATCAGGAGATGGTGAATGGATTATTGATTGAGGGGGATAAGGTCGTAGGAGTTAGAACAAGCCTTGGTTTGGAAATTAGAGCCAAAGCCGTTGTACTTACTAATGGGACATTCCTAAATGGCTTGATCCATATTGGAGAAAAGCAGCTAGGTGGTGGAAGGGCTGGTGAAAAAGCGGCCACAGGAATTACTGAACAATTGGTTGAGCTGGGTTTCGATAGTGGGCGCATGAAAACCGGAACACCACCAAGAGTTGATGGAAGGTCTTTGGATTATTCCAAGATGATTCCACAACCAGGCGATGATCAACCTGAGAAATTTTCTTATTTGGATACCCCCATTTTGCAAACGCAGCGCGATTGCCATATGACGCATACGAGTAAATTGGTTCACGATTTGCTTAAGGAGGGTTTCGAAAGATCACCAATGTTCAATGGCAGAATTAAGAGTATAGGGCCGCGATATTGCCCATCCATTGAGGACAAGATCAATCGTTTTGCAGATAAGGATTCGCACCAAATATTTGTCGAACCAGAGGGTTGGAATACGGTGGAAGTTTACGTCAATGGATTCTCCACTTCCCTTCCTGAAGATGTTCAATATCGTGCTTTGAAGTCGGTAAAGGGATTTGAGCGCGTTAAGTTTTTTAGGCCAGGATATGCAATTGAATACGATTATTTTCCGCCGACGCAGTTAAAGCATACGCTGGAAACAAAATTGGTACAGAACCTATATTTTGCTGGACAGATTAATGGGACCACGGGATATGAGGAAGCAGCTTCCCAAGGTTTGATAGCCGGAATAAATGCCCACTTAAAAATCAATGAGAAGGAGCCATTTATACTCAAACGAGATGAGGCTTATATAGGTGTGTTAGTAGACGATTTGATTACCAAGGGCACTGAAGAGCCATATCGTATGTTTACATCAAGGGCAGAATATCGGACCTTGCTTCGACAGGATAATGCCGATCTGAGACTTACCCCCAAAGGCTATGAAATTGGTTTGGCCAAAGAGGAACGTTTGCGAAGGATGGAGGAGAAGATGAACAAGTCTGACAATTTTATTGACTTCTTTAAAAAGACAAGCTTCACCACGGAGGAAATAAACCCCATTTTGGAGTCCTTAAATTCGGCACAAGTAAAGCAATCCGATAAGTTGTTCAAGGTGTTTTCTAGACCAAAGGTTACCATGAAGCATATGCTCGAATTGGAGTCGGTTTCAGAATTTGTGAAGGAGCACCAATTGGATGCAGAGGTATTGGAGCAAGCCGAAATACAAGTGAAATATTCGGGGTATATCGAGAAGGAAAAAACAAATGCCGATAAGTTACAGCGGTTGGAGAATGTCCGTATCCCGGACAATTTTGATTACTCTAAGTTGAAATCACTATCCTATGAAGCGAGGGAGAAGCTGCAGTCCATTCAGCCCGTTACCATCTCACAAGCCTCGAGGATAAGCGGTGTTTCTCCCGCAGATATTAGTGTGTTGTTGGTGTATTTGGGGAGATAGTCGCCTGAACCGTTCCACGTGGAACATGAAATTTTGGGTTCTGATTCATCTAGAACGGCTCGATTTTTGATTCGCTATATCAAACACTAAGCCAGATGAAACGAATACTCTTAATCCTTATGTGTGGGTTGTTGTGCCAGTCTTGTATCCCTTTGCGCATTGCTCCAAACATTAAAGATTATAAAACTGCAAAAGGGAAACGCTTCAAAAAGGGCCTTCCCAAAAAGAATGTTTTCGTTTTTGAAGACCCTAAAGAGGCTGACGAGTTTTACCACTACGTCAACACAAAGTTTCAATTGAATGATTACTATGTAGACGTTCAGGTTCCTTTTTTGATTGAGGATACAACCTATTATTTTTCCTTTTACGAAGTAGAGATTCCAACAAAGACTATCAACCTTATTCCCTTGGCTTTGGATGTTGCCTTGAACAAGGCTACCGATATGGAACCCGTTTTTGATGATATCCATACCTCTAGAACAGGTAATTGGTATATTGCAATAGAAGTCTTTACTGATACAGAAAAGGACTGTTTGTCTGAAGAGTCGGTTTCGCAGCAAAAGGTTTTGTCCTATCTTCGGAACCTGAAAAAAGAATATTTGGCTACCGATAACTACAATGAACTTGTTTTTAAGAACTAAGGATTATGCTGTTTCTGGAGAGCAGTTTGAATTGCACCGGGATGAAAGTTTGGATATGCTCATAACCCAGCCCCAACCAGAAAAACTATCAAAGTACTACGATAGTGAGGATTATATTTCCCATACAGATGCCAAAACATCGTTTACAGAACGGCTATATCACTGGATTAAAGCTGTGAACCTTAAAAACAAGCTTCAAACTGTTGAAAATCAGATAGATAAACCTATAAACTTGTTGGATGTAGGTGCTGGAACGGGAGATTTTCTCATAACTGCTCAAGATGCTGGCTTTAAAGTCACCGGAGTTGAGCCAAATGATAAAGCAAGGGGCTTGGCAAAGGAAAAGGGCATGGAACTATGGCCTACCTTGGATAAACTTGCTGTCCAGAAGTTTCAGGCCATTACCTTATGGCACGTTTTGGAGCACTTGCCGAATTTACAGGAGCAGGTTTCCAACTTGGTTGAACTTTTAGAAGATGATGGAGTTTTGGTGATTGCCGTTCCCAATTTTAAATCTTGGGATGCCCAACACTATAAATCCTTCTGGGCTGCGTATGATGTTCCCAGACACCTTTGGCATTTTTCAAAAACAGCGATTTCTAAACTTTTTGCCCCCCATGGTCTGCAAGTAGTCCAGACCAAACCGATGTGGTTCGATGCATTTTATGTCTCTCTGCTTTCCGAAAAATACAAAGGAAACAGATTCTACTTCATCAAAGCTTTTTTCATCGGATTATGGTCCAACCTTAAAGCCGTTTTTACCAAGGAGCCCTCGTCCTTGATTTATATTCTCAAAAAGGGGAAATAAGTTGTTTTAAGGCTCTCTGGGTTGCGAACTCCGCCTTTTAAAGGGAATCGTATTGGCACAAAAAGATGCCGCGAGAAAAGCGGATTTTATGCCGTCTTAAAAATAATCAGAATCAATTGCCTCAGACTTTAAGGATAGATTTTGTTTATTTATCTTTTTTGAGGTCGATTAACATCACAAAAAGTTAATGATTGCCTTTCCGAAAGCTTTCCTATTTTTGCGCATCGATAAAAAGTAAATAATGAAAAAATTAGTAGTGCTTGCGATTGCCGTGACGGCCATGGCATGTCAGCAAAACAAAATCGGCTATGTGGACAGTGTAAAGATCATGGACGATTATCAAGAGAAAATAGATGTAGAAGCGAGGTTTAAGACCAAAGCTGATGCCATGGGCAGAAAAAGGGACAGTATTTCCCAAGCCTTTCAAATGGAACTGCAGCAGTTCCAGAGCAAAGCTCAGAGCATGTCACAGCAAAGCGCACAGGAAGAATATGCCCAATTACAACAACGTGGCCAACAAATTGGTCAGCGTCTTCAACAAGAAGAGCAACAGTTACAGCAGAATAGCCAGACCCAAATGGATAGTTTGGTGAAAAAGGTGAAAAAGGAAATCCGTGCTTATGGAAAAGCAAACGGATATACCTACATCCTTGGTGGAGGTGAAGGAGGTTCTGTAATATATGGCGACGATGCCAATGATGTGACGAACGAGATATTGAAGATATTGAACGATAAGTACGAAAACTAGTACTGTATCCACACAAATAAAAGAGACCCTCTAAAAAGCTTTACTATTGGAACGTTGTCAGGTTGAGCGCAGTCGAAACCTATTGACGTCCAACGCGTCTTAAGTTCTCGACTGCCTGTCTGCCGCAGGCAGGCGCTCGAAATGACATACAAATTGCTTTTTAGAGGGCCTCTTTTTTGTTTAAGGAGTTGTCAGGATAAGACAGCCCTTATTTCATGTTATTGAAAATCAATTTCTGGAAGCAGCTATGATTTAATTTCGATATTTAATTGTCTACCTTCCACTTCCGCTTTTTTGTCCATTCGGGCACCCATTGCCAGCCCGATGAACATCCCCACCGGCAGTCCGAGGCCTAATAATCCCATATTGCCCAAGCTAAGACCGAGCGCCGTTCCCATTGGGAGCCCAAAAACGGTCATGCCCAAAACAAACCATGTTTTTCGGTAATAATTAATGGGCACTATTTTCAGTTTTTCCGCTAAAAGACCAACAATCTTGGATTGTGTCTTTTGGATTTCAGACTTTAATGCCTTGTCGGTATCCGAGACTTGGTTCAATGTATCAATGCGATTATTGATGACCGTTACCAAATCACTTGGCAATTTCCTTTTCCGTATCTCCAAGATGAGATGCTGGAATTGGTCGTAATATCTTTGTGTTTTTTCGGGAAGCTGTGTTCTTTGTTTAGGTGCAGCAATCATGATTGAAAAGCGTTTGTCATTGCATCAAATACACCAAGAAAACGGTGGGGATAAGGTAAACCACTATGGTTTTGGCTCCCTCATAATCCATAGCAACTCGCTGCCCCAGCAACAACATCAACAACGTAACTGCGGAGGATATCGCACCGTAAAAGCCGATGGTACTTTCGCCATCAATGGCAAATTGAAAAATTCCGACCCCGCAAAGAATCCCGGATAACATCTCCATCACCAAGATAATGGCAAGCAGCAGAGGCACCGAGCCCTTAAAAAGAGATTTGGAAAAATGCCCTGTAAGCCAGCTTAGATTACCTTTCCAATGGAGCAGTTTATCGATGCCGCTCTGCAAAAAAACAATGGTCAAAAAAATCAGCAATAGGATTTCCGTGATGTTTGAAATTATATGGTTCATACGCTGTTTGGTTTAAGCGGCCTTGACGTGCAATAGCCGTGTCAGTTTAATGGACAAGTCCGTGAAAATCAATTTGGAATTACCATTCCGTTCCACGTGGAAAATGGCTTCTTCCAACTCTTTCACAATATCCAAAATATTGTTTTCATGTACAAAGGGAGCAAACTTGTTCAAATCAAAACCTTCCATATGCACTTTGGTGTAGACCAATTCCTTGGCCTTGTAGTTGAGAAGAAGTGCCTGCCGCATCATGGTGAGGCAATAGTTAAGGAATTTTTTTTGGACCTCGCGCCCGGTCTTGGAAACCTCATCGCTCCATAAAATCAGCTCCTGAATGGCACCTTTATTTCCTTTGGCTTTAAAGGCGCTCCGCACCCATTGAACAAACCATCGTTCAAAGACCAAGTCCTCCGAATCCTTGTTGAGCAGGTCCAACGCCTTGTTAAAATTGCCATTGGCTTCCAAGGCAATGGTAAGCGCCTCCGTTTGCGCAACGCCCCTGGCCAAAAGTTCGTCGGTAATCACTTGTTCCGCCAAAGGGGGAAAGTTCAGGATCTGGCAACGAGAACGTATGGTGTTGATAATCTGTTCTTCATCTTCGGCCAATAAGAGCAACACCGTTTTATTGGGAGGTTCTTCGATCAATTTCAAGAGCTTGTTGGCTGCTGAAACGTTCATCTTTTCGGCCATCCAAACAATGAGTACCTTATAACCGCCTTCGTAGGACTTCAAGGATAATTTTTTCACCATATCCTGTGCTTCGTCCACCCCAATCTGGCCCTGCTTTTTTTCAATACCTATAAGCCGGTACCAATCGAACAAATTACCATAAGGCTGCTCCGAAACAAACATCCGCCATTCTTCCAAATAATGGTCACTTACCGCATGCGACTTAACTTTGTCCGAATTGGAAACGGGAAAAGCAAAATGAAGGTCAGGATGCGTCAGCGAATTACATTTGGTATTGCACACCGTGTTTTCACCTTCGTTTTCCCCTCCAGTGTTTCCACAGAGAAGGTACTGCGCATAGGCAATGGCCATGGGCAACACCCCAGAGCCTTCTGGGCCCACAAATAACTGGGCGTGGGCCACCCTTCCGGTTTCCGCCGTGGTCACCAAATGACTTTTGATGTGTTCGAGCCCTAAAATGTGTTTAAAAAGCATGTCTCAAAGATACATTTTTTAACCGCTGAAGTTTCCCATGTGCTCCATTGGGACGCTTCTGGATGTAACATATAGTAACAAAAAGGTTAAAATCACCTTAACTTTTAAATATCGGGTCGCTGCGACAGCGGAAAAAGCAGGAAATCTTTACATTTGAAATTCTCAAAAAAGAACACAAAGATGAAAACGATAGACGATTTTAATTTCGAAGGCAAAAAAGCACTGATCAGGGTTGATTTTAATGTACCGTTGGATGGTGACTTCAAGGTAACCGACACCAGCCGAATCGAAGCAGCCAAGCCAACCATACTAAAGGTCTTGGAAGATGGCGGTTCTGCTGTACTGATGAGCCATTTGGGCAGGCCAAAGGGCAAGGCCAATCCAGATATGTCCCTTTCTCATATCGTCGATACAGTATCCGACATTATCGGGGTGCAGGTGAAATTTGCTGAAGATTCCGTTGGAGCAAAAGCAGATGATGCCGTGGCCAGTTTAAAGAACGGAGAGGTGCTACTGTTGGAAAATCTTCGTTTTCATTCTGAAGAGGAAGCAGGCGATGAGTCCTTTGCAGAAGCACTGTCCAAACACGGGGACATTTATGTGAACGATGCCTTTGGAACAGCGCACAGGGCGCACGCCTCTACGACCATCGTGGCCCAGTTTTTCCAAGAAAACAAATGCTTTGGCTACTTATTGGCCAAGGAAATCAAGGCCATTGACAAGGTTATGGAAACTGGCGAAAAACCTGTGACCGCTATTTTGGGCGGGGCAAAGGTGTCTTCCAAGATTACCATCATTGAGAATATATTGGATAAGGTTGATAACCTGATCATCGGCGGCGGGATGACCTACACCTTTGTAAAAGCCAAAGGGGGAAAAGTGGGTGATTCCATCTGCGAAGATGATAAAATGGAACTGGCATTGGATATCCTAAAACAGGCCGAAGCCAAAAATGTAAGCGTGTACTTGCCAGTCGACGTACTCGCCGCCAACGATTTTGACAACAGTGCCGAGACCCAGTTTGTCGACGTGGATAAAATTCCCGATGGCTGGCAAGGACTGGATGCAGGACCAAAAACCTTGGAAATCTTTAAACAAGTGATTCTGGCCTCTAAGACCATATTATGGAATGGACCCGTAGGCGTTTTTGAAATGGAAAACTTCGCCAAAGGAACCATTGCCCTGGGCAACTATATTGATGAAGCCACACAGGGCGGGGCATTTTCCCTTGTTGGCGGCGGGGATTCCGTTGCTGCCGTGAAGCAGTTTGGTTTCGAGGATAAAGTAAGCTATGTATCTACAGGAGGAGGAGCCATGTTGGAGAGTTTGGAAGGAAAAACCCTTCCGGGCATCGCTGCAATATTGAGCTAAGTTACACGTTGTGAGTTATTAGGGGAAAACGTTAAAAGACGGCAAATTTTGGTTGTGCACTTTAGTATGTCAGAAAAAAAAGCCAATTTAGTTAGCCCCAAAAAAATCAAACCGTTTCCAAATGAACCAAAGATTGAAAATAGCTGTATTTGCGGCCATGTTGTCCGTAGCGCCTTATTTGAGTGCGCAACAGGATGGTAAGCAAGAGGAGGAGAAGGATTCCATAATGCTTCAAGAAGAGGAAGAAGGGGTTGTTGCTGTATCCAACATTAAGATTGACGGGCAGCTCATGGCCTTGGAAACCCACGAAGATGGTAAGTTTAAGCTACGGGACCTTGAAGAGGCTTGGCGATACGACAGCCTTTGGCTGAACGAACTCCATAGCAATGCCGAGCTGTTCAGCGATATGCTTTTGGAGGTTCAAAACGGGCCGGGGCAAGATTCCATTTTTGTAGTGGACCTGCCAACCGATACCCTCAAGGCCAGATTGGCCAGAATGAACGAGAAAACACCGTTCAACATTACATATAATTCTTCTTTGGAAAGCGTTATCAAATCGTTTTTGACGCGCAGAAGGGATTTGATGCAACGGATGATGACGGCCAGCCAATTTTACTTTCCCTTGTTCGAGCAGGAACTGGACAATCAAAACATCCCATTGGAAATTAAATATTTGGCAATTGTTGAATCTGCCCTTAATCCAAAAGCCATGTCCAGAGTGGGAGCAAAGGGATTGTGGCAGTTTATGTACAGCACCGGAAAAATGTACGGTTTGGATGTAAGCAGTTATGTAGACGAGAGGCACGACCCGATTATGGCTACCAAAGCGGCCAGCAAATATCTAAGCAGATTGTATGATATTTTCGGAGATTGGGATTTGGCTTTGGCAGCCTATAATTCCGGACCCGGAAATGTGAACAAAGCCATCCGACGTTCGGGCGGTTACGAGAATTATTGGAACATTAGACCATTTCTTCCACGTGAAACAGCAGGATATCTTCCAGCGTTTTTGGCGACCATGTACATTTTTGAGTATGCCGAAGAGCATGGCCTGCAATACAAAAAGGCGGAGCGACCCTATTTTGAAACGGATACCATCCATGTCAAAAACTTGATCACTTTTGACCAAATCTCCAAATTGGTCGATATCAGTACAGAAGAATTGGAAATGTTGAACCCGGCCTACAAGCTCAACATCATACCCAAAGTGGAAGGGAAGAATTACGCCTTGCGACTGCCCACATCCAAAATTGGAAAGTTTGTGGCCAACGAGGAGGAAATTTATGCCTTCGTTAAAAAGGAACTGGACTCTTTGGAGAAGCCGTTACCGAGCATGATTACCGCACAGGACCAGATCAGATATCGCGTAAAAAGTGGTGATTATTTGGGCAAAATTGCAGAACGCTACGGGGTTGGAGTCAGCCAGATCAAACGGTGGAACGGTCTTAGAAGCAACAATTTGAGAGTAGGGCAGCGCTTGACCATCTTCCCGAGAAAACCCTATGTGGCCGAAACAAGCTCCAAGAGCAGTGCGTCCAAGTCTTCAAACACCGTTGCCAACGGGGCCAAGGTCCATACGGTGCAGTCTGGAGATTCACTTTGGACGATTTCCAAAAAATATCCAGGAGTTACCATAGAAAATTTACGGGAATGGAACGGTATTAGTGGTAATAACCTAAAACCGGGCACAAAACTTAAATTGTGTGATTGTTCTTCGTAAATTTAACACAAGATGAAAAAATTAGGAACACTACTGCTTGCCATCTCATTGGTGGCATTATCAGCCTGTAAGAACTCAGGCTCCAAAGAAAAATTTTTACCACCCTCTACCGGGGGAATCAACTCGCTGATGGTCATCATGGACACCGAGCTCTGGAGAGGGCCGGTCGGGGAAAAGATACGGGACGAATTTGCGGCACAGATTATCGGGTTGCCCCAAATAGAGCCATTGTTTACGCTCACCCAAGTGCCTCCAAAGGTTTTTAAGGGAACTACCACACATGCGAGATCCATTCTCTATGTGGAGCAGGATTCCACCTCTTTGGCCCATATTAAGGACGACGCCTATGCAAAGCCCCAAAAGGTAGCGGTGGTCACCGGCCCTACCGAAGAGGTCATGATCAGGAATTTGGATTCCCTGGCCGACAGAGCGATAAAGGAGTTCAAATCCAACGAAATTGCCGAGGCCCAGCGAAGGTTTGAGCGTTCCTTGAGTAAAGATGAGGCATTGGAAGAGGAGTTTGGCATAAAACTAAACGTGCCATCGTTGTATAAGGTTGGCAAAAGAGAAGATAATTTTGTGTGGATGGACATTCAGATTCCGAAGGGCACCATGAATGTAATTGCTTATGAAATGCCTTGGGATTACTTCAGTAACGATTCCACTTTTGTGGACGACATCGTTCGGATGAGGGATTCCATTGGCGAAAAATATATTCCAGGCCCGTACGAAAATACCTTTATGATTACCGAAAAGGCCTTTTCGCCCTATGTGTTTCCTGCGGAGATTGGCGGCAAAAAAGCGGCCGAGGTGAAAGGGGTTTGGGAAATAAGCGGTTATCCGATGGCGGGACCGTTTTTGACCTATATCATAAATGACAAGGAAAATGACAGAAAAATGGTCATCGAAGGGTTTACCTTTGCACCATCCGAAGCCAAAAGGGACTACATGTTCGAACTGGAGGCCATTTTAAAGACCATTGAGTTTTTACCATCAAAAGACACGTCCGATTAGATAACTAACAATAGGAAAAAACAAAAAGCCCCGAACCAATGGTTCGGGGCTTTTTTTTATGATGGATATGATTTAGTCAAATGCAAAGCCAGTGGCAATTCGATATACGAAGGCATAAAGTACCACAAAGAACATCACGAAACTAAACCAGGCGAATATCTTGAAATATTTCTCCACCAAAAAGTGGCCCAAGTTTCGGAAGCCTTCAATATATATTTCCTTAACGAGTAGTAATTTTTTCATAAGTATGTTTTTTAAGATTTAAGCTGAGACAAAGTTTTGTTTTTAAAGGGTGGATGAAAAAACTAAAGGGCAAAAAGTTGTTTTTGAACGACGAAAACCATACTCTTAAGTCGCTAATCCTTAAAGGAATGGGTTTGATCGACAAACTACATATTGCTGCCGATCGATGGAAGGCATGGATGACCGATAAACGGCACCTAGAGTGCGAAAATCAACTTGAAAATAGACATAAAAGGAGTCGTAGGAGCGATTATTCGGAAATCAGTATGAATTCCGACCTCCTGTTCAAACGGTGTTGTGTGGGAGAGCAGGGAACCCCATCGGAACAGGGGTTGAGCAACCTTTCTTCACCATATCCTACGGCACTTATAATTCTGGACGGGTCCACGCCTTGGGATACGATGTATTGTTTGGTAGATTTTGCCCTTCGGTCCGATAGAAGCCTGTTGTAGGCCGCAGGGCCTCTTGCGTCGGTATGGGAAGCTATCTTTAGGGAGAGACCTTCGTTTTCTTTGAGCACTGCAACCAGTTTATCCAGCTCTTCCGCTGAACGTGCAGTAATTTCCGAACTGTCAAATTCAAAATAAACATTGTTGGGTTCAAACATCTCCACAACGGTACTGGGCTCTGTTCGTTTCAATTGGCGCAAGTATTGCGAAACGGAAACACCTTCGTTTTCCTTGGTGCGTACTTGTAAACTATCGTTGATATAGCCCTCTTTTTGGGCCACCACGGTATAATCTGCATTGGAACTTAAGTTTTTAAAGCTATAACCGCCTGCGGTATCGGCCATGGTTTCAAAAAGCAGGGCGCCAGTAGCACTAAACAATGCAATATGTGCCCGCTCAAGAGCCTCCTCGGTCTCCGCTTCTGCAACAAAGCCCGTGATGGCGTTGAGGTTGGCTTCAAGAACAAAGGAATAAATGTCGTCGTCGCCCTTCCCTCCTTTTCTGTTGGAAGCAAAATATCCTTTTTCCCCGGCAGCATCAATAATATAGGAGAAATCATCCCTACTACTGTTAATGGGTTTGCCCAAATTGACCCCAATGCTAAACATATCGTCCACGCCCTCTGACTTATATATGTCTAGCCCTCCAAAGCCCATGGGCCTATTGGAGGAAAAATAAAGGGTGTTTTCGGTGACGTACGGGAACATTTCCTTTGCCGCGGTGTTGATGGTCCTACCCAAGTTTTTGGGCTCTGAAAAGCCGCCATCGGGATAGATGTTCACCACATAAATATCCGTTTCGCCAAAACCGCCAGGTCTATCGGAAACGAAATACATTTTAGTACCATCTGGACTAACGGTGGGGTGCCCAGTGGAATAGTCTTCGCTGTTAAACGGTAGCTCTTCGGCCTTGGACCACTCCCCGTTCACCAATCGGGAGCGATAAATCTTTAAGTGATTGATACCATTTTTCCCTCGCTTCAATCTTTTTCCGTAGTTGTTTCGTGTGAAATAAATGGTTTCGTTATCGGGAGAAAAGGCCATTGAAGCCTCATGGTATTTACTGTTGATGCTTTTGGAGAATTTCTTGGGTTGTGTCAGGTCTCCTTCATCATTCTTTCGCTTGGCCTCGTAAATATCCAAAAAGGGCTGGTTGGTCCATTTGTACCGGCGTGTGATAAAAATGGATGAATCTTTGGCAGAGGAGTAAACAATACCGTTGCCGTGGAACATGGGAGAAAAATCCGAATAGGGAGAGTTTATCCCCAAATTCTTGATTTTGACCGTGTAGGCATCCTCCCAATTGGAGTCGTTTTGTTTTTGGAGTTCCTTTAAGGGCTCTTCCCTCTTTTGGCGTAAAATCTTGGTGATTGCCGCCGCTCTTCGGTATTTGCCAGTTCCCTTTAAGGTTTGGGTGTATTTGAAAACAGTTTCGTCGGACACATCATCGGAAAACAATTGATAAAGTTCATTGTACCATTTGTAGGCCTTCTCAAGGTTCCCGATAAAATAATGAGAGTCACCGGCCTTTGATAGTAGGGATGAGGTGTGTTTTGCGTCCGTTTTTTCAAGTACCATATCATAAATGCGCGCCGACTCGGCATACCACATTTTGTCGTAGTACTCGTTAGCCTTTTCGATAAGTTTATCTGCAACACCACCCTTGCGAAGGTATTTGGCCAGCTTTTTGTCGCTTAGGCCATCTACGTGTTTCACAACATCTGCATTGTTGGCGTTAGATTCACTAATGCTGTTTGTATACAAAGGAATAGCTGCATCATTTGAAGACACAGCAAGGTCTTGGGCATATATTCCCAAACAACCGAGAAAGAAAAATAGCAAGGTCAGTTTTTTCATTACCACTCCATCTGCACAAATGAACGGTTGGGTCCATTTGGAGGTTAAGCATTGTGAGGGCTTAACAGTTTAGTTGAACCGCTAAAATAGGATATGGTAAGTGGGGTATTAAGTTTTTGTTGTGAAAGGTTGAATTTGCGACGTTGAATGCCTAAAAAATGTTGTTGTTGGTCGATGAACCATTAAAAAACAATAGGGTTCAAGGCTTAAATACTAAACTGTTTTAGGACTTGGATTCTTTGCTTTCGCCTTCCAACTTATCGTCTTCCTTGGTAGCGTCCTTGAATTCTTTAATCCCACTTCCCAAGCCTCTCATCAACTCTGGAATCTTTCTGCCTCCAAAAAGCAAAACCACCACGGCAACGATCAATACAATCTGCCAAGGGCCTAACATACCAAGAAATATTGTTTGAGCAATCATATCTACAAAAGCTTTAATTTAGAAATGTAAAAGTACTAAAAAGATGCGGAAGAGTGTGATCGATTAACTAAAATTAGCATTTGGGAATGATTTTTAGGAACTTAAGCAACCTAGCTTTTTAAAAAGCTTAACATCCATATTAAATTGTAAGACTATCTTTGTTGATTATGGCAAAGGACAAAAAGAAAAGAAAAGAGATCAGGCGTAAGCTGCTGCACAAGTACCGGTTGGTGATCTTGAATGAAAGCACCTTTGAGGAAAAGATATCCTTTAAGCTGAACCGGTTGAACGTTTTTGTGACCGGCACCCTTTTCATTATTGTACTGATTGGAGTCACCACATTGATCATTGCCTTTACCCCACTACGAGAATACATTCCAGGTTACTCATCCACCAAATTGAAGCGACAGGCCACGGAGCTTACCTATAAAACGGACTCTTTGGTCACTGTGCTCAATTATACCAACAGGTATTTGGATAACGTTCGGAAAGTATTACGAGGGGATATCGAAAACAATCAGACTAACCGAGACTCCCTTTTTGAACAATATAAGTTAGATCCAGCATCGGTAGATCTCACCCCAATACGGGAAGATCTGCTCTTAAGGGAAGAGGTGGAACTGGAAGACAAATACAATCTTTTTGAGCGAGACATCGAGAACTTGGGTACGCTTTTCTTTTCGCCGGTCAATGGCACCCTGTCCCAAGGGTTTGATCAAAAGACAAAGCATTATGCAGTGGATTTAGTGGCACCTAGGGACACTCCTGTCAAGGCAATCGCCGACGGTACCGTATTGTTTGCAGAGTGGACCACCGAAACAGGATATGTCATTATCATTGAGCACCAAGAAGGAATTACCTCCGTTTACAAACACAATGGCTCTTTGAGCAAGTCCCAAGGAGATTTAGTAAGAGCTGGAGAAGTGATTGCATCCATCGGAAATACGGGGGAACTCACCACAGGCCCACATCTTCACTTTGAACTCTGGAGAAAAGGCAAACCGGTAGATCCACAGAACTATATTGATTTTAACTAATGTCCTTAAAAGCATTTGCAGCCAAAATATTTGCCAACCGGATAGCGAAAAAGACGAACAAGTGGGTAAACCGCCCGGTGCACACCCAGCAGAAAGTCTTTAATGAATTGGTGGCCAAGGGAAAACAGACCCTTTTTGGCAAGGACCATCACTTTGATTCCATCAATTCACATCAGGACTTTGTGGAACGCGTCCCGATCAGGGATTACGAAGACCTGAAAGGGTATGTTCAACAGATCATAGATGGCAAGACAGATGTGCTTTGGCCGGGTAAGCCCATTTATTTTGCCAAAACATCTGGCACCACCTCCGGAGCCAAATACATTCCCATCACCAAACCGTCCATTAAGAATCAAGTAGAAGCCTCAAGGAATGCCATTTTGAATTATATCCATGAAACAGGGAACGCCGATTTTGTGGATGGGAGGATGATTTTTTTGCAGGGAAGTCCAGAGTTGGAGGAAAAAAACGGTATCAAATTGGGACGTCTTTCGGGCATCTCGGCCCATTATGTGCCCAACTACCTTCAAAAAAACCGATTGCCCAGCTGGGAAACCAATTGTATCGAAGATTGGGAGACCAAAGTGGAAAAAATTGTTGAGGAGACCCAAAACGAGAATATGACTGTAATCGCAGGCATTCCCTCTTGGGTACAGATGTATTTTGAAAAGCTGAACTCCAAGACGGGAAAAAAAGTAGGGGAGCTTTTTAAGGAATTCCAACTTTTTATTTATGGCGGGGTGAATTACGAGCCTTACCGGGCCAAGTTTGAAAACTTGATTGGAAGAAAAGTAGACAGTATCGAACTCTTTCCCGCAAGCGAAGGATTTTTTGCCTATCAAAATTCCCAAAAGGAAAAAGGGATGCTCTTGTTGCTCGATGCGGGTATTTTTTATGAGTTTGTAAGAGCCGACGAATTTTTTGATGAACAGCCCAAGAGACTGACCATTGCGGATGTGGAATTGGATGTGGATTATGCCATGGTGATTTCTACCAATGCAGGGCTATGGGCCTACAATCTGGGGGATACCGTTCGGTTTATTTCAAAAGACCCCTATAAAATTGTGGTTTCTGGACGTATCAAACACTTTATCTCTGCCTTCGGGGAGCACGTAATCGCCAAGGAAGTGGAAGAAGCCTTGCGGTTGGCCGTGGAGCAGACCGATGCCCTTGTAAATGAATTTACCGTTGCCCCACAAACCGACCCCGAGGAAGGAGAGCTGCCCTATCACGAATGGTTTATCGAATTTGAGAGGGAGCCATCTGACCAAGAAAAGTTTGCTTCCATTATCGAAGAAAGCATGAAACAGCAGAACAGTTATTATTTTGATTTGATTGACGGCCATATTCTTCAACCTTTGAAAATAAGAAGCATCAGCACCAACGGCTTTCAAGATTATATGAAATCCATTGGAAAGCTTGGAGGTCAGAATAAGGTACAGCGGCTTGCGAACGACCGAAAAGTGGCCGATGGACTTCAGCCATTTAAAATTAGTTAAGTTATAAGGGCTTATCTTTCATAGGAATTCACTTATTTTTGCCAGAAGTTATGATGGCAACAGAAGTAAAACAGACCACTAGGGCGCAGGAGTCCACCAACGCAATCGAACGGTTGTACATCACCATGCGCCATTTGCTCAACAGGGGATTCTACAAACCCTCCGGCGTTTCCGGTAATGCTTTGCGGACCGCTTTATTGTTGCTTAGGCCGGAAATTTATGGCACCATTGCCGACGATAAGGCAGAGTTGAACGGTTTGATTTACGTGTTGGAACGACTTCCCGAAGGCATCGAGGAATGTCGCTTCATCAACCTCACCTCCGATGAAGGTTTTGCCAAATCACATCTAAAACCAATTGTTCCTCCCAAACGGAGAAGGAATTGTTATCGTATTGATGACGAGCAGATGAACGTGGAGATTACCCGTGGGAGAAGTGATATTTATGATATTTTGACCCACTTGACCTTCTTGTTCATCGAATCCGGAAAAATATGCAGAAGGGTATTGGTAGACGATGGGACCTCGACCATAAGGGACTGGGACAAGCTTACGGAATTTGTGCTATCGGAAGAAAAGACCTCCGAACAACGTGAGGTGGCATTGATTCACTGCGCCAACATCTTGAGCAGGACCTTTGATGAGGTAGTGGAAATACAAAACAAACTAAAGACCCCGGAAGACCCCGACCGCTTTTTGAACGTTATCCATTGGTTGGGCAAATTGGCCATCGAGGAAGAGACCACGGGCAATAAAAGGACCATTACCTTCAGCCCCTTGTTGCGGGAGCGATTGGGGCACCATATCCATGGTGAAAAATGGGCAGATAGAATCAAGGCCACGCTGAAAAACCATAATCTGCTGCACAGGCCACTTCATATCATCAGTGCCAATATGCACAGTGTGATGAATTCCTTGTTTGCCAAAAAAGCATTGGCAGATGAATTCCCGGATAACGACTCCTTGGAAATTTATAAGGCACTGAGCTCGGATAAAAACAAGTCTCTCAATAAAAAGGTCAAAAACCATGCACTGAGCAATGGTATGATTATGTTGGAGGATGAATCCGGAGCGAATATCGATGTACAGATTTTTGACACGGCCAAGTTCGGAAACGGCAGCTGTTGTTACACACTCCCAAATGATATCGCAAAGGATGAAAAACCCGTTATCTTTGTGATGGACTATGCCTTTGGCGAGCAGGCTTATGAGACCATAGACGAACTTTTAAAGCCAATGGAAGAAGGCCAACAAAAAACATTTTTAAATGTGGATTCAGTTTCCATCATGGGAAAAGCCGGTATTTTGGAAGGGGGCAAGGGAGATATTATGATTCCCTCGGCGCATATTTTTGAAGGAACCGCCGACAATTATCCCTTCGAGAATGAACTGAAAGGTTCCGATTTTGAAGGACATGGATTAAAGGTAACGGAAGGAACTATGGTGACCGTTTTGGGAACATCCTTGCAAAACAGGGATATTCTCCAGTTTTTTCATGAGTCTACATGGAACGTTATCGGCTTGGAGATGGAAGGGGTGCATTACCAAAAGGCGATACAATCGGCATCCCAAATTCGAAAGAGCATTAAAAAGGAGGTTAAGGTAAGATACGCATACTATGCCTCGGACAATCCATTGGAGACAGGGAGCACATTGGCTTCAGGAGGTTTGGGAACAACAGGGGTGAAACCCACGTATTTGATTACGGACAAAATTTTACAACAAATATTCAATTCATAAGGCATGGCAGACCAACCGGTACAACAGAACAATTCGGATGAAATAGATTTGGGACAATTGTTCCAAATGATAGGAAGGGGCTTTCAAAAGTTCTTCAATTTCATCGCAAGTATATTCAAGAGCGTTTTCCACTTGATTATGTTGTTTCTATTATTTGTTCAAAAGAACATCATTGTAATCGGAGCAGCAATAATTATAGGTGGTGTTGGAGGCTTTATTCTGGATAAAATCACACCAGAAAAATATATTTCCCGAATGGTTGTGGAACCCAACTTCAACAGTGTCCAACAATTGTACAACAATATTGCCTTTTACAACGATTTGGCGAAGGCTCAAGATTCAGTTGCACTAGCCACGGCATTGAATATTACCGAACATGAGGCTGCCAGTATCAAAGAAATTTTCACGGATTCCTATTCGGACGAGAACCAGAAGATAAAACTTTTTGACCAATTCATAAAAGAGTTGGACACCACTACAATTAAAGCAATTGACTACGAAAATTATTTGCAGAACTTCAATTCCATGGATGCTAGGTTCCACCAGATATCATTGATTAGCACGGATAATAGAGTGGCCAAAAAAGCGCAACCGGCCATTATCAATTCGATTTCTGTAAACCAGTATTTTAAGTTACAAAAACGTATTAATGATGAAAACCTAGACCTTCAGGAAGAAATATATAGAAATCAGTTGGCCGAAATAGATTCACTACAAAGTTTGTACAGAACAGTTATGGTGAAGGAGGCTGATAAGCCAATGCAGGGTACCAACATCAATTTAGCAGAAACAGGAGAATCAAGGGGCCGAGAACTTGCCCTAGTGCAGGAAAAGGATGTGCTGAAGGAGAAGCTGGTAGAACTGAACGAGGAACGGGCCAACAAATCGACCATTATCAATGTAATTAGCGACTTCCCAACAAGGGGCGTGGAATTAAAGGGAATTTGGAACAGCTATAAATTTAAACTCCCAGCATTGTTGCTAATTTTGGTCCTTGGGGTTTTAGCTTTGCTTGAACTAAACAGATACCTTAAAACGTATAATCAAAAGTAAGGAGCAAAAGTGTTTTTTTGGTCACCAATAAAATGAGAGATAATGGTTAGCGTTTTAGTAACCGGTTCCAAAGGGCAACTCGGACTTACTTTTCAAGACCTAACCCTCGATTTCCCAGAAGTTTCCTTTGATTTCAAAGCTTCAAAAGAACTTGATATAACACAAAGAGACCAAATCGCTGAAGCTTTTAGAAAAGGAAACTACAACTTTTGTATCAACTGTGCTGCCTTTACCAACGTGGAGGCCGCGGAAAGTAACGCTGAAGAAGCTTTTAAGGTCAATGCGGAAGCTGTGGAAGATTTGGCTCAGATTTGTAAGCAGCATGGCGTGGTTTTGATCCATATATCAACCGACTATGTTTTTGATGGGGAAAAGAAGGATGCTTACACCGTGAAAGACAACCCCAATCCGATAAATGAGTATGGTAAATCCAAACTGGCGGGAGAAACATTGATTCAGGAATGGCACCCCGAACATTACATTGTCCGCACGTCTTGGTTGTACAGCAAAAGACATGGACACAACTTTTATAAAACCATCCTTAAAAAAGCGCAGGCGGGGGAGGAACTACATATCACAGATGCCCAAAGGGGCTGCCCAACCAATTCGGAGGCATTGGCCCATTTTATTTTGAACGAAATTGTATTGGGCAATAAGCCCTTTGGAATCTATCACTTCGCAGATGGTGACCCGATGACTTGGTATGCATTTGCAGAGCAGATACTTCAAGAAAATGGTTTGATTGAAACCGCCAAACTTGTTTTGGACACGAATTATCGTACTTTAGCAAAGAGACCTAAAAATAGTGTTCTCCGTTAACCTAACCATTAACAAAAAGATAAGGGGACTACTGGTATGGAAAAGCAGACTCCCAAAAAAATTTTAATCACAGGAGGGGCGGGATTTATTGGTTCCCATGTGGTGAGAAGATTTGTTTCCCGATATAATAACTACACGATTTATAATCTGGACGCACTCACATATGCGGGAAATTTAGAAAACCTAATAGATGTAGAGGACGCTCCCAACTACCAATTTATCAAGGGAGA
Source organism: Allomuricauda sp. ARW1Y1 (assembly GCF_013407935.1). Lineage (GTDB taxonomy): Bacteria > Bacteroidota > Bacteroidia > Flavobacteriales > Flavobacteriaceae > Flagellimonas. The sequence goes on from NZ_JACBZU010000001.1 coordinate 478,976, forward strand.
CATCACAGATTCCGAGTTCATCAACGAACTATTTTCCAAATATAAGTTTGATGGGGTGATTCATTTGGCAGCGGAATCCCATGTGGATCGGTCCATTTCCGACCCTATGTCCTTTGTACGCACAAACGTTTTGGGAACCGTCAATTTATTGAATGCCTCCCTGTCGTTGGCACGCAACAACAAGGACTTTCTATTTTATCATATCAGTACCGATGAGGTTTTCGGAAGTCTGGGAGAAAATGGCTTTTTTACGGAAGAAACGGCCTATGATCCAAATTCGCCCTATTCTGCATCCAAGGCGAGTTCTGATCATTTTGTAAGAGCATACGGCGAAACCTACGGACTGCCTTATGTGGTTTCCAATTGCTCCAACAATTACGGGCCCAATCAGTTCCCAGAAAAATTGATTCCCTTGTTCATTCACAATATCATACAGAATAAGACGTTGCCCGTGTATGGTGATGGAAATTATACCCGCGATTGGCTATTTGTAAAAGATCACGCTAGGGCCATCGACCTTATTTTTCATGGAGGAGAAAAAGGGGAAACCTACAATGTTGGAGGTTTTAATGAATGGAAAAATATAGATTTGACAAGATTGTTGTGCGGATTGCTGGACGAAAAATTGCACAGGGAGGAAGGAACATCGGCCAAATTGATAACCTTTGTCAAAGACCGCCCAGGTCATGATGTAAGGTATGCCATAGATGCCTCTAAAATCAATCGAAATTTAGGTTGGGAGCCCTCCGTCACCTTTGAGGAGGGGTTAAAAGAGACAATAGATTGGTATTTTGATAACCAACAATGGCTGGACCATGTGACATCCGGGGATTATCGAGAATATTACCAAAAACAATATCAAGAACACAACTCATGAAGGGAATCATCTTGGCAGGGGGAACGGGAAGTAGATTGCATCCACTGACTTTATCTGTGAGCAAGCAGTTGATGCCTATCTACGATAAGCCGATGATTTACTACCCATTGTCCACCTTAATGTATGCTGGCATTAGGGACATATTGATTATTTCCACTCCCAAAGACCTACCTTTATTCAAAGATTTATTGGGCGACGGCACCCAGTACGGGTGTTCGTTTGTTTATGAGGTTCAAGAGGCACCTAATGGGTTGGCGGAAGCTTTTATCATTGGAGAAGACTTTATAGGAACGGATGAGGTAGCCCTTGTTTTAGGGGACAACATTTTTTATGGGTCTGGGCTATCAGATCTGATGCAAAAAAACAATGACCCGGAGGGTGGCATCATCTACGCATACCGGGTAAATGACCCCGAGCGGTATGGAGTGGTGACTTTTGATGAAGAGGGCAAGGCCATCAGCATAGAGGAAAAACCCAAAGAACCCAAATCCAACTATGTGGTGCCCGGAATCTATTTTTACGACAATGAAGTCGTTTCCATAGCCAAAAACATACAACCGAGTACTAGGGGTGAGTTGGAGATTACCGATGTAAACCGTGCTTATTTGGAAAAGGGGAAGCTCAGAGTCAGTATTCTGGACAGGGGTACCGCTTGGTTGGATACAGGAACTTTCCAGGCACTCTTGCAAGCCTCCCAGTTTATCGAAGTAATCGAGGAGCGGCAAGGACTCGTTGTGGGCTCTATTGAAGCGGCAGCTTTTGAGATGGGATATATTGACAAAACCCAATTTAAAACGTTGGTGGAGCCTTTGATGAAAAGTGGTTATGGAATAAGATTAATGGGAATTTTGAATAAAAACCTATGATCAAGGCAACAGAAACAAAGCTTAAAGGATGTTTTGTGTTAGAACCACAAGTATTTGAAGATGAGCGTGGTTATTTTTTTGAAAGCTATAACCATAAAGCATTTTGTAAGGCCATAGGCGAAGAGGTACATTTTGTGCAGGACAACCGATCTTTTTCGAAAAAGGGGGTTTTAAGAGGACTCCATTTTCAAAAAGGGGAACATGCCCAAGCCAAGTTGGTTACGGTGCTCTCGGGAAGAATTCAGGATGTGGTGGTGGATTTGCGTAAAGATTCTCCTACCTTTGCCCAGCATTTTTCCATAGAACTGGATGCTGCAAGTAAAAAACAGCTTTTTGTTCCAAGAGGTTTTGCTCATGGTTTTTTAACGTTGAGCGAGTCAGCAGAGGTTTTTTATAAATGTGATAATTATTATAACAAAGAGGCTGAAGGGGGCATTAAGTATGATGATTCTGTGCTAAGTGTGAAATGGATTTTAAAAGAAGATGTAATATCCACCTCACCTAAAGACAAGACATTAAATACCTTTAGTAACAATATTATTCGATAAGCTCGGTAGCAATAAAACCTAGGTTTTATTGTTTTTTAAAATAAAAACTGTCTTTTAGACCGCAGTAAAACACTTATATTTAATACGATTGTAAACAAATCACAATTTAATGGATTTTGAAGGAAAATCAATTTTAATTACAGGAGGAACTGGTTCGCTTGGGAAAGCGTTAACCAAACATATTTTTGAAAAACATCCTGATGTTCGTAGACTAATAATTTTTTCAAGAGATGAGCAAAAGCAATTTCAAATGGCTCAGGAATATCCTCAAGAAAAATTTCCGCAGATACGATTTTTCATTGGGGATGTAAGGGACAAGGACAGGTTGATAAGAGCTTTCAAGGGAGTTGATTATGTAATACATGCAGCGGCCATGAAACACGTCCATCTGGCAGAATACAACCCAGAAGAATGTATCAAAACAAACATTGGAGGGGCACAAAATGTTGTGGACGCTTGTTTTGAAACCAATGTCCAACGGGTAGTTGCCTTGTCAACGGATAAAGCATGCGCACCTATTAACTTATATGGAGCAACAAAACTTACCTCCGATAAATTGTTTATCGCGGCAAACAACATTAAAGGTCACAATCCAATAAAGTTCTCTGTTGTAAGATATGGAAATGTCATGGGCTCTAATGGTTCGGTTATACCTTTCTTTATCAAAAAGAGAGATCAGGAGGGGGTTTTGCCCATCACAGACCCAGAGATGACGCGTTTCAATATTTCTTTAATGGGCGGCGTTGAAATGGTCATGCACGCCTTGGAGCATGCTTGGGGAGGAGAACTATTCGTCCCAAAAATACCTTCATACAGAATAATGGACGTTGCTGAGGCCATAGGACCCGATTGTGAGAAACCTATTGTGGGAATAAGACCGGGAGAAAAAGTTCATGAAGAAATGATAACTCCGTCTGATTCATTTTATACTTATGATTTGGGCAAGTACTACGCTATACTACCTTCAACTCCAAATTGGAGCATGGAAGAATTCATTGAATCGTTTAACGCCAAAAAGGTGCCAAAAGGTTTTAGTTACAACTCAGGGAACAATGAAGTTTGGGAAAGTGTCGAAACCTTAAGAGAGTTGATAAAAAATCATGTAGACCCAACATTTTCTGTATAGATGAAATCAATGGACCCAATACCCTATGGAAGACAGGACATATCCGAAGAGGATATTGAGGCTGTGGTCTCCACATTGAAAGCAGATTTTTTAACACAAGGACCAAAAGTACAGGAGTTTGAAGAAGCTTTTGCTAATTATGTGGGGTCTAAATATGCAGTTGCGGTAAATAATGCAACGTCGGGACTGCACCTTGCGGTTCTTTCTTTGGGCCTGAAAAAGGGCGACCGAATCATAACGACTCCAATAACTTTTGCTGCTTCCGCTAACTGTGCCAGATATGTAGGGGCGGAAGTATGGTTTGCGGACATTGACCCTGAAACTTATTTATTGTCCTTGGACAATACTAGAAAGCTACTGGAAAGTAAGCCAAAAGGGTTTTTTAAGGGGATAATTCCGGTGGATTTCGCAGGTTTACCAGTAGATGTTGAAGCATTTAGAGAACTTGCAGATGAGTTTGGCCTATGGATTGTTGAAGATGCGTGTCATGCTCCTGGAGGTTATTTCATAGATTCTTCTGGAAAACGGCAAATGTGTGGCAATTCAAACTATTCAGATGTATGCGTATTCTCTTTTCATCCCGTTAAGCATATAGCTTGTGGTGAAGGAGGAATGGTAACAACTAACGATGAAGAGATTTACAATAAGCTTTCTTTGTTGCGAACCCATGGCATAACCAAAGACAGAATGGAAGAAGATCATGGTGGGTGGTTTTATGAAATGCAACAATTGGGGTTCAACTACAGATTAACTGATATTCAGTCTGCACTAGGCATAACGCAACTGAGAAAAAACCCAGTTGGCGTGCATAAAAGAAATCAAATTGCGGAGCGTTATAAAGAGGCTTTTGAAGGAAAGATAAAATACCAGAAAGTTCCTCAAAATAGTTACAATGCGCATCATCTATTTGTAATTGAGGTAGAAGACCGAAAAGGCCTCTATGACTATTTAAGGCAGCACAACATATTTGCACAGATCCATTACATCCCAGTGCATAAACTGCCCTACTATAATCGAATTGGCTATAGTGACGCTGATTTGTCAAACGCAGAAACCTACTATTCAAGATGTATTAGCTTGCCTATGTATCCTACTTTGGAGGAAAAAGAGCAAGAATTTGTGATTGAAAAAGTACTTGATTTTTGTGATGAGTAACCTATGTATAATACCAGCAAGGGGTGGAAGTAAAAGAATACCACGTAAAAATATAAAGTCTTTTTTGGGAAAACCTATCATTGCATATTCTATTGAGGCTGCATTAATGAGCAATCTGTTCGATGAGGTTATGGTTTCTACGGATGATAAAGAAATTGCTTCAATTGCTGTCAAATATGGAGCAAAAGTTCCTTTTCTTCGCAGCAAAGAGAATTCGGATGATTTTGCGACTACATTCGATGTAATAAAAGAAAGTTTAGACAATTATAATAGACAGGGTAAGTTTTTTGAGCATGTATGTTGTCTTTACCCGTGCGCCCCTTTTGTTACTTCCAACAGCTTAAAAAATGCTCTTTTAAAATTAAATGACGAAAGTCAGGCCGTTATTCCGATTGTGAGGTTTTCATTTCCTGTTCAGAGGGCCTTTAAGATAAGAGGAACCTACTTAAAGTATATTTATCCTGAGTTTGAAAAATCAAGAAGCCAAGATTTAGAAGTAACCTACCACGACGCAGGTCAATACTATTTTTTTAAACCCCAAGCCATTTTAAATCAGAAAACCTTGATGCCAACAAACACAACTTTTATTGAACTGGATGAATTCCATGTCCAGGACATTGATACAGAGATGGATTGGAAATTGGCTGAATTAAAATATCAACTTAGTCAGAATGAAATTTCCTAATGCATACCCATTTCTAGAAAAAAGCAGCATCTTCTTTGAAGACTTTGCTTTAGTGCCGATTAGATACCAAGACAGGGTTAATATTATGAAGTGGCGAAATGAACAGATTTACCATTTAAGACAATCTGAACCACTAACCAAAAAAAATCAAGATAAGTATTTTAAATCCGTTGTCGCTAAACTGTTTATACAAGAAAAACCTGATCAAGTACTTTTCTCGTTTCTTAAAGATGATATTTGTATTGGTTATGGTGGGCTGGTCCACATAAATTGGATAGATAAACATGCAGAGATTTCGTTTATAATGGACACAAGTTTGGAGAAAATCGATTTTCACAAAAACTGGTCCATCTTTTTGTCTTTGATTGAAGAAGTGGCGTTTAAAGGATTATTTCTTCATAAGATTTTTGTTTATGCATTTGATTTGCGGCCACATTTGTATGAAACATTAAAAAAGAGCAATTATTTTTTGGACGCAAGATTAATTGAGCACTGCTATTTTGATGGTAGTTTTAAGGATGTTGTTATATATTCAAAATTATCGGGGCAATGAGGTTAGGGCTTTTGATTAGTGGAGGTTTGGGAAGCATTGTATTGAGCCAATTGCAAAGGTCGCACCAATTGATTTTTGTAATGACAGATAAAAGGTCTTCTGAGATTATCAACTTTTGCGAAAAATCAGGTATAAAAACCTATATAGGTAACCCAAGACGTGGAAATTGTTCAGAGTTTATTCGAAATGTCGACATCGACGTTTTGATATCCGTAAATTATTTGTTTCTTATAGAGGCGGACTTAATTAATTTACCTAAAAAATGTGCATTCAACATACATGGGTCTCTATTGCCCAAGTATAGGGGCAGAACGCCACATGTTTGGGCCATAATAAACGATGAGAAGTGGACTGGCATCACGGCCCACCTTATTGACGAGGGATGTGATACGGGAGAAATTCTTGAACAACATAGAATAAGAATTGAACCAAATGATACAGGTGCAAGCGTTTTGGAAAAATACGCTAACGCATATCCGGTTTTGCTTAACTCGGTTTTAGAGAGCATTAGTAAGAACCATTTGAAACCAAGACCCCAGAAGGTTGAGGAGGCTACTTATTTTGGAAAAAGAACTCCAGAAGATGGACTGATAAACTGGGATTGGCATAGAAAGAGAATCCATAATTGGATTCGCGCACAGTCACCGCCTTATCCTGGCGCCTTTAGTATTGTCAACAATAGGAGAATAGTTTTTGAATCAAGTACCTATAGTAACCTTGGATTTCATTATGAAACAAAAAACGGCACTATTTTATCAGTATCGCCTTTGATTGTTAAAACGCCCAATGGCGCATTAGAATTACATTTACATAAGAAGTCAGATGCTCAAATTCTTAAAGTGAATCAGCAATTTGAATGATAATACATAAAACATGAAAATAGATAATTTTGAAATAAATGAAACGTCCCCTTGCTTTATCATTGCTGAATTATCGGCTAACCATAATGGGGATATTGAGATAGCCAAGAAAACAATAATTGCGGCAAAAGAGGCAGGAGCTAACGCGATAAAGCTCCAAACATATACTCCTGACACATTAACAATCGATTGTGACAACGAGTACTTTCAAATTCATGAGGGAACTTTATGGGATGGAAAGACACTGTATGAGCTTTATGGTGAGGCCTATACACCTTGGGAGTGGCATGAAGAACTTTTTAAATTGGCAAAGAGTGAAGGAATGATTTGCTTCTCGTCTCCTTTTGATAAATCTGCGGTTGACTTTTTGGAAGAATTAAATGTTCCTGCATACAAAATTGCTTCTTTTGAGATCCAAGACATCCCGCTTATAGAATATGCTGCGTCAAAGAACAAACCAATGATTATGTCCACAGGAATTGCAAATTTAGAAGACATACAATTGGCAATTGACGCATGCCATAAAATGGGTAACCGTGAAATAATCTTGTTAAAGTGCACTTCTTCATATCCTGCTCCGTTAGAGTTAGCAAACCTTAAGACAATACCTGATTTAAAGGAAAGATTCAATGTTAAGGTTGGATTTAGTGATCATACTTATGGTAGCTTGGCCCCTACGGTAGCTGTTACCTTAGGAGCACGAGTCATTGAAAAACATTTCATTCTTGATAAATCCATTGGAGGTCCAGATGCAGACTTTTCATTGGATATGAATGAGTTCAAAGATATGGTTGATAAGGTTCGGGATACGGAAAGGTTATTAGGTACGGTTTCGTATGAAATTTCAGAAAAAGTCAGAAAAAACAGGAAATTCGCACGTTCTCTTTTTTTGGTTAGTGATGTAAAGGCGGGTGAAAGAATTACAGAGAACAATGTCCGGTCCATTAGGCCAGGTTATGGGATGCACCCAAAATTTTTGAATGAAGTACTGGGAAAAACATTTAGAGAAGATTATTTGAAAGGAACTCCTTTAAATGAGAAGATGATAAAATGAATATCTCGAGCTCAATCTGAGAACGGGAAGTTATTGTCTTTTTTCATATTTCCGACTTTGCTTGGTAAGGTCCTTTTTATTTTTAAAATAATGAAGCAAAAGATTGCAGTTGCGACGTTGAGAGGCCTATCCATGGGATTCAAATTTCTCTTGCTAATTTATCTTTCCAAAGAGTTGGCAGTGGACGAATATGGAACAATAAATCTTTTTTTTACTTCGATAACATTTTTCTTATTTATTGTAGGATTTGATTTTTACAATTATTCGCATAGAGAGATTTTGGAAAATGAAGAAGAACAGGTGGGCATGCTAATTAATCAATTGTTGTTCCATCTGTTTTGTTACGTCGCAATTGTTCCACTACTTTTTGTTTTGTTTTTAAATAATTTTATTCCTTTGGAGTATGGTATTCTTTTTTACCTAATATTGATTTTTGAGCATTTGTGTCAAGAAGCATTTAGGCTTTTTAATCTATTCAATAAATTCCATCATGCAAACTTTACTCTGTTTTTAAGAACAGCGGGTTGGATTGGCCCACTGGCCGTCCTGAACATTACGGGGTATTTGGGAGATTTAACCATCAAGAAAACATTGTTTTTTTGGCTGCTAGGTTCCGTTCTAAGTTTTATGTTCTGCGTTATTTATGTATTAGCTAAAAAAAAGCAGTACCTTATTCAAGGGCAAAAACTTTCAATTAGATGGAGATGGCTAAAAAAGGGAGTTAGAATCAGCACACCCTTTTTTATAGGTACTATTGCATATAAAGTGATCGAGTATTCTGATAGATTCGTAATAGATTATTTTTTAGGAAAAGAAAGCGTAGGTGTATACTCATTTTATGTGAATTTCGCTAACATCATCAATATAGTCGTTACTACTTTGACTTTCACCCTTTTGGTTCCTAATTTATTGAGGACAATTGCAGCAAAAAACGAAGTGGAAATCGAAGCAAAGATAAAGGCTTTGAAGAAGGAATTAACACGCACCACTTTGGTAGTAATTGCCATAGTAAGTATTAGTATTTTTCCGGTATTATCATGGTTGCAAAAACCAGAGTTCTTAGAAAGCTATCCTGTTTTTTTTATTACGGTTTTTAGTAACGGTATGCTAAACGCTTCCCTCTTTTACCATTATCTGCTTTATGGTTTTAAAAAGGATAAAGAAATATTTTACCCCATCTTAATAAGCTCTGTTCTTAATATTCTACTTAATTTATTGTTCATTAAAGCATTTGGAATATACGCGGCGGCAGGCTCTACTTTACTTAGTTATGGAGTCTTATGGTTTTTAAAAAGAAATAATTGGTTACATATAAGAAATAACTATGAGTAGTAAAATAAACAATGTTGCGGTCTTTATTGCTATTTCTCCAAGCCATATTAGCAGTTTTCAAAGTCTGATTAAATTTACCTTGAAAGAAACTCACCTTATCCTGCTAAATCCTGGCAATTTCAATTTTAATGAAAAACTATGGGATAAGGTTGTTCAGGGAGACTTAAATCTTAGGTACAGACCTAGGTCTTTTGTTAAAAAAGCGTTATTTCAGATAGAAAAGTTAAAAGGATATAAGAGATTTTATATCAAAGCTAAAAATATCATTGGGCAATCAAGCGTGAACCTATACTTCTGCCATTTTGAAGATGTTATCACAAATCATTTTGCCAATGAACTTTTAAAGAATAACCAAAATGAATTTTATGTGGTTGAAGACGGGATTCTAAATTACTACATGCCTAAAGTCAACTACAGGAGTTTGTTTTTTAAAAAGATACTTTGTTCGTTAATTGGATTAAAATTCAAAATATTCTACGATCATCCCACACAAATATTCAAGAGCTGGGTCAATGCACAATACGTTAGAATGCCAGAGAAAGCAATATGTCCGGATAAATCCATATTCTTACCTTTTGAGCCTATTGACTATCAACCCAATTCGGAAAACGTTTTAATTATTGGCCAAGATATTAGACAAGAGATTGATGGTAAAGAGGAGTATTCTCAAAAATTGGAAAAGCTCTTTAATCATGTTCTCGATAAAGTAGGAGACAGAAAAATTTATTACAAACCTCATAGAAATGGAGACGTTAAAACGGCAGAGAACCTTCTGAAAAAGGTTTTTGGCCAATACCTACTTTATGATGACCCTACTCCTGTTGAAGAGTGCTTGGGCCAATTGCTTCCCAAAAACATTTTCTCTTTTGAATCAACGGCAATCCTTAATATAAAACTGGCATTAAAGCGGGATAACGTTAACTTGTATGTGTTTCCTTATATGGATGATTTTCCTGAAATAGGAGAACTGTATAAAAACCTTGAAATTTCTATTTTGAATGACATTAGCCATTAATGTTACGGTCCTTATATGTTTAATTATCTTTTTGTATTATACAATAAAGACAAAGTGGAAGCTATTTTTCCTATATGGAATGTTGGTTTTCCAGGCGTTGACCATTATACCTTCATTAATTTATATCGAAGAAGGAATATATATAAGCGAGCAAGGGCGAGATAGCTTTTTTGTTGGTGCCACATTCTTCTACTTATTATATTTTGTTTTCACCTTTTTTTTTATATCACTTACTTTCAATAGCTTAAGGTCTTATGATATTTCGGCAATAAAGATTAAACTTGGCAAAACTAATATTGATTCAAAAGTTGTTCTCTTAGTTGCATTATTGTCCTTGTTCATATTATTGGTTAATGCTGCACAGTCCAAGCTTCCAATTTTTGATGATTCGGTGACACGATTCACGTATTGGAAAAATTCGCAATACCCATTCTTAAATAAAATTTTCGGAAACGTTTCGGTTTTTATTCCTTTTTGCCTAGGAATTGTTTTTAAGAAGCATAGGAAAACAGCTATTTTTCTTATGGTGGTGTACTTTGCTTATAATTTTACAATAGGGCAAAAGTTTTCTCCCATTGTTTCGGGACTTTATGCGTTTATTTTACCGAATGCGCTAACCTATGCGCCAGAAAAGGTAAATCTTAGAAAATTCATTAATATAAAGACGATAATCGCTGTAATCCTAATTTTTGGATCGTCATATTATGTCATCTACAAGCGATATGAAAATAATCCCCCGTACAGATATATAGGCATTAGCAATCCAAACGAAGCAATTGTTTATAGAGCATTTGGCCTTCAGGGACATTTATTTTGGGGAACCGTTGAAACCTACATGGTAAATTCCGGTGAGCACACATATGACCTAAGTGATTTGGAATATGGTATGCATGAATTAATGTATCAGTTCATGCCCAACAGGGAAGTCCTTGACGAGGCAAAACAGAAAGGGGCTAGCTATACAAATGGATATCCAAGTATACTATTGATGATTTACCCTGCTTGGCTTGCTTTACTAGTCCATATATTTTTTTCAATAACAATTTTAGGGTTGCTAGGTTGGTTGTTGTACAAGTTCATAATTAAAGAAGCATATATTGTATCAGTAATTACGTTTCAGTTTTTTAATTGGGCAATGTATGCCTTTACTATGGGGTATTTTTACAAACTAAAAATTCCGATACTGTTTATTCTGATTTACCTGTTTTTAGCGTTTATTCTTTTTCGTATTAAAAAGAAGGAAAATATAATTCCAACAAATTGATTTTGACGAAGAGCAAATAACGAATCGTAAGAACTAAAACACATGATAAATACCAATCGATTAGTTAGTTATTCTTTTATTCTTCTAATGGCCACGCTGCCTTTCCCGATGATTTTGGCCCCTCTTGCGCTTGCAATTTTCGTTTTGATGGTAATTCTTGATTTCAAAAGGGATGAATCACTCCAGGTGCCTAAGCACAACAGATTTTTTTATGTGTTTTACATATATTACTTATTGATTGTAGTTGGACTTTTTTACTCCTATGAGGAGGGCTTAAAATATAGTAGAATCGCCTCTCAACTACCAATGCTTGTATTGCCAATGACTATTTCAGTGGCTCGGCTATCAAGCAATCAAATACAATTGGCTAAAAGAATTTTCGTTTGGAGTTGTTTTCTTTTTTGTTTAGTGGCCTTTATAAGTTTGGGGTATAATTTTTATGTTAATCACGAACATAGATTGAACTACAATTTTGTGCAAAGATCAATGTATCACTTTCATTACCCATATGATGCATTGTATATCAATATTGCTTACGTTTTCCTGCTGACAGAGAGGAAGCTCAAACAATATATTGAGATAATGGCGTTAGTCTTTTTTATTTTCATTTTTCTTTCGGGTGTAAGAATAGGGGCCTTTAGTTTTTTGTTGATTAGTATTGTTTATTTTGGCAGAAATTGGAAAACGATAATAAAGCCAAGTTTTTTTTTGAAAATAGCTCTTTTACTAGTTGTTGCAGTTGTTGCTTTAAACTCATCTAAGTATGCTAAGGACAAGCTTTTTGACACCTTGTCCAACTTGGGATTTGGAACTGAAGAGTATGTTTCTGAAGTTGGAGAAGATTATCACAAAATGTCTCTTCGCACTAAACTTTGGAGTAGTTCAATTTCTTTAATCGAGGAAAAGCCTTTAATGGGATACGGACCCAATGGGTCTCAGCGTTTTTTGGATGAAAAATATATTGAGAATGGTTATGGGGACTTGAAAGGGCTTAATTCTCACAATCAATTTTTAACAACAACATTAAATCATGGAATATTGGGGTTAATAACTTTATTGTCCATTTTTTTGCTAACCTTAAAAATTGGAGTTAAACAAAAAAGTATGCAAACTATACTTTGTGTAATGGTGTTGTTTTTAGCTTTTATGACCGAATCTGTCTTGATAAGACAAAAAGGCGTATTCCTTTTTGCGATTATTATGAGTTTGATTCTGAAAACAAGAATGGAAGTTCATAAAACGTAAATCGAATTACTCCTTCTTTAATGAGACAGTAAAATAGAACAAATCAGCATCTTCGTTTTTTATGTGTGAACCCTGTTTTTCAGGGTCATGAATTTTTGCATCGGATATAATGTACAACCTCTTGTCCCTGGTCAAATCAATACTTTTTGGATATCCGTAGAACCAATGATCTGAGGGAATAGGGCGGGCAATAGAAGTGCTTAAGTCATAAGCTTTAGAATCCTTTAAGACCGCCTTAGCTGATTGAGTATATATTCTTATGCTGTTTTTCTCATTCTTGCTGGTTTGATATAAGTATCGAGAATTTCCCATAACCTCCAATATCTTGTCAGATTCAGAATAGGTTAGTGAAATAGGACTTCGAACTGAATATTCGAAATCATCAAAAATGTTGGTCGGTCCATCATATTTATAGTCAACCCCATTTTTTGAGCTGAACTGAAAAAAAGAGGGTTCACCTAAATCACCCTTACCGTTTCTACATAGAATTATACTTTGGTTATTGTCTAGCAAAACCTCAAAAGGTTCCTGCAGATTTTTGTCTGGAGCGTGGATTATTGTTTTCTCTGAGAGATTAACAACGAAATTGTCATTTGAATGGTATTTTTTTATGACACCGTTTTCAAACGCAATTAAAAATGAATTCGTTTTGCCACTTTGACCTATTGTTCCAAATGGTTGGTTAAATACACCCTCCGTATTACGTATTGGTTTGTAATTGCCCCAATCGAGGCCATTTTTACTTTTAATGTAGCCAGCATCTATGGTTTTTTGTCTTTGATCATCATATCTTCTAAAAACAACAATAACCTCTCCAGAAGCTAACTGACCCACCACAAGGTTTCGATCATCATATTTGCTATTGTAAACAGCAAATTCATCTCCCCAACTATTGCCGTTATCCTCGGATAGCTTACCCATTATTTCCCCAGAATTACTTACATGGGAAAAACTAGGGTCTTTTCTATACAATACCAAAATATTGCCATTAGGTAACCTTGCAAGTCCTCCTTCTGCAACATGCCCTTCAGAGGCCAAGATTTTAAGATCGCTTATTTTGTATTTTTCGGTGTTTTGTAATGCTTTATTATCTACCGTATGGCATGAAAAAAAAGTTGACACGAAAAAAATCACAAAAAAACTAGAATAATTCATTTAGGAATCTATTGCATTGGTATAAATTGCTTTTAAGCTCTCGAAATTTTTCTTTTGGTCAAACATCTGATTACACCGGTCCACTGAATTCTTCCCCATTTCCAATAAAACATTTTTTTGGTGACGAAGCAAGTTTAAATGCTTAACAAAACATAGTGAATCATCACATAAAAAGCCGTTATACCCATTTTCAACTGCATCTTTATTGCCAACTACATTTGTGGCGATAATTGGCTTGCCTAGCGCCATAGATTCAATTATGGTGAATGGCAATCCTTCCCACAGTGAAGTTTGAATATAAACGTCAAATGTGTTGACCAACTTCATGGCCTCATCATGAGTCTTCCAACCGGTTACATGTATATTTTTTGAAGTCAACTCAGTTTGTAATTGACCGGCACCAATCCATATGAACTCAATTTCTGGTAGTTTCTTGGCAATTTCATTAAAAAGCTTAGGGTTTTTCTGTGGGCTTAATCGCCCCATAGTACCCACCCTAAACTTGTTTTTTTCAATTACGGTATTATACTTTAACAATTTATTTGGTGAGACACCATTTCTTACCAATTTAGCCTTTCCAATTCTTTTAGCATGTTCATATTCGGTATCTCCACAGGCAATGGTTGTCCCTCCGAAAAATTTAGTAATCCACTTTTCAACTAGAAAGAAGAACCTTTTTTTACCTTTTCCGATATCTTGGCGTAAAAAGGAATACCCATTGGGAGTATAGTAAACTTTGGCTTTTCCATAAAAAACGGATGCTATCCTGCCTAAGATGCTTGCCTTTGAAGAATGAAGGTGAATAACATCAGGCTGTATTTTTCTAATCTCCTTAATAAGGGAAACAATGGCTTGGTAATCAGACTTGATATCTATTTCCCTAGACATGGGAACCTGCTTTAAAGTAGTGCGCTGGGAAAAATCCTTCTTTATTTTTTCAAAGTCTGTTCCATTTCTGTTCGGACTATATATTACATAACTTTCAAATCTGGATTCATCGTCAAAAAAGCTGCATATTTCCTTAACATAATTATAGACGCCCGCGGCAAAAGGTTCTGTTATATGTAAAACTCTAATTTTTTTCATACAGACAAAAATAAACTATTTTTAACCCGAAAAATTGAACATGAAAAGCAAAACGGCAATAATTATTGGAGGTTCTGGCTATATTGGAACAAATCTGCTTAAACATTTACTTGCGAACAACAGATTTGAGCACTACATCGTCATGGACATAAAACCTCTGAAAGGGTTTGAGGATGAAATTAGCTCTGGAAGATTGGAATACATGTTCGCCGATGTGCGAAAAGAACTACCGAACTTAGGGAGGGTTTTGGACGGCAAGAAGTCTTGGGTCTTCAATTTTGCAGCTGTTCATCGGGAACCTGGTCACGAATTTAGAGAATATTTTGACACCAACGTTCCTGGAGCAATTCATATAAATGCCTTTGCAGAAAGATTGGAGATAATGAATATCTTCTTTACCAGTAGTATAGCCCCTTATGGTAGGTCAATGAATCAAAGTACCGAAAAAACAAATCTGTATCCTGAAACAGGCTACGGGATTTCTAAGGCATTGGCCGAACAGACACATCAAAAATGGCTTGAACGTGACAAGCAGAATAGAAGGCTGATCATCGTTAGACCAAGTGTGATATATGGCCCGAATGACCCGGGGAATGTTTATAGAATGATTAAGGCGCTGAAAAGAGGGACTTTTATCTTACCTAATGGAGGAAAAGTGATTAAGGCATATGGTTATGTTCACGGCCTTATAGATAGTATGTTATTTACAATGGACACCATTGACGAGCCTCAAATTATTTATAATTATGCGGAAAACCCACTTGTGCCGTTAAAGGAAATGACAAAAATAGTTAAACGAAAACTGGGCTATTCAAAACCTACACTTTCGGTTTCAACTACTATTTTGGCTTTAATTGCCAGTGTTTATCAAATACTCGTAAAGCTAACGGGAAAAAAAACCGATATTCATCCAGTTAGGGTAAAAAAGGCTGGTTTTCCAACCAACATAAAGCCACAGTACTTAATCGATAATGGCTTTGAGTTTAAGTATGGCTTTGAAAAGTCTTTGGAGCATTGGAAAACAGTTGCGCCAGAGGATTTTTAATTATCCGTACTTCTAAGTGCCTTTACGTAGCATTGTTTACTATTATTGATATAAAACAACTTTTAATTTGTTCTTTAGCAACCATAGATATTCCGGACTTATAGTCCCTATTTCACTTATCATCGACTTGATGGTAATCAACCTATTGGCCTATTACTTACCACTTCAATTTAGGTACCCATTGCTTTTTCACTCATATGTAACAGTGGCATGGACGGTTATTGCATTCAAAGTTCAGTTTTATTCAATATATAGATATAGCAAGGTTACTCATGTTTTGGCGCTTTTGTTCCGTCAATTTTTCTTCTTCTTTTTAATTCAGTATGCGTTCATTGGTTTTTTTAAGCAACCCAATATGAGTCGTTTGGCCATAGCCGAGTACCTTTTGATTTCACTCGTTTTAGTTTCTACTATTAAGTTTTTGAACTATTACATATTGATGAAATATCGGGAACGAATAAAAGGCAATATTAGAAATGTGGTTGTCTTGGGTAAGAACAAAAAGACCGACCAACTGATTTCAGTATTTAAGGAACACCCCGAATATGGCTACAATTTTGTGAAACAGTTTTCCTTAAAAGATGAGGATTATAATGTTGAGACATGTTTTGAATTTATTCTGAACAATAAAATTGACGAAATATACTGCTCCGTGTCAGAAGTAAGTAATAGTCTTACAATAAAGATTATCAATTTTGCCGATAACAATTTAAGAACGGTTAAGTTCTTGCCCGACAATAAAAACATATTTTCCAAGAAACTAAAGTTCGAATATTACGATTATATCCCTGTACTTTCCTTAAGGGACATTCCTCTGGACAATCCCATAAATGCCTTTATTAAAAGAACCTTTGATATTGCTTTCTCCTTATTGGTCATTCTAGGCCTACTATCGTGGTTGACCCCAATTTTGGCACTACTGATCACACTGGAATCCAAAGGTCCTGTTTTTTTTAGGCAAACAAGAAACGGAATCGACAACAGAGAATTCTATTGTTATAAATTTAGGTCCATGGCGCCCAACAAAAACGCCGATGATATTCAAGCCACCAAAAATGATATGCGGGTCACCAAAATCGGCAGATTTATTCGAAAAACAAGTATAGATGAACTTCCCCAGTTTTATAATGTATTGTTCGGAACCATGTCCGTGGTAGGCCCGAGACCGCACATGGTAAAGCATACCAATGAATATGCCAGCAGTGTGGACAAATACATGGTTCGTCATTTTGTAAAGCCAGGTATTACGGGGTTGGCTCAGGTAAGAGGCTATAGGGGAGAAGTGGAGACTGAATCTGATATCCAAAACCGTATTAAATTTGATATATTCTATATAGAAAACTGGTCCATTTTCTTGGATTTAAAGATTATTGTACAAACCATTCTAAATGCCTTTAAAGGCGAAGAGAAAGCTTATTAAACCTGAAATTTTGAATACTTGACGATAAAACTTTTATCCCGTGTTTGTAAAGATTATGTTTGTAAAATAAAGAACCGTATTCAATTAAGATAAATGAAAAGAATCCTTATCACCGGTGCAGCAGGTTTTCTCGGCTCCCACCTTTGCGATCGATTTATTGCAGAGGGCTATGATGTTATCGCCATGGACAACCTTATCACCGGAGACCTCAAAAACATAGAACATCTGTTTCCGTTGGAGCGGTTTACTTTCTATAATCACGATGTAACCAATTTCGTGCATGTTCCCGGGAAACTGGATTATATCCTGCATTTTGCCTCGCCAGCCAGCCCAATCGACTACCTCAAGATACCCATTCAGACCCTAAAAGTTGGCGCATTGGGAACGCACAACCTTTTGGGGCTTGCCAAAGAGAAGAATGCTCGTTTTATGATCGCTTCCACCTCGGAAATATATGGCGATCCATTGGTACACCCACAAACGGAGGAATACTATGGGAATGTGAACACCATTGGCCCAAGGGGAGTGTACGATGAAGCCAAGCGCTTTCAGGAATCCATCACTATGGCATATCACCGTTTTCATGGGTTGGATACGCGCATCGTCCGTATTTTCAACACCTACGGCCCCAGAATGCGACTGAATGATGGACGTGTGATTCCAGCTTTTATGGGACAGGCACTTCGCGGTGAAGACTTGACCGTTTTTGGTGATGGTTCACAGACACGCTCTTTTTGTTATGTGGACGATGAGATAGAAGGTATTTACCGTTTGCTCATGAGCGATTATACCTTACCTGTCAATATCGGGAACCCGAACGAGATTACCATAAAGGATTTTGCCGAGGAAATCATCAAACTAACGGGAACCGATCAAAAAATTGTGTACAAACCTTTACCAAAGGACGACCCCATGCAGCGTCAACCTGATATTACCAAAGCCAAAGAGATTTTGGGATGGGAACCTAAAGTTGGTCGGGAAGAGGGTATGCGAAAGACCTTTGAATTCTTTAAAGGATTGTCCAAAGAAGATTTGGAAAAAACCGAGCACAGGGACTTTACCCATCACAACAAAAAGTAATTTCATTATCAAAAACATAAAAGGCCCGATAAACATCGGGCCTTGGTAATTTTGTGTATGATATATGGTATACTACCGCGCTGTAGTGACTTCGCAACAATTTGTGGGAACTGTTTCAGAAGTAAGCCTAAATCGCCCATAAATAAGACTTCAATTAAATTTGAATTACATTATTTTTGCCAAAACGACGAACCATGAACATTCTTGTCCTAGGGTCCGGTGGTCGCGAGCACGCCATATCCCTTAAAATTTCCCAAAGTCCCAAAACATCCAAACTTTTTGTAGCGCCAGGCAATGCGGGCACTGCACAGATTGCCACAAATGTGGAGGTGGGTGTCAACGATTTTGAGGGCATCAAAGCATTGGTGTTACAGGAAAACATCGAATTGGTGGTAGTGGGACCGGAAGATCCTTTGGTCAATGGAGTGCACGATTTTTTTCTAAATGATGCCGAGTTGAAATCCGTTCCAGTAATCGGACCGCAAAAAGCAGCCGCCGAATTGGAAGGCAGCAAAGAGTTCGCCAAGGAGTTCATGATGCGCCACAACATTCCAACGGCAGACTACCAAAGTTTTACAAGGGAGACCCTACAGGAAGGCCAAGCCTTCTTGGAGACACTACAACCTCCCTACGTGCTAAAGGCCGATGGTTTGGCCGCAGGCAAGGGTGTTTTGATTTTGAAAGATTTACAAGAAGCCAAAGACGAGCTCAAATCGATGCTGCTCGACTCCAAATTTGGAAACGCCAGTGCCACCGTTGTGATCGAGGAGTTTTTGGACGGTATAGAATTGAGCTGTTTTGTGCTCACCGACGGTACCAACTATAAAATCCTACCAACTGCCAAAGACTATAAAAGAATAGGTGAGGGCGATACCGGACTCAACACGGGCGGAATGGGGGCCATTTCCCCGGTTCCTTTTGCCGATACCGCCTTTACGGACAAGATAGAGCATCAAATAGTGAAACCGACCGTAGAAGGCCTAAAAATGGATAATTTGCCTTATGTGGGCTTTATCTTTATCGGTTTGATCAAAGTGGGAGACGAACCCAAGGTAATCGAGTACAACGTGCGCATGGGCGATCCGGAAACCGAGGTGGTCATCCCAAGGCTCCAGAGTGATTTGGTTGAAGTATTGCTAGCGATGGCCAAAGGAACACTGGACCAAATCGACCTAAATATTGATGAAAGAGCTGCAACCACCGTAATGGCGGTTTCTGGCGGATATCCCGAAGCCTATGAAAAAGGAAAGGAAATCACGGGAACGGAGAATATTAAAGATTCCCTCGTCTTTCACGCAGGAACCAAAATATCAGATGGAAAGGTTGTGACCAACGGCGGCCGTGTCATAGCTATTACTTCCTTCGGAAAAGATTTTAGGGAAGCGCTAAGAACATCCTATCAAAACATGGAAAAACTCCATTTTGATGGCATGTACTACCGAAAAGATCTAGGCTTCGATCTATAGATAAGAGTGTGAGCTGATGCTCTTATCTTCCTCACCGCTTTCGTTGAAAATTTTCAACTGGCCCATCCAATAGACCATGGCCACAAAGCCAATGATCATAAAGATCCAGTTAATGGTATTGGAGCCCCACCAGCTGTGCATAAAACGCAACGAATCCAGTGGTGCAAAAAGATAGTTTACAAATAAGTCCTCTATACCGTAAAAAAACTTGCTCATCTTGGCTATATTTACTTTACAAAAGTAGCAAAAGATAGGATGATTTCAAGCTTTTTCGGAAAAACTAAACCCATAAACTACATTGTTCTCGCCATCGTCCTGTTCCTTTTCTATTTTACCCACCTATTTTTCGCGCTTGGCGAACAAAAGATCAGCCAAGTCATAGGACGCGAGCTGGTCTTGTTTATCGGACTTTTACTGGCTGTTTTTATCGTCAATCAAATCGTACGCACCGAGAAAGCAACGGAGTCCAACTCGTATGCCATGCTGTTTTTCCTATTGCTGATTATAAGTTTTTCCGACGAGCTCGTTCTTGACCAGGTCATTTTTGCCAACTTTTTTCTACTTCTGGCTTTTTGGAGAATATTGTCCGTAAAATCAACTAGGAACGTAAAGCACAAAATATTCGATGCCTCATTGTTGATTTCATTGGCCAGTTTGTTCTACGATTGGGCGCTTGCCTTTATGCTGCTCGTTTTTTTTGTGATCGGAGTATATGACCGTAAAACGGTTAAAAACTGGTTGGTGCCTTTTTTGGGAATTTCCACCATATTTATGTTGACATTCACGGTGCTCAAAGTACATGGGTCTTTGGAGTTTTTTGAGGAGCACTACCAATTTTCCTTAGGGCTGTTTACTACCAAATCCTTTTTTCAGGTACTCAATGTAAAAACATTGATTTATTTAATTTTGACCATCTTGGTTTCCATGTTGGTTTTCGTAAGACTTCGAAACGTGAGTGGGGGAAAGCTGCTCCTACTACGGATTGTATTTCTCATTTTCATTTTGTCCACTGGGATTATGCTGTTCACACCGGCCGATGCATCCCCTGTTCTGATTACCTTTTTTCCCGCTGCCGTGTTCTTTACCAATTATTTTGAAGGCATCAAAAAAGAGAAGTTTCAAGAGATTGCACTTATGGGCAGCATTGTCTTGGCCTTCGCTCTTTTTGTCTTCCACCTGAACTAAATACGCCATAAAGCAATATCTTTGAACAAATTTTAGATTATGTTCAGCGATTTTGCCTTCAATATCTTTCAAGAAAGTATAGACACCTATCACATTAAGGACGATGTGAACCAGACATTCACCAATCCGTACCCAAAAGATCAAATAGAACATTTGCTTTACCGGAAAAACTGGATAGATACTGTACAATGGCATTATGAAGACATTATCCGAGACCCGGAGATTGAACCAAAAGCCGCTTTGGAGCTGAAACGGAAAATTGATGCGAGCAATCAGGATAGGACGGACTTGGTAGAGTATATTGATAGCTATTTTTTGAATAAATACCAATCAGTACAAGTAAAGGACAATGCAACCATCAACACGGAAAGTCCTGCTTGGGCCATAGACCGATTGTCCATTTTGGCATTGAAGATCTATCACATGCAAGAGGAGGTGAACCGTACCGATGCCTCCGCAGAGCACACCCAAAAGTGCAGTGAAAAGCTAGCGGTACTTTTGGAACAAAGAAAAGATCTTTCTACGGCCATAGATCAATTGTTGGCCGATATCGAGGCTGGAAATAAGTACATGAAAGTCTACAAACAGATGAAAATGTACAACGACGAAGAGCTAAACCCAGTACTCCGTGGACAAAAAGGGTAAATACACCCATATATTGATCATCCGCTTGTCGGCCATGGGCGATGTGGCCATGACGGTACCGGTAATCACAGCCCTCTTGCAACAATATCCCCATCTTAGGCTCACCTTGCTTACCAAAAGAACATTTGCCCCTATTTTTGATGGTCTGGATAACGTGCAAGTGTATGCAGCTGATGTGAAAAACAGACACAAAGGTCTAAAGGGCCTATGGCGATTGTACAAGGAACTGAAACCTTTGGAAATCGATGCCGTTGCAGATTTGCACAATGTACTGCGAAGCAGGGTACTTAAAAAGTATTTTGGCCTGGAACGCATCCCTTTTGTTCAAATTGACAAAGGCAGAAAGGAGAAAAAAGCACTTACAAGGACTAAAAACAAGGTTTTTGAGCAACTTAAAACCACTCATGAACGCTATGCCGAGGTGTTTTCAAAACTGGGTTATCCAATAGATTTAAGCTCCTCACCACCACTTGAAAGACTTCCGCTTTCCCCGAAAGTACTCGATTTGGTACAGCAGGATACAAAGAAATGGGTGGGAATTGCCCCATTTGCTGCCCACGATGGGAAGATGTATCCTTTAGAATCAATGGAAACGGTAATTCAAGAATTAAATAACACCAATAAGTATAAAATATTGCTCTTTGGAGGAGGCGAGAAGGAAGTCACAGTATTGGAAGATATGGCCAACTCCTTCAATAATGCACTTTGCATGGCAGGCAAGCTCCAATTGTCCGAAGAGCTTCAGCTTATTTCCAATTTGGATGTAATGTTGTCCATGGACAGTGGGAATGCGCATATGGCTGCGAATTATGGTATTCCTGTGGTGACGCTTTGGGGCGTTACCCACCCTTATGCAGGGTTTTATCCCTTTGGGCAGCCGATGGACAATGCTTTGACGGCCGACCGGGAAACCTACCCCTTGATTCCAACTTCCGTATACGGAAACAAGGTGCCCCAAGGCTATGAAAACGCTATGCAAACCATTGAACCCGCCGATGTGCTGAACAAGCTGTTTCAACTGTTGACAAAGGTTGATTAGAAATGAGATGCAAAGCATTGATTGAGAAATCCAGTGAAAAACTCAAGCATCAAGTTCATCAAAGGTCATTTCGAGATGAGGAGCGGAGTGACGATTGAGAAATCTGTTTGAAAACTCAAGTTCGAACTCAAAGGTCAAGTTCAAGTTTCAAGTTCAAAGTTTAAGGTTTAACCTCAAAAGGGTATTTCAAATGACAAAGAACCCTATTGGTGCTAATTCGTGAAATTAGTGTCAACGCCCAATTGACTTCTGACTTCTTATTGTCGCTTCGACTCATTTCGACTACGCTCAATGACCGCCGCTCAGCGACCACTGCCGACTGACTTCCGACTCCCGATTGATTTCTCACTTCGTTTCGAAATGACACCTTATCCAGCATTTTAGGTTTACTGCCCGCAGCCAATAACCAAGTCTATTTTCTATGGTCTTTTCTCCCCAGAGTCTTGATTCTTGGCTCTTGGCTCCTCACTGAACTAGGTTCTCGATACATTTTTTGTCTCTTTTTTGCAAAAACAGCCAAAAAACACTCGAACTGACATCTTAAACCAAAACCCGAAACCCCTAACCCTAAACTTCCGACCTCGGACTTCGGACTCCCACAAAGATTTCTCGACTTCCCTCGAAATGACATCATAACTCGCAACCTGAAACCCGAAACCCATAACTCGTAACTTACCACTCCCGACTCCCAAAATCCCATTCCCAACCCTTAAAATCCATCCCCCAAAAAAATCCGTCAGATCAAACAGGGCATCCGTCAGATCGCACCAAATTATTCTTCCCATTTGTGCCAACTTCTCCAAAATTCAGAAACAAAAGGAGGGTTTTCATATGGAAGAATTTCAACACATCATCATTACACGGTTCAATTTAAGGAACCATCAATGGACCAATCGAACCAAAAACGACACTCCCATTTTAACGGAGTCTTGGCTAGAGGATCGTTTTGATTTATTTGAGAACTTTTGTTTTCTCTCGGTCAGGAACCAAACCAACACCAATTTTCAATGGTGGGTGTTTTTTGATACCGAAACACCAATGCGTTTTAGGGACCGCATAAGCGAATTCGAACGGAGATTCCACCGCTTCACAGCGCTATTTGTGGATGGGATGGACGCTTTTTTGCCTGCGGTTCAACACAGGTTGGCGTTGTGTAAAGCGCCATACATTATGACCAGCAGATTGGACAACGATGATTGTTTGCACAAAGATTATGTTCAAAGTGGTGCAGCAACAGTTTGCCCATCAAACGTACTTGGCTTTGGATATTATTGACGGGTTTACCTTGCAAGTGCAGCCCGAAGTGAGGCTAGGGTACCGAAGACATTTGTACAATCCGTTCATTACGCTGATCGAGGAGAATGTGAATGCCAAATCGGTTTGGGATCGGACGCACAGTGACTGGAAAAAGGAAAAGCGCCTTAAACGTATCAAAGGGGAAAGGTTGTGGATGTCGGTAATCCATCATGACAATAAAGTGAACGAATATCATGGCTTTGGCACTCCCGATTTTGACGATACTTTAATGGATTTCGGCATTAGGGGCGCAAAGAAGAGCGAATTGCGAGAGCGCCTTACCCACTCCAAAAGGCTCAGTTTTAAATATTGGTGCGAGGCCATACTTTACAATGGATTCAAGGACTTCAAAAAAACAATAGGGCTATACTCTTACAAATAGTTTCATCACTATAATCCAAAACGCAAAGTCAAAAACTTAGTTTATGAATCCTAACAACCGTCAACGAATAACTAAAATTGGAAATATGCTCTTGGAAGGACCATCGTCCATCATCCACAAAACGAGTGGTGATTGGCTCAAAAAAGATTTCCAATTGATACTGCACCAGCCGAAATCTGGCACATTGAAATCCTATTCGATTTGGAGCGATGATACCTGGAACAAGGAAGCTGATTTTTTACCTCCCATGATACGAACGGTGGTCTGGGACAGACAAAAGGACATGGAACACCTTAGAAAATCTGAAGATTTAAACTTTCCAAGTATCGATGTGGCTTTGGGAACCATCAAAAGCGAAAAATTTAACGAGTTGAACAAAAAACTTGTCCAACTCCAGAACGCTATAGTAGATAATCACGGCTATCAGCCATTCAAAATAGCTACAGCAAGGGAAGCTGCTATCATTGATGTTGATTTTGACAAAGGATTTTTGGATTATGCCCTCTACCTCAACAATGGGAATCAAACTTTTGAACTGAAATCCAGTAGAAATTTAGACCAGCCTTTGGTGGTCGATTTGATGGACATAGCAACACAGCTGAGCGAATCCATGCAATTAATTGATCCTTCTCCTTGGAAAGAGCGATATACTGGAATCACAAAAGCATCATTGGATGATGATGGCCTGGATTGGAACTATCAAAATCGATTTTGAGGTTAACACCCAAAGCAGCTACGCAACCGTACCCTGACAACTGCTCCCAGCTCCAGCCGTACATCCATAGCAATGCTGTGAAATCACAATCTCACGGTCGTTCAACAGGTCATCGTTGTAATCTTTGATATGTTTGACCTTGCTCGCCACTTTAAGGTCCAGCATCTGATTGAAATCACAATCGTACAACCAGCCGTCCCAACTTACGGAAATGGTGTTGGTACACATCACATTTTCCACGGCGGCAGGATTGTAGGCTTCTACCAATGAGTACATATAATCTTCGTAATTGTCCGACGCAATAAGGTAGTCCAAAAAGCGCGAAATGGGCAAGTTGGTAATGGCGAACAGGTTGTGGAAGTCGATATCAAAATCTTCTTTTAAAGCCTTTTTAAAATCCCGCTCCATCGCCGCTTGGTCGGACGGCAAAAATGCCCCGGAAGGATTGTACACCAAGTCCAAACGCAAATCGCTATTAGGTTTGCCATAGCCCACCTCGTTGAGCATTTGGAGTGCTTTTATGGATTTGTCAAAAACCCCATCCCCCCGTTGCTTGTCGGTTTTTCCTCGGGTATAGTGCGGCATGGAAGAAACCACATGTACGTTGTGTTTTTTGAAGAACTCCGGCAAATCATGGTATTTTTTGTTCGCCAAAATAATGGTGAGATTGGACCGAACGATAAAGTCTTGGATGCCTGCTTTGGACGCTTCCTCCACGAACCACCTAAAATCGGGGTTCATTTCGGGGGCTCCTCCGGTCAAATCCAAGGTGTGTGCCCCAGTATTTCGAATCACCTCAAGACACTGTTCCATGGTTTCCCGGGTCATGATTTCCTTTCGGTCTGGCCCCGCATCCACATGACAGTGGGCACAAACCTGATTGCACATATACCCCACATTGATCTGGAGTACTTCCAACTTTTTGGGTTTTAGGGGAAATTGGCCCGATTCGGCAATCTTATCCTTAAAATAGGGCAGTTCACCACTCGAAAACAACTCCCCATTCAGCACTTCCAATTGCTTTTGGGTGTTCGCGAGCTCGTCTTCCCTGGCTTTAAGGGACTTTTTGGCTGCTTTTTTTATATCTGTGAGTATGCTTTGCGTCATGCTATAGGTTATCTAATCATTTTAGGAAAAGTTCATTTTCCTTCCGATACATTGATGTTCAATACTAGGGGACGTTCAATTATAAGCGAAGTAAGCCGAAACTACATCGAAAGCTTTTCGTACTTGTTCATCATTTGTACTCCATGAACGAGTGTCGCTCCGCTCTCAATGGCAGCCCCCGCATGAACGGCTTCCATCATTTCTTCTTTGGTAATGCCTCGCTGCAGCCCGTCTTTGGTGTAGGCATCAATGCAATATGGACATTTCACCACATGCGCTACCGCCAGGGCGATAAGTGATTTTTCGCGGGCACTCAATGCGCCTTCTTCAAAAACCTTTCCGTAGTAATCAAAAAACTTCTTGCCAAGTTCCTCGCTCCATTCTGTAATGTTTCCAAATTTTCTCAGGTCCGCTGGGTCATAATAGGAGTTCGCCATGTTTTTCTGGATTTGATGTTTTTACTTAAACATACAACAAATATCACTATTGAATTAGGTCGAAAGGATTTGCGAATGATTACACTTATCGGCATAAAATTGCCTCTAAGTCCATAAACAATTGTTTTGTAGTCGGTTATAAGGAATCAGAAGCAAAAAGAGCGGCAAATGCCGCTCTTTTCCTAACTCAAAAAATTAACAAAGATCTTTACTTACGGAAGCACAACAGTGTCCACAACATGGATCACACCATTAGATTGGTTGACATCTCCAATGGTCACGGTGGAAACATTTCCAGAACCGTCCTTGATCATGATCATGTCGTTTTCCATCATGGCAGTGAGCTTGGCTCCGTTTACTGTAGTAAGTTCGGCCATGCCTTTTCCTTTTTTGATCCATTTCATTAAATCCTTTGCACTGTATTTGCCAGCTACCACGTGATAGGTAAGCACTGCTTGCAATTTGGATTTGTTTTCTGGCTTCAACAGGGTGGCCACGGTTCCTTCGGGCAGTTTTTCAAAAGCGCTGTTGGTAGGGGCAAATACGGTAAAAGGCCCATCGCCTTGCAGGGTCTCCACCAATCCGGCCGCTTTAACGGCAGCGACCAAAGTTGTATGGTCTTTGGAGTTCACGGCATTGGAAACAATGTCCTTGCTCGGGTACATGGGCGCGCCACCAACCATTTTGGTCTGTGCGGATACATGGGTTACGGCCATCAAGCCAATACAAGAAAATAATAAGGTAATTGTTTTAAAAGATTTCATGTGATGTAATTTTTAGTTTATACACACACTTACGGAGTTTTGACGGGGGTGGTTTGGTTTTTTTTTGATGGGGATGTTGTTTTTAATCGAAATACAACGATAGGGCAACCTTGGCATTCCATCAAAATAGTAC
Organism: Allomuricauda sp. ARW1Y1; assembly: GCF_013407935.1. GTDB lineage: Bacteria > Bacteroidota > Bacteroidia > Flavobacteriales > Flavobacteriaceae > Flagellimonas. Next base: position 506,511 of record NZ_JACBZU010000001.1, read on the forward strand.
CTTTACACCTACAACCAATTGATTTAATAAACAGATGCTCAAGGATAAATCCATAGGATTGGTACTTTCTGGCGGTGGCGTTCGTGGAATGGCACATATTGGGCTTATCAAGGCCCTGCGGGAACACCAGATTGAAGCCAACGTAGTGGCCGGAACCAGTATTGGAGCCTTGGTTGGGGCGCTGTATGCCAATGATAACTCCGTGGAGGATATGCTCAAGTTCTTTAAGGAGACGCCGCTATTTCAGTACAGTTTTTTTGCCATCAACAAACCTGGTTTCATCGATACCGAACGATATTTCAGTATTTTCAAGGATTTTTTCCCCGATGATAGTTTCAAAAGTTTGAAATGCCCACTTTTTGTGGTGGCCACGGACCTGTTAAAAGGCAACGAAAAGGTATTCTACGACGGAGAGCTCATCAAACCATTATTGGCGTCGGCAGCATTACCACCTGTATTCAGTCCGGTTACCATTGATGATGTGCTTTATGCGGATGGTGGCATCATGAACAATTTCCCAAAGGAATATGTGGACAACCTTACGGATTTTATCATTGGAAGTAACGTTTCCATAACCGCTCCCTTGCAGAAAAAGGACCTCAGAAATTCATTTCAGCTTACGGCCAGGGTCACCAGTTTGATGATTCACGCCTCCAACCACGAAAAATTACGGCAATGCGACCTGTTTATAGAACCCAAAGAATTGGATACCATTGGGGTGCTCGATAAAAAGGGTATTGAGAACGCCTTTAAAATTGGGTATGACCAAGGCAGCAGGGCATTGGAAAAAATGATGTCCCAAACTTCTTAGTGTAATAATCCAGTTTTATACGTCGTCGTAATCGATTTTGATCTTGGCACTTATCGGGTGCGATTGACAGGTAAGCACAAACCCTTCTTCAATCTCGCTGTCCGTTAAGATCTGGTTTTTCACCATCTCCACTTTTCCTTCGGTAAGGCGAGCAATGCAGCTGCTACAAACACCACCTTGACATGAATACGGCGCATCGATATCCTGCTTTAATACCGCATCGAGTACCAGTTCCTTTTTGTCCATAACAAAGGTAAAGGTCTCATCGTCCACAAGTACTTCTACCTGTGTTTTACCTTCCAGTTCTTCGGCCAACTCATCTTCCGTATCCGAGCTAGTGAACAGTTCAAAATGGATTTTGTTCTCGGAAATGCCATTCTCTTTTAAGGTGTTAGACACCTGATTGATCATCTCCTCGGGTCCGCACAAGTAAAAGGCATCGAATGCAGTTTCTTTGAATTTGTTCTTTAAAACAAAGTTTACCGTTGATTTTTCGATACGTCCAAAAAGGGCGCCTTCTTCGCTGGACCTACTGAATACATATTGCACAAAAAGTCGGTCACCATAACGCTCCTTTAGGGATTGGATGGTTTTGAAGTACATGGTCTCCTCAGGCGTCTGGTTTCCGAATACGAGCACAAAGCGATTATCTGGATGGCTCTCCAAAACGGTTTGCGCAATGCTCATAATAGGAGTGATTCCGCTACCGGCAGCAAAGGCAGCTATGGTTTGTGGATCTTGGGAGTCGAACACAAAACGTCCCTCTGGCACCATGACTTCCAAGGTGTCCCCGGCCTTCAGTTGTTCGTTGGCATAAACAGAAAACGTTCCGCCTTCCATTTTTTTGATGCCGACCGTTAGTTTTCCCGATGAGGGCGCGGAAGAAATGGAGTAGGCCCTACGGAGTTCCTTTCCATTGACTTCGTGTTTTAGGGTAATATATTGTCCGGCTTTAAATGTAAATGCTTCTTTAAGGTGCTCCGGAATGTCAAAAGTGAGGGCTACGGCATTCGGGGTCAATTGGTCTACCGCAGTTATTTGTAAGGCATGAAATTGGCTCATGTATAAATTTTTGCTGCAAAATTAAGCATTACACTCCTTTTGTACAGCTATTTTTACAAAAAGCATTTCCACTGTGTAACAAATCCGATAAATTAGATACCAACAAAAAAAATACACCGACCATGATCAAACATTTTATTGGGCTCCAGTGGAAGTCATTTTTTAGATCGGCAACCTTCAAGACCGAAATATGGTTCAAGATCTTGATGGCTTTGGGGGCATTGTACTTCATCGCTCTGTTCTTGGGAATGGGTGTTGGGGCCTTTTTTATCATCGAGAAAATGGGAATCGGCGATCCGTTAAGGGTCATCAACCGTTTTATGATCTATTATTTGGCATTCGACCTCGTATTCCGGTACATGCTGCAAAAAATGCCGGTCACGAACATCAAACCCTTGTTGTATTTGCCCATCAGCAAAAGTAAAGTGGTCCATTTTTCCCTCGGAAAAACGGCCATTTCTTTCTTCAATGTGGCCCATGCCTTTTTCTTTGTACCGTTCAGTATTGTTTTGATCGCCCAAGGATACCCTGCAATACAGGTCATAGGATGGCACTTGGCGATGATGGCGTTGCTCTATTGCAACAACTTTATCAATGTGATGGTGAACAACCAGAACGTTGTTTTTTATGTGTTTGCGGCCCTCTTCATCCTGGCCGGTGCATCGCAATACTATCAATGGTTCGATATCACCTTCTACACCCAACCCATTTTCGACTTTTTCTACGATTTGCCATGGACGGCGATTATCCCTTGGATGGTTTTGGCAGGCTTGTACTATGGTGCCTTTGCCTATTTCAAAAAGCACATGTATTTGGATGGCGGACTGGCCAAAAAACATACCGAGGCTAAGACCGAAAACTTGGAATGGTTGGACCGCTTCGGGAATTTGGGCACTTTCCTCAAGAACGACATCAAACTGATCAAGCGGAACAAACGCTCACGCTCGGCGGTAATAGCAGGATTCTTCTTTATTTTTTACGGACTGCTCTTTTTTACCAATGCCATCGAAGTCTACGACGGGCCTTTCTGGAAAATCTTCGCAGGTATTTTTGTTACGGGAGGGTTCCTGTTCAGTTTTGGGCAGTACGTGCCCAGTTGGGACAGTAGCTACTATCCGCTGATGATGAGCCAAAACATCAAGTATCGGGAATACCTTTCCTCTAAATGGTATTTGGTGGTTATTGCGACTATTATCTCCACTTTTCTTGCCACGTTTTACCTCTACTTTGGATGGGAAGCCTACGCCGCAGTACTTGTGGGGGGCATCTATAACATTGGGATAAACAGTTACCTGGTGCTTTGGGGAGGGGCTTATGTAAAAACGCCCATTGAGCTTACCTCGAACAAGAAAGCCTTTGGCGACAAGCAGGCCTTTAATGCCAAGACATTGTTGCTCACCTTGCCCAAATTGGTGCTGCCCATAGCTATTTATGCCATTGGCCACTTTTTGATCAACCCCACGGCAGGGTACATCTTTGTAGCCGTGTTCGGCATACTCGGATTTGCTTTCAAAAACAAGGTATTTACCATGATCGAGGGCATTTACAAAAAGGAAAAGTACAAGACACTACAAGCATACAAACAGAAATAAAAAACCATTAACAGAAAAATACATGATCACAGTTCATAATTTGACCAAGACTTACGGAGACAAAACCGTTTTGAACATTGACCATTTAGAAATTCCCAAAGGACAGAGCTTTGGCCTTGTTGGCAACAACGGCGCCGGAAAAACAACCCTGTTCAGTATTTTGTTGGATTTGATACAGCCTTCTACCGGTCATATCATCAATAAAGACATACGGGTGGACGAGAGCGAAGCATGGAAGCCCTTTACCTCTGCATTTGTTGATGAGACCTTCTTGATCGGGTACCTTACTCCCGAAGAGTACTTTTACTTTATCGGCGAACTACGCGGAAGGAACAAAGCAGATGTGGATGCGTTATTGGCCAATTTTGATGACTTCTTCCATGGAGAAATCCTCAACCAGAAAAAATATCTCAGGGACCTTTCCAAAGGAAACCAAAAAAAGGTGGGCATCGTGGCCAGCTTTATTGGCAACCCCGAAGTGGTGATTTTGGACGAACCTTTTGCCAATTTGGACCCGACCACCCAAATTCGATTAAAAGGAATTATCAAAGATTTGGCAGCAAAAGAGGGCGTTACCGTACTGGTTTCTAGTCACGATTTGATCCACGTAACCGAAGTTTGCCAGCGTATCGTGGTGCTTAACAAAGGTGAAATTGTGAAAGATCTTCATACCTCTGCGGAAACCATGAAGGAATTGGAAGCTTTCTTTGCAGGTTGAGGCAATAAACAGGTTCAGCAGAATTCTTGCATTTTATCGATAAGCCTTATAATAATCCGCTCATTTTTGAGTTTAAGGTTACACAAGATTATTGATAATTTTGAAGCTTCATCACACATTTTTGGGCCTATTGGTTTTGGGAGGACTTGCATTTAATGCCTGTTCCACCCAAAAGGACAAGTTCATCAACCGAAATTGGCACGCCCTCAACACCGAGTACAACACTTTGTACAACGGAAATTTGGCCTTTCAAAAAGGGCTGGATGAAATCAATTCGACCTATCGGGATGATTATTGGGAAATACTGCCCGTAGAACGCCTAAAAGTGACCGATGAGGTAAAACTGGACTCCGAGGACAACAACCCCAACTTTCTTATTGCGGAGGAAAAGGCTACCAAGGCTATCCAAAAGCACAGCATGGACATTAAAGACGAGGAGCGAAACCCGCAAATTGATGAGGCCTTTTTGCTTTTGGGAAAATCCCGCTACTTTGACCAGCGCTATATCCCTGCTTTGGAATCCTTCAACTATATCCTGAGAAAATATAGCAAAAGCGACAAGCTGAACGAAGCGACCATCTGGCGAGAGAAAACAAATATGCGTTTGGATAATCCCGAGGTGGCCATCAAAAATCTAAAGCGACTTTTTAAGTACGAAAAACTCAAGGACCAGGAATATGCCGACGCCAACGCAGTTATGGCCCAATGCTATATCAACCTGAACGCCCCCGACACCGCCATTCAAAAATTGAAAATATCCCAGGCCTACACCAAAAAGAATCCGGAAAAGGGAAGGTATTTGTTCATCATAGGTCAGTTATACGACCAGTTGGGGCATAAGGACAGTGCCAACTACGCCTACAACAAAGTCATTGAACTCAACCGCAAATCCCCCAGGGTGTACATGATCAATGCGCATCTCAAAAAAATACAGAACATAGAACTTACCGAGGGCAACCGAGAGGAAATGTTGGAATACCTTACCGAACTCGAAGAGAATCGGGAGAATCGCCCCTTTTTGGACAAGATTTATCGCCAAGTGGCCGAATTTCATATGGCTTACGAAGAGGATAGTCTTGGATTGGCCTATTATAACAAATCCATTCAGGCAACCCAAGGCGAACGCAAGTTGAATGCCCTCAACTATCAAAGTCTGGCCGATTATTATTTTGACAAGGATGAATACCGAATGGCGGGTTCGTACTACGACAGCACTTTGACCAACTTGAACGAGAACACCCGCAAGCACCGAAACATTAAAAAGAAGCTGGACAACCTTGAGGATGTGATCAAATATGAGGACATTGTGCAGCATGCCGATAGCGTGATCACCTTATATCAAATGCCGATAGCTGACCGTACAGCTTATTTTGAGGACTACATAGCCGAAATGAAGCGAAAGGAAGAAGCGGCTGCCGAAAAAGAAAGAGAGCGCACCACCGCCGGCTTCGCTACTTTTGCCAACAGCAAAGGGGGCAAGGAGAACCAAGGCAAGTTCTACTTTTACAATATTACCAGTTTGGGCAATGGCAGAAACGATTTTAGGACACGATGGGGCACCCGGACTTTGGAAGACGATTGGCGATGGAGCAATAAAACCAAAATCTCCATTTCGGAGGCTACCGGGGAGGTGGTTGCCGCGAATGATGAGGTACTGACCGAAGACCAAAAATATTCTGTTGACTTTTACTTGGAGCAAGTTCCTACGGATGTTGCCGTAATAGATAGTTTAAAAGGCGAGCGCAACTTTGCCAACTATCAATTGGGTTTGATTTATAAGGAAAAGTTCAAGGACAACATGTTGGCCGCCGCCAAATTGGAGCGGGTGTTGTCGTCAAATCCCGAAGAGCGGTTGATTTTACCCTCCAAATACAATTTGTACAAGATTTATGAGGAAACGGGTAGTCCGCTGGCAGTGAACATGAAACAGAACATCATTGCCAATCATCCCGATACGCGCTACGCGGAAATTTTGTTGAACCCACAGGCGGTACTGGACGGGGATACGGACAGCCCCGATGCCCGATATGCAGCACTGTTCAAAAAGTACCAAGAACAGGAATTTTTGAACGTGATCACCCAGTCGGAGGAATACATCAATAAATTTACCGGCGATCCCATTGTACCCAAGTTTGAAATGCTGAAAGCGAACGCCATTGGACGTTTGCAAGGTTTTGAGCCGTTTAAGGAAGCCTTGAACTATGTGGCACTGACCTACCCCAACAACCCCGAAGGCAAAAAGGCCGAGCAGATGGTGGAGGAGCAGCTGCCCAAATTGGAAAACAAGGAGTTTTCCCCAGAAACCGGTTCTACGGGCGCGGGCAACTGGAAAGTAGTTTTTCCGTTCAAAATAAGAAATGATGAAAATGCCATCAAGCTCAAAAACCGTTTGGAAAAAGCCATCAAGGAGCTGAACTATAAAAACATTGTTTCCAAGGACATCTATAATTTGGAAGATGAATTTGTAGTGGTACACGGTTTCCCTTCGCAAGACTTTGCCTTGGGCTTCGCGGAGCTCATAAAAAACAATAGGGACTATCTGATTAAAGATGAGAATTTTGTAGTTTTATCGGATAATTATAAAATCATACAGGTCCACAAGAACTTAGAATCATACAAAGCGCAATTTTAACCCCAAAACCCTAGAACACAATGTTTTCTGACAACAAAAAACCCCGGCCTATGAATGAATTTGGCGGACAGCCCAACAGAATCGAGAAGAACACTAAAATTAAGGGTGACATCACCTCCGAGGCCGACTTCAGGATAGACGGTAAGTTGGAAGGCAATGTGACCACCTCTGGTAAAGTGGTCATTGGAAAGGATGGCTACATTAACGGTAAGGTAGAGTGCGTGAACGCAGATATCGAAGGAAGGTTTAACGGAGAACTTATGGTTAAGGACCTATTGTCGTTGAAATCCTCCGCAACGATTGAGGGTACGGTAACGGTAGCCAAATTGGCGGTAGAACCCGGTGCCACCTTTAATGCGGCGTGCACCATGGGCAAAGGTGCTTCGGCTACGCCCAAAATGCAGTCAACCAGCAAAAATGAGCCAGCAAAAGCCTCCTAAGAAAGACTACAACAAAACACTCAATACAGCCGCCCGTTTGTCTGGTTCCGCCATTCAAATGGGCGTTGTTATTTATTTGGGCGTTTGGGGCGGCAAATGGTTGGACGGGCATTTTGGGACTGAAAAAGTATTCTTGCCCATTTGTACCATTTTGGCCGTGGCGATTTCTATATATTTGGTCCTCCAACAAATCAAAAAAATCAACGATTGACGCAAAGGGCTTATCCAATTCTTTTTACCTTCATCCTCCTTTTGGGCCTATGGGGACTGTTCTTTCTCCAATCATGGGTTTTGGAAGACCGGGGATATGAGCTTTCGTCCCTACAGCTCACAAAAAGCTACGTGCTCAATGCCATTATGGCGCTCATTGTTTTTTTTGCGATTTACTTTTTCCGCAATAAATATCGCGACTTGTTGGGATTCTTTTTTCTAGGGGGAAGCCTTGTAAAGTTTACGCTTTTCTTCATTTTTCTATATCCCGCATTCCATCAAGATGGTGTCTTGGAGCAATTGGAGTTCCTTGTCTTTTTTGTCCCATATGGATTTGCACTGATATTGGAAACCTTCTTTTTGGTGAAACTGCTTAATACTGTGTGACAAAGCCCCAAAACAGACCTGAAAAATTCAATAAAAAAATAATACTGGAAAAAGCTTTTTTCTTTTGAAGGAGGAATGTATTTTTGCACCAATTTTTGAGGACCCATAGTTGGATCATATGCGATATTCTTTTTTCAGTAAAAAACTAGTTGCCGTAATTTTTTTGATTGCGGGATTTGTATCGGCCCAAAACCAAGAGGGAGAAGAAGTTGAAACCGGTGCCCATGATTTAAAGACACAGATTAAGGAATACATCGACCACCACCTTTTGGATTCGCATGATTTCAATCTTTTTTCCTATACCACCGAAGAGGGCGAGCACAAATATTTTGGGTTTCCACTTCCTGTGATTCTTTGGGACAATGGATTGAAGGTTTTTCTTTCTTCCGAGTTGGAGCATGGAGAGTCCGTGGCAGAAGTAGACGGTAATTACTACGCACTTTATCACAATAAAATATATAAGACGGATGCCGAAGGAACCATCAATTTTGGTGGACATCATGGCGAAGAAACCCATACCGAAGATGCTTTTGGGGAGAATTTGGTGGTAGATGATGCACATCCCACCAACGAAAAGCCCTTGGACTTTTCCATAACCAAGAATGTGGTCTTTATTATGGCCGTAGCCCTTTTAATGTTCTTGGTGTTCCGTTCCATGGCCAAGAGGTACCAAAAAAGCACCATGCCACGAGGTTTGGGAAGATTTTTGGAGCCATTGGTACTTTTTGTGCGTGACGAAATTGCCATACCAAACATTGGTGAGCATAAATACAAAAGGTATATGAGCTATCTGCTTACTGTATTCTTCTTTGTATGGGTCATCAACCTTTTGGGGTTGACACCGCTAGGAGTGAATGTCACCAACAACATTGCAGTGACTTTTGCCTTGGCCATGATCACCTATCTTATTACAACATTTACTGGGAACAAGAACTACTGGAAGCACATCTTTTGGATGCCAGGCGTGCCGGTTCCCATGAAAATTATATTGGCGCCCATTGAATTGTTGGGGACATTCATCAAACCATTTTCGTTGATGATCCGTTTGTATGCCAACATCACTGCGGGTCACGTAGTGTTAATGAGTATTATCGGGTTGATGTTCATATTTAAAAACTGGATCGGAAGCCCATTGTCCTTCTTGTTGGCATTTGCACTTTCTTTATTGGAATTGTTGGTGGCCGCATTGCAGGCATATATTTTCACCATGTTGTCCGCCCTGTATTTTGGTATGGCGGTAGAAGAAGATCATCATTAATTAAGAGTAGAACGTTTAATATTTAAATTCATATATCATGACAATTCCAAACATCGTAGGTGCTGGTTTGATCGTAATCGGAGCAGGATTGGGTATCGGTAGAATCGGTGGTCAGGCAATGGAAGCCATTGCTCGTCAACCTGAAGCTTCTGGTAAGATCCAAACAGCAATGTTGATTGCAGCAGCCCTTATTGAAGGTATCGGTTTCGCCGCTCTTTTTGCAGCTTAATAACCGTAACAGTATTGATGAAGGCCATGGCGGTTGGCTATGGCCCTTCATTGATTTTAAAGTGATATAGTTTAAAAGCATTAATATTTTAAGATAAATGGAAAAGTTAATAGAGGAATTTTCCTTTGGCTTGTTTTTCTGGCAGTTGCTCCTTTTCGTGGGCCTATTGTTGTTGTTGAGAAAATATGCCTGGAAGCCCATTCTTGGAGCGGTAGAAAAGCGCGAAGAAGGAATCAAAGATGCCCTTGAAGCTGCTGAGGCCGCGAAAAAGGAAATGCAGAACGTAACTGCCGATAGCGAAAGATTGTTACAAGAGGCCAGGGCAGAACGGGACGCGCTGTTAAAAGAAGCCCGCGACATCAAAGCCAACATTATCTCCGAAGCCAAAGAACAGGCTCAGGCTGAAGGCGACAAGATGATCAAGCAGGCCCAAGCTACTATTGAAAGTGAAAAGAAAGCTGCTGTGGCAGACATCAAGGCACAAGTAGCTAACCTTTCCGTGGAAATTGCGGAAAAGGTAATCAAGGAAGAACTGTCCGACAAAGGCAAACAACAGAAGTTGGTCGAGGACATGTTGGGAGATATTAAACTGAACTAAACGGACCATGAACCAAAATAGGGCAGCCATACGCTACGCAAAAGCAACCTTGGATTTCGCAGTCGAAAAGAAAGCGGCAGATGCCGTGGAAAAAGACATGCGGGGGATAGCTGCTACCATTTCCGAGAACGTGGAGCTTCAACGCATGTTGGAGAGCCCTATCATCAAATCGGAGGTAAAAAAAAGCAGTTTGTTGGAAATTTTTAAGGATGCCAACGAAATCACCAAAGGTCTTCTTCAAACCTTGATCAGTAATAAAAGAATTGCGATGTTGCAGGAAGTGGCCTTCAAATACATCATCCTTCACGAAAAATTGAAGGGCGAAGAAGTAGCTTACGTGACAACCGCCGTTCCATTGACTTCCGATTTGGAGAAGAAGATATTGGAAACGGTCACCAAGGCAACAGGAAACAAGGTAACCCTTGAGAATAAAATCGATGAGAGCATCATCGGAGGATTTGTACTACGGGTAGGAGATACCCAATACGATGCAAGCATCGCAAACAAATTGAACGGATTAAAAAGAGAATTTACAAATAGTCTATAAAAATGGCAGGAGTAAAAGCCGCTGAGGTATCAGCAATTTTGAAAAAACAGTTATCAGGTTTCGAAGCATCCGCTTCCTTGGATGAAGTAGGTACCGTATTGCAAGTGGGTGATGGTATTGCCCGTGTGTATGGACTTTCCAATGCCCAGTACGGGGAGTTGGTCGAGTTCGACGGCGGTATGCAAGGAATCGTTCTTAACCTGGAAGAAGACAACGTAGGTGTTGTATTGTTGGGCCCATCCAAAGAGGTTGTAGAAGGTGCAACCGTAAAAAGGACCGAGCGTATCGCTTCTATCAACGTTGGTGAAGGAATTGTTGGCCGGGTTATCGACACCTTGGGCAAGCCTATCGACGGTAAAGGTCCTATTTCGGGCGAAACCTATGAGATGCCTTTGGAACGTAAAGCTCCTGGTGTAATTTTTAGACAACCTGTAAATGAGCCATTGCAAACTGGTATCAAGGCTATCGACGCCATGATTCCCGTAGGACGTGGACAAAGGGAGTTGGTGATCGGTGATAAGCAGACTGGTAAAACAACCGTTTGTATCGACACCATCCTGAACCAGAAAGAATTTTACGATGCCGGTGAGCCCGTTTACTGTATCTACGTTGCCGTAGGTCAGAAAGCATCAACGGTGGCCGCTATCGCCAAAACTTTGGAAGAAAGAGGTGCATTGGCCTATACAACCATTGTTGCCGCCAACGCTTCCGATCCTGCACCGATGCAGGTATATGCACCTTTCGCTGGTGCCGCCATTGGAGAGTACTTTAGGGATACAGGGCGTCCGGCCTTGATTATCTATGATGACTTGTCCAAGCAAGCTGTAGCTTACCGTGAGGTGTCCTTGTTGTTGAGAAGACCTCCAGGACGTGAAGCATATCCTGGTGACGTTTTCTTCTTGCACTCCAGATTGTTGGAGCGTGCGGCTAAAGTGATTGCCGATGACGAGATTGCAAAGAACATGAACGACCTTCCAGAGTCCTTGAAGCCGATGGTAAAAGGAGGAGGATCGTTGACTGCACTTCCTATTATTGAAACACAAGCAGGTGACGTTTCTGCCTATATCCCAACCAACGTAATTTCCATTACCGATGGTCAGATATTCTTGGAGCAAGACTTGTTCAACCAAGGGGTGCGTCCTGCGATCAACGTAGGTATCTCCGTATCGCGTGTGGGTGGTTCCGCTCAGATCAAATCCATGAAAAAAGTAGCCGGTACCTTGAAATTGGACCAAGCCCAGTTCCGTGAACTGGAAGCTTTTGCCAAGTTCGGTTCCGATTTGGATGCCGCTACCTTGAACGTTATCGAGAAAGGACGTAGAAACGTAGAGATCTTAAAACAAGGTCAGAACGATCCATTTACTGTTGAAGACCAAGTAGCTATCATCTTTGCAGGTTCCAAGAACTTGTTGAGAAATGTGCCAGTGGACAAAGTAAAAGAATTCGAAAAAGATTACTTGGAGTTCTTGAACGCCAAGCACAGAGATGTTTTGGACACCCTTAAAGCGGGTAAATTGACCGATGAGGTTACCGAGACCTTGACTGCTGTTTGTAAAGATCTTTCAAGCAAGTACAAAGCATAACAATTGTCATTTCCAAGGTGCCCTTCGACTACGCTCAGGGCACTGTAGGAATCCATAACCAAAAAGATTTCGCATCAAGTGCGGAATGACAAAGTAGAATATGGCGAATCTAAAGGAAATACGTAACAGAATATCATCCATCTCATCAACGATGCAGATTACCAGTGCCATGAAAATGGTATCTGCCGCAAAGTTGAAGAAAGCTCAGGATGCTATTACGGCAATGCGTCCCTATTCCGATAAATTGACCGAGCTCCTGCAAGGGCTTAGCGCCAGTTTGGAAGGAGATGGTGGAAGCGAGTACGCCGACAAAAGGCCCGTAAACAAGGTTTTGGTGGTTGCCATAACGTCCAACAGGGGACTATGCGGTGGTTTCAACTCCAACATCATCAAGCAGAGCAACCATTTGGTCTCCAATATGTATCCGGGAAAGCAGGTGGATTTCTATACCATCGGTAAAAAGGGGCACGACATCCTTAGAAAAAGGCATACTATTTTGGGCGACCAAAGCAAGGTATACGATGATTTGACCTTTGACAATGTTGCAGAAATCGCTGAATTGTTGATGCGTTTGTTTACCAAGGGCGATTACGATAAAATCGAATTGGTATACAACAAGTTCAAAAATGCCGCTACCCAGATTGTGATGACCGAGCAGTTTCTGCCGATAGTAGGAACTGAAGGGGACAAAGCTATCGCTGCTGACTACATTTTTGAACCTTCCAAAGTGGAAATTGTAAAGGAGCTGATTCCAAAATCCTTGAAGACACAGTTGTTCAAGGCCGTTCGGGATTCCTTTGCCAGTGAGCACGGAGCGCGTATGACCGCAATGCATAAAGCGACGGATAATGCTGCCGAATTAAGAAACGAGTTAAAATTGACTTACAACAAAGCCCGTCAAGCAGCGATTACCAACGAAATCCTCGAGATTGTTGGTGGTGCAGAAGCGTTGAACAATTAAGGTTCCATAATAATACTATCAAAAGGCCACCGAATGGGTGGCCTTTTTGTTTTTCTTAGGATAATAAGGTTTAGGTAATTACGGCTTTTGCGTAACTTGTAGCCACCTAACTTGGGTCTTTAAAGAAGCAACACCTATTGAATCCACTAAAGCGGCTTTTTAAACAAACATTTATCTACGGTCTGGCCACGGTAATGCCAAGGGTCATCTCTTTCTTTTTGTTACCGTTGTATACCGCTGTATTTGAGAATGCTTCAGGTTACGGACAGTACACGAACATCTATGCCTGGATAGCTATTTTTAATGTGTTTTTGGCCTATGGTATGGAAACGGCATTTTTTCGGTTTTACCATAAAAGCGGGGATAAGGCCAAAGTGATATCTACTTCACTGATATCCTTACTGAGTTCTTCCATACTGTTTCTGATTCTTGCCCTGTCGCTTAGGGAATGGTTGTCCAGCGTAACCAATATCAACGCGGATTACCTTAAGTTCACCACCTATATTTTGGTTCTTGATGCCGTGGTCATTATTCCGTTTGCGCTGCTAAGAGCGAATGAAAAACCAATGCGCTATGCGGTCCTAAAGACCATTAATGTGGCCATAAACTTGGCTTTTAACATATTTTTTCTGTTGGTACTCCCAAAAATGGCACAGGAGGCGGACACTGGATTTTTCGTATCCCTTTACAAACCCAATTGGGAAATCCATTATGTTTTGATCTCTAATGTAATCGCCAGCGGAGTAACCTTATTGATTTTGTTGCCCACCTACCTAAAGGCATCGTACACGTTCGATTTGGGTGTTTGGAAACAAATGATGAAGTATGCAGGACCCATTCTTGTAGCTGGAATCGCTTTTACCATCAACGAGGTATTGGATAAAATTTTGCTTACCGAACTCCTTCCATCCAAAATTGCCGAAAGTGAAGTGGGCAAATATGGTGCCTGCTACAAACTGGCCCTGTTTATGACGCTGTTCGGGACCGCTTTTAGAATGGGGGTGGAACCCTTTTTCTTTAGTCATGCCAAGAGCGAAAAACCCCAGAAAACGTATGCGCAAATCACCAATTACTTTGTAATCCTTGGAAGCATAATCTTATTGGGAGTTATTGCTTTTATCGATGTACTGGGCAGACTGTTATTGCACAACCCTGTGTATTGGGAGGCTTTGGATGTGGTTCCTATAATTCTATTGGCAAGCTTCTGTCTGGGAATTTACCACAACCTCTCTGTTTGGTATAAAGTAACGGACAGAACCAAATTTGGCGCTTATATTTCTTCAGTTGGGGCCATCATCACTTTGGTCATTAATATAAGCTTGATTCCAAAAATAGGATACATGGCTTCGGCCTTGGCCACCTTGGCCGCCTATGGTAGTATGATGCTCCTCTCCTATCACTTTGGAAAAAAATACTACCCTGTACCCTACAATATGCGAAAGATTGTGTTTTACCTATCTGTATCGCTGGTGTTTTCCATACTTTCGTTCTATGTTTTTAATAGAAATTTAATAGCGGGCAGCCTACTGTTTTTGTTATTTTTGGGGCTGGTGTACAAGATGGAAGGAGATAAATTACGAAGCATATTTATAAAACGTGAAGATTAAGATCATCAACAAATCAGGCCATAAGCTGCCACATTACGAAACCCTTGCCTCCGCAGGAATGGATTTAAGGGCGGATTTGGAATCCCCCATTACCTTAAAACCACTGGAAAGGGCCATTGTCCCCACTGGACTATACATGGAGCTCCCTGTGGGCTATGAGGCCCAAGTACGGCCACGTAGCGGGTTGGCGGCCAAAAAAGGAATCACCGTGTTAAACGCCCCTGGAACGATTGACGCCGATTATCGTGGAAACGTTGGGGTAATACTGGTAAATCTTTCCAATGAAGATTTTACTGTGGAAAATGGTGAACGTATTGCCCAGATGGTCATCGCAAAGCACGAACGTGCCGAGTGGGTAGAAGTTGAGGCCCTTTCTGAAACGGACAGGGGCGGGGGCGGATTTGGGAGTACTGGAACTAAGTAAAATTCCTGCGAAGGCAGGAATCTCTTAGGGAAGGACACCTACAAAACCTTTTTAAGAAGGTTCGTCCAAATACTATTGAAATTATGAAATTTTGGAATGTTTACATAATGACTAATAGACCTGATGGAGTACTTTATGTAGGCGTTACCGATAATCTGGACGAAAGAGTAAAAGAACATAAATTAAAAGCTTTTCCACAGTCCTTTACCGCAAAATACAATTGTGACAAGTTGGTCTATTTTGAACAGTTTGAAAATGGAGAAGAAGCTGTAAAACGAGAAAAGCAAATGAAAAAGTGGAAGAGAGCGTGGAAAATCAATTTAATAAAAGAGTTTAACCCAAACTGGGTTGACATCAGTCTTAACTGGAAATTGAATTATAATAAACTAAGATAAACCTTGTTGAATCAAGGAGAAAGTATTAACTGCTAAAAAGGAGACACCTGCCTTCGCAGGTGTGTAACATATGAAAATAATCGTACCCATGGCAGGGAGGGGATCCCGCTTAAGACCACACACACTTACCGTTCCAAAACCGTTGATTCCTGTTGCAGGAAAACCCATAGTGCACCGTTTGGTCACCGATATTGCTAAAGTATTGGGCGAACCAATCGAGGAAGTTGCCTTTATTTTGGGTGATCCTGCCTTTTTTGGGGATGATGTGGTGGAAAGCTTAATGGCATTGGCGGACGAATTGGGCGCTAAAGGGTCCATTTATCGACAAGATCAACCGCTTGGAACTGGGCACGCCATCATGAGCGCCAAGGAATCCTTGAGCGGTCCTGCGGTAATCGCATACGCCGATACATTGATACGAGCCGATTTTGATTTGGATAAATCGGCCGATAGCGTGATTTGGGTGAAGCAAGTGGAGCGCCCCGAAGCGTACGGAGTGGTCCAGTTGAACGATGACCATCAAATCGTGGAATTGGTTGAAAAACCTCAAGAATATGTATCTGACCTCGCTGTAATCGGTATTTATTATTTCAAGGATGTTGGAGTGCTCAAAAATGAGCTGCAGCATGTTTTGGATCATGATATCACCCATGGTGGGGAATACCAAATCAATGACGGTATCAAAAGGATGATGGAAAAGGGCATGAAATTTGTTCCGGGTAAGGTGGATGAATGGATGGATTGCGGCAACAAAAACGTGACCGTGGAAACCAATCAGCGCATGTTGGCCTTCTTGGAAAAGGAGGGCGAAAACATGATTGCCGATTCCGTGACACAAGAAAATGCCAATATAGTCGAACCCTGTTTTATTGGAGAGAACGTAGTGCTCAAAAATACCACGATAGGGCCATATGTTTCGGTTGGCGCGAATACCGTTGTGGAGAATTCGACCATAAAAAACAGCCTCATCCAGAGCCATAGCAGGATTACCAATGCCAATTTGGATAATGCCATGATCGGGAACCATGTATTTTATAATGGTAATTTTGAGACCATTAGCATTGGAGATTATTCTGTTTTGGAATAACTTTAGAACACATTTTTGGTGGGATGGGGACTTAGGACGTTACTATGAAAAGGAAACTGCTGGTTTGGTTGATTGCGGGAGCATCAGTACTGATGCATAATCATACCTATGCCCAAGAAGAACAAGAAGGTGCCGATGTCTACCTCGAAGAATATACCGATGAGTTTCAAGAAAATTTCTTTGAAGCCCTCAAACAGAAAGGCATCCAAAACTACGATAGGGCGGTCGACCTTTTCTTGAAATGCAAGCAACTGGAACCCAACAACAGCGTAGTGGATTACGAATTGGGCAAAGCCTATATGCTCGATAAAAAGTACGTGCAGGCGCAAGATTATGCGATTGAGGCTCTACTATCGGAACCAGAGGACTATTGGTATTTGGACAATTTGCTCACCATTTTGGAGAAACAAGGAAGTCCCTTGGAGACTATCAAAGAACGAATTCCTTACAGTAATACAAAGCTTAGACAGAACATGGGGCTGTTCTACTTCAAAATGAAGCAGTACAAGGAAGCCACCGAGGTTTTGGAGGGCTTGCCAAGTTCTTCCCTAAAATCGGAGCTAAGCCGGAAGATTAAGGATTCACTCCAAAAAAGGGAAAGTATAGAAGAAGTCACGCCCATAGTGCAGAACGTTGAGGAAACCAAAAGTGACCCTATATCCCAATTGAAAAAAACAATGGAGGAATACATCGCAGCTTCCAATTATACTGCCTTGTTAACGGAATCCAAGGAGGCATTGGATACGTATCCTTTGCAGCCCTATTTTTATTATGCCTATGGAACAGCGTTGAACAACACCGGCAATGCCAGCAAGGGCGTTGAAGTGTTGGAGAGTGGACTTGATTATATATTGGATGACAGTACGCTTCAAAATAAGATGTACAAGCAATTATCCGAAGGGTATTCCAAGATTGGGAATGCACAAAAAGCCAATGAATATTTGAACAAGATCAATTCAGGATTGTAATGAACCTACATAAATATATATACAAAGCAAGCGTTGCCATTTTGATGTTGGCCACCCTAGGTTCTTGTAAAAGTACCAAGTCGATTACGGGGGGAGAGGCCAATTCAAGACTTTCCGCAAAAAACATCGTCAATGCCCATTACTCCAACCAACCCAAATTCCGAACCCTGAGGGGACGCGTTAAAATCGACTACACCAACGGGGACGATTCGCAAGGTGTCAACGTAAGCTTACGCATGGAAAAGGACAAAGTGATTTGGATGAGTGCACCACTCGGTGTTGTAAAGGCGCACATTACCCCCAAAAAAGTATCGTTTTACAACAAGCTGCAAAATGAGTATTTTGATGGAGACTTTAGCTATTTAAGCGAGTTGTTGGGTACAGAACTGGATTTTGAAAAAGTACAGAACCTACTTTTGGGAAACGCAGTGCTCGACCTCAGAAAAGAAAAACTCAATTCGGAAGTATACAACGGGAACTACCAATTAAAACCTAAGAAAGCCCAAGAACTTTTTAAGATTCTCTTTCAATTGGAACCCAAAAACTTTAAAATAGCCAGTCAGGAAATATCACAGCCCGTAAGCGCAAGACATTTATTGGCAAAATATACCTATCAAGATGTTTCTGGAAATGTGCTTCCGGAGGATATACAAATCGTGGCCGAAGAAAAAGGTGAATTGACTACGATTGACTTGAGTTTTCGTAACTTGGAGCTTAACAAACCCATGAGTTTTCCGTACAAAGTCCCCAAAGGCTATGATAAAATTACATTAAAGTAATATGAAAGGTAAAATTTCATATCTTATTTATTATACGATACTTACAGTGCTTACTTCGGTAACTTCATTTGCTCAAACCGGGGAACAGAAGGTGCTGGAGGCCAAACGGGAACGCTTGCAAGAGGAAATCAAGGAAATTAACCGTCTGCTGTTCGCCGAGCGCAAAGAAAAGGGTACCGTTTTGGACCAAATGGAAGCCTTGGACAATAAAATAAATGTTCGGCAAGAGCTGATTCGGGTTACCAATCAACAATCGAATTTGCTGAGTAGGCAAATCAACGTCAATATTAGAAGCATCAGCAAGCTTCGGGAAGATTTGGAAGTTCTTAAGGAAGATTATGCAGAACTAATCCAGAAAACCTATCAGAACAAGTCGCAGAACAATCGATTGATGTTCCTGTTGTCCGCAGAAAACTTTTTTCAGGCCTTAAAAAGGCTTCAGTACATGAAACAATATGCCAAATACAGAAAGAAGCAAGGGGAAGGCATCGTTCAAAAAACCGAGGAACTCAAAACCTTGAACCAAGACTTGGTGCGTCAACGAAAGGAAAAGGACCAATTGGTCGCGGAAAATCAGAAAGCGAAAGAAGAACTTAGCAAAGAAATTGAAGCGCAGCGCAGTCTTTTAACGAGCATTAAGCAGAACGAGGCCAAATACACGGCCGCCATTGCGGAAAAGCAGAAAGAGGCCCGTAGAATAGACAATGAAATTGAACGGATGATCAAAAGTGCGATTGCCAGCTCCAACAAAAGCTCGGGCAAATCCACAAGCAGTGCCACGTTTGCCCTTACTCCAGAAGCCAAGTTGTTGGCAGACAATTTCTCTTCCAACAAGGGAAGATTAATATGGCCGGTGGAAAAGGGAATTAAAAGTCAGGGCTATGGAGTTTATGCGGACAAGTTGTACCCCGGCATCAAGCACCGGAACAATGGCGTAACCATCACCACGGACAAAGGGAGCAAGGCGAGGGCCATTTTTGAGGGCGAGGTCATTGCCATTCTATCCGTTCCCGGAGGGAACAAAGGCGTTCAGATCAAACATGGAAATTACATCAGCACCTATTATAACCTTTCCAATCTCTATGTAAAAAAAGGGGATAAAGTCGCCGCCAAAGAAGTGCTGGGCGAAATAAATACCAATCGGTTGGACGGCACCACAAAGTTGAAATTTTACCTGTACAAGGATTCCGACCGCTTGAACCCCGAGGATTGGATCTATCAACTTTAACACTATGAAGAAAATAACTGATTTACAAGGCTTTTTTGAACTACACAATGGGGTCCAGATGCCCTATTTTGGATTGGGAGTGTATCAATCCGAAGATGGAAGCGAAGTCATAAATGCCGTAAAAGCAGCACTTGATCATGGCTACCGCCATATCGATACCGCTGCCATTTATCACAATGAAGAAGGCGTGGGTACTGGAATCCGCGAAAGCAGCGTAAGCCGTGAGGATGTTTTTTTGACCAGCAAGGTGTGGAACACCGATCAAGGCTATGACAGCACAATCAAGGCATTTGAGGCCAGTTTGGAGCGCTTGGGAACGGATTACCTGGATTTGTATTTGATTCATTGGCCCAAAGGGGACCTATCCAAAGAAACATGGAAAGCTTTGGAAAAACTCTACAAGGAAGAACGGGTTCGTGCCATTGGGGTCAGCAACTTTTTACAACACCATCTGGAGGATTTGTTGCCCTCGGTAGAGATTGTGCCCATGGTGAACCAAATGGAGTTCCACCCCTACTTGGTGCAGCAGGATTTGATTGATTTCTGTGCGTCCAAGGGCATTCAGTATGAGGCATGGTCACCTTTGATGCAGGGCCATATTTTTGAATTGGATGTGATGAAGGACTTGGCGGCGAAATACAACAAGACCATTGCACAGGTAGTACTGCGGTGGGATTTGCAAAAAGGGGTGATTACTATTCCAAAATCATCCAAACCAGAACGAATCAAGGCCAATGCTGACCTTTTTGATTTTGAATTGTTAGATGAAGACGTGCAATTATTGGATAGCTTGGAAAAGGACAAACGATTTGGACCAGACCCCAATAATTTTGATTTTTAATCAAATAATTGATGTAACTTTCAGCCAACCAAATCTTTACTTAAGTAATGAGAAGAAACCTACTTGTTTTCATTATAGGCATAATTATATGCTCATGTGAGTTGACCTATGAGGACAATACCCGCCTTTTGGTTGATGGCCAAGTGATTTCCTTTGAAAGTACAGTAATTCCGGAACTTCCCGTAGATGTTTATGCCTTAGGAACTTTCACTTCTTTTCCCTCAAGGAGGGAGCAAGTAGCTTTGATAGGCGAATCAAAATTAAGGTCAGATGGCCAATACCA
This sequence comes from Allomuricauda sp. ARW1Y1, assembly GCF_013407935.1. GTDB lineage: Bacteria > Bacteroidota > Bacteroidia > Flavobacteriales > Flavobacteriaceae > Flagellimonas. The sequence goes on from NZ_JACBZU010000001.1 coordinate 527,151, forward strand.
AGTCATTACCATCTCACCGGAAAACAGTGATTTTATTTCAGTGGCAATCAATGATATCGGTAAAAATGGGCACAATGCATTCTGGCCAACATTAGAAATTAATGGGCTGCAACCATTTTCATTAGAAAACTTCAAATACCAAGTTCCTGACATTGCTATTGGACCTTTGGAAAATACAAGCGTATTAATCAATCGGGTGGCCAATATGCAAGACACGCTGTCCTATGGCATATCTTACAATTCTACCCTAAAAGAGGTCAATTTAAATTTCGGTGAGTTCGACGACGAAGTGTTCCAAAGGCAACTATTTGGGGAATTATACCCATCGGATATGACGAGGGAAATCCCATTAAGGATCATACAGGGAGACTCCATCAAAATCAGTTATTCATTGATCAATAACGGAATAGTTGGGCGAGGAGAAATCAAAATTCAATACAATACTGATGGGTATACTTTTGATTTTTAAAAGGATTGCATTGATTTCAATGCTCTTTCTGCCGCTATCCTTATTATTCGGGCAAGAAGAGCAAAAAGAATTGCAATGGGATATCTTAGGCGAGCTAAGTATTGCATATGGTATACCCTCCAGTTATGGGAATAATTTTTTGGCCGAAGGATATGACCTCAGAAATGCCACAAACATCACAGCAAATGTTTTGGAATCGCCAAAATGGTTGATTGGAGGGCAATGGAGCTTTTTTAAAGGAGATGTTGTTGATATTAGCAAAGTTGGAGGTATAGATAACTCTAGAATAACGCATTTGTATGTTACAGGTAGCTACTCCATATTGGAACACAAAAAAAGAATCATCCTAAGAACAGGTTTGGGCATAGGTTATGCCCTTTATAGACATGAGAAAGATGCTGCCAAGTTCAGGGATGATGGGTTTTCCATACTGGCCAAAATCGACCTTGGGTATAGAATAAGCAATTCGTTTGGCGTATTTCTTAAACTGGACCATTACTTGGATTTTTTAAGTATAGATACCGCTCCAGAAATAGAGAATTCCTTGAAACGAACCCAAACTTTTGTTCCCTTTGTGGGAATAAGACTCTACACTTTCTAGTTGTTCAAGAAAAGTGCCTTAAGCTCGGTGGCATCGGCAGGCTTCATTTTACCAGCCAGTACCAAGCTCAACTGTTTTCTTCGTAGGGCAGCAGCGTAGCGCTCCTTTTCCAGTTCCGTTTCAGGCTCCAAAGGCGGTACCTCGGTTGGTTTTCCTGTATCATCTACGGCAACAAAGGTATAAATGGCCTCATTGGCCTTGGTGCGCTCCCCAGTAAAACGATCCTCTATCCATACATCCAAGAAAATCTCCATCGAAGTGTTGAACGCCCGCGAAACCGATGCCTCTACGGTAACCACGCTCCCCAAAGGAACAGCACTATTGAATGCCACATGGTTCACCGAAGCGGTCACTGTAATACGGCGGCTGTGCCTCCGTGCCGAAATACTGGCCGCTCGATCCATTCTGGCCAAGAGCTCGCCTCCAAACAGGTTGTTCAAGGGGTTGGTTTCACTGGGCAATACCAAATCGGTCATTACCGTGCGGGATTCACTGGGTTTTTTAGCGCGCATACCTCTTTACATTTTGCGCAAAGATATTGAAGTAAGAAATGCTTTTTAAAGGAAAGTGGGATTATTTCTCAGAAAGCAACCAAGCATCTCGGGAATCCTCGGCTTTTACCTTTCTCAAAAATACTAGGGCCTCCTTGGGGTCCTCAAAGCTATCGTAAGCTACTTGGTGAAGACCATAGGCATTGGTGCCCAAATAAAAGGCATTGTACCCTTTTTCTTTGAGCTGGCTCACACGTTTTTCAGCGTTTTTTTCTTCCCTAAAGGCGCCAGCGATTACGTGATGTTTGCCTAATTGCTTTTTGGTCACCTTTATGTTGATGGCTGGGAGTTCCAAGGGTGCACTTTCAAAAAAAGTAGCCTCTTGGATAAGGCGGGAAACCTCTTGCTGGGCATCTTGTTGGGCGGCTACCTCCCTTTCCTGAAGGTCACCATAGGTTTTGTACGACGTAGCTCCCAAAGAAACGGCCAACAGAATCACGGCGGCGTACTTGAGCCAAGGTCGGAACGAGCTCTGCTCCCGTTTTTCCGGAGTGATCATAAACGGAATGCGCTCTTCCAACTCCTCCACTTCTTCCTTGATCACTTCACGCTGAATCGGAGTAGCGGTAAAAGCAGAGAGTCCAAAAGAAGCTGTCAAAAAATTGACTTTTTCTTCCGGTTGAAATTGGATACGTTGCTCGGAGTTATGCCACAAGGTCCCGATGCCAAAAAGCTCGATGCGCTCGCCTTGGGCCAATCTTTCTTTCCAATCTTGGGCCACGTTCTCCACTTCTTTCAACAGTTCTTCATATCCTAATTGCTTTTCTTTGGCAATATGGGATACCAAAAGACCGTCATTTTTGGAAAGTTGGGCATTAAAGGAGATGACTTTGCTGGGCGGTACCAAAGTGTTGGTGGCCCTATCGATTGCTGCGGATGTACCATGGGCCAAGAATGCCCCGAAACCGGGTACTACAACACAATTATAATCAAACAACAATTTTTCTATGTGTGCATCTATCCGCATAGCCACAAATATTGTAAAAAATGGGGGAGTACAAAATAAGCCGGATAACTTTTTATTAACATTTGAAAAGCTGTATTTTGTGGACAACTTTGACGCCCAAATCAAATGACTGAACCTGAAATTATTGCGGCTTTGCGGCTGCAAAACATTCCCAATATCGGGGATGTGACCGCAAAAAAATTAATTGCGCACTGCGGAAGTCCATCGGCCATTTTTGAGGACAAACCGCACCATCTCCTCAAAATTGACGGCATTGGTAAAGTGACCTTAAAAGGACTTCACGATACCCTATATTTGGATGAAGCCCAACAGGAGTTCGAATTTTTGTCCAAAGAGAACATTGAGGTTTCCTATTTTATGGAGGATACCTATCCTGAACGCCTTAAGCATTGCTTGGATGGTCCCATTCTTTTGTTTCAAAGGGGCAATATCGATTTGAAGCAGCAAAAAATTATCAGCGTGGTGGGCACGCGGAATGTGACCAGTTACGGGAGCTCCTTTGCCCAACAGTTTATAGCCGAATTGGCCCCGTTGAACCCCATTATCGTGAGTGGATTGGCTTATGGTGTCGACATAAAGGTGCAAAAAGCGGCGATGGACCACGGATTGCAGACGATTGCTTGTATGGCGCATGGCCTGAATCAGATTTACCCCAAAGCACACGCCAAATATCAATCCAAAATCGAGGCCAATGGTGGTTTTTTAACCGAATTCTGGAGCAGTAGTCAACCCAATCGAGAGAATTTCCTAAAGCGAAACCGAATCATTGCAGGAATCAGTGAAGCAACCATTGTCATAGAGTCTGCCGAAAAAGGGGGTAGTTTGGTGACCGCTGATTTGGCCCATGGCTATAATCGTGAGGTGTTTGCCGTTCCGGGCCGGGCCACCGACAAATGGAGCAAGGGCTGCAACGACCTTATCAAATACCAAAAGGCGCATTTATTGACCTCTGCCGCGGAGCTGATTTATCTCCTGGGATGGCAAATCGAGGAAGAAAAGCAGGAAAAAACGGTACAAAAACAGCTGTTCGTCGAGTTGGACGAAACAGAACAGTCAATCTACTCTTACCTGCAATTGAACGGGAAACAGTTGCTGGACACCGTGGCTTTGGAGTGTAAATTGCCCATTTTTAAGGTTTCGTCCACTTTGGTGCAAATGGAAATGAAAGGGGTCGTCCGTCCATTGCCCGGTAAACTGTTCGAAGCAGTGTAGGTTTAGTTGGTGTGAAGGAGTTAGGAGTCCGAAGTCCGAAGTCGGAAGTTTAGAGTTAGGGGTTTCAGGTTTCAGGTTAAGACGTCAGTTCGAGTGTTTTTTGATGAGTTTTTGAAAAAAGTAGACAAAAAATGTATCGAGAACCTTGTTCAGTGAGGAGCCAAGAGGCAGGAATCAAGAATCAGGAGAGGAAAGGCGATAGAAAATAGACTTGGTTTGGTGGGCAGTTGGAAGACCGAAGACCGAAAACCGAAGTCGGAAGTCGGGAGTTGTGAGCTTAGAGTTGCGTGTTTCGTGTTGCGAGTTAGGATGTCATTTCGAGCGCAGTCGAGAAATCTGTCGGAAGTCAGTCAGCAGTGGGCAGTCAGCAGTCGGCAGTTGGCAGTGGGCATCGGGCAGTTGAACTAATATCAGGAATTAACACGAATAAGGTTCTTTGTCATTTGAAATGACCTTTTGAAGTTAAACCGCAAACATTAAACCCTAAACCATTGAACCTTTAACCCTAAACCTTAAACTTTGAACTTGAAACTTGTACTTGCGTTTTCCCATTTGATTTCTCCATCGTTACTTCGTTCCTCATGTCGAAATGACCTCTTACCGTCACGCTGAACTTGTTTCAGCGTCTCACTCAGATGGGATTCCGTATCATGCTTCGACTACGCTCAGCAACCGCACGGAATGACATCCCGCCCGAAAGGATGAGATTCCGCATCATGCTTCGACTACGCTCAGCAACTGTGCGGAATGCAAAAACCACCGGAAACCCGAAGGCCGCCGGTGGCTCTGTTTGCCCTGTATGGGACGAGGGCTAATGTATAAAAAAGGTGTATTATGGGCAATTGGGGTCTACACCAGCGTCTTGGATGACCCATCCATTTTCTCCAATGAGAAAAGTGTTGCGCGCAAGTAAAGTTCCAATGTTACCACAATACGTGAGCTCAGTAGCTCCCAAGGTAATATTATTCGGAATGTTATCGGCACCCTTATTGCCCCATCCTGATAAAGTGGCACTATAGTTTTCCGGGCTCATCCCACAATTGTAGAGCATGTCAGTCATATTGGTGACACTACTGATGTCCCAAGCTCCCAAACTTTGGTCGAAAGCATGGGTTCCTCCCTCATTGTAGAACATAAAGGACATATCCGTTACATTACTGGTATCCCATGAACTTAAGTCTTGGTTAAAAGTATGAATTCCTCCTCCCTCATTGTAGAAAATAAAGGACATATCCGTTACATTACTCGTATCCCATGAACTTAGGTCTTGGTTGAAAGCATATTCTGCTCCCCCATTGTAGAACATAGAGGACATATCCGTTACATTACTGGTATTCCATCCGCCTTCGGTTTGGAACAAAGGTTGGTTAAAGGCATGGGCATCTTCAAACATTCCAGACATATTGGTTACATTGCCAGTATCCCAACCACCAATATCTCCGTTGAATATGTTGGAACCATGAAACATATCGTGCATATTTTTAGTCTCTGACAAATCAGGACTGTCAGTAGCGCTGAATTCAACCAGTTTTGTGCAAAATTTAAACGCATATTCCATATTCTGCCATTTTTGAGTGCCCCATTGAACCACGTCAATTATAAAAAGTCTTCCTGAAATCACGGGAAAATCGGGATCCCACATTTTAAATGCAGGAAAATTCCCTTTTATGGCCACAGTGTAGGTTCCAGCATTTTGATAAACGTGGGTTGGATAAAGATCATCCTGGGTCAACCCAGCTTCAACTGTTCCATCTCCCCAGTCTATGGTATAATTATATTCATAGGTATATGGATAGGTACCAATGTTCAATTCTTCTCCCGGAGTATCTATATCAAACTTTAGTATTAAGGAAGCAGGGTCCTCAAACAGGGTATCGATGACATTGGTCACTTTTACGGTCACTGTAAACTCCACGGGCTCGTTGGTGCCGTCGCTCACAGTAAGCGTTAACGTATGCTCGGTGGCGGTCTCAAAGTCAAGGTTCTTGCCCTCGGCCAAGGTAATTTCACCGTTCTCGGCCACTTGGAAGAGTTCGCTCTCGTCGGTCACCAGGGCAAAGGTCAGTTCGTCGTCCTCGGGGTCACTGCCTTCTACGGTGCCTACCACGGTCTGGTCCTCGGCCACTTCAATGCTCTGGTCTGCCGCGGTGGGCGCTTCGTTTACATCGGTCACGGTAAAGTCCTTGGCGCTTATGGCGGTATTCCCGCCTACGGTCACGGTCACCTTGGCCGTGATGGCACCTGTGGGCACGGTGGCCTTGAGCTGGGTGGCCGTAGCAGCGGTTACGGTAGCCGTAGCGGTGCCAATCTTTACGGTGTTGCTCGCCACCGTGGTGCTAAAGTTGGTACCGTTAATGGTAATTTCAGTGCCCACTGGCCCGGATTCGGGGGTGAAGTTGGCAATGGTCGGCGCAGCTGCCGGAGGTGCTGGGTCGTCGTCCTTTCCACAGGACCACATTACGGTAATGGCCAAAAGCGACCATAACAATTTTCTCAATGTCATAATACTAGATTTTTAGATAAATAAGGAGCAATATGCTTCATTTTGGGTTTACAAAAGGGTACGATCTGACGGATGGTGCTTCTGATCTGACGGATTTTTTTGGGAGGGTAGATTTTTGGGGTTGGAAATGAGATTTTAGAAGTTGGGAGTTAGGAGTTTAGAGTTACGTGTTTCGTGTTTCGTGTTGCGAGTTATGGGTAAAAAATCGGGAATCAGTGTGCAGTTTGCAGTACGCAGTTGAAATTGTTGGTTTTGTAAGAGGGTTTGTCAGTTCGAGTGTTTTTTGGCGGTTTTTGAAAAAAAGAGACAAAAAATGTATCGAGAACCTAGTTCAGTGAGGAGCCAAGAACCAAGAGCCAAGACCCAGGAGAGAAAAGACGATAGAAAATAGACGGGAATAGATGAGGAGTTATGGGATACGTGTTTCGGGTTGCACGATGTGATTCAAAGAGCAGTTGGCACTAATTTCACGAATTGGCACGAATAGGCTTCTTTGTCATTTCGAACGAATGTAAGAAATCTGTCGGGAGTCCGAAGACCGAAGTCGGGAGTTTTGAGTTGCGTGTTTCGTGTTGCGAGTTAGGATGTCATTTCGAGCGCAGTCGAGAAATCTATCGGGAGTCAGTCGGCAGTGGGCAGTTGGCAGTTGACACGAATTTCACGAATTGGTTCTTTGTCATTTGAAATACCCTTTTGACGTTAACCCTTAAACTTTGAACTTGAAACTTGAACTTGAAACTTGCACTTGACCTTTGAGTTTGAACTTGAGTTTTGCAAAGAGATTTCTCCATCGTCACTGCGTTCCTCATGTCGAAATGACAAGAAACAGCGCAGTTTTGAACTATTTCGAGGCCAGTTCAACCATAAAGACACAAACAGAACAGTCGCCCTGATTTTGGTTGTTGTTCATCGAAACTTTACCACGGTAAATCGAGGTTTAATCGGTCTTGGAAGAAAAATCAAGGGGTTTACAAGTATTTGTAGGGTTGCTGGTTTCCCCGTCGACGGCTCTAATTTAGGATGAACTGCTAATACCCCAACTTTTCACGTACCCTTGCCAGTACCCCATCGGCCACTTTACGTGCTTTTTCGGCGCCAAAGGCCAAGGCTTCGTCCACTTCGTTGGTGTGGGTCATGTAATACTCGAACTTTTCGCGGGGTTCTTCAAATTTTTCCAAGATCAGTTCGTACAAGGCTTGCTTGGCATGGCCATAACCGTAGTTTCCGGCCAAATAGTTGGCACTCATTTCTTCGATTTGCTCGGGAGCTGCCAAAAGCTTGTAGAGGGCAAAAACATTGTCCGTGCTAGGGTCCTTGGGGTCTTCCATGGGTGTACTATCGGTAACGATGCCCATGATCTGCTTGCGCAATTTTTTGTCGGGTTGGAACAGATTGATGAGGTTACCGCGGCTTTTGCTCATTTTTTCACCATCGGTCCCGGGAACGTACATGGTTTGTTCGTGCACCTTGGCTTCGGGCATCACAAAGGTTTCGCCCATTTGGTTGTGGAAGCGGGCAGCCACATCGCGGGTCATTTCCAGGTGCTGCAATTGGTCTTTCCCTACGGGAACTATGTCGGCATCGTACAGTAAGATATCGGCTGCCATCAACATCGGATAGGTAAACAGGCCTGCGTTTACATCTTCCAATCGATCGGCCTTATCTTTAAAGGAGTGTGCCAGCGTCAATCTTTGATACGGAAAAAAACAGCTCAGGTACCAGGCCAGTTCTGCGGTCTGTGGAATATCGCTCTGTCGGTAAAAAACGGTTTTTTCAATATCAAGGCCAAAAGCGAGCCATGCGGCGGCAATGGCGTAGGTGTTGTTGCGCAAAAGTTCCCCGTCCTTGATTTGGGTAAGGGAGTGCATATCGGCAATAAAGAGAAAGGAATCGTTCTTGGGGTCTTGGGCCATGTCAATAGCAGGCATAATGGCCCCTAAAATATTCCCCAAATGGGGTGTTCCTGTACTTTGTATCCCGGTCAGAATTCGCGCCATGCTTCCTTTTTTGCGCGTAAAAGTAAGCATCCCCTGCGTATTAAAAAAGTAGTAGTTTGTCTAAAAGATAGGCTATGTGCCGAATGAAAATTCCGAAATACTTTACATTTGGCCCCATGTTAGGTGTGGTGAGAAATGTGGGGCATGTTTTGTACCGGGTATGGTTCTATATCCTGGTTACCGTACCTATACTGTTGTTTTTTCCATTATTGCTGCTTTTTACGATTTCCGAAAAGACCTATCATCAATTTTTTTGGCTGGCACGTAACTTTTGGGCCGTGCCTATTTTGTACGGGATGGGCTGTTTTCCCAAAATTGAACGGCAACAGCGTATGGAACAGGGCAAAAGTTATATGTTGGTGGCCAACCACACCAGTATGCTCGATATTATGCTGATGCTCATCGTTAGCCGCAATCCCTTTGTGTTCGTGGGCAAAAAAGAACTGGTAAGTATTCCCATCTTCGGATTTTTCTATAAAAGGGTCTGTATTTTGGTGGACAGGGACAGCGTAAAGAGTAGAACGGGCGTGTACCGAAGGGCCCAAAAACGACTGAACCAAGGCTTGAGCATCTGTATTTTTCCCGAAGGCGGTGTCCCGGAAGAAGAAATTGTTCTGGACCAATTTAAGGATGGCGCTTTTAAAATGGCGATTGCCCATAAAATCCCAGTGGTACCCATCACCTTTCTGGACAATAAAAAGCGGTTCTCCTTTACCTTTTTGAGCGGTGGACCAGGAAGGATAAGGGCAAAGGTGCATCCATTCTTCGAAACGGGCATTTTGAGCGCGGAGGATACTTCCACGTTGCGCGAAGAGGTAAGAACCGTAATTTTGAAGGATTTGGCCTAAACCAAATTCGGGAGTTGTAACAAGATGCTTTTCTTGTACATTCCCTTGGCCTGCACACTGGATGTTTGGTGGGCGATGCTGTAGCCTTTGACCGTATTCAAAAGTCGAACTTGGTCTTTCCACTTTAGGATATCTTCCCGGTAATCCAGATTTTTTGGAACATGGGGATCCAAATTTTTACAATGATACTCCACCTTCAGGATCACGGATGTTGAGGTTGATTTAATATCGATATGGAAATGTTGGTCAATTTCTTGGTTGATGGATGATTGTTCCACAATGTTCTCAAAGAGCATCAAGATGATGAAAGATGGAATAATGGCCTCCTCGATATTGTGATTGTCCTTTTCTATGGAAATGGTGTAGGCAAAAGAGTCATCATACCTCAGCTTTTGAAGCTTTAGGTACCAGTGCAGCATATCGATTTCGTGATACAATGGCGTGGTGTCCTCTCCCAATTGTTTAAGGTAATATCGGACCAAACGGCTAAAGGTGGAAAAGTAATCCAAGGCCAGCTTGGTTTTTTGTGCAGTTATAAAATACTGGATGGCATTGAGCGAGTTGAAAATAAAATGGGGGTTCAACTGTGAATTCAGGGCTTTCAACTTTAGCTCCATCATTTCCTCCCGTATCTGAAAAAGCTTGTCCTGCTTTTCCAAAAGCTCCAGATTGGCGCGCACACTCTTAATTTTTATGGCGCAAATGGAGGCAATGGCGGATAACATCTTGAGGTGGCGCTCCGTAAAAAATCCTTTTTCGGGGTGCTCACAATCGATAACGCCGTAGAGTTGGTCCTCATAGGTAATGGGGACACAGATTTCGGAAAGCCGGTTGTCATCATCCTCGATATATCGGGGGTCTTGGGAAGTGTCCACAATCAATTCCGCTTGACGTGTTTTGGCCACCGCCCCAGTGATTCCGTGCCCAACGGGGATTTCCACCGGGTTGTGCAAGGTACGGTCTTTTGGGTTCTTGGGACCGTAGGCTGCCTTTTGAATAAGGACATTGTTGTGGTCGACCAAGTAGACCACGCAGTCCACAAAGCCCAGTTTGGCGATACAATTCTTGGCGACATCCCAAAGAATATCCTCTTCGTTTTCCTTTCCCATCAACGATTTGGAAAAGTACACAAGGATGTCCTCAAAATTCTCAGCGGTCACAGTATCAATCCTTTGGTTAGTGTTGATGTGGAAAAAGTAAGAAAAATATGCGAATGTTTTATAAAAAAAAGCGCCCTAAGGATAGAGCGCTCGAATGATTGCTTAAAGGAGCAATCTTCCTAACCAACGTCTTAGATGCTAGAACCTGAAACTAAATCCGCTGTACACACCAATGGAATATGGCCTAAAGTTGCCGGAAACATTGGAAAAGGTGTTCAATTGGTATTTGAACACAGGTTCTACATTGATCTGTATTTTGGGCGAAAACTTGTAGTTGAGCCCCATACCAAAATTGGCACTAAAATTCATCGAATTAATGTTGTTGGCTTCGCCCACTTCGGTGATGAGTTCATTGGATTCCAGCAATACGGCATTGTCTACCAAAAACAGGGAGCTTACCCCACCGATAAGATCAACTCCAAATCTTTTATCCACAACTGCGTAATTCAACTCCAAGGGAACTTCAATATAGCCCAGTTGTTGTACCATGGAACCATCAAAGGCGGCTGCTTCGTTCAGGGCAATTTCCTTGGAATTGACGGCCAGTGCATCTTTTGCATTGTTTTTACTCTCTACAACGATGGATAGGGCGTTTGGATCGTAATTGATGTTTTCGATCCTGTCGTTGGAGGCGGATCTCAAGGTAGAGGAAAACACAACATCATTGGTGTTGTATCCAAAGTTGACCCGATGCACCCCTGATCGTATTTTTAGCTTTTTTCCCACCTCGTAGGCCACGTTAACACCATAACTCAAGTTAACCTTTCCTGATTTGGAGTTGGATGCAAAACTGGGGTCTATGGGCGAGCCATCGCCTGAGGCGTCAAAGTATACAGTCGCCACCGAGGGCCCAACGGACCATTTGCCAGACTTGTTTTGGACGACGGCCTCCTCAATTTCGTTCTGCTCGGCTATGGCATCATAAATGGACTGCTTTTCAGTCACCTGCTGTTCCTCGTCAATCGCTGCCATTTCGGCTGCGGCTGAAGCCGTTTCATTGTTGGACTGATTTTTAGGACTTTCAGAAGACACAATACCTTCATTACCGTCCATAGCAGTTCCCTTAGTGGTCTGCCCATCATTTTCGCCCAAAGCATACCGATTGGTTTTATTATTGGCCTTTAAACGGTTTTCAAGCGTGTTCTGCTCGGCGTTCTGGGCCAAGGAGGCCTGGTTTTTATTTAAATTGTTGTTGGGCAGCGGCTTTTCTTTGTTGATAGTGGTTCCATCATCAGTATTGCTCACCAAACCCTCTTGATTTTCAGGAGTTGCTTTCGTGTTTGTCCCATCTTTGGTAATATCGGATTCCGACTTGTCCATGGTTTTGGGCGATGCAACGTTTTCCTTTTCAGAAATCACCTGTGGTTCTATGGTGTCTTCCGTAAAAGGGTTTGCTACCAGTAGCAACAAAACCAATGCAGCAGCAACGCCGCCAAGGCTCCACCAAATGGGAAAGGCGCGTTTCTTTCTTTTTTTCTGGTCCAAGGAAGCTTCGATGGAGGCCCAGACCTTCGGGTCGGGCGCCTCATGGAAATCGCTAAAGCGTTCCTTGAACAATTGCTCTAAATTCTTTTTCCCCATTGTCATTTCGTTTAAGCAATGTTTATTTTGGTTTTTTCTATTTTTTCCCTCAAAATCGCCTTGGCCCGAGCCAAATTTGATTTGGAAGTTCCGGTGGATGTCCCTAACATCTCACTTATTTCCTTGTGGCTATAACCGTCCAGCACATAAAGGTTGAAGGTGAGCCGATATTTGTGCGGCAGTTCCTGAATGTATCCCAGTAAAGTGGAGAGACTGATGTCGGTACCATCGGTGTCCACATCTTCCTCATCTTCGGTATTCTCGGAAACTACATTTAGGTGTTGGTCCTTTCTGTATTTTTGAAGAACGGTGTTTACCGTAATCCGTTTAATCCAGCCTTCAAAAGATCCTTTGAAACCGTATTGATCGATCTTGTCAAAAATGGTCATAAAACTATCGTGCAGATTGTCTTCTGCCTCCGTTTTGTTCCGAGAATACTTGAGGCACATCCCGAAAAGAATACCGGAATATCTCCGGTATAGTTCAGCTTGTGCCTGTCGGTTTCCCTTTTGACAATGATATATCAGTTCTTCAAGATCCAAATGTTGGTCAATGTTGGATTTTTGTTGTTATTGATTTGTGTTCTCCGTTTCTGCAATCGGGACGGTGTACTCCAAAAAGGTCGGGTTGCCGTCTTCATCATCGCCCGCATAAAATCGGAAGACATAGTCTTTGGTGTAAATTACATTAAATTTTAAGGTGGCCACAACTTCTTCTACAGCTTGCGTACATACAGTGTCCTCATCGGTGAGCACGGAGCCTACCACGACAACATCGCGACCGGTTTCTGCCGTTTGTGACACATTAAAGCCTTCAAAAAAGGTACAGCCATTTGGCCTTAGGTAGGTTACTTCAATATCGTAGGTTTCCCCAAACTCGAACGATTCGGGCATTTGGGCCTCGACCGTGGTCAGCGAGGTAAAGTAAAAATTGGGGGAATCATCGTCCACCTCACAGGAGATGAACCATGAGCATGCCACAATCAATAAGAAGGGCATCAGCACTTTTTTCATAATTAATCCTTTTTCCCTAAGATGTATGGTATACACAAGGGTTGCGTAGGATTTGAAAAGGCCAATGTCAATCTGCCAGAAAAATCGATAAAAAGATTACTGGTTTACTGCGGCAATGGCTTCCTTGATCTTGGCTTCCAATTCTTCTGCAAGCTCTGGATTGTCCAGCAAGAGCGATTTTACGGCATCCCGGCCTTGTCCAAGTTTTGTATCGCCATAACTGAACCAAGAACCGCTTTTCTTCACGATTTCGTAAGCTACTCCCAAATCGAGTATTTCCCCAATCTTGGAAATTCCTTCTCCGTACATGATGTCGAATTCAGCCGTTTTGAAGGGAGGTGCCACTTTGTTTTTGACCACCTTTACCCTAGTCTTGTTTCCTTGGACTTCGCCGTGCGTATCCTTAATCTGGGTAGACCTTCTAATATCCAATCGCACCGAAGCATAAAACTTTAGGGCGTTACCACCCGTGGTCGTTTCAGGGTTACCGAACATGACCCCGATTTTTTCCCGTAACTGGTTGATGAATATTACGGTACATTTTGTTTTGCTGATAGTGGAGGTAAGTTTTCTCAAAGCTTGCGACATGAGCCTCGCATGCAATCCCATTTTGGAATCCCCCATTTCCCCTTCGATTTCACTTTTTGGGGTCAAGGCAGCCACGGAATCCACAATAACAATGTCGATGGCCCCAGAACGGATCAGGTTGTCGGCAATTTCCAAAGCTTGTTCCCCATGATCGGGTTGGGATATGATCAAGTTGTCGATATCCACCCCTAATTTTTTGGCATAAAAACGGTCGAAAGCGTGTTCAGCATCAATAAAAGCGGCAATACCTCCTGCTTTTTGTGCTTCGGCAATGGCGTGTAAAGTCAGCGTAGTTTTACCCGAGGATTCAGGACCGTAGATTTCCACTACCCTTCCTTTGGGGTAACCGCCCACACCTAGGGCAATATCCAGTCCCAATGAGCCGGAAGGAATCACTTCAACATCTTCCACAACACTGTCCCCCATTTTCATGACAGCACCTTTACCGTAGGTTTTGTCCAACTTGTCCAGGGTTAGTTTAAGGGCTTTTAATTTTGCTTCTTTCTCGTTGCTCATGGTAAAAAATATTAGGAAGGCTAAAATACCATTTCTTTCCACATGAAAAAAAGGGCACGCAACCTTTTTAATAACATTACATCCTTAAAGTACTAACTCATCTCCATAGAGCCTTTTGGCTCGCAATTGCTATGAGAAAGAGAACGCTGCTATGAGAAAGTAGTAATGGATTAAAGGGGCCTTCGCGGCCCTTTTAGTTTGCTCTCCCTTAATTTTCTATCTTTGCCGCACATTTAAAAGAACCATTCTTAAAACTTAATCCGGTATAGCATGCAACTGTACAACACATTAAGTGCAAAGGAAAGGGAGGCGCTTATTGAGGAGGCCGGGAAAGATCGGCTTACCATCTCTTTCTACAAATATGCACACATAGGCAATCCACAGATTTTACGAAACCATCTTTTTTTGGCTTGGGACCAAATGGAAGTTCTCGGGCGCATTTATGTGGCCCACGAAGGAATCAATGCACAACTTTCGGTGCCAGCAGATAATTTCAATAGCTTCAAGGAGCATTTGGACAGCATCACCTTTTTGGAAAATGTAAGATTAAACATTGCCATTGAGCAGGACAACAAGTCCTTTTTGAAATTAAAGGTTAAGGTACGCGATAAAATCGTGGCCGATGGATTGAACGATGATACCTTTGACGTCACCAATAAGGGCATACACGTAGGTGCGGAACAGTTTAATCAGCTTATCGAAGATGAAAATACCGTTCTGGTAGATATGCGCAACCACTACGAAAGCGAGATAGGGCACTTTAAAAATGCCATTACCCCAGATGTGGATACCTTCCGCGATTCGTTGGACATCATCGAAAAGGATTTGGCCGCACACAAAGAGGACAAGAACCTCGTGATGTACTGCACCGGAGGCATCCGTTGCGAGAAGGCCAGTGCCTACTACAAGCACAAAGGCTTCAAAAACGTTTTTCAACTGGAAGGCGGCATTATCGAATATACCCGACAAGTGCGCGAAAAGCAATTGGAAAACAAATTCTTGGGCAAAAACTTTGTTTTTGACCATAGGCGCGGTGAACGCATCTCCGAAGATGTGATCGCACATTGCCATCAATGCGGAAAGCCTTGTGATACCCATGTCAACTGTGCAAACGAAGCATGCCATTTGTTGTTTATCCAATGTGATGATTGTGCCAAGGAAATGAACAATTGTTGTTCGGTGGATTGTATGGAAGTGCATGCACTGCCCTACGAGGAACAAAAACGTTTGCGTAAGGGCAAGGGAGCCAGCAACAAAATATTCAAAAAAGGACGCTCTCCCGTGTTGAAATACAAGAAGTAGCATTTCACTACTGCCACAAATTGTACTATATTTACATCAAGTAATTTTTTATGAACCCTATTGGGGCTGCTCAAACAGTGTAGCAAAACAGGTTCTTTCATCGGCGTGGTGGATGTATGGTTTGGATTTCCCTATGTAAGATGGACTTCCGGTCCGCGCTAGAACAGACAGTTTGCTTTTTTTGGCTCCCCAATCAAGATATTAAATATGGCGTGTAGCAGTTGTTCAACCGGCAAGGATGGACAACCGCGTGGGTGCAAGAACAATGGTACTTGCGGCACTGATGGTTGTAACAAGCTCACAGTCTTTGACTGGCTTTCCAATATGTCGTTGCCCAACGGTCAAAAACCTTTTGATTGCGTTGAGGTACGTTTTAAAAACAGCAGAAAGGAATTTTTCAGGAATACGGAGAACCTCACCTTGTCCATTGGTGATGTGGTGGCCACCCAGGCCAAATCCGGCCACGATGTTGGGGTAGTAACCCTTACCGGAGAGCTGGTTCGCATCCAGATGAAACGAAAAAAAGTTTCTCCGGACGATAAGAACCTTCCAAAAGTTTACAGAAAGGCCAGTCAACGGGACATTGATATTTGGCAAAAATGTAGGGACCGCGAAGAGGAAATCAAAAAGCGTTCGCGGGAGATTGCCATTTCCCTAAAACTTGAAATGAAACTGAGCGATGTGGAATTCCAAGGAGATGGTTCCAAGGCCACCTTTTACTATACTGCTGAGGACCGTGTGGATTTTCGACAATTGATCAAGGATATGGCGAAAGCCTTCGGTATCCGGATTGAAATGCGCCAGATAGGATATAGGCAAGAAGCCCAACGTTTGGGAGGCATCGGGTCCTGCGGTCGGGAGCTTTGCTGTTCCACTTGGTTGACCGATTTTAGGTCGGTGAGCACGGCATCCGCCCGGTACCAACAACTGGCCCTCAACCCACAGAAATTAGCGGGCCAATGCGGTAAATTAAAGTGCTGCCTCAATTACGAGCTCGATATGTATTTGGAAGCGCTCAAAAACTTCCCGCCGTCCGATTGTAAGTTAAAAACACAGAAGGGCATCGCATTTTGCCAAAAAGCCGATATTTTTAAAGAAACACTTTGGTTCTCTTACAAGGATGAACCTGCTACTTGGCATACGCTTTCCAAAGATCAGGTACTGGAGATTTTGGAACTCAACAAAAAGAACCAAAAAGTGGCCAGTCTCGAAGAATATGCCGCGGACAATGTTACCGAGGATAAAACCACTTTCGAAAATGTGGTCGGGCAAGACAGCCTTACCCGATTTGATCGGCCAAACAGAAAAAAGCGTAGAAAAAAGAAGCGCAGAAAACCAAAATCTAAAGCATCTCCAAATGCGAAATAAATTGCTGTTGCCACTGGTGCTGGTTCTTGCATTATCATCCTGCAATGAACTATTGGTCTACTCGGATTACCAACCCATCACCGACGGTAAATGGCAGATGGATCAAGGAGTTGATTTTCAATTCTCTGGACTGGACTCCACCCAAACCTATAATGTGTTCATCAATATTAGAAATGATGACACTTTTGCCTTTAGCAACCTATTTTTGATTACCGAACTGGAATATCCTAGCGGAAACACCGTTAAAGATACATTGGAGTACCGCATGGCCGAGCCGAGCGGCGAATGGCTGGGAAAAGGAATGGGAAGTATCAAGGAAAACAAACTTTGGTACAAGGAAAAGATCGATTTTCCGGATTCTGGCGTATATAAGGTGAGCATTTCCCACGCCATGCGCAAAAACGGCGATGTGGAAGGCCTTCACATTTTGGAAGGCGTAACAGATGTTGGTTTGGAAATAGAAAAAGCACCCAAATTATAATGGCAAAAAAGCGTCAAAAAAAACAGCAGCAAAACTTTCTCCCCTTTATCAAATGGTTTTGGATTTTGTTCGGATCAGGAGTATTGGCCGTGGTCCTTATCTTTTTATTGGCCTCATGGGGGGTGTTTGGCGAAATGCCAACCTTTGAGCGTTTGGAAAACCCGGAGACCAATTTGGCCACCGAGTTTATTTCTTCCGATGGCGAAACCTTGGGAAAACTCTATTTGGACGACAACCGTACGTGGGTGGATTATGAGACCCTGCCCCAAAATATAGTCGATGCTCTAGTAGCTACCGAAGATGCCCGTTATTATGACCATTCCGGAATAGATGCCAGAGGATTTGCCAGAGCTTTGGTGTATTTGGGAACCAAAGGAGGCGCCAGTACCATTTCCCAGCAGCTGGCCAGACAGCTTTTTGTTGGGGTCAGATCACGAAACTTATTTGAGGCAGTTACCCAGAAAATCAAGGAATGGGTGATAGCCACACGCTTGGAACGGAATTATACCAAGGAGGAAATCATAGCGATGTACTTGAACATTTATGATTTCAATTACAATGCCGATGGTATCCGTTCCGCTGCAAGAATTTATTTTGGAAAGGAACCCGCCGACCTAAGAACCGAAGAATCTGCGGTATTGGTGGGCATGCTGAAGAACTCATCCCTTTACAATCCCATCCGTAGAGAAGAACTTGTATTGAACCGCAGGAATACGGTATTGGGGCAAATGGCCAAATACGGTTATATCTCCGAAAAAGAAAAAGATTCCCTTCAAAGTTTGGAGATGAAAATCAATTTTAACCCTGAATCCCACAGGGAAGGTCTTGCCACCTATTTTAGGATGTACATGCAACGCTTCCTAAACCAATGGGTGGAAGAAAACCCCAAACCGGATGGTGAGAAATACAATATTTACCTCGATGGGTTAAAGGTCTACACTACCATAGATTCCAGAATGCAACGCAATGCGGAAGAAGCGGTTCAGGAGCACATGAAAAACCTTCAGGCCGAGTTTTTCCACCAAAATACCCCCGACCGAAATCCCACCGCACCCTTCTTGGATGTGAGTAGAGGAGCCATTGATACGATTATGCGCAGCGCCATGAGACGTTCTGCGAGATGGCGCCACCTTAAACGCGAAGGACTGTCCGAAAAAGATATCGAAGCCACCTTCCGGGAAAAAACGGAAATGACCGTTTTTGATTGGAACAGCGATTCTTTTGAAAAGGACACCATCATGACCCCAATGGATTCCATCCGATACTATAAAACTTTTCTACGTACCGCCATGATGTCAATGGAACCACAAACAGGTCACGTAAAGGCATGGGTAGGAGGAATCGATTACAAGCACTTTCAGTACGACAACGTAATTCAAGGATCTAGACAAGCGGGTTCATTATTTAAGCCCTTCGTCTACGCTGCGGCCATAGACCAATTACGCTATTCGCCATGTTATACCCTGCCCGATAACCAATATTGCATTGAACCCGGGAAACATGGGAATATGGCTGCGTGGTGCCCAAAAAATTCGGACGGAAAGTACTCCGGTGAGGATATGACCCTTAAAAGTG
Source organism: Allomuricauda sp. ARW1Y1 (assembly GCF_013407935.1). Classification (GTDB taxonomy): domain Bacteria; phylum Bacteroidota; class Bacteroidia; order Flavobacteriales; family Flavobacteriaceae; genus Flagellimonas. The sequence goes on from NZ_JACBZU010000001.1 coordinate 545,883, forward strand.
CATTGGCCAATTCTGTCAATACCATTACAGCCCAGCTTATTGATCGGGTTGGACCTGGGTCGGTGGCGTCCATCGCAAAAAGTATGGGGGTTACCAAAGAAATTCCCGAAGTGCCTTCCATCGCATTGGGTACGCCCGATGTGAGCGTCTATGAAATGGTCGGCGCATTTGGAACCTATGCCAATCAAGGCGTTTACGTGAAGCCTGTCATGGTGACCCGTATTGAGGACAAAAACGGAACGGTACTTTTTGAGTACACACCAGAGACGAAGGATGTATTGAGCAAAGATGTCGCTTACGCCATGGTGAACCTATTGGAAGGAGTTACCGAATATGGTTCGGGCGGAAGATTACGGCACACCTACGGAAAAAATCAAACCGTATACAAAGAGATTATCACTGGATATCCGTACGAACTCACCAATCCCATTGCAGGTAAAACCGGAACCACACAAAACCAGAGTGATGGCTGGTTTATGGGGATGGTGCCGAATCTGGTCACAGGTGTTTGGGTCGGCGGAGAAGACAGATCTATACACTTTAACCGTCTTTTGTACGGACAAGGGGCATCTATGGCATTGCCTATTTGGGCACTCTATATGAAGAAGAACTACGCCAACGAAGAACTGAATGTATCCAAGGAGGAGTTTGAAGCACCCGAAGAGCTGTCCATCAACATTGATTGCACAAAACAACAGGACGAAGAAGAAGATTTAATCGATACAGAAGACGATCTGGACGACTTGGATTTTTAAACAAGAACTTATTTCTTAACAAAGCCTCAAGCATATCTTAATTTGCTTGGGGCTTTTTTATTTAAATCGTAATTTCAGGGCAAATAAATACGAATTCTATGATCAATAAAACAGTTGCCAACGTTTCTGAGGCTTTGAAGGGGGTAGAAGATGGAATGACCTTCATGCTGGGGGGGTTTGGCCTATGTGGAATACCGGAAAATGCCATTGACGAATTGGTCCGTTTGGGCATCAAGGACATCACCTGCATCTCCAACAACGCAGGAGTGGATGATTTTGGCCTTGGACTCTTGTTGCAAAAGCGTCAGATCAAAAAAATGATATCATCCTATGTGGGCGAGAATGATGAGTTTGAACGACAAATGTTGAGCGGTGAACTGGAAGTGGAACTGACCCCACAGGGGACCTTGGCCGAAAAATGTAGGGCCGCCCAAGCTGGCTTCCCTGCTTTTTACACTCCTGCAGGCTACGGTACCGAAGTGGCCGAGGGCAAAGAGACAAGGGAGTTCGATGGAAAAATGTATGTACTGGAACCCGCCTTCAAAGCGGATTTTGCCTTTGTGAAAGCGTGGAAGGGCGATGAGGCCGGAAACTTGATCTTTAAGGGAACAGCAAGGAACTTTAACCCGTGCATGTGTGGCGCAGCGACCATTACCGTGGCTGAGGTGGAAGAACTGCTGCCCGCGGGGAGCTTGGACCCCAACCAGATCCATATTCCAGGAATATTTGTGCAGCGTATCTTCCAAGGTAAAAACTATGAGAAACGCATTGAGCAGCGAACCGTCCGTGAACGGAAATAGCAATTGTCCCTTTGAGAGGACTTTAGGGGTGTTTTACAAAAGAAAATAATATGTTAGATAAAAACGGAATAGCAAAACGAATTGCAAAAGAGGTCAAGGATGGTTACTACGTCAACCTCGGTATCGGAATACCCACCTTGGTGGCCAATTTTGTCAGGGACGACATCAGTGTGGAGTTCCAAAGTGAGAATGGGGTTTTGGGCATGGGTCCATTCCCGTTTGAAGGAGAGGAAGATGCCGATATTATCAATGCCGGAAAACAGACCATAACCACCTTGCCGGGAGCGTCCTTTTTTGACTCTGCCTTGAGTTTTGGCATGATTCGCGGGCAACATGTCCACCTCACCATTTTAGGGGCCATGGAAGTAGCGGAAAATGGTGATATCGCCAACTGGAAGATTCCCGGGAAGATGGTCAAGGGAATGGGAGGCGCCATGGACTTGGTAGCTTCGGCAGAAAACATTATCGTGGCCATGATGCATACCAACAGAGCGGGAGAATCCAAATTGTTGAAGCGCTGTACCTTGCCCTTGACAGGGGTCGGTTGCGTAACCAAGATAGTGACCAATCTGGCCGTGTTGGAGGTAACACCGGAGGGCTTTAAACTATTGGAGCGGGCACCGGGAGTTTCCATTGAAGAAATTCAAGCAGCTACCGAAGGTAAACTGGTCGTGGAAGGTGAAATTCCAGAAATGCAAATTTGATACTAAACGGCTTAATTTATACAACATAATATTGCCATTACACAACAATAGTTTTATATTGCCATTCAACGATTATATATTTGGTTATAACGAAATTGTTACCCAAATTAACCACAAACCGATTGAACCATGGCACTAAAATCTAACACTACGATGAACGAGAATGTTCAAGTTTACAGAAACGATTTTTTCACAGGTTTTATGCTTTTGATCAAAAAGCTGTTCATGCTTTAGGTCATCCAGTTTAAATCCCCCTGAAAAATATGGAGCCAACGTATTGTTCGGCTCTTTTTTTTGCGATAATTTTAGGCAAAACCAACCCTATGCACCTATCGCTTCGCAAATGTACCTTGACCGATCTGGATGATCTGGTGGAAATGTCCAAAACTACCTTTGCCGAAGCATTTGAAAAAGACAATAATCCAGAGGACTTTAAGGCATATCTTCAAAAAGCCTTCCACCCCCGGAAACTTGCCAAGGAATTGTCCAATATCTACACCCATTTTTATTTTGTACACAACTCATCCAAACGGGTAGCCTACATGAAACTCAATGTAGCTTCCGCCCAAACGGACGTGCATCATCCGCGAGCGATGGAAATAGAGCGCATTTACGTGGCCCGGGAATATCAAGGCATGCAAATTGGTGCCTGGATGTTAAATGAAATCGAGTCCATTGCAAAAAAATTCCATAAAGAATTCATTTGGCTAGGGGTTTGGGAGCATAATCCAAAGGCCATAGCCTTTTACAAACGCCATGGGTTTGTCAAATTTGGTGAGCATCCCTATTACATTGGAAACGACAAACAGACCGATTGGCTCCTGCGCTTAGACCTTAAGTAAGTTGCTCAAGAACATAATGTCCCCTTCGGCCTGCAATTTGTAGGCAAAGGAATTTTCAAAAGCCGCATGGATGAGCAAGGAAATCGCCATTGCGTTCACTTTGGTCAAGCTGTTGGTACGGTACACCACATCCCGAATGGTTGAAAAGCTTACATTGCTCTGAATAGCAATATTGGCAAAATCGTTTTTGGTTGCATTACGGCGGAGCACTTGGGACAGTCGCTCGCTGATCGGTTTTCCGTAATCCTCTTCCGTAAAAATGGAATCTTTTTCTAGAAATGGCCCTAGGCCTTTAATGGAACCCATATATAATTCGAGTTTAAATAATTATATGTTGGGGTCAAATCCTATTTTCTATATTTGGCCTGTAACCCAATTACAGAAAACTAGAGAAATTGCTGCGTTGAGCGCTTATTGCGTAACAATATTACACAATATAGAAATAAATGTATATAATTAAGCAATTAAGACGAAAAAATAATATTAGTCAATCGCAATTGGGTGAGGAAATTGGCGTGAGTTTACGCACGATTCAGCTCTACGAAAGAAAGGATGCCAACATTCCTATAAAAAATTTGACCAAGATTGCCGAATATTTTGGTCTTACCATCGCCGAGCTCTACATGCACGAGGTGAACGATATGGGAGAGGCCTATACCCGACGACAACCGTTTACCAAACATGGTAGTGTATTCTACCCCTTGGAGCATGGAAAATATTTGGTAATGGCTCCTTTGGTGCTGGTGGAGTGGCATCAAAAGTATATCAAATCATTAAAGACGGACAAATTCACCAATCCATTCCAAGGAGGGTTCATTATTGATTTCTTGACCGAGGAACCCCATCGTATTTTTGAAGTCTCCGGCGACTCCATGAACGACTCCAGCGCTGCATCCATTCCCAACAAGTCGTATGTCCTTGGATTGGAAGTGAAAAAAGAGTCCTTGGCCCGGAACAAGGAGACCTTTTGGAACGAATCTTACATACTTGTTTGTTTGGACCGGATTATCTGTAAGCGGCTTACAGGGTATAACAAGGACAAAAGGGCCTTGCTTTGCCATAACCTAAACACTTCGCCGGAATTTCAGGATTTTGAGTTGCCGTTGGACGATGTGTTGCAGGTGTTCAGGATTGTGAAAAAGCAGCTTTGACTTGATTGAGGTGGGTAAGCACCTCTTCGAGGCAATCGTCCAAGTTTTTCTTTACTTCCGTTTCCCAAAACCGAAACACCGTGTAACCCTTTTCTTTTAAGGCTTGATTTACCTCATGGTCACGCTGCATGTTCCGTTCGATTTTTGGAATCCAGAACTCCCGATTCGTTTTGATTTTCTCCCTGCGCTTCTCCCAATTATGGCCGTGCCAGTATTCCCCATCAATGAAAATGACGGTTTTATACTTTTTAAGGGCAATATCTGGCTTACCGATAAGCTTTTTATAATCGATGCGGTATCGGTAGCCCGATTGCCACAATGCTTTCCTAAAGGCGAGCTCCGGCTTGGTATTTTTACCACGAATTTTTCCCATAATCTTGGAGCGCTGAGGAGTGGTGTAAAAACCTGATTCCTCGTTGAAACGGGGTACTTTAATGCGTTCTTTTGGATACTCTTTGGACATACCATAATATAACAAAAAACCCAAACTCCTTTTGGAATTTGGGTTCTCTATAATAAAATATGATACGATTTATCCTTTCAACGTAGCGGATAAGTATTCGCGGTTCATACGTGCAATGTTCTCCAAAGAAATACCTTTAGGGCACTCTACTTCGCAAGCACCAGTATTGGTGCAGTTACCGAATCCTTCCAAATCCATTTGGCGCACCATGTTCTGAACGCGCTCTGCAGCTTCTACCTGTCCCTGTGGCAATAGGGCAAACTGGGATACTTTGGCTGAGGTAAACAACATGGCACTCGCATTTTTACAAGCGGCCACACAGGCACCACAACCAATACAAGTAGCGGCATTAAAGGAATCATCGGCATGCTCCTTTTCAATAGGAATGGCGTTGGCATCCACTGGTCGTCCCGAAGTGTTTACGGAAATATAACCACCAGCCTGTTGGATGCGGTCGAAAGCACTGCGATCTGTAATCAAATCCTTGATCACAGGAAACGCTTTGGCCCTCCAAGGTTCAATTACGATTTCGTCCCCATCATTAAAACTTCGCATGTGCAGCTGACAGGCCGTAATCAAAGAATCTGGACCGTGGGGACGTCCGTTGATCATCAACGAACATGTACCACAGATACCTTCGCGGCAATCGTGGTCGAATTCCACAGGCTCTTCACCCTTGGCGATCAAATCCTCGTTTAAAATATCCAACATCTCCAAGAAGGACATGTCCTTTTCTACCCCATCAAGGGTGTAGTCGACCATCGCTCCTTTGGAGTTCGCATCTTTTTGACGCCATATTTTTAAATATAATTTCATAGCAATTTTATTTATATGAACGTGTCTTTACTTTGATATTCTCGTATTCCAAATCTTCTTTGTGCAATTTGGCATCTTTGGGCTCGCCTGCGTATTCCCAAGCGGCCACGTATTTAAAGTTTTCGTCATCACGAAGGGCCTCGCCTTCTTCTGTTTGATACTCTTCACGGAAATGTCCTCCACAGGATTCATTTCTATGCAGGGCATCCTTCGCGAACAACTCGCCCAGTTCCAAGAAATCGGCCACACGACCTGCTTTTTCCAATTCTTGGTTCTTGGAATCCGGTGTTCCGGGAACTTTTACGTTTTCCCAGAAATCCTTGCGCAAGGCGGCGATTTCTTCAATGGCCTCTTTGAGCTCTTTTTCGTTTCGGGACATTCCACATTTGTTCCACATGATTTTACCCAATTTCTTATGGTAATAATCCACCGTGTGGATACCGCTACCCGACATCAATTTTTTGATGCGCTCACGAACATCGTTTTCCGCTGCATCAAATTCAGGAGAGTCCGTAGGAATGGGTCCAGTTCTAATATCATCAGACAAATAATCCCCGATGGTGTATGGAAGCACGAAATATCCATCGGCCAGACCTTGCATCAAAGCCGATGCACCCAAACGGTTGGCACCGTGGTCGCTAAAGTTGGCCTCTCCTGCGGCATAACACCCAGGAATGGTGGTTTGCAGGTTGTAATCCACCCAAAGACCTCCCATGGTGTAGTGCACCGCTGGATAGATCTTCATAGGAGTTTTGTATGGGTTTTCGTCCACAATCTTTTCGTACATCTGGAAGAGGTTACCATATTTCGCCTCCACTATTTTTTCACCGAGCTCGCGAATGGTTTTGTCGTCTGCATCCTTCATTCCAGAGGTCATTGCTTTTTCCCTTCCATAACGCATTATGGCCGAATCAAAATCGAGGTATACTGCCTCGCCAGTTTTGTTCACGCCGAATCCAGCATCGCATCGTTCCTTGGCAGCTCTTGAGGCAACGTCCCGTGGCACCAAGTTACCGAAGGCAGGATAACGTCTTTCCAAATAGTAATCCCTATCCTCTTCCGCCAATTCGGTAGGCTTTAGACGACCCTCGCGAATGGCTTGGGCATCTTCCAATTTTTTGGGCACCCAAATACGACCGTCGTTTCGCAGTGATTCGGACATCAAGGTCAATTTGGATTGATGGTCTCCCGAAACCGGAATACAGGTCGGGTGGATTTGTGTGTAACACGGGTTGGCGAAGAAAGCACCTTTTTTGTGTGTTCTCCAGGCAGCCATAACGTTGGCGCCCATACAATAGGTGGAAAGGTAAAACAAGTTTCCATATCCTCCGGAAGCGATGACAACGGCATGCGCAGAATGTCTTTCGATTTCACCGGTCACCAAGTTCCTGGCAATGATGCCTCGGGCCTTACCATCTACTAAAACCAAGTCCAACATCTCATGACGCGTGTACGATTTGATTTTACCTCGTTGGATTTGACGGTTCATGGCGGCGTAGGCACCCAACAATAACTGTTGACCGGTTTGCCCTTTGGCGTAGAAGGTCCTGGAAACCAAAACCCCTCCAAAGGAACGGTTGTCCAATAATCCCCCATATTCCCTTGCAAAGGGAACTCCTTGGGCAACACATTGGTCAATAATGTTGGTGGATACTTCCGCTAAACGGTACACGTTGGCCTCTCGGGAACGGTAGTCACCTCCTTTGATGGTGTCGTAGAAAAGACGGTAAACACTGTCGCCATCCCCTTGATAGTTCTTGGCTGCGTTCACGCCTCCTTGGGCCGCAATGGAGTGCGCCCTTCTAGGCGAATCTTGATAACAGAATGTTTTTACATTGTAGCCCAGCTCTGCCAAAGTGGCTGCAGCGGAGCCCCCGGCCAATCCAGTACCAACGACAATAATATCAATGTTTCGCTTGTTGGCGGGGTTGACTAGGTCAATTTCATTTTTATGCTTGGTCCATTTGTCCGCTAAGGGTCCAGATGGAACTTTGGAATTCAATATGCCCATACTTAATGTGTTATTGGGTTAAGGTGGTGGTAAACGGCGATGAATGCAAAGGCCAAGGGTACCACGACCGCGAATATTTTAGCAAATTTTTTAAATCCAGCAGTGTACTTGTTGTTTACACCCATGGATTGGAAAGAGGAGGCGAAGCCATGCCATAAATGAAGGGCCAGCAGCACAAAGGATACCGCATAAAGCACGGTTCTCCAAACTGGAGCGAACTTTTCAACGGTTTCGGCGTAGTAACGCGTTGGGTCCTGTGGGTTGGCCTCGATGTACTTGTAGGCCATCTCGTGCACCCAAAAATCGTAGAAGTGCAACGCCAAAAAGGCCAATACCACCAAACCTGAGTAAATCATGTTACGGGAAGCCCATGGTGCATTGGCAGCGCCATTATACTTTACATAGCCCACATCCCTAGCTTTTCTGTTCTGGATTTCCAACACAAAACCCATCACAAAGTGGATGATTACCCCAGCAATCAAAATGGGTTGAAGTACAAATTGCACCAATGGATTGTAGCCCATAAAATGGGACCAGGAGTTAAAGGTTTCCGGGTCAATGACCGAAGTAATGTTGATAGTAAGATGTTGCGTGAGAAAAACAACCAAAAAAAGACCCGATAGAGCCATTACGTACTTTCGGGCCAACGAAGATTTTATCAAACTCATTAGAAGTCAGTTTTTACACAAATTTACGGCACGAAGGAGTTTTTAACAAGCTTTCAACATCGTAAAGCAGGTTATTTAGATTCATTTTAAGCTAATGTGATTTAAACCCTCGATATCGCCATCCCGGAAATTTGACCGATATTACCAATGAATCCAAAATCAAACAAAAAAACATGGATGTTGCCATTTTATCCGTAAGCCTTAACGTGTATTCCACGGCTAGGATTGCTGAGGAGTTTGAGCGGGCCGGGCATTATGTGGAGCACGTGGACCATACCAAATGTTCGGTGCAGTTGGGCGGGGACCGTCCCGAGATTTATATAGGAACAGAGAACATCACCGACGAGTTTGATGCCATTGTACCACGAATTGGGACTACGGTAACTCGGCACGGATCGGCTATCGTAAAGCAGTTTGAGCTGAACCATGTGTTCACCACCGCCAAATCATTGGGCATTACCCGAGCACGGAACAAAGTCGCTACCCTACAGATGATGTCCCAAAAAGGCATTCCTGTCCCCAAAACGGTGTTTTCCATCAATCCCTACAATGTAGAGGACCAGATTGAGCTTTTGGGCGGAGCGCCGGTCATTATAAAACTGCAAGAGGGCACCCAAGGCAAGGGTGTTATTTTGGCGGAAAGCAAAAAGTCGGCAAAATCGGTAATCGATACCCTCTACAACATGAACACGAGTATTTTACTCCAAGAATATATTGCCGAGGCCAATGGGGAAGACCTTCGGATTATTGTAGTGGGCAAAAAAATTGTCGCCAGCATGAAACGTACCAGCGGCTTGGACGACTTTAGGTCCAATGTGCACCGAGGAGCCGCAGTGGAAGCCGTACAATTAACACCACGCGAAAAGTTCATAGCCATTAATGCAACCAAACACTTGGGATTGGGCGTAGCAGGTGTGGATTTGATTCGATCAAAAAATGGCCCTTTATTGATTGAGGTAAACGCGTCTCCGGGTCTTCAAGGGATAGAGGCCGCCACGGGTATCAACGTGGCTAAGCACATTGTACGTTATGTAGAAAAGCACGGAAGAAACAGTCGCAAATAATTTTAGATTCAGGCCGACATGTTCATTTTTTCACTGACCTTGGCCAAGCTCCATTGTACGGCATCTTCCAAATCGGAAAACTGCTTGATTTTGTTTCTGAAGAACATCTTTTCCAAAATAACACTGGCCAAACCGCTTTTATTATAGGCCACAATGGAGTAGAACTCTAGATGATGTCGGTTTTTGTAGAACTTGAGCCAGTCCGTGGGCACCACGGAGTAGTCATGGATTCGATTGCTGATGTAAGCCACAGGTTTATCCTTTCCTAAAATTTCGTAGGCCACGCTGATTATTTTTTCGGCCTTGTCCCAATCGAAAGTGGCACCTTCACTCATTTCGGAGATGACCAATCCATCAAAAAAGTAAAAGACACCGAATTCGTACTCCCGGACCTCCTTTATTTTTTTAAAAATTGCCAAATCCCTTACCTTTTGCATAATTGTTTACGTCTGATACATCTATAATGATGGATCAAAGGTACATGGGGCTAAAGGTATTTTTGGGCACCGATTGACCGATGCGCCTTCCGAATTGACGTATGGGCCTTTTCAATTGACGGATGCTATTTTGGGAGAAATGAAATACGTAAAATTCCTACACATCTGGTTGGAATCCCGTATTATTTCTCCATGTTTTTGAGCTGAATCCCCAAGGCTTTAGTGGAAAGTTGTACTTCTAGAAGGGAAAGGATCAAAGAAATCATCAAAAAAACCAGACTGATGCCAAAAATTACATTGGCCCAGACCCGCATTTCCACATAGATCAAGAACATGGTAACGGCGGCCAACAAAAAACTCACGATGGCAGTGGCCTGCATGTTCTTGATGATGCCCAATCGCGTCCGCAATTGGTTGATTTGTTGTTTTAGAGGTGGCGCCGAAGTTTCCTCAAACTGCTTGTGCAACTGGCGGATCAATGCAGCAATGGCCAAGTAACGTGCGTTGTAAGCCAACATGGTCAACGAAATGGCGGGAAAAAGCAGTGCGGGAATACTAAGGTTGAGCTCCATTTTTTCAATTTGATTGGGAAGGTAAGGATTTGTCTTCGGTAACGCAATTACCTACATTTGAGCAAATCAAATCACAACTATGAAATACACTCAGATAGACAGCAACCTTTTTATAAAGAACCGTAAAAAATTCGTGGCACAAATGCGGCCAAAGAGCATTGCGGTCTTCAATTCCAACGATATTTATCCCATTGGTGCGGATAGCACCTTGCCTTTTGAGCAGGACCGGGACCTTTTTTATCTGAGCGGTGCTGATCAAGAGGAAACGATTTTGCTGCTTTTTCCCGATGCCATGGATGCCAAGCACAGGGAAATTCTGTTTGTGCGGGAAACCAACGACCATATTGCCGTTTGGGAAGGAGCAAAACTCACCAAGGAAAAAGCAACGGAGGTTTCAGGCATTGAAACAGTGTATTGGCTTACCGAATTTGACAAGATATTTTTTGATTTGATGACGGAGGCGGATACCATCTACTTCAACACCAATGAACATTACCGCCAAGCAGTGGAGACCCAGACTAGGGAAGACCGCTTCATCGAAAAAGTAAAAAAGGAATACCCTGCCCACCAATGGGCCAAAAGCAATCCCATTTTGCAAAATATTCGCGGGGTAAAGGAACCAGAGGAAATCGAATTGATGCAAAGGGCCTGCGACATTACCGAAAAAGGGTTTAGAAGAGTGCTGGAATTTGTGAAGCCTGGCGTATGGGAACACGAAATTGAGGCCGAATATCTGCACGAATTTATTCGGAACCGCTCCAAAGGGTTTGCCTACAGTCCCATCATTGCATCGGGCAACAATGCGAACGTGCTCCACTATTTGGAAAACAACAAACAGGTGAAGGACGGCGATATGATCTTGATGGACCTTGCAGCTGAATACGCCAACTATTCCAGCGACATGACCCGTACCATTCCTGTGAACGGAAGATTCACGGCCAGACAGAAGGAAGTGTATAGCGCAGTACTTCGTGTAAAGGAGGAGGCAACCAAAATGTTGGTGCCCGGAACCCTGTGGGCCGAATATCATAAAGAGGTGGGAAAACTCATGACCTCCGAATTGATAGGACTTGGATTGTTGGACAAGGCCGATGTGCAAAATGAAAATCCAGACTGGCCTGCCTATAAAAAGTACTTCATGCACGGTACCAGCCACCACATCGGATTGAACACCCACGATTACGGGGAGTTGAAAAAACCGATGAAAGCCAATATGGTGTTCACCGTGGAGCCCGGTATTTACATTCCCGCCGAGGGAATGGGAATCCGTTTGGAAGATGATGTGGTCATCCAAGAAAAGGGAGAGCCCTTTAATTTGATGCGCAACATCCCCATAGAAATCGAGGAAATCGAGGAATTGATGAACAAATAGTCAGATTCTGATTTTAGAATTTAGAGAGACAAAAGAAGAATGCGAACGAGCCTAGTGTGGTTGATGCAACAATCGACCATCGAAAAAAAGATGGAAGAAGCCCCAGATAGTGCCTATGAAATCGGGGTGGTTATTGGGAGTTACCTGCCCTTTGTGGTACTGGCTGGCATTGCGTATGCCATTTATTACTACAATAAAAAGAAGCGAGACTCGGAGTAAGTTAGTCAGTTTGGTCGATCACCAAAAAGAAATGTTCCATCAAATGGCTTAATGTAACGGAATATGTCAAATCAGTACAAACTATACCGAACCGCCTTTGCGCTTGCCCTTTTTACCATTTTTTACAATGTGGCGGAAGGGATTATCTCTACCTATCTTGGGTTTGAGGATGAAAGTCTTGCGCTTTTTGGTTTTGGTACGGATAGTTTTATCGAGGTCATTTCAGGATTGGGTATTGCCCACATGATCCTGCGCATCCAACGAAACCCCGATAGCAACCGTGATAATTTTGAACGAACCGCCCTTCGAATCACAGGCGTAGCATTTTATTTGTTGGTCGTTGGATTGGTGGTTTCCAGTGTTTACAATATTTGGACAGGCCACAAACCCTTGACTACCTTTTGGGGCGTTGTCATTTCAACCATTTCCATACTGGTGATGTGGATTTTGGTCTGGTGGAAGCGAAAGGTGGGGCGCCAACTCAATTCAGCTCCTATTTTGGCCGATGCCAACTGTACCTTGGTTTGTGTGTACATGTCGATCATTTTATTGGTCAGTAGCGGTATCTATGAACTTTTTAAGATTCCATATATAGATAGTATAGGTACCTTGGGCTTGGCCTATTTCGCTTTTTCCGAAGGAAAGGAATGCTTTGAAAAGGCAAGGAGCAACAAACATTGTGCTTGCGATTAAACCTTAAAAATCACGTATTGAATAAAAAAGAACATTGGGAAACAGTTTATGGCACCAAAACGCCGGAGGAGGTCAGTTGGACACAAGAAGTGCCGAAAATTTCGTTGGACCTTATCCATTCCCTGTCCCTGAAAAAGAATTCAAAAATCATAGACGTGGGCGGAGGCGATAGCAAGTTGGTCGATTTTTTGCTGGATGAAGGTTTTGAGGATATTACCGTGTTGGACATTTCTGGAAAGGCATTGGAGCGCGCCAAAGAACGATTGGGCGAACACGCTAAAAAGGTAACATGGATAGAGGCCGATATCATCTCATTTCAACCAAAAGAGAACTACGATGTGTGGCATGACCGTGCTGCTTTTCATTTTTTGACAGAGCCAGAACAGATTCAATCCTATGTAGATTTAGTGAACGAATCGGTACAGGGTCATTTGATTATCGGTACCTTTTCTGAAAATGGCCCTGAAAAATGTAGTGGTCTTCCTATCAAACAATATAATGTGGGTCAAATGGAAGCTACTTTCCAAGAATTTGAAAAGGTGGAATGCCAAACCGAACATCACCAAACACCATTTGGGACAACACAGCATTTTCTCTTCTGCAGTTTTAAAAGAAGGTTGTAATTATTCTTGGACTATTGGTTTATTTCCAAAAATCAAGTTTGCCACTACAAAAGCAACCAAGGCGGGCAAAACCCATCCCATTTGATGTTCGCTTAGCGGAATCCAATCGACAACGGGAGCTATTTGTTCTCCCCATCCCAAACTTCCCAGAAAGTCGGGAACACTAAAAATGGCCGTGACCAGAACAACACTTCGAAACACCCTGGTCGAACTCCAGGCCGAAGGAGCGGCGTTCAACAAAATCAGCACAATGGTGATGGGATAGATGAACATGAGCGAGGGAACCGCCACCAATATGATGTACCCCACATTAAACTGACCAATGAGCACCCCAAGCACACAGCCTAAGAAGGCCGTAATGCGGTAGGCCCAGATGGAATCGTTAAACCGACCTTTTATAAAATCTGAGGTACCCGTAACAATACCGACGGCGGTGGTAAAGCAGGCCAAACTCACCAAAATACTCAGGAAAAGATTGGCAGTGCTTCCCAAGGTTGCCATACTAATGCTCCTTAAAAGCGTGGTTCTAGAGATATCGGCATCAAACGTATTTCCAAAAACGGATCCCGTAAGAATAAGTCCGCCGTAAACCAAAAACAGCCCAATGCCCGCCCAAAGTCCAGCTCTGCCAATGAGTCTTCGCTTTTCCTCGAACGATGCGGTTTTTTCCTTCAGGTTGATGGAAATAATGATTACCGCGCCTACCACTACGGCCCCAATGGCATCAAAGGTTTGATAGCCTTCCAATATGCCCGAACTAAATGGACGGTCCATCGTGGACGGGACCATTTCAAAATCAAAACCAAAGACGGCAGTGGCTATCATCAGCACCAAAATGATGAGGATTGCCGGCGTCAATAATTTGCCCAAGGCATCCAGCATTTTACTGCGATTGATGGCAAACACGAACACCAACAAAAAATATACCAGGCTCGTGAGCCAAGAGGGGGCATCCCAAAAGGGCTGAATGGCCATTTCGTGTGTTACCGAAGCGGTTCTGGGTGATGGCAATGCAATGGCGATGGCATAAATAAGGTAGCAGTAGATGATGCTAAAACGGGGCGATACCTTTTTGCCAAAATCGAACAAGGTGCCCTGCAGTTTGGCGTGTGCTACAATGCCCAAAATAGGAATGAGTACTCCCGAAATGCAAAACCCCAAGGTGACCAGCCACCATAAATTGCCCGACTTAAACCCCAAAAGTGGAGGTAAAACAAGGTTGCCCGCGCCAAAAAAGAGGGAAAAAAGGGCAAAAGCCGTAATCGTTAACGATTTTTTATTGATGGGTTGTTGATAATTTGTTTTCAATACGGTATCTTACAAAAGTGTTTTTGAGCGGAAAAAGACAGCTTTTCAACGATTTTATGGTATTTCATCGAAAAAAATGTTTTATCGAGATAAAGGTGAAATAAAAAGTTATCAACATCCGTTCCTATAAAAATAAACGTATTAAACTCATATTTCTATAACATAAAACTACGAACCAAATTAAGCATTTTTCGAAGCCCCATTTCGTAATCCAGTGCTTTTCTCCAAACAACACCAGCTAATGAAAACAACTACTATGCAACATGGCAACAAATTCACCTCCTTCTTCTGCAGTTTGTTCGGCCATCATTACGTGGTTTCCAAAAAGGTGACCCAACACATTAAGGAGTACAAATGCATCCACTGCCAAAAAGAGGTCACTACCGATGTAAGTGGCAAACTCTCTGCACTGACACCTCAAATGCAAGAGATCAACAGTACTTTGGAAGATATGTACAGAAAACGCAAAAACAGGGTGGTGCACCAAGTGGCATAGCCCTTTTTTGATTTAGGAAAAGGCCCAAATCTTATCCCGAAAACTTAAGTTATTACCTGCTGCTAATGGTTGCGTGCCCCAATGCCATGATGTAGGGAAGTCTTGATTTTCGGGATTTTTTTTATTTGTTGAACGAGTTCCAGCCCTGTGCGGTAATTGGAATCTTGGTATTGGCCCTGCTCACCAAATGGATGCCTTCGCTCTTTTCGGTCATGTGGCCGATAACCGTTAAATTGGGGTTGCCCTTGATTTTTGGGAAATCTGCCTGGTCGATGGTAAACAACAACTCGTAATCCTCTCCGCCGCTCAAGGCAATCATGGTGCTATCCATCTTAAACTCTTCCGAAGCGGAAATTACCGTAGGATCTAACGGGATTTTATCCTCAAAAACATTACAGCCTGTATTGCTATGCTTGCACAAATGTATGACTTCCGAAGAAAGACCATCGCTGATGTCGATCATGGAGGTAGGTTTTACTTCCAGTTTTTTGAGCAGTTCCACAATATCTTTTCTGGCTTCTGGCTTTAATTGCCGTTCCACGATGTAGGAATAAGGCTCAAGGTCGGGCTGGCTGTTGGGGTTGACCTTAAAAACTTCTTTCTCCCGCTCCAAAACCTGAAGTCCAAGGTAGGCACCGCCAATATCCCCGGTCACCACCAACAAATCGTTGGGCTTTGCCCCTTTACGGTAAACAATGTCATTCTCGTCTGCCGCGCCGATCGCCGTAACACTAATGATCATTCCCCGTGTGGAGGAAGTGGTATCTCCCCCTACCAAATCCACATGGTACAATTTGCACGCCAAGGCAACGCCTTCATAAAACTCTTCAAGTGCTTCCAAAGGAAATCTGTTGGAGATTGCCAAAGAAACCGTGACTTGTGTGGCCATGGCATTCATGGCATACACGTCCGACAGGTTCACCATCACCGACTTATAGCCCAGATGCTTTAGGGGCATATAGCTCAAATCAAAATGGACTCCTTCCACCAGCATGTCGGTGGTAACAATGGTTTTTTTGCCGTTATAATCCATTACGGCGGCATCGTCGCCTACGCCTATAATGGAGGAAGGCTGTTGGAGTTCAAAGTTTTTGGTAAGGTGTTCTATCAGGCCAAATTCGCCCAATTCTTCCAATGAAGTTCGTTCTTGATTCTTGTCTTCTAGCATTTTGCAAAAATAATGAGGATTATCGTAAATTTAGGTTTAGGGTGGAACATTAATTTTTTTGGCGTAACTAGGTCAAAATCACGAAAAAGCCTTGTGGAATCGCCATGTATGGGCGTAAGGTATGAATCTATGCGAATTTCCATAGGAAACGCCTATCGAATCATACGTTATAATAATGTTAGTTGCTATGGTAAAACCCTTCTTAAACAGTATATTTGTAGGCTATTTAGATTAAATACAAGTAAGATGATTAAGGTTTCGGAATCGGCCAAGCATAAAGTAGTGTCACTCATGACCGAGGAAGGTTTTGATGCGACCACCGATTTTGTGCGTGTTGGCGTAAAGAGCGGAGGGTGCAGTGGATTGTCTTATGAATTGAAATTTGACAAATCCGCAGCGGATACAGATAAGGTTTTTGAAGATAATGAGGTCAGAATCATTGTGGACAAAAAGAGTTTTCTGTATTTGGTAGGCACCACATTGGAATATTCCGGAGGTTTGAACGGTAAAGGTTTTGTGTTCAACAATCCCAATGCCCAAAGAACCTGCGGATGTGGAGAAAGTTTTTCACTATAAACATTGACTAAAGGCCTGTAATTGGCTAACTTAAAGATATATGGCTTATACAGAGGAAGAATTAAAGAAAGAACTGGAAACCAAGGAATACGAGTATGGTTTCTACACAGATATTGAATCGGATACGTTGCCCAAAGGGCTGAACGAGGACATCGTGATTGCCATTTCCAAAAAGAAGGAGGAACCCGATTGGATGACGGAGTGGCGATTAGAAGCCTTTCGTGCATGGCAGGAAATGGAGGAACCCGAATGGGCCAATGTGAAATACAAGAAACCTGATTTTCAGGATATTTCATATTATTCCGCCCCGAATAAAAAGCCGAAGTACAACAGCTTGGACGAAGTAGACCCTGAATTGCTGGAGACCTTCAAGAAGTTGGGCATTTCCGTTGACGAACAAAAGAAACTGGCTGGGGTTGCCGTGGATATAGTGATGGATTCCGTTTCCGTGGCCACCACCTTTAAAAAGACCTTGGCCGAGAAAGGAATCATTTTCTGCTCAATTTCCGAGGCCATCCAAGAACATCCGGAATTGGTAAAGAAGTATCTAGGTACTGTGGTGCCCAAAAAGGATAATTTTTATGCGGCCCTGAACTCTGCGGTATTCTCCGATGGGTCCTTCTGCTATATTCCTAAAGGGGTTAGATGTCCGATGGAGCTTTCCACCTATTTCCGTATCAATCAAGCGGGAACAGGACAGTTCGAACGAACTTTGGTGGTTGCCGAAGAAGGCAGTTATGTGAGTTATCTCGAAGGTTGTACGGCGCCCATGCGTGACGAAAACCAATTGCACGCTGCAGTGGTTGAGCTCATTGCGCTGGACAATGCAGAAATCAAATATTCCACGGTACAAAACTGGTACCCCGGTAACAACGAAGGTAAAGGGGGCGTTTTCAACTTTGTGACCAAACGTGGACTTTGCGAAAAGAACGCCAAGATTTCTTGGACACAAGTTGAGACCGGTTCAGCCGTGACCTGGAAATATCCATCCTGCATTTTGAAAGGGGACAACTCCATTGGGGAGTTCTATTCCATTGCGGTAACCAATAATTTTCAACAGGCCGATACAGGAACCAAGATGGTTCACTTAGGAAAAAACACCAAGAGTACCATAATCTCCAAGGGAATTTCCGCAGGCCAGTCACAAAACAGCTATCGAGGATTGGTACAGGTGAACAGCCGTGCCGAAAACGCCAGGAACTTCTCCCAGTGTGATTCCCTTTTGATGGGCAATCGCTGCGGAGCTCACACCTTCCCTTATATTGAAGCCAAAAACAAAACGGCACAGATAGAGCATGAGGCTACGACCAGTAAAATTGGTGAGGACCAAATTTTCTATTGCAACCAAAGGGGAATCGATACCGAAAAGGCCATTGCGTTGATCGTAAACGGATTTAGTAAGGAAGTGCTCAACAAACTTCCCATGGAATTTGCCGTGGAAGCCCAAAAACTATTGGAAATCAGTTTGGAAGGCTCCGTTGGGTAGCTTCTACTACGCTCAACCACCCAAAACCCGATTTGGCGATTGAGCGAAGTCGAAATCACAAATTTTAAGATAGAACATAATTTTTGAAGAAGAGAAATCATGCTAGAAATAAAAAATTTACACGCAAGCGTAGAGGACAAGGAAATCCTTAAGGGAATAGACCTGAAAGTAAATGCGGGAGAGGTGCACGCCATTATGGGCCCCAACGGCTCTGGGAAAAGCACCTTGGCCGAAGTAATTGCAGGTCAAGAAGAGTTTGAGGTGGGCGAAGGAACCATTCTCTTGGAAGGAGAAGATTTGGGAGAACTTTCACCAGAGGAAAGAGCGCACAAAGGAGTGTTCCTTTCCTTCCAATATCCAGTTGAAATCCCAGGGGTATCGGTGACCAACTTCATGAAGACCGCTATCAACGAATCCAGAAAAGCACAAGGCTTGGAAGATATGCCGGCCAACGAAATGCTGAAAAAGATTCGTGAAAAGTCCGAAATGTTGGAAATCGACAGGAAATTTCTTTCCCGTTCCTTGAACGAAGGCTTCTCTGGAGGTGAAAAGAAGCGTAACGAGATTTTCCAAATGGCGATGATGGAACCCAAATTGGCCATTTTGGACGAAACTGATTCCGGACTTGACATTGATGCCCTTCGTATCGTGGCGAACGGGGTAAACAAATTGCGCAGCAAGGATAACGCCATTATCGTAATTACCCACTACCAACGTTTGCTGGAATACATCGTGCCGGATTTTGTACATGTATTGCACAATGGAAAAATAGTGAAATCCGGAACCAAGGAATTGGCGTTGGAGTTGGAAGAGAAAGGTTACGATTGGCTGAAAGAGGATGCTGTAGTTTAGGAGTTTCACGTTTAATGTTGTTCCTAATCAATGGCTACCATAAAGAGATTTGAAGATTTAGAAATCTGGCAGGAAGCCAGAAAGCTATGCCAAGATATCATCCGTATCGCAAATGATACAGAATTAAAGAATCATTTTAGACTGAGGGATCAGATAAAGGCGTCATCGGGTTCTGTAATGGACAATATCACTGAGGGCTTTGAGAGGGATGGCAACTTGGAATTCAGACAATTTCTTTCTATTGCAAAAGGTTCTGCCGGTGAAGCAAGATCACAATTGTACCGAGTTTTTGATAATAATTATATCACCATTGATGAACTGCAAAAACTGACTTCGGAATACGAAATCCTAAGTCGGAAAATTGCAAACTTCATCAACTATTTGAATAAAAAGGATTTTAAAGGAGTAAAGTTTAAGGAGAATCAGCTTGAAACCTGAAACCTGAAACCTGAAATCCTTAACCTGAAACATTAAAAAAATGGATTTAAAGGAAAAATTAGTCTCCTCTTTTTTTGCTTTTGAGGACGGAATGGATTTAGATCATCCAGTTCACGAAGAACGTTCCCATGCCATCAAAAATTTTGAGACCAAGGGCTTTCCCACCAAAAAGGAGGAAGCTTGGAAATACACCTCGTTGAAAGGATTGCAGAAAGTGGATTTCAGCATCTTTCCAAAACACGAGACCTCGTTGGAGTACAAGGATGTCAAAAAATATTTCCTGCACGAGATTGACACCTATAAAATCGTATTTGTGGATGGGGTGTACAGCTCTTACCTATCAGAAACAACGCATGACGGGGTGGATGTCTGTTTGATGAGTTCGGCATTCAGCAAGCCGATGTATCAACCCATCATTGAAGTATATTTCAATAAAGCGGCCTCCAAGGATGAGTCGTTGACCTCCTTGAACACTGCCTTTTGTAAGGAAGGGGCATACATTTATATCCCCAAGAACAAAATGCCCAAAAAGCCCATCCAAATTCTACATTTGGCTACGGGCAAAGAGCCAGCCTTGATGTTGCAACCGCGTAATTTGATCGTGGCAGAGGACAACGCTGAGGTCCAGATTATTGAAAGGCACCAAAGTTTAACGGGAAATGAGGTGTTCACCAACTCCGTGACCGAAATTTTTGCCGGAAAAGATGCCATCATCGATTATTACAAGGTACAGAATGACGAGCCCACCGCTTCATTGGTGGACAATACCTATATTTCGCAAAAGGACAGTAGCGTAGTGCGGGTGCATACCTTCTCTTTGGGAGGTAAATTGATCCGCAACAACCTGAACTTTTATCAGAATGGCGAGCGGATAGACTCTACTTTGAAAGGGGTCACCATTTTGGGCGACAAACAGCATGTGGACCATCACACCTTGGTGCACCATGCACAGCCTAATTGTGAGAGCCACCAAGATTACAAAGGGATTTTCGGGGACAGTTCTACAGGGGTGTTCAATGGAAAAATCATTGTGGACAAGATTGCCCAAAAAACGGATGCCTTTCAGCAGAACAACAATATTTTGTTGAGCGATAAGTCGACCATCAACTCCAAACCACAATTGGAGATTTTTGCGGACGACGTAAAATGTTCCCATGGATGCACCATTGGCCAGTTGGATGAAGAAGCATTGTTTTACCTACGGTCAAGGGGAATACCCAAAAAAGAGGCCAAGGCCCTATTGATGTACGCTTTTGCCAACAACGTATTGGAAAGTGTACGAATTCCCGAACTAAAGGCGCGAATCAATAAGATTATCGCCGATAAATTGGGAGTGCGTATGGGATTTGACCTGTAAGCTCAATTTTTAGCCTTAACCTTACAATGATAGAGACAACTCTGGACATACTCGCCATTAGAAAGGATTTTCCCATCCTTCACAGGAAGGTGAACGGGCAGCCCTTGGTATATTTGGACAATGCGGCTACCTCGCAAACACCACAGCAGGTAATCGATGTGATTGTGGACTATTATCAGGGCTATAACGCCAACATTCACCGTGGGGTGCACACGCTGTCACAAGAAGCCACGGATGCCTACGAAGCTGCCCGTCAAAAAATCCAGAAGCATTTCAATATTGCGAAGGCACACGAGGTAATTTTTACTTCAGGAACCACGGATGCCATTAACTTAGTGGCCAATGGTTTTACATCGTTCTTGAAAAAAGGGGATGAAGTATTGGTTTCTGCCATGGAGCACCATTCCAACATTGTCCCTTGGCAGATGCTATGCGAACGCACGGGTGCCATTTTGAAAGTGATACCCATGAACACGAACGGGGAACTCGTCATGGAGGAATACCACAAGCTATTGTCAGAAAAGACCAAGTTGGTGTTCTGCAACCACGTATCCAATGCGTTGGGCACCATCAACCCCATAAAGAAAATTATTGATGCCGCCCACAAGGCAGGAGCCGCGGTTTTGATTGATGGAGCCCAGGCCGCACCGCACATCAAAGCTGATATGCAAGCCTTGAATGTAGATTTTTACACGGTATCTGCCCACAAAATGTGTGGCCCTACTGGTGTAGGAATGCTGTATGGAAAAGAAGAGTGGCTCAAAAAATTGCCCCCCTATCAAGGAGGAGGCGAAATGATTGCCGAGGTAACCTTTGAAAAGACCACCTATGCCGATCTGCCCCATAAATTTGAAGCCGGAACACCCAACATTTGCGGTGGAATCGCTTTTGGGGCCGCTTTGGACTATATGAACCATATCGGTTTTGATGCCATTGCCCAATATGAAAATGAATTGTTGCAGTATGCTACCGAGGAATTGCTTACAATCGATGGGTTGAAGATATACGGTACTGCGGCAAACAAAACTTCGGTCATCTCTTTTAATATAAAAGGGATTCACCCGTACGATATCGGTACCATTGTGGACAAACTGGGCATTGCCGTCCGCACTGGACACCACTGTGCGCAGCCCATCATGGACTTTTATAAGATTCCCGGTACGGTAAGGGCCAGTTTTAGTTTTTACAATACCAAGGAAGAAGTGGACCGATTGGTGGAAGGGGTAAAACGCGCCAAAAATATGTTGTTATAGCCAAAGAGAAGGCACAAACACTTGAATTGAAGTACACTGGGTTGTACTTTTGAACAAAACAATCGCATGACCATAAAAGAGATACAGGAAGAGATAGTAGACGAGTTTTCCATGTTCGACGACTGGATGCAGCGGTACGAATACATGATAGAGCTTGGAAAGTCACTTCCGTTGATAGAAGAAAAATATAAGACCGATGACAACATCATTAAAGGTTGTCAGAGCAAGGTGTGGGTACACGCCGAATTGGAAGGCGACAAATTGGTTTTTACGGCGGATAGCGATGCCATCATCACCAAGGGCATCATTGCCATACTGATCCGGGCTTTCAGTCATCAAAAACCACAGGACATTATCGATGCCAATGTGGATTTTATTGATGAAATAGGATTAAAGGAACATTTGTCTCCCACACGCGCCAATGGATTGGTGAGTATGATCAAGCAGCTCAAATTGTACGCAGTGGCTTATCAAACACAGTTAAAATAACTAAGAATGAGCGAAGAAACTACCATAGATACACAGGAACTGGGCGAAAAAATCGTAAAGGTGCTCAAGACCATTTACGACCCAGAGATTCCAGTAGACATTTACGAGCTGGGTCTAATTTACGACGTGTTCGTAAACGAGGATTACGAAGTAAAGATTTTGATGACCCTTACCTCGCCCAACTGTCCCGTGGCCGAAACCTTGCCCGTGGAAGTAGAGGAAAAAGTTAAATCCATCGATGTGTTGAAAGACGTAGAAGTGGAAATCACTTTCGACCCACCTTGGACGCAGGAATTGATGAGCGAAGAGGCCAAACTCGAACTCGGATTGTTGTAAACTGTCCAGAAATAATTCCAAAATCATAAATCATAATGTCAGAGGAATTAACGGTTAGGGAAATTGATAGAATTATTGAAATGGCCTGGGAAGACAGGACTCCTTTTGAAGCCATCGAATTTCAGTTTGGCTTAAAGGAGAACGATGTGCGCGAGGTGATGCGTACCCATTTGAAGCGTTCTTCTTTTGAACTGTGGCGCAAACGGGTAAAAGGCAGAAAAACAAAGCACCAAAAAACCTCTCCGGCCAATAGATTCCGATCGCAGAATCAAAAATTATAATGGATACAACGCCATATTGGTTTTGGCACTGAATGGATAATACTTGTAAACCAAACAACCACACGGACGCTGAGCGTAGCCGAAGCGTGTTATTGAAACCAAGTCAATTTGAAAAGGATTCCCGTTTTCATGGGAATGACAGTATGGAAGATGAAATTATAAACAGAGTAGCCCAAAGCAAGTTGATCACCTTCAACCTAGAGGATTACTATCCCGAAGGGGAGCGTAAGGTGTTGGACATTGCAGATTGGCTCTATGAAGGCTTTATTTTGCGTGAAAAGGAGTTTCGTGCCCACGTGGAGGCGCACGATTGGACAGCTTATCAAGACGCTTACGTAGCCTTACAATGTTCCTCGGACGCCATAGTGCCCGGTTGGGCCTTTATGCTTGTAGCTTCCAAATTGCAACCTTATGCCAAAAAAGTGGTCCAAGGTAGCCTGCAAGATTTGGAAACCGCACTTTACCAACCTATTTTGGAGCAATTGGACGTTACGGAATTTACCGATAAACCTGTTATCATTAAAGGGTGTTCCCACAAACCCGTTCCCGAGAATGCCTACCTCATGGCCGTTGCCCGCATCCAAGAAGTGGCCAAAAGCGTGATGTATGGCGAAGCTTGTTCCTCAGTGCCGCTTTTTAAACGAAAGAAATAGATTTCAGTGGTTCAGTAAGCAGTAGGCAGTAGTTCGGTACGCAGTTGAGAGGGATGTTAAACTGTCATTTCGAGCTGTCACCCCGAGCGTTGGTTATTGAGCGAAGTCGAAATGAGTCGAAGGGGCAGTCGAGAAATCTTTAGGGAGTCCGAAGTTGAGAGTTGCGTGTTTCGTTTTGCGAGTTAGGAACCAAGAACCAGGAAACAAGACCCAAGAGAGAAAAGACCACAGAAAATAGACTTGGTTTGGTGGGCAGACGTTCAGTGGATGGTTGACACTAATTTCACGAATTAACACCAATAGGGTTCTTTGTCATTTCGAACGAATGTGAGAAATCTATTGGAAATCGGAAGTCAGGCAGCAGTGGGCAGTAGACACAAATTACACGAATTGGCACGAATAGGGTTCTTTGTCATTTCGAGCTGTCACCCTGAGCGTTGGTCATTGAACGAAGTCGAAATGAGTCGAAGGGGCAGTCGAGAAATCTATCGGGAGTCGGAAGTCAGGTAGTAGTTAGTCTTGTAAGATAGTTTGTCAGTTCGAGTGTTTTTGACGGTTTTTGCAAAAAAACGAGGCAAAAATGTATCGAGAACTTAGTTCAGTGAGCAGCCAAGAGGCAGGAATTAAGAATCAGGAGAGGAAAGACGATAGAAAATAGACTTGGTTTGATGGGAAGTAGACGGTTTGCAGTCGGGAGTTAGGAGTTTAGAGTTGCGAGTTACGGGTAAAGAGTCGGTTGGCAGTTTGCAGTAGGCAGTTGAACTTGTCAGTTCGAGTGTTTTTTGGCGGTTTTTGTAAAAAAAGAGGCAAAAAATGTATCGAGAACTAGTTCAGTGAGCAGCCAAGAAACAGGAGACAAGAATCAAGACCCAAGAGGGCAGTTTTTTGAACTTGAACTTGAGTTTTTCAATCAGATTGCTCAATCGTCACTTCGTGCCTCATGTCGAAATGACCTTTTTTTGAGACACTATCCCAATAAGTGTGTAAGTTGAAAATAACGGGGGTTGGGCTTTTCTAGAGCCTGACCCTTTTTTCATAGATCGTAAGGAACTGGTTTAAAATGATGCCCCAGTTCCTGATGGGCATGGACCATTTCTTGGTGGCCTCCCTTGTTGCCAAATATACGGATTTCATCACCGCATCGTCGGTGGGGAAGGAAAGCTTGTTCTTGGTGTACTTCCTGATCTTCCCGTTCAGGTTCTCTATAAGGTTGGTGGTATAGATGATCTTTCGTATCTCGAGGGGGAACTCATAGAACACGGTGAGTTCGTCCCAGTTTTCCCTCCAGCTCCTTATGGCATAGGAGTACTTGCCCTCCCATTTTTGGGCGAAGTCCTCCAGGGCGGCCTTTGCGGCCTTTTCGTTGGGCGCGTTGTAGATGCCCTTCATGTCGGCGGTGAACGCTTTTTTGTCCTTCCATACCACGTAGCGACAGGCATTGCGTATCTGGTGCACCACGCATATCTGGGTTCTGGACTCGGGGAAGACGTTCCTGATGGTATCGGTGAACCCGTTCAGGTTGTCGGTGGCGGTGATCAGGATGTCCTCGGTGCCACGGGCCTTGATATCGGTAAGCACCGACATCCAGAAGGCCGCCGATTCGTTCTTGCCCAGCCAAAGGCCGAGCACTTCCTTTTTCCCGTCCCTGCGCAGGCCCACGGCCACGTACACGGTCTTGTTGATCACCTTGGAGGATTCCCTGACCTTGAAGACGATCCCGTCCATCCATACGATAAGATAGACCGGCTCCAAGGGTCGGTTCTGCCAGGCTACAATGTCCTCCGCCACCTTTTCGGTTATCCTTGATATGGTCGATGTGGATACCTCAAAACCATAGGCCTCATGTATCTGTTCCTCTATATCACTTACCGACATCCCCTTGGCATATAGCGATACGATGACATTTTCGATGCCGTCCACCATGTTGCCCCGCTTGGGGACGACCATGGGGTTGAAACTGGCATCCCTGTCCCTTGGGACGGATATCTCGGACTCCCCGAAGGAGGTACGCACCTTCTTTTTGGAGTGCCCGTTACGGGAGTTGCCGTCCTTGGACCTCTGGTGCCTTTCGTAATCCAGATGGCCGTCCAGTTCCCCCTCCAGCATCTTCTCGATACCGCGTTTCTGGAGTTCCTTGAGAAAACCGTTGAGCTCGTCTCCCGATTTGAACTGCTTCAGGAAATCGTCGTTGAACAATTCTTCTTTCTTCATAATGTGCAAATATTTAAAATTAGACAAAAAATTAGCGGGGGCATGCCCCCGCTAATTTTCTATTTACACACTTTATGAGATAGTCCTTTTTTTGAACCTATGTGTTGAACTTGACACTTGAGTTTAAGTTTTCCGGTTACTTCGCCAACATCAGTTTGGTAAGAATTCCCTAAAAGCACTTTTTTAACCTAAACCCTAAACCCTAAACCCTAAACCCTAAACCCTAAACCCTAAACCCCAAACCCATTTGTTTGTGAAGAAATAGCGGTTGCGAAGTGACATTTCTTATTTTTACGGTCTAAACAGTAAACTCCATACTATGAAAAAATTGTTATTCGCCCTTGTAGCCTGTTTTGCGCTGGCCAACGCCACGGCACAGACCGAAGAAGAACTAAAAGCCCAGATAGCTCCCAAAAAGGATTCCATTGCCGCCATTCAAAAGCGGGTGGATGCCCTACAGGCCAAACTCGATGCCTTGCCCGGCTGGAAAGTGGGCGCCTTTGGAACGATTGGCGGTAGCCTATCAGAATTCAATAATTGGTTTGCGCAGGGCATACCCAATAACTCCTCTGGCAACATCGGATTTACCGTAAATGCCTTTGCCAACCTGAAAGAAGAGAAGTTTTTTTGGAGAAATTCGGCCAATGTAAACCTAGCTTGGGTAAAGCTGGACGATAAGGACGACCCCACCGACGATGACAGTTTCCGACAGGCTACGGATGTCTTCAATATTTCTTCCCTGTACGGTAGAAAACTAAGCGAGAAGTTTGCGATTTCTGCCTTGGCGGAATACCGTACCACTTTATTGAGCAATTTTAACGACCCTGGTTACCTTGATTTGGGTGTGGGTGCTACGTGGACGCCCATTTCGGACCTGGTAGTGGTCATACATCCGCTCAACTACAACTTTGTGTTCAGTAGCGAGGATACCATTTTTGAATCGTCCATGGGTGCCAAGATCGTTGCAGACTATACCAAACAGATAGGGGCGGTGAGTTTTAAGAGTAACCTTTCCCTTTTTCAGAGTTATGAGAGCAGCAATTTGAGCAACTGGACCTGGATCAACTCATTTAGCTATACCCTTTGGAAAATGATCGGGGTGGGCTTTGATTTTGGTTTGAGGAACAACAAGCAGGAAACGCTCAATTATATTGTGAACAGTGCTCCAACACCAAATCCGGATGCCACTTTTGATACCATTGACAACGAACTGCAAACGTACTGGACCCTTGGGTTGAGCTACAAGTTTTGATGCGCAACCTTCGCATACAAAAAAAGCCCTCTTTGCGGAGGGCTTTTTTGTGGGGTGAAAAATGTTTTTCAAGTTTTTAAGACCATGGTCTAAGTAGGTTAAGATCCGTAAGATCTGTGCGTGACACTAAAATGACTTAAAAACAAGGTGAAAGTAGGTCATCTGTGGTCACGCCCTAAACTTTTGTTGTGAACAGGTCCAAAAATGTTGTGAAATAGGCAATAGGTTGCCGTTCATCGATAAAGTCTACCCCTCACTATATTCATCCAGATGCTCTGGATACAAAAAGTTGTTGTAAGGGAAACGGGTCACATGGATGTTCCTCACCGCGTCGTACACCCGATTGCGGAATTCGTCCATGTTTTCCTTGTTCAAAGCGGAGATAAAAAGTGCCTTATCGCCCATCTTGTTGAACCAGGTTTTTTTCCAATCCTCCAAGGTAAAGTGGGCCGTGTTTTTTTCCGTGACCAAGTCATCTTCATCGATGGTTTCGGGCTGGTACTGGTCAATCTTATTGAACACCATAATGCAAGGCTTGTCCGAACTATCGATTTCGTCCAAAATTTGGTTGACGGATGCGATGTGCTCTTCAAAATTGGGATGGGATATATCTACAACGTGCAATAAAAGGTCGGCCTCTCGAACTTCGTCCAAGGTACTTTTAAAACTCTCCACCAACTGGGTGGGCAGTTTTCGGATGAAACCAACGGTGTCGCTCAACAAAAAAGGGAGGTTGCCCAAAACCACTTTTCGAACGGTGGTGTCCAAGGTTGCAAAGAGTTTGTTCTCGGCAAATACATCACTTTTGCTGATTACGTTCATTAAGGTAGATTTACCCACATTGGTGTATCCTACCAAAGCTACACGAACCAAAGAACCCCGGTTGCCCCGTTGGGTTTCCATTTGTCGGTCGATTTTGGCCAATTTCTTTTTGAGAAGGGCAATGCGATCGCGGACAATACGTCTATCCGTTTCGATTTCCGTTTCACCCGGTCCGCGCATTCCGATACCACCCCTTTGTCGTTCCAAGTGCGTCCAAAGCCCGGTTAGTCGAGGTAAAAGATATTCGTACTGCGCCAATTCCACTTGGGTGCGGGCGTAACTCGTCTGTGCGCGCTGGGCAAAAATATCCAAGATAAGGCTAGTTCGGTCCAGCACCTTACAGCGGAGCAGTTTTTCAATATTGTTTTGCTGGGCAGGGGAGAGTTCATCATCAAAAATAACGGAACCGATTTCGTGTTCCTTCACATATTGACGCACCTCTTCCATTTTACCACTACCGATATAGGTTTTCGGGTTGGGTACATCGATGCGCTGCACAAATCGTTTCGCCACTTCGCCACCGGCCGTGTAGGTCAAAAACTCCAACTCATCCAAGTATTCCTTTACCTTGTCTTCATCCTGATGTTGGTTCAAAACACCGATCAATACCGCCTTTTCATATTCTATGGACTTCTTTTCTAGCATCAAATGGATTTAGGATACAAATTTACACAATGTTTGGCAGCTATTTTTGTGGTTGGCTATTGTAATCTTGGAGAGCTTATGTTTCAGCAAACTGAGGTAGGAATAAAGCTACACAACGTAAAAGTGAATTTTCACAACACAAATCGGTAAATCACTATGTATTTCATCGAATAAAGTAGGAATTTTATCGATAAAACTTACATATTCTCATATATTCGTAGTCCAAATCTTACCTAAACTTAAACTATTATGGACTACAGATTTCCTTTTTCGGCTAAGGGAGCAATCTTCTCCATTTTATTTTCGCTTTTGGGCGTGGGTTCCATCCTAGGACAAACACGAGATACCAAAGAGCAAGTTAGTTTCGATTATGAGTACGGAAATATGTCCACATTCATTTCCGAGATGGAAGCCGATTATGAGTCCAAATTAAGGCGAATAGGTGAGTTGGTCAAATCCAAGAATATTACAGTTACAGAAAAGAGAACCGATGGTACCGAAATTGCACTCGAAGACGTAGGTACAGATGGTACTCCTTTATTCTATACAACTTTAAATGACCCTGCATCCCAAACTTCAAGGGCCCATACCCTATATGAAAAAGGCCTTCTCAATTTGGGTCTATCAGGAACCCAAATGGAAGTGGGCGTATGGGATTCTGGTGTAGCACTATCTTCCCATCAAGAATTTGATGTTCGTGCCAAAAACGCGGATCAAGCCAATGAAGTAAGTCTGCACGCTACCTTAGTGACCGGAAATTTAATCTCTGCCGGCGTGGAGCCCAATGCTAGAGGAGTTGCCTACGGCGCGGAGGCTTTAACCCACGATTGGAGCCGAGACAAGATTGAAGTGGCCGAAGCTGCTGCCAACGGACTTTTGTTGAGCAACCATTCCTACGGAATACTTTCGGACCGGGTGCCGGATTGGTACTTTGGCGCTTACATTAAAGTTAGCCAAGATTGGGACCGAATTATGTATAACGCGCCACATTATTTGATGGTGACCGCTGCAGGCAATGCTCAAAAATCTTTTGATAATGATGCTCCCAACTTTGGGAAAACAGCTGATGGGTTCGACTTACTATTGGGCTTTACTACCACCAAAAACGGATTGACCGTGGCCGGTGCCAATACCGAAATTGATGGTAACGGCGATTTAAAAAAGGCATCCGTTGCTGGATACAGCAGTTTTGGACCCGTGGATGATGGTCGTGTAAAACCTGACTTGGCCGGGGATGGCGGAAACATTCTTTCCACCAGTTCAGCCACTAATAGCAGCTACCAGGTTTCTTCGGGAACGTCCATGGCGGCGCCAGGAGTGACAGGGTCCCTTTTGTTGTTGCAACAGTACCACGAAGAGCTTTTTGGTTCGTATATGAAAGCTGCCACCCTTAAGGGATTAGCCCTTCATACGGCTGATGATGTGGATGTCAAGGGACCCGATTACAAAATGGGCTGGGGCATTATGAACGCCAAAGCTGCTGCTGAGGTCCTTCAAAATAAAGGCTACACTACTTTGGTAAATGAGGAACGGTTGTCCAACGGGGAAACTTACACCATTACCGTAAACGCTATGGAAGGAGTTCCGTTGATGGCCTCGATTTCATGGACAGACCCAGCGTCGGAAAACATTAACCGAGGAGAATTAAATAGTACCGCTGCCGCTTTGGTCAATGATTTGGACATCCGTATCACTAAGGATGGACAAACGTATTTTCCTTGGAAATTGAATCCAGCCAAAGCAAACGATGCTGCCACCAAGGGCGATAACAAAGTTGATCCCTTTGAGCGCGTAGAAGTGGAGCAAGCAAGCGGAACCTATACCATCACCATTTCACATAAGGGAACATTGACCACAGGCCTTCAGGATTTTTCCCTGATCGTTACTGGAGCCCAAGTTTCTGAATGTTCGATTGAAATTCCTTCCAATCTAGATTTGGACAATGCTACGGAAGATGGAGCTGCCCTCTCTTGGAAAGAAGCTGAAGAAACCCTTTTCGAGATTCAGTATAAAAGTGTGGATTCGGACGAATGGAACAGTGAATTGACTTGGGAAAGCAGCGTTGAGCTTAAAGCCTTGGAAGTAGGCAAGGTGTACGAAGCGCGTGTGCGTTCCATCTGTACCGAAAATGTAGTGTCGGAGTTTTCGGAGCCTATCGAATTTGAGTTTAAGGGAGCTGAAACGGCATTGATTGAAAATGCGCCCATGTTTATTCCACAAGAGTTGACTATATCCGTTTACCCAAACCCCACAGTGGATTATTTAAATGTGAACGCTGAACTGTCAAAAGACGCTGAATTTTCCATTGTGACCACTTCTGGGAATGTAATCCAAAAGGGGAAAACCCAAGGCTCCATTAATGTATCCTCACTTTCCGCTGGACTATACGTTTTGGTGGTGCAAGATTACGCCGGAATTAAGAGTACTAAGTTTTATAAAAACTAATTAGTTGTTTAATTCCGAACGGTTGCTGAGCGGGGGTCATTGAGCGGAGTCGAAATGAGTCGAAGCGTGATGCGGTATCCATTTGAAAAATTCAAATTCAAACATCAAGTTCAAAAGATGACTGCCCTCTTGGGTCTTGCATCTTGATTCCTGTCTCTTGACTCTTATTTCTCGGCTCTTGTTTCAATTTTAATTTCTAAACTTTTTTGATTTCATCATCATGCAATAACTCCTCATTCTGCAGTCGCAGGAACACTTGGGCCGTGGTCACCACATCCAATTCGCAATAGTTGATGATGCGGTCGATGTCCTTTTCCTTATAGAACACATCCTTTACCATACTGCCGTCCATATCTTCTTTTGGAGATGGAATCCCTAGGACATAAGCAAGCAGTTTTAGGGAGGTGTAATGTTTGTAGTCGCCAAACTTCCAAAGCTCCATAGTGTCCAAATGGGGCACTTCCCAAGGCTTTTTTCCGAAAAGGTCCAATTTATAGGGAAGGTTAATGCCATTGATCACCATTCTACGAGCGATATAGGGGAAATCGAACTCCTTGCCATTGTGTGCGCATAAGAGGTGCTTGGTTTGACTAAAATGGTCTTGCAGTAGCTGCTTGAACTGTTTGAGGATTTCAATTTCATCGCCGTGAAAGGAGGTGACCCTAAAATTTCGATTTTCTCCCTTGTGCACAAAATAGCCCACGGAGATACAAACAATTTTACCGAATTCGGCCCAAATGCCCGCCCGATCGTAAAATTCTTCGGGTGTGTATTCGTCCTTGCGTTGGTACTGTGTTTTCTGTTCCCACAAAAGTTGGGCAGTTTCCTCCAAATCGGTGAAATTTGGGTGTTGTGGTACGGTCTCGATATCCAAAAAAAGGATATGCTCCAGGTTAAGTTTATAAAGCATGGCAATACATTAAAAAAGAGTCGTCTGCTTGGCAGGACTCTCGTGTTCCAATAACCATTTTTTTCTATGCAGTCCGCCTGCATATCCTGTGAGGTTTCCGTTGGTTCCGATTACACGGTGACAGGGAACCACAATCCAAAGTGGATTTTTGCCATTGGCCGAGGCTACTGCACGAATGGCCTTTGCGTCACCGAGTTGTTTGGAAAGTTCCAAATAAGAAATGGTTTTTCCAAAGGGAATTTGCAAAAGGGCTTCCCAAACCTTTTTTTGAAAATCTGTTCCCGAAGGATTGAGTTGAAGCTCAAATACCGTTCGGTTTCCTTCAAAATATTCTTGAAGCTGCTCAACGGCATCCTTTAAAACTGCTGGAATTGTACCTTTTGGTTTTTTACTCTCCAATACGGTAATCGAAGCCAGCCCATTTTCATCGCCCAATAGCTCTGCGATTCCGATAGGGGTCTGTACATAAGCATGTTCCATCACTCTATTTCATCTTCATCTTCAATAATTCCTAATCGCTTGGCACGTGCATGCCAGTTCTTTCTGGCGAGCTTCTGGAGGTCTTCCACGTTGTCACTTTCATCCATGATCTCGAATCCGAGCAAGGTTTCTATCACATCCTCCATAGTCACCAATCCGCTTACCGATCCATACTCGTCCACTACCAAAGAAATGTGTTCGCG
The DNA here is from genome assembly GCF_013407935.1 of Allomuricauda sp. ARW1Y1. Lineage (GTDB taxonomy): Bacteria > Bacteroidota > Bacteroidia > Flavobacteriales > Flavobacteriaceae > Flagellimonas. The sequence goes on from NZ_JACBZU010000001.1 coordinate 578,734, forward strand.
TTTCTGCACGAATTTTTTGAAAAGGTCGTTGATGGACTTGCTTCGGTTGGTCACCAACAATTCCCTGCGGATGGTGGCCAAGGTTTCGTTCCCCTTTTTGTTTACGATGGCTTCCAACAATTCATCCTTAAGAAAGAAACCGGTAATGTTGTCCATCCGATCTTTGTACAAGGGTATGCGGGAAAACCGTAGGGGCCTATTTTTCTCAAAAAACTCCTTGATGGGCATATCCTCGGAGGCGACCTTCATTACCGTTCGTGGTGTCATGACATCCCGAGCCAGAATTTCATCAAAGTACAACAGATTTTTGATCATCTTGGACTCCGATTCCTTGAAGACGCCTTCCTCGTGCGCGATTTCTGTCATAGCGCTAAAATCTTCACGGCTCAACACGCTGCCGTGCTCGCCTTTGGCACCAACGAGTTTTGTGAAGAGTTGCAAAAGCCAAAGCAATCCGGTCCATTTTAAAACGAATACCATGATATTTAGTGCCTTACTGGTAAAGTTGGCCAGTTGTTTCCAAAAAGTCGCTCCAATGGTCTTTGGAATGATCTCTGAGGCCACCAGAATCAATATGGTCATCAAAGTGGAGACAATTCCGACCATCAAATCTTCCGTAAAGGCGAAACCAAAAAGGGTCCGCTCTGTGGTTCCATAGATTTCCGCATAAGCTACCTTCGCCTGTACCCCCACCAAAATGGCTCCCACGGTGTGGGCGATGGTGTTCAAGGTCAATATGGCAATAAGCGGTTTGTCCACATCCTTTTTAAGGGATTCCAAGGTGGCAGCATAATCTTTACCTTCTTGCTTCTTCAGATTGATAAAGGTAGGTGTGACACTGAGGAGCACTGCTTCCAAAATGGAGCATAAAAAGGAAAAGAAAATGGAAATAAGGGCGTAAAAAATGAGTAGTCCCATAGGATGGCCGAATCTTTTGTACCAAGATAGGGAATAGGAATCAATTTTGAATGGGTATCTGCATAGCTTTATAAAAAACATCCTGCAGCGCAGTTCGGATGTTCAGCTCATACAATTGGCGATGGCTACGTGACGGATAAACGCGGTTTGATAGAAAAATAAAGGTCAATCTGTTTTCAGGGTCGGCCCAGACGAAAGTCCCGGTAAATCCCGAATGGCCAAAACTTTTGGGGCTGGCCAAGGGGGAAGGGTAGGCTTCGCCCAAAGGAAGTTCTGAATTGTTCAGCAGTGGCTTGTCGAAACCCAATCCACGACGGTTGTCGTTTTCGGGATATTGCACTTCGGTAAATTCCTTTACGGTTTCGGCTGAAATCAATTGTTGGCCATCGACCTTGCCGTAATTCTGATAAAACAGCATCAACTTGGCGAGGTCGTCCGCTGTGCCAAACAGACCGGCATTGCCGGAAACACCGCCCTTAAGCGATGCATTTTCATCATGTACCCAACCTTGCACCACCGTTTTTCGAAACAAGGTGTCCATTTCGGTAGGCACAATGGCGTTTCCAAAATAACTTTCCTTTGGAAGGTATCCCAACGTATGGCAACCTAAAGGTTGATAGAAATTTTCATCCAAATAGGTTTGATAATCGGTTCCCGTAAGTTGTTCAATCAATTGGGGAAAAATCAAGAACGTAAGTCCCGAATACACATATTTCTTTTCGTCGGAGACCTTGGAGCGATTGATGATTCGGTTCATCTTTCGTTCAAAACGATGGTTGATGTACAGCCCATCGTACACTTGTGCCGTAAATCTTTTGCTGGATGAATGATGCAAAAACCGCTTTTTAAGGTTGCCATTCTTCTGTAACACTTTTTGCAAAAACACGATGTAGGGTACCAACCCTGCTTGATGCGCCAAGATTTCCCGAAGCGTAAGGTCTTTTTTATTCTTTCGGTGTCGCCAAGGCTTCCAATACCGGCTGAAAGGTTCATCCAAATCGAGCTTTCCTTCATCTGCCAACTTCATCAAAGCAGGCAACGGCCCCGAGATTTTGGTGACGGAGGCCAAATCGTACAGATCGTTCAAAGCTACCGGCTGAATGCTATCGTAGGTGTGAAAACCGTAGGCTTTGTGGAAAATAATGGTATCGTTCTTTGCCACCAAGAGCTGTGCCCCAGGAAAAGCCAGACTATCAATGCCCATTTCCATGATGGAGTCCACCTTTTGCTGAATGAAAGCCTCATCGAACCCTAATTGTTAGGGTAAGGCATGGATAAGCTCGCGTTGGGCGAACCCCAAGTGCATCACTAAAGTGAAGAAGAGTATCGAAGTGGTTCGTATTTTCATTTTGGCTGAGGTTTATCCCAAAGTTCGGATAAAATCCTTCGCAACCCTTCGACTGCGCTCAGGGCGACGAAAAAGAATTAACTTATTAAGGTTACTGCATCTTTAGCAAAATACGAAGCGATTATATCGGCACCTGCTCTTTTGATGGCCGTGAGCTGTTCCAGCATAACCGCATCGTGGTCCAACCAACCTTTTTCGGCAGCAGCTTTTACCATGGCGTACTCCCCAGAAACTTGGTAAACGGCTACCGGCACTTCCACCTCATTTTTGATTTCTCGAACAATGTCCAAATAGCACAAGCCTGGTTTCACCATAACGATATCAGCCCCCTCATCAATGTCCATTTGGGTTTCTTTGATGGCTTCATACCGATTGGCATAATCCATTTGATAGGATTTTTTGTCTTTGGGCACATTGGCGATATCCACTGGTGCGGAATCCAACGCATCTCGGAAGGGACCGTAAAAGGCACTTGCATATTTTGCGGAATAGGCCATAATCCCTGTATTGATGAATCCTTCATCTTCCAAAGCTTCGCGAATGGTCAAAATCCGGCCGTCCATCATATCGCTGGGTGCTACAAAATCGGCGCCCGCCTGGGCGTGGGATACGCTCATTTCGGCAAGTACTTCGGCAGTTTCATCATTTAAAATTTGCCCTTCTGCCACGATACCATCATGACCATAGGATGAAAAGGGATCAAGGGCAATATCCGTCATCACCAGCATTTGGGGACAGGCATTTTTTACGGTTTTTATGGCACGCTGCATCAAACCGTTGGGGTTTAGGGCTTCGGTGCCTTTGTTGTCCTTCAGTTTATCGTCCACTTTAACAAAAAGGAGCAAGGAACACAATCCCATGTTCCAAAGTTCCTTTACTTCCTTCTCCAACTGGTCCAAACTCAACCTAAAATAATTGGGCATGGATGGGATTTCTTCCCGGATTCCCTTTCCTTCGGTCACAAACAGCGGCACTAAAAAGTCATCAGGTGTCAGGGTGGTTTCCCGAACCAATCTCCGTATGGATTCGGAGGCACGGAGTCTTCTATTTCGTATAAATGGGTACATATGCTAAGTATTAAGTGTTGATCAAATGTCTATTTCCCCGGTCAAATAAAGCACGGCTTTGCCCGATATTTTTACGCGGTCGCCCAAATATTCACATACCAAATCGCCTCCCCTTTTGGAAAGTTGCTTGGCCGTCATTTTGGTTTTTTGAAGAACTTCCGTCCAATACGGAACTAAAGAGGTATGGGCCGAACCGGTTACGGGGTCTTCGGGAACACCGCAGGCCGGGGCGAAAAAACGGGAAACAAAGTCGACTTCGTCCCCAGGCGCCGTCACAATAACCCCACGAACATCCAATTGTGCCAACAAATGATGATTGGGTTCCAAGGCTTCAATCTCTTTTTGGGAGCGATACACCATTAAGTAATCGGTTTTGCCTTTTAAGGTTTTTATTGGACTTTGTCCTATAGCAGTGTCCAACTCGTCAACATTTTGAATGGCAATCAGGTGGTCTGTTGGGAAATCCAAGGTAAGCCAACCATTATCAGCCTTGTCAACGCTGAGGTTTCCACTGCGTGGTGAATAAAACTGAATGGTATTTTCGTCAAATTCATAAAAGTGAAACAGCACAAAAGCAGTCGCTAAAGTGGCATGTCCACAAAGGTCCACTTCCACTTCTGGGGTAAACCAGCGAATCTCATACTGTTCATCTTTTTTGACGGCAAAGGCGGTTTCAGCCAGATTATTCTCTTGGGCTATCTTTTGCATCAACTCTGGGCTCAGCCACGAATTTAGGATGCAAACGGCCGCCGGGTTACCTCCAAAAGTCCGGTTAGTGAAGGCATCGATTTGATATATTTTCTGTCTCATAAGCAAGGTTTGCTATCAAAACTACGGATTAAACCCAATTTTTCGGCTCTTTTAGCACTTCTATCAGTTTGGCTTCCTCACTTCCTTTCTCCGGATGATGGTCGTAGCGCCACTGTACTTGCGGAGGTAGACTCATCAGTATACTCTCGATACGGCCATTGGTTTTGAGCCCAAAAAGGGTGCCTTTGTCGTGTACCAAATTGAACTCCACGTAGCGGCCACGACGAATTTCTTGCCAGTCGCGTTGTTCTTTGTTGTAGGAGAGATTCTTTCTTTTTTCAACAATGGGTGCATAGGCTTCCAAGAAACTATCGCCAACCTCGGTGACGAAGTTGTACCAATCTTCCATGCTGGTCTCTTCAGTTGTTTTGCAATAATCGAAGAACAATCCACCTATGCCGCGAGCTTCGCTCCGATGTGAATTCCAGAAATATTCGTCGCATTTCTTTTTGTAGGTGGGATAAAACTCTGGATGATGTGCATCACAGGCCTTTTTGCACGTATGATGAAAATGAACGGCATCCTCATCAAACAAATAATAAGGGGTGAGATCCTGTCCGCCGCCAAACCATTGATCTACGATGTCCCCGTCTTTGTTGTACATCTCAAAATAGCGCCAGTTGGCATGTACGGTGGGAACCATTGGACTTTTGGGGTGAATTACCAAACTGAGGCCGCAAGCAAAGAAATCCACGTCTTCCACACCAAAGTAATTTTGCATGCTTTTGGGCAATGGACCGTGTACCTTGGAAATGTTGACACCGCCTTTTTCAAAAACAGCACCGTTTTCAATCACCCTAGTTCTGCCCCCTCCTCCTTCTTCACGCTCCCACAAATCCTGTTGAAATTTGGCCACGCCGTCCAATTCTTCCAATTTGGTGGTTATGGTATCTTGTAGTTGCTGAATGTACTCGTAAAATTTATCCTTCATTGTTCTAAAATATGTACCATTCGGTTTTTATATTCAGACAGGTCTGTGTCAGTGTCAATTTTAACGGATTCCGAAGTCATTTGCTTCATCAAGGCTACGATTTCCAGCTCTGATTTTAGGAGGTTTTGTGTAAAAACCAAACGACCAACTTCGTTATTGTGCAAATCCATGGCCCTTGGCAAGGGTTGGTTTGGAAATGAATCCTCGTGCCAATCCGTCACTTTTTTGGCCCAAGCTAAAACGGTCTCTTCGTTGCTGTGCCAATTAAAGCATCTTTTCGCAATCAAATAATTCCAAAAAGCATGTCTGAAGGCATTGGCGGGCCCATTTTTATGATGCAACTTTCCATAATTTTGGGTAGAGACGGCAATGCAGTCCTTCGTAGCCTTAACGGTGGGCAGCACCAGATGGGGTCGGCTCAAACCGATACCTATAACTTTCAGTATATTTTTAAAATCGACCCTTTTTAGTACTGCAACAAGGTTCACCCTTTGTATTCTTTTACGGCATCAATAAACGCCTTTGCATTTTCTACGGGAATGGTGGGCAATATGCCATGGCCCAAGTTCACAATGTATTTATCCTTGCCAAAATCACGAATCATTTGTGTGACCATTTCCTTTATCTTTTCTGGGGGCGAAAGCAAACGGGCGGGATCAAAATTCCCTTGAAGCGTAATATTTCCGCCGGTCAAATACCTCGCGTTTTGTGCGGAGCAGGTCCAATCTACCCCAACAGCCGAAGCGCCAGAGTTGGCCATTTCTTTGAGAGCAAACCAACATCCTTTTCCAAACACAATAACGGGAGCTTCATCTTTTAATGCATCAACAATCTGCTGAATATATTTCCACGAAAATTCTTGATAGTCCTGTGGTGAGAGCATGCCGCCCCATGAGTCAAAAACTTGCACAGCGTTTACCCCGGCCTTCACCTTGGCCTTGAGGTAAGCAATGGTGGTGTCGGTTATTTTTTGAAGCAATTCGTGTGCAGCTTCAGGCTGGGTAAAACAGAACCCTCGCGCCTTATCGAAACTTTTGCTACCCTGTCCCTCTACACAATAGCAGAGAATGGTCCAAGGTGAACCTGCAAACCCGATCAAAGGCACTTCGTCATTCAACTTTTCCTTGGTCATGGTAATCGCATCCATCACATACCCCAAAGAATCTTGGATATCGGGAACGATTACATTGTCCAAATCCGCTTGGGACCGGATAGGGTTGGGGAGGTAAGGTCCAAAATTGGGTTTCATCTGCACCTCAATGTCCATAGCCTGTGGAATTACCAAAATATCACTGAACAGAATGGCTGCATCCATACCGTAGCGGCGTATGGGCTGCACGGTAATTTCCGAAGCCAATTCAGGGGTCTGGCAACGGGTAAAGAAATCGTATTTTTTACGGAGTTCCATAAACTCGGGCAAATAGCGCCCTGCCTGTCGCATCATCCATACGGGTGGACGTTCAACGGTTTCACCTTTTAAAGCTTGAAGGAACAAGTCGTTTTTGATCATAAATTTTAATTTGTCATTCCTGTGCAGGCAGGAATCTTTTTATTGTTTTCGATGTTGAACGATGCTTCGACTTCCTGCCTGTCCACCAGGCGGGCGCTAGGCATCCGTTTATTTTGACATTTCTTTTATCGCCTGGACCAACACGTTTTCTACGGTCGGCTTATTGGCAACTATTATTTTGTTTGAATGTTTTTTTGCTTCAGAAGCAGTGGTTTCTCCGATACAGAATAGCGTGCTGTTTCCTACTGAGTTTTCCAAAAGATAGCTTTGGATGCCACTTGGGCTAAAGAACAAAATACCATCAAAATTGCGTTGAAACGCTTTGGAATTCAAATGAGTGCGATACACTTCCAATTCTTTATACTGAACGTTATTTTTTGTCAGTGTTTCAGGAAGTTCATCCCTCCGCTTGTTGCCGCAAAGAAACAAAAAGGATTTTTTTTGATACTTCTCTATGATGATTCTGGCCAAATCCAAGGCGTTTTGGGCCATCTCCAACACTTTCACCCCATTGGTTTCCAAAAGCCCCTTGGTTTTTTCTCCGACGCAAAAGGCAGCGAACCGCGATGCATCTGAATGTCTGGCTTGTTCCAAAAAAGCATTCACTGCGTTTTTGCTCGTAAAAATGTAGTTCACTTGGTCCAAAGGAATTCTCACATCAACCAGCTCGATTTTTAGGGCATCGTACTCCACTAATCCCAAACCGGAATTTAAAAAAAGCTCTTTTTGGGCCAAGCTCAACATTTTAGTGGACAGTATTGTTTTCATTTCTGATTTCCTGCATCAATTTATCACCACCTTTTTGCAATACCTCTTCCGCACTACGTTTACCTAGCCCTTGGGCTTCGGATAGTTTCACCTCTTTTTTGATATCGATTTTCTGCTTCCCATCTAACGAAAAAACAACCCCTTCAAAATAAACCTTTTGGTCTTTTATTTGGGCCAAAGCCCCAATGGGTGCGGTACAACCACCCTCCAAGGTCCGCAAAAATTCACGTTCGATGGTTGTGGATAATTCGGTTTCGGTATGGTTGAGTTGGGATACAGCTTCTTTGGTGAATGCATCTTTTTCCATGGCCACAACGAGCATGGCACCTTGCGCGGGTGCGGGAATCATCCAATCCAGTTGAATGGCATCTTTGGGCAACAATTTGATGCGTTCCAGTCCCGCCTGGGCAAAAATGGCCCCTTGCCAATCATTTTCAATCAATTTTAAGAGACGTGTATTCACATTGCCCCTAAGGTCTACCACGGTATGATGGGGATATTTGTTCAACCATTGGGCCTTTCTCCGCAAACTTCCGGTGGCGATGGTCGCAGGTTGGTCCTGTTCCAAAAAACCAGAACCTTTGTGCACCAATATGTCATGGGTTATGGCGCGCTCCAAAACGGCTACTTGCACAATCCCTTTGGGAAGTTGTGTAGGAACGTCTTTCATGGAATGGACGGCAATGTCAATATCGCCCTTGAGCATGGCCACATCCAAGGTTTTGGTAAATATTCCGGTAACCCCCAATTCGTAAAGCGGCTTGTCTAGCACTTGGTCCCCCATCGATTTGGTAGGCACCAAAATAGTGTCGTACCCGAGCGCTTCCAGTCTTTGTTGTACGGTGGTAGCTTGCCACAGCGCGAGTTCGCTGTCGCGGGTTCCAATGCGGATAATTTTGCTCATTTGGAATGTAGTTCTAGCTGAAAGACCTTTTGTATCAGTTCCAGGCTATCATCGGTATCGACCTCGTTGCTCTTTAGGTGGTTGGCAAACTGCTTGGTGATTTTTTGGATGATACGGTCGGAGATGATTTCCGCTTGTATTTGGTCGAATCCTTCAATTTTTTTGGTCTGAAAGTCGATTTCTTCGGCTTTCATGGTGTTGAGTTTGTCCTTGAGGGCATTGATGACCGGGGCAAATTTTCGGCTTTCCAACCATTTGAGGAAATCCTTTTTCACCTTTTCTATGATGGCTTCCGCTTTGGGAACATATTCTTTTCTCTTGGACAGGGTCTCGTCGGTAATTTGGGAAAGTTGGTCCAAATGCACCAAGGTCACATTGTCCAGTTCCCTTACATCGTCAGAAACGTTTTTGGGCACCGATAGGTCCAAAACCAGCAATGGTTTTTTGGGATGGATAATGGCCTTGGAAACAGTGGGCAATTGAGCCCCCGTGGCCACCACTAAAATATCGGTTTTTCGGATTTCCGTTTGAAGGTCGCCATAATCTTTTACCGTCAATTGGAACTTACCGGCAATGTCTTCCGCCTTCGCACGCGTTCTGTTGATCAAAGTGATATGGGAATTATTGGAGTGCTTCACCAAATTTTCACAGGTGTTCCGTCCAATCTTGCCTGTCCCGAACAATAAAATGTTTTTGTTGGAAATGTCGTCTACATTATCCAAGATATATTTAACCGAGGCAAAGGCAACCGAAGTGGCACCAGAGGAAATTTCTGTTTCGTTTTTGATTCGCTTGCTGGCTTGGATTACCGAATTGCACAAGCGTTCCAGGAAAGGATTGGCCATGTCCTGCTTTTTGGATCGGTAAAACCCTTGCTTTATTTGGCTGATGATTTCAAAGTCGCCCAGAATCTGACTGTCCAGACCAGTGCCCACTTTAAACATATGCGAAATGGCATCATGATTTTTATACACGTAGGCTACTTCCTGAAATTCTTCAACGGTACCAGGGGTTTCGTCGCAGAGCAATTTGATAAGTTGGTAAGGGTGTTGTGCAAAACCGTATAGTTCGGTTCTGTTGCATGTGGAAATAGCCAACAGGCCATCAATTCCAAATTCCTTTGCCTTGCCTAAAATACGGTCAATAGCAGGAACATCCAGACTGAACTTTCCTCTAACCTCTGCATCTGCCTTCTTGTAACTCAACCCAATGGCATAGAAGGAATTATGTTTTGAAATATGGTAGTCCCTCATAAAGGATATAAATCGCAGCACAAAAATAACAGGCTTGTAGGTCAAAAAATAACGCTAGCGGTACTATAAATGACCATCGCTGCCATTTTATGTTTTATTTTTGATAAAAATGATGCTAAGCACTGTTATTATTGATAAATTAGCTTAAGCAATATACAATTTAGAGCGATTCTAAATTAGTCGATAAACAAAATCAGACGAAGAATGAATGTGAAAAATATCGCTAGCGGTTCTTATGATGAAATTTTGGTGGAAGATGGCTTTTACATCCTTAAAATCCAAAACGATACCCAAGAACCAAAACTTATTGAACGGGACATCGACAGCACCTACATCCAGTTTCATTTCTGTTTGAAGGGCAAATCCAAGTTCAACTTCAATGAAGGGAATTACTATTTGGAAGTCAACGAGGAAAACTCGCTCTTGCTTTACAATACTCAGAAAGATTTGCCGCTTGACTTAGTGGTCTCGCCAGGGTCATGGTTGCTTTCCGTGGTGATGACCATTAGAAAGTTCCACGCCCTATTTTCCAACGAAGCGGATTACATTCCTTTTTTGAGCGAGGAAAACAAGGAAAAGAAATACTATTCCCAAGAAATGGTATCGCCTGCCACAGCCGTTGTACTGAGCCAATTGATGAACTACAACCTGCATCCATCGATAAAGAAACTATACCTTAAAGGGAAGGTGTATGAATTGATTTCTCTCTACTTCAACAAAACCGAGGATGCCGATTTGGAACAGTGCCCTTATTTGGCGGATGAAGATAATGTGCGCCGTATCCGGATGGCCAAGGAAATCATGATTTCCCGTATGGCCGAACCGCCGACCTTGGCCGAACTATCACAAGAAGTTGGCTTGAGCCTTAAAAAATTAAAGGAGGGTTTTAAACAGATTTATGGCGACTCCGTTTTTGGATTTTTGTTCGACTATAAAATGGATTATGCCCGAAAAATGCTGGAAACCGGCAAACATAACGTCAACGAAGTGGGATTGAAAGTCGGTTACAGTACTGCCAGTCATTTTATAGCCTCCTTCAAAAAGAAATTCGGCACCACGCCCAAAAAATATTTAACTTCAAACGTCTAAAGGTACCCTTATGAAATTCATATCACTTTTCTTGCTCGCTCTTTGTTTTACGCTTCCCATTATGGCTCAAGACGACCCAACGATGGAGGCAGAGGCGAAAAAAATGCCAGAATTGGTGCTGGTATTTACCAAAACGGAAGGCTACAGGCATAAATCTATTGAAAAAGGGGTCCAAACCTTAAGGGAATTGGGACGGCAAAATGGTTTTATTGCCTTGCAGACGGAGTCGGGTGAGGACTTTACGGTCCAAAATCTAGGTAACTACAAGCTTGTGGTGTTTCTGAATACCACTATGGATGTCTTGGATGCTACACAGCAACGGGCTTTTGAGTCTTACATAAAAAGTGGTGGCGCTTATATGGGTGTTCATGCTGCGGCAGATACCGAATATGACTGGTCTTGGTACGGAAAGTTGGTAGGGGGTTACTTCGATTCCCATCCTAGCAACCCCAATGTCCGAAAAGCGACCATCAATGTGGTCAACAAGTCGCATCCGGCTACGGAACATCTTTCAGATACTTGGATAAGAACCGATGAGTGGTACAATTACAAAACCCTAAGTTCGGAAACTACGGTGTTGCTCAATTTGGATGAAAGCAGCTACGAAGGTGGCACCAATGGCACCAACCATCCGATTGCATGGTATCAGGAATTCGATGGGGGCAGGGCTTTTTACACTGGTGGCGGCCATACCGATGATTCTTATGATGAACCCATGTTCCGTCAACACCTTTTGGGGGCCATCGAATGGTGTTTAAAGCGGAAGTAAGGTCGGTCTTGCAACTATAATTCCAATATTGCTTTTGATGTTTTTGAGGTAATCCGCCAAAGGCAATTCAGAAATTTCCACCTCCCCGTTTTTGCTGGAAGCATGCAATAAATGGAGTCTCCCGTCCGGTTGATGGATGGCAATGCCCGTATGCGTCACGTCCAAACCTTTTATGGAAGTGGTCAGTGCAATAATGTCACCCGATTTAATGAGCTGTTCCTTGCTTTCGATTTGGTCCTTGGGCAAGTAGCAAAGCTTTTCTTTGGCAAGCTCTTTTTCCACCGCAATCATGGCTTCAAAATTCGTATCGTTGGCCAAAAACGGATACAGATCACGATGGGTGCCCATAAAGTTGATGGGTTTTTCCAACGCAACACCACCCAATTCGGCAGTAATATCTTTCACCAAACCTTTTTTCTCGTTGTTCCGAATCCATTCCGTAAAGTAATGCAAACGAGAGGGATAACCTTTTAAATCCCCATTTCTGTACCGAACGGTCTCCAAGTTCTTGGTAAAACTTTCAAAATTGGTCTGTTGACGTTTCAGCATCAAACTAAACGCCATGACATTTTCCACAAAGGTGGTGCAGTCCAGTCCACCAAAATTGATTACCAAGGTTTCCGTATCCCCAACCTCAAGTGTTTTTTCCACATAAGGCGTTCCCAAAAAAGATTGTCCCACCAAGGCAATGGTATCTCCCAGACTCGATGCCCTTGTTTGCTTTAGATCGGCGATTTTATCCTCAAACAAGGATTTGTCCTCAGGAGAACAGGTGATGTGTTGGGCATTGGCGAAGCCTCCCAACATCAAAAGGGCTATGAAAATGCTATTTCTCATTAAAATCGTTTTTATGTTCAACCGATAATCGGGTGGTTCTGGCAATGCTCTCCGGATAGTTGTCCTGTAAATACACAATAAGTTTCTCGCGGAGATGGACCCGTAAATCCCAAGCTGTGGGAGAATCCTTGGCACTTACCAAACATCGGATCTCTACATAATTGGGTTTGGTATCGGTTACTTGTATTACATTCACATTGCCGTCCCACAGGTTGGTATCCTTCAAAATTCGTGTCTGTTCCTCGCGCAGTTGATCAAAAGGGACATTGTAATCTACATAAAGGAATACGGTCCCCATCAGCTCTGAAGAGGTTTTCGTCCAATTCTGAAAGGGTTGGTTGATAAAATAGGGCGTTGGTACGATCAAGCGCCTTTTGTCCCAAATGCTCACTACCACATAGGTCAGGGTAATCTCCTCAATGCGGCCCCATTCACCCTCCACAATGACCACATCATCCAGTTTTATGGGCTGTGCAATGGCAATTTGAATACCTGCTAGAATAGTCCCTATAAATTGCTGAGCAGAAAACCCAATAATGATTCCCGCTACACCTGCCGAGGCAAAAATGCTAATGCCCACTTCGCGGATTTCCTCAAAGCTCATCAGCATAAATCCTGTGGCCAAGAGGATAACAATAAAAATAAAGATCCGTTCCAAAATGGTAAACTGGGTGTAGACCTTTCTGGCCTTTAAATTATCAGCTTCTCCTATGTCGTAATTTTGGATGACCGCTTTTTTAATGATTTTAAGCAGGGCAATCATTACCCATGCCATGGCAAAAATGAAAAGAATGGTACTGATTTTTCTAAACCAGAAACCAGCCTCCGATAGATTTAGAATGTCCCGCAGTGCTTTCATGCGAAGCAAGACGGAGAGAAAAATGAGAATCAATGGAAATGCCAGCCGTTTAAAAGCTGTTTTGGGCAATAAATAGTTAGGGTTTTTTCCCAGTCGTTTCAGGACTACGGAAGTGACCCAATAAAGTATCACGAGCACAACAAGGGTCACACCTAAATAAATCAGGGATTCTTTGGAAACATTGTCGTAGAAAGACTCCATATCTCCAAAAATAAGATAGAATGGTCAAGAAAGGAAGAATGGTTAAACAAAATCGAGAAACATTATTTAGTCATAAGAAAGAATTTGGATGTGAAAAAGGTCAAGTCCACTTCGTGTTGTATTTTAGCGACCTAAACGAATAAGCCGTGAAAAAAGGAGTTTTATTGGTCAACTTGGGATCTCCGGATAGCCCAACCGCAAAGGATGTAAAGCCGTATTTGGATGAATTTTTGATGGATGAACGCGTCATCGATGTGAATCCTGTGTTGAGGAACATCATCGTGCGAGGCATCATTTTGAATTTCCGTCCCAAAAAATCGGCCGAGGCCTATTCCAAAATTTGGTGGGAAGAAGGTTCTCCCCTCATTATTCTGTCCAAACGTTTCACGGAAAAAGTACAAAAGCACACCGACCTTCCCATTGCACTGGGGATGCGCTATGGCTCCATGTCCATCAAGGAAGGATTGCAGGAATTGAAGGATAAGGGCGTTGATGAGGTTTTTTTGGTGCCATTGTATCCGCACTATGCCATGTCATCCTACGAAACCGTGGTGGTAAAGGCACTGGAGGTGCAACAAAAGGACTTTCCTGAGATGCACTTAACAACCCTTCCCGCTTTTTACAGCAACCCGGATTACATCAAAGTACTATCCAAAAGTATTGCTGAAGGCTTAAAGGATTTTGATTACGAACATATCTTGTTTTCGTATCACGGAATTCCCGAAAGGCATATCCGAAAATCGGACCCTACCAAGTTCCATTGTAAACTGGATGGCCAATGTTGCAAGACCAATTCCGTGGCTCACCATACCTGTTACCGTCACCAGTGCTACGATACTACCGAGTTGGTCATCAAAGAGCTTGGGCTTCCAAAAGATAAGGTCAGCACTTCGTTCCAATCCAGATTGGGGAGCGATCCATGGTTGCAACCCTTTACGGATAAAGAGTTTGAACGTTTGGGTCACGAAGGCATCAAAAAATTGGCAGTGATCACCCCTGCGTTTGTGAGTGATTGCTTGGAGACCTTGGAGGAAATCGCCATGGAAGGACAGGAGCAGTTCGAAGAAGCCGGTGGAGAACATTATAAACATGTTCCTTGTTTGAACGACCGCGACGATTGGGCCGAACTGATGGCCAACTGGATCAAGGATTGGGAAGAAAAAGGAGCATTGCCCGAAACCCATATCCGATAAATTCCGTAAGAAGAATAAAAGAATTGCTATGAAAATTGAAATCTTGGAGCAAGAACTCCAACCTCTTCGGGAACAACTCAAGAACCACCCGCTATACGCCCAATTGGAAACTATTGAGGACATCAAGACCTTTATGGAGAGCCACGTGTATGCCGTTTGGGATTTTATGTCACTTTTAAAGGCGCTTCAGAAGCACCTTACCTGTGTTGGTTTGCCTTGGCATCCCGCAACGGATACTGCTGTAGCCCGATTCATCAATGAGATTGTGTTGGAGGAGGAGAGCGACTTTAATGAAAAAGGAGAGGTCAAAAGTCATTTTGAAATGTACTTGGATGCCATGAAAGAAGTAGGTGCAGACACCCAAAAAGTGGAAGCAACAATTTCTTCGTTTACGCATTTGGCAACGATATCTGCCCAAATTGAGAAGGCTGACCTCAATGAAGCAGAAAGAGACTTTCTTCAGTTCACTTTTAAGGTCATCAATACCCAACAACCGCATATCATCGCAGCTGCTTTTACTTTTGGTCGCGAAGACTTGATTCCCGATATGTTTTTGGGCATTATCGAACAATCGGGCGAACAGGGCGCTAGCCAATACAAGAAACTGGAGTACTACCTGAAAAGGCACATCGAGTTGGATGGGGACGAGCATGGACCTTTAGCGCTACGCATGATCAAGGCGCTTTGTGGTTCCGATGACCAAAAATGGAACGATGTTCTGGAGTACAGCAAACAGGCATTGCACTATCGAATAGCGCTTTGGAACAGTATTGCTGAAAAACTGAAGGAGAACAAAGGTAATTTGGTGAATGCGTTGTAGTTTTGAAACAACTATAGCATTCACCTTATTGTAAACCCAAAGAATACCCGCTGGCATGGCCAAAATAACCTCCGATGAACTGGGACAGGAACCCATTGGAAAATTACTGATCAAACAAGCTGTACCCGCTTCCATCGGTATTTTGGTGATGTCCCTGAACGTGCTTGTGGATTCCATTTTTGTCGGAAATTGGATCGGGCCCATAGCCATCGCTGCTATCAATGTAGTGCTGCCGGTATCCTTTTTTATTGCCGCCCTTGGAATGGCCATCGGTATTGGAGGTTCCAGTATCATTTCCCGTGCACTTGGTGCCAACAACCGCGAAAAAGCCCTAAAAACCTTCGGTAACCAGATTACCTTGACCTTATTGGTAACCATTACCATGGTGGCCCTCGGGCTCTACTTTGTGGATAGCCTTATCCCGGCTTTTGGGGGTAAAGGTTCCATTTTTGGACCTGCGAAAATTTACTACACTATCATTTTGTACGGAGTTCCCTTCTTGGCGCTCTGTATGATGGGAAATTCGGTCATCCGTGCCGAGGGCAAACCTCGCTTTGCCATGATTGCCATGATCATCCCATCCGTTGGGAACCTGTTGATGGACTACATCTTTATTTATGTGTTCGATTGGGGCATGCACGGGGCCGCTTGGGCGACTACGGTGGGCTATTTGCTTTGTTTCTTTTACGTATTCTATTTTTTCCTGTCCGACAACTCCGAACTTAAGATAGATGTTTCCCATTTTGGATTGGACCGCCCCATCCTCCGTGAAATCGGTTCCTTGGGATTTGTGACCTTGGCCCGTCAAGCCGTGACCAGTATTGTCTATTTGTTGATGAACAATATATTGTTCAATCTGGGCGGGGAGGCCATGGTGGCGGTGTACGCCATTATCGGCAGGATGTTGATGTTTGCCCTGTTCCCCGTTTTTGGGGTCACTCAGGGGTTTTTGCCCATCGCGGGCTATAACTATGGTGCTGTCAAATACGATCGGGTGAAGGAATCCATCTACACCGCCATTAAATATGCGGCCTTGGTCGCAACCTTGGTCTTTATAGTGCTGATGGTCTTCCCGTCCGAAATCGCCTCCCTGTTTTTGAGCAATCGACCAGAATTGTCCGCAGAAGAAATCGCCACCAACAATTTTGTGCTTGCACATACACCTTTGGCCATGCGCTTGGTCTTTGCCGCAACCCCAATCATTGCCATTCAGTTGATCGGGGCAGCTTATTTTCAGGCCATTGGGAAAGCTACTCCCGCCCTATTATTGACCTTGACCCGTCAAGGCTTCTTTTTTATCCCTTTGATTTTGGTACTGCCCAAATTTATGGGTGAAATAGGCGTATGGCTTTCGTTTTGTATTGCAGATGTGCTATCGACCATCGTAACCGGCTTCTTTCTTCAAAAGGAAATCAAGAGCGAACTCTCCTAAACCCCTTAATTTTGATTTAGAATGTTTAATTTGGGTGGCCTAACTAAACATCCATGAAAAATAGTATTCTAGCGGGCTTAGTTGCTGTTTTAGCAATCGCTTGTGCAGAAAAACCTCAAGAAAAACCCATGTACACCCTATTTGTTGGCACCTATACCGATGGTGATAGTGAAGGCATTTATACGTATTCCTTTGATGCGAATACAGGGGAGCTTTCCAACCAAAAACTGGCGGCGAAGTTGACCAATCCCTCCTATTTGGCCATTTCGGAGGATAAAAAGAACCTTTACGCCGTTCAGGAAACTGCCGATTTTGATAGTTTGGGCGGAGGCGTTACCGCGTTTCGTTTGGAAAACGGAGCGCTAGAGCTTCAAAATAGCAGAGGAACCCAAGGGGCGCACCCCTGTCATGTGTCACTTTCGGGTGAGGGCCAATTGGCCGTAGCGAACTATACGGGAGGCAATGTTTCCATTTTCGCCCTCAATGAAGATGGCTCGCTGGCCGAGAATCCGCAAGTAATCGACCACAAGCCATTGGATTCCGTTAAGACATCACATGCGCATATGGCTCAATTCACTCCAGAAGGCCTGATGGTGACCGATTTAGGGCTGGATGCTGTTAAGCGCTATCAGAAAGAAGAGGACAAGTTTACTCCAGCTGAACAATTCTCCCTGACCTTTAAAGATGGGGCAGGCCCCCGCCATTTTACCTTTGGTAAAGGCGGACAATTGCTGTATGTCATCAACGAGTTGAACAGCACCATTTCCGTTTTTGAAAAGGATACTCAGGGTGATTATCAAGAAGTTCAAGTAGTGCCAACCTTGGCTGCGGATTTTGATGGGGAAAGCTTTTGTGCCGACATTCACCTCTCCCCGGATGGCAAGTTTTTGTATGGATCCAACCGAGGAGAAAATACCATAGTTATTTTTAAAGTGGATCAAGATTCAGGTCGATTGGATTTGGTTGGTAGGGAGTCGGTCCGCGGTGATTGGCCTCGAAACTTTTCCATGGACCCCACAGGCGAGTTTTTATTGGTAGCGAATAAAAAGACCAGCAATATTGTGGTGTTCAAAAGAGACTTGGAAATGGGTACGTTGACTTTTTTGAACGAAACCAGTCATCCCAATCCTGTTTGTTTGGTGTTTGAGTAAAGCTGGTCACATTGAGTGGAAAAGCGAAGCGTTTTTGAATCGAGATGCTGTTGTTTTAAGTTCTCGATATAATTTCCTTCGGAAATCACTCGAACTGACTCCTTATTATTTTTTAGAAAGCAACACAATCACACCAATTACGGCTATCACCGCTAGGACGGTAAAGAAAATTTTCCAAAAACTATAAGGTCGTGTGCCGGATATCTGTCCGTTCTCTCCATTAATGAAAAAATTGTACTCCTTACCACTATATCGATAAGCACTCACGTAAACCGGCAACAAAATATGCTTAAACGTTTCCTCGGACAGTTTCATGTCCATGGAAAGTACGCGTTGGGTGTCCCCGCCAATATCGCGCCTACACCAGGTTTCGGCAATATCTCTGGCCACTTCTTTGGATTGCAGGTGACCGTCATTGAGCGGGATGGTATATTTTTCGGTTACAAATCCTGATAAAAATCCACTGTTGAACGGTTGGAGCTTTTTCAAATCCCAAAAGGCGATTTTACTTGGGATTCTTCCCGCCTTTTGATGTGATGCTTTGATGAGCGTATCGTCCACAAAACCGGAAACCTGACCGGCTGCTGGATACCATCTTGTTTTCCGAACCCTTTTGGTTACCATTTTGCCATTGGAATCGCGAACCCTTTTGGTCTCATAATAATACTCT
This sequence comes from Allomuricauda sp. ARW1Y1, assembly GCF_013407935.1. Classification (GTDB taxonomy): domain Bacteria; phylum Bacteroidota; class Bacteroidia; order Flavobacteriales; family Flavobacteriaceae; genus Flagellimonas. The sequence continues at coordinate 597,264 of NZ_JACBZU010000001.1, forward strand.
CCCCGTTGGCCGGTGTAGGAAGCGTAAAGCTGCGCATCAAAGGTCCAGTAGGGCAAATACAGACCTTTGGTGAATTGAGGGTCCAGTGCCGCCTTTTTTAGATTGTTGGGAGCGAACCACAATCCTTGTACCCATTTCTTAAAAATGGCAAAAGATTGCTTTTTGTCGATTTGGAAGGGAAGAACGGCGCCAGGTAAAATCCATTTTTCGGTATAGGCATCGGCAACTACCAAGGGTTGACCGCAATATACACAATGAAGGGACTTATAATTTTCCTCCACATGCTGATCGGCACCACAATTTTTGCAATGCAGCATGGAAATTTCCTCGCTGTGCCTTTGGGCGCCCATTTCCTTAAGGAAAGGGTACAGTTCCAATTCCTCGAACCCGTTGTCATCCAAGGCAATGGTCTCCATGTGGCCGCAATATTCGCAGCTTATCTGGGTAGTGCCAGGCTTGTATTTAAGCTCTGCACCACAATTGACACAGGCTTTTTTGAGTTCGGTCTTTTGGATTTTTTGCTCTTCCATAGATTCATTCCCGCGAAGGCGAAAATCTTGATTATTTTTTTGGATTCCTGTTTTCACAGGAATGACAAGGTAATTGGTACTTTTGTTGTCATTTCGAAGGAGTTCACGACTGAGAAATCTCAGTGTTCAATTGAGATTTCTCAGTCGTTGCTTTGCAACTCATTTCGAAATGCCAATAAAAAGATTACTCCGTTGGTAATGGTGGCGGCGTGTTGCCTCCCAAGAACGATTTCAATTCCTCAATCTCTTTCAAAGCGGTCCATGCGGACATTCCCTGTTTCCACACCAAACTATCGCGGTTGATGGTGCGAGAGGCAAACAAAGACTGCATCTGCTCAAAGGTAACAGGCCCATGCTGCACCCCATTGGAGGCATAGTAGTACATGGTGGGTGTTGGCATTGGAGGAGGAACAGCACCTCCCCTCGGTTGTGCAACCTGTTGTGGAGCGGCTTGTGCGTTTCCGCCCATCATGCCGCCCATTTGTTGGGCCAGCACAAATCCCATACCCATACCCATTCCGGCACCAGCGGTCCCGCCTTCGTTCTGTGCGGCAGCCTCGATGGCCTTCGCCGTCTTGAATTTGGTCAGTTTGTCCAAGTCCAATTTATCGATACGGCTGTACTCGAAGATTTCCTTTTTGAGGTCTTCGGGCATGGAAACGTTCTCGATATAGAATTTTTCCAAGGAAATGCCTACACTTTCGAACTCAGGCGACATCACCTCGCGACAAGTGTCCGAAAGCTCGGTGGTGTTTGCTGCATAAAGCTCGATGGGAAGATTGGCTTGGCCAACGGTATTGGTAAAACGGGTGGCGATCAAACTTTTGAGGTGCTCGTTGATTTCAAAATTGGTAAAGTTGCTGTCTGTACCAACGATATCCTTGATAAATTTTCCAGCATCGGAAATTTTGAAGGCATAGGTGCCAAAAGCCCTTATTTCCACTAGACCAAAGCGGTCATCACTCAAGGTGATTGGGCTCTTTGTCCCCCACTTTTCATCGGTAAAAAGATGGGTGTTCACAAAGTACACTTCGGCTTTGAACGGAGAGTTAAATCCATACTTCCACCCTTTTAGGGTCGCCAAGATAGGCAGGTTTTGTGTGGTGAGGTCGTAGGTGCCGGGCCCGAATACATCGGCCAATTGACCTTCGTTAATGAAAACGGCTGTCTGTCCCTCACGAACAATGAGCTTGGCCCCGTTCTTTATTTCATTCTGATATCGCTCGAAGCGATGGGCAATGGTGTCGTCGGTGTAATCCAACCACTCGACAATATCAATAAACTCGTTGCTGAGTTTTTCCTTTATTTTTCCAAAAATATCCATGGGTATAGTGTTTAGTTGTTATCTCCTTAAAACTATAAAAAATGATGAAAGCTTGTCATTCATTTGTAGAAAAAGTAACAATAATGTTACAAACTGCTCAACTTAAATTATTTTTAGGTCACTATGGATAAAAATGTACTTGGGACACCGTTAATCTCCTGCTGTTTGGAACCCAAAACGGGCTATTATCGGGATGGATTCTGTAATACAGGTATCGACGATACAGGAAAACACGTGGTGTGCGCCATTATGACGAACGAGTTTTTACAGTTCTCAAAAAGCAAAGGGAACGATTTGATAACACCCATGCCCTTTTATCAATTTCCAGGCTTGAAAGCTGGGGACAAATGGTGCCTCTGTGCCTCACGTTGGAAAGAGGCCTATTTGGAGGGAGTTGCGCCACCTGTGGTATTGGAAGCTACCCATGAGAAAGCGCTCAAATATGTTTCGTTCGAGTCGTTATTGGAGCATAAAGCGTAGGAGGAAGTCCTCTGGTATCCTAATTTTTATTCACCCGGTACGTGATGTTCCTGTTGGTGATTACGGTAGCTATCACCGTGAGGGAGACATCGGCTTCATCGCAAAGTACACTGTTGTCCACAAACTCCATGCTACAAAGTGAGGGTGTAGAGGACCCGGAGCCATCCATGCGTTCGCCGATAACAATATCTGTGGCCAAACTACTGTCCAAAGGAGAATTTGGAGGGGCTACGGCATATACTGTGGAACTTCCGTTGGCGGTGTAGGTTACTTCCCCGGTAGCTTCGTTATAAGCTACGGAATACGGATTGTTTCCGCTCAAAAAATTCCCAAAATCTTGGGTAAAGGTTTCGGTAAGGCTGGTTACGGAGTTGACCACGTCAATTTCCAATCCCATCTCATTGGGCCTAAAGTGATAGATTCTAAAATTACCTGCAGTAACAATATCAGCTTGACTTTCTTGATCTTGATATTCGAAAGAGACTTCAAAACTGGTAAAATTAAAAATACCTGCAGTATTGGGTACCACGATATCAAAACCGGTGGAACCTCCTGAACCAGTGGGGAAGTGAATTCCACAACCTGTTTGTGCTGCATTGGGGTTGACAGAGGTGGCGTTGGGGCCAATGGTAGCTGTGGTAATGGTCGGAGTATCAAAATCAAAGCGGGAAACTACTTCGCTGGGTGATCCATCGTCGCAAACCCGATAGGTAAAGCTATCTGTTCCAATAAAACCTGCATTTGGGGTGTAGTCAAAACTACCATCGCTGTTCAGGTTCAAAACACCATTGGCCACATTAGCCACGGGCGTAGTTTGCACACTCATGGTAGCATTTCCGTTAGCATCTGAGTCATTTTGGAGCAAACCGTTGGATGCTGCGACGTTCAAAGTGCTGTTAAGTCCTGCCGTGTAGCTATCATCCGCTGCAACTGGTGCCGCTTTTTGGGCATGAAGCATAGCTGGAGTTATAAAGAATATAGCTAAAAGGGCTACTTTAAATGAAAATTGATTGAGGTTTATACTTTCCATACCTTTTCGAAACTAGTCCATGGAAAAGGAGATGTGAAATTAATGTTGTGACTGTTAAAAAAACAGAGGTGACAGTACACTTTTTAGGTATTAATATCCCGCAAGCCCATTAATTTGTGGAGAAACGCTGTAAGAGAAGACTGTCAAAACCTTGTTGTTGTGGAAGCTAATGTGTCCCTTTTTAGCCTTATTTGAAGGTTCTGTTGGAGCTTCCATCAAGTTTGGTTCCCATCCACTTCGCGACCCAATTTTCCAAGATAGCTCCGAAGGCCCGATTATTGACCTTTTACAACGCTAACCGTCACTAACAACTGACCCACATGACGTTGGCTATGTTCGGAAGCATGGAAAAGCAATCCGATCAGCGTTGTGGGCAGCTTTTTGCGGCCCACAAAACGTTCGTCGGTCAGGGTGTTTTCTGGAATGGTCTTGAAATAGGCCAAAGCTTCATTCACTTTGTCCTCCAATGCCGAAATCAATTGTTCGCTGGTAGGTGCTCCTTCACCATTCCCTTCATTTTTCAGGAATTCGAACTGTTCCTCCGTCAAGGACTCTTGTTTGGCATAAGTTAGTAATCGGTCCAGTACCCCGGTCATGTGCCTAAGGTGGAATCCTACCGAAGCCCTGCCATAGGCTTTTTCCCAAAGTTGCTCTTCCGGGAACTCAGCCAAATATTCCTTTACTTCCCGCACGGACTGTAGCAAGGCATGTGCTGCTGGCTGTAAGAGTGCAGGGACATGGAGCACGGGACCGCTTAACCAATATTCCAAGGTGGAGGACATAGCAATTATTTAAAAGTCTCGATAATCTCCAGCCAAAAACTGATTGGCCTTCTCCTCTTTGAATTGCGCCGTTTCCGCATCCCAATGAAGCGTTTCTCCTGGGAAACGCCCTGCAATGGTTCCCAATAAAATAGTTTCCGTCAAACGGGCGGCATAATCAAAAGGCGCGGTTGTGGTATCCTTGCCCAAGCAGGCATCCACAAACTGGTGGTAGTGCTTTGGTCCTTCTGTGCCATAATTACGGATGGGTTCGCCCAAATTATGCTCCTCGGATACTTTTGCAATCTCCTTGGAAATGTCCACATATTTACCGCGCACGATCTTTTTGGGCAATTGCATAAAGTGGGGCAGCAACAATCGACCTTTGGTTCCCACGAACATAGCACCTTGTTCTGGCAGTTCGTTTTCTCCTGCGACTCCTGCGTCCAAGGAGATACTGTTACCGTCACTTTTTTTGGCAGCAGCGTTGTCCTTTTTCATTTCCATTCCGGGCAACATCAGGTCTTCGTGCATTTCTGGTGCACCCGGGCCATCGTACCAAATCCATTTTAAGGACTTTCCTGTGTACTTGGTGCCAGGGAATTCATAGGTGACCGTATTTTTTTCCGGGAAACCAAATCCGTTGGGAGGGCGGCATTCCGTCATAATGGTTCTGGGTACATCAAGCTCCAACGCATTATAAGGCGTATCAAAAATATGGACTCCCATATCGCCCAAGGTACCACAGCCGTAATCCATCAATTTTCTCCAGTTCCCTGGGTGGTACATATCCTTTTTATAAGGTCGTTTGGTGGAAGTGCCCAACCAAAGGTTCCAATCCAATTGCTCTGGAACGGGATCTTCGCCTTCGGGCAATGGTCCATCATACCCCCAATTTTTGGGCGACCATGCATGTACCGTATGAACTTTACCGATGATTCCGGACTGAATCAAAAGTGTGGCCAATTTATAATCGTAAAAGGAGTGCACCTGAATCCCCATTTGCGTCACCAAACCTTTCTCGGCGGCCACTCGTTTCATTTCCCTGGATTCGGAAACATAGTGGGTGAGTGGTTTTTGACAGTACACAGGCTTGTCCATGTTCATTGCCATCAACGAAGCGGGTGCATGCGTATGATCGGGTGTGGAGACAATAACCGCATCGATTTCATCTCCCATTTCTTCCAGCATGACACGGTAATCAAAAAAGATACGTGCCCCGGGATGCATTTTGTGTGCCGCTGATAGGTTGATGGCATCCACATCACAAAGAGCGATAACTTCAACCGCTTCATGGGAGGATACGGCCTTGAGGTCCTCCATGCCCATGTTTCCTACGCCAATATGTGCCGTTCTTAGTTTGTCTTTGGGGAATCCTGCCTTAAGAATGGAAGGCGCCAACATAATTCCCAGTGCTCCCACACTACTCTTTTTGATAAATTCTCTTTTGTTCATGGTCTGGAGGTTGTTATAGTTTTCTAATTTTTATGTTTCTGAACCAAATGGGGCTCGCGTGATCTTGTAGGGCAATGTAGCCCGTTTTGTATTTTCCATAATCGGGAGCGTTGTCCCATTTCCCTGAATTCTTTTTGGCTTTCCAGTCTTCGGACCAAGGCTCAAACTCCAATAGTTTTTTGCCGTTGAGCCAATGCTCTACTTTTTCTGGAGTGAACACAATTTTTGAGGAATTCCATTCCCCAACGGGGTTCAGTTGCTTTTGCGATTCGTCTGCCGTATGCATAGCGTAATCCGCTCCAGTTTTTTGCCAATCTTGAAGGAGTTCGGGATGTTCGGCGCCAAACTGTGAGTTGTACCCGGTTAGATCGTGGATATCGGCATAATTCTCATCATCGATGATCTGATATTCCGGCGATACCTCCGGCGGTCCATCGTAGCCTTCCTTAACGTGATAAAAAATACCGCTGTTGGCTCCTTCAGGAATTTTCCATTCCAGATAAAGCTCAAAATTGTCAAACTCTTCTGCGCCGTAGATAATATCCTTGCCACCGGTATAATCCTGTTCCAGGCCGAGTTCAGTGTCAAAAGTGAGTACACTGTCCTTAATGGTCCATCCGGGAGGTAGGGAGTCCATGTTGTACCCTCGCCAACCGTCTAGACTGGTGCCATCGAACAAATACACCCATTCGGGTTGTTCTGCGGTTGTTTCGGGAGGGGTTGATTGTTCTTTTTGTTTGGATTGGTCTTTGCAAGCGGCCAACGCCAAAAAGATGGCGGCAAGCCTCAAAAATTTAAGCATGGTTTAGGTTTTGATTTTTATATGCTGGGTTAAAGTACAAAATATTGGATAACTTTTTTGTTGCTTTTTATTACATTTAAGGCTGACTAACTCAACACTTTAAAAATGAAGATTTGCTTTTTCAAGATCGGTATGCTCTTGCTTACCGCAACACTGTTTATTTCACCGGTCCATTCCCAGCGTAGGAACAAAAAACAAAGTGGGCCACAATACCCCGAAGAACTTTATTCTAGTTTGGAATACCGATTGATCGGGCCTTTCCGTGGTGGACGTTCCGGAACCGTTGCTGGAGTACCAGGAAAACCTAACCTTTACTATTTCGGAGCCACAGGAGGTGGAGTTTGGCGAACTAAAGATGGTGGCGGCACCTGGGAAAATATCTCCGATGGTTATTTCGGAGGAAGTATTGGTGCCGTTGAAGTGGCCCAAAGCGACCCCAATGTCATTTATGTAGGTGGTGGAGAACAGACCGTTCGTGGTAATGTCTCCTCTGGTTACGGAGTCTGGAAGACGGTAGATGCTGGAAAAACATGGACATCGTTGGGATTGGATGAAAGCCGACATATTTCTAGAATGAGAATCCACCCAAAGGACCACAACATTGTTTACGCTGCGGTTATGGGCAATCTGTACAAGCCCACTACCGAAAGGGGAGTGTACAAAAGCACCAACGGAGGCGAAACATGGGAAAAAGTGCTGTATGCCAATGATATGGCGGGAGCCGTTGACCTTACCTTTGATCCGAACAACCCAAGGATTCTATATGCTTCCACATGGAGGATACAACGCACACCTTATAGCTTGAGCAGTGGTGGAGAAGGTTCCGCCCTTTGGAAGAGTACCGATAGTGGCGCAACGTGGACGGAGATTTCAAAAAATGAAGGCTTCGCGACCGATACGTTGGGGATTATAGGAGTGGCCGTAAGCCCAGTCAACAGCAATAGGGTGTGGGCTATGGTAGAAAACAAGGAAAAAGGAGGTCTCTACCGTTCCGATGATGCCGGTGCAACATGGACCTTGGTCAATAGCGATAGAAGTCTAAGGCAACGAGCGTGGTACTATACCCGTGTCTATGCCGATACCAATAATGAAGATGTAGTCTATGTGCTCAATGTGAGCTATCATAAAAGTACGGATGGAGGAAAGACCTTCAAATCCAATAATGCACCTCACGGAGATCACCATGATCTTTGGATTGCACCCGAAGATTCCAATCGTATGATTATGGCCGATGATGGCGGCGCCCAGGTAAGTTTTGATGGCGGGGAAACTTGGAGTACCTATCACAATCAACCTACCGCCCAATTTTATCGAGTAACTACGGATGATGCATTCCCATATCGAATTTATGTGGCGCAGCAGGATAACTCTACCATCAGGATCAATTACCGAAGTGATGATGGATCTATCGGAGAGGACGATTGGGAAGAAACAGCAGGAGGTGAATCCGCACATATTGCTGTGGACCCTGAGAACAACGATATTGTGTATGGCGGGAGCTACGGGGGCTTTTTGACCCGTGTGAACCATGCGAACAAAACCGTGAGGGCAGTAAACGTTTGGCCTGACAATCCAATGGGGCACGGTGCCGAAGGAATGAAGTACCGTTTTCAATGGAACTTCCCCATCATGTTCAGCAAGCACGACCCCAATAAACTGTACACCTTTTCCAACCATGTGCATATGACGACCAACGAAGGTCAAAGCTGGGAACTGTTGAGTGGTGATTTAACCCGAAACGACCCTACCAAACTGGTTTCCAGTGGTGGACCCATCACTCAAGATAATACCAGTGTGGAATACTACTGTACCATTTTTGCCGCCAATGAAAGCCCATTGAAGGAAGGTCTGCTTTGGGTAGGTAGTGATGATGGACTTATCCATGTGACCAAAGATGGCGGACAAACCTGGGAAAATGTAACACCTCCCAACATGCCCGAGTGGAACATGATCAATAGCATTGAGCCTTCTGCATTTGATGAAGGAACCTGCTACGTGGCCGCGACAAGGTATAAGTTGGGCGATTTTGCCCCTTATCTCTACAAGACCACCGATTACGGAAAAACATGGACCAAAATCACCGATGGGATTGAAGATGAACACTTCACAAGGGTGGTTCGGGAAGATCCAAAACGAAAAGGGCTGCTGTATGCGGGTACCGAGACCGGAATGTATATCTCGTTCAACGATGGAGCCCAATGGGAGAAGTTCCAATTGAATTTGCCCATTGTACCCATTACCGATTTGACCATCAAGGATGACAACCTGATCGTAGCGACACAAGGTAGAAGTATCTGGGTTATTGATGATCTTACGGTATTACATCAATTGGACAATACCAAAAAATCTGCTGATGCGATTTTGTACAAACCAAGGGACAGCTACAGAACCAAAGGCAGGGCTTCAAGAAGGCCATCAAAAACAGAAGGAGAGAACTTGGCCAGTGGGGTTATTACCCATTTTTACCTGAAAGATGTTTCCGAAAAGGACAGCATTGCGTTGACCTATACCAAAATGAACGGAGACACATTGGCCACCTACAGTACCTACGCCAAGGAAAAGGATAAAAAACTGGAAGCGAAGAAAGGCGGGAACACCTACGTTTGGGATACGCGAGGCAAGGGCGCCGAACGATTGGACGGAATGATTTTGTGGTGGGCCAACCTAAGCGGTCCAAAAGCGGTTCCAGGAACTTACAAGGTGCATTTGAACGTAAATGGAGAAACACAAAGTGAAAACTTTACCATTTTGCCAGACCCAAGGGCCGAAGTTACCGTTGCCGATATGCAAAAACAATACGATTTTATCACCGAGGTGAACGAGACTGTGGACAAGGCCCATCAATCCATAAAGAAGATTAGGGCAATCAACGGAAAGTTGGATGAATTCATCAAAAAATATAAGGATGAAGAAGCCACAAAAGCATTGGTGGAGAAAGCCAAAAGCTTAAAGGAAGAGTTTGGCTCCGTAGAAAAGGCACTCTATCAGACCCAAAACAGAAGTAATCAAGATCCTTTGAACTTCCCCATCAGGTTGACCAATAAATTGGCGCACTTGAACAGTTTGGTCTCTCTAGACGATTTCCCACCGACCGAACAGGATATTGCTGTCAAAAATGAAATGACACAAAAGATCAACGAGCAATTGAGGACATTCGATAATTTGATGGATAAAGAAATTGCTACCTTCAATGAAGAGTTCAACCAACTCAAATTGGATTATTTGAGCATAGAAGAATAAATAAACGAGCCCCTATGTTTTTGCATAGGGGCTTTTACATTACAGACATTCCAATACCAACCAACACTATGAAAAAAGGACTGCTTTTTTTGTTGAGTGCCATTTTTGGCACTCTGGCATTCGCACAGACGCCCAACGACTATTTTGAACCCATGATATTCAGGAACATCGGTCCGTTTAGGGGAGGACGTTCCGTGACCGCTAGCGGTGTAATTGGCGACCCGCTCACTTACTATATGGGAACCACTGGTGGTGGACTTTGGAAAACCACCAATGCAGGCGGACAATGGGAAAACATATCCGATGGATTTTTTGAAATGGGCTCCGTGGGTGCGGTTTCCGTATCGCCTTCCAATCCCAACATTCTCTATTGTGGTATGGGAGAGCATGCTCCAAGGGGAGTAATGACCTCCTACGGCGACGGTGTCTACCGATCCAATGATGCGGGAAAAACATGGATAAAACTGGGACTTGAAAAAACACAGCATATCTCGCGAATCATTATCCACCCCACCAACCCAGATGTGGTGTACGTAGCCGCCCAAGGTGCTTTATATGCCCCAAACCCGGAAAGAGGGGTGTACCGTTCCATTGATGGTGGGAAAAATTGGGAAAAAATATTGTATGTGGATGAAGGTACTGGAGCAGTAGAACTGTCCATGGACGCTAACAATCCCTTGGTGCTCTATGCCGCGATGTGGGAGCATCAGCGTAAACCCAATAAAGTAATCAGTGGAGGGCCAGGAAGCGGATTGTACAAATCCACCGATGGCGGCGACACTTGGAAAGAAATGACCAAAGGGCTGCCTGAAGAAAAGGGAAAAATGGCCGTTGCTGTGAGCCCTTCCAATTCTGAAAAAGTATACGCCTTGATCGAAAGTGATTCAGATTTAGATAAAGGAGGTCTCTTCGTCTCCAACAATGGGGGCGATAGTTGGCAGATGGTCAGTGGGGACAACCGATTGGTACAGCGTGCCTGGTATTATATCGAAGTATTTGTAGACCCCAATGATGAAGATACGGTATATGTGTTGAGTGCCTCCATGTTCCGTTCGGAAGATGGTGGTAAAACCTGGGAGACCATTTCCGTGCCCCATGGCGATACCCACGACTTGTGGATCAATCCGAACAACTCGAAAAATATGGTTTTGGCAGATGATGGTGGAGCTACCATTACCTTCGATTATGGTGAAAACTGGACCCTGCAGGATAATATGCCCACGGCACAGTTTTATCGTATCAGCACGGACAATTTGTTTCCCTACAACATTTATGGAGGTCAACAGGACAACACCTCGGTAAAGATCGCCAGTCTTTCCGTAGGTCGATGGAGCATCAATCAAGAAGATTGGCATTATTCCGCTGGGGGAGAGAGTGCCTTTTTGGGCTTCGACCCCGACAATCCACGCTATGTGATGGGAGGCAGTTATCTGGGTACCATTGAACTGTTGGATATGGAATCCAAAATATCCAGCAATGTCATGGCAGCCCCAATACAGTATTTAGGACGTGATGCTCGTGACATGAAATACCTATACAATTGGAATGCCCCCATTATTTGGTCCAAACACGAACCCGGAACTTTTTACCATGCGGCACAGTTGGTCCTTAGAACAAGGGATAATGGCGTAACCTGGGAAGAAGTATCACCGGACCTAACACGAGATCAAGATGAATTGCAAGGAAAGGGAGGAGGTCCCTACACCAATGAAGCCGTAGGTGCTGAAAACTACGGAACCATTTCTTATCTTTTGGAATCACCACACGAAGCTGGGGTATTGATTACTGGGAGTGATGATGGATTGGTACATATCACCAAAAACGGTGGCGCATCCTGGGAAGAGATAACCCCAAAGGGGTTAAAGGAGAGTTTGGTTAACGCCATTGAAGTTTCGCCACACGACCCAGCGACCCTCTACATTGCCACTACCCGATACAAGTTCAATGATTATACCCCTGCACTTTACAAAAGCAACGACTACGGAAAAAGTTGGACCAATATTAGCGAGGGCATTCCCTACGGAGCTTTTACGCGAGTGGTCCGAGAGGATGAGCAGCGGAAAGGATTGTTGTATGCAGGTACTGAAAAAGGACTGTATGTATCTTGGAATGACGGTAAAAAATGGGAGCCGCTGCAATTGAATTTACCCAAAACACCGATTACGGATCTAAAGGTGCACAAGGGCGATTTGATTGTGGCTACTTCTGGGAGGAGCTTCTGGATCTTGGACAATATCACAACCTTGGCCCAATACAAAGGAAATAGCGGTGAATTGAAATTGTATCAGCCGGAAGAAGCCATCCACGGTTATTGGGGAAGCCCATTGAGCAGAAATTCGTCCAATCTGTCCGGAACCAATCCATTTGAAGGGGTCAACCCTGCCAATGGGATGGTCATCTATTACCATCTTCCGGAAAAAATGGATTCCACCGAAGTCACTATGGAAATCAAAAATGCACAGGGTAAAGTGGTACGGACCTTTACCTCCAAGAAGGATGAGGATTATATCCCCCATAACGGAGGAGGAGCGCCCCCTGCACCTACTTTGGGGACATCCAAAGGATTGAACCGTTTTGTGTGGGATCTTAAAACCCCCATAATGCCAGGTGTACCAGGTGTATACATTGAAGCGGATTTCACAGGGCACAAAGTGCCGCCTGGATCATATACCATACAATTACGTGCAGGAGGAAATACCGTTACCACCCAAGGGATGATTGTGCCTACGCCCAACACCCATGTTTCGGAAGAGCGCTTTGCCGAGTACGATGCTATTATGACGGATTTTGAATCCAAGCTCACCGACATGCACAATAAGGTAAACACCTTGAAAAGCGTTCAAGATCAACTAGCAAAATTGCTAAAGGACTTGAAAGACGAGGAACTCAAAAAAGAAGGACAGTCATTGCTCGACAAACTCAAGGAGTGGGACGAAGAGATGGTGCAGCGCAAATCGCAAGCCTATGACGATGTGGAGAATTTCCCCAACAAGTTTACGGCCGAGTATCTTTTTGTTATGAACCACAGCAATAGTTCGTTGCCACAGATCAATCAGCCATCCGTGGACCGAAAGAAGGAACTGGATGCCCAATGGGTGGGATTAAAACAACGTGCGGAGACCTTAATGAAAACGGAAATCCCTAATTTTAACGCCAAACTCTGGGATAAGGGCATTGGAGCCATCCGGATGTAACTCATAAAAACGTAGCAATTGCTGTACCCATACATCAAATCGTTGCACCTCATATTCGTGGTCACTTGGTTCGCAGGTCTTTTCTATATACCGCGACTCTTTATTTACCATATCGAAGCATGGCAGAAACCATCACCCGATAAGGAAATCCTGAGCGACCAGCTCAAATTGATGACAAAACGATTATGGTATATCATTACATGGCCGTCGGCTGTGCTCTGCACGCTCACGGCCATTATTTTGCTTATTTTGATGCCGGGCTGGTTACAGCAACCCTGGATGCACGTTAAACTCGCATTTGTGCTGCTACTTTTTGTGTATCACGGGAAATGCCATCAGATTTTCAAGCAATTACAGCGGGATGAGGTCAAGTATACCTCAAAATTTATGCGTCTGTGGAACGAAGTGGCCACGATTATCCTTTTTGCGGTTGTCTTTTTAGTGGTGCTCAAAAGTGCTTTCAATTGGATCTACGGACTTGTAGGCATGTTTGCATTGATTATCCTTTTGATGCTGGGCATTCGTTGGTACAAAAAAGTGCGAGACAGAAATCCCAATGCTTGAAAACAAAAAGATTGAGCTTTCTTTCGTCTTGTTTTTGTGATTGAATCCCAATCCCGAAGCTGTTTGTTTGGCTCGATAATTGCTTAAATTTAACCATCAAATCAAGCGAGTTTGCTACGAAAACTATCCTTACGGTCGCGCATCTTTATTTCCATGATCACCTTGGTGGTATTGGCATCTGTGCTGATTGCCGGGGTAACTGTGTACCAATACAAGGAGCAGGGAAACGATTACCACAGGGAACGCTTGGAGCGTAAGGAAGAGCAGTTGATGAAGAGCATCGAATTTACGCTCAAGGAAACCACCTACCCCGTAGTCACCGAGAATCTTCACCTCATCTTTAGCGAAGAAATCTATGAGATTGCCAACATCCAAAATGTCAATTTCAACCTTTATGATCTGGAAGGAAACCTCATTAAAAGCTCTAGGCCCACTTTTGAATCCAACGCTATAGCCACCTGTTTGGATGCCGAAATACTTAATTTTTTGAGAGAAGGAGGGGAAAGCCGTTTTGTGGAAGAAAAAAGGGCGGCTGGCGATAACTATCAAGCAACGTATCGTTACATCTACGATCTTAAGTTTAAGCCCATCGGTATTTTGAACCTTCCCTATTTTGAGGACAACACCTTCAACAATATGGAACTTAAAGAGTTCCTTTTCCGATTGGGTATGGTTTATCTGTTAATGTTGGTCATAGCCATTATTCTGTCCTATTTCATTTCAAAATATATCACAAGGTCGTTACAAACAATTTCCGACAAAATTAACCGGACCAATCTCACCCATCAAAACGAAAAAATCTATTTGGAAAGCCCGGGAGAGGAAATTGCAAAGTTGGTGGACTCCTATAACCGCATGATCGATGAGCTGGAGGAGAGCGCCGTAAAATTGGCTCGTAGTGAACGTGAACAAGCATGGCGCGAGATGGCAAAACAGGTAGCCCATGAAATCAAAAACCCCTTGACGCCCCTAAGGCTTACTGTACAGAGTTTTGAACGGAAATTCGACCCCAATGACCCCGATATCCAAAAAAAGGTAAAGGAGTTTTCCAAAACCTTGATCCAGCAAATCGATACCATGAGCAATATTGCCACGGCCTTTTCGAGTTTTGCCGATATGCCCGCCCAGCAAAATGAGACCCTGAACGTGGTAAAAGTGGTAAAGCTGGCCTTGGAAATCTTTAATGAGGATTACATTCATTTTATAGCGGATGAGGAAGAGGTGGTCGCCAAGTTGGATCGTACACAATTGATACGAGTGATCACCAATTTGGTCAAAAATGCCATTCAGGCCATTCCCGAAGTGGAATCGCCACGGATTTTGGTGACCGTTGCATCGGTCGGGGATAGGGTAAAAATATCGGTTGCCGATAATGGTCTGGGAATCTCGGATGAGTACAAGCATCGTATTTTTGAACCAAAGTTCACCACAAAATCTAGTGGTACAGGCCTTGGATTGGGTATGGTAAAGAACATTGTGGAAAACTATGGCGGAACCATTAACTTTACATCTAAAGTTGGAAAAGGGACCGTGTTTACCATCGATTTTCCAAAGGAACAGAAAAAATAATGGCGGTTCAGCGTTGTGCCGCCCCAAACAGCAATCTTTATGGATTACGAAAACATCTACATTGAAGAAGAAAACCATTTGGCTACCATTACCATTGATCGGCCCAAGAAACTCAATGCACTCAACAAACGAACCATAGAAGAGCTGCACGTGGCCTTTAAGGAGTTGGATGAGGATTCCCAAACCAAGGTCATCATAATTACAGGAAGTGGGGACAAGGCCTTTGTTGCCGGTGCCGATATTTCCGAATTCGCGGATTTTTCGGTGAAGGAAGGCCGGCAATTGGCCGCTGCAGGTCAGCGCCAACTGTTCGATTTTGTTGAGAATCTCTCGACACCTGTTATCGCAGCCATCAATGGATTTGCTCTGGGCGGAGGATTGGAACTGGCCATGGCCTGCCATTTTAGGGTAGCCAGTAGCAATGCCCGAATGGGATTGCCCGAAGTTTCCTTGGGCGTGATTCCCGGATACGGCGGCACCCAACGCCTGCCACAGCTTGTGGGCAAGGGGCGTGCCATGGAAATGATTATGACAGCGGGCATGATCGATTCCGATAAGGCCTTTGGATATGGACTGGTGAACCACGTGGTCTCCAGCGAAGAACTACTTCCTTTTTGTAAAAAAATAGCGAGCAGGATATCGAATAATTCATCCGTCGCCATAAAACACGCAATAAAAGCGGTAAATGCTGGTTTTAAGTATGACGCTGATGGCTATTCGGTGGAAATTGATGCTTTTGGCACTTGCTTTGGAACCGATGACTTTAAGGAAGGTACTTCGGCCTTCCTCGAGAAAAGAAAAGCCGATTTCCCTGGATCATGACCATTGGCCTAACACAGCCAGATCATGAAAAACAACCTATTAGTACTTTGCCTACTGGTGTTCGGCAGTGTGTTGCTGAATGCACAAAAGATGCCCGTTTCCTACGAATTCGGAGACCAATATCGTGATCGCTATCGATACTCTAACCTAGTGGCCATTAATGAGGACGATTCCGGAGGCTATATTTTGGTGCGCGCCTATTACCAAGGATTGATCTTGAAGCCCAAGGGCTACCTGATCGAAAAGTACAACAGCAATCTAGAGTTGGTGTCGGAATACAACTATAAGTTGAAAGGGCTCGATTTTGTGGACGGCTTCCTCAAAAATGGTCAGCTGCACTTGTTGTTTCTCAATTACAACCTGGACCGGGGCGAATATGAATACTGGGTGCACAGTAGTCCCGTTATCGATTTTAACTTCAAAGAGAAAAAGTTGCTTTCCATCAGTTCGGAAGAGGTGAAAGATCCCGTTGGCAAAAACTATTACAACCGCGACTTTTCCAGAGGCTTTACCACAGCAATCTTGTTTGATGAAAACAAAAGAGGTTTTGTGATCAGCACGCATCATAAAAAGGGAAAGGACAACAAGCACATGATCCATATGTTCGATACCGCACTCAATAAAAAGTTTGAGTATGATTTCTCGGATGAAATCGAGGAAAAGAACTATGCCTTTGAAAATGTAACCTTTTCGGCCGATCTTCAAACGGCCTATATTGTGGGGAAGGCCTATTTTAAGAAGCGACGTTTTAGTGTAGATGAACGAAAGTTTCAGTACGAGTTGATCAAGGTGTCACAATCCGGTAACAAAACCCAATCGTTTGTAGATCCTGGGAAATATCCCGAAGCCTTGTATCCGATTTTCGTAAAGAACAAATTGGTCTGTGTGGGCTTTTATGCCGATAGAAAGGACAATAGATACAATGGCATCGCCTATTTTGATGTAGATCCGAATACATTGGACATCCGCTCCCAAAAATACAACCCCTTCTCACAACAGTTTATGGACGACAAGTTTGGTCGCGAAGAGGACAAGGATATCAAAAACCTGGTTTTTAAAGGGGTGGAAATCACTGAAGAAAATGAAATATTCTTCAACGCCGAGGAATATTTTGTCACCACCGGATTGGAAACCACTGGAGCGGGTCAGCGAATCAGGATTGAACGGTACCATCACAACGATATCGTCAGCGTAAAACTGGATGCCAATGGTAGTATGGAATGGGCGCGCAACATCAACAAGACCGAGGTAACCCAAGGTGATGGAGCCTATGCATCTTACAGCGCTTATTGCAAGGATGGTAATACCTACTTTTTTATCTGTACTGCTGCTGAAAATCCACAATTGATCAACAATGAGCGTTTGATCTTTAAGCAAGGTTTTAGTCGCAACCGGAATGTGTTCATGATTTCCTTGGACGAAAATGGGGTAATGGATTATGAAAAAATCATCGACCAGCAAGAAGCCCGATTGCCGTTAATGGTTTCCATGCCGTTAAAAGATGAATCCGACGACAAAATGCTGTTCTACGCCAAGCGCGGAAGCCGAAAGCAATTGGTAAAAGTGAGTTTTCAGTAATCCGACAGACCGTTAAATCTATTTTTGATTTGGGTTCTGAAGCCCAAAGTTTGGGATTCGCATGGGTCACTCTCGCAGGACCATCCTTCATAGCTGCATTCTTCAATGCTAAGGAAAGGAAACCCATATTTGTTGCTGTTTTCCAGTGAAAAGATTTGAAATCATCGAAAAAGGCAAACCCTCTACCATGTAGTGTGTTCCCTACAACCTCTTTTTAAGCTATAATTTCGTAGGAATAATCTTATTTCAATTTTCACAGATCAACCCAAAAGGGCCATCCGTCAGATCAGAAGGGGCATCCGTCAATTAGCCTAAAATGCTACCTATCCCCTAACCTATATTTGGCGGAGTATTAACTCTAATTTATAAAATTAACAATCATGAAAACATTAAAATTAGTATGTATGGCCATGTTGTGCATGGCAGTAAGTTTAGTTTCCTGTTCGGGGGAAGACGGTGAAACAGGGCCACAAGGACCCGCAGGGGCGGCTGGCGTAGCAGGTACAGATGGAGCGGATGGAGCCGATGGTATCAGCTGTTGGGATTTGAACGGTAATGGTGTAGGTGATGCCGAAGAGGACGTGAACAACGATGGTAATTTTGATGCCATGGATTGCCAGGGTGCAGATGGTGTTGATGGTGCAGATGGTGCAGATGGTGTTGATGGAGCAGATGGAGCAGATGGTGTTGACGGTAATGCGAATGTTCAGCAGTTGGTATTTGATATTTCTGATGAAGCAAATTATAGTTCGCTTGACTTTGATTTAACTACTTTACCGAATCCAGTAACAAATTATGCTTTTTTGTATTATATACAGCAGCCTAATGGATTAAGGTACTCTATACCAGGTGGCTTGAATGGAAATCAATTTTACACAAGGGTACTTTTAAATACAAATTCAGGAAGTGCATTTATCAACTTTCATAATGCATCAACTGATGCAGTAGCAGTTGTTCCCCAAGGATTATATTCACAAGTTATAATTGTTGCCATAGAACTAACCAATACAGGTAAAAACAGCGAAAACATCATGGCCGAGCTAAAAGCTGCCGGTGTGGACACCAGCGATTACAACCAAGTAGCTGCGTATTTTGGTCTAGAGTAATAGTCTCGTAAAAAAGCATTTAACCAAAAGCAAAAAGGCCGGGCATTCGCTCGGCTTTTTTATTTTGAGTTAGTAGTCCGAAGCTCGAAGTTATGGGTTAAGAGTTATGAGTTACGAGTTCCGTGTTACGGGTTGGTAGTCAGGAGTTATGAGTTAAGATGTCATTTTTGAGCTGTCACCCCGAGCGTTGGTCATTGAGCGAAGTCGAAATGAGTCGAGGGGGAAGTTGAGAAATCTATCGGAAGTCCGAAAGCGCTAAATCGGATATTTCGGTGTCATTCCGTTCGGTTGCTGATTGCCTGACTGGACGCGATGTAGGGATGGGTGTAGCCGATGCATTCGCGATAATCCGTGAAATTACTGTCAATCTTAAATACTTAAATATAGGAAATAATCCATATATTTGGAATAAATCCAATACATGAATCCCGAAAACTATATCAAAGGAAGAGGCGCACAGCAGAATACCGATAACCGGTTTTTGCAGCACTCTTTTGAACTTCGGGATGATTTTTTGGAATTCTGTCGGTTGGAGGGAGAAGAAGCGGAAAGCAACAAAACGACCTATATCCCCATTTTTCCCAAAACCATTGTCAACAAGGTGGAGAGTCCCGATGTGGGCATGCAGTATTCCATGAATCCCTATCAAGGCTGTGAACATGGGTGCGTGTACTGTTACGCTAGAAATACGCACGAGTATTGGGGCTATAGTGCTGGGTTGGATTTTGAACGGAAGATTTTGATTAAAAAATCGGCCCCGGAACTTTTGGAGGCCAAGATCAAACATAAAAATTGGAAGGCACAGACCATCGTACTTTCAGGCAATACGGATTGCTACCAACCAGCGGAACGGGAATACGAAATCACCCGAAAATGTTTGGAGGTGTTTTTAAAATATCGGCATCCCGTGGGCATCATTACCAAAAACGCCCTTGTTTTAAGGGATTTGGATGTGTTGAAAGAATTGAATCAGTATGGTTTGGTCGGGGTATATATTTCGGTCACTTCGCTGTCCGAAATAACAAGGCGTTTGCTCGAGCCACGAACGGCTTCCATCCAAAAGCGACTCAAAACCATCCAAACGCTATCCGAAAATGGCATCCCAGTAAACGCAATGTTGGCACCCATGATTCCTGGAATCAATTCGCATGAACTATTGCCATTGGCCAAGGCGGTGGCTGATCATGGCGCACGTTCGTTTGGACTCACGGTGGTTCGGCTTAATGGGACGATTGGGCAATTGTTTTCGGATTGGCTCAGAAAAGCAATGCCAGACAGGGCGGAAAAGGTACTGCACCAAATACAGGATTGCCACGGAGGAACGGTAAATGATTCCAGATTCGGAACCCGAACAAGGGGAGAGGGCAAAATTGCGGAGCAAATCCATCACATGGCACAGCTTGCTAAGAAAAAATATTTTCGGGATAAAAGCTTTCCTACCCTGAACACAGAACTTCATGAACAGTACAAAGATGGGCAGCTAAAGTTATTTTGAGTTTTGGTTAGCAGTTGGAAGTCCGAAGTCAGGAGTCCGAAGTTGGGAGTTACGAGTTATGGGTTTCGGGTTTCGTGTTGCGAGTTAGGATGTCAGTTCGAGTGTTTTTTGGCGGTTTTTGAAAAAAAGAGGCAAAAAATGTATCGAGAACCTGGTTTAGTGAGGAGCCAAGAGCCAGGAATCAAGACTCGGGAGCGAAAAAACCATGGAAAATAGACTTGGTTTGATGGGAAATAGTCAATAAGCAGTTGACACTAATGTCACGAATTAGCACCAATAGGATTCTTTGTCATTTCGAAACGAAGTGAGAAATCTATCCAGAGTCGGAAGACGGAATTTGGGAGTTTCGTGTTTCGTGTTTCGTATTGCGAGTTGCGAGTTGTGAGTGGGCAGTGGCCTCTTTGCAGTCGAGCCATCAAAAAATGGCCATACCGATTCGGCTTGCGGAAAATCCTCCAAAACTCATCTTTAACCCGTAACCCTAAACCTTGAACTTGAAATTTCTACTTGACCTTTGAGTTTGAACTATGCATTTGAATTTGAGTTTTCCCTTGGATTTCTCCATCGCTGCTTCACATCTTATGTCGAAATGACCTTTTTTGAATTTGGACTTGCCTTTTGAGTTTGAACTTGAAATCTGAACTTGAGTTTTTCTGTTGGATTTCTCAATCGATGCTTCGCATCTCATGTCGAAATGACTTCAAATATCCTTCTCTACCTGAGGCATTGACAACAAAAAATGGTCCGAAACGGACCATTTTATATATCAATTTTCTTAGTTTACTTATTCCAACTCCCAGCCTTCACGGTAATCGCGCGTTACCCATTCGTTGGCCTTCTCGTAATTGGTAATTCTCATGTTCTCGCCATCCCACATCAGTTTTCTGCGTCCTGGGGAGTTGTAGGGGTTCCAGTCCCGTGCTGTTTTGCCCGGTTGTAATTCTTTATACTGGTAGGCTTTTACGGCAAGGTTCCCCATCAATACGGTCTCTGTTAGTTTTCCAGCTTTTTCAAAATTGGAAGAAGTTGGTGTTCCGTTTTGGCAACCATCGACAAAGTTGGCAATATGGCCATTCATTCCGCCCGGTACCCGTGGATATTTGGCAGCAGGGGCTTTGTAGAGATCCATCATTTCGGAGGGCAATAAACGGGCGTTTCTGGAATAGGTGTCGCACACCAAAATTCCCTTATCGCCATAGATTACCGTTCCACCACCATTGTCACCAATGGTTTCGCCATCTTTTAATTCGTCTGGTAAATTTGGTTTCAAACCGCCATCGTACCAGTTTAGGGCAATATCGCCGTGCTCTTCGTGCTCAAACTTGAGGTGTATCTTGGAAGAAGGTGGACAGGAATGACTGTAATCCGCTTCCACAAAATCATCTACCCAAACGGTGGTACAACTGGCTTCGGCCTCCGTAGGATACCCGAGGTCCAGCACACTGAAGGGCGTTTCCATAATGTGACAACCCATATCGCCTAAAGCACCGGTTCCGAAATCCCAAAACCCTCTCCATTTAAAGGGAAGATAGGCATCATTGTAATCCCGCATTTTGGCCGGCCCTAACCACAGGTCCCAATCCAATCCTCTTGGGATACGGTCCTTTTGGGTAGGCATGGGCACTCCTTGGGGCCATACAGGTCGGTTGGTCCAACAATCGATGGTGTGTACCTTTCCAATAATACCGGATTCCACCCACTCGCGAGCTATACGGCTATCGTCGCTGGAAGCTCCTTGATTCCCCATTTGGGTGGTGATCCCATTTTCGCGGGCTACCTTGGTCATCAATCGGGCTTCTTGTATGTTGTGCGTGAGCGGTTTTTCCACATAGGCGTGCTTTTTCTCACGCATAAAAGGCAGCGCAATGCTGGCATGTGTATGGTCGGGAGTCGCCACCATAATGGCATCGATATCGCTCAAGCGTTCATCAAAAACCTTGCGGAAGTCTTTGTATCGTTTTACATCGGGAAACTGTTCGTAGGTTTCTTGGGCACGGCGGTCATCCACATCACAAAAGGCCACGAACTTAACGCGTCCCGTATCGTTGAGTCCATTGATAACGTTATTTCCCCTACCACCAACACCAAAGCCTGCCACATACAGGGTGTCGCTGGGGGGAACTTGGGTCTTGCCCAACACATGACTCGGAACAATGGAAAATGCAGCCGAAGCCGCTGCGGTATTTTTGATGAACTTTCTTCTTTGCATCTTGTTTAGTTTGATTTTTTATGTGAGTTCCCAAGATACAAAAAAGGGGAAAAAGAATTTCTAGGATTTATGCTGACCCATCCCATTCCTTGTAAAACTGTTCCAGATAATCCAACATGAACTCATGCCGATTTTCGGCCAGTTTTTTGCCGGTCGGAGTGCGCATCCCATCCTTGAGCAAGAGCAGTTTTTCATAGAAATGATTGATGGTGGGCGCTTTCGATTTTTTGTACTCCTCCTTGGTCATGTTCAGGTTAGGGGGCACCTTCGGGTTGTACAGTTCCCTATTTTTAAAGCCTCCGTAGTTAAAGGCCCTGGCAATGCCAATGGCACCAATGGCGTCCAATCGGTCAGCATCTTGAACAATGTCCATTTCTTTGGAAGTGAATGTCTCCCCATCCTGTTCCAGACTATTTTTAAAGGACATGTGGCGTATAATATTGACGACGTGCACTGTGGTTTCGTGTGAAACCTGCTGGGTCTCCAAGAAATCACGGGCGGTCTGTGGTCCTATCTGTTCGTTGCCATTGTGGAATTTTGGGTCTGCAATGTCGTGCAGCAAAGCGGCCAATTGCACCACAATGGAGTCACCTTCTTCATGCTGTAACAAAAGTTTGGAAGTATTGAAAACCCGTTGGATGTGGAACCAGTCATGGCCTCCTTCGGCATCGCTCAGTTCCCTTTTTACAAAGGCAATTGTATTTTGAATAAGTTGGTTCTCCATTATTATCCCGTTTTGACCCCAGAAACAATTAGGTTTTCAATTTGGGTGATGAGCTCATCAGGGTTTCCCGAATTTTCCAAGGGCGGATGCACATCGAAGGTAACGTGGGAGCCCAATCCCATAGGAAATTTGCCGTAACGGAGCAGTTTCCATGAATTATTAATGCTGATGGGCACGATTAGGGCCGATGGCGCATTTTTCATCATCACTTTTAGACCAGTGGTCCTAAAGGGCTTGGGCACCCCGTTTCGGCTTCGGGTGCCTTCAGGAAAAATCACGGCACTGCGGTTATTGGTTTCAATGTACTTGCCCAACTTTTGAAGCTCGGCAATGGATTGCTTAGGGTCTTTTCTGTTGATCAACGCAGAACCTCCATGGCGAAGGTTATAGGAAACACTTGGGATTCCTTTTCCTAATTCGATTTTGCTGACAAACTTTGGGTGGAACTTGCGCATGTACCAGATAATTGGGGGGATATCGTACATGCTTTGGTGATTGGTCACAATGATGAGGGGTCTATCCGTTGGAAGTTGCTGTTGGTTTCTGAAAGTATACCGGGTTCCCAAAACATTCGTGCACCGCATAATGAACCAATTGAGGACGGATACACTTTTTTTGTGAGCATTATATCCAATCAGATTGAGACACAACCATTGTATGGGATGAAAAATGACCAATACCAGACCAAACAACAGGAAAAAGAGAATGGTCAAAGGATAGGATAACAATTTTAGCACTATGATGGTTTTTAGGTTGCGTAAAAATAAAAAAACCACCTATTAAGGTGGCTATTTGTTATAGGATTTGCCCAATGTTAGCAATGCTCGTTGTAGGCTTCCATCAGGTTTTCCGCGATAAGCTCGGCAGGCCTGCCCTCGATGTGGTGTCTTTCTATCATGTGCACCAACTCCCCATCTTTGAACAAGGCCATGCTTGGTGAAGATGGAGGAAACGGAACCATATGGTTTCTTGCTGTTTGCACGGCATCCATGTCCACACCTGCAAAAACGGTCACCAAGTTGTCGGGTGTCTTACTATTTTGAAGGCTCAATTTGGCTGCAGGTCGGGCATTGGCCGCTGCACAGCCACAAACCGAATTTACTACGACCAATGTGGTGCCGCTCTTTTTTAAAGCATTTTCAACGGCTTCGCTTGTATGTAGTTCTTCAAACCCGGCTCCGGCCAAGTCTTCGCGCATAGGTTTTACCAATTCTTCTGGATACATAGACTTCGATTTAATTAGGATACAAAGATAAGGGATCGTTTGGTTTTTTTCATTACCCTTAACATTGCATAAAGCTTTGTTTGTCAATCAAACCCCTATCTTTGCCCTTTAAATTTTGATGCATGATCAAGTGGATAGCCGCCTTTCTCGGTTATTTTATGTTTAGGTTTCCCGGAGCTGTTTTGGGATTTATCGTAGGAACATTCTTGGACAATTTAGGCGGTTCAAGCAGTAGGTCGGGTTCCATTTTTGAGAATGTGACGCGGCAATCGGTTTCCCCGGCCGATTTTGAGCTGAACCTGCTTTCTTTGTGTTCCATCATTATTAAGGCCGATGGACAGGTAAATCAACGGGAGCTCGACTATGTGCGCCAATATTTTCTGAGCACCTACGGCAAGGAAAAGGCCAATGCCATTTTCAGGACGTTCAACGAGGTCATCAAAAAGCGGGAGATATCTACCCAACGAATTTGTAATTTTATGGTGCAGCGTACCCGTTACGAAGTACGGTTGCAGATGTTGCACTTTCTGTTCGGCATTGCCCAGTCCGATGGGCAGGTGAGCAAGGGCGAAGTGGAAAAGCTCCGTGAAATTGCCGGGTACTTTCGGTTGAGCCAACACGATTTTGAGAGTATCATGGCCATGTTCATCAAATCTGCTGATACGGCGTACAAAATTCTGGAAATCGAGAAGACCGCCACGGACGAAGAAGTCAAGAAGGCATACCGAACCATGGCCAAAAAGTACCATCCGGATAGGGTGGTGACAGAGAACGAAGCTATACGAAAGGGAGCGGAGGAGAAGTTCAAGGAAGTGCAAAAGGCTTACGAGACCATACAAAAAGAAAGAGGTATTTCTTAACCAATATATTATGCAAGAGTTTTTGTTCTACATCAAGTTGGGGCTGGACCACGTGCTGGATTTTGGCGCTTATGATCATATTTTGTTTTTATCAGCCTTGGCCGTACCCTTTACCTTTAGACATTGGAAACGGGTGCTCATATTGGCTACTATTTTTACCATAACGCATTGTCTCTCCTTGGCTTTGTCGGTTTATGAAGTCGCTACCGTTGACGTAAGTCTGATAGAATTTTTGATTCCTGTAACCATACTCCTTACGGCCCTGTTCAATTTTGCCTACGTGTACAAGGAAGCACTTGACGTTGGACTCTTCCTGCACGCATTGGCTACGGCTTTCTTCGGGTTGATCCATGGTTTCGGATTTTCCAATTACTTTAAAATGTTGATGGCCGAGGAGGAGGAAAAGATTACCCCTTTGTTGGGTTTTGCCACGGGAATCGAGCTGTCCCAGGTTACCATTATATTGATGGTTTTGGCCATCGCCTATGTAGTTTTGGACCTATTCAAGGTAAGGCGTTCCATTTTTATAGCAGTAGCATCAATTTTAATCATTGCCATTACAATACCCCTGCTCATTGCTACGTTCCCCAAGTAGGAACCTTCGTTAAATTTTATCGAATAAGGTTGTGAGGGTCTTGTAAAGCAGGTATATTTAGTTAAATATCAGCGTTTTTGGATTTATGAAGGCGAGCAAACAAGAAAAATACGATAAGGCCTACTTGCGGATGGCCCAAGAGTGGGGAAAACTATCGTATTGCAAAAGAAGGCAGGTCGGAGCCATTATCGTCAAGGATAGGATGATCATTTCCGATGGCTACAATGGAACACCCACTGGTTTTGAGAATTACTGTGAAGACGAAGAGGGCTACACCAAATGGTACGTGCTCCATGCTGAAGCCAATGCCATTCTCAAGGTAGCTTCATCCACACAATCCTGTGCAGGGGCCACTTTGTACATTACGTTGTCCCCGTGTAGAGAGTGTAGCAAGCTCGTTCACCAAGCTGGCATAAAACGTGTGGTATACCAGAAAGCGTACAAAGACGACTCTGGATTAAAATTTCTGGAAAGGGCAGGCGTAGAGATTGTGCATTTGCCTGTTTTGGAAGAAATGGTTTAAAACCATAATTGCTATATGAAAAAGATTAAAGGATATATTTGGCCCACGTTACTTGCTTTAGCGGTGGCCCTTGGCATATTTATCGGAGGCAAGCTCCATTTTAATGATTCGCCGGAGAAGCTCTTCTCCACCAATTCCAAAAAGGATAAACTCAATAGGCTTATTGACTACATCGACTATGAATATGTGGATGATGTGGATACCGATAGCATTGTGGACGTGACCGTCAACAATATTTTGGGCAAGTTAGACCCACACTCCGTGTACATTCCCAAAGATGAAATGAAGGACGTTGCGGAAAGCATGAAAGGGGATTTTGCTGGAATAGGAGTGAGTTTCTACATGTACCGCGATACCATTACCGTAATCAGAACCATTAAAAATGGTCCAAGCTACATAGGGGGCATCAAACCTGGCGACCGTATCCTTATGGCCGACAATGACACCCTTTTCGGACGTAGAATAGCCAACGACGATGTGGTTTCCACCTTAAAAGGCAAAATAGGGACCAAGGTCAATCTCAAGGTATATCGAAAGAGCGAAGATAAACTGATGGATGTTCCTGTGGTCCGTGATAGGGTGCCTATACGCAGTGTGGATGCCTACTACATGCTCACCAAGGATATGGGCTACATCAAAATCAATCGTTTTGCCGAGTCCACCTTTGATGAGTTCAAAGACGCGCTCAGAAAATTGAAGTTGCGCGGGGCCGAAAAGTTAACGCTCGACCTCAGGGACAACCCTGGCGGATATTTGGGCATTGCCGAGCAATTGGCCGATGAGTTTTTGGGTGAGGATAAATTGATTCTGTTCACCAAGAACAAAAAAGGGCGAATCAACAAGGCGTATGCCACCAAGAAAGGGGATTTTGAGGACAAACCCGTTTATGTGTTGATCAACGAACGTTCCGCATCTGCCAGTGAAATTATTGCAGGTGCTTTGCAAGACAACGATATTGGGACCATTGTGGGGCGCCGTTCATTTGGAAAGGGACTTGTGCAGCGCGAAATGGATTTGGGTGATGGCTCAGCGGTTCGGCTGACCGTTTCCCGATACTACACCCCAACCGGGCGTTCCATCCAAAAATCCTATAAGGATGGCAACTACGATTATTACCATAGGTTCATGGAGCGATACGAAAGCGGAGAACTGCTCTCTGCGGACAGTATCAAAGTAGCCGATTCCTTAAAGTTTGTTACCCCAAAAGGAAAGGTAGTCTATGGTGGTGGAGGAATTATTCCCGATGTATTTGTGCCTATTGGCAGTAATCAAGAGGAAGCCATTGAGAGTATGGATGAGACCTATCAATTCTTTGCAAGGTTTATTTTTGAGCACTTGGAGGAGGATCGGACCCGATATGAAGGGTACACCCAAAACGAGTTTTTGGATGAATTCCGAGTGGATGATATCCTTTTTGATAACTTTATCCAATTTGTGCTGGACCGCAAAATAAAGTTGGACTTCTACGCATACGAGGACAAGATAAAGGCTTATCTAAAGGCCAATATTGCGGAACAGTTGTTCTCGCCCAACTTATCCGCGCAGATCAAAGGAGATTACGACAGCATGTTGCAACGGGTCAAGGAGTTGGACAAGGCCGATATCGAAGCTTCACAACTTGGTTCGGTGGAAATGAAACCTTAGATCAATCCTTTAGTTTCTTGTCGATTTTTTTGGAGGTCATAAAAATCAACATCAACACAATGGCACACAATGAGGCCACTATCCCGATAAGGGCAATGGTGCTATCGCCCTGAAAAGGTTGTTCAAAATCGACCAAGGTGACGTTAAAGGCAATAAGGGCCAAAGCAAGTACGATTAAAATTACGGCGAAGGTCTTGTTCATAGCATTGTTTTAAGCAGCGTGCGACAATAACTCGTTTACATTGGTGGCAAAAAGTTTTACGGCAATGGCCATTAAGATGACCCCAAACACTTTTCGAATAATATTAAGTCCATTTTTGCCCAAAATCCGTTCGATCTTGGCACTGGACTTTAGCACGATGTATACAAAGATAACGTTTATAATAATGGCGACGATAATGTTCTCCACGTGGTATTCTGCCCGTAAGGAGAGAATAGATGTCAAGGTACCTGCACCAGCAATCAATGGAAAGGCGATGGGCACAATGGATGCCGTCTCAGGCTCATCATCCCGGTAAAGCGATATGCCTAAAATCATTTCAATAGCCAGGAAAAAGATGATAAAAGCCCCGGCCACGGCAAAGGAATTGACATCTATACCTATCAACTTTAGGATGCTTTCACCAACAAATAGGAAGGCAATCATGATACAGGTGGCCACAATGGAGGCCTTTTCGGACTGCACGTGCCCCACTTTACGGCGAAGCGATAAAATAATCGGGATACTTCCCAAAATATCGATTACGGCAAACAAGATCATTCCAGCGGTTGCTATTTCCTTTACGTTAAAATTCATGGCGTCATTTTTTTCGGACGGCAAATTTACGGGTAAAAAATACTTTTGGATCACATAAAATGTTTAGAAATCATCAATTTTTTGGTTTTAGATTACCTTTGCCAAAAAAGTAAGGGCAGACTATGTTCCAGATTGGAAAAACCATTGTATCCGAAGAGATTTTGGAGAATGATTTTGTATGCAACCTAACCGCATGCAAAGGTGCTTGTTGTGTAGGAGGAGAATACGGGGCGCCATTGGAAGATGCTGAAACCGATAAATTGGTGGACATCTACCATAAGGTGAAACCGTTTTTGCGTCCTGAAGGTATTGCTGCCATTGAAGAACAGGGTGCTTTTGTAAAAGGTGAAGATGGGGAATGGGAAACGCCTTTGGTGGACAACAATGAATGTGCTTATGTGATCTTTTCCGATAAGGGCATCGCCAAATGCGGTCTTGAGGCTGCCTACGAAGCGGGAGCTACCAAGTGGAAGAAACCTCTTTCTTGCTATTTATACCCTGTTCGCACACGGGAGTACAGCGAATTCACCGCGGTGAACTACCACAAATGGGAAATATGCGACCCTGCCTGTACGTTGGGGGCAGAACTAAAGGTGCCGATATACAAATTTGTAAAGGATGCCTTGATCAAAAAGTTTGGCAAAAAGTGGTATAGCGAACTGGAAGAGGTCGCGGCAGCAAGCGCTAAATCGTAGGGATGTCCAATACCACTTTGGTTCCGTTGGGATCCCCGTTCTCATCGAACAGGTCCAAAATATCCACATCAAATTTGTTCTGGTAGTCCTTGGCAAAATTGGCCAAGCGTTCCTTGGTGATGCGAATTCCAAGTGATTTGCGTTTCAATACCCGATTTTCCTTGTTTACCTCGGCCATGGTGCGCCCAATGCCATTGTCCACAATCTCTATGGAAACATGGCCCTTGTCCTTGTGTTTTACGTTGATCTGGATTTTTTTATCCCCTTCTTTTGGTGATAATCCGTGCCAGAGAGAGTTTTCCAAAAAGGGTTGCAGGGTGAGCGAAGGTATTTTGATGTTGTCTATATTGATATCTTCCTCTACCTCAATTTTAAAATCGATTTCATTGGAAAAGCGTATGTTTTCAATGTTCATGTAAAGTTCCATGGTCTCCAATTCCTCCGATAAGGGGATTTCCTTTTGTGAAGATGCCTCCAGAATCTTACGGACGAGTTTTGAAAACTTGTTTAGGTAGTGAACAGCGTTTTTCTGTTCGTTGTTGATGATATAAAGCTTGATGGAGTTCAAGGAATTAAATAGAAAATGGGGATTCATTTGGCTGCGCAGCATTTGCTGCTCCAAAGTGAGCACCCTTTTTTCGTTTTTGCTCTGGTATTGGCGGTAAAGAATATAAAGGATGGACGAAATCAGTCCTACGATCAAGGCACTGACCAAAAGCGTTGTCTGGTTTTTTTTAAGTCGTAACCGCACAATTTCATTCTCTTTGGCCAACACCGCGATCTGGTTGTTCTTTTTCTCATTTTCGTACCGAACGATGATGTCGTTCATGTACCTTAGATTGGTAGCGCTTGAAATCTGCTTTTCGGATTCGGATGCCTTTTTGTAGAACTCATATGCCATTTTGAAATTCCCCCTGGTTTGTTCTAAAAACGTCATTTTTTCGTATCCATAGAGGATATTGGTGGGAATATTTCGGTTTTGCGCCATTTTTAATCCCTCTTGGATAAAATCTTCTGCCACTTTGTAGTTCGCCAGTTTGGTATGGGCCCATCCTGTGTTGATGTAGACCAAGGAAGTAATGGAAAAGTCTCCGATTTTTTTGGCTTCTTCCTGCAAGGGTTCCAAGAGTACCAGGGCCAGATAGGGCATGTCCTGCTTCAAGTAGATTTGGGCCAAACTATTTTTGCAAATGACACGGCCGATATCCGAATCGATTTCCTCGTTATAGGCCAAGGACTTTCTGTAGTTTTCCAGTGCGCCCTCCAAATCGCCTTTTTCTTCCAAGCAATGTCCTATGTTCTGGTGATTGATGGCCAAGCCCAACTTATTGTTCAGCTCCTCTTCCAGTTTTAGGGCCCTTTTAAACTGCATAATGGCCAAATCGTACTGTTCCAAGGTTTGGTACAGGTTTCCGATTCCGTTCAGGGCCACATTGATACTGCGCTTGATGTGGTTGGATGGGTTCTCCACTTCTTCTGCCAACTCGAGTGCTTTTTGGTTGTAGTCCAAAGCGGTTTTAATGGCATCCGTGCGTCTATAGACCACCCCGAGCATATTAAGGCTCAAAATCTTAAAGTCGGTACTATTGCCCTCTTCTGCCGCCTCCAGTGCCTGTTCATGGAGGTTGACAGACTTTTCGTATTGGGAAAAGTTACGATATTTCATGCCCAATTGATTCAGCGCATAGGATTGTCCCACTGGATAATCGTTCGCTGCACTCAAGTCGGCAAAATATCGTAGAAGGGTGGTGTCCTTTTTTTCTTCATAAAGCTCTTGGTCCAGAACTTCATAGGTTTTTGGTTGTAACTGAACAAGGGTTTCCGCTTTTTCCTGAAATGCTTCTGGAATTTCTTGGGCTTCCAATCCCCCTAGAACCAAGAAAAAAAGGAAAGCCGTAACCGCCGACCTTTGTGCTCGATACAGGTTTTCGATGGGATGGAACTTTGATGTGGGCACGGGAATACGGGTATTAGAGCATATCCAAAAAGTCGGATTTTTTTTGCCGGGACACTGGGATTTTATGGTTGGATTCCAAGACTACGTAGCCGTCCGTTTTGAGGAACTCCTTTATTTTATTAAGATTGATGATGTATGAATTGTGTATGCGGAAGAAACAGTTTTCAGGAAGCAGGGAATTGACCTCCTTTAATTTTTTGGTGAGTAGGATCTTTTGGCCGTCCGTCAAAAAAATGGTACTGTAGTTACCGTCGGATTCTGCATAAAGAATATCGTCGCTGTGCAGGAAAACGAGCTTACCGTCGGTGTTGATGGTAATTTTTTTGCTCTGTGATTCTGAATTGAAGTTGAGCAATATTTTCTCCAATCGTTCTACCGTCAGGTTTTTGGCGTTGTATTTTTTGATTTTGGCCAGGGTTACTTCAAGATCATCGGAATCTATGGGTTTTAAAAGATAGTCGATGGCCTCGTTCTTCAGGGCCTGTAGCGCATATTGATTGTAAGCCGTGGTGATGACAACGGGAAAATCCTTGTTCTTTAGATTCTTGATGAACTGAAAACCGTCCATGGAGGGCATTTCGATATCGAGGAACAAACAATCGGGCGTGTTCTGTTCCAAATAGTTCAAGGCTTCGCGTGCATCTGTAAAGGATGCAATAATATCCACCTCATCGCTCAAATTGGTCAGCTCCCAACTCAAACTCTGAAGGGCCTTGATTTCATCATCGACGATTACGGCTTCTATCATAAAACTATATACCTAAATTCAAATTTAGAATTATTCTTCACATAGTGCTAAAATTATGTGTTAATGGATCAGCAGCACGTATAACTGGCATAAAAATCAAAATCAAGGGAAAAAGCCGCATTTTTTAAGAGTATCAAAATCAAAAAACAAGAAAAGGATTACAAACAGCGAAAAAATGGCAAAACCAATTATACATAAAATGATGCAATTTATACATAGAACCCCTATTGCATATTTGTTGTTAATTATCTTCGGCCTGACTAAAAACCAATAGATACTGGAGCCATGCGAAAATGCATTGTTTTGTTCTTGATTTTTGTTGTAGCCTTGTTCTTTGCCTCGGTGGCAGAAAAGAAAGAGACTAAATGGAACGAGGATTGGAAGGAAATGGTCGTGAAGAAATAGCTTAGGCTCCAAATGTTCTTTAAAATTTTGTATTACCAAAAAATTGTACGGCCACAGCAACCAATCATCTGATTGTATAAACCGCTTGCACAATTCATCTTTGATCAGGGTGTGATTCGGATTTGATTTTAGGTTTCGGGGGAACTACCTAGAACGAAAAGAATCTTTTAAACCAGGATTGAAGAGGCCGTACTCTTTGGTAATATATGGCTTTGGCCGGTTCATCATAAAAGTTTGACCAAGTAGGGATATTAATTCCCCACTTGGTCTTTTTTGTTTTATGTGGTTCTATTCCCATTGGTCAACTCGATTTCTTGCTTTCCTCTAGATGTCAACATTTTATGTTAAAAACTTTGTCGTTGTTTCTGGCGTAGCCACTTTAGAATTTGACCGTATTTTTCAATCTTTGTCCACGCAAACCAAGGCCTTCGTTTTCCATTAAAAATGGATGGAAAAAAAGAAAAAGTTAACTGGGCCGGTTAAGAATTTTGTTGCAGTGATGCCTATTTTTACCACCAGTTTTAGTGCTGGATTACAGTACGTGTGATAGTGTTTATTGATTTAATACCTCGGACAAGTTCACCCCCCAATAGAACATTCCGGGGTATTTTTGTTACTGTGGATAACTAAAAAAGCCTCCAAAACTGGAGGCTTTTCTGATTTGAGTGCTTTGCGATTTACAAAGACCAAGCTTTTCCGCCTGTCAATGTCTGCAGATCGCCGCAAGGGATGTACTCCCCTGGTATGGGTGCATAGGCCAGTACCTCTTCACCAATATATTCCGAGGATTTATAGGCCCAAGTGGCCAAGCCCCTTAAATCGTTGGCAAAGGAGAAGCGGACAACCTCATCATCCAGAACTCCTTCGCCGCCTTGCATAATAGCCTCCATATAGTTCATGATGGCTTCGGAGTGGGCTTCCTCTTCCTCTTTCGTCCTTTTTCTGAGGTACGTTTTCAAGGCTGGTTCGATGTCTGCTGGTTCTACGTCCATCAGCGTTTCTTTACCGGAATCGGTAAGAACCTTGTCGTAGAAATTGTTCATTTGCATCATTACAAACTCCCTTTGCTCCAACGGCATTACCTCATCCAAATACGCGTCAATGAACACATGTACGTTCATCTCGGTGGCAGAAGGTGTATCCGTTTTTGGCAGAATTACGTCCAGGGTCTGTGCCAAGGCGTAACCGTGTTCTTTGCTAAGGAAGCTTGGTGTCCATTCAGCAAATGCCGGCTTGTCCTTACAGCTCTGTAAAAGCGAGAGCAGGGTTGGGGTGGCTACGGCATATCCGAAAGCCAATCCCATATTTTTGAGTGCTGATCTTCTTTCCATTATATATTTCCTTTTTTAAGTTCTTGGGCGGCGTGGTTGGCTGCCCTTGCCGTAAATGCCATATAGGTCAACGATGGGTTCACGCAACTGGCAGAGGTCATAAACGCACCATCGGTTACGTATACGTTCTCACATCCATGTACTTGGTTGTTCCCGTTTACCACGGAGGTTTTTGGGTCGCTTCCCATACGGGCCGTTCCCATTTCGTGAATACCAAGACCAAGTGCGTAGGGTGCATCAAAAGGAGTAATATCCTTGGCACCGGCTTTCTCAAGCATCTGCACTGCTTGATCCTGCATGTCCTTACGCATGTTCAGTTCATTTTCCCGGATTTCCGCATCAAAGGTAACCGTAGGAAGTCCCCATTGATCTTTTTTATCGTAATCCAAGGTCATTTTGTTTTCGTGGTAAGGCAGTACCTCACCAAAAGCATTGATGCTAAAGTTCCAACCACCTGGGGTCAGCACGGCATCTTTATACTCTTTACCAAAGGACGCCTCGGCGACCAATTCTTCGTAATTTCCTCTACTGGCACCTCCTTGGTAGCCATAACCACGCTTAAAGGAGCTTACATCGGAGTCACCGCCCAAGTTTCTAAATCTTGGAATGTAGACACCGTTGGGCTTTCTGCCTTTGTAATATTTGTCCTCGAATCCATCAAACTTACCGGAAGCACCTACTTGGAAGTGGTGGTCCATCAAGTTATGGCCCAGCTCACCGGAATCGTTGCCCAATCCATTGGGGAATCGGTCCGATCTGGATTGCATCAAAATGGAAGTGGATGCAACCGCAGAAGCACAAAGGAAAATTACTTTGGCCTTGAACTCGTAGGCTTCTTTGGTTTCCCTATCGATAACTTTTACGCCCGTAGCTTTTTTGGTATTTGGGTCGTAAATGATTTCATGAACAATGGAGTCTGGCCTTAGGGTAAGGTTGCCTGTGCGCTCCGCAACCGGAAGCGTTGAGGAAACACTGCTAAAGTATGCTCCGAATGGACATCCTCTAATACAACGGTTCCTGAATTGGCAACGTACACGGCCATCGCCCTCAAATTGTTTGTCACTATTAATGTGGGCCACCCTTCCTGCAGTGATCACACGACCATTAAAGTGTTCGGCCACTTTGCCGCGCACCAAATCTTCTACACAGTTGAGCTCCATCATCGGCTCAAATTTGCCATCGGGTAATTGTGGCAAGCCCAGATTTTCACCGGAAACTCCAATAAAACTTTCCACTTTATCGTACCAAGGGGCTATATCCTTGTAGCGCACGGGCCAATCCACGGCAATGCCTTCGTTCTTGTTGGCCGTAAAATCGATATCGCTCCAGCGGTAGCTATGGCGACCCCACATAATGGAACGCCCACCTACATGGTAGCCACGCATCCAATCGAATCGCTTTACTTCGTTATACGGGTGGTCCAAATCGTTTACGAACCAATGTTTGGATGCAGCAGATGTGGTATACCCAGTTCTGGATTGTTTTTCCTGCTTCTTAATGTCTTCTCGGGTTGCCTGTCCTGCATGGGGAAAATCCCAAGGGTCTTTGTTGGCCGTTGGGTAATCGTCGCGGTGCTTCACCATGGGCCCACGCTCCAAGACCAAGGTCTTGAGACCGTTTTCGCACAATTCTTTGGCAGCCCAACCTCCACTGATGCCCGTTCCTACCACGATGGCATCATAGGATTCCTGCTCTTGATTGTAATAAAATTTACTCATTTATTCGGATTGTTTATTTGCTAAATGTATTAATTATTAAATTAATTTTCTACATTTAAACCCTATGTTTATTGAGAATTCAGCACTATAACGTTATAGTTTTTGGGTTCTCGAAGAAATTAACCAACGTAAAAATATGAACAAAAGTAGTTTAGCACAGAAAAGTATCGTCACGTTGATCGCAGTGGCTTTTTTGGGATTTTATTCCTGTAAACAGAATCCAAAGAAAGAAACGGCCGATGAAACCGCCACCGAAGAAGTGGCTGCCGAAGAGTCAAAACCAGATATTAAACTTTCCTTGGCCCAATGGTCGATGCACAAAATGATATTTGAGGAGGGCGTAGATCCTTACAGCTTTGCCGAGAAAGCCAGCGAGTGGGGTTTTGAAGGTCTGGAATATGTGAGCGGCCTGTACTACAAAGAACTTGAAGCGGCCGATTTTTCGGAAGAGGCCATGAACAACTGGGTAGAAAAAAGCAAGGCCGAAAGCGAAAAGTATGGATTAAAGAATTTGCTGATCATGGTCGATGGCCAAGGTGATATTGCCGTGCCGGACGAAGCAGATAGGTCAAAGGCTGTGGAAAACCATTACAAATGGGTAGATGCTGCCGCTGCATTGGGCTGTCACTCCATACGTGTTAACCTCAATGGAAGCATGGAGCCCGAAGTATGGATGCCAGCATCCGTTGCCGGACTTACCCAATTGGCCACCTATGCCAAGGACAAAAACATCAATATCATTGTAGAAAACCACGGAGGACCATCATCCAATGCGCAATTGTTGGCGGAAGTGATGGAAAAAGTAGGTATGGACAACTGCGGTACCTTGCCCGATTTTGGGAACTTCTGCATCAAAAGGGAAGCTGGCGACTACTATTCGTCCAAATGTTTGGAAGAATATGACCGCTACAAAGGAACCAAAGAGCTGATGCCTTATGCCAAAGGGGTAAGCGCCAAATCTTACAGTTTTGATGAGCAAGGAAATGAAACAAGGGTAGATTACCCAAGAATTATGGAGATAGTGCTCGATTCTGGATACGAAGGTTTTGTGGGAGTTGAGTACGAAGGCTCTGAATTGAGCGAAGAGGAAGGCATTTTGGCCACCAAAAGACTCTTGGAAAGAATATTGGAGTAATCCGACCAAAGATGAATGGGTAGATGAAGGGATTTTTTCAACAGCTCTTCGATTACAATTATTATTGTAACAAAAAAATGATTGATCAATGCAGTGGTCCGGACAAGGTTCCGGACAACTGCATTAGACTTTTTAGTCACATACTCAATGCCCATCATATTTGGAACCAAAGAATTTTAGGGAATACGTCTGATTATGGGGTCTGGGACCTGCACATGGTAGAACGGTGGGAAGATATCCATTACGATAACCAACGCACAACCTTTGAAATTCTTTCCGGTACGGATGCCTTGGAAAATCGGGTGGAATACACCAATAGTGCAGGAAAGGTATTTACCAACGAAGTGAAGGACATACTTTTTCATATCATCAATCATTCAACCCACCACCGGGGACAAATGATGAGGACCTTTCGCGATGAAGGTCTCACGCCCGAACCTTTGGATTACATTTTTTACAAAAGATAGAAACCACTAACGCATAGTTTACATGAATAGTAAGATCAAACTCCAGCTCTCCTTTATGATGTTCCTCGAATTTTTTATCTGGGGAGGTTGGTTTGTTACCTTAGGAATATATCTGCCGAATACCTTGGACGCCAGCGGCAGTGAAACGGCCCTTGCGTACTCTAGCCAATCGTGGGGAGCCATTATTGCCCCGTTCATCATCGGATTAATAGCAGATAGGTACTTTAACGCAGAGCGCATTTTGGGTGTGCTCCATTTAATAGGGGCCTTCCTTATGTACCAAATGGCATCGGCCGACGATATTTCCATATTTGTGCCCTATGTTTTTGGTTATATGATTGCCTACATGCCCACATTGGCCTTGGTCAACTCGGTTTCGTTCAACCAAATGAAGGACCCGTCCAAAGAGTTTGCCTTTATCCGTGTGTTCGGTACCATTGGTTGGATCATCGCCGGTTTGGTCTTTATCAGTTTGATATTTCAATGGGATTCACCTGAAAATATAGCCAACGGAGCACTTAGGAATACCTTTATCATGACAGCCATTGCGTCGGGTATTTTGGGAGTGTTCAGTTTTACCCTTCCAAAGACACCTCCAAAGGTGGACAAAGAAGAGAAAGTGTCCATTTCGGAAATATTGGGTCTCGATGCATTGAAACTTCTAAACGATAGGAACTATTTGATTTTCTTCATAGCCTCCGTTTTGATATGCATCCCGCTTGGGTTCTACTATCAACATGCGGGTCAATATCTAGGGGAGATAGGAGCCTCCATCAACCTGGCAGGGTCGGAAATAGGACCCGCCGGAATGATGACCATAGGGCAGATATCCGAGGTTCTCTTCATGCTGTTATTGCCCTTTTTCTTTAAAAAATTTGGATTTAAAAAAACCATTTTGGTGGGAATGATTGCTTGGCTTGTTCGATATGTACTGTTCGCCTACGGGAACACAGGTGAGTTTGTATTTATGCTCATTATCGGGATTGCCTTGCACGGTATCTGTTATGACTTTTTCTTTGTGTCCGGTCAAATTTATACCGATACCAAAGCAGGTGAAAAATATAAAAGTGCCGCACAAGGATTGATTACCCTGGCCACATATGGAGTGGGGATGCTGATCGGATTCTGGGTGGCAGGTCAAATTGTGGATACCTATCAACTGCCCGATAATACCCACGATTGGGTAAGCGTGTGGAGGTTCCCAGCTATCTTTGCCCTTGCGGTCGGAATCCTTTTTGCCGTACTTTTCAAAAATGAAAAAGTAGAATATAAATCTTAGGTGCAACCAAAACCAACTAACTCAAACATGAAAAATGTAAACAAGAACCAGCTTTTTATAGCGGCCTGTATTTCACTCGTCGTTACATCCATGACCTTTGCCATTCGGGCCGGTATTTTGACCCAGCTGGGGGAAGAATTTGAACTTTCCAACCAGCAATTGGGTTGGATCAACAGTATGGCCTTTTTTGGATTTCCGATCGCCATGATCTTCGGGGGTCTGCTCTATAATAAGGTTGGAGCCCGCAAACTGATGGTGGCCGCCTTTGTATGCCATTTATTGGGCTTGGTGCTCACTATTGTGGCCGGAGGTTTCTGGACACTTATTATTTCAACCTTCTTTATTGGTTTTGCCAATGGCTCTGTGGAAGCTGCCTGTAACCCTATGATAGCCGACATGTACACCAAAAACCGTACGGCGATGCTCAACAAATTCCACGTTTGGTTCCCTGGAGGTATCGTGATCGGTTCCTTGATCTCCAAGTTCATGACCGATTTTGGAATGGGCTGGCAATTGCAGATCGGGGTCATGTTGATTCCTACGTTCATTTACGGTTATATGTTCTTTAAACAACAATTTCCTGAAAGTGAACATATCGAAACAGATACTACAAAAAACATCAAAGGTCTTGCCGATCCTTTGTTCATCTTTATCCTGATTTGTATGACCCTTACGGCCATATCCGAATTTGGGCCACAGCAATGGGTGGAGCGTATCCTTGGAAACTCGGGGGCAAGCCCCATGTTGGTGCTTGCCATGGTAACGGGCATTATGGCTATTGGCCGATATTTTGCCGGGCCCATTGTACATCGCATCAATCCCATTGGTGTATTGCTTATGTCTGCCGTAGTGACTACCGCCGCGGTATATAGTATGAGCATTGCCGAAGGATCCATGATCTATTTGGCCGCCATTTTATTTGCTTTGGGAGTTTGTTATTTTTGGCCTACCATGATCGGGTTTACCTCCGAATATCTGCCCAAAACAGGTGCTTTGGGAATGTCGCTGGTAGGTGGAGCGGGCATGTTCGCCACCTCCATTTGGCAACCGGTGATCGGGGGCTGGCTGGACACCGCAAAAAATGAGGCGTTGGCCTCTGGTTTGGCCGATCAAGTGGCCGAACTTACCGCCGGAAAGGCGACCTTGGGGAAAATGATGTTTTTCCCGCTCGCGGTAGCCGTACTGTTCTTCATTTTATTCCTTTTACGAAAAAAGCTTGAAGAGCGAAGAGTGCCGCAAGGACATGCAACGGAAGAAATTGTTTAATAAATATAAAGATTAGAAAATGCCGAAAAAGATTAGACTAGGAATTCTTGGAGGAGGAGGGGATTCTCTTATCGGGGTGCTGCACAGGGTCGCATCCTTCATCAATGACAACTACGAAATTGTGGGAGCGGTCTTCAATCCAGATCACGAGGACAGCATCGCTTTTGCCAAGGAGATAGACATCCCTACCAACCGTATCTATAAAGATTTTGATACGCTGGTCGAGGAGGAAATGAAGTTGCCGGAAGATGAGCGTATTCAGGTATGCTCCATCCTTACACCCAACTTCCTTCATTTTCCCATGGCAAAGAAGCTGTTGGACCACGGGTTTCATGTCATTTGTGAAAAACCGATGACCACCACCTACGAAGAAGCCAAAATTTTACGGGATACCCTTAAAAAGGCCGGGACCGTTTTTGCGGTGACCCACACCTATACCGGTTATCCTATGGTGCGCCAAATGAGGGAGATGATCAAGGAAGGCGTTATTGGAAAAGTGCACAAGGTAGACGCCCAATATTATCAGGGTTGGATGAACCCCATTATCCACGACAAAGAAAAAAGAGGCAGTGTATGGAGGTTGGACCCCAAAAAAGCAGGTATCAGTTCCTGTATGGGAGATATCGGGGTACATGCCTTTAACCTGATCGAGTTCACCACAGGATTGCAAGTGCAATCCCTTTTGTGCGACTTCAATTATGTTTATGATGACAATGTGATGGACATGGATGGAACCGCTCTTATCCGTTTGGACAAGAATGTAAAAGGCGTCATTCGGGCGAGTCAAGTGGCCACTGGTGAAGAAAACAACCTTACTATTGCCATTTACGGTCAAAAAGGAGGCTTGAAATGGGAACAGGAAAACCCAAACTATTTGTACAAGCTGAACGACCCCGAACCATTACAGGTATATAAACCGGGACATCAATACAACTCAGCATTGTCATTGGACGGTACTAAACTGCCACCGGGGCACCCCGAAGGTATTTTTGATGCCATGGCCAATATTTATCTTGGCGTGGCAAAGGCCATTCGTGGCGAAGAGTACAATAGTGGCGAATTCCCTACCATGACGGACGGGGTTAGAGGCCTTAATTTTATTGAGAATACCGTGGCCTCCCACAAACAAGGAAATATTTGGGTAGACATGGATTGATTTCCGTTTACCTGAGCAATATGGTTGTTTGAAAAAAGAGTAGTAAACCTGAAAAAAGTTGAGGTTGAAGAACTTGTTTCAGGCAGCCATTACTTTTTAAAGAGCATTTCAAACTGTTCGAAAACGACGATCATACTCTCTTTGGGAGTCTTGTCGAATTGGGCAAGCTCACGCGTAAAGTTGTCCCAATGCACTTTTTTCCAGTGTTCGAGGCTTTTATCGCCAACACCTTCCAAACGTGCATGTTCCTCTCTTACGCTGAAGTACGGGAGCAGTTTAACTGCAGTGGTGCGAATCACGCACTTGGCCTTTCCTTCCCAATCGGTCACCACGGCAAAATCTCCAATTTTGGGGAGTGGTTTCCCTTTTAATTGTAAAACTTGTAAGGAATGGGACGTTGCTCTTTTGGTCTCTTTACAGACCAAATCGGCACATAGGTTGGCATCTTTCTCGTTGTCGCCAAAGTGAATGACTTTCGGGGCATCCTCGGAGGCAAATTCCAAATGGGCATCCAAAAAATCGCCCCACAGATTTCGGGCAGAAGCATTATCCATAAGTAGTGTTTAAAAAAAATGGTTAGCTGTTTTAATTGTTAACGAATTCCTATCTTTAGGTCTTAACCACATGAGACGTAAAAATAGCATAGTTTTTTTCTTAAATATAGAAGATAAATCCCAATTTGTTTGGGGTTATCGAATCCCTTAAAATTAATTTCAATGAAAACAATCAAAGGACCAGCAGTGTTCTTAGCGCAGTTCGTGGACAGTCAACCTCCGTTCAATACCTTGGACGGCATGTGTAAATGGGCCTCCGATTTAGGCTATAAAGGCATTCAGATTCCCACATGGGAATCGTTCCTCATAGATTTGGACAAGGCTGCCGAAAGTCAGGATTATTGCGATGAACTCAAAGGCAAGATTAATTCCTATGGATTGGAAATCACCGAGCTATCCACCCATTTGCAAGGGCAATTGGTTGCCGTTCATCCAGCATACGATATCATGTTCGATAATTTTGCTCCCAAGGAACTCCACGGAAAGCCCAAGGAACGTACCCAATGGGCCGTAGAAACTGTAAAAAAAGCAGCCACCGCCAGCCGCAGATTAGGGCTTAAGGCGCACGCTACCTTTTCTGGCTCCCTGCTCTGGCACACCGCACACCCATGGCCACAGCGTCCAGCAGGCTTGGTAGAAATGGGATTTGAGGAATTGGCGAAAAGATGGATGCCCATTTTGGACCATTTTGATAAAGAAGGCGTGGATGTTTGCTATGAAATTCATCCAGGCGAAGATCTTCACGATGGTGATACGTTTGAACGATTTTTGGAAGCGACTGGCAATCACAAGCGCGTTAATATTTTATACGACCCAAGTCACTTTGTGTTACAGCAACTGGATTATATCGCCTATATCGACCACTACCATGAGTTCATCAAATCCTTTCACGTAAAAGATTCCGAATTTAACCCAACTGGCAAGAAAGGTGCCTTTGGCGGTTACAATGATTGGGGGGACAGAGCGGGAAGGTACCGTTCTTTAGGTGATGGACAGATTGACTTTAAGACCATTTTTTCCAAACTGACGCAATATGGTTGCGATGTGTGGGCCGTAATGGAGTGGGAATGCTGTATCAAGAGCCCGGAACAAGGTGCTAGGGAAGGCGCTAAATTTATTCAAGATCATATCATAGAAGCCACAACCAAAACCTTTGATGATTTCGCGGGAGCGGACATCGATAAAGAAAAACTGAAAAACATACTGGGATTATGAAAAAACCATTGCTGTTCGTAGCCCTTGCCATTGCTGTTGCATGCAAGGATAAACCAAAGGAAAACAAAGAAGAAGTACAGGAAGAAATGACCGAGACCGTTGAAGAAAAAGAGTCAGAGTGGACCACACTTTTCGATGGTGAAAGTTTTGATGGCTGGCACATGTACAACGGGGGAGCCGTAACAGAACCTTGGAAATTGGAGGATGGCGCTATGGTGTTTTATCCACCCGAAGAAAGACCCGAAGGCACTAGTTACAACCTCGTTAGCGACCAAGAGTTTACCGACTTTGTGCTGACCTTGGACTGGAAGATTGCCGAAGGAGGAAACAGCGGCATTTTTTGGGCCGTAAAAGAAGACGAAAAATACGGTCAACCCTATCTCACCGGACCCGAAATACAAGTGTTGGACAACGAACGCCATCCCGATGCACAAAATGGTGATGATCGTTTGGCGGGAGCCCTTTATGATATGGTTTCACCTTCAAAAGATGTAACGAATCCTGCTGGTGAATGGAATACAGTTGAATTGATGATCAACCACAAGACCAATGAAGGACATGTAGTACTTAACGGAACCAAAATAGTGGAATTTCCCGTGCAAGGAACTGGGTG
Source organism: Allomuricauda sp. ARW1Y1 (assembly GCF_013407935.1). GTDB lineage: Bacteria > Bacteroidota > Bacteroidia > Flavobacteriales > Flavobacteriaceae > Flagellimonas. Next base: position 640,329 of record NZ_JACBZU010000001.1, read on the forward strand.
GGATGAATTGATCGCCGATTCAAAATTTGCCGATTGGGAAGATTTCGCCGCCTTCACTACAGGCAAGATTGGACTGCAGGACCATGGGGATATGGTCGCTTTTAGAAACATAAAAATTAAGGAGTTATAAGATGATGAAAACACAAAATCTTTTAATGATACTGGCCCTATTTGTTTTCGGATGGACCACAGCGCAAGAAAAGGAACCCACCACACCAGAGGAAACCGAAATATACGAACCTGTTCCTCCCAAGGTCACCCCAGGTGAAAATGGAGCCCCTCCAAGCGATGCCATTGTACTGTTTGATGGTACCTCCTTGGATAATTGGATCAGTTCCGTAGACAGCACGGCGGCAAAATGGATATTGAATGATGATGGAAGCATGACGGTGAAGGACCGCACAGGCGATATTCAGACCAAGCAAAATTTTGGGAGCGTACAGTTGCACATCGAATGGAAATCCCCGGCCGAAGTTCAGCGTGATGGGCAAAACAGAGGTAATAGCGGGGTATTTTTGAACAACTTGTATGAAGTACAGGTGTTGGACAACAACAACAACGACACTTATGTGAACGGTCAGGTGGGATCTATTTACAAGCAACATGTGCCCTTGGCCATGGCTTCGGTGCCTTCAGGCGAGTGGAACACCTATGACATCATTTACCATGCTCCCGAATTTGAAAAGGGTCAAAAGGTAAAATCAGGAACCCTTACCGTGATTCATAACGGAGTGTTGATACAGGACCATGTGGAGATCAAGGGTACCACCCCTTACATTGGATGGCCCAAAAACCCGCCGCACGGAAAAGGACCTCTGCGTTTGCAGGACCACGGAGACAACAGCAGGGTAAGCTACAGAAATATATGGGTAAGGGAGTTGGACTAGCTCCCTTAGTCCATTTTAGACGGTTATAATCAATAAGGGACCAAAACCTATTTTGGTTACCTTTGGCAAAATTTAGCAGATTTATATGATCCAGTCCATGACAGGCTACGGGAAGCACATCTTACAGCTTCCATCCAAAAAAATAACCATAGAGCTTAAATCGCTCAATAGCAAAAATCTGGACATCAATGCCAGACTCCCCCAGTTTTACCGGGAAAAGGAACTGGAATTGCGTAAAATGATCGCAGCTGCATTGGTACGGGGAAAGGTGGATTTTAACCTGTATGTTGAGATTACCGGGGAGGAAACCACGGCAGAGGTGAATCAAGGAGTGGTCAAAAACTACATGAACCAACTTTCCAGGATTGTGCAAGGCGACGAAATCAAGCTATTGGAAATGGCCCTGCGAATGCCCGACACCCTCAAAACAGAAAAAGATGCTATCGACGAAGAAGAATATAAATCGATTGTTGAAGCGATGAACGAAGCGCTTTCCAACATTGTGGAGTTCAGAAACGAAGAGGGAAAGGTGTTGGAAGAGGATTTTGTAACCAGGCTGAAGAACCTAAATGAACTGTTGGAAGCGGTTAAAGCGATGGATCCCGAACGCTTGGGTACAGTCCGCGAACGCTTGGAAAAAGCAGTTGCCGACCTAAAGGTAGAATTGGATGCCAACCGGTTTGAACAAGAACTCATCTATTATCTGGAGAAATACGACATCACGGAAGAAAAAGTACGTTTGGCCAATCACCTCAAATATTTTGAGACCACGCTGAATTCTAAGGAATCCAACGGAAAAAAATTGGGATTCATTTCTCAGGAAATCGGAAGGGAGATCAACACCATTGGCTCCAAGGCCAACTACGCCCCCATGCAGCAGTTGGTGGTGCAGATGAAGGATGAATTGGAAAAAATAAAGGAACAAATGCTCAATGTGCTATGACGGAAGGCGGTAAACTTATTATTTTCTCGGCACCTTCGGGCAGTGGCAAAACCACGATAGTACGGCATTTGCTGGACCAGCCCGAACTGAACCTGGCCTTTTCCATATCGGCCACCTCACGTCCGCGTAGGGGCAAGGAAAAAAATGGGGTCAACTATTATTTTATGTCTGTTTCCCAATTTAAACGACACATCAAGGACGGTGACTTTTTGGAATGGGAAGAGGTGTACCGCGATAATTTTTACGGTACCCTAAAAAGCGAAGTGGAGCGTCTTTGGGCAGAAGGGAAGAATGTCATCTTTGATATCGATGTTTCCGGTGGATTGCGCATCAAAAAGAAGTTTCCGGATAAAACCCTGGCCGTTTTTGTGAAACCACCCAGTGTGGACGAACTAAAAATCAGGCTGAAGAAGAGAAGTACGGAGAGTGATGATAAAATCAATATGAGAATAGCCAAAGCTTCCGTAGAGCTGGCCACGGCCCCACAATTTGATAAGATCATCAAGAACTACGATCTCGATGTCGCTTTGGATGAGGCCCATAAATTGGTTGCCGATTTTTTAGGGGTCGAGATTCCTTCTAAAGACAACTAGGCGATGAAGCAGGTAGGCCTCTTTTTTGGGACATTTAACCCCATACATATAGGCCATTTGGTGATTGCGAACCATTTGGTGGAGTTTTCCGATCTGGATGAGGTTTGGTTCGTTATCACACCACAAAGTCCATTTAAGGTGAAGCAATCGCTTTTGGACAACAACCATCGATATCAAATGGTGTACGAAGCGGTGCAGGATTATCCCAAGCTGAAACCGAGTAAAATTGAGTTCGACCTTCCACAGCCCAACTATACCACGAACACCTTGGCCCATTTGGATGATTCCTATGGCAAGGACCATCGTTTTTCACTTATCATGGGGGAAGATAACCTGAAAGGTTTCCACAAGTGGAAGAACTACGAGGTTATTTTAGAGCATTATTCCATTCATGTGTATCCGCGAATTTCCGAAGGAAAAATAGAACATCAGTTTGAGGGCCATCCGAAGATTATAAAAGTGGATGCCCCGATTATGGAAATTTCTTCGACCTTCATTCGCAAGGCGCACAAGGCCGGGAAAAACATCCGTCCCCTGCTGCCGGAAGCGGTTTGGACCTATATGGATGAGATGAATTTTTATCGCTAATATTCCAACAAACTTTTGCCGACGCCGAGTTTGGGCAACAAAAAACCCAACACAAAATCTATTGTGCTGGGTAAAAACTGAAATTATAAATCAAAAAAAAATAATCTTAAGTCCCGGAATAGGTAATCTGAATATTGTCAAAATTACGTTGCTTTAAATCTTCTGTAAGTATCCAGAAATGGATGTTGCCTTCTCCAAATTCATTTTCAAGTAATAATGTCCTTTCATAAGGATTGAACTCCAAATTCTCCTCATCCTCGTAATAGTACTCATCCTCACCTTGATAGAATGTTGCTTTCCCCGATATTTTAACATTTTGAACTCTAGTACCTACTGCAGTATAAATACCTGTAGTATTCGTGATTTTTTCTGCTATGGGTGCTAAAACCTTCGGCAGAATTGCGTTGGCATTGTAAAAATGGAATGTAAATCTATTGTAAAACTTGAAGGTCTCAGGAGTAGTTTTTATTTTTTTTGGATTTTCTTTTAAGACTAAGTCTTCCATTGGACCATTAAAATAAATAACTTTTCCAGTAAAGGAGTTCATATTATAAAAGAGATATAATACACCTGTATCGGGAAATATGTCTTCAGCATCATAAGTTTTTATCTCTCCAAAATTGAGCTGTGCATAAAAATCATATCCTTCTGGCCAATCCATTGTTTTAGGCAAATGTGGCCACCCAAAGAATTTGGAACTGCCTAAGGGTATTTTCCCCTCTTCTGAATTGCTGCTTTCTATTCCGATGTGATGTACAAGGCTTTTTGCTAGTTTTTGGGGTGTTACTTCAAAAGGTTGGTCGTACAATGCGCCATTAAAGATAAAACCATCCTCGGAGAGTTCATTTGAGCATTCACTCAGGGCCCCTTCAGGGTAATCGTAGTTCAGGACAATGTCCCTTGCCTGTTCAAGTTTGTTCATAAGTAGTTGTTTTAAAAGATTTGGGGGGTATGCTGCGCGGAAAGTCTAAATATATACCTTTTTTAAAAAAACCAATAAAAAAATTGGATGGAAAAATCCTTGATAATCATCCTTACATCTTATACAAGGTATCCGTACCCAAATACTTTTCCTCTTTATTCGTGTACCAAGCTCTTGTTTTGGGCATTTTGATGCCTTCGATTTCTTCCAAACCATCCAATAGGATGTATTCCCCATCGTTTTTGGACTCCTCATGGTAAAACTGATATACTTCCATAGCGTAGGAGGCAGGGTCAAAATAAAAGTACCAGGTATCCTTGCCCACTTCGGCATCGTAGGTCGCTTTTACAACAAGATATGCCTTGCCCTTAAAAGTTTTCCTTTCAACATTAGGGTCCAAATGAGTGCCCGGGTCGTTCAATTTCATGGGCAAACCGTACAGATATGTGTAGTAGTCTTTCATAAAATTGCCACGCTCGCAGGTCAATCTCATCTTTTCCTTATCCTCTTCCGAAAAATTTTCGCTATTGTTTAAGGTGATGACGCATGAGTTGGGGGTAATGTTGAAAAAAGAGGTGTTTTCGCCTTCCTCCACGGTTAACATAAAAAGCTGTTTTGGAAAATCGACCTGAATGGTGCTGGTTCGTTTTGGGCGGTTTGGAGTTTCCATAACCACTTTAAAGGATGTTTTTAATTGGTCCCATTTCCCATTTGGGTCGTGAAAGGCTATGGCCTTTTCCAGAACCTGTTCCGCAGATATGGATTGGGAATGTCCAGAGACAAATGATAACAGGCCAAGGCAAGCCCATATAAAACCGTATTTTTTCATCACAACTAAATTATGTGGATGAAAGATACCGCTTTTTATTTCTTCTCGATGGTGGCAGGGGAAACGGAACTGTCGTGTTCCGCGTAGTACTGCTCCAAAAGATTCATCATGGCGGTAATCAAATCCTTGCTCTCCAATAAAATGGAGAAATAAAGGGTAGTGTTCTTAGGGCTGGATTCCTCGGTTCTTGTTCGGGAAACCTGCTGATTGATTTTTTGGGAAACCATCGCATAGAGTTTCTCCTTGGACTTAAGAACATTGCCTATCTGTTCAAAGGAGCGATCTTCAAAAGCCTTCTGGGTGCTGTTAAAAGCCTTTTCCAAAGAGCTGTCTATTTCCTTAAGCTCCTTGATTTGGTTGTACTTGAGCTTTTTGTGATTGTTGTTTACGTGATCATAACTCACCTTTCCAATATACTCCAAGGATTGGGACATATCGGTAAGGTGTCCCATAATGTTGATGTAGAAGTTACTGGCTCCTACATGGGCCTCGTCCAGATTTTTAATAAAATAGAAGGTGTCATTTCGCAGACCATCGATTTCATTGGCCAATTTTTTACTTTGCTTTTTATTCTTTTTCAAAAAGTCAAGGTCGTGTTTGGACAATCCTTGAATACAGTTGGAGTAAATTCGATTGCTTCGTTTGACCACATTGGCAATATTGGCAGCGGTCTCTTCAATCACTCCCTGTATGGAACTGCTCTCTGCCCTACGCAGACTGTCTTCCGCCTTAATTTCCTTTGTTTTTTTGTTGTGGGAGATATAATTACGCAATAAAATGGCTGCTGCGGCGATGAGCATCAAAACAAGGGATATGAATTTACCAACGAAAAGCAGATAGGCTATTATGGCTGCTGCTACAAAGGCGCTTAGCGCTGTAAAGAACCAACCGCCGATGACGTTGAGTACTCCTGCAACCCTGTACACGGCACTTTCCGCTCCCCACGCCCTATCGGCCAAAGAAGTACCCATGGCCACCATAAAAGTGACATAGGTGGTGGATAATGGTAGTTTCATGGAAGTGGCAATGGAGATAAGCACACTGGCAACCATAAGGTTTACGGAAGCCCTTACCATATCAAAAGCTGGTTGTTCCTGGGTTTTGCTTTTGGGCACATATGTTTTGGGAAGCACAAACTGTTTGTCAATTCTAGATTGAATCGAATTGGGAACCACTTTGGAAACATTATCAAAGGCAGCAATACTGAACTTAACGATTTGCCGCGAAAGATAATTAGGCTGGAAACGCTCGTCCCCCTCGTCTTGTCGTGCCAAATCTACACTGGTTTTGACAACACCCTTTGCCTTGGAAGAAAACCAGAGAGTAATAATCATTACCGCTCCAGAGAGCAACAACAGCATGGTGGGCGTTTGGACGGCAGCGGACAACCCTTTCATATTGAATTGAGTTGGATCAATACCGGAAGCTTGCCAATCTTGGTAGGATTGCAATGCGGCAATAGGGACCCCGATAAAGTTGACCAAATCGTTCCCCGCAAAGGCCATTGCCAATGCAAAGGTTCCAAAACCGATAACGATGCGATAAATATTCCACTTGAAAAGACTGGCGGTAATGAAAGAAATCAAGGTCCAGAACACAAAATTACCTGCCAAAAAGGTTTGAGGTTGGGTGGCAACAAATTCTGATAGGGCTCCATCGAAAAGTGCTGCACTCTTCAAACCTTTCACCAGTATAAAATATACAATGGCAGTAATGGCCAAACCACCAAAAACGGCTTCTACCCATTTGGATTTCTTTTTGAAATTGAAAGAAATCAATGCCCTAGATATAAATTGTACGAAAGCTCCAATGGAAAAGGCAATAAAAACAGAAAGGAGAATGCCGAATATGATTTCAGCCGCCTTATCCGTATTGATGTAAGTCACAAGATCGGAAACACCGCCTTGGGTTTCGGCGATTTTAATCAAGGATATGGCCACAGATGCCCCCAAAAGCTCAAAAACAATGGAAACGGTGGTAGAGGTGGGCATGCCCAAAGTATTGAAGAAATCCAGCAATAGAATGTCCGTAATCATTACGGCCATGAATATGAACATGATTTCCTCGAAAACAAACTCACCGGGATTAAAAATTCCCTTTCGGGCGACCTCCATCATTCCGCTGGACGATATGGCCCCAAACGCTATACCAACGCTGGCCACAATCATTATGGTCCTAAACGAAATTGCTTTTGACCCAATGGCCGAGTTCAAAAAATTGACCGCATCGTTGCTTACTCCTACAACCAAATCGGTAATGGCCAAAATGCCAAGAGCCACAACCATGAAAATGTAAATATTCTCCCCCATTCTTTCAGAAATATGACAAAAATGATATTATAAATCGGCAATCAGGTTAACAAAATGTTACCAAATACGGAACTAAAAATATCAATATTTTCCCAGTGTTGGACATAGGTTCCCGTTTTGCCATATCTTCGTTGCAAATTACTGGCCAATGAACTGGGAGCAGCTACTCTCTTTAAAACGACATGGGGATACAGGAAAACGCCTCCGAAAGGAACAAAACGAGACCCGCCTAGGGTTTGAAGTGGATTACGACCGCATTATTTTTTCATCTGCCTTTAGAAGTCTGCAGGACAAAACACAGGTGTTTCCCATGCCCATCGCCGTGGGATCCCAAAAGAATTTCGTCCATACCCGTTTAACGCATAGTTTAGAGGTTTCCGTCGTGGGCCGTAGCCTTGGTCGTATCGCTGGACAAAAAGTATTGAACAAATATCCGTTTTTGGCCGAAGTGCACGGGCACCATTTCAACGATTTTGGAGCCATTGTTGCCGCAGCAGCGCTGGCCCACGATATTGGCAACCCTCCTTTTGGGCACAGTGGGGAGAAGGCCATTGGCAATTATTTTAAACAAGGACCGGGAAAGTTTTATGAGGATATCCTGACGCCGGAGGAATATCAAGACCTTATCGATTTTGAAGGGAATGCCAACGGGTTTAAACTGCTCACCGAGTCGCGGGAAGGGGTTCCGGGCGGTCTGCGACTGAGTTACGGTACCTTGGGCGCTTTTATCAAATACCCTAAAGGATCCTTGCCCAAAAAGCCTTCCAAGAACATTGCCGACAAAAAATTCGGTTTCTTTCAATCCGAGAAAGCTTTTTTTAATGAACTTGTGGAAGAACTTGGGCTTTTGCCCAATCCTTCGCATCCTGAAACGGGATTTTTAAGGCATCCGCTTACCTATTTGGTCGAAGCTGCGGACGATATCTGTTACACCATTATCGATTTTGAGGATGGCATCAACCTTGGTTTGATACCCGAGGAGTATGCCTTGGAATACCTGATCAATTTGGTGAAGGATAATATCAACACCAAAAAGTACAATGCCATGACCACTTCAAGCGACCGATTGAGCTATTTGAGGGCTCTGGCCATTAGTACCTTAATCGGGGATGCCGTGGATGTTTTTGTTCAGCATGAAGAAAAGATCCTTAAGGGGGAGTTCAATACTTCTTTGCTTGATAAGGGAAAGTATACCGCACAGGTGGACGATATCATCAAGTTGAGCGTGGAGAAGATCTATCAATCCACAGAGGTTATCGATAAGGAATTGGCAGGCTACCGAATCATTTCGGACCTATTGGACATGTACACTACGGCATTGATCAATATCAAGAAAGGTGAGGACACGAATTACGATCGATTGCTCATTAAAAGTCTACCCGAAAGCTACAGGAACACCTCGACCTCCATTTATAAAATATTGTTGGATACCAGTTGTTTTGTGGCCAGTCTGTCGGACAGTGCGGCTGTGCACATCCACGATAAATTGACCGGGCGCAAGGTTTAAAAGGAATAGAGCAATCCTACCCCGAGCAGCTGTTTGAACTGTATTCGGGCTATCCCAGGGTCTATGATGGTCCCATCCTCCGCAATTTCCTCATTAAATTTAATGTCGTCATCAAAAATGATATGGGTTCCGATATTGGCGTTGAGATATTCATTGACCTTTAGGTTAAAATTCAGTTCCCAATCCACATCAATGTTGCCAAAACTCCTAATGTAATCGGTGTAAAGATTCAGCCGATGGCTCATCAGCACATTTTGGCCTACCTCGGTTTCCCAAGTATTGGTAATCAAAAAACCAAGTTCCAAGAAGAGGTTTTTACCCTTTTCTACACCAAAAGCGCCCTGCTCGGAAAGCGTTTCGTCCAAAACAAAGGTCGATTTCATGGTGGCGGGCGAAATGTACAAGGTAAACTTATCCTTAGGAGGCAAGTAGGAGGAACCCATACCCACAAAAAGATATCCCGGAGCCATAAACCTTGAAATGGGGTTGTCGCGGTCGGGATACTTGTAACCGTTGGAGAATTGGGTCCTAATATTGGCCCTCACCGAATAGTACCAGTTGGTGATGGTATCCTTTCTAAAACTTAAGGTAGAGGCCATCCGAATCTGGTCGTCCGTTTTTCGTAGTTTCCTTCCTTCTTGGGCGTTAATACCATATCGAAACTGTGCTTCATTGTTCCAACTCAAATACCTGAACTTGTAATTTCGGGCAAAGTCGGCACTTGCCAAGGCCGTCACCGAATTGTCGCCCCCCGCGTTCCAGTTTACAAAGGCCACTTCGCTGATGTTGAGCCCAAATTTGTTCACCTTTTTCCAAAAGGAGGTAGGCTTGAATCGATTATACCATACTCGTAACGGTTTGATCCTATTCAGTACGGTACGTGGATCAGTAAGCTTGGCGCTACGGGTAAGGTACTTTAGTTTAACATCTTTGATGCGAACAATTTGAAAACCAGACTCCGTGCTGTCAATCTCAAAAGCTTTGATGCGGGTTACCTGTGCATGGGTAGATAGGAAAACAGTAAGGAAAAGAATGAAAAAGCAAGTTAATCGCATTGGTTTAAGGTTGATTGTATGTGTGAAAATAAGGTATCAAAATCTATACCAGCAAGTTGATGGGTCTCCGTCATTTCCCCATGTTCGATAAAAACGTCGGGAACCCCAAAAATGGAAATAGGGATGGATGCTCCGACTTCGTTCGCAAATTCCAACACTGAAGAGCCAAACCCACCCATTATCGTCCCGTCTTCCACCGTGATAATTTGGCTGTAGGCACTAAAAATGGTACGAAGCGTTTTTTTGTCCAACGGTTTTACAAAACGCATATCGTAGTGCCCAACTTTTTCCTGCCCATCCAGTTTTGATATGATTTCGGTAACGGTATTGCCCACATGCCCCACGGTTAGGATAGCTAGCTTACTTCCTTTCTTAAGACAACGTGCGGTTCCGATTTCAATTTGTTCAAACTTGTTCTTCCAATCCAAGTTTACGCCCCGTCCCCTTGGGTATCGGATGGCGATAGGAAGGTCAAGGCCGAATTGCGAGGTGTACATGATGTTCCGGAGCTCCATTTCGTTCATAGGTGCAAATAGGATAAGGTTGGGAATGCAGCGCAAAAAAGCGATATCAAAAACACCATGGTGCGTGGGACCATCCTGGCCTACCAGTCCCGCTCGGTCCAGACAGAAAATTACGGGAAGCTTTTGTAGGGCTACATCGTGAATAACCTGATCATACGCCCTTTGCAAAAAAGTAGAATACACATTGCAAAATGGAACCAATCCCTGCGTCGCCATACCCGCAGCCAAGGTGACGGCGTGCTGCTCGGCAATGCCCACGTCGAAAGCGCGTTCGGGCATTTTATCCATCATAAACTTTAAAGAACTGCCGCTGGGCATTGCAGGGGTGATTCCCACAATATTTGGGTTCTTTTCAGCCAGTTCTACCAAGGTATGCCCAAAAACATCTTGGTATTTTGGGGGTTGTAATTCGCCTGATTTTGGCAATCGTTCCCCAGTGATTTTGTCAAACTTGCCCGGGGCGTGGTATACTACTTGGTCCTCCTCAGCCTGTTTGAGCCCCTTTCCCTTTGTGGTGATGATGTGCAGCAGTTTGGGACCATCGAGCTGTTTCAATCGTTCCAGTTCATCGACCAGTTTTTTTAGGTCATGGCCATCAATGGGCCCGGAATAGTTGAGGTTGAGGCACTCAAAAATATTTTCGTCCTTGGCGGTACCGGCCTTTACATTGGTAAGGTATTTTTTGAGCGCACCCACGCTGGGGTCAATTCCGATGGCATTGTCATTCAACACAATCAACGCATTAACATCGGTCACCCCGAGATGGTTGAGACCCTCGAAGGCCATGCCACTGGCAATGGAGGCATCGCCGACCACGGCAATATGCTGTTTGGAATGGTCGCCTTTTAGTTTGGAGGCCATGGCCATTCCCAATATGGCGGAGATGGCTGTGGAACTGTGACCGGTTCCAAAGTCATCGTACTCACTTTCGCTGCGTTTTGGGAAACCGCTGATACCGCCCAATTGGCGATTGGTTTCAAAAATTTCTTTTCGACCCGTCAATATTTTATGCCCGTAGGCTTGATGGCCCACATCCCAAATAAGTTTATCGTGAGGGGCATTGAATACGTAGTGCAGGGCAATGGTGAGTTCTACAACGCCCAAACTGGCCCCCAAATGTCCTTCCTTGGTCGAAACAATATCAATAATGAACTCCCTCAGTTCTTGGGCAAGTTGGGGCAGCTCGTCCAAGGTCAATTTTTTGAGGTCGCTAGGGGAGTCGATATGTGGTAATAGCCTTTCCAATGAATAAAAAACAAAAGTATCGATTCTCCCCAAAATTATTTTATGTGTAGCTTAGCAATCTGATGAAATTGATGTAAAAATTGTGGAAAACCCGTTTGACGACACCTATTTTATGAAGAAGGCCCTTCAGGAGGCCGAGATGGCCTTTGAACGGGGGGAAGTGCCGGTCGGGGCGGTCATTGTGGTGAACAATAGAATCATAGGTAGGGCGCACAACCTTACGGAACGCCTAAAGGATGTTACCGCACATGCAGAAATGCAGGCCATTACCGCTGCGTCCAATTTTTTGGGCGGTAAATACCTTCAGGGCTGCACCTTGTATGTGACCTTGGAACCCTGCCAAATGTGCGCAGGGGCCTTGTACTGGAGCCAAATATCAAAGGTGGTGTATGGTGCGTCGGATTTGGAACGGGGCTTCAATGTGATGGGCGGGCATCTGCATCCCAAAACTGAGGTGGTCGGGGGGATACTGGAAAAGGAAGCCTCCGAGCTGTTAAAACGGTTTTTTATCCAGCGAAGGAATCTGAACTAAATAAAAAACCCCAGCACTGCCAGGGTTTCTAAATCAAATCAAAATAAAATATTATTATCCGATTACCTGCACTTTTGCAGCAACCACTCCTTTTCTTCCTTCTTCTTCTGTGTATTCTACTTTGTCGCCTTCGTTCAATTCCACCCCGTTCAATGCTGTAACATGAACAAAGATGTCTTTTCCTGTGTCGTCGTTTGTAATGAATCCATACCCTTTGGAATCATTGAAAAATTTTACTGTACCAGTCATTAAAAAATAAATAAAATGTTAAAACACGAAAGTAGTTTTTTTTATGACTGATTGGATGAAAAGAAGTTTAAATCTTATGAAAATTATTGATTTTCAGTGTTTTTACGTTCTTTTTCTTGCATTTTTATAATATTTTCCTTGGTTAACATGTAATCTTTCATGTTTTTAAACCTACTTTCCTTCCAAAGAAAAAGTGGCATGGCCACCAAAAAAAGTCCAACGGTTCCCCCACCGATGTACTTGGGTGCTTGGGGGTGCTTGTCTTCCAACGTAAGCCCATAGCCTATGGAGCCTAAGGATAACAGCATAATGATAAATATGATATGTTTCAGTCTGATTTTCATTGGGAATAATTGATCAATTTTCTGCGATAGGCCGTCAACATTTTCGATTTTGAAATGAAGCCTTCGTATTTTCCTTTTTTGATGACGGGCAAATTCCAGGCGCCACTGTCCTGAAACTTTTTCATGACCTGTTTCATATTGTCCGTCTCGTAAAAGATAACCTCTGGCGGGGCATGCATCAAATTTTTAACAAAAATGGTATCGTAGAGCTCCGTATCGAACATCATGGGGCGAATGTCGTCCAACACGATGATTCCGATGAGCTTTTTGTCATCGTCCAGCACGGGGAACAGGTTTCTTTTGGACTTGGAAACCGATTGGTGCAGCATTTCCCCCAAAGACATTTTAGGGTGGACGGGCTTAAAGTTTTTTTCGATTACATCGTCCATTTCCATCAGCCCAAGGACCATTTGGTCTTTATTGTGTGACAATAAGGCACCTATTTTGGCGAGTTCTTTGGTGTAAATGGTATAGTCGAGCGCGTTCTTGGTGATCAAATATGAAATGGCAGCAGTAATCATCAAGGGCACAAAAAGCTGATACCCTCCCGTAATTTCCGCAATAAGGAATATGGCCGTCAATGGTGCGTGGATCACCCCAGCGATGAGTCCCGACATGCCAATTAAGGTGAAGTTGCTTTCCGAAACCGAGAAACCAAGGCCTAAATTATTGATTACCTTGGCCACGACGTTGCCCAGTGCACTGCCCATGACCATGGTAGGAATAAAAACCCCTCCGGCACCACCGGCACCAATGGTAGTCGTCATGGCGATAGCCTTAAAAATAGTAATGCCGAACAGAAGGGCGATCACTACCCAAATATTATTGGTATAGGCATCAAAAGGGGTGGTGCCCAAAGCCTTGAGATGGTCTCCGTCCAAGAGATTGTTGATAAAGCCAAAACCTTCACCATAAAGTGGAGGAATGGCATAAAGCATAACCCCGATGGTAATGCCTCCGACCAATAGTTTGTATTTGGGGCTTTTCAGTTTTTTGAAAAGTGACAAGATGTAAAAGTACATTTTGGTGAAATAGATGGAGGCAAAACCAGTCCCCACACCCAACAGAATATAAAAGGGAGTATCGTTCAGTTGGAAGCCTTCGGAGAGGGAAAAACTGAACAGCACCTCGTTGCCCAGAAAAAAGTAGGACGTCAACACACCCGAAATAGAGGCAAGCAGCAGGGGCAGCATGGACAGCATCGTGAGGTCCAGCGTAAACACTTCCACTGCAAAAATGATGGCAGCAATGGGCGATTGAAAAATAGAGGCTATGGCCCCGGCTGAGGCACAGGCCACCAATAAGGTCCGGGTTTTGGCATCAATATGAAAAAGCCTGCTCAAGTTGGAACTCACCGCCGAACCTGATTTGACAGCCGGCCCCAACAAACCTACCGAACCACCAAATCCAACGGTAAGGGGAGCGGTTATCAACGGTGTATAGATGTCCTTTATCCGAAGCAATCCCCGTTTCTTGGATAGTGAAAATATGATGGATGAAACGGCATGCTGTAGCGGTTCCTTATGTACAAATTTGACATAGAGGTACACCAAGGTAAGCCCAATGGTAGGCAATATGAAGTATAGCTGGTTTTCTGAGAACACAATTCCCTTCTTTAGAAGGGACTCTATAAAATAGGTGGTGTTTTTTAAGGTCACTGCAACGGCTCCAGCGAGGAAACCCACCATCAGGCTCATCAATTGAATAAAGGTCCTGTTGGAGATGTTTCTATATCGCCATTTAAGAAATCGGGTAAACAGTTTTTTGTTGCTGTAAGGCATTGAGGTATATACTACTAATAAAAGTATTAAAAAATCCCGCAATGAGCGGGATTTTGATATATCACAAGTCCAATTTTAAATGGAGCTCCTTTAATTGCTCGTCGTCTATGTTGGCTGGCGCATCGATCATGACATCGCGTCCGCTGTTGTTTTTTGGGAAGGCAATATAGTCCCTGATGGTTTCTTGTCCGCCCAAAATGGCTACCAATCGGTCAAGACCAAAAGCAATACCTCCGTGTGGGGGGGCGCCGTACTGGAAGGCATCCATCAAGAATCCAAACTGTGCCTTTGCCTCTTCTGGGGTAAAGCCCAAATGTTTGAACATGGTGGCTTGGGTTTCCTTGTCATAAATCCGGATGGAACCACCCCCAATTTCGTTTCCGTTCAGCACCAAGTCGTAAGCGTTCGCTTTAACCTCTCCGGGATTGGTGTCCAACAATTCCAACTGACCAGGTTTTGGTGAGGTGAAAGGATGGTGCATGGCATGGTACTTTCCTGTTTCTTCGTCTAGTTCCAATAATGGAAAGTCCACGACCCATAGCGGAGCAAACTCATCTGGTTTTCTGAGGCCCAAGCGTGTCGCCAATTCCATACGAAGCGCACTTAGTTGGGTGCGTGTTTCGTTGGTGTTGCCCGAAAGTACGCAGATAAGGTCACCGGCTTTTGCCCCTGTTGCCTCGGCCCATTGTGCCAAATCATCCTGATCATAGAACTTGTCTACGGAAGATTTGTAAGTGCCGTCTTCATTGCACTTTACGTAGACCATTCCTTTGGCTCCCACTTGTGGACGCTTCACCCAGTCGATGAGGCCGTCTATTTCCTTTCTTGTGTAGGAGGCGGCACCTGGAACGGCAATCCCAACTACCAGTTCGGCCGAGTTGAATACATTAAAATCTTTGTGCTGCGCTACTGGGTTGAGTTCGCCAAATTGCATTCCAAAACGAATGTCCGGCTTATCGTTACCGTATAGTCGCATCGCATCGTCATAGGTCATTCTGGGAAAATCTGCTACGTCAACACCTTTGATTTCCTTTAACAGATGCTTGGTCAAACCCTCAAAAGTGTTGAGGATGTCTTCCTGTTCCACAAAAGCCATTTCACAGTCGATTTGCGTGAACTCTGGCTGTCTGTCCGCACGAAGATCTTCGTCCCTAAAGCATTTCACAATTTGGAAATACTTGTCCATACCACCTACCATCAACAGTTGCTTGAAGGTTTGTGGCGACTGGGGCAAGGCATAAAACTGTCCCTCGTTCATACGGCTGGGCACTAGAAAATCCCTTGCGCCTTCGGGTGTGGATTTGATCAAATAAGGGGTTTCAATATCGATAAAGCCTTGGTCCGATAGATATTTTCTTACCTCCATCGTTACCTTGTGCCTAAAGATAAGCTTGTTCTTTACCGGATTCCTGCGGATATCCAAATAGCGATACTTCATGCGGATGTCCTCGCCACCATCGGTTTCATCTTCTATGGTAAAAGGAGGGAGCAAAGAGGTATTCAGTATAGTAAGCTCTTTCACTAATACTTCAATCTCCCCGGTTGGAATATTGGGGTTTTTGGAAGCGCGCTCGATGACTTCGCCCTTGGCTTGTATCACGGTTTCACGACCCAGTTCCCTGGCTTTGTCCAGAAGCTCTTTTGAGGTGCGCTCCTCATCAAAGACCAATTGGGTAATGCCATAGCGGTCCCGAAGGTCCACCCAGGCCACAAAACCTTTGTCACGTAGCTTGTGCACCCATCCACTTAAAACCACCTCTGTTCCAATGTCCGATGCCCTAAGGGCACCACAAGTATTGCTTCTGTACATACTGCTTGTTATGAGAGCGCAAATTTAATAGGAATGTGTGTAATTTTTAGGGGATATGCCTTTTTTCTGTTTTGGACGCTTTTAGGTGGGTAATGAACGTTGGTGACAAATAATTACGTAACTTTAAATTAACATTAAGATTACATAATAATGGCTTTTGATACGATTAATGGTTAAAAAGTCGGGTAAAATATCTTCAGAAGTAAGTTTTACAATACATTTAACATACTGAAATACAATAACATAGATTTTTAATGTTAACTTAATGTAAACTAAATGTTACTTAAATGTGTTATTAATGTAAAATTTAAGTATCTTTGTTACGTTATCAATTAGGTATTAACAATATTAAATCCCATACAATATGAAAAAAGCAGTATTATTTTTGGCGGTGATGTTTGTGGTTGGGGTGTCTGCTCAAGATACTGAACCGACCTTTGAGAAAATGGGAAAAATGGTGAAAGCCACTTATTTTCATGACAACGGCGAAATTGCCCAAACCGGTTATATGTTGAACGGAAAGTTACATGGTGACTGGGTAATGTTCAATGTTGAAGGTAAAAAAATTGCCACTGGCCAATACGACAATGGCGTAAAGACCGGAAAATGGTTTTTCTGGCAAAATGATGAATTGAGCGAGGTGGATTATTCAGATAACCGCGTTGCACAAGTAAAAAATTGGAGCCAAGGCGATGCCGTTACGGTCAACCAATAGTTAAAATCAGTGTTTAAGAAAAAAGCCCCGACCAAATGGTCGGGGCTTTTTTCTTTCTGTATATCCTGATTTACTCCGTTACCACCTCTGGGGTTTCGTGTTTTGAGGTCCAACTACGGATTCTGATTTTTAACCTGTACGAAATATTGAACAATACCGGTACAATGATCAGTGTGAGGAATGTAGCCACCACCAGACCAAAAATCACGGTCCATGCTAAAGGTCCCCAGAAAATCACATTGTCACCTCCCATGTATATTTGAGGGTCAAAATCTGAAAAGAGGCTCACAAAGTTGATGTTCAGACCAATGGCCAACGGAATAAGGCCCAATACCGTTGTAATGGCCGTTAGCAATACAGGCCGTAAGCGCGCCTTTCCTCCGACAATTATGGCTTCTGTCACATCTTCTCGACTCAATAAATCGTCGTCAGAAATACCTAGTTTCACTTTTTTACGGTCGATTAAGATTTGGGTATAATCCAATAGCACCACACCATTGTTCACCACAATCCCGGCCAAGGAGATGATACCCATCATGGTCATCATGATCACAAAGGGCCAGCCCGTGATGATCAAACCACCGAATACTCCGATAAAACTGAGGAAAATGGCCATCATAATAATGGCTGGTTTGGAGATGCCACCAAACTGGAAAATCAAAAGCAACATAATCAATCCAAGTCCCAAAAAGAAGGCGCTCATTAAAAAGGCCATTTGTTTTTCTTGCTCCTCTATTTGTCCGGTGTAATCAATTTTGACTCCTTCGGGCAGTCCTTTGAACTCCTGCATTTCTTCCTGTATTTCCGCAACAATGGCCGCTGCATCGGTAAAGCCGGGTTTCAAGGCCGAGTATACGGTCACCACCCTTTTGGTGTCCACATGCTTGATGGCACTAAAGGAAGAGGTGTTCTTTTGGTCGGCCACGGCAGATACTGGAATTTCCTTGATCTGCCCGTTGGAAGGGTCCCTAAAGATTATTTTCTGGTTGAACAAGGCGCTGGTATTGTAGCGGATATCCTCATCAAACCTTACGTTGATGTTGTAATCCTCACCATCCTTTTTATAAATCCCAGCTTTGTCCCCAAAAATGGATCTACGTAGTTGCTGACCCACTTGACCCACGGACACTCCAAGTTCGCCGGCCTTTTCTCGGTTTACAACAACTTGCATTCCAGGCTTACCCTTGTTTACATCGACCTTAAGCTCCTCGATTCCAGCAATATTCTTGCTGTTGATGTAATTTCGCATGCGTTCGGCCGTATTGATGAGGGTGTCATAGTTTTGACCTTCAATTTCAATATTGATGGGGTATCCAGCAGGGGGTCCTACCGCATCTTTTTCTACCGAAATCGTAACCCCGGGATATACGCCGGTCAAGGTATCCTGAATCTGCTGCCTAAGCTCTTCCGTATCCAATCCGTTACGGTATTTGAATTCCCGCATGGACAAGGTAATCTTACCGCGATGCGGCATCTCTGCTGCGGAACCTCCCTCTGTAAAGGGGTTTTCTGCACCTTTACCTACCTGGGATACACTGGATTGCACCAAATAGTTAAAATCACCATCGTTGTATTTGCTGCGACCGGTTACCCCGTATACCCTACTTTCAATATCCTTTGTAATGGCATTGGTCTTATCGATATCGGTTCCTTGTGGATATTCGATGTACACGTAAATTTCATTCGGTGTATTGTCTGGAAAGAACTCCACTTTGGTACGTTGCGTTTGTAGCGACATCCCAAAGAACACAAAAGAAAGAACTAGAAGAAGGGAGGTAAGGCCAAAATACCAGTACACATTTCTTCCTCTAAGGGCCTTTTTCAATTGGTTTTCATAGAAGTTTTCCAATCGCACCAAACTCTTGGTCTGGAAACGACGGGCGGAAGGTTTAAGGAAATACTTATAGATCCAGAACATGGCGGCCACAACGATCATTAAGGTACCGAGTCCCCGAACTTGTCCGCCCACAAAGTAGATAAACAACCCAAATCCTCCCAAAATGATGCTCAATCGAATCAACTGTTTTCTGGTAAGCTCTTTTTCCCCAATCTGCATAAACTGGGAAACGAGCATAGAGTTCATAAAAATGGCCACGAATAAGGAGGAACCCAAAACCACAGACAGGGTGATCGGGAAGAAGATCATAAACTCTCCCATGATACCTGGCCATGTTCCGAGTGGCACAAAGGCCGCCACTGTGGTTGCCGTAGAAATAATGATCGGGATGGCGATTTCCCCAATCCCTTTTTTGGCAGCTTCCTTGCGGGACATGCCTTCTTGCTCCATGAGTCGATATACGTTCTCGACCACCACTACACCATTATCCACCAGCATACCTAGTCCCATGATCAAACCAAACAGAATCATGGTATTGAGCGTGTAGCCCATGGCAGACAAGATCATGAAGGACATGAACATGGACATGGGTATGGCGAAACCAACGAAAAGTGCATTGCGGAATCCTAAAAAGAACATGAGAACGGTCACCACGAGGATAATCCCGAAGATGATGTTGTTCACTAGGTCGTCAACTTGGTTCAAGGTCCTGCTGGACGAATCATTCGCAATAGTTACCGTAAGGTCCTTGGGATAGTAGTTTTCCCTAGCCTCATCAACAAGGTCACGGATGAGGTCCGAAGCCTCGATGGTATTTTTTCCAGAACGTTTTTTGATGTCCAACATCACTACGGGACTGCCATGCTCACGGGCATAGGTGGTTTTGTCTTCTTCCGAGAAAGTGACGGTAGCAATATCACGCAGATAGATGGCCCCGTTTTCAGATTTTACCACAAAGTTTTCCAGTTCCGATGGGTTTTCTATTTCACCCAAAATACGAATGGTCCTTCGCTGGCCGCTGGTAATCAAGTTACCTGCGGACATTGTCATGTTGCCATTGGCAATGGCTTGGATCACATCGTCAAAGCTTACACGGGATGCCATCATTTTGTACACATCCACGGCTACTTCGACTTCTTTTTCCTGTGCGCCCCTAATGTCAACCTCTTTGATCTGTGGGAGGTCTTCTATTTCGTCTTCCAGATACTCCGCGAACTCCTTTAGTTTTTCCACCGGATAATCCCCAGTAAGGTTCACGTTCATGATAGGAAACGACTCGGCAAGGTTGAGGTCGAATACGTTAGGTTCCACTTTGGCCCCATTGAAAATAGGCCAATCTTCACCGGCCTTTTCCGAGTCCACTTCGTCCTTTACTTTTTGCTTGGCGGTTTCCACGGCAATTTCTTCATCAAACTCAACAACGATCATAGAATAATCCTCTTGGGAGGTCGAGGTGATCTCGACCACATTACTGATATTTTTCAGCACATCTTCCAAAGGGTCGGTAATCAGTCGTTCCATATCCTCCGCCGTATTCCCCGGGTAAACGGTGCTTACGTAGATCTTCGTTTCTTCTACCTCGGGAAAATCTTCCCGCGGCATGGAAAAATAGGCAGATAGCCCTATGATGAAGAACAGACCGATCATCACATAGATCACAGACGGATTGTCTATGGCCCACGATGATAGGCGAAATTCCTTATTTGCGTTTTTTTCAGCTTTTTTCATTGTCCTGGATTAGTTTTTGGCTGTTGTAGTTGAATCGATCACCTGAACTTTTTGTCCATCTCGTACCCTACGGGCACCTTCTACAATGACCTGACTGCCGGATGAGATTCCTTCAAGTACTTCCAAATAATCACCTTGGGTTCTACCGGGAGTTATAATGGATTTTTTGGCCATCACCTCTCCGTTTTCCTCGCTAATCAGGTACACATATTGTTCTCCTTCCGCGTTTTCCGATACCACACTTTGTGGAATTAGAATCGCGTTCTCATTGGTGTAATCGTTGATTTTTACTTTGGCCGTCAAATTGGGCTTTACTTTTCCGTTCTTGTTGGGTACAGGAATCTCTACGCTAAAGGAACGGTTGCTGGGATTGATAAAGTTTCCCGTTTGACGCACCTGAGTGGTAATGCTCTCGCCCAATACGGGAAAATAGACCTCTGCCTCTTTGCCTGGAGTTACGTTGGGTAAGTGGCTTTCGGGTACTTCCACATCAATGTACATATCGGATAGATTGACAATTCGGAAAATCTCTGAACCAGGTCCTGGGCTTACCACGGTACCCTGATCTTTTATAATGTCGTCCACAATCCCTGAGAAAGGAGCACGGATAGAAGATTTCCCTACTTGGCTTTCCAATTGTTTCACGGCACTCTGTTGGGCCTCATACTGCGTTTTGGCCTGTAGGTACTGTATTTCCGAACCAATATTTTGTTCCCAAAGTCTCTTTTGACGCTCAAAAGTAGTCTTCGCCAGCTCGGCCTGGGTCCTTAACTGAGCCAATTGGCTGGAGAGTCCACCATCGTCAATGGAGGCCAGCAATTGCCCCTTTGATACACGTTGGCCTTCTTTTACATAAACACGGTAAAGGGTACCGGCCATTTCCGGGTATACCAAAACGTTTTGGTCGGTCATTACATCTCCTTGCAATTCCAAATAATGTTGAAATTGTTGTGGCTCTACGGTGAGTGCGGAAACCAACGGTAATTTTGTGTTGTCCTCGAGTTCACCGATGGCCTCGTCCAATTGTTTTACTTGTGATTCCAACGCCTTCAGTTCTTCAGTGACGGAATTTCGTTTGGCGCGTATGGCCTCTACATCCTTACTGGCGATTACACTTTCTACGGAATTACCGCTACCGCTGCCGCACGAAGCAAGGACCAAGGTGGTTATTGTGATATATATAGCTTTTTTCATGATGGAATGGTTTTCTCCTTTGTTTATTGATTTATAATGTTTTCCAGCGCCGTTTTCTTATTGATCACGTCGACCATGGATTGTAGATATTCTTGTTGACTGTTGTATAGCTGCGTCTGTGCCTGTCTCAATTCAAAACTGGTAGCCAGACCTTCGGAATATTTGATTTGGTTCTTTTTTTCGATGCGTTCGGCCAGGTCCAGATTGTCTTTGGAAGTGCCATATTGCTCAATGGCCAGAATATAATCGCTCTTGGCCGTTTCCAGTTGAAGACGAATACGTGATTGGGTTTCGGTGAACTGGGTTTTGGCTTTTTCCAAGGCAATCTTGGCACGCTGGGTGCTGGCGCTTCGTTGCAGGGAACTGAAGATAGGAATATTGAGGTCTACCCCTAAAATAGAGGAACCGAACCACTGCTGCCCGCTGCTAAAAAAATTGAAACGATCGCTAAAGGAGTTTCCTCCATAGTTGACAAAAGCGTTCAAGGTGGGAAGCGCTCTGCTCTTGGCCAATTTTAACTCAAGGAAACGTTGTTCGTTGAGGTTGGCAGCCATTTTAAAATCTACGTTGTTCTCTATGTCAAATTCGGAATCGATAAGGCCTAAATCAATTTGCTTTTGGGTAAGGTCATCCAGATTTTCGGTCAGAACCGTTGGGGCCTCAATAGGGAGTCCAAGCACCAGGTTCAACATTTGCCTTGTGATTTTCTCCATCCGCCGGGCGTTTTTAAGCTGATTTTCAACCGATGATAACGTAATCTGCAATTGGTCCACGCTCTCCTCATCTCCAAGTCCGTTCTCGTAAATACGTTTGGTTTCGTAGAGGTTCTCCTCCAAAGTGGCTTTGTTCTTTTCGGAAATCAGTACGCTTTCTTGGGCCAACAATACGTTGCCGTAGGCTTCTACCACCGATTTACGAACATCCAGTTCGGTTTTTTCCTTGTTGTTCTGACTATAATCCAAAAAGGTTTTGGTGGCTTGAACGCCCACGATGTACGATCCATCAAAAATCTGTTGGGTCAAGGTTGCAGTGGCGGCAATGGATTGCGGCTGTCCAAAGACCACTTCTTGAAAGGTACCTGGTTCTCCGCCAAAAAATTCAGCGGGAATCTGGGCCACAGGTTGCTTCAACTGGTTTTGGTAGCTTACCGCTCCATTGATCTGGGGCAGTCCCGATGCAATGGTCTCCCATTTTTGCTTTTGGGCATCAAGGATATCCCTTTCTGCATTTTGGGCAGTATAATTGTGCTCCAATGCATAGGTGATGGCCTGATCTAAGCTAAAACTCGGTATGGAGTCCTGCGCAGATGCCAACCAGGGCAATATAAATAGTAAGGTGATTAGTGTTTGTCGCATTTATTCTTGATTTGAATTGATGATTGAGTTGAGTATTTGTCTTCCTTTTGGGGTTACAATGCCCCTGAGGTGGTATTCCAGATAATAATCCAGCAGCTCCACTTTGTTGAAAATTTTGGTGGGAAAAAGGTTGTTGTCCTTAATGCTCATGACCCCGGAAAAATAAATTCTAGAAACAAATTCCACGTTGAGGTTGTCACGGTATATGCCCATTTGCATACCTCGTTTCACATTTTCGATGACACAGCCGTGCATGGAACTATACTGTCTCTCCTTAAGGGTGGCATGGACCTTGGGATAATACTTCTGTAATTGGTACAGGGGTGAGGATTTTTCATCTTTTAAATGCACCATCACAAATCTTTTGATTTCGTACAGTTCTTCAATTGGGTTTTTTTTCAGTTCTACGATGTTGTCTATTCCGCAAGTAATAAAGTCACACATGGTCATGGTCGACTCCTCCACCAGTTCCGTTTTGTTCTTAAAATGTGAATAGATGGTCTTTTTGGACATCCCCATCTCATGGGCCAAATCGTCCATGGTAACGCTCTTAAAGCCTAGGTTTAAGAACATTTCAGTTGCTTTTTGTATAATCGTCTCCCTCATAATCGGTGGCAAATGTAACCACGGAAACTTTAAAAACAAAAAAAGTTTCCGTGGTTTTACAATTTTTTAACGAAGGATTGATTTTTTGTTTTAACTGCGTTTTTTTCCGTGGACATATACGGGAACCACCGCTGTTTTTTGATGGGACTCATTTTCTTCGAGGGGACCCAACCTCCAAAAAAAAGGTCGGAATTGGCGCAGGTACTTTTTACTTCGGTTATGCTTCTTTGGATTCGTCATGATTATCGTTTTTGATTTTTTGAACATATGCTTTAAAGGCTTCTTCTCCCTCTTCCTTCCAAAATTGATCGTAGTGTTTCCACTCATCAAAATCCCGTCTCCAGGATCCACATTTGTTGGACGACTTCATCTTCTTTTTGTGACTGCTGCCCTTGCTTTTTCCGCCACCGCCGCCAAAACCGAACAGCAATTTGGCAAGAATGAACACTCCAAGTGCCTGCCAGTAGGTAACGGTTCCAACTCCGAACAAATCAGGCATGAGCCAGTTCCAGAGGCGCATCAGTAGATAATTGGCCAAAAGAAAGACCAAGATTCCCAAGACGACCATGGCAATGACTTTTACTACTTTTTTTACGGTGTTCTCCACCTTCTTTTCTACAGCTTTTTCAAATTCTTTTTTATGCTCCATGACTCATTTCTTTTAAGTTTTCCAATTTTTTTGATAGTTCAGACATGGCCCTATGTCTTCGTGACATGAGGGTCCCTGCCGGTATTCCTGTTTTTTCAGCTATTTGTTTGTAATGGTATCCTTCAAAATCTATGGCAATGACGATATCCCGGTAAGGCGCTTTTAAATCCTGCACGGCCTTTTTGAGGGCCTGTTCCATTTCCGGGGAGTAACTATTGTCCGCATCACCATAAAAGAACTCTGCGAATTCGCGCCATTGTTGGTCAATGTTCTCGCTGGGCACTTTTTTCTCTTTTCTCCCGCGCATAATGTCCACAATCCTGTTGCGAATGGCGTTGTACACAAATCCACCCACGTTATTTATGGGAATGGCATCTTCCGATCGGGAGAATATCCGTAGGGCAACATCCTGCACAATATCTTCGGCATCCCGTTCCGATGTGTCCCTGATCTTCGACTGCACATACGACCGCAACGATCCGTACTCCTCCGTGAAGAAGTTGGTTAGGTTGTTATGGTTATCGGTTTTGGCTGCCATTTGGTTACTTCGGGTTGCTCTTCACTAATAGAGACGGAGTAAAAGGATTCTATTGCACCTTTTTGGAAACTTTTTTTCAAAGGATTGACTTTTAGATGTTTGGTGTGGATAACAACTGATTTTAAAAGTAGCCCATCCTCAAATTCAATATTTGAATGTATTTTTGACTCCATGTCAGATATCGATATCATTAGTCAGTACAGAGCTCAGTTTGTTACGTACCTCGAACAAAGAACCCAATTAGGGGAACCCAAAAATCTGTACGAGCCCGTACAGTATATTTTGGGATTGGGAGGCAAACGCATGCGGCCTATACTCACCTTGATGACGGCCGAGGCCTTTGGCGGAAAGGTAGCGGATGCCATGGATGCGGCCTTGGCCGTGGAAATGTTCCACAATTTTTCCTTGGTACATGATGATATTATGGATGACGCTCCCTTGCGAAGAGGTAAGGTGACCGTTCATGAAAAATGGGATGTGAACACGGGAATTCTATCCGGCGACGCCATGTTGATTCTTTCCTATCAATGTTTTGAAAGCTACCCTCCTGAAATCTATGCGGAGCTGACCAAATTGTTCAGCAAGACCGCTTTGGAGGTTTGCGAAGGGCAGCAATATGATGTGGATTTTGAGACCCGGGACGATGTGACCATCCCCGAATACCTGAAAATGATTGAGTACAAAACCTCCGTTCTCGTGGCAGCTGCCATGAAGATGGGTGCGATTGTGGCAAAGGTCCCCGACAGGGATGCCAATGCCATTTATGAGTTTGGCCGAAATCTGGGCATTGCTTTTCAATTACAGGACGATTATTTGGATGCCTTTGGCGACCCCAAAACCTTTGGCAAGCAAGTGGGAGGTGATATTATGGAGAACAAAAAGACGTATCTGTACCTGAAATCCTTGGAAAATGCCTCCAAAGACAATCAAGAAGGGTTGTTGCACCTGTATTCCATCAAACCAGAAGATTCTACAGCTAAGGTCGCTGCGATAAAAGCAATTTTTAAGGAAAGTGGAGCAGTGGAGGCAACCAAAAAAGCGATACAAGACTTCACCCAAAGGGCCTTTGAAGCCTTGGCAGATACCAACCTGCCAGAGAACAAAAAAACTTTGCTAAAGCAGTTTGGAAAAAATTTGATGGAGCGTACCGTTTAGAACAGGCGATTGAGCAATGCGTTGACGAACGGCATGGGTTTGGGAGCGGTCACAATTTGAAGTTCTTCCCAAAGATTGGTCTCGTTTTCTAAGAATTTTAGGATCAAGGAAGCCTTTCTTCTTTTGAACATGGATTCAAAAATTTCGTGTCCCAAGTGATTGTTTTTGTACAAAATGTCCAATAATAACATATCGTAGAACAGAAACCGGCTCTTTTGATGAAATTGGATCAAGGGTTTGCCCGTTTTAAGATGTGCTACCAGTTTGGGCACTTCCCTGCTTGTATTGTAAAAAGTATAGCCCGTGCTGGGTTTGGCCCACCCACCGGCAATCCCAATATGGAACAATTTATTCGAATTATGTTGATAGAAGGGATAGCAAGTCATGGGAATACTTCCGAATTCGGTGTCTTGGATGGAGTAGGTTATATCACCGAGGTTTTTGCTGATGTAGGCTTTAATGGCTTCTTCGTATTCCTGTTTTTCCAACAGATGCTCGGAAAAGAGGGTGTATTCCAACAGGGCTTCGGTTTCCGAAAAGGGGAGGATGTACATAAATCGGGTATTGCCCTTTTGGGGTACGGAAAAATCCATGAATGTGGCCTCGTTCAGGTTAAAAACCAACCGGTCTGTTTTAATGTGCCACCCTACAAAATGTTGCTGTAAAACGGGGTAATCCTTTTGTTTTAGGGGTAGGGAAGCGTCGTACACACTAGAAAATACCGTTTGTCCGGTAAATTTTTGGCTAGGGGTGGTTACCACAACCTCATGTTCGTGCTCTTCGAATTGTTGCACTTCTTCCTGTATCCAAGTGATGTTGGGATAGGCTTTCACTCTTGGCACAAAATGATCGTAGAAATCAATCCCTCTCAACATTTTATAGGTATAGGGGGCAATGGAAGTGGATTTTTGAAGTGATTTCCCGCCCACATAAATGTGCTTCCATGTTTTATGGACCAGTTCATCAAATTGCCCTGCTCCTCGTTCCCAAAAGCACCACGTGCGGTCGTTTTTGGATTTATCGTCCTTGTCCAACACCAAAATGGATTTGGAAGCAAAGAAAGGGTCTTTTCCCAAGGTATCGGCCAAAAGCAGACCAGCGGCTCCCGCACCTATAATGATGTAGTCGTAGTTGGGCATGGTGTCAAAGATAGAAAAGGGTGCGGATAATTGATGGTAAAACTTTCAATAGCGCCTTCCGTAACAAATAAATCTGCGAGGGTTATAAAATCTAGATATTTCTTTTGCCCCTTTTTTTGACAAGTATCAAAATGCAATTAATGATAAATTTCCAGCAAGTAAATAGGACACGGGTACCCAAAGAACTGCAAAACCTACGGAAAACGTAAGAAGTTGGTTGAACAGTTTGTGCCGTTTCTTGGGATTCCTAAATTCTCCCACACCAAAATAGATTGTCAAGGGCAACGCAATTAGACCCATCCAAGTGATGGGCGTTCCCATCGGAATGGAACTTCCTTCATACAACGGGACGGTCAAAATGGAGGAGCCGGTAATCAAAAGTGACAGGACAAGGATGAAAATCAAAAGGCAGGCAAAAAAGTACAACGAAGGCTTGGTCATTTTTTAACTTTAAATGTTGGCAAGGTTATTTTTGTTCTTTTGTCAAAAGCCATACTGCCTAGGTTGAACCATTAATAACAGCTATCAACTAGGATACTTATTTTTTAGCACAGTCAACAGTTCAGGTAAATTTTCCTCAATAATGTGCCAAACTATTTCCAAATCAATCCCAAAATATTCATGCACAATACGATTTCGAAAACCCCTTAGATGGGACCATTCAATTTCTGGGTTATTGTTCTTGTAGTTCTCGGTCAATCGATTGGCCGCCTCTCCAATGTCAAAGTTTCTTATCACAGCATCCACAGTCTTACTATCGCTTTTAAATTGGTCAAACGACATATCCCGTGTATAAGTCATGATTTTTTGCACTGACTCAATCATATCATGGATCAAAAGGACATTATCTCTTTTAGACATAAATCAAGTCGGATAGGATGGTGTTAAGGTATTGTTCCTTTATTCCTTTTTTGGAAACCAAATCCACTTTTAGACCCAGGGCTTTTTCTA
Organism: Allomuricauda sp. ARW1Y1; assembly: GCF_013407935.1. GTDB lineage: Bacteria > Bacteroidota > Bacteroidia > Flavobacteriales > Flavobacteriaceae > Flagellimonas. Next base: position 668,314 of record NZ_JACBZU010000001.1, read on the forward strand.
GTTCATTTGCCAAATCGATAAACTTGATACCAATTTTTCCATCAAACTCTACCATGATATCAACATCACTGCTAGCCGTCTGCTCATTGCGTGCGTATGAGCCAAATAAAGCCGGAAGCAATTGGATAGCGTTCTTTTAAACGCACCTTTAGCTGAGAGAGTTGATTCGTTATGTTTTGGGTTGTTTCCACACTCAAAGTTAATCAATCCACTCAAAATCCGTGCAGCATATTCAAAAGAACCAACGAATATATACGCAGTCACAAACGATTGGGTGCAAGGGTCAGGGTGTCTGCGCTTGAATTTAGACACAACGAAAAATAAATTTTGTTAAATAAAAATGTATTTTTGAAAAAACATTTTTGATGACCCGATCAGAGGAAAACTACTTAAAGGCCATATTTCATTTAGGTGGTGGGGATTCCAAATCCATTACTACCAATGCGATAGCGGAACAGATGGAAACCAAACCCTCGTCCGTCACGGATATGGCCAAGAAATTGGCCGAAAAAGGATTGGTGGATTATGTGCGCTACCAAGGGGTTTCGTTGACGGATGCCGGCGTTAAAACCGCATTGTCCATTATTCGTAAGCATCGGTTGTGGGAAGTCTTTTTGGTGAAAAAACTGGATTTTACTTGGGATGAGGTGCACGAAGTGGCCGAGCAGTTGGAGCACATCAAAAGTGAAAAATTGATAGACAAAATAGATGAGCTCTTGGATTTTCCCAAGTATGACCCCCATGGCGATCCCATTCCCACGAAAGATGGAAAGTTTCAGGAACGTGATGAGAAATTGCTCAGCGAAATGCCCATCAACTCCAAAGGGGTTTGTGTAGGAGTGAAGGATTCTTCGGTTCCCTTTTTGAAGTTTTTGGACAAGAACAACATCGCTTTGGGCAACACCATTCAGGTTTTGGATAAAGAGGATTTTGACAATTCCCTTCGGATTCGAATGGAGGGGAACGAAATGCGAATATCACATCAAATAGCATCAAACTTATTTGTGAAAAAGAATAGCTAATGGAAGCAGTAATCGACTATTTTGAAAGTATCGACCCGATTTTGGCGGCCCTTTACGCCACTCTATTCACTTGGGGATTGACCGCTGCCGGGGCGGGTCTTGTGTTTTTGTTCAAAAGTCCAAAGAGGGCCTTGATGGATGGCATGTTGGGCTTTACCGGTGGGGTTATGGTCGCCGCCAGTTTCTGGAGCCTATTGGCACCGGGTATTGAGATGAGTGAAGGGGAAGGCTTTGTCAAGGTCATTCCGGCTGCCGTAGGTTTCTTGATGGGCGCAGCCTTTATTTTTGGTTTGGATAAAATTTTGCCCCATGTCCATATCAATTTTAAAATAGATGAAGCGGAAGGGGTAAAAACCCCCTGGCATCGCACTACGCTCTTGGTTTTGGCCATTACCCTGCACAATATTCCCGAAGGGTTGGCAGTAGGTGTCCTCTTTGGAGGGGTGGCCTCTGGCTTTGAAGGCGCGACCATTGGTGGTGCCGTGGCCTTGGCTTTGGGTATTGGGCTGCAAAACTTTCCGGAAGGCTTTGCCGTTGCGGTGCCTATGCGCAGGCATGGACTCAGCCGTAGAAGAAGTTGGATGTACGGTCAGGCATCCGCCATTGTGGAACCTATTGCCGGTGTGCTTGGCGCTTGGGCCGTATTGACCTTTGAACCTATTTTGCCCTATGCCCTTGCATTTGCGGCCGGAGCCATGATCTTTGTGGTGGTCGAGGAGGTAATACCAGAAACGCAACAAGACAAATACACCGATATCGCCACAATGGGTTTTATCGGTGGATTTATTATTATGATGATATTGGATGTAGGATTGGGGTAAATTATCCCCCTATCAAATCAAATACTCCCTTGATCAAAAATTCGTCAGATTCGGTTAGTTGATCTGAAATGATTTCCGAATAACCATCATACGAATTTCCCTGGGCTACGGGGATGCGTTCAAAGGTATAGCCGTCTTGCTTGTTGATCAGTTTTAGCACGTAATGGTTTCCTTCCGATTCGATTACCGCCTCATCGGGTAATGCCCAGGTTTGTACCGTATCGGTCATGATCATGGCATCCACAAACATCCCAGGTAAAAAATTGGTGTTCTCTTCGTGCTCCAAATGTCCGTGCACCTTTATGGTTCGCTTATCGCTATCAATCGATGTCCCCACTAGGTATACCTCTGCATTGAAATTGGATTTGGCCGCCTCTGGAATCTTGAACAGGATCTTTTGTCCTTTCTTCACCTTTAAAATGTCTTTCTCAAAAACGGTAAGTTCTAGGTGGATGTGGTCATTGTTTACAATTTCCAATATTTCCGTAGCAGGTGACACATAACTTCCCTTGGCCACGTTCATTTTGGTGATACTGCCCGCAATAGGGGCATAAATGGCAGCCTGTGAAGAGATTTTGCCCTGCTCCACTTGGCTTGGGGAAATATTGAGCATTTGTAATTGTTCCCTCAAACCTTGATAGCGTGCTTTGGCTGTTTCATAATTGCTCTTGGCTTGAAGAAAATTCTTTTGTGAGGCGATTTTCTCCTTAAAAAGCGTCTGGTTTCGCTCAAACTCTGTCCTCAGGTAATCCAACTGGTTGAATACTTCGAGATAGTCCTGTTGCATCTGAACGAATTCTTGGTTTTCGAGTACTATCAAGAGTTGTCCTTTTTTGACCCGGTCACCCACCAAAAGGGAAGTCTGCTTCACAAAACCTCCCATAAATGCGGTGATACTGGCCCGGTTTTCCGGAGGAACGTCAATCATTCCAGAGGTCTCCACAATCTTGGGAAAGGTTCGTTTCTCCAAGCCTCCTATCATCAGATCATTGGTGTCGAATTGATTCTGTGTCACCACAATACCTGTTTCTTCTTGTTCTTGTTCGGTGGATGCTTGATTGTTCTTATTGCCGCAGCCCATCATTAGGAGGAAAACAGCGGTTATTTGAAGTATATGTTTCATGATTATAATGTTATGGTCAAATAATTAATGGCGATTACGGTTTGATTGTACTGGTTGAGCACATCCAAATAATTGAGTTGAATCTCGTAGGCATTTTCCAAGCTTTGGATATATTGGAAAAAGTCAATTTCCCCATTTTGAAAATTCCCGGAGGCTGCTTTCAAAATTTGATCGGAAAGTAGACCACCTTCGTCCTCATAATAGGAGAGCTCCTTGGCCTGTTGTTCCAATTGGCCCATTAGGGTTTTATAGCGCTGGTTCATGGCTATGCTGATCTCCGTATTTTCCATTTCCGTGATCTTGGTCTGTATTTTGGATGATTTCACCTTACTACTGTGGCCAAAGAAGAAAATGGGAACGCGAACGCCCACTTGAAGACCGTAAAGGGATGCGCCCAGACCGCTGTTGGTTCCTTGAAAATACTCAAGGTTGAGGTCGGGCAGCAATCGATTTTCCTCTAAGCTCTTCTGGGCATTGCTCAGCTGTTGGCGATGGTCCAAAAAAGAGGTCTCCGTTGGCATCATCCCTTGCAGATTGACCACGGTAAGCTTTTCTGGCATTTCGGTCACTATTTGTAGACTGTCTCCCGTCTGGACCAAACTTGCGATCTGACCGTAGGTGGTCAACAACTGCTGATTGATCTTGGCAAAGGTGTTCGCAATCTGTCGTTGCTTGGCCGTTGCCGTTACCTTTTCCAGATAATTGGTCTCGCCGAGTTCAAAACGTCTGTCGGCCGCGTGTGCAAACTTGCTATAAATACTGTCCAATGTCTTGTAAAGCTTTGCTTTTTGGTTCAAGGTCTGATATTGGTAGTACGCATTGCTCAGGGCTTGGTATAATTGCTTCTTTTGAATTTCAAAGGATGATTTTTGCAGCTCGTAGTTCGATTGTTGAAGCCTGTTCTTTGCTCCATAAACCGTAGGGAACTCAAATTGCTGCTGTACCCCAAAAACCCGTATGGGCTGATTGTTGATGGCCAAGTTGTTCTCATCATATTGATAGTAAATATCCGTTTTGTCAAACTCAAAAGCGGTTCCCTTTAGCGTTTCTGCTTGATCTACCATCATGGAACCTGCCTGGATACCTTTGTTATTTTCCAAGGATAAGGCCATAAGGTCCTCCAGGTTCAACTTTTCTTGGGAGAAACCTGAAAGGCTAACCATGAACAATAAAATGGTAAGCGCTTTCTTTTTCATTTTTCGCGCTCTTCGTCTTTTTCCCATTCCACGGAATTTTATGTGATGTGAATACGCATATAAAACGGGCAGTACAACCAATGTCAACATAGTTGCCGTTACCAGTCCGCCAATGACCACGGTGGCCAAGGGTCGCTGTACCTCGGCACCCGCATTGGTGGATACTGCCATGGGCAAAAAGCCCAATGCTGCCGCAGAAGCGGTCAATAAAACCGCACGAAGCCTGTCCTTGGTGCCCTGTTTGATCAAATCTTCCATGGAATCAAAGTCCTTTCCCTTGAGTTCCTTGAAATGTTCGATGAGTACGATGCCGTTGAGTACGGCAATACCAAAAAGGGCAATAAAGCCTACCCCGGCCGAAATACTGAAGGGCATATCGCGTAACCAGAGCAAGAGTACCCCACCTACCGCTGATAGCGGGATGGCGGAAAAAATAAGTAAAGCTTCCTTGACCGATCCAAAGGCAAAATAAAGCATAATAAAGATGAGCAACAAAGCAATGGGTACGGCTATCATCAACCGGGCCTTGGCATTTTGAAGGTTTTCGAACTGTCCACCATAGGTAATCAGATAGCCTGGGGGCAACGTGATGTTGTCCCTGACCAATAACTGGATATCATCGACCACAGATTGAAGATCCCGGTTCCTAACGTTGATGCCCACTACGATGCGTCTTTTGGTATCATCACGGGAGATTTTGGCGGCACCTTTTTGATAGGTAATCTCAGCCAGTTCGCTCATCGGGATTTTTCCTCCATTGGGAATATCCACATAAAGATTCCGAAGGTTGGAAATATCTTGGCGGTTCTCGGAATCCAAGCGGACGGCCAAATCAAATTGTCGTTCCCCCTCGAAAACGCTGCCAACGACCTTACCGGCAAAACCCATGGAAATCATTTCGTTCAGGTCCGCAATGTTGAGCCCATGACGTGCAATTTTGGCGCGGTCAAAAGCAACGTTCATTTGGGGAAGACCTTCCACCTTCTCTACGATAATGTCCGACGCACCTTCCACATCTTGGATAAGGTCCTTTATTTCATCGGCTTTTTTGCTCAGGGTTTCGAGGTTCTCACCAAATATTTTGATGGCTATATCGGCCCGTACCCCGGTAATCAACTCATTGAAACGCATTTCAATGGGTTGGGTGAACTCCACTTCCATGCCCGGGATCACGGAAAGGGCCTCTTTAAATTTATCGGCCAGTTCGTCCTTGGTTTCGGCAGAGGTCCATTCGCTTTTTGGTTTCAAGGAAATGATAACGTCACTTTCTTCCATCGACATAGGATCGGTGGGAACCTCGGCTGCGCCGATACGGCTTACTACCTGATTGACCTCTGGAAATTGCTCCATTAGGATTTTTTCAATTTTAGTGGTCGTTTCTACGGTTTTGGCCAAGGAAGTCCCTGTTTTCAGCACAGGTTGGATCACAAAGTCTCCTTCGTCCAAAGTCGGTACAAATTCACCCCCCATGGAGGAGAACAAAATTATGGCTCCTACCAATAGTGCAGCAGCTATGGAAAGCACGAGTTTTTTGCTTTTCATGGCCCATTCTATAACAGGTTCATATTGTTTATTGATCCAGTTCACCAAACGAGCGGAAATGTTTTTGGAGGACTCCTTGGATGGCTTTAAGAACAGAGCGGATGCCACTGGCACATAGGTGAAACAGAACAATATTGCTCCCAAAAGGGCAAAGCTGAATGTCAACGCCATTGGTTTGAACATTTTCCCTTCTACACCGCTCAGGGACAGGATTGGGATGAATACAATCAAAATGATTAGCTGGCCGAACACGGCGGAGTTCATCATTTTGGTAGCACCTTCAACCGTTATTTTATCCTTTATGGACTGTGTGGCGTCTTTGCCCAAGTCCACCAACTCTCCCTGCCTTCGTGTAATTTGAAATGCAATATATTCCACAATGATTACGGCACCATCAATGATGATTCCGAAGTCGATGGCACCCAAACTCAATAAATTGGCGTCCACACCAAAAATGTTCATTAAGGTAAGGGCAAACAATAGGCAGAGTGGAATAACCGAGGCGACCACAAGCCCTGAGCGCCAGTTGCCCAAGAGCAATACGACGACAAAAATTACGATGAGGCAACCCAGTACGAGGTTTTCCGTAACGGTAAAGGTTGTTCTTCCGATAAGTTCACTACGGTCCAAGAAGGGGTTGATGTACACCCCCTCTGGCAAGGATTTGGAGATTGCGGCGACTCGTTCCTTGACGGCTTCGATAACACGTTTGGAGTCAGCATCTTTGAGCATCATAATTTGACCGAGGACCTTTTCGCCCTCGCCATTTCCGGTGATCGCCCCAAAACGTGGCGCACTTCCAAATCCAACTTTGGCCACGTCTTTGATATAGATTGGAATTCCGTCCCTTGCGGTTACCACAATGTTTTCGATGTCCTTAAGGTTGCCCACCAAACCTTCCCCACGGATAAAATAGGCTTGGTTTACTTTTTCGATATAGCCACCGCCCGTAACACTGTTGTTTTTTTCCAAGGCGGTGAACACTTCTCTAGCGGTGATATTGAAAGCGTTCAACTTTTGGGTCTGAATGGCCACTTCGTATTGTTTGAGGTGCCCTCCCCACGTATTCACCTCCACCACTCCTGGAATTCCGGAAAGCTGCCGTCTTACGATCCAATCTTGGATGGTACGCAGCTCCGTGGAAGAATATTGGTCCCTGTATTTGGGCTTCACATCCAAAATATATTGGTAAATCTCTCCCAATCCCGTGGTAATTGGTCCCATCTCCGGGGTTCCAAAGCCTTCGGGTATTCGACTGGATGCAGATTTGATTTTTTCCGCAATGAGCTGTCGTGGCAGAAAGGTGCCCAGATCGTCCTCGAATACTATGGTAACCACGGAAAGACCGAACTTGGAAACGGACCGAATTTCCTTAACGCCAGGGAGATTTGCCATTTCCAACTCCACGGGATAGGTGACAAATTTTTCCATATCCTGGGTGGAGAGGCTCCTTGAGGTAGTGATGACCTGCACTTGATTGTTGGTGACATCGGGAACGGCCCCGATGGGTATTTGTGATAGTGAGTATAGCCCCACCAAGGCTATGGCTGCTGTAAAAAGAAGAACAATAAACTTGTTCTTTATACTAAAGTTGATAATTTTTGAAAACATGATTCATAGAAAATAATAGCATTATTAAAATGGAATAAAGCTTGTGAAAAGTGTTCAGCAAGGCTGAAGTACTATGAATTATGCCTGTTTGGGCGGCTGAAAAAGATTGTCCCCCCAAATGTGCGAATAGGATATCTGATAATGAAAATTACCCTTCGCCGCCAATGGAATTTCTGGATAGGAATTGATGAAGCTATCTTGTCCTAAAACAAACACTAAAGGTTGGGCACAGGGAGCTTGATGATGTTGGAACGGAAGTTTTTCGTGTTCTTTCCGCTCCTCTTGATGCTTTTCGCTATGGGAAGCTTTAAGATCTCCATAATGTTTGGATACAAACACCATAAAGTCATCACCATATTCCTCATTGTGGAATTGGTAATGCTCAACCAGTTGTCCAAGTTCCACCAAATCCTTCAAATGGATATTGGCACTTTGGAGTAAAATGAGCAACGATATGCCTGTGGTAACTATTTTGTTCATCCTGACACTCTAAAATTAAGTATAATAAGAAGGAGAGCATCAATTCAGACTTAATTTAGAATTAATCTGATTTTAAAACCATGAGGCCCTTATTGGGCCTCTATGGTTGAAATTCCGTTTTCAGCTAAAAAAGCATTTACCTTCGGAAGGTCGTTCTTCAATGCACTGTTTAGTTTGGCCATGTGGCCGTTCAACTCTTCTGTCAGTTCTTCGTATACCACGTAGGCGGCATCTGTTGGTCTTGCATCCCCGTTTTCAATGCTTCGTTGTAAAGCATTGAACCTATTGTTCAATTTGATGGGGAAATTCAATGGATCTTGTCCCGATTGGTTTTTGGTTTGATAGAGGTCCTCCTCGATTTCGGTCAAGGTTTCCATAAAATCTTCGGAGAGCTTTGTAAACTTTCTACTGGTGATTCCCTTGCCCAAACTATCCAATTGTTTGCGAATGCCTCTAATTTGAATGACCGCTTCATTGGCAATAGTGGCCTTTTGGGTGATTTTGGAAGCCAATTCGAACTGTTTTTGGAGATCTTCCGCAGTAATTCCCTTCAGGTTGGGGTCCATTTCAATCTCAAACGGATAGCTTTTGATGACCTCGGGACCAACTTTCATTTGCACAGTATAGGTGCCAAGCGGTGCTTTTGGGCCTACCTCGGCCGATGCTCCCCAAATAATGATACCATCAAAAGTAGTGGGACCGGGATAGCGCAAGTTCCATGTAAAGGTGTTGATGCCCTTTGCCGTTGTAGGTTTGGTGCTGCTGAAACGGCTCCACCACGAAGACTCCCCCGAATCCTCATATTTGGGTTGGTTGCCACCAAAAGATTCGATAAGGTTGTTGTTGGCATCAAAAATAGAAAAAGTGATAGTGTCCACCTCTTCTTCCAAGTAGTATTGGAAATTGGCATTGTAGATGCCCCTGATGGCATTGGTAGGCTTAAAAAGAACATTTTTTTGCTCTTTAAGGTCTTCGGAGTATTCCCTGAACGGCTGAATGTCGTCCAAAATCCAAAATCCACGACCGTGGGAGCCAAGCACCACGTCGTTGTCCTTGATCACCAAATCCCTGATCGGGGTATCGGGCAAGTTCAATTGAAGGGATTGCCACTCGGCACCATCGTTTATGGAAAAATACACTCCGTGTTCGGTGGCCAAGAACAATAGGCCTTCCCTGATATGGTCTTCGCGAATCGCTCTGGCAAAGTGACCGTCTTCTATTCCATTAATTATTTTCGTCCAGGTTTTTCCGTAATCGTGTGTTTTAAAAACGTAGGGGGCCCTGTCGTCCACTTGGTATCGGTTAGCGGCCACATATAAGGTGCCAGGATGGTGTATGGATTCCTCGATAATACTAACTCTGGAATATTTGGGAAGGTTCTCCGGCGTAATGTCCTCCCAGTTTTTGCCGCCATCTCGGGTGATGTGTATTTTACCATCGTCCGATCCGGCCCAAATAGTATTGATATCGTGATTGGAAGGTGCCAAGGCAAATACCGTGGCATAAATCTCGGGGCCGTTCATGTCCATGGTGATGACCCCACCCGTTTTGCCCAAGGTTTCTGGGTCGGCATAGGTCAAATCCGGACTGATTTTTTCCCAAGTCTGTCCATCGTTCGTAGTTTTCCAAACGTGTTGGGAGCAGGTATACATCACGTTCGGGTCTTTGGGAGCGAACATAATGGGGAAAGTCCATTGCCAACGTTCTGGAAGTGCACTTGCAGGTTCTCCCGAGAAAAATCTTGGATACACTTGAATGTCGCGTGTTTGTCCGTTGCTTCGGTCGTATCTAGTCAAGAGGGCTCCTTGGCTTCCTGCGTAAAAAATATCGGGGTTTGTCGGACTTTGCGTAATCCAACCACTTTCCCCGCCGCCCACGGCGTAGTACCATTCGGAGCTCGGTCCTCTCGCCTGCATAAAGTCCCAACCATCGCTGGGCATGGCCAAAGTAGAATTGTCCTGCTGGGCACCAGCTACATGATAAGGGACATCGCTGGTGGCCATCACATGATAAAATTGCGAGGTGGGATAATCCTGTTCGGTCCATGTTTTACCGCCGTTGATGCTCACCACGCCACCTCCGTCATTGGAGCTTATCATTCTATCTGGATTATTGGGGTCTATCCATAAATCATGGTTGTCGCTATGGGGCGTATTTATGCGTTCATCAAATGTTTTGCCACCATCGGTTGACTTGTAAAAACCTACATTTAGACCATATACCACATCCTTATCCTTGGGGTCGGCATAAATTCTGGAGTAGTAAAAGGCACGTTGCCGTAATTTCCGTTCGTTGTTGGTGAGTTCCCAAGTGTCACCTCCATCATCAGAGCGAAAAACACCACCTTCATTGGCTTCCACTATGGCCCAAACGCGATTGGAGTCGGCAGGGGAAACGGTCACCCCAATTTTACCAATGGGACCTTCGGGCATTCCAGGATTTTCGGTCAAATCGGTCCAAGTTTCCCCACCGTCGGTGGATTTCCATAACTTGCTATCTGGACCACCGCCCCACATTTTCCATGCCTTACGATAGACTTGCCACGTAGTGGCGTAGAGCGTATTGGGATTGTTTCGGTCTATGATTAGGTCGGCGGCACCTGCCTTATCGCTCACGTAAAGGACTTTTTTCCATGTTTTGCCTCCGTCCACGGATTTAAAAACACCGCGTTCCTCGTTTTCACCATAGGGATGGCCCAATGCGGCAACATAAACAATATTTTCATTGGTCGGGTCAATACGGACTCGGGAAATGGCTTGGGTTTCCTCCAGTCCAAGATGTGTCCAAGTTTCGCCGCCATCGGTTGATTTGTAGACGCCGTCTCCCTGTGTAATGCTGCCACGAAGTTGGGTTTCTCCCATCCCGATATACACCACGTCCGGATTGGTTTCCGCCACGGCCACAGCCCCAACGGAGGAGCTCGTTACTTGGCCATCGGTTACACATTTCCAAGTGTTTCCGCCGTCAATGGTTTTCCAAAGTCCTCCCCCGGTGGCACCAAAATAATATTCATTGGGTCTGGAGGGGCTTCCGGCGGCCCCCAAGGAACGTCCGCCCCGGTTTGGACCTATGTTCCGCCATTCAAAACCGCTGTAAAAGCTGGTGTCAACGATACTAGGGGATGCATTTTGTGCGTAAATAAATAGTGTTGAAAGGAACATGGAAAGTAGCGTCCATGTTTTCATAGAGGTTGTTGGCATTCTCATGATGTCAAAGGTTGGTTGTGAGTAGTTTGAATTAGTCTACAATGTACTCAAACTTTTTGACATGGCTGCTGGATGGACTAGAGTTCTGGATCATCAAAGTTGACCCCGGGAGGATTAAATAGACCCCAGCGGTCCAAAGTATAGTTCCATGGATCAAAAGTCTGTACCCATTCGGCAAACAAGATTCGGAATTCCTCAATTTCCTGCCGTAGCAACTCTAGATATTCCGTGTGTTTGAACCCCCACATTTCCAAACCTGAGCATCCCGTTTGGATCTCGCGGCCAGCTTTCCGAATGATGGTTGCATTCTCCATTCGGATGCCATACAGGTCACCTCCTTCGGCGCCTGCTATTTTCGGGCAAATGAGCATGGCATCATTGCGCAGTTGCTCTGCATGGTGCCGTAAGAGGCGCAACTCGGTTTCTGGAAGGGATGCATATTCTTCTTCGTCATTGGCCAGGGAGGCTATTTTATCGGCCAAATCGAAAATGACCCACCCTTTTTTGTAAAGGGGCATTTTTTCAAATTCATCCCTGTTTTTGTTTAGATCATCATCGTCTTCGAACATATTTCAATGATTTAACTGTTCCAAGATAACCCCATAATCATATTGTAGGTCCTCATGGAGCAGGGAAATTTTCTTTTTGATGTATTCCAATTGGCGATTGTACAAATTGGTGAGGGTAGTATTTCTGTGAATGGACGGTCGTAAGGATTTCATCCTCTCACAAAAGTGGAGCAACAGTTCCACTTCGGTGGCTTTGTTTCCAGAGTATCGGATGTATTTTTTAATGGTACGAAGTATTTTCCGAACGCTCTTTTTGATGTAGAAATAACTGCTGGTATTGATGTCTTCAAACATGGCATCGACCTCTTCTTTTACGGATTCAATATAGCTTTCCTCGCTATCGGATTCAAAAAGCAAATAGGTGAGCAATTCCTTATTCTCTTTTTTGAAGCGGGCCAAGCGAAGGCATAGCAGGAGGGTTTCCTCCTGTGATTTGAATTGGAGTTCTTTTTTGAGTTGTGCAATCGTAGCAGCCTTCATTCCTTAACTTCTTAGGTAAGATGCGCCATTTACATCAATGATCGTCCCTGAGGAATAAGCCGCCTCGGAAGATGCCAAAAAAAGAATGGCGTGCGCTACCTCTTCGGGTTGGGCCATGCGTTTAAAGGGTGATTCACGGAGCAGGTTTTCCCTTTCGGCAGGGGTCAGGGTTTCTTTGGCCATTTCGGTTTCGGTAAATCCAGGGGCGACCACTCCCACATAAATGTGATGTGGTGCCAGTTTTTTGGCCAGGGATTGGCTCATGGAGTTCAGTGCCGCTTTACTGGCTCCGTAGGCCGGTTTGGTGGGCTCGCCCCGGAAGGCACCTCGTGAGGACACGCTTACAATGTGTCCGCCTCCAGTTTTCATCATGGCCTTAGCCCCCCAATAGCACAAGTTGGCCACGGCAAATAGGTTGGTCTCGAACGTTTTTTCCCAAGCATGGGTCCAATGATCAAAATCCACTTGGTCTATCTCATGAAAAATGGAAATGCCCGCGTTGTTCACCAAAACGTCCAATTGACCATAATGATTCACAAAGTCCTCAATGAGGGATTGGGTCTCTTGTTTTTGGGAAATGTCCCTTTTAAAAAGTTGATGGCCTTCCCCGGGCAGCTCCGCCAATGTCTGTTTGGCTACTTCATCATTACTTCTATAATTGAGCCCTACCTTGGCCCCTTTTTTGGCGAAGGCCAATGCGGTTGCTTTGCCAATACCTCGCGAAGCACCGGTAACCAGTACATTTTTTCCTTTAAAATCCATAAAGTTGTGTTGCTGTTATTCTAAATTTTGATCAATTGTGCTAATCAGTTTATTGATGTCGGACAAAGTTTTGCCAAGAAAACTGTCCTGCATGGTCATAAGATAACTGATACCGTAAAGATCGGAAAGAAAAACGGGATTTTTGTGCAGCTCTACATCTTGGATGGATTTTAGTTCGGTTTCCAGATTCAGTTTGGCCTTTGCAAATTCCTTGGTAAAGAATTCCGGGAAGGCCTCATCTACCACTTTACGGTTCATTTGGACCAATCGTTCTTGAATTCCTTCGGAATAGGGGTATTCATAATAATTGGTCAATAGCTTTTTAAGACCATTGTCACGAATTACGGTAATGGTCTCTGCGGCCAACATGTTGTTGAAGGCGGTAGTGCTGGGTTCAAAAAGGCGATAGTCTACAAAAACATCCGTAGCAGCATCAAAAATGGCATAGCGTTGTTGGTTGTTCAAGGTGTCGGCAAAGATTCCCATCATATCGGAAATAGTCGCTTGTTTTTGCCGATTGTAGTCCAACACCACATGTATTGCCAAAGAGTCTTGAACCAGGCTCGATTTAATTTCCTGTAAATAGAATTGTTCCTTGTTGCGCTGTATCTTTTGATTGTTACAGGTGTTGATTTGCAAGGCCAATAGTATTCCAATGACGACCAGCACAATTTCCCCTGCGGCATAAAAAAGATACTTTGAGAATTTGTTCTCGGTCAAGAGGGATTTCCTGAGTTTTCTAAAAATGGTCGGCATGGTTAGTGGTTTGTTTAAAGATAATAAGTTAGCGCACAATATTCTACGGATTCCCATGTTGTTCTAATAATTACTTTTCTTTGTAGGAACTGTTGGTTCGTACACAGGAATTTTCGAGACATACTATGAAATCAAAAAAGAGACACTGGTTATGGAATCTGCTGATTGTCATTACCTTGATACTTTGCGTTCTTGCCTTTGTGGAGCACTACAAAAACTGGCATAAGATCGAGGAGGGACACCTTAAGATCTACTCGGGTATCTATTATCAAAACATACCTTTGACAGCATTGGACAGTGTGGTTTTTGTGGAAAAATTACCCGAGATGGAGCGTTCTAGTGGGTTTTCTTGGATGGAAAGGGAGAAAGGGGTGTTTAATGATTCCATAACCAACACCAAAGTCTATGTTTTTGTGGATGATCTCTACCAGCAAAAAATCAAATTGGTGCACCACGATTCCTTAAAAATGTATGTGAATTTGAGGGACAGTCTTAAAACTGCCGAATTATTTGCAATTTTGCAGACTGAATTGTTGAATAACATGGAAACTGAAAAAGAAGTCCAATAGGTATGAAGGCATTTCTCTTTTTTCTCTTATTGCCCATTGTGGGCTTCTCACAGAATACATTGAGCGTTCGGGTGAACAATGTGGCCACTCAAAAAGGAAGTGTCAATGTTGCAGTGTATGATTCTGACGAATCCTTTTTGTCTTTTGACCGTGTTTTGAAGACGGACAGTGTCGCCGCAAACGAAGGAAGCGTGGAATTCAATATTCCCGACCTTCCTCCTGGAGAATATGCCTTGGCCGTATTCCATGATGAAAACAACAATGGTAAACTCGATACCAATTGGTTGGGCATACCCAAGGAAAAAGTGGCATTCTCCAATGCCAAAATGAAGACCTTTGGTCCGCCCAAATATCACGAGTGCGCTTTTAAGATGATTTCGGATTACGAAATCCATATTGACCTTTAATCTAACAGCACTATGGGAACAATTTTTATGGCCCAACTTATGGGCGCTTTGTATGGTCTTTTGGCAGTGGTTTTTGGCGCATTTGGTGCCCACGCCCTTAAAAAGAAATTGACCCCCGAACTGCTACTAAGTTTTGAGACAGGGGTCAAATATCAAATGTACCATGCCATTATACTGTTGATCTTAGGCTTTAATCTTAATTTTGATAAGCCATTGGACTCTTGGATAGTCAACTGCTTTATTTTTGGTACCTTGTTGTTTTCCTTCAGTATTTATGCACTTTGTTTGGGTGCGGCAAAAGGCAGCAAACCTCGTTTTTTAGGCCCGGTGACCCCCATCGGGGGATTATTGCTGGTCGTTGGTTGGGCCCTTTTGCTTTATTCCTTTGTTGCCAATTTGATCTAGAGGCGCAGGTACATATTCCCATTAATCGTGTTGAGTTGTAGGCGGTGCGTGGCATTGTCAAACCTTCCTTCCACCTTTTGGCCCACGTAGCGATCACTCACAGTAAGGTTTAGGCCTTCATCCGCATAAATATTGCCATGGATGGTCTCGGCCACCAATCTGGAATCCTTCATCACCAGATCTATTTCGCCGTTAATGGTCTTAAGGTCCATATCGCCATTGTACTTTTTGATTTCGATATCGCCATTGATCAAATCTGCTGTAAAGTCTCCTTCAATATAATCCGAGGCAAGGTCACCGTTAATGCTGCTTACGGCGAAGGTGGCTCCCTTGGGTATGTAAAGCACATAGTTGAACTCGTAGCTGTCCCCTTCAAAATAATACCCCTTTTTATTTGGGCGTGTTTTCTCCCACTCGGCCTTAAAGGCGTCAAAAACATCCTTTACGTTGGAAGCGATACTGAGGGAACTGTTGCTTTCCGCAATGTCGAGTTTAAACTTGTCCAAGTACTTTCCATCCTCAATAGTAATGTCGGCCTTAAAATAGACGGTGTTTTTGTCCCATGTTTTTACTTCGATGTTGTTCGCAAATTTGACATCCAAATCTATGGACTGACCGGAGTAGTCAAAGTTTTTTTCGATGACTTTCTGTGCACTCAGGGTAAGTGTAACCAACCCTAAAAATGCGGTAATAATAATGTTTTTCATGACTGTTCGATTTTTGATTTTAAACGTTGATTGATGTTTATTTTTTTCTGAGATACATGTTTCCGTTTGTGGATTTCATGGAGATTTTGACGCCACCTCCGTTAATGGATGCCTTGATATCCCTTCCCAAAACGGACTTTAATCCATTTTTGTCCTCGGCTTTTACGTCAAAATCCGTGTACACATTTCCGTTGAGCGTACTCAAGGCAAGATTGGCCGGGGTGTTTGCTGGAAGGCTGACATCTACTGCACCATTGGTGGAATACAGGGAGATAGGGGAGTCTTGAGTGACTTTTCCAAAAACCACTTCCAGTTGCCCGTTCAAGGAGTTGGCGGTAACAGGGCCGTTTACGTTGGTGATGCGTACCCCTCCATTGAGTTGGGCATCGGCTTCAATTTCACCCGAAAAACCGTCGATTTCAATATCCCCGTTCCAAGTGCTTTTTACGGCAAGGTTCTGTGAAGCCGGTAAATAGATTTCGGCTCCCTTGTTTTTGCGCAGGTTGTACACGATTAGGGTATTCCCGTCCTGCACTACGGAGAATCCAACGTTGGTATTGTCCGTGCCGCCTTCACCCACCAATTTGAGTCCTTTGGCACGCTCTGGCGTTTTTATTTGAGGGCCGGATTTGATCAGCAATTCGTTGGTGTTGTGTGTTTTTACGACAATGTCCGTTTTCGATTCGATTTTTACCCATTGGATTCCGTTGAGGGATTTGGTGTAATCGTTTTGTGCTTTGGCCATAGCACCCATAAAAAGGGCCACAGCAATAATTGTGAATTTTCTCATGATATTCGCTTTTTTGATGTTTATGATATACTTGGCAATACTGCCCTGATTTGATCCTTGATAAAGGGTTGTGTGTCTTCTTTTTCTAATAATTTTTTCATGGGTTCGGCCGCTTTCTTTTCCTGAATCTGGACCAAGGCCTGAATAATGGCTACTTGTATGCTTGGGTTCTTTTCGTGCTCCAAGGCTTCGATAAAGGTGGTTTTTACGGTTTCTGATGCGGTAAATTTCACCAGTGCTTCAAAGGCGGTCATCCGTACATTATCGTTCTCATCGTACAACAATCGGTTGGCGAGTGCTTGGATGATGGCCTCGTCGGGCTCCTCAAATTCTTCGATATAGTTCACTCCCTGAATGCGTTTGCTCGCCGATTGGTTCTCCATTAACGACAGCATGGCCGTTTGTTTCATTTTATGGGTTTCATCTTTCAGTTGTGCAAGGTCCTGGTTCACTTTTCGTTGTTGAAAGAGGCTGCCCATCTGAAAGGCTACTACCAAAAGGGCAATGCTTGCCGCAATTTTTAATAGGTTCCCTGCCCAATTGGATGATTTTCCGCTCTCCACGCGAACCACTTTTCCCTGCTGCATCTTTTCTTGTTCAAGGGCCGCTTCAAATTTGGCTCTGAGCCTATCGGTGGGTGCGGACACCTCATTGTCAAACCCAGTGAAAAGAATTCTCATCTCCTCTACTTCTTTTTGACATTCAGCACATTGCTCCAAATGCTTTTCTAGCTTGGCAGTCTCCGTTTTGCTCAAATGACCATCCAGATACTCTGGTATTTGGTCAAAAACATGCTCTTTTTCCATGGTCAACTACGTTCTAAATAGATATTCTTCAATTTTTTCAAAATCCTGCACACTCTTGTTTTTACAGCTCCGGGGGTACTGCCCATAATTTCGGCAAGATCCTCGTAATTGATCTCTTGATATCGGTTTAAGATGACCAATTCCCGGTCGTACGGATCCAATTGGCTCAGGGCATATTGTAAGTGGGCATTGTTTTCCGACACCTCATTTTCCTCTTCCACCGCTTTGTAGGCCAAAACCTCGATATCGTCGTGGGCTTTATGGTTTCTGGTGTAATGGGTCTTGAGATTGTTCCTTGCAATGGTGAACATCCAAGACATAAACGACCCATTGTTGTAGGTACTCCTATACTTGATCAGTTTGTAAAAAACATCTTGTGTAAGATCTTCCGCCAACATTCGATCACCCGACATTTTGTACAGAAAATTGTACACGTGTTTATGATGCCGGTCAAAAAGTACCTTCAGCAGGTCTAGGTTTCCCTCAGATACCTTTTGCATGATCATCTCATCTGAAAGTGTTTCCAAATGCTGTTGTTTTAGTTGGCGTTTATCTTATATAGTCAAGAAATTGGGAAAGGTTACACGGAAAGTGATTTTTTTATTCTAAGAGTGATGCTTTATTGGAAAGTAGTGATTTTTATGACCCCGCTAGCACCTCTGGAACCATAGGATCCTGCATCGGAACCGCTCAGTGCTTCGATATCCTTCACGGTGGCACTGTCCACCAATTGATTTACCGATTCAAACGAATTGCCCAGTATATATCCGTTCAGGACGTACAATGGCTCGGTCGCCGTTCCCGTAATCTGATTGGCCGATTTCATAAAATAGGGGATACCGCCTCTGAGCGTTATTCCGGGCAAACGCCTGATTCTATCGATCAAGTCGATGGTTTTGTTGTTTTGTGTCTGGATTTCCTGGGCAGCGTACTTGCTATACGATGGATTTTTAGTTGAGGAACAACTTGCAAAAGGCATCAAGATGATGAGCAAGAAAATGGATGTGAGGTTTTTCATGGGAACAAAATGTCCCACAATCTATGGATTTTAATACAAATGAACCTAAAAACATTTTGTTCATCAACCACAACCGCAGTCATCGGAACCGCAGGAACCAGAATTGTTCTTGCCTTTTCCGAAGATTGATTTGGGGAGTAGAAATTTCCACACCAAATACCCTGCAGCAATCAATAAGGTGGCATAAACCAGGATTTGTTGGATCATAATGCGATTAAATTAGGATTTGGTAAGCGAGTAAAGCTATAATATAGGCAAAAACACTCATAAAGCCCAATTGGATCATGGGCCATTTCCATGAATTGGTCTCTCTTTTTACAATGGCGAGCGTGCTCATGCATTGCATGGCAAATGCGTAGAACAACATCAGTGATATTCCGGATGCGAGATTGAACAATGGTTTGCCATCTTCATCCAGTTCTGCCGCCATTCGCTTCTTAATGGTTTCTTCCTCGTCGCTTCCCACACTGTAAATGGTCGCCAAGGTGCCCACAAACACTTCCCGGGCGGCGAAGGAGGTCAATACAGCAATGCCGATCTTCCAATCGTAGCCCAAGGGTTTTACCAAGGGTTCAAAAGCTTTTCCGGCTTGGCCAATGTAGGAATGTTCCAATTTGTAACTGGCAATCTCCTGTGCAACCGCCCTCTCCGTGAGTTCTGCTGTCAACGTCCTTAGGGAATCTTGAATGGAGCTGGGGGCGATTCCTTTTGCCAAGGCGTTCTCCCTATGGGAAGCAATGTTGTTTTGAATGTAATTTTTGCTGTAGGTGCTCAATCCCTCGTTTTCTATTCTTTCGGTTACGATGGTCTCTGCATTTTGGAAATCATCCGAATACCCATTGGAGCCCAAAAACCATAGGACAATGGATATGGCCAAAATGATTTTACCCGCGCCCCAAACAAAGCTTTTTGTTTTTTCGATTACCGTGTACACCACATTTTTGAGCAATGGAAGCCGATAGGTTGGCATTTCAACCATAAAAATGGACCTGCTCTTTATCTTAAGGATTTTATTGAGCACCATGGCCGAAAACAGTGCCATTCCAAAGCCGATGAGGTACAGAAGCATCAATGTCAACGCTTGATAGCTCAAACCCAAAATGCTGCCCTCTGGAATCACCAAGGCGATTAGAATCAAATACACGGGCAATCTGGCGGAGCAGGTGGTAAATGGGGTTACCAGAATAGTGATGAGTCTTTCTTTCCAATTTTCAATGGTACGGGTGGCCATAATGGCCGGTATGGCACATGCGTTCCCCGAAATAAGGGGCACCACACTTTTTCCGCTCAATCCGAAGGGGCGCATCAATCGATCCATTAAAAAAACGACACGGCTCATATAGCCTGACTCTTCCAGAAGGGAGATAAACAAGAACAGAAAGGCAATTTGAGGAATAAAAATAACAATGCCCCCGATTCCTGCTACAATTCCTTCAGCAAGTAAATCCGTAAATACCCCGGGAGGCAAGGTGGTCTTTATCCATTCGGCCGCTAAGGCAAAATTTTCATCGATAAAGTCCATGGGGTAGGAGCTCCACTCAAAAATAGCCTGGAATATAAGCAATAGAATGGCAAAGAAAATCAGGTACCCAAATATTTTGTGCGTTAAGATCTTGTCCAACGAAGCTCGAAGGCCTTTTGCCGCCAAAAAATCGACCTTGTAGGTTTCCTTTAGAATGTTATTGATGAGTTGGTAGCGAAGTACCGTTTCCTTGTGCTGCAATTTTTTGAGCTCATCCTTCGACTTTGTGGAGAAGTCCGTAGCATCTTGGATACGCTTCTTTTCTATGGGCATAAAGTTCACATCTTGAGTGATGACGAGCCATAGTTTGTACACATCGTTTTGTGGGAATGCCTTTTTTAATCGTTCGAAGTATGCTGGGGAAATTCGGGTTGGATCTAATAGCGGTTTGGACGAGACATTTTTGTAATCGGCAATCAACTCCTTGATGCGTTCTATACCGGTGTTTTTTCGGGTGCTGACCAAGGCGATTTTGGTGTCCAACTTTTTCTCCATGGCCTCCACATCCAACGAAATCCCTTTTCGGTCCATCCTATCGGCCATGTTGATCACCAAAATGGTGGGAATCTTTAGATCCTTGATCTGGGTAAAGAGCAGTAGGTTCCGTTTGAGGTTTTCCACATCGCTAATGACTACGGCAACGTCGGGATAATCCTTGTCGTTTTTGTTGAGCAACAGTTCCACTACCAAACTCTCGTCGAGGGAGGTGGTGTTCAAACTATAGGTTCCCGGTAAATCGAGAATATGCGCTTTTACGCCTCTGGGAAGTTTGCAGATACCTTCCTTTTTCTCTACGGTAATCCCGGGATAGTTGCCTACTTTTTGCTTGAGACCTGTAAGTTGGTTGAATACTGATGTTTTTCCCGTATTGGGGTTCCCGATGAGGGCTACGTTGATGTTTTTGCTCATTTGGGCTGTGTTTCTTCAATGATTTCCAATTCAATGAGCTGCGCCAAGGATCGTCGTATGGCCAAGTGGCTGCCACTAAGGTTGATGTAAATGGGATCGTTCAGTGGGGCAATACGCAACAGTTCTACGCTGTTGCCGGGCAGGCATCCCAATTCCATTAACTTGATGGGGAGGTTGTTTTCCGTGAATCCTTTGATTATTCCCTTTTGTCCGTACCGTAAATCTGCTACTGTGGCCACTGTTTTTATTTAGAACAATTTTAAGTAAGGGCAAAAATAAGTAAAAATGGGGAACTACAGGAGGCAATCATGAAGAAAGAAGATTTGCGTTAATCGTTATAACTGGCTTTAAGGATTTCAATGTCCTTCAAAAGCTTATCGATTTCTTCACGGTTGGTGCCATCGTAAAAGCCACGAATCCTTTTTTCCTTATCCACCAGAATAAAATTTTCGGTATGGATCATATCGTACGGACCTCCGTCACCATCATTTTTAACGGCCAAATATGATTTTCGAGCAAGCTGGTAGATCTGTTTTTTATCACCTGTGACCAAATTCCATTTGCTATCGATAACGCCTTTTTCCCTTGCATACTTTTTTAGTTGGGCAACGCTATCAATATCCGGGGTAACGGAGTGGGAGAGCAACATAATGTTGGGATCGTCCTTCACCACTGCTTGCACCTCGGCCATATTTTTGGTCATGATCGGGCAAATCGTGGGGCAGGTGGTAAAAAAGAAATCGGCCACATATATTTTATCCTTGTAATTTTCTTGGGTAATGGTATCCCCGTTTTGGTTGACCAATGAAAAATCGGCAATCTTATGGTATTTTTTGGTGTAATGGAGGGTGCTGTCCACCAAGGACTTGTCCACCATGGAAGGCTGGTACACTGGAAGCATTTTCTCGGGCTGAAGGGCGTTGTAGAATAGATAGACAATGATGGCGGAAAGGACCAACATGACTATCCCGAACATTTTGTACTTGGCAAAGAATGACAGCATATATGCAAAATTACGGCCCAAACGGTTATCCATCAAAGAGAAAGGAAAGTTTTGATGCTAAATCTTTCTTAAATCCTGTTGTGATAAAATGGGGAGGTTTTTTTATCAATCCCTAAAAGGTTACTTTTGTTGGTTTTAACAAAACACGACGGATGACCCCTATAGTTATAAAGACCATACAATTCTTTTTGAGCTTATCGCTTTTGATCGTGCTGCACGAGCTGGGCCACTTTATCCCAGCGAAGCTTTTCAAGACCAGGGTGGAGAAGTTTTACCTCTTTTTTGATGTGAAATTTTCCCTCTTCAAAAAGAAGATCGGCGAAACGGTTTATGGTATTGGTTGGCTGCCTTTGGGCGGGTATGTAAAAATATCCGGTATGATCGATGAGAGCATGGACAAGGAGCAGATGAAACAAGAGCCCAAGCCATGGGAATTCCGAAGCAAGCCTGCTTGGCAACGTTTAATCATTATGCTGGGTGGGGTAACCGTGAACTTTGTTTTGGCAGTCGTTATTTATATTGGAATGGCCTATACCTACGGTGAACAATATATCCCCATGAACAGTCTAAAAGATGGCGTTTGGGTGCTCGAAAAGGAAATCGGTGACGAAGTGGGCATACAAACGGGTGACAAGATCATTGCTGTGGATGGTGAAGAGCTGAAATCGTTTAACAGTGTTTTTATTGAGTTGATCAATGGAAACCGAATTACCATTGAAAGGGATGGGGAACGAATAGAAAAGGAAATCCCAGTTGACTTTATCTCTACTCTAATAGAGGACGAGGATAAGGTTCGGTTTTTGTTTTATCGGACGCCATTTATGGTAAACAACGTTCCTGATACTTCGCATAACAAAAATGCAGGATTTAGACCAAAGGATGAGTTTTTGGCCATCAATGGGGAACCTGCCATTTATCGGGACCAAGTGATGGATCAATTGGAACAGAACAAAGGGAAGGATATCAATGTACTGGTTCGTCGGGAAGATGGTTCAGAGGGGCAAGTTACCGCATCGGTAAGCAGTGATGGTAAATTGGGCATTGTTACGGCACCCTTCACCATGGAAGAGATGGAACAAAGAGGGATTTTAAAGGTGGAGACAGAGACCTATTCGTTTTTGGAATCGATTCCAGCGGGTATCAACAAAGGAGTTTCTACACTTTCCAGTTACATGAAGCAGCTCAAGAAGATTTTTAACCCAGAGACAGGAGCCTATAAAGGTGTGGGAGGTTTTGCAGCCATTGGCGGTATGTTCCCAGATACGTGGAACTGGCCAGCTTTTTGGGCGACAACGGCCTTTATTTCCATTATTTTGGCCTTTATGAACATTTTGCCGATTCCTGCTTTGGATGGTGGACACGTAATGTTCCTGCTGTACGAAATGGTTACGGGCCGTAAACCGAGCGACAAGTTTTTGGAGTATGCCCAAATGGTCGGCTTCTTTTTATTGATTGCTTTGTTGCTGTTTGCCAATGGCAACGATTTGTATAAATGGTTGTTTAAATAGAAAACCAATTTTTTTGTTTGTGGTGTAAAAAAGAATCCATTATATTTGCACCCGCTTAAGGTAAAATATTCCTCCTTAGCTCAGTTGGTTAGAGCATCTGACTGTTAATCAGAGGGTCCTTGGTTCGAGCCCAAGAGGGGGAGCCCAGTAAATATAGGCCTTTCGAGAAATCGAAAGGCTTTCTTCATTTTGGTGGGTATCAGTTTGGGTACTTATTTTATCTTTATACTTTATTCCGTGAATGTCAGAGGTATATATCTACAAGAAGTTTAATGCTATCACAAAGGAGTATGTTCCTCAATGGGATAGCAAAAATGTTAATGACTTTGTTAGTTCAAAAAGGGCCATACTTATAAATTTTAGCAATGTTCCTGAAAAAATTGACTTCACGTTATTTGAAAGACCAATATTCAAATTCATTGTTGAGAGCCAATTCAAAGATGCTGTAGAGAAATTAAATCAAGACTTTTTTAACGGGCTATATTGTGATGAACTTTTGTTTATTATTCTAAATTCACAGGCCACATATGATTCACTTTCTTGGCCTGAGTTGAACTCTAGTCAGGGTTTGGACAAGGATTTGGCCACAGTTCAAAAAGAAAGACAAGAATTAATCGAAGTTATGATTAGGTGGGTTGAAAGGTATCAGCCAAAAGATGGAGTTAGGGGAATTAACAGTGCTAAAAGCGTAAAATCCCTTACTATTAAATTCGAGGATAAGACATTTGTTTTTAAAAATTTTCTTGTAATAGACAGCCTGATGTCAACTTATTTACAATCAATAGGATTTAGTTACGATTCTAGGGATTGGGTAAAGGGGATTAAAGAAATAATTCCTTATATGGATTTAAATTCATTAGCGTATCAGTTTAAGGTGACATTAACGAAAAAACTTCTGCATTGGTATAGGGATTTGGCCGATATTAAAGACCCATCGATTACAAACAAGCAACTAAGGTTTATAAATATAATTTTTTCCCTCGCCTCCATTCCTATTAATGAAACTACTATTCACTACAAAGCTTCAAGTAGTCTTGAGGACTATTCAAGTACTCAACAAATAAAAGTTTTAAGAAATTGGATAAATAGGTTTTAGTGCTTTCTACTGGTATTAAAATCCTAATTGGGAAGATGTGAAACACATTTTTCTGATTTCGATATTTCTCTGTTTCACTTATGGTTTTTAGTTCAGCGTATCATTGCATCGAATACGTGATTTTACGTATTGCAATTAAATATCATATTATGAACAACGATGATGAAAAGTTAGTCCAGGATCAGACCAATCCAAAAAATACTTCTGGTCAATTTTCCAAGGAGATTTTGAGTTTTAGAGAAGCACTTGTATTTCTAGATATTTCTGCTAGTATGCTATATAAACTAACCCATAAAAGGAGGATTAGTTTTTTTAAGCCTAATGGTAAGCTAATCTATTTTCATAGAAAGGATCTTATGACTTGGTTGATGCAAAATAAGCAATTGTCGATTGATGAAGCAGAAATGAAAATGGAACGTTTTTTAACAAAAAACTTTTAGGCATGGCAAATAAGTTTATTAAAGAAAGTGTATATGAATCTCTGCCTATAATTTTAAAACAGGGCATGGAGACCTTTGAGGGCAGAGAAAGAGATGTCATTCTGATGTCTTCTTTAGCTGTCTTGAGTGGCTGTCTCCCAAATATTACAGGAGTATATGATGACAAAAAATATTTCTCAAATCTCTATTTGTTGATACTGGCACCACCTGCGAGTGGAAAAGGGCGCATGAATATCGCTGCATTATTGGCGGAACGAATTCATGCCAAAATAAAATCGGATAGCCAAGCTGCTATAGACAAATATAAATCCGAAAACAAAGGTAATTTAAAAGGTTGCCCTAAGCTGGATGTTAAGATTGTACCCGGCAATGTGTCAAGTGCTAAATTATACACCCATCTAAAAGTAAGCAAAAATGGTATAGTCATGATAGAAAGTGAGGCTGATAGTATTTCTGCTATGCTAAAGCAAGAATGGGGTGATTTCTCGGATGTGTTGAGAAAAGCATATCATCATGAGAAAATTAGTCTAAGCAGAGAAACTGATGATAAATTTATTGAGGTTTTTAACCCCAAATTATCCTTGGTCCTATCAGGTACAAAAAATCAGTTAAAACCTTTGCTGCAGTCCCATGAAAATGGCCTTTTCTCTCGATTTTTGTATTACTATTTCAATGATGGGACTGAATGGAAAGACGTTGCACCAAGAAAGGAAGATAGTATTGATAGGATGCAAACGTTTCAACAGATAGGTGATTCAATTTATGATCTATATCAGACCTTAATAACCAACAACAGGACAATTTCATTTGAATTAACCAATAAACAATGGGATGAACTGAATAGCACCTTAGGATATGCAAATTATTTATTGAATAAAAATGGGAAAATATCCTTTTTGTCTAGTGTAAAAAGACACGGTTTGATGCTGTTTCGTTTAGCAATGATTCTCTCTACTCTTCGGAAACATAAGACAGTTTTTAATTCCGAGAAGCTAGTATGCGAAGATGTTGATTTTCAAATTGCCAAAAATATCGTCAAAACCTTGTTAGACCATGCTTTGACTGTTTTTGAACTATTTGAGAACAAAGCCTTAGGATTAACAATAAAGGATTATTCTACACTAGCTAATTTACCGTATCAATTTGAACGAGGGCAGGCTATTGCTATAGGAAGAGATTTGGATATACCTGAAAGGACAATGGATTATTTCTTAAATAGGATGTTGAATAAAAAAGTTTTAATCAGGATTAAACCTGGTTTTTACAGAAAAATAAAAAATTCTTGATTGTTGCAAAGTTTGCAAAGTTTGCGAACTAACTCACAATTAAATAAAATTGGATATTATGATAAGTATAATTTTAAAGTATAGAAAACTTGCTAATGGGGAATACCCAATAGTACTTCGAATAACTAAGGATAAATGCACCAAAATAATATCGTTGGGGGTTTCGTGTAAAAAGGAACATTGGGATGGAAATCAGATATCTAAAAGACACCCTGATTATACGCTTAAAAACAGATTACTTTTGAGGGCAAAGGAAAAAGCCCTAAGAATAGTCGATGAATTCAAGCTGCAAAACATTGATTTTACATTGGATGAATTCGAAACATCTTTCCGTGGCAAGAAGAGTATTAAGACTACGGTATCTGATTTCTGGTTGGAAAAGATTTCAGACTTAAATCAGGCTGGAAGAACAGGAAATGCGAGGGCTTACAAGGACTCTTATGTGTCCTTCTTTAAGTTTTGCAATCGAAAATCTCTTACTTTCAGGGAGATTACACCAAGCGAATTGGATAAGTATGAAACCTATCTTAGGGCTACAGGAAGTCATGATGGAGGAATTGGGGTTAGAATGAGAGCAATAAGGGCACTTTATAACGATGCAATAAAAAAAGGAGTTGTCGCAGAAAAGTACTATCCTTTCAAGGCCTACAAGGTTTCGAAATTAAAAGGAAAAGGATTTAAGACATTTTTGACAAAAGATGAAATAGAACGGATAATCAATCTAGATACCGACGAATATCCACATCTGTTAGATACTAAAAATTATGCGGTTTTCAGCTACTTTATGGGTGGTATTAATTTTGCTGATTTAATGCGATTGAAATGGGAGGATGTTCAAAACGATAGAGTTAACTATATCCGTTCAAAAACCAAAGGCAGATTTTCCATAAAAATATTAGCTCCAGCAGCTGAAATTTTAGAATATTATCGAAAATTGGATACAGGTACGGCTTTTATATTCCCAATTTTATTAAAGGATAAAATGACACCTTTGCAAATTGAGAACAGGAAGGCAAAATCACTTAGAAGGTATAATTCACAGCTTAAAGAGATAGCTTCAATTTTAAATATTAAAAAGAAGGTGACCAGCTATACGTTCAGACACAGCTTCGCAACCAACCTAAAATATTCTGGAATAAGTGCTGATGTAATAGGGCAAAGTATGGGGCATAGTGATGTAAGTGTTACTCAGGCTTATTTAAAGGAATTTGATGATAGTATTGTAGATGAGGCTATGAAAAAGCTGTTGGAAGAATCTTCAACTAAATATAAATTATTAAGTGAATAATCATGAAAAAAATGGCATTCGGTTACATAGATGAAAAATTGGCAACCAAAAGCAATTACAATATTCAGGAAGTTGCTGAAATTTTAGATATAAAAAATTTTGGCAGGAACAAATTATTTAAATGGCTTAGAGAACATGGATATTTTGATCAATACAATAGACCAATGACGATATTTATTGAAAATGGCCTTTTTCTATGTAAGGACAATATTTACAAAACTCCTTTGGTTACCAGTGAAGGTGTTGAGTTTTTGAAAAAGAAGTTAATTTTAAACTGAAAGACTTTTAAATAAAACATTAAAGAAAGGCCCTCATTCGAGGGTCTTTTTCATTTATATAATTAATTGTTTTTAAAATCTATTCTAAAAAAAATAATCAATCATGAATCTTAGAAAATCTGAACGAAAAAGCACCAAGATTAAAATGGCCATTCAGGGACCATCGGGTTCGGGCAAGTCCTATTCTGCACTTTTATTGGCTAAAGGACTAGCAGCAGGAGACATGTCCAAAGTGGTTGTTATAGACACTGAAAACGGCTCTGCCAACCTTTATGCACACCTTGGAGACTATCACGTTCTTCAACTGGAAAATCCCTTTTCTCCTGAAAGGTACATTCAAGCCATTACAGCTTGTGAAAATGCTGATATGAAAGTCATCATAATCGACAGTATAAGCCATTGCTGGGAGTTCTTGCTTCAATATCATTCCACCTTGGCAGGGAACAGTTTTACAAACTGGGGCAAGGTAACCCCACGACAAAAAGGGTTCATCGATAAAATCTTGCAGTCTAATTTTCATATCATAGCAACAATGAGAACCAAGCAAGGTTATGTCCTTAACCAAAAGGACGGTAAATATGTGCCTCAGAAAATAGGTTTAAAGGCTGTCCAACGGGATGGGGTTGACTATGAGTTTACCCTTGTGTTCGATATTGATATTAAACACCATGCAACGGCTTCAAAGGATAGGACTGGTCTTTTCGCAGATAAACATGAATTTGTGATAAACTCTGCAACAGGTAGAAAAATACTAGGTTGGTGTAATGGTACCTTGAGCCAAGAAGAACTTAAATTGAAGGTGGATGAATGTTCCACCATAGCCGAACTATATAAGCTATACAATACTCATGGAGAACTCTCCAAGTCTTTGGGGCAGCATTTTATCACAAAACGAAACCTCCTAAATAATCTGACAAATCCTAAAAACCATTCTATTAATGGGACTACACCCAATTACCCAAAATCGTAATGTACCTTTGAGAAAGAAGGTTTCCATTTCCTAAAAACAGAAGAGATACTTATAACGAAAGATAATTCTTTAGCTAAGGCCAACATAGTAATTGTTGGCCTTTTTTAATTATGAAATATTGTTCGTTCTGAAATTTTTATACATCCTTCGGGTTCTACTTAAAACAAAGAGCCGCCTACAAAAAGGATCTTAGTATATTTAGTATATTTCTGACAAATAACCATTAACCATTAAAAAACAGCAGATATGAGAACACCATTGCTAGCTTCAATTATGACAATCCTTTTCATAACAAGTTGTGCAACAACCAAGACAATTAAATTTACGGATAAACAACCTGACGTTTACACAACAGATAGCCTAAAGGATTTTTTGGAAAATACTAAAAAGCCAAAAGTTGTTTTAAGGGTGCCAGACGCATCAATCAACACAACTTCACAAGAGAACAAGGACTATTTGTACAATGCTATTGAAAATCAACTACTGTCAAGCGGTTTTATAGTTAGGGACAGGCAGCTTTTCAATCAAATTATAGAAAATGAGAGCAATAACGTGGACTATGAGCAACTAAGGGAAAAGTCGGATACAGATTTAATTATTGAACTGACCAAATTGGACCCTAGCATCTTATATGAAACCAATATTTTTTACGATAGTAATAATAGACAAAGAACACAATATCATGGGAGCTTTAAGAGGTATGGTGCTTCCGTAGAATTTAAAGTGGTTTCCATTGCCTCAAACGAATATTCGGGGATGTATAAGTTTAACTACACACCATGTGTTGATGGTTGTATTGTGGCTAAATCTTTAAAGGATGTAAGAAAAGAACAGCGAGAAATGAAAAAAGATGGCGATAAGCCTTATGAAGGCGTTGAAAAACAGGTGTTGGAAGAATTCATTAAGGATGCAACAAAAAAGCTGGTCGAGGAAATGAGATACTAGGCAGCCCCATGGCTTTTATTTTATAGTAAAGCCTATAAAGGAAGGAAGGGGGGCCTAACATTCAGATCATGCAGAAATTATATTATTAGGTGATACAGAAGCTATACCAAATTTTTAAGTTCTAATTTTAATTGGTTCAATTTGCTATTTAGCTCAACTTTTTGATTAAACTGCTTACTTCTATTTATTGCTGATTTGAGTTTGCTAATTTCCTTCTTCAAGCGATATACTTTTTGTTGATTCTTTAAAATTGAATCTAAGGATTGTTTACCTAATTCTGGTTTACCTGTGAGCTGAGCGAGTAAATCCTTGAATACAGTATCTAAATTACCTTTTAGATTTAGTGCATATCTGTTATCGGATTTATTGAACCAATCAGAAGTAAATGTCCAATCAATCACTGCAATGTCTTCATTGGTAGGGTGAGGGTGTTTTGAAGCAGTAGAAATATAAGCTTCTTGGTTATGTTCTACCCAAAATACAATGTGGTATGGAATGGACTTATTAATGATTTCAAGGGTTTTAAGGATATCGGATTTTTGCTTGAGTTCTACCTTGAAAACCTGTATTTCCTGAATATCCTTAGCATCTAAGTTTACAGTATCCGCTGAAAGCTTATGAGTCCATGTAATACGTAGAATACAATCTGTGAAAAGCTTCTTCTGCTTCGTGTTGGTGTACTCGTCAAATGCATTCTTGGGAACTACACGTCCAACTTTTGTTCTTGCAGGAAGGTTGAAGAAATTCATTAGCGAACAATTAAGAATGATACTAATTTGAAGTCTTCTATGCCTTTTATTTTCTCCTGAAGTGCTGTTGTGCCCCCTGATTTGAATAGACTCAGAACTTCCTTTTCTTCTTCCTTCTGTAAAATGGTACTAATCCCTTGTTTGAGCAGGGTTGAGTATTCATCCATTTGGTGGTAATCATCGGTTTCTTCTGTCAATGCTGCACACACATCTTCTATCGGTGCCGTTCTGCCTTTGGCAAGCATTCTCATAGCATCCAATATCTTCTTAGACTCTACATGGTTTAGGATTAATTCACCGTTCATCTTCATATAAACCAAGTAGTAAGGGTGCAATCTGTTCAGCTTATTGATATTGACGCTTGAGTTCACATTCTTGAGCACGAAGATTACACCGCTTTGAAGTATTGGGCTTGACTTGACCACTGCATGAAGTCCTTCAGGAATGTTTTTTAATTCACCGTACACTTTAATCATGTTGGATAAATCCACCCTAAAATCATTCAATCCAAGGTCTGTAATGCTCACGCCTTCTCTCAAATCTTCTAAGTCAATTACTTCTTCTTGTAGTCTCTGAAGCTGTATTTTCCTGTACTCTAAGTCTTTTTCTTCGGTATTTAGAATGTTATCGTCACCAGTACTTGCCATGTTGCTAATGAGCATCTTATTCTCAACACGCTGCTTTAGGTTGATATAATTATCGAGAGTAACATCAGGCCAAAAGTTGACCATTGTAATACTCTCGTTCTTGGAACCAATTCTATCTACCCGCCCAAATCGCTGAATGATACGCACAGGATTCCAATGAATGTCATAATTGATAAGGTAATCGCAGTCTTGTAGGTTCTGACCTTCTGAAATGCAATCTGTAGCAATTAGTAAATCAATAGAGTCTGAAATGCTGGGATATAACTGTGCTTTGTCTTTGGATCGGGGTGAGAAGCAAGTAAGAATAGCATTTAGATCTGCTGGTATCTTTTTAGTAGTACACAACCTTCTCGAACCTGTGATAATTGCTGTGTTCAAGCCATATTGCTCTTTCAGTTGCTCGTGAATGTTCTCGTATAGATAATTGGCTGTATCTGCAAAGGCTGTGAATACTATTGCTTTCTTGTTTCCTGGATTAAATGGTTCATTTACCTTCTTATCTAAAAGACTGATTAGGTGTTGAAGCTTGGTGTCTTTTTCGCCCCGTATATCAACGATATTGCTCCAAAGGTGATTGAGTACAGCAAGGTCTTCATTAAGGTCTTCACGCCATTTTGTGGTGTCCATATCGGCAATGTGTACCTTAATCTTTTTACCAATTACTTGCTCTTCATCTGCCCAATTGGATTCAAAGTCATAGTTCTCGTCACTCAGGATTTTATGGATTCCTTCATAGTCATCCGCATCACCTTTATCAATGGTTTTAATGGCGTTTTCAATCTGACCGATAATACCTTCCAAAGTAAGACGGAAAGAGTCTACAGAGCTCTCTAATCGCTTTAGCAAGTTGATTCGCATAAGAATACGCAAACTCAATTCTCTATCCACTTGCGATAGCTTACCTGAACCTGAACGTACTTCCTTATCATATAAATCCGCATACGCCTGAACTTTGCTTGGAAGAATGTAATTCAATGGCGTGTAAACAGATAAGTTGAGCAGGGTAAGCTTCTCAGCAATATCTACATAAGTAACATCATCAGAATCAGTTAGCGGACTTTGAATAGCTACGGGCTTGTTGCGCTCTGGGAATTTACCAATGGCTGTGGTATCGTAATAAGTAGTAATGTGTTTCCTAGACCTTGCTATGGTTAATGAGTCCAATATCTCAAAGAAGTCAAAGTCAAGCATATCCAAAAGCTTCTCAGTGGTACGCTCTGTAGTTTCATATCTGCTCCAAATATTGAATGCTTGCTGGGCTTTTCTGAAAATCTGATCTATGCCACTCTGAGTATCTAACTTTTGGTCAATATTCTCAGCATCACCTTCATAGGCTAAAGCCAATTGGTTACGTAAGTCGTTGAACCTATTATTTACAGGGGTTGCAGAAAGCATCATCACTTTAGTTTCAATGCCTTCCTGAATCACTTTCCGCATCAAAGTTTGATAGCGGTTCTCCTTACCAACTACTGTATTGTTATTCCTGAAATTATGAGATTCATCTATAACTATAAGACCATAATTTCCCCAATTGACATTGGCTAATTCACGTCCATTGCTGATACCACTTTCACGACTTAAATCTGTATGGAATAGTACATCATACCTGAATCTATCAGCAGCTAAAATGTTGTTCTTATCGTTATGGCGGTAAGTATTCCAATTTGCTTCCAACTTCTTGGGGCAAAGTACCAATACATCTTTATTTCGCATTTCATAATACTTGATAACACCTAAAGCTGAGAAGGTCTTACCCAAACCAACAGAATCTGCCAATATGCAGCCTTTGTACTTCTCCAACTTGTTGATAGCACCGATTACTGCATCCTGCTGAAAGTTGTAGAGCTTCTTCCAAACCAAGGTGTCTTTAAAACCAATATGCTCATTAGGTAAATTATCTAAAGAGAGGTCATCCAAGAAGTCATTGAATATGTTGTAAAGTGTAATAAAGTAGATAAACTCAGGGCTGTTTTCCTTATACGCGCTCTCAAAGTAGTCTTGCACTTTCTCCGTTACGTCCTTCAAGTCTTCTTCATTCTCCCACACTTGATTGAACCATTCTAAATAAGCTATACTATTGGGATATTCGGTCTTTTGAATAAGAGTAGGAAACCCTTTTTTATGTGTGATTCCCAAAT
This sequence comes from Allomuricauda sp. ARW1Y1, assembly GCF_013407935.1. GTDB lineage: Bacteria > Bacteroidota > Bacteroidia > Flavobacteriales > Flavobacteriaceae > Flagellimonas. The sequence continues at coordinate 701,363 of NZ_JACBZU010000001.1, forward strand.
CCGAAGTGGTGAAACCACTGATGTTTGAATATGCTTGTGCATTCTGATTGTCATGTTGCACGTGAATCATTCCGTTCAAGGGAAGGTTACTATGTTTATTTGATTTGAAAACAACCTTTTGTTTTACCCATTGCGAACACTCTTTGGCTATAGCTCTTTGGTTTAGTTGGTTCATCAATCTCAATTCAAACTCACCACCACACAATTCCGATTCTCGCACTATATGCGGTATGTAGAACTTTCTGCTCTCCTTCTGAAACTTCTCTTCAATAAATGTTGGGGAGCTAAAAATAAAACGTAGTTCATCAATCCTGCCCAATTCTTTTTTGAGCGCTTCAAAAGCATAAATAGAGAATGTAGAAGCGGCAATACTGAGTTTACTGCCTTTTCTTATCGTCTCCTTTAAGTCATCCCCCAAACGTGTATTTACATTGTCGATTAGCTTCATTTAACTGTCATAATGCTTTTGATTACCTTATATGCAATTCTTCCATTTCCTGCAATTGACACCAATTGCTAATGTTTTCATGTATTATTTTTTGCCATGCCTTTACGTTTTTTTCAACTCCAATGTAGATAACGCTGCATTCCTCATTGCTCAGATGCTTTGAATCCTGAGAGCTATGGTCATAATATTGCCCCGATTGGTTTCTGTTTTCTGCTCCCGGATATACTAGAGCTACTTTCTTTGCACCATAGTATTTCATGTATACAAACATTTGCCTCAAATCTTCCGGGGAAGGATTATAACCGTTCAAGTTTTTCCATTTAGTATCAAGCACTACACAATCTTCTGTGCCTTTGTTGACAACAATGTCGGGCTTCATTTTGCTTCGATAGCCTGATAATGGCTTCCAAAAATTCTTAGTGTTTTGAGCAGCAATACTCGTGGTACTTCCTTTATGCCTTCTTAAACTCACATATACAAATTGCTCCCAAAGCACATTCATATCAAACATAAGTGCCAATACATTATTGGTTCCTCGATTTACATCTGGGTGATAGTTGAGCAGAATGAGTTTAGCTATTTCTAGTGCATTTCTGTAAGGTTCTGTTTTGCGGTCAAGGGCAATTTTATCAAATAAGGCTTCTGTTATTTTTATGTCGTATAGCTCCGGAAAATCCAATAATAGGGCTCCCAGTCTGCTATTCAATTGTACATTGGTATTGATATAACTCAATAGCTTCAGGGCTTTATAAAGAATTGCATGTATGTCATGCTCTTTGTCGTAAGTGGTGTGCCTTACATAAAATCGTTCCTGGTGCACCAAATTCTGACTTATGTGCTTGGCAAACTGAATACTGCCTTTTAAAGCAGTTCTATTTCCTTCTGTTTTCCGGTATTTTTTTACCAAACCTCTATGCAGCAGATATTCAACTTCTTTGATAAAAAGCTCAAAATAAAGGTCGAGAATAGAATTTGAACGCAATCTTAAATTACTGTTGCTAGGGGCATGAATATCAAATATCCCAACCGCATACAGCATGTTAATCAACACGTTTCTCCACCTGTCGGTATCATTGGATTTATCAGCTTTTGGCAAGACTTCTATAACCGTTTTGCCAACTTGAATCACACCAACGTATTCATTGAAGCGAACGCCATGATGAATCAAAGAGTAATATGGAACCCCGTTTTCTCCATAGAACAATTGCAAAGCTTCTAACTGACCATTTGTGAGCCTTTGCTCACCTCGGTCTTTACGAAGGCTTTCGTGTTCAAATACGGTGATATGTTTATTCTCCTTACTCAATTACTTGTTTTTGCGTTGTAAGTCATTCAAAGCCTCAATAAACAGCTCTTCACTCATGTCTTCGATGTTTTTGAGGTGATAAACTTTTCTTTCTACCAAGGGGCTGCTATCATAATCTTCAAATGGAGCGAAGAAGTCTTCATCTACCTGATTGTCTTTGATGTCAAAGAACTTAGAACCAATTACCAACCCAATTTTACCATAATCACCAAAGAAGTATTCTTGTAGCAGAGGTACGATCTTGTTTTGGAAAGCTGATTTCAAGCCTTTTAACCCTTCAACTGATAGAAAGTAACTATGACCAATCATGTGGTCTTTGTCCAATAGCTTCTCAATTCGCTTATTTATCGTTTCCAATAGGGCCGAAAGCTCAATACTATTTACAACTCCATTTTCCACTTTACCCTCTGTGTTAATGAGTTCCGGTTTTGGAGGCATTTCAGTAAAGCTGAACCTTCTCCTAAGAGCTGTATCCAAAGCTTCTACACTTCGGTCTGCGGTATTCATGGTTCCAATAATGTGAACATTCGGAGGTACTCCAAACCAATCTTTGCTGTATGGCAATTGTACTTGAATTGCTTCCGGATTACCCAATCGCTTATCTTCCTCTATGAGGGTGATTAGCTCACCGAATATCTGTGATACATTTCCTCTGTTTATTTCGTCAATAATAAGTACAAACGGTTCTCCAGTTTTTCCTTTGTAGTCTTCCTTTTTCAAAGATTTTACTACTTGTACTTTATCGTCCCAAGAGTATTTTCTTGGAGTATCTCTTGAAGTCGGTTGGTTATTTGAATCTCTTATGGCTTTTAAAACAGCCCAATATGCCGATGAATTACTACCTCCAATTATTGCTCTAAATTCATCATTAATATTATTTACATCATCTAAATCCTCTATTCCTGATTGAAGCTTGGTTAAACGAGATTTAGATACGGTGTAATTTCTTGAACCTCCAACATGTTTGATAGCGATATTACCTTGCTGAGAAACACCATCAACAACTACTTTACCACCATTTTTGGTAGCTAACTCAATTGTTTCTTCTGAGGCTAATTTTTCTTCAATCTCCTGAACAAAGTTGTCGAAGGCTAATGAAAAGTCGAGTACGTTTTCAGTAGCTACCGATTCTTCCTCTTTGGCTAATGAAAAGGAGGCTTCAATACATAGCTTTCTAAAAATCCCTTCTTCCACACGATAAATCACCGGATCACCTTCTTTTTCAGGCTCAATGGGCTTAATCCCCTCTACAAAGTCTTCATAAGTCATGCTCTGATGAAAAGTGGTAAAAATGATTCTACCTTCATCTACCCTTTGCTCAAAACGAGCTTTGATATCCGAACGACTTAATCCGGTTAAATCTTCACCACAAAGCTCTAGAGCTTTATTAATAGTGTTGTATGTTTTCCCGGTTCCTGGAGGACCGAAAAGAATCTGATTGAGTTCATTAGCCATTTTTTGATCTTTTTTATATTCCTTTAGGAGATTGTCTATTTGGTAGATAACATCCGGTTGTGAGAGCTTATACACAGTAGTTCTTAAACCCTCAGAATTTTTAAGTGAAGGGGAAATTAATTTCCATTGTACCGGTTTGTAATGAGAAAATGTCTGCAATGAATCATAGCCATAATCTCCAATTACTACACCAATTCCTAATATCTCAGAGCCGTCTTGTGCAAGAATGATATCACCTTCTTGAATATCGTTGTAAAAGTTAAAAATCTCACCTGCTTTTCGGCTTCCAACTTTCTTGTCATTTGAATAATATCCTTGATTATCCAGTAATTGAATTACATCCTTCTTGTTTTGAACTTCTTGTTCGCTTAAATCACCAATTTCTGACCAACCAATTGAAATGTACTGATTGGCTTGCATGATATCCCAAAAATTGGTTTGTCCATCGCTTGTGCCAACTCGCCAATAGGTTCTTCCCAAACCTTTTTGTTGATCCAAAGTGGAGTAAAGGATATCCTGAGCATAAATTTTATGATTGTTGTCTTCGTAGCAATCATCAGTAAGCAATTCCTTTTTTAAGTCTAATAGTTCAGAATCTTCTAAAATATAGTTCTCGATAAATTCATCAAGAAGCGACAAATAATGAACAAGTTTCTTACCCTTCTTTTCAGGATTTATGCCAATAAGCTTACAATACTTTTGGTAGAACGAATCCTTGTAAAAAGCATATTTTGATGAATTATGAAAAGCTAAGTAAGTAGCCATTGTTCGTTCATCCTGGTGATGCGAGTAAGTGTTTGTAGGATCTATGTCACGATAAATCTTTAGTGTTTGTTCATCGAAGTATGAAACACGCTCGGATAGCTCTATCGTTTCATCAAATAAATGCTTAAATGCCTCCCGGAACTCTTCAGGCCGTTCTTTTACAATATGATGAATCACCGATATTCCTACTGGATAAATTAGGTTCCCGAAATTGATACTGGTGAGTTCTTGTGTGAAATCCGAAGCATTTGTGTTTGGTCTTCCTTTAAAAGTTTTAACCAATCGCCATTTATAAAGCTCGTCTTTTAATTGCGACTTTCGTGCATGCTCTTTATATCGCTCAATCAATTCAAGTACAGGATCAGCCTTATCTGATTTATCTATGATTTTAAAATCAAATTGCTTTAGCCATTTATTGGTTGCTTCGCCACCACCATAATGCCAAATAAACTCACCATTCATTTCTTGGTGGGCATATCGCATAATTTCTTTTGGAGGATAGTTCTCTCCATTTATAACCACATCCCATCGGGTAGAAGGTTTTAATTCAGGCTGTTCTTCCTGAATTTTAGCAACACCTTGTAGTATGTGATTCTTTGTAATATTTTTTGGTTCAAATGCCATTTATCAGGTTGAGTTGGTATGAAGTATTTCTCATTAAACAGTTTCTAACATACTTCGAAGAGAATCATAATTTGCAACCTGCTTGAACTGAACGTCCATGCCGCTTATTTCTTTAAAGTGTTCTGTAGCGCAATGGATTTTTAGTTTCTCTATTTCTCGTAAGTCCATAACCGAATCAGATCCTTTTGTCTCTGCTACAAAGTATATATGGCGCACTTTGTCCTTATCAAATACGATTGCCCAATCAGGACTGTAGTTGGCTACTGGTGTAGAAACATAGAAGCTTTTTGGAAGCTTAGCATAGACCACAACTTCGGTGCTGTTTTCTAATGCTGTAGCAAAGTCTGATTCAATCTTAGAGTCGGAAGTAAGGAAGTCGTAAATGTGCTTCTTGAGCAATTCAGACTTACGTAAGGCGAACTTATCGTTGGTAAACACGGTCTTGGCATCATGCCGTTCTTCGGTCTTGTGATAGACAATGTTGTTGATAATGAGGCTTGCTTTTACTTCATTAATCAGCTTGCTGCATTTGCCTATAAACTCTTCTGGATTTTTACGGATTAGCAAGAACTTCTCTTGCTTGATTTTCTTGAGTATCTCTACAATGGTTCTACGAGTGAGGTTGGTTTGTACTTCTATTTCACCTACAACATCATAAACCGTATTGGAATACAAATCATTCTTGAGCTTCATGTATTGGCGTTTGGACTCCCGTACCAAACTACCTTCCTTCATTTGCTCTGCATTTCCATCTTCTAATTCACCTGTCTTTACTTCATATACACGGTCCCCAATGTTGAGCTGTGCATCTATTTTGACTTTAGAATCCTGAATAAGCTGCTCCGTATCGAACTGTACTTCGTAAATGGTCTTTAGGTTAATCTTATCCCAAAGGGCTTGAAACTCTTTCTTAGCGAAGTTCTTGTTGGTATTGAGAATGACCGTTTGGCGTTCATCTTCTGGTTTAAACTCAGTACCTGTATATATTGTCTGCAACAGCTTGCATACCGATTCTTTAAAAGGTTCAAGCTTTTCTGGTAAGGGAACTTTACCTTGCTCAATCAGTTCTTTCCCTTTAGGAGTGATCTTGTAATCTTCATCAATGACTTCACCAACAATGAGTTTGAACTGAAGCTTCTTGGCATCATCTTCTGTAAGGCGTAATTCTTCGCCTTGCTCGTTGGTAACAAGTTTGCTTACAAAGTAATCTACTTCTGCTTTTTGTGGTCTGTCTTTAAGTGTTTCGGCTATCTCTTTCTGTAATCCCTTTGCAAAGGCTTCATAGCTCTCAGAAGCAATGACAGTAAGCTTATTCAATTCGTGTACCTGGTCGCCAACCAGCTCAAAATCCTGACGGACTCCACGCTTATCAACACACAAACGCATACCACGACCTACTTCCTGTCTGCGTCTGGTTAAACTGCCACTTTCAGCATGTTTTAAGGCACATATTTGGAAGACATTCGGGTTGTCCCAACCTTCTTTCAAAGCTGAGTGTGAAAAGATAAAACGTGTAGGTTCTTCAAAGCTCAGTAGCCTTTCCTTGTCTTTCATAATCAAGTCATAGGCTGAAACATCATCTGATTCTTCTGAACCACGTTTGGTAGTTGGGTCTATGGTTTTACCTTTTTTATCTATTGAGAAGTAGCCATTGTGTACCTGACTGGCATCATCCCTTTTAAGGTATTCTCCAAAGTTGGTAGGCATATAGCCTTTATGCACTTTGCTTGGGTCTGTATCCTTCAGAAAATCGTTGTATTCCTGCTGAAAAAGGTCTAAGAACTCGTTCTTGACCTTATCGTATTCTTCTTCAAATATCTGGGCGTATTCACCCAATTGTTGGTCTCCTAATTCATCATAGACACGGTATTTCTCTACTGTATCAATGAAAAATAGAGATAGGACTTTAATACCCTGACCAAAGAGCTGCTTTTCCTTTTGCAAGTGAGATAGGATACATTCCCGAATCTGTACTCTACGAAAGGCGTGTTCGTCTTTATCATTGAGAATGTCACCTGGATAGACATCCTGTCTACCAACTACTATTTTATTGAGGTAGCCATTTATTTCAGTTATCGTCTGATTCTTATAGGCAGGCATATTGCCTGACTGCTCATAGAGATTATAACCTTCGGCTACTTTAACTCGCTTTTTACTGATTGAACCTGAAGCGGTGCGTTTTTCATGCTCAATAACTGCATAAGGTGGCTTGGTGGTGCTGAGACTAATATTCTCCAAATAGAGGTAGCCATTGGTGCCTGTTGAGCCTTTTAGGTTGATACCCTTTACCTGTATCTTCTTGACCAAACGCTTGTTATAGGCATCTAAGGCATCTAAACGATAGACTTTATTGTATTCCACTTTATGCGTAGCTGAATAGCGTAGCGTGAATAGTGGATTAAAGTCTTGCATGCTCTCCAAGGTTCTTGCACCATCTACGGATTGTGGTTCATCTATGATTAAAATTGGGTTGGTTTGGGCAATTATCTCAATTGGTTTACGAGTACCAAATTGGTCTAACTCCTGATAGATACGTCTGGCATCTTTACCACGAGCATTGAATGCCTGGGTATTGATAATCATAACACTGATACGACTATCAGAAGCGAAATTCTCAATATCCTGTGGGCGACCTGAATTGTAAATGAATGGATTGATCTTATGCCCGTAGAGTTCTTGAAAGTGGTCTTGTGTTACCTGAAAGGATTTGTACACTCCTTCACGAATGGCAATGCTGGGTACAATTACAATGAATTTGCTCCAACCATACTTTTTATGCAGCTCATACATGGTACGGATATAGGTATAGGTTTTACCTGTACCTGTTTCCATTTCTATGGTTAGGTTGTAGCCCAACTTTACACCACGAGGGCGTTCTATCTGTTGACTTTCATGCAGGTCGTTTTTCTTTTGAACTTCCTGAATGTTCTTTAGCATCTGCGTTTCCATGAGCTGGATAGCAGAGTTACGGTAGCCTATTTCTTCTTCTAAGCCAAAATCTAAGCTTTGCTCTCCTGAAGCTGCTTGTTTGGCTTTGCGTATTAGTTCTTTGCTGCGTTCTAAAGTGAAGCGATTGGTTTTGAGGGGTTGCCCTTCAAAACAATCTACCACAGCCTGAACCGCATTGACCTGAAAGTCTTGTTCTTTAAACTGTAGCTTCATCCTATATTACTTTCATTTCAGTTTCTGGACTTAGCTGCTTCAGTAGCTGCTTTACATTGGTTTTGGCAGTATCGTTTTTGAAGCCACTGTCTTTGAACACAATGCGTAGCGGTTCATCTTTGGCAATGGCTTTAGCAAAGTCTTCATCAATGCCACTATCAAAACATGCATAGAGCGAGTTCTCAGCTACTTTAAAGACCTTCTTTCCTGATACTTCTACCTGCTCAATTTTAAGCGATAGGGGTAAGCCCCAATCCAACATTACTTGTGCCAATAAATCATCTGCGGTGCGGTCTGACTTTACATTGTCTGCAAAGAGGTCTAAGTTCCCTTGGTCATAGTCCTGCGGCTTGTAATAGACGTCCTGCATGTTGCTGCTGTCTAAGCGATAGACACGGAAACCATAATCTATATCTGCATTGGTTTCTTCTTTGATTTTTTTGGCTGCTCTGCGTATACGCTCTTTGCCTAAAGTGCATATCTCTTTGAACCCTGCATTATATGCTTCACTTCCTTCAAGTATTTCAGGAATCTGCACCATAATAAACTTTCGTTTTTCACCATCTTCACTATTTAGATTCAGTATGGAATGAGCTGTTGTAGCTGACCCTGAGAAAAAGTCTAAGATTATATCACCTGATTCTGAGTTGCAGATTTTGGCTAAATAGGATATAAGCCCTGTAGGTTTCGCAAATTCAAAAGGTATATCAATCGCCTTTAATTCTTTGGCACTGTGTCTGTTTTCGTATTTAGTAATTAGGTCATTCGGTAACTGTCCCGCATCTTGTCTGTCCTTTAACCAAATCTTTGTGTTCACGTTCCATTTAGACGGATTTCCATCGCTATCTACCAAAACACCCTTATTGGTTTCGGCAAACTCAACGTTTCCCTTTTCTTTCTCTTCTAAATACTTTGGATAAGTCCATCTCCAAACACCATCTTTTTGTGTCTGAGGCGCAATTTTGGAACCATCTTTCTTTTCAGAAGGGAAAATATTACCTGGCGGAATTACAAGGGTTCCATCGGGTGCTTCCACAAAATATCTTTGATTAACGCATCCACGCATTGGATCAAGAGAAGATTGATATAATCCCATGGCTCTATATTTTTCACCCTTCCTATCGCCATCTTTTTGAGTTTTTGTGTAGACCTTTTTTATCAATTCAGGATCCATCTCGTCCCTAAAGCCACTTGCATCATCATAATTTCTTGCAACTGCTATGACATATTCTATGTTTGGTGAAAAGAATTTCCCTTTGTTGCCACCTGACTTTGCAAGTCTCCCTACAACGCTAATTCTATTTACTTCACCAAATACATTATCAACGAGCTGAACCAAATTAGAAACTTCATCTTGCCCAATTGAAATGAATAAGACACCATCTTTTCGCAGAAGATTTCTCGCCAATTTTAACCTTGGAAACATCATTGTTAGCCAATCGGAATGATAGCGTCCCGCTGTATCAGGATTAGCTACTAAACGCTGGTTATACTCGTCCACTTGACCACTGTCTATCAATTCTTTATCTGATTCGATTTTAAAATTGTCTTTGTAAACGAAATCTCTACCCGTATTATATGGCGGGTCTATATAAATCATCTTAATCTTACCCAAATAGCTTTCTTGCAATAGCTTGAGCACTTCTAAGTTGTCGCCTTCTATGTAGAGGTTTTCAGTATTGTCAAAATCTACAGAATCTTCTCGAACAGGGCGTAGGGTTTTGGTAGTGGGTAGATTGGCGGTTACTATAGCTTCTCGCTTCCCTGGCCACTCCAAACGGTAACGTTCTTTATTGCCTTCTACCACGGCATGGCTTAGCTCTTGCTTGAGCAGGTCAAAGTCTATGGCTTTGCCTTCTGCGCTTTCCGTAACGCAGTTGGGGAAGAGGGCTGCCAACTTTTCAAAGTTTTCGTTCACTAAATCGGGAGAGGATAGGTCTAACTTATCTTTTGATACCATGTATTTGTACTTGTTTTAGTCAATGTTGGCACTTTGTATGTTTGTAGGGGGGTTACAATAGAAATCGACTGTTAAAATATAAAATTCTGGAAGTAATTAAGGAAAGTTAAGACGGAAACTTAATTATTGTTAAGGCTACAACTTAAATTTTTTTAAAATTTTTTGTGGGAGCCCTTTTGCAAACCTCCCCCTCACAAGACCCCCACTAATTTCAAGGAAGGGGATACCCCCCTGCCTGTTCATTTCAGCACATTTTTTTCAGGCGACAGTTTATACAAACAAGGTGATAGCTGTTTAAAGACTGTTGTCTTTAATGTGTTGGAACACTTCAAATGTTTAACTCTAAAATCTAATACTATGGTACGAATCATCGATTACAAACAGTACACCAATGAGGATGGTGAATCCTTTTTTGCATTGGAACTTCAAGGAGGCATTGAGATGGTTAAATCCCAAAAGACGGAAAGGTTCTATGCAACCGCAAGGAAAGTGACTATTCCCTCAACCTTTAATGAAGAAACCTGCAAGAGCCTTATCGGTACAGAAATGCCGGGTAGGATTGTAAAAGTGGAAACTGAACCTTATGAGTACACGCTTAAGGAAACAGGAGAGGTCATTGAACTTTCCCACAGGTATGAATACCAGCCTGAGATAGTGCAAGAGGCAAAGGTTGAGAAGTCCTCTTCAACTCTGGATGACTTTGTCAAATTTGAGAATCCCGTGGAACAATTCTCCACAAATGGGGTGATGTAAATAATAACAGGTCCAATTCTGCTGTAGGTCATTGACTTGCAAGCAGACTTGGACATTAATATGTAAACAATGAAAAATTTTATAAGGGAGATAGTGGTGTCCTATTCATCTGGGGATTCCAACAAGATAAAGATAACCTCTAGCCAAAAGGCATTCGAGAGCTTTCTTTCTTCTTGGAACTTTAATACAATTGAACTACAGGAGGAATTCAAGGTAATGGTTCTGAACCGTAACAACGAAGTATTGGGCATATGCCCATTGTCGAGGGGAGGGGTTTCCGGAACAATTGTAGATGCCAAATTGGTTTTTTCGATCGCGTTAAAATGCAACGCATCTTCCATAATTGTGGCCCATAACCACCCCAGTGGGAATTTAAAGCCAAGTGATGCGGATATCAAGTTGACCAAGAAGCTGAAACAAGCGGCAGCTTATTTGGATATTCAATTTTTGGATCACGTTATAGTAACAAAAAACGGATATACAAGCTTCTCTGATAAAGGTTTGATGTAAACCCGAAAACGCATGGCTGAATGAGTGCCCCTCATTTAGTAGCTTCTCAGGTTCTTGAGAAATTTGAACCCATATATTAATAGCGTTTTTTTAATTTACCTGTACCTTTAGGAACGAAATTAACCCATGTCCAAAAATCTGGAGGTCTATCAACTATGTTTAGCAGAGGTCTATCCTTTCAATGAAATTGAACTGGACTTTTTCAAAGATAAACTGGACTTCAAATATGTATCCGCTAATAGGTACATTAACTGGAGTTATGATTTGATAAAGGAATATGAGCCCCTGTGGGATTGGGACGTACTTGATAGTAATAGCTCCGTATTTGATAAGGTCACATTGGGGCTCCTATTTCCAGAAAGAGTAGCCTTACCACAATGCACTTGTTTTAGAATGGAAGATTTTTGCGAATATGCTGAATGTTTGGTCAATATAAAAAGGCTTTCCTTCAACTCTAGCCTGTATCAACAGTATGGAGATATCTATATCAAATTGGATATGTTGTGCGGTACAAGATTGATAGATCAAGAAATGTTGGTGGAAGTCTTGGTAAATAATCAAGCGTCCACTATTGAACAACTAATCGCAGCAACGTTCAAAAAATGCTAAAATTTAAAAAGTTCCTCAATTTTGACATCAAGAGCAATGGCTACCTTGTTGATTGTGGAAAGTGTGCAGTTCACTTTACCTGCTTCCAGTCTGGACATATTGGATTTCTCAAAATTACATTTAGCCGCTAAGTCCTGTTGGGAAAGGTTCTTTTGAACCCGTATTTCTCGAATTCTTTCACCAACTTTATACTGTAGCATTTTGGCCTGCATAGGGTTATCATATGATACAACCCAAAAATGCCCTATGTTTGTGCCTAGTTGGTTATCACAAATGATAACAGGTTAGTATAAAATGAGTGATTCTGTAAAGGGCTAGGTAAAATGAATGGTATCTTGAAAATTGTAAATAACCAAAAGCATAAAACCAATGAAAACATTTTTATTAACTCTCGTAGTACTTATGGTAAATACTGGTTTGGCTTCACAAGAAACTGAAGACAAATATCCTCTTAATGAGTTCTTCGATTTATATTTTGAAGGAAGGGGTCTTAATGTAATCCTGAAGTTTAATGATCCTGAGTCTGAATCCACAGTATATACTATCGATGGAATAAAAGAACTAAGTGGAATTGATACCAAATTACATGTTGTCCATGAAAGTTATCGTTTATTTGAAAAAGTGTCAATTCAAACCCGTTTTGCCATCGAAGAATTATGGTCTATAAAGGAAAGGTACGATTTGATTAATGAATGGGCCACACCTTCTTATCCGGCTAATATATTCTGGGACAAAAAAAGAAAGACTTTTGTTCTAACCGTATCAACAATTGTCTTCTCTAAATCAAAAACTGTTTCTGTAGCAAGAATAGATGACATGTACCTTGGATTTATTGCTGCATTGAAGGATTTGAATGATTCACAAACAATTAAATTCCAGCAATTATGAGAAGAATTGTCTTTGTATTATTAGTTATTTTAAATTGCGGTAGTTTAAATGCCCAAAGCAAAAGGGAAACGGAGTTATGGATATCTGAAAAGTATAACTATTATAAGTACAACAATAGACTTCACAAGAATAATTTTCTGCGTTTTGATTCTGAAAAAATTATTTTAATTAAATCATATGGTTCTTATTCTGGAATTTCATACCAGAATGTAGAGAGTATTAAAATAAGTCCATTTAAAGTTGACGACCGTGAAGGATTTACAATAAGTTTTTATTGTAACTCGGGAAATAAATGTATCGAAGAAGGGGAATATAAGAATCAGCATTTAATACCAGAGGAAAGGAAGCTCAACAATTATTTTTCGATTTATCTGGATAAAAAGTTTGAAGAGGATGATATGCCAAAAAGGATGGAGAAGGCACTTCTTCATTTAATAAAATTAAATGGAGGGGAAGCCATAATAAAAAAAGAGGCATTTTAATTTTTAATAGTTAAGCTTGTAAGAACTGCAACCTTTGCAACCTTTGCAAAATTTCCTTTGAGTTTCAAGTAATAATTATGGTACTAGTTTGGGTACTTGCTTGTGAAAGAATAAAATGAAAACAACTGAAAATTTTTGGCTCAAATTATATCCTACAGTGCTAATTTTCAAGTAATAATGTAATAAATGAAACCATAGGATAGATAATCCAAACTTTCTGTTAATCAGAGGGTCCTTGGTTCGAGCCCAAGAGGGGGAGCAGACACAGCAAGGCTTCAGAGAAAATCTTACTCTGGAGCCTTTTTTATTGGAAGACAGACAGGATATTTGGGAATCGTTTTTAAAGTCTAGCCCAAAAAAAATCTTCACCTCATAGGCGCATTCGTTTTTAAACTTGGCTCTGATCAATTTGTAATATCTTTATATTCCAGAATAGCAATTGATTGAAAAATGGAAGTGCAATTTCGTACCAAGAATGAATCCAATCAGGAGCAAGAAAGGAATTTCTTGGAGCTCACCCCCGTTGAGCGGATTTACCGTTTCTTAGATCTGATGCAGCGCATCAACCGATTTCCGACAAAGGCCAAAGACGATGGGAATAACTTCACCATTCAAATTACTACAGGTAAATGAGACAATGGAAAGAGGATATCGACCTTTTTTTGGAAATGACCCACAAACATGGGGTTCGGATGCTCATGGTAGGTGGTGGTGCCGTCAATTTTCACGGGCATCAAAGACATTCTGCCGACGTTGATTTCTGGATAGATTCCAAGGAAGAAAATTTTAAAAGGTTGATAAAAGTGTTCAATGAGATGGGATATGAGATTGAAGATTTCCCCAAGGAAGTGAAGGATGGACGCCAAAACATTTCCATTAAATTCTCACCAGCCGACCTCAACCTAGAACTTATCACCAATTTTTCCGTAATCAAAAGCTTCGACCAAGCTTATAAAGATGCTGAAGAGGCTTCGTTGGAAGACCAACCCCATCTTAAGTGGAAAGTGTTAAGTCTTGATGATTTGATTACAAGTAAGATAAAATCAGGAAGGCCCAAGGATTTGGCCGATGTCCAACAACTGAAGCGAATCAACAATAAAAGTAACTAGTAAAGCCCTGCTCTTCTTTTGAATCAAAGGTGGATTTATCTGCCTAATCTCTTTGCTCAATTCCTCATTTCATTTCTTCGCATGGGCATGGCATCTATGATGCTAAATAGCTCTTCTCGGGAAACGATATCATTTTTTCGAAGTTTGATTCCGCCGTCCAGGCCAATAAGGATGATCTCAAACGCTTCGTTTGCATTTAGCATGGGTTTGATTCCTTTTTCAGGAAGTTTTCCGGTGTAATTCTCCATGTTGTTGGTATAATCCGTAAAAGAGAATTCATCTTGCCGAATGGCATACAGCACCAGTTTTCGTTCCCTTAGTTCTTTATTCGAGTCCTTGAATTCCAATAGCTGGTCTGCGAATCTTTCGGAATGGTCAACAGCGGTTTTTATGATAAGGGTTCTATGTTTCCATTTATGATTGTCCAAGTTTTGGGCGGACATAGGTTTAGTAGCAAAAAGACTCATCAAAATGAGGATTTTTAATATCAGTGGATTTTTCATCGAATTCAATTTTTGGTATGTAGGGGCATTACTTCTATCGTGGATAACAACTATTCGGGATACCCCTTAAAAGTTAGTCATATTTTTTGAGGTAAGTGGTTTTGCACATCCCGTGTATGATTCAAAAAAAAAATACTTCATACAACTTGCCTTTACACAACAACTATAAGATAAGACACAACAAATTGTAAGATAATTCATAACAATTTGAAAGATGAGGACGTTGTAGGCATCGTAACATAAAAACCAAACTGTACTATGAAGTTATATAGAAAATTAGCAATCGCTGCCATGGTCACTGCATCCATTTGTTTACATTTTTCCTGTTCTGTTGAAGATGGGGCCGATGGTCTCATGGGACCTCAAGGCGAACAAGGCGAGGTAGGGCCTCAGGGTGATCCCGGGCCACAAGGACCTCAAGGGGAACAAGGAGATCCTGGCCCCCAAGGCGTACAGGGTCCTCAAGGTGAGCAGGGTCCGCAAGGTGAACAAGGTCCGCAAGGCGAGCAAGGGGTTCCAGGTACCGATGGGATTGATGGGGTTGATGGTCAAGATGGTAACATGAACGTAATTGCCAGCGATTGGTTACATGTGCCTGCTGTACTTGATTTATTCGAATACTCGGATAGTCACCCTTTACTGACCTATAATTGGGATGTTCCCCAATTAACAGAGGATATTGCCAATGGTGGCGTGGTGCTGGTTTATGCCCAGATCTACATTTATGGATCAAACGGGACGGAAACAGTGCCTAATACGGATAATATCGTTTCTCTGCCACAACAGGTCATCGTTTTTTATAATGAAGATGAAATTGGCAAAGACGTTTTTGATTATTCGTTCTCTCCAGGAAATATCTTGATATCCATTTATTCGGAATCGATCATCATGAACAACGAAGTGTTCAAGGGAGTTTCTATGGGGAAGGATGAGGAACTTGAAATAAGTCTCAGATATGTATTGGCCCCATCGGGTTCATTGGGCAAAGGCACCATCGAAAACCTAAAAAAGATGACCTATGAAGAGGCAGTAGCCTATCTGGGCATCAATCCTTAGCGTAGGAGCATACAAAAAGAAAGCCACCGAACTCGGTGGCTTTTATGTTTATACCAATAGTAGGACTATCGTCAGCAGAAAACCTGCCGCGGCAAAATACAGTCCCTTTTTATAAATGGGAGCGGAGGGCCTAAACATAAAAAATGCTGAAACCGCAAAAAATAGTAAGGCAATCCCGAAAAAGATACCCAACCAGAACAATGGATTTCCAGTGTGCATCTTGTGCAGTTTGTTCATGCTTTCCAAAATAGCGGGCAAACGTTTTTCCGTGTAGGATGCCTCACCTGTTTTCATATTGTAGGTGCCGCCATCAAAATATACCATATCGCCCTCGGTTTTGTCCACCTTAAAGCCTCTTTTGCGCAAAGCGGAGCCCAAAGCCTCTTCCTGCATATTGGGTTCCAATGTTTTTTCTACCTGATATTCGCTTTTCAAATAATCGGTGTTTCGGAACGTAAGTACAATGCCACTAATGGCGTAAACGGCCATAATTCCGGCCAAAAAGAACCCCAAATAGCGGTGGAATTCCCTAAACGTGTTTTCTGATTTTCTTCCCATGTTAAGTTTGTTGTAAATAAAGAAGAAAGGCCAATTGGCCTTTCTTGTTGCTAGGCTGTAAATTTCGGTTATTGTTGGGCCATTTCCAAGTGAATGGTCATGTCTACCTCGTTTCCTATGGAAGCCGACTCTTCCCCGACACCAAACTCCAATCGATTGATGGTTCCAGAAAGCTTTAATCCAGCCTTTAATTTATTGCTCCGTTGATTGGTGATGATACCGTTCACTGTTCCGTCCAAGGTCACCTTTTTGGTGGTTCCGTGTATGGTAAGGTCTCCCATGACCTTGAATGTCTTGTCTCCTGTTTTTTCAAAACTGGTGCTCTCAAAGGTGATGGAGGGATATGTTTCGGCATCAAAAAAGTCTGGGCTCTTCAAATGGTTGTCGCGTCTCTCATTGTCGGTGTCGATACTTGCCGTTTTAATGTCCACAGAGAATGTCGCATCATCAAAGGATTCGGTGGCCGTTGCTGTTACTTCAAAATCGCTAAAAAGTCCTTCAACTTGTGAAATCATAAGGTGGGTAATGCCAAAACCGACCTTGGAATGTGCTGGGTCCGATTTCCATGTAGATTGGGCACTGACCATTAAGCCGGTCAAAAATGCCATTGCAAGAAATAATTTTTTCATAATGTATGATTTTAGTGTTCGTAATGATGTTCACTTAGGGGAAGGATTACAACTTTCTCCTGTGATTTGGACTAAAGATGGAGAAACTGGTTCGAAAATCTAAATATTTTCTGCGAACAACGGGGCTTAACCCCCAATCAACCAATAAATTAAGAAATGTAATGGGAGAAATGTCGTTGACAGGCTAAAGTTGGTTGTTGATAAAACTGCTTTTCTTTTACCCGAGATTTATCTCTAGTTTTGGATTTACTAATTTAAGTGTATTGATTTCTCGCAAGGAGCTTCTTTTTCAAATTGTACTGCACATCTTGGTGCTGCTGTTCTTTTCGTTCAACAGAAATACGGGTGCCATTATGGTGCACAGGGCCATTTTTTTGACTTTTTACAGTCTGGCCACAGTCTCTGTCACCTACTATTTAATGCCCCATTTTCTGTACCGTAAAAAGTACTGGCAGTTTTTTGTAGGGGCCGCCATTGTGGTTGCCGTTGTTATTCTGATAGAGGAACTGGTGTTGGAACCTATTATATTTCCAGATTCCGAACGGGGAAGGACTTTTCCTGGCATCTATATCTCGCTGCTAGGGGTATTGCCGGTCATGTGTATTTTATCTGGCTTTAAGTTTGGGTGGGACGCCTTAAAAAAACAAGCCCAAATTGATGAATTGGAATCCACCATACAAGAAAGTGAGTTACAGTTTCTCCGTAGCCAAATCAATCCCCATTTTTTGTTCAACAACCTGAATAATCTGTATTCGTATGCGCTTCAGGAATCGCCAAAGACCCCCGAGATTATTCTGGAGATGAGCGGAGTCCTCAGATATATGCTCTACGAGTCCAAGGAAAAGCTGGTTCCGCTGAAAAAGGAGCTGGAGCAGTTGGGCAACTTTATCCGATTGTATAAACTACAGATCGAGGACAGGGGAGAGGTGCATTTTGATGTGGACGACATTAAAGGAGATTACAGGATAGCGCCTTTAATTTTGATCGTATTTATCGAAAATGCCTTTAAGCACAGCCAGTCAGGTCAGTCATCGGATATTAAAATCGACATTTCGGTAAAATTGAAAAATTCCTATTTGGAATTCCATTGCAGGAACAACTACGAACCTGGGTTTAGTTTGGACAGTGTGGCCAAGGGCATTGGCCTCAAGAATGTAAAAAAGCGATTGGAGCTGCTTTATCCAAAAAAGCATATTTTGCAGATTGAAGAAGCCGATAACAGCTACCATGTGTACCTGAAGCTGGAATTGGAAAAAGTGTAGGTTATGAGATGTATCATTGTTGAAGATCAGCCGCCGGCCCAGCGCATATTGCGAAAATTTATCCAAGATTTACCCACGCTGCAATTGGTAGAAGTCTTTTCCGATGGACTAAAGGCAATGGAGTTCCTGAACACCGAATCTGTGGATCTGATGTTCTTGGATATTCATCTGCCCAAGATCAATGGGCTGGATTTTCTAAAAAGCATTCCCAATCCGCCCAATGTTATTTTGACCACGGCATTTTCGGAGTATGCTTTGGAGGGATATGACCTTAATGTGGTGGACTATCTGTTAAAGCCTTTTTCTTTTCAACGCTTTTTGCAGGCCGTGAACAAGGTGAACGCCAAATACGAGCAAGAGGGGTCAAAGAGCGGGGGTGTTCCCCTTACGGAAATCTACGTGAAGTCCAGCCACGAACACATCAAGGTCCTGATAAACGATATTTATTCGATTACTTCGGATTCCGACTATACTGAGATTCATTTGGCCGACAAGAAAATACTTTCCAATGAATCCCTACGTCACTGGGTCGACGTCTTGGGAGGGAATCATTTTTACCAAATACATAAATCCCACATCATCAATACCCAAAAGATAGACCGTATCTCGGGAAATTTGGTATCGCTTACCAATGGCGCCAAAATCCCCATGGGCAGGGCGTACAAGGATAATTTTTTGAAAAGCATCTTACCATAAAAAAAGACCGGGTAGAACCCCGGCCTTTTTTAGTTAGCTTGTATATCTACCTTACTTGGCAAAATAAATATAGATCGCAATTACGATAAAAGCGATACATCCACTGGCCAATTTTACGTGTTTCCAAGGTTCTATGGAAACTTGTTTGGTGTATTCCAGTTGGAACGGCTCCTTTCTCGGATAGAACTTTCCAATAAGCAGCATAATGATGATGTTGGACACAAACAATATCGCCATTACGTGCAAATAATGGGGATATGCTCCAGCCTCGATCAAATTGAGCTCAGCTGGGTCTGTGATTCCATTGGCCTTTGCCTCGGCAAGTGCATTTGCCACCATTTTTGGCCCAATAATAAATTGGCTGATGATGTAAAGGGCAGACCCCGAAAGAATGCCAATTTTGGCGGCAATGGCAGGGACTCTTTTTGTGAGGTAACCCACTACGATAATGGTGAAAATCGGAATACTGTAAATTCCGTTGATTTCCTGTAGATAGTTGAACAAACTGCCAGCATTTGCGATCAGCGGAGCAATGAACATGGCTGCTAGGGCCAAACAAACGCCAAAGACCTTCCCGTATTTTACTACGGTCATTTCTGAAGCATCCTTGTTTAAATGTTGTTTATAGATGTCTATCCCGAAGAGCGTGACAGAACTGTTGAGTACACTATTGAATGAGCTCAAAATAGCCCCGAACAGCACAGCGGCGAAAAAGCCCATCAACGGTTTGGGCAATACGGCCCGGACCAGTTCCGGATATGCAAGGTCGCTACTGGCAAGTCCGCCCTCAAAATAGTAGTAGGCGATCATACCTGGCAGCACAAGGATGATGGGTCCCAAAATCTTTAGAAAAGCGGCCAGTAACAGTCCTTTTTGGCCCTCCGCTAGGTTTTTGGCGCCCAATCCACGTTGAATGATCTGTTGGTTGGTCCCCCAATAGAAGAGCTGTACCAGCATCATTCCGGTAAATATGGTAGAAAAAGGTACTTCTTGACCGGGATTTCCGGTGGAATCAAAACGCTCTGGATTTGCGTTCATCAAGGTTTCAAGTCCCCCAAAAACACTTCCGTCGCCAATGGCCATCAAACCAAAAATGGGAATCAATATACCTCCTACAATAAGACCGACAGCGTTGATACTATCCGATACCGCAACGGCTTTCAATCCTCCAAAAACCGCATAAATGGAACCTATGATGCCAATGCCCCAAATACAAATCACAAGGGCCGTGGAGTCCGAAACCCCAAGGAGTTGGGGAACATCGAACATTCCACTAATGGCGACCGAACCGGAGTACAATATCACAGGCAACAGTACCACTACGTAGCCGGTTAAGAACAAGCCGGATGTGATGGTCTTGGTGCTGACATCAAAACGCTTGGCCAAAAACTGCGGTACTGTGGTGAGTCCGCCCTTTAAATATCTTGGGAGCAAGAACAGGGCCGTGACCACGATGGCAAGTGCTGCCAAGGTTTCCCAGGCCATAACGGAAAGCCCATCTTTGTAGGCGCTCCCGTTGAGTCCAACGATTTGTTCCGTGGATAAATTGGTCAACAATAGCGATCCTGCAATAACTCCAGCGGTAAGGCTTCTGCCTCCTAAAAAATAACCGTCAGAAGATGATTCATCGGTTTTTCTAACGGACCACCACGAGATGATGCCCACCAAAAGAGTGAATCCCAAAAATGAAATAAGTGCCATAAATTAGATTTTGATGTCTTGGCATGGGCCAAAACGGTTTGTTTAGTTGGTTATAAAATCAAATATATTGATTGATGATATTTTCGAACATTTCTTGTTGTCCGCTTCTCTTTTTGATATCCTGATGCTCCAACGCATAGTGACGAAGGTCTTCCAATGAAAGTTTACCTTCTTCGAATGCCTTGCCAGAGCCAGTATCAAATGAAGCGTAGCGATTCTTGCGTAGGCTAAGATACTTGGAATTTTCCAAAATATCGTTTGCGGCCAATAAGGCCCTTGCAAAGGCGTCCATTCCCCCGATGTGCGCATGGAAAATATCCTCTAGGTCAGTGGAGTTCCTGCGTATTTTCGCATCAAAGTTGATGCCGCCACCTTGAAAACCTCCAGCTTGCAGGATGACCAACATGGCCTGTGTCAGTTCGTAGACGTCCACGGGAAATTGGTCGGTGTCCCAACCGTTCTGGTAATCCCCCCTGTTGGCATCGATGCTGCCCAGTAAGCCGTTGTCCGCCGCTACCTGAAGCTCATGCTCAAAGGTGTGTTGGGCCAAAGTGGCATGGTTCACCTCAATGTTGAGTTTAAAATCGTCCAAAAGATCATATTTGGTGAGGAAGCCGATTACCGTCGCCGCATCAAAATCATACTGGTGCTTGGTGGGCTCCATAGGTTTTGGTTCAACGAAGAAGGTCCCTTTAAAACCCTGTTTTCGGGCATAATCCTTGGCCATATGAAGAAAACGAGCCATGTGGTCCTGTTCACGTCCCATGTCGGTGTTCAAAAGGGACATGTAACCTTCCCTACCACCCCAAAATACATAGTTTTCGCCTCCCAGTTTGATGGTGGCATCAAGGGCATTTTTTACCTGGGCACCGGCAGCGGCCACGACATCAAAATCGGGATTGGTGGCAGCACCGTTCATATAGCGCGGATGACTGAAACAGTTGGCCGTGCCCCATAGTAATTTTACTCCGGAAGCTTTCATTTTCTCTTGGGCATAGTCGGTTATGATCTCCAATCTTTTTTCGGATTCCGCCAAGCTGGAACCTTCGTCTATCAAGTCAAAATCATGAAAACAGAAATAGGGTGCCCCAATCTTGGTGATGAACTCAAAAGCTGCGTCCATTTTGTCCTTGGCCTGTTGAATGGGATCAGTACTTTTGAGCCAGGGAAAATCCATGGTAGGCGCTCCAAAAGGGTCCCCTCCAACGCCCGTAAAGGTATGCCAGTAGGCGATGGCAAACCTAAAATGCTCCTTCATGGTCTTTGTGCCCACTTTTTTGTTCTCGTCATAGTACTTGAAGGCAAAGGGATTGTCCGAGGATTTTCCTTCGAACGCTACCTTGCCGATTCCCTTAAAGAATTCTTTATCTCCTGTTGTGATCATGATATGTTTGTTCAGTTGTTAATCCAAATATTCGTTCAGGGCCTCTTTCCAGATCTGATAGGCTTCCTGGTATTCATTGATATTGTTTTCGGGCTCGTAGGTCAGCTGCACGGCATCGGTGGCGGTGGCTTCGCCAATGCTGGCAAAGTCCCCATGGGCATAGGCTGCTGCCCTTGCAGCCCCCACTGCACCAGTGGTCTCCACTATATCGATCTTGCTTTGGGACAGGGT
Source organism: Allomuricauda sp. ARW1Y1 (assembly GCF_013407935.1). Lineage (GTDB taxonomy): Bacteria > Bacteroidota > Bacteroidia > Flavobacteriales > Flavobacteriaceae > Flagellimonas. The sequence goes on from NZ_JACBZU010000001.1 coordinate 723,454, forward strand.
GGCCACGGTCTTGGAAAAGATACCGGCCCTAAAGAGATTGTCGTTGCCCGCCTTGATGGAGCCGATGTCCACACCATCTTTCTGTAGGATTTCCATGCCGTACACAAAGGCAAAGGCGATACCCTCCAAGGCTGCCCGGAACAGATGGGATTTTTTATGGATGTTGAAATTGAGGTTCAGGATGCGGGAACCTTTCCCACGATTTTCCAACATACGCTCCGCACCGTTGCCAAAGGGAAGTATGGAAAGGCCATCCGAACCGATAGTTACTTTTTCAGCCATTTGATTCATATCATTATAAGAAAGGCCATCGGTAAGCTCGTTTTTCATCCAACTGTACTGTATGCCTGTCCCATTAATGCATAGCAGTATACCTATTCGGGTAGCGTTTTTGGAATGGTTGACATGGGCAAAACTGTTGATGCGGGTATGTTCTTGGGTCCTTTGCTGGCCAGAGATGGCATAGACCACCCCGGAGGTGCCCCCCGTTGCGGCAATTTGGCCCGGTTCCATAACATTTAGTGCCAAAGCATTGTTGGGCTGGTCCCCAGCACGGTACATGATGGGAATGCCTTCGGGCAGTCCGGATTCCTCGGCGCCCTTTTTGCTGACCCTTCCCTGTTCGGAGAACGAGGGACGGATTTCAGGGACAAGGGAGGAATCGATTCCCGTTTCTTCCAGCAGCCATTTGGCGATTTGATGTTCCTTGAAATCCCACAGGATTCCCTCGGACAGTCCCGAGGGGGTAGTGGTACACTCTCCCGACAGTCGCAAAGCGATATAGTCCCCCGGGAGCATAAACTTGTATATGTTTTGATAGTTTTCGGGCTCGTTGTCCTTCACCCATTTGAGCTTGGATAGCGTAAAGTTACCGGGAGCATTCAAGAGATGGTCGATGCATTTTTCCTCACCAGCATTATGGAACAACTGCTCCCCGGTTTCTACTGCCCTACTATCGCACCAAATAATGGAGGGACGAATGGGTTCTAGCTTTTTGTCCACGATGACCAATCCGTGCATTTGATAAGATATGCCAATGCCTTTTATCTCGCTTTTGTTTATGTTACTTTTTGAAATCAGGTTTTGGGTTGTCTTGCAAAGATTTTGCCACCACCTTTGTGGGTCCTGTTCTGCCCAGCCAGATTGTGCGGAGGCGATGGACATCTCCTTTTCGGGGTATTGAACCATATCAATAGGGCTCCCGTTATCAGCATTGATCAATGCAGCTTTTATGGATGAACTGCCTATGTCGAAACCTATCCAATACATATTACCGTGGTAAACTCGCATTGAAAATAGCCAATTATTGTGAAGTGCATCTTAGTTATCAACATAATTCCATAAACTCCTTAGTTGGATTGCCCGTTGTACAGTTTCATTTTTCCTAAAATGGTTACCTTAGAGCAGCGTATTTTTACAACATGAAAGAAGAGCTTGCAGCCACATTTGGCAACTATTTTGAACAGCCCCTGATCGATGAAATTCTCGAAACGGGCAAACTCATGGAAGTTCCCGCGGGAGAAACGATTATGGATATTGGCCAATACATCAGGAGTATGCCATTATTGTTATCGGGTGCCATAAAGGTTTTGCGAGAGGACGAGGAAGGGGATGAATTGCTCCTGTACTATCTGGAACAAGGGGAAACCTGTTCGGTGACCATGGCTTGCTGCATGGGGCATACGAAAAGCGAAATCAGGGCCATTACTGAAACCGATACCCGACTGGTGATGGTTCCCGTTCAAAAAATGGAAGAATGGATGGCGAATTATAAAGGGTGGCGCAACTATGTTTTTGATAGCTATCAAAATCGGCTCAACGAGTTATTGCAGACTGTGGATAGCATTGCCTTTAAAAATTTGGACCAACGTTTGGTAGATTATCTTAAAAAGAAGGTTGAGGTCACCAACGATAACCGTATCCGAAATACGCACCAAGAAATCGCCTATGATTTGCATACTTCACGGGTGGTGATCTCCAGATTGTTGAAGAAGCTGGAGAAGATGAAAAAGCTGGTGCTCCACAGAAACTACATCCACGTAGTGGATTTGTAGGTTTGTGCCCTTTGTTACTGAGGATACCCAACAGGCATCCTATTTTTGTATAAAACCGATTGCATGCTCAAAAGGATTTTCCCTTTTTTAAACTGGATTACCCGCTATGACCGTTCAACCCTGTACGGTGACCTAGTGGCCGGATTTACCGTGGGCATTTTATTGATTCCACAAGGCATGGCCTATGCCATGATTGCGGGGATGCCACCCATCTATGGTCTGTACGCAGCCTTGGTGCCTCAATTGGTGTATGCGCTTACAGGAACTTCGAGGCAATTGGCTGTCGGTCCCGTGGCAATGGACTCCTTATTGGTGGCAGCAGGGATTGGGGCCATGCAGTTGGCCAACATTCAGGACTATATTGCAGCAGTCATCTTTTTGACGCTTCTCATTGGACTTTTTCAACTGCTGTTGGGTATTTTAAAAATGGGCTTCTTTGTCAATTTTTTGTCCAAACCTGTTATCAGCGGATTTACCTCTGCGGCCGCAATTTTAATCGGTCTGGGACAATTAAAGCACATTCTAGGCGTGGATTTGCCCCAATCGGGTAAAATTTATGTGCTTCTGGGAAGTATTTTTGGGAGTCTCACGGATATTCAGCCCCTGACCTTTGGCATAGGGATTTTGGTAATATTGATTATTGTTGGACTAAAAAAACTTAATAAAAAATTACCTGTACCCTTACTGGTCGTTGTTTTAGGAATAGCGTCGGTAGCTCTGTTGGGATTGGAGGCCAAGGGCATAAAAGTGGTCGGTGAAATACCACGGGGATTACCCAGTTTTCAACTACCCGGCATACAATGGGACGCGGTAGGACAGTTTTTGCCCATAGCCATTACCGTGGCACTATTTGGGTTTATGGAATCCATTTCAATAGCTAAAACTGTGGAGGAACGCCACCCAGAATATGAGTTGGACCCCAACCAAGAACTTCGGGCATTGGGACTATCCAACATTCTTGGTTCGTTCTTTCAGTCATTTTCTGTTTCAGGAAGCTTTTCAAGAACAGCCATTAACGACCACTCCGGGGCACGCACCGGCATGGCACTGATTTTCAGTGCGCTCTTGGTAGCCGGGGTTTTATTGTTTTTGACGCCGTTTTTCTACAATCTTCCTACCGTAGTGCTAGGGGCCATCATCATTGTTTCGGTGTTTGGACTTATCGATTTGAGGTACCCGCTGCAACTCTGGAAAAACCGGAAAGATGAGTTCCTATTGCTGATCGCCACCTTTTTGATGACTTTGTCCATTGGCCTTATCGAAGGAATCATCTTGGGAGTATTGCTCTCCCTTTTGTTGTTGGTCTACCGGATTTCCAACCCCCACATAGCGGTTTTGGGAAGAATCAAGGACACTACCTATTTTAAAAATGTGAACCGTTTTTCCGAAGATGTGGAAGTGTACGACGACAAGCTGATCATTCGCTTTGATGCACAACTGTATTTTGGGAACAAGGATTATTTCAAAAAGCAACTCTATCAACAAATTCAAAAGAAAGGCCCCCAGCTTAAGTTTATTATCCTGAACGCGGAGCCTATCAATTATATCGATAGCAGCGCTTCGGTAATGCTGGAACGAATTATTTTGGAACTTCGCGAGAAGGGAATCGAGTTTTTGATCGCTGGAGCCATTGGCCCGACTAGGGATATCCTGTATTCGAGTGGCATTATCGATATTTTGGGAGAGGAAAACTTATTTGCACAAACCTACGATGCCGTGGATTGCTGTAATAATCCTAAGGCATTGAGCAACATACAGAAAAAAGTGTCCCTACAATCAAAAACCAAGACTTTGTAACTTTGGTCACCGAAGTTTAGGACGTAGAATCGTATTTTTGATAAAAACCACAAGAGATGAAAATTGAACAGATTTATACAGGTTGCCTTGCACAAGGTGCCTACTACATAGAAAGCAATGGCGAAGCTGCCATAATTGATCCTTTACGAGAGGTGGACCCTTACATAAAAACCGCCAAGGAAAACGGGGCAAAGATCAAATACATTTTTGAGACCCACTTCCATGCCGATTTTGTAAGCGGCCACTTGACCCTATCCAAAGAAACGGGAGCACCCATAGTGTATGGTCCGACCGCGGAACCCTCTTTTGATGCCATTATTGCAGAAGATGGACAAGAGTTTCAGTTGGGCAATATTACCATTGTTGCGCTACATACACCGGGTCACACCATGGAAAGCACTACTTTTTTATTGCGGGACGAGCATGGGAAAGACCATGCCATATTTAGTGGCGACACTTTGTTCTTGGGTGATGTAGGTCGGCCAGATTTGGCACAAAAAGCGGCCCACATGACACAGGAAGAGTTGGCAGGTACACTGTTCGATAGCCTAAGAACCAAAATTATGCCCTTGGCCGATGACGTAATCGTTTATCCCGCCCACGGAGCCGGTTCCGCTTGCGGAAAAAATATGATGAAAGAAACGGTAGATACTCTGGGCAATCAGAAAAAAATGAATTATGCCCTGAGGGCAGACATGACCAGGGATGAATTCATCAAAGAGGTGACCGATGGATTGTTGCCACCGCCACAGTACTTCCCGCTCAATGTAAAAATGAACAAGGAAGGCTACGAGGATATCGACAAAATATTGGAAAGGGGAACCCAGGCCCTAACACCGGAAGCTTTTGAGGTGGCAGCGAACGAAACAGGAGCCATTGTGCTGGACGTCCGTCATCAGGACGATTTTGCCAAAGGACATGTGCCACGGTCCATTTTCATCGGGTTGGACGGTAGTTTTGCCCCATGGGTAGGCGCATTGGTCGCCGATGTAAAGCAGCCCATCCTTTTGGTAACACCAGAAGGAAGGGAAGAGGAGACCATCACCCGATTATCACGTGTTGGTTTTGACCACACCTTGGGTTACCTAAAGGGCGGAATCGATGCTTGGAAATCAGCCGGGAAGGAAGTGGACACCGTAGAAAGCGTTAGTGCCGAAGAGTTGAAAAAACGAATTGAAAACGGGGTACCGGTGTACGATGTGCGAAAAGAAACCGAATTCCAAGCCGAGCATGTGGAAAATGCCCACTTGACCCCCTTGGATTACATCAACGACCACTTATCGGAATTTCCGGAGAAAGAGACTTTTTATGTGCACTGCGCCGGGGGATATCGCAGTATGATTGCTTCCTCCATATTGAAGAGTAGGGGAATCCACAATTTAGTTGATGTTGCCGGTGGTTTTGCAGATATCAAAAAAGCGGGTATACCGGTTACCGATTATGTATGCCCTACAACTTTGAAATAAGGTGCTTACCTCGGAAATAATCTCAAAAAAGTTCGGGTTGTGTAACCATCGTTACTGACGGCATAGATTGTTTGGGATACTTTAGTGTCTCAAAATAAAGATACTATGTCAATATTCAGTTTTTTGTTTAAAGAACAAACCTTGCCAGATGAAATTAAGATTCTGGACCGCGAAGCATATAAAGAAGCCATTTCCAAAGGTAAAGTACAGCTGGTGGATGTGAGGACCAAAAGAGAGTTTGCGTCCGGCCACATTAAAGGAGCCAAGAACATCGATTTTTTCCAAGGTTCTGCTTTTGATGCTTCCGTTGCCGAAATGAAAAAGGATACTCCCCTTTATATCTATTGTCAATCTGGGAATAGAAGCCAAAGAGCTGCCAAAAGATTGGTGGAACTTGGTTTTTCAAAAATATATGATCTAAGGGGCGGCTATAGCGCTTGGAGTTATTAATCGGAACAAAAGCAGATGAGAACAACGTTTCAAGTGCAAAATCTAAAGTGTGGCGGATGTGCAAAGACCATATCCAACAAACTTTCAGGCATAAAAGAAATTAAAGAGGTGATTGTGGAGAAGGACAGCTCATCGGTTAGCTTTGACCATCAAAGCGCCGATGAGGCTTCCTTAGTTAAAGAGGCCCTCAAGCGCATGGGATATCCCACAATAGATGATGAAAACGGTTTTATGGACAAGGCAAAATCGTTTGTAAGCTGTGCTAGTGGTAAAATGTCCAACTCATGAGATTTTTCCTTGATTTCCATAACGGTCTTTTTACTCGTGCTGTCCTGCAAACAGGGACCAAAAACTTCGGACGGAGAAGTCTCTGAACCGATGGCCAAAACGCCTCTAAACTAGAGGAAGGGAAAGTATTGATGGAGAATCAATGTTACCTATGCCATAATCCGTCCGCACCCCAGAACGGACAACGTATTGGCCCCCCAATGGTAGCGATTAAGGCCCATTATTTGGAAAATTATAAGGAACGGGACGCTTTTGTGAAAGCCATTCAGGCCTTTGTGAAATCACCGTCTGAGGACAAGACACAAATGCGTGGTGCTGTCCGAAGGTTTGGATTGATGCCAGCCCAACAGTTTCCAGAAGATGAGGTAAGAAAGATTGCCGAGTACATGTTCGATTACCAAATTGAGGAACCTGAATGGTTCAAATCCCATTGGATGGACCGAGAAGGGGATTCCCTTTACAACCGAGGTAAAAAGCCGGAAACGTTCCAAGCCGAAACGGGCGCAAAGGAATTGGGAATGCATTATGCGATGGAGACCAAAAAAGTGCTTGGTAAAAATCTAATGGGTACCATTCAAAATGAGGGGGTAGAAGCAGCCTTGGCTTTTTGTAATGAAAGGGCCTACCCGCTGACCGATAGTATGTCTACCAACTTCCATGCGCGCATCAAAAGGGTATCGGATAAACCTCGAAATCCAAACAATCAAGCTAATGACATAGAATTGGCGCACATCGAAACGTTCAAAGCTCAGGTTTCAAAAGGTTTGTCGGTTGAACCCATTCTTAGGGAAGAGAACGGAAAAGTATTCTTCTATTATCCCATCGTAACCAACACCATGTGTTTAAACTGTCACGGAACCCCAGAACAACAAATAACTCCAAAAGTATACGAAAGCCTATCCGAACTGTATCCCCAAGATAAGGCCATAGGTTATGGGCCTGACGAAGTACGGGGTATCTGGAGTATTGTTTTTGATGCGCCGAAGAAGATGGATTAATGTCGCTTTTTTGGTTTTTTGAAACCATAGGTCAATTGGCCCCAGAACCCTTTGGGAAGAGTTTCATCTCCAGGGAACCCCAATTCGATTTGACCACCGCTTTCCGGAATATAATTGGTTCTGAAAATATAATCCCAGATGCTAAGACTGATGCCAAAATTTACCCCGTGAGAGCCTTTGGGAATGGTGTAGGCATGGTGATAGAGGTGCATCACCGGATTGTTCAAAATATATTTGAGCGGACCATAGGTAAGTTTTATGTTCGCATGGTTAAAATGTCCGATGGCGATGGCGGCAAAATGCACAATATAGGCCTGTTCGGGCTCAAAACCGCCCAGAACCATCACGCCCAAAGTTTTTAGTGGTTTGTAAAGGATATTTTCCATCCAATGAAAACGCAGATGGGCCGCGAACCCCATTTCCTTTACGCTATGGTGCACTTTGTGGAATTCCCATAAAACCGGGTACCTGTGCAACAAAACATGGGTGAACCACTGTACAAAATCGAGCACCACAAAAAAGAGGAGCAATTGCAACCACTGGGGCCAGTTTGCCATATCCACAACCGCCAAAGTTTGCGCATTGATGCCCATGTCGGAAAACAGAACACCCAATAGTTTGTAGACCCCACTGATAACGATGGCAAACACAAAAAAGTTAAAAAACATGTAAAAGGCATCCAGCCAAAAGTCTTTTCTGAAAATGGACTGTTGCTTGCGCCAAGGGAAAAGAATCTCCAATCCCCAGACCAACAAAGAGATAATGATCAATCCCCAGAAATAATTGGTGTACCAGGGAACATCAAAAATAATGGACCTCCAAGTCCAGTGAACCGTTCCTAAAAATCCATTGATAAGGGCATCCAAATAATCCAACATACTCCAAATTTGTCGAGCAAACAGCATCAAACTTATTCAATATCAAAAATACTTTAAAAATAATACCGTCTGTGTAACCAAGGTTACTATGGTTGATTCCATGAAACCTTATTTTTGAGGTAATCCTTTGATAATCAAAAAAAGGATATGCAAGCTGAGCCAATTTTTGGTAATTTGTATGGTACTAATCTTAAACTATCCATTATGAAAAAAAACATGGGCGGTGCAGACCGTACAATCCGGATTCTCCTTGCACTAGGTGTAGGGGCGTTGTATTACTTTAATGTGATAACAGGAACATTGGCCTATGTGCTATTAGCGTTGGCGGCCATATTTGTTTTAACAAGCTTTATTAGTTTTTGCCCGTTGTATACCCTGTTTGGGATTAATACGTGCAAGGTCAAGAACTAGGTTTTTTTGGTTGGTTGATAAAAGAAGCCGCTCCTAAAAGGGCGGCTTTTTTAGTAAACAGACCGCGGTCCATTCATTAATGCTCAAAAAGGTAAGCTTAGGTGTGGCAATTATGAGAATTATCATATTATCAAAAGGATGAAGCCTGTACATTTGAACCAAACTTAAAACCAATACATCGTGAAATCGTTAATCAATATTCCACTGGTATCCTGGGAAAACGGCATTTGGATGATAGGTGTGTTCGCACTGGTGGTCGTAGTTCTGGTAATTGCAGTTTTTGCCCTGATGAACAGCGACAAAAACAAACCGTCCTAAGGGTATCCATGTTTGTCCAAACCCATTATTAAATGGGGTTGAACCAGTTATTCTTCTGATAGTAAAAGAAATAGGGAGGCCATTGTGCCTCCTAATTTTATATATAAGCCAAGGTAACTAATGTTACTGTGAAAGCGGTGTTGCCACTCTAATTTTGCCTCAAAATAAAAAAACAATGAGGCATATATTCACATGTATTATTGCATTGGGTTTTATGCAGCTGACACTCGCTCAGGACCATATCAATATTTCTCTGGAAGACGTATTGGCCAAGGTACAGGAGTCCAACAGCAGCATAAAGGTTTCTGAGCAGGAAGCCCAAATGGCCAAATACGATTATAGGTTTTCCAATTCCATCTTTTTACCACAAATTGCTGTATCGCACACTGGATTGGCGACCACCAACCCTTTGATGGCCTTTGGTTCCAAACTCAACCAAGCCATATTGACGCAAGCAGATTTTAACCCTGTGCTTTTAAACGATCCCGATCAAGTAGAAAACTACGCCACCATAGTTTCGGTGGAACAGCCCTTGATCAATTTGGATGGCTTTTACCAGCGCAAAGCGGCAAAAACTACCATGGAGGCCAAAGAACTCCAAGCAGTTCGAACCCGCGACTATTTGGATTTTGAAGCTAGGAAGGCCTTTGGGCAATTACAATTGGCCCACAGAGCCGTAGCGGTTATGGAAAAAGCTTTTGAAGCTGCCAATGCCAACTTGAAGATGGCGCAGAACAGCTATGATCAAGGATTACTTCAAAAATCGGATTTGTTGGAGGTAAAAGTCCGGGTCACCGAGGTTGCCGACCAATTGAAAACAGCCAAGAGCAACGTGCAAAATGCGTCGGATTATCTAGCATTTTTGATGAACGAAGAAGGAACCGTGGTTTACGAACCATCCGAAGAACTGGTGCCGGACAGGCTAGGAGAAACCTTGGAAGGCTGTCTGGAAAACAGGGCAGATGTGAAAGCTATGGATTTGGTGTCAGAAGCCTACAAGGCCAACATGAAGGCGGACAACATGACCTTTCTACCGCGACTGAACGCTTTTGCCAGTTACGAAATGTACGATGATCAAATTTTTCAGGCCGATGCCAAAGGATACATTATTGGGGCAAGTTTGAGCTGGGATGTGTTTAAGGGATCCCAACGATTTGCCAAAGCAGGAAAGAGCAAAACAAGCTATGAAAAGGCGAAACAGGAATACGAACAGTACGTTGCCAAAAGTACTATGGAGCTTCAACGCACCAAACGGATGGTCGAAGATGCCGAGAGCCGCCTCCAGACCTCAAAATTGGCTATGGAGCAATCCGAAGAAGCACTGCGGATACGCACCAACAGATTCAAGGAAGGACTCGAGAAAACAACCGATTTATTGATGGCCGAAGCCACCTTTGCCGAAAAGCAATTGGCGTACTATCAAACCATTTTTGAATATAATCAAGCACAATACTTATTGACATTTTTAACCAAAGAATAATTCAAGATGAAAAACACTACGATATATAAAAGTTTACTGCTAACCGCATCCTTTGGCCTTTTTCTGGTAGGCTGTGGAAGCGATGAAAAACAGTCGGTCGACAATTCCGAAGCAGTACCGGTAACCGTTGCCGAAGTGGCCATGGACGATAGCTCCACCATTTTGGCCGGAAGTGGTCAGATTACGGCCGTGAACAGCGCCACCCTAAGTACCCGAATGATGGGTCATGTGGAATCCATTCCTGTAAAAATAGGTCAGAAAGTAAACAAGGGAGATGTACTGGTCTCCATCAACAACGTGGACCTACGGGCTAAAAAAGCACAGGTGGAAGCCTCCATTACGGAAGCACAGGTGGCTTTTAACAATGCCAAGAAGGATTATGAAAGGTTCCAAAATCTTTTTAAGGAAAACAGCGCTTCCCAAAAAGAGCTGGATGATATGACCGCGCGCTATGAAATGGCCAAGGCCAGATTGGAAGCAGCCAACCAAATGAAAAATGAGGTAAACTCCCAGTTTGCTTACGCCAACATTCGTGCGCCTTTCAGTGGAGTGGTGACCAATACCTACATCGATGAGGGTGATATGGCCAATCCGGGTGTTCCGCTGGTTTCCGTGGAATCCCCAGGTGGGTTTGAAGTTGAGGCCAAAGTGGCTGAGAACAACATTTCAGGAATAAGTGTGGGTACCAAAGCGCACATTCTGGTAAAAGCATTGGATACTACGATTACGGGTAAAGTATCCGAACTGAGTGCATCCGCACAAAATACCGGAGGGCAATATGTGATGAAGGTTTTATTGGACAAAACAGATGCCAAGATTTTGTCAGGTATGTTTGCCACCGTTAGGCTGGAGGCGGGCGAGGGGAGCAATGGTAAAACAGTTGTTACGGTTCCGTCAAAAGCCTTGGTGCATAAGGGACAATTGACCGGGGTGTATACACTCGGACAGGATAACGTGGCCTTATTGCGATGGTTGCGATTGGGCGATACCTATGGTGATGAGGTGGAAGTGTTGTCCGGTCTATCAGCGGGGGATCAATATATCATTTCGGCCGAAGGAAAATTGTACAACGGAGTTGAAGTAAGCATTCAATAACCCAAAAAAGCTAACAATGAAAGACGGACTTGCAGGTAAAATAGCCAAAGGGTTTATTAGCTCCAAGCTAACGGTGCTCCTCATGATTGTGTTTATGGTCATTGGGGTGTACAGTTCCTTCCTTATCCCAAGGGAAGAGGAACCCCAGATTGATGTTCCCATGGCGGATATCTTCGTAGGATATCCAGGGGCCAGCCCAACCGAGGTGGAATCCAGGATAACAAAACCTCTCGAAAAAATTATATCGAACATTAAAGGTGTAGAGTATGTGTACACCACCTCCATGCAAGAGCAGGGGATGGCCATTGTACAGTTTTATGTAGGGGAAGATATCGAAAGGTCGTTGGTACGCTTGTACGACGAGATCAACAAGCACATGGACCAAATGCCCGAAGGGGTTACCATGCCTTTGGTAAAAACCCGTGCCATTGACGATGTGCCCATGTTGGCCTTAACACTTTGGAGTGATACCTACGATGATTTTCAGTTGAGACAGATTTCGGGCGAGCTCATTAATGAAATCGAAAAAGTAAATGGTGTTTCGATCACCAAAAAGATAGGAGGGCGTAGTCCCCAGCTTCGTGTGGTGGTGGATAAGGATAAAATGGCAGAATCAGGCTTAGATATGTTGGCCGTTGCCCAAATGATCCAAGCCAATAACCAACAGATGGATTCTGGTAACTTCCTTTCCAACGATACCGAGTTCCACATCAGCACGGGAAACTTTTTGGAAACAAAAGAAGATCTGGAAAACCTGATTGTGGGCACCAAACAAGGTCAGCCCATCTATTTGAAGCAGGTAGCCACTGTTTTGGATGGTCCCGAGCTGCCCAAAAACTATGTTTCCCTTGGATTTGGGGCCGCTAGTGAAAAGTCAGAAGAATTTAAATCGGAATACCCGGCGATAACCATTTCCATTGCCAAACGTAAAGGGGCCGATGCCATGAAGATTGCCGATGTGGTCTTGGAAAAAGTGGACCACCTAAAAACTACCTTGATCCCTGACGAAGTTAAGGTGGAGATCACCCGTAACTATGGCGAAACCGCATCCCAAAAAGTATCTGAGCTATTAATGCACTTGATCGGTGCCATCATTGCCGTCACCTTTGTGGTGATGTTGGCCATGGGGTGGCGAGGTGGATTGGTCGTGTTCCTTTCCGTCCCGATTACCTTCGCCTTGACTTTGTTGAGCTATTATATGCTCGATTATACGTTGAACCGAATCACGCTGTTTGCTTTGGTTTTTGTAACGGGTATTGTGGTGGACGACTCCATCATTATAGCGGAGAACATGCACCGCCACTTTAAAATGAAACGATTGCCCTTCAAAGATGCTGCGATTTACGCCATTAACGAAGTAGGTAACCCTACCATTCTGGCCACATTTACGGTGATTGCCTCCGTATTGCCCATGGCTTTTGTATCTGGTTTGATGGGCCCCTATATGTCGCCCATGCCCATAGGAGCCTCGATAGCCATGTTGTTATCCTTGTTCGTAGCATTGACCATAACTCCGTATTTGGGGTACATCTTCCTAAGGGAGAAGGACAAAAAGAAGAAAAAAGAAAAAGAAGCCGTCGAAATCCAGGACACCTTTATTTATAAAGCTTACGAGCGATTTGAAAGACCTTTGATCGAGAGCGGCAAAAAGAGATGGATGTTCTTGGGTATCACCGTAGTGCTATTATTGGCCTCTGTTGCCATGTTCTTTACCAAATCCGTAGCGGTGAAAATGTTGCCTTTTGACAACAAGAACGAGTTTCAGGTGGTGATAGACCTTCCCGAGGGCACTACTTTGGAAAGAACGGCTGCAGTAACCAAGGAAATCGGAGCTTATTTGTCCACCCGACCCGAAGTGGTCAATTACCAAAGTTATGTGGGCACCTCCGCACCGATAACCTTCAATGGATTGGTGAGGCACTACGATCTTCGTGGAGGTAGCAATATGGCCGATATTCAGGTGAATCTGGTGGATAAGCACGATAGAAGTGCACAAAGTCACGATATCGCCAAATTACTTAGGCCCAAGATTCAGGAATTGGGTAAAAAATACCAGGCCAACATCAAGATTGTGGAGGTACCACCGGGACCTCCTGTACTTTCTACCATTGTAGCCGAGGTGTACGGTCCGGATTATGAAAAGCAAATTGTATTGGCCGATAAGGTAAAGGGCATCTTGAACAACACTACCGACGTAGTGGATGTAGATTGGATGGTCGAGGATGATCAAGTGGAGTACGATTTTGTGATTGACAAGGAAAAAGCGATGCTCTACGGTATCACTCCACAACAAATTGTTCAGGTGATGGCCATGGCTTTTCGCGAACAACCGGTATCCCATATTTATAGGGAAGATGCTTTTGACCAGATTGGAATTGTCCTTGCCGTAAGTGAGAAGGATAAATCCAGTTTGGAGGAAATCAAGCAATTGAAAATAGCATCCCAGCAGGGAAATATGGTTTCCGTTGGCGACTTGGTTCAGGTCAAGGAAGGTGTCAAAGCGAAGAGCATCTACAGAAAAAATCAAAAAAGAGTGGTATACGTAATGTCCGATATGGCAGGGCAATTGGAAAGTCCGGTATATGCCATTTTGGGAATGACGGACAAATTGAACCAATTGGAACTGCCCGAAGGTTATTCCATTAACGAACTCTACATGGAACAACCTCAATTTGAGGATGACTATACCGTGAAATGGGATGGCGAGTGGCAAGTAACCCTAGAGGTATTCCGTGATTTGGGGATTGCCTTTTTGGGCGTCATTGTGATTATCTACATGTTGATTGTAGGTTGGTTCCAAAACTTTAAGGCACCTATGGTGATGATGGTGGCCATACCCCTTTCCTTAATTGGAATCGTACTAGGACATTGGATGTTGGGAGCCTTTTTTACCGCAACTTCTTTTATCGGGATGATTGCCTTGGCAGGAATCATGGTACGGAACTCGGTATTGCTTATCGACTTTGTCAATCTAAGATTGGACGAAGGAGTTCCCCTTAAGCAAGCCGTTATCGAAGCTGGCGCCGTGCGTACCACCCCTATTCTGTTAACGGCTGGAACAGTTGTCATTGGAGCTTTTGTGATATTGTTCGACCCTATTTTCCAAGGATTGGCCATTTCATTGATGGGAGGAACCATAGTGTCCACAGTGTTGACGCTTCTGGTGGTGCCATTGGTGTATTATATGATTGAACGTAAAAATTACAACTAAAATGAAACCGAAACGACTAGCAGCATATTTTGACAAACAGGTCAGTGATTTTTTTAGTCGTCAAAGGTTACATGTGACCATTAAAAAACAATAAAAGTAAGCACATGAAAATGATCATTGTTACCACAGTTGAGGAATATAAGAGCGAGGTCTTTAAATTGTTCAAAAAGGCCGGCGTAGAGAGTTTCAGCGAGTCCGATATCGACGGATACAAAAGTGCAGCACCGTTGATGTACACCAGCAGCTGGTTCCCTAGCGAAAAGGGCGGCGCAGCATCCAATATGTTCTTCTCTTTTACCGAAGAAGAGAAGGTAACCGAATTGTTTGGATTGATCAAACAATTCAACACCGAAAGTGAGACCACCAACCCGATAAGGGCGGTGGAAATACCTATTGACAGAACCGTTTAAAAATCAAAAAAAATGAGAAATAGAATCGTTAGGGGTGTAGCGGGCAGTTTTGTGCTCATCAGCCTTATTTTGGCCGTATATGTCAACATCAACTGGTTGTGGTTTACCGCGTTTGTGGGGGCCAACCTGTTGCAATCCTCGTTGACCAAATGGTGTTTGTTGGAAGATATCCTAAAGAAATTCGGGGTCTCCGACTCGACCAACAACTGTAGCTAGGCTTTTATATTGTTTTTTATTTAAAGCATTTTCGTGACCTTTGTCTAAAACCTCACGAAAATGCTTTATCAACCTTGGCCTTGGTATGTAGCGGGCCCACTTATCGCTATCATCATGGCGCTGCTTATACTTATGGGCAAAAAATTTGGAATGTCCTCCAACTTGGAGACATTTTGCTCCATGGGCGGAGCTGGAAAATTCTCGGATTATTTTAAAGTAGATACCAAATCCAAACGTTGGAATCTCTTGGTCGTCCTCGGTTCCGTTATTGGTGGATTCATGGGAGCCCATTGGCTTTCTCCCAATCCTGCTGTGGATATATCGGAACTAACCGTAACCAAACTCCAAAATCTTGGTTTTGAAAGTGCTGGGGAAGCCTATTTGCCTACAGAACTTTTTAGCATGGAAGCCCTATCCAATCCTAAAGTGTGGATTATTCTTTTGGTTGCCGGTTTTCTGGTTGGTTTTGGAACCCGCTACGCAGGGGGGTGCACCTCTGGGCATGCCATTTCAGGGCTGAGTAACCTGCAACGGCCCTCTTTGATTGCGGTTATTGGCTTTTTTATTGGCGGACTGGCTATGGTTCACCTCTTGTTTCCCCTAATTTTTGAAGTATGAAGAATATAGTTTATATTTTATTGGGAACCTTTTTGGGAATTGTCCTATACAAGTCGGAAGCCGCTTCGTGGTTCCGGATTTATGAGATGTTCCAGTTCGATTCTTTTCATATGTACGGCATCATCGGTTCTGCTTTGGCAGTTGGTGTGGTTTTGGTCTTTTGGATTAAAAAATCCAAGATCAAATCATTTTCAGGGGAAATCATCCAAATACCCGACAAGGAAAAATCGTTTGCTCGATATATTTTGGGAGGTACGTTGTTCGGATTGGGTTGGGCCCTCGCGGGAGCCTGCCCCGGACCCATTTATATTTTGGTGGGAGCGGGCTATTGGCCCATCATTATCGTACTGGTCGGGGCCATTTTAGGTGCCTTTGTGTATGGCCTGGTGAGGGCCAGATTGCCCCATTAGGCGTGGATTGACGGTATATTTTGTCCACACAACGAAAATGGATGGTTTATTGAGGGCTTGCCTATAGCTTTGGATGTCCCAAACTTACGTAATAGACCCTACATGAAACTCACGACGTTTATTATAGACGATGACTTGGTGTCGCAGTTCGCGACCCGATACTGCATACAGCAATCCCACGGGAATTTTGATATCGTGACCTGCTCCAGTGGTGAGGAAGGAATACAAGCTTGCTTCGGATATATCGAGGAGCACGATAGATTGCCCGATATCATCTTTTTGGATTTGGTGATGGACGGGATGAACGGATGGGATTTTTTGGAAAACCTGAAGAATCTGTTTAAAGAACACAAACTCCCCAGTGTTTATGTCCTTTCGGCATTTACCAATGCTTCGGATAGGGCAATTGCCAAAAAAAATGGGATGATTTCGGGTTATGTGGACAAGCCGTTGTCCCGATCCTATTTGGAAAAAATCCTGAAGGAAGAAGAAGCAAGAAAGTCTTAGGGTAGTTCCAAAACCCACGTATAAATAGCAGAAAAGGGTTGCATAAGATGAGTCAAAAACCCTATTTTTGCAGTCCATTTTATGGAATGGCCCCGTAGTTCAATGGATAGAATAGAAGTTTCCTAAACTTTAGATGCAAGTTCGATTCTTGCCGGGGCTACTTTCTTCAATCATTTTCCAAGAGTTCCTTCCCAACCAGTTCTTTTATAGGAACACCATCAATCAGGACGTTCTTTAGTACTGCTTTTCCGTTTTTTACGTGGACCAGTGCGTAAGTGGTCTTTGTGGTGTCCCGTTGTGCGGTTTGATAGGTCACTTCTGCGGGTTGGGCCTTGGATTCCTCCATATAAAAACGATTAAAAGGATAACTAATGGTTACTTGGTTATCCCCATTTCGGGTTACGAACAGAATGGAGCCCTCAACGTATGCTTCGGTATGATCAGGTGCCCCATGGGAAATCGATGCTATTTTGGCAAATCCTTTTTGGTCCGTGGTCAGCTCAACGTAAACGGCTTGCCCATGCTCCCAGTCCATTTCATTGCCTACGTAGAATGAGGCCGCATCGTAGCTCAGTGTGATGTATTTTCCCCGAAAGGGGTCGTTCGGATCTACGGGAGCGGTTTTGAACTTATATTCGGTCCCGTGTTCCAATAGCCGTTCTTGCTGCCAGATCATGTTGGCGGGAATCGCCAGTTGTGCCAAGGCCAATATTACAAAAGCTATAATTTGGGTGTTCTTGCCGATCATTTTTCTTTTCGTTTTTGAATCATCCAATAATTGGCGAAGAAGAACCCAGCGCCAACCCCAACGAACAATAGCCCTCTTGCCACAAAACTCAGGTCGGTATCAAAGAACCGACAAATAATTAAGGCTGTAATGATGAGCAAGCCATAATTAAGCAGGCCCAAATGGTTTTTTCGTGACCCTTCCCGAATGGTAAAGACCCCAAGCAGGAATACCAACACATTTACCAAAACCACAGCTATGGTAGAAACTGTTCCGATGAAAAAAATGGGAATAAACACCAAAAAAGCTATAGAGAAAAGGGATAGGTTTCGGATTCCCTTCTGTTGGATGGTTCGGTATAGCAGTACGGATGCCGCCAAGGTTAGCAGCACAATCAAAACAAATTCCTGCGAAGCGAAGATTTCCGTAAGCTGCAGTTCCTTTTTGAACAGATGTTCCCAGAATTCATTAAAACTCAGAAACAACAGTAAAATTATGGTGCCCAAACTGCCTAGTATGGTATAGCCGTTTTTGGTATTTTCTTGAGGCATCCACGCACCCGTTCCCAAAAGATAAAGGAAGCCAAAAAGGGATATGTATGCTATAAACATGAACTCGTCCAAGGTAGCCGATAAGGTTCCCAAAACCGTAACGAGGGACAGGGGAACCAGCCAGTTATGGAAGCGAACAAAATTGCTCAAGGGATTCTTTCGAAAAAGCTGGTAATAAAAGGGAACCATAGCGGCCAACATGGCCCAGTACGGATAGGAATTTGACGTTGGGAATCCCCAATAACTGGTTTCACAGGCGTAGTAGGTGATTCCTACTAGGCAAAGCAGGGAGGTCATGGGCGATTGCACCACATAGATCAAGGGCAAGGTCAAAAGCATCCATGTTAACAGGTAACTGCCCAAATCTCCGGGAATGTTGTAAATCTGACTTACCAAAGCAATGCTGGCACCCACTGCAAAAAATAGGAATACAGAGCTGCTTTCCCTCCATGCCACATTGCCCCGCTTTTTTAAAAAGGCAAATGCACATAATGCTTGTCCAATAACTAGCGGTAGGAATGCAAAGACCGTTTTCAGGCCGCGTGAAAGTTCGTCCCAATTATGGGCAATGATGAGTATGATGCCCAAACCCACCAAAATGGCTCCCAAAATACCAAAAACCACAAAAAGTTTGTTCGTGGGAGATGCTTGCTTGCCTTGATAATACGAAGCAATATCCGCAGCGGTGTCTTCAGAAATCACTCCGGCCTTCACAAGCTCTGGCAGGTCATTTTGTAGGCTCATGGTCCTGTCCTTTATTGGTTTGGGATAGGTAAGATACATAATAATCAAATATCCTTTGCCGAATATGTATTCATCAAAGTGCAAGGTTCACTTCATAGCCCCATAATGATAGCTTAAGCTTGGCTTGATCTTTGGTCGATAAAATCGCCCCAATTTTGACAACCCAAGATTTTTTTTATAATTTCTACTTGTAATCACTTTTATTCTAAATTTAGCCACGGTACAAATCAATCCCATAAACATGGATAACCTCAAACGCGTAATTGTAGACTATAAAAAACTGACATCGGAAGTGCTCAAGCTTTTGGTGGAAAAATACCCTGACGGTTATGGGGACGACGATGTCATCCACTTCAAAAACCTCAAGGGGGAATACATTGAAGCCGTTGAAGTATCTACGGAGGATACCAAGTATCTGGTGAAGATAAGCTCCAAGCTCGAACGTACGATGGCGGATTTCGACGAGGATGACGATGACAATTTCGATTCAGAACCTTTTGAAAAGATTCCAGAAGATGAAGACGAAGAGTTTTCGGATTCCGATGATGGAGAGGAAGAATAAGGCCTTACTTCTTTTTTAAATTTTTGAGCATTTCCTTGGTAGTTTGGTCCAAATTGAACTTGGGCTGCCATCCCCACTGCTCCTTGGCCAGCGAATCATCTATGCTGCTGGGCCAGGAGTCTGCGATATCTTGTCTAAAATCGGGAGCATAACTGATTTTAAAATCGGGAATATGCTTGGTGATGCTCTGTGCCATTTGGGCCGGGGTAAAATTCATGCCAGCCAAATTGTATGAGGACCGCACCTTTATGTTCTCCGAAGGACTTTCCATAAGGCTAATCGTTGCCCTAATGGCATCGTCCATATACATCATCGGAAGCTCTGTATCGCTGGTTAAAAAACATTCATACGAACCTTTTTTAAGGGCTTCGTGGTAGATTTCAACCGCATAGTCGGTAGTCCCTCCGCCCGGCATGGTCTTCCAACTGATCAAACCGGGGTAACGGATGCTTCTTACGTCCACCCCATATTTTTTATGGTAATATTCGCACCAACGTTCACCGGACTGTTTACTGATTCCGTAAACGGTGCTGGGTTCCATGATGGTATTTTGCGGCGTGTATTGTTTTGGGGTGTTGGGCCCAAAAACGGCAATACTTGAGGGCCAGAACACTTTGGAAATCTTTTTCTCCTTGGCCAGATTCAGGACATTGAAAAGGGAGTTCATGTTCAGGTTCCAGGCACGCATGGGGAATTTTTCCGCCGTTGCGCTCAACATGGCAGCCATTAAATAGACCTCATCAATCTCGTAATGCATCACCACATCTTCAATGGCAGCGTAGTTGGTAGCATCCAATAGTTCAAATGGACCCGACTGCATCAGGGCATCACTGCCCTCACGAATGTCGCTGGCAATCACATTCTCAGCTCCGTACTTGTTTCGTAGTTCAAAGGTCAGTTCGGTTCCTATCTGGCCGCATGCGCCAATAATCAAAACGGGTTTGTGCATTAAAATTGAAGTTAATTTAGTTTGATGGCAAAGATACCCTTTATTAAAATTTGTACATTCGCCTATGCGAAAATTATTAGGCATATTGATTTTGCTGGTCTCGTTAGGGGCATGCAAAAAGTCCGAAAAAGCCGCTCCTGAAGTGGATACTACGGCACTGGAATTCAACTACCAAAAAATGCCGGATAAGGCAACCATAAACCCAGAGGCAAGTGCGATCGTGGAGCAATGGCAAGAGTTCAAGAATTTGAATGCAAGCGTCGATGTGCTCTACAAGGCCACCAACAATGAAGATTTGGCCCTCGCTATCGACGATCTTATCGAAAAGGAGAAAAAATTGGCCGAAGGAACCTATCCCGAGCCTTTCGATTCGTTTCAGTTAAAGAGCCGTCAAATGGTCATGCGTACCTTTTTGTACAAGACCAAGGCCAGTATACTCGACAACCAACCGACCACCGAATCAACCGTTAAAGTGCTGGAAGCGTATAACGCCATGCGCAGACAGTTGAATTTGATCATGAACAGCCAATTGGACAAAAAACTGATTTTAGATGAAGAAGCTTAACTCTCTATTTATTGCCTTTTTGATGGGTTCCATCACGATGTTTGCACAACAAAATGAAAAAGAGGCTATCAACAATGTTCTGGACGGTTGGCATAAGGATGCGGCCAATGCTGATTTTGAGTCCTACTTTGGGAAAATGACCGAGAATGGGGTGTTTTTGGGCACGGATGCAATGGAGAATTGGCAAAATGATGAGTTCCGGGCCTTTTCCAAGCCCTATTTTGATAGGGGCAAGGCATGGAGCTTTAACGCTGTGGAGCGCAATATTTATGTAGACGAATCAGGGGAATTTGCTTGGTTCGATGAGCTATTGGATACCCAAATGAAGATTTGTAGGGGGTCCGGCGTGCTCAAAAAAGTAAATGGGCAATGGAAAATTGCCCATTATATACTTTCAATTGCAGTGCCCAACGAATTCGTGGACGAACTTGTCCAGATCAAGGAAGAAAAGGACAATGCTTTGCTCCAAGAATTAAAAAATAAGCAATAACCTATTTTTCGCCTCCTTCGGCAGCTTGTTTTTTACGGGATTCCAAGGCCTGTTTGCTCAGGCTGGCCAAGTTAAAGTTCGGAGCAATTTTCAGGGCTTCATCAATGGAAACAATGGCTCCATCAATATTTTCTTTATCCATATTAAAGTCTGCCAAACCTTTCAAATGATAAAAAGCGGCCTTTAAAGGCACTTCGTAGGGTTGTTGCCGTTCGTAAAACGCATAGGTCATTTCATCTGTGGCATTGGCAATACCATATTCAATATTGGAAATCGCCCCGGGCATATCGCCGGTTTGTATTTTAAGGTCGGCCATTTCATAAGCGATATATGGAGAAGCCTCTCTTTTGTACAGCTCTTCAAAGTGTTCCAAGGCTCTTTTGGGCTGGTTCAGGGCTTTTAATGAAAAGGCCTTGATCTGTACGGCCAAATCGGAATCATCTGCATTCTTTTCCACACCAATAGTGTTCAGGGCCTGCATGTGCTGTCCATTGTTCATGTAAACAAAGGCCAAGGTGTCCCTGCGCCCTTGGGAAGGGTCTAAAACATTCAAGTGGGTCAGTGCGCCGATAACACCGACGACATCGCCTTGCAATCGCATTTCTTGGTAGTACGCCTTGTAGTGTTCCACAAGGGCGTTGTTGGTTTGGGAAATACCACTAAAGCCCACAAATAGGAGCAGTAAGAGTACGGTCTTTTTCATTGATCTTCAATTTAGTGCGCCAAAACTAACAAAATAATCCAAACCAAGCTGTTAAGAATTCAATAAGGCTAAGAAACTACCGATGTGGTAAAGCTATGGCCCTTGTTGAGGAAATTTGTGCTCCGAACCAGTTTGCCACTATTGGATGATGGTTCCCTTTGATAGGAAGGTGCGGGAAGCCCTCTTTTTTGTGCTTCCTCAAAATAATAGATTTGTTTTTCGGGATGATGGGGATACACTCCGTTGAAGGTTTCACCCCAGTAAGAATTGTTGAGAATGGTCCATATCATATGGATGCAATCTTCCAAATGAATGAGGTTGATGGGGTGGTGGCCGTTGTTCAGTCCTTCCCTGCCCGATAGCATGGTAACAGGATGGCGGTCGGGTCCGATGAGTCCGCCAAACCGGATGATGGTCACGGCGAATGCCTTGCTGTTTCGGAACAGGTTTTCACATGCTACCAATTGCCTTCCAGATTCGGTATTGGGCATTAAAGGAGCATCTTCCGTTAGCTCTCCATTGGCATTTCCATACACCGAGGTACTGCTTACGAATAGCACATGGGAGACATCACTCGTTGTAATAGCTTCGAGTAGATGCTCCATTTTACGAACATAGCGTTCGGAGGGGTTGCTTCGCAATCCTGGCGGAACGTTGATGATCAGCGTTTCCAGTCCTTCCAAAAATTCGTTGATGGGACCTTGAATTCCATTTTCGGACAAACTAATTTGAAATGGGGTGATGCCTTCATCTTGCAAATCTTGCATTTTGGAAGCTGAGGTAGTAGTTCCTTTGACGGTACATCCTTCGGTCACCAATCGCTGGGCCAAGGGAAAACCTAGCCAGCCACATCCCAATATGCCCATGGTTTTATTCAAATCGAACGGTTTTTATGGTCAATATGGCATCGTTCAACACAAAAGGCATAGGGATGCTGTTTTTAGGTCGTTCAGGAATACTGAAATCTGGATGAGTCAGCAAATCGTTGGAGGCTTCGTACAGCGTGAGTTCCAACACAGAATCCTTTGGAAACTCCAGTTGCAGTTCTGTAAAATCGTTGTTGGATATGTAATGTGTCAACAACCTACTTCTTCGGTTTTCCAAGTAGTAGGATGATAATGGAATGCGGTTCACCTTGGCAGCGCTAATGGCTACCGGATTGGTGAATACCTCCAATCGGTTCACGTTCCGTTTTGGGGTAATGCAAACCTCAATATGTCTTTTATCCCCTATAATGGTGTCCAAAACGGTGTCAATGTATGGTACGGGAATATTCTTCTTGGGCGCATCGGCCACATAATTCAGGTTGGTCCGGTACTTGCTCGAAATGGTCTCTGCCGTAGGTTTTCTTTTATCATCCCCCAAAAATTGTCCGTTCCAATCCATCAATACATGGTCGTAGGTGGCCCATAGGGTGGATTGTTTATCTGCATCGTACACATAGAGCAAACTGCTTGGTTTCGGACGTTCCTCATTAAAGTCGGATTGAACATGACTGGTAATCCCAAGGGCAAAAAACAGAAAAAGGAAAAGGTAAGCCAGTCTCACCTTGCTTTTTAACTGCCCGAAAAACGGGAGAATCAATACAAAAAGCAGTGTGGTGAGTACCGTTGCCGCAATCATCATCTTGAGTCCAAGTCCAACGGGAAACATTTTGATGAAGGGCGAATAGATCAATACGGCAGGCAGGGCAAGGAACACCATCAGGAACGGATTGGGTTCCTTTTGGTTGATGGTCACCAACAGTCCGGCCAACAATCCATACAAAGGGATGATGAAAAAGCTGGCACCCTTCAAATAATGCGCTACCAATCCACAAATGACCAGCCATAAAAAACTAGGGGCTATCAAAAGATTGGGTGTGCTGATTCTTCGGAATTTATGAAAGGTGTAAAAGCAAACGAACAAGGCAAAGGATACAAATACGGCAATATAGGTGTAACCATTGTAAGTGAAGCCGTGCAGCATATCCTTAAAGCCTGGGTACCACCAGGTGATGATGGACCAGCAAAAATAACCGGCCAGTACATTTATCACTAATGTGATGAGTAGGGGTAGAAAGCCTTTCAAAATCGGTTTGAATTCCAATTGCTTCTTTTTGAAGCCCCAGTACAAGAGCATTGCAAAGGCAAGCACCCCAAAAAAGAACATAGGCCATATCCATTCAAACGGATAGGAAACCAATTTGTAGAAGGGCAGATTGTAATACACTTCGTCATTCAGACTTTTTAGGTTGCCCAAATCGGCATCGCTGAAATAGGTGAGGAGCGGCATTAGATAGCTTCCTTGATGGGCCAGTGTGTTTCTATCTAAACGTTCATAGTTGTCCAATGCGGTGTGATAATCAAAATGGTCATCGATAAAGGCAAAATTGAAGCCTTCAATGTCCGCATCTTCCCGAAACACCGTAAGGTCGGTATCGTTGGGCAACATTTTGTAAATACTGTACACCAAAGAATTGGCCACGGGATACTTCGGATTGGCATTTTTGAACTCTTTTATCAAATTCCCGTTGCCCCTGTTGGTTTCGATAAGCATGTAACTGGGTCCGCCACTGCCCCGTGCCTCAAAATTTAGGACTAGCCCAACGTCCTTGACCCAAGGATGATTGTTTACAAAGAGGTCAGCACCGTTCAGCCCCAATTCCTCTGCATCGCTGATTAGGATGATAATATCGTTTTTTGGGACTCTATTTTCGCTCAAAAAAGCGCGTACTCCCTCCAAAATGGTGGCGACACCACTTCCTGCATCACTTGCACCATAAGAGGAATGCGGACTACTGTCGTAATGCGATAGTAGAAGAAGTGCTTTGCCCTCTTCGCTACCCCCGATTCGGGCCAAAATATTGCTTGCTTTGCTCAGATTGCCCCAATCGCCTGCTGTGTAGCCCTCTTGGACCAAGGTCTCCAGTCCCATTTTCTTCAGCTCCGAAATAATGTACTTTTTTGTGTCTTCATGACCGGGAAAGCCGACGGCATGGGGCACTTTGGATAATTGTTCCACGTGGCCAAGCGCCCTTTCAACGGAAAAGTTGGTGGCTGCATCATCCTTATCTGGTTTATAGGAGGGCATCAGGGAAACAAAACTCCAATAAACGGCAAGGAAAAGCAGTAAAAGGGCAAGGGTTCGGGAAAATTTCATGGCTTCATATTCTTAAAGACTAAATGTGACCCGTTGTGTGTTTATGATGTCTTTATGCCAAAGCCGTCAATTCGAGTAAAATTCCGAAGGAATTTTGCCTGCCTGCCGGCAAAGGCAGGTATCGAGAATAGGTTTTGGGATTGAAATTCTAGTTCTCGATACAATTTTTCTTTCGAAAAATCACTCGAACTGACAAATTTCAGCTAAAATACACAACGTGATAAATGTATGAAATTCTAAAAGGTTCTCATATTTAGATGACCAAAATTAGGATATTCGTTAAAAAAGGCTATATTTAATATTCAACTTTAAAATCTAACCCTATGGCAATCAAGAGTTTTCAAGGCGTACGTTCTAAGGAGGAATCCAAGAAAAAGTACAATGCCCCAATTTTGGTGGAGGACTACATGACCAAAAAATTGATCACCTTTTCTCCAGACCAGTCCATATTGGAAGTAATGGAGATTTTTGCCAAGCACCATATCTCTGGTGGGCCTGTGTTGGACAACAATGGTTTTTTGGTGGGGATTGTTTCCGAAGCCGATTGTATGAAGCAGATTTCGGAGAGCCGCTATTTTAACCAACCTATTTTGGATAAGAGCGTGGAGCGTTTTATGACCAAAAATGTAGAGACCATTCCTCACGATATGTCCATTTTTGATGCTGCGGGTGTTTTTGATCGCCACAACCGGCGCCGATTGCCCGTCATGAAAAACGGTATTTTGGTGGGTCAGATCAGCCGAAAGGATATTGTAGTGGCCGCACTCAAATTAAGCGGACAAAGCTGGAAATAACCTATTCTCTTTTTACAATCATATAATAATCGTTGTCGAGCGGCAAATAGCCAAGGTCGTACACGAAATAATACGTGCTGCCCTTTTTGGTGGTATAAAGGTTGGTGATGTACTCAAAATCGAAGCCTTTGTCCAACAGACGCATCTTCGTGGTCTTTGTTTTACCATCCTTTAACGGAAAACTGTCCAGTATTCGATAATTTTTACGGAGTTTGTTGTTGATGTTGCGCACCAAATTTTTACTGTCACGGTTGAGCAGGTTGTTGTAGGCATTTCTGCAATGGTCGGAACAGTATTTTTGATCGATACGGCCCAGTAGCTTTTCTCCACAGACCAAGCACTTTCTTTCGGACATAGGATAAGATTAGGTAACCACAATATCATACTTTTTTAATAAACCGATCAATCCTTCTTTGCTGAACCGCGTTTTCTTGAGGTGATTGATGGAGGGGTCGATGTTAAAGTTTAGGGCGCTGGTAAAATCAGCCCGTTCTAGATTGGTCTGGTCAAAGATGGCATTTTCAAAATCACAATTGGGAAATTTTCCCTCCTTCAGTTGGGTCTCCGTAAAATCGGTTTGATGCATCTTACAATCTTCAAATAGGGTACGTGGCAAGTCCATACCATGAAAAGACGCTACAGACAGATTACAACCTATAAAATGGAGCGACAATAACAGTGGGTTACAAGTTTCAAACTGGAGCCCTACCATTTTACAGTCGGTAAAGGTGACTTCGTTAAAAGTGGTATGGGCAATATTGGCATTGGTAAGGTCGCAGCCCACAAATGTGCAATCAATAAAATTCTGGTTGTCCAAATACCCCTCGGAGAACAGGCAGTCCACAAAACGGCAATTTTCATAATCGCCCTTTGGCAATTTTTGCTGGGTGTAATCCTGTTTTGTGAACTCCTGATCGTTCCAAAAGGTTTCGGCCATTATTCTTCTGTTAAAATAATGGCGGGAATATCCAATGCTTTGAACATGTCGTTGTATTCTTTCATGCCCGTGCCCACAATGGCGTTCTTTTCATTTTCAAAAGTCTTCCATTCGGCCATATTATCCCGGAAAAGCTCTTTTGCACCTTCGGTAACCTTGGGTTCGGCCACATCGATAAACCCTCTCAAATGCATGAAATCGGCATTGAGTTTACTGCTAAAGTTCACTACGTCCTGAAAGGTTTTTTGTTTGGGTTGGATGAGGTTCTCTTCCCAAGTATTGATGCGTTCCAGTAATGCATCTCCTTTCTCCAATAGCTCTTTGGCCTTTTCATTATCCTTGAGCAATTTCTTATAGGTGTTAAGTTGACTTTTGGCCGTGCGCATTTGGTTCACGGCCTTGTGCATGTTAACCAAGGTTTCATCGATTCGGGTCAAGTAGGATTGCTGTTCCGCATAGTCTGCAGCTGTAGCCTCGATCAAAGGATCTGGCAATATCGCTGCCTTGGTTTCCACGGTCTCGTTGCCCATGGTTAGCCGAAGGGTGTAGGTGCCGGGTGCCACACGGGAACTTCCATATCCATCAAACCCAAACACATTCTCAATGGCAGGGGAGGGTTCGCGGTAAAAATCCCAAGTAAACCGATTGTATCCCTTGGCCGAAGGCAGCACCTTCGGTTTGGAGGGTCCGCCTGCCCAACTTTTGAAATCTTTTGGCGCTTGGTTGGTGAAGGTTCGTATCACCTTTCCGCCAGAAAGTACCTCTAGCTTCAGTTCGATGGAATCCAACTTTTTCGGTAAATAATAATCGAAAGTGACGCCGGATTTTGGATTTTGTCCCAATCCTGGTACAAATTCATCGGAACTGCCATTGAAAATTCGGTAGGATGGTTTCGGAGTTACCATTTGAAGCGAATTCGCCTTGCTCAAGCTATGCTGAATCGCGCCTAAATCATCCAAAATCCAGAATGACCTTCCAGCTGTAGCCGCTACCAAATCATTATCCTGAATAATCAAATCGTTGATGGGGACCACGGGCAAATTCAATTGCAAGGGTTGCCAATGTTGCCCATCATCCAAAGAAACATATAGCCCGGTTTCGGTACCAGCATACAACAACCCTTTTTGCTTTTTATCCTCACGGACCACACGGGCAAAGGTATGTTCGCCATCAATACCATTGGTAATTTTGGTCCACGTTTGGCCGTAATCCGATGTTTTATAGATATAGGTGCCCAAATCCATGAACTTGTAGCGCATTAAGGTGATGTAAGCCGTAGCTGGATCGTGGGGAGATACCTCAATGCTGTTGATGATTCCTTCCTTGGTATTGGGAGGGGTAATGTTTTCCCAGCTCTGGCCTCCATTTTTGGTGATGTGGACCAATCCATCGTCAGTACCTGCATAAAGCACTCCTTGTTCATGGGGAGACTCCACCAAGTACATGATGGTGTTGTAGTTTTCCCCTCCAGCCGCTTCGTTGGTGTAGGGACCACTTCCCGGTCCTTGTTTCTCAATTTCGTTTCTGGTAAGGTCCGGACTGATCACATCCCAACTGTAACCGCCATCAGTGGTTCGGAACACCACATTTCCAGCATGATAAATGGTGTTACGGTCGTGTGGTGAACTAATGATGGGCGCATTCCAATTGTAACGGAACTTAAAGTCCTTTGGAATGTTTCCCAGACCCAATTCTGGGTATTCTTTGATAGGTTTAGCTTCACGGGAGGCTTTCACCCATTTTTCTATGATGCCTTGATAGCATCCGCCAAAAATCACTTCTGGATTGTCTGGGTCAAAGGCCAAATAGGCGCTCTCACAGCCAGCAACGGCATACCAATCCTTCCAATCAATACCGCCATCCCTTGTACGGCTGGCAATGGCTACGGATGTATTGTCCTGCTGTCCTCCGTACACATTGTAGGGGACTAGATTGTCCGTGATGACCCGATAGAATTGTGCCGTGGGCTGATTTTGTTGTGAACTCCAGCTAATCCCTCCGTTGTTGGATACATTGGCGCCACCATCGTTGGAATTGATCATGATCTGATTGTTCTTCGGATGAATCCAGAGGTCATGGTTATCGCCATGGGGCGTAGGTACGGGCGTGAAGGTCTTTCCGCCATCAATGGACTTGGTGACAGGTGCATTCAACACGTACACGATATTTTCGTCTTGGGTATCGGCAAAGATTTCCATGTAGTACCAAGATCGTGCAATATTGATTCGGTCTTTGTTGGTCTGTTTCCATGTTTTTCCAGCATCCACACTTTTATACACACCTCCTTTTTCACCTTCGGCCTCGATTACGGCATAGACTACATCGGCATTTGCCCTGGATACGGAAATGCCCGATTTACCGAATTCTTTGGGAAGACCTTTTTCCATTTTGTCCCAAGTGGTTCCTCCATCGGTAGATTTATAAAGCCCTGAATTGGCTCCTCCTGAGGTAATGGTCCATGGCGTTCGTTCGTGTTGCCACATGGCTGCGTACAGAATAAGGGGGTTGTTCATGTCCATGCTCAAGGATGATGCTCCAGTGATAGTGTCCACGTACAGCACTTTTTCCCAAGATTGTCCTCCATTGGTGGAGCGATAGATGCCCCTATCTTCGGAAGGGCCGTATTGAGCACCCTGGGCAGCAACGAAGAGGATATCGGGATTGGTAGGGTGGATGATGACATCTGAGATATGGCGCGTAAAGTCCAGACCTATGTGTTTCCAAGTTTTCCCGGCATCGGTAGATTTGTAAACACCATCGCCCATCGAAGTCATGACGCCTCTGGCCGCATGTTCCCCCATGCCGACGACCACGATATTAGGGTTGCTTTCGGAAACGGCAATATCGCCAACTGTTCCTGTTTTCAGGAATCCATCGGAAACGTTTTTCCAGGTAATGCCATCATCAGTGGTTTTCCAGATTCCACCGCCAGTAGTTCCCATGTAGTAAGTATGGGGCTGGCCCACTACTCCGGAGGAGGTGACACTTCGACCTCCGCGAAACGGCCCTATATTACGCCATTTCAACCCCGGAAAAAGGGAGTCGTTGACAATAATGGAGGGTTGGTCGGATTTTTTGTTTCTGCGTTGTGCATCCACAGGATGGAATGCCATCAGTATGGCACAAACTAAAAGTAAAGATTTTGATTTCACAGGAGTGTTGGTTTAGTTAGTCCGTTAAAGATACTAATTCAACCGTTTCCCGTGAAACCAAATCATTTTACCCTTTCGTATGCAAAAAGGATTTCCTCCGAACTTCCATGTTCTTCAATGAGCACCCAAACATTCATTTGGTCGTCGCTTATTTTTTCCATGGTCAGTCCTTCAAAGAAAACTTTGTTCGGCTCTAGTTTTACCAATTTAAAGTCAATGGTATCGTCCCGTTCTTCCCAACCCATCAGATTTCCATCAAAATGTTTTAGCTGAAGTATGAGGGAATCGTCCAATTGCTGGATATGGCCCGATTCGTAGAAGGAAACCATGCCATCGTTTACCAATCGGAACACGAACATCATGGAATTGCCCAAAGGGGCACTCCAGATTTCCTCCGCCGTGCCGCCAAAGGCTTCTCCTTGCCAATGACCTGCTATCCAAGCGACATCCGACAGGTTGGCCGGGGGAGATGCTTGTCCTTCGGACAACTGCAGCGTTTCTTGGGCAGAAACAAGTCCGACAGTAAAGAGAAAAAGTAAGACAGTTGTTTTCATATGGGTTTTGGTTCGAATGATACGACCCTGCCCGCTAATTGGACAGGGCAAATTTGACGTTGACATTGGTTTCTACCCGAATTTTTTCAAAATCAAGGTCCAATGGTTGTGCGCTGCCCATATCTGCAGACACGGCCTTCATTTCCATCATGGGTGCTTGGTTGTACCTTGGATAATATTGCGAATTGTCCACAATATGAATGGCCGCTCCTACTTTTTGACCTAAAGGTTTCGTAAGTGCTTCGGCCTTTTGAATGGCTTTTTTTACGGCCCTTGTTTTGAGCTCCAATTCGAGTTCGTCCATTTTAGAATATTCTGTTTTTTCGATGCTGGTGTTGGCAATTTCCAGTTGTTCCAAGGTCATCATCACATCGCCCAATTGCTTGCCCGAATAGACCAATAGGGAATATTGCTTGCTTTTGAGCACCTCTTTTTGCCGTAAAAAATATTTTTTGAAGTTGCTGCTCGCATCTTTGATCACCAATTGTTTATCTAGGTCAATTCCCATGTCCTTGAAGCGTTTGGCCATTTGATTTTCCTGCTCTTCCACGGAAACCCGGCCTTTGGTATCCTTTTCTTGGATAAAAATGTTGAGGTAAATCTTGTCCGGAGTGACCATGGTGTCCACCTGTGCTTGGGTCTCCAGATAGGGTGTGTCCAAAAAGTTTTTCGACTGGGCAAAAATTGCACCGCTGAACAGCACCGTAGCTATAAAAAAGATTGTTTTTTTCATGATGTAGTTTTATTAAAGGTAAATACTTCCCCCTTATGTTCAAAACCTGTGCCGTGTTCCATTTTGAAATGGAGTAGCTCAAATTATCTGGCTTAACTCGATTAACTTGAGTACATTGTGGATATGAAATTTATTTTGGCACCCGATAAATATAAAGGGTCACTTACAGGACGCGAATTTTGCGAAACCGTTGCCCGTGGCTTAACAAAAGTTTTTCCAAATGCAGAATTGATACATCGGCCTTTGGCCGATGGTGGGGACGGTACCATTGATGTGGTGGCGGATTATTTGAACGCATCAAAAGTTACCGTAACCGTAAAGGACCCGCTTTTTCGAAACACTGACTCGCATTACTTGCTGTCGGAGGATAAACAGACGGCTTTTATTGAAATGTCGGAAGCATCAGGTTATAAGCTACTTCAAAAGCAGGAAATGAACTGTATGGAAACCACCTCTTATGGCACGGGTGAACTCATTTTGGATGCTTTGGAAAAGGGAGCACGGAACATTGTGCTGGGGATAGGCGGTAGTGCTACCAATGATGGCGGTATGGGTATGGCCAAGGCACTTGGATACGTATTCTTGGATGTTAACGGAAATGAACTGGAACCCGTTGGGAAAAATTTAGGAAAGGTAAAGGAGATCCAAAAAAATGAAGTGAATTCCAAGTTGTTGGACGCCAAGATTCAGGTGGCTTGCGATGTGAACAATCCTTTTTATGGAGAAAACGGTGCTGCCAAGGTGTACGGAGCGCAAAAAGGAGCATCTGAGGAAGAAATTGTGTTATTGGACAAGGGATTGCAAACATTTGCCAAAGTGCTACGGTCCACTTTTGGGGTTGATGTGCAACAAATCGCGGGCGCTGGAGCTGCCGGCGGACTTGGCGGAGGAGCTGTGGTTTTTTTGAACGCAGAGCTGGCCTCTGGGGTTGATTTGGTCATGCAACTCGCCCATTTTGATGCTGTTTTGCAAGGTGCGGATTGGGTAATTACGGGCGAAGGGCAGTTGGATGGACAAACGCTTTCCGGAAAAACCATCAACGGTGTGGTTCGCTCAGCCAAAAAATATGATATCCCAATTGCAGCATTTTGTGGGTCGGTGGATATTTCAATTGAAGTGATGCAGGATATGGGGTTGGATTATGCGGTTTCCATTCTCAATCAAATAGGAAATTTGGAAGATGCCAAAGCCAAAACCATTGAAAACTTGGAACTGGCCAGTTATAATTTTGCCAACCTATTGTGTCTTGGAAAAGGTCAGCCCAAATAACTTCTGCCCATTTTGAATTCCAGTGCTGTTTTGACCGTTTTCCATTCGGTGTTCAAAATGGAATAGACCACCGTATCCCTCATATTGCCGTGTTCATCCACCCGATGGTTGCGTAAAATGCCATCTTGTTTGGCTCCTAAACGCAAAATGGCGTTTCGGGATGGGTGATTGTGAAAATGGGTACGGAACTCCACGGCAATGCAGTTTAAATTTTCAAAAGCATATTTGAGCAACAGGTATTTGCACTCGGTGTTGATGCCTGTACGCTGCACTTTCTTGGCATACCATGTAGCGCCGATTTCCAATCGTTTGTTTTTTGCATCCACATTCAAATAACGGGTACAGCCCACAATGGAATTGGTTTTTTTGTTGATGATGGCAAAGGGCAGTGCGTTGCCCTCGGCTTGTTGTGCCAAGGCCGTGTCCAGATAGGAGTCCATGGTCTTGGGAGATGGGACTGTGGTGTACCAAAGTTCCCAAAGCTTGCCGTCGGATGCAGCGAAGACCAGATCCACTTTTTGTGATTTCTGAAGCGGAACGAGCCTTACCGATTCACCTTCCAGTTGTATGGGACGTAGCCAAGGGTCCATAGGTTGAATTTAAGGTCCAAATATAAGTCTTAATCCGGCGATTTGAACAAAGAAAAAGCCAGGGAAAATCCCTGGCTTCTCATCAATCAAAAAACGAAATTATATCAACTATTTCGATTCAAATTCCTCAATGATAAAGAAGTTCTTACTCTTCTTATCTACGAGGTAATTGCTTTCCAATACATCATAGTGCATTGTTTTATCGTCTACATTGATATCAAATCCTTTCTCGGTCTGGACTACATCAAAATCATTGTTTACGGTACCCTTGTATTTCAGCACCATATAATCGTCGTAGTTCGGGTCGGAATCGCTATCAATGGCTACCAATTTGGTAACAAATGGTGATGATAGTTTCCTATCTTGATTGACCATTCCTCTATCTTTACGGTTCAATTCCATACCGTATTTTCTTCGTTCCATCACTTTTACGCTGTATTCCTTTTCTACACCGTCTTCAGAAACGGTAAAGGTCTTCATTTGCGTAGTTGCTTTCATGACTCCGGAATTTTGGCTTTGGCCATATCCCGCAAATGCGGTCAAGGTCGCGAATGATAGTATAGTGAGTATCTTTTTCATAGTATTGTTTTTAGTGATTAATAAATCAGTTCTTCGGCAAAAATGTTCGTTTCTTACTTTAGGTAGGAAGTGAACATCCAGTGCCTCTTCTCCAGCTCGGTCATAAATTCTGTCATCATGTTTTCAGTAACAACATCCCCGGTCTCCAATGATGCATTTACGGCGTCCAACATATTGTCGTGGAGAATTTCGTAATCGTTGAGTACTTCCCGTACCATTTCCAAAGCGGAGAAATTTTTATCTTTTTCCTCAATTTTGGAGAGTTCCATGGTCTTCTTCATGGTAAAGTTGGTTTTTACGCCAAACACTCGGATTCTTTCCGCTACGATGTCAATATTTTCCTTTACGGTATTGTATTCATTTTCGAATTCTTCATGGAGTTCAAAGAAATCTGGTCCTTCGATGTTCCAGTGAAAATTTCTTAGCTTATTGTAAAATACCTGGTAATTGGCCAGCAGTGTATTGAGGCTGACTACAATTTCTGCGGTCTCCAAATAGGTGAATCCTAATTTTTTAAATGTCTTATTCTGTGCTTTAATAGTTTCCATATAATAGGTTTTTGATTTATTCACTACTAAAGTACAGGAAGAGGGACGCTGGGATTGATGGGAATGATGTAATTCTTGATGCTATTGGTGTTTGGATGCCAAAAAGGCACAAAAAGTCCCATTTTAAGGGCAATATGCGCTATTTTCAATGTTGTTTCACACTTGTGAAGCTGAGTGCAATAACAAGGTAATCAAGTATTTAACAAAAATTAACGATTATTTGGAGTGGTTAGGGTCGAGTGAGCTTTGCTGCTCGTCGATAATGAAGCCTTTCCGTAGCGATAGGTATACATCGGATGAAATGTCGGTTACATATTCCTTTTCTCCATTAAAGACTTTTTGGGGCTCCATATTTACAGGGTCGTGTTCCTGAACGTAGATGGTGTCCAGTTTGTCGTATAATTTCTTTCCTAAACTAAACCGTTTGATCACGGTGTATTTGTTGATACTTCGTATGGGCATCACTAAGTGGTTTTGGTCATTTAGTTAGACACCGATTTGTATGTCAAGTCACTTTTAAACAGGTATAATTACTTACATACGTTTACAAACGAAAACAAATGATTACAAACCAAATGATGTGTTGAAGTGGCTCTAAGTTTGCCTCGTCGGACCAAGGAAGTTCGATAAATACGTGTTAAACTTAAATCTTACTATTATGAATTCACTTAGAAACAAAGTTCAGTTGATCGGTAATTTGGGAAACGATCCTGAAATCATCACTCTTGAAAATGGCACCAAATTGGCCAAGTTTTCCATCGCTACCAATGAAACCTATAAAAACGCCAAAGGGGAAAAAGTAACCGATACCCAATGGCACAACATTGTAGCTTGGGGTAAATTGGCCGAGATTGCCGAGGAGTTTCTTTCCAAAGGAAAGGAAATTATGGTAGAGGGTAAGCTCGTGAATCGCTCCTACGAAACCAACGAGGGTGAAAAAAGATATATCACCGAGATCAAATGCAATGAATTATTAATGTTGGGCAAGTAAGCTTTTCATTTGAATGCAGACTAAAGGGGTGTAACAGCCCCTTTTTTATTTTCTGTGGTAGGGTAAACCTGCTTTGAGTTGTTACATGACCAAACGCCAGAACTTTAGTAAATGAACTACGTATCCATTAACATCAAGAAAGATGAGATTACAAATTCACATCGCGATATGGTTTACTTTAGGTTTGGCGACCGCGAGTATGGCTCAACATAATGGCCTATCCTTTTATCAAGAACTGGCCCGGAAAGATGCCCTTCGTGAACAAACAATTGCTTTTTCGAACATAGAGGACGAAAAGGATTTTTGGAATGATCAGATTCAATTTGAAAATGATTTAAGGGTTCAAAATGTCGCAGCATATCAGGTTTACATGAATGAAAAAAGAATGGCATATTCCGAACATGCCGAAAAATGTAAAAACGACTGTATGCATAGCGACCTTTATTATAAGCAAGCGGGATTTTATTTTATTTATTCGGACGATATCATATACTCCAAAGAAGCATTGGGGACTGTAGTCCAAGTAGCTTCACCACGCATATTTTGAATGTGTTTTAGTTAGTTAGTCAAAAAAAGGTGCCCGATCGGGCACCTTTTTTATATCGGGTTGGGTATGGACTTAATTCTGACCGCCATCACGCTCGGGTGAACGCGGTGTGGGCCACTCCATTTGCTCCCCAGTTCTGCTGCTTACAGGTAAAACTGCTTTGTCCCTCGATGTTTTTTCAGGATGTTCACTGGCCATATACGCCAGAATGGCCGTAAGTATGGCGTTGTTCCGAACATCATCAAAAACAATCTTGTCGTAAGTATCCCTATTGGTATGCCAGGTGTAGTTCCAGTAGGCCCAGCTCAAAGAACTAAGACTAAAGGCAGGTGCTCCCGCAGCTTGAAAGGATGCATAGTCCGATCCCCCGCGCGCTGGGGTTCCGGGAAAGGTGGTTTCAATCTCATCGGTGATTTCCGATGGCACTTCGTGTAGCCACTTGCCGAGATAATCATACGAATTCAAAAAGCCGCCACCGGAAATACGGACTACCCGTCCGGTGCCATTATCTTGATTGAAAACGGCCTGTACACCGTCAACGATTTCAGGGTTGTCCTCCACAAAGGCCCTGGACCCGTTCAAACCCTGTTCCTCGCTTCCCCAATGGCCCACAAGAATGGTGCGCTTTGGATTTGGGTATACCTTTTTCAAAATCCGCATGGCTTCCATCATGACCAAGGTTCCTGTTCCATTGTCCGTTGCGCCCGTGGCACCGTCCCACGAATCAAAATGGGCAGAAAGTATGACATATTCATCGGGTTTTTCGGAACCCTTTATTTCGGCAATGGTGTTAAAAGTGGGCACCTTGCCCAATTCCTTGGATTCTGCGACCACATGCAGTTGTGGTTTTTGACCAGACTTCACCAAACGGTACAGCATGCCATAATCCTCCAGTTCCAAATCTACGGTTGGAATCTCTTTGGTGTAGGCACCAAAGATTTTGTTCACTCCAAAACCTCTGGACCAATAGGAAGCAACTATCCCGACTGCCCCTGCTTCCTCTAAAGCAACTGGAAGCGAACGTCTGTCCAAACCTATGTTGTCCATGTTCTTGTTCCAGGCTTCGGTCTGCTCTTCGCGTTCCTTTTTCATCTTTTCGAAGGACTTTTCGGTGGCAAACTCCTCCCAATTGTAATCAGGTCTGCCAGTAGGTTGCGGCATCGATATCATCACCAGTTTACCCTTCACGTTCGGTAACCAATTGGTAAACTCTGACGAATTTGATACGGTCGGTAAAACAACGAGCTCCGCCGTAACACCTTTTTTGGGCGTGCTAGGGCTCCAAGCCAATTGTGTTCCCCGTAGACTTTGAACCCTTGGAGAAACCATATCGATGTGGGTAATACCGCGCTCCCATCCCTTCCATTCGCCCCATTGCTCGTTACGGGCTGGAATGCCCCAACTCGCATATTTGGCAACGGCCCAGTCGTGCGCATTTTTCATTTGGGGTGTTCCTACCAATCGGGGGCCAATGCCATCCATAAGTTCGTGACCCAATGCTTCGAGTTGGGAATTTTCGTTGGCTTCCGTAATAATGGCTTCAATTACGGTTTCCTTGTCCTGTGCCAGCAGTGACATACCGCAGCTAAGGAGAAGGGCAAATAAAAAAGAGGTTTTTTTGATCATGGTTTCTAGTTTGCCTTAAAAATAGCACAAATAAAAAAACCATAGGTTGGGTGGGGGAGTGTAAGGTGCTTTTTTGATGAAGCTGATTAGGCCACTTTCTTGAGCAAATCAAAGCAAGGACATTTTTTACAACGCTTGCTTTCGCTCTTCTTGTATTTTTTGCAGCATTTGGATTTCACCTTACCTGTAGGAGGCAATTCCCGAAGCATGGCTTTTTTGAGTTTTTTCTTGTCTTTTTTCTTTCCCATTGCAGACAGAATAAGCGACAAAATTAATTGTTTTAAATCAATCTAAATAAAATTTAACAAAAAACTGGTCCCTAATCTTCTAGAAGTGAATGGAAACTCCCAAGGTATTCGGTCCGAAGGATAGGTTCCAGCTCACGTTCTTTGGTTTTAGGTCGTTATATTTTTCATTGTACTTGGAGTCCAAGTATTTGTCTATGGATTCCACTATAAAAATGCTCAGTACCGTACTAAAGGCTACGTCGGATACCCAATGGAAGTTATCGAGCACCCTTACCATGCCTGGAATCATTCCCACAGCATAAAGTCCACCCTTAATCCACGGGCTCTTAAATTGTTTCGCAATGGCGTAAGCGTTGCTAAAGGCCAGCATGGCATGTCCGGAAGGAAAAGAGTCGTA
The DNA here is from genome assembly GCF_013407935.1 of Allomuricauda sp. ARW1Y1. GTDB lineage: Bacteria > Bacteroidota > Bacteroidia > Flavobacteriales > Flavobacteriaceae > Flagellimonas. Next base: position 761,458 of record NZ_JACBZU010000001.1, read on the forward strand.
ATCGTAGACCCTATCCAGATGTAGAGGGTCAAAAGTAGCGGAACCAGCGCCACTCTTTGGACGTGCACGCCCAATGATTCGTTTACTGACTTGTTGAAGAAAGCCTCCAGCTGTAGCCGATGAAATCAAAAGCACCCCGGTACGCCTGAGTTTTTCATTTTGTGTAAAGAGTCCGGCCAAGTACACCCCGCCGGTGAGCATATAGTTGTTTTCGGGAGCACCATATTTGTTTCCGTAGTCTTTGATGAAATCTGGAACGTCCTGTTCAAAACCATTTTTCCAATCGTTCAGTTCATCGTCTACGGTAAATAACAGCAAGGTTCCTCCGCTCAAGTAGCCAAAGTTTGCCCAGTCGTTACCTTTCCAGTGAAATGGTCTGGAATAAGCGTGACCTACTCCGCCGAAAATATTTCCGATATCGTAGGTAAAGTTGTTCCAAAGGTTTTTTTCTTCTTTTTGGGGTAATTCTTGACCAGTAAGGACAGTGGTCAACAAAAGCAATGCGAGATAGAGATAGGTTTTCATGATGGTGTAAAACAAAAGTAGTCGCTAAAATTCTTCATACATATCTTGGGCCAAGCGAAAAGTATTGGCATGTGCTTCCACAATCACCTTGATTTCTGGTGAATACCCGCCGCCCATGCTACATTGCACAGGAATTTGGGCATCAAAACAGCTTTGGAGTACAAAACGGTCGCGTTCCTTGCAACCATCCAAGGTCATGGAAAGGGTGCCCAATTTATCCGATTCGAGCACATCTATCCCACACAGGTAAAAGATAAAATCTGGCTGTACTTGCTTCAGTAATTCGGGCAAAGTGGTTTTTAGGATGGACAAATATTCCTCATCGGTAGTGCCTTTTTCCAAAGGAATGTCCAAGTCCGAGACCTCTTTTTTGAAGGGATAGTTGCCCTTGCCGTGCATGGAGAACGTAAAAACACTAGGGTCCGTCTGGAAAATTTCAGCCGTTCCATTGCCTTGGTGCACATCCAAATCCACAATCAGTATTTTTCGAGCTAAACCTTTGTTCAACAGGTAGCGTGCACCAATGGCCTGATCATTGAGCATGCAAAAAGCTTCACCGCGATTGGAATAGGCATGGTGCGTTCCCCCTGCAATATTCATGGCAATACCATTTTCGAGGGCGAAATGGCAACCTTTTATGGTGCCATCCGCAATAATGCGTTCCCGAAGCACCAGTTCCGCACTGAGGGGAAATCCAATTTTGCGAGAGGCACTCTTGGAAAGGTCCAACGCGACCAAATCTTTGTAGTAAGTGGCATCGTGCACAGCCAAAATGTCGTTGTCGTTGGGAAGTTCGGGTTCAAAAAAGTTGGCCGGTGTGCAGGTTCCTTCATGCAATAATTGTTGTGGTAACAACTCATATTTGATCATGGGAAAGCGATGCCCTTCGGGCAAGGGATGTTTGTAAATAGGATGATAAGCTATTTTCAGCATATTACGAACCCTGTTTATACAGCGCCAATTGAATACGTTTTCTTTGCACATCTACATCCAACACCTTAACCACCACTTGTTGATGCAGGCTCACATGTTCGTTCACATCTTTTACGAAGGTATCGGAGAGATTGGAAATATGGATAAGTCCACTTTCCTTGATGCCGATGTCCACAAAACATCCAAAATTGGTGATGTTGTTGACAATCCCGGGCAATAACTGTCCTTGACGTAAATCGGTGATTTCTTTGATGTTTTGGTTAAAAGTGAACACTTTGGCCTTTTCCCTAAGGTCCAAGCCTGGCTTTTCCAGTTCCTTCAAAATGTCCTGTAAAGTGGGCATTCCAATGGTATCCGTACAATACGATTTTAGGTCAATACCTTGAAGAGTCGCCTTGTTGCCAACAATTTCCTTTAATGAAACACCCTTATCCTTGGCCATTTGCGATACAATACCATAGCTTTCTGGGTGCACGGCTGAGTCATCCAAAGGATTCTCCCCATTTTTGATGCGCAAAAATCCAGCACTCTGTTCAAAGGCCTTTCCGCCCAAACGGGGCACATTTTTGATTTCCTCCCTGTTTTTAAAAGCGCCGTTTTCATTCCGATGAGCCACAATGTTTTCGGCAAGTTTGGGTCCAATGCCCGAAACATAGCTCAAAAGAGGGACACTGGCCGTGTTGATATTCACCCCTACGGAGTTCACACAACTTTCCACCACTGTGTCCAAGGAATTTTTTAATTGGGTCTGATCTACATCGTGCTGATACTGACCCACACCAATGGATTTGGCATCGATCTTCACCAATTCCGCCAAGGGGTCGGCCAATCGGCGACCGATGGAAACCGCACCACGAACGGTAACATCGTAATTTGGAAACTCCTCCCTTGCAATTTTTGAGGCGGAGTAAATGGAAGCCCCAGCTTCGCTGACCACAAAAACCTCCATAGGTTTTTTAAAGGGAATTCGCTTTACCAACTGTTCTGTCTCCCGCGATGCTGTCCCATTCCCAATGGCGATGGCCTCGATTTTATAGGCATCTACCAAAGAACTTATCTTTTTGATGGCACCGGAACTGTCCCGTTGTGGCGGATGGGGATAAATCGTTTCGTTGTGCTTTAAATCGCCCTGTTCATCCAAACAAACCAACTTACAGCCTGTTCGAAACCCCGGGTCGATGGCCAAGATTCGCTTTTCGCCCAACGGAGCACCGAGCAACAGTTGCTTGAGGTTTTTCGAAAATACCTGAATGGCAGCAGCATCTGCCTTTTCTTTGGCGTTTTTTAAAAGTTCGTTGGACAGTGAAGGTAGCAGAAGTCGTTTGTAGGCATCTGCAATGGCGAGTTCTATTTGTTCGGTGCAGGCATTATTGGATTTGATGAGGCGACGTTCCATGTTTTGAATGGCCCGCTCGTCATCAATTTCAATTTTTACCCGGATAAAACCTTCTTTTTCCGCACGCATGATAGCTAAAAACCGGTGTGATGGACAGCGGTTCAAAGGTTCGCTCCATTCAAAATAATCACGGAATTTTTGGGCTTTTTCATCATCCTTTTTGGTTTTGACCACCTTGGTGGTGATTAAAGCATAGCGTTCCAATTGGCCCCTTAATTGATTTCGGATGTCCGTTCTTTCGTTGATCCACTCAGAAATGATGTGTCTTGCCCCTTCCAAGGCCTCATCTTCGTTGGTGACCTCCTTGTTAAGGTATTTGGAAGCTGTAAACTCGATATCATCGTTCCTTTGGGCCATGATGATCTTGGCCAAAGTTTCCAGGCCATTTTTTCGGGCGGTCTCAGCCTTGGTCTTCTTGCTTTTTTTGAACGGGAGATACAGGTCTTCCAAACTGGTCAGGTCAGCACAATTCAAAAATTTTGCTTCCAGTTCAGGGGTAAGGGCATCTTGCTCTGCAACCGCTTTAATGATGGCCGCTTTTCGCTTTTCCAAAGCCTCGAACTGGTTTTTGAATTCGACGATTGACCCAATCTGCACCTCGTCCAGATTTCCGGTCAGCTCTTTTCTATACCGTGAAATAAAGGGAACAGTACAATCCTGATTCAACAAGGCGACCGTATTTTCCACACTTTTTTGTGATAGTTGGGTGTGTTGGACGATGTAGGGAACGAGTTGCATTGATGTTTTTTTAGTAGTTGTCACTTCGAGCGCCATCGAAAAGTTCTTCCGCTAAGGCAGGCTAGTGATTGAAGCGACAGTTTCTTCGGATATGAATTAATTTATTCCTTCCCCATTTCCAACCCCGTCTTCATCAGGATTTACGAAAACCAACTTTCCATCGGTGTTTTCGGTCATCAAGATCATCCCTTCGCTTTCAACTCCGCGTAATTTTCTGGGAGCCAAATTGACCAGGACAGTTACTTTTTTTCCCACAATGTCCTCGGGTTTAAAGCTATTGGCAATGCCCGATACAATGGTCCGGGTATCCAAACCGGTGTCCACTTTTAAGACCAAGAGTTTGTCTGCCTTTGGCATTTTTTCAGCTTCGACGATTGTTCCCACCCGCATGTCGAGTTTGGAGAAATCATCATAGGTAATGGTATCTTTTTGGGGTGTTATTTCCTTGTCCATATCACTTGAGTTGGTGGAGGTAGATGCGTTTGCTTTTTTAGTGGCTTCCAATTTGTCCAGTTGTTGTTGAATTTCGGAATCCTCGATTTTCCTAAAAAGTAGCTCGCTTGGGTTGAGTTGGTGCCCAGCAGGAAGCAGCACATCATTTGTTGCAATATCATCCCAATGGGATGCTGAATCAAGTTCGGCATGACGTAAAATTCCCTTTAGCTTATTCGAGGTAAACGGCAAAAAGGGCTCACTTAAAATAGCGAGTCCTGTGGCAATCTGGAGGGCAACATACATAATGGTCTGTACGCGCTTTTCGTCCGTTTTAATCAGTTTCCAAGGCTCTTGGTCGGCCAAATATTTGTTGCCCAAACGCGCCAAGTTCATCAATTGCTGACTTCCTTCCCGGAAACGGTAGCGCTCCAAGGATGAGGAAAGTGTTTCGGGAAATTCTTTTAAAACTTTCAGGGCCTCCTTGTCAACCTCCAAAAGTTCAGTGGGTGTTGGTACTTTGCCATCATAATATTTATGGGTCAAAACGGCCACACGGTTTACAAAGTTCCCAAAAATGGCTACCAGCTCATTATTGTTTCGGGACTGGAAATCCTTCCACGTAAAATCGTTGTCCTTGGTCTCTGGGGCGTTTGCTGTTAAAGCGTAGCGGAGGACATCTTGCATATCGGGAAATTCTTCCAGGTATTCGTGCAACCAGACTGCCCAGTTTTTTGAGGTGGAAAGTTTGTTGCCCTCAAGGTTCAAGAATTCATTGGCGGGTACGTTATCGGGTAGGATAAAGTCGCCATTCGCCTTTAACATACTTGGGAAGATAATACAGTGGAATACAATATTGTCCTTACCGATAAAGTGAACCAATTTGGTGTCCTTATCCTTCCAGTAGGGCTCCCAATCCTTGCCTTCGCGCTCGGCCCACTCCTTGGTGGAAGAAATATAGCCAATGGGTGCATCGAACCACACATAGAGCACTTTTCCTTCGCCGCCCTGAACGGGAACAGGAATGCCCCAGTCGAGATCGCGGGTAACGGCCCGTGGCTTCAAACCTTCATCGATCCACGATTTGCATTGTCCGTAGACATTGGGTTTCCAGTCCGATTTATGGTCTTCCAATATCCACTGTTTCAAAAAACCTTCGTACCGATCCAAGGGCAAAAACCAGTGTTTGGTCTTTTTTAAGGTAGGAACGGTTCCAGTAATAGTGGATTTTGGGTTGATTAAATCCGTGGCATTTAAGGAAGAGCCGCAATTTTCGCACTGGTCACCATAGGCTTCTTCGTGGCCGCAACGGGGACAGGTACCGATAACAAATCGGTCTGCCAAAAATTGGTTGGCCTCTTCGTCGTACAGTTGTTCGGTCTCCTCTTCGATAAAATCTCCTTGCCCGTACATTTTTTTGAAAAATTCCGATGCGGTTTTATGATGCACTTCTGCAGAAGTCCGAGAGTAGTTGTCAAAGGAAATTCCGAAATCGGCAAAGGATTTTTTGATGATGCCGTGGTATTTATCAATAATTTCGGTTGGGGTTACCCCTTCCTTTTTGGCCTTCATGGATATGGCCACACCGTGTTCGTCGCTCCCGCATACAAAGGCCACATCCTTGCCCTTTAACCGTAAATAGCGGGAATAGATATCTGCTGGAACGTAAACACCGGCCAAGTGCCCAATATGAATGGGACCGTTGGTGTAGGGGAGTGCCGCTGTGATGGTGTATCTGGAAGGAGAAGTATTTTGAGCCATGTAATTTTAATTAAGCCCCAAAAATACTGATTTTAACGGGATACGCACAAAAAACGAAAGCCCCGAAAATGCGACCCTATTTGGGGTGAGGGGTGCATTTCCGAAGGGCTTCCAAAAAATGAATGACTAAGTATAATCGTTAAGCAATCATCACGGATTTGCTCATTTTCTTATCTCCAACAGAGATTCGGTAAATATATTTTCCTGTGGACAAGCTGTCACGCATGCGTTGACGGATATTGATGTCCACAGCTCCTTCCAACATCATCTCGTTGAACAGTGTGCCCACCCGTTGTCCGAGAATATTGAACAATTCAATATCCACATGGGCCGAAACAGGCATTTCCAGATGGATGTAGGGATCTCTTGGTGAGGTCGCGGGATAGATTGCGGCGTGTTCTATCGTATCCAAAATATCGATGTTTGGATCCAAAGGGTCTTGGCTTGGCGGTGTTTCCGGTAAGGTCGGAGGATCATTGTCCATCGCAATATCGTCGAACACCTCTCCACTACAGTTGAACCCTAAGTCCACGGCTTGGTAGGGGTGTCCCAATAAATGCTGTTCCACCGTTTGTCTTGGAACACAGAGCCACTCCGCCAATACGGTGCCGTAAAGGTTTCGGAAGTCCATGGTGTAATCCAAGTTACCACGATTGTTGGGTTCGTCCAAGGATGGGTGGTCGCCCACAAAGGCGCTTCCGCTCAATCCTGAACCAAAGAAGAGGGTGGGGGCCGCTTTTCCGTGATCTGTACCGTTGGAACCATTTTCAAAGATCCTGCGGCCAAATTCGGAGAAGGTCATGCTCAACACCTTGTCGTCCTGTTCGGTAAAGGCCAAGTCTTCATAGAAGTTATTGATGGCTACGGATAGGTTGGACATCAAACGTTCGTGAACGATAGGCTGATTTCCATGTGTATCAAAACCTCCCAAGGAGATCATATACACTTTGGTGCCCAGGTTTCCTTTGATCAATCGCGCCAAGAGCGCCAATTGACGGGCGAAGCCGTTATCCTGATACTCCACTTGGTTCTGTCCCCTCATGTAGGCATCATGAATGGTGCCCGCATATTCGTAGGTGGTATTGGCGACTCCCCTTAAGAATCGAAGCTGGTCACCATACATACAATCGCCAAAAGGCGCATTTTCAATTTCGTAGAAGGAACCTGTTTCTGCAATTTGTTCCAATTGGTCCACATTATTGGTCACAAAGGCATAGTTGGTTTCTTCCCCTTGGAAGACCAAGTTGGCCAAGTTGCCAATTTGTATGGCTGCAGGGGCCGCTGGCGGATTAATGAGGTAATCGGGATACAGGTTTTCAAAGTGACGGCCCATCCAGCCTGTGTTTTCACCGGAAAATCCGGTTGTGGTCAAGTCTGTGTTGGCAAAAATATCCGATCCCGTAAAATGGGAAAGACTTTGGTTTTCGTACCCAACCCCGTGCACGGCCTTAAACTGGCCATCGCCCCAAAGTGATTCGAGTGCACTCATATAAGTAGGGATTCCAAAATCGTCGGTAAGCTTTAGGACCTTACTTTCCGGGATGTAGATATTGGGCCTAGCATTGGCGTAGGTATCATATTGTTGGATAGGAATAACGGTACTGAGACCGTCGTTCCCACCTGATAATCGAATCAATATCAAAATATTGTCCGTTTCTGCAGCCGCTACGGCAGCCGTTAACGGTGATGGTGAGGAAGCTGTTACAAAATGGCTTCCCAAAAACATGGATCCCGAACCTGCTATGCCCAAAGCTTGGATAAACGAGCGTCGGCTCCATTTTTTGTGTTCCAGATCGTGGCCTTCGTGTTCTAGGCCTTTGAAAGGGGAATTATCGTGGGTGTGGTGATTATCGCACATGGTGATGGGGTTATTTGAGTTGAAATTCGGGTTCGCGGGACAAATGGCGCAACAGGATATACACCTGTGTTGGAGTTTCTGCACTGATTTGCAGCATCCACTGGCTCGTACCTCCCGGATAGTAATCGGGAGAATAATATTCCTCGGGAACATCGTCAATCTTGAAGGCATCCATGGCCCGTTCAAAATCGGCATCCGTTAAAAGACCCTTGGGCGTGAACTTGTTGACCAAGGCCCTGACCACAATTTCAGGATTGCTGGTATTGCTATTGGCAGGTCCAACAGCAGCTACCGCTAAATCCCTAAACTCTTCTGGGTTATTTTGGAAAAATCGCTCCAAGAACACCTCCATGGTCAACCATCGACCAATGATGAAATTGGTATTGATCCAGGTTCGGTCGCGTTGCCAACCTTCCACTTCTGGAGGGTTGAAAAAGCGTTGACCGATCAGGGAACACGAATCCATCATATTCATAATGGTACCATCATCATAAGAGAAACCAGTCTCTTTCAAAAAATTGAAATAGAGATCTGCGGGGCTTTTTATAATGACTCCGATTGCGGTTTCATCAAAAAAGTGCTGGCTCTTGAACAGTTGTCGCAGTACGGGAGCAATCTCAAACCCACTGCTGATAAACGTTTGGGCCATCCCATCAATGATCTGTGGGGCAATGCCGTTTCCTTCGTCACCGGTAGAATCTGGGTGAACGAAGAATTCGTATAATTTTTTACAGATAAACCAACCGATTTCATTCGGACGTTCATTGAAAAGGATATCGATAACGTCATCGTAATCCCAATTTCCAGTCTGTCCAAAAATGGTCTTGTTGTCGGTGTTGAACTCCGTGGGGTCAAAAGTTACTTGGGTACATCCCTCTTCACCACGTTCGGTGTAACCGGATAGCGCCTTGGAGGTTTCAATGATATCTTCTTCGGTATAGTTGTTCCCTTCGCCCATGGTAAAGAGCTCATAAAGCTCACGGGCATAATTTTCGTTTGGATTGTTTCCCCGGTTGCGGACGCCATCCAAATAATAGAGCATGGCACTCGTTAAACCGATTTCACTGGTGAAGGTCTTAAAGTTGCCCAAGGCATTGCGCTGAAGGCAATTGATATAGTAATAAAGGAATCCGGGGCAATCGTAGATTTCCAATTGGGTCACAAAGTGATTGCTCCAAAAGAAACTCATCCTTTCGTGCAGTTCGTTATTGACCAAGGCATTTCCGTAGGCCGTGGTGAAATCTTCAATATGGGCCCTTCGCAGTTGGCGGGCAAGATCGTCGTCTTCCGGATAATTGGCGTTGTTCCAATCTGCCCATTCCGGTGCGGGAATGGCCGGGGTGGCGAGCGCCTGATCTACCAAATTGTCGATTAGGGTGCCTGCTGTTTGTCCAACAGCGGCGTTAATGGTCTGCACTGAGGCACTGAATCCGAGCCTTCGGTACAAGTGGGCCGCACGTAACTCGTCCAATGGAGTAGTGTACGGCGCCAAGGTTGAGGAATTACAATTGATAAAGTACTCCATAGCAATGTCTGGCGTTAATTAGGTACATAGTTTTGGGGCAACTATATGTTTATGCTAGTATTGGATGTGGTTCAATTGAGCCAACAAATTACAATCTTAACGTTCTAAAGTCCGTGAACTACCAAATTTTTCGATGAAATGCAGTAAATTTTTAGAATTTTACCAAATCTATGGGTGATCACAACACATTTGGCAAGCTTGGAGAGCAAAAAGCAATCGACTTTTTAAAAGCTTCGGGATATCAGATAGTAAGGCAAAACTACCGTTATCTCAAGGCCGAAATCGACATTATCGCAAGGCAAGGGGATATCTTAGTGATTATAGAGGTAAAGTCGAGAACCAGTGGTTTTTTGGAAGATATTTCCAATACTATCAATCCTAAAAAGATAAAGTTGTTGACCATGGCGGCCAATCACTTTGTGGAGGAAATGGAAGATGATGTGGAGGTGAGGTTTGACATTATCACCGTAATCAAATATGCTGACCGTTTTGATATTGAGCATATTGAAAATGCCTTCTATCATTTCTAACCATTTGTTTGTTTTATAACAATATGTTATTTTTGTTGAAAACCAAGCCAATCCATGAAAACAATATCAGCGGTAGTCGAGCATTACATCAAGAAAAAGCCCTTTTTGCAAACAGCTTTGGCGCAGGGAATCATTAACCTGACCTCTTTGTCACGTCAAATAAAACCTGAAATCGCCGAAGAGCTTGGAAAGGATGTAAAGGACGGCGCCATTGTGATGGCACTCAAACGCCTTTCGGATGATTTGGAGTTTAGGGCCACCCATAAAATTGTAAAGGTCCTTAAAAATATTGGGGAGATTACGGTACGTTCCAACCTAACGGATTATACCTTTTTGGCTTCGGACACGATATTGGAACAACAGGCAAGGCTATTGGAAGAGGTAAATGCCAATCAGGATGTGTTCTATACTTCATCGCGTGGCGTGAACGAAATCAATATTGTCATCAGCAATGTAATGGACGGGGTAGTGGAGAAATACTTCAAAATGGAACGCTGTACCCAAAAGGCCGAAGGACTTTCTTCCATTACGGTAAAGTTGCCTGCTGAAAACGTCTCGGTGCCTGGAATCTATTATTTCATTTTTCAGCGATTGGCGTGGGAGGGCATTGTGCTCTATGAGGTGATTTCCACGACCAACGAGTTTACCATTCTGGTGAACGACGAACAGGTGGATGTTGCCTTCAAGACCATCAAGGATTTAAAATCACTTTAAAATTAGTTTCCAGTTCGGTGGTCTAAACTAAAAAGAGATCTTCTTCGTTCTTGAAAAAGACGCTTTTTTGAAAAATGACCAAAAAAAGGATTTTGTTCGGTTTTTTGGGTCTGATCGTACTGTACCTGTGCTATCTGGCCTATATTTTTATTCTTTCCCCAAAGACCAATCTGCAGTCCATTTACCTGATTCCCAAAGATGCGGTTTTCATTATTGAATCGGAACAGCCCGTAGAGAGTTGGGAGCAGATCAGCAAGAGCGAAGGATGGCGCCACCTCAAGAAGAACGCCTATTTTTCGGACCTCACCGAGAATATTCAACGGGTAGATACGATTTTCAATAACAACCATAAACTGTTCGAGTTTTTCGATAATCGTTCCCTGTTCATCTCCATCCATATGATTTCGCCCAAGGACTATGGAATATTCTATGTACTGGACTTAAAGCGAATAGCCAAACTGCAACTGCTCAAAACCTATCTGAACACCTTGTTGGATGATGGTTACGTGTTGAGCAAGCGTACCTATCACGAACATGAGATTTTGGAAGTCCACGACAGGGAAAGCAAAGAGACCATGTATTTGGCCTTTATCAAAAACCAGTTGGTGGCATCGTATACCCATACTTTGGTGGAGGCTTCCATTGATCAGTATTCGGAACCGGTTTTGGGACGCAATCTAAATTTTTTGGAGATCAATCAAAAAGTGGGACATGAAGATCTCTTCAGAATGTATGTGCAATACCATTATTTTGATGATTACGTTCAAATGTACTCGGACCGCCCTTCGGATTGGGTAAAGCGGGTGAGTGAAAATTTCCTGTTCTCCGGTTTCTATTTTGATCTGGATGAGAACAGTACCCTCACTGCCAATGGATATACCAACATCAGCGGCGTGAACGAATATTATTTGGAAGCGTTGCAAAAATCTGGCACGGCCAAACGGTCTGTTCCCGAAGTGGCCCCTAACAGTACGGCCCTGTACATCAGTTATGGGTTTGATAGCTTCGCTGAGTTCTATAAGAATTTCGAAATTGTCCAACAGAACGACCCCGAGCAGTTCGAGAGTTACCAAACAAGTATTGCCAAGGTGGAGAAGTTCCTTAAAATCGATGTGAAGGAACGTTTTATAAGCTGGATTGGGGACGAAATTGCCGTGCTTCAGATTCAATCCCACATAAACAAGGGCAAGAACGACATGGCTTTGGTACTCAAGGCAAACGATGCCCAAGCTGCCAAGACCCATCTGGATTTTGTGGTAGAGCAGATCCGTAAAAAAACGCCTGTCAAGTTTAAGGCGGTCAATTATAAGGATTACGAAATCAATTTTCTCTCCATCAAAGGCTTTTTTAAGATGCTACTGGGCGGTAGGTTTGATGAGTTTGACAAACCCTACTTCACCCAAATTGACGATTTTGTGATCTTTAGTGATAGTCCCAATACCCTAAAGGGTATAATTGATAAAGTATCGGAAGGGGAAATCCTGGCAACTTCAAAAGAGTTCAAAAGTTTTGATGAAAAGTTCGATTCCGAATCCACGGTTTTGGTGTACAGTAACGTGCCTTTGCTTTTTGACAATATGTATGCCTTGGCCGATGCACCGACCAAACAAAAAATGCTGAAGAACAAGGATTTTATCATTTGCTTTCCACAGGTAGGGCTGCAACTGACTCCTGAGGATGACCTATTTGAAAGTCGACTGGTACTGAAGTATCAGGATGTGGGAGAAGTCAAGAAAGCCATGAAACAGGAAGGGTCCGTGGATATAACAACGGTAAAAAAGCCAGTTTCCGACTCAATGGAAATTACCGATGCCATTTTTGACCTTAAACCTATGTATCCAACCGATTTGAATGCCAAATCGTTCCGAAAGCAATATGCCAATGGGAACACTTGGTTTGAAGTGGATTTGAAAGATGGCCTAAAACATGGTCGCTACGAAGAATTCTATCCCGACGGTACCCGAAAAATAAGGGGTCGTTTTCGGGAGGATGAGCAGGTCGGCACTTGGCGATATTATGATAAAACCGGGGATCAGGTTCACAAAAAACGGTTTTAGATTTCTCGTTGCTTCGCTCTGTCGAAATGACCATTGAAGGGTGATGTCATTTCGAACGAAGTGAGAAATCTATTTTTGTCTGAGCTACATGCTAAAGCATGCCTGGAAAAGATGACTTTTTTAGATTTCTCGTCGCTTCGCTTTGTCGAAATGACCGTTGAGGGGTAATTGTCATTCCGTGCGGGTGCTGAGCGTAGTCCAAGTATGACACGGGATCCTATCGCTGTAGATGATTGGCAAAAGCTACACTAAGTCTTTTGAAAGACGATAAATTCCCCAACAATCACTACCTTTCTTACCCAAACCAAACCTCCGAAAAATGAAAAACTGTTTAGTGACAACAGCACTTCTGTTGGCCTTTGCCACAACCTTTATGGCCCACGGGCAAGAAATCAACTTTCCTCAACGCCACGAAACTTGGCAAACGGCAGAAAACGGACAATTCAAGTTTGACCAATCTGCATTGGACAAAGCCGTAGCATTTGCCAATGCCAATGAATATTCAGGGTCTCGGGACTTGCGGATTGCCATTTTGGAAGGTTTTAAACGAGAACCCTTCCATCAAATTTTGGGTCCGACCAAAAAACGAGGTGGTCCTGCCGGTATGATTATGAAGAACGGCTATGTTTTGGCCTCTTGGGGCGATACCAAACGTGTGGATATGACCTTTAGCGTCACCAAAAGTTTTTTATCCACCGTTGCCGGATTGGCTGAAGATCATGGTTTGATAAAGGATACTAAAGATAAAGTGGGCGATTATATTTGGGATGGCACTTTTGATGGAGAACATAATTCCAAGATTACATGGGAGCATTTGTTGCAACAGAATTCCGATTGGTCGGGTGAGCTCTGGGGTGGCAAGGATTGGGCGGACCGTCCACCCAGAGAAGGTGGATTGGACGATTGGAAGTTCCGCAAACTGAACGAACCGGGAACCGTGATGGAATACAACGACGTTCGTGTTAATGTTCTTGCCTATTCGCTTACCCATGTGTGGAGAAAACCTGTTCCCGTGGTCCTCAAAGAAGAATTGATGGACAAAATTGGGGCAACAACCTCTTGGCGTTGGTTTGGCTACGAGAACGCCTGGACTGTTGTTGATGGTATTAAAATGAAATCCGTGACCGGGGGAGGACATTCGGGTGCCGGACTTTTTATTTCCACAGAGGATATGGCCCGTTTTGGAACCTTGTTCTTGAACAACGGGAAATGGGAAAATGAGCAGCTCATCAGCGAAGATTGGATCAAAAAAGCCACTACACCTTCTATACCCAATGTTAATTATGGCTATATGTGGTGGCTCAACCAAAAAGGAGACCGCCATTGGGAGGGTGTTCCGGAGCATGTGTTCTACGCTGCAGGTTTTGGAGGCAACTTTATTGTGGTGGACCAAAAAAATGGGTTGGTCATTGTGACCCGTTGGTTGGAGCCATCAAAAATAGGGGAGTTTGTAAAGCAGGTGTATGAGGCTTTTTAAGGTCATTCTGTGCGGATGTTGAGTCCCCGCCTGCGACAGGCAGGAAGTCGAAGTATGCAGGGAATCTTGACTGCTTGAGATTTCTCGTCGCTTTGCTCTGTTGAAATGACTTTGGGTCTGTAAATGTCATTTCGAACGTAGTGAGAAATCTATTTTTGTCTGAGCTGGATGCTAAAGCATGTCTGGAAAGATGACTTTTTGAGATTTCTCGTCGCTTTGCTCTGTCGAAATGACTATAGTTGTATGAATGTCATTTCGAACGGATATGAGAAATCCATTCTATGCTGAAACATTCTCTTTTTGAGGTGTAAAAGGCTCCAAGACCCTCAAAGCCTTATCCACACTCGTAATCCTATCAAAAACCAACAACAAACGTAGACCATTTCGGGTCTGTTTTTCCTTGAGTTTTACCAGTTGCGGATGTGTTTGTGCATATTGCAACACTTGTGTAAACACCGCACTTTGGTAAAAACTGGATTGCTGATCGGCGATGAAGTACCCGATAAATTTGCCTTTTTTCATAATCACCTTTTCCAGACCAATATGCGTGGCAATCCATTTAATTCGAACGGAGTTCATCAAGTCAATAGCAGGTTCCGGTAACTCTCCAAAACGATCCACCAGCTGTGCCTCAAACTTTTGAAGGCCTTCTTCATCTTCTACTTCATTCAGTTGGGTGTAGAGGTTGAGTCGCTCCGTAATATTGTTGATGTAGTCATCAGGGAAAAGCAGTTCAAAATCGGTGTCCAACTGCATTTCTTTCACATATACCTTTTCCTTGTCGCCCTCGACTTCCTCATACAATTCCTTGAACTCGTTTTCCTTGAGCTCCTCAATGGCTTCGGACAATATTTTTTGATAGGTCTCAAACCCAATTTCATTAATGAACCCACTCTGTTCACCGCCTAATAGATCTCCGGCACCGCGAATTTCCAAATCCTTCATCGCAATATTGAAACCACTGCCCAGATCGGTGAACTGCTCCAAAGCCTCGATACGTTTGCGCGCTTCGGTGGTCATCACTTCGTAAGGCGGGGTAATGAAATAGCAGAAAGCCTTTTTATTGCTTCGACCCACACGTCCGCGCATCTGGTGCAGGTCGCTCAAACCGAAGTTGTTGGCGTTGTGAATGAAAATGGTATTGGCGTTGGTCACGTCCAAACCACTTTCAATGATGGTGGTCGAAACCAACACATCAAACTCGCCGTTCATAAAGGCGAGCATAAGGTTTTCCAATTTTTTGCCTTCCATTTGTCCATGGCCGATTCCAATTTTGGCATCAGGTACCAAGCGTTGAATCATCCCTGCTACCTCTTTGATGTTTTCAATTCTATTATGGATAAAGAAGACCTGTCCGCCCCGTTGGATTTCGTAAGAAATGGCATCCCGAATAATTTCTTCGTTCAACTGAATCACCTGACTCTCGATGGGATAGCGGTTCGGCGGTGGCGTATTGATAACGGATAGGTCACGGGCAGCCATCAAACTAAATTGAAGGGTCCTTGGAATAGGTGTGGCCGTTAAGGTGAGCACATCCACGTTTTCTTTGATGGAACGCAGTTTTTCTTTGACGGACACCCCAAATTTTTGCTCCTCGTCTACTATCAACAATCCTAAATCCTTGAATTTTACATTTTTGTTGACCAGTTGGTGTGTTCCAATAATGATATCCACTTTCCCACTTTCCAAATTCTCCAGGGTCTCCCTTTTCTCTTTTGCTGTCCTAAAACGGTTGAGGTAATCCACGGTTACGGGCATTTCTTTCAATCGTTCGGAAAATGTTCTATGGTGCTGAAAAGCCAAAATGGTGGTAGGAACCAAAACGGCCACCTGTTTGCCATTGTCCACGGCCTTGAATGCGGCACGGATGGCAACCTCTGTTTTTCCAAAGCCTACATCCCCACAGATGAGGCGGTCCATCGGACGTTCGCTCTCCATGTCCTTCTTGACGTCTTGGGTGCTTTTTTCTTGGTCCGGGGTGTCTTCGTAGAGGAAGGAAGCCTCCAATTCGTGCTGGAGATAGCTATCGGGCGCATACTGAAAACCCTTCTCAAGTCTTCGTTTGGCATATACCTTAATAAGGTCGAAGGCAATTTTTTTGACCCTTGCCTTGGTTTTTTGCTTCAGTTTTTTCCAAGCAGCGGAACCTAGCTTAAAGATTTTTGGAGGGGCACCGTCCTTGCCGTTGTATTTGGAAATTTTGTGCAGCGAGTGGATGCTCACGTATAGGATGTCCCGGTCACCATAAATTAGTTTGATGGCTTCCTGCTTTTTGCCCTCCACATCGATTTTTTGCAGTCCACCAAATTTCCCAATGCCATGATCGATATGGGTAACGTAATCACCAATCTCCAGTTTGTTGAGTTCCTTAAGGGTGATGGCCTGCTTTTTGGCGTAGCCATTCTTCAAATGGAACTTATGGTAGCGCTCAAAGATTTGATGGTCGGTATAGCAGGCTATTTTTAGATCTTGGTCCACAAAACCCTGGAACAGCGGAAAAATGATGGTTTGGTAGTGCACCGTTTCGTCCACTTCATCAAAAATGTCGTGAAAACGTTTCGCCTGTTGCTCCGTGGAACAGAAAATATAGTTACTGTAACCTGCATCCCGGTTGTCATTGAGATTTTCAATGAGCAAATCGAACTTTTTGTTGAACGAGGGCTGGGGTTTGGTATTAAATTGGATAATGGAAGCTGTCATCCCGAGCGCAGTTGAGGGAGATGCTTCTGTCTGCTTCTCGACGGAGCTTGTGCTGAGCGGAGTCGAAGCCCCAATTTCAACGAACAAGTAATCCTTCAACTGCTCTTTCAACAAAGCTGAATCCACAAAAAGTTCTTTGGGAGCCGCATGTTTGATCTCTTGGCTCAGTTTGGCAAAGCTTTCCTCAGCTTTTTCAAAAAAGGAATCGATACGGTCATAGATCAAGGCCGGGTTCTTGGCAAAGACCACCGTGTTGGCCGAAATATATTTGAGGAAGCTTTCCCGTGTTTCCTCGGTAAACTTGTTTTCCACATTGGGTATGATGGTAATTTTCTTCACCTTGTCCGTGGAAAGCTGGGTTTCCACATCAAAAGTTCGAATGCTGTCCACTTCATCCCCGAAGAACTCGATACGATAAGGTTCATCGTGAGAGAAGGAAAAGACATCCACAATACCCCCACGAACAGAGAATTCGCCCGGCTCGGTCACAAAATCCACCCGTTTAAACTGGTATTCGAACAGCACTTCGTTTAAAAAATCCAACGAGATTTCATCGCCCAATTTTATTTTCTGGGTGTTTTTGTCCAGTTCCTTTCTGGTCACCACTTTCTCAAAAAGGGCATCGGGATACGTAACGATTATTGCCGGTTTCTTTCTGGAATTGATACGGTTCAACACCTCTGCACGTAGGAGTACATTGGCATTGTCCGTTTCTTCAATTTGATACGGTCTTCGGTAGCTTCCCGGATAAAAAAGCACATCTTTTTCTCCGATCAACTGTTCCAAATCATTCAAAAGATAAGCAGCCTCTTCCTTGTCGTTCAAAATGAGCAAGAATGGCGATTCGGCAGACTTGAAAGCTTCAGCGATTACAAAGGAAAGGGAAGAACCGACTAGTCCTTTAATATTGATTTTTCGTGAAGCCGATGACTTCTCGACTGCCCCTTCGACAAGCTCAGGGTGACAGCTCGAAGTGACAGGTTGGGCAATAATCTCCCTCAGTTTCCCTAGTTGGGGAGACTGTTCAAAAAGTTGTGAAATCGGGGTTTTGGTCAATCCAAAAAACTTTGCGGCAAAGATAAACCGCGAAAAGGTTTACTGAAAATGTTTTTTTGGGTTTGTTTTGATGAGGTTGAACTTGTGTGAGCTTGGTGAGATTAGGATGTTACATCGAGTTTATGGAGCGAAGGTGGGGAGTTCGAAGTCAGAAGTCGGAAGTCAGGATTCAGTTGGCAGTATGCAGTTGACACTCATTTCACGAATTAGCACAAATAGTGTTCTTTGTCATTTCGAACGAATGTGAGAAATCTACGTTTAAAGATTTGGCACTGAATGAGATTTCTCCATCGTCACTTCGTTCCTCATGTCGAAATGACCAATTATCGTCATACTGTACCTGTCATTCCTGCGAACGCAGGAATCCACACATATTATCTGGATTCCGTGTCAAGCACGGAATGACGGCTCAGCAACCGCACGGAATGACATCTCGCCCGAAAGGATGAGATTCCGCAACAGGTGCGGAATGCAAAAACCACCGGAAACCCGAAGGCCGCCGGTGGCTCTGTTTACCCTGTATGGGACGAGGGCAAGATGGTATTTAGGTGGTTGTTATGGACAGTTTACAGCCCCAGCATGGTTGATGGTCCAACCATTGCCTCCATTTGCGACGGGGTTGGTTAAATTCGATATCGCGAATGACACAGCTACTCCACTACAGTATTCAAGGCCATGAGGACCTAGGCTGATGTAGTCTGGAATCTGGTCATCTGCTTTATTGCCCCAGCCAATTAAAGTGGCACTGTAGTTTTCCGGGCTCATTCCACTATTACTTAGCATATAACTCATATCCGTTACACTACCAATATCCCAAGCGGCCAAACTTTGGTCAAAAGCATGGGATCCTCCCTCATTGTAGAACATATAGATCATATCCGTAACATTACTAGTATCCCATGAACTTAAATCTTGGTTAAAAGCATGGGATCCACCAAAACTACTGAACATATAGGACATATCTGTCACATTGCTGGTATCCCATGAACTTAGGTCTTGGTTAAAAGTATGGGTTCCTCCCTCATTGTAGAACATAAAGGACATATTCGTTACCTTGCTGGTATTCCATCCTCCCTCAGTTTGGACCAAAGGTTGATTAAAGGCATGGGCATTTGCAAATATTCCATACATGTTTGTTACATTACCTGTGTCCCAATCACCAATATTTCCATTGAACAGAGTGGCTTCTGAAAACATACTGTTCATATCGACGACTTCCGATAAATCAGGCACATCTGTAGCACTGAAATCTATTAAGTTTGTACAAGATGCAAAGGCATTTGCCATACTCTGCCATACATTGGTGCCCCATTGGGCCACATCTACCAGAGCGCTTCTACTATCAATATCTGCAAATCCCATACGTAGTGCGGGAAAAACACCCTTTATAGCTATGGTGTAGGTGTCAGCATTATCATAGGTGTGGGTTGGGTTTTCATTGGTGGTATAATTTTCCTCCGTGCCATCGCCCCAGTTAATACTGTAGTTATACTCATATTGGTTGTTTAACCCAATCTTCAATTCCTGTCCAGCCGCTACATCAAACTCCATAATAAAGGATGCTGGGTCCTCAAACAGGGTGTCGATCACGTTGACCACTTTTACGGTCACGGTAAACTCCACGGGCTCGTTGGTGCCGTCGCTTACGCTAAGGGTCAGCGTATGCTCGGTGGCGGTCTCAAAGTCAAGGTTCTTGCCCTCGGCCAAGCTGATCTCGCCGTTCTCGGCCACTTGGAAGAGCTCGCTCTCGTCGGTCACCAGGGCAAAGGTCAGTTCGTCCCCTTCGGGGTCGCTGCCTTCCACAGAGCCAATCAAGCTCTCATCCTCCGCTACCTCAAAGCTTTGGTCTTCGGCTGTGGGAGCTTCGTTGGTGGGGTCGTCACCATTGGGGTCGTCGCCATTTGGATCATCACCATTTGGGTCATCTTCGTTAGGAACGGTCACGGTAAAGTCCTTGGTGCTTGTGGCGGTCTTTCCGCCCACGGTTACGGTCACCTTGGCCGTGGTTGCGCCTGTGGGCACTGTGGCCTTGAGCTGGGTGGCCGTAGCAGCGGTTACCGTTGCCGTAGCGGTACCGATTTTTACGGTGTTGCTCGCCACCGTGGTGCTAAAGTTGGTACCGTTAATGGTAATTTCAGTGCCCACTGGCCCGGATTCGGGGGTGAAGTTGGCAATGGTCGGCGCGGCTGCCGGAGGTTCTGGGTCGTCGTCCTTTCCACAGGACCACATTACGATGATGGCCAAAAGCGACCATAACAGATGTTTTACTTTCATAATAATTGTTTTAAAAATAAGGAGCAAGATGCGGTATTTTAAGTTCACAAATGGGCACGATCTGACGGATGCCCCTTTTGATCTGACGGATGGTGCTTCTGATCTGACGGATTTTTTTTGGGAGGGTAGATTTTAGATGGGAGATTTGAGATTTTAGAAGTTGGAAGTCGGGAGTTTAGAGTTACGTGTTTCGTGTTGCGAGTTACGGGTAAAGAGTCGGGAATCAGTGTGCAGTTTGCAGGAGGCAGTTGAACTTGACGGTTTTGTAAGATGGAGTGTCAGTTCGAGTGTTTTTTGGCGGTTTTTGTAAAAAAAGAGACAAAAAATGTATCGAGAACCTTGTTCAGTGGAGAGCCGAGAAATAGGAACCAAGAATCTAGAACCAAGACCCAAGAAGACAGTTTTTTGAACTTGGTGCTTGAATTTGAGTTTTTCCGTCAGATTTCTCAATCGTCACTTCGTGCCTCATGTCGAAATGACGTGAGACATTCAGGATGGTTAGCTGGCATCGGTTTGGTGAGAATTTCCCAAAAACTATTTTTTTACTTAAACCTTAAACCTTAAACCTTAAACCTTAAACCTTAAACCTTAAACCTTAAACTTTGAACTTGATACTTGAATTTGAACTTGAGTTTTTCAAACAGATTTCTCCATCGTCACTTCGTGCCTCATTTCGAAATGACGAAGCAAAGCTAAACCTTAATAATACTATCCTCAACAATGACAAAAACTTCATCCGAATCTTTGGGGTCAAGGGAATGGGTGCCCGTAAATTGACCGAAAGCAGGGAGAATCATTTGATTGTTGGACTTAAAAAAGCAGGGCAATTTGATGCGTTCCCTTCCAAAACCTTTGAGTTTAATGGAGGGATGAATATGACCGCAAAAGGTAAAATGGCCCTCACGTTCTTCGGGATGGTGGGTCAATAAAAAAGAGTCAATAACCAACTCCGGAAATATGGAAATTTTTAGTTTTTCGAACTTTTCGGGGGCAATAATGTCGTGGTTGCCTGCCACCAAAAGTATTTCGGCAGGTGTTTTGCCTACCCAATTCTCGAACAATTCCCATTCTTTGTTGAGCGATGAATGGAACAGATCGCCCAAAAAACAGATTTGAAAAGGCTGAAAATCCGAAACGATTTTATCCAAAAGCAGGAAGTTTTTGTGAATGGCCTTTCGGGGTACGGCGGCACCAAATTTTCTAAAATGGGATACCTTGCCCAGATGCACATCGCTGATCAACAATAACGACTTCTCTTCCCAGAATAGGCCACCCAAGGGGTGGAGGTGAAACTTCTTGCCTTGTATATGGATGTCCAAGATCATCTACAAATTTAGTTTAGAGGGGTCTTGCCTCGAATCCCAAACTAGATGAATCACAATTTCAGCCAAACGAATTTCATAAAAAATCTTGAAGTCACCCTTGATGAGGACCCGAATGTTTTCCATATCCGTCTTTAAACCAATAAAGGGGTATTTTGCCAATAGTTTAACAGTCTCATTTATTTCCTTGTTAAGTTTTCTGCTATACGTTTTGGAATGATTTCTTTGGCAGTAGAATTCAAGAATTTTGGTGAAGAGGTTGGTTGCTTTTGGAGTCCAAACTATTCCTTTAGCCATTCTTCATTTTTTTTAAAAACGGCATCATTGGAAATAGTATGAATCGATTTATACCCTGCAATGCTCTCGGATATAAAGTTCTTTTCAAATTTTGAAAGCTTGTACTCTTTTTTTAGGTCTTGGGAAGATAGTATCTCCTTAAAAAGCAAAAGCGTTTCTTTGTCTTTTATTGACAACACATTTTTGATAATGTCCGTCTGAAGATCAGCAATGCCCATAAACTCTTTTTATGTAAAGATAGTCATTTCATGGATCCTTCACTTCATCAGAAGTTTTGTCATCCGTTTGATACGGTCAGCCAATTTTTCGTTGGATAATTTTTCCCGCAACCTGTCCGTGATAATGGGAAATGAGAGGGGTGTAGGTTGTGAGCATTTTCGCCAAACGATTTCTTGTTCACCGATACGTTCCAAAGCCAATCGCAGTCGACCTTCTTCCAGCTGGTGTTCAAAGGTTTCGGTATAGGCTTGTTGGTAGAGCAGGTTGTCATCCTCAAAATCACGGAACACATCGAACAACAATTCCGAACTGCTTTGCAGATGCTTCATTTTGACACCTTTTTCCGGATAGCCCGTAAACACCATCCCGCTGATAACGGCAATATCACGGAACTTTCTACGTGCCATTTCGTTGGAATTCAAACTTTTTTGTAGGTCGGACAACATATACTCCGGCGTAAAAAGGTTGTTGTCCAAAATCTCCTGAATGTTGATTTCCCTGTCCGATAGCAACTCAAAACCATAATCGTTAAATGCGAGTGAGCAGGTTATCGGCGTCAATAAACTGATGCGATAGGCCAAGAGACTGCTCATCCCTTCGTGAATGGCTCTGCCCTCAAACGGATAGAACATATGATGGTAGCCATCACGGGTCTTGAAGGTTTCGATCAAAAACTGATGGGGCTGGGGTACAATGCTTTCCTCCCGTTGTTTGTTGAACATGGGCTGCAAAGCCTGTATCTCTTCCGATTGCTCGACAAATTCCAGTTCGGCGGTGTACAATTCTTGACGCAATAACTCGGACATCTTTGCAGAAAAGCTCAAACGTCCGCCCATCCAGCTAGGAACCTTGTTTGTCCGTTTGGAGGAATTTCGAACATGTGCGGCCATTCCCTTGATCCTTATGAATTCCAGATTTCGCCCTGCAAAGGTGAAAACATCGCCGGGGCTCAATTTGGAGATAAAATATTCCTCGATACTGCCAATATACCCTCCTTTTTGATAGCGAACCGAAATGGTGGCATCCCCAACAATGGTTCCTATTTGAAAACGGTGACGCATTGCTACCGCCCTGCTGTTTACTTTAAATTTGCCGTCTTCTTCTACCTCTACTTTTTTGTATTCATCATAGCTCTTGAGACTTTGGCTTCCCATTACCAAAAAATTGAGCAGCCATTGCCATTGCTCATCTGAAATACCCTGATAACAGAAGGTTTGTTTGATTTCTGGATAGATTTCATCAGGATAAAATCCATCCGAAACTGCCAGGGTTGTTAAATATTGAATAAGAACATCGAAACTGTTCAGATAGGGGATGCGGTCTTCGACTGCACTGTTCAGTACAGCTTTTTGCATGGCCGAAGCTTCGACCAGCTCTATGGCATGAGTGGGTAGAAAATGAATGACGCTTTCTTTACCAGGTCGGTGACCGCTACGTCCCGCGCGCTGCAAGAATCGGGCAACGCCTTTGGGCCCACCAATTTGGATAACGGTTTCCACAGGGGCAAAATCCACACCAAGGTCCAAACTGGATGTGCATACCACAGCCTTTAGGCTTTCGTTGCGAATGGCCTGCTCTACCCATAATCGGGTTTCTTTGTTGATGCTGCCGTGATGCATCGCCATTTCCCCAGCGAACTCAGGATATTTTTCCAATATTTTCTGAAACCATATTTCGCATTGGCTACGGGTATTGGTAAAAAGCAAGGTGGTTTTGCTATTGTTGATGATGGGCACCACCTGGTCCAAAAGATGCAGCCCCAAATGTCCGCGCCAAGGAAAGGTTTCCATTTGCTTCGGAATAATACTTTTGACGGTGATTTTCTTGTTGAGGTTGGCCTTGACCAAAACCGAATTTTCCAGTTCTGGGGAGGTGGGCCCCAACAGTACTTCCCGTGCTTGTTCCAAATTCCCAATGGTGGCCGATATGCCCCAAATACGTAAATCTTTGCAAATTGTTTTTAGGCGGGATAGCCCGAGTTCCATTTGAACGCCCCGTTTGGTGCCCAACAATTCGTGCCATTCGTCCACCACAATTGCCGAGCAATCCTTAAACGTTTTAGCATAATTTTTGGAGGATAGCAACAATTGTAAACTTTCGGGGGTAGTAATCAAAAGGTCGGGCATGTTGGTACGCATTTTGGCCCTTTCCTTAGTGGAGGTATCGCCTGTACGGATGCCCACTGTCATTTGCGTTTCCAAATCTTGGGTGATGCGTTCAGCGGATTGTTTGATTTCCTGTGAAAGTGCTCGCAATGGCGTGATCCAGATGGCTTTTAGTCCTTTTTTGTGCTTGGTCTTGTAATCAGGATTGTTTTTAATGTAGTTGAGCACGATGGGAAACCAAAGTGCATAGGTTTTTCCGCTACCCGTGGGAGCATTTAATAGGCCGTGTTTTCCATCCAAAAAAGCTTTCCAGCTCTCTTTTTGAAAAGGGAATGGCTTCCAATCTTGTTCTTGGAACCAATTTTCGGCGATATGGAAGAGGTCCTTTTGACTCATTTCTTATTGGATTCCTTCACTTTGCTCGGGATTAGTGCTTTTAACTCGTCCAATGTGTTGGCTTCTTCGATTTTCTTGTCCTTTCGCCATCTCAAAATTCTTGGAAAACGGGTAGCGACACCGCTTTTGTGGCGTTTGGAAGGAGCGATACCTTCAAAAGCGATTTCAAATACGTGCTGTGGGGTGACGCTTCGGACAGGGCCGAAACGGTCCAAGGTATTTTTCTTGATCCAGGCATCCACCTGTCTAAACTCTTTGTCGGTCAACCCGGAATATGCCTTGGCAAAGGTAACCAGTTCTTTTGCCCCTTGTTCGTTCGTGTCCCAAAGGGCAAAGGTATAGTCGGTAAAAAGATTGCTTCGACGACCATGTCCACGCATGGCATAAGTGAGCACGGCATCAATGGTGAGCGGGTCAACTTTCCATTTCCACCAATCCCCTTTTTTGCGCCCAACTTGATAGGTGGATTCGTTTCGTTTGAGCATAAGGCCCTCGCTGCGTTTTTCCCTTGACTTTTCCCTTTCTTTGGCCACCTCTTCCCAAGAATCGAATTGCATTCGTTCGGATAGGAGCAACGGTAATTGGTTACCAGATGAGTTGCTTCGACTCATTTCGACTTCCTGCCCGTCCGGCAGGCGGGCGCTCAATGACCAGCGCTCGGCGTCCTGATGATTGAGCGTAGTAGAAATCACAGACTCTAAAATTTTTCTTCGCTCCAGATAAGTTTTATTCCTGATGTCCTTCCCCTTCCATTCCAAAATATCATATACTTTCAATTTGACGGGAATCTTTTCTAAAAGTGATCTTGAAATATTTTTACGGCCGATGCGTGTCTGCAAATCTTTAAAAGTTCCGATTTCGCCCTTGGGATAGGGGAGCAGTTCACCATCCAATACTGTTCCGTTAGGGATAACGCCTACGAAGGCCTCAAATTCAGGGTATTTGTCTGTAACCAGTTCTTCCCCACGGCTCCAAACAAAGAGTTCATCATTTCGAAGAATCACTTGGCAGCGAATACCATCCCATTTGTGTTCTAGGGACCATTGGTTTACATCCCCCAAGTCGGAAACATCTTCTTCCACAGCATACGCCAAGTAAAAAGGATAGGGTTTGGATAGGTAATCGCTCTCCTTTTCTTCCAAAACAAGATCGTGAAATGAAATGTGGTTGGGGTCCCAATTGCCCATTAGTTTGTAGGCGAGAATGTCCTCCTCGATACCCGTAGCTTTGGAAAGTGCCCGGGTCATTAATTTTTGGCTTACCCCAATCCGGAAACCACCTGTAATCAATTTGGTGAAGACAAACCTTTCGTAGTAATCCAGCACGGACCAATTTTGAAATAGGTATTCTTTTTTTTCTGCTTCGGACTTTGGTTTTAGGGCAATCATCTCCTGTAAAAATGTGGTCAATGATTTTTTGGAGCCTTTTTCTGATGATGGTACTACCAAGGCAATGGTCTCTGCCAAATCTCCCACAATATGGTAACTTTCTTCGAACAGCCAAGCAGGGATGTTGGAGAGCTCCGCGGCCCATGTGCGCAGCAAAGTTGTGTTTACTGGTCGTGGAGGTCTTCGGTGGGAGAGAATCGCAATGGTCCAAACCTTATCCTTATCGGTCGCCTCTAAAAAATAGTTGGAAAGTGCCTGCACCTTTACATTGGTTTTGTTGGTGCCATCCAAGGTTTTTATGAGTTGGGCAAACTGTTTCATTCCACCTCCGATTTTTCCTGTTCAGTGGTATTATCTTCGGATAGCTCGCCTTCGTATTGCGTAGCCTCGGTTCGGGCGTCGTAGCCCAGTTCCTGTAAATATTTGGAGAAAATATCGGTGTAGCCATGGGTACAGATGATTTTTTCAGCACCGGTGGCCTCAACAGTTTTCAAAAGTCCGCTCCAATCGCAATGGTCGCTCAACACAAAGCCTTTATCAATGGCC
This sequence comes from Allomuricauda sp. ARW1Y1, assembly GCF_013407935.1. GTDB lineage: Bacteria > Bacteroidota > Bacteroidia > Flavobacteriales > Flavobacteriaceae > Flagellimonas. The sequence continues at coordinate 787,707 of NZ_JACBZU010000001.1, forward strand.
CTGCGTCTTCGGGCACCCCGAAACGCCATCCATCCGCTTGCCGTAGCCGTTACATAGGGCACCATTTTGCGGATCCAAGTGCTACCGTGGGCACTAGGAGGTGCCACCACGATGTTGCCCAAAAGCTCGTCTTTTTTGGTGTCCTTGGTAATCAAATGGGTCGGGGGTAAATCGACCAAGGGCCGTAATACCTCTGTCATGTTCTCCACGGCTCCGTGTGTGTAAATTTTTCCGATGGAGGTGTCCAAATGTTTGAGCAAACGCTGTGCCTTGCCCAAGGAATAACCGAACAATACGGAGGTTTTTCCTTCCGATTTGTTCTGGGCCCACCACTGGTTGATGTCGTTGAAGACCTCTTGTTGCGGTCTCCATTGAAAGGCAGGCAACCCAAAGGTACATTCGGTGATGAAGGTGTGGCACTTTACCAATTCGAAGGGCGTGGTGAGACCGTCGTCCTCGATTTTGTAATCCCCCGTAAAGACCCAAACCTCCCCTTTGTGCTCTACCCGTATTTGGGAAGAACCCACAATATGTCCGGCTGGGTGCAAACTGAACTTTACATTGTTCAAGCTGAAGGTCTCGCCCCAATCCTTACCGTAAATGTTCACATCGCCTAGACGATGTTGTACAATGGGAACATTCTTGTGGTGGGTAATGTATTTTTGATGCCCCCATCTGCTGTGGTCGGCATGTCCGTGGGAAATGATGGCTTTATCCACAGGTCTCCATGGGTCCAAATACACATCCGCTTGTTCACAGTAGATTCCTTTGGGGGTAAATTGCAGCAAAGGTGTTTTCATAGCAGTCGTAAATTACAAATTTCTTTTGGTGCCCATTTTATATATTTTAATCTCTTTTAAAGATTTATATTTGTCCCACAAAATTTGAGATATGCCCATTTTAGATCTTTACGAGCACGGGGACCACAAGAAAAACTTGGCTCATTTTGCCACTTTGGCAAGTTTGGCAGCTGTTGATGGAGAAATCAACCCCAAGGAGATGGCCGTTTTGGAAAAGTTTGCCTTTAAATTGAACATCAGCGAGGAGGAATTTAAGGAGGTGATGAAAAAGGAGAACAAATATCCAATCGAGACTCCTCACAGTGGCGAGCAACGATATAAGAGGCTATTCGAATTTTTTCAGATTATTTTCTCAGACCATGATATTGACGAACAAGAGAGGCGCATAGTGGAGAAATATGCTATTGGCCTTGGCTTCTCACCGAAATCGGCAGCAGAACTCGTCGATAAATCCATCAAAATTTTTACAGGAAGAATTCCATTCGAGGATTATCACGAATTGGTAAGGCGCGAAAGCTAGTATTTCGCCATAAATTCCTCCGCTTTCTCTACCATTTTTTTGCTTCCGCAGAAAAAAGGAACCCTTTGGTGCAATTCGGTGGGCTGGATTTCCATGATTCGCTGAAAGCCATCGCTCGCCTTACCATTGGCCTGCTCGGCCAAAAACGCCATGGGGTTGCATTCGTACAGCAAACGAAGTTTTCCATTTTGCGCCTTGCTGGTTTTGGGATAGATGTAAATCCCCCCCTTGATCATGTTCCGATGAAAATCCGAGACCAGCGAACCGATATACCGTGAAGTATAGGGCCTATCTCCTTCCTCCATTTGACAGTATTTGATATAATCCTTTACCCCTTGGGGAAAATGCACATAGTTACCTTCATTTATGCTGTAGATATTCCCTGTTTCCGAAAATTCCATATTTGGATGGGATAGGTAAAAGGTGCCCAAGGCTGGATTAAGCGTGAAACCGTTTACCCCGTCCCCAGTGGTGTAGACCAGCATGGTCGATGTGCCGTAAATAATGTAACCCGCCGCAATCTGATTCTTTCCGGGCTGTAAAAAGTCTTCTAAGGTCACTGGCGTTCCTACCGGAGTGACCCTTCTGTAAATGGAAAAAATGGTCCCCACCGAAACGTTTACATCAATGTTGGATGAGCCGTCCAAAGGGTCTATCAAAACCACATATTTGTTTTGGTGCTGTTTGTCAAAACTGTTGATGCTGATAAAGTCATCTTCCTCTTCCGAAGCAATGCCACAAACAATTTCACGATTTTTAAGGGTCTGGATGAATTTTTCATTGGCCAGAACATCCAATTTTTGTTGGTTTTCCCCTTGAATGTTGGTATCTCCCGCAGCGCCGATAATGTCTACCAATCCCGCTTTGTTCACTTCGTGATTCACTACTTTTGCGGCCAAGCGAATCCCGTTGAGCAGTCGTGAAAGTTCCCCAGAAGTATATTGAAATGAATTTTGATTGGCGATGATGAATTCACCGAGCGTGCGATGTTGTTTTTCAAACATGGAAAGGCTGTTTTATTTGAGGACAAATATCGGGCATTTTGTTAAACTACAACGTTTTCGAAAGACTTTAATTATGTAATTTTATAACTTTGAGTTTTATTTGTAACAATTATGGAATATACGATCAGGGCGGCCCAACCCGAAGACATGGGGCAAGTTTTTCAACTGATTCAGGAATTGGCGCATTATGAAAAGGAGCCGGATGCTGTTGAGATTACCGAAGAGGATTTGGTTCAGCACGGTTTTGGCGACCAAAAGATGTTCCATTGCTTTGTTGCCGATACCACCGATGGAATCGCGGGCATTGCCTTGGTGTACCCAAGGTACTCCACATGGAAAGGACCTGCCGTCCATTTGGAGGATTTAATTGTTTCCGAGAAGATGCGGGGAAGTGGTTTGGGAACCGCTTTGCTGGATGAGGTCGTAAAATATGGACACAGTCTTGGGGTAAAACGGATATGTTGGGAAGTGCTCGATTGGAACGAGCCTGCTATCGAATTTTATGAAAAGAAAGGGGCCCATGTGCTAAGGGATTGGGACGTGGTGCAACTGGATGAAGAAGGAATAAAAAATTACATGGAGAGCCTTAATTAGGCCAACAATTTATAGAAGATAAGATACATGAGGGTATTTAAGTTTGGTGGAGCATCGGTGAAGGATGCCGACGCAGTGAGAAATGTGGTGAATGTGCTAAAGGAGGTGGGTTACCAAGACACTTTGGTCGTCATTTCGGCGATGGGGAAGATGACCAACGCCATGGAAAAGGTGGTGGAGTCCTATTTTAATGACAAGGCCAATTTACAGTCATCGCTACAAGAGGTGGTAGAGTATCATGATAACATTATTACCGACCTTTTTCAAAACCAAAACCACCCGGTTTATAACCGAGTAAAGATGCTCTTTGATGAAGTAAGAGGCTTTTTGGCGTGGAATAAGTCGCCCAAATATGGCTTTGTGTACGATCAGGTGGTCTGTTATGGCGAACTGTTGTCCAGTACCATCGTCAGTGCCTATTTGAACGAGGTTGGGATTTCCAATCAATGGTTGGATGTCCGAACCCTTATCAAGACCGATACGACAAACAGGGATGCGCAAGTACTTTGGGACCGTACCCAAGCAGAAGTACTTTCCCGTGTCGACGTTTCCAAATTGAACATTACCCAAGGCTTTTTGGGAAGTGACGACAACAACTTTACGACCACCTTGGGAAGGGAGGGTTCCGATTATTCTGCAGCAATTTTGGCCTATTGCCTCAATGCGGAATCCGTCACCATTTGGAAGGATGTTCCCGGAGTGTTGAACGCCGACCCCAGAAATTTTGAGAACGCCCAATTGTTGGACAAGATTTCATATCGCGAAGCAATCGAACTAGCATTTTATGGAGCTTCGGTAATCCATCCCAAAACCTTACAGCCGCTTCAGCGTAAGGAGATACCCCTTCATGTAAAATCCTTTGTGAATCCAAAGGATAAGGGTACTACTGTGGGCAAGGGCAACGGTATTGAGCCCAAGGTACCCTGCTTTATCGTAAAGAAGAACCAAGTGTTGCTCAAACTATCTTCACTGGATTTTTCATTTATCGTGGAGGATAACATCAGCGAAATCTTCAAGTTGTTCCATGACCACCGCTTAAAAGTGGATTTGATCCAAAATTCCGCCATCAGCTTTTCGGTCTGTTTGGACAATAAGTTTAGGGGTCTTCCGCCATTGCTGGAAGAGCTTAAACGCAAATTTAAGGTGGTTTGTCACGAAGATGTGTCGCTATACACCATTCGCCATTTTAACGACGATTCGGTCAAATCCCTTCAAAATGGAAAGTCGGTACTGGTGGAGCAGCGAGGCAAGGAAACGGTTCAATTGGTTGTGAAGTAATGATTTAGCCTTAATATTTGGGTAAAAAACCCTATAGGGTTTATTTTCTATCTTTACGCGTACCTAAATACGTTTTCTATGGGCTTGGTTTCTGCTAAAGAGGTGGCGAAGGTCATCCATCTGGACAAATATGGCTTTTTGGGCACGTTTGTAGGATGGCTTTTAATGGTGGCTACCCGAATTAGCACTATCAACAGGTTTTACGATAAGAACAAAGACCTTTCGGGTCCTGAGTTTCTGGATGCTATTCTAGAACATTATGAAATAGATTTTGAAATTCCCGAAGAAGATTTAAAACGACTCCCGAAATCGGGCCCCTATATTACTATTAGCAATCATCCCTTGGGCGGTATTGATGGCGTGCTGTTGCTTAAGTTATTATTGAACGAGCGGCCGGATTATAAAATCATTGCCAACTTTTTGTTGCACCGGATAGAGCCTTTGAAGCCCTACATTATGCCGGTGAACCCTTTTGAGAACCATAAGGATGCCAAGAGCAGCATCGTAGGGTTTAAAAATGCACTACAACATTTACGCGATGGGCATCCGCTCGGGATTTTCCCTGCGGGCGAGGTGTCTACCTATCGCGACGGAAAGTTGGTGGTGGACCGACCTTGGGAAGAGGCCGCCATAAAACTGATTCGAAAGGCCGAAGTGCCCGTAGTGCCCATTTATTTTCATGCCCGAAATAGTAGGTTGTTCTATCGCCTCTCTAAAATTGACGATGTATTCCGAACGGCCAAATTACCTTCGGAATTGACATCCCAAAGCCGTCGTCCCATCAAAGTGCGGATTGGTCAACCCATTTCCGTCCAAACCCAAAATGAGGAGGATACTTTAGAAGGATTTGCGGAACTGCTCCGAAAGAAAACCTATTTGTTGGCCAATGTTTTTGAAAAGGAACGCTTCTTGGACAAGGTGCCGACCTCCCTCAAAATCCCCAAGCCGCCCAAAAAAATTGCCTCCGCGATCAGTGCAAAGGTTTTGGAGGGCGAAATCGAAAAATTGCGCGAGAATGATTGCCGTATGCTCCAGAGCAAGAACTACGAAGTGTTCTTGGCCCAGGCCAAGGATATGCCCTTTTGTTTGAACGAAATCGGTCGCCAGCGTGAGGTCACGTTCAGGGAAGTGGGAGAAGGTACCAACAATGCCATCGATCTGGACAAGTTTGATTCCTATTACCACCATTTGTTCCTTTGGGATGACGACAGCAAGGCCATTGTTGGGGCTTACCGTATGGGATTGGGTTCCGAAATTTTTAGCAAGTACGGTATCGACGGTTTTTATTTGCAGGACTTGTTTCGATTTGAACCGGAGTTGTACGGAATGATGGAGAAATCCATTGAGATGGGGCGAGCCTATATTGTAAAGGAATACCAACAAAAACCGATGCCCTTGTTCCTGCTTTGGAAAGGAATCGTACATACGACCCTGAGACATCCAGAGCATAAATATTTAATCGGTGGGGTGAGTATCAGCAACCAATTCTCCAATTTCTCCAAATCCTTGATGATCGAATTCATGAAATCCAATTATTGGGATCCTTATGTGGCGCAATACATTCGTCCCAAAAAGGAATTCAAGGTGAAGTTGAAGGATGCCGATAAGGAGTTTGTTTTTGATGAGACCCAAGCTGACCTGAATAAATTTGATAAACTCATCAGCGAGGTGGAGCCGGGAAGTTTGCGTTTACCGGTATTGATCAAAAAGTACATCAAGCAAAATGCGAAGGTGGTGGCCTTTAATGTGGACCCGCTTTTTAATAATTCGGTGGACGGATTAATGTACATCCGGATAGCGGATTTACCGGAGAGTACCGTAAAACCCGTAATGGAAGAGTTTCAGGCGGAATTGGAGCGCAAAGTAGCGGAAGGGAACGGCCATTCTGAAGAGGATTAATCCACGCCAACAGTCGAGCTTCGTCTTTCGAACAGCAAATTATCTTTCCAGACCCCGTGGATCTTGCCCACGCGTTCCCGTTTTCCGATGTAGCGAAAACCCACCCTTTCATGTAATTTGATACTGGCCGTGTTCTCTGGAAAAATACCTGACTGAATAGTCCAAAATCCAGCTTTTTCACTTTCTCCGATCAAATGCTGCATCAATGCTTTCCCGACACCTTGGCCACGGCTCTGGGCCGAAATGTAAACACTGACCTCGGCTACACCGCCGTACACACATCGACTGGATACGGGAGAGAGCGCTGCCCAACCCATGATGATGCCATCTATCTCGGCGACCAAGCGGCACTCGCTCGTATGGGCTTTGTCCCAATCATTATAGGAGGGTGCTTGTGTCTCAAATGTGGCAAAACCGGTTGCGATGCCTTCCAAATAAATCTTCGCGACTGCTTCCCAATCTGAAGCTTGCATGGTTCTAATGACCATATGCTGTCTATTTATTGTAATATTACGATGAATAAGTTCTCAAAAAAAGCCAGATTTTATCTGGCTTTTAAATACTTTTTATAGGCTCTTGAACCAATTTTGGAAATACTCGCCCACCAAAAATACAGGTTTCTGATTTCCATTAATGGAACCTATTAAGCTAACAATCCAAAGAACTACGCCCAATAGCCACCCTACAAGATTTATCAACGGAATAAAGGAGGTGACAATCAAAAGAAGGAAAATCCCCAAGGTCTGCCTTATGTAAAAGGAACCTATTTCCGTTTTGTTGCTACTGTTCATAATAATAGCGATAATCCATCCAATGAAGGTCAAGTGAGCAATAATGGCTACGGTTTTTCCACTTTCCGGATTTGCTGGATCGAATGCCTTGTTTACATCCTCCTTAAAGTCTTTGGCTGCTTCTTCGGCTTTATCACCGAAGTCTTTTTTTTCTTCTGACATGTTTTTTATGTGTTGGTTAATGAGTTTTAAATGTAGCAAATAAATCCATATCTACAGAAAGGCTTTATCAACAGGCTCCCAAAGTTCCAATTTATTGCCCTCGGGATCCAAAATCCAGCCAAACTTACCGTATTCGTATTCTTCCATTTCACCCACCACCGTTACGCCTTCTTCCTTAAGGGCTTCGAGCAGCGCAACCAGGTTTTCCACCCGGAAGTTCATCATAAACTGCTTTTCACTAGGTTTAAAGTACTCCGTTTTTTCATCCATAGGGCTCCATTGTGTAGAACAGTCGTTTCCATCTTTGTCCTTCCACCAAAAGGTACATCCATACCGGTCTGTATTGAGGCCCAAATGATTTTTGTACCATTCTTTCATATGATCCGGATCCTTGCTTTTGAAGAAAAAGCCGCCCAATCCCGTTACTCTGTTTTTCATGATTTCTTAATGTTTTGTTCGTACAAACCGATCCATTGTTGTGGGGTCATTTTTTGGCACAATTCCGCAATCAGATTATACGGTATGTGTTTCACGTTTTTGAATCGGATACAGCTTTTGCCCATATCCAATTTGGTTTTTACATGCTTTGGATATTCGCCCACAAACCAGTCGTGGAGTTCTTGGTCTGCGTAGATGCCCGAATGGTAGAGTGCCACAAAGTTTTTCTGTGAGGCGATATTGATAAAGGGCAATGGCAATTTAGGATCACAGTGGTAACCCTCCGGGTAAATGGCATGCGGCACCACATAGCCAATCATTTTATAGTTGATGCATTCCTCAAAACCCTTGGGTAAATTGGATTTTACGGTTTCCCGTAATTTGGAGACCGCCTCTTTGCGGTCATCAGGAAGTTTTTCAATGTACTCGTCCGGTGTTAGGGCATCTATGGTCATAATGGGCTTATTTTCGTTGAAGAATAAGGGAGGACAGCAAGGAAATAATGAATCCAATAAGAAAAACAGTCATGCCCATAAAAATAAACGACAGTAAAGGATTGGAAAATTGTTCCCGTTGCGATTCCAATTCTGCCAGTTTGACTTGAAACTCCTCGGATGGGAGGTTAGTCCTCATTTCTTGAATCACTTCTTCATATTACGTATCCATAAATTCAGGGTTTAGCACTTCAGTGTACAAAACATCCAAAAGACCAAATGCCAAGGCGGTGATGATACTGATCAAAATACCGATGATAAGTGCTTTTTTAAAGCTTACCTTTCCTTCATTTTCCCTATCCCGAAAATGTTTGATGCCAAAAAATACAAAACTTAGGGAGACAATTATCGAGACATATCCCAATAGTTCCTGTACGGACATGGATAGATTGCCCAACGCATACCAACTGATTATAAATAGTACGCAGATGGTAAGTGCTCCGTACGCTCCATATCTTAAAACTGTTTGTTTCATCATTTCTAGTTTTATGGTTGGTTCAAAAGTAGGGTTGAGCTTGGTTTTTGGACTCATACTAAAGTACCAAAAACACTTCAGATGAAGTTGAAAATCTGCTAAATGGGGAGAATATGAAGACTTTTTGCCTTTTGAACAGCTTGGGTTCTTCGCTTGGCGTCCAATTTGATCAAAAGATTGGAAACATGGGTTTTTATGGTGCTCTCCGAAACAAAAAGAGCACTGGCAATCTCCTTGTTGGAAAGTCCTTTTGAAATATGCACCAAGACCTGATATTCCCTTTTACCGATACCCAATTGTTCAATTTTCTTTTGATCGACAACACTGGGCCTTTCTTTGTGGAGTGCTTTTTTATTGATATATATCCCGATGCCAAAAAAGACTATGGCGATAACAGCAATTATTATTTCAGCTGAAATATCCCCGGAGCGATAGACGTGGTTGCTTAACTTGAAGAGTGCCAACAAGGATACGATAAGTGCCGAGAAAACAAAAATGGTTTTTTTCACCCATTAAAATTAACAAAATCTTGCTTTGACTTTGTCAACAATCGTCTGCGCCAATTTTTCCTTGCTTTCCACGGTCCATCCTGCCACGTGGGGTGTTAGGAGCACGTTATTTGCCTTGCGAAGGTATTTGAAGGCTTTTGGTTTTTTGGTGAACATGTTCTCAAAGGACTTTTGTTCATATTCGAGCACATCCAGTCCAGCGCCAAGCACCTTGCCTGATTTTAGCCCTTCCACCAAGTCTTTGGTGACCACACATTTTCCGCGGGCGGTATTTAACAACCAAAACGGTTTATGGAATTTTTCTATGAATTCGGAGTTGACCATTCCAATGGTTTCCTCGGTCTGGGGAACGTGCAAGCTCACCACATCGGATTTTTGTTGGAATTCCATAATCCCCACCTGCCGGGCATTGTCATCACTTACACCGCCCACAATATCGTAACAGATGACCTCTACATCAAAACCTTGCAATTTTTTTGCAAAGGCCTTGCCCATGTTGCCATAGCCAATGATTCCAACTGTTTTGCCTTCCAGTTCAACTCCCCTGTTTTGTTCACGTTTCCATTTGCCTTTCCGCACTTGGCGGTCGGCCTTGCCCATCTGGTTCATCAAGGAGAGTAGCATGCCAAGGGTATGTTCGCCTACTGCATTTCGGTTGCCCTCAGGTGCCGAGGCCAAGAAAATGTCCTTGTATTTGGCATAGTCTACATCAATATTTTCCAAGCCGGCGCCGACCCTTCCAATAAATTTGAGGTTGGTGGCCTTTTCCAGAAATTGTTGGTCGATGGTAAACCTGCTTCGGATGATGATGCCGTCGTATAGATGTATTTTTTTCTCTACTTGCTCCTTGGTAGAGCTGTAGTCTTCATGATTTTCGAACCCGAGCTCGGCAAATTGTTCCAAGAGCAGGGGATGGTTGGTGTCGAGGTGGAGAACTTTCATGGGAGCAAATATACGACTCCTATATTTTTGGGTAATGGGTTTGAGTTTTTTCATGGAGCACATTGCCCGTATGGGCGGTGCTCAATTTTTCAAAAAGGAGTACGTGCACCTCTTCCCCGTTCTTGGTCATGGGATTATGTTCCACACCTTTGGGGACTATAATGATCTCGCCTTCGTTCACCACTTCGGTCCTATCCCTAAACTGCATATAAAGGGTTCCTTTGATAACCTGAAACAGTTCATCCTCGTTTTTGTGGGCGTGCCAAACAAATTCACCTTGGAGTTTGGCCAAAAGGACCTGCATATCGTCCACTACGGCAATTTGATGCGGATGCCACTGTTTGGTAAACTCGGCATGTTTTTCTTTTAGGTTGATGGATTTCATGGCAAGATTTAAATTCCCAAAATGATTTTTGCAATCCAGAAATAAATGAGGATTCCAAAAATATCATTGCTGGTGGTGATAAATGGACCCGTGGCAATGGCAGGGTCAATATTTCTTTTATGAAGGAAGAGCGGTACAAAGGTGCCTATAAATCCGGCCACCACAATCACCACGATCAGCGAAAGGGATATCGCCAATGCCGTGTTAAAGGCTCCTTTCCAGACCCAAGTGAAGAGCATCAATAAAATAGCAAGGATAAATCCGTTTAAAAGTGCTAAGAGCATCTCCTTAAATAAGTGGTTCCTAACACTTCCCTTAAGGTCGTCGTTGGCGAGACCTTGCACCACAATGGCGCTAGATTGTACACCAACGTTACCGGCCATCGCGGCAATCAACGGAGTGAAATAGAACAATACGGCATGCTTGGCAATCATATCCTCAAAAGTTCCCATAATGGCTGCAGCGCCGAGTCCACCAAAAAGCCCCAAGATCAACCATGGAATACGGGCACGGGTGAGGATCCAAATACTATCGCTCACTTCCACATCTTGTGATATACCTGCCGCCATTTGGTAATCCTTATCGGCTTCCTCACGGATTACATCTACGATGTCATCAATGGTTATTCGCCCCACCAAACGTCCTATCTCATCCACTACGGGAATGGCTTCCAAATCGTATTTGGACATCACCCTCGCGACTTCTTCGCCCTTTTCGTTTACGTTGACGGAATCCACTTTGGGAATGTATATTTCCCTGATATGGCTCTTGGCGGGAGCAGTAAGCAAATCCTTTAAGGATAGCCTGCCTTTTAGCTTGTCTTCATCATCCACCACATAAATGGAATGTACCCGGGTTACATTTTCAGCTTGGGCACGCATTTCCTTCACGCAAGTGGTAACGGTCCAATTCTCATTGACCTTTACCAACTCTTTTGCCATAAGACCACCAGCGGAATCCTCCTCATAGCGCAATAGGTCCACAATGTCCTTGGCGTGTTCTCTATCTTCGATTTCCGAGATAACCTCTTGTACCAGCTCCTTCGGAAGTTCGTTGATGATATCCGCCGCATCATCGGTATCGAGCTCCGCCAACTCCCCTGCAATTTCCTTGGCGGTAAGGTTTTTAAGGACCGCCTCACGGATGTCCTCATGCATTTCGGCAAGAATATCCGAGGTTTTCTCGCTATCGAGCAGTTTGATGAGATAGGTAGCCTCTTCCACCTCCAGTTCGTCCGCTATCTCCGCAATATCGGCATAGTGGAACTCCTTCATTATGGTTTGAAGCTCGGCATCTTTGCTTTCCGCAATCAGTTGCCTGATTTCTTCTAAAAGTTCGTCTGTGAGTTTAAACGGGGTCATTGGCTATCTTCTGTGTCAACGTTACAAAGTCAGCTACACTTAGCTGTTCCGGGCGTTGGTCAAAGATAGCATCTTCTTTGAGATTATCAGAAAGGTTGAAGGTTTTAAGACTGTTGCGTATTGTTTTTCTTCTTTGGTTGAAGGCGGTTTTCACCACTTTAAAAAAGAGGCGTTCGTCGCATGGCAAGGTGAGTTCCTTTTTTCGGGTTAACCGTAACACTCCCGAATCCACCTTTGGTGGTGGGTCAAAAACCCCGGGCGGTACGGTAAAAAGGTACTCTGCATCATAATACGCTTGGACCAACACGGAGAGGATACCGTACGTCTTGTTTCCAGGGCCTTCGCAAATACGTTTGGCCACTTCTTTCTGGAACATCCCCGAAAATTCAGGAATCTGATGGCGCATTTCCAGCATTTTAAAAACAATCTGACTGGAAATATTATAAGGGAAGTTTCCTGTAATGGCAAACTGTTCCTCCCCATATAGCTCGGTCAGGTCAAATCTTAGAAAATCTGCTTCGACAATGTTCAAGCGGTTGTTTTGTTTCAGGATAGCGGCATGTTCTAACGGAAAGCTGTGGTTAAGATAGACGATGGATTCATCGTCCAAGTCCATGGCTACAAGGTCTAGGTCACGTTGCAGTAAATGCTTGGTGAGCACTCCCATACCAGGCCCTATTTCGAGTACGTTTTGATAGCCTTCCAGCGAAAGGGTCTGTGCAATTTTTTGTGCTACGGATTCATCTTTGAGAAAGTGCTGGCCCAAATGTTTTTTGGCCTTTACCGCGCCCTCCTCCTGGACTGGTTTGTGATCATGCTGGGGATTATGGGAATACTTCTTTTTTTTCTTTTTGGACACGGGAGCATTTTTTGGCAAGTTAGTTGGAATTTTCGACATAGATCCATGCTTTGGCTCCTGATTCCAAGGTGAAGAGTTCCCTTTTGTAGGCTTCGGTCTCGTAGCGGTCTGCCTTTTTCAGGTCAACGGCACTCACTTCATATGCCATGCCCTTTACTTTGTGTTTTGGGTTTCCGGTATGAGCTACTATGGGGTAACGTCCATAAACGGCATTTTCCATTTTTTGAAACCCGACAACTGCGTCAGTTTTTCCGTTGAGCCAGCGGCCAAAAACAGATTCCTGAACCTGTGGGTCCTGTAGGGTTCCATAGGAAAACAGATACTCCAATTGCTATGGGATTTGTTGACTGATGACTTCTAGCTCCGTTCTAAAGGCAACGAATTTATTGGGGAACATCTGTTGCGCATCGGCACGCAGACGGTCGGCATCCTCCTTGTAATAGGCTTCCAAGGTGGCCCTGTCCTGTGTGGTATATTGAACGGAGTAGGTAATACCGCCCATATCCTCTTCTACCAAGACCTTTACCATTTTGGCGTGGGAGAATTTCCCTGTGGCCAGCATATCGGGTAAGTGTTTGTCCTTCATCCATTCCAACCATTGGTCGTGGACACTTTCATCGATGTTGATGGTTACGTTGTATATGAGCATTTACTTTATCTGTTTAAGGGTGGGCGAAGTTAGTGTAATTCTGAGAAACCTCTTATAGAGATTCTCGCCATCGCGGGAATGACAAGGTGACTAGTTGATGGCATCCCCTCGAAGACGCCTGAAATTTTTTCGGGCCTGTGGAAAATAATAACTATCCTGATAGTTGTAGATGATTTTCTCATAATGGGTCTTGGCCTTTTCGGGCTCGTTCAGCGTTTTTTCATAGAGTTCTCCCAAGGCAAAATGGGCATCATCGGCTAAAATGCCATCACCATAAAATTCTACGATTTTTTGGTAGTTGAACTCGGCACCTTCATAGTTTTGCTGTTCCACCAAAAGTTCTGCTTGCTTCAACAAGGCCTCATCCTCGATTTTTTCCCCTTTGTGATTTTCCAAAATATCCTCGAGCACTTCAACAGCCTCTTTGTCTTTGTTTTGATAGGCCAATAAGTCGGCACGGGCATATTTTTTCAAAGCGGTCTGGGTAGAGTCCTCCAAGGAGTTGTCCGAAATCAACAAACTTAACTGCATGGCATCGTTGGCGATGAGCTGGGAGGTAGAACCGCGCAATACCTTAAGTTGGGTGAGCGCCCAATCAAAATCGCCTTTGTAAAAACTGGTCTGCGCCACTTTAAACCGTGCATCTTGCCCCAGCACATCGTTCTTCATGCTTTTTTGCACTTGGGTAAATAAAATCAAAGCTTCGTTAAACCGCTGGTCAAAAACCAAAATATCCCCCAGTGCCAATTTTAAATACGCCATCGTCATTTGGCCCATGGGTAGTTCCAAACTTTGCTTGAGCATGGCTATGGCCGGTTCTGGCTCTTCTTTTTTAAAGGTCAGGAAATTGGCGTAGGCCACCTGTAGTTGAAGCGTCCTGCTCTGGTTTCCGTACATTTCTACCAAGTCCTCAAATTTTTTCTCAACCGTTTGCAACACTTTTTCCGTGGGGTTTTCCAGAACAATGTCGATCAAGCTGAGTTCTGCATTGAGCCTGGTATTCGGATTCTCCGTGTTTTCCACAACAAACTCGTAGATGGATGTGGCCGTTTCCAGGTCTTTTTCTTCCATAGCGATACGGCCCAAATTTTCCAAACGGTCTATGGATTGTCCTTCACTTCGTTTGTAAATGGCTTTTTCTTGGCCAAAGGCGCTATTGTATTGTTTTTGTTGGACAAACAACCAGCTCAGTAGTTCGTTCCAAAGAATGTCCGGTGCCTTTTGGGCATTTTGCAACAACACTTTGCGTAGCAGCACATTGTTTTCGTTGGATGGGTCTTCGGAAATAAAGTCCTCAATGTTGCGGAGCACGTTGGAGCGGGAAGTGCGCCCTTCCCAAATCAAATTGAGATAGGACTGATACATTTTGGCAATGTCGCCCTGTTCACCATAAATTCTAGCTAATTGAAAATCATAGTTGAGGTCCGGTTTTAGCTCCATGGCGCGGTTGTAGGCTTGGATGGCATAATCCAATAGGGCATAGGTCTGAAACCGATAGCCCACACTGTATCCGTAGTTGGGGTTGTCCTCTATTTTTTGGATGGCCTTGTCGTAATAGGCATTGGCCTTTTCAGGTTCGTTCTTTAGGGTATGGTTATAGCCCAACTCAATAAAAAAGGTGGGGAAGGCATAACTATCTTCTATTTTTTGAAGTAAGAATGCTTCGGCCTCATCATAACGTTCCAATTGCTGGTAGCAGGCTACCAATCCCTCTGCATAATCTGTGCGTCTGGGATTGGTCTCCACCAATTTTTCGTAGAAGACCAATGCTTTTTCATAATCCCCATCTTGAAAGTATTGTTTGGCCAAGAAATCTTCTTGTGCCGACAACACGGTGCATGTAATTGCGAATATGAAAAATAAAAGGCGATGCAATTGCTTGTTTTATTTCAAATATAACGCAGAAATACGGGGGATTCTGTTAAGCGAATCCAAATAAATGCCTGAAAACCTTAATCGATGGTATCAAAACCGCAGTACGGAACCAAAACTTCGGGGATTTTTATCCCGTCTTCGGTCTGATAGTTTTCCAAGATACCCGCCAATACCCGTGGCAATGCCAAGGCACTTCCATTTAAGGTGTGGGCCAGCTGACTTTTCCCGTTTTCGTCCTTAAAACGAAGTTTCAGGCGATTGGCCTGAAAGGTCTCAAAGTTGGACACGGAGCTGATTTCCAACCAACGGTCTTGCGCGGTGGAGAATACCTCAAAATCAAAGGTCAGGGCCGATGTAAAACCAAGGTCGCCACCACAGAGACGCAAGATGCGGTAGGGCAATTTGAGTTCGCGAAGAATGTTTTTAACATGCTCCACCATTTCATCCAGGGCCTGGTAAGAGTTGTTGGGGTGCTCCAAGCGCACAATTTCCACTTTGTCAAATTGGTGCAAACGGTTCAAACCACGGACATGTGCGCCATAACTGCCTGCCTCACGTCGGAAGCAAGGAGTGTAGCCTGTGTATTTGATAGGGAAATCACCCTCTGCCAAGATATCGCCTCGGTGCAAGTTGGTCACAGGCACTTCGGCCGTTGGGATAAGGTATAGGTCATCCGCCTGTACGTGGTACATTTGCCCTTCCTTGTCGGGCAATTGACCAGTTCCGTATCCCGAGTCTTCGTTGACCATGAGCGGTACTTGTATCTCGGTATACCCAGCTTCTGCATTTTTATCCAAGAAGTAGGCGATCAAGGCGCGTTGCAAACGGGCACCCTTTCCTTTGTACACTGGAAAACCTGCTCCCGTGATTTTCACCCCAAGCTCAAAATCGATGATGTCATATTTCTTGGCCAATTCCCAGTGGGGCAATGCGCCTTCCACCAAGGTTGGAATATCACCTTCCCGGAATACTTCCTCATTGTCCTCTTCGGAATTGCCCGCTGGAACCGATTCGTGCGGAACGTTCGGAATCAAATATAGTTGTTGCTGAAGTTCATCTGCGGTAAGGTTGAGGTCATCGCCCAACTTTTTTGACGCTTCTTTAAGTCCAGCGGTTTTTTCTTTTAGAACATTCGCTTCCTGTGCTTTTCCTGTTTTGAAAAGGATGCCGATTTCTTTGGAGATTTTGTTGGATTCGGCCAGAGTAGCATCCAATTCTGTTTGGATGGAGCGTCGTTTTTCATCGAGTTCCAAAACCTTCGCAATCATCGGTGCTGCATCGATATTTCGCTTTTTTAAAGCGGTGATGATACTTTCCTTGTTTTCCCTGATGTTCTGTAGTTGAAGCATGGCCTAGTTTTGAGCCGCAAATTTAATCGAATCTGAACAAGTGCCCAATTTTATTCTTTGTTCGAGGGGAGAATCCAATCGTTATGGGAAAAATGGTTCCACGGAACACTGACCAAGTCCACTTTGGGGTCGATAAAGGTTTTGTATGGCCCTTGGTTGATTTTGACCTTGTTGTCCACAAATACCTGAATGTCCTCTCCTTTTTGGGCATACTCCTTTTTGAGGTGTTGGGCAAATTGCCAGATAAAATCGGGATAGCATTCCACTCTTCTTTCCTGTTTGTTGGTCAGATATTCATTAAGGTTGATGATGGTGGTGTCCTTACTTTGGGTGTTCACTACTTTGTAGGTGATTCTGCCCGCTCGGCTGCGAAGCATCATCCGCCAGCTCAGTCGATGGCCCTCCTCTGTCCAAAGTACGTCATCTGGGAACAGATGGTGCCGAAGAGGCAACAGCAATTGAATGAGGAAATAGATGCCCAGCACCGAAAGAATGATGTTCTTGCTTTTGGGGACTACGATTTTGGTGTCCGGTATGAATTTTTTGGTTTTCAAAAAGAGATTTCGAATGGTCTGTGGTTCAAAAAAGAAGACCGTAAAGGCCAAAGAGAGGTAGGGGAATATCCCGATTTGGAACACAATACTGTTGAACAGATGGAAAACGATGGAAAATACAAAAGCAATTTTGCGCGTAGGTTTCCAAAGTAGGGCGGGAACAATCAAAAGGTCGAACACAATCCCGAAAATCCCGACTATTTGATGCACCCATTTTTCTTGGAGTAAATCCCCGATCAGATAATAATGCTTTTTGGATTCCATCAACAGTTCCACGATACTGAAATCCAGCCAATCCCCATATAGTTTAGCCACTGAGGCATAGGTGTATACAATGAACAATTGCAGTATGATGGTCCATCGAATCCAGTTGTACATGGTTTGGGAACGCAGCCCAGGGTTGAGTTTGGCATCCAAAGAAGCATCCCTGTTAGCGGGAAAAATGGCCATGATGTATGCCAATAGCATCAAAAGATAGTAGTGGTTGTTGTAGGATGTTTTTTGCATGAGGTACACGCCGGACCACATGATGGCGAAGGCCAAGGCGCTGAATCGGTATTTGTACCCGAGGGCAATCAAGAGGCCCAAAGTGCCCATAACGGCAAAATAGATGTACATGCCATTGCCGGGCAGGGGCTGTAACCATTCAAACCCAATAAAGGAAAAAGTGAACTTGGGCTCCACCATGGTTCTTCGAACCCAGCCCGTGGCGATGGCTCCGTAGCATTCCGCAGCGACCAATAAGCCGTAGAATATTCGGAAAACCACCAGTTGGGCGTTGTCAATTTTCCGAAATAGAAATTGGGTGAACATTTATTTGGAAATTAGGTCCAAAGAGTGGTTTTTATCTTTCTTCAACTGTTCCTTCAATTCTTCGATCGAGTTAAATTTATGCTCATCCCTAATACGGTGCAATAGTGCTACCTGTATTTTTTTCTCATAGAGATTTCCGTCAAATTCAAAAAAGTTGATTTCGATGCTTTTTTTGGAACCGTCTACCGTGGGGTTGAAGCCGATGTTCATCATGCCGTAATACTCCTTGCCATCCAAATGGCTCTTTACCACATAGGCTCCGTTTTTTGGAATGAGTTTGTACTCTTCGGCAATGTGGAGGTTTGCGGTGGGGAAACCAAAATCCCTTCCTAGTCCGCGTCCTTTTTTCACCGTGCCCGTGAGCATATAAGCGTAGTTTAAGTAGCTATTGGCAGTTTCTACATCGCCATCCAACAACGCTTTCCTGATTTTGGTGGAGCTCACCGAAACGTCTTCGATTTCTTGGGCAGGAATTTCCTCTACCTCAAAATCGAAGGTATTTCCAAAGGAAATCAAGTCTTTGATATTGGCATTTCGATTGCGACCGAACCTGTGATCGTACCCAATGATGATTCTTTTGGCCTTGATGTTGTTCACTAAAATGTCCCTTACAAAGTCGATGGCCGATAGTCTGGAAAACTGTTTGGTAAACGGATGGATGATCAAATAATCCAGTCCCAAACCTTCCAAAATCTGCTTTTTCTCTTCGAGGGTGTTCAGCAGTTTGATGTCCACATCTTTTTGCAATACCATCCTTGGATGCGGGAAAAAGGTGAGGACCGTGGATTTGAGTCCGGTGTTTTTGGCATTGTTTGTGATGCGTTCCAATATCTTACGGTGGCCCAAATGCACACCATCAAATGTGCCGATGGTCACCACAGTTTGATGCGGAACTTGCTTAAAATGAGAAATGTTTTGGATTGTTTCCAACTGATTTAGAAATAAAAAAAGGCTTACATTTGAAAATATACTATGCCCTAACCGTGTATGAAAGCTAAGTTACATCTTGTTTTTTCAATAACCATATTTTTTAGCTGCTTTTGCATTTACGGGCAGCAGGGGTATTGGAAAAACGTTCCGAACCGGTCCGGACTTCGCGCCAGTTCCCTGAAGGATATTTCGGATGCCAAAAAAGTGTTCACGTTGGACAAAAGTGGCTTATCCAAAACAATCAATTCCGTTTCGGTGGCCAAAAGTTCTGCAACCACGGTTTATCTGCCCAATGGGGAAGGGGATGTAGTTCCGTTTTACGTGAAGGAAACGGCCGTGCTCCATCCCAATCTTTCCAAGAAATACCCGGCTATCAAATCATTTACGGGAATCAGCGCCGATGGTAAATACAAGGTGAAGCTGAGCAGTTCGCACAAAGGTATCCAAACCATGATGGTGAGTTTGGAGGACAGCCGAATCGCATTCATGGAGCCAGCCTCGAACGATTCGGATACTTATGTTCTTTATGATAAGGAAGCAGGTCTTTCCTCAAAAATGGATTTTATCTGTACAACCAGCAAGGACCTATTTGGAAATGCTTCAAAGTCATCCAATTTAGCAGGAAAAACCATAGTCCCTTTGGTAGATGACCAAGTGCTCAGAACGTATCGGGTGGCGGTGTCCGCTTCGGGAGAATATACCCAATACATGGGCGGCACGGTAGAAGATGCGCTTGCTGGCATCAATGCAACTTTAACCCGGGTCAACGAAGTATTCGAGACCGATTTGGGCGTCACCTTGGAACTCATTCCCAATAACGACCTGCTTATTTTTACCAATGCCAATACCGATCCTTTCAACAATAGTTTGAATTCTCAGATACAGTCCACTATCACATCGATTATTGGAGAAGAAAATTATGATGTTGGGCATTTGTTCCATCAAGTAGGCGTGGGTTTGGACAATGGTAACGCTGGTTTTATCGCCTCGGTCTGTGTGGATAATCGAAAGGGTAGTGCCTTTTCCGCCGCCAACGTCCCCGAAGGGGATGTGTTCGATTTGGATTACGTAGCACACGAACTCGGTCATCAATTTGGCGCCAACCACACGTGGTCTTTCGAATCTGAGGGAACGGGAGTTCAAGCGGAACCTGCCAGTGGAAGCACCATTATGGGGTATGCGGGCATTGTAGAAGGGAACAATGTTGCGCTGCAGGGCGATGATTATTTCCATTACAATAGCATACTTCAGATTTCTACCTATTTGGAGACCACTTCCTGTGCCCAAACCGAGGCAATCAGCAATGCACCGCCAGTTTTGGTACCGGTGAATGATTACACCATACCTAGAGGAACCGCCTTTGTTTTGGAAGGCAATGCGACCGACCCCGATGCAGGGGATGTGCTGACCTATACTTGGGAACAAATTGATGACGGATTGGTAACAACGGCATCTTTTGGCTCCTTGAACCCGAGCGGGGCCAATTTTAGGTCGTTGCCACCTTCAACCGATCCCAAAAGATATTTTCCCAGACTTTCCGAAGTTGTCCAAGGTAATTTGACGCAGGTAAATCCAGCCACGGGAGACGCTTGGGAAACGGTTTCCGAGATAGAACGGAACTTGAGATTTGCCTGCACGGTCCGTGACAACGCTGCTGGAGGTGGGCAAGTAGTTTCGGATGTATTGGATGTTCGGGTCATCAAGGCCGCAGGGCCTTTTATCGTTACTTCCCAAACTTCCGAAGAAACCTACGTGGCCGGCTCGGTACAAGAAATTACATGGGATGTGTCAAACACGGACATAGCTCCCATAAATGCGCAACAGGTGGATATTTTCCTTTCTTTGGATGGTGGACTGACCTATCCCATAACCCTTTTGGAAAACACCTTGAACGATGGTGCTGAAGAAGTGCTTCTGCCAGGAAATGTGACCAATACGGGTCGAATTATGGTAAAAGCCAGTAACAATATCTTCTTCGCTGTGAACAGCACCGATTTTACCATTGAACCATCCCAAATGGTCCTTAATTTTGAAAACTTGGACTATGAGGTTTGCCAGCCCGATGATTTGGTGATACCTTTTGTATACGAAACCTATGATGGGTTCAACGAGAACGCTACTTTCTCGGCTAACGTTCCTGCAGGCATGTCTGCCAATTTTTCTCCAACGAACGCAACCGCAAACAGTACGGATGTAGACCTTACGCTGTCCAATACCAACAGCGTTGCCCCAGGAACCTACGATATTGTGGTCACTGCGACCTCGGCTTCGGTGACCAAGAACATTACGCTTACCCTTCTGGTGCAGGATGGCAATTTTGCCGATGTGGCATTGCTCGCGCCAAGTGATGGAGAGGCGGGTGTGGCATTGGAGGCCTTGCTCAATTGGCAAGCTGACCCATCCTATTCGAATTATGATGTGGAAGTGGCGACCGATTTGGCCTTTACCAATGTGGTAGAATCTGCATCTTTGCCCTTTACCACCTATAAAGCCACAAATCTAGAGGCTGAGACCGAATATTTTTGGAGAGTGAGACCCAACAATGGTTGTGGTTCGGGAACTTTTGGAACACCTTTCAGCTTTACCACATCACAGGTAAATTGCCGAAATAGAAACGCAACGGATTTACCCATTACCATTGCATCATCGGGAACACCAACCATTACTACCTCCATCCTGTTTGTGGAAGATTTGCCCATTTCGGATGTCAATGTAAACTTGCAGCTAGATCATACCTATTTGGAAGACCTGATCATTACCCTTATCTCTCCTTCGGGAACCGAAGTGACCCTATTATCAAATAATTGTGGAGCTGATAACGATTTGAATGCAGTTTTTGACGATGATGGGGACCCCATTGTTTGTGGAGAAAACCCTGCAATTTCGGGAACTGTTGCGCCGATAGGATTTTTATCATCCCTGAATGGCGAGTCCATATTGGGCGAGTGGGTTTTGGAAATAGAAGATACCGCTGCGAGTGATGGTGGTGCCTTGGTCGATTTTTCCCTGGATATCTGTGTTGAGGGTAGTTATCGACCCGATGCTGATGAGGATGGCGTTTTTGATGATGGTGACGACCTCTGCTTGGGCACGCCAAAAGGTGTTGAGGTGAATACGAATGGCTGCGCGGTATATCGATTTGCTTCCGATAATTTTGAAATTGAAGTGATAAGCGAAAGCTGCCGTAGCAATAATGATGGTTCCATAACCATTACACCTTTGGACACCGCTGTCAATTACACAGCTGTTTTGAACGGTGCCAGTGGTTCGGAATCTTTTGAATTTACCAATTCGCAAACGTTTAGTAATCTGCCTGCAGGAGAGTATTCTTTGTGCATAAGTGGAACGGATGGATTGATAACGTATGAGGAGGTGTGTTTCGATGCTATGCTGACCCAACCCGATGTGCTCGATGTATCAGCATTGTTGGATGCTGGGGTATTGAACCTTGACCTGAACGGGGCTTCGTTTTACAATGTGGAGCTCAATGGTCTGGTTACCCAAACAGAGGCTTCCAAAATTCAACTTCCTTTGGAAAATGGTATCAACACCTTAAAGGTTTTTACCAATTTGCCTTGCCAAGGAAGTTTTGAAAAGTCTTTCTTTTATTCGGAAAGGCCTATTTTGTCACCAAACCCAGTGTACACCACGACCCAAGTGTACATGGCCGGATTTGAAGGGATTGTGGGAATCCAACTGTTCACTGCCAATGGTAAGTTGGTCCGCACGGAACGCAGAAGGGTATTTGGTGAGGATTTGGAGTTGGATGTGTCCACCTTGCCCAAAGGGCTATATTATTTAGGTCTGGAAAAATCCGGTAAAAAGGAAATGTTTAAACTGATCAAGGAATGATTCGGAAGATAATTTATTTGAGCCTTTTGGCATTATTGGTTTCCTGTGGTGGGGACGATGGACCTCCCCCAGCACCTGAAGGTGCCACTTTGGTTTTCCCTGAAGAAAATTCAGAGTGTACCACGGGAACGGATATTAATGAGACCTCATCCCAGGTCACTTTTAGATGGAATGCGTCCAAAAATACAACTAGGTATACGCTTTCTGTCATCAATTTAAATACCAATTTGCCCCAGACCATTTCCACGGCTTCCACTTCAGCAAGTCTAACCATCACCAAGGGAACCCCTTATGCTTGGTCGGTCACCAGCCAAAACACCGAATCTGATCAAGTGGCTTCTAGCGAAACATGGCTTTTTTACAATGCTGGATCACAGACCACCTATGTTCCTTTTCCTGCACAATTGGAAAATCCTAGGTCGGGAGCAACGGTCCAGAAGGATATTGCCAACGAAGTAACCTTGGAGTGGGCAGGTGCCGATGTGGACAATGACATCGACTTCTTTGAAGTATTTTTCTCGGAAACCAACCCTCCGGAAACATCGGTCAGGGTAACCAATGCGTCTACCATGGAACTTCCCGTAGGTGTTGAGTCGGGTACGGTGTATTACTGGCAAGTGATCACTACCGATTTGGAAGGGAATGTTTCCAGTTCCAGTGTATTCGACTTTAAAGTTCTCTAACTTATTTGCCGTTGAATTGATTCATGGTGTTTTTGGCACCAGCGAAGACGAACGATCGCACGAGGTCCGCAGATTTTTGCAAACGTTCGGGCATGGATTTTTGTTGGTCATCATCCCATTTGCCCAACACATAATCCACTTGTTGTCCCTTTCCAAAATCCGAACCTACGCCAAATCTAAAACGGTTGTATGTGGTAGTCTGTAGCACATTTTGAATATCCTTCAAACCATTATGGCCGCCATCGCTACCCTTGCCCTTTAAACGAAGCGTTCCAAAAGGAAGGTTGATATCGTCGGTAATGACCAAGAGATTTTCCATAGGGACACTTTCCTTGTCCAGCCAATACTTCACAGCCTTACCGCTTAAGTTCATATAGGTGGACGGCTTTAGGCAGATAAGGCTTCTTCCCTTGTGCTTAAAAGTGCCCACGGCACCAAGTTTGGCACTTTCGAATGTGAAACTCTCCTGTTCGGCCAAAAAATCAAGGACTTTGAACCCGATATTGTGACGGGTGTCCTCGTATTCAGCACCTATGTTTCCAAGACCAACGATCAAAAATTTTTTCATGGGTTCTGTTTCTTGAAGCAGTTGTTTTGAAGAGCCAAAAAGCTGTTTGATAAAATGGAGCATCAGCCAAAATGGATTTGCCCAAAAATACAAAAGCATCCCAAATTTTTACCGAGGTAAAAGCGGGATGCTCTTGTGAAAATTTTTGAAGTGCTATTCTGCAGCTTCCGCTTCTGGAGCTTCGCCACCTTCGGTAGCTTCTCCTTCAGCACCTTCTACTCCTTCTTCATCTTCATCTTCAAGCTCTTCATCAACAGAAGTTCTAGAAGCTTTCACCTGAACGATAGCGGTACTATCTGGGTGCAAGAAAGTGTAATCGTCGTTCAAAATACTTTCTACTGCAATGGTCTGACCGATTCTCAGCTTGGAAATATCCACAGTGATAAAATCGGGAAGCAATGCAGGCAATGCACGGATGGATAGTTTACGCTTTCTGAAAAGCAAACGTCCACCGTTTCTCACACCAGGAGAGTTTCCTTCCAAACGAACAGGAATTCTCATGGTAATTGGTTTGTCCTCGAACAACTGGTAGAAATCTACGTGTAGGATGTTGTCGGTTACAGGGTGGAATTGAATATCCTGCAATACGGCGTCAAATTTTTGACCATCTTCCAATTCAATTACCGTGGTGTAGGCATTTGGGGTGTACACCAAGTCTTTGAATGCGATTTCATCAGCTGAAAAATGCACTGGTTTATCCCCTCCGTACAGCACGCAAGGGACCTTTCCAGCATTACGTAAGGCTTTGGTAGCAACCTTGCCCACGCTTTCTCTTTGGGATCCTTTGATTGTAATTGACTTCATAATCTGCTATTAATGTTTAATTTATGATAAAATTTATCTTCGAAGTGCTAGGCGTTGTCAGCCTGAGCGTAGTCGAAGGCTACATTAAAAATTTTGATGATATTGACGTATTGTGGTGAACCCTGTGCATCACATCGGCAAAGAGATCGGCACACGACAATATCTTTATTTTCTTTTGGCTTTGGTCCACAGGAATGGAATCGGTAACGATCAGTTCTGTTAATTTGGACTCTTGAATGCGCTCATACGCCTTGCCCGAAAGCAATCCATGTGTTGTAACGGCACGTACGCTTTCCGCTCCCCGTTCCATCATCAGGTCGGCCGCTTTGGTAAGTGTTCCGGCAGTATCGACCATATCATCAACCAAAACCACATTTTTACCTTGGACATCGCCAATAAGTTCCATGTGGGAAATAACATTTGCTTTCGCTCTTTGCTTGTAACAAATCACCACATCACATTCCAAAGCTTTGGAATAGGCGTATGCCCTTTTGGAACCGCCCATATCGGGGGATGCTATACAAAGATTGTCCAAGTGCAACCCCTTTAAATAAGGCAAGAAAAGTGTGGATGCAAATAAATGGTCCACGGGCTTTTCAAAAAACCCTTGTATCTGGTCTGCATGGAGATCCATGGTGATGATTCTGGTGGCACCGGCGGTTTCCAGCATTTTGGCGACCAATTTGGCGGCAATGGGAACACGCGGTTTGTCCTTACGGTCTTGTCTTGCCCAACCAAAATAGGGCATAACGGCGGTAATGTGCCGTGCCGAGGCCCTTTTGGCCGCATCGAGCATCAGCA
Organism: Allomuricauda sp. ARW1Y1; assembly: GCF_013407935.1. Lineage (GTDB taxonomy): Bacteria > Bacteroidota > Bacteroidia > Flavobacteriales > Flavobacteriaceae > Flagellimonas. The sequence continues at coordinate 813,096 of NZ_JACBZU010000001.1, forward strand.
ACATTTCCATCAAGTTTTCGGAACTGGGGTTGGTGGAGCCGATAATAAAAATACGCGCTCCCCTAATGGACTCCTCAAAGGAGGGCTGGAACTCTCCATCGCTGTATCTGGAGAATTGAACTTTTCCCAATTCAGCTCCGTAGGAGGCAGCGATTTTGTTGCCCAGCTCAACACTTTGTGTGCAAGCAAATATTTTAGGTTCCGGGACTTGATATGCCATTACAATTTCTTGTTAGCTAGCGTTTTAACGTACTTATAAATAAGGAGGTGCAAATTTAAAAATTAAATTGGGTTGCTAAAGGATAAATCCAAGTATTTTTTGGCGATATATAAAATTATTTTTTTAGCTTTGCACTCGCATTTGAAAATGTGGTACCGATGCCTTGGTGGCGGAATTGGTAGACGCGCTGGATTCAAAATCCAGTTCCTTCGGGAGTGTGGGTTCGATTCCCACCCAAGGTACTGCAAAAAAACCCTTAAAATCATTGATTTTGAGGGTTTTTGCTTTTTAGGCTGCCAGCAATTCCTTCTCCAGCGCAATAAAATGCGTAAGCTCCTTTTGGGAATCGTAAAGGGGCAATATTTGAATTTTGCAGAGATAAGGCTCCCCGTTCTTTCGGTGGTTGATTACGGAACCACTATACGTGTTGGTTGCCTTTAGTTGTTCCCTAATTTCGTTGGTAGTGCTTTTTGGGGTTTCCTTGCCCTGAAGAAAACTGGGCCGTTTGCCGATAGCGAAATGTTTGGTGTAACCGGTCATTTGCGTGAAACCATCGTTTACCCAAACAATGTGTTGCTTGGGGCAGGTTACCACCAAGGTGTCGTAGTTTTCCTCCAATATCAGGTTTTGGATATGGGACCCAAGATTTCCGTTAAGCACTTCCCGAAGATGTTTTAGGTCCTCCTCCTTTTTTAAGGTCTTCACCAATCGATGGTAAGCCTCCAAGTAGAAATCAAAACTCAGTAACGGGGAAATGGCCCTGTTAGCCGTAATCAACATACTCAAAATGATTTACTTGGGTCAAAAATAAAAACATTATTGAATGCTGATGGACTTTCATCAAACATTTTTTGGTGAAGGGCCTGTATGGCTTGAAAAACGATTGCCTGTTTCCAAAGGATGTTTCCATCGTTAAAATGGGCCAATGTTCGGTGTTTACTGGGACGATGAACAAGCGACCTAAAAATTGTTAAAGAACTGTGAAAAAGTATTTGGAAAAAATCGGTTTTGGCGTCAATTTTTCGGAGCCCTTGATTTACGTTTGTTCCCATGGTTTTTTATCGGTGAAAAACCCAAATGTTGATAAAAGTGTTAAGAACCTAATCGGGTCAACTTAAAATTTAAGTAAAGAAAATAGGAATTTTACAGTCAAGCTATTTTTTTCAACTCCAAACCGTTTTCTTCATGCAGATTACTCAGATAACTAAAAGGGATTTTAGCACGCAAGATTTTGACTTGCACAAGATTACAAACGCAATCTTGAAGGCTATGACGGCCGTGGAACATGGCCAGATCAATGATGCGCAGACCATTGCCGACAACGTCAACCAAGTGTTGTTGGAACGTAAGAGAGAAGATGAACACTACGTACCCACTGTGGAGGAAGTGCAGGACGTGGTGGAGAACGAACTTATGGACAGTGAGTTCCACGATGCGGCAAAAGCCTACATTATTTACAGGAACAAAAGGGCCCAGATGCGTGAGTCGAATATCTTCGAAAAACGTATCAACCTAAAGCCCTATGAGTACCCGCAATTGTATGAATATGTACCTGCGATCAGACACTCGTATTGGATTCATACGGAATTCAATTTTACCAGCGATATCCAGGATTTTAAATCGGGGTTGACGGATGTGGAGCGCAGCGCCATCAAAAATACGATGTTGGCCATTTCCCAAATCGAGGTGGCCGTAAAAAGTTTCTGGGGCGATATCTACCACAGAATGCCCAAACCAGAAATCGGATCTGTTGGAGCCACCTTCGCCGAGAGTGAGGTGCGCCACCACGATGCCTATTCACACCTTTTGGAGATTTTGGGATTGAACAAGGAGTTCGAAAACTTGAAGAAAAAGCCGGTAATCATGAAACGGGTGCAGTATTTGGAGACTGCGCTCAAAAATGCCAAAAGTGAGAACGATAGGGAGTATGCCGAATCCATCTTGTTGTTCTCCCTATTTATCGAGCACGTTTCCCTGTTTTCCCAGTTCTTGATCATTATGGCGTTCAACAAACACAAAAATGTGTTGAAAGGAATTTCCAATGTAGTGGAGGCCACATCCAAGGAAGAACAGATTCATGGCGATTTTGGAATCGATGTGATCAATATCATCAAAAAAGAACACCCAGAGTGGTTCGATGATGAGTACAAGGAAATGATCCAGGATATCTGTGAGAAGGCATTTGATGCGGAGAGCAAAATAGTGGACTGGATCTTTGAAGAGGGCGAATTGGATTTCTTGCCCAAAAACTTGGTGAACGAGTTCATTAAGAACAGATTCAACAATTCGTTGGAGAGCATAGGAATCCCGAAAATATTCGACGTCGATCAAAAACTATTGGAACAGACCGAATGGTTCGACGACGAGATCATAGGAACAAAACACGGAGACTTTTTTGTAAAAAGATCCATCAACTATAGCAAAAGAACACAAAGTATAACTAGCGACGACCTTTTTTAATTATGGAGAAGAGAACACAAATAACCCCGACCGCAGACCAAAAGCAGGACAATAAAACACAAGAGCTTGTAAACGCAAGGAAAGACACCTTGTCTAAGCTAAAGAACGAAGAAAGCAAAGGCTTTGAATGGTTGAACGAATACAGCCGAAAATTTCTGGCATCCGGATATTTGACCGAAGGGGTGTCCCCAGAGGAACGAATCCGAGAAATCGGGGATAGGGCAGAGGAGATTTTGGGAATTCCGGGATACTCCGATAAGTTTTACGGCTATATGTCCGAAGGCTTTTTCTCTTTGGCCTCTCCAGTATGGTCCAATTTTGGAAAAAAGCGCGGGTTGCCCATCAGTTGCTTTGGTTCCCATATCGATGATGACATGGGGAACATCCTGTATACCCAGTCGGAGGTAGGGATGATGTCCAAACTTGGAGGAGGAACTTCGGGTTATTTTGGAAAAATAAGGCATAGGGGAGCACCCGTTAAAAATAACGGTCAAGCCTCCGGTGCCGTACATATTATGCAGTTGTTCGAGTCCATGGTAGATGTGGTAAGCCAGGGGTCGGTTCGTCGCGGTCGTTTTTCTCCATACCTGCCCATTGACCATAAGGACATCATGGAGTTTTTGGAAATCGGAACCGAAGGGAACCCAATCCAACAATTGACACATGGGGTTACCGTAACCAACCAATGGATGCAGGAAATGGTGGATGGAGATGCGGAAAAAAGAACCGTTTGGGCAAAAGTGTTGCAAAGAAGGGGAGAAATGGGATATCCTTATGTATTCTTCACCGACAACGCCAACGATGGTGCTGCCGATGTGTATAAGGACAAAAAGCACCGCATTCACGCCAGTAACCTGTGTACCGAGATCATGTTGCCTTCCAGTGATGATTGGTCCTTCGTGTGCGTACTTTCAAGCGTGAACTTGCTGCACTACGATAAGTGGAAAAAGACCGATGCCGTAGAGACCATGGTGCATTTCTTGGATGCCGTGATTACCGAATTTATTGAAAAATTGGAGGAATACAGGGATTCTTCGGATAGGGAAGACCAACAAACCTTCCTGTTTATGGAGCGTGCCTATAATTTCGCCAAGCAAAACCGTGCTTTGGGTCTAGGTGTATTGGGCTGGCACTCCTTGCTACAGTCTAAAAGATTGGCCTTTGATAGTCAGGAGGCTTACAACTTGAACAGTGAAATTTTTAGGGAAATTAAAGAGCGCTCCTACAAGGCATCAGAGCAGTTGGCAGAGCGTTTTGGCGAGCCCGATGTATTGAAAGGGTATGGAAGACGCAATGCTACCTTGAACGCCATTGCGCCGACCACTTCTTCCGCCTTTATTTTGGGACAGGTTTCACAAGGAATCGAGCCCATCTGGAGCAATTGTTACGTTAAGGATATTGCCAAGATCAAAGTGACCATTAAGAACCCATACCTCATGGACCTTTTGGAAGAAAAGGGTCAAAATACCCCAGAAGTATGGAAGAGCATCCGTGATATGGATGGTTCCGTGCAGCATTTGGATTTCTTGACCGAAGAGGAAAAGGCGGTCTTCAAAACCTATTCTGAGTTGGACCAATTGGATATCATTTACCAAGCGGCCAACAGACAGAATCATATCGATCAAGGGCAGTCGGTGAACATTATTGTACACCCCGATATGCCTACCAAGGAAATCAACAAAATCCACGTTACCGCATGGAAATTGGGATTGAAGTCCTTGTACTATCAGCACAGCATGAATGCCGCGCAAAAATTCAAACAAAAGAAAGATTGTGTGAGCTGCGAAGCATAACAATCCTATCAATTGAATACTTAAAAAGGGACCTGTTTCAGGTCCCTTTTTCATGTAAGGTCATCCATTTCGATTTCTTGTATCCGGAATCGCAGCCGTTTCAGCTTTCACCAAAAGGACAAAATGCCACAACGAATAGCGTGTTTCTCTCTTCATTTATCGGTGATTTCACAACAAAAGCCACTTGCCCTACAACATAACTTCCCATTTTAGGCCAGTTCTTGATAAGTTTGGGTAAGCCTTGCCAGATAAGGAAAACCTCATCAACCCAGCTATGATCAAACCTCAGTCACTGCCTGTTTTCAGGAACTTTTTTTTGACAGTTTTCCTCCTGTTGGCTGTTTTTCATCAAGGATATGCTCAAGACTGTGCGGTGAACGCAGGTCCAGACCTTACTTTTGACCAAGCCACCTCCGTCTTTTTGAATGCAGACACACCAGCTGTTGGTACGGGCACTTGGACACAATTATCCGGCCCCACCTTGGTCACCTTTGCAGATGCCAATAATCCCAGCACCCAGGTTTTCAACATGGGCTTGGGCATCTATATTTTTGAATGGACCGTCTCCGATATTAGTTGTAATACCGCATCCGACACTGTGGGGATAACCATAGAGGGGATTGACCTTGAAATGGAAATGTTAGCCAGTAATACATTGCCCACCATTGGTGAAGTGGTCAACTTTACCATACATCTGAGCAATTTTGGAGATGTGGATGCCACCAATGTGACCATAGCCAATTTGGTGCCCAATGGTTTTGATAATGTGACCGCCATAAATAATAGCGGAACCTTTAGCTTTTTAACGGATGAAGTCACTTGGACGGGATTGACCGTCCCAGTGGGAAACAATACGGTTACTTTAAGCTTTAATGCTACCGTACAGACCCCAACGGGGACGCTAGGTGAGTTCACTCACATCGGGGAAGTCGTTTTTGCCAATCAGTTGGATAGCGATAGTAGCCCCAATAACGATGATGGAGATCAAAGCGAAGATGATGAAGCTAATGTCACTGCAGCGCCTTTGCAGGCCGATCTTTCATTGACCAAATCGGTAGTGGGCGGTGATTTGTCCCCTTTTGTGGGGCAGCAGATTTCCTTTGAGATTTCGATTTCCAACGCTGGTCCACATGATGCAACGAATGTAAGGGTGGTAGACCAGTTGCTCTCCGGCTTCAATTTTGTTTCCTATGCAGCAACGACAGGAACTTACAGTCCCGTAAGCGGCTTTTGGGAGGTGGGAACCCTGCCCAACGGAGCTACGGAAACATTGACCATCGATGTGATGGTCAATCCCTCCGGCAATTACACCAACACTACCCAAGTCATCGCTTCCGATGCCTATGATATCGATTCCACTCCGTCCAATGGAGTGTCTTCAGAAGATGACCAGAGCGATGTAGTGGTCGCCCCAGCACCATTGATAGACCTTTCACTCACCAAAACAATCGATAAATCGCCCCCATTGGTTAGCGATAACGTCAGGTTCACCTTAACAGTGAGCAACGACGGCCCAAGTGATGCCACTTCGGTGGAGGTGACCGATTTGTTGCCTTCTGGCTACACTTATGTTTCTGACAATGGGGGAGGCGCCTACAACGACATTTCGGGTGTATGGGATATTGGTACCGTTGCCAACGGAAGTTCGGCCACTTTAAGCATACTGGCCACGGTCAATGCATCAGGAGATTACAATAACATAGCTGAAATTACCGCACATGATCAAAATGATGTGGATTCCAGCCCCAACAACAACATACCGGGCGAGGACGACCAAGATGGTGTTTCGGTGGTTCCAGAACCTTTGGTAGATATTTTCGTGACCAAAACTGTGGATGAACTGATTCCCGAAGTAGGTCAGGAGATTGTGTTTACGGTCACTGTGGGCAACGATGGACCAAGTGATGCCACCAATGTGGTAGTGACCGATATTTTGGCCTCTGGATACCAATTGGTAAATGCCGTTCCATCCACGGGAACCTATAATGCGACCAATGGTTCGTGGGTAGTAGGCAGTTTGCCCAATGGCAGCTCTGAAACCTTGGCTATTACCGTGGACGTATTACAGACAGGAAATTATATCAATACGGCTGAATTGACCAATGTGGCGGAGAACGATGTGGATTCCAGTCCAAATAATAACAATGAAGCCGAGGATGATCAGCAAACGGTGGAACCGATTGTGGTCCCCGTGGCAGATCTATTATTGCGGAAATCGGTCAACCAACTGAGCCCATTTGTTGGTCAGGATGTCATTTTCACCATAAATATTACCAATTTGGGTCCTAGCGATGCCACTGGGGTGGAGGTCTTGGACCTATTGCCGGATGGATATACCTATGTTTCCCATGGCACGACTGCTGGTTTGTATAGCGCAAGCTCTGGAATGTGGACACTCAACGGGACTCTCGCCGATGGAAGTACAGAAACATTGACCATCGTCGCCTCGGTAAATAATACCGGAGATTATTTTAATGTGACCGAAGTTTTTGCTTCCGATCAATTTGACCCCAATTCAATACCGAACAATAACAACATCTTTGAAAATGATCAAGACAGTGCTGGGACCACACCAGTTCCATCAGCCGACCTGAATGTAGCGATAAACGTGGACAATACAGTTCCCGATGTGGCCACTCAAATCACCTTTACCACAACATTGACCAACGAGGGCCCGAGCGATGCGATTGGAGTGCAAGTGACTCAAATTGTGCCAGATGGGTTCACCTATGTTTCCGACGATTCTGGAGGAGCATTTAACCCTTCCACCGGACTATGGAATCTGGGTAATGTTCCTTTGGAATCCCAAGCAGAGTTGAACGTTGTGGTTGAAGTAAATCCAACAGGCGACTATGTTTTTGGGGCAGAAGTGACCAATGCCATCCTGTTTGATGCAGATTCCACACCGGGCAACGGAGTGCTGTCCGAGGACGATCAGGATGAATTGGCTGTCACACCAAGGCATGTAACCGATGTGTCCGTATCGAAAGTGGTGAACAATTTGAATCCCGAGGTGGGTGATGAACTCCTCTTTACAATTCAAGTACAAAACGATGGCCCCAATGATGCTTCAGGATTGATCATTGAAGACGAATTGGAAGATGGCTATCAATTTGTTTCAGCAGTAACCTCAGCAGGTGTCTACGATGAAATTGCAGGGTCCTGGGAATTACCTTTTCTGGCCAATGGAGCATTACAAACCTTGGAAATTCGGGCCATTGTAAAATCAACAGGCAACTATAAGAACAAGGCAGAACTCATTGCATTGGACACGTATGATCCCGATTCCACACCCAATAATAACTTGGGTTCCGAGGATGATCAGGCAACGGTGGTTCCTGTTCCCGGTGGACTGGCCGATCTATCACTGACCAAAACAGTGGATAAAACGACACCCAATGTAGGGGAAGTGGTTCGTTTTGTGGTCAGTTTGACAAACAATGGTCCCTCCGATGCCAGAGATGTAGTGGTCACTGATATATTGCCTTCAGGGTATAGATATCAATCCCATACCACAACGGCGGGTATTTATGATGCAACTTCGGGAATCTGGAACCTGAACAGAAGGGTCCTGAGCCAGGATACGGAAAGTTTGGAAGTTTTAGCGATGGTAAATCCGCCAACAGGGTCGGAAGATGAGTATCGCAATGAGGCCTTTGTATCATCAAGTTTATATCCCGATCCCGATAGCGATCCATCCACTGTTATGGATGAGGATGATTTTATGGACGGTGTTGTGGATGACGACGAAGCAACTGCCTCTGTTGCACCACAGACCACCGATTTGGCCATCACAAAATCCGTAGATAATCCAGAGCCAAATATTGGGGATGAGGTGACTTTTGAAATCACTGTGACCAATTTAGGTGTTGATGATGCAACGCAGATTGGGGTACAGGAGGAATTGCCCTTGGGGTATCAATTTGTGAGTGCGGAAACTTCAACGGGAACTTATGATGCCGATGCTTCCTTTTGGGAAATCGAGTCCTTGCCCGTATCCGGAACCGCCACGCTATTGTTAACCGTTGAGGTTATGGATGTTGAGGACTATCAAAACATTGTGAATATCGCCTATGTGGATCAATGGGATATCAATGAGGACAATAATAGGGCAGAAGCTTCGGTTGCCCCCAGTTGTTTGGTCGTCTACAACGAGTTCTCTCCTAATGGCGATGGTGTGAACGACTTTTTTAAGATTGATTGTATTTCCCGTTACCCCAATAACTCATTGCAGATATATAATCGGTGGGGGAATATCGTCTATCAAACAAGATCCTATAAAAATGATTGGGACGGAACGCCAAATGGTCGTGCCATGGTCCAGCCCGAAGACCAACTCCCTGTGGGTACCTACTATTACATTTTGGATTTGGGCGACGGGTCGGAACCACGAACAGATTGGTTGTATTTAAACAGATAAGCATGGGGATTTCAAGGATACATATTACCAAGAAAATAAGGAGAATCTGTTTGATTATGCTCTACGCAACCCCTTTGGTCAGCTTTGCACAGCAGGACCCCCAGTTTACCCAGTACATGTACAATACCATGAGCGTGAACCCTGCCTTTGCAGGTTCCAATGGGCATTTGACCGCCCTATTGTTGCACCGCTCCCAATGGGTCGGTCTTAATGGGGCGCCAAACACACAAGTACTCGCTGTGGATACACCTATGGAACACAAATTGGGTCTCGGCGGAATCATTTCAAGGGATGCTCTTGGTCCTTCTTCTGAAATTTCGGTGGATGGAAACGTGTCTTACACCATTCAACTGGACAGTGCCAACAGAAAGCTATCCTTTGGGATGAAATTGGGCGGTCGCATTTTTGATGTGGATTTCTCCCGCGGACTTACGGATGATGCGGATGTGGCCTTTCAAAACAACATCAAAAGTAAATTTTTCCCCACCATAGGTGCCGGACTATACTACGATACCAAAAAGGGATATTTGGGATTTGCCATTCCCAATTTTTTCTCGCAAAAGCACTACGATGGGGAGGAGCAGGAAATAGCAGCGGAGCGTTTGCACTATTATTTTATTGGCGGAAAGGTAGTGGACTTAACGCCCGATGTTAAACTCAAGCCCGCTTTCTTTGTAAAATGGGTGCCCGGCGCACCGATTATTGCAGATGTTTCGGTGAACGCCATGCTCAAGGAAACTTTTCTATTTGGATTGGCTTATCGCTGGGACGACTCTTTCTCTACCTTGCTAGGGATGCAAATCGATGCCAATTTTAGCGCTGGTTATGCCTATGATCTTACCACCTCCAACTTGGCAAATTATAGCGGAGGCTCGCACGAGCTATTTGTTCGCTATGAGTTCAAATCATCAAAAAAGAAGCAAGAAGAACCGACTTTTTAGCCCTTGGCGAGTTAAATGGTTACTTTCGGCCGTAAATAGTCAGTATCTTTGAGGTATAGGAGGTTGAAAACCAATTTACAATGGAAAGGAACGAACTGTATCCAATTTTTTTAAAAGTGGCCAATTTGAACGTCCTAATTGTGGGCGGTGGCAATGTGGGACTGGAAAAATTGACCTTTTTACTGAAGTCCAGCCCAAACGCCAAAGTGCAGATGGTAGCTCCGGAATTTTTGCCCGCTACCTTGGAGTTGGCCCAAAAACATCAGGTGACGATTACAAAAGATGTGTACCGTACCGAATATTTGGATGGGAAGCACATGGTGGTGGCATGTACCGATAAGCCGGAGGTGAACGAGCAGGTGTACCACGAGTGCAGAGAACGAAGTACCTTAGTGAATGTGGCCGATAACCCTCCTTTTTGCGATTTTTATATGGGTGGAATCGTGACCAAGGGGAATGTAAAGGTGGCCATTTCCACCAATGGAAAGTCCCCGACCACTGCTAAACGCTTGCGTCAATTTTTTGAGGACGTGATTCCTGAAAATATCGATGATTTGGTGCAAAACCTAAACGAATATCGCAAAACCCTAAAGGGTGATTTCGAGGAAAAGGTGGAAGCCTTGAACGAGTTTACCAAAGGGTTGGTGAACAAGAAGGATTAATCCCTTACAGACGCTTCATCGCCTCAATGAGGTCATCCCTTTTTCTTGGCGAAATGTTTACCTGAAGGTCGTTTTCCATTATAAGATAACCTCCATCGGTCTTTACATATTTTTTCACTTTTCGCAAGTTGACAAGGTAGCTGTTGTGTACACGCATAAAGTTATACTCGGCAAGCATTTGTTCACATTCCTTTAAGTGCTTGCTTACCATGGGTATTTCCCCGCTGTCCATCATAAAACAGGTATAGGAACCATCAGCTTTACAGGCGATAACATCCTTGATTTCTATAAACTCCATACCCGTGGTGGTACCAATGGTGGTAAAGTTTTCTTGCAAGGCTTCGTCCAAATCTAGGCCATCAAAATTGTCCACATCTTGGGTAGCATTCAAATCATAGGTTTCTTCCTCGCCGTTTTCGTTGTTGATGCGACCTATATCAGTAATGGAAAGCCCTAATTTGAGCTTGTATTTATTTACCCCTCTGTTGGGTTTTGGATTGCCATTGGCATCCATTAGGGTGTATTTGGCATGGTCGGGGCGCCATTCGTAAACCAATCCTAGGTCAGCTCCAAAACCCGATGAGGAACTAAAACTCAAAAGGTCGTCCAATACATCACTGCCTTCCGAAAAATCCCTGCCCTGTGTTAACTGACCTGTGGTGGTTATTTGCCTTGGGGCTGCATTATAATCCAAGCTAATGTCCGAACCGTTGATGTAATTATGGCGTATGCCGGAAAGGTACTTAACGGTAAGACCCCCTTTAAAAAAGTGCTCTTCCCTGTCGGACAACACACGCGCATAAGTGGCACCTATTTCTGTCCAAAGGTTTAACTGACCGGAGATATTGCCCTCGTTTACAAAGAAATCCTCGTTCTCATTGAAACCACCTTCTTTATCGATAGTGTTTCCGTTGACATCATCAATGTTTAAAAAGATGCGTCCTCTGGTATAAACTGCTATGGAGTGTTTTTGCGACATGCTCAACATGGTCGCTGGTCCGAGGATATCCAAATTGGCGGCCAAGAAGTTATTGTTTTTTGGGGATTTGCTCGCTTCATCGAAGGTGTTTTCAAAATCCCGAAATAGGTCGCCTAAATTGGCACCTAGATAGTCGTTGCCAAAAAAGGCACTGACACCTGCAAGGTTCACGTCCAACTTTAGACGGGAGTCTGCAATGTTAGCAGGGTTGGAAAGAATTCCATGCACCCCGTTGTAATTGTCTTCCAAAAATCCCGAATAGGATTGGGATTGTGCTTTTTGCATTGTTAGTATCAAGAAAAGACCTGCTAATATCTTTCCTGAAAACATCATTTTATTTTTCATCGTTTATGTATTGCTATTGGTTTTCACCTTTTTAAAGGGAACAAAGAGAATACAAATAGCAATACGCAAAGGGCTCCAATTAACGGATGGGGGTTCTGATCTGACGGATGAGGCTTTTGATCTGACGGATGCAGATTTGGACAGGATTTTTCCTACTCTGATGATGTGGATAGGGAACAAACAAAAAAACCATTACAACCAAGGAATCTTTCGATTCCTTGGCGTAACGGAAACCTCAACTAAACTAAACACTTTTATGACTATCAGTCGTCAAAAGTGAATTGCTATATGTGCATGCGTTATATTGACCTTGCTTATGAATATGCACTAACGCTTAAATGCATGACAAACATACAATCGAAAGTTTGAAAAAATTGTGGCCAATTGACGAATGCCCCTTCTGATCTGACGGATGGCCCTTCTGATCTGACGGATGAAAAATAAGCACAAAAAAACAGCCCGATCGAGCTGTTTTTTGTGATGTAAAGTATGACTTTGTTTTTAGGAAACTTCTTCTACAGATGCATCGGGAGCATTTTTTTTCACAGAGGCAATACCATTTTCCATGGCAGATTCGCTGGAATACATTTCACTGTTTCCTATAACCTGACCGTTGGATGCTTTCAGGTTAAAGTAGGGACTTCCATCCTTTGCCTTGTTTCTTTCAAAATTATCGTCGTCCTGCGCATGTTTTTTCACAGAATCGATACCGTTTTCGCAAGCGGCTTTGGAAGAGTACCCTTGGCTGCTCAAAATTACCTGTCCGTTCCCGGCCTTCAAATTGAACCTGAACTTTCCGGATTTATCGGTTTTAATCTCAAATTTTCCCATACTTATTTGTTTTATGAACTAAATCTAGAGATTTTCTTAAAAAATGACCAATAAATACAATGAAAAATGATGATTGACCAAGCTTTTTCCCTTTTTGAGAATATTGATTCAGAGCAATCCATAAAAAAAGGAGGCAAATTGCCTCCTTTTACATCATTTTAGGTCGGGTTTACACCCTAATCTGTCCATCCCCAAATACATAGTATTTGTTGGTGACCAATTGCTTGAGACCCAATGGACCTCTGTGGTGCAATTTATCGGTGCTGATGGCCAATTCTGCCCCAACGCCCATTTGTCCCCCATCGGTGAATCGGGTGGAGGCGTTCTGGTACACAGCGGCACAGTCTATATTTTCCATGAAGGTTCTGGCCACTTCATTGTTCTCTGTCATAATGGAAGCGGAGTGTCCACCGGAATTTTTATTGATTTTAGCAATAGCCTCGTCAATATTGTCCACGGCACCGATAACACACTTCATGGCCAAAAATTCCTCTTGCCAAATAGCTTCATCGGTTATGGTGTCTTCGTTGGTCAACGTTTTTTTGACTTCATCATCTACCGTTATGGAAACATTGTTGGCAGTTAAGACCTTCTGTAGTTCTTTTAACTTATCTTCATACCCATCGATTTGGGTATCCATCAAAATTTTGTCCAATGCATTACAGGCAGAAATCTTGTGGGTCTTTGCGTTCAAGATCACTTTCAAACTTTTTTCCCAATCCGCTTCTTTGTGTACATAAAGGAAATTGTTCCCCCTTCCGCTAATCAGTACGGCGCACTTGGCGTGTTCTTTTACAAATGCGATCAAGCGTTCACCGCCACGGGGTACGATAAGGTCCAGATCTTGGTCTGGATTTCGTAAAAAATCTTGTGTTTGGGTCCTGTCCATTTCCAAGAACTGGATAAAATCCTTGGGCAAGCCATTCTCGGTGAGTGCTTGGTGCCAAAACTTGACCAAAGCCTTGTTGCTATGGTAGGCTTCCTTACCTCCTTTGAGTAAAATTTTGTTATTTGCCTTAAAGGCAAGTACGGCCGCTTCCACGGTCACATCGGGACGGGACTCATAAATGATCATGATGGTACCAAAGGGTGCCGTTCTGTTGATGATTTTAAGCCCGTTGTCCAATTCCCTTGTGGAAATTTCCTTGTTCACGGGGTCATCTTGCAGGCGCACCTCTTTCACGGCCTGAATCATTTGGTCTACCTTCTTTTGGTCCACTACCAAGCGATCGTACAAGGCTTGGTCGTCCCGATTAAAGGCGTCGAGGTCTTTTTTGTTGGCTTGGAGCAGTTCGTCCCGATTTTCATCGAGAATGCGCTCCATGTCCTGTAATACTTTATTTTTTAAATCTGTTTTTAATAATTTCATTACTGTTATTTTGAAACTTCTGTTCCTACGTTCTTTCCTTCGATTACATCCAAGATTACGTTTTCGCGTTTTCCGTTAACGATGTATGAAGGTATGTTGGCTGCTGCCGCTTTTTGGGCATAGTTCAATTTTGAACCCATGCCGCCACGGCCTTCACCTTCTTGCTTGTTTCCTTCTTCTATGTATTTGTCCAAATCTTCCTTGGGTTCGACTTTGTCGATTACCTTGGAATCTTCCTTTTCCGGATGTCCGTCGTAAAGCCCATCAATATCTGTCATAAGAATCAGTTTGTCGGCTTTCATCAACTGGGCCAACAAGGTGGCCAGCTCATCATTGTCCGAGAACATGGACATGGATACGGATACCGCATCGTCTTCATTGGCAATTGGGATTACACCTTCGGAGAGCAATCCTTCCAAGCAATTGATCATGTTGTCGCGATGCACACCAGGGTTAAAATCCCTTTTGGTGGGGAGTACTTGGGCACACTTCATTCCGTAATCCCCAAAGATGTTGTAATAATGTCTCATCATTCTGGGTTGGCCAATGGCAGAATATACCTGTCGTCGTTGGGTCTTATCCTTGATTTTGGCTTTTCCCAGCACCTCTTTACCGGCGATTACCGATCCAGAGGAAACCAAAATGGTCATAATGTCCCGCTCATATAGTTCGGCAATTTGTTGTACCAAACTGTTGAGCACTGGTCTTACGATTCTATTGTCTTTATTGGTCATCACATTGGTACCTACTTTAATGACCACTAGTTCTTTGTACATGGTTTAGTATTCTTCGCCAAGTTCCACAGCTCTACCGAATGCTGCGAAGGCGGCTTCTTTGATTAATTCGTTTACATTGTTGTCTTCCATGGAATCCAAGGCGGCCCGAGTGGTTCCTCCTTTGGAGGCGACCATCTCCATCCAGGTGTCGGGGTTTAGGTTGTTCTGGTTGAACAATTCCACCGCACCGGTAAAGGTTTGGCTCACCAAAACCTTGGAAACATTTTCTGAAAATCCCATTTGCAGGGCGGCCTCCATCATGCTCTGCATAAAATAGAATACGTAGGCCGGACCACTTCCGGAAATACCTGTAGAGGCATCAATGAACTTTTCATTTTTTACCCGAAGCGATTTTCCCGTGGTGTCCAACAATCCTTCGACCATAAAAAGCTCCAAACGGGAAACTTCTTCTGCGGACACGTAGCTGGTGAGACCCTTGCCTACCTGAGCGGGCAAATTGGGCATCGCACGGACCACTTTTTTGATTCCCAAGGCTTCTTGGATATAGTTAATGGTGACCCCTGCCATGATCGAAATGAACAATTGCTCGGGATTCACCAGTTTCTTCATGCGTTGGAAGAGTTCTTCGGCATGATAGGGTTTAACGGCCAAAAAAATGATGTCGGCCTGCGGTACACAGTCCTCAATCTTATCAATGGCATCGAAATAGGCAATTTTACCTACTTCTTCGAGTCTTTCTTTTGACTTGTCCAATACCATAATGTTGCGTTTCTTCAACAGTTTGGATTTAGACATACCTGTGGCATAGGTAAGCCCCATGTTACCTGCGCCAATAACCAATACTTTCATTGTTTTTATTAAAGGGTTATATAATAAATTAAAATGGTGTTATGCGAGTACGTTGCAATCCTTGCAATCCTTAATCTTTCCATAATACGTGGAACGATAGCGGTGCAAAGTGCGGACGGGAAGCCCCATAATATACCTTCTTATGTACGTGACACGGGTGGTAAGCTCCCCCATTTTAACGCTGTAGCGCTTTTCATATCTGGTTTCCCTTTTAATTCTTGAAAGTCTCATTTTGTTGTTGTTGATACTTTTTGTTTTTGATGTTATTGGTCTTCCTGTTCGTTCAGGAATTGTTCCTTGTATTGTGCCTTTTTCAATGTTTTTCGGCGTTCTACTGATTTTTTTGTGTATTCTTGACGGTCACGAATTTGGTCCAAACGCTTGGTGTTACGGTATTTCCGCTTATAGCGTTTGAGCGCTCGTTCGATACTTTCGCCTGGTTTTACTTCAATTTTTAACATATACTGATTTATCTGTTCAATCTCATTTCTAGATGGGTTGCTTTGAACCCCTTTTCTTCAAAAAATTCTTTATTGGGATACTGGTTTTCACCTGTAATGTGAACGGCAACATCCCCTTTGCAATATTGGAGCGTATAGTCCAATAGTTTTTTTTCGATATCGTTTTTGCGGTGGTCTCTGTGAATCACAAAGAACACCAAGAAATTTTCTGGGATATAATCGCCCATCCCTGTTTTGTTCACAACGGCCAAGCCCAAAATGTCATCTTTCTCTTCCATGGCAAAAACATACCCTCCCAATCCGGGAATGTCTTTGGTGGAATACTGGATAGCCTTTCTAATGGCTTTTTTGGTGGCTTTTTTTCCTTCTTGATGATCAAAAAGAAAATTGGCAAACCGGTCAGCTTCCATGGTAGAAAGTCTAGTATAGGCATCGTAGGTTTTGATTACCATGCTTTTGTTTTGAACGATGATGGATTAAGTTTTAGTTAATGGTTAAAATAGGGCCAACAGGAATTCCGGAAATATTGCTTTGCGGGCTTCCTTGGTTACAGAGCTACTTCCCAAATGGGAAGGTAATTATAGGGTAGGCGGAATGAATTTATCTGGCTGGTTTCGAAATACCAGATATTGAAAACTTAGAATCCTGCAATTTTTTCTCTCGTGGAGCTTGACGTTCATCGGGGCAAAGGTAAGCAATGCTGCCCTTAAATCCCAATAATACTGGGCTTTATGTTTTTTCTAACGTTCGTCATGCAGCGTTTAACGCCTATGCAAACGTTATAGTTGGCATTTACTTTTGTTTCACCCCTTTAATTTGAATGATGAACAAAATGGGTTCTCTTATACACAAAACCTTCCACGAAAATATTATTCAATCTTTCCTACCTTATTTCTTATAGATTTACAAAACCCTTTGTTTCCGATTCGGATGTCTCCTTTACGGAACCACTTTTTCCAATTTTGAAGAAAGAAACCAATTTGGCGTTTTCATGGTCCCAATAATAGGCGTTGTCCATATTCACACTGATCAGGGCCAAATCCTCATCATTCTTTCCCTTGAACCAATTTAGCAAATGGGAATTCCATAATTCTTCTCTCTTTTGCTTCGCGATGATATGTGTTGCATTGCCGAATATGGAAATATACTGGTCATCATCTTCATCTGCATACAAGAGTTGAACTCGGTTATCCTGCTCAATGTCGTTGAATAGGCCACTTTTCTTGGAAACAAAAAACCAAAGGTCACCCTTTTCATCCATCTGTTGTATGGTCATTGGGCAAACGGAAAAAGGTGTTTTGTCCAAGTCACTGGCCATCATTACCGTTTTTTGTTCGTCGATCATAGTCCTAATTTTTCTCAGGCCTTCTGGGTTGTTCATATAATTCTTCTTATCCATTATTTTGTATGTGTTGATTTCTATTTTCAGTTCAAGGAAATACTGCTACAAAACAAACTTTGCGGCTAGCAAATCCTTTTTCCTCATGGGAATATAGGGTGTTAACTCGGTTTAGCTTAGCTCAATAGCGAGGAAGGTTAACGGTATCCATTAATTTTTGATAGGAAAGTGAATAACGACAAAATAACAGGGGAAAGAAAAAGCTAAGTGATGGGGGCAAAAACCAAAAAAGCTCCGATTTCTCGGAGCTTTTTGCGGTCTGGACGGGACTCGAACCCGCGACCCCCTGCGTGACAGGCAGGTATTCTAACCAACTGAACTACCAGACCAATGATTTTATCTTTGTGGGACTCCTGCAACAGCGGGATTCAAATCTTGTTCAATGCTTTTTTAAAGCGAGTGCAAATATACATTCTCATTTCGGATATGGCAAAACATTTTTTCAAAAAAAGCATTAGCCAAATTTTTGCCGCTCTATCATAAAGGAATTCAACACTTGTGAGAAGTCGGAGCGAACATCCACACCCACATATTTTATTTGATATTGCGCGCATTTCATCTGGAGCTCCTTTTGGTATTCGGACACTTTTTCCGAGTAGGCCTTTTTAATGGAATCGGCATAAACATCGATGTGGGCACCCGTTTCCACATCCACAAAACGTTTGGGGGCATTGTCAAAATCAAATCGAAGCTCGTGTTGGTGGTCCAATAGGTGAAAAAGGACCACCGAATGCTTGTTGTATTTTAAATGGCGCAAGGCCTCAAAGAGTTTTTCTTCTTCCGTTTCTGTCTGGAACATGTCCGTGAACAGAAATAGTAGACTTCGTCGATGTATCTTTTCTGCTATCTGATGGAGAAAGGTGTAGGTTTTGGTGGTCTGGCTTTGGTTTTTATGGGCAACCACTTCATTCAATTTGGAATACAGCATTTGAAAGTGCCGCTCACTGTTCTTTTCCGAGGCATGGAACTCATAGCTATCCGAATAAATACTTAGGCCCACCGCATCACGTTGTTTTTTCAATACCTGCATCAACGCAGCAATGGATAGCACGCCAAAACCTATTTTGTTGAGGTTGTCCAGCGCATAATCCTTTACCTCGGGGTAATACATGGAAGTAGAGTTGTCCAAGATCATGTGGCAGCGCAGATTGGTCTCATCCTCAAAACGTTTGGTGTACAAACGGTCAGTTCGGGCGAACAGTTTCCAATCAATGTGTTTGGTGCTCTGTCCAGGATTGTAAATCTTGTGCTCCGCAAACTCGGCAGAAAAGCCATGGAAAGGACTTTTGTGGATACCACTGATAAAGCCCTCCACAATCTGATGAGCCAAAAGCTCCAAATTTTGGAAAAGATATGCTTTGCTAAGTTCCGACCGTACGTCCATAATTCATTTCAACAGCAATTGGTTTGATTTCGATTTAACATCAACGGTTGTCAGGTCGAGCTGTCACATCGAGCGCAGTCGAGATGCGAGACCTCGTTCATTACTAAAATACAATAGGCCTCTCGGCTGCGCTTGAAATGTCATTTGTTAACATCAAACGTAATAACCAATTCGTATGGTTTATGAACACAAGATAAAGTAAAAAAGGCTTGGCAAATGCCAAACCTTTTTTAAAATCTATTTATCCAAACAATTATTACAACGCTGCATCGATTGCATCCGTGTACACTTTCTTGGGAGATACGCCTACTTGACGGTTTACTACCTCACCATCTTTAAATACCAATACGGTAGGGATGTTACGAACACCGTATTTGGCTGCAAACTGTTGGTTTGCATCAACATCTACCTTACCTACAACAGCTTTGCCCTCGTATTCCTGTCCAACTTCTTCAATGATCGGACCTACCATTCTACAAGGCCCGCACCATGCTGCCCAAAAGTCAACTAGGACAGGCTTGTCACTTTTTAAAACTACTTCGTCAAAAGTTGCATCTGTTATTTCTAGTGCCATCTTATTTGTTTTAATATTATGCAAAGTTAGTCAAATAATGCCCACTTAACTTACATTGTGCACATTCGTTTTAATTATTGCGCTATTGGCATTCATTATAGGTCAGTTCAGCTTGTAATGGATTTCATGGGCCTCCAGTTCTGAAAGCAACTCACTATTGATCTTCACTTTCTGTTTTCGGCTCGACAATTTAAGCTTGATTTCTTCCTGCATTTCATAAATGATGAAACTTATCGGATGGTCTCCCTTGTGCATTCTCAAGGTGTCTTTTAAGGTTTGAATACGTTGCTCTTGCAAACGGTCTATGTTCAGTTTGATGGTCAGTTTCTTGGCAAAGGCATCCATCACGTCCTGAAGCTGCTTGAAATCGTTGAATTGAAGCCGAGGTTCACCCTTTTTGCCTGTTTCCCGGTTGACCCAACCTTCGCGAACAAAGGCTCTCACATGCACAAAGGAATTGATCATTAAAAAATGACGGAACTTTAAGTACTCTTCGCCGAAAATGCGCAATTCGTAGGAGTCGTTATAATCTTCCAAGGTGAAAAGTCCCCAACCTTTACCGTTTTTGGAGACCCGGTGCTGCACGTCGGTAATAACCCCGGCAACCGTAAGTTCACGGTTCACATGCTCCTCCAAACGTGAAAAATCCGATACCGTATTCTTGCAAAAGGCCTTGATTTCCTTTATGAAATCATCCAAGGGGTGGCCCGAAATATAGATACCGACCACTTCCTTTTCACGTCGTAATTTTTCCATAGTACCCCATTCCTCGCAAGGCGGTACAATGGGTTCGGGAATCTGCACCTCGCTGGCCTCTCCAAAAAGACTTACTTGCGATGAATTTTGGTTCTCCTGGAACTTGGAACCGTATTTTACCGCCTTTTCCAAGAAGGAAATACCATCGCCATCATCATGGAAGTACTGAGCCCGGTGTGTATCTCCGAAGGAATCGAACCCTCCGGCAAGGGCCAGGTTCTCAAACGCTTTTTTATTGGCGGCACGTAAGTCCACCCGCTTTGCCAAATCAAATATAGATCTGTAAGGACCGTCCTTTTTACGGTTTTCCACAATGGTCTCGACGGCCGAACGCCCCACACCTTTGATGGCGCCCATACCAAATCGCACCGCATTATCCTTGTTTACGGCGAATTTATAGTAGGATTCGTTCACGTCCGGACCCAAAACCTCAAGCCCCATACGTTTACATTCCTCCATAAAGAAGGTGACCTGCTTGATGTCGTTCATGTTGTTGGACAGCACGGCGGCCATGTATTCGGCAGGGTAGTGGGCCTTTAAATAGGCCGTTTGGTACGCGATATAGGCGTAGCAGGTAGAGTGACTCTTGTTGAAAGCATAGGAGGCAAAGGCTTCCCAGTCCTTCCAGATTTTTTCGAGCACATCACGTGGGTGGCCATTTTTTTCGCCGCCATCCAAGAACTGTGGCTTTAGTTTTTCCAGCAGGGCAAAAATCTTTTTACCCATGGCTTTTCGCAAAACATCGGCATCACCTTTGGAAAAACCTGCCAATTTTTGTGAAAGCAACATCACCTGCTCTTGGTAAACGGTAATCCCGTAGGTTTCCTTGAGGTACTCCTCCATTTCTGGAAGGTCGTAGGTGATTTCTTCCTCTCCGTGCTTCCGGGCAATAAAGCTGGGAATGTATTCCATGGGTCCCGGGCGGTACAGGGCATTCATGGCGATGAGGTCATCAAAAACCGTAGGCTTTAGGTTTTTCATGTGCTTTTGCATTCCGGGGGATTCGTATTGGAATATCCCTACCGTATCACCGCGTTGGAACAGTTCGTATGTTTTTTCATCATCCAACGGAAAATCATCGGGTACCAAATCAATTCCCGTACGTGCCTTCACAATCTTAACCGTGTCCTTGATGAGGGTCAAGGTTTTTAGGCCCAAGAAATCCATTTTCAACAGTCCCGCGCTTTCTACTACGGAGTTGTCGAATTGGGTAACGTACAGATCGGAATCCTTGGCTACGGATACGGGCACAAAATTGGTAATATCGTCCGGGGTGATGATTACCCCACAGGCGTGGATTCCTGTATTTCGCAACGAACCTTCGAGCACACGGGCCATTTTTACGGTCTGACCCTCCAAATCGTCGGTTTCTGCGATGTTGAGTAGCTCGTGGACTTTTTCCAGTTCTTCAGACCGGAATTTCTTCTTTAAATCTGCTTCGTCTACCCCAAAAATTTTATTGAGTTTGGACATGTTGGGAATCAACTTCGCAATACGGTCGGCATCACCTAAAGGCAGGTCCAAAACACGTGCAGTATCGCGAATGGACGATTTGGCCGCCATGGTACCGTACGTAATGATCTGCGCCACTTGGTTGGCTCCGTATTTGTTGATCACATAATCCATCACTCGACTACGGCCTTCATCATCAAAGTCAATATCGATATCGGGCATGGAAACCCTGTCCGGATTCAAGAACCGCTCAAAAAGTAGGTCATACTTCAAGGGGTCGATGTTGGTAATGGTCAAACAGTAGGCCACTACCGAACCTGCTGCGGACCCCCTTCCCGGACCAACGGATACGTCCATATTCCTAGCTTCGCGGATAAAATCCTCAACAATCAAAAAGTATCCCGGATATCCCGAATTTTTGATGATTTCCAATTCGAAGTCTATCCGTTCCCTGATTTCGTCCGTGATTTCACCATACCGCTTTTCGGCCCCTTTATAGGTAATATGCCTTAGATACGCGTTTTCTCCACGGTTGCCGCCATCAATGTCATCTTGAGGGTCTTTAAATTCCTCCGGAATACTGAATTTGGGTAGTAAGATATCGCTCGCTAGGTCATAGGGCTCCACCTTGTCCACAATTTCCTTGATGTTGAGAATGGCTTCTGGTAGGTCCTTGAAGAGTTCCTTCATCTCATCGGATGACTTAAAATAGTACTCTTGGTTGGGTAGTCCGTAACGGTAACCTCTTCCACGGCCGATGGGAGTGGATTGCTTTTCACCGTCCTTTACACAGAGTAGAATATCATGGGCCTCGGCATCTTTTTTATCACAATAATAGGTATTGTTGGTGGCCACTAGCTTAATGTTGTGGTCTTTGGCCATGCGCACCAGCACTTGGTTCACCCGGTCCTCGTCTTCCTGACCGTGGCGCATGATTTCGATGTAAAAATCATCCCCAAATTGCTCTTTCCACCACAAAAGGGCTTCTTCTGCCTGTTTTTCCCCAACATTGAGAATTTTGTTGGGTACTTCGCCATACAGGTTTCCGGTAAGTGCAATTACATCTTCCTTGTATTGTTCTATGACCTTTTTGTCGATTCTAGGTACATAATAAAAACCATTGGTATAGGCTATGGAGGACATTTTGGCCAAATTATGATATCCTTTTTTGTTTTTGGCCAATAACACGATCTGATGCCCGTAGTCCTTTACATTTTTATTGGTGTGGTCCTCACAAACGTAGAATTCGCAACCCACAATGGGCGTAATCTCTTTTTCGGTGGGCCGCTCGCCATTGGCAATAAGTTCTTCATTTTTGGCTTTTACCGCCTTGTTGTGCGCCATCACTTCTTTCACAAAGTGAAAGGCCCCCATCATATTGGCGTGGTCGGTAAGGGCAACGGCGGGCATGCCATGATTGGCCGTGGCCTTGACCAAATCTTTGATGTTGATGGTGGATTGGAGCACCGAGAATTGGGAGTGGTTGTGCAGATGAACAAAGGGTTCATCTTCCAATGTTTCCACATTTTCTTGGATTTCCTCGTCGGAAACGCCACCCGTATCCTCTGCCCAAAGGGCATCTGCAATTTCTTTTGATGCGGCCTTTAGGTTGATGTGCTTTAACCCGATGAGTTCTATTTCCTGCGGATTGGCCTCCGAGAATCGCTCAAAATAATCTGGCTGAACATCGAGTTCTTGGTGGGAGTACTGTTTTTTTCGGACCAACTCCAAAAAGCAACGGGTCGTCGCTTCCACGTCGGCCGTTGCATTATGCGCTTCGGCAAAGGGTTCCCCGAACAAAAACTCATGGAGTTCGGTAAGGGTCGGCAATTTGAATTTACCGCCACGTCCTCCGGGAATCTTACAGAGTTCCGCGGTATGTTCGGTACAGGTGTCCAAAACAGGAAGGGAAGTTAGTGGACTTTCCAATCCTTCGCGATGGAATTCACAACCCATAATATTAATGTCGAATCCCACATTTTGACCCACCACAAACTTAGTCTGCCGGAGCGCTTGATTGAAAGCTTCCAAAACCTCGTTTAAAGGGGTGCCCTTTTCTTCGGCCAAAGCGGTGGAAATACCATGTATCTGTTCTGATTCGTAGGGAATGTTGAACCCCTCGGGTTTCACCAAGAAGTCTTGGTGCTCAATTAAATTACCGAGTTCATCGTGCAACTGCCATGCTATTTGTACGCATCTTGGCCAGTTGTCAGTATCGGTAATGGGGGCATCCCAGCGTTTGGGCAAACCTGTGGTCTCCGTATCAAAGATCAAATACATAAGCTATCGGTCTCGGGTCAAAAAAAGAGTAGCTAAAATTACGGAAGAAGATAGATTTGGTAAAAAAGAGTTGTGAGGAGTTATTAACTAAAAAAAGCCGGGATGTTTCCCGACTTTTTCTTCTGTTGGTATCTATAGACTTTTGGAATTACGATACTGCTGTTTCAAATATGTTTGCCGTCTCCAAGGTCTCCCTGATGGCATTTCTATGACGCATCAGTAAACTTTCGGTGGATGGTGGCAACACAAAGTCTTTGTCGTGGAGAATATCGTTATAAGTGGCAATAGCCTCTTTCTCCCCGCGGTGCACTTCTTCCAGCATAGCTTCTTCATTGTTTTGCGTAAACAGCGATTTAAAATCTATCCAAGATCGGTGCAAAGTTCCTTTTGCGCTTCCGCCTTTTTCAGGAGCTTGTCCAAAGGAGCGTATTTCCGATTTTAGCTCTTGGCCAAAATTGTAACGCTGCTTGGCGCTATCCATGAAAAATTGTTTAATGGTTGTATTGTCTACCTTTTCGGCTGCTTGTTTAAATCCTTTTTCAGCATCATAGGTTCTTTCCAAAAGTTCGTTCAATTTGTTCGACATTTCTACAGTGTACTTCATAATCTATCTTCATTTTATTGGTTATCGGTCACCGACTCTCGATGACTTCCATATATAAACTACAGATTATCAATGAAATAACAAATCATAGACAGGGTTTATCAAAGGTTTAACGTGTTGGTGCCCAGTTGTTAAAGTCATTTAACTTTTTTTGTTTGAAACGCTGGGCTATAAACAAATAAGTGTATATTTGCACCCGCTTAAAGGATAAGCCGTAAAAAAAGAATTAATAACCAGGGTCGGGCACCCTACAAATTAATGTGATATGCCAGTTAAAATTAGACTTCAGAGACACGGTAAAAAAGGTAAACCATTCTATTGGGTAGTTGCCGCAGATGTAAGAGCCAAAAGAGATGGTAAGTACTTGGAAAAATTGGGAACTTACAATCCAAACACCAATCCAGCTACCATTAACCTAGATATCGACGGAACCGTAAAATGGTTACAAAATGGTGCACAGCCAACCGATACGGCCAGAGCCATTCTTTCTTACAAAGGTGTATTGTTGAAGCACCACTTGTTGGGAGGTGTTCGTAAAGGAGCATTGACCGAGGAGCAGGCTGAAGAAAAATTCAATGCTTGGGTAACCGAGAAAGAAAATGCTATTCAGGCCAAGAAAGATGGTTTGAGCAAAGCCGAAGCTGAAGCTAAGGCCAAAGCTTTGGAAGCTGAAAAAGAGGCAAACGAGAAGCGAATCGCTGCCGCGCAACCTGAAGAGGAAGTAGCAGAGGAAGCTGCCGAAGAAACTACGGAAGCTGCTGTAGAGGAAACTGCTGCTGAAGCACCTGCCGAAGAAGCTCCTGCTGCCGAGGAAGAGACTGCTAAAGAAGAATAGAAAGGTAAGACGATGCGCAAGGAAGACTGCTTCTACCTGGGCAAAGTCGTTTCAAAATATAGCTTTAAGGGCGAGGTATTGGTCAAATTGGATACCGACGAGCCCGAAATCTACGAGAATATGGAATCAGTGCTTGTTTCGTTGGGAAACAACCTGATTCCATTTTTTATTGATAGATGTCGATTGCACAAATCCAACCTGTTGCGTATCGATTTCGAAGAGGTGAAGGACGAGTCTTCGGCAGATAAGTTGATCGGGTCTGAACTGTACCTTCCCTTGACAATGTTGCCCAAACTTAGCGGCAACAAGTTTTATTACCATGAGGTCATTGGCTTTACGTTGATGGATGAGGTTCATGGAGATATCGGAGTTATTGATTCCGTAAACGACAATACTTCCCAGGACTTATTTGAAGTTAAAAAAGGGAACAAAGAACTTTTTATTCCCATCACCGATGAAATCATCACCAAAGTAGATCGGGAAAATAAAACTATCAATGTAAGGACACCCGAAGGTTTGGTGGAGTTGTATCTGAGCTAGAAAAAAGAAAGGAGGCAACTTGGCCTCCCCTCTTACAATCGAAAGCAATGAAAATTTACTTTTTCCACTTGCCGCCACCTAGGTAGAAACCAAGTGATATGCCCAGATAGGAGTTTTTAACTTCTGCGCCTTCTCCCAAGTCAGACTTGCCAATAAGATTATAGCTTGCAGCCAAACGCAATTTGCCAAGTTCAAAACCAGCACGAATTAATCCACCAAACTTTCCATCAAGCTCAAATTCTTCGCTATCCGGCCCTAGTTCATCAAAGCCAATATTAGCCAAAGAGCTATAACCTACACCTGCTCCCATAAAAGGAGCAAAGGATGAGCTTCCTGAGTTAAAATAGTAATCAAATGTTCCAGAGATGGTTCCACTTGCTGCCAAACTACCTTCAATGGAGAAACCATCTGAGGTTACATTCTTGGCCATTGCTGCGGATTCATACCTTAGACCAATACTCATATTGTCAGCGATATTGTACTTTGGTTCAATGGTAAGCAGTACTCCACCTCCACCATCGGGCATAGTGTAGCCCGCGTCAAGGCCTACTCGGAATTTGTTTTTTTCTTGTGCCTGTACCTGAACTACAGCTAGCATAAGTAGGAATGCAAAAATGATTTTCTTCATAATCAAAAGTTTAATAAAATTGGTAATGATTTTAAATGGGGCTTCTCCCCGGTTAATAATTCGGCAAGTAACTATAATCGCAAGAATAAATTTGCCCTCAATTGACGGATGCCCCTTCTGATCTGACGAATGCCCCTTCTGATCTGACGGATGCGATTTTTGGTCCAATCGATCAACGTATATTTGGGCACATGAAACCGTTCCAATTCAAACAATTTTCCATTCACCAAGACCGATGCGCCATGAAGGTGGGGACCGACGGCGTTTTGTTGGGAGCTTGGGCCTCTTTGGACCATCATCCCGCAACTATTTTGGATATAGGTGCCGGAACGGGACTTATTGCCCTGCAACTGGCCCAGCGTTCATTTGCTGGGACCATAGATGCCATAGAGTTGGATGATGATGCCTACGAGCAATGCGTTGCCAACTTTGAAGCTTCACCCTGGGCAGACAGACTGTTCTGTTACCATGCCGGATTTGATGAATTTGTGGATGAAATGGACGAGCCTTACGATTTGATCGTTTCCAATCCGCCATTTTATTCGGAAGATGTTGCCAGTGGCGATAAGGCTCGGGATAAAGCCCGCCAGAACAATTCGTTGCCGTTCGAGGAATTGGTGCAGGGTTCGGTCCAGTTGTTGACGGAGAAAGGGATCTTCGCTGTAATCATTCCTTTTAAGGAAGAACAGCGATTTACAAAATTGGCCCAAAAGGTTGGTTTGTTCCCAACTCGAATTACAAGAGTGAAGGGAAATCCAGAGACCGATTTTAAAAGAAGTTTGATGGAATTTAGCTTTAAAAATTCCGAACCTCAGATAGATTCCCTGATCATTGAAAACGACAGACACCAATATACCGAAGCATACATCAAATTGACCCAAGCATTTTATTTGAAAATGTAACAATGAGCCAATGAAATGTTATATTTACTAAAAATTGAATTGAGATGAAGCCCGACTTATTTGAAGCTCCAGATTACTACAACTTAGATGATTTACTTTCCGAGGAACATAAACTGGTCCGCGATTCTGCCCGCCAATGGGTAAAGCGCGATATATCCCCCATTATTGAGGACTATGCCCAAAGGGCGGAATTCCCCAAACAGATTATTGGTGGATTGGCCGAAATCGGGGCTTTTGGTCCCTATATCCCCGAAGAATATGGTGGAGCAGGTCTGGATCAAATCAGCTATGGATTGATCATGCAGGAAATAGAACGTGGCGATAGTGGGGTTCGTTCCACAGCTTCCGTGCAATCCTCATTGGTCATGTACCCCATATTTGCCTATGGTACCGAAGAACAACGAAAAAAATATTTGCCCAAGTTGGCAACAGGGGAATGGATGGGCTGTTTTGGCCTCACCGAACCCAACCATGGTTCCAATCCCGGGGGAATGGAAACCAAGTTTAAGGACGCTGGCGATCATTACGTGCTCAACGGTGCCAAACTTTGGATTTCCAATTCACCATTTGCCGATGTGGCCGTAGTATGGGCGAAGAATGAGGAAGGCCGGATTCATGGATTAATTGTGGAACGGGGAATGGAAGGTTTTTCAACACCGGAGACACATAATAAATGGTCGCTTCGTGCTTCTGCCACAGGCGAACTTATTTTTGACAATGTAAAAGTGCCCAAAGAAAATCTCTTGCCAGGTAAAAATGGTCTGGGAGCGCCGCTGGGCTGTTTGGACTCTGCTCGCTATGGCATTGCTTGGGGAGCGATTGGTGCCGCTATGGATTGCTATGATACGGCTTTGCGCTATGCCAAGGAACGCGAACAGTTCGGGAAACCGATTGCGGCGTATCAGCTTCAGCAAAAAAAATTGGCCGAAATGATTACCGAAATCACTAAAGCGCAATTATTGGCATTTCGTTTGGGACAGCTCAAAAACGAAGGCAGGGCAACCACAGCACAAATTTCTATGGCCAAACGGAACAATGTGGAAATGGCCATCAAAATTGCCCGTGAGGCAAGACAGGTTTTGGGTGGAATGGGCATCACCGGGGAGTACAGCATCATGCGCCACATGATGAACTTGGAAAGTGTGATTACCTACGAAGGTACCCACGATATCCATTTGTTGATCACAGGGGCGGATATTACGGGGATTCAAGCCTTCAAATAAGGAAGCAAATCAAGAAATTTTTTCTACCGTTACCCTTATGGACTTACTGATCGGTGTCTGACTTTTGTCCGCAAAATGGTTGTGGGGCACCAGCATATTGGTTTCAGGGAAATAGGCGGCCATGTTCCCTTTGGGAATGTTATAGGTCACTACCAAGAATTTCTCTGCGGTGCGCTGGATACCGTCATAATGGCTATGCAGATTTACCACATCCAATTGTGTCAATCCCTTTTCGGCCATATCTTCCTCATTCATAAAAATCACCCGGCGTTCGTTGTGGATGCCACGGTATCGGTCATTCAACCCATAAATCGTGGTATTGAATTGGTCATGGGAACGAATGGTCATCAATAATAACTCATTTGCTTGCAATTCGTGGTCTGGCAAGGGGGTAATGGACAATTGTGCCATGCCATTGGGAAGCATCCTAAAGTCCCGTTTACGGACATTGTTGGGCAAATAGTAGCCGAAACCCTTAGATCGTTCGCAGGTGTTATCAAATCCTTTTACGGTTTTGTCAATCAATTTTCGGATAAGGTTGTAATCCTGACCTAATTCATACCAGTTCATGGAATGATTGCCCCTAAAATAGGTGTGTGCCAAGAGCGCAATAATCTCTGGCTCACTTTTGATATGCTCCGAAGCAGGTTTTAACAGGCCCTTGCTCTGCCTAACTTTGCCCGTGCTGCTTTCCATGGTCAAAAATTGGAGCTCACCGTTTTTCTCATCTTTTTCAGAACGACCAAATGTGGGCAATACCAATGCGGTTTTGCCCGTAATTAAATGACTTCGGTTCAGTTTGGTGCTGATTTGTACCGTCAACTCACAATTTTGCACAGCCTCGGCAGTGTATTTGGTGTCCGAGGCGGCCATCACAAAATTACCGCCCAAACAGATAAATACCTTTGCTTTTTTTTCGTGCATTGCCTCGATGGCCTCCACAGTGTCATACCCTTTTTCGGTGGGAGGATCAAAGTTGAGATGTTCTTGGATTTTTTTGTTCAACCTCTTGTTAACGTAGTGCATGATGCCCACGGAGCGGTCCCCTTGCACATTGCT
This sequence comes from Allomuricauda sp. ARW1Y1, assembly GCF_013407935.1. Lineage (GTDB taxonomy): Bacteria > Bacteroidota > Bacteroidia > Flavobacteriales > Flavobacteriaceae > Flagellimonas. Next base: position 842,799 of record NZ_JACBZU010000001.1, read on the forward strand.
GTGCCCTCTCACGGGACAAGTTCCTGCAAAGGGTTTGCCCACGGCTCCTTTGAGCAGTAAAATGTTCACGTATTCCTTAATGCAGTCCACCGCATTCTTGTGCTGGGTGATTCCCATGGCCCAACAGATGACGATTTTGGAGTTTTCGGCCAACAGCTCCACTACCTTGTCAATTTTGTGCATATATACCCCACTCCTGCGTTGAAGGGTCTCCACATCGTAGCGATCCAAATCGTTCAACAACTCATCATATCCATCCACGTATTCCACGATAAATTCATGGTCAAGAACATTGTGGTTTTTGGCATCCAACGCCACCAGTTTTTTTAAGATCAATTTGGCCAATGCCACATCCTCATTGATTTTGACAGGTAAGTGAATGTCGGCAATGGGCTGTCCGTTGCCCAACATGTCGGAAACGCTTTGTGGATTTTTAAAGTTGACCAATCCTGTTTCGGCCAAGGGGTTGATGCTGATGACCTTGCCGCCATTCTTTTTGCATTTTTCCAAGGTGGATAGCATTCTCGGGTGATTGGTCCCAGGATTTTGCCCTACGACTAAAATCACCTCCGCACCATAGAGGTCGTCCAATGTTACCGAGCCCTTGCCAATGCCCAAGGTCTCAGAAAGTGCCACGCCAGATGATTCATGGCACATATTGGAGCAATCGGGCATGTTGTTGGTGCCAAAAGCGCGGGCAAACATGCCATAGAGGTAGGCAGCCTCATTGCTAGATCTGCCGGAGGTATAAAAAATCGCTTCGTTCGGGTCCTTGAGTTGATGGAGTTGCTCCGAAATCAATTCAAAGGCATCTTGCCATGAAATGGCCTCGTAATGGACACTATTTGGTCTTAAGACCATCGGTTCAACGATGCGTCCTAATTTGTTGAGTTCAAAATCGCTGAGTCGGGAAAGTTCCTCTACGGAATGTTCCGCAAAAAAGTCGGCGCCTATGTGTTCCCTTGTGGCTTCATCGGCCAGGGCTTTTGCCCCATTTTCACAATATTCCGCAATTTTTGAAGGATTTTCGGGAACGGGCCAGGCACAACTGGGGCAGCGAAAACCGTCCTCCTGGTTCATTTCCAACAAACTGCGCATGGAACGCACTATCCCCATTTCCTTAAATCCGTGGCGTAGGGCTTCCTTTACGCCCAGAAGTCCAGCTGAGGTCTCCATGGGTTCTTTGAGGCGGAGCCCAGTAAATTTAATGTCTCCGGTTAGGGAAATGTTCCGTTTTGTTTCGTTCTCCATGATGGTCAGTGTTGCAATTTTGGATTGGGATAGTTGTCCGATTGGTCTTCCGCCCGGTTCTCAAGACAAGTGAAGTCTTTTTCCAATAACAGATGCAGCTTTTTCCCTTTGGGAAGAGTCATTTCATGTTCAAAACCGACCGTATTTTCGTGGAACCAATTTTTTCCATCTGCTTCTGGTACCGTCATTACGATTTCATCATGGGAGTAAGAAGCCTCTAAATTTTTGATGGACGGTCTAAGCTTGACTTGGTAGTGAAAAGTGTTGGGGCCAAATTCGGTGGTTTCCCTTATCGAACCTGTTTCGGATAACTGTTTTACCTCACTTTGGGTCAATCTAAACCGTATGGAATTCCCTTTGATTCTGATTTTCATGTATTGGAATAATTCGTCCTCGTAAGTTACGGTATTCCGTTCACTTCTTCGAATCAAATAGCTTTTTGCTCATTCTCATATCGGCATATCTAGGGTCCTGTACGTAGTTTTCTTTTTTCATTTTGATGACCTCAATGCTCAGGAACCCAAATTCTTCCACGACTTTACCATAAAATCGGTAAATGCCCTTGCCCCTAAAATAGTATTTGGCGGCAACGGGCGGAAAGAGTACCGTATCGAAGACTTCGCCGTGCTGGTCTACCAAAGTGGCAAAGTGCATGCGTTTGCCGTGATGGGTGGAGGTGTTTTTTACCGTGACCAAATACCCATAAATATCGATGTACTTATTGAGGTGTCGCTCCAAATCTTTTTGTCCGTTGCTGTTTTTCGGTGGTTCTTCCAATAGTTCAAAAGGGCTGCAGAGACAGAAGCCCAAAAGTTCCCATTGTTCAAAGGCGGTCTCCAATGTTGTCGTGTTGAGCTGGGGCATCTGAAATTTTTGATGTCTTGGCGGAAAAAGCTTCGGGTGTTCCAATCGGTCGTTCTTGGAGAGCATCAAGTGAGCTTTCCAGAGCAGTTCGTGCTTGTTGATGCCCGTAAACCGAAACGCATCGATACGGATGAGGATGGAAAGTTGCTCCATTCGGATGAACACGCGATCCAAGAAGTCTTCCAAAGAGGAAAAACTTCCGTGGAGCATCCGCTCTTTTAGGATGCGTTCCATGACCCTGCTCTCCAGGTCACGGAGATACATCATTCCCAAATAAATGTGCTTGCCATAAATACGGTTGACAATCATGCTTTTGTTCACACAGGGCGGATGAATGGTCGCACCCATCATACGGGCATCGTGCACGTAGAATTCCGAACGGTAGAACCCACCTCCATTATTGAGCACGGCCACCATGTATTCCAAGGGAAAATAGGCTCTCAAAAATAGGCTTTGATAGCTCTCCACGGCATAGGATGCAGAGTGCCCTTTGGCAAAAGCATAGCCTGCAAAGCTGGCCACTTGGTTCCAAATTTCGGAGATGAGGGATTCCGCGTACCCTTTCTTCCTGCAATTGGAAATGAACTTGTCCTGTACCTTTTGGAACTCCTCCCGCGAACGAAACTTGCCGCTCATGCCCCTGCGGAGTACATCGGCCTCACCAAGGTCCAGACCGGCAAAATGATGGGCCACTTTGATCACATCTTCTTGGTAGACCATCACCCCGTAGGTGTCCGGCATAATCTCCAACATCACGGGATGAGCCTTTTCCTCAGTTCGGCCCTTATTGCGATGGCGCAGAATATATTCCCGCATCATCCCGCTTTTGGCCACACCGGGACGGATGATAGAACTGGCGGCCACCAAACCCAAATAGTTATCAACTTGAAGTTTTTTGAGCAGCATGCGCATGGCCGGCGATTCCACATAAAAACAGCCCATGCATTGTGCGGTCTTGATCAAGTTGTTGATCACAGGGTCTTTTTTAAACCCTTTGATGTCATGGATGTCGATATCGCCATATTTTTCAGGTTGATTGTAAGCAACAATCTCCAACGCTTCCTTGATTTTGCCCAAACCACGCTGCCCCAGAATATCAAACTTGTACAGGCCAACATCTTCGGCGATGACCATATCATATTGGGTAGTGGGAAATCCCTTTGGCGGTAAATGGGTAGCCGAAAACCAATGTAAAGGTTTGTCGCTGATCAAAATTCCGCCAGCGTGAATGCTCAAATAATTGGGTTTGCCCTTGAGCAAGCTGCCATATTTCAGTACGAGTTTGGACACATGGTCCAGTTGATCAAAATCATATCTTCCCGCCAGCAAAAAATCAATGTCCTGTGGCGGGAGTCCGAACACTTTGCCCAATTCGCGGATAACGCCCCGCTCCTTAAAAGTGACATAGGTGCCGAGCAGGGCCACGTGTTCAAAGCGCTCGAAGATGTATTCGGTCATGGCAGGGCGATCTTTCCACGAAAAATCAATGTCAAAGTCGGGCGGATTGGCCCGGTAGAGGTTGATGAATCGCTCAAAATACAGGTCGAGCTCCATAGGGTCCACGTCTGTGATGCGGAGCAAGTAAGCAACGATGCTGTTGGCACCACTGCCTCGGCCTACATAAAAGAAACCTCTTCGTCTTGCTTCGGAAACAATATCCCAATTGATCAAAAAGTAGGAAACAAAACCCATTTTTTTGATGAGTTCCAATTCCTTGTCCAAGCGACTTTTGATGGAGTCGTTGACTTCTTCATATCGATAGGGGAGTCCTTCGGCACAGAGTTGGTCCAAGAGTTGTTCATCTTCTTCCACGCTGCCCAAAAATGTTTTTAGGTTTTGGGGCTTTCTGTCTTTGGAAAAATCAAAATGGATGCTGCACTTGTTGAGTAGTTTTTCTGTGTTTTCCAGAATAAAAGGGAACTCGGAAAACGCAGCAGCCAGATTCTGGACGGGATACATTTTTTCTTCCTCGTGGGCCTCCTCTTCCTTTGGAAGTTTGCTCAGCAGTACGTTGTTGTCGATGGCCCTGAGCAATCGATGGGCATTAAAATCCTGTTTGTTCCGAAATGTAACTGGCTGCTGCACCACCAATTTATGGGTGAGCGATGCCAATTTGGAAAAGGGAAGCCTTCGCAAGTCCTTAATGGAGATACCCACAAACTCATGTTCCTGAAAAAGGTCGAGCTCATTGAGCAGCACCTGTTCAAACGGATATACCACAAACGCATTCTTAAAAGCTGGTGCCCGATCGGGAATCTTTGAACCATCATGAAGGTGTTGGGACAAAAAATCGTTCAGTTCCAGATACCCTTCGTTGTTTTTGGCAATCCCGATAAAGCAGGGGAGCACTCCATTCCTAAAATCGATACCCAGAATGGGTTTGATGCCAAATTCCGGTGCCTTCCGAACAAAATTCAATCCCGCTGAGGTATTGTTGATGTCCGTAAGCACCAGTTGGGTCACATGGTTCTGCTTTGCCAATTGCAATAGCTCCACCTCCGAGAAAGTCCCGAACCGTAAACTGTAATATGTGTGGCAGTTTAAATACAATTGTCAGTTATCAATTATCAATGTCCAATTATCAGGTTTGACTGTCATATCGAGCCTGCCTTTGTCGGCAGACAGGCGTAGTCGAGATACGAGACCGACTTGTAAAAACCTCTAGATTTAAACTTAGCTTGCATCCAGAGAGCCGTCTTGTATCTTGTGTCTGACAGCATAGCGGTCTCAAGTCTGATTACTGTTTTCGATGTGCCAAAACCACGGGCGGTTCCCCATTAAAAGGGTTGTGCATGCTCCCAATGGTCTTTGCGCCCATGGCAGACGCGCGAACCACGCTCCGGCATCCAAATCGGTTTCGAACATGATCCATGGCCTTGTATAGGCTCAGGGTTTCTTCGGTGTCCTCAAAAAGGTTGATTTGATAATTGCCCGAGACCAAATGACTGAATCGAATCCCGATGAGGCGGACCAGCATCCGTTTGTTGTACAGCGAGTCGAACAGCTCCAATATTTTTGGGATGAGCACATGATCCGCACTCGTGTACGGAATACGGGATTGCTTGGAATAGGTGTTGAAATCGGAATATCGAATCTTTACCGCGATACAGGCCGTTAATTTATCGCCCCTTCGCAGTTGGTAGGCCAGATTTTCGGTCATGGCAATCAAAATACCCCTTAGTTTGATGACGTCGATGGTGTCTCGGTCAAAAGTCCGTTCGTTGGAAATGGATTTTCTATCGTGGAATGGGATTACGGGGGTGTTGTCTATCCCATTGGCCCGTTTCCAGATGAGTCTACCGTTAGCACCCAATACCCTTTGCATAATGTCCATGGGCATATCTTGAATGGTCTTTACCTGCCGTATGCCCAAGTTTCGAAGGGTTTGATAGGTTTTATCGCCCACCATGGGTATTTTTTTGATGGAAAGTGGGGCCAAAAAAGGCTTTTCCAGACCAAAATCGATTTTGAGCTGATTGTTGGGTTTGGCTTCGTTGGTGGCCACTTTGGAAACCACTTTGTTCACCGATAACCCAAACGAAATGGGCAGTCCCGTTTCCCGAATGATTTTCTGGCGCATTTCCGTGGCGTATTTGTAGCAACCAAAAAAACGGTCCATCCCCGAGAGGTCGGCGTAAAACTCGTCAATGCTCGACTTTTCGAAAACGGGTACGTGTTCTTTGATAATCTCCGTGACCACATCCGAATATTTGCTGTAAGTACCTGCATTTCCACGAATGACCACGGCTTCGGGACAAAGCTCCTTGGCCATTTTCATGGGCATGCCGGAATGCACACCAAAACCACGGGTCTCGTAACTGCAAGCCGCCACTACGCCACGGTCGCTGGTGCCGCCCACCAATAAGGGCTTGTTTTTAAGCTCTGTATTGATGATGCGCTCCACGGACACATAAAAAGTATCCAAGTCAAGATGCAAAATCGTCTTTTCCATTGTTCAGTTGAAGGAAAGCTAAATTATGGAAATATTCCTATAAAATGGAAATATTCCAAAAAATAAATATCAACAACCCGTGCTGTTATTTTTTCCGAAAAATCATCCTATCTTTGTACCGTTGTGTTGGATTTCAGTCGCGACGATTGGAATCAGGTTGAAGCATCAAACCGATGCTCGCCAATGAAAGGCTTTCCTTTTGGAAGGCTTTTTTTGTTCGTGAGACCCAGTTTTGAACTTGTTCAAAATGCTAGGTCGAACAAATTCCGCTAAAAAGCAGAATCCTTTCCTAATGAATTGGGTGATAATGTCACTTCGGGCGCAGTCGAGAAGTCTCTTTGCCAAAGGTCTCGACTGCGCTCGACCTGACAAATAACAAAGCATTTTTGGTAATTTGTGCAATTTGTGTCAAACCACACTTTGTCGCCCTATAAGATTTTTTGCTTGGCTCGGAATGACCAATAAGTATCGTCAACTTCCCGAAACAGCATGCGCCACATGATGTACCAGCGAAGCGGCCAATTTTGCCGTTTGCCCATCGATATCATATTTCGGGTTCATCTCGGCAATATCCAGACTGATCAATTTTCCAGAGCCGATAATCGTTTTTAAACATTCCAAAACCATATATGGGCTAAAGCCCATGGGGGAAGGGGCACTAACCCCGGGTGCGTAGGCAGAAGAGAACCCATCCAAATCGATGGTCACATAAATATGGTCCACATTTTTGGCAAAAGCATTGATCCAAGTGGTAATTTCTTCCAATAAGGGAATTTGGAAGGTGTCGTTCATCACATAAATGACATCCAGATCTCTAGCCGTTTGAAAAAGACTTCTATCATTGGCATCTTTTCGGATGCCGAGGCAGAGGTAATTAAAATCAAGGCCTTCTTTTTCGCAGTCTTTCGCTATCTGATAAAACGGGGTACCCGAGTTACTTTGCTCCGTGTTTTTCCGCAAATCAAAATGTGCATCAAAATTGATGATGCCGATGGTCTGTCCTTCTTTTTTGGCGTCCAGATACTTTTTGATGCCGTTATAATGGCCATAGGCCATATCGTGTCCGCCCCCTAAAACAATAGGGAACTGTTTTTTCTCCAATAAGGTCTTGACAGCTTCGGTAAGCTGATTTTGGGCAGACTCCATGTCGCCATCGCTGCAAACCACCGAACCAACATCGTGCAAAAGCACATTGCTCCCCAAATGGTTGGGCATTTTGGACAAACTGCTTTTGATGACATCGGGCCCCTCAACAGCTCCGACACGACCTTGGTTTCGGCGTACGCCCTCGTCGCAGGCATAACCCAATAGGGCAATGGATTTTTTCTGTGCCTCTGGAAGCTCTTCCAAGGGGGTGCAATGCACTTTTTCGTGCAAATACAGCCACTTATTGGAGATTCTTCCGGTCCAAAGGTCTTTTTTCGGGGGAGTGTAGTGTTTCATCACATTAAAAAAGGTCGTCCAACATATCGGTCTCCACAAGATAGGGCAAAGTTACCTTTAAATTTGGGGTGCGTTCCATTTCTCGTTCAATGGCAAAACGGGCTTCTTTGTTCCTTGCCCAACTTCTTCGGGAAATCCCATTGTTCACATCAAAAAACAGCATTTTCTTTAATCGGTTTGATGCCTCTTTGGAACCATCGAGCACCATGCCAAATCCGCCATTGATCACTTCGCCCCATCCTACGCCGCCACCATTATGGATGGACACCCACGTGGCTCCCCTAAAGCTGTCGCCAATCACATTCTGAATGGCCATATCGGCGGTAAATTTGCTGCCATCGTAAATGTTGCTGGTTTCTCGAAAGGGCGAATCTGTCCCGCTTACATCGTGATGGTCGCGTCCCAAAACTACAGGAGCACTGATTTCCCCCTTGGCAATGGCCGTATTGAAGGCATCTGCAATCTTGCTTCGCCCCTCGGCATCGGCATAGAGGATTCGAGCTTGCGAACCTACCACCAATTTGTTCTGTTCCGCTTCCGAAATCCATTTGATATTGTCCTGCATTTGCTGTTGGATTTCTTCGGGCGCTTCGGATTTTATCTTTTTCATCACTTCAAGGGCAATGGCATCCGTTTTTTGAAGGTCTTCCGGATTGCCCGAAGTGCAGACCCATCGGAAGGGGCCAAATCCGTAATCAAAACACATGGGTCCCAAAATATCCTGAACGTAAGACGGATATCTGAAATCAATGTTGTTTTTGGCCATTACATCACCGCCCGCACGGGAAACTTCCAATAGAAAGGCATTGCCGTAATCAAAGAAGTAGGTGCCTTTGGCCGTGTGTTTGTTGATGGCATTGATCTGTCTTCGCAACGATTCCTGTACTTTCTCTTTGAACACTTTCGGATTTTCCACCATTAAGGCGTTGGATGCTTCAAAAGAGAGTCCTGCTGGGTAATAACCGCCTGCCCAAGGATTGTGCAAGGAGGTTTGGTCGGAACCCAGATGAACAAAAATATTTTCCTCATCAAACCGTTCCCAAACATCCACCACATTGCCAATGTAAGCCAAGGAAACCACTTCCTTATTTGCCACGGCCTCTTTGGTGCGAACAACCAACAGGTCCAAATCGGCCAATAATTCATCCACCCAACCTTGTTCGTGTCGTTTTTTGGCAGCTTCGGGGTTGACTTCGGCACAGATGGTGATGCCCCCGGCAATATTTCCTGCTTTGGGTTGTGCACCGCTCATTCCTCCAAGTCCAGCGGTCAAAAAAATCTTGCCTTCGGGCGATTCGTTTGGCTTCAATACTTTCCGAAAAGCGTTCATAACGGTGATAGCCGTTCCGTGAACAATGCCTTGTGGGCCAATGTACATGTAGGAACCTGCCGTCATCTGTCCGTATTGTGTCACACCAAGTGCATTGTATTTTTCCCAATCATCGGGTTGGGAGTAGTTGGGAATCATCATCCCGTTGGTGACCACGACCCTTGGCGCTTCCTTGGAGGATGGAAAAAGTCCCATCGGATGCCCGGAATACATGTGCAGGGTCTGTTCCTCGGTCATTTCCGCCAAATATTTCATGGTGAGCAGGTACTGTGCCCAATTTTGAAAAACTGCTCCATTGCCCCCATAAGTGATCAATTCTTCGGGATGCTGGGCCACAGCAGGGTCCAAATTGTTTTGGATCATGAGCATGATGGCTGCCGCCTGATGTGTTTTGGCAGGGTATTCCGAAATGGGCCGTGCATACATTTCATAATCGGGTTTGAACCGATGCATGTAGATGCGACCATAGGTTTTTAGCTCCTCCGAAAATTCTGGGGCCAGTTCCTTGTGCCAAGCCTCGGGAAAATAGCGTAGCGCATTCTGTACGGCCAATTTTTTCTCCTCTTTGGAAAGGATATCCTTCCGTTTTGGGGCAGGGTTGCCGTTTTTTGGATATGCCTTTCTAGGTGGAAGCTCTTCAGGTAGGCCTTGTGATATCTGTTGCTGAAATTCGGTCATAATTCAATTTTTAGTGGATGGGCGTTCCTTTTTTCCAAACTTCACTAGGCTTTAATTGCCCTTGGTGATAGGTGATTTCTTGATAATTAGCTGTCGGGAAGATTACAAAGTCAGCTACTGCTCCAGCCTCCAGTTTGCCCCGGTCTGTCAAACGCAGGGCCGCAGCAGCCCTGTATGTGATACCTGCCAAAACTTCGGTGTTCGAGAGTTTTTCAAAGGTGCCCAAAATACTGGCTTGGGTCAACAGGTCGCCCATAGGTGCGGACCCTGGATTGTGGTCACTGGCAATGGACAAAGCACCGCCTGCATCCAAAATTTTGCGGGCAGGGGTGTAAGCACATCCCAAACCGATGGACGCTCCGGGCAAGGCTGTGGCTATGGTATTGCTCTTGGCCAGCAATTGAATCTCTTTTTCGGTGCTGACCTCCAAATGGTCGGCGCTTACGGCATCAAAGTCCACAGCTACTTGACTACCTCCTGTGGTAAATTGGTCGGCGTGCACGGTAATGTCGAATCCCATTTCTTTCGCCTTTTGGAAATAAGGTCTGATTTCTTCAGGGGAAAAAGCACTTTCCTCCACAAAGGCATCCACCCGGCGAGCCAAGTTTTCTGCTTTGATCATCGGGAACAATTCATGAATGATAACGTCCAAATACTCCTTCTCCTGATGCCAATCTTTGGGTTTCATGTGGGCAGCCAAACAAGTTGGGATCAATGTAGCAGTTGAGGTTGCATTGGCCTGCTGGATAGCGCGGAGCATTTTCAATTCTTCATCCACGGAAAGGCCGTACCCGCTTTTTACTTCTATGGTGGTAACGCCGTTTTTGAGATGCTTTGCGCTTCTGGCAAGAATCCCTTCTACCAATTCTTGTTGTGATGCCTTTCGGGTCTGGGTCACCGTATCCCAGATACCGCCACCGGCCTTGGCAATCTCCCAATAGGTCTTTCCTGCATTTCGGTAAGCATAATCTCGGGCACGGGTTCCGCCAAAACAAATATGGGTGTGCGAGTCTACAAAGCCGGGCAAACAAACATGATCTCCTTCAATGTGGTGGATGTCGACATCATCGGATTTCAACTCGTCAAAAACACCGACTTTGCGTATTTTTCCTTCGGAAACCAAAATACCCCCACGTTCAATGATGGGCAGTTGCTCATCTTTGAGCGCTCCTTTTAAGGGGAGTCCTGTCATGGGAAGTAATTGGGCAAAGGGGCCTATCAATAGTGGTCTGTTCATGCTAGTATGTTTCAAATTCATCAAGGTGTGGCGTATTCCACTTCAGTTGTTTTTCATCCATCACACGGTCTACCAAATCAATGATTTCACCGTTTTGGATGATTTCGATTCCTTTTTCGATGTCATCGGCAAAGACACGGTCGTTTTCGGCAAAAGCCACCTTGGTTCTCAGGAAGGTATGGATTTCATCCAACAGAATGCCCGATTTTAAAGGTTTTCTGTATTCAAAGGCCTGTGCTGCCGTCAACAATTCAATGGCGAGGATTTTCTCTACATTCCCAATAATGTTGAGCGCTTTTCTACCGCTGATGGAACCCATGCTCACATGGTCTTCCTGTCCCAAAGAGGTTGGGATACTGTCCGCACTGGCAGGAAAGCAAAGGCTTTTGTTCTCGCTGGCCAAAGCAGCGGAGGTGTACTGCAAGATCATATAGCCCGAATTGATGCCCGTATCCTTCATCAATAATTTGGGAACACCAGGGCTATTGCCTTCCAGGGCCAAGTAGATGCGTCGGTCGGAGATGTTTCCGATTTCCGAAGCTGCCAAAGCTGCATAATCCAAGGCCATGGCCAAGGGCTGTCCGTGGAAATTGCCCCCGCTGATGGTCAATTCATCATTGACAATGACGGGATTGTCGGTGACCGAGTTGAGCTCGATTTCCAATAGCTCTTTCAGGTGAAGCCAAGCATTTCGCGAAGCGCCATGCACTTGAGGCATACAACGAAGGGAGTAGGGGTCTTGCACCCGTTCGCAATCGATATGGTCTTCCAAGATCTCGGAACCTTGGAGCAGGGTGCGTATCCTGCCTGCTACGTGCTGATTGCCTTTGAAGGGCCGTAGTTCATGCAATTCTTCAAAAAAAGGCTTCATGGAACCTTGCAGTCCTTCGAGCATCATGGCACCGACAATATCGGCTTGACGCAGACAGCGTTGCAATTTATGAAGGACCAACACCCCGTGGGCTGCGATAAATTGGGTGCCGTTGATCAAGGCGAGACCTTCTTTTGGACCCAATTCCAAGGGTTGCAACCCTGTTTGTTGAAATAATTCTTGTGTTGGGATGGTTTCACCTTGGTATTCCACCTTACCCAAACCAATTAATGGTAAAAACAAATGGGATAGGGGCGCCAAATCGCCAGAAGCCCCGACCGAACCTTGGGATGGCACCACGGGAATGGCATCGTTTTCCAAATGCCAAAGCATGCGTTGCAGGGTGGTTTCAGCGATGCCTGAATAGCCCTTGGCCAAGGCATGGATTTTTAGAATCAACATGATTTTGGCCAATTCCGTGGAAATGGGTTCCCCGACGCCTACGCTGTGACTTTTCAGTATATTGGATTGAAGGATTTTGGTGTCCGCTTTGGAAATTTTGGTGTTGCACAAAGGACCAAAACCTGTATTGATGCCGTACACCGTATCGCCTTTTTCCACGATACGTTGCACCCGTTGGTAACTTGCATTCACATTTTTGAGGCATTCCTTGGAGAAAACACCTTTTATGGTGCCATGGGCCAAGCCCAAAGCTATACTCGCGGTCAAATGGTCTTCGCCAAAGTGAAATGTTCGGTCTGTCGCCATATTTTTAGATTAGATTACTAACTGATTGTCCGCGATACTCCCATGAATTAAAAGATGTCAGGTCGAGCGCAGTCGAGACCTTTTTTAGGAATCTAAGTTCAATAACTTCTCGACTGCGCTCGAAGTGATATTGAGGCATGATTAATCGCGGTTATTCAAAAGTATCAATTAGGTTTAATAATTGCCAATACTTATTTTTGTAATAATCAATAAGTATGAATTATCAAATAGAGCTTCGACATTTCATCTATTTTTTGGCCGTGGCCGAAGAGCTTCACTATCGGAAAGCTGCCGAAAAGCTATTTATTTCTCAGCCTGGTTTGAGTACCCAAATCAAACAGATGGAGGAAATATTGGACACTCAACTGTTTGTAAGGGACAAGAAGAAAGTCAGCCTGACCCCAGCAGGTGAGTTTTTGAAAAAGGAGGTGGAATTCATCCTGAATCATCTGGAACAGACCAAAAAGCAAGTCAAACTCATTGGAGAGGGACAGTTAGGGGAAGTGCGAATCGGTTTTTTGGGTTCGGCCATGCAAAATGTTGTGCCGAATCTATTGCTTCAGTTAAAGGAAAAGTTTCCCACCGTGCACACTACTTTGGAGGAGCTTTCCAATCGGGCACAGATCAATGCTATTTTGGCTGACCGTTTGGATTTGGGCTTTGTCCGATTGTCGCGTGTCCCCAGAGGACTCGAGGTTAAACCTGTTTTTGAGGATACCTTTTCCTTGGTATTGCCGGAGAATCATCCTTTGGATGAATCCAATTTTATGGGTATCCATCAGGTGGCGGATGAGGATTTTATACTGTTTTCCCAAGATTATAGTCCCATGTACTATGATACGGTGCTCAGTATTTGCGAGGATAGCGGTTTTGTGCCCCGGGTTTCCCATAAATCGGTGCATGCGCAGACCATTTTTAAATTAGTGGAGAACAAACTGGGTATCGCCATTGTACCGACTACGCTTCAATATGGATTCCAAATGAAGGTAAAGTTTATCGAAATGGAAACTATAAAGCAAAGGGCCGTGTTGAGCATGGTCTGGAAAACGGATAATCGGAACCCTGCGCTCCAAAAATGTATGGACTTGCTCAATAAATTATGATGTGAATATTTTGGGGTGTAACTTTGGATTTGTCAATTCGAGTGATTTCTGGAGTGAAGCGAAGAAAATTGTATTGAGAATTAGCGTTTCAACTGCTAAGTAGTTCTCGACTGCGCTCGAACTGACGTTTTGTTTGCAATCAGCTTTTGAATAAATAAAAATCAATTTTTACAAGTATGATTTTTGAATTAATTAAGGAGCGAAGAAGTATTTTTCCTCCACAATACGTAGATAAGCCCATCGCTAAAGAGATCTTGGAAAAGATTTTGGAAGCGGCCAACTGGGCACCTACCCATAAAAAAACGGAACCTTGGCGCTTTAAGGTGTTAACCGGTACAAAGAAGGATGAAATGGGGGTATTCCTTTCCGAAAAGTATCAGGAAGTGGACCCAAAACCAAAACAGACCACTATAAACAAATTAAAAGAGAACCCTGCACGTTCCGCTGCAGTGATTGCCATTTGCATGCAACGTGACCCTAAGGAAAGCCTTCCAGAATGGGAGGAAATCGCCTCAACGGCCATGGCGGTGCAAAATATGTGGTTGTGTTGCACCGAATTGGGTATTGGCAGTTATTGGTCGTCGCCCGGACTCATTAAATACATGGATGAGTTTTTTGACCTAAATGAAGGCGAAAAGTGTTTAGGCTTTTTCTATATGGGTTATTTTGATGGAGAAGTGATTCCTTCTGCAAGAACACCCATCGCTGATAAAGTGGGGTGGTTTGACTAACTAAACGTAAACAGGTCGCCTGCGTATTTGATGGTGATGTATACGTAAAAAACAGCGTACAGGGCAGTTACCACAAACTTCATAAAAGTACCGGTCAAAAACCCTAAAAATGAACCGAAAGCCGCCTTCATGGCGGTTTTTTTATTGGCTTTGTTCAGTAATTCACCGACCAAAGCACCAATAAATGGCCAAATGATAATACCCAATGGACCAAATATGGGAACAACCAAGGCAACCAGAAGTCCTACAATCGTGCCCCACATCCCTGCTTTACTGCCACCAAAGCGTTTGGTGCCCATGGCGGGTATCACATAGTCCAAAACGGTAATGGCAATGGCGATCACAAAGGTTACTCCCAGAACCCACCAGTTATCCGGAACGGCTTTGGTCAAATAGAGCAGTAGTAGGCCCACCCAGCTAATGGGAGGTCCTGGCAATACGGGCAAAAAGCTACCCAGTATCCCCACCAGCATCAGCAGAAAGCCTAAAATAAGGAGAGCAATGTCCATGGTCGTGTTTTCATATTAGACAAATGTAGCCGACAATTGTTACAAACAAAATCAAAATAAAACCCTGTCCCTAATTTTTCCGTAGGTACATTTGAAACAGAATATAAAAGGTTGTGGAATCGAGAAACGCACATACGGAAAAAGGTTTGGTCCGAATAGGATGTACCCTAATGTGCCTGTTTTATTTATTGGGACTGTTTAATACTGTTGTATTGGAAACCCTTCACGAGGTTTCCCACGCGTTATCCCCTAGAACCCATCATCATAACTTTACTTCGGAACACAAAGCCATTGACTATTCTTCCTTGGAGGCCATGGCCGGACACTCGCACGAAGCTTTGGAGGCATTGAAGGAATTATTGCAAAACAGTCCATCCGATAAACAGGAAATGCCCGAAAATAAGAACCTAAAATTGGATAAACATTTTACCGTTGCAAGTCGTACCGAATCCAACCTACAGGAGCTTGAAGTTAAAAATGTGTGTTGGGGATATCAAGATGGTGCGCTTGCGTGGTATCAAACGGTAAACACGCCTCCTCCCCAGCATGATCAGCACCTAAACTAGACCACTTTATTATCAGTTTTATTTCCTATTGAAACTGGTCTAGTCCCTTATTGCCAAATTTTAATCACCACACAAATTTAATTACAACGACATGAAATATTTTATGGCGGCATTGTCCATGCTTTGCATGGGTACAATCGCTGCGCAAAACGTACAGGGACAACTTGTGAATCAAGTTGGTTCCCCAATAGAAGATGCCGGTATTTTCAACAAAACCAGCGGGCAACATAGCCATACCGATGGGACAGGCTATTTTGTTCTCAACAACACATCGGTAAACGATACCATTTACTTTTCCAGATTAGGATATGCCACACTCACTAAAGTGATAGATAAAGCAGATTTACAAAACCCATTGACCATTGTGATGGAAGAAAGTTCCATTTCATTGGACCAAGTGGTGTTGGTATCAGAGGTAGATGCCTTGAGTAGGGTTGTGGATGTGGATGTAAAGACAGATCCTGTAAAATCATCACAGGAAATCCTAAGAAAGGTGCCTGGCCTGATCATTGGACAACATGCTGGTGGCGGAAAGGCAGAGCAAATATTCCTGCGAGGTTTTGATGTGGACCACGGGACCGATGTGGCCATCAATGTGGACGGCATGCCAGTAAATATGGTATCGCACGCCCACGGACAGGGATATGCGGACCTCCATTTTGTGATACCAGAGACCATCGAAAACGTAAATTTTGGAAAAGGGCCCTACTATGCGGAACAAGGAAACTTTAATACCGCTGGCTATGTAGACCTAAAACTCAGAAAGAGTTTGGATAAAAGTATGATATCCACCGAAGTGGGACAGTTTGGCACGCGCAGATTTGTGGGCATGCTCAATCTCATGGACAACCAAAACAGCAACGCCTATGTGGCCTCGGAACTGTATCTGACGGACGGCCCGTTCGAATCACCGCAAAATTTTAATCGTATCAATGTTATGGGAAGGTATCGCTATGCGCTGCCAGGTGACCAAGAATTGCTGTTGACAGCTTCACATTTTTCGAGTAGATGGGATGCTTCGGGACAAATACCGCAACGTGCCGTGGACCAGGGATTGATAAGCCGATTTGGTGCTATTGACGATACCGAGGGCGGACAAACGAGCCGGACCAATTTCGTTTTGAACCACAGTAAAAATATGGGAATAGGAAAATCCTTAAACACTACGGCTTTTGTTTCCCATTACGATTTTGAACTTTACTCCAACTTCACCTTTTTCCTGGAAGATCCTGTGAACGGAGATCAGATTAGGCAATTTGAAGATAGGCTGATGGCAGGCGCCAAAACTGTTTTCCAGGATAATTCGGCCAATTTGGGTGGTATGGAATTTAAATACAATGCAGGAGTTGGTTTTAGGTATGACAATGTGGATGACAACCAATTGTCCCGAACGCTCAACCGTCAAGAACTATTGGAACGTTTGGCTTTTGGCGATATAGATGAAATGAATGGCTACGCCTTTGCGGGGGCCAGCTTCAAAACGGGAAAGTTTACATTGGAACCAGCCCTGCGCATGGATTATTTCCGATTCGATTACAACGACAAGACAAGCGAGCTTTACGATAGCCGAAGTGAAGAAAAAGTAGCGTTCAGCCCTAAATTCAACACGATTTATAGTCCGACAGCGAAAACACAGTTCTTTTTAAAAACCGGTATTGGTTTTCACTCCAACGATACTCGGGTGGTGGTAGCCAACGGAGGGGAAGATATCCTACCAGCCGCTTATGGAGTCGATTTTGGAACCATTTTGAAGCCAGCTGACAAATTGGTTTTAAATGCCACCTTGTGGAGCTTGTTTCTAGATCAGGAATTTGTGTACGTAGGGGATGCCGCCATTGTGGAACCCAGTGGAAAAACCCGTCGCATGGGGATTGAGGTAGGAGCAAGGTATCAACCTATGGATTGGCTTTACCTGTACACGGATGCCAATTACACCCACGCCCGCAGCACCGAGGAAGCCGATGGAGAAGACTTTATCCCTTTGGCGCCAGACTTTACCATGGTAGGAGGGTTGACCGTGGGAGGAAATCAAGGATTTTCTGGAGGAATAAACTACCGGTATATTGACGATAGACCTGCCAATGAAGATAATAGCATAGTGGCCGAAGGTTATTTTGTGACAGATGCCAATCTGAATTACAGCGTCGACAATTGGACTTTTGGATTGATTGTGGAGAACCTGTTCGACACCGAATGGAACGAGACACAGTTCGCAACCGAAAGCCGTTTGTTCAACGAGTCCAACTCTTTTGAAGAGATTCATTTTACACCAGGAACCCCTTTTTATCTTAGAGGAAAGGTTACTGTGACCTTTTAATATTTGATAGTGTAAAAAATTGTCACCTCGAGCGCAGTCGAGAGGTTATTTAGTTGGAGATTTATATCGGTGTCGCATCTCGACTGCGCTCCATATGACCGCGCCCCCTTAAACCGTTGATAAAGGGTAAAACAAGTACAGCGACTTACATAACTACCCGCCGGCATACCACGCTGGCGGATTTTTCACACATTTTACAACTAAAAAATTAGTTTAAACTAAATATTTAGTTATATTAGCGATGTCATTTCGAATTGTCAGACTGAGCGCAGTCGAAGTCAAGATGAGAAATCTGAACTAATGCTCAAGGATTTAGTTCGGATCATAAGGAATATGAATTGGATTCCCGATTGCTTGGGAATGACCACTAAAACGTATCGAATGAAACAACTCACCAAGGCAGAAGAAGAAGTAATGCAGCTCCTTTGGAAAATTAAAAAGGGCAATGTGGCCGCCATTTTGGAAGAATTACCGGAACCGCGGCCAGCCTACAACACGGTTTCCACTATTGTTCGGATTTTGGAGGACAAGGGTTTTGTGTCGCACGAAAAAGTAGGCAAGGGCCATGTGTACTTTCCCTTGGTTAAAAAAGAAGAGTATAGTAACCAACGATTGAATACTCTTATGGAAGGCTACTTTCAAGGGTCATTTTCCAGCATGGTGTCCTTTTTTATGAAAAAAAACGACATCAGTCTGAAGGAACTGGAAGCTATTATGAAGAACATTAAAGATAAAGAGCAATGATTACCTATATCCTAGAATCCTTAGCATTTCAATTGGTCTTTTTGTTGGCTTACGACCTTTTTCTAAAGAAAGAGACCTTTTTTCAATGGAACAGGACCTATCTATTAGGTACGTTTGCCCTATCCATTATTTTGCCCTGGGTGAAGGTCGAAGCCCTGACCACCCCGATGCCGGACGGTTTGCAAACCACTACGGTATTTTTGACCCAATTGAACGGAGTCGTACTTGGACCGGGCGCAGAAGAAACAAGTATCCTGCAACAAATCTCATGGCCTTATTTGGTGTTGGGTCTAGGGAGTTTATTCGCGACAATCTGGTTTGCTTATAAATTGGTACAAATAAAAAGACTTCGCCATAAAGGTGCAGTGGAGCATTATCGGGAATTTACCAAGGTGACCGTGCCCCAAAGCACGTCTGCTTTCTCCTTTTTCAGAAACATTTTTATGGGAGAAGAGATCCAAAAGGACAAAGAGGACAATATTTTGGCCCACGAACTGGTCCACGTAAAGCAATGGCATTCTTTGGACCTGCTCTTTTTTGAATTGGCAAGAATTGTTTTCTGGTTCAATCCTTTGGTGTACATCTACCAGAACAGGGTGGCCGAGCTCCATGAATTTATTGCCGATGAAAGGGCGGTCAAACATAACAAAGCGGACCATTTTGAGATGCTGTTGTCCCAAGCCTTTCATACGCAGAACATCAGTTTTGTGAATCAATTTTTCAATAGATCATTAATCAAAAAACGAATAGTCATGTTACAAAAAAAGAAATCCAAAGCCGTTTGGCAGTTAAAGTATGTATTGTTGTTGCCGTTGGTGCTGGGGATGTTGGTGTACACTTCTTGTGAAAGTGAAAAATCAAATACGGTATCAGACTCTGAGCGTCAACTCTCTTTGGAGGAGCGTCTGCAGATGTTGAACAATGAAATTGAGGGTAAGGACTCGCTAACGGAAAGCGAACGAAATCAAATCGCAAAAATGGCCCAAACAATGATTGATCAGACGAATAAGTCAGCTTCAGAAGTAAATGGTTGGACTGTAAAAGCAGGAATTAACCCTCCAGCCAGTGTGGAGAGGGATAGTACTGATGCCGTAGCTTTTGCTGTAATAGATGAAGTGCCAATCTTTCCCGGATGCGAAAATGCAGTGGATAAAAAGCAATGCTTTAATGAAAAGATTGTAGAGCACATCAAAAAACACTTCAGATATCCCGAAGCAGCAGAAAAACAAGGAATTCAGGGTCGTGTATCGATTTTGTTCACCATAGACACGAATGGCGAAATTTCTTCTATCAAAAAACGAGGTCCCAGTGAAATCTTGGAGAATGAGGCGGTACGAATCATTGAGCGATTGCCTAAAATGCAGCCAGGCAAACATAAAGGAGAAACAGTGAATGTGCCTTTTGCCATTCCAATTACATTTAAATTGAAGGATCAGGCCAAAGACGAAAACGAACAGACCAATTCCAACAAGGGGGAAATGAAGGTAGGCGGTATTTTGGCCAATAAAGACAATGCTTCACTTTTCATCGGTAAGGTAACCGATGAGGAATCCATGGGCATACCCGGGGTAACTATTTCGGTAGTGGGAAAAAATGAAGACGTTATTTCGGGCTTTGACGGACATTTCAAAATTGTGGTCAACGAAGGGGAAACGCTGAAGTTTCAATACATAGGTCTTCCCAACAAATTGGTTCGAGTGGACAAAAAGGAATTCTTAATAGGTCTATTGGAAAAAGCAAATGCCGAAAATAAAAGCTAGTTACATAGCATTGATTTTGTTCTCATTCCAAGCCGGTGCACAAACATCGGCTTTGGCCATTGCCGACAGTTTGTATGCCTTGGGTAACTATGCTTCGGCCATCAACGCTTATGCCAAGGTGGGGGACAAAAAGGCCAACCTGCAGATCGCACGGGCCTACAATGCCATCGGAAATTATGACAAAGCCATAGCCCAATACACCGATATTTTGGACAATGACCCTCAATTTGAGTTGGCCCGTTTTGAACTGGGCAAGTTGTTGTTGAAAACCAAAAATGTTGGACCAGCCATGGAAATGTTTCAGGTCTTGGTGTCATCGGAAGGGCAAAACCCCGAATATTTCTACTACCTGGGCAGGGTCTACGAGTCTATCGACAACACCGAAATGGCCAACTCATCCTACAAAACTGCTGTGGAAATGGACAGTACCCACCTACGGAGCCTTTACGCTTTGGGCAAACATTATGTGGGCAAAGAAATACGGGATTCCGCTTTGGTCTATATCGATCAAGGGCTTCGGTTTTATGAAAACGATGTGGCGATGATCAATTTAAAGGCCTTGGCATATTACAATAATGGTCAATTTTCATTGGCCATCCCCCATTTTGAGCGGTTGCTGGAGTTGGGCGAAGAAAAGGCCTTTGTGTACGAGAAATTGGCCTATTGCTATTTCCGAAACTGGGAGCCCGAGAAAGCATTGGAAACCTATCATAAACTGAAAGTTTTCCCAGATAAATTGGCTACTGCCTATTCAGGGTTGGGAGAAGTGTATTTTGAGGAAAAGGTATTGGACAGTGCACAGTACTATGTTGAAAAATCCATAGAGGAACGAAGGGTCTTTTTTCCCCAAGAATATGCCGATTTAGGCCGGATAGCGCGCCTCAAGGGACAGACCAAAAAGGCTATGGATTACTATGTAAAGGCGTGGGAAGAAAACAAAGAGAACTATTATAATTACTATCAGGTTTGTGTTTTGGCGGATGAATATTACAAGGACACCAAAACTCGACTGAACTATTATGAAAAGTTGCTGGAAATGTACCCTGATTTAGTTCCTTGGCTCGAGGAACGCGTCAAAAACAGAATCAGCGAGCTCAAGGAGGAAATCCATTTTGGCAGCAACTGATTTCTTCAAAATGTCGTAATTTCAGCCAAATTCTAGGGGCTGTCATGCAGAAGTTTGTTTTGTTAATCGTTTTTATGGGTTTGCTCGTATCCTGCGAGCTGTTCGAGTCCAAGGAGGACAAGACCCAAAAACTGGTCAATGAGGAACTTTGGGCCATCGATTGGAACGATGTGGACCAATACCCCCTTTTTGAGGATTGCGACGAAACTGCTCCCAAGGAGGCACAGCAAGAGTGTTTCCAAAACGTGATCACCGAATATTTCTCCGAAGCTTTGGCTGGATTGCAGTTTCAGGTGCGGAACGATATGAACGATACCGTCTATATTGATTTTTTGATTGATGAACACGGGTTTATATCCGTGTTGGGCGTTGAAGAAAAGACCTCCGTGCTCAATGAGATATCCGATTTCAACACCAAAATATCGGAACGCTTGAACGATTTGACCACCGTACGCCCCGCATTGAAGCGAGGCAACCCGGTAAGCCTGCGTTTTAGGCTTCCGCTGGTCCTAAACACCTATTGATTTGGCAACAGAAAAAATTATATTGGGCATAGACCCCGGCACCACGGTCATGGGGTTTGGCATTATTAAGGTCATCAATAAACAGATGCACTTTGTGCAAATGAACGAATTGATGCTCCGAAAATATGACGACCCCTACACCAAGCTCAAACTTATTTTTGAGCGGACCATAGAGCTCATCGATACCTATCACCCGGACGAAATTGCCATCGAAGCCCCCTTTTATGGCAAAAATGTACAGTCCATGCTCAAGTTGGGCAGGGCGCAAGGGGTGGCCATGGCAGCCGGACTTTCCCGCGAAATACCCATCACCGAGTACATGCCCAAAAAGATAAAAATGGCCATCACGGGCAATGGTAATGCCAGTAAGGAGCAGGTAGCCCGAATGCTTCAAAGCGTATTACAACTAAAATCCTTGCCCAAAAATTTGGACAGTACCGATGGGTTGGCCGCCGCCGTCTGTCATTTTTATAATGAGGGCAGGGTTGAGGTCGGAAAAAGCTATACCGGCTGGGAGGCATTTGTCAAACAGAACGAATCAAGAATCAAAAAATGAAAATTGTTCATTGCTAATTGTCTACTGTTAACTGACCACTGATTGAATGAGCGGTATTTACATCCATGTGCCATTTTGCAAGCAAGCTTGCCATTATTGTGATTTCCATTTTTCCACCCAAATGGGAAAAAAGGAAGCCATGGTCCGTGCTATTGCTAAAGAACTGGTATTGCGGAAATCGGAGGTACAGGATACTATTGAGACCATTTATTTCGGTGGAGGAACGCCATCCGTGCTTTCCCAAGGCGAGATGGAGACCTTGATTCAGGCAGTTTATGACAATTACAAGGTTGTGGATGACCCAGAAATCACCTTGGAAGCCAACCCAGATGATTTGGTGTCATCTCGAGCGCAGTCGAGAGATCTTTTCTCGACGTATAAAAATGTAGGGATTAACCGTCTCAGCATCGGCATCCAATCCTTTTTTGAACAGGACCTTAAACTGATGAACCGTGCCCACAACGCCCGTGAAGCCGAACAATGTATTTCGGAAGCCACGGAGCATTTTGATAACATCACCATCGATTTGATCTACGGGATTCCCGGAATGGACAACCAACGGTGGAGGGACAACATTCAAAAAGCGTTGGATTTTGGTCTGCCCCACATTTCCAGTTATGCCTTGACTGTGGAACCTAGAACGGCCCTTAAAAAATTTATAGAGAAAGAACTGATTCCCGATGTGGACGATGAACAGGCCCAAGAGCAATTCCACATTTTGGTGGATATGTTGGAAGCTGAAGGTTTTGTGAATTACGAAATATCCAATTTTGGCAAGCCCGGATTTTTCTCCCAAAACAATACCGCTTATTGGCTGGGAAAGACCTATATAGGGGTCGGTCCTTCGGCACATTCCTTTGATGGCAAACAGCGAAGCTGGAACATTCGGAACAATCCCATCTACCTCAAAAAAATCAACAAAGGCGAACTTCCTTTGGAAATTGAAACGCTTTCCACCACGGACAGGTACAACGAATATGTGATGACCGGACTACGCACCATTTGGGGCGTGGATTTGGATAAGGTAGCATCCGAATATGGTGAGAATTACTTAACCTACGTGAACCAACAAGCATCCAAATTTTTGGAACAGGGACTTTTGATGCTCGAAGATTGTAGACTGCTTACCACCAAAAAAGGCAAGTTTTTGGCGGATGGAATTGCTTCTGATCTTTTTATGCTTAACTTAAAATAGTAAATTGTCCGTCCTGTTTTGGCAGGAAGCGATGAAGTAGAATTGATTCCCAATAACCTGGGATTTTATAAAAAACAACCAAATTTGATAGCCTCTATAAAACACAACTCCCGCAACTACAAAATAGACCTGACCAAACCACTGGATATTTCCATACCGCTCAAGGGTGGCGACAAAAACGTGAACGCCTGGTATTTGGAACCTCCCAAAATTGCCCCACACGAACAGGATGGATTTATTGGCAAGGTATCCGAAGGAGCTTCCACCAATTTCAATGATATTTGGTTCAATCCGCATTCGCATGTAACCCATACCGAATGTTTGGGACATATTTCCGAGGAATTCAATTCCATCAACAAAAATCTCAAACGGTTTTTCTTTTTGGCCGAGTTGATTACGGTTGCCCCCGAACAGGTGGACGGGGATTTTATCATTTCCGAAAAGCAAATCAAATATGCACTGGGCAACAAAAAGCGCCAAGCAGTTGTGATTAGGACCCTGCCCAATTTGGGCGACAAACGTTCCAAGCAGTATTCCGATACCAATCCGCCCTATCTGATGGAGGCCGCGGCCAAGCATTTGGTTAAAAAGGGAGTGGAGCATTTGTTGATCGACCTTCCTTCGGTGGATAAGGAACGCGATGGTGGAGGACTTTTGGCACACAAGGCTTTTTGGAACATGTCGGGAAAACCCAGAACAAAAGCGACCATAACCGAATTTATCTATGTGCCCAACCCCGTAGAAGACGGCACCTACTTTTTAAATTTACAAGTGGCACCTTTTGAGAACGATGCCAGCCCCAGTAGGCCGGTACTGTACAAAATTGAAGACCAATAAATGAAAACAACCCTAAAATTGGAGGAGTTGCTGATGTTCGTTCTGGGCATATACCTGTTTAGCCTGTTGGATTATGCTTGGTGGTGGTTTTTAGTGTTGATTTTGACACCCGACATTGGAATGATCGGATATGCTTTTGGGAACCGAGCAGGTGCTTTTTCCTATAACCTTTTCCATCACAAAGGTGTGGCCTTGGTCATCTACCTAACGGGGGCGTACTTTTCCCTACCTTTATGCCAGTTGATAGGGTTGATTTTATTCTCCCATTCCGCGTTGGACAGGATGTTGGGTTACGGATTAAAATATGAAAAAGGATTCAAGTTTACCCATTTGGGTGAAATCGGAAAATAACCATGGGTGAGATTGTAGATATCATTTTAGGGCTGATTTTGGGAGCGATATTAATGTATTGGGTCTATTCCCTGTTCCGCAAAAAGAAGAGCAAGGAAATCACCCAACAACAGTCTACCGTTATCCTGAACAAGATTCGAAGTGTTTGTAAATTGGTGTCCGTTGAAGGGGATTTTGCCGAAATCTATCATTACGAAAACACCAAAGATCGTTTTATGAGCCTGTTCCGAAGCAAGAAAAAGGCATTGATCGTGATCAAGGCCAAGGCCCATATCGGATACGACCTGAACAAATTGAATATGCGGGCGGACAATGATCGAAAACGAATCATTCTAAGCCATTTTCCAGAACCGGAAGTGTTGTCCATTGAACCGGACCTGCAGTTTTACGACATCAAAAATGGAATTTTCAATAGCTTTTCGCCTACAGATTTGACCAACTTGAATCAAGAGGCCAAAGAGCACATCAAACAGAAAATACCGGAAAGCGGATTGATGGAAACGGCCAAAAATGAAGCCATGCAGGCTGTTTTGGTCGTGGAAAAAATAGTGGAAACCATCGGTTGGACCTTGGATTACTCCGCTTTGGAACTGCCCGTCACCGAACAACAATCTTTAGAACCCTAATTATGAAAACCAAAATGTTTACCCTACTTCTGGTAGGAATGATATCCATTATGAGCAACGCACAAGAATCCGATAAAACCACGTTTGACCACACTTTTGCGCACGTGGTCTATTTTTGGTTCAAGAATCCCGATAGTCAAGCCGCCCGGGATACCTTCGAGGCATCGTTGACCAAGTTTTTGAACAATTCCCAATATGCGAAGACCAAATTTATTGGCAGACCGCCAAAGGCGATCCGTGATGTAGTGGATGATTCGTTTACCTACTCGTTGATTCTTTCATTTGAATCTGCCGAAGACCAAGCTGCCTATCAAGAGGAACCACCGCACAAGGTGTTCATTGAGGAGTGCCAAGATCTTTGGGAAAAAGTGATCGTATACGACTCCCAGGGCATACCACAATGAATGTAGAAGAACTTCGCGAACTGTGTATCTCCAAAAAGGGAGTAACGGAGGAATTTCCCTTTGACGAAAGTACTTTGGTGTTTAAAGTGATGGGCAAAATGTTTGCGCTCGTGGCTTTGGAGCGGCTGCCACCCCAGTGCAATCTGAAGTGCGACCCCGAAAGGTCCGAGGAACTTCGCGAGACTTATGACGGCTCTATTGTGCCGGGCTATCACATGAGCAAAAAGCATTGGAACACTTTGTTTTTGGAACAACTCCCACCACAATTGATCAAGGATCTGGTCAACCACTCCTATGAGCTGGTCGTATCGGGATTGACCAAAAAGCTTCAACAAGAGCTTCACAATTTAGACTGATTGGGGATGCAGAATTTAAAAGATTTTTACACGTCGCGGCGGAAGCAACACCAGCAAGAACTTCAACAGGTAAAAAAGCAATTGGGCCTATTGGCCACTTTGCGATTATGCGTTTTTGTGGGTATGGGCCTTGGGGTGTATTTGCTTTGGGGAAATGTTTTCATTTTTGTGATGTTGCCTTTGGGCATAGCGCTCTTTTTGTATTTGGTGACCCGTTTTAGCAATGTAAAGCGGCACAAGGAATACCTGGAACGTCTTATAGCCATCAATAACACTGAATTGGATATTTTGGACCGCAAGTTTCATCACTTGCCGGACGGGAAGACCTTTTTACAGCTCGACCATCCCTATGCGCAAGATCTTGACCTATTTGGCAGGGGTTCCTTTTTTCAGTACGCTAACCGAACTGTTTTGGTGCAGGGCACGGCAGTATTTTCCCATCTATTATTGGACGGTCATCCAAAGGACTTGATCAAAAAGCAGGAGGCCATCAAAGAGTTGGCGCAATTGCCCGAGTGGCGACAACACTTCTCCGCTTTGGCAGGCGAGACCCGACCCAAAATCTCTCCCGATGTGGTTTCTGATTGGATGAAAAACCACCAACCTTTTATGCCCAAATGGGCAGGATTCGTGCCTCCAGTTTTTGTGCTGCTTTCCATTTTGGTGATTGCTTTGGCCGTTTTGGGCAAAGTGCCCGAAAGTTTGGTACTGTTCTGGTACCTTTTGGGTGTTGGCATGGTGGGTCGCTTTGCGAAGCGGATTTTGGGGTTCACGGCAAAGGCATCCGAGGCACAGGATACCATCCAGCAGCATCAACGGTTGATTTCCGAACTGGAAGACCGGTCATTTAAGTCAGAATTGCTAAAAGAACTTCAGCAAAGACTGGAAGTAAAGGGAGAACGGACGTCCAACATCTTAAAGCGTTTTTCGCAAAAGGTGACCATGCTGGAACAACAATTCAACCTGATCATCTCCATGTTTGCCCAAGGTCTTGGTATGTACAGTATCTATTATGCCTTTCAAGTGGAATCGTGGATAACAAAGTACGGCCACGAAGTGGAAGGTTGGTTTGCCGCCATTGCCCAGTTCGATGCCTACATCACCTTGGGTACCTATGCCTTTAACCATCCCGACCACACTTACCCGATTTTGGTGGAGAGAGAAACGGTTTTGAGCGGAAAACAGGTCGGTCATCCATTGGTGGACCCCAAAAAGAACGTTCTCAACGACTTTGACATCGGGAAGGGACGCTTTTGCATTGTAACCGGAGCCAATATGGCCGGAAAAAGTACTTTTTTACGTGCTGTAGGCCTACAGATTGTGATGGCCAACATGGGCTTGCCCGTTAAAGGGAAAGAAGTAAGGTACCATCCAGTTCGTTTGCTCACTAGTATGCGCTCGGCGGATTCGCTGGCCGATGAGACTTCTTATTTTTATGCCGAGCTCAAACGTCTAAAATATATTGTGGAAGAACTGGAGAAGGACAACTGCTTTGTGATTTTAGACGAAATCCTAAAGGGCACCAATAGTGTCGATAAGGCCGAAGGTTCCAAAAAGTTTGTGGAGCGCTTGGTGCGAAACGGGTCCACAGGGATGGTAGCCACCCATGATTTGAGTCTGTGCACCTTGGCCAACGACCTTCCAGAGGTGGAAAACCGCTATTTTGATGCTCAGATCGTAAACGGGGAACTGTTTTTTGATTATCAGTTCAAGGAAGGGGTTTGCCAAAACATGAACGCTTCCTTCTTGCTCAAAAATATGGGAATTGTGGATTAAAGCCCCTTCACCTGCACATTATGAAAGCTATCGGCCTGGAGACGCAACAGTTCCTCTGCCTTTTGCTTCTTGTAGTGGTACAGCTCTTCCTCATTTTTGATATCGGCATAGATTTGCTGGTTGATTTCCCCATCGGTGGACAACAATAGTTTACGCTGTTCCACTTTTTGGGTCACCCAGGTAGCGACGACACTTTCTTGTTCTTCAAACTTGTAATCGTACTCGCCTTTGGGCGCCAATAACTTGGCAATGATAGGCGCGGTTTCAATGGCCAAAAACAATAAAAAAATGAAAAAGGATGGAAACCAGGGCAATTTCCCAAGTGCATTGATACGCGCCATCAAACCATCAAACCCATCGATAATGGGTTGTGAATTGGCAACTGCGGTATCGTAATCGGTTTGCAGGGCCGCAATTTGGGCCTCAATGTTTTCAATTTTTTCACCGTTGGTCGTCTTCAAGGAATTGAGTTCAGCAAGGGCAGCGTCGTGCTTTTCCCGCTTTTCCTTATACACTGGGCCTTTTCCCAACAGACCCGTTCCAGCAGTGCCTTCGGCTTCGGAAATATAGGTATCGTAGAGTGCATTGGTCTCTGCTTCTTTGGTCGCAATTTCATTTTTGAGGTTGGCAATATCCTGATTCAGGCTTTCAATTTTAGGAGTGTACTGCAAGGCCAATTGTTCCTTGTTGTTCAAAGTCATGGCATTCTTCTCTTCCAATAAAACCTGATTGATTTCCTTTTCAAAAATCTTCATTTCCAACGGTTTGGAAATCACCACTGCAATAATCAAGGCCAGCACAATCCGAGGAGCTGCTTGAAGCAATTCTCCCTTAAAATTGTCCTGTTTTTTAATAGTTGAAACAATATATCGGTCTAAATTGAAAATGAGCAAGCCCCAAATTAACCCAAAGAAAATGGAAGTATATACATTGTCAAAAACCGTGTAAAGGGCGTAGCCTGAGGCAATAAAAGCCATAACGGCCGTAAAGAATACGGTGGCACCTATGCCTGCGTACTTGTTGCGTTCCCCGTTGGAACAAGAGTCTAAAATGTGGGTATCCGCTCCGGAGCAGAAAATGAAAAAGCGTTGTAACATATCGTGTTCTCTTTGATTGATAGGGTATTAGAACGTGATTTTGGGTAATTTGTTACATTAAAAGCCCCTAAATAGGGGCTTTTAACAGTTTTTATGTCGTGAGCTTAGTTATCGATGACTTAGGGTTCTGTGGATAGGTTTACAACAGGGTTGGCTCCATCGGCGTCCATGGTAAGCATGGATATAAATTGTTTTTTTTGAACCACTTCAAGGGCTTTTTTACTGGATATCTTTTTTCCGTTCAAGGTAAAGCTTGCCCCTTTGGCAACCATTTTCTTCACGTGCTCAATGGGTTTTGGTGGTGCTGGAGGAGCAGGAGGCATTGTTGGTGCCGGGGTTTCGGTCGCTTTTATGCTTTTAGGTGGCGCAGGAGGCGTTGGAGGAGTAGTAGCATCCGGCGCTGGTGGTGGCGGTGGGAAATTCGGGAAAGGTTCCGCATCCGCTCGTTGTTTTTTGGACATTTTGGTATAGATTTCCTTTAACCGCATCACTTCCTTCTTTTGGATCACCATGTGGTCACGGTCCATGTCATTGTATTTTTTGGCCAGAGCATTGTATTCCTTCATTTCTTCTCGCGTAGCACTTTGTTGCGTTTGCAATCCATGGTCTACCACCGTCATTTTTTTGGTATTCAACAGGCTCGTTGTTGAGGTCACCGGAACATGTTCTTTGAATTGGGCCTTGTCCGTAACCACCTCTTCCGCAGCGATTTCAATGGCGGTAATGCCCGTTGTTTTAATTGCTTTGGATAACTCCAATAACAAATCGTAATGTACAGGCTGAAGCGAATTGATTTCAACCTTCGTTTCTTGGGCATTGTGGTTTTGCAGATAGTCTTGGAGCAGGGTTTTTGGAACTTCATTTAAATGGACAGTTCTATTTCCCAAGCCTACCATGCCGTTTTCAAGAAGGTTTACTGTGATGATTTGCTCAAAGGTCCCTCCTTTTTCAATTTGACGATGTTCACTGAACCCGAATAACAATAGGGCCGTAAGTGGCAGAAGCAAAAAGCTTCGCAGTACAAATGATTTTTTTGATGTGTTTGTTTTCATGACTGTAAAACGTTTTTTGATTGATGAATAATTAATGGCATTTGCGATGCCGACCGACTGATGATGTTCAATGCCCTTGGATAAGTACGAAAGGATTGTTTTTTGATAGTGTGATTGGTCACGTGTCTTATGGATCACCGCTTGGTCAGCCAAAAACTCATGGTTCAGCTTAATGGATGATTTAAAAAAGTAAATCAGGGGATTGAACCAAAAGATGACTTGGGCGATTTCAACAAGAAGAATGTCCCAACTATGTCGCTGACGGGCGTGTGTCTCTTCGTGCAGCAATACTTCTTCTGGAATATTTTTGGCTTCGAATTGGTGTTGGTTCAAAAAAATGAAGTTCAAAAATGTATGCGGTGGAAGGGATTGATTCAAAAGCACCTTGGTCACAAAATTTTCCTTGAACTTAGGGTTCTTTTTGATACGTAAACGTATTTGAAACAGGTTTGCAATAAAGCGAAGTCCAAATCCAATAACTCCTAATCCATAAACAAGCCATAACAAAAGTTGCCAATCAAAAACTGAAGACTGAGGAATGGGCTGTGCCTTAAAACTATCAGAAATGGGGTCCGTGATTGGAGAAATTGCATTGGTTGCGGGTTCAACCGCATTAATATATTCGATAAATACCAAATTGGGAATTATAAAGGAAGTGATGAGCGCCCCCAACAAAAAGAACCGTTTAAATTGGTGTACGCTTTCCTTTTCCAGCAATACTTTGTAGAAAATCAGAAAAACGGTCAGGCAGGCCGTAGATTTTAAGATAAAGGTAAGCATCATTACTTCTTTTTGATTTCGTTGTCTATCAATTTTTTTAACTCCTCCAATTCTTCCTTGCTCAGATTGGTCTCTTGGGCGAAGAATGATGCAAATTGAGTGGCGCTATCATTAAAAAAGTTTTTGATGAGTCCGTTCACTTGCTTCGAAAAATAGTCTTTCTTCTTCACCAACGGGTAATATTCCCTGCTTCTACCAATACTGTTATAGGCAATAAAACCTTTGTCCGATATGCGCTTAAGAAGAGTGGCCACCGTTGTGGTCGCAGGTTTGGGCTCGGGGTAGGCGTCCAATATATCCTTCATGTAGGCCTTTTTAAGTTTCCAAACAATGTTCATTAGCTCTTCTTCGGATTTTGACAGCTGCATTTTGGTCTTTTTATCATTCGTTGTTCTACAAACATAGAACAAAAATTAATATTCTACAAATGTAGAGTTTATTTTGTTCGGTTTTGATGCTGTTATGTGCCTTAAGTTACTGACCAAGAGAGATTAGGGTGGTACATTTATAGTGTTAAATCAAGCAATCATGAAAACCACAGTAGTCATTGGCGGAAATTTTGCAGGAATGACCGCCGCATTGGAAATCAAAAGAAAAGGGAAAAAGGACCATAAGGTCTTGGTCATCGACAAATCGCCGTTGTTCCTGTTTGTTCCCTCGTTGATCTGGGTACCGTTTGGAAGACGGGAAATCAAAGATATTTCATTTAGAAAGGATACTATACTTGAAAAGAAAGGGGTTGATTTTGTGCAAGCCGAAGCACTACACGTAGACCCTGAGGCCCAAGTGGTGCACACCAGCAAAGGCGATTTTGCCTATGATCATTTGGTGATTGCCACTGGCCCCAAAGTAAAGTACGATGTTGCTCCTGGAGTTCAAGAACACGCACACTATATTGGCACGCCCAACGGCGCCATGAAAACAAGACAAGCGTTGGAGGAATTCAAGAAAAACCCCGGCCCCATTGTTATTGGTGCCACCCAAAATGCGGGTTGTATGGGAGCTGCCTATGAGTTTTTGTTCAATGTGGAAAAATGGTTGAGGGAACAAAAAATCAGAAAAAAGGTAGACCTGTATTGGATTACTCCTGAAACTTTCTTGGGTCACTTTGGTATTGATGGCATCACCGGAGGTGAGACCATGCTCAAATCCTTCATGAAAATGTTCCACATTCATTACAGAACAGAAGTAGGGGTGAAGGAGGTTACCGAAGACAGTGTGATATTAACTTCGGATGAGGTATTGCCCAGCAAGTTCACCATGTTGATGCCCCCATTTGTTGGTGTCGACTTTGTGGTCAATTCCCCAAAATTGGAAGCAACGGCTGCAGGATATCTCCCCGTAGGCGATGATTACCGACACTTGAAATATCCAAATATCTGGTCCGCAGGAATCGCTGTGGATGTAAAATTGCCCTTTAAACCCGGAAAGGTACCCTTTTCTGGTCCCAA
Organism: Allomuricauda sp. ARW1Y1; assembly: GCF_013407935.1. Classification (GTDB taxonomy): domain Bacteria; phylum Bacteroidota; class Bacteroidia; order Flavobacteriales; family Flavobacteriaceae; genus Flagellimonas. The sequence continues at coordinate 874,994 of NZ_JACBZU010000001.1, forward strand.
AACCGGTTATCCATCCGATGAAACCGGTAAAATCGTGGCCGAGAACATCATCAGGGTCACTAAAGGCAAGGATAAGTTGAAGAAGAAAGCATGGGGTAAAATCCCGGGTATATGTGTGATGGATGCCGGTAAAAAGGAAGTAATCATTATCAGTGATCACTTGTTCAAGCCACGGAACTTTGCTATCATGATTCCCAACATATTTTATGACTTCAATAAGGTGTTGTTCGAGAAATATTTCCTTTGGAAAACCAAACATGGATATTCGCAATTACCTTAAAAAAGTAGACATACAATAAGCCTAGAGGCCTTCTAAAAAGTGGTACTATTTGAACTTTGTCAGGTTGAGCGCAGTCGAAACCCATTCATTATTAATGCGTCTTAAGTTCTCGACTGCGCTCGAACTGACAGGTAAACAGCTTTTTAGACGGCCTCTTGTACTAGTGGACGTTCAAAAACACTTCCACAGAAAAGTGATAAGTTTGCAGCCATTATAAAAATAACGGCCATGACGGTTTTGGAACAATTACAGGAGCGAAGCGGGAATACCTGCGAATTATGTGGGTCAACAGAAAAATTAATGATGTATGAAGTTCCTCCGGTATCCACGGGTGGCGTGGATGGGAGTCTTTTGGCCTGTAATACTTGTCTTCACCAAATAGACAACCCCGATGGTGTGGATCCCAATCATTGGCGTTGCCTTAACGATAGCATGTGGAGCGAACACGACGCCGTAAAAGTGGTTGCATGGCGCATGCTGAACCGTTTAAAGTCTGAAGGTTGGCCCCAAGACCTTTTGGGAATGATGTATTTGGATGATGCAACCTTGGAATGGGCCAAAGCTACTGGTGACGGACAGGATGAAAGCGAGAAAGTGGTCCACAGGGACGTGAATGGCAACATCCTTGAAAATGGGGACAGTGTTGTGTTGGTAAAGGACCTAAAAGTAAAAGGTTCCAGCATGGTCGCAAAACAGGGAACCGCCGTAAGACGGATTTCCCTGGATCACGAAAATGCCGAATATATTGAAGGCAAAGTAGATGGTCAGCACATTGTGCTTGTGACCAAATACGTAAAAAAGATCTAGGCCTTCATTTCTGTATAATATTTGTAGAAGTAGGGTATGGTCTCAATACCCTTTAAAAAGTTCCAAACACCAAAATGCTCATTGGGGGAGTGAATGGCATCGCTGTCCAATCCAAAGCCCAAAAGAATGGTCTTGCTGTCAAAAACGTTCTCAAACAATGCCACAATGGGAATGCTTCCACCGGTTCGTTGAGGAACGGGAGTTTTCCCAAAAGTGGTTTCCATGGCTTTAGACGCCGCTTGGTAACCATCACTTTCAATAGGAGTAACATAAGCCTGACCACCGTGATGCGGGGTCACTTTTACCTTCACACTCTTTGGGGCCAAGGATGTAAAATGCTTGGTGAACAAATCGGTAATCTCATGCCAATCTTGGTCCGGAACCAGACGCATGGAAATTTTGGCGTAGGCCTTGCTGGCAATGACCGTTTTTGCGCCTTCGCCAGTATAGCCTCCCCAGATACCGTTCACATCCAACGTAGGTCGGATGCCAAATCGTTCGGGTGTGGAAAATCCTTTTTCCCCGTGAACATCACTGATGTCCAAAGATTTTTTATAGGCTTCCAAGTCAAAGGGGGCTTTGGCCATTTCGGCGCGTTCCTCTTCGGAAATCACCTGTACCTTGTCATAAAAGCCGGGAATGGTGATATGATTGTTTTCATCATGTAGCTGTGCAATCATTTTGGCCAGCACGTTGATCGGGTTGGGTGCCGCCCCACCATAAATTCCGGAGTGCAGATCGCGGTTGGCCCCGGTCACTTCCACCTCCACGTAGCTCAAGCCACGTAGCCCGGTGGTGATGGAAGGCGTATCGTTGGCTATCATGCCGGTATCGGAAATCAGGATGATGTCATTTTTGAGCTTTTCACTGTTTTCCTTTAGGAAATCCCCCAAACTATCGCTGCCCACTTCTTCCTCGCCCTCGATCATAAACTTGACATTGCAAGGCAAAGTATTATTTTGAATCATATACTCCACCGCTTTCACGTGCATAAAAAATTGTCCTTTGTCATCACAGGCACCTCGGGCAAAAATGGCCCCATCGGGGTGCAGTTCGGTTTTTTTGATGACAGGCTCAAAAGGTGGGGAGTCCCACAGATGAATGGGGTCTGGGGGTTGCACGTCATAATGTCCGTACACGAGAACAGTGGGTAAATTGGGATCTATGATTTTATCACCATATACGACCGGATACCCTTTGGTCTCACATATCTCCGTATTGTCGCAACCTGCATCGTCCAATGATTTTTTTACCGCTTTGGCAGCTTCCAAAACATCATTTTTATAGGCTTTGTCGGCACTGATGGAGGGGATTTTTAGGAGTTCGATTAACTCATTGACAAATCTGTCCTTGTTGGTACTGATGTAATTTGTTATGTCTTTCATAAATGGTTTTAAAAGAACCCTAAAAGTACAAAAAACAAGTTTTTAAAGGGGGTGCGTTTGCAAATCGGAAAATTGATTTATATTTGCACTCCAATTCGCGGGTGTGGTGGAATTGGTAGACACGCTAGACTTAGGATCTAGTGCCGCAAGGCGTGGGGGTTCGACTCCCTTCACCCGCACAAAAAGCTCTTCAGGTACTGAGGAGCTTTTTTTGTTTGCATAATTTTGAATGCTCACCTTCAATTAGGAATGGCGCAAACCCTTGTGGTAGGATAGTAGCGCTTCCTGTTCCCTTATCAATCATATTCTTTAGTTAGTATTTGACATTGAATTCCTTACATCAATTTGGGATAGAAAAGGCTTATGGTGCAGGGTTGTTGTAAAGGTGGTTCGATTGATTGACAATTATCAAAAAAAGATAGGGCGGCTCTAAAATTATAAGCAGTATTTTGTTAAAATCCGAGAATATTACTAAATTCAATTCAGAAAGGTACAGAATACATCTAGGTTTTATGCTGAAATTTTTTGGCAACTGTTGTAAAGAATTTCTACAATAAAAATTTGCAATTTCAGTTTTACTAAAGACTAAATGTTGATATTTATCAATTTTTTGACAGTCACCTAAAACCACAACGAAACTAAAAACTTAATTGACCAACGGACTATGTACAAGGAAATATATCTGGTCGACGACGAAGACCTCGTGAATACAGTGAATGCGATTCATTTCAGACGAATGGGACTTGAGGAAAGGGTAAAGAGTTTTACCAATCCAGAATTAGCCTTGGATGACCTTCGCTACCGGGACAACCCCAACGTAAAAACACTTATCTTATTGGATATCAACATGCCGGAAATGAGCGGATTCGAATTTTTGGAATTTATGATGCTCGAGGATTTTCCGGAGACCAATGAGGTGCTCTTGGTGACTTCTTCCGAATCGGAAGCCGATAAGGAGGAAGCTGACAAATATGGAAAGTATGTGAAGGAGTTTATCACCAAACCCCTTCGCATTGAGCATTTGGAGGATTATCTCCAAAGTGCCAATAAATAGTTTCCCGATATTTTTCGGAAATAGGGCTGGTTTTTATTCTCAAAACAATTACCGTTGAAACAGAAGAACGCTTTTATTCAAAATAAAGTTGAAATTGTTGAGGATAGGGAGGACGTGGTATGGGCTATGGACAGGGACTACAGACTCACGGCTTTCAACACCTGTTTCAAAAATCAATTGAAAGAAAACGGCCTGAGCGATGCCCAAAGAGGTATGGACCTCAGGGAGGTGTACCGGGCCATTGATTTTTTTAATCCCTGCGAACAGGGTTGTCAACGTGCCCTTGATCGTTACGCTACCACCTCTAAACATACTTTTGATATAGATGGCAAAATTGTAGTGCATGAATTTGCCTTCCAGCCCTTTATGAACAGTGCTGGCGAAGTGGTCGGTTGTTCTATTTGGCAAAAGGACATCACCGAAGAAGTTGAGAACAATTACAGATTACGGGAAAGTGAACGCAAGTACCGAGAGGCCCAAGAAGTGGCCAATATAGGACATTGGTATTGGGATATGCGGGAGGACCAAATCGCTTGGTCCAACCAATTGTACCGAATTTTTGAACAGGAACCCGGAAAATTCGACGCTACTTTCGATGCCCTTTCGGAGATTATCCACCCGGATGACCGACAAGCTTTTGTTGATGATGTTGAGAATTGCATCAAGAACAATGAAATGCACGATATTACCCATAGGATTGTTGTGGGGGACGGTGAAGTCCGATATGTGCACCAAAAAGGAAGAGCCTACTATGATGAAAACGGCAAGCCCAAATCCATGTCAGGGACCACCCAAGATGTCACCAATGCGGTGTTGGCCAATCAACAGATAGTAGAGCAAAACCACGAACTCCAGAATTTTGTGCGGATTATTTCACATAATTTGCGCGGACCCATCTCCAACCTGCTCATGCTATCCAAAATATATGAGTGGGGCAAGGATGAAATGAATGATGACATTGTCCGGAAAATAGAACATACTACCGAAGCATTAGATCAAACCATCAAAGACCTTAACCTTTCATTGTCCTTGAAAGCGGCCGATAAGGAGCAGTTTAGGGAGGTGCCCCTTAGGGATGTAATGAAGGACGTGGATGGATTGCTATCTGAGGAAATTAGCAGGAGTAAAGCTTCCGTGGAAACGGATTTTTCCAACGTGAGCTCCATATTTGGTGCCAAGAGCTATGTGGTGAATATTTTTTACAATCTTATCCTCAACGCCATTCACTATGCCAAAGAACATGTTCCTCCCGTAATAAAAGTGACCACACAAAAAATTCCCGAAGGCATGGTTATCCAATTCTCCGATAATGGCATTGGAATGGAGCTTACCCAAGAGCGGGAACGCAAAATCTTTGATATGTATGGCAGGCTTAGCGGAGCCACCGAAGGCAAGGGCTTTGGGCTGTACTTGGTAAAGACCCAAGTGGAGGCCATGGAAGGCAAAATCAGTGTGGAAAGTGAAAAGGATGTGGGTACTACCTTTACAATCAGTTTCCCTTTACCATCTTGATGCCCTAAAAGGGCAAGCGGCTCAAATCTACATTTCCGCCGGAGATTATTATGCCTATTTCTTGGGCCTTGAATTTCTCCTTTTCGCGAAAAACCGCTGCCAATGCCACGGCACAGGAAGGTTCGCATACTATTTTAAGCCGTTCCCAAAGCAATCGCATGGATTGGATGATTTCATCCTCGGTCACCCTAATAATTTCTTCCACATGCTTTTGGATGACGGGAAAGTTCCTATCGCCCAGTTGTGTCTTAAGTCCATCAGCGATGGTATTGGTGGTGGAATTGGTCTCAATTTGTCCGCTTTGCAAGGACCGATAGGCATCATCCACTTCAAACGGTTCTCCGCCAACAGTTTTACATTGATTCCCGAAGTAATGGGCCGCAAGCGCAGTTCCGGCAATCAATCCGCCACCGCCAACAGGGGTGACCACATAATCTAGGTTCGGATGCAGTTCCAACAACTCCTTACAAGCTGTGCCTTGGCCTAAAATCACATGGTCATCATTCGAAGGATGGATAAAGGTGGCTCCATGTTTTTCTACGATTTCTTGCGAGGTACGTTCCCGAGCTTCCAAGGTCGATTCACATTCCACCAAAACCCCACCATACCCTTTTACGGCATCCTTTTTCACTTGGGGAGCGGAATCGGGCATCACAATATAGGCCGTTACGCCCAAGCTTTGGGCAGAAAGGGATAGGGCCTGTGCAAAGTTTCCCGAGGAGTGTGTTACCACGCCATTTTGTTTTTGTTCGTCCGAAAGCTGCATAATGGCATTGGCGGCCCCGCGCATTTTAAAGGCACCCATTCGTTGGAAGTTTTCACACTTAAAAAAAAGATGGGCACCTGCCAACTCGTTGATCAAGCGAGATGTGAGTACAGGGGTGTTGTGGATAAAGGGTTTTATCCGCTCGTGGCAGTCAATCAAATGTTGTTTGTCCATAGGTTACCTTTCGTTCTTTATGCAGGAAAACAGTTAAGAACGATAAAGATACTACAGTAAGCTTAATTGTGCGACTGCACCTCTTCCTCTTCTTCCTTGGCCTTGGCCGAAATGCCTTCCATGCCCAGTTCTGGAATCACCAACAAAGGAATTTGGGTGTGGAACGCCGTGCGCTTGACAATGGGCTCCCGGGTCATTTTCTCCATATAGCTGTGCTGGTAATTGAGCATGGCCAGGAGATGGATGCCCAATTCTTGGGAGAAGGTTTCCAAGGTATGGGAAACGGAATTGAGTTCGGAAACCGTGTGCACATAATGCTCTACACCGTTCAAATAGCGGCGCAGCATGTTCAGGTTGAATTGTTGCAGTTCCGTTAAGGCCTTAATGCCATATTGCACGTGGACAATTCTGATGGTAGCCTTGAACATTTTTGCCATTTCCAAAATGGGCTCCAATTCCGAAGAAGTATAGAATCGATTAAAATCGGTGGCAAATGCAATTTCGGAAGGGGTTACATATTCAAAGTGATAGGGAATGGCCAAAACGGGACATTTTTTGGTGGATTTTATGATCCGTACCGTATTGCTGCCCATAAAAACCTCGTCTACGCCCGAAGCGCCCTTGGTTCCCGTAATCACCATGTGGATGCCAAAGGTCTCCACAATATCCTTTACCTCCTCAACCAAAAGATTGAAGGAGGAAATGGTCTCAAAACTATGGTTGGGATTGCCGTATTTGGATTTGATTTTTTTTACTGTTTTATCCAAACCTCGTTCAGAATTCTCCCGTACCGCATCCACAATACGTACTCCGTCAATCATTTTCGCCATAAATCTGCTGCTCGGAATAACCGGGGTATAGGTGTTGAGCAGATAGAATGTACAACGCCTGTTACGGAACAATTGCATGGCATAATCAATGGCATTCCATGCATTTTCCGAAAAATCCGTAGGTATTAATATCTTTTGCATCTGACTAAGATTTACGATGCGATAAAATTAGACCTAAGGGACAGGGGATACTATGACAAAAGTCAGGTTTGGAAAAATGGTCTAAAAACCTTCGACCATTTCAAGAAGTTTTTGCTGGTTTTTGATACCTATTTTTTTGCCCGAAGTGTGTATGAGGCCTTTCTTTTTGAACTCAGAAATGATTCGGATGGCCGATTCGGTAGCGGTTCCAACCACATTGGAAATATCCTCTCTGGAAAGGGTAAGTGCCAAAAATCCATCCGCATCTTCGCCAAAATTGTTTTGAAGGTACAGAAAGGCTTCGGCCATACGCTGCTTTACGGTTTTTTGGGAGATATTGACGATAACATCGTCGGCCTCCTTTAGATCGTGGGCCATGTGTCGCAACACCTCTAGCGTAAAGTTTGGATTTTTTTGAAGGGTATTGTTAATGCTCTCCTTTGGGATAAAGCAAACCTCCATGTCTTCCACTGCAATGGCGGAAAGGTTGGCACTCTCTTCGGAGACTACCGACCGTTGGCCCAGGACTTCGCCCTTGCTGGCCAATTTTACGATCTGGTCCTTGCCGTTGGCACTGAGCTTGGAAAGTTTGGAAACCCCATTGCGAACGCAATAGACACCATTGAGTTTTTCGCCCTCTTCAAAAATGGGCTGTCCTTTTTTAATGGTCTTGGTCGTTTTGGAATCGGAGACCTGTTTCAACTCCTCTTTGCTCATGGCCCTGAGGGAGTTAAATTGTCGGATAATACAATTTTCACACCTGCTTTCCATACTGTTGGGTTTACCTGATGAGGCAAATTTAATGGACAAAGATTTATTGGTAACTGATAAATATCATATTTTTAAGAGGAAGAGTATTACAATTTTGCGTCAGGTAAAGCAAATGTGAAATGGCAGATTCGACCTGTTATCATTGTGGAGATCAATGCGGTAGCCGCAGCGTGCAGTTTGATGATAAGGATTTTTGTTGCAATGGTTGTAAAACCGTTTATGAAATCTTTACATCGAACGGCCTGTCCACCTTTTATGAAATTGAGAGCAAGGCGGGGACCACACCAAACGAGATCAGACAGAAATATGATTTTTTGGACAACCAAGAAATCGTAGAGCGATTGGTAGAGTTCAATGAAGAAGGGGTGCAGGTGGTAAGCCTTAGCATTCCCACCATTCATTGCAGTTCCTGTATTTGGGTGTTGGAGAACCTGAACAAACTGCATCCAGCCATATCCGTTTCACAAGTCGACTTTCCAAAAAAGACCATTCGGGTCACCTATAAAACAGCAGATTTTTCCTTGAAGGCGCTTGCGCTTTTATTGGGAAGCATCGGGTACGAGCCTTACATTTCTTTAGAGGAATACAATAAAAAAGGGAAAAAGGTCGATCGTTCCTTAATATATAAGTTGGGTGTGGCCGGATTTGCCTTTGGCAACGTGATGCTATTTTCCTTTCCCGAATATTTTGAGGTGGAGGAGTTTTGGTTGGACCAATACAAGCATGTGTTCCGCTGGTTGATGTTCGCCTTTTCCCTCCCCGTCGTTTTTTATGCATCTCAGGATTATTTTATTTCCGCCTATAAGGGCATTCGTTCCAAATTGTTGAATATTGACGTGCCCATCGCTTTGGGGATACTGGTACTTTTTTTAAGGAGTACCGCCGATATCATATTCGATTTGGGTTCCGGTTTTTTTGATAGCCTAACAGGACTGGTGTTCTTTTTGTTGCTGGGGAAATTTTTTCAGCAGAAGACCTACGCCTATCTGTCGTTTGAACGGGATTACAAATCCTATTTTCCCATTGCCGTAACCCGTTTGAAGAAGAATGGGGAAGAAGAAAATATCCAAATCTACAATATCGAGGTAGGTGACAGGGTGCTGATCCGTAGCCACGAGATCATTCCTGTGGATTGTATCCTGATCAAAGGAACGGCCGAAATCGATTACAGCTTCGTAACCGGAGAATCTGAACCTGTGTTTAAGGAATCGGGAGAGAAACTGTTCGCCGGTGGCAAGCAGCTTTCAGGTGTCTTGGAGGTGGAAGTGCTCAAATCGGTCTCCCAAAGTTATTTGACACAACTCTGGGGCAACTCTATATTCTCCAAGGATAAGGCCAGTCATTTCCAGACCCTTACCGATAGTATTGGCAAACGCTTTACCATTGCGGTGCTGAGCATCGCCACCTTGGCTACTATCTTCTGGTTGATTTTTGACCCAAGCCTGGCCTTAAACGTATTTACCTCGGTGTTGATTATCGCCTGTCCCTGTGCCATTGCATTGGCAGCCCCATTTACCTTGGGCAATATGCTTCGCATTTTTGGCAGATACAAGTTTTACCTGAAGAATACCAATGTAATTGAACGCTTGGCCAAAATTGATACAGCGATTTTTGATAAAACCGGAACACTTACCACCAACCAAAAGGATACCATACACTATGAAGGTATGGAACTCACAGAAGAGGAAACCGCACTTTTAAAAACGACCCTACGGGCATCCAACCATCCCCTGAGCCGATCGCTTTATAATATTCTAAAGTCCAATGCCATCATGACCTTGGAAGAGTTCCAAGAACATACCGGAAAAGGGATTGAGGGCAAATACAACCAACACTCCATCAAAGTAGGATCTGCATCTTATGTAGGAGAAAAAACATCAAACACCATAGCGAACACCTCGGTCTATATCAGTGCCGACGAAGATGTAAAGGGGCGGTTTGTGTTCAAAAACACCTATCGGGAGGGGATGAGCAACATATTTGCAGAACTGTCCAGCGATTTGGAACTGGGCATTCTTTCGGGGGATAATGACGGTGAAAGAGGACAATTGGAGAAAGTGTTGCCGACAAAAACAAGGATGCTATTTGACCAAAAGCCCGAGGATAAGTTGGAATACATCAAAACGCTACAAGAAAAACACAAAGTATTGATGGTAGGCGACGGCTTGAACGATGCCGGTGCGCTTGCCCAAAGCGATGTGGGCTTGGCAGTTTCAGAAAACATCAACGTGTTTTCGCCCGCTTGTGATGGAATTTTGGATGCCAGCCAATTGAGACTGCTTCCGAAGTTCTTGCAACTGTCCAGAAAGTCCATTCGGGTAATCAAATTGAGTTTTTTGCTCTCGCTCTGTTACAACGTGGTCGGCTTGTATTTTGCCGTAACCGGGCAGTTACAGCCAGTAATTGCGGCTATTTTAATGCCTTTGAGCTCCATTAGTATAGTGGTATTCACCACATTGGCCACCAATTATCTCGGTAAAGAATTAAAAAATCAAGAAAGCTGATATATGTCATTTTCTGAAGAATACCATCACAGTAGTTTTACACCTAAATTCAGGCAGGTATGAGTGTTATTTATGTGTTGTTGGCCATAAGCATAACGGTGGCCGTAGTCTTTTTTATAGCCTTTGTTTTTTCGGTAAAAAGCGGACAGTACGATGATACCTATACCCCATCGGTAAGAATGTTGTTTGAAGATGAGGTGATCAGGAACAAGGATAAATCAAACTCAAATAAAAAGGAAATCAAACAAACTAAAAGTACAAACCAATAAATATGGAAATACAACAGTTCCGTTACGATAACAAAATCGTACAAAAGTTCTTATACGCCACCATACTTTGGGGCGTGGTGGGTATGGCAGTAGGCCTTTTGCTGGCCTTTATGTTTTTGTTCCCTAATGTTACAGAAGGTATCTCTTGGTTGAGCTTTGGACGCTTGCGCCCATTGCACACCAATGCCGTGATCTTCGCATTTGTGGGGAATGCCATTTTTGCAGGGGTATATTACTCGCTGCAACGCTTGCTTAAAGCTAGAATGTTCAGTGATGTCCTGAGCAACATCAACTTCTGGGGTTGGCAATTGATCATTGTCGCCGCGGCGTTGACCTTGCCCTTGGGCTACACAACCTCCAAGGAATACGCCGAATTGGAATGGCCCATAGATTTGGCCATTGCAGTGGTATGGGTAGTTTTTGGTTGGAACATGATAGGTACCATCTTAAAAAGACGGCAAAGACACCTATACGTGGCAATTTGGTTCTACTTGGCCACCTTTGTTACGGTAGCGGTGTTGCACATCTTCAACAGTTTGGAGTTGCCGGTAACCGCTTTAAAAAGTTACTCGGTGTACGCTGGTGTTCAGGATGCGTTGGTACAATGGTGGTACGGACACAATGCGGTAGCATTTTTCTTGACCACGCCTTTCTTGGGGTTGATGTACTACTTCGTGCCCAAAGCGGCGAATCGTCCCATATATTCCTATAGATTATCCATCGTCCACTTCTGGTCGTTGATATTCATCTATATCTGGGCAGGTCCCCACCACTTGTTGTATTCCGCATTGCCCGATTGGGCTCAGAACCTTGGAGTGGTATTCTCCGTAATGTTGATCGCTCCATCTTGGGGTGGTATGATCAACGGTCTGTTGACCCTTCGCGGGGTATGGGACAAAGTGCGTACCGATGCTACGTTGAAATTTATGGTGGTGGCCATTACCGGTTATGGTATGGCAACCTTTGAGGGTCCCATGCTTTCCTTGAAAAACGTAAATGCCATTGCGCACTTTAGTGATTGGATTATTGCACACGTTCACGTGGGTGCCTTGGCCTGGAATGGGTTCTTGACCTTTGGTATGATCTATTGGTTGGTGCCCCGAATGTTCAAAACAGAATTGCACTCAAAAGGCTTGGCCAACTTCCATTTCTGGATCGGAACCTTGGGTATTGTATTGTATGCGCTGCCCATGTATGTGGCCGGATTTACCCAGGCACTTATGTGGAAAGAGTTCAACCCCGATGGCACCTTGGTATACGGTAACTTCTTGGAGACCGTAACCCAGATTATCCCCATGTACTGGATGAGGGCCATAGGAGGTTCCTTGTACATCTTGGGTATGTTCGTACTGTTGTACAACGTAGTTATGACGATCAGGGCAGGCAGCAAAGTTGAGGATGAAGCTGCAGAAGCCCCGGCTTTGGAGCGTGTCGCCAAGCGAAGAGTGGCTGGGGAGACCTTCCACAACTGGTTGGAAAGAAAACCGGTACAGTTGACCATTTTGGCCACCGTAGCGATTCTAATCGGAGGTATCGTTCAGATTATCCCAACTATCTTGGTGAAATCCAATATCCCGACCATTACCAGTGTGAAACCCTATACGCCTTTGGAGCTCGAAGGCCGAGACCTTTATATCAGGGAAGGTTGTGTGGGTTGCCACTCACAAATGATTCGTCCGTTCCGAAGCGAAGTGGAACGCTACGGCGAGTATGCCAAAGCAGGGGAATTCGTGTACGATCACCCATTCCTATGGGGTAGTAAGCGTACAGGCCCCGACTTGTTGCGGGTTGGAGGCAAATACTCCGATAGCTGGCACTTGAACCATATGTACGACCCACAAAGTACTTCGGCAGGTTCCATCATGCCATCCTATCAATGGTTGGTCACCGACGAGCACGATCGTAGCGATGTAGAGGCTAAAATGGAAGCCATGGTACAACTGGGGGTTCCCTATACCGAAGAGGACATCGCCAATGCCCAACAATCCATGGCCGAGCAGGCAGAGGAAATCGAAAAGAGTCTTTATACAGACCCAGAATTCGAAAGGACCTATGAGGCGGACAAAAAATACGCCCAAGAAAACGGATTGGATTTTGTGGAAATGCGAGACCGTGAAATCGTGGCCTTGATAGCTTACTTACAGCGATTGGGTACCGATATCAAAATTGAAGGAACAGAAGAAACTATATCTCAAAACAAATAACCATGTTGAAATTTGTAAAAGAACATATGGAAACCATCGATGGGATAGCCAACTATCCCATGGTTTCCCTGCTCATCTTCTTTGTATTTTTCGTTCTATTGTTCTGGTGGGTCTTCACGGCTACCAAAGAGCACATAAGGGAGATGTCCGAACTGCCACTGGAAAACGAAGATCAACCAAACAAACTATAATATTATGAGCACAAAAACACCTTGGTGGATAAGAGTCCCGTTCCTATTCTTCCTAATCTTCGGATTGATGGAATTCTTTATAGACTCAGGGGACAAACCAGCAATCATAGAATATCCCATCACACAGTTTTTTATGCTGTTGGTGTTGATGATCCTTATTGCGATCGAACTGATCTTGGCTTCCATTGAAAACATTATGTTCCAAACCCTTTCAGAAGAAGGCAAGGAACGTTATCTGGAAACCAAGAGCAAGAAATATGAATGGACATGGGCCAAAAACCTCATGGAAAGACTAACGCGTAGCCGCTCCATAGAGCGCGAGGGCGAAATTGTCCTCGACCATAATTACGATGGTATCCGCGAGTTGGACAATGTATTGCCTCCATGGTGGGTGTACCTGTTCTATGCGACCATAGTTTTTGGAGTGGTGTATTTGGTACGTTTCCATGTAATTGGTGATTACGACCAGAAATTGGAATATGAGCAAGAAGTAGCCGCAGCGCAACAGGCCATAGAGGAATACAAGAGAACGGCCAAGGACTTGGTCGACGCCAGCACCGTGGAGTTCCTTTCGAATGAGTCGGATTTGGCAGCGGGTGAGAAAATATTCGAGTCCAATTGTGTAGCCTGTCACATGGCAGATGGCGGCGGTGGAATCGGCCCCAACCTAACCGATAAATATTGGATTTTGGGCGGTGGTATCAAAAATATCTTTACCACCATTTCTGAAGGTGGACGCGATGGCAAGGGTATGGTCGCTTGGAAGCAGACCTTAAAGCCGGCCGAAATGGCCCAGGTTGCCAGTTATGTGATGACCTTGGGAGGAACAACACCTGCCAATCCAAAGGAACCTGAAGGAGAAATATGGGTAGACCCCAATGCTCCTGAAGATGCCAATGGTACCGAATCTGAAACCGAAGAAACTGCACCGGCAGAAATGGGGCAGGCCACAGATTCAACAGAAGTTGCCATGAACTAGTCCCGTTGGGACACCCGGCAACCAAATATTTATCCATAAACCACAAATGCAATGGAAGAGAATTTTAGGGATTCCATAGGCACAATCACACAAGAAGGTAAAAGGAACTGGATTTTTCCAAAGAAACCCAGCGGAAGGTACTATGATTACCGAAAGTATGTTAGTTACTTTCTGCTGATTTTCTTGATTGCAGCACCCTTTGTCAAAATCAATGGGCATCAATTTTTGCTGTTCAATGTGCTGGACCGACGGTTCAATATTTTTGGACTCCCGTTTTGGCCACAAGATTTTCATTTGGTGGTGGTGTCGATGATCATTGGAGTGATTTTCATCGCACTCTTTACCGTGGCCTATGGTCGTATTTTTTGTGGGTGGATGTGTCCCCAGACGATTTTTCTGGAAATGGTCTTCCGCCGGATAGAGTATTGGATCGATGGGGATAGGGGTGCTCAAATGCGATTGGCCAAGGCGCCTTGGACAGGCAAAAAGCTGAGGAAAAGACTGCTGAAGTGGTTCATCTTCTTTGTCATCTCCTTCTTTATAGCCAATATATTTTTGGCCTATTTGATCGGAAGCGACCAGTTGTTGGCCTACATTACCGATGGGCCCATGGCCCACTTGGGAACCATGATTCCCTTGTTGATTTTCACGGGAGTGTTCTATTTCATTTTTGCGTGGTTCAGAGAGCAGGTATGCATCATTGCATGTCCTTATGGACGATTACAGGGCGTGCTCTTGGATGATAAATCCATTGTTGTGGCCTACGACCACAAACGTGGAGAGGGTGAAAATGGCCGGAAAAAGTTCAGAAAAAATGAGGATAGGGAAGCACTTGGACATGGTGACTGTATTGATTGCCTGCAATGTGTAAATGTATGTCCCACGGGGATTGACATCCGCAACGGAACACAGTTGGAATGCGTAAACTGTACGGCCTGTATTGATGAGTGTGACCATATCATGGAGAGTATCGATAAACCCAAAGGGTTGATCAGATACGCCAGCGAGGACGAAATTACCAATAAGAACAAATTTAAGTTCACTGCCCGTATGAAGGGATACACTGCCGTGCTCGTGGTTTTGATAGGAGTTTTGGTCGGGATGTTGTTCATGCGGAACGAGGTCGAGGCAAACGTATTAAGGTTACCTGGACAGTTGTACGAGCGGAAGGCGGACAATATCATCAGCAATGTGTATACTTATAAATTGGTGAACAAAACCACCAAGGATATCGAAAATGTGTCCTTTAAGCTGATGTCGCACAATGGGGAAATCAAAATGGTGTCACAAGATACATTCACAGTCCCAGCTGAAGAACTTGCGGAGGGAACGCTCTTTATAGAGATTAACGCATCCGCACTCAATGGAGATAAAGATCAACTCGAAATTGGTGTTTACAGCGGAGAAAAACTCATAGAAACTACGGTGACACAGTTTTTGGCACCGAGAAGTTATAATTAAAAAAAGAGATCGATGAAAATCAATTGGGGAACCGGAATCGTATTGGCATTTATAGGCTTCATAGGCTTTATCCTATACTTTGTGGTACGGATGAGTACAGATGACAGGGCCAACCACGATTTGGTTACGGAAGAATATTATAAAAAAGAGCTGACCTATCAAAAACAGATAGACGCCTCAAAAACGGCGACCGAAATGGGTGCCAACCTTACCATTGAAAAAACGGACGAGGGTTTGGTCATTTCTTTTCCAGAACGTTTCGACCCCAAAAAAATAAGTGGAACAGTGTCCCTATACAGACCGTCTAACAAGCACTTGGATACTAACTTTCCTATAAGTTTGTCCAATACACATTTGCTCATACCTGACAATCGCTTGGTAGACGGTCGCTGGGACATTTCCATAGACTGGAATTACGAAGGTAACTCCTTTTTACATAAAGAAAAACTGGTATACTGATCATGTTGACCTCTGCTTTGGTTCTGGGACTTTTGGGAAGTCTGCACTGTTTGGGCATGTGCGGACCCATAGCCTTTATGTTGCCTTTGGACCATAGCAACACCATGAAAAAGACCACACAGCTCTCCATTTACCATTTGGGCAGATTGTTGGCCTACGGAATCATAGGGGTGCTATTTGGATTGTTGGGCAAGGGATTGGCCTTGTTCGGGATACAACAGAAGCTATCCATCGGGATAGGTCTGCTCATGATTGTCTTGGTATTGGTTCCTGCAAAATATCTGAACGGGCATAAGCTTTTAACGCCCATTTATTCGATAATTGGTAAGGTGAAATCCAGACTTGGAGCCGAATTGAAAAAGAAAACACCGGACACCTTTTTGACCATTGGATTCCTGAACGGGTTTTTGCCCTGTGGGTTGGTATATATGGCCCTTTTGGGAGCTGTAGCCATGGGCAACGCTATGGAGGGAGGGCTTTATATGATGATTTTCGGCCTTGGAACCGTGCCGTTAATGTCGGTCGTAGTCTATTCCAAAGGAATGATCAGAGGTGCCATAAAAGCTAAAATTCAAAAATTGATACCGGTATTTGTGGTGATCATAGGTATTTTGTTTATTATACGTGGACTTGGATTGGGAATCCCCTATGTTTCCCCCAAGGCGGCCCCTGCGGATGCAGTAACGGCGACCATAGAATGCCATCAACCCTAAAAAATCAAATCCATAATGAAAATAACATCAGCGGAAGAAGCGGTAGGAATTGTAAAATCAGGAGACCGGGTCTTTTTCCAAGGAGCGGCAATGACGCCCAACGAATTGATCGATGCACTCTGCGACCGTCACAAGGAATTGAAGGACGTGGAAATCATTTCCATTCATACCGAAGGAGATGCCAAATATACCAGGGAACCCTATTGTGAGGCCTTCACCCTGAACGCATGCTTTGTGGGCGGAAACGTTAGGAACTTCGTAAACTCGTATATGGGGGATTACATCCCTGTTTTTTTAAGTGAGATACCTTGGTTGTTTGCCGACGAGTATTTGCCGTTGGATGTGGCCTTTGTTCAAGTATCCCCTCCGGACAAGCATGGTTACTGTTCGTTGGGAGTATCGGTGGATGTGGCATTGCCGGCCATCCGAACTGCAAAAAAAATAGTGGCACAGATCAATCCGCAGGTGCCTAGAACCCATGGTACAGGTATTGTCCATGTCGATGAAATCGTGTTCGCCACAGAGGTAAACAGGCCCATTCATGCACATCTTCCTACCGAACCTTCCGGAGTGGAACACGCCATTGGCAAACACGTGGCATCGTTGATCGAGGATGGCGCAACCCTACAAATGGGAATCGGTAACATTCCCAATGCGGTCTTGTCCAACCTGGGCAACCACAAAAACCTGGGCATCCATACCGAAATGTTTTCGGATGGCGTGCTGCCCTTGTTGGAAAGTGGTGTGATCAATGGAAAGGAAAAGGCGGTAAAACGCGGTAAAATTGTGAGCTGCTTCGCTGTAGGCTCTCAAAAATTATATGATTTCATCGACGATAACCCCATTTGTGATTTTAGGGATTCCGGTTATACCAACGACACGGCCAGAATCCGAAGAAACCCCAAGGCAACGGCCATTAACAGTGCCATAGAGATCGATCTTACCGGTCAGGTTTGTGCCGATACCATTGGAGGGTACCAATTCTCCGGGGTAGGGGGTCAAATGGATTTTATGAGGGGAGCCTCGCTTTCCAAGGGAGG
The DNA here is from genome assembly GCF_013407935.1 of Allomuricauda sp. ARW1Y1. GTDB lineage: Bacteria > Bacteroidota > Bacteroidia > Flavobacteriales > Flavobacteriaceae > Flagellimonas. The sequence continues at coordinate 892,534 of NZ_JACBZU010000001.1, forward strand.
AAAGCCGATTATCGCCATGTCCGCTACTACCAAAAAAGGTGTTTCCAAAATAACCCCATTTTTGAAACAAGGAGCGGGTGTAACCACCACTAGGGCACACATGCACTATGTGGCTACCGAATATGGCGTGGTAAACTTGTTCGGTAAAAACCTAAAACAGCGAGCCAGCGCCTTAATTTCGATTGCCCACCCCGATCATAGGGAAGAGTTGGAAAGAGCGGCTTACGAAAGATTCCATGGTTAAGTGGAAAATAAAGACAGAAATAAAAAGGGGGCAATTTTAAAATTGCCCCCTTTTCGTTAGAATTACACGAAACCAATCAAAAATGTAATCCATTAAATCTTAAAGGTGATTACAGGTGCTTTGGCATGGTTGGCAATGTCCTCGCCAATACTTCCCATAAAAAAGTGGGACAACCCTCTTCTTCCGTGGGTAGGGATGCCAATAAGGTCTGCATCAACTTCATCACTATAATTGAGAACGCCCTTTTCAACCGTATAATCGTTGAAAATCTCTACGGTCAAATCTATATTGGCCTCCTTCAAAAAGGCATCGATCTTGCTTTGGGCATCAGTGGTGCTCAGGAACTCATCACCTGGAGTATTGATGTACACCATATGTAATTTTGAGCCAAGGATTTTTGCCATTTTTTGGGCATTTTTCAAAGCAGGGACACTTTCTTTCTCAAAATCACAGGCAAAAACGAAGTTTTTGGGGTCAAAATCCTCTGCCTCATTCCCTTTGATGACCAATACGGGTACATCCGAGGTGCGCACCACTCTTTCAGTATTGGAGCCTATAAAGATTTCTTCCAATCCATCAACACCATTGGAACCCATCACAATAAGGTCGGCGTCGTGTTTTTCGGCCACTTCCGCCACTTCACTGAATACCTTGTAGTGTTTGATAATGGGGGTGAGTTTTATTTCCTTGAGATAGGGTTGGTCCAAAAAGTCGGCAAATCGTTGTTCACCGAGTTTGATAAGGTGCACCACTTGTTCCTGTGAAATATATCCGGAATCTCCCATAATGGCGGGGGAGAGTTCTAGCATATGGAGCACAAAGAGCTCAGCTTTTTGCTGTTTTGCCAATGAAGCGGCCACTTTTAGGGCCTTTTCTGATTGATTTGAAAAATCAACCGGTACAATAATACTTTTCATCTTGTTGTTTTTTTTAGGTTAAACGGTCATGGAAAATATTCGGGTATCTGGTTTTTTTCTTTGCAGTTTAAGGTCAAAGGCCATACTGATGTTTCGTACAAATGGTCTTCCCTTATCGGTTACCTTAATCTGTTGGTTGTCCAGTGCTACCAATCCGTCCTTCTCCAGTTCGGAAAGGTTGTCCAATACCATATCAAAATCAACCGATTTTTCGTCCTCCTCGCTCCAGCTTGTCTCAAATCGGCACATGATATTGAGGATATGCCTTCTGAGGATTTCGTCCTCTTCATTAAGGATATGTCCTCTAAAAATAGGGATAACTCCATGCGAAACCAAATTCTGGTATTCCTCCACATTCTTCACATTTTGGGCAAAGCCATACCAGCTATCGCTGATGCTGGAAGCGCCCAAACCGACCATTAGTTTGGTCTTGGATGGGGTGTAGCCCATAAAGTTTCGGTGCAGTGTCCCATTTTCCAAGGCCTTGTACAGACTGTCCGTGGGCAATGCAAAATGGTCCATACCCACATCCTTGTACCCAAATTCGGAAAGCATTCGTTTGCCCATTTCGTACTGGGCTTTTTTTTCTACGGATGATGGTAAATCTTCCTCCTTGTAGCCACGTTGTCCGTTGCCCTTGAGCCATGGCACGTGCGCATAACTATAAAACGCAATCCTGTCGGGTTTGATGGCGTTGGTTTTAATGATGGTGTTCTCTACATCGTCACAGGTTTGGAACGGAAGTCCGTAAATGATATCGTGTCCCACCGAGGTATACCCAATTTCCCTGGCCCAATCGGTAACGTTCTTTACATTCTCAAAGGGTTGAATCCTGTTAATGGCACGTTGAACGGTGAGATTGTAGTCCTGTACTCCAAAACAGACCCTTCTGAACCCTACATCATAAAGGGCCTGTAAGTGTTCCCGTGTAGTATTGTTCGGATGTCCTTCAAAACTAAATTCGATATCATCGGTTTTGGTGCTCAGCCGAACAATTCCTTCAATCAATATTTTAAGGTTCTCGGGAGAGAAAAAAGTGGGGGTTCCACCGCCCAAATGAAGCTCTTTTATAACGGGTTTTGAGCCCAAAAGGTCAACATACAACTCCCACTCTTTCAAAACCGATATAATATAGGGTCGCTCCACTTCGTGGCGCTTGGTGATTCTTTTATGGCATCCACAAAACGTGCACATATGCTCGCAAAAGGGCAGGTGAATGTATACACTGATACCCTCTTCGGGATTTTCTTCGAATGCCCTGAGTACACTCGAATTCCATTTTTTGCCTGAAAAACTATTGATGTCCCAATAGGGCACAGTAGGATAACTCGTATATCGAGGGCCCGGAACATTGTATTTTTGTACTAATCCGCACATAAGCTGCATACCTTTTGATTATAGGCCAAAAATACCGTTGATGGCTCGCATAAAACATGATAATTGTCAGGATAACCGCCTAAAAAGCTGATAGGGTAAATGCTTGTACTGACGAGTATCATATTTTGCCCTTTATTGAAGCTGTACTTTTATAGGGAGGAGAAGTAGGCACAAACTTAGGTCCCATGGGAGAACATATTGCAAAAAGCGCTTTCAACGAGGAGGAACGGAAACTATTTGTACAGCAACTGATCGATGATATCCACGCCTTGGAAATCATGATCAAAGACGGCTTGATTGAAGATGATATTGTGCGAATAGGGGCCGAACAGGAAATGTGCCTCATCAAAGATGATTATAGGCCCGCTTCAAATTCCTTGGATATTCTGAAGGATTTGGACGACCCGCACTACACCACAGAATTTGCCACCTATAATATTGAGGCCAACCTTGATCCCATTACGCTGAAAAAGAATAGTTTCAGCTCTATGGAACATCAACTGACCGAACTGGTCGAAAAGGCAAAACAATCTGCTAAAAAGCAGGGTAGCCGGATTTTGTTGACCGGTATTTTACCCACCATCAGCAAAGATGAGTTGGGCATGGATTTTATGACCCCGATACCTAGGTATTTTAAGATAAACGAAGTCCTGAAAGCATGGCGCGGGGATGATTTCACCCTGCGCATAAAAGGCGTCGATGAGTTGTCGCTACACCATGATTCGGTCCTTTTTGAAGCTTGCAATACCAGTTTTCAGCTGCATCTTCAAATACCTCCCGAAGATTTTACCAAGAGTTACAATTGGGCACAGGCTATTTCCGGACCGGTATTGAGCATGTGCTGTAATTCACCTCTGTTATTGGGTAAGGAACTTTGGCGGGAAACACGGATTGCCCTTTTTCAGCAAAGCTTGGATACCCGGGTTTGGACCAAGGCCCTACGGGAGGAAGTGGCAAGGGTAGGTTTTGGGGAACGCTGGCAAAAGCACTCCGTTGCAGAAATCTTTAAGCAGGATATTTCCACCCATCGCATTCTATTGACCAAGCCGATTACCCAAAACTCATTGCACATGTTGGACAAGGGTGAAATACCAAAATTGGAAGCACTTAGTCTTTTCAATGGAACGGTGTATCGCTGGAACCGACCCTGTTATGGAGTTGGCAACGGTAAACCCCATCTGAGAATCGAGAACAGATACATTCCGGCTGGACCTACAGTTTTGGACGAAATGGCCAACTTTGCTTTCTGGGTCGGACTTATGGCCGGTAGACCCAAAAAATATGACGATATGCCCAGTCTAATGGACTTTAGGACCGCCAAGCTCAACTTTTTAAGGGCGGCCACAAGTGGTAGGAATGCCATGTTTTCCTGGATGGGAAAGGATATGACGGCTAAAAAATTGGTTAAGGAAGAATTTTTGCCCATGGCCTATGACGGCCTGAAAAAGTTTCATGTTGATGAAGAGGATATTGAACGACTTTTGGGAGTGATTGAAGCACGAATGAAAGGCAATACTGGTGCAGAGTGGCAGATCCATAACTTTAGGGAACTCCGCAAACAAATGAAACTGGACAGTGCCATCGTACAATTGACCCGATCTATGTACAAAAATCAGCAGACGAATATTCCCGTACACCAATGGAAGCCCATCGAGAATATGGGAGAGACCAAGGAATCCTTTAAGTGGGTCAACCAGATCATGTCCACCAAGCTTATGAAGCTTTATGAGGATGATTATGCCAATTTGGCCCTCTCCATCATGCAATGGAACAACATACATCATCTGCCCGTAGAAAATGGAAAAGGTGAGCTCGTTGGCCTACTTACTTGGAGCCATATCGAAAAGTTTGAGCAATTGGACAAAAAGGGGGCCAGGGTGGGTGATATCATGGTCAAGGATGTCATCACCATAACGCCCAAAACCGAGATAAGCAAAGCAAAGGAATTGATGAACGAGCACAATATCGGCTGTTTGCCCATTTGTGTGGACACCCACATTGTGGGAATCATCAGCAAAGTTGATTTGAAGTAGTATGGTATTGGTTCATAGCACGGCATTGGATGAGACCGTAAAAATTGATAGGGTCATTGATCATATTCGTGGAAAAAAGGGAGGCCCCACACTTGTTTTTTTTGGCGGGGTACATGGTAATGAAACAGCAGGTGTGTTCGCTTTGAAGGAAGTATTTGATGAACTTAAGTTGAACAACACCGCCATCAATGGAGAAATTTATGCGATTTCTGGAAACTTGGGCGCCCTTACAACAAGACAACGGTTCCAGGACGAAGACTTGAACAGGATCTGGTTTTCGGAACGAATCACAAGGATTGTCGAGAAAAAGGAGATTCACAATAAGGAAGAAAAGGAACTACATGATTTGTATGTCCTGATAGATTCCGTCCTCGAAACAGGAAACCCTCCATTCTATTTTTTAGACCTTCATACCACTTCGGGCGATACATCACCTTTTATGGTGCTCAACGATAGTTTGCTGAACCGTACCTATGCATCACATTACCCATTGCCCATTATATTGGGAATTGAGGAATACTTAAAAGGAGCCTTATTGAGCTACATCAATGAACTGGGCTATGTATCGCTGGGTTTTGAAAGCGGACAGCATGATGATGGCAAGGCGGTTCAAAGTTGTATTGAGTTTGTTCGGTATTCCTTGGCACTGACCGAATCAATGCCCGTTTCTTTTGAAAAACTTCAGGAATTGAAGGGGGCTGTCGCCGAATCCAGTAGACCCAGACACCGGTTTTTCGAGATTTATCATCAGCATGATATTGGTCCCGAGTCCACCTTTGAAATGTATCCCGGTTTTGTCAATTTTCAAGTGGTGCCCAAGGGGGTCAATTTGGCCTCGGTGGATGGTGTGGCCCTCAAAACCACAAAGACCCGGCAAATCTTTATGCCCCTTTATCAAAAACAGGGCAACGAAGGATTCTACTTTATTCGTCCAATTCCGCAATTTTTGTTATGGCTTTCCAAAAAGTTACGAAAGTTTAAAGTAGACCATATTTTGGTTAAGCTTCCTGGGGTATCGTGGGCGGATGAGAAAAAAGACACTTTGTTGATCAATCTTCGCATAGCCCGATTTTTTGCCAAGCCCTTTCTCCACCTGTTGGGGTATCGGGCCCGCAGGTACGATAGCGGTCACCTCATCGCCAAGAACAGGGAAAGCGCATCTAAATCGCAGGAGTACAGCGAAACAACTTGGTTCAAATCATAAAAAAAGGCCCAAGAACTGTCTTGGACCTTTAGGTATAGAGGATAGTTGGCTTAATTTCCTTTCATCACAAAGTTAATGGGAATGCTGTATTTAACACTTACGGCCTTGCCTCTCTGCTCACCGGGTTTCACTCTGGGCAAGGAAGCGATGATACGCTCAGCTTCTTTTTCCAAAAGTTTGTCAGGACCTCTTTTTTGGATGCCGGTAACCCTTCCTTTGGAATCGATCACAAATTGAAGGTATACCCTTCCGGTAATTCCCATCTCCAGTGCAGCGGGCGGATAGGTGAAATTTGCTTTGATGTGTTCCTGAACCTTTTCGTTAAAGCATGCTTTGCGTTCTTCTTGACTTTGAAGGTTTTCACAGCCCGGAAACACAGGTACATTTTCAATAACGGCAAAAGGTATTACTATGTCATCTTCGACCTCTTCCACATTTACATCCTCGATGCTTACCACGGCATCCTCGATAAAGGTCTCTTGGCTGCTTTCGGTACTTTCGATTATGGTCTCTTTTACATCTTCCACGTCCTCTACAATCTCAATAACATCGGGGGCCGATGGCGGAGGTGGTGGGGGCGCAGTGCGAATTACTTCTGTAATGGGTACATCTTCCTTAAGTTCGTCGGTTACCTGTACAACTTCTGAAACTTTGGATTCCTCGTCATAGAACTTTACTTCAAAGGATTGCCATGTCATGAACAATACCGAAGTAAGTCCTATCATAAAATAAAGACTGCTATTGCGTCCTATTTCTGCGTTTGGGTTCTTTTTTGGTTTCATGACTTCTACTATTTAACTCTGTTAAAGGTAGCTTTCTTCAATCATGCAGAATATGATAATAATCAGGTTTTGGGCTGAGGTAAGGTTTTTGTTGTCAAAAGGTTACGCAATTTAATCCGTCAATAGTGCCATGTCTTTTTTTGTAAGATCAATAGAGAATGAAATACTCAACCGCAGCATATGATCGCTGGAATCGCTGAACTTATGATTAAAGTAACCGATGTCTGCCTTGATCTCCTTGCTCATTTGACGGCCAAAACCAACAAATACCCGATTTTGATCAAATGTATCCCCATCAATGGCAAGGAACAGTTCATCAAAGGCCTTAAAATAGAAACCGTTTCGGATGGGCCGTACATATTGTAGCCGATATCGGATCCTATTGTTCACTTTTGTCGGCTCACCGCCAATGGAACGTCTATTCTCAAATCGTATTCGATGGGAAATGGAATTATCGTTGAATTTTGAATTTAAGGTGTACTCACCATACAGCCAGAGCTGATTGGTATTCGATACTGTAGTGGTTTCGGAATAAGAACTGGAGTTGAGCAGGGCAAGTCCACCGGTAAGTTCTGAGTTTTGACCAGTTTGATACGAAGCACCCGTCCTAAAGAAAAAGAACCCGTACCTATCCAGCATGTGGTGGTGCCGAATGATGCCTACAGCGGGTATGCTCCAATCCTCATGTACTTTGGCCGTTCCGCATAGCAGGAGCCATGAGCCATACTCGTTTTCTTCTGGATGCTGTGCAAAAAGGGATTGGGATAGCAGAATGGAACATATAAAGGAATAGATCCATCCACAATGGTACTTTGCAAACCCCATGGTCAATCGCTTTTGATTGTTGGAGTACAAAGGTTTTCATTAAATACCACGACAAAGTATGACGTTTGTCATAGACTGCCTTTTTCGGCAAAAAAAGATGGGTTAGGCTTGTTTTTTCTTTTCGTTTTCCCAAATAAGGGCCGCAGCACCGCAGATGGCAGCGGTTTTTCCTTCCATGCTGGAATGTAGGAGCTTCACCTTGCCCTTGTAAACATCAAGCAGAAACCCGTTGAAGTACTTCTCCAAAGGGGTCATGATCCATTTGCCACTGTTGGTGAGTCCACCCATTAAAATAAAGGCTTCCGGTTGGGTAAAAGCGGTAAAATTGGCCAGTGCTTGTGCCATGATGCGAGCGGTATAATCAAAGGCCTTTAGGGCAATTTCGTCCCCTTCCTCCGCTGCTTGGGTAATATCTTCCCCATGCAAATCATTGTAGGCGATATCCCTAAAACGGCTATCCACCAAATATTTGCTCTGCATGTACATTACTGTTCGCTTAAGGCCCGTGGCGGAAACATAGGCTTCCAATCCGCCTTTTACGCCAAGCCCCGTCAATCTGCCGTCTCCCATCGTCATGTCCACGTGGCCCAATTCGCCGGCAAAGCCGTCATAGCCATCGATCAATTGGCCATTGGCAACGATTCCGGCACCAAAACCGGTACCGAGGGTAATCACGATAAAATCGGTCATGTTTTTGGCACCGCCGAAGAGCATTTCCCCCAGTGCAGCTGCACTGGCATCGTTCATAATGCGCATGGGCATGGGCATGCGCTTCTTTAATTTTTCAATCAAGGGAACGGTACCCTTCCACAACAAATTACTGGCATTTTCAATGGTGCCATTTTTACTGGATGCATTGGGTGCCCCAATACCGCAACCGATTACATTGGCATCTTGTCCCAATTGGTCCAATAGCTCATCGGAGGTAGACTTTATTTTGTTCAGGTACTCTTCCAAATTGGGGAAATCCTTCGTTCTAAAAAAGGTTTGTTCGTGGCAAACACCCTGTTCATCAACAAGGCCGATCTTGGTTTTAGTGCCACCAATGTCTATCCCAATGACTAAATCCATAACTAAAGCGGTGTTGTTTTGCGGTTTCTAAATATAACCAAAAAGGTGGCAATAAAATAACCCTCTCGATTTTTATGACGGCCGTTTTTTTGCTAATATCATGGAAAAGTTGAAAACACTGACTTCTGTCATGTTATAGATCGTAGTCCGATTCTACTTTTGAAAACAAATACAACCAATTAACAATTTTAGGTATGAGCAGTTTAAAAAAAGTATTGATTCCATTTGATTTTTCAGAGGCGTCCGTAAACGCCCTGGAATATGTCGTCAGTTTTATAGGTACCCAAAGATCAATCGGCATTTTGGGGCTTTACGTAGGCACTATGCCCTTGAGCGAGGCTGATAACGAAAAACTTCGCAAAGAATTTTTGCAGTTGCTGGATTCATTCAAGACCAAATTAAAAGTGGACCCAGAGTTCACCACGGATACGGGAGAGGTGATCAGTACCATTCTTTCGGTACAGGAAAAGAGCAAGGCCGATTTGATCATGATGGGCACCATGGGCGATAAGATTACCGATGAGGCCATCACCAATACTTCAAAATTGGTCTTGAAGGCCGACTGCCCGGTTCTTGCCATTCCCTACGGCACTGGTATTAAGGAGCCCAAGAACATTGCGTTGGTCATGGGAGGTGAAAAAATTGAGGATAAAGCCGTGTTGGGAACCTTGTTGGACTTGGCCCGCTCTTTTGATGCCAGGGTCCATGTACTCACCATTTACAAAGAATCCGTATACGATGAGGAGGCTATAAAGGAATCCAACGAGAACCTTTTGGAGTACTATTTGGAGCATTTTTATGCGGACCACACTTTTATTAAAAGTGAAGATGTAGAGCAAGGGATATTGGACTACATCAAAAAGAAAAATATTGACATGTTGACCATATTGCCCCGTAACCATACCGAAAAAAGTACACCTTCGGAGGGCAGGCTCACCAAACTATTGACCTTGCACTCCGAGATTCCGGTGTTGGCACTGGACTAACCTTCTGAAATAACTAGCATGCTGCCACTGCTGATCATTCTTGGAATTACCATCATATTGTTTATATGGGGGAAATTCCCACCCGATGTTGTGGCCCTTATGGCCATGCTATCGCTCTTTTTGACCGGTATTTTGGATTTGGGTGAGACCTTGGCAGGTTTCAGCAACCCCACCGTGATCATGATCGCGGCCCTTTTTATTATTGGCGAAGGACTTTCCAGAACAGGATGGACCGCCATGGCCGGACAATTTTTTGTGAAATGGGCCCGTAGGAACGTTTCCCGACTTTTGGTAATTGTTACCTTGGGGTCCAGTCTTTTGTCAGGATTTGTGAGCAATACGGGAACCGTGGCAGCTTTGCTGCCAGTAACCGTCACCGCGGCTTGGAATGCAGGTACCCTGCCATCCAAGTTATTGATTCCGGTGGCTTTTGGCTCCAATACAGGTGGATTGTTGACCCTAACAGGGACGCCCCCCAATATTATTGTGAGCAATGCCTTGGCCCAAAATGGTCTTACAGGGTTTTCGTTCTTTGAATTTGGTTTGATAGGAGTGCCATTGCTCCTCATCTCCATCCTTTACTTTCGATATGTAGGACATAAACTGCTTCCCGAACATAGAACCAATAACAAGCCTATGGCGATTGATCAGGAAATGCACAAGTGGATTGAGAACTACAGTATTGGGGATAACCTATATCGCCTGCGCATTCGCTCCATGTCCCAATTGATCAATACCAAAATTGGGGATTGGAATTTTGAGTCGGAACACAAAGTGTCCGTGATGCGGCTTAAACGAAGACATCCCAACAAACTCCAAAGAATTCCGCAATTTGTGGAAATGCCGGGCTTGGATACCGAAATGCGCTATCATGATATCATAACAGTAAAGGGAGAGCCTGAAGATGTGGATAAGTTGGTGCTTAAGTTTCATTTGGGGGTGATTCCATTGAAACCAGAGAAGGATATGCTCAAAAAAGAGCTGATCAATCAGGAGGTGGGCATGGCAGAAATGATCATTACCCCAAAATCGGTTTTTGTTGGTAAAACGGTGCCCTTGGGACACTACCTCAAACAGGCGGGAGTCCAACTCTTGGCGGTTTCGAGAGATAACGTTCCCTTGATGGGGAAAATCAAGATCAAGGCTGGGGATGCCTTCGTGATCCGCGGACAGTGGGAAAACATTATTGCCTTGAAATCCGTGTACGAGAACTTGGTGATATCTGGAAGTCCGGAGGCGCTGTCCAAAAACGTGGATCAATTGACCACAAGGAGCTACATTGCCCTGGGTACATTGATATTGATGATTCTTTTGTTGGTTCTCAACATATTGCCAGGTGCCATGGCGGCCCTTATATGTGCAGGGATTATGATGTTGACAGGATGTGTGCCCATCTCCAAGGCATATCAAGGGATAAGTTGGACCAGCGTGGTAATGATTGCCGCAATGATTCCAATGGGACTGGCATTGCAAAAAACAGGAGTGGCACAATTGGCCGCAGAAAGTTTGGTGAGCAGTTTGGGAAGCATCCACCCAGTCGCTTTGTTGGCTGGCATATTCCTGTTGACCGCAGCCTTTAGTCAAACCATCAACAACTCGGCAACTGCGGTTTTGATGGCACCAATCGCCATCATTGCATCGACCACATTGGGAGTTTCGCCAAAGCCCTTCATGATTGCGGTCGCCGTGAGTGCATCTACGGCATTCTTGACCCCGGTGGGAACCACCACCAATGCCATGGTGATGGTGGCAGGAGGATATAAATTTATGGATTATGTAAAAGTGGGCGGCCCCTTGCTCCTGCTTTTCTTTATAGCAACATTAGTATTGGTTCCATGGATATGGAGCTTCTAACCATTAAAATCGAAAGATATGAGCACAAACAAAGATCTTGGTAAGTACGGATTAAAAAATGTCCAGGCGCAATGGAATCTGGACGCAGAAACATTACAGCGAATAACTGTTGAAAAAGGAATGGGTGTTGAAACCGAAAATGGTACCCTTAGCATCAATACCGGTAAATTTACCGGACGTTCTCCAAAAGACCGTTTTTTGGTGAAGGACGATTACACCAAGGATAAGGTATGGTGGGGCAGAATCAATAAGGCCGTTTCACCCGAAAACTTTGATAAATTATATGATGAGGTGGTCAACTATCTCAGCGGAAAGGAAGTTTTTGTCCGAGATGCTGCGGTATGCGCCGATCCCAAATATAAGATGAACGTAAGAACCATTACGGAATATCCATGGTCCAACTACTTCATCAAAAACATGTTTTTGCGATTGGACGACAGCGAATTGGAAAACTTTGAAGAAGAGTGGTTGGTGTTGTGCGCTCCCGGTTATGAGGCTGAAAATCCGGCCCAATATGGGATTTTGAGCGGAAACTTCTCTATCCTCAACTTTACCAAAAAAATAGCCTTGGTCGCGGGTTCTGCCTATACCGGAGAGATGAAAAAAGGTATTTTTTCCGCCCTTAACCTTATTCTTCCTACCGAAAAGGACGTTTTGCCAATGCACTGCTCGGCCAACGTTGGTGAAGCAGGAGATACCGCAATTTTCTTTGGGCTTTCCGGTACCGGAAAAACAACTTTGTCCGCTGACCCTGAGAGAAAACTTATCGGGGACGATGAGCATGGGTGGACCAAGGAGGACACTATATTCAATTTTGAAGGGGGCTGCTATGCGAAGGTGATTGACCTGACGGAAGAAAAGGAACCCGATATTTACAGGGCCATACGCCCAGGGGCACTCTTGGAAAACATAGTGTTCAAAGAAGGGACCAAAGAGGTGGATTATTTTGATAGTACCATTACCCAAAACACGAGGGTAAGCTATCCCATCTATCATATCGACAACATTCAGGAGCCATCTTATGCTTCTAACCCCAAAAATATCTTTTTCTTAACTTGTGATGCCTTTGGCGTTTTGCCACCTGTCGCTAAATTGACCCCAGGTCAAGCAGCGTACCATTTCATTTCTGGCTATACGGCCAAGGTGGCGGGAACGGAAGCAGGGATTACCGAGCCCGTGCCATCGTTCTCTGCCTGTTTTGGGGAGCCATTTATGCCTTTGCACCCAGCGGTATATGCCGAAATGTTGAGTGAAAAAATGAAAGCTTCCGGTGCAAATGTTTGGTTGATCAATACCGGGTGGAGCGGCGGACCCTACGGAGTGGGATCCAGGATCAAATTGAAATATACGCGGGCAATGATTTCCGCGATCTTGGAAGGTAAATTGGAAGATGTGGATTATGATACCCATCCCATTTTTGGTCTGCATATGCCAAAGTATTGCCCTGGGGTTCCAACGGAAATATTGGACCCCATGAATACCTGGCTTCAAAAAGGAGCCTATGTGAGCAAGGCAATCCAGTTGGCGCATTCGTTCCATATCAACTTTGATAAGTTTGCAAGTCAAGCTTCCGAAGAAATTATGAACGGGGGACCACTGATCGATTCGCACCATAGTTTGACAGAACATCTTTAAGATAAATTACAAGTGACCGATACAAATAGATTCCACATAGAAAGCCTAGGGGCGTCCAAGTACAGTTCGCCCCTACAATTGAGTACCGTTAAGGGCGACAACATCTTTAATTTCGTGAGCGACGCGGATCGGTTGATATTCGATCCGTCGATTTCCTATTTCAATCAATGCCTTGCGAATAAGGAGGAACCAGTCTGTCTGGAAAAAGCCGGTCCACGACAGGACCTCTTTTTTGATGCCCAAAACACGACGGCGGCCATAGTCACCTGCGGTGGCTTGTGCCCGGGCATCAACAATGTGATCCGAGGCTTGGTGATGGCACTACATTATTTCTATGGGGTCAAGAAAATTATCGGTATTCCATATGGTTACGAAGGGTTGAATCCAGATAAAGGCCATGAGCTAGTGGAGCTGACACCGGATAAAGTAAAGGATATCCATCAGTTTGGAGGTACCTTTTTGGGATCTTCACGCGGTGCACAGGATGTTTCGGTAATGGTGGATACCTTAGAAAACAATCAAGTGGACATGCTATTTGCCATTGGTGGCGATGGAACCTTAAAAGGGGTGAACGCCATTGGAGAGGAAATTGCGAAACGGAACGGAAAAATAAGTGTGGTCGGTATTCCAAAGACCATCGATAACGATATCGACCTCATTGATGAGTCTTTCGGATTTGAGACGGCTTTTGATGTGGCCAGTCCCATTTTGCGAGATGCCCACAACGAGGCTACGGGCGCTTTCAATGGAATTTCCATCATTAAATTAATGGGAAGGGATAGTGGATTTATAGCTGCTTCGGCAGCACTGGCCATGCCCGTGGTCAATTTTGTACTGATTCCCGAGATGGATTTTGTCTTGGAAGGGGAACATGGTTTTTTGAACATCCTCGAAGAACGGTTGAAGCATAAAAAGCATGCCGTAATTGTGGTGGCCGAAGGGGCCGGGCAACAATTGTTCACTAAAAAGGAAGAAGTAAAGGATGCTTCGGGGAATATCCAGCACCAGGACATTGGGGTTTTCCTAAAGGAAAAAATCGCGGCCTATTTTAAGGAGAAATGTCCGGTGACGATCAAGTACATTGATCCTAGCTATATTGTGAGATGTGCTCCGGCGAACTCCAGTGATAGTGTTTACTGCAGCCGATTGGCTTATCACGCCGTGCATGGAGCCATGGCAGGCAAAACCAAGTTCGTGGCCAGCAAGATCAATAACCGATACGTGTACATTCCTATTACGGAAGTGACCAAAAAGCGTAAAAAAATCGACTTGGAAGGAGAGTTTTGGTTCTCTGTGCTGCAAAGTACGGGACAGCCATTTTCGTTGGGGCAATAATCGGATTGAAACTGACAATTGTCATTAAATTTAAAATGAAAGGGTCATAGATTTGACCATAATCAAAACAATAATCATGGAAGTACATGTTCAATATCAAAAGATGATGACCAGCGATTCGCTAACCCAAATATTAATGAAAAAGTTAGAGGGGCTGGAGCAAAAATATAGTTGGTTGATCAAGGCCAATGTGTTGTTCAAAACGGAAAACGATAAAACCGGAGAGGGCAAAATCTGTGAAATAGAATTGAGTGCCCCTGGTCCACGAATTTTTGCAAAGTCCAATACCGACGATTTTGAGAAGTCCATGTCCAAAACCATAGACGACCTTAAGAGGCAATTGGAGAAAAGACAGGCTACTTTTAGTACGCACTGACAATAATTAGGTCCTTGCTGCGAACGAACCTTTAACCCTAAACAATGAAAGCGACATTAATCGGCATAAGTCTTCTGCTCCTCATGGGATGCTCTTCCACCAGATTGGTGGGTACATGGAAGAATCCAGATACAGTGATCTTTGATGCCTATCAGGTGTTGGTGGTCGGAATGACACAGGAAGATGCCACTCGGGTGGAATTTGAGACCAAATTTGCCGAAGCGCTCAAAAGTCAAGGTGTGGATGCCGTTCGCAGCATCGATCTTTTTGATGTGGAATTTACATCTGCCGAACGATCTGAGCAGGAATTGGCCCAGGTAGAGGAACAGCTGCTGGATAAAGGGTTCGATGCCATCCTTTTTACCAAACTTGTGGGTACCGAAAACAGAAGGACGTTTAAAGAACATCTTAATGATGTGGACAAGTTGTTCATGCGGTTCAGCACGGATTATCTAGAGCATCAAAATATATATTACGATCCTGAGTACTACGATACCTTTAATATCTATCACGCAGAAACCTCGCTCTATTGTATCTGTATAGGAAAAGAGATTGAACTGATCTGGAGAGGAGAGGTAAATGTCACCGAACCCCACAACATCAATAAGGCCATTGATTCCTATATCAAATTGGTGACCAAATCAATGGGAGAGGTGGATGTGATTTTTTAGGACGACATGCCAAGGGCCTCTAGAACCCCTAAAAAGTCCAAAATAATCAAAACCGGAATTGCGATCAGAATCACAATCAATATGAAGACCATGATCCGCAAAAAACCGACCATAAGTTTGTTTCCAAAGCTAATTTCATCTGGCATAATAGTGTAATTTCTTTCAATTTAAGGAATTATTTGCGCATTCCCTCTATGCTTCCGTGTACTATTCGACTAACGGGTGTATTTATGGCATGTGCTGTAAACCAATTATTTGGAGCGTTCGTTTTTGCGGCTGAGCAATTTGCCGAGTTCCTCAAGGCTGATGCCCTTGGTTTCTGGCATCATAAAAATGACCCATAACAATTGGAGCACCATCATACCGGCAAAGAAGATAAAAATGGGCCAAGGGTTGTCCTTGAAAATACCAATTTCAGCATCGAGAAAGGTGGGTGTGAGCAGGGTGATGAGAGCGGCAAATACCCAATGAGTGCCCGTTCCCCAAGACTGCCCGTAGGATCGCACCTTATTGGGGAATATCTCGGAAATGAACACCCATATCACAGCGCCTTGCCCCACGGCATGGGAAGCAATAAAAATTAAAATGAAGGTAAGCAGCAATACCGAACTTGCGCCCGAATAAAAGCACCAGCCTACCATGGCCAAGCTGATGATATATCCGATGGAACCAATATACATTAATTGCTTGCGCCCCAGTTTATCGATTAGGGAAATGCCCACGAAGGTGAATATCAGATTGATGACCCCAATGGAAATGGAACTAAAGAGTGATTCGCCCGAAGCAAGACCTGCCCGTTCCAAAATTTCCGGAGCGTAGTACAGCACAAAATTGATGCCGGACAGTTGATTGAAAAAGGCGATCAAGAAGGCAAGCATGAGTGGTTTGTTATATTTTCCTGAAAACAAACTGTCCCGTTGTTTTTCGGTGGTCTCCACCAAAGCAATTTTGATTTCTTCCAAATGGATGGATGCCCTATCCTTGGCAATGCCCAGCAGGGTGATGGATTCCATCACAATGGCATCGGCACGATTCTTCATGAGCAACCATCTGGGGCTGTTCGGTATTTTGAAGACCATTAGGGTGTAGATTAAGGCAGGGAGCCCTTCAATCCCCAACATCCAGCGCCAAGCAATGCTTTCATCAAAAATAATTCCGATGAGATAGTTGGAAATAAATGCGATCAGGATACCAAAAACAATATTGAACTGGTACATAGCCGTCAACCGGCCCCGGGTCTGCGCTGTTGAAATCTCTGAAATATAGACTGGGGCTGCCACGGAGGATGCCCCCACGCCAATACCACCAATAAACCGGAACAGGGAAAAACTGTAAGGTTCAGGCGCAAAGGCAGAGCCCACTGCCGACGCAAAGTACAATATCCCAATCCAGAACAAGGTTTTCTTGCGTCCCAACCTATCGGTAGGGATTCCGCCAAAAAGCGAGCCCAATACGGTTCCCCAAAGGGCCATGGACATGATAAAAATACCGTGGAACGTAAAAATGGAATCGCCCAAGAACCAGTTGGTCTGCCAAATTTCCTTTATGGGCTGGTTGGCACCGGAAATGACAACGGTGTCGAAACCAAACAAAAAGCCCGCTAGGGCCGCTGTCAACGAAATTCTGAAAATACGCTTGTCCATGTAGGTTGAATTTTGCTAAAGCTAACCAAATTTTACAAAACCTTGGAAATGTATTTCATGATCAAATCCGATGCCCCCTTGTTGGAGTTGATGTAATCCGAATTGATTTTCCCCTTGTTTTGTAGCGTGGTCGGATGAGTAAGGAAATCGTTCATCAGATTTGAAAAACTGTCTTTGCTGGATACCGGGACGATTCCCCCCTCACGGACCAAGTCTTCTGCTTCCTTAAAACCTTCAAATTGTGGCCCAATGATGATGGGCACCCCAAAAACTGCTGGCTCCATGGTATTGTGCAATCCTGTGGCAAAGCCACCGCCCACATAGGCGATATTGGCATAACTGTAGATTTTGGTCAATAACCCAATGGTGTCAATGATCATTACATCGATTTCCTTTAGGTTTTGGTCACCCAAGGCCGAATAACAGATGGAAGGTTTTTGGAGTGCAGCGGTAATTTTAGCAACATGTGCCGGTTTAATTTGGTGGGGGGCGATGACAAATTTCAAGCGTTCTTCAGTACGGTTGATGTAATCGATAAGAATGGACTCGTCCTCTGGCCAAGTGCTTCCCGCGACCAAACACAGTTGATTGTTCTTGAAACGGTCCATAAAATCCAAACAGTTGTTGCGTTCCAGAATTTCGGAAACACGGTCCAGACGGGTATCGCCTCCCACTTGCACCTTTGTAATGCCAATGGAGTCCAATAGTTTTTTGGAGTCATCGTCCTGTACAAAATAGGCATCGAATTTTTGAAGGCTTTTCCGCATAAATCCTCCATACGGCTTGAAATAGATCTGCCTCTTGGAAAAAATGGCCGATATCAAAATCGTAGGGGTGTTGCTCTTTTTTAACTGATGGAGATAATTGGGCCAAACCTCATACTTCACAAAAATGGCCAGTTCGGGATGAACGAGCTTTAAAAATCGTTTAGCGTTCGATAGACTGTCCATAGGCAGATACACCACCACATCGGCTGCTGTGGTATTCTTTTTAACCTCATAACCGGAAGGCGAGAAGAAGCTGAGTACCAATTTATGATTCGGATATGGGGCGCGTAAACGCTCCAAAATAGGTAGTCCCTGTTCAAATTCACCCAAGGAAGCCACATGCATCCAAATGGTTTTGTCCGTAGGGTTCAATTTGTCCTCCAAAATGCAAAAAGTCTGTTTCCGGCCCTGGACGAACAATTTGATCTTGGCATTAAAGAGTGCGACCACATGTAGGGCAAACCTGACAATGTTTAAAAGAATATGGTAGATAAAATGCAAAGGCTTCTTTTTTGCTAAAATACATTCTTTCGGTCAGAGGCCATTATGGCATCTTAATTTCTTAATTTTGAAGCATTAATTTATTCGGATGAAAAAAATTCAAATGGTTGACCTCAAAGGTCAGTATGAAGGTATAAAAACCGAGGTCAACGAAGCCATAGCGGAAATCTTGGATTCCTCCGCATTTATAAATGGACCGCATGTGCAAGCGTTCCAAAACGAATTGCAGGATTATTTAGGGGTAAAGCATGTGATTCCGTGCGCCAACGGAACCGACGCCCTCCAAATTTGCATGATGGGACTCGGTTTGAAACCTGGCGATGAGGTGATTACCGCTGATTTTACTTTCGCTGCAACTGTGGAGGTAATAGGTTTATTGCAATTGACGCCTGTTTTGGTGGACGTGCGTCAAGATACCTTTAATATTGATGTTGAAGCCATTGAAAGGGCCATTACACCGAAAACAAAGGCCATTGTTCCCGTACATCTGTTTGGGCAGTGTGCCGATATGGATGCCATTATGGAACTGGCTAAAAAGCATGACCTATACGTTATTGAAGATAACGCACAGGCCATAGGTGGGTCTTATTTCTCCAAGGATGGTTCCAAACAGAAAGCAGGAACCATAGGTCATATAGGAGCCACTTCTTTTTTTCCATCAAAGAACTTGGGCTGTTATGGGGACGGGGGTGCCATTTTTACCAATGATGATGATTTGGCACATACCATTCGTGGAATTGTAAACCACGGGATGTACAAAAGATATTATCACGATGTGGTCGGTGTCAATTCACGTTTGGACTCCATTCAGGCTGCGGTATTGCGCGCCAAGCTCCCGAAATTGGATTATTACAACCAAAAGCGCTGGGAGGCAGCATCAAAATATACCAAGGCGTTCCGTGGACAAGAGCATATTGTGCCACCGCGCATACCCTGTGACTGCGAAATTGGGAAAAGTCTTTGCGACTGTCATGTGTTCCATCAGTATACGCTTCGTATTTTGAACGGAAAACGGGACGGTCTTGTGCAACATTTAAACGATAACGACGTTCCTTGTGGTGTATATTATCCAGTACCGTTGCACAAGCAAAAGGCTTATGCCAATGAACGATACAATGAAGATGATTTCCCTGTGACCAATCAGTTGGTGAACGAGGTGATTTCGCTACCCATGCATACGGAGTTGGATGATGAGCAAATTGATTACATCACCAATTTGGTCATTGACTTTGTAAATACATAAACATGAAAATACTTGTAACCGGTGGTTTGGGCTTTATTGGTTCCCATACCGCAGTGGAACTACAGAATGAAGGCCATGAAGTGGTCATTGTGGACAATCTTTCCAACTCTTCCAAGGATGTTTTGGACGGCATAACCGCAATCACCGGGAAAACACCCATTTTTGAAGAATTTGACCTTCGGGAAAAAGCAAAGGTCCAAGATTTTTTCAAAAAGCATAGCGACATTGCAGGGGTAATTCATTTTGCGGCATCCAAAGCGGTAGGGGAAAGCGTGGAAAACCCATTGTTGTATTACGAGAACAATCTTGGGGTGTTGGTCTACATCCTTCAAGAGCTGAAGAAAAAAGGCGAAGCCAATTTTATTTTTAGTAGCTCTTGTACCGTTTATGGCCAAGCGGACCAAATGCCGATTACCGAATCCGCCCCGGTTAAACCAGCGGAATCCCCATACGGAAACACCAAACAGGTAGGCGAAGAGATCATTCGTGATGTGTGCAAGGTAACACCAGAACTCAAAGCGATTGCCCTCCGCTATTTTAATCCCATTGGTGCGCACCCTTCGGTTAAATTGGGTGAATTGCCCATCGGAGTGCCCCAAAATTTGGTTCCTTTCATTACCCAAACGGGAATAGGTTTGCGCAAAGAGCTTTCTGTATTCGGGGATGACTACCCCACCGAAGATGGTACTTGTATTCGGGATTACATTCACGTAGTGGATTTGGCAAAAGCGCACGTTGCTGCTCTTCAACGATTGTTGGAAAACAAGAACGAAAGCAACTACGAGGTCTTCAATCTAGGTACCGGAAAAGGCAGTTCTGTTTTGGAGGTAATACAGAGCTTTGAGCGTGTTTCAGGGGAAAAGTTGAACTACAAAATCGTGGGCAGACGTCCAGGGGATGTCATTCAGGCGTATGCCGATACCACCAAGGCCAACCAAGTATTGGGGTGGAAAGCGGAGTCCAGTTTGGACGATGCCATGAAATCGGCCTGGGAATGGGAGAAAAAGGTAAGAAATGCCACCTAAGTCGTCCTGAATCGCCTTTTTTATCGTAAATAGGGTATGCTATCCAACTTTACAAACAGTCTGGAGTTGCTGGAAGCGGTCCAGCAAGAGCAACTCTATCACAAATTGCTGCATCAGCTCAAAAAGGATTTTGAATTGGCCAATGTGCCCATCAATATTCCTTTGGACATCACTCCGGAAGAGCTCAAAAGTACCATTCATGAGAAAGTCTATTTTCTGATGGTAGAAAAGTTCCCGGAATACCTGAACTTGTTGTATGTAGTGGATATTTCAGAAAAAGAAGTCAAACAAATAGCTCCCGCCGATGTGGTCGACATTTCGGCGGAAGTATCCTTCTTGTTGTTGAAACGGGAATGGCAAAAAGTTTGGTACAAGGCCAAATATAGCGGCTGACCAAAGGTCAGACTTTTACATAAATGCCTTTCTTGTCCATAATATACCCTACCAGCCAACAGGTGAGCATCACCCATAGCGCAAATAGGAACGAGCCCACATAGCCGCCCGACCAAGAGATAAAAACGGTATCGGCTATCCAACTGTACAGCGATTGCCCGTTCATATCAATGGCGAACAAGGTGATGATGAACAGTTCCGATAAAAGGTAAATGAACAAGGTATTTTTGCCAAAAACCTCGAAAAAATAACTCCACCCCTTCATTTTTTTCATATCGAGGAAATAGATGAGAATGGCGATGACAAAAAGATCAATACCGCAGGTGAGCAACACAAAGGAACTTGTCCATAGCTTTTTATTAATGGGCAATAGAAGGTCCCAGGCCAGGCCTGCAAACACCAATGCAAAACCGACCATCATCAATTTAGCAACGGTTTCGAAGTTTTGGCCATTGTTTTGGATAAATCGTCCGGCCAAATACCCAATAATCACGTTGACGATGGCGGGCAGGGTGCTCAACAATCCTTCAGGGTCAAAAGGGATGCCTTCACCTTTATACATATGGTCGGTACCGATCAACCATTGGTCCAGTTGAAGCACGGCATTTCCGGTCAAGGTAAGATCCCCAAAGCCTATCAAGATCAAATGATAGCCCACCAAAAAGGCTACGCTGAGCCAAATGGCGGTTTTGGTCTTCACAAAGTGAAGAATGATCGAGGCGAACATGTAGCAGAGTGCGATTCGCTGTAAAACTCCAAAAATTCGTGTTTCGGAAAAAGGCTTTAGCTGTCCGTCGTCAAAAAATGGGTACCAGTACATTAAAAAGCCCAACAAAAAGATAATGGCCGTTCGCTTCAATATTTTTTTGAACACTGCCGATTGACCCATGCTTTCGTACTTCTTCATGCTAAAGCTCATGGAATTGCCCACTACGAACAAAAAGGTGGGGAAAACCAGGTCGGTCAATGTAAAACCGTTCCATTCGGCGTGCAATAATGGCGAAAAGGTCGTGGAATAGTTTCCGGGAGAATTTACAATGATCATCAAGGCGACATCCAATCCCCTAAAGACATCCAAGGAGAGGTATCGGTTTTTGAATAAGGACATATTGGTTTGATTAGTTGGCCCTCGAAGTTAAATTATTTTTAGTTTCCCCTGTTAATTTCAGTTAAAAATTTCATTTTTAGTGCTATCCTGTTTATTCTGTGATATAGTTGTAAATTTGAAGAAGAATTTATGGGCATTGCAAGCATATGAACGCTAAAACCCGTATTTTTGACAAAATTTTCCATAAAGTTTTGGAGAAACAGAAAGAATGGACAAATATTCATTTTTAAACGCTGCGCACACATCATTCTTTGCGGAGCAATACGATAAATACCTAACGAATCCAGATAACGTAGAGCCCAGTTGGAGGGCTTTTTTTCAGGGTTTTGATTTCGGTTTGGAAGGTTCCTTGGAGGATTTGGGCATCGACTCGGACAAGAGTGGCATGGTCGTGCTCACCAATGGAAGAAAGGTGGAAATGCCGGAAACCCTGCAAAAGGAGTTCCAGGTCATCCGCCTGATTGATGGGTACCGTTCCCGAGGGCACCTCTTTACCAAGACGAACCCCGTTAGAGAAAGACGCAAGTACGAGCCTACCTTGGATATCGACAACTTTGGCCTTACCCAAGAAGATTTGGATACCGTTTTTGATGCCGGTAAAATCCTGGGTATAGGACCAGCATCCTTAAAAGAGATCATCCGTCACTTGGAGAGTATTTACTGTGACGCCATTGGGGTGGAGTACATGTACATCCGGACCCCGGAGCGTATCCAGTGGATTCAGGATTGGCTCAATAAGAACGATAACCATCCCGATTATACCCCAGAGGAAAAGAAGAATATTCTACGGAAATTGAACGAGGCTGTATCCTTCGAAAGTTTCTTGCATACCAAATATGTAGGACAAAAGCGTTTTTCGCTTGAAGGGGGTGAATCTTTGATTCCTGCTTTGGACGTAATCATTGAAAAGGCTGCGGACCAAGGCGTAAAACAGTTTGTAGTGGGGATGGCCCACCGTGGACGTTTGAATGTACTTACCAATATCTTCGGAAAATCGCCTAAAGATATTTTCAGCGAGTTTGATGGTAAGGATTACGAGGAAACCATCTTCGATGGTGATGTGAAATATCACTTGGGATGGACATCCAAGCGCGAGACGGACTCCGGCAAAATGGTCAATATGAACATTGCTCCGAACCCGTCCCACTTGGAAACCGTCAACTCCATAGTTGAAGGTATCGCTAGGGCCAAACAAGATAGAGACCATGGCGACAATATTTCCGAGGTGCTCCCTATATTGATTCATGGAGACGCCGCCTTTGCAGGTCAGGGTGTGGTGTACGAAGTGATACAGATGGCCCGTTTGGAGGGATACACTACCGGGGGTACCATCCATATTGTGGTGAACAACCAAATTGGATTTACCACCAACTATTTGGATGCAAGATCATCAACGTACTGTACGGATGTGGGCAAAGTGACCCTTTCCCCAGTACTTCACGTTAATGCTGACGATGCAGAGGCCGTGGTGCATGCCACTACCTTTGCCTTGGAATATAGGATGCGTTACAAACGCGATATTTTCTTGGATCTACTGGGTTACCGTAAATATGGTCACAACGAGGGTGACGAACCCAAGTTTACGCAGCCCCTGTTGTACAAATCTATATCCAAGCACAAAAATCCAAGGGATATTTACGCGGAGAAGTTGATTGCCGAAGGCATTATCGACGAGAACTACGTAAAAGAACTCGAGGAAAAATACAAGAACGATTTGGAGGAGAATCTTATGGATTCCCGTAAAATCGAAAAGACGAGAATAACCCCTTTCATGCAGGATGAATGGGAAGGTTTTGAGCAGGTTACCGAAGAGGTGATGCTGAAACCAATGGATACCACGTACGATCTTAAAAAAATGGACGAAATTGCCAGGAGCATCACCAAACTTCCGGAGGATAAAAAATTCTTGAGGAAATTGGAGCGATTGGTGGAAGGCCGTCATCAAATGTATTTTGAGGACAACAAGCTGGATTGGGCCATGGGTGAGTTATTGGCCTATGGATCCCTGATCGAGGAAGGTTATGATGTTCGTATGACGGGGCAAGATGTGGAAAGGGGAACCTTTTCGCACAGGCATGCGGTCATCAAAACCGAAATGCACGAAGAAGAAGTGGTGTTGTTGAATGAGATGGGGGAGAACCAAAACGGGAAGTTCCATATCTTTAATTCATTGCTTTCGGAATATGCGGTGATGGGATTTGATTATGGTTATGCCATGGCAAGCCCAAAAACATTGACCATTTGGGAAGCACAGTTTGGGGATTTCAGTAACGGCGCCCAAATCATAATAGATCAATATTTGTCATCCGCAGAAGACAAATGGAAATTGCAAAATGGATTGGTACTTCTCTTGCCCCACGGATATGAAGGCCAAGGGGCAGAGCATTCATCAGCACGTATGGAAAGATACCTGCAATTATGTGCCAAGGACAATATGTTCGTGGCCGATGTGACCACCCCGGCCAACTTGTTCCATCTCTTCCGCAGACAAATGAAGGCCAACTTCCGTAAACCATTGGTCGTATTTACGCCAAAGAGTTTGTTGAGGCATCCCAAAGTGGTCTCGACAAAAGAGGAGATGGCCAACGGAAGTTTCCAAATGGTAATCGATGATGCAGATGTTAAGGCCAGCAAAGTGAAGACATTGGTATTCTGTACCGGTAAGTTCTACTACGATCTGTTGGAGAAAAGAGAGGAGCTTGGCCGCGAGGAAGATGTAGCCTTGGTTCGTTTGGAACAATTGTTCCCGTTACCGGCCAAAGAAATGCGAAGCATTATCAAAAAATACAAGAATGCGGACGACATTGTTTGGGCTCAAGAAGAGCCTCGTAACATGGGAGCTTGGAGCCATATGTTGATGCATTTGGACGAGGCCAAACAATTTAGGGTGGCTTCCCGAAGATTTTATGGTGCTCCTGCCGCAGGTAGTGCCGTACGCTCCAAAAGACGTCATGCCGAAGTGCTGGACTACGTTTTTGATAAGAGCAAGGACAATATGCAAATAAGATAATATCACGTATAAACGATAATAGAATGGTTTTAGAAATGAAAGTTCCCTCACCAGGGGAATCCATTACAGAGGTAGAGATCGCCGAGTGGTTGGTAGAGGATGGAGACTATGTGGAGAAGGACCAGGCCATAGCCGAGGTGGACTCGGACAAGGCAACATTGGAGCTTCCTGCAGAGGAGAGCGGAATTATTACCCTTAAGGCCGAAGTAGGTGACGCCGTAGCCGTTGGCGAAGTAGTATGCCTTATCGATACCAGTGCCAAAAAGCCTGAAGGTTCATCAGATGCTTTCGATAAAAAAGAAGAGCCTAAAAAGGAGGCGCCCAAGAAAGAGGAACCCAAAAAGGAAACCTACGCTTCTGGGACACCATCCCCAGCAGCCAAAAAAATATTGGATGAAAAAGGTATTGAACCTTCATCCGTTTCCGGTACCGGAAAAGATGGCCGTATCACCAAGGACGATGCCGTGAAGGCAAAGCCATCCATGGGTACGCCCACCGGAGGTAACCGTGGTGAGAGCCGATCCAAACTTTCCATGTTGCGCCGAAAGGTGGCTGAGCGATTGGTATCCGCCAAGAACGAAACAGCGATGTTGACCACCTTCAACGAAGTGGATATGTCTGCGATTTTCGAGTTGCGTAGCCAATACAAGGAAGAGTTCAAGGAAAAGCATGGGGTGAGTCTAGGATTTATGTCCTTCTTCACCAAGGCCGTGATCCGCGCCCTTCAAATGTATCCCGCCGTTAACTCCATGATCGATGGCAAGGAAATGATCACTTACGAGTTCTGCGATATCAGTATTGCAGTATCAGGACCTAAAGGGTTGATGGTTCCCGTTATCCGAAATGCGGAGAACTTGACCTTCAGAGGAATCGAATCCGAAGTAAAGCGATTGGCCATCCGTGCTAGGGAAGGAGAAATTACCGTGGATGAAATGACCGGAGGCACCTTTACCATTACCAACGGAGGTGTGTTCGGTTCCATGTTGTCCACCCCGATCATTAACCCGCCACAAAGCGGAATTTTGGGTATGCACAACATTGTGGAACGTGCCATTGTTCGAGATGGTGCCATTGCCATTGCTCCAGTAATGTACGTAGCGCTTTCTTATGATCACAGAATCATTGATGGTAAAGAGTCCGTTGGATTCTTGGTGGCTGTGAAAGAAGCATTGGAAAGTCCAGAAGAATTGCTGATGGACGGCGATGTTAAAAAAGCGTTGGAATTATAAGTGAATGTCATCTCGAGCGCAGTCTAACAATTTAGACGTGTGTCAATTCGAGTGATTTTTTAATGTATGACATTAAAAAAATGTATCGAGAATGGATAAGTGTATGCAGAAAACCATGTTCTCGATACTTTTTCCTTAAGGAAAAAACTCGAACTGACGGTTTGCTTCATAAATTTTAAAGTCAAAATAGGAAGATGCCTTTACTTTTTTAAGTAGAGGCATTTTTTATGGTAGTCAATCACCGCTTTTCCCTTATTCAGGAGGTCGGCGCCAATAATGCCATCAACCGGCAAGGCATTGTGGTTGACCAAGGCTTGGTTGACATGGGTAAGGTCAAAAAGAACCACTTTCTGTTTTTTCTTTTTCCAGTCGCCGATTTGGATTTTGTTTTTATTGGAAATCAAGGTTTCCATTTCCGCGGCGCCCGCTCCGGCAGCCTTAATATCGGTTGCTTCCGATAGCATTTCAAAAAACTCGATTTTGTCCATGCCTACGCAGGTGTTGGAGGCTCCCGTATCCAAGATGAACCTACCCTTTACACCATTAATGCTGGCCACTAGTTCAAAGTGGTTGGTTTCGGTCAATACCAAAGGTATTTTAAGGTAGTCTTTGGATTTGAGGAGTTTTTTGAGGGATGCCATATTGTTCATTTAAGGATGTCATGCTGAGCGCGGTCGAAGCATCTACGGTATAATTTAGAAACAAAGTTTTGGGACGTCTAAGATAAGCCTATTTTTGTGTTATGTGTAAATCTCATTTCAGTAAGGTTACCAGTCTTATTTTCATTTTGGCCATGATGATCTTTGTGTCTTGTAAATGGAAACACCATCAGGAAATTGACTCGATTGAAATTGCCGATGACTATATAGATGCGTTGAATGCATCGGATTACGATAAGCTGGTCGGGCTTTTTGTTGACAGTATTCGTTTTAATGAAATGGATTATATCCGAACCTTTAGTAGGGAAGAGTATCGCTCTTTGTTCCAGTGGGATTCTGTTTTTGCACCAACATATAGAATTTTGAACGTGAAAAAGGCAGGGGGAGAGCTTCATTTGAAAGTTTCAAAGGAATGTGAAAGAATTAATTTTTTGCATGAAAAGCCCTTTGTCACCAACGAAATCATGCAAATCAAAGACGGAGGCATCTATCAAATTGATGTTATCGAGTATGTTGATTTTAATGATTCCCTGTGGGTGGATAAAAGGGAAAAACTAGTGTCTTGGATTGAGAAGAATCATCCAGGGCTGAACGGATTTATTTATGACCAAACCAAAGAGGGAGCTGTCAAGTTTCGAAAGGCAATAGCCTTTTATAAGAACAGCAGAGATTTCAATAATCAGCAAGAAAATAACTAAATGGATTCCCGCCTTCGCGGGAATGACATAACAATTACTTATGATCATCACCGACACCCACACCCATTTATACAGCGAAGCTTTTGATGAGGACAGAGATGAAATGATGCAACGGGCCTTGGATGCCGGAGTGAAACGGTTTTTTGTTCCCGCCATTGATTCCACCTATACACAATCCATGTTGGATTTGGAAACCAATTATCCCGATAATGTGTTTTTGATGATGGGGCTGCACCCGACGCATGTCAAGGAAAATTATAAGGACGAGTTGTCCCACGTGGAAGAGTGGTTGTCCAAGAAAAAATTCTACGCCGTGGGCGAAATAGGGGTGGACCTGTATTGGGACAAAACCTTATTGAAGGAACAGCAAGATGCTTTTGCCTATCAGATTCGGTTGGCGAAGAAACATCAATTGCCCATTGTAATTCATTGTCGTGACGCCTTTGATGAGGTATTCGAGGTATTGGAACAGGAAAAAGGGGAGGGGCTTTTCGGGATTTTCCATTGTTTTACGGGAACCTTGGAGCAAGCACATCGTGCCCTTTCCTACAATATGAAGTTGGGTATTGGGGGGGTGGTCACCTTTAAAAATGGTAAAATCGACCAGTTTTTGAATGAAATTGACCTTAAACACATCGTTTTGGAAACGGATGCACCCTATTTGGCGCCGGTCCCCTATCGCGGCAAACGTAATGAAAGTGCCTATGTGGTTAAGGTATTGGAAAAACTATCATCCATTTATGGCATGCCGGAAGAAGACATCGCAGAAATCACCACAGCAAACTCAAAAGAGCTATTCGGAATCTGATTTATGAAAAAAAGGACCAACATATTGCTCATCTATACCGGAGGTACCATCGGTATGGTGAAGGATTATAAAACCGGAGCCTTAAAGGCGTTCAATTTTGAGGAGCTGGTGAAGAATATTCCAGAGTTGAAGCAATTGGATTGCAATCTTCGTGGCGTCCCTTTTGACGATCCTATTGATTCTTCCAACATGAATCCGCATTACTGGGCCGTAATTGCATCCATTATAGAGGAGCATTATGATGATAACGATGGTTTTGTGGTGCTCCATGGCAGCGATACCATGAGCTATTCTGCGTCGGCATTAAGCTTTATGCTGGAGAACTTGGAGAAGCCTGTTATCTTTACAGGGTCGCAATTGCCCATCGGGGATTTGCGTACCGATGCCAAGGAAAACCTGATTACCTCCATCGAAATTGCCGC
This sequence comes from Allomuricauda sp. ARW1Y1, assembly GCF_013407935.1. GTDB lineage: Bacteria > Bacteroidota > Bacteroidia > Flavobacteriales > Flavobacteriaceae > Flagellimonas. The sequence goes on from NZ_JACBZU010000001.1 coordinate 921,350, forward strand.
GCTTCAGAAAAAAGGGAAGCCCGTGCTGCAGGAAGTTGGACTGTATTTTGAGTACAAGCTCTACAGGGGCAATCGCACCACCAAGATCAATGCGGAACACTTCGAGGCTTTTGACTCCTTGAATTATCCACCTTTGGTGGAATCTGGTGTGCATTTAAAGGTGCACCATAATTATCTGATCAAAAAAGTGACAAAAAACAAGTCGCTCCAAGTCCACAAAAAAATGGACAATCGGGTGGCAATACTCAAACTTTTTCCCGGAATCAACCAAAATGTGCTCCATGCAGTACTGAACATTCCAGATTTAAAGGCGTTGATTTTGGAAACCTATGGAGCAGGGAACGCGCCCATGGACGATTGGTTTTTGGAAGCCATCAAAAAATCGGTAGAAAATGGATTGCATATCATAAACGTCACACAATGCTCAGGAGGAAGTGTTTTTATGGGACACTATGAAACGAGCGAAAAGCTCAAGGAGATGCAACTGGTTAATGGCAAGGATATTACAACCGAAGCAGCTGTTACAAAAGCGATGTACCTATTGGGGACGGGGGTTCCCGACAAATTGTTCAAGACAATTTTTGAGACGCCGCTACGTGGCGAAATGGTGTAAAATTAACGCTCCAAATTTCTATAACTGATTATTTTTTTGTTTATTGGTCGCCCTAAATGAAACAATAGAGAGGTGGCCGAGTGGTCGAAGGCGCACGCCTGGAAAGTGTGTATACACCAAAAGTGTATCGAGGGTTCGAATCCCTTCCTCTCTGCAAGGTATTTTAGTTTTTCTATTATAAAATTTTTATATCTTTAACATTATTAACTAACTAAATTTAAGTTTAAGTAAAATGAAAAAAATATCCTTTACTCTGGCTGCTGCCGGAATGTTTGTGATGGGAACTACAACTGCGTCTGCAGCAATGTTGCAAGAAGAAGCTGAAGCCAGCAAAGGTTTCACCCAGGTATTGAAAGAGCAATTTATCCAAGGGGGACCTGCCTTCATGGGAATCGTATTGCTATGTTTGATCTTGGGATTGGCAGTTGCCATCGAAAGAATCATCTATTTGAATTTGGCCACTACCAATTCCACCAAATTGAAGCAACAAGTTGAGGATGCTTTGGCTTCAGGAGGTGTAGAAGCAGCCAAAGAAGTATGTAGAAACACTAAAGGACCTGTTGCGTCTATCTACTACCAAGGTTTGGATAGAGCTGACGAAGGATTGGAATCTGCTGAGAAAGCGGTTGTTTCCTACGGAGGTGTACAAATGGGCCAGTTGGAGAAAAACGTATCTTGGTTGTCCCTGTTTATCGCCATTGCTCCCATGCTTGGGTTCATGGGTACGGTAATCGGTATGATCCAGGCCTTCCAGAAAATTGCAGCTGTTGGTAACTTGAGTGCTTCCTTGATTGCAGGAGATATCCAGGTGGCGTTGTTGACAACCGTATTCGGTTTGATCACTGCGATTATCCTTCAGATTTTCTACAACTATATTATTGCTAAAATCGATAGTATCGTAAATGACATGGAAGACAGCTCCATCGCTTTGATCGACATGTTGGCTGCCCACAAGAAGTAATTACGAATTAAAAACTATCGAGAATCATGAATAAAATAGTTAAAATATTGCTCATCGTCATTGGATTGGTAGCTGCCGTACTTTGGTTCTCCCTTCCTTCTGCCGATGATCCAAGCGCCATCAACAGTGGAGCCATGAACTTTATGTTCGTAATTATGTACATCCTGTTGGCCATTGCCGTAATCACTACGGTAGTCTTCGGGTTTGCAAAATTGTTCTCTACTAAAGGAAGTTTAAAGAAGGCCCTTTTCGCCATCGGTGGATTGGCCATCGTAGTGGCCGTATCATACGGGCTTTCATCTGATAATATGGCTGTGGTCGAAGCAATGTCCGAAAGAGGCGTTGAGACTACGGAAGGAACTGTGAAAAACATTGGAATGGGATTGAACGTTTTCTTCATCCTTACCGCAATCGCGGTAGTTCTAATGGTAGTACCAGGTTTGAAAAGAATGTTTGTAAAGTAAAAAGTTGAATTATGCCTAGAAGAAAAGGAGCACCGGAAGTAAATGCCGGCTCCATGGCGGATATCGCGTTCCTCTTGCTTATCTTTTTCTTGGTGACCACCACCATTGAAACAGATGCAGGATTGGACAGGATGTTGCCGCCGATAGAGCCGCCAGATCAAGATGTTGTAATTAAGCAGAAGAACATTTTTACTGTGAACATCAACAAGAATGGACAGCTTTTGGTCGAGGATAATTTGATGGAAATGAAGGACCTTAGAAAGGCCGCCACCGCTTTCTTGGAGAACGGTGCAGACGGAACCTGCTCTTATTGCAAGGGTAAAAAGGACCCTTCCTCATCAGATAACCCGACAAAAGCCATTATCTCGTTGAAGAACGACAGGGAGACCAAGTATAGCACCTACATCACCGTTCAAAATGAATTGGTTGGTGCTTACAACGACTTGCGTAACCGTGAAGCTCAGCGTTTGTACGGTAAGGATTTTACCGATATGGAAGCGGATTATTTGGATCCTGAAACCCCATCGAGCGTTAGAGATGACTTGAAAGACAAAGTGAAACGTATCCAGGATATGTTCCCACAAAAGCTTTCAGAGGCAGAAACCACAACCAATTAATAACTATTTAATATGGCCAAGTTTAATAAAAAGAAGGATGGCGATTTGCCAGCGGTATCAACAGCCTCGTTGCCAGATATCGTTTTCATGCTACTGTTCTTCTTTATGACAGTAACCACAATGAAAGATAGTTCTCTAATGGTTGCCAACACTCTTCCCAATGCTTCTGAAATCAAGAAGTTGGAGAAGAAGGATCGCGTTATTTACATTTACGTAGGAACACCTACGCAAGAATATCAAAAGGTTTTTGGTTCAGAGCCAAAAATTCAATTGAACGATAAGTTTGCCAATGTGGACGAAGTAGGTTCATTTATCTTGGCAGAACGTGCAAAAAAACCGCAAGAACTTCAAAATGTATTGACTACCGCTTTGAAAGTGGATAAGGAAGCCAATATGGGCCTTATTACCGATATTAAGCAAGAATTGAGAAAAGTGAATGCCTTGAAAGTGAATTATACCACTTACGAGGGAGATGCTTTTAACAATCTACAGTAGGCAATAGCTTAGATTTAGTGGGAAACGCTCCAAATTTTTAATTTGGGGCGTTTTTTGTTTTAAATTCACCTATGATTCGTTTTCTATTTCAATTCGCTCTTTGCGGCTTTATCCTTTTCTCTGTATCTGCATGGGGACAGGAAGCAACGGATAGCATCCAAGCGTTGGACCAAAAGTATCTGGAGGACCAGTTTTATACAGGGGTAGCCTACAACGTGTTATTGGATACGCCCGACGAGATGGATCAGCGCAATTTTAGCTATAACCTTCAAGTGGGTTTTATCAAGGATATTCCTTTGAATAAGCGAAGAAACTTTGGTTTGGGCCTCGGTGTCGGTTACGCGGCCAATTCCTATTATTCGAATGTGGTGGCCTCCGAAGAAGAGAATGGTATTGCGTACAACGTAGCCGTAGATGCTGACTTCAACCGTAGCAAGTTGGAAACTCATGCCATTGAGTTTCCCTTGGAACTACGTTGGCGTACTTCCACAGCGGCCGATTATAAGTTTTGGCGTGTATATGCTGGCGTAAAATTGGGCTATGTGTTCTCGGGTCGATCTAAATTGGTGATGGATAGCAGCAATGAATCGTTTTCCAATCCTGATATTGAAACTTTTCAATATGGCCTCATGTTGAATTTTGGATACAACACATGGAACGTCCATGCCTATTACAGTTTAAACTCCGTGCTTGCGGATGGACCAACCTTGAACGGCACAGCTCTTGAATTGAATGTGCTGCGGATCGGGCTCATTTTTTATATCCTATAACCAGTATTTCAGAATAATCAACTGGGAACAGCTTCCCAGAAGAAACCCTATCAACAATTCGTTGGCGGTATGCGCCTTTAGATATAGGCGGGAAGTGGCCACCAGACCCGTACAAAGCGTAAACAAACTAATGGCGATGGTAATGTTAATCTCGAAATGGATGCTTAGGGCCACTAAGAAGGTCAAGATGCTTCCCATACCCAAAAGGTGCATGCTGGTCTTAAACTTAAAGAACAATAATATAAGTGTCGCAGACGTGGCCGTCAACAGTCCCGTAAAATAGTAAAAGAGCTCATGTACGTAATTATTGGGTATCACTTTGTACAATATCATTAAAAAAATGATACAACTAATATAAAGCGGGTATTTGCGCTCTTGAACAGTGGGAAGGAATATGGAATGGATAATCCCCAAGTTCTTTAGGATCAGGAAAAAGATGATGGGGATGATGACGGTCAAAATAAAGATGGGGAGAATGTTGCCACTTTGGGTTTCCAAGGTGCTGTATGGGGCCACCAAAAAATAAGCAATCGTACCTCCAATCGGTATAAACAACGGATGGAACAGGTACGATATAATGTGGAATAGGTGACGCATTAAATCTCTTTTCGTAGTCGGGCCACCGGAATGCCCAACTGTTCCCGATATTTGGCGACCGTTCGCCGGGCAATCGGATATCCCCTTTCCTTTAGGATTTTGGCGAGCTTTGCATCGGTGAGGGGCTTTTTCTTTTCCTCATCACGGATAACGGTCTCCAAGATTTTTTTGATCTCTTTGGTCGATACATCTTCGCCCTGCTCATTTTTCATTGCCTCGGAGAAGAAATCCTTGATCAATTTGGTGCCGTAGGGAGTGTCCACATATTTGCTATTGGCCACTCGCGACACCGTGGAAACATCCATGTCAATCCTATCGGCGATATCTTTCAAGATCATGGGGCGCAATTTCCGCTCGTCCCCGGTCATAAAATATTCCTTTTGATATTCCATGATGGTATTCATGGTAATGTACAAGGTCTGCTGTCGCTGGCGAATGGCATCAATGAACCATTTGGCCGCATCCAACTTCTGTTTGATGAACATGACCGTATCCTTTTGGGATTTGGACTTTTCCTTGGCGTTTTTATACCCTTCGAGCATGTTGCTGTATTCTTTGGATACATGAAGCTCTGGTGCATTTCTGCCATTTAGGGTAAGCTCTAGCTCTCCATCCACTATTTTAATGGAAAAATCGGGCACGATGTGCTCTATCATCCGGGTGTTGCCAGAGTAGGAGCCTCCTGGTTTGGGATTCAATTTTTCAATTTCCGAAATGGCCTCCTTAAGCTCTTCTTCGGAAACGTGATGTTTCTGGATGAGCTTGGTATAATGTTTCTTGGTAAAATGTTCAAAAGACCGTTCTAGGATATTAATGGCCAATTCTATTGAAGGTTTTGGCTCTTTGCGTTTGAGCTGGATGATCAAACATTCGTCCAATGAACGGGCAGCCACACCAGGGGGGTCGAGATCTTGTACAATACCAAGCACCTTTTTGATCTTATCCTCTTCCACATATATGTTCTGGGTGAAGGCCAAATCGTCCATAATGTCCGCGAGGGGTCTGCGGATATAGCCACTTTCGTCCACGCTGCCCACCAAAAACTCAGCTATGGCCCATTCTTCATCATCTAGATAGACGGTATTGAGCTGGTTGAGCAAATATTGGGTAAAGGATGTTCCCGCTGCGTAGGGGACCCGTTTGTCCTCGTCGTCCGCACTGTAATTGTTGGCTTGGGTGCGGTAATCGGGGATTTCATCATCACTGAGGTAATCGTCTATGTTGATTTCCTCGGTGTCGATGTTTTCATGGTCCTCCGATTCATCATAGGTATCCTCGTATATATCATCCAAGGTATCCGTTTCCTCTTTGCCGCTCTCCAATGCAGGATTTTCCTCCAGCTCTTGCTTCAATCGCTGTTCAAAGGCCTGTGTGGGCAATTGAATCAGTTTCATGAGCTGAATCTGCTGCGGAGACAGTTTTTGGGAAAGTTTAAACTGTAGATGTTGCTTCAGCATATGAATTGATGAATTGGAATCTTACCTTTTAAAATACTAAAATCAAATTAAAACTCCGCATTCTGCGGTGTCCTAGGGTAGGGGATTACATCTCGAATGTTGCCCATTCCCGTAGCGAACTGCACCATACGCTCAAACCCAAGGCCAAATCCACTATGCACTGCGGTGCCGAATTTTCGTAGGTCCAAATACCACCAAAGTTCCTTGGCGTCAATGTCCAGTTCCTTGATTTTCTGTTCCAGCACATCCAATCGCTCTTCCCTTTGCGAACCACCCACAATTTCGCCGATGCCCGGGAAAAGTACGTCCATGGCTCGAACCGTTTTGCCATCGTCGTTTAGGCGCATGTAAAACGCTTTGATGTTGGCCGGATAATCGAATAGAATTACGGGACATTTAAAATGCTTTTCCACCAAAAATCGCTCATGCTCACTTTGTAGGTCAGCACCCCATTCTTCAATAGGGAATTGGAATTTTTTCTTTTTGTTGGGTTTACTGTTCTTCAATATTTCAATAGCCTCCGTGTAGGATACCCTTTTGAAATTGTTTTCTACCACAAACCTCAATTTTTCGATGAGTGCCATTTCGGAGCGTTCGTTTTGGGGTTTGCTCTTTTCCTCATCCAACAATCGTTTTTCAAGAAACTCAAGGTCATCCTGGCAATGGTCCAGCACGTATTGAAGAATGTATTTGATGAAATCTTCGGCCAAATCCATGTTGGCATCCAGATCATAAAAGGCCATTTCGGGCTCTATCATCCAAAATTCTGCCAAGTGACGGGATGTGTTGGAGTTCTCTGCCCTAAACGTGGGGCCAAAGGTGTATACTTTGCCCAATCCCATGGCATATGTCTCTGCTTCCAACTGACCGGACACGGTCAAATTGGTTTCCTTTCCAAAAAAGTCCTCGGTGTAATCTACCTCCCCGGCATCGTTCAAAGGCGGATTCTTCTCATCCAAGGTGGTTACCCTGAACATTTCCCCAGCACCCTCGGCATCTGAGCCTGTGATGATAGGAGCGTGCATGTAGTAAAAACCATTTTGCTGAAAGTAACTGTGAACGGCAAAAGACAGTACCGAACGTATGCGCATGACTGCGGCAAAAGTATTGGTGCGCACCCTGAGATGTGCTTTTTCCCTTAAAAACTCCAAGGAATGCTTCTTGGGTTGAATAGGGTACGTCTCCGGGTCGGCGGTGCCGTGCACAAATATATCGGTAACTTGGATTTCCACGCTCTGTCCACGTCCTTGGCTTTCTTCCAAGGTTCCAGTGACCTTTAGTGCTGCTCCAGTCGATATTTGCTTTAAAAGAGCCTCGTCCAAATTTTCAAAATCCACCACACATTGCATATTGTGAATGGTGGAACCATCATTCAAGGCAATGAACCTGTTGCTTCTAAATGTTTTGACCCATCCATTTACTTCAACGGAATCTCCTACGGGTTGCTTCTCCAGCAATTCTTTTATGGAATAAGAAATCATTCTAAAACTATCTTTATTGAATCGGTAAAGATAGGTTTTTGATGAAAAATGATGGCAATGGAACAGCCTAATTTATGGGAGTTTCCGCTACTATTTGTCCTTGGGGCCGTCCTCGTCTTTGGGCAAAATATCGATTTGTGGTTTTTTGAGCACTTGTTTGTTGGCAATGCTCCTTTCCAAAGAAAGCAATAAGGATGGCAACAAGATTAAATTAGACAACATGGCGAAGAGTAGGGTTGCAGACACCAATCCTCCCAAGGCCTTGGTTCCACCAAAGCTGGAAACAATGAATACCGAGAACCCGAAGAAAAGCACGATTGAGGTATAGAACATACTCACTCCTGTTTCGCGAAGGGCCGCATACACCGAACGTTTGATGTGCCAACGGTTGGCCGCCAATTCTTGGCGATATTTCGCCAAAAAGTGGATGGTGTCGTCCACCGAAATACCAAAGGCGATACTAAATACCAAAATGGTGGATGGTTTGATGGGAACTCCCAAATAACCCATGACTCCCGCAGTGATGACCAAGGGCAGAAGGTTGGGTACCAACGAAATGATGACCATTTTATAAGACCGGAACAGATAGGCCATGAACAAGGAAATTAAACCGATGGCCAGCGCCAAGGAAAGCAGCAGGTTCTTTACCAAGTATTTTGTTCCTTTTAGGAACAGGAGTGCCTTTCCTGTCATGAAAACGTCAAAGCGATCCGCTGGAAATTGCTTGGTGATAGCTTCCTGTACATCTTTTTCGATTTCTTCCATGCGGTCAATCTTCACATCGCGCATGTAAGTGGTCAAACGGGCGGTTTGTCCGGTGCTGTCCACAAAACTTTGCAAAAGGTCCGTGCCTCCTGTGGATGACTTTTGCACAGCGTTCATGATAAAGGTGTTTTCCTGGCTGGTGGGCAGTTGATAGTACTTTGGGATGCCGTTATAAAATGCCTGCTTGGAATATTTTACCAAATCAACAATGGAAATAGGTCTTGATAGCTCTGGTATCTCGTCGATTACGGTACCCAATCGGTCCATGCGTTTGAGGGTAGCCGGTTTTACCACTCCGTTTTTTCGTTTGGTGTCCACCACAATTTCCATGGGCATAATGCCATCAAACTCCGCTTCAAAGAATTGGATGTCCTTATAAAAATGACTGTTTTTGGGCAAGTCCTCGATTCTACTCCCTGTAATGCGCATTTGATAGATGCCTACAATGCTCAATACCAAAACCGCTACGGTGGTGATGTAAACAGCAATACGATGGTTGCGGACCATGTTCTCCATCCAGTTCACAAAAAAGTCCATCCACTTTTTGTTCAGGTGCTTTAGGTGCTTCGTCTTTGGAAGTGGCATAAAGCTGTAAATGATGGGGATGATCAACAACGAAAGGATAAATATCCCAATAATGTTGATGGAGGCCACGATACCAAATTCCTTGAGCAGGTCGCTGTCCAATATGATGAAGGTGGCGAAACCCGACGCCGTGGTAATGTTGGTCATCAAGGTGGCGTTCCCGATTTTGGAAATTACCCGTTGCAGGGAAAGCGCTTGGTTTCCATGTTTTTTGACCTCTTGTTGGTATTTGTTGATGAGGAAAATACAATTGGGTATTCCAATAACGATAATCAGTGGGGGAATAAGGGCGGTAAGGATGGTAATCTCATATTTGAGTAGTCCTAAAATACCAAAAGCCCACATTACCCCGATGATAACTACGCACATGGATATAAATGTGGCCCTGAAACTTCGGAAGAAAAAGAAAAAGATGATAGAGGTCACCAACAGAGCACCAACGATAAAAATACCGATTTCGTCCACGATTGATTTGGTGTTCCATGTTCGAATATAGGGCATACCGGAAATGCGGACATCCAACTGGGTCTCTTGTTCAAAATTCTCTACCAAGTCACCCAGATCGTTTAGGATAAACTCGTTCCTCACTGCGGTATTCATGATGTCCTTATCCAAATACACCACCGTTTGGATGGTGCCACTCTTGGGGTTGTACACCAGATTATCGTAAAAAGGAAGTTCGTTGAAAAGGTGATTGGTAAGCGAGTCGATTTCTTGTTTGGTCTTCGGGGGCGACTCGATCAGAGGGGTCATCACAAAGGTTTGAGTCTCGGAGTCTTTCACCAGCTCCTTTAGGTTTTCCAAAGAAATCACGTAATCGACTTCGGGGAAAGCGTCTAACTGTTTGCTGAGCGTGTTCCACCGATTAAAATTTTTCGGTGTGAACAAAGCCGAATCCCGAATGGCCAAAACAATGGCGTTGCCCTCTTCGCCAAATATTTGGGTAAAGGACTTGTATTGAATGGTAGCGGGATGGTCGTCGGGAAGTATATTGGCCTCGGTATTGGAAAACTGCATGTTTTTCCATTGCAAGGCCAAGAATACGGTCATTCCAACGACGCCAAGTAGAATAAGAATCCTATTGCGGAGAATTATGCTTGCGACCTTAGGCCAAAATCCTTTAGTGAGCTTTGCTACCATGTGGGTTTTGTTGGGCGCAAAGGTAGAAAATGATATGTTGTGTTCCTAGGAATGGGCCCTACCAAAACCCAAGTTTTATACCTTCATGATTTCCGCTTCTTTTGACGATAGGATGTTATCAACCTTATCACTATAGGTGTTGGTCAATTCCTGAACGTCAACTTCGGCGTTGCTCAATAGGTCCTCGGAGATATCCAATGCCTTAAGTTCCTTATTGGCTTCCTGTCTGGCACTTCGGATACTTACCTTGGCATCCTCCGCTTCGGCCTTGGCTTGTTTTACCAATTGTTTTCTGCGTTCCTCGGTGAGTGGTGGTACGTTGATGATGACCATTTCTCCGTTGTTCATTGGGTTGAAGCCCAAATTGGCATTCATAATGGCAGTCTCAATATCGCCCAAGAGGTTTTTTTCCCATGGCTGCACAGATAGGGTGCGTGCATCTGGGGTATTGATGTTGGATACTTGTGAAAGTGGGGTTTGCGAACCATAATAATCCACCATCACGGTAGAGAGCATCATGGGGCTTGCCTTACCGGCCCTAATTTTGGTCAATGCTTTTTGCAAGTGGGCAATACTGGCCTCCATGCTTTCTTTGGTGCTGTCTAGAATAAATTTTACATCTTCGTCCATAACAATCAAATTTATAAAAATGAAACCAAATTGTGTGTCAGTTTACACATTGACCACGGTTCCTATATTTTCTCCAGATACTATTTTGTTCAGGTTGCCTTTAGTGTTCATATCGAAGACCACAATGGGCAATTCGTTTTCTTGGCTTAGGGTAAATGCCGTGGTATCCATCACCTTGAGTCCTTTGGAAAGTACTTCATTAAAGGAAATGGAATCAAATTTCGTGGCGTCTTTGTCTTTTTCTGGGTCGGCGGTGTAAATTCCATCAACACGGGTACCCTTCAATATCACATCTGCCTTGATTTCAATGGCACGTAGGACGGCTGCAGAATCGGTGGTGAAGTATGGGTTTCCTGTTCCACCTCCAAAAATCACCACACGTCCTTTCTCCAAATGGCGGATGGCCCTACGTCTGATAAAAGGCTCTGCCACTTCGTTGATTTTGATGGCGGATTGCAATCTGGTCTGAACACCTTTCAGCTCGAGTGCGCTCTGCAAGGCCAAGCCGTTGATCACGGTGGCCAACATTCCCATGTGGTCGCCTTGCACCCTGTCCATTCCTTGACTCGCACCTGCAAGACCCCTAAAAATGTTGCCTCCCCCGATTACGATGGCGACTTCAACACCTTTTTCGATTACCGATTTTATTTCATCGGCATATTCGTCCAATCGTTTGGCGTCTATACCGTATTGTTGTTCGCCCATGAGGGCTTCCCCGCTCAATTTTAATAAAATTCTTTTGTAATGCATTTAGAGTTTCTTGAAGTCCGGACAAAAATAATCAAAATTATTTATGGGATAGGAAGAATTGCAGGTTTGGTTTGGCCATAAAAAAACCGCTTCTTTTTGGGAAGCGGTTCGTGTATTTGTGCTTGTGGTGAACTAGCCCAATGCCACTCTTGTGAAACCAGTTACCTCCAAAGCGGAGTCTACTGATTTTACATATTGGGCAACACTTTGCTTGCTGTCTTTTATGAAATCTTGGTTCACCAAAGTATTGTCTTTAAAGAAACGCTTCAATTTTCCTTGAGCGATTTTGTCCAACATTTCCTCAGGTTTGCCTTCTTGACGCAATTGATCTTTTGCAATTTCGATTTCCTTGTCGATGATGGACTGGTCCACACCTTCTTCGTTCAATGCAACAGGATTCATCGCGGCAGCTTGCATGGCCACATCTTTGGCAGCTTCGGCAGCACCGTCAACGTTGGCGGACAGTCCAACCAAAGTAGCGATTTTGTTCCCTGCGTGGATGTATGACCCTACGAAAGGAGCGCTCAATCTTTCAAAGCTTCCGATTTCGATCTTCTCACCGATCACACCGGTTTGTTCGGTCAATTTTTCCGCAACGGTCATTCCATTGAAAGAAGCGGCTAGAAAGTCTTCCTTTTTGTCAAAACCTATTGCCAAATCGGCCAATTCGGTTGCAAGCTTTACAAAGCTATCGTTTTTGGCAACAAAGTCGGTTTCACAGTTTAGGGAGATAACCACTCCTTGTGTATTGTCATCGTTTACCTTTGCGATGGCAGCACCTTCGGATGAATCTCTGTCAGCTCTTTTTGCTGCAACTTTTTGACCTTTCTTTCTTAGGATTTCGATGGCTTGGTCAAAATCTCCATCAGCTTCGACCAAAGCTTTTTTACAATCCATCATTCCAGCTCCGGTAGCTTGTCTTAGTTTATTTACCTCTGCGGCAGTAATCTTTGCCATTTTTTCTTTCTTTTTTAAATTTTATGTAAAGTAAAACACTACGAAAGTGTTTTTGTTTAGGACAATGTTAAATCAACAGGTTTATTCAACTCCGCCTTTAACGCTGTCTTGCCATTCTTTTAGTTCGTCCCAGTTGCCTTCGGCAGCCATTTTGGCTTGTTTTGGCCAAGATGTTGGGTCCAAATGAGCTAAAGTTGAACTGGCTTCGGTCAAGATTTCCTTGATTTTTTCAGCGTCAGTGTCCGCTAGTGCAGCATAAGTGCTTAGGCCATTGGCAACCAATGCCTCGGCAGCTTTAGGTCCTATACCTTCGATTTTGGTAAGGTCTTCTGGCTTGGCTTCAGCCTCTTTTTTGGCAGGCTTTTCCTCAGCAGGCTTCTCTTCTTTAGTTGCTGCCGCCTCGGCTTTTTTAGCAGGCTTTTCTTCTGCGGCTTTTTCCTTTTTCTTTGGAGTTTCCTCTACCGCATCGGTAGTGTCATCTTCCTTATCTTTTCCGCTTCCTTTATCGTTTTTGCGCTCTTCCAAACCTTCAGCAACGGCTTTGGTTACGTGCTCTAAGATAATTTCAATGGATTTACCGGCATCGTCGTTGGATGGGATGGCGAAATCTACGTCACGAGGGTCGGAGTTCGTATCCACCATGGCGAAAATCGGGATGTTCAATTTTTGCGCTTCCTTAACAGCGATGTGCTCACGCATGGTGTCCACAATAAATAGGGCACCTGGCAAACGGGTCATATCTGCAATGGAGCCTAAGTTTTTCTCCAACTTGGCACGCAAACGGTCAACTTGCAATCTTTCTTTTTTGGAAAGGGTGTTGAACGTTCCATCTTTCTTCATGCGGTCGATAGCAGCCATTTTTTTGACAGCTTTACGAATGGTTACAAAGTTGGTCAACATACCACCGGGCCATCTTTCGGTGATGTACGGCATGTTCACTTTGGATACTTTGTCCGCTACAATGTCCTTAGCTTGTTTTTTGGTAGCTACAAAAAGGATTTTTCTTCCTGAAGCGGCAATTTTCTTAAGGGCTTCGTTCGCTTCCTCAAGCTTTGCAGCTGTTTTGTAGAGATTGATAACGTGAATTCCGTTACGCTCCATGTAGATGTAGGGAGCCATGTTGGGGTTCCACTTTCGTGTTAGGTGTCCAAAATGCACACCTGCTTCCAGTAAGTCTTTTACTTCAATTTTACTTGCCATTTTTTGTACTTAGTTTACGTTCCGTTGTAAGTAGCAATGCGCTGGTGGTCACAAAATTTTGTTCGCCCAGCCCATTTAGATGCTAAACTAGTTTCCAAAAAGTCGAAATGTATATTCCCTTTTGGAACAACGACAACTTGGTTAAAAATTTAACCCTGAAATGTGTACGCTTTCAGGGTTTTCAATGAACTTATATAGTTGGGCACGAGACCCAATGTATATTAACGCTTGGAGAATTGGAATTTCTTACGGGCTTTCTTCTGACCGAATTTCTTTCTTTCCACCATTCTTGGGTCCCTTGTCAACAGACCTTCTGGCTTAAGAATGCCTCTGTTTTCCGCATCGATTTCGCACATAGCTCTTGATAAAGCCAAACGTACGGCTTCTGCCTGACCTGTGATACCGCCTCCGTAAACGTTTACTTTTACATCGTAGTTACCTTCGGTTTCCGTTAGGGCAAAAGGTTGCTTTACTTTGTACTGCAATGTACCGGTAGTAAAGTAATCGTTAAGATCTCTCTTGTTTATGGTGATGTTTCCAGAACCTTCGGAAACATATACTCTGGCTACAGCAGTTTTTCTTCTACCTATCTTATGAACCACTTCCATTATTTGTAGTCGTTTAAGTTTATAGCTTTTGGTTTTTGTGCTTCTTGTCCGTGCTCGGCTCCTGCATACACCTTAAGGTTTCTGAAGAGGTCCGCACCCAACTTGTTTTTGGGAAGCATTCCTTTTACGGAACTTTCGATAATACGCTCTGGGTGTTTGGCCAATACGTCTTTAGCGGAAGCGGAACGTTGTCCACCTGGGTACCCAGTATACCTTTGGTATTCTTTCTCGTCCCATTTGTTACCGGTCATGTCGATTTTCTCCGCGTTGATAACAATAACATTATCTCCACAATCCACATGGGGGGTAAAGTTGGTCTTGTATTTCCCTCTAAGTATTTTGGCTACTTTAGACGCCAATCTTCCCAAGGTCTGTCCTTCAGCATCAACCAATAACCATTGTTTGTCAACAGTAGATTTATTGGCGGAAAGAGTTTTATAACTTAATGTATCCACTTCTCGAATATTATTGATTTAATAACCTTTCCCGAATAACGGGCTGCAAATGTACAATTATTAGATTGAATTACAAACGGTTGATTGGGAATATTTTTTCACTTTTTTCAATTTGGATAGGAGTGCAAAAATACTGCCCACAAGTCAATTCCGCAAAATGTTAAAAATACCTTAAAAATCCGTGATACTGTAACTCTACCTGATTTCGTGGGTCTTTAACGTATCAACCTAATCAAAAAACGAACAAGTGAAGTATGCAGTCCTCGCTTTCGCGACCCTTCTTTTTATTTCCAAAAGTCAAGCACAGGATACCACCGAGGTGGTCGTCAAAAAAACATATACGACACATGATTTGGGCGAACATGCAGCACCAACGATAAATGGTGTTCTAGAGGATGAGGCTTGGAACCTTGTAGAATGGGCCGGAGATTATATTGAATGGCAACCCGACGAAAACACACCGCCCAGTCATCAGACCAAATTTAAAATACTGTACGATAGCAAAAACCTATATATAGGTGTGCGCTGTTATGATGATGAACCGGACAAAATCGTAAAACGACTTTCCCGTAGGGATGGGTTTGATGGCGATTGGGTAGAATTCAACATTGACAGTTACTTCGATAAACGCACCGCATTTTCCTTTACGATTACAGCTGCTGGCGTAAAGGGAGACGAATTTATTTCCAACAACGGGAATAATTGGGACTCCAGTTGGAATCCCATCTGGTATGCCAAATCCCATGTGGACGATGAAGGCTGGACGGCAGAGCTGCGGATACCGTTGAGCCAGTTGAAATTTGGCAGCGCCGAGGAACAGGTATGGGGATTTCAGTCTACACGACGTTTTTTTAGAGACGAAGAACGTTCGCTGTGGCAGCGAAAACCTGTGGATCAGCCCGGTTGGGTAAGCGAATTTGGCGAACTCCATGGACTAAAGAACATCGAACCCCAGAAGCAACTGGAAATACAGCCCTACACGGTAACGAATACAGAAACTTACGAGGCAGAAGAAAACAATCCGTTTAGGGATGGGAGCGAAAACAACCTGACCGTAGGACTGGACGCTAAAATCGGTATTACCAATGACCTTACTTTGGATTTGACGGTAAACCCAGATTTTGGACAAGTGGATGCCGACCCGTCGGCCATTGCGTTGGATGGTTTTCAGATTTTCTTTCAAGAACGGCGGCCATTTTTTGTGGAGAACAAGAACATTTTTGATTTCAGTGTTTCCCAATCACAAGCAGGAAATACCTTTGGTTCAGATAATATCTTTTATTCCAGAAGAATTGGTAGAAGTCCTCAAGGCTATCCCAATACCTCGGACGGCGAATTTGTAAATCAACCGGACAACACCCCGATTATTGGAGCGGCCAAGTTTAGTGGAAAAACCAAGGACGGCTGGGCCATTGGTGTACTCGAGAGCGTAACGGCCCAGCGAACAGCGACCATTCTCAATGGCAACGGCGATACCAGAAAAGAGATGGTGGAGCCATTGACCAATTATTTTGTGGGGCGACTTCAAAAGGATTTCAATGAACGGAACTCTTATATAGGCGGTATTTTTACGGCCACGAACAGGGAGAATTTACCAGAACAGCTCAATTTTTTACACGATGCCGCTTACACAGGCGGACTGGACTTTAAACACCAATGGGCCAATCGGGATTGGTACGTGGGAGGCAACATCACTCTGAGCCATGTACGTGGGAGTGAGGAGGCCATAACCAATACCCAAGAATCCATTACGCATTTGTTCGGAAGGGTGGGGGCGGACCACGTAGCGGTCGATTCAACCAGAACATCTTTGACAGGGACAGGGGGAAACGTGCAGATAGGGAAGATTGGCAATGGCCATTGGCGGTTCGAGTCGGGGGCCACTTGGCGTTCGCCCGAACTGGAGCTCAATGATATTGGTTTTCAGCGTCAATCGGACGATGTGCGGCACTACACCTGGATAGGATACCAAACCCTAAAACCGGATAGCACCTTTAGGCGGGTGGGCATCAACTACAACCATTGGTCGGCATGGGATTTTCAAGGGAATCATAATTATATGCAGTTCAATACCAATAGTTGGCAAAATTGGAAGGGCAATTGGAATACCAATATCGGTTTCAACTATGCACCGATTCAATATTCGAACTTCGCCCTACGGGGTGGTCCAAGGCTTCGGCAATCCCCTTGGATGAGTTTTTGGAACAGCATCAACACCGACAACCGGAAAAAAATGCGATTTTCCTTTTTTCACAACGGAAGGAAAGCTTTGGACAACTCCATCAAGACCTATTATATGGAAGGGGGTTTTGTGTACCAGCCCATAAATGCGTTGCGGGTTTCCGTATTTCCAAGTTTACAGATCAATAATGATCAGTTGCAGTTCATCAATAATTTTGATGATGTCAATGGCTCGCCGCGCTACCTGAATGGAGAAATTGACCAACGCACTTTGAGCATGTCCGTTAGGTTAAACTATACCATTAATCCCAATTTGACCATCCAATATTGGGGACAGCCTTTTATTTCTCGCGGACGCTATTCCAATTTTAAGCATATCACGGACCCGGTTGCCAAGACTTTTGAGGATAGATTTGTGCAATATACTCCAGAACAAACCAGTTTGGCCGATGGTAGCTATGCCATCGATGAAGATTTGGATGGTGTTACCGATTTCAGTTTTGATGACCCGGATTTTTCCTTTGTCCAATTCCGTTCCAACTTGGTCATTCGATGGGAGTATATTCCGGGGTCGGAAATATTCTTGGTATGGTCCCAGGATGTATCTAGGAGCGGCGACCCAACCAATGGATTGCTTTCCAGTTTGGGGGATAACATTTTTGGACAAAAACCACAAAACATATTCTTATTGAAGGCTACCTATCGGTTTGTACTATAAATGTCATTGCTGCACTTCGGCTTTGCTCAGCATAAACTCTGGTAGGAATCCAATTGTCACTTCGAGTGGTTTTGGCAACGCCAAAATTGTATCGAGAAGTGTTTTATATTCAAATGAGATAAAAATAGTCCTAAGAACAAGAGTTCTCGATACTTTTTCCTTTGGAAAAAACTCGAACTGACTTCGCAGGAATGACAATTAGGATGTTGTGATTTTCTGAAGTGCCTTTACCAAAGCGGCATTCGCCTCTGCATCGCCTACCGTTATCCTCACCTTGCCTGGAGCGCCAAACTGGGAAACCGGGCGCACCATAATGCCTTCTTCCATCATTTTATCCGTAAACTCCATCTCGGGAAGTGGCGGGTCAATGATAAAAAAGTTGGCTTGACTGGGCCAGTATTTTATTCCGAGTTGGTCAAATGCCTTGGCAATATAAGTCCTGCCTTCCAAAACAGTCTTTACGGTTTTGTCAATGAACTCCTTGTCGTTCAAGGCTCCAATGGCAGCCTCGATGGAAGTTAACGGTAACAAAAAGGGCTTGTGAATCAAACGAACATAATTGGCAATGGTGGCGGTGGTGTAGCCATACCCAATGCGTTGCCCTGCCAAACCATAGGTTTTGGAAAAACTGTTCAGTCCAATCACATTATAACCTTCCAATACATACGGTAATGCTGTAACATAATCATCCGCATCCGCAAAATGGCGATAGACCTCATCAAATACCACCACAATATTCTTGGGAACACGCGCCATGAAATTGTCCATAACGGATTTTGGAATATAGGTGCCCGTAGGATTGTTGGGACTGGTTAAGAAAATCAACTTGGTCTTATGGGTGATGGCGTTCAAAATACCTTCCATATCCAAATCGTAATTCGGGGATAGAAGCGGTATGTCTACTTGTTTGGCACCGTACCACCTTGAAAAGACGGAATAGGGCAGGAAGCAGGGGTTGGAAAAAATCACTTCATCTCCCTCGTTGATGAACGCTCGGAGAACAATATCAATAACCTCCGACCCGCTATTCCCGCAAAGAAACTGGTCGGCGCTCAACTGGCCGTCAAAATCTTGGACCAAGGCTTCGCGCAAACGGATATCGGTTTGGTCGGGGTAAATATCGACTTTGTCCAATACAGCTTTCATGGCAGCTAGGGCCTTGGGCGATGCCCCCAGAGGATTCTCGTTGGAGGACAACTTGTAAATTTTTTTATGTGATGGCGGAATATTTTTTCCGCCTTTATAAACTTCTTTGGGCACCAAATGGGCCTTAAAAATCGATGTAATGTCTTTTTGCATTTAACTATCGGTTAAAAAATTTTTCAAATCCCTTCCTCCATACAATACCCGAACGATACGAACCCTATTCTTCATTTTTCTATAGAAGATGATATGGGAGTTGTAAGGAAAACTGAAAAGCCCATCTTTAATTTCATTTCTTTTCTTCCCAATGTCGGGGTTCTGTGCGATGGCTTCGAAGTGCTCGTTCAATCCGATCAAATATGAAATGGCTTGTGTGGAACCAAATTTAGTTTCCCCGTAGGCGAAAATAGCTTCAATGTCGTTATCCGCTTCTTGCGATAATACATACCGGTCAATCACCCTTTCTTCTTTGAAGCAATAATTTCCTCCATCGTTCTTGGACTATCCGGTCCGTTCCAACCTTTCTCGATTTCCCTTCTAAGGTCATCAATCACTTTTTCCCTGTAGATTTTGTGCAAGCGCAAGGCATCGCGTATCACTTCGCTATTATTCTGGTATTCGCCTGTTGCTACCTGTTGGGCAATATATTCTTCCTGTTTTTTTGTGAAACTGATATTCATAATACGCCTATTCTGTCCTCTCAAAATTATAGATTATGTCCAAAATTGTCAAATATGGACATCATAAGTTTTCCGCAAACAATAAATAAGCCATCGCCTTTTCCGTATCGCCCTCTTCCAACAATTGTTTGGCCAAGCTATGTAGTTCGGTTTTGGAGGTGCTTTGTACACCTTCCTTTTCAATAATTTTTTTAATATCCGCTGGGGATGGAATGCTTTCCAGATTCCCCAATCGGCCCAGATTGTTGCCGGTAAGAACATCGCTTTCGCGAATCCCCTTGGGCAATGCATCAACACCTATACCCTGACTGCGGATAGGCTTTGGAATCTCGAACAGGGACTCTTTAATCGCACGGATATACCAATTACCTCCCATACGACCCACCAAATCCAACTTTTCGGTGTCCAATACATCATCCGTTAAGTACTCATCGTTGATATGGATCATATCCACCTGAGCGATGATCAAATTTCCCGCTCCGGGGGTTTGTGCAATCTCCACCACTTCCAAAACCGTACATTCAAAGGATACGGGAGCCTCACCCACACGCGGGGGTTTTACCTTCACGCTGGGCACTTCGGTAAAGCCGGCTTTCACGAATTCGTTCACCCCTTTGTCGTAGGCCGTGCTGGAGAGCGACATTTGCTCCGCCATTTTGTGGTTCACTACATTGATGACCACTTGTGGCACTTCCACCACATTTTGATGTGTATGTTTTAAGGAATTGTCCCTACCGCTTCGCGTTGGCGAAAACACCATCACTGGCGGATTGGAACTAAAGACGTTAAAAAAACTGTACGGGCTCAGGTTGACGTTGCCTTCGGCATCCACGGTACTGGCAAAGCAAATCGGCCTTGGTGCCACTGCGGTGGACAAAATAGTGTACAGTTCCGGTTGGGGTATGGTAGTTGGGTCTAAGGTTTTGATCATATTTTCGTTTTCTATCATTTCCGCGAAGGCGAAAATCTCAATTCATTTTATATCTAGGAGACTGAGCGTAGTCGAAGTCACCATTCAGTGGCTCTGACTCCGCTCGGCCACCAAAATCATTTCGCAGGCAACACTTTGGCAGAAACTTCGCCAAATCCGACTCGAATATCGCCATTTTGGGCGTAACCTCGCATGGTCACTGTGTCACCATCTTCAATAAATTTACGTTCGCTTCCGTCTTTTAGTTTGATGGGTTTCGTTCCTCCCCAAGACAATTCGAGCATGGAACCAAAACTGTTTTCCTCTTTACCGGAGATGGTTCCAGAAGCCATCATATCACCGATATTGATGTTACAACCATTTACCGTATGGTGGGCCAATTGTTGGGCCATGTTCCAGTACATAAATTTGAAATTGCTTTGGCAAACCGTGGTTTCTTCGCCCTCTTCCGGTGTGATGCCCACTTCTAGGTGGATGTCGTAATTCTTTTCGCCCTCATATGTAAGGTAGGGCAATACTTCAGGTTCTTGTTTGGGCCCTGCCAACTTGAAAGGTTCCAAAGCTTCCAATGTCACTACCCAAGGTGAAATGGATGAAGCGAAGTTCTTGGCCAAAAAAGGCCCTAGCGGTACATATTCCCATTTTTGGATATCACGTGCCGACCAGTCGTTGAACAGCACCAGTCCGAAGATATAATCCTCCGCATTGGCGGTGGAAACGGATTCACCAAGCTTTGTCTCTTTTCCGCAGATAAATCCCATTTCCAGTTCAAAATCCAAGCGTTTGGTAGGTCCAAACACGGGCGAATCTGCTCCGTTGGGCATGGTCTGTCCTTTGGGACGATGAATGGGTTGTCCGCTCACAATAATGGAGCTGGCCCTGCCATGGTAACCCACGGGAATATGCTTCCAATTGGGCAAAAGGGCATTCTCAGGGTCGCGGAACATTTTCCCCACATTGGTAGCATGCTCCAAGCTGGAATAAAAATCGGTATAATCTCCAACCGCAACGGGCATGTGCATCTGGGCTTCGGACTGCTTCACAAAGAGTTCGGGCTTTCCCGCCAAAACAGAGTTGTCATCCTTGAGCCAATGCTGGATTTTTTTACGGACACGGGTGGTGATTTCTTTCCCGAGGGAAATAAAATCGTTTAGGGTGTCCTTTTCCAACAATGCGGTGTTGAAGTCAAATACATCCAGTTCGGCCACGGCCGCCAAATCCAAAATATGCTCTCCTATGGCCACACCAATGCGAGGGCTTCGGTCTTGGGTGGAAAAAATCCCAAAGGGGATATTGTGAATGGAAAAATCTGAATTTTCGGGTATATCTATAATCATCTGAGGGTAAATATGTCAGCTCGAGCACAGTTGAGAGCAATACTTAGGCCTTCTTTTCTCGACTGTGCTCAAAATGACAGAAGGCCTTAATGAATTTATGTTACTCCAACCACGATTTATAGTACTTGCCATCATCGATTTTAAGGGCGTTCTCCGTAACCTGCAA
Source organism: Allomuricauda sp. ARW1Y1 (assembly GCF_013407935.1). GTDB lineage: Bacteria > Bacteroidota > Bacteroidia > Flavobacteriales > Flavobacteriaceae > Flagellimonas. The sequence goes on from NZ_JACBZU010000001.1 coordinate 943,051, forward strand.
GGGTTTGAAGGTGTCTATCATCACTGCCAGTTCCTCCGTACCTTTTTTTCCAATACTTGCCTCGTAGGTACCAGGGTGTGGTCCGTGTGGAATACCCGCAGGGTGCAGGGAAATATATCCTGGTCCAATACCCGTCCGGCTCATAAAGTCACCATCAACATAATACAGCACTTCGTCCGAATCTATATTGGAGTGGTTATAGGGCGCCGGAATGGATTTTGGGTGATAATCGTATAGCCTTGGGCAGAACGAACAGACCACAAATGCACCGGTCTCAAAAGTCTGGTGTACAGGTGGCGGTTGATGAACGCGTCCCGTAATCGGTTCAAAATTATGGATGGAGAATCCGTAAGGGAAGTTGTAACCGTCCCATCCCACCACATCAAATGGATGCGTAGCATAGACCAGTTGGTGCAACATGCCCTGTTTTTTGATTTTCATCAAAAATTCTCCTTTTTCATCAAAGGTCTCGAGGTCCTGTGGCAATTTGTAGTCGCGCTCACAGAAAGGGGAGTGCTCCAATAATTGTCCAAACCAATTTCGATAGCGTTTTGGGGTATAAATAGGATGGAATGATTCCGCAAACAAAATTCGGTTGTCCTCGGTATCAAACTCTATCTGGTAAATCATCCCGCGTGGAATGATGAGGTAGTCCCCATATTCGAACGGAATATTGCCCAAAAAGGTCTTCAAAGTTCCCGACCCTTTGTGGATAAAGAGCATTTCATCGGCATCGGCATTTTTGTAAAAGTAGTCGGTCACCGATTTTCTGGGTGCTGCCAAGCCCACATGAACGTCATTGTTCACCAAAAGAGGTTCGCGCGCCTCCAAAAAGTCATCTTTGGGCGATACATCAAAACCGATGAACTTTCGGCTGGTGATGTTCTTTTCCACGGCAATTTTGGGACTGGCGTCCAACGCTTTTCCGATTTCCTTGACCTGCGTAGGCCTGTGGATGTGATAGGAAAGGGAGGACATCCCATCAAAACCGATAGTCCCAAAAAGCTGCTCGTAATATAGGCCGCCTTCGGGTTTCTCGAATTGGGTGTGCCGCTTTTGCGGAATTTTCCCGAGTTTATGATAAATAGGCATTTTTCTCGAATTTGAGTTTAAAGTTATGGGTTATAAACCTGAAATTCAACAGTTCATAACCCATTCCTTTTACTGTGATTAATGCAAGGTGCCGCGTAGCTCCTGCTCACGTTCGATGGCTTCGAACAGTGCTTTAAAGTTACCCTTTCCGAAGGATTGTGCGCCCTTTCTTTGGATAATTTCGAAGAACATGGTCGGTCTGGGTTCCACAGGTTTGGTGAAAATCTGCAGCAAATAGCCTTCATCATCGCGGTCTACCAAAATACCAAGCTCTTTTAAGGGAGCGATATCCTCATCGATTTCCCCAACACGGTCGGTTACTGCATCGTAGTAGGTAGCGGGCACCCGTAGGAATTCCACGCCTCGGCTTCTAAGGTCGCGAACGGTTTTAATGATATCGTCTGTGGCAACGGCAATGTGCTGTACCCCTTCATCCTCATAGAAATCTAGGTATTCTTCTACCTGTGATTTTTTCTTCCCTTCGGCAGGTTCATTGATCGGGAATTTGATACGACCGTTTCCATTGCTCATTACTTTACTCATCAAAGCCGTATAGTCGGTGGAGATATCCTTGTCATCAAAAGAAAGAATATTCTTGAATCCCAAAACGTCTTCATAGAATTTTACCCAATGGTTCATTTTGTTCCACCCCACGTTGCCCACCATGTGGTCCACAAACTTGAGACCGGTTGGCTCTGGATTGTAATCGGGTGTTTCCCATTTTTTGAAGCCGGGCAAAAAAGTTCCATTGTAGTCCTTACGTTCCACAAAAATATGAACAGTCTCCCCGTAGGTGTAAATTCCGGATCGTACCACTCTTCCGTCTTTGTCTTCCTCGACAGTAGGTTCCATGTAGGATGTAGCTCCACGTTCCATGGCATTGTTGTATGCTACTGTTGCATCGTCCACCCAAAGGGCCACCACTTTTACGCCATCGCCATGCTTGTCGATGTGCTTTCCGATTTCTGTTCCGCTCTTCAAAGGGGAGGTCAGTACCAAACGGATTTTATCTTGGACCACCACATAGCTTTCACGGTCCTTTAGTCCTGTTTCAAGTCCGGCTTGTGCATAGGATTGAAAGCCAAAAGCCGTTTTGTAGTAGTGTGCAGCTTGTTTGGAATTCCCTACGTAGAGTTCCACGTAGTCCGTGCCGTTTATCGGCATAAAATCCTCTGATGTATTTGCTCCTTTTGGAAGTGTTGATGTTTCCATGATTCGTTTATGTTTTTACGGTTTAGTCCTATTTTGTTGCATCAACAACAAAAATAATAAAATTGGAATAGGAAAGCGATTTTACAAACAGAAAATTGCGTTAAAATTCCAGTTGCCCATACCATGTGGACATACTGCTTCGGAATCCCTATTTTTGAAGCTATTATTAGATATATGCTCAGTCGGATAGATGAAATACAGGGGATGGGGTTCCATTTGGATTTGGTGCTCCGAAAAATTCAAAAAGCTTATTTGCGCAAGTTTGATGAACTTGGGGTGGATACGACCATTGAACAATGGGTGATTCTCTATCAAATCCATCAGTTGGGTGATGATGCCAGCCAGCGGGATATTGTGAATGAAAACTTCCGCAATCGGGCCACTACCTCCCGAGTTATCGGTGGTCTGGAGAAAAAAGGATGGATTTCCAAGACCCGTTTTGAAGGTGACCAAAAGCGATTTAAATTGGAATTGACCCCAAAAGGACAAGAAATCTTGGATTTGACCTTGCCCAGTGCCCTACAATTGCGAAAATTGGCACTTAAAGGTGTAGACCCTTCCGAATTTGAGATCTTTTTAAAGGTATTGGATCAAATGGGGGATAACTACGAGGCGGACATGGACCAATAGTCAAAAGCCAACTTGGTTATGGTGGCCAGTCCAATCAGCAAAATAAAAATCAAACTGAGCTTACGGAACCTTTCTTGGGGAATGTAATGCAGTATTCTTTTGCCCAGATAAGTACCAATTATACCAATGGCGAACAAAAATGGTAGGTACATCAGTTCTTGTTTACCAATATATCCATTGCCATAGTAGACAAAGGTCCGTGAAAAATCAATCATAAAATCGATAAATGCCGAAGTGGCAATAAAGGCGCTTTTTTCCAAATTAAAGGCTGCCATGGTAAGTCCGCGAATAGCTCCTCCCGTTCCCAAAAGTCCCGCAGAAAAACCCGATAGGGCCCCTCCGATGATAGAATTTTTTTTATTGGGAAGTATCACGATTTCGCTTTTGATCAGGAACAGTAGGCTAAAAACCACCAAGAATGCGCCCAGCACAATTTCAAGGATGGCGCTATCGGCGATTTTGGACAGGAATCCGCCAACAATCACAAAAAGTACGGACGGTATGCCAATATAGAGCAGCAGTTTTTTGTCCAGACCTTTTTTGAACAGGAAAATCTTGCTCACATTGCTGGAGAGGTGAAAAATGGCCGTCATTCCGAGCACCGAATAAAAATCAAAATAAAAGTTCCCCAAGGGCACGAAGAAGACGGAAGAACCAAAGCCTCCAATGGTCCCGATGATTTCGGCGACCAATGCCAACAACAGAAAAATATAGTTGATTTTCATACTGCAGAAAGATAGTGAGGTATTGCATATGGAAGACAGTTTTATGCCATTTTACCCTAATGAAATCTTAAAAAATGGATTTTAGGTTAATTCAGCACATAAACTGGATAATCTAATGGACGTAGGGCGTATAAAACCACCGCAACTTTGTACCCGTATAACTTATAGATATACAAAGCTATGAAGACAACAAATGTTTATCCAACTATATGGGCTACACCCTATTACACACCGAGTGTGATGGCGGGCTGGTACGAAAGGAGTACCCAAGTAGCTGAATTGATTTTGAAGAACGATGTCGTAAACGACCTCAAGGTTTCGGAAATGAACCTGAATATAACGCGATTCTCTGCCATTGATGAGCAGGGGAAAGAACATTTCATCTTGGATTTTCCAGGTCAGAACCCAGTGAACCTTAAGGGAGTTGCGTCAGGAAATTTCATTCATTCCAAAAGCGTGCTTTCCCTTCCTGAAGGCTCGTATAAGGCACTACGTTTTTATTTGGCGGACTGGGGCAACCACTTTATTTACGAAGATGGGATGGAAGAATCTGCCAATGCGTTCAACCGTTTGGATTTCCACATTGAGAACGGATTTGTGGTGGAGAACGGAAACAACCCAGAAGTAAAGTTATGGTTTGACTTTGCTCCCTACCAGTGGAAGCGACACTTTAAACCGCTTACGGATTTGTTTATGGGGAGCAAAAGTCAAAGACCACGATTGGCCAATAGTTTTGGCAATTGATCACCAAGTTATGAGAAAGAATGAAAAAGGCACCAATTGGTGCCTTTTTTAATTTGAAGTGTGCTTATAATTAGTTTCCTTCTTCATCATAGCCTGCGGGCCGCTTCCATCGCACTGGGGCATCCGGTTCGGGCTTCATTATAAATTCTTGGGTTTCCAAGAGTTTCAATGCTTCTTGTACCGCACGTTCCAATTGGGGGTCCTTTCCGGCAACCACTTCTTTTGGCGATTGGATCACTTCGATGTCCGGGGAAATCCCTTTTCCTTCCACATCCCATTCGCCATCATTGTTGTAAAAGCCACCTCGGGGAGCTACCATTCGTCCTCCATCAATAAAGGGCGGGGTGTCCCAGGTACCTACCAGTCCTCCCCAGGTTCGGGTTCCTACCAAAGGTCCCAATCCTTTTTCCTTGAACATATAGGGCAATAAATCCCCTCCAGAACCGGCACGTTCGTTGATGATCATCACCTTGGGTCCCCAAATACCTGCTATGGGACTGGTCCAAGGGCGGTTGTCATTGGCTTTACTGTTGAAATACCCAAAAGGTTCCCTGGCCATAATATCGATCATATAATCGGCTGCCGAACCGCCACCATTGTTTCGCTCATCCAAAATAACCCCTTTCCTATCCTGTTGGGAGAAGTAGTATTTGTTGAAACTACGGAAACCATTTCCGCTGGTGTTCGGAATGTACACATAGGCCAATTTTCCGTCCGACAGTTCGTCCACCTTCCTACGATTTTCCTCCACCCAGTCCATATACCGTAGTTGATACTCGTTGGCAACAGGCTTTACGGTGAGCATTCGCGAACCGTCCATACTTGGTTTGCTGTTTACTTGGATGTTGATGGTACGGTCTGCAGTCTGGGCCAATAATTCATACATATTCTTGTCGGCCGATAGTGCTTTGCCGTTAATGCCCACAAGGTAATCCCCTTCCTTCACATCCAAGCCTGGCATGGCCAAAGGAGCGCGCAACTCTTGATTCCAGTGTTCTCCAGTATATATTTTTTTGATTTGATAGTAGCCGTTGTCCAGTTCAAAATCTGCACCCAAAAGGCCTACCGGTACTCGTTCCACATCGGGCATATCCCCTCCAGAAACATAGGAATGGCCAATGGCCACCTCTCCACTCAGAATATCGACCACATAGTTAAGGTCGGTTCTGTGTTTTACATGTTTGATCCACGGTTGGTACCAGCTGTAAACTTTGTCCCAAGGTGCCCCGTGCACATTATCGACATAGAGAAAGTCCCTCATGTATCGCCAACCCTCCTTAAAAATTTGTGCGTACTCCGCTTGGGGGTCAATTTTTATTTGGGCATCGATGCTGAGTTTGTCCTCTGGTTTGGGTGGGGCTTTGGTATCGGTAATCATCCAACCGCCTGCATTTTTGACCAATGCATGAGCTCCATTCGTAGAGGTTCGCATAAAATTGACGCCTTCCGCAAAATCAGTGGCTTTTTCTTTGGCAACATCATAGGAATGTACTTTAAGCCCAGGGGTATTTGGAACCGATTCAGCCACAAAAATTTGTTTTTCGGGACCTGGCTGTAAAAACTGATAGTCTCTTGCAGGAAGTTCCAGTGCCACCACCCGATCTTGAATATTGGCAAAATCAATCACTACGGGCTTTGAAGCAGGCCCTTCTTCTTTTTTGTCCTCTTTTTTGGATTTACCACCTTTATCCGAGGTGTCTTTTTCCGGTTCGGAGCTTTCCTCGTCTGTTTTTGGAAGGTTCGGGGCCTTGCCAGATGCACTCAATACCAAAGCGTACAAACTTCGGGTGACTCTTGGATCATAGGAGCTCATATCCAACCAACCTGAAGCTAGGCCGTAATCGGTGCTGGCCAAAAAGTACAAGTATTCTCCGGATACATCCCAAATTGGACTTGTAGCATCAGCCGTTCCTTCCGTTACCTGAACCGTTTTTCCGGTTTGGGTGTCGTAAATAAAAATGGCCTTGAAATGACTGTCCTGTTGTTTTTCATAGGTAATCCAGCGGCTATCGGGCGACCAAACGGGATTCATGGTCCTGTTCGGGTGGGCATAACGGTCCGTATCAACCTTGACCACTTTTCCGGATTCAATATTCACATACCACATATTGTAATCCGTATCGGTATAGGCGATCAGTTTTCCGTTCGGGGACCAATCGGGCTGAAAGTAAAAGGTCGGATTTTCCAAAGGGTAGAATTTCTGGTCGTTCCCATATTGATCGGATACTACCAGTTGATATTCCCCGCTCCGGTCAGAAAACCAGGCTATTTTATCGCCTTTTGGCGACCAAACGGGATACCTGTCCGCAACCCCGGAGGATTGGGTTAGGTTTCTCCAGCTACCTTCTTCTTTCGGGAAGGTGAAAATATCGCCACGATGTTCAAAAATGGCCCTTTTTCCATTGGGAGAAATGTTGGCGTTTCGCACCGAATTCGCAGAGACCTCTTCCCATCGCTCACGGCTGAAGTTCAGATCGCCCTTCACGGTAATGGTCAAAGGATTGCTTTGCCTTGAGGTTAGGTCCATAAGGTGTAAGCGACCTCCTTGCTCATAGACCAATTGGTTGCCACGGACATCCAAATTCTTTACATCAAATTTTTTGTGAAATGTGATCTGTTCCTCGGTCTTGGTATTGATATCGAAGCTCCACACGTTGCTGGTATAGTCTCGTTCCGATAGATAGTACACCTTGTTGCCCGACCACACGGGGTACAAATGGCGTTCTTGGTCCAATTGGGGAGTGGTCATTAGTTCGTAGGTGTCCAAATTCACGATCCAAATGGGCATGGCCTGTCCACCACGGTAGTTTCGCCACTCGGGATCCCACGAAGTGATGGGAGTGTAGGCGATATGTGAACCATCCGCGGAAATATTGCCATAGGCCCCCCTGGGAATTTCCAAGGCTTTGGGCATTCCTCCGTTTGGTGAAACGGTAAAAAACTGACTGGTCATGGTCGGCCGTGCATTTCGGGTGGAACGAAACAGGATATTGCCTTCTGGTGTCCACCCTTGGACTTCGTCCATGGCAGGATGAAAGGTAATCCGTTTGGGTGTGCCCCCTTCCGAAGGTATCACGTACACATCGCTGTTGCCGTCGTATTCTGCGGTAAAAGCAATCCATTTTCCGTCCTTGGAAAAACGGGGATCGGATTCGTTGCCTACCCCGCTCGTAAGACGTTGGGCTTCGCCACCGCTAAGGGAGGCCTTCCAAAGGTCGTTGGCGTGCACAAACACCACGGAATTGTTGCTCAGGGTGGGCTCGCGCAACAATAACGTGCCTTCTTGGGACAGTAGTTGTGCCGTTGCCAATAATGCAATTCCTAAAATATATATTTTTCTCATGGGATTGGTTTGAGGTTACTAACTAATTATTGGGATACTTTCCTAGTGCCTTAAAAATACATAAAACGATGAAGGTATCCGACCAAAGTATAAATCTGATTTAAGACGATACGGCACTCAACCGTTTCAGTTTTTCCAATACTTCGTAGACCGAAAAGCTTCGCGCAAAGCGGTACATTTCCCTGCCATCGACCTTAATGATGACCACGGGAAGGGTAAACACCATGGACTGCCCGGTAAACTCCTCTTCCTCTTCCACATCCACCAAACGGATGCCCACTTTTGGGAAGTTTGCTTGAACCGCGTCAAGGAGTTTAGGCTTCAGGACCTTGCAAACCCCGCAGGTTTTACTGGTGAAAAAAATCAATTCCGTCATGTGATACCAGTTTTACCTAACTAATAATCGGAATACTCGGTAGGGTAGAGGAACCACATATCAATATGCGACATATTGTTCTTGTATTTGGGCATGGCAATGAGCTCTTTCCATTCGGGAGAGTTTACAAAGGCATCCCAATGTTGGTTTCTGGTATCCATATCGGCATGGGTGGTCATGTACATTAGATTGGGCATTTTGGGTCCGGAGAGCACTTCACCGTAAAACACAGCTTGAAAGTCCAATCGGTCAAAAAGTGGTATTTCGCCACCAGCATTGAACATATCCACCTTGTTCCAATAATATTTTTCCGTAGGAGATTCATAACTACGTAGTTCATAGACCCGTTCCGACCTTGGACTGTCCAAATTGGGTGTTTTCATTTGGGGCATATCGGGAAAGGCTCGCATCAGGATGGATTGGATACGATCATAAGGGGGATTATCGTAGTTCGCATCGATATATGTAATTCCAGCGCTTGCGTAGGTGCTGTCATTCATAATGTTTTCCTCCAACGCCCGAAATTGTTCCAAGTCTTCAAAAGGTAACAGCACAAAGGTTTTCTGTACCGTATCGGTTTCGGTTATACGTGATTTAAAAACCCCGACCTTGTCAATACCCTGTCTTTTTACAGCGGGCATAAAAGCGTTTTCTAGGTAATGGTCCACCGTGGCCTCTTGTTCTTCTGAGCTGAAGGTGTAGATTTTTAATTGATAGAATTCGCGTTGGTTTGATGCGGTCTCTGGAGATTGGGTAGTTTCTTCGGTTTCAGTTTTTGGGTTGCCACAGCTTGCTAGGATGAGGCAAGCCAATAGCAGTTTGATAGTCTTCATGTAGCCTAGTTTGGTTTTAAATGGATGCCCCAAGATACGGATTAATTCGATGAGGTTTTGTTGGTCTTGGTGTCGTTTCAGCCCTTTTTCTTCGAAACCAAAGCCATAAGTCCAAAAAGGGGACCTAGGGCCAAAACCATGTAAACCATGTTGGAGTTGGACCATATCCGCAGCTCGTTCACCAATTGAATGCTAACAATGGTAATGGCAAAGCCGATACAATTTACAATGGTCAGAGCGGTGCCTTTGATTTCTGCAGAAGCGTTTTGGGCCACCAAGGTGGAAAAGAGCGGAGAATCAGCTATCACCACCATGCCCCAGAACAGTAAAAAGCCAATGAACAAAGTAGCTGACCCTTGCATAAAAAGTAAGGGAGAAATCAAACAACATAGCCCGGAGAGGAGAAGAGCGATGGAAGCTACGCGTTTGGTTCCGGCCACTTGCGACAGATAACCGCCCAATACGCAGGCCAAGCCACCTACGGCAATAATGGCAAAGGACAATAAGGGAACGGGAAAGTGGGTATTTGGATGGACCAGCGCATAGGTTTGGAGCATGATCGGGACAAAGGCCCAAAAAGTGTACAACTCCCACATGTGCCCAAAATAGCCGAAGGCTGCGCAGCGGAAACTTCGGTTTTGGAACACTTGGATAAAGGCGGATAATTGAAACTGTTGGCTGCGTTTTCGGTAGGGACCATTGGGAACGAGCGTTATCATTAGGCTGCCGCCCAAAACGGCCAAGCCGGAAGTGGACACTAGCACGGTGTTCCACGGCAAGGTATGGGTCATTTCCTTGAGTAAATGAGGGAATGCGGTACCGACCACCAGTGCTCCCACCAAATAGCCGAGGGATTTGCCCAATCCTTTTTCGTAGTAATCGGCGGCTATCTTCATGCCTACGGGGTAGATGCCCGCGAGGAAAAAGCCAGTAAAAAAACGAAAGGATAAGATGCTCGCCAGTCCGTTACCATCCCAAACCACACCCAAATTAAAGAGTGCCCCCAAAACAGCACACCCAAAAAATACTTTGGAAGGAGAAAACCGATCAGCAATGGATAAAATGGCAAATACCAAAGTACCCACGATAAACCCAAACTGCACCGCTGAGGTCAAATGTCCCACAGCGCTTTCACTTAACCCAAATGTGGCGACCAAATCGCGCATGACCCCATTGCCCGCAAACCAAAGCGAGGTGCAGCAGAATTGCGACAACACGATAACGGGAAGGATGCGGTTGGAGGGTTTCATAAGGAGATAAGCGACTGTGAAGTGTTAACTTGGATATGTAGCTTCAAGCTCAGGCCAAAGAGTTTGGGCGTTATTTTCAAAATAGTCCATTTTCAGCTTTGAATAATCTTCTTTGCACTTATAAAATTCTTTATTTAACTGGTACAATTCATCTTGTAGTTCATTGTTTCCATAAAGCTCTGATAGATCAATTAACTCATACAATGTTTTGGAGTTGATTCTCTCATTTAAATCTTCAGCGCTCTCATTATGTTTGAGTAGGATATTCACAGCATTTTTTAACAATTGATGGTTGTAAGTAGCACCAATCAAATCCAAAGCTTCAAAGGTTTCATCCACATATTTACCTGAAGAATTGGTGAAAAATTGAAGATAACCTCCGTTGTTAACCTCCGCTTCCAGTTCGTTTATCAACCAAACAACTTGAAGTAATTTGGGCATTTGCCTAAAAGATGCATCACTGTAATTATCCGCCTGCCTTAATTTATTGGTGAAGTAATAAAGTAATTCTTGCTTTTCTTCTGGGGTAGCTTTGTCATATTTCTCCTTGTTTAGTTTGGCGAATTTTACGCGGTAGTGCCATTCGCTTTTAGGTTCAGATTTTTCCGGGGCTCCAAAATCAACCAATCTAGGAAGTAAAAATCTTAAGACAACAATAATGGCAATGAAAATGGTTAGTTTCATTTGATATAATTTAAATCAATGCGCCTCCAACCAATTCTCACCAATGCCCACTTCCACATCTAACGGTACGGAGAGTTTATAGGCATTCTCCATTTCCGATTTGATGAGTTGTTTCATTTCGTCCAGTTCCGGTTTGTAGCAATCGAACACCAATTCATCATGCACCTGCAACAACATTTTGGTCTTGTACTTTCCTTCGGAAAGCTTTTTATGGATGTTGATCATCGCAATTTTAATAATGTCCGCCGCACTCCCTTGAATGGGAGCGTTTACGGCGTTTCGCTCCGCAGCTCCGCGCACCACCTGGTTCCCCGCATTGATGTCCTTTAAATACCTGCGACGGCCCAACACCGTTTGCACATAGCCGTGCTCACGGGCAAAATCTACCTGCTCGCTGATGTAATTGCGCAATTTGGGATAGGTCTTGTAGTAGGTATCGATCAATTCCTTGGCTTCGGAACGGCTCAAATCCGTTTGGTTGCTCAACCCGAAGGCCGACACCCCATAAATAATCCCGAAGTTCACCGTTTTGGCGTTGCTACGCTGTTCGCGGGTCACCTCCTCAATCGGTACATTAAAAACTTTGGATGCGGTGGAAGCGTGAATATCCTCCCCATTTTTAAAGGCAGAGATCATGGTGTCCTCCTCGCTCAGGGCGGCAATAATGCGCAGCTCAATTTGGGAGTAATCCGCCGCCAAGAGCACGTAATTCTCGTCCCTTGGGATAAAGGCCTTGCGAACTTGCCGTCCACGTTCGGTACGGATGGGGATGTTTTGTAAGTTCGGGTTGTTGCTGCTCAAACGGCCCGTTGCGGCTACCGTTTGCATATAATCGGTATGCACCCGACCTGTTTTTTGCTGTACTTCGTTGGGCAGCGCATCCACGTAGGTGCTTTTTAGTTTTGCCAATCCGCGGTAGTCCAACACGTTTTTGATGATTTCGTGGTCCTTGGCCAAGTAGGACAGCACATCTTCCGAAGTGGAAAACTGACCTGTTTTGGTTTTTTTCGGTTTGTCCACCAATTTCAACTTACCAAAAAGGATGTCGCCCAACTGTTTGGGGGAGGCAATATTGAATTCTTCTCCGGCATCAGCATAGATTTTCTTTTCCAGTTCCGCAATGTCCTTATCCAATTGTTCCGAAAGGCCACCTAGATAATCCTTGTCCAGATTGATACCTTCCAGCTCCATATCCGCCAGCACGCGGAGCAACGGAATTTCAATCTCATCAAACAATTTATCCGTTTGGGCTTCCTTGAGTTCTGGAGTAAACTTTAGCGCCAGTTGAAACGTGATATCGGCGTCCTCCACAGCATATTCTGTTTGCTTTTCCAAAGGAACATCGCGCATACTGAGTTGGTTTTTGCCTTTTTTTCCAATGAGTTCGGTGATGGAAATGGGCGTATAGTTGAGGTAGGTCTCGGACAGCACATCCATGTTGTGACGCATATCGGGGTTGATGAGATAGTGGGCCAGCATGGTATCGAACAATTTTCCTTTGACCTCTACGCCATAATTTTGCATCACTTTGATGTCATATTTGAGGTTTTGCCCCACCTTTTCAATGGTTTCCGATTCAAAGAAGGGACGCAATTTTTCAATCAACGGTTGTGCATCATTTTGATTGTCCGGGAAGGGCACATAAAACCCTTTACCTGGCGACCAACTAAAGGCAATACCCACCAATTCGGCTTCCAGCGGATTCAAGGAAGTGGTCTCGGTATCAAAACAGACGGAGGGTTGCTTCATCAGCATTTCCAGAAAGAGTTCCATGCCCTTGCCATCCTGAACCTTCTGATAAAAATGGGGTACGTCGCCAATGGTCAATCGGCTGTTCACGTCCTTGATGGTGGCCGCGGCCTCCGAAGGGTCGCCACCAAATAGGGTAAACTGACCACTGCCTGCCACCTTGGCCTCTTCCTTGGCGGTTTGGGTGCTGGTCACCTGAGTGGACGCTTCCGCTTCTTCGGTAAATAATTTGATGAACTGGTCCTTTAGTCTTCGGAATTCGAGTTCCTCAAAAATCTCTTGGACCTTCTCGGCATCTGGCGGACACATTTCGTAGTCTTTGGCATGGAATTGTACGTCACAATCCGTTTTGATTTCGGCCAATTTTCGGGATAAACGGCCCAACTCGGCATGTTCCTCCACTTTTTCCTTCATCTTGCCCTTGAGCTTGTCTGTATTGCTCAGCAGTCCTTCCATGGAATCGAACTGTTCGATGAACTTTTTGGCCGTTTTGTCACCTACACCGGGCAGTCCGGGAATATTGTCACTGGCATCGCCCATCATTCCCAAATAATCAATGACCTGTTCGGGGCGCTTCACGCCAAAGCGTTTTTGCACTTCGGGGATGCCCCAAATTTCGATACCGTTGCCCATTCGAGCCGGACGGTACATAAAAATATTTTCGCTCACCAATTGCCCAAAATCCTTGTCAGGCGTCACCATAAACACCTTGTAGTTTTCTTTTTCGGCCTGTTTCGCCAAGGTGCCGATGAGGTCATCCGCCTCATAACCTTCCAATTCCACAACGGGAATCTTCATGGCCTTCAAAATCTGCTGAATATAGGGAACCGCAATTCGGATGGCATCAGGTGTTTCATCCCGATTTGCCTTGTAGTCTTCGAACATTTCGGTCCGCTCTACACTGCCTCCCTTGTCGAAGGCCACGGCCAAATGGTCTGGCTGTTCGCGCTTGATCACATCAAAAAGGGAGTTCATAAACCCCATAATGGCTGAGGTATCCATCCCTTTGGAGTTGATTCGTGGGTTCTTGATGAGGGCATAGTAGCCACGGAAAATTAGCGCGTAGGCGTCTAAAAGAAACAGTCTTTTTTGGTCAGACATTTTATTCAGATATCAATGTTCAATAAAAAATAATGGTCCCCAGAATAGGGTAGGGATTAAAAGTACGAATTGCTGTTTAAAAGATATGAGAATTGAGATATTAGATTTGTGAGGATTTGAATTTAGCCTTAAAAGACAAGAGACAAGAGACAAGAGACAAGAGACAGGATACAAGACGGATAACACCAGCCGTCGTGACTCTAGTATCTAAAAGCGCAGCGGTCTTGGTTCTGATATCTATTCGTAGAAGCTCACGACTTCTCGGTTCTCGTGTCCATTGGCAGAATATTCCCGATATGTAAACCCGGGATGCACGCAGTAACCGCCTGTTTCCCCATTTTTGTTAATGGCCAAAAACCCAATTTGGAAATCCTTTCGGCCTGCATTTTTTTTCATGATACGTTTCACGCCTTCCTCACAGGCTTCCTGCGGACTTTTGCCCTGTCGCATCAATTCCACGATCAAGAAACTGCCCACCGTTCGGATGACTTCCTCACCAACACCAGTCGCCGTTGCGCCTCCTACTTCGTTGTCGATAAAGAGTCCTGCCCCAATTATAGGAGAGTCGCCAACACGTCCTGCTACTTTGTAGGCCATGCCGCTTGTGGTACAGGCTCCGGCAATATCCCCATTTTCATCAATGGCAAGCATGCCAATGGTATCGTGGTTTTCAATATTGATGGTGGTCTTGTATTGGGAGGTTTTTAGCCACTCTTCGTACTGTTTTCGCGTGCTTTCGGTGAGCAAATCCTCTTTTGGGAAGCCCTGTTCGTAAGCAAATTTCTCTGCCCCTTTTCCTGCTAGGATGATGTGTGGAGTTTCTTCCATCACTTTTCTGGCCACGGAAACCGGATGCACAATATTTTGCATGCACACCACCGAACCACAATTCCCATCTTTGTCCATAATGCAGGCGTCCAAAGTCACGTTTCCGTCACGATCGGGACGGCCACCCTTGCCCACGGTCTCGTTGGTTTCGTCCGCTTCTTCCACCCTAACACCTTGCTCTACGGCATCTAGGGCATTTCCACCCGATTTTAGTACTTCCCAAGCTTTCTCGGTAGCGTTGAAAAAGTTCCAGGTACACACCACAATGGGTTTGATGGGATTGGGAGTTGGAATTGTTGTAACTGCTGCTACTTCGGGCTTTGTTTCGGTTTTACAAGCGACCAAATTGGAAGCGGCAACCAATCCGGCGGCGGAAAGGCTGGAATTTTTAAGGAATTTGCGTCGTTCCATGGGTTGGTATGTTTACTTTTATGGAGTTTAAAGATACAATATGCTGGTAGAAGTTTGCGCCAATTCGTTGGAATCGGCAAGGAATGCGGAAAGGGCAGGAGCGGACCGGATTGAACTTTGTTCGGAGCTTGGAGTGGGTGGTATAACGCCCTCTGCTGGTTTGATTCAATTGGTGAAAAAGGAGCTGACCATTCCTGTTCATGTGTTGATACGTCCCAGAGGTGGACATTTCACCTATTCCGATGCTGAGTTTGAGGTGATGAGGGCCGATATTTTGGCGTGCAAGGCGCTAGGAGTGCAGGGCATTGTTTCTGGGGTTTTGACGGAAGATTTTACCGTGGATGTAGAACGAATGAAGGTGTTGGTGGAACTTGCAAAGCCGTTGCACTTTACCTTTCACCGTTCATTCGATTGGGTAGCAGAGCCTATGGAGGCCATCAAGCAGTTGGAAGAATTGGGGGTACAAACGATTTTGACTTCCGGAGGTGAAACCACTGCAGCAGAAGGCATCAAAAATTTGGCGGCCTGGCAACAAAAAACCTCGATGACCTTAATGCCCGGGGGAGGGGTGTCGCCTCAAAACGCATCAAACTTCAAGGATATCGGACTCAAGGCTATCCATTGCTCCGGTACTTCTTTTGGGAAGGAATTGAAGCTGAGTGCAAAAATCAGCATGAATTCTTCCAAGCATTTGGTGGAACATCAGGTGGCCGTTTCCAATGTAGATACCCTAAAAGCCATCGTGCGTGCCGTTAAATAAATTTAAAAACCACTGTTTAATAGCAGATTAGCCCTAATTTTGTAAAAAAATTGTATGTCCCGATTTCTTGTTTTGGCAGTTCTTTATGTGGTGTTGGCCGTTTATGGCTTTCAGGCCTTCCGAACGCTTTTTAAAAGCCCTTTGATGCAATGGAGTTACATTGTGCTCTTTTTGGCTGCCTTGATTTTCTTGACCGTTAAGGTAATGACCTACGATCCCGGAGATGGCTTTAAGGGTACTGCTGCCATTGCGGGGACCATTTTTGCCGCTTTCTTTCTGTTGGCCTTGGTATTGGGTTTCTTTCTATTGTTGGAGGATGTGGTCCGTTTGATAGGCTACGGATACAACAAAATCGTTGGGATCTCGGATTCGGATACAGGTTACTTTCCTTCGCGAAGAAAGTTCATCAGTGGTATTGCACTAGGTTTGGCCGCATTGCCCTTTGGGGCTTTGCTATATGGCATGTACCGTGGCAAATACAACTATCAAGTATTGAAATACGAGCTGGAGTTTGATGACCTTCCGGATGCCTTCCATAATTATCAGATTACACAGATTTCCGATGTGCACAGCGGCAGTTTTGATGATTATAAAAAAGTGGAGTATGGGGTCAATCTGATCAACGAACAACAGAGTGATGTCATCTTTTTTACTGGGGATATTGTGAACAACCGCTCCACGGAGTTGGAGCCTTGGAAGGAGGTTTTTTCCCGTTTGGAGGCCAAGGATGGATTGTATTCCATTTTGGGCAATCACGATTATGGGGATTATGCTGTTTGGGATACCGAAGAGGAGAAAGCACAAAACTTGGAGGATTTAAAGGCCATGCAAAAGGAAATGGGTTTTGATCTCTTGTTGAACTCCAACCGTTTTTTGGAGAAAGATGGACAGAAAATTGCCTTGGTAGGAGTGGAGAATTGGGGCCGCGGTGGATTCAAAAAGGCTGGCGACCTTCAAAAGGCCAAGGAGGGCGTTTCCCCGGATGATTTCAAAATATTGTTGAGCCACGACCCATCCCATTGGGAAGATGTGGTGCTTCATGATGATTACCACTTTCATTTGACCTTAAGCGGACATACCCACGGCATGCAGTTTGGTGTGGAGATTCCAGGTTGGATCAAGTGGAGTCCGGTAAAATGGCGCTACAAATATTGGGCTGGTATCTACAAAGAGTTAGATCAATTTATCAATGTGAACCGAGGTTTTGGATTTATCGGTTATCCCGGTCGCTTTGGTATTTGGCCCGAGATTTCTGTAATCACTTTAAAAAAGAGGGGATTAACTTAAATGGATTCCCTACGGTTTTCTAAAGTCCACGGACTGTAAAAACATTCACATTTTTTCTTACATTTGACTGTAAACCTTAGAATACATGTCCAAATTCGGAGAACTCATAGATTTACAGGTCCCAGTTTTGTTAGACTTTTATGCAGAATGGAACGAGCAATCGACCGCCATGCACCCTGTGCTGAGCGATGTGGCCGCTGCCCTTGGTGATAAAGGCAAGGTTATTAAGATTGATGTGGACAAAAACAAGGAACTTTCCCAAGCCTTGCGGATTAAGGGGCTGCCCACTTTGATGATCTACAAAAAGGGGGAGATGGTATGGCGACAGAGCGGCGAGCAGGACGCCAATACGTTGATAGGAATCCTAAACGAATATATCAAATAAAAAAAGCGAGGTGTTGGCCTCGCTTTTTTTATGCTATTGTTCCTCATCCGGGATAATGGATTCCGGAATGGTATCGGGTGCATCCAATAGAACTGTGTCTTCCATATCTGGATCTATGGGGATGGGTTCATCCATTACATCCTCTTCTTCATCTACAAATTGGGAGAACATATCGATGTATTCATTGAAGATGATAGTTTCGGATTCGGCCAGTTCTTTGTCCCCGTTTTCAATGAGGATGTCGATGTTCCTTCGGTAGGCCTGCATATCGGACAGGATGTCGTCTATTTTATCGTATTGCTCATCCAAGGGAATGTTGGCGTAATATTCCAGATGTTCCTGATATACTTTCTTGAGTTTGCCGAACAGCTCACGGGCCTTTTCGGTTTCGCCCACTTTGTAATAGCCATCCACAAAAGGTTCCACAAAGGCATAGAAACCATAGTGGTCCACAGGCATATTGTCCATGGCAATATTGATGACGTCCTTCGCCTTGTCAATGTTGTTCTCGGCAATTAAGGTTTCCATCAATCGGGCCAAATTGCTTCGGAAGGACAGTCCTTGTGAGCGGGTCTGGGGGTCGTGGTAAATATCGTCACTGCCAGAGTTGCCCCAATCCCAATCTTTTACAATGTCGTACATCAACTCGGAGTCGATGCGTCCCATTTCGAAAGAATTGCGGTTCGGGGTTTTTATGGGTACCAGTTTATAAACAAGGCCATCCAGTTGAAGGTAGTCCTTCATCCAAATGTACTCTGCACTGTCAAAACTTCCGCCAGAGAAGTAAATGGGTCGTTTCCAATCGTTGTTGGCAATGAGGTCCAGCATCATGATCCTGTTTTTGGCCAAGGCGCTTTGCGGTAGGTCAATATCGATATAATCGACAATGAGGGCCGAATCTTTTTCCTTGACCAACCCACTTTCCAACACATTTTGCTTGTTGACCGGAATCCTGATTTTATTGGTAGGATAGTACACAATGTCCAGAGTGCTTTCAGAATATTGACTCAGATCGGCTCCTTGATTGGTCAAGATATGTCTGAATTTTGTCTGCGGCTTGTCGCTGCCTATCCAGTTGACAAAATCCTTGATATTCCACCTATTATCGGTGATGCCTTGATAGTAAACTGCATCTCGGGTTCCGTAGCTGTACTTGTCATGCGTCAATTGTGATGGGATGGGGTCGCTTTCATACGCCTTTCGTTTCATCTGGTCGATGTACCAGTCGGTAGCGAAAAGGCTTGTGTTGATGACACGGACATCTGTTCTGTAATTTTCAATTTCCTGCGCGTACCAAATGGGGAAGGTGTCGTTGTCGCCAATGGTAAACAAGATGGCACCTGCGTCCTCTTGGCAGGAATCCAAATAGGCTTTTGCGGTTGCCGGGGCGGTATATCTGCCAGAACGATCGTGATCGTCCCAGTTTTGGAAAGCCATCAACAACGGTACGGCCAACAGGCAAATCGTAGTGATGGCAGGTGCGGCAATTTTGGCCGATATCAACTTTCTAAATTCTTCAAAAAGACCATATACCCCTAAGCCGATCCAGATACAGAAGACATAAAACGAACCCACGAGGGAATAATCCCTTTCCCGTGGCTGGAAGATGTAGGGATTCGTATAAAATTGAATGGCAAGGCCCGTAAACATAAAGAACACAAAGAGGACCCAGAACTGTTTGGGGTTTCGTGATATTTGAAAGACAATACCCAAAATACCCAACAGCAAGGGCAAAAAGAAATAGGTGTTTCGCCCCTTGTTGTTTTTCCAATCGCTGGGAAGATTTTCTTGGCTTCCCAATCGGATGCTGTCCATAAAATTGATGCCGCTCAGCCAGTTTCCGTTTTCATCATATCTGCCCTGTACGTCGTTCTGTTTCCCAACAAAGTTCCACATAAAGTAGCGCATGTACATATAACTGAACTGGAAATCAAAAAGATACTCCAGGTTTTGGCCCAAAGTTGGGGGCTGTACCTCAATATATTCTCCAAACTCCCTTAAAAAGCGGATATATTGTTCGGTGTCCAGCTCTCCTTGGGAGTAGGCTGTTTTAAATTGGTTGACGGCTTCCCGCAGGTCGTTGTTGGAGATGTACTCCGATTTGATTCGGAAATCCAGTGCGCCAAAATATTTCATGTAGTTCTCGGCATGCTGATCGCTCCACATCCGTGGCAAAAAGCCCACATGTTTTTCGTTGGGTCCGGGTATGGCGCCTTTGTAATGGTTAACCACCACATATTTACCGAGCTCCAGGTCCTTTTCATATTTGGGGCTATCGTCCCGGTCCTCTCCCGAGGGTGCAAAGGCATCCGAATAATAGGCACCATACACTGGGCTGTCCACACCAGGATACTGTTCCCTATTGTAGTAGGCCAAAAGGGCACGTGCATCGGCCGGGTTGTTTTCGTTTACAACGGTTTTGGCATTTGCACGGATGGGAAGCATCAACCAAGAGGAAAACCCAAGGATGAGAAACATCAGGCATAATACCACAATATTGGCATTGTAATAGTTGTGCTTTCGGGTGTACTTCAATCCAAAATAGAAAGCGGCCACAAAGAGCAGTCCCATGATGATGGATCCCGAATTAAATGGCAGTCCAATCTCGTTGATAAAGAATACCTCGCTCCAGCCAAAGAGTTCCAATACGTAGGTCAAAGAGAATTTATAGACTAAAATCAAAATTCCGACCACGATGATGTTGGCCAGCAAAAAGTTTTTTACGGTCGTGGTCTTGTATCTTTTAAAGTAATAGAGCAATCCGATGGATGGAATGGCCAAAAAGCCCATAAACTGGATTCCGAAGGTAAGTCCTATAACAAAGCAAATGAGCATGAGCCAGCGGTGACTCCGAGGGTCGTCCAAGTTGTCCGTCCATTTAAGTCCCAGCCAAAGCAACAATGCCATGATCAAGCTGGCCATGGCGTATACTTCCGTTTCTACGGCATTGAACCAAAAACTATCTGAAAAGGTGAAGGCCAGTGCGCCGACCAATCCGCTCCCTAAAATGGCAATGGCCTTGCTGTTGGTGATTTCAGCTTTTTTACCGACCAATTTGCCCGCTAGGTTGGTTATGGTCCAAAAGGTGAACAGTACCGCAAAGGCACTGGAAACTATGGATACTGCATTGACCATGAGCGCAATCTTGGTTTCATCGCCAAAGGCGAACATGGCAAAGAATGCGCCGATCATTTGCAACAATGGAGCTCCCGGCGGGTGTCCAACCTGTAATTTGGCGGAGGTGGAAATATATTCCCCTGCATCCCAAAAACTTCCGGTGGGTTCTACCGTTAGGGTGTACACGATAAAGGCTATGGCGAAGGAAACCCACCCAAGGATGGTATCCCATTTTTTGAAGTCTTTTGCAAACATAGTAGTTGGTTGTTAACCGAATTGTGGCGAATTTAGTAAATCTCGAACAGAAGCCTAGCCCTTTTTGGAAAACCTTTAACACGGGAAAGAGATAAAAATCGCGTGTATTCTTTTCAAAAATATTTGTTGATACCAAAGTTTGTTTTAAATTTGCACGCTCAAAAGCTGATAGCATTTAGCTTTTATGGTACTGGCCTATGGTGTAATTGGTAACACAGCTGATTTTGGTTCAGTCGTTCAAGGTTCGAGTCCTTGTAGGCCAACGAAAAAGCCCCGCAAATGAAAGTTTGCGGGGCTTTTCTTTTGGGTGATACCCTTATTGACTATTCGCTATCGAAAAGCTCATCGATTTTGGCGATGGCATTTTCGTAGTGATACTTCGTCATCGTATTTACGTTTGCGTTTTTGGCCCTGTTCAGGGTCCTTTTTAGCGTAGTCAGTTCTCCGCGTACCAATGTTCGTACATCGGAAGTTTCCACATTGTAATTGGAAGCATCGTTATCCGTGAGCAAATCCGCCATATAGTCCAAATAGGTGTTCTGTAAATTTCTACGGTACAGTTCCACATTCCTGCTTCGATAGGCTTCGCTCCAAAGCCCTTTTCGCAAATCGCTCAACATTTCGTAGGCGCTGTAATTGTCGTCTTGGGTCGTTTCGGAATTGATCAACCTGCCCAAGGTTTCCAATCCCATCAACTGGTTGAGTTGCGAAGACTGTACCCTTCTCACATTTTCAAAGTATGCGGTATGGTCAATGTTCTGCAATACCGAAGTGTCCAAAAGCCATTCTGGGGTTTCAAAAATATTTTTGTGCAACCATTCCATCGATTTGCGCTGTTCCTCGGCACTCAGGGCGGTATAGACCGTACCCTCTTGTTCCGGGGTCTTGATGTTTTCATAAACGCCACCCACGTTTCGGGCCACATGCCGCACATATCGATTGAAAACTCCTAAAAGTTCCCCATAAAGTTCCTCCAAATCATCATAATCGTTGGTTTGGTCCGAGGTCCAAGAAGGGAGCTGGGTCATCACATATTTTAAATTTTTGATGCCGTAGGTACTCGCTTTTATGGGGTCGTCACCGATGCACTCTGTTTGCGACTGCGGATCAAAATAGCTGGACTGACGGCCATATTTGAACTTGGGGTCGTCCGCCTTTTCCAAAATCCATTGGTTCAAGGTTGCCTTTTCATCTTCAGGTTCTTGGATGTTGGGCAGCCATCTGTATCCCCAATTGACGGCATAGTGATCGTAGGGTCCCATTTGGCGAATGAAACGGATATTCTCATCCCCTGGCTGTGCCACATAATTGTATCGGGCGTAATCCATGATACTTGCGGCGATACCATTCTTTTGTGTGAAACTGCCACTACGGAGCGAGTCTACAGGATATGCATAGCTGGCCGCCATATTGTGCGGAAAACCCAATGCATGCCCCACTTCGTGGGCAATGACCATTCGCATCATTTCACCGATTTCCTCATCAGGTGTGTCCAAGGTACGTGCCGATGGGTTGGCGGCCCCGGTTTCCAACAAATATCGGTTACGGTAGCTGCGAAGGTGATTGTGGTACCAAATAATATCACTTTCAATAATTTCCCCACTTCTAGGGTCGGATACGCTGGGGCCAACCGCATTTCGCGTGGTGCTTGCCACATAACGTACCACGGAATAACGGATATCCTCCGGACTAAACTCTGGATCTTCCTCTGGGGTCGGGGCATCCTTGGCGATGATTGCATTTTTGAATCCGGCCGTTTCAAAGGGCTTTTGCCAGTCTTCAATGCCTTGCTTAATGTATTTTTGGAGGTTTTCGGGGGTTCCCGGGTCCAAATAGTAAACAATGGGTTTTACAGGCTCCACCAACTCCCCCCTAGCGTAGGCCTCGGGGTCCTTGGGCTCCAATCGCCAACGGCGGATATACCTTTTTTGGTCGGCCTTCAATTTAGGACTTCCATAATCGATTTGTGATACGGTGAAGAAACCTACCCTAGGGTCGTTCAACCTGGGTGTCATCGGTTCTTCGGGCAACAAAATCATGGATTGGTTCATTTGCAGGCTGATGGAGCCCGTGTCCGAAAAAGAAGGTGGTTCCGAAGCATCGTAAGTGAAGTCCTGTTTTACCTCTATGTTCTCTGGAAAACTTTTGATACTGTTGATGAAACTACGGGATTGGTCCAACTTTTTGACCTTGTAACGTTGTCTTAACCGTGATGATAAACCACTGATGGCTGCCACATCGGTGGTGAAGAGTTTATCCACTTGAATGACCGCGGCGGTGGAATCTGCATTGAAGGCTTTGATATCAAAAGCAAACAATATGGGTTCAAAATTGTTGACTTTCACCGAACTGCTAATGGCCTTAGTGCTGTCCGCGATGTTGGTGTACGATTTGACCCTAAGTAAAATCTTGTTTTGGTAGCGTTGCCAGTGGACCACTTGTTCATTGGTCTTGGAGCCGGCATTTACGTATCCTCCCCCGAGGTTGTCGGGAATCTGGGCTATCCGGCTTACCCAAAGCATGTCCTTTTCCAAGAGGTCGAAGGGAATTTCGTAAAAATAATCCTGTTCCATTTGGTGTACCTTGAACAGGCCGTCGTCGGTCACCGCATTTTCCGTGATGACATCACCGTATTTTTTGATGCCGTTTTTGTCTTTTTTAGGTTTTTCTGCAGTGGCTTCCTTTTTGTTTTTGTTCTTTTTCTTGCCAAAAAGTTGTGCTTGGGCGGTATGCGTCAATACAAGCGAAAAGAGTCCAAAAATCAGGAGTTTTTTAATCATGGTCGGTTTCAGTTTAAATTCCAAAAGGGACAAAGTAGGAAAAAGTAGGCGAACCTATTTTCTTTTTATGAAACATTAACAAGTACTGTCCGCAAACGTCTTTGCGAATTCAATTGAGGCCCGAGTTAAATCACAAATAGCTTAAAGGAAATATGATAGTGTTGAAACGAAAAGTACTCGGCTACCTAGACGCACTGTTTTTCTGAACTGGGGATGGGCCTATAGGTGTAGTATTGGAGCACTTCTTCCAAAGCCATTTTAAGCGCCTTGTTTATAGGCATCACTTTGGTTCCCAGTTGAAAATCTATTTGTCCCAATTGCATGTAGTAGTCCGTAAAAACAGGCACGTACATCCCTTCTGAAATGGCCTTTTGGGTGGCCAAGTAATTTTCCTCCTGATTTTCCTTGATGACCTTGCAGGTAGCCAACCGTAGGTTTCCATGCTTGTCGCGGTTGGCCGCATAGCCGAACAATCGGCAGATAAGCCCCCTATGACGGTAACTGCCGCAATGACCCTTTCCAATGATGGAAACCGGATTGAGGATAAAACAGGTCGCTCCGGGATTTTCGGTCAAACTGATCAAGGCATCTTCCGCCTTGCCGGATAAAAATAGATGGAAGGCCCAAGGCAAAAACTCCAAGGGCGAAGCATCGATATTGGGGTAGGTACAACATTTTCCACAACCCGAAACACAACCAATTCCCGAATTTTTTTGGAATTGTTCGGTTTCTTTCTCCAATTGATCGAACAACCGTTCGACCGATCGGACTTTCTGTTCCAGTGTCATTTTGCGGCACCGAAATTATATCATATTTCGATACGCGGTAAAAATATTTTTAATAAATCAAAGGCTGAAAATCAGGTCTAAAAAGTGCCATTGTTGTGGGCAAAAAGTTCAACCACTTCCTGTCTTCCTTCGAGTTCCATTTTTCCCAAGGATGTAAATGTAAGTGCATCTGATTTTGATAGTTTCCCCACAAGATCGCCAGAAACCAAAAGGTCCTGCTCAAGGGATTTGCACAACTTTTGGATACGTGCAGTAACGTTAAGTACATCGCCAGTAAAGAAAATTTCCTTTTTGAGCGCACCGATTTCACCCGTGGTCACTTTTCCCAAATGCAGGCCTGCCCGGAAAGATGGTACCATACTATACGTAGTGCTAAAATAATCCGATTTTTGTTGCAGACTGAGCTTCATGGCGGTGAAACAGCGAATGCAGTTTTGGTTGTGCAATCCATCCTTTTCCTTCCATGTGATTACGATTTCATCGCCCACATATTGGTACACTTCACCTCTGAATTGGATAATGGCATCTGACAGTTGGTTATAATAATCGCTCAAAAACCGGAAATAGGCCTTGTGTCCCAATTGCTCTGCAAGCGAGGTGGAGGATTTCATATCCAAGAACATAAAAACCCTGGATTCCTCCTTGGGCTTATGGTATTTTCCGGAGAAAAAATGGAGCAACACATTATGGCCAAGGTGTTCGCTGATTCCAGCATAAATGAGGGATACAAAAATGCTGAAGGACAAGGATACCATGGTGCTCAGAAAGGTAGTGCTGGAGATATAGTTGGCAAACTTTTCCCAGACTTGATGGTCGAGTAGGGAGCTATTGGACTCGATACTGGCGGCAATGGGGAAGGTAATCAGGTTGATGAGCAACATGAACAATACGTAGAATCCCATTTTATATAGGATTTTTTGTCCAAAGCTTTTGGATTTGAACCGTTTGCCCATCCAAAGGACTTCTACCGAACCCATCAAAATGCCAACCAGAAATACAGCCAAGGAAGCAAAGACAAACACACTCCAGGTTACCGTGATGTCGGTTTCAGGGCGTTGGTTTTCGTAGCCAGTGGCCATGGATTCTATGAGCAGGATAAACCAGCTCAGGACCAGCCAAATGATGCCGAAGGGCAAAATGCGCTTAAGGTGATGAAGGGTTTTCGGGTTTCGAAAGACATCCATCCGCTAAAGATAAGATGATTTTGGATTCCTAGTTCTTGTTTACCCGATAGGTAACGCCCCTGTTAGTGAGCACTCTGCCCGCTTTCATGGTCAATGTGGCCTCGTCGGAGGTCAACGGAGTACAACTCCCACTACTGTTGGAAACAAGTACCCTAAACAGGTATCCATCTTTATTGCTGTCGGGTGATAGTACCGTTAGTGTGGCCGTTTGGGTGCCCGAGTATTCGGACCCATCAATGATAGGTGAAAAGTTGCTTCCGCCGTCCGTGCTCACTTCCCATTGATAGGTGTCCACATTGCTTGCGGATACGTTGAAGCTACCATTGTTTCCAATGACCACGGTCTGGTTGGTGGGTTGGGTATCGATTGTGAAAGGAGCAACTGTAATGGTTTGTTCCACATCGAGGGAGTTGCCCGCTGCGTCGGTAATGCGATATGTTCTCGTGATGGTCTCTGGGTTGCTTCCGCCGTCACTAACGTCACTTACGAAGGTAACCGTTGGATTTGGGTCGCAATTGTCGGTTTCATCGGTAATTAAACTAATGTCTGCAATTGGAATGTCATCCGTACAATGTACCGTTACAGGTGCTGGGGCGCTGGCTGTAGGGGCAACAGATTCTACGGTAATGGTCGTGGTGGCGGCAAGGTCCGGGTAAGGCGGATCTCCGGGCATTCCTCCATATTCCACTAAGTAACCTTTAGGTTGATACACTCCGCTGTTGGCACCGGTATTGGAAAGGTCGTTCCAGGATCCAGGAAGTCCCACACCCGGTGCTGTTATATGTGCATAATCCTCATTTCCTGAGTTGTTGGGCTCTCCAGAGTTCCAGAATTCATAACCAAACGCAGTTCCGCCTGCGCCGCCTCTCCAGAATAATGTGCCTGCTTCAGGGCCTGTTACCCAATACCAATCGCCTTCGAGGGCAGCGTCACTGGCTCCAATCCATCCTGCCCCTGGTGCTTGCGATCCCAAAAGGTCTGATTCGTCTTGAACGGAAATGGTCGCCAAATAGCCCTGAAGTCCATAAAACGTGCGTAATGCTGCTGCATCCCTGGCGGCAGTCCAAGTAATGCCCTCGGAGGGTATGTACTCATAATAATGACCTGTAGATTCCAGATAATTGGCTTCGTTCATCACTATGGAGAAAGTTCTTGTTTCACCAGCGGTTACGGTTGCTGTCGTTTCAAACACCACTGCACTGATGGCCGCCTCAAATTCGGCCAAGGTTGCGGGTCCGTTGAGCAAAAGCCTTCCTTCGGAGGTGTCCCAAGTGGCTGAAATGTTCGGATGGGTACCCGTTAGGCTAAGGACATCCCCCGAAACATCGTAGTTCGAGGTCACTTGAACATATACCGCATCCAAGGTGCTGCTGTCCGGGTCAGTGATTTCCACACTTTCAACCACAGGAATGGTGTCGCCTGGGCAAAAGGTTTGATTTCCAGTAGCGGTGATGGATGGTGGTTCGTTGTCATCAAAGGTATCGTCCCTAAAGTCCAAATCGCCCCCTGAGGCAACATCCCCATCGGAATCTGGCAGCAATATTGAGCCTCCATTGGTGTTCAAAGGGTTATCAATGGTACCTCCTGGATCATCGTATCCTGTGGTGGCATCTGTCGCATTATCTAGTCCATCACCGTCACTATCGGAACCGGCTAAAGTTAAGGTTGCTTCGGTAGTGTCTGGTGTACCATCATTATCACTGTCGGTGTCCATAAAGTCGGGTGTGCCGTCCCCATCTGTATCAACTGGGGAAAGTCCGCTTCCCTCGTAGGCGTTATCGAGACCATTGCCATTGGAGTCACTGCCCGAAGGAGCTGTATACGCCAAAGATGTTTGGGCTTCCAAATTATCGGGAATCCCATCACCGTCACTGTCCAAGTCTTGGTAGTTAGGGATTCCATCGCCATCGGTATCCACTGTGGTGCAATCCACCGAACCGCCATAACTGGCGCCATAGACCCGAGCACCGACCTGCCAAGCAATTACCTTTATATATTGTAAGCTAGTTCCGTTAACGGTAAAGGTGACTTCACGAATGGAGCCTGGGGTAGTGCCATTGGCACCGGCCAGCCAGCCGTTATTTCCTCCACCTGCCGAAGAGCGTTGTATTTGCATATCGGTGCTGGACACTGCCGGGTCCGCCCCAAGAAAAACGCTTACGGAAGTTCCGACCGGAACAGGTTGTGCAAATTGTAAGAGTATTTCGGATTGTCCTTGGTAGGTCGAAACCGCATTGGCGGCAAAGGAAGTGCCAGGGTTACCTTCAGCATTGGACGGATTGGTAAAGAATTGCAGATTGGTGGCGTTTTGCACAAAATTTCCGCTGGCGCCTCCACATTCGTCAATATCCAAGATGCCATCGTTGTCATCATCCACATCCGTAACATCATCCACACCATCGCCATCGAGGTCCGCACTGCCAATACTACAAGTGGAATACAGTTTGGAAAATGGGATGTTTTGCTTGGAAATGGATGGTCCTTGGTACTGTACGGTAAGCGTCTCGCCACCGCTATTTTCAAAAAATAGGACGGTAATATCGTGCAGTCCTGCGGTTAAGGAAATAGTGCCCGACCGTTCCTGTGATCCATGAAGTCCATCATTGTCCACCACTTCTGTTCCGTTGATAAAGAGTTTGGAGCCATCGTCCGAAGTGGTGAAAAACGTATAAGTTCCGGGTGTATCTATTTGGATAAAGCCGCTGTACCGAATACTAAAAGTGTTGTTGTCGCCAGGGTCTTCTTGGTTTTGAAGGGCGTCCACATCAAAACTGGTATAGGTGCCCGAGCCCAAGAAACCTGAGGTTGGAATATTATCTACTGTGTTGCCAGAAGGAGTGCTATCGTAAAACTCGAAGTCAACTTCACCGTTGCATATTCCAGAAGTGCCTTCCACGAGAACATTGTCAATAAAGAATTGTTCGTCGTTATTGTCATTGTCCATCCGTACCCTCACTTCCAAATCGGAGTTTCCTGTGATAGGTATGATAAAGGAGTAGGATGGTGCCAAAGGATCGGAATCTGAACCCGAAGCGTTCACAAATTGCTGCCATGAGCCTCCGTCAACGCGGTATTCCCCAATCAAATAATCGTTACCATTGTCCATCTCGTCCTCATCGTCCACCCAGGTATCCATACTGAAGCTGATGACGTCGTATCCAGAAATGTTGATGGTGCTGGTCTGCCAGATACCTTCTGCATCTAAGTTCCGACCTCTCAGGGCATTGTTTCTGGTGGATAGCCTGTTGCCGCGATTTGTGCTCCAAGTGCTGCCGGATGCCCCAGTGGCTGCTCCGTTTTGGGTACCGTTGGAATAGCTGTTGAAGTTTTCACTCCAAAGCGTGGTCTGTGCAAAAGATAATGTGGTTCCTAAAAGAAAGAGCGCAAAAATGAGCATCCATCTTATGGGATAATGATTCTTCTTGTTAGTGAAGAAAGAGGTTGAGGCCATGTACTCCATTAATTAAGGTATAAATTTACGTTTCAACGATTCGATGGAAAATATTTGTTGTGAACTGTCCCAAATCGGGTGTTAAACATTTAAATGTATTGGTTGCCTAGATTTGGCCAAGAGATGAATCACGAAGCATGCAAATGGTAATACACTGAAAAATAGTGGGGTCGGCCTTATTTTTGTTTTGGAATGGGTTGCACGGGCGATATTATTTGTTGTATATTTGCAAAACTGAACGGATATAAAAGTATTCATGAGGGGACCTTGAGTCCCCTCTTTTATTACTTATTTCTCATTTATGTTGAAGGATAAAGTGGAATTGTTGCTGAACAAGGCGTTGCAGGAAAACCCGTCCTTGTTCTTGGTCAACCTCACCATAGGTGCGGACAACGGCATCAAGGTGGTTTTGGATGGCGATGAGGGTGTCAGTTTGCAGGACTGTATGGATGTAAGCCGTGCCATTGAGCACAATTTGGACCGTGAAGAGGAGGATTTCTCCTTGGAAGTGACCTCGGCAGGAGCTACATCGCCTTTATCGTTGCCGCGTCAGTACAACAAAAATATTGGAAGAAAGTTACAGGTGAGAACCACCTCCGGGGAGCTGGAGGGAACATTGGTGGAAGCCTCGGAAAATAGCATTATCCTGGAGTGGAAGGCACGTGAGCCGAAACCCGTGGGTAAAGGAAAAGTTACGGTACAGAAAAAGCAGGAAATCGCATTTTCTGATATTCAACAGGCAAAAGTTAAATTAAAATTTTAATTGTAGTAGAAAATGGAAAACCTAGCGCTCATCGAATCCTTTTCGGAATTTAAGGACGATAAGTTTATTGACAGGGTTACCCTTATGGCGATTTTGGAAGAAGTGTTCCGAAGTGCGCTCAAAAAGAAGTTTGGTTCTGACGACAATTTTGATATCATCATCAACCCGGACAAAGGGGATTTGGAGATTTGGAGAAACCGTGTGGTTGTTGAAGATGGTGAAGTGGAAGATCCGAACGAGGAGATTTCGTTGTCCGAAGCGCGTAAGATAGAGCCCGATTTTGAAGTGGGCGAAGATGTATCAGAAGAGGTGAAACTTATCGATTTGGGGAGAAGGGCCATTTTGGCATTGCGCCAAAACCTGATTTCCAAGATCCATGAGCACGATAATACCACCATCTACAAGCAATTCAAGGATTTGGAAGGTGAAATATATACGGCTGAGGTACATCATATCCGTCACCGTGCCGTAATTTTGTTGGATGATGAAGGAAACGAAATCATCCTTCCAAAAGAAAAACAAATACCATCGGACTTTTTCCGCAAGGGAGACAACGTCCGTGGGATCATTGAGAGCGTAGAGCTCAAAGGGAACAAACCGGCCATCATTATGTCGAGAACTTCCCCCAAATTCTTGGAACAATTGTTTTTCCAAGAAATCCCAGAGGTTTTTGATGGATTGATTACCATTAAAAAAGCGGTTCGTATCCCAGGAGAAAAGGCCAAAGTGGCCGTGGACTCCTACGATGACAGAATCGACCCCGTTGGTGCCTGTGTAGGTATGAAGGGATCACGGATTCATGGAATTGTCCGCGAATTGGGCAATGAGAACATCGATGTGATCAACTGGACCAACAACCCGCAATTGATGGTAACAAGGGCCTTGAGTCCGGCGCGTGTGTCCTCCGTTAAATTGAACGATGAGAAAAAAACCGCCCAAGTGTACCTTAAGCCAGAGGAAGTTTCCAAGGCTATCGGTAGGGGAGGTCATAATATAAGATTGGCTGGTCAATTGACTGGTTACGAAATAGATGTGTTCCGTGAAGGTGTTGAGGAAGATGTGGAGTTGACCGAGTTCTCGGACGAGATCGAAAGCTGGGTGATCGAAGAATTCAAGAAGATTGGATTGGATACCGCGCGCAGCGTTTTGGAACAAGATGTAAACGATTTGGTACAGCGTACCGATCTAGAAGAAGAAACAATCCAAGAGGTGGTTCGCATCCTCAAGGAAGAATTTGAAGATTAGGCTTATATTAGCAGCGAAAATTTAGGGCAAGTAAATTAATTTATGGCAGATAATCCAACAATACGACTTAATAAAGTTCTCAGAGAATTGAACATTTCACTGGATAGGGCGGTCGACTACCTGGCTTCGGAAGGGCATGAGGTAGAGGCTAGGCCTACCACCAAGATATCCAATGAGGTGTATCAGGTTCTGTTGGATGAGTTTCAAACAGATAAGAGCAAAAAGGTCGCTTCCAAGGAAGTGGGCGAGGAAAAGCGCAAGGAAAAGGAGGCTATCCGAATCCGAATGGAGAAAGAGCAGGAAGAGCGAAGGTTGGCCAAGGAGAAAAAGGAGGCCGAACAGCAAGTGGTTAAGGCCAAAGCAGAGCTTTCCGGACCAAAGACCGTAGGCAAAATCGACCTGGACAAAAAGCCAGAAAAGCCCAAAGCAGAAGCGCTTAAGGAAGAAGCTCCAAAAGCGGAGCCCGAAAAGACGGTGGAGGAAACTCCGGCGAAAGAGGTGAAGGAAGAAAAGCCAGCGGCCAAGGCGGAAGAACCCAAGGCTGAAGAGACTGCCGAAAGTGCGGAAGAGGCTCCATCAGACACCATAAAAACGAATTACCAAAAACTTTCTGGGCCCAAAATCACAGGGGATAAGATTGACCTATCCCAATTCAATAAGCCCAAAAAGAAGAAGGCAGAGGAAAAAACCTCAGGAAAAGGAGGGGCTTCCGATAGTGGTGAGCGCAAAAAGCGTAGAAAACGGATAGTTAAAAACGGTCCACAAGCTGGTGGTGGGCGAAATACCAGAGGCCCTGCAGGAAGGAAAGGACAACGTTCTTCTGCACCAAAAGTGGAGCCTACCGAAGAAGAAGTACAAAAACAAGTACGGGAAACCCTTGAAAAACTTCAAGGGAAATCCAGTAAGGGCCGTGGTGCCAAATACCGTAGGGAAAAACGAGATCAACACCGTCAGCAAACGGAAAAAGATCTTGAGCAACAAGAATTGGAGAGCAAGATTCTTAAGGTAACCGAATTTGTTACCGTGAACGAACTTGCCACCATGATGAACGTTTCTACAACTCAGATCATCTCCGCTTGTATGTCCTTGGGCATTATGGTGACGATGAACCAACGCTTGGATGCGGAGACCCTTTCCATAGTTGCCGATGAGTTTGGTTACGAAGTTGAATTTGTAACGGCTGAAATAGAGGAGACCATTGAAGAGGTCCAAGACAGTCCGGAAGATTTGAAGCCTCGTGCACCTATCGTTACCGTGATGGGGCACGTAGACCATGGTAAGACGTCTCTTTTGGATTATATCCGACAGGAAAATGTAATCGCCGGGGAAAGTGGAGGAATTACCCAGCACATTGGTGCTTATGGGGTTTCGTTGGAAGACGGACAAAAGATAACTTTCTTGGATACACCCGGTCACGAAGCGTTTACTGCGATGAGGGCCCGTGGTGCACAGGTTACCGATATTGCGATTATTGTAATCGCTGCTGACGATGATATTATGCCGCAGACCAAAGAGGCCATCAGCCACGCTCAGGCAGCTGGGGTGCCCATTGTATTTGCCATCAACAAAGTGGATAAGCCAACGGCCAACCCGGATAAAATCAAGGAAGGACTTGCTGGGATGAACTTGTTGGTAGAAGACTGGGGCGGTAAAGTACAGTCACACGATATTTCTGCCAAAACAGGTCAGGGCGTTAAGGAGCTTTTGGAAAAAGTGCTTTTGGAGGCCGAATTGTTGGAATTGCAAGCCAACCCAAAACGATTGGCCACAGGAACCGTAGTGGAAGCTTTCTTGGACAAAGGTAGAGGGTATGTTGCCACCATTTTGGTGCAGGCGGGTACCTTGAATATCGGAGATTACGTGTTGGCAGGGACTTGCAGTGGTAAGGTAAAGGCCATGCAGGATGAACGAGGTAAAAGCGTTCAGAGTGCAGGACCGTCTACCCCAATCTCAATCTTGGGATTGGATGGGGCGCCACAAGCTGGTGATAGGTTCCATGTACTCGAAGATGAGCGTGAAGCCAAACAGATTGCAGCCAAACGTTCGCAGTTGCAGCGTGAGCAGTCGGTACGTACACAGCGTCACATTACGTTGGACGAGATTGGACGTAGGATCGCTTTGGGCGACTTCCAAGAGCTGAATATTATCCTCAAGGGTGATGTGGATGGTTCTGTGGAGGCGTTGACCGATTCATTCCAAAAATTGTCAACTGACGAAATCCAAGTAAACATCATCCATAAAGGCGTAGGAGCCATTACCGAATCCGATGTATTGTTGGCCAGTGCCTCCGATGCAATTATTATCGGGTTTAACGTAAGGCCTATGGGCAATGCCCGATCTATCGCCGATAAGGAAGAAATCGATATCAGGACGTATTCCATCATCTACGATGCCATCAACGATTTGAAGGATGCGATGGAGGGAATGTTGTCCCCAGAAATGAAGGAAGAAATCACTGGAAATGCAGAGATCAGGGAAACCTTCAAGATTTCCAAGGTTGGAACCATTGCAGGTTGTATGGTCACCAGTGGTAAAATCTTCAGGAACTCACGTATCCGTTTGATTCGTGATGGAG
Organism: Allomuricauda sp. ARW1Y1; assembly: GCF_013407935.1. GTDB lineage: Bacteria > Bacteroidota > Bacteroidia > Flavobacteriales > Flavobacteriaceae > Flagellimonas. The sequence goes on from NZ_JACBZU010000001.1 coordinate 976,619, forward strand.
TGGTCATCTACACCGGAGAGTTGGCATCCTTGAAACGATTTAAGGACGATGTGAAGGAAGTATCCAAAGGATATGACTGTGGATTACAGATCAAAAATTATAATGATATAAGGGAGGGTGATATTGTAGAAGCTTTCCAAGAAGTAGCAGTGAAGAAAAAGCTGTAACGTTCATAATTATCAGTTTTAAGAACCCGCTCATCGAGTGGGTTTTTTTATGCCTTTTGATTGTCATTTTTTCCAAAACCGATTGTGGGACATTTTTGAAAAATTAGAGGTCTTTTTTTAGGCAAAAAAATGCATCCGTCAGATCAAACGGGTCATCCGTCAATTGAAAAGGGCCATCCGTCAATTCACTGAAAATTCTTTCAGAAAATGAAAGTACTTTTTGGGTCTTAACCATTAATTCCCAAATCGACGGACCTATGAGAATGAAAAACCACTTTCCGTTTTTAGGGGCATTACTTGTAGTATTGCTCCAATCCTGTAACAAGGAGACCACCGAATTGTCAACAGATGTAAACAATCAACAGATTGAAAGCGACAGCGAGAAAATTGTGATGGGCGACACGCTCGACATTCCCTTTACCGTGGCCAATATGCAAACGGCCATGGACAATTTGCTGTTCAACCTGAAGAATGGTGCCAAAAAGAGCAAGCTGTCCAAAACTTTTAAGGCTGATGGAGAGATTGAAATTGTCCCTTCACACTTTTACTATCGCTTTTTGCCCAAAGACAGCACGGAGTACCACCAACTGACCAACGATACCATTTTGCAGGTATCCAACATCCCCTTGCACCTTAAGGTGGAGGAAGAAGGGGATTACTACGACGACCCTGATTATGAGGGCGATGAAAACCCGGGAGACCTTTCCTATCTCTATGCTGTAGTGCCCTATGACCATGCAGTGCCAGAGAGCATCCACAAGGAGCTGCTGGACAATTATTATTTTGCCCCGGAAACCACTAAAGAGGAGCTGGCCGAGGGAGAGGTAGCGGTAAAGCAGCCCGTGAACAAAACCACCAAGGACCTATTGACCGTGGACGAGAACGGAGAGGTGTTTGAGTATTTGGAGCTGGAAGCCCTAAAGCTTACCAATAACTTGGATGCGGACGAACTGGCCGTATTACGGTTTTACCTGCCCAACGATAGCTCGGGCACTACCTACGCCTTTGCCGAGGCTGCCGCGCTGGGCTATGAGCAAAAGGACTTGATCTTGGACCTGACCTCCATAGACGCCCTTTTGGAGCAGGAGGAATTGGCCAGCCGCCGCCGATGGAACCCCAGTGGAACAATCACCGTGCAGGAAGATGTGGTGAACCGTACCGTGGGCGTGGCCGGGGCCGAGGTAAAAGTGCGCAAATGGGGGCTTGTGGTGATACGGCGGGCCTACACCAATGGCCAAGGACAGTTCCGCACCAGCAGTACCCGTACCAAACGGGTGAAATATGCCGTATATTTCAATAATTCGTCTAGAAAATTTAGGATTATGGCAGGAACCATATTTTTGGAAGCAAGGCATAGGGGCACCAGAAGCTATAAACGACAGCCATGGAACCAGAATTTTTCTTATGGTAGAGGTAAGTTTTATGCCCAGGTGCACAATGCAGCTTTTGATTTTTACAATAGAGCCGTGGGTAAATTTGGACTTCACCATCCCAACCAAAGTTGGTTGCGGATAAGCGCAAAATATAACCGTGAAGCAGGAAATCATCTAGACCTCAACCCGGGTGGGCGGTTTAGTCTAATTCCACACTCCGAGATCCGGGTGGGCAGATTGAACAATGGAAGGATAATGGCCAGCGATGAAATTTACGCATTGGTAATCCATGAGATGACCCATGCCAGTCATTACAGAATGGATAGATCTTTTTTTATAAACCTAAGAGGTGCAGGTTGTACCTTACAGACCATGGCAGAAAGTTGGGCTGTTGGTGTAGAAACTGTTGTGACGAATGACAGGTATAAAATTTTAAGTTCAACCTATGTTGGGTCAAAAAGTATAGATCGTTTTAGCAGCGACCCAAATAAAAAACTTTATAACTCTGAAAAACAGTTGCAAATAATTAGTCATGGAAGTAATTATGAGTATACTCCCATTGTAATCGATTTGGTAGATAATTATAATCAGAATGTCAAGATTGCGAATAACAGGCCAATAGATCGAGTATGGGGTTATTCTTTAAAACAAATCCAAACTTCCCTAAACAGCTCTAGAGGCCCCCACACTTGGAAGGAACGGATAAAAAGTCAGCACAATAACCCCACAGAAAAATATGTAGATGAATTGTTTGGGGTATATATGTTCAATAGTTGTAAATAATTAAAAAAATATGAGGAAAACTATTGTGTTTTTAATTGTATGTATAATTTCTTCCTGTGGTATTATTGAAGATACCAGTGAGGAAACCTTTACTTACACCTTCATAGTGAAGAACGAAACTGGCGGTAGGGTGATAATAAAGGGAGATTATCCAGAAAGGGTAGAGGAGCTTTTAGATGGACAGTCTTTCATGTGTAGTTATGATAAGCCTTCAAATATTTTCAGTGGAATTTGTGAGAATTACTTGTTCCTTTTTTTTCCTGAAATCAACAAAGGTTATCGTTGTCATGGTACCGTTTCAAATGTAGAAGGCTTATGCTTTGAAGGTGGACAAGGTTTGTTCACCAGGTTAGAATCTGAAGGAACAATTTTCACTGAGATTGCTCCGCGAACTTATGAATATGTATTGACCCCAGAACTTTTGGAAGGGGCTTTTGAGTTGCCAGAGTAAAGGAGTAAAGATGAGATGAAGAAAATAGTGATGCTCTTTGGTGCATTAACCATAGTTTCCTGTGGTATAATCGAAGATACAACCGAAGAAACGTTTACCTATATTTTACAAAACAAAACTGGAATAGATTTACAGGTTACCAGTGATTTTGGAAGGGTGGAAATGATTCCAAATGGCGGTTCATTTCAATGTGAGACAATAGCTAATCCAGAATATATGGGAGGACTTTGTTCAGGTGAACTTGAAATTCGTATACCTGGGACAAATAAGGGGTATAAATGTGTTGGAAGCCCGCTTGCCTCACAAGGACTTTGCTTTGTTGAAGATGATAGGCTATTTACCATATCTGAGAACTCCATCTTAACAGAAATTGCTGCGCGAACCTATGAATATGTGTTGACCCCACAACTTTTAGAAGGGGCTTTTGAGTAGCCTTAGAATTTAATTGTATTGAAGCCTTCCAAGAAGTAGCAGTGAAGAAAAAGCTGTAACGATTATAACTCTAGTCAAATAAATCCCGCTTTTGGCGGGATTTATTTTTATGATTTGGTTGCCCTCTCCTCGGGTTTTAAGAGCATGGCATCCGGATATTTTTTTCGGACCTCCAAGTATTTTCGCTCTGCTTCCAGTTTGGTTTTAAATCTTCCCAGCCTTACTCTGTAGGTAGGTGATTCAAATTCTATTTTGGAGTACCAATCCGGGAAATCCACCTCTACTTGGTTCAATAGGTCCTGGGCCTTTTGATAATTGCCGAAACCCACTTGAATTTGGTAAAATCCCGTGTTTGCGTTCGCCTTGGTGTATAGCTTAACCAGCTCGTTTATTTTAGGGTCTTGTTGAATGGTCACTTGTCCGTCCTGTGCCAAAACCTGGGATGCCAGACCTAGTAAAATAACAGTAAATACAGCAGTTTTCATGTGGTTTTTGTATTGGATGATGAATGCTTGTTGCAAATGTAGATGATTAAAGATTAAACAAGTCGAACTTCAGTTATTTAGAATCTTTATAAATTATGAGTTATGAATACCTTAAGATTTCAAAAAATACCTTTATGTCTTACTTTTGTGCTCATTCTTGGCAGGGTAAAATGCTATTGCACTCAAACTCAATAGAAACAATCATGCCAAAGATTTCGATAGAAATTTCACGAATATGAAAAAGGTTTTATACCGTCACTTATTTTCTAAGGTTTTAGGCTTATCGCTCCTATTATTTTCATCATCGTTTTATGCACAGGAAGAAGCTGAGGCTTCTGCCGAACCAGCTACCGAACAAGCAGCTGAAGCTACTGGTGGGGACCCCGTTAAAGGGAAACAGCTCTTTAACCAGAACTGTGCTGCGTGCCACGCTTTGGACAGGAAAATGACCGGTCCCGCTTTGGCCAACGTAGAGACTCGATTGGCAGAGGAAGAAGGTTTGGATAAGGAATGGCTCTATTCTTGGATCAAGAACAGTGCTGGTATGATTGCTTCTGGCGATGCTTACGCGAACAAAATTTACGCGGAGTACAACCAAGCGGCAATGACGGCTTTCCCTACCTTGTCCAATGAGGATATCGACAATATTTTGGCCTATACCGCCGCTCCGCCACCGGCTCCTGCCCAAACAGCTGCGGCAACTCCTGCAGGAGGTGAGGGGGCAGGTGGTTCCGCTTCAGGAATCTCCAACGAGATGATTCTTGGTGCCTTGGCCTTGGTTTTCGGTCTGTTGGTGGTCATGTTGATTTTGGTGAACAAGACCCTGCGCAGAATTGCGGAAGCCAATGGTGTAGTGCTTGAAAAGGAAAAAGAAAAGCGATTGCCGCTGTGGAAGGCATTTGTTCAAAACCAGTTTTTGGTTTTGGTCAGCGTTGTTTTCCTATTGTTGGTAAGTGCTTATTTCGCATACGGTTGGATGATGCAGGTAGGTGTAGATCAAGGTTATGCCCCTGTGCAGCCGATACACTATTCCCACAAAATCCATGCAGGTGACAATAAAATTGAGTGTAAATACTGTCACTCATCCGCTAGGGTGTCCAAGCATTCTGGAATACCGTCCCTTAATGTTTGTATGAACTGTCACAAATCCATTTACGAATACACTGGAAACCCAGAAGGCCCATCTGCAGAAGATTTGGCCAATGGCTACACCAATGAGTTCTACACTGGTGAAATCAAAAAGTTGTACAAGGCCGTTGGATGGGATGAGGAAAACCAAAGCTATACTGGCGAGACCCAACCAGTGGAATGGGTGAGAATTCACAACTTGCCTGACTTTGCATATTTTAACCACTCCCAGCACGTGTCTGTGGCAGGTATTGAGTGTCAAACATGTCACGGTCCCGTAGAGGAGATGGAGATCATGTACCAGCATGCGCCATTGACCATGGGTTGGTGTATCAACTGTCACCGTGAAACCAATGTTAAGGTGGAGGGTAACGAGTATTATGAAGCAATTCATGAAGAATTGTCCAAAAAATATGGTGTGGAGGAACTTACCGCTGCTATGATGGGTGGTTTGGAATGTGGAAAATGTCACTATTAATTAAAAGAAGATAATCTCAGATATATCGTATGGCATCAAACAAAAAATATTGGAAAAGTGAAGCGGAGTTGAATCCGAACGATTCCATTGTTGAGGCGCTAAGAAACAACGAGTTTACTGAAGAGATTCCCGTTGATGATTTTTTGGGTGACAAGGAAACCTTGTCTGCCTCGAACACTTCCCGTAGGGATTTCTTAAAATATGTAGGTTTCAGTACCGCAGCAGCTACGGTTGCCGCTTGTGAAGGGCCTGTCAATAAGTCTATTCCTTACGTTGTTCAGCCCGATAGTATTATCCCTGGGGTGGCTAACTACTACGCCACTACCATCGCGGATGGTTTCGATTTTGCCAGTATTCTGGTAAAGACAAGGGAAGGAAGACCTATCAAAATCGAGAACAATACCGATGCCAAAGTCAACGGAGGTGCCAATGCAAGGGTGCAAGCTTCCGTATTGACCTTGTATGATAGCAAGAGGGTTCAAGGGCCGATGGCCAATGGCGAGCCTGTGGATTGGAATGTGTTGGACGCTACGGTAAAAGCCAAGTTGAATGCCTTAAAAGGTGCCGGCCAGCAAGTAGTGCTGTTGACGCAGACCTATGCAAGTCCTTCCACCACAAAATTGATTGCTGAATTCAAAGCGGCCTACGGAGATAATGTGAACCATGTGGTTTACGACGCCATTTCCGAAGATGCCGCACTCAATGCATATCAGAAAGCCTATGGCGAAAGAGCCTTGGCTGATTACGATTTTGAGAAAGCTGATTTGATCGTTTCCTTCGGAGCTGATTTCTTAGGAGATTGGCAAGGTGGTGGTTACGATTCAGGATACGCCAAAGGGCGTGTGCCAAAGAATGGGAAAATGTCCCGTCACATCCAAATGGAGTCGAACATGTCCTTGACCGGCGCCAATGCCGACAAGCGATATCCGATGACCCCGACCCAACAGAAAATTGCGCTGGCCAAATTGTATGGCAAATTGAACGGTAGCAATGTGGGCGGAGGAACTTCCGATGTAGATGAGGCTGTTGATAAAGTCGCTGCCGAAATCAAGAAAGCCGGTAGAAAAGCGGTTGTGGTGAGTGGTCTTAACGATGAAAACGCCCAAACGGTAGTGTTGGCTATCAACAAATTGTTGGCCAGCGAAGCTTTTGATCCTGAAAAACCAAAATACGTACGCCAAGGAGATGCTGCCAAAGTCAACAAATTGGTGGCGGATATGAACGCAGGGCGCGTAGGTGCTTTGATTATGGATGGAGTGAATCCAGCCTATACCTTGCCCAATGCAGAAGAATTCTTGGCCGGACTTGAAAAAGTTGATTTGTCAGTTGATTTTGCCTATACCAACGATGAGACTGCCCAAGCGTCGACTTATGTCGCTGCGGCTTCGCACTATTTGGAGTCTTGGGGCGATACACAGTTTAAGAAAGGGCATTATAGTTTAATGCAACCGGCTATCCGTGAGTTGTTTGATACAAAACAGTTTCAAACTGCACTTTTGACTTGGATGGGCGTCGAAAAAACATATTACGAGTATATCAAAGAAACATGGGCCAGCGACATTTTGCAAGGAGGTTCATGGAACAAAGCATTACAAGATGGTGTTTTTGAAGCACCAATGATGATGGACGCTTCTGCCGCCGCCGAACCTGCTGCTAATACAGAAAGCGAGGAGGTGCAACCGGAAATCGTTCCGATTGCCTCTGCTATCCGTGCTTTGGTAAATTCTACAAGTCCCGGTACCGAATTGGTGCTGTACTCGAAAGTTGGAATGGGTGATGGTCGTCAGGCCAACAACCCATGGTTGCAAGAGTTCCCTGATCCGATTTCAAGGGTCTCTTGGGACAACTACGTGACCGTGTCCAAAGCGGATGCTGAATCTTGGGGACTGGAAAACACTATTGTTGCCGATGGTGGACTTAATGGTAGCTACGCCAACTTGACTGTTGATGGTAAGGTGCTGGAAAATGTTCCTGTTATAGTTCAGCCAGGTCAGGCTGTCGGAACTATTGGCTTGTCGTTTGGATACGGCAAAAAAGCAGGTATGCAAGCAGAGATGGCGACTGGAGTAAATGCATACAAATTGTATTCAAACTTCTCCGATGTACAAGCTGTTTCCGTTGAAAAAGCTTCCGGAACTCACGAGTTTGCCTGTGTACAGTCCCAAAAGACCTTAATGGGAAGAGGGGACATCATCAAAGAAACTACACTCGAAATTTTCAATACCAAAGACCATGCGGAATGGAATCCAATGCCGCATGTATCGTTGAACCATCAGGAAATTCCTGTGACCTCACCGGATGCCGATCTTTGGGAAGAGTTTGATAGAAGTATAGGGCATCATTTTAATTTGTCCATCGACCTTAACGCCTGTACGGGATGTGGTGCCTGTGTGATCGCTTGTCACGCAGAAAACAACGTTCCAGTGGTCGGAAAAACCGAAATCCGTCGTTCAAGGGATATGCACTGGTTGCGTATTGACCGTTACTATTCTTCTGAAGATACCTTTGAGGGAGATAACGAGAAGAAAGAGGAAATGGACGGTCTTTGGGGAGACAAAGGATCTCTTGGAGGTTTCAGGGAGATGGAAGACCCATCTGCCAACCCACAAGTGGCCTTCCAGCCTGTAATGTGTCAGCACTGTAACCATGCTCCGTGTGAAACGGTATGTCCGGTAGCTGCTACATCACACAGTAGACAAGGTCAAAACCATATGGCTTACAACCGTTGTGTAGGTACAAGATACTGTGCCAACAACTGTCCGTATAAAGTTCGTAGGTTCAACTGGTTCTTGTACAACAACAATGACGAGTTCGACTTTAACATGAACAACGATTTGGGTAAAATGGTTCTTAACCCAGATGTTAACGTACGTTCTAGAGGTGTAATGGAAAAATGCTCCATGTGTATCCAAATGACCCAGAAAACCATCTTGGATGCCAAGAGGGACGGTAGGGTCATTAAGGACGGAGAGTTCCAAACAGCTTGTTCCGCAGCATGTAACAGTGGTGCCATGGTCTTCGGTGATATCAATGATCACGATAGCAAAGTGGCCGAACTTAAAGAGGACAAGAGAATGTACCACCTGTTGGAGCATGTGGGCACCAAACCGAACGTGTTCTATCATGTAAAAGTGAGAAACACCAACGAGGCTTAATCAATAAAAAAAGAAGTAACTAGAAGATAAATTATGGCGTCGCATTACGAAGCACCTATTCGAAAGCCCTTAGTGGTCGGAGACAAAGGATACCACGATGTAACAGTGGACATTGCCCGTCCGGTTGAGGGAAAGGCCAATAAGCAATGGTGGATAGTATTCTCCATTGCCTTGGTGGCATTCCTCTGGGGTCTAGGATGTATCATTTATACCATTTCTACAGGTATTGGGGTTTGGGGTCTTAACCGAACCGTAAACTGGGCCTGGGATATTACCAACTTCGTTTGGTGGGTAGGTATCGGTCACGCAGGTACCCTGATTTCAGCGGTATTATTGCTCTTCCGTCAAAAATGGAGAATGGCGATCAACCGCTCCGCTGAGGCGATGACCATTTTTTCCGTTGTTCAAGCCGGATTGTTCCCGATCATTCACATGGGACGGCCATGGTTGGCATATTGGGTGTTGCCCATTCCCAACCAATTTGGTTCACTATGGGTAAACTTTAACTCGCCCTTGCTTTGGGACGTGTTCGCGATTTCAACCTATCTTTCCGTATCCTTGGTGTTCTGGTGGACAGGTTTGTTGCCTGATTTTGCCATGATCCGCGATAGGGCCGTAAAACCGTTCCAAAAGAAAATATACAGTCTGTTGAGCTTCGGTTGGACAGGACGTGCAAAGGATTGGCAACGTTTTGAGGAAGTTTCCTTGGTATTGGCAGGTTTGGCCACGCCCTTGGTACTTTCCGTACACACCATTGTATCGTTTGACTTTGCTACCTCGGTAATTCCAGGATGGCACACCACCATCTTCCCGCCTTACTTTGTTGCGGGAGCGATTTTCTCTGGTTTTGCCATGGTAAACACTCTTTTGATCATCATGAGAAAGGTATGTAGCCTCGAAGCCTACATTACCGTACAGCATATCGAGTTGATGAACATCGTAATCATGATTACAGGTTCTATTGTTGGATGTGCCTACATTACCGAGCTCTTTATCGCATGGTATTCTGGTGTAGAGTACGAGCAATATGCCTTCTTGAACAGGGCGACAGGACCATACGCTTGGGCATACTGGGCCATGATGACCTGTAATGTGTTCTCGCCACAGTTTATGTGGTTCAAAAAATTGAGGACCAGCATCATGTTCTCATTCTTTATCTCCATTGTGGTGAACATAGGAATGTGGTTCGAGCGTTTCGTAATTATCGTAACCTCTTTGCATAGGGATTACTTGCCATCTTCATGGACCATGTTCTCCCCAACCTTTGTCGATATCGGAATATTTATTGGAACCATCGGATTCTTCTTCGTATTGTTCCTATTGTATTCAAGAACATTCCCGGTAATTGCACAGGCCGAGGTAAAATCCATTTTGAAGGCTTCTGGAGAGAAATACAAAAAATTAAGGGAGGCTGGTAAACCAATGTACGAAATGCCGCAAGGCGTGAACAGGGTGGTGAGTTACGATGAGCCCATTACGGATGACGTACTGATGGGGGAAGCAAAACCTACCGTTGGCGATAAGGTTGGTGTGTCTGAGTTGTTGAGTTCTATTGGAACCTTCGATGCGGCCACCGAAACCCCGGACGATTTAAAGAAAATTAAAGGAGTGGGCCCCGAGATGGAACGCACTTTGAACGAGATAGGTATTTTTACCTATGCACAGGTCGCTAGAATGACCGAAAAAGAGTATGATTTGTTGGACTCCATCACCGGAAGGTTCCCAGGACGTGCACAGCGTGACGATTGGGCGGGTCAGGCAAAGTTGTTAAACGATAAAAAATAATTATGGCATCAAAAGTTATACAAGCACTTTACAACGATGACGATGTGTTGATGCATGCTGTAAAAAAGGTTAGGGCAGAGCGACATCATATCGAAGAGGTGTACACTCCTTTTCCAGTTCACGGTCTAGATAAGGCCATGGGGTTGGAGGACACTCGAATCGCCATTACCTCTTTCCTTTACGGATGTTTGGGATTGACGGTCGCCATAGTTATGATGAACTATATCATGATAGAGGATTGGCCCCAAGACATTGGTGGTAAGCCAAGCTTTAGCTACTTGGAGAACATGCCTGCCTTTGTTCCGATTATGTTTGAGCTTACGGTTTTCTTTGCGGCCCACTTGATGGTGATCACGTTTTACCTCAGAAGTAAAATGTGGCCTTTCAAAAAAGCGGAGAACCCGGATAAGCGTACTACCGACGACCATTTCTTGATGGAGATTGGTGTACATGATAATGAAAAGGAACTTGCTGACCTGTTGTGGGAAACAGGAGCAGTGGAAGTAAAAGTTACAGAAAAGGAGTCTTAAGAATATGAAGCAATTAGGTAAAATAAGTGTTGTTTTGGTGTTGGTTTTGTTTGCAGCATCTTGCGCGGACAAGAACAGCCCAAACTACCAATACATGCCAAACATGTACGAACCCGTAGGATATGAAACCTACCAAGGTGTGGACAATGGATTGTTTCCTGATGGAACATCTGCCCTGTTGCCTGCCGAAGGAACCATTTCCAGAGGATACATGCCCTATGAGTTCGAAAACACTCCAGAAGGCAAAGAGCTCGCAAGGATGGACACCAGTCCATTGGATTCCCTTAACCAAGAAGAAAATTTGGCTCGGGGAGCGGAACTATATGCTATCTATTGTGCAATTTGCCATGGCGTAAAAGGTGATGGACAAGGCACCCTTGTAAAAAGAGAAAAAATATTAGGTGTTCCCAGCTACGCGGATGCAGCTAGAAACATTACTGTAGGATCAACTTACCACACCATTTACTATGGTCTGAACTCTATGGGCTCGTATGCTTCGCAGTTCGCCAATGAGGAAGAAATGTGGCAAGTATCCGAATACGTGATGAAGTTAAAGGAAGACCTAACAAAATAATAGGATAAGAAGAAACTATGTATACCTTTTCAAACAAACTTAGACTAGGATCTTTCATAGCCATGGGGCTTGGATTTATATTCCTTGTAATTGGTTTTATGTCTGCCCCATCAACTGTGGAAGAGGCCAAGGCCATGGTAGCAGTGCACGATGATGGCCATGGTGAAGGGCATGCAGAGGAAGCCGGTACAGGCCATGCCGAAGAGCAAGGACATGGTGAGGCCGCTCATGGTGAAGCCCACGATGCTTCCCACGATGAGCATTTGTTGCACCAATTGCAGAATAGACCTTGGTCCGCACTTTACGTAGCCGCCTTCTTTTTCTTTATGATTTCATTGGGCGTTTTGGCATTTTATGCCATCCAACGTGCCGCACAAGCGGGCTGGTCCCCATTGTTGTTCCGTGTCATGGAAGGTATAACCGCTTATTTGGTTCCAGGTGGAATCATTGTGTTTGTAATCTTGTTGCTTTCCGCATTGCACTTCAACCATATGTTTGTTTGGATGGATGCCGAAACTGTGGCACACGATGAATTGCTGCAAGGCAAAGCTGGTTATTTGAATCCGACCTTCTTTTTGATCAGGGCCGCCATTTTCTTGGGTGGATGGATTTTCTACCGTCAGTATTCAAGAAAACTGTCCTTGGCACAAGATGAAGCCGATGACAATAGCAACTTCGTAAAAAACTTTAGATGGTCTGCCGGTTTCTTGGTGTTCTACCTAGTGACCGAATCCATGATGTCATGGGATTGGATCATGAGTTTAGATCCACACTGGTTCAGTACCCTTTTCGGATGGTATGTATTTGCCAGTATGTTCGTATCCGGGATTACCGTGATTGCCATGGTGACCGTTTACTTGAAATCAAAAGGATATTTAGAGCAAGTCAATGATAGCCACATCCACGATTTGGCCAAGTTTATGTTCGGTATCAGTATTTTCTGGACCTATCTGTGGTTCTCACAGTTCATGCTGATTTGGTATGCCAATATCCCTGAAGAGGTAACCTACTACATCGCACGTTTTGAGGACTACAAACTGCCCTTTTTCGGAATGTTGGTGATGAACTTTGTGTTCCCATTGTTGGTATTGATGAACAGCGACTACAAAAGGGTCAACTGGTTTGTGATCATGACGGGTATCGTGGTGTTGTTTGGCCACTATTTGGATATATTCAATATGGTAATGCCTGCAACGGTAGGCGACCAGTGGTTCATTGGTCTTCCAGAGATTGGTGGTATCCTGTTCTTTGGTGGTTTGTTCGTTTTCTGGGTGTTCACCGCTTTGACCAAGGCACCATTGCAGCCCAAACGAAACCCATTTATTGAAGAGAGTAGACATTTTCATTATTAATAGAATACGATTTAAGTCTTAGATAGATATAAAGATGACTGCATTATTAACATTTACTGTTTTAGTTCTGGTTGCCATAGCCATTTGGCAAATGACCAAGATTTTTGAATTGTCGCAGACTAAGACAGAACGCGCTGAGATAGCTAACGATTCCGATAACAAAAACAATGGTTACCTGTTGTTTGCGTTCTTGATATTCATCTACGGAATCACCATTTTCAGTTTTGCCAAATATTCCAAGATGCTTTTGCCAGATGCTGCATCGGAACATGGTGGGGAATACGATCAGTTGATGTGGGTGTCCTTTGCCATCATTTTCTTTGTGCAGACCATTACGCAGGCACTATTGCACTATTTCGGCTATAAATACCGCGGACAAAAGGGAAGAAAAGCGCTCTTTTTCGCAGACAACGATAGATTGGAGTTCATCTGGACCATTATTCCAGTAATTGTTTTGGCAGGTTTGATTCTTTGGGGACTCTATACCTGGACCAATATTATGGATATCAACGAGGACGACGACCCATTGGTCATCGAACTCTATGCCCAACAGTTTAACTGGACCGCTAGATACGGAGGGGAGGACAATGTGCTTGGAGAGGCCAATGTTCGATTGATCGATATCAACAGAGCCAATGTTCTTGGATTGGACGAGTCCGATCCCAACGCCGAGGACGATATTATTGTTAAGGAATTGCATTTGCCCGTAGGAAGAAAGGTAAACTTTAAAATGAGGTCGCAGGATGTATTGCACTCCGCTTACATGCCACACTTTAGGGCTCAAATGAACTGTGTTCCCGGGATGATTACCCAATTTTCGTTCACGCCTACCGTGACCACGGAAGAAATGCGTTTGAATCCTGATGTGGTGGATAAGGTAAAAAGAACAAATGCTCTTAGGGCCGAATGGGCTGCCGAAGGCAGACCCAACAGCGAACCTTGGGAGTTCGATTATGTACTATTGTGCAATAAGATTTGCGGAAAGTCACATTATAACATGCAGATGAGGATTGTTGTAGAGACGGAGGAAGAGTACAACAAGTGGTTGGCCGAGCAGAAAACCTTCAAGGAAACCGTAATGGTGGACGATACTGAAGGAGCAGAGGTTGCTGAAACGGAACCCAATGCTGAGGAAATGGAAACCGCATCGGTAGAGTAAAAAACAAAAAAAAAGAAATAACGAAAAATTAATTGGATTATGTCTGAAGCTCATGAAAGTCACCATGATCATCACGATGATCACGGACATCACCATAAGGAAACCTTCATAACGAAATATATTTTCAGTCAGGACCATAAGATGATTGCCAAGCAATATCTTATCACGGGTCTTATTATGGGGTTCATCGGAATTGCAATGTCCCTATTGTTTCGAATGCAATTGGCATGGCCAGGGGAATCCTTCGCCATTTTTGAAGCAGTTTTGGGCAAATGGGCACCTGATGGCGTAATGGATGCTGATATTTATTTGGCATTGGTTACCATCCATGGAACGCTCATGGTATTCTTTGTGCTAACGGCCGGTTTGAGCGGTACGTTTAGTAACCTATTGATTCCATTGCAGATTGGAGCCAGGGATATGGCATCTGGATTCTTGAACATGGTGTCGTACTGGTTGTTTTTCATTTCGTCTGTGATTATGATTTGCAGCTTGTTCGTGGAAGCAGGACCTGCTGCCGCCGGATGGACTATTTATCCTCCATTGAGTGCATTGCCAATGGCGCAACCTGGTTCAGGTATGGGTATGACCCTTTGGTTGGTATCCATGGCCATCTTTATTGCATCCTCTTTGTTGGGGTCCTTAAACTATATCGTAACGGTAATCAACCTTAGGACCAAAGGAATGTCCATGACTCGTTTGCCGTTGACAATTTGGGCATTTTTCGTGACTGCCATTATTGGTGTGATTTCCTTCCCAGTATTGTTGTCCGCAGCGTTGCTGTTGATCATGGATAGAAGTTTTGGAACCTCCTTCTTCTTATCGGATATCTTTATTCAAGGAGAGGTATTACACTATCAAGGTGGATCGCCGGTACTTTACGAGCACTTGTTCTGGTTCTTGGGTCACCCAGAGGTATATATTGTATTGTTGCCTGCCTTGGGTATTACCTCGGAGGTAATGTCAACAAACGCAAGAAAACCGATTTTTGGATACAGGGCGATGGTAGCATCGATTCTTGCAATCGCTTTCTTGTCCACTATCGTATGGGGCCACCACATGTTCGTATCCGGTATGAACCCATTCTTGGGCTCGGTATTTACATTTACCACCCTATTGATTGCGATACCATCAGCCGTAAAAGCATTTAACTATATCACTACCCTTTGGAAAGGTAACCTGCAGCTGAACCCAGCGATGTTGTTTTCCATTGGTTTGGTTTCTACCTTCATTACGGGAGGTCTTACAGGGATTATCCTTGGGGATAGTACATTGGACATCAACGTGCACGATACCTACTTCGTAGTGGCTCACTTCCACTTGGTAATGGGTATATCGGCACTTTATGGACTTTTTGCCGGGGTATACCACTGGTTCCCTAAAATGTTCCAAGGCCGAATGATGAACAAGAACTTGGGTTATGTACACTTCTGGATTACCGCAGTATGTGCCTACGGGGTATTCTTCCCGATGCACTTTGTGGGTATGGCAGGGGTGCCACGTCGTTACTATGAGAACACCGCCTTCCCAATGTTCGATGAATTGACCAACGTACAGGTCTTGATGACCGTATTTGCGATCATAGCAGGTTTGGCACAATTGGTATTTGTATACAACTTTATCTCCAGTATTTTCTACGGAAAGCGAGGACCGGTCAACCCTTGGAGTTCCAATACGTTGGAGTGGACAACACCTCAGGAGCATATCCACGGAAACTGGCCTGGTGAAATCCCTCACGTATACCGTTGGGCATACGATTACAGTAAAACTTACGAAAATGGGGAGTACATCATTGCAGGGCAGGATTTTGTACCACAGAACGTACCGCTGCAGGCAAATGAGGAAGAACTCAACCATTAAGATATAGATTAATAGATTTTAAAAGGCCCGTTCCATATTGGACGGGCTTTTTTTGTGATGACATTCTTTGAGGTGAATTGTATATCTTTAAATACATTTCCCCCATAAATGAAACTAACTATCATGAAAAAGTTGCTTATTCTATTGTTGATAGCATCTCCACTTTGGATGCAGGCCCAGCGTAAACCCAAAATCAAGGGCAGCCGTATTGTCACCCAGGTCAGTGAGGAACTGCCGCCTTTTGATGCCATAGTACTGAACGACGACCTCAAAATCAATTTGAAAAAATCTTTGGGTACCGGGTTTCATCTTATTGCGGATGATAACCTTATCGATGTTCTCAAATTTGAAGTACAGGACGGTAAGCTGGTCATTAGTTCTTATTACAACATCACAGCCAAAAAGCAGCTGGAAATAACGGTAGATTATACCGAGCTGAAAGCTATCACCGTAAAAAATGGAACGATGGTTTCCAAGGATGTCATTGAATCCAATGAGCTGTTTGTGGATGGCTTTAACAATGCCAAAATGGATATTAAGGCCAATGCCGCCGTGATGGACATCAATTTGGAAGACACGAGCAGTGGTGATTTTCACACCGAGGTCGATTCTTTGAACATCAATTTGAACAAAAGGGCACGGGCCTACGTGTATGCACAGATCAATTCAGGAATAGTGGATCTGGAAGGCAATGCGTCTCTGGCCATGGAAGGTACTTCGGATAAGATACAGATCAATGCTATGGATTATGCCAAGTACAAGGGCGAAACGATGCAAATCAGTTCATGTCGTTTAGAGATTGCTGGAAACGCCGACGCCAGGGTGTACGCCTTTGGCGATATCAGCATCAAGTCATCCGGGGATTCGGGTATTCACTTATATGGAGCGCCAAAAATCACTATTGAAGAGTTTTTGGGAAGGTCCCAATTGATCAAAAAGGAAGACTAACCCTGTTGGGCAATGGGCGCGGTAAGGCAATGACTTGGAATGCCAAAGCCATCTACCAAAACTTCGATGTGTGGCCTCAATTCTGTGGATAATCGCTCCACGCGTTGGCGTATCGCCTTGGATTTAGTACTGCCAATATAACCTTGCTCCAGATACCATCGTGCATCCGAATTGATTTGATCCAAAGCATAAAGGCACCCGAGTTTCTCCAGTAGTCCGCCATACTTAACGTCCGTCACATTTTGATACCGTTCACAGTAGATACTATAGGCCAACTCTACACTGTACGCCTTGCCCAGCGCCAATAAATGGGTCTGTACCTTTAAAAATGCTTGGTAGGATGGAATCCCTTTTTTAATGTAATTGCGGATGCGCATGGCCAAGGTATAGGTCAATCTTCGGGTGCGATAGTCGAACGCATGCTTGTGGAACTTGGGATTGTACAGATGCTCGGCATCCACTTTATTGGAGTAGAGCGGGTTGATTGCTGTTAACTTGTCCGAAAGCTGGGTCTGTAACAGTTTAAGTACCGAAGCAAACCCTGCACTGTTGAATTCAGAACGAAAATCGGATAATATGCCTTTGGCGGCCAACTGAAGCAATACGGTGTTGTCCCCTTCAAAAGTGGTGAAGATATCCACATCCCCTTTTAAGTCCGCGATTCGGTTTTCCAAAAGGTAGCCCTTTCCTCCGCAGGCCTCGCGACATTCCTGAATGGTTTCGTTGGCAAACCAAGTGATAATGGACTTTAATCCTGCCACTTGTGTCTCGATAACCCGTTTGTCGGGTTGCGACTCATCACTGTAGCGCTCCATCATTTCATCCAAGGTAAAGTGGTACACATAGGCACCTGCAATAGCGGGCGTGAGTCTGATCTGATGGGTGGGGTAATCCATGATCAAATCTTCCTGCACTTTGACGTTATCGTTGAACTGCCGCCGGTTCAGAGCATGTTTTACGGCAATGGCAAGCGCCATTTTGCTACCTCCCAGGGCACCGCGAGCCACACAGATGCGTCCGCCGACCAAAGTGCCCAACATGGTAAAAAATCGTTTGTTCGGATTCTTGATGGATGAAAAGTAGGAACCATCTTCCTGTATCTCCCCGTACTTGTCCAGCAGGTTTTTCCTTGGGACCTTCACATTGTTGAACCATATTTTCCCATTGTCCACGCCGTTCAAGCCCAGTTTGTAGCCGTTGTCCTCAATGGTCACGCCTTCAAGCAACTCGTGTTTTTCATTTCGGAGCGGAACCAAGATGGCATGGACACCTTCATTTTTTCCATTCACGATCAATTGGGCAAAAACCGTGGCTATTTTGGAGTGCAGCGCATTGCCGATGTATTCCTTGTTATCATTTTTGCCCGGGGTTTGTATGATGATGCTATCTGATTCTTTTTCGTAGGTGGCCGTAGTTTTAATGCCTCGTACATTGGAACCGTGACCGGTTTCTGTCATGGCGAAGCACCCCAAAAGTTTAGTGCTGCCCGCATCCGTCAAGTAATGGTCGTGGTGCTTCTTTGTTCCCAGTTTTTGGATACTTCCGCCAAACAACCCAAATTGCACACCGAACTTAACGGCCAAACTGCCATCCACAAACATCAAGTGTTCAAAAATGGCTGCGTACGAAGGCATATCTCCCGTTCCGCCGTAAGCATTGGGGTAGGCCATGGCCCCATAACCAGCTTCGCCCAATAACTGGACTTGGTGCAAAACCCTTTTTCTGAAGTCGTCCTTATTCCTTATGATTTGCCATGTAAAATCGGGTTGGTCCAAAAAACGCCTAAATTCATCCACAACATTCGCATGAGTCCCTTTTAAAATACCATCCAACATATCGGGCTTGTATTCATCAGAAGTTTTTTCGTGCACGACCTCCACATCAAAAAGATGGTTGTAATGGTTGGGTTGTATTCCCAAATGAACCTCAATGTGCTTTAGTTGTTCGTTGATGTCCTTTGTGCCCACCAAACGTTGGCAAAGTGAAGTCAGCGGGTAGGTGTCACTTTCAATAAGTTTTACTTCCGAATGGTCAATGGTAAGCTTCCAATGCTTGATTTCATTGTCCTTCGGCGGCTTATCCTTGATCAACCACTTTTTCAACTGTTGCTTTTCCTTAGCGCTAATGGAAGCATCGCGCTCAATGGCATTCTGGACTACGGATACTTCTGAAGCTGAAAGCAGGTCGTCCGACCAAATGACATAAAAAAATGGGATGTATTGTAGAATTCCTTCGGAATAGGTAGTAGTCAACATAGTTGTAACTTGATAGATTTGTGCTTTTTCTAAGATAAGCCATAGAAACAAAAGAACCCACTGCCAGTGTATTTTTATCAGGATCGTTTCGGGTCGCTTTGTTTTCAATTATATTTGTTGAAGCATGAACGAGAATCTAGATCCATCCGCAGAAAACTTTTCGCCAGAAGAGCTCGATATTGAAAGAGCATTGCGTCCCGTCAGTTTTGATGATTTTACGGGACAGGCACAGGTATTGGAAAACCTAAAGGTTTTTGTGCAAGCGGCCAACTTAAGGGGAGAGGCTTTGGACCATACCCTATTTCATGGTCCCCCAGGGTTGGGAAAAACGACCTTGGCCCATATTTTGGCCAACGAGCTGGGCGTAAACATCAAAGTGACTTCTGGACCTGTACTGGATAAACCAGGGGATTTGGCTGGATTGTTGACCAATCTGGATGAGCGTGATGTGCTTTTTATTGATGAAATCCACAGATTAAGTCCCATTGTGGAGGAGTACCTGTACTCTGCCATGGAGGACTATAAGATTGATATCATGATCGAAACGGGCCCCAATGCTCGTTCTGTGCAAATCAACCTCAGTCCTTTTACCTTGATCGGGGCAACTACCCGTTCGGGCTTGCTTACCGCACCGATGAGGGCCCGTTTTGGCATTCAGAGCCGTTTGGAATATTACAACACCGAATTGTTATCTACCATTGTGGAGCGGAGTGCCGAAATATTAAAAGTACCCATCACCACCGATGCGGCCATTGAAATTGCAGGCCGTAGCCGCGGAACCCCCAGAATATGTAACGCCCTTTTGCGAAGGGTGCGCGACTTTGCACAAATTAAAGGGAACGGCAATATTGACCTCGAAATATCGCAGTTTGGTCTCAAAGCGCTCAATGTAGATGCCCATGGTCTGGATGAAATGGACAACAAGATACTTACCACCATCATTGATAAATTCAAAGGCGGCCCCGTAGGAATCACCACATTGGCCACAGCAGTATCCGAAAGTGCCGAGACCTTGGAAGAGGTATACGAACCATTTTTGATACAACAAGGCTTTATTATGCGCACGCCAAGGGGTAGGGAGGTCACCGAGCTTGCCTACAAACACTTGGGCAAGATGAAAGGTGGAACCCAAGGCGGATTGTTTTGACTTATCGCTTAACTTTTTTAAATCTTTTCGTAATTTTCTAGCTTGTTCGGTTTTACGGAGCGGTGCATTGGCATTCTCCAACAGTCGTACAGTTCCCAAACCTTAGCCTGCATGCCTGCCAACATGATTTGGAACAAACCATGCGAAACACTTCACATCCCGACCCGATGCATTCAGGTGCATTCAAGAGCACTACCAAGCAAATAAAGAAGTTGTGTTGGCAACTTGGCATTGGTATGTTTTTAATGCTAGGATTGGGATTTTCGATCGTGCTCTTTGGATTCGGGGGAATACTTGAAAGCAATAGATATGTGAAACTTCCCGACGACGTTTACTACTTGGACTATAATGTTTACAATCTTTCCAATTCCGACAAAAATCAAAAAATCAGGGAGGGCTTTGAAATATTCAGGAATACCTCGGCCCATATTGGCCCCAAACAGCTAGATTCCACCCAAAGATTTGCTGGGAACAATCTGGCATGTGCAAGTTGCCACTTAAATGGAGGTACAAAACCCTACGCCGCACCTTTGATAGGAGTGGTAAAAAGATTTCCACAATATCGAGGGCGCGAAAACACTATGGGAACCATCGAGGATCGCATCAATGGATGTTTGGAACGTAGCATGAACGGAAGGGTAATGCCCGAGGATAGTGATAAAATGACATCATTATTGGCCTATCTGGAATGGTTAGGCAGGGCGGTTCCAATCGATGGAAACATAAAGGGGCAAGGATTTTTAGCCATCGAAATACCCAATAGGGCGGTGGACTTGGACCATGGTGAAACTGTTTTTCAACACCATTGCGTGGAATGTCACGGTCTGGACGGGCAAGGACAGACCCAAGAGGACGGCAGCTATCTTTATCCTCCTTTATGGGGCAATGATTCGTACAACAACGGGGCGGGAATGACGAGAGTGATCACTGCGGCACAATTCATCAAAAGCAATATGCCCTACGGAACCACTTTTGACAATCCTGTTCTGACCGATGAAGAGGCATATGATGTTGCCGGATATATAAATCAAAAATTGCGGCCAACAAAACCCAATCGGGAAGTGGATTTCCCTGATTTGACCAAAAAACCCGTTTCTACTCCCTATGGTCCGTATACCGATAGCTTTAGTGAAGAACAACATCAGTTAGGGCCGTTCCAACCCATCATGGACTTTTACAAGGAGGAATATAACATTGTCAAAACCAAATAATTTTGGTTCGGGCAGCGTAAAACTATTCCTATCTTCGTGACGTGAGTATCCAAAAACATACCCAACTCATCAAAGCTGAGGCCAAGCGTCTCGGATTTTTGTCGTGCGGTATTTCCAAAGCAGGATTTTTGGAGGAGGAAGCGCCCCGTTTGGAAAAATGGCTCAACCAAAACATGCATGGCGAAATGCAGTATATGGAAAACCATTTTGATAAACGATTGGACCCCACCAAATTGGTCGAAGGTTCCAAATCCGTGATATCCCTTTTGCTGAACTACTTTCCATCCGAACAGCAAAATCCGGATTCCTATAAGATTTCCAAGTATGCCTACGGAATGGATTATCACTTTGTGATAAAGGATAAGTTGAAAAATCTTCTTCATTTCATTCAAGAAGAAATAGGGGAGGTGCACGGAAGGGCCTTTGTGGATTCAGCCCCGGTTTTGGACAAGGCTTGGGCAGCGAAAAGTGGTCTGGGGTGGATTGGGAAAAACAGTAACCTCCTTACCCAGCAGGTAGGCTCCTTTTATTTTGTCGCCGAACTCATCGTAGACCTGGAATTGGAATACGATGCTCCCGTTACCGACCATTGCGGAACCTGCACGGCCTGTATTGATGCTTGCCCTACCGAAGCCATTGTGCAGCCCTATGTGGTGGATGGCAGCAAGTGTATCTCCTACCTGACCATTGAGCTTAAAAATGAAATTCCTTCGGAATTTCAGAGTAAATTGGACGACTGGATGTTCGGTTGCGATGTGTGCCAGGATGTGTGTCCTTGGAACCGTTTTTCCAAATCGCACCGTGAACCTTTGTTTGACCCCAATCCCGAATTATTGTCCTTCACCAAAAAGGATTGGGAGGAAATTACGGAAGATGTTTTTAAAAAGGTGTTCCAGAAATCTGCAGTAAAGCGGACAAAGCTTTCTGGGCTTCGGCGAAACATCGACTTTCTCAAAGAATAACATTTCACGCCCAATCAAATTCAAAAACTAGGCTTTCTGCAAGATAAAAAATGCTATATTGAGCAATATTTTTGAAGGATTCACATTTTTTCAAAGCTGATATTGCAGACCAACTAAAGGGATAGTATGATCAAAATCAAGAAGCCCAAACTCAGTTTTTGGCAAATTTTCAATATGAATGTTGGGTTCCTTGGAATCCAGTACAGTTTCGGATTACAACAAAGTGCCATCAACCCTATCTTTCTTTTTTTGGGTGCCAAAGAGGAATTGTTACCCATTTTAAATATAGCCGGTCCAGTAACGGGTTTGATTGTACAGCCCATTATTGGTGCCATCTCGGATAAAACTTGGTCGCCAAAATGGGGAAGACGGAAACCGTTTTTCCTAATAGGTGCGATTATGGGCAGTTTATGTCTGTTCTTGTTTCCATTGAGTCCGGCCCTGTGGTTCGCCGTAGGATTATTATGGATTTTGGATGTGGGGAACAATATGGCCATGGAACCCTATCGAGCCTTTGTCGGTGATAAATTGCCGGAATCACAGTTCAGTATCGGATATCAAATGCAGAGCCTTTTTGTAGGTGCTGGTATTCTATTGGCCAATGCCTCTATCTTTTTGTTCCAAGATTGGTTTGGTGGAGGTCTAGAAGTGGAAGGTGCAGTGCCCAAATGGCTGTACTATTCATTCTTTATTGGTTCCTTCCTTTCCATAGCCACCATTTTATGGTCGGTCGCAAAAACACCGGAAATACCCCCAACCGATGAGGAGTTGGCAGATATCAATAAGCATAAGGCCCTGCCATTTGCGGAACGCTTTAAGGTGCCTTTTGTGGAAATAGCCCACGCCGTAAAGGATATGCCCAAGTTTATGTGGAAGCTCTCTGCTGTGTACCTTTTCCAATGGTACGCGTTATTTGTCTACTGGCAGTTTATTACTCCCTTGTTCAGGGTTTCATTAGGATATGACACCTCGGAAGCAGCAGCACAGGCCGCCAAAATGAGTACTACCTATAACGTGGTCACCGCTGTGGTCGCATTGGTATTGGTGCCATTGACGATGCGTTTTGGGGGCAAGAAAATTTACGCACTTAGTTTGTTCGGAACTGCAATCGCTCTTTTTGCCATACCCTACATCCAAGATCCGGTATATGTACTGTTTCCCATGGTGCTCTTCGGAATCGGTTGGGCGGCTATGATGGGTATACCTTACAGTATGGTCTCTAAAATTGTTCCACAAGAACGAAGGGGCGTTTATATGGGCATCTTAAATATGATGATCGTAATACCTATGGGTATACAGACCCTCTCTTTTGGGCCTATCTTTAAAAACTTGTTGGGAGCCAATTCGGTGAACGCCATGTTGTTCGCAGGAACCTGTTTTGTGATTGCCTCGGTTCTTGCCATGCGCCTCAACGTGAAAAAGGCGAAGGAGGAGTATCCGTTGGATGCTTGATTCGATGGATTGGTTTGACTTGGAACCAATTTCATAAATTTTTAGGGCCAGACTAAAATTGATATTGGGGATGTTCCTTTAAAACCATGGAATACCCTAACTTTACCTATTCATTTTTTGAATATATGAGCAAGGAAAAGCAAAGACGCGAAGCATTACTGTACCACGCAAAGCCACAACCCGGAAAAATAAAGATTGTACCCACCAAACCCTATTCCACCCAGCGGGATTTGGCACTGGCCTATTCTCCAGGAGTGGCGGAGCCTTGTTTGGAAATCGAAAAGAACAAGGACGATGTTTACAAGTATACCGCCAAAGGAAACATTGTAGCGGTCATCTCCAACGGAACTGCGGTTTTGGGACTCGGCAATATTGGTCCGGAGGCATCCAAGCCAGTGATGGAGGGGAAAAGTTTGCTTTTCAAGATTTTTGCGGATATTGATGGTATCGACATCGAGCTGGACACTACCGATGTGGAGCAATTTATTCAAACCGTAAAGACCATTGCGCCCACCTTTGGTGGCATCAACCTAGAGGATATAAAGGCACCGGAGGCTTTTGAAATCGAACGCCGTTTGAAGGAGGAGTTGGATATTCCCGTAATGCACGATGACCAACATGGAACCGCTATTATTTCGGCGGCAGCCTTGCTGAATGCATTGGAAATAGCCGACAAAAAAATGGAGGACGTCAAGATTGTGGTGAGCGGTGCGGGAGCAGCAGCTGTTTCGTGTACCCGTTTGTACAAATCCTTCGGGGCTAGAGCGGAAAATATTGTGATGTTGGACAGCAAGGGCGTCATTCGAAAGGATAGGGAAAATCTTTCCTTGGAAAAGGAAGAATTTGCCACAGACCGAAAAATAGACACCCTGGAGGAGGCCATGAAGGATTCGGATGTTTTCATCGGGCTTTCCATTGCAGATATTGTCACTCCAGAAATGCTGAACTCCATGGCGGAGAACCCAATCGTTTTTGCCATGGCCAACCCGAACCCGGAAATCGAATACAACTTGGCGATGGATACCCGAGAGGATATCATTATGGCCACAGGACGCTCCGATCATCCCAACCAAGTAAACAATGTTTTGGGCTTTCCCTTCATTTTTAGGGGAGCACTCGACGTGCGGGCGACCAAGATCAACGAAGAAATGAAGATGGCAGCAGTACGTGCCTTGGCCGATTTGACCCGAGAACCGGTGCCGGAACAGGTGAATATTGCGTATGACACCACCCGATTGACTTTTGGCAGGGACTATATTATTCCAAAGCCCTTTGACCCAAGGTTGATTACCCATGTGCCTCCTGCGGTTGCAAGGGCTGCCATGGAAAGCGGGGTGGCCCGACTTCCCATTCAGGATTGGGACCGATACGAAGAAGAATTGTACCAAAGATCGGGCAACGACAATAAGGTGGTCCGACTGCTCCACAACAGGGCCAAAGTCAATCCGAAGCGTATAGTTTTTGCCGAAGCAGAGCTCTTGGATGTGATGAAGGCCGCACAGATCGTGCACGATGAAGGTATTGCGACCCCGATTCTATTGGGGCACAAGCCTACCATTGAAAAACTCAAGGACGAATTGGAGTTCGATGCCGAAGTTCCGATCATTGACCCACGTTCCGACGAATTCAGTGAAATGCGCACCAAGTACGCGTTAAAATTGTGGGAGCTCCGTAAACGAAAGGGGGAGACCAAATACAGCGCTAGGGTGAACATGGGTAAGCGCAACTATTTTGGCGCCATGATGCTCAAGGAAGGTGATGCCGACGGGATGATTTCCGGTTATTCCCGATCATATCCCAAGGTGCTACGACCCGTTTTTGAAGTGCTGGGGAGGGCCAAGAATGTAAAAAATGCCAGTACGGTCAATATTATGATTACCGATCGGGGGCCCCTGTTTTTGGCAGACACCTCCATCAACATAGACCCGAATGCAGAGGAATTGGCAGAAATTGCCCAGATGACGGCCAATGTGGCCCAGACCTTTGGCTTTAATCCCGTAATGGCCTTGCTTTCCTACGCCAATTTTGGCTCATCGAGCCATCCCAACGCGCAAAAGGTGAAAGAAGCCGTTAGAATCCTGCATGAACGAAATCCAGATTTAGTGGTCGATGGTGAAATCCAGACTGATTTCGCCCTTGATCCGGAGATGAGCAGCAAGAACTTTCCGTTCTCCAAAATATCCGGCAAAAAGGTCAATACCTTGGTGTTTCCCAACTTGGAGTCTGCCAACATCACCTACAAATTGTTGAAAGGCCTCAACAATGCCGATTCCATTGGTCCGATTATGGTGGGTTTGACCCGTGCAGCGCATATTTTGCAATTGGGTGCCAGTGTGGACGAAATGGTGAACATGGCCGCAGTCGCGGCGATAGATGCCCAAGAACGAGAAAAAAGAAGGAAAGCAAAAATGCAAGGAGAATAACCATAACCAAATAAACCGCCCATGATTACCCACTTAAGAGGGAAGCTCGTAGAGAAGAATCCAACATATGCCATTGTGGAATGCAATGGAGTGGGGTATTTTTTGCATATTTCGTTGCATACCTTCTCCCTGCTCAAGGATGAGGAAAGCATATTTATCTATACCGATTTACTGGTGAAGGAAGACTCGCATACCTTGTTCGGTTTTGCCGAAAGGGCAGAGCGCGATGTGTTCCGTTTGCTGATATCCGTTTCGGGTGTCGGAGCAAGTACGGCACGTACTATGTTGTCCTCCCTGTCCCCATCCGAAGTAAGGGATGCCATAGCCAATGGCGATGTGCCCACAATCCAGTCCATAAAAGGGATTGGAGCCAAAACGGCCCAGCGTGTCATCTTAGACCTTAAGGACAAGATTTTGAAGGTGTACGACATGGGCGAAGTTTCACAACAATCAAACAATACAAATAAAGAAGAAGCGTTATCTGCATTAGAGGTTCTAGGTTTTACCAGAAAGCAATCCGAAAAGGTGGTCAACAAGGTAGTTTCCCAAGATGCCTCGCTAAGCGTAGAGAACATTATTAAACTGGCGCTGAAAAATTTGTAACTAGTTTGAAAAAAGGGGCAAAACCAATACTTAAACCAACACGTTTTAAGTACATTTTCTTTGTTGTTTGTTTGCTGTCCATTTCCACTTTGCTGGGACAGGAAACCAATGAACAAGCTCAGGATTCCACAAAAACTGGAGTTGAGCTTGGCCGCCTTATTTTGGAGAATCCGGACAGCATTGTTGCCAAGTATACCTACGACCCCAAGACCAATACCTATGTATACACGGAAAGTGTTGGTGATTTCAATGTAAATTACCCCGTAATCCTTACGCCAGAACAGTACTACGATTTGGTGGAAAAGGAGCAAATGAAAGCCTATTTTAAGCAAAAGGCCGATGCCTATTCCGGCAAAAAGGCGGGAAGTGATGAAGCACGTAAAAACTTGCTGCCCAATTTCTATGTCAACAATAACTTTTTTGAGACCATTTTTGGGGGCAATACCATCGAGGTGATTCCGCAAGGGTCCGTGGCCATGGACCTAGGGATCTTATGGCAAAAAAATGATAACCCGGCGCTTTCGCCCAGAAACCGAACCAACCTTTCTTTTGACTTTGATCAGCGCATCAGTTTGAGTTTGCTTGGGAAAGTGGGGGAACGGCTTCAGGTGACCGCCAATTACGACACAGAAGCCACATTCGATTTCCAGAATTTGGTAAAACTGGACTATACCCCAACGGAGGACGATATCCTTCGGAAAATTGAGGTCGGTAACGTGAACATGCCGCTCAACAGTTCCCTGATCACCGGGGCTCAGAGTCTTTTTGGGGTTAAAACACAACTTCAATTTGGAAAAACTACGGTTACGGCCGTCTTTTCCGAACAGCGTTCCCAAAACAATACCGTGGTAGCACAGGGCGGTGGCACTGTCAACGAATTTGCCCTGACCGCTTTGGATTATGACGAGGACCGTCACTTTTTCTTGGCACACTATTTTCGAGATAATTATGATAGGGCCTTGGAATTCTATCCCTTTATCCAGACCCAGGTGCAGATTACCCGCTTGGAGGTTTGGGTAACCAACCGAAACCAGCAGACACAGAATGTTAGAAATGTAGTGGCCATCCAAGATTTGGGAGAGGCCCTTTCCGATAATACCCGTATCGGTATCAACAACGGAGACCCAGCTGGCTTTTTCAATGGTTCGGCGGTAGCAACAGGACTTCCACAGAATGCGGCCAACGCGTATGATCCCAATCAAATTGGGAGCGGTGCCCTAACACCTGCCATACGGGATATCGCTACCGCAGCATCCGGTTTCAATGTTCCCGGGTACAGTGTAAACGAAGGATTTGATTATGCCATTCTGGAAAATGCCCGAAAGCTGGAACCCGGAAGGGATTATGAGTTCGATTCCCAATTGGGATATATTTCGCTTAGTCAAAGTTTGAGCAACGATGAGGTGTTGGGCGTTGCCTTTCAATACACCTTTGGTGGACAGGTGTTCCAAGTGGGGGAATTTGCCAATGGTGGAGTGGACGCCACCACCGTGCCGCCCAATTCCAATTTGATAGAAAACAATGCATTGGTATTGAAGTTGCTCAAAAGTAACATTACCAATGTTCAGGATCCCATTTGGGATTTGATGATGAAAAATATCTATTCCACAGGAGCCTATCAATTGAGCCAAGAAGATTTTAAACTCAACATCCTGTATTCCGATCCAACGCCAAGAAACTATATCACCCCTGTTGACCCCAACGCAGGTTGGCCATCCGGGTTGGAAGACCAAATTTTGCTCAACGTTTTCAATTTGGACCGTTTGAACATTTACAACGATGTGCAGGCTGGCGGGGACGGATTTTTTGATTATGTGGAAGGCATTACCGTGGATTCCCAATCGGGCCGGATCATTTTCACCAAAGTGGAACCGTTTGGGGAATACCTTTTTGAACGTTTGGGAGGTGGGGTCTACGATGTGGAAGAGGATCAAGGGTACAATCCGAACCAACGAAAATATGTGTTCCGTAATATGTATGCCAAGACCAAGGCGGCATCGTTACAGGATGCGGAAAAAAACCGATTCCAGATCAAGGGTCGGTACACCTCTCAATCCAATAACGGAATTCCCATTGGAGCGTTCAACGTGCCGCAGGGTTCCGTTACGGTTACGGCAGGTGGGCGTCAATTGCAGGAGGGTATCGATTATACCGTGAACTATCAGGCAGGAACGGTTCAGCTTTTGGATCCTAGTTTGGAGGCATCCAATACACCCATCAATATTTCTGTGGAGAACAATGCAGTGTTTGGTCAGCAGACCCGACGTTTTGCCGGGGTAAATGTGGAGCACAAGTTCAACGAGAACTTTGTTTTGGGCGGAACCCTTCTCAATTTGAACGAACGCCCATTGACCCAAAAATCAAACTATGGCATTGAGCCAGTCAACAATACCATTTTTGGACTGAATGGTAATTTTAGCACGGAAATACCATTTCTGACCCGATTGGCCAATAAATTACCGAACATTGATACCGATGTGCCCTCCAATTTATCCTTGAGGGGCGAAGTGGCTTTCTTGAGGCCCAATTCACCAAAAAATGCCGATTTTAGAGGTGAGACCACCACGTATTTGGATGATTTTGAAGGAGCCCAAGCACTGATTGATATCCGTTCTTCCTTGGGATGGAGCTTGGCGAGCCCGCCGGTGGAATTTATAAATGATAGAACTGGCATCGATGTGGGCTTTGAGCGGGCCAAAATGGCCTGGTACACCATTGACCCCATTTTTTACACGAACCAACGTCCCGCAGGAATGTCCGATAACGATATTTCCTCAAACGCTACGCGTCGCGTATTTATTGATGAGGTCTTTACCGAAACCGATATTGCCCAAGGGCAGACCCAGGTGCAGAGTACTTTGGATATTGTGTACTACCCTAATCAAAAAGGACCGTACAACGCCAACCCAAGTTTTGAAACCGAAACCCCTGATGCAAAATGGGGTGGAATCATGCGGCCTTTGAGCAGTACCAATTTTGAGCAATCCAACGTGGAATTTGTGCAGTTTTGGGTGTTGGATCCCTACATAGACGGGGAAACTACCGATGCCAACGTGGGTGAACTGGTGCTCAATTTGGGTAATATATCGGAGGACATCCTAAGGGATGGAAGGAAACAATACGAAAACGGTTTGCCCGCCAGCACCAATAATGAGATACCAAGGGAAACCATTTGGGGTCAAGTGCCCTCTACCCAATCCTTGGTGTATGCCTTTGATGCCGATGAAACCAACAGGGCCGCCCAAGACCTTGGTCTGGATGGGTATGATGACGCTGCCGAGGCCACCATCTACAATGGCCCAGCAGAAGACCCTGCCTTGGATAACTATCGCTACTATTTGAATAGGGAAGGTAGTATCTTGGAGCGGTATTTGGACTTCAACAATACAGAAGGTAACTCTCCTGTTGCCGTAACCAATACCAATCGGGGTTCCACTACCTTGCCCGATGTGGAGGATATTGACCGCGATTTGACCATGAATACCGTAAACAGTTATTACGAGTATCGCATCCAGATAAAACCCAATACCACGGTTGATGATAAGTACGTGACCGACATTCGCGAAGGTTTGACCCCAACATTGCCCAATGGGACCCAATTGAACCGCAGATGGATACAGTATAAAATCCCGCTGAGCGACTTCACCGATGCCGTAGGCGGAATCTCCGATTTTAGGTCCATCAGCTTCATGCGGATGTACCTTACCGGCTTTTCGGATGATGTAGTACTGCGATTTGCCACCTTGGATTTGGTTCGAGGTGATTGGAGGACATTCACCCGATCTTTGCAACCCGATGTGGACAACGACCCTTCCGATGATGCAACGGTAACCGATGTGAACACTGTCAATATAGAGGAAAATTTTGGTAGACAGCCTATTCCCTACGTATTGCCCCCAGGTGTTATCCGGGAACAATTGAACAACAACAATACCATCATCCGCCAGAACGAGCAGTCCCTTTCCTTTGTGGTGGAGAATTTGGAGTCCCAGGATTCCAGAGGGGTATTTAAAAATGTGAACATTGATGTCCGCCAGTATGAGCGCTTAAAAATGTTCATGCATGCCGAAAAAATATTCAATACGGATTATTCCGATAGCGATACGCCTTTGGTCGGTTTCTTACGAATAGGTACCGATTTCACGGAAAATTTTTATCAGATAGAGCTTCCGCTTCAGTTTACGCCCTTTGGTTCCACATCGGCCGAGGAAATTTGGCCCGATGTCAATGAGATAGATGTCGCCCTCAGCGATTTGAACAAGGTGAAGTCAAAGGGGATATCCGATCAAACTTTGGATGACATCAATTATTATGAAATTGTGGATGGTGAAGCCGTTCTGGTTGATGAATTTGCGCCCCGTACCTTGGGAAGAATCAGGATCGGGATTCGAGGTAATCCGTCGTTGGGAAGTATCCGGGGCATGATGGTAGGTGTCAAGAACATTGACGACCTTCCGGCCCGTGGCGAAGTCTGGTTCAACGAATTGCGTTTGGCCGGCCTTCAAAACAGTGGAGGTTGGGCCGCAACCGCTGCCTTGGACGCCAATATGGCCGATTTTGCCAACGTCACCGCAACCGGAAGCCGAAGCACTTCAGGTTTTGGCTCCATCGACCAAACCCCGATTGAACGTGCCTTGGAGGACGCCATTTCGTATGATGTAGTGACCAATGTAAACGTGGGCCAATTATTCCCCAAAAAGTGGAACCTGCAATTGCCCTTCAACTACGGGATTTCAGAAACCTTGATCACTCCGGAATTTGACCCGGTATACGATGATCTGCGTTTGGATGACAGAATTGCGGCAGCCGCAACGGCCGAAGAGGCCGAATCCATCAAAGAGCAGGCGGAGGATTATACCAAGCGGACCAGCATCAACCTTATCGGGGTAAGAAAAAATAGGGGAGAGGAAGCCGAGGAGAATTTCTTCGATGTGGAGAACTTCACTTTTAATTATTCCTACAACGAGACCGACCATCGAGATTTTGAGGTGGCCGAACTTAGGGACCAAAACGTGACCACTGGGTTTGTGTACAACCATAACTTTAAACCCGCACCTGTGGCGCCCTTTGCCAAAAAAGATTCTGTGCTCACGGGCAAGTACTGGCAATGGCTCAAAGATTTGAACTTTAATGCCTTGCCCACAAGTTTGTCCGTAAACGCCAATTACAACCGTTCCTTTAATCAACAGCGATACAGGGATGTATTGGAGCCAGGGGTTGAAGCGTTGGAACTGCCCTTATTGCAACAGCGTAATTATCTCTTCAATTGGCAATATGCCCTTAACTACAGTTTGACGAAATCCTTGCGGTTGAATTTAACCGCATCCAACAATAACATCGTCCGGAACTACTTTAATGTGGATGACGACCCTGATTCTGGAATCGACCAAACCCTAAATCTTTGGGATGGATTTTTTGATGTAGGTGAGCCCAACAGGCACGCCCAGCAGATGCAATTGAATTACGAACTGCCCTTTAGCAAAATACCGTTCCTCAATTTTATCAACGCACAATATACCTACACCAGTAATTTTGACTGGCAGCGTGGTGGTGATGCATTGCGCGAAGTGGCCAACGAGGACATCAATGTGGTGCAAAATGCAAGTACCCATAGCCTCACGGCCAACATGAGCATGCAGAGACTGTACGATTTCTTGGGACTTAAAAAGCGCGACGGGAAGGTAACCGCTACGCAAGCTGCAGTGAGAAGGGACAAAGCAGGAAATCCCGCCAACGGTGAGGATGACAATGCTCCCAAAAAGACCAGTAAAGGCTTCAATACCTTGGTGGATGTGCTTACTATGGTAAAGCGGGTCAATGTGAATTACAGTGAAAACCGCGGAACCGTATTGCCCGGATATACGCAATCCATCGGATTTATTGGTACCACGAGGCCTACCTTGGGCTTTGTTTTTGGAAGTCAGGCCGATGTAAGGTTCGAGGCGGCGCGTAATGGATGGTTGACCAATTACCCCGAATACAGCCGTCAGTTTATGCAAAATACCAACAAGCAGCTCAATATCACGGCAACCGCACAGCCTACTCAGGATTTGACCATCGATTTGAATGCGGATAGAAACTTTATGAGCTCCTTGCAGGAAAGTTATAGCCCCGGGGAATGGGCCAATGGACAAGATGGTCTGATCAACGAAATGGGCAACTTCAGTATTTCAACGGTCATGATCGGTACCGTATTCCGAAAGAGCGATGAGTTTGACTCTGAAACCTTTGAGCAATTCAAACAAAATAGAATAACCATAGCGAACCGATTGGTATCGGATAGGGGAGAAACACCTGGAACCTTGGATGAGGATGGTTTCCCAGAACGCTACGGCAAAACACAACAAGATGTATTATTGCCTGCATTCTTTGCAGCCTATACAGGTCAGGATGTAAACCGGGTAAATATGGATGCCTTTCGTGAAATCCCGATTCCAAACTGGAATGTAAAGTACACCGGTTTGATGAAGAACAGATGGTTCAAAAAGAAATTCAAGCGTTTTTCCTTGAGCCATGGGTATCGGGCTGCCTACAGTGTAAACTCTTTCCAGACCAATTTGGAAAGACAGAATACCACGTTTGACCCTGAAAATGGGGACTTGCTTCCAAAGACGCTCATCAACAATGTGGTGCTGACCGATGAGTTCAGTCCTTTGATTCGAGTGGATTTTGAAATGCAGAATTCCTTTAGCTTTTTGGGAGAGATTCGCACCAGCCGAACGTTGTCCTTAAGTTTCGACAATAATCTTCTAACGGAAATCAACGGTGACGAATACACCGTGGGATTAGGGTATCGTTTCAAGGATGTGAAATTCGTGACGAATATTGGAGGTGAAAAGACAAGGCTCAAAGGGGACCTTAACTTGAAGGCGGACGTTTCGCTTCGCGATAACATTACCATCATCCGCAATTTGGATATCGATAACAACCAGATTACTTCCGGACAACGGTTGATGTCCGTAAAGTTCACCGCGGACTACGCCTTGAGCAAAAGTTTGAATGCCCTTTTCTTTTACGATCATGCTTTCTCGGAATTTGCCGTTTCCACCGCATTTCCGCAGACCACGATCAATGCAGGCTTTACACTGCGGTACAACTTTGGCAACTAATTACCGGTAGAATCCATTTTTCTCGTATTTTGTCCACATGTTTGCTTGAAAAGCTTTCGGCAATCAGTTACATTTGCCCATCTACTAATTCAAAAATAGAGTAATGAACATACCATCAGAATTAAAGTACACCAAGGACCATGAGTGGGTCAAGATAGATGGAGATACCGCTACCGTAGGAATCACGGATTTTGCCCAAAGCGAATTGGGTGACATTGTTTATGTGGAAGTGGAGACTTTGGACGAAACCTTGGACAAAGAGGAAGTGTTTGGAACTGTGGAAGCCGTTAAAACTGTTTCCGATTTGTTTTTGCCCCTAAGTGGTGAAATCGTGGAGTTCAATGAGTCCTTGGAAGACGAACCAGAAAAGGTAAATACCGACCCTTATGGTGATGGATGGATGATCAAAATTAAAATAAGTGACCCTTCGGAGGTCGACGGTCTGATGAGTGCCGACGACTACAAGGAATTGATCGGTGCGTAAAACAATTGGATATACCTTATTATTTATAAGCTGGGTAGTGGTCATCACCATGCTCAGCTTATTTTCTTTCCCAGCCATGGACTTGGACCCGGGGAGTTTTAATGTTCCCTATGCCGATAAAATCACCCACTTTATATTCTACTTGGTGTTCGGCTTTGTAGGCTGCATGAGTGTAAGGGAAAGAACCATGGGAAACCTAGGTCTGGTCAAAACGACTAGGATTGTTTTGGTTTTGGCCATTATATATGGTATACTTATTGAGATCTTACAGTACACACTGACCACAGATCGTATGGCCGAGTTGGGCGATGTTTTTGCAAATACATTGGGAGCATTTGCAGGAATAGGACTAATTCGGTGGGTTTTTTCCAAGAAAAACCCGTTAAAATGGAAATTTTAATTGTTTATTTAACCAATTAATAATTAAATTAGCAAACACTAAATTTAGAAAAGGAGAAAAAGGATGGAACCAAAAAAGAACCCGAAAGCAGACGTAGGAAGAAACAGTACCCTGTACTTTGTTATAGGATTGGCTGCTGTTTTGGCATTGGTCTACGGAGCCATGGAGTGGAAAAAGTACGACAAGGCCAATAACTACGACATTTCGATGAATGTTGAAGATCAATTGGACGAAGAAGTGCCGATGACAGAGCAGATAAAGACTCCACCGCCACCACCGCCACCTGCTGCCCCCGAAGTTATCGAGGTTGTAGAGGATGAAGAAGAAGTGGAAGAGACCGTAATCGAGTCTACCGAAACAAGCCAAGAAGAAGAGGTTATAGAAATCGAAGAGGTTGAAGTGGAAGAAGTGGAAGAAGATATTTCCGTACCCTTCGCCGTAATTGAGGATGTGCCTGTTTTTCCAGGTTGTGAGAACGCCAAGGATAAAAAGGCATGTTTCCAAGAAATGATGCAGAACCACATTCGTAAAAACTTCCGCTACCCAGAAATCGCCCAAGAAATGGGAGTCCAAGGTAGGGTTAGTGTTATTTTTGTGATTCAAAAAGATGGAAGCATAGGTAACATTAGAATGCGTGGTCCAGATAAAAACTTGGAAGCCGAGGCAAGAAGAATCATTGAAAAATTGCCAAAGATGACCCCTGGAAAACAAAGAGGTCGTCCAGTTAAGGTGCCATTCAGTATTCCAATTACCTTTAAGTTGCAATAAAAATTTATAAATTCCTGTCGAGGCAGGAATGGAAAAAGCCCGAACAGCAAACTGTTTGGGCTTTTTTTTGTTCAATTGCTATAAGAATCATAAAACGTGAGCTTTGGTTGCAAAAGATAGGCTCTGGCGTTATCTTTGCCAGCCAATATAGTTGTGGATGAAGTCTGCCGTAGGTTCCGTAAAAAATAACACGCTTTCCTTACTATTTTCCGATTTTAAGGAGATTACCAAGGCCAAGTTGGCCGTTAGCGTGGTGTTCTCTTCCATTGCAGGATATCTCTTGGGGGCCTATCAGATTGATTTGTTGTCTCTCTTATTGCTGATGTTCGGAGGATATTGCATGGTAGGTGCATCCAACGCCTATAACCAAATTATAGAGCGGGATTTGGATGCCCTTATGAAACGCACCCGAAATAGGCCCATACCCTCTGGCCGAATGTCGGTACGGACCGCGTTGGTGGTTGCCATTTTAATGACGGTTCTCGGGGTGCTGTCCCTTTTGGCACTTAGTCCCAAGACAGCCATGTTCGGTGCCATATCGCTCTTTTTGTATACCAGTGTGTACACGCCCTTAAAAACGAAATCGCCTCTTGCGGTTTTTGTGGGAGCCTTTCCTGGAGCCATTCCCTTTATGTTGGGATGGGTGGCCGCCACGGACGATTTTGGCATAGAGCCCGGTACCCTGTTCATGATTCAATTTTTTTGGCAGTTTCCCCATTTCTGGGCATTGGGCTGGATGTTGGATGAGGACTACAAGCAGGCTGGATTTAAAATGTTGCCCACAGGGAACAAGGATAAAGGAACCGCATTGCAAATCATTCTATATACCATTTGGATGATCGTGATTTCCATTATCCCCGTTTTCGGATTCACGGGAAGATTGCACCTCTCCATACCAGCAGCAGTCATTGTATTGTTGTCGGGATTGGTCATGTTGTTCTTCGCTTTCAAACTATATGAAAAACGGGACAATACTTCCGCAAGAAAGTTGATGTTGGCAAGTGTCACCTACATATCATTGATTCAAGTAGTATACGTAATAGATAAGTTTATAAGTTAATAATGGATTTAACCCAAGGAACAGCAAAGGAAAAGAACAGAAGGGCAAAGAAAATGATGCTCTGGTTCGGTATTGTGAGTTTGATCATGGGCTTCGCTGGTTGGACCAGCGCCTATATTGTGAGCAGCAAGCGGGAAGATTGGGTAAGCGATTTGGATTTGCCAAGTGCCTTCTATATTAGTACGGCAATCATAGTTTTGAGCAGCATTACCTATTTATTGGCAAAAAAGGCTGTCGCAAAGGACAATCAAAAAATGGGAACCCTCTTCTTGGTGGTCACATTTGTCTTAGGGATTGCGTTTATATCCCTCCAGTTTGTCGGGTTTTCCCAGATGCTGGAAAATGGATATTATTTTACGGGTCCAACGAGCAATATTAAGATGTCCTACGTATTTTTGCTGGCAGCGGTGCACATTGCCCACGTAGTGGCAGGTCTCATATCACTTTCGGTGGTATTGGTGCAGCAACTCAGAAATAAGTATACCCCGGAAAATATGTTGGGATTGGAGCTTGGCGCCACCTTCTGGCATTTTTTGGATTTTATTTGGGTATATCTAATTCTATTTATGTATTTCGTGAAATAAAACTTGTTTGGAGCAGTTTTCACTCAAGTTTGTCTTTTACAATACATCAAAAAATGTAAATTTGTGAAAGTTTTAATAAAACGACCTTTTTTATGGATGCAACGGTAAGTACCGGTACAGAAGACAGCGTTTGGGGAGGCGGAAATCAGCCCCTAGGTGCTAGCTATGGAAAAATGATGATGTGGTTCTTTATCATGTCGGATGCCTTGACCTTTTCTGGGTTTTTGGTAGCGTATGGTTTCTCTAGATTTAAGTTCATTGAACAGTGGCCCATAGCCGATGAAGTGTTCACCCACTTTCCGTTCTTGCATGGTGTAGAAGCGCCCATGTACTACGTAGCCTTTATGACCTTTATCCTGATTATGTCTTCCGTAACCATGGTATTGGCTGTGGATGCAGGGCACAAGATGAAGCAAAAAAGTGTCATTCTTTATATGTTCCTGACCATTATTGGTGGTGCCATCTTCGTTGGTTCACAGGCTTGGGAATGGGCAACGTTTATCAAAGGGGATTACGGAGCGGTCGAGACCAACTCAGGTAGAATCCTTCAGTTTGTAAATGCCGAAACCGGTAAGAGAGCGGCTTTGGCGGATTTTGCAAAAACCTTACCAGAGGAAAGGGTAAAACATGAGGCCAGCGAGGGAATTTGGTATCAATCAGAAGGATATAGAACATCCTACTCCTTAAATGAAGTTGTGGAAGGATTCAAGGCAACGCCCAATATTCTGATCCGCACCGAAATATTGAACGAAGAAGGCGAAAAAACAGTTTTGGATAGAAAACAATCCTTGGCGAAAATATTGGAAGCCAATCAAGTGGTGGAAGGTGCCAATTTGATCCATAACGAATACGGACACCGACTGTTTGCCGATTTCTTTTTCTTTATCACCGGATTCCACGGCTTTCACGTATTCTCGGGCGTAGTGATCAACATCATCATCTTTTTTAATGTGATTTTGGGTACCTACGAACGCAGAGGTCACTATGAGATGGTGGAAAAGGTTGGACTGTACTGGCACTTTGTGGATTTGGTATGGGTATTCGTATTTACATTCTTTTACTTGGTATAAAAACATTGACAATACATGGCACACGAACATAAACTTGAGATTTTTAGAGGACTGGTAAAATTTAAGTCGAACACCCAAAAGATTTGGGGCGTACTTATCTTCCTTTCCATAGTGACCGCCATTGAGGTGGCATTGGGTATTGTTAAGCCAGCGTTTTTAACGGATAATTACTTCCTTGGGATGAAGTTGCTCAACTGGATTTTCATTATCCTCACTTTAGTGAAGGCCTATTACATCGCATGGGACTTTATGCACCTAAGAGACGAAAAAACTTCATTGAGAAGGGTAATTGTTTGGGTCCCTGTTTTCCTTATCTGTTATTTGATATTCATTTTGCTTTTCGAGGCGGATTATATCCATAACGTTTTCACGGAAGGATTCGTGACTTGGGACTTCTAAACAAGTATTTAACAAATTTAAAAGACGGTTTTCCAACCGTCTTTTTTTATTTTTGTAGGGCTGAAATACTATGAAAAAGAAAATAGTTTTAGGGATACTTTTTATACTCCCAGTGGTGGTTTATCTCTTTTTTGCTTCCGGAGTGAATAACTTTGGCCGCCTACCCACCCTTACCGAAAATGTGATGGATGTTTCCCAGATAGATCCTGCACGGCAATTGAAGGGCAAGATAACGGTTCTTGGTTTTTTTGGTACGGACATTGGAGCCATGCAAGGGAACGCCTTTAACCTGAACCAAAAAATTTATAAAAGATTTGGGGAGTTCAACGATTTTCAAATGGTGATGGTGGTGCCGGAAGGCAAACAGGAGCAAGTGGAAGAATTGAAAGCGGAATTGGGTAAACTCTCCAATGTGGATAAATGGTACTTCGCCTACGGTACAGAAGCGGAGATCAAGAGTCTTTTTAGCTCCTTGGACAGCAATATTGATTTGGACAACCAGTTGTCCACCCCCTATGTTTTTATTATCGACAAAGACCTAAAGCTAAGGGGTAGAACAGATGATGAGGATGAAGGGACCAAATATGGGTTCGACACCTCGTCCGTTGCGGAACTGAATAACAAAATGGTCGACGATGTCAAGATTATCTTGGCAGAATATCGTTTGGCCTTAAAAAAGAACAATGCCGACAGGATCAAATAGCAAGAAGAAGTATACGTATATCTGGGTATCCGCCATCATATTGATTTTCGGGACCTTTGCGGTGTACGAAATCACAAAACGGGTAAAAGGTGGTACAGTGGTCGAGAACGACCGTATGAGCAGTATTTCCAAGAACAAGGAAGTGGGTTTTGTGGTCAACCAAGGGGAAAAACGTAAGGTTCCCGATTTTGA
This sequence comes from Allomuricauda sp. ARW1Y1, assembly GCF_013407935.1. GTDB lineage: Bacteria > Bacteroidota > Bacteroidia > Flavobacteriales > Flavobacteriaceae > Flagellimonas. Next base: position 1,016,101 of record NZ_JACBZU010000001.1, read on the forward strand.
GTTCTATAATCAAGACAGCGTTTTGATCAGCAATAAGGATTATCTTGGAAAAGTTTATGTAGTCGAGTTTTTCTTTACCACTTGCCCTACGATTTGCCCCATTATGACCAAGAACTTGGTAGAATTGCAGGAAACCTTCAAGGGCAGTGAAGATTTTGGCGTAGCCTCATTTACCATCAACCCAAGATATGACACGCCCACGGTACTGACCGCGTATGCCAACAAATACGGAATCACGGATAAGGACTGGCATTTGATGACTGGTGATAAGGACAAAATATATGAATTGGCCCAGCAAGGATTCTACATTTTTGCAAACGAGGACCAAGAGGCGCCAGGCGGCTTTGAGCACTCCGGGATGTTCGCATTGGTTGACAAAAATGGGTATATTCGTTCGCGGGAAGATGAATTTGGTAACCCATTGATCTATTATCGTGGAACCATAACCGAGGAGCAAGGAGTCAACTCTGATGGAGAGACCCAGCAGATAAGCATTTTGAAAGAGGACATTAAAAAACTATTGGCAGAATGACCGATGAACTTACCTTAAAGGAAAAACGGTTCAACAAATGGATTACCGTTATCTCCATTGCAATTCCCTTAGTGGTTGCCCTATTGTTCGGATATAAAATTCCCAATGCAGAACCCCTATCATTTCTTCCGCCGATCTACGCGAGCATAAATGGACTTACCGCCATTCTTTTAATTGTAGCGGTCATAGCCATAAAAAATGGTAAGAAAAGGACGCATCAAAAATTAATGACCACTTGCATTGTGCTTTCAGCCTTGTTTTTGGTGATGTACGTAGCCTATCACATGACATCGGAATCGACCGTTTTTGGTGGTGAGGGGCCCATCAAATACATCTACTATTTTATATTGATGACCCACATTGTGCTATCCATTGCCGTAATACCGTTAGTGCTCATCACCTATTCCAAAGTGTATTTGGATGATTTTGAAAGCCACAGGCAATGGGCAAAGTATACATTTCCTATTTGGCTCTATGTGGCGGTAACCGGGGTTTTGGTCTATCTGATGATTTCACCTTATTACCCCTATTGATTTGTTATGAAAACACGATTCTTCCTCATCATTATCCTTCTATTGGTACTCCCTACCGTTGCGGATGCCCAGTGTGCTATGTGTCGCGCAGTGGTGGAAAGTGAGGCCGATGGCAGAACGGCCGAAGGCATCAACAATGGTATCGTGTATTTGATGGCGGTGCCTTATGTGCTGGTAGCCGGACTTTTCTACTTCATTTACCGAAAAATGCGGGCCTAACCCGCTCTATTCCCATAAATTTCGACCAGAACTGTAACATTTTGCGACTTTGATTGTCTTATAGATATACGCTTAGGCGTTCATCAATCAAAATCGCTGACCTATGTTCGACTTGGAGCGGTGGCAAGAAATATTTGACACCATACGAAAGAACAAACTCCGTACCTTTTTGACCGGTCTCTCCGTAGCCTCCGGTATCTTTATTTTGGTCATTCTTTTGGGATTTGGGCAAGGCATGCGCAATGGTATCGAAAACGAATTCAAACAAGATGCCTCCACCAGTGTGTGGGTATGGCCGGGAGTTACCTCCAAAGAATACAAAGGACTCAATCCGGGAAGACGCATTCAATTGGTCAATGAAAATTATGACAAGGCTAGTACCATGTTCAATGAGGATATTGAGTACAGTTCTGGTAGGATATTTGTTCGGGGCGTCAGCGTGAACTATGGAAAGGAAGCCTTGATTTATGGAATTCAAGGGGTAGGCTCCGATTTTCAATTTATTGATAATGCCCAAATGGCCGAAGGAAGGTTCATTAATTACCAAGATGAAATTTCCAATGGAAAAGTGGCCGTCATCGGGAACAAAATAAAGAAGGATGTTTTTGGCAACGTCGAAACGCCCATCGGGGAGTTTATCGATATTTCGGGCATTCCTTTTAAAATCGTCGGAGTCTTTAAAGAAATGCGCGAACGGGAAGAAGAAAATATATTCATACCCATTTCTACGGCGCAACGCACTTTTAATGGAGGCAATAGAATCAACAATATGTCCTTTACCTTGCCCCCGGTAGATAATTTTGATGCTGCGGTGGCTCAGGCTGTAAATTTTAAGGATGACCTAAAACAATACCTACAGCAGACCCATACGGTGGCTCCAGACGATACAGGTGCCATTGAGGTATGGAGCGCCATGGAAGAGGCCAAACGCTACTATGGACTTACCAATAACATAAAACTGTTTTTCTGGTTCGTGGGCGTATGCACCATTATCGCTGGGGTGGTTGGGGTAAGCAATATTATGATGATTGTAGTGAAGGAGCGTACCCGCGAGATAGGAATTCGAAAAGCCTTGGGTGCCAAGCCATGGTCAATCATTGCCATGATTCTGCATGAGGCCATTTTTGTGACCGCAATTTCTGGCTTTGGTGGACTTATCTTCAGCATGGCATTGTTGGAACTTGTAGGTCCCCATATCGAAGTGGACTACATCATGAACCCTTCCGTAAATTTCAATGTGGCCTTCTCTACCGTAATTGTGCTCATCGTGGCTGGAACCTTGGCCGGTTTTGTGCCCGCGTACCGCGCTGCAAAAGTAAAAGTAATCGAATCCTTGAGGGACGAATAACCTAACCGATATGTTCAATAAAGATAGATGGCGTGAAATTATAGAGGTGCTCACTACCAATGTGTGGCGTACCATTTTTACGGCCTTTGGTGTTTGCTGGGGCATCTTTATCCTTATCGTACTGTTGGCGGCCGGCAAGGGTTTGGAAAATGGTATCAAACAGGATTTTGGGAACATTGCCACCAACACCATGTTTATGTGGACCCGTGCCACCACCAAGGGCCACGAGGGCTTGCCCAAGGGACGACGCTTTGAGTTTAAGATAGGCGATGTGCAGGCATTGCGGGACAATGTGCCCAACCTTAGGTTTATTTCCCCAAGAAATCAATTGGGTGGTTTTGGAGGCAACAACAATGTGGTGCGTGGTACCCGTACAGGAGCGTTCAATGTTTATGGCGATTATCCGGAAATTATCAATCAGGATCCCATGACAGTTACTTCGGGGCGTTTCCTCAATTATAACGACATCAAGGAAAAAAGAAAAGTGGCCATTATAGGTCAAGGGGTAAAGAACGACCTCTATGATAAGGACGAAGATGCATTGGGCACCTACATCAAGATACAGGGAGTCAACTTTATGGTCATCGGTACTTATAAAAAGAACACCAGTGATGGGGGCGAAGAGGGCCAAAAGGAGATTTTCGTGCCTTTTACCTCTTTTTCTCAGGCATTCAACCGCGGAGAGGATGTAGGGTGGATGGCCATTACGGCCAACGATGGTAGTTCCATCTCCCAGCTAAAGGATAAGATTGTGGATGTCATGAAAAAACGCCACAAAGTCCATCCGGAAGATACCCGAGCCGTCGGCTACTTTGATCTGTACGAACAATACAATCGTGTGGAGAGCCTCTTCGGGGCATTAAAAGGAGTCGCCTATATTGTAGGGATCATGGTGCTGCTGTCCGGAATTATCGGGGTAAGCAATATAATGCTCATCGTGGTAAAGGAGCGGACCAAGGAAATCGGTATCCGAAGGGCTTTGGGAGAACAGCCATGGTCCATTAAAAAGCAAATTTTAATGGAGTCCATTTTCCTGACCCTGATCTCGGGTATGGTAGGGATTATTTTTGGCTCGTTGGTCATTTTCGGAATCAACTCACTATTGGATAGCGTAGGGCCCGTAGATATGTTCATGAATCCAAGTGTAAGCGTGGGCGTGGTAACGGGTGCTCTCACCATCTTGATGGTGTCAGGGCTTCTTGCCGGGTTTATTCCTGCACAGAGCGCCATAAAGGTGCGGCCTATTGAAGCATTGCGAACAGAATAAAAAATAAGAATCAATCAATTAACAATACGTAAAATGAAAAAATCGGTAACCATTGTCATCTTGTTGCTCATCGTAATAGTGTTCGGTGGCTCCATGTACTATCTCTATCAAAAAAATGCGGAAGACCCTGTGGTGTACGAAACCGAAACACCGTCCAAACAGACTATTGTGAAAAAGGCCGTGGCCACGGGAAGCATCCTTCCTTTGGAAGAGGTGTTGATCAAACCTAATATTTCGGGTGTAATCGAGGAAATCTATGTGGAAGGTGGCGATTATGTCAAATCTGGTGATCTGTTGGCAAAAATCAAGGTAGTGCCAAATCTTTCTGCACTCAATGATGCCAAGAACGCCATTAATGAGGCCAAGATCAATTTGGACGATCAAAAACGGAACTACGAGCGCCAATCCAATCTATTTGGCAAGGGCGTTATCCCAAAAGCGGATTTGGAAAGGGCGGAAGTGTCCTACGACCAGGCCAAGCAGGCCTATGCAGCGGCCAATCAACGATATGATATTGTAAAGACGGGTACCACCAGCGGTTTGAGTAATTCGGCCAACACCTTGATACGTGCCACCGTAAGCGGAATGGTTTTGGAAGTGCCCGTGGAAGTGGGCAATCAGGTCATCGAAAGCAATACCTTTAATGAGGGTACCACGATTGCAGCCATAGCCGATGTTGACAAAATGATCTTCGAAGGAAAGGTAGACGAATCGGAGGTGGGGAAAATCAAGGAAGACCTTCCCTTGGAAATTACGGTAGGTGCCATTGAAAACCGAGTGTTCAACGCTGTGCTCGACTATATTGCTCCTAAAGGCAAGGAGGAAAATGGGGCCATTCAGTTTGAGATCAAAGGAACCCTCAGGAAGAATGATACCGTTTTTATTCGCGCTGGACTAAGTGCGAACGCTTCTATTATTTTGGCAAGGGCCGATAGCGTGTTGGCCGTAAAGGAGGCCTTGGTGCAATTTGATGATGAGACCAAAAAACCGTATGTTGAGGTGGAAACCGCCGACCAGCAATTCGAAAGAAAAGAGGTGGAGCTTGGCGTGAGCGATGGCATATTCGTAGAGGTCAAGTCAGGTTTGGGAGCCAGTGACAAGGTCAAGGTATGGAACGCATTGGCCAAGGAATAGGCATTAAAAACCACCCTTTCGAAAAAAAAGTAAAAAATCTTGTAACATTTTAACAACTTTAATGTCTTACTTGCAGAGGTAAACGTAAGATAGCTAACATCATCAATCATGATAGAAATCAAAGATCTTCATAAATCCTATAAAATGGGAAGCAATTCCCTTCATGTTTTAAAGGGAATCAATTTTAAAGTAGAGGAAGGCGAACTTGTGGCCATTATGGGATCTTCGGGATCAGGTAAATCCACCTTGTTGAACATTTTGGGAATGCTGGACGGAGCCGACTCAGGGGAGTACACCTTGGATGGCGTGCCAATCAAAAATCTGAGCGAGACCAAGGCAGCCCAATACCGAAACAAATTCTTGGGATTCATATTCCAGTCATTTAATCTAATCAACTATAAGAGCGCTTTGGAGAACGTTGCCCTTCCGTTGTATTACCAAAAGGTGCCAAGAAGGGAGCGACAAGAAAAAGCTATGCAATATTTGGAGCGCGTAGGACTAAAACCATGGGCAGGACATTTGCCCAGTGAGCTTTCCGGAGGACAAAAACAAAGGGTGGCCATTGCCCGTGCCATGGCTGCTGAACCCAAAGTCCTTTTGGCGGATGAGCCCACCGGTGCTTTGGACAGTAAAACGTCTTACGAAGTAATGGACCTTATCCAAAAAATTAACGACGACGGAAACACCATTTTGGTGGTAACCCACGAAGAAGATATTGCCCACATGTGCAAACGTATTGTGCACCTAAAGGATGGGGTAATTGTGGAAGATAAAAAAGTAGAACAAGTAAGAGCGGAACAGTATGTTTGATCGCGACGTTTGGCAGGAAATTTTCAACACGCTGAAGACCAATAAGCTGAGGACCTTTTTGACTGGTTTTTCAGTGGGGTGGGCCATCTTTATTCTGGTGATGCTGTTGGCCTCGGTAAATGGGATGCAGAATGGTTTTGTAGGGCAGTTCAATGACGATGCCACCAACTCCATCTTTGTTCGCCCTGGAACCACATCCAAGGCATATGGCGGTTTTGAAGCCGGCAGACGCATCCAGCTCAAGAATGATGATTTGGAGTACATCAAACAAAGCTTCCCAAACGATATAGAATACATCAGTGCAAGGTACTATGCCAATGCGACGGCAAGGTATAAAGCCGAAACAGGGTCCTACTCCGTACAGGCAGTACATCCCGATCATCAGGCCATAGAAAAAACCTTGGTAATGGAAGGTAGGTATATCAATGAGGCCGATATTGTGAATAAGGCCAAGGTGGCTGTTATCGGAAGAAAAGTAGCTGAAGATCTCTTTAAGGATGAAGACCCACTAGGGAAATTTGTCCAATTCAATGGATTACCGTTCAGGGTCATCGGAATCTTTACGGATGATGGGGACGACAACGCAGAACGAATGATTTATGCGCCAGTAAGTACGTACCAACGGATTTACAGTAACACCAACGACATCAATGCCATTGCCCTAACGTACAATCCCAATTACGACCTTTCGGAAGCCCTGGAGTTTTCGGAAAGATTGGAAATCCTAATGAAACGCAGGTATAAGATTTCACCCGAAGACCAAGCTGGACTCTATGTTTGGAATTATGCCGAGGCTTTTGACAATATCAGCAGTTTTACCGCGGTGCTCAAAGCTATTGGTATTGGTGTAGGTTTTTTGATCTTGGTTGCTGGAATCGTAGGAATCGGTAACATTATGGTATTTACGATCAAGGAACGAACCAAGGAAATCGGGGTGCGAAAAGCTTTGGGTGCCAGACCGCGCCAGATTATAAATTTGGTGTTGTTGGAATCTGTTTTTATCACGGCCATCTCTGGTTTTGTGGGATTGGCTTTTGCGTGGATGATTCTGGCTGCGGTAGGACCTGCAATCCAGACACCAGCCTTCAGCAATCCTTCCGTAAGCCTTTCCGTGGTGGTCACTGCGACCATCATATTGATCATTGCAGGAGTATTGGCTGGCTTGTTGCCGGCTATGAAGGCCGCAAACGTTAAACCCATTGTTGCACTAAGTGATAAATAGTTATGTGGTTATTTGATAAAGACTTGTGGATAGAAATATTTCATACTCTGGGCAAGAACATGTTCAGGACCTTTTTGACCATGTTGGGGGTTATCTTCGCTATGATCATCTTGGTATTGTTGTTAGGTTCTGCCAACGGGATGAGCAACGGGTTCAACAAACTTTTTGCAGGCACAGCTTCAAATAGCTTGTTTGTTTGGGGTCAATCCACCTCCGAACCCTATAAGGGCTTTGAGCGTGGAAGAAGAATCCGATACAAGTTGGAGGATGCGGACATCCTGAAAAGACAGATTCCTGAAATTGAAGTCCTTGCGCCACGTATTGAGTTGGCTAGCCATAGAGGTACCGTAAGCGTATACAGAAATGGACAGACAAGTGGTTCCTCCGTATATGGGGATTATCCTGAAATTGACAATATCACCAAAAAGAAGTTGGTGGAAGGCCGGTTTTTAAACCAGACTGATATTGAAGATTCCAAAAAAGTCTGTGTCATTGGGGAAGAAACCTATAAGCTCCTTTTTGAAAAAGGCGAAAAAGCGATTGGCGAGGAAATCCGTATCAATGGGGTATATTTTAGCGTAGTGGGAATCTATAAACCCAATAACAACATCAATATTGATGGTGAGAACGCGGTGTTCATCCCGTTCAGTACCTTTCAAAAAGCCTTTAATTCAGGTGATCGTATGGGATGGATGGCCATTGCCGTTGAAGAGAATACGCCTGTGCCGTTTGTGGAGGCTCAAATCAAAAGCATTTTAAAAGCCAAGTACGATATACATCCGGATGACGAACGTGCCATAGGCAGCTTCGATATGTCCGAAATATTCAACAATATTACCGGGTTTACCATGGTGCTCAAAGGGTTCTCCTTTTTTGTAGGGATTTTTACCCTGCTCGCGGGTGTCATCGCCATCAGTAATATCCTTTTGATCACGGTAAAGGAACGTACCCAGGAAATAGGCGTGCGTAGGGCACTTGGGGCAACCCCAGTCATTGTGAAGCGTCAGATTGTGGTAGAGGCCATCGTATTGACCGCATTTGCTGGCTTGGTCGGTTTTGCCATCGCAGTAGGGGTATTGTCGGCGTTGGACGCCATGTTTGGCAGCGGGGATGATTTCCCGTTCGTGAAACCCATGATCAGTGTGCCTCAGTTCATCGTATCATTTATTTTAATGGTAGGTCTGAGCGTGCTCATTGGCCTATTGCCAGCCAACCGTGCAGTAAAAATTAAACCCATAGACGCATTACGGGAAGAATAATCATCAATACAATTAAATAACGAAATCAAATAAGCAAGAATGAACAAGTATGTAAAGTACGGATTAATAGGGGTAGTGGTTATAGGTATTTTGGCCGCTGTAGTCTACTTTTTAAAGCAGAACAGTACTCCTGTAGAGCTGTATAAAACCGAAACAGCAGAAAAGAAGGACATTGTAAATAAAGTCATCGTAACCGGTAAAGTGATTCCCGAGGACGAGATCAACATCAAACCCCAAATTTCCGGAATCATTGATAAAATAATGCTGGAAGAAGGTGCCCAAGTAAAATCTGGAGACCTGATTGCCGTGATCAAGGTGGTTCCCAACGAACAATCCTTGAACCAAGCGGCCGGTAGGGTTCGTAATGCAGAGTTGGCACTGAACAATGCCAAATTGGAATATGACCGGAACAAAACTCTTTTTGACAAGGGTGTTATTTCCAATCAGGATTATAACAACTTAAAGCTGACTTACGAGCAAGCCTTGCAGGAGTTGAAAAACGCCCAGGCCGATTATCAAATTATTAGAAAAGGTTCTGCGGGAGGTTCGGCCAGTGCCAACACCAATATTAGGGCTACCGTATCCGGAACTATTTTGGAGATTCCGGTAAAAGAAGGGGATCAAGTAATCCAAAGTAACAACTTTAACGAAGGTACTACCATTGCTACCATAGCCGATATGTCCAAAATGATCTTTGAAGGAGAGGTGGACGAAGCCGAAGTAGGCAAGTTGAGCGTGGGCATGCCTTTGGAAATCAGTTTGGGAGCCTTGGAAGAGCAAAAGTTCGACGCCAAGTTAAAGTTCATCGCCCCAAAAGGTGTTGAGGAAGAAGGTGCCGTTCAATTTAAAATAGAAGGTGATCTTGATGTAACGCCTAGTGATAGCACCTCATACGTACGTGCCGGATATAGTGCCAATGCTTCCATTGTATTGGAAGAGCGGAAGGACGTACTGTCCATAAAAGAAGCATTGCTCCAGTTCGATAAGGAAACCGAGAAACCTTATGTGGAAGTACAGGTGGCCGAGAACGAGTTTGAACGCAGGGATTTGGAATTGGGTGTAAGCGACGGTATCGATGTAGAAATTGTATCGGGTATTACCGAGGATGACAAAATCAAGGTTTGGAACAAGTTGGAGAAGCGATCTGACGAAGAATAAGACAGGCCAACCAATATTAATGAGCAAAATCAAAAAACGAATGAAATCAAAAATTTCAATACTACTATTTTTTTGTGCCGTTTTTTCCGTAAGCGCACAGGTCAAGAAATGGACATTGGAAGAATGTGTCACCTATGCTGTTGAGAACAACCTCACCATTGAGCAGTTTGAGCTGGACTTGGAAAATGCGAAAATCGACAAATCCGATGCATTGGGAAATTTATTGCCCGATTTAAACGCCAATACCAACATTTCTGGAAACACGGGTCTTATTCTTGATCCTACGACCAACCAGTTGGTAACGGGGACCATTCTTTCCTCATCGGCCAATATAACTTCATCTGTCACACTTTTTGACGGTTTGCGAAACATCAACCGTTTAAATCGTGCCAAGTTGAATGCGATATCCAATCAATATCGTTTGGACGACCTTAAGGACGATATTCGATTGAACGTGGCAAACGCCTATTTACAGGTTATTAGCAATAAGGAGGCCCTTAAAGTTTCGGAAGCACAACTTAAGGTTACCGAGCAGGATATGAATCGAACCAAGGAGTTGGTGGAATCTGGAGTGGTGCCGAGGGGAGATTTGTTGGAAATCGAAGCAACCGCAGCGAGCCAAGAACAGCAGGTAATCAATAATGAGGCCTTGGTGACTATCTCCAGGATCAATTTGGCACAGCTACTGCAGATTACCGACTATGATAACTTCGATGTGGCCGATGAGTCTTTTGAAGTCCCACCTTCCGATATTTTGTCCAATTCCCCAAAATCCATCTTTGCAAAAGCCCTTGAATTCAGAAATGACATCAAATTGGCGGAGGCAAACATTGAGGTTGCGGAGAAGGATGTACAAATTGCGAAAGGGGCTTACTATCCAACGATTGGTGCGTTCTTTAACTACAATACAAGGTATTCCGATCAAAACAGGGATCCTCTAACAGGGGAGTTCATTGGATTTATTGATCAGTTATGGATCAACGATGGTATTTCGTATGGTGCACAGTTGAACGTACCCATTTTTAATGGATGGAGCACACGGAACAACGTGAAACGTGCTAAAATCGATTTGGACCGAGCCCAACTGCAAATGGAATCCACAAAATTGGAACTGGAAACCGCCATCAATCAAGCGTATGTGGATGTAAGGACATTTTCAAAAGCCTATGAGGCAGCCCAAAAGACCCTTGAGGCGCGTGAAGTGGCGTATCAATATTCCAAGGACCGATTCGATGTTGGACTTTTGAACGCTTTTGACTTTGGTCAGGCACAAGCCCGATTGGACGATGCGCGCGCCAATGTGATCCGTACCAAGTATGATTATATCTTCCGCTTGAAGATATTGGAGTTCTACTTTGGTATGCCAATCTCATTAAACTAGTATCTTTGTGGCCGCTATGGCCATACTATTACATTTAGAAACAGCGACCACCAATTGCTCCGTAGGCATTTCCAAGGATGACCAAGTTGTCGTCCTAAAAGAGAAAAACGCGGTGAACTATTCACATTCAGAGCAATTGCACGTATTCATAAAAGAAGCCTTGAAAGAGGCTTCTTTGTCATTTACGGACCTTGATGCCGTAGCGGTAAGCAAGGGACCGGGTTCCTATACCGGATTGCGCATTGGAGTATCCGCGGCCAAAGGCCTTTGTTTTTCTTTGGATGTTCCCCTGATTTCGACACCGACCCTACAAAACATGGCCCGTCAAGTAGATCTGAATCCGGGTGAATTGTTGATTCCTGTGCTGGATGCCAGGCGAATGGAAGTGTATTCCTGTGTGTATGACCATCGTTACCATGAAGTGCGGGAAACCCGTGCAGAGATTATCGATGAAGCTTCATTCGCCGATTATGTCAGCGAAAACAAGGTCCATATCGTGGGAAGTGGGGCGGAAAAATGTAGGGGTGTCTTGCAACACCCCAATTTTATCTTTAATCCTGATGTGGTACCATCTGCAAAGGAGATGGCCACTATTGCTTTCGAGAAGTTCAAGTCGCAACAATTTGAGGATGTGGCCTATTTTGAGCCATACTATCTCAAGGACTTTGTACTTCAGCAAAAGAAGAAAGGTTAATCCTCCATAGCTTTGTGCATCACCCGTTGCGGGAATGGAATTTCGATTCCTGCTGCATCAAAGCGCAGTTTTGTTTGTTCGATCACATCAAAATGTGCTGGCCAGAATACATCGTTGTTGGCCCAAAAACGTAGCGTTAGGTTTACCGAACTATCGGCCAATGCACCCACGTAAACTTCCGGTGCTGGCTCGGTATTGATGTTCGGGTTGTCCGCACAGATTTTCAATAATATTTCCTTGGCTTCCTTGATGTTGGACCCGTAACCAATACCCACGTCAATTTTGTCCCTGCGGGTATCTTCCATATTGTAGTTCACAATGTTTCCGTTGGAAAGCTGTCCGTTTGGAATGATGGCAATCTGGTTGCCGAAGGTGCTCAATTTGGTATTGAAAATGGAAATTTCCTTTACCGATCCGTCCACACCTTGGGCAGAAATCCAATCACCTACTTTAAATGGTTTAAAGATGAGTATGAGCACTCCTCCCGCAAAATTGGCCAAAGAGCCTTGAAGGGCCAAACCAATGGCCAAACCTGCTGCACCAACGATAGCGACCAAGGATGAGGTTTTAACGCCCAGTTGGGTAATGACCAGGACAAAGAGCAATGCCTTTAGAACAATGCTGATAAAGCTTTGTAAGAAAGACTCCAAGGTTTCATCGTAATCCTTTTTCGCGAAAAAGCGGCGGACCATCCGATTGAAAAATTTGATGACCCAAAGACCAATAAAAAAGGTGATGATGGCCGTAATGAGGCTCGGTAAAATGCTTATGGCCCATTCCATGGCCTGATCAATGTAATCTTGGTAATTTTCTAGTTCTTCCATAATGGTTTTTGTTTAAATGGCAACGTAATTAATATTCAAGTGAAATAAAAGAAAAGGTTTTTAAACAATTGTTAATGTTAAGCCCCTTTTATAATTGCTCCAAAGCCTCACCTGCACTATCTACGGGGAGTTTACAGGCTCCTTCGATACAGACATAAATGAGTGTTTTACCAGGTACTTCCCTGTTTTTCAACAATTCCAGATTCCCTTGGCTTTGGCTGCCCACCAAAATACTTTGGGGCACATAGGTTTGGGCAAGTTCACTTCCCATGGTCCTGTAGTCTTCACCAATTACTGCAATTTCGTAGAAATTATGATTCTGGTATAGCACCAAATGCAACCAATTCGAAAAGCTTTGGGCCCTGCGGTCAAAGTCCTTTTGAACGTTTTTCAGCATTTGTTCGGATAAGCTGCCGTAGCCTTCATCAGGGTAGAGTTTGTGAAGTTTGAACAGATTGATGGCCATCATGGAGTTGGACGAGGATATCACATTGTCGTCCACTTCGATGGTCCTTCGGATAAGGGATTGGTCTTCGTCAGAAGTATAAAAGAACATGCCCGAAGTTTTGTCAAAAAAGTGTTCCTTGGTATAGTCGAGCAATTGTTTGGCCAAACCAAGCCAGTGTTCGTCAAAAGTGACCTCGTACAAGGCCACATAGGCGTCGATTACCGTGGCGTAATCATCCAAAAAGGCGTTGATGCTACTTTTTCCTGCTTTGTGGTTCCTGAAAAGTGAATGGTTGTCCCTGATCATTTCCCGCTCAATGAAAGCTGCATTTTTTAGGGCAAGGTCCAAATAGGCCTCTTCCCCCAAATAACGATAAGCATCTACCAGTCCTTTCAGCATTAATCCGTTCCATGAGGTCAGGATTTTATCGTCTAGGCGGGGTTTTGAGCGTTTTTCCCTCTCCTTTTTTAAAACCGAAAGACTCTTTTTAATGGTTGTCTTTAATTCAGATATATTAATATTGAATTGCTCCGCAATTTCAATATCACTTTTGTCCCGTATCAAAACATAGTTGTCCGCTTCCCAATGCCCGTAGGAATTGATGTTGAAATATGCCTTGAAGAGGTCATAATTCTTGCCCAAAAGTTTGGTGAGTTCGGCTTCGGTCCAAACATAATAGGCGCCTTCCTCCAGATTGCCATGTTCATCGAGGCTGTCTGCGTCCAAGGAAGAATAAAATCCACCGCTATTGTCCAAAAGCTCCTCTTGCACAAATTCCAAGGTACCGGTCACCACATCCTTGTACAATGGGTTTTGGTTGGTGGCGTAGGCTTTGGCATACAAGCTTACTAGTTGGCCGTTGTCGTACAGCATTTTTTCAAAATGGGGTACGTGCCACTTTACATCCACGGCGTATCGGGAAAAACCACCGCCCACATGGTCATAAATGCCGCCATAGGCCATCCGCGTCAGGGTGGTGTCCACAAAGTCCATAATTTCCGGTTTTTGCGCAGTGGTGGCATAGTGCAATAAAAAGTCCCAATTATTGGGCATCATAAATTTGGGGGCACGTTTATGTCCGCCTAAAAAAGTGTCAAAATACTGGGTCCAATGTTGCACCGCAGCATCCAACTGTTCTTGGGAATACTGTTCACTATCCGTATCCGTTTCCACTAGGTTAATGGCATTCAGGCCATTGGCAAGGTCGGCCGCATATCCGGTTATTCTGGGTTTATCCGTTCTGTAAAGTTCCGCCAACTGCTCCAGGGATTTTATCCAATTCTCTTTGGGTACATAGGTGGCGCCCCAAAATGGCCTTCCATCGGGAAGCGCGACAATATTGAGCGGCCATCCGCCCTGACCTGATATCATCTGTATGGCATCCATGTAAATTTGGTCTACATCCGGGCGTTCTTCGCGATCTATCTTGATATTGATGAAGTGCTCGTTCATCACCTTGGCCACTTCCTCGTCCTCAAAACATTCCTTTTCCATCACATGGCACCAGTGGCAGGCCGCGTAGCCAATACTGATCAGCAATAATTTATCTTCTTCTTGGGCCCTGTTCAGAACATCTGGGTGCCATGCTTCCCAGTTGACGGGATTGTGCGCATGTTGCAGCAAATAGGGACTGGTCTCATGGATGAGGGCATTGGTATGTTTGTGGCTCACTTCTTCCGGTTTTTGTTTGCAGCTCAGTGCTGCAGTTACAAGGACTATGAAGAAAAGTACTTTTTTCATCATTTGGGCATTTTTGCGCATAAAAAAATGCGCCACTGAGGACGCATTTTTCTTGCTTCAATGCAATTATTGAACTTCAAAGGTGATTTTAACGTTCACCCTGTAGTCGTCAATCTTTCCATCCTTTACTGTAGCGCTTTGCTCATTAATGTAAATGGAACGGATGTTTTTGACTGATTTTGAGGCCTGCTCCAACGCTTTATTGGTTGCATCTTCCCAGCTTTTGCTGGAATTGGCCAATACTTCGATAACTTTTAAAACTGCCATGGTCAATGTAATTTTTAGATTCCCTTTAAGATAGGAAAAATTGAACGGACTACGGCAGTAATCGCGGGAAATTACCCGTTTAAGGCAACGACTTCCTTGATTTTTTCGCCCATCATGTTCTTTAGCATGGTTTCGATACCGTTTTTAAGGGTGAAGGTGGAAGATGGACAACCACTGCACGCCCCCTGAAGGATAACGCTGACCGTTCCACTTTGCTCCTCGTAGGATTGGAAAAGGATGTTTCCGCCATCGCTGGCCACGGCAGGCTTTACATATTCTTCCAAAATATCAATGATCTGCTGTGAGGTATCATCATACTGGGTCTGGGTGTTCTTTTGTTCTACCGTTTCCCTGCTTTTTTGAATGGCTTCGGCCGTCACTACTTCCTTGCCATCCGCCAAGTAATCACGGATGAACTCACGCAACTGCATATTGATTTCTTCCCAATCGGCCACTTCATATTTGGTGATGGAGACATAGTTTTCGTCCATAAATACCTCCTTCACAAAGGGCAGATGGAAAAGCTCTTTGGCCAACGGAGAGTCCTTGGCCTCATCAATATTTTTGAATTCGTAGGTTGAGGGAACAATACGCTTGTTGGAAACGAATTTCATCACCGCCGGGTTTGGCGTAACTTCGGCATACACTGTGATGGGTTGTTTTTTCTTTACATCCACCTCATTTACAATGGGTTCCCCCGCATTAAGGTATTCCACCAGCTGTTGGGCCACTTCGTCCTTAACATCATCCCACTCCACAATATCAAAACGTTCCAAGGCCACAAAATTGCTGGCTATGTAAACGGTTTTGACGAATGGTAGATAGAAAAGTTGCTGTGCCAAAGGCGAATCTTTGGCCTCATCGATGTTCTTATATTCGTAGTTGCCCTTCACCAAAAAATGGTTGGCTTCCATTTTGATGATCTTGGGGTTGTTGGTAGGGACAACCGTAATATTGTACTCTTTCATCTGTTATCTTTTATGCAAAAATACCAATAGTTGGAATGCGCAGCAAAATATTATAATAATGTACGGTGCTTTCCGTTATCTTATTGTTTTATTGTATTCAACAACTATTAGCCCCAGTCGTCACATGAGACGTATCTTAACCTCAATTATAATCATCCTTTGTTTTGGGTCTACCATAAAGGCACAGGAGGGAATTCCGGTATATTTCGACTATTTATCGGACAATTATTATCTGGTGTATCCTTCAATGGCCGGTATTGCCGAGGGTACCAAGATTCGTCTTACGGCAAGGAAGCAATGGTTCAATGTAGATGAGGCACCGAGCTTACAAACGTTAAACATCAATTCGAGGGTAGGGGAGCGCAGTGGTATTGGGGGCATTCTATTTAATGATTCCAACGGTTACCACTCCCAAACGGGGTTCAAGGCCACCTATGCGCATCATTTGCAGCTTGGAGGTGATTTTCGTACGCTCAACCAGTTGTCTTTTGGTTTGAGTGCTGGCGTGATATTAAGCAGTCTGGACGAGACCGAGTTTAGATCGGTAATCCCTGATCCAGTGGTGACCGGGGTGAAGAATACGGCCAGTTACTTTAACATGGACCTTGGGGTTTCCTATAATTTATTTGAGTTTTACGCCCACGCCGCAATTTTGAACGTTTTGGGCAGTGGACGCGACTTATATACCTTGGCCGAGTTCGATAATTTGCGACGCTATCTATTCTCCGTGGGCTATGTTTTTGGGAATACGACCCGAATAGAACCTTCCATATTGTTTCAGATGACTGAATTCACCCGTGAAAAAACGGTGGATTTCAATGCCAAGGTGTACCGGGATGTGAGCTTTGGTACCGTATGGGCAGGGCTATCGTACCGTCGCAGTTTTGATGGTGCCCAATTCCAGACCAACGGCACGTTCGGAGAACAGCGCTTACAGTTGTTCACACCGATTATCGGTGTCAATGTGAACCGATTTATGTTTTCTTACAACTATTCGTACCAGTCGGGTGATATCCGATTTGATAATGGCGGGTTCCATCAAATTACCTTGGGGTACGATTTTGGCCAGAGCGATCAAGGCAAGCGTTACGATTGCTATTGCCCTGCAGCCAATAATTAGAGAGTTATCGTTTAAAATCAGTAAAAGCACAGCCGAGAACTGCATAGGCACTCGACTGCGCCTGTCTGCCGACAAAGGCAGGCTTGATTTCAAAATTTTGATATGAGGGTTGCTCCTAATTTTCCCACCTATAATTTTTCTTGGAAGCTTGGGCCTTAATGGCAGATAGCATGGCATTTTCCAATTCTCCCGTCTCTTCTTTTTGATGTTCGGCGATATACGCTTCGCGTTTGGCATTGAGTTCCTGGATTTGTTTTTGGATGTCCTGCCGTTCCGCTTTCTTTTGATCGATGTAAGCCTTGATCTCCTTTTCGGATTTTCCTTGAAGTTCTGCTGGAAGCTCCTCATCCTCCAGTTCCGAAATAACGGTCGCATCCGCTTCGGCAGCATCTACCAAGTCCCATTGTGAGTTTTTGTACAATCGGGAACTCTTGCTCACCGCGCGTTTTACCACTACGACTTCTTCCAAGGCGGCGGCATTGGCATCCTGCACGGATTGAAGCTCTTTTTTCTGCCTGCCCATGGCTCCGTAGGAAACATAGGTATTGTTCAGTTTAGAGTTCAATCGGATGATCACATCATCGTATGGCGTTGCGATATGCACCACTTGGCGATTATGGTCTATGGCCATGTATTCCCCACCGGTTAGGGTAGCTCCTTGTTTCCACATGGTGGAAATGCCCTGCTCGTAATTACCGCAAAAAATGGTGTTCACGATAACATCCTTTTCCTTGGCATTGGCGGCCGCATCCTCAAAGTTGAGTTTTCCTTGGGTAAAAGGCTCATTGCCTGCAATAAAGACCATTTTAAGGTCATCGGCATTTTTGCCCCAATCCAATTGCTTTAGCGACGTATGGATAACTTGCCCGCAATATTCTTCCCCGCCGTTTGTGGTCAGTGAGAAGAGCTTTTCGGAGATTTCGTCCAAATCCTTGCTAAACCCTAGAACCTGCCTAATGTAGCCTTCTTGGGAAGAAAGATTGTCGTTGCCATACTCATACAATGCAATTTGTAACGATGGCCGCAGATCATTGCCGCATTTGGCATGGGTGAATTCGTTCACAATGTCCCACAGTTGGGCCTTTGCTTGGTTAATTAGTCCGTCCATACTGTTACTGGTATCCAGCAAAAGTGCGATTTTAACGTATTGTTCCTTGGGTTGTGCTTCCGCATACCTAGTGTTCAAAGTAGTGGTTTCTTGGGTATGTGCCTTTAGGTTACAACCATAAGTTGTTCCTGTCAAGAATACTAAAAAGGCTGAGCTTACAAACTGTTTAATATGTTTCATGATGCAATAATTTTAATGTTGGGGTAAATGTATCCGTATCATTTTCCAAATAAAATCGGGAATGAGCGAAGGTCCCCTTTAATTGAGGGAACGGGACCAGTGGTTTCGTAAGTAGGTAGAATTCGGCTCTTTTTAGATCAAAATCAGAAGTAACACATTTTTTAAAGTGCTTGGGAAGCAGTATGTTTACCTTAGTTATGCTTCGAAGAATTTACATATCCATTTTGGTATTGATGACAGCCCTTTCGGCTTGGTCACAGGCGAACAATACCCAAGGTCAGCTGCTCATTAAGGGTACTGTAAAGGGAATGGAAAATCGTGTCCCCATCCAAGGGGTTCAGGTTTCTACGGACAAGGGAGCTTACACCACGACCAATGGGTTAGGGGAGTTTAGCATCAGGGCCTCTGTGGGGGATATGCTTATTGTAGAAGGTTCCGAACTTGAAACGGTGCGCTATAGAATCAAATCTGGCGAAGACGTAGATATATTGGTCGAAGGATATGGTGGGGCCCTGGGACAAGCCCGTCAAAAACGTGAAACAGTCAGTTCCCGAACCAACCTTGCGGACCATCAACGGTTTCTAGATTCTGCGGAAGCCTACAAGAGAACCGATTTGGAAAAAAGCATCGATTTTATTGCCCGTTCCATGGAACCTCTGGGAAGCATGGGAAACAGAAAGGAATTTTCTTCCTCTCTTCGGACATTGGGCGAGATTTATATGTTTCACGAACAATATGATTTGGCCATTACCAATTTTAAGGATGCCTTGGAGGCCCAGGAATCCAACCGAACCAAAATATTGTTGGGCAAAGCCTATGTGCTCAATGGCAATTTTGAAAGTGCGGTTTCCATTTTGGAACCTTTGGTGGAGATGAAAAATATGGTGCCTTACCAGAGGATAGAACTTTTTGAGACCTTAGGCGATGCTCAAAAGGAATTGGGAAATCTAAAATTGGCACAGGAGTATTATCGACAAGGGCTGCTCATTGCCGAAAAAAATCAGATCTCTCCAAAGGAGATTGACCTTAATTCCAAATTAGCGGATGCCTTTGCGGTGGAAGATAGGACCTTGGAGGCCGAAGGCTTTTATCAAAATTCATTGGACCTGTCCAAGAAGATGGCACCGGAACGATTTGTACAAGAAAGCGAAAAAGTGGCCGATTTCTATAATCAAAAAAGTCGGTATGCCGACGAAATACAAATCCGAAAACGTAATCTGGACGAGCTCAAACAAATGCCAAGGTCCAGTGTGGCCTCTGCTGGTCAGGCCATCAGCACTAGGGATACCATTACTTCGCAGCGCATCAACTACAAAATTGCCAATGCTTACATCGCTCAGGATAAATTGGACGAGGCCATTCCCTATCTGGAGAAAAGTATTGTGGAAGCTGACAGGGACGATGATTTGGTCGTGCAAAAGGATGCTACACGAAAACTGTCCGAGGTATATAAATATAAGGGCGATTACACCAAGGCGCTGGAGTCGTATCAAGATTATGTGGCGGTGGTGGATAGCCTCTACGTGCGCAAGGAACAGGAAATATCAAGGGCGGCCCGTTTCAATCGGGAGATCGCCAATACCCAGAACCGTATCAGCAGTTTGGAACAGGAGCGTGAACTCAGCCAGAGCAAATACAGTCTCGCCGTAACGGAGCAACAGTTGTACGAGGAGACCAGCAAGCGACAAAAGTGGATCATTTATTCCTTGATCTTTGGTATCGCCTTAATGGCGCTTACGGCATTTTTATATTACCGAAGCAATCGGCAGCAAAAACTGGCCAACAATCTGTTGGCACTCAAATCGCTCCGGACACAGATGAACCCCCATTTTATTTTCAATGCGCTGAATTCGGTCAATACGTACATTGCCAAAAGCGATGAGCGCAGTGCCAATCGCTTTTTAAGCGAATTCTCCGTGTTGATGCGCAGCGTGCTAGAAAATTCCGAAGAGGATTTTATTCCCTTGTCCAAGGAATTGGAATTGTTGCGTTTGTACGTGAAGTTGGAGCACTCCAGATTTGCCGATAAGTTCGATTATGACATTGAAGTGGATAAGGAAGTGGATGTGGATGCTTTTCAAATTCCGCCGATGTTGTTGCAACCCTACATCGAGAATGCCATTTGGCATGGATTACGCTATAAGGAAGAAAAAGGGTCCCTTACAATAAAGGTGAAACAGGTCACCTCGGATATGCTCGAAATCTGTATCGAGGATGATGGTATCGGCAGAAAAAAATCCGCCGAACTAAAGACCAGCAATCAAAAAAAGCAGAATTCAAAGGGAATGGGGAACATCAAAAAAAGAATCCAGATCTTGAACGATATGTACAAAAACCGTGTTGAGGTCTCCATTTCCGATCTGTACAAGGACCAAACAGGCACGAGGGTATCGCTAAAACTCAAAAAACAATGATGGAACTAAAAGCGGTAATTGTGGAAGATGAGGCCAATAGCAGGGAAATCCTTCGGAGCTATTTGGCCAAGTATTGCGAAAATGTGACCCTGCTAGGTGAAGGAGCTACTATTGAAGAAGGTTTGGCCCAAATCAAAAAACACCGGCCCGATTTGGTGTTTTTGGATGTGGAAATGCCTTTTGGCAATGCCTTTGACCTGTTGGACCAACTTCCCGAACGTAGCTTTGAAACGGTTTTTGTGACTGCCTACAACCAATACGCCATGGATGCCCTGAACCACCATGCTGCCTATTATTTGATGAAACCCATCAATATTGATGAGTTGATCAAGGCGGTTGACTATGTAAGGGCCATCAAGGAAAAGGAAAATGCACTGGAAGGACAGGTTCTTCAAGCTAGATCGGTTAGGGCGGAAGGGAAAATCACCTTGCCGCAACAAGATGGTTTTCAAGTACTGGAAGTATCCGATATCTATTTTTGTAAGGCAGACGACAACTACACAGAGATTTATCTGGAAAAGAAGAAAATTGTAGTGAGCAAGACTTTGAAGTATTTTGAGGATGCCCTACAATCCTATTCCTTTGCCCGTATCCATAAATCCTATTTGGTGAATGTTTCCGAGGTAGTCAAATACAAGAAGGGAAAGGGTGGGAGTGTAGTCCTAAGCAATGGCAAGGAACTTTCGGTATCGGCATCCAAAAAGGCCGATTTATTATCGTATTTTCAATAAATTGTCACATCGAGCCTGCCTTTGTCGGCAGACAGGCGCAGTCGAGATGCGTTTCTTTGTTAAAGAGTAAAATTTATAATCAATGATCATCAAACCCGTGAGGGGAAAATCCCCACAGATAGGAAAAGACTGTTTTATTGCCGAAAATGCTGTCATTGTAGGCGAAGTGAGTATGGGCGACCAATGCAGTGTTTGGTTCAACGCCGTGGTGCGTGGCGATGTCCACTTTATCAAAATGGGAAACAAGGTCAATGTGCAGGATGGTGCGGTAATCCATTGCACTTACGAAAAATCCCCGACCACCATCGGGAACAATGTTTCCATAGGCCACAATGCCATTGTGCATGGCTGCACTATAAAGGATAATGTTCTGGTGGGCATGGGAAGCATTATTATGGACGATTGTGTGGTGGAAAGCAATTCCATCATCGCCGCTGGAGCGGTGGTTACCCAAGGGACCCATGTGGAAGCGGGAAGTATTTATGCCGGGATGCCCGCAAGGAAACTAAAGGATATCAGTCCAGAACTGTCCAAAGGCGAAATAGATAGGATTGCCAATAATTATGTGAAATATTCCAGTTGGTTCAAGGAAGATTGATGGTCAACTTGGATTTGGGAGGGAACAAACCATGGTCTCTTCGCAAAGAAGCATCAAAGAATATTCCCTATTTTTGTCCCACTCAAAAAACTAGATAACTATGAACGCATATATTTTTCCCGGACAGGGAGCACAATTCGTCGGAATGGGCTTGGACCTCTACGAAAATCACTCCCAAGCACAGGAATTGTTTGAAAGGGCCAATGAAATCTTGGGCTTTTCCATTACCGATATCATGTTCGAGGGTACCGATGAAGACCTGAAACAGACCAAGGTAACGCAACCTGCCATTTTTTTGCACTCTGTGATTTTGAGCAAGGTATTGGGTGATTCCTTTCAACCTGACATGGTGGCCGGACACTCTTTGGGCGAATTTTCCGCATTGGTGGCCAATGGCACCTTGAATTTCGAAGACGGCCTTAAACTGGTGTCCCAACGTGCCCTTGCTATGCAAAAGGCCTGTGAAATTCAGCCCAGTACCATGGCTGCGGTTTTGGGATTGGACGACGAGATAGTGGAGAAGATATGTGCCGAAGTAGAAGGCATCGTGGTTCCTGCCAACTATAACTGTCCCGGGCAATTGGTAATTTCCGGTGAGGTGGATGCGGTAAACGTAGCCTGCGAGAAAATGAAGGAAGCCGGAGCACGAAGAGCCCTGTTATTGCCCGTGGGCGGTGCGTTCCACTCACCGTTGATGGAACCTGCTCGCGAGGAATTGGCAGCTGCCATTGAATCCACGGAATTTAAGACGCCAAGCTGTCCCATTTATCAAAATGTGACGACCACCGCTGTGTCGGATGCCGAGGAAATCAAAAAGAATTTGATCTTACAATTAACGGCCCCCGTAAAATGGACGCAAAGCGTACAACAAATGGTAAACGACGGTGCCACTTCCTTTGTGGAAGTTGGACCGGGCAAGGTTTTGCAAGGTTTGGTAAAAAAAATCCATAGGGACGCCGAAACCAGTTCTGCGGTGGTTTCGTAAGTAGGGCAAAACAGTTCGTCCGAATAAATTGAGATTTAAACTAATAGGCGAGGCTTGTTCCTCGCCTTTTTTGTAATATTGATTCACCCAAACTACCAACTACACGCAGGCAAGAAGAACATAACTGAAACGCACGCAATACATAATGCAATCGCTGCTTAAAAAAACCTCATTGCTATCATGCTCCAATATGGGTCGTGGTCGCTTAATATTTTTCTTTTTCTTACTTCTCGGTACGGGTATCGGGTTTGGACAGTCAATTACGATTGAAGATGCTAGCGGAGCAGAAGATGGAGGGGCGATAACATTGACAGCAACTCTTAATGGTGGAACGGGTGGTGTTCCTTTTGATGTTGATGTAAGTACAAATGATGGAACCGCAACTATCGCAGATAGTGATTACACTTTAATAATAAATCAAACCATAAGCTTCAATGGAAATGCTGGAGAGACCCAAACTTTTGATGTAATTCCAACATCAGACACTACTATTGAGGGCGATGAAACCCTTACAATAACTATGGGTAATCCTGTTGGGCCAGCTGTAGATATTACGGATGAAGCGCTTGTTACTATCATTAATGACGACTTTTCCGGCATCAGCATCGATAGCCCCGCTTCGCAAGTGGAAGGGAATTCTGGCCAGAGCCAGATAGACTTTACGGTGAGCATCGACCAGTCGGACCCCGACAACAACATTACGGTCGATTACACGATAAGCGGTGGGAACGAGGATACCGATATAGGAACACTCACATTTTTGGCAGGCACGGCGACACTGTCCCAGACCGTGAGCGTGACGACCAACGGGGACACGGTCGTGGAATCGGACGAGGCTGTGAGCGTGACTTTGAGCAATGCGAGCGGCAATGCGGTCCTAGCCACGGCAGTTGGCACGAGTTCGTTCACGGATGACGACCAGGCCAGCATCAGCATCGACAGCCCTGCAGCTCAACTGGAGGGGAATTCGGGACCGAGCCAGATAGACTTTACGGTGAGCATCGACCAATCGGACCCTGACAACGCCATCACGGTTGACTACGCGATCAGCGGTGGCAACGAAGACACCGATACAGGAACACTCACATTTTTGGCGGGCACGGCGACACTGTCCCAGATGGTAAGCGTCACCACTACGGGCGACACGGTCGTGGAATCGGACGAGGCTGTGAGCGTGACTTTGAGCAATGCGAGCGGCAATGCGGTCCTAGCCACGGCATTGGGCACAAGTTCGTTCACGGACGACGACCAGGCGAGCATCAGTATCAACAGCCCTGCCCCGCAAGTGGAAGGGGATTCGGGCACGAGCCAGATAGACTTTACGGTGAGCATCGACCAATCGGACCCCGACAACAATATTACGGTCGATTACACGATAAGCGGCGGGAATGAGGACACCGATACCGGAACACTCACATTTTTGGCAGGCACGGTGGACCTGTCTCAGACGGTAAGCGTCACCACTACGGGCGACACGGTCGTGGAAGCCGACGAGGCGGTAAGCGTGACTTTGAGCAATGCAAGTGCCAATGCAGTCATAGCCACTGCTGTTGGGAATAGTTCTTTTACGGACGACGATACCGCTTCGCTAATCGTTGTCGAAACAGACGGAAACACCATAACGTCAGAAGACGCAACAACGGATACTTTTACCGTCGCTTTGGGAGCTCAACCAGCAAGTGATGTAGTGGTAAATATCGTTTCTAGTGATTTGGGCGAGGGTACTGTCAATACAAGCCAGTTGACCTTTACCAATGCGAATTGGAATACCCCACAGATTGTTACGGCTACTGGAGTGGACGATAATCTTATTGATGGCAGTGAACCGTATACCATCACTATTAGTGTGGTTGATGCACCAAGTGATGATGATTTTGATGGGCTTTCACAGGATGTAAATGCACAAAACACGGACAACGATATAGCAGGTATTACTATTACAGAAACTGATGGGAGCACTATCACATCTGAAGATGCAACTACAGATACCTTCAATGTGGTGCTGGATGCCCAACCTGCAACGGATGTTGTTTTGGATATCACATCTAATAATGTTGCTGAAGGCACGGTTTCACCAATAACCTTGACATTTACCACAGGGAATTGGGATAGCTCTCAAGAAGTTACCGTTACTGGGGTAGATGATGCCGTGATTGACGGGAACCAGTCTTTTGATGTGAATGTAACCGTGAATGATGGTGCTAGCGACGATGACTTTGACGGGCTTTTGGAAACCGTTCCGGTTACCAACAACGACAACGATTCTGCGAGCTTTACCATTGTGGAGACAGACGGGACTACTAACACCTCGGAAGATGGGGCAACGGATACGTTTTCTGTGGTTTTGGATGTACAGCCAACATCCAATGTAGTTTTTGATATTGTGTCCGGGGACACTGGCGAGGCTACCGTTTCCCCTTCACTTCTAACGTTTACCCCGGCCAATTGGGATACCCCACAAATTATAACGGTGACTGGGGAGGATGATTTTATTATAGATGATGCTCAAACTTTCGATATTGACATTACCGTAAACAATGGCGCTAGTGATAACGCTTTTGACAATTTAACCGATACAGTCTCGGTAACAAACTCGGATGATGATGTGGCCGGATTTACCATTGTGGAATCTGATGGGGATACATCCACTTCTGAAGATGGTAGCACGGACACCTTTACCGTGGTGCTTAATCGTAGAACCTTGATCAGTAATGTGGTTTTTAATATTACATCCAGCGATGTTACGGAGGGTACTGTTTCACCATCTACCTTAACATTTACCACAGCGAATTGGGATACACCACAAACCGTAACGGTAACAGGTGTGGACGACGCCATTGTGGACGGTATTCAAGCTTATGATGTTGATGTGAGCGTAGCTTTGGGAAGCGCAATTTCTTATTTAGGACTGAGTCAAACCGTTTCTGTGGAAAATATTGATGATGATAGCGCAGCAGTAACCATTTCCAATGCAAATGGTAACGAGGATGATGGACCCATAACTGTTTCTGCCACCTTAAACAATGAAGTTACGGGCGGATTTACGGTAGATGTATTATCATCCGATGGAACAGCCACGACAGCAAACTCCGATTATACAATCCTTAATGAAACCTTGACGTTTGCTGGTACAGCTGGAGAAATTCAGACATTTGAAGTAACACCAACCCCAGATACGCTCATTGAAGGTAACGAAACGCTTCAGGTTTCCATGGCCAATTTAGGAAATACGACATTGACTGTCGGTATCTCGGACACGGCTACGGTAACCATCAATAATGATGATGCTTGTGCCGCCGGGTCATCGGTACCCATCCTCAATGATTCTGGTGCTGAATTCTGTGTCGATATATTTAGCGATTTTAGCAAAGATTTGGATGATTATGTGGATGGAACTGGACCAGCTGGAACCCAGTTGGTTTGGAGCACCAATCCCGATTCCGGTCAAACTGGGGATTATTTGGGGTCCAGTGTCATAACGGGTACACAAGTGGTCAATCAGGATACCTACTATGGTTTTTATTACGATAGTTTGAATGATTGTGCCAGTCCAAATACAGTTACGGTAACATTGTCCGTAAACGAAGCCCCCAATGCGGGTACCACCACGGGAGGTAATGTGTGCAACACCACGGAAAGCGGTGGAAGTACGCTCATAGATTTGGATAGTCGTATTACAGGACAGGATTCTGGATCTTGGGCGTTGACCAGTTCACAAACAGGGTCTTCCATCACCATTAATCCAGATAATACTATAAATTTTGATGGTCAACCTTTGGGTAATTACGTATTTACTTATACCACCAATACCGCAGTAGCGCCTTGCGTAAATGATACCGTCGAGTTGACAATCACAGTAATCGATTGCTCCCTTCCCTGCAATGCAGGAGATACGGCACCCGTGTTCAACGGAAGTGATACCACCATCGAATTCTGTGATGATGTCAATACCGACTTGGATACCTACGTCAGTGGTACGGCCCCGGCAGGCACGGAGCTCACGTGGAGTACTAGCGATGTTCCTTCGGAAACAGCTGCCCATTTGCTCAGCAGCACGGTGGTGGAGCCTGGAACATATTATGGTTTTTATTATGATGAAACCAACGATTGCGGTAGTCCGGTACTGTCCATTACCTTGGTCCGCAACTTTACCCCGACCATCGATACCACCTCTGGAGATACCAGTTGTGGTTCGGCTGAGTTGACATTGTCGGCAACAGCTTCCGTTGCTGATGCCAGCACCATTACCTATACCTGGTACGATGCGCCGACTGGTGGCAATATTGTAGGAACCAGTGCCACTTATACCACTAATACACTATCGGAAACCACCTCTTTTTACGTCACAGCTAGGGCCAATGGTTGCGAATCGGAGCGTGTGGAAGTGGTGGCTACCATAACCGACTCACCCAGTGCAGGAACGCCTACAAATACAGCTGCGTGCAATGTAGCTGGAAATGGAGGTCCAAATGTGATTGATTTGGACAACACCTTGACGGGAGCCGACCCGGGAACATGGGCTTTGGTTACCGACCCATCCAACGGCACGCTCAGTATTGGGTCCGAAAACAATGTCGATTTTACGGGGCTACCCGTAGGCAACTATGTTTTTGAATACACAACAACTGCTGAAGCTCCGTGTACGCCTACTTCGGTACAAGTGACCATTTCGGTGAGCGATTGTACCGTGGATACCGATGGCGATGGACTCACGGATGGTGAAGAAACTAATCTGGGAACCAATCCCAATGATCCAGATACCGATGGCGATGGCCTTACCGATGGAGAGGAAGTTTTGGTCGTGGATGACCCGAACACCGAGGCCGTTCCAGAAAACGCCACCGACCCTTTGGATGCTTGTGATCCTTTCTTGACACCCGATTGTAACCCAGTAGATATCGATTTGGCCATTACAAAGGAGGTCAATAGAAATGAAGTATTGCTGAATGCTGAAGTAATCTTTACCATTACTGTTCAGAATACAACGATGGACAGGGTGTTGGATATTGTAGTAAACGATATTTTGGTTGCCGGATTCGAATACCGTTCCAGTACACCTTCCAAAGGAAGTTATGACGAGAATACGGGCGAATGGACGATTGACGAATTAACCGCAGAGGAGGAGGTTACGCTCGAAATCACAGTTAATACAGTGGAAGCCGGAAACTTGGAGAACACAGCCATATTGGCATCTTCGTTCCCTAATGACGGTGTCCCCGATAATAATTCGAGCACTGTATTGGTAACGGTGAACCGAAGTCAATGCGAGGACCCGGGAACCATCTGTAATATCTTTTCACCTAATGGTGATGGGGTAAACGATACCTTGACCTTGGTGCGTCATCAAGATTATCCAAACAATAGCTTCGAAGTGTTCGATCGCTACGGCAACAGTGTGTTCCAAATGGATGGTTACGATAGTTCTTGGGACGGAACAGGTAAGAACGGACAGTTGCCTAAGGGTACTTATTTCTATATTCTGGACCTCAATGGTGATGGTACCGATGTGGTGAAAGGATGGATTCAAATTGTAAGAGACAACTAAAATGCCAGATACAACAGCTTTGTCAAAATATATCATAGCTTTTGTGGCCTTTTTCATGGCCTTGGGTCAAACCTTTGCCCAAAAGGAACCACAGTATACCCAATACATGTACAATATTGGGAGTTTTAACCCAGCCTATGTGGGTACCGTGGAAAGTCCAGAGATCATTGGACTCTATCGAGCGCAATGGGTGGATATTCCCGGTGCACCGACCACCATTCGGGGAGGCGCCAATATTCCTTTCAGCAACGAGAAAATGGGATTGGGCATTAATATCGTAAATGATCAGCTAGGACCTTCGACCCAGACTTTTTTTGATATTGCCTATTCCTATCAGATTCAATTGTCCGATGAGACCAAACTTTCGTTCGGGCTGAACGCTGGAGGTTCCTCGCTCAACATAGACTATTCCAAAGGAACTTTTGAAAACCCTTCCGATGGGTCCATTTTGGGAGGGACTTTCAATAGCTTTTACCCAACGGTCGGTGCTGGACTTTTTATGTACCATGAAGAGGATTGGTACCTCGGGGTGTCCGTGCCCAACTTTTTGACCAACGCCCTATACAATAACGAAGTGGCGACCATCGTAGAGGACAATATGCAGGTGAATGCCATTGGAGGCTATGTGTTCGAATTGGGTGAACAGACGAAGTTTAAACCAGCATTTTTGGTAAATTACCTCCAAGGTTCCCCGGTTACCGTAAACCTATCGGCCAATTTCCAATTTATCGATGCATTGACCATAGGCGCATCCTACCGAATTGACAATGCCGTGAGCGGTTTGGCCGGTTTCCAGATTTCCAATGGTATGTTTATCGGATATGCCTACGACTACAATACCAATAGCTTGGGCGAATTCAGTGGAGGTTCCCACGAGGCCATTCTAAAATTTTATATTGGAAGGGGCGGTTTTGGCTCCGGAAACAATAAATCAAAAAACAAGAACTCAAAAAATAAAGGAAAACAGATTGATTCCCCTAGATTCTTCTAACATGAACGCGGCAAAAAACATACGACTGACACTTTGGGCCTTTGTACTGGGCATGCTTTTCAGCTTCGGTCAAAAAAAGAAGTCCCAGGGCGATGTTTTCTTTTTTCAGTACGAGTACCAAAAGGCAGTAGCGGCCTACGAAAAGCAGTTATCCGAAGGAACGTTGACCGAACAACAGTTTCTCAATCTTGCCGATGCCTATTTTGAAACGAACAATTATCAGAAGGCTGCAAACGCCTACCAGTCCATTTATGAAAAGGATTCGCTGATGGATGCGCATCATTACAACAAAATGCTGCAAAGCCTTTCCAAAACTCCCGAAGCCGATGGAACCAAGGATTTTTTAAGCCAGATTTCCTCGTCTTTCCCCAAAGAGCTGATGGAGAACATGGAGTTCAACAATCAACTGCTGCAAAATGGTTCCAACGAAGACCAATTGGACTACGAAATCTTCAATCTGGACGGTAATAGCCCCCAGACTGACTTTGCGCCAAGTTTCTTTTCGAATAAACTGTTGTTTTCCAGTGGTAGACAGGTCAACAAAAAATTGCGCTACGAACCCGGCAACGAGGGATATTTCAACATTTATGAATCCGAGATACAGCCAACGGGTCAAATCACCGATGTTCAATCTTTTAAAGCGCTGCAAGAAACCGACTATCACGAGGCCACACCGTCCTTTTCAGCGGAGCTAAACAGCGTGTTCTATGTATTGTCCAATACACAGGATGGCGAACTGGCTTTTGATGCCAACGGGAAAAATGCCTTGGCCATAGCCAAGCAAAATATTGGAGGCTCCTACCAATTGCTGCTGAAGGACCTGAGCACTTCGTTTTATTATCCATTTTATGATGATGCCAGTGGCCGACTCTTCTTTTCGGCGGATTTTGAAGATGGTTACGGAGGAACCGATATTTATTTTGTGTATACGAACAACGGACAGGTGATGTCGGCACCCATCAATTTGGGACCGCGCATCAACTCTTCCGGCAACGAGATTGCACCCTATATTTTTGAGAACAGCTTTTATTTTGCCTCTGACGTTTTTTACGGACTAGGGGGGATGGACATCTACAAATCCAATATCGAGGGCGAAGGTTTTGGTATCCCCATCAATTTGGGAGAGCCCATCAATTCGGAGTTTGATGACTTTGGCATGATCATTCGGAACGAAGGGGAAGGGCTCTTGGGCTATTTTGCATCCAATCGTCCGGGAGGGAAAGGAAAGGATGATATTTATGGTTTTAAGGTGGACGAGAAGCCGGGATTGAAGACCATAACGTTTAAAGGTACGGTGGTAAGTTCCAGCAAAGAAGGTCAAGTGGTTCCCAATGCTTCGGTGAGTCTATGGGATATGAACGGGGAAATGTTGGCGGCAACCACCTCGGATGCAGAAGGGCAATATCGGTTGGAAATTCCTTATGAGAGCGAGCTGGTTGTTGATGCATCCAGGGAACGCTATTCACGTTATATCAAAAAATTCGGGGAAGAGGAACTTGATGCTTTGGCCAACAGTACTTTTGATGTTCCCCTTGCCTTTTATGATGATTTGGTGGAAGAACGGGAAGGCCAAAAAGTGGTGAAACTGGACAATTTCTACTTTAACACCAGTTCCACACAGTTGACGGATGAAATCAAAAACGAGCTTAATAAAGTGGTGGAATTTGTGGAAGCCTTTCCAGAGGCCCAGCTCCGGATTGAAACCTATACGGATAGTCGTGGTGGAAGCAGTACCAATTTTAGACTGACCCAGGCACGTTCGGATAACATCAAAAAATATCTCGTGGAACAGGGAGTTCCCGCATCGACCATTCTCTATTCGATAGGCTACGGAGAGGACAACATTTTGAACAATTGCACCAATGGTGTGTTCTGTTTGGAATCCCTGCACAAAAAGAACCAACGTTCCCTTATCGTGGTCCTTAACGATAATGTGTTGTTCGATTAGGCAGGCTTACATCAAAAGCATCCAGCAATAGTACAGCGCAAAAAGGGATAGGAAAATCATACCACAGTAGGTAAGTACGCGCAGTCCCAATTTGGGTTTGTGTGCTATGGGCATATCTTTTCCGGTCACGGTTTTTAGGTTCATCCAACCAAGCAATGGCGCAAATACGAAGGATACAAAAGTGGCCAAGGCGACCAATTGGCCCATATTGGCACTGAACAGGCTAATAACGATCCAGTTGATCCACGCCATCACAAGCACCATCAAGGCAAACGCGTGTTTGGCATTATAGATATTTTTTTGGGGATACAGTTTTTGGAGCACGTCCAAACTAACTCTGGAAATGGCATCATGCGCCGTCATACAGGTGCTGAACATGGTCGCAAAGGCAGCAACGGCAATAAAGAAGTAGGCCCAATTCCCAATGTGTGTGGTAAACAGATTTACCAACTGATCGGCAAACACTACAGAGTTATTGCTCAATTCCGTACCCGTACCATAAAGGGTCATCCAACCAATGATCATAAAAAACACGGCCAAAACAGCGGTCAGGATATAACCTACGTTAAATTCTTGAAGGGCAAGTTTGAGCGATGGCTTTCGTTTCATCGTTTTTAGGTTCTCCATGCCCCATAAGCTCACCCAGCCCGAAGCTTCCACGGCTGTGGGCATCCATCCCACAAGCCCGATCAAAAAGAGAATGCCCACTTCGTTGAATATTTCTGGCCGTTGATAGGATTCGCTATTCGGGACCGGGCCCTTTTGCAAAACTAGGATGGTGGTGACCAGCAAGGCAATAAAGAGAATAGTAATGACCGCTTTGAGGGAATTTTCCAGAAAACGGTATTTCCCAATGATCAAAATCAAACTGATAAAAACGAACAGTCCCAACGAAATGGCCCCAGCGCCCACTGAGGTTACATCGAAAAGGTTCATGAATAGCCCAGCAGTAACTACATAAAGTGCTGCCAAAATGGTAAAGGTGGAAATCAAGGTGACAAAGGCATAGATCCATAAATAGGTTTTGCCCAGATTGGCATAGCCCTCGATCAAACTTTTTTCCGTAACCGTGGTATACCGAATACCAAACTCAAAAAAAGGGTATTTGAGCAAATTAGCCAGGATGATGGGAATGATCATGACCCATCCGTATTGTGCGCCGGCTTTTGTAGACAATACCAAGTGGGAAGTACCTATGGCCATACTGGCGAACAGTAGACCAGGTCCAAGTGCTTTGAGCAATGCCTTCATGCAGTTTGTTGGTTAATTTTTCAAAGCTGGAAGATATGTTTTTTTTACGAAAGTGTTCTGTTGTTTAATCAATTGCCACAAAGGGAACCGACCGGAAAATTCGAAAAAAGCCTGCTGTTTTATGTAGAGAAAAAGTATCTTTAAAACGAACTAGAAGAAACCTGAATCAGATGGTCTCATTTCCTTTTTGGGCAATCATTTGATTTACAAAAAATTAACTAAACCAAACAAAACCAATGCAGATAATTGAGAATTCGACGGTCTACGATGCCATTATTGTGGGGTCGGGTGCTGGTGGAGGAATGTCGGCCAAGGTACTCTCCGAGGCCGGTCTGAAAGTAGCTGTCGTTGAGGCAGGTCCGTTTTATGACCCTGCCATGCCCGAACATCAAACCCAATTGAAGTGGCCTTACGAAAGTCCTCGTCGGGGAAAAAGCACCCGTTTCCGTCCCTTTGGTGATTTCGATGCCGCCTATGGCGGATGGGACATCGAGGGCGAGCCTTATACGCAAAAGGATGGGACAAAATTCGAATGGTTCCGTTCGCGGATGCTGGGGGGCAGGACCAACCACTGGGGAAGGATCTCCCTACGCTTTGGTCCACAGGATTTCAAACACAAGGATGTGGACGGGCACGGGGACAACTGGCCCATAAGTTATGACGACGTAAAACCGTATTACGATAAGGTGGACAAACTGATTGGGGTATTCGGCACCAACGAAGGACTTCCCAACGACCCGGATGGCTTCTTTTTGCCACCCCCAAAACCAAGGTTGCATGAGCTGTTCTATATTAAGGGAGCTAGAAAAAGTAATATTCCTGTCTACCCTTCAAGAATGTCCATGCTCACCAAGAAAATCAATAACGAACGCGGGGTATGCTTCTACTGCGGACAGTGTAACCGTGCTTGCCAAGTATATGCCGACTTTTCTGCGGGAACTTGTCTAATCTTCCCGGCCCAGAAAAATGGTGGTCAAATTGATTTATTTGTAAACTGCATGGTGCGGGAAGTGACCACCAACGAAGAGGGCAAGGCCACGGGTGTGTCCTACATCAACAAAGAAGATAGAAAAGAATATAAACTCAAAGGAAAAGTGGTTGTACTAGGGGCCTCGGCCTGTAGTTCGGCCCGTATCCTTTTGAACTCCAAGAGCAAGCAACACCCCAACGGACTGGGTAACAGCAGCGATATCGTGGGCAAGTACCTGCACGACTCTACGGGGGCGGATAGGGCAGCCTTTATTCCAGACCTGATGAACCGCAAAGTGTCCTACAACGAAGATGGGGTAGGTGGTATGCACGTGTACTCTCCATGGTGGGGCGATAATTCCAAACTGGACTTCCCAAGAGGCTACCATATCGAGGTATGGGGCGGTATGGGCATGCCCAGTTATGGTTTTGGCTTTAATGTAAACGAGTTCAATAAGTTCTTCGGGACCAAGGTTGGTGGCTATGGCGATGTGCTGCGAAGTGATGCCAAAAAATACTATGGAGCCGTTGTGGGCATGGCAGGTCGTGGAGAATCCATTGCCCGAAAGGAGAATTACTGCGAAATCGACCCTACCACAGTGGACGAGTTTGGTATCCCGGTGCTTCGCTTTCATTATAAATGGAGTCAGTACGAGATCAACCAAGCCAAACACATGCAGGACACCTTTGAGGAAATCTTGATCAATATGGGGGGAGAACCTCTGGGCAAGAAGCCAGGAAAGGATACCAACTATGGACTGCACAACCCGGGGAACATCATCCACGAGGTGGGAACGACCCGGATGGGAGACGATCCCAAAACTTCGGTGACGAACAAATACCAACAGCTGCACGATGTGGACAACGTCTTTATCGTAGATGCTGGGCCCTTTGTGTCGCAGGCAGACAAGAACTGTACCTGGACGATACTGGCACTCTCGATGCGTGCCTCGGAGTACATTGTGGAACAACTCAAACAACAAAATATCTAACGGAATGGACAGAAGAAAGAGTTTAAAATCGATTGTATTGGGTTCTGTTGCCGGAGGATTGGCACTGCACGGATGCAAACCTTCCACGGAAGGCACAGAATTGGTAGAGGCACCTAAGATTACCTATCCGGGAAGGGTGCCGCAGGAGACCGAATTGATTAATGAACTGCAGGACGAACAATTTTTGAACGCGCACGAGATGGAAACGCTCACGATCCTTTGTGATTTGATACTGCCACCCTCGGATGAGTTTAAAGGTGCATCGGATGCGGATGTGGTGAGCTTTATTGAGTTTATGAGTAAGGACGAGGAGACCTTGCAGCCCGACTTGAGGGGTGGAATCATGTGGCTGGACCATAAGAGCAACACCGAATATGGAACGGAGTTCAAAAGTGCTTCGGAAGCACAGCAAAAGGAAATTTTAGATGGAATCGCTTACTACGACCCTGAAATTCCCAGTAATGAGCGACCTTTTGAGGTAAACTTCTTCTCCTTGGTGCGCAATTTGACCATGACCGGTTTTTACACAAGCAAAATAGGGATAGAGGAAATTGGGTACAAAGGCAACCAACCCAATGTGTGGGACGGTGTGCCACAAGATGTCTTGGACCAACATGGTGTATCGTATGATGAGGAATGGTTGGCCAAGTGTGTGGACCAAAGCAAGCGAGGTATCATCGCGGAATGGGACGAAGATGGTAATTTGTTGACCTAGATTTTTAGGCTAAAAACAAAGAGGCTGCCTAAAAAGCTATAATATTTGAACTCTGTCAGGTTGAGCGCAGTCCAACCCCATTGGTTATCAATGTGTCTTAAGTTCTCGACTACGCTCGAACTGACATGTAAATGTTTTTTAGAACAGCCTCTTTTATGAATTGGTTAACTTAACGAGGTGTTTAGGCCAAAATACAATTAGGGTTGGATCTGCTCCAACAAGAACACATCCACATCTCCGGATACGGTAAGCTCGTGACCGGAATCGTTGAATAATGCGTCTACCGTGAATGAAAAAGATAATGTTAGGTGATTGGTAGTTTCATCCCACACCAAGTCGGTGTATTCCAAATCTGAAATTCCAGGTTGGTCAAATGTCCATAAATCATCAATAACGAAGAATTTATTGTCTTCCCCTATTACGGAATAATATAATTGGGCGTTCGAGGGTTGAATAATGATTTCATCATCTGTTCCCAAGTTCTCTATATTTAAATAGAATCTAAAAAATGTTTCATTCACGTTTTGGTCAGGAGTGCTTAAAAACCTTCTTATTCTAAATTCGTGATAGGTATTATCACCTTCTTGACTAAAAGTGATACTATTGTGTCCCGCAATATTCTCAATACCAACAAATCTGAATGTATTGGAGTCTTCAAAAGCTTCCCCATCTGGGCGTGTTCCCTGAAGGGATACGTTAATATGCCCATATTGGGTGAGTTCATCAAATCCTTCACCATTGTCACCGTCTTGTCCGGCTTCCCCTTGTGGTCCTTGTTCGCCCTGAGGACCTTGAGGACCTTGTTCACCTTGAGGTCCAGGAAGACCATCCTTTCCATCTTCTGGGGAGCAGGAGGTCACTGAAAGGCATACGGCCAATAGCCCCATGCTAAGTAATCTCATTGTTTTCATAAAATTATTTTAAAGATTTAAGGTGTAAAGAAAGATAAATGCAGTATTTTTTTAGTACGCCAATTGACGGATGCCCCTTCCGATCTGACGAATGCCCCTTCTGATCTGACGGATGCATTTTTTGGGTATTGGAAATCGTATCCAATAGTCCGTATCTTACATTTTGAAAAACTAACCTGTGATTCTTGCCAATCATCATCCCCAACCCCCTTTGGATGCCCTTTTTAGGGAGTGCTACTACATCCATATGGGTGAAAGGTCGGGCCGGATTCCTATTATCGATGATTGCTGTTATGATTTTGTGTTCTTCAAGGAGGCCGACGGGTATTTTTATTACGGTCCGGACCAACAAGCCCAACCGATTGGAAGTACCATTTTTACTATCCATCAGCTCCAACCGCCTTATCGCATTGAAGCAGCCAACTCCCTAACTTTTTTTACCATTAAAGTGCAACCTTGGGCCAACGCCCATTTCTTTTCCGAAGTGAAAGCTAGTGGAATAGTCGATGTTTCTGGGTTACATCCTGGACTGATGCCCTTCTGTCAGGATATATTTAAGGCTAGGGAAGAAGAACGTTTTGCCATGGCCGAAGCTTGGATGCAGCAGGTGCTGACAACGCCTTCCCCTTCCATGGAACTGGTCCGTGCCATTTGTGAAACCATTTATGAAAAACGGGGAATGGTCACGGTGAACGAATTGAGCGAGCAGTTTCAGCGTTCGCGGCAGTATTTGGGCAAAGTATTTAAAAAGGAAGTGCTTTATAGCCTCAAAAAGTTCATTATTACAGTTCGAATCTTGGATTTGGTAAAGTACAGGGCCAAGCACGCTGAGGTTTCATTGACCGAACTCAGTTATGATTATGGGTATTTTGATCAGTCCCATTTTATCAACGACTTTAAAAAAGTCTGCGGCGTGGCTCCCTTGGAGTTTTTTAATCATCTTCCCGAGTTTTTGCTGCGTCATCAATGAAGGTTTCCATTTTTACAATTTTTGGAGCTTGGTTTTTTGGTTCTTTGCCCAAAATAAAAATAGTGATGAGATACATTTTGATGCTTTTTGGGATGATGGTGATGGTTGCCTGTGGCGAGCAAGCCGAGAAAGAAGGAGTTGTGATTTCTCCACAAATGGAGCGAGTTCGTGATTCGGTGGATACCTATTTTACAAAGTTGACGGAGTTGCAAAAATTCAACGGTGTGCTGTTGGTGTACAAAAACGATACGCTTTTGTTGAACAAAGCCTACAATTTGAATGAATCTCCGGAAAGCTCGTCCTATGTCACCCCGGACTTCCAGTTTGATATCCATTCCATTTCCAAACTCATGGCCCATTACCTGCTGGCGCAATTGGAACTGGAGGGCAAACTCTCCAAAAATCAGACCTTGAATCAGTTTATACCCGACTTTCCAAAAGGAGATAAGATTACGTTGAACATGTTGTTAGAGCACCGCTCTGGCCTCCCCAGGGAACTGGTAGGATTCGAGGGGCAAGAATACCAGTTAGAACCAGAGGATATTGTTGAATTGGCAAAACAGCAAACCTTATTATTTGAGCCGGGTACCGATGCGCAGTATTCTAATGTGGGGTACGAATTGGTATGCCATATCATTTCCCAAGCGTATGGCAAGCCCTTTGCGCAATGTTTGGTG
This sequence comes from Allomuricauda sp. ARW1Y1, assembly GCF_013407935.1. Classification (GTDB taxonomy): domain Bacteria; phylum Bacteroidota; class Bacteroidia; order Flavobacteriales; family Flavobacteriaceae; genus Flagellimonas. The sequence goes on from NZ_JACBZU010000001.1 coordinate 1,054,010, forward strand.
GACGAAATCTTCAAGCCGTTGGGGATGGATTCCAGCGGAGCACATTTTTTCGTCAAGGAGCATAATGTCAGCCAAATGGCACAGAACCATACACTAAAGGATGGAGATTTGGTCACTGTGGACAACATTCAAAAGGATGAGTTCCGCACGGCACGCATCTTTTCGACGGCCGAAGATCTAAAGATCTTTCTGGATCATATCAAACAGGAGCCTATAGCTTCTTTCTTAACCAATGAAGAAGGTGTTATTGCCAAAGATGGCGGTTCCAAAGGTATTCGGGCACAGGTGTACACCGATCTGAGGAACCATTTTGATTTTGTTTTGCTGGCCAATTATGACGAAATGCCTTTTTTTGATGCTATCGACGACATGGCTAAGATGCTCAAATCGCAGCCTGTTGCCTTTCCAAAGGAAATCAACCGAAAAGCCATAGTGGTGGAACCAGAAGTACTGGAACCATATGCGGGTTTCTACACCTTTGCCGATTTTGATGGGCTGGTATTGGAGGTGAGGGTCGCTAATGGAAAGCTGGTATTATTTCAAGAGGGAGAACAAGTTGGGGAATTACAGGCGGAAAGCCCGACCGTGTTTTTTGAGGACCCAAAGGCGGCCGAATCTTTTGAATTTGTCCCCAATGATTCGGGCAGCTATAATGCCCTGATGGGGTGGAAGGGAATCGTGGTGGAAGGAAAACGGAACCCTTAAGCCAATTTATTCATCCAATTCATGGTAAGGCTCAAAATAGATATGGTACTTTTTGGCGTAGGTATAGGTAAACTGTGCCCCAAAAAAGAGAATAAGGCAGGAATAGGAGACCCACAGCAATACCAAAACAATGGTACCGGCCGCACCATAGGTAGAGCCGGGCTTTGCTTCGCCAAAGTAGAGTCCCAGTAAGAACTTCCCGATCACGAACAATACGGCAGTGATAAAGGCGCCGAACCAAACGGCCCGCCATTTGATCTTGGCATCGGGCAGGAATTTGAACATCAAGGCAAACATGACCGTAATAATGGCAATGGATGAAATAATATCTATGGTGTAGGCCAGATAAATAGCCGCTTCACTGATCAAGCTTTTTAGATAATCGTTGAGGGCAGCAATGGCAGCGGTGACGATAAAACTGATCAACAATAAAAAACCGATGACGAGGATAAAAGCAAAGCTTTTGGCCCGTTCGGTGACCAATTTCCAAAAGTTGAATCCCTTGGATACCCTGATACGCCATATCTCGTTCAGCGATATTTTTAACTGGTAAAAGACACCAGTGGCACCAAAGAGGAGGGTGGCAATACCGATGAGGGTGGAAATCAAGTTTTTATCCTTGTTTTGGGTGTCCTGTACAATTTCTTCAATGGTTTGGGCAGCGTTGGGTCCGAGCGCAACGGAAAATTCATCCGTCAATCGGCCCTGTACGATGTCCACGCCCCAAATGGCCCCCACAATGTTGATGATGATGACCAACAGCGCAGGCAATGAAAGTACGGCATAATAGGCCACCACTGCGCTCAAACGCCATGGGCGGGCCTTGCTCCACGCGGTATAGGTATCCCAAAGTAGGTAAGGGAAATCTTTGAGTCGAAATCGGTTGGCGTATGTGTGTGTTTTGGACAAAAGGAACCTCTTTGCACCTAAAGGTACGATTCGGATTTTGAAACGGAATGGAAATGATGGATAGGTTATTTATACCATTCGGCTGGTTGAATTTAAATTGCGACGTTCAGGGGTTGCCAAATTCTTTTTAGGATATAGGGGAGCGCACTGCGTGCGTGGTTTTGCGTTCCCGAAGGGATATTGCCATCAACGTGTTCGTATATGATTCCGTAGCGAGTGAATTCGGTTAGAATTCGGTCGTAGGAATCATTTAGATTTAAAGGTAGGGAATTTATTTAACCTTAACAGAATAGAGCTATGGATTATATACGTTGTTGTAACACGTTTTTATTCTTTTTCTTTTATGAACTTTAAAAGGTCAATTAAGTGTTGTTCTGAATGAGTTCTCATAGAAAATTCGAATTCCCAAAGAGCATCCATTTCACTTGTATTATCCATTTTCCATTTCACTACCAATAGTGTAGCCTTCCCTTTTTTAGGACATCGCTAAATTCATAAAATTATCATTAATGTCGTCTGTTTCGGGGAAGAATTCTTCCCCGAAACGGTTCTTG
>NZ_JACBZU010000002.1:0-871157 GCF_013407935.1 Allomuricauda sp. ARW1Y1
GGCTCTCGGTAAACTTGCTTTTTTTCATGTGACAGTTAAAATTTAAAGTTAGAAAATCTGAATTTTAAACTGTCCTATTTTTAGGGAAGGCTACATTTTTAGGGAAGGCTACAATTTCAACGCACGGAATAGTGAAGAAAGTGAGCAAAGTTCCAAAGGCTGAAATTGAAAAAGCAATGAAAATCAAAACCGATTTTTTCAAACAAAAAGACTAAGATTATGGCAGCAAAAAAAGGAAAAATGAAAATGATGACCCTCGACCAACTCAAAGACCAAGACATTGGAAAAGTTGGAACGCCAGAACGTGACAAATATGAATTTGACTTGAGAATGGAATTGCTTGGCGAAATGATAAAATCCGTTCGAAAAGAACGTAACCTTACTCAAGAGCAACTTGGCGAATTAATTGGAGTTCAAAAATCCCAAATCTCAAAACTGGAAAGAAATACCAAAAACGTAACTATAGAAACGATCTTAAAAGTATTCCGAGCATTAAAAACTAACGTCCGATTTAGTGTTGAAATGAACGAATCAGAATTTAAAGTAGCATAGAACACTAACAACACCCCTTTTCCCTTCATGTAACAATTTTGGATTTCATCAGTCTACAAGTAAAACGAACATTCATGAAATCCATCAAAATCCTAGCGCTATGTGTTCTATATAGCGTCATTGCCAGTTGTAACCATCCCCCTAACAAAACGGTGCAAGCCAGCTCGGTAGTAACTTTTACCGAAGGTAAATCGCGCTTTACGCCCGCACAGGAAGAACTCATCCAAGATATTGTACAAACATCGGAACTAAAGGTCAGGGAACTGTTGCCCAACCTGCCCGATAGCATCAACGTAGCGTTGGAAATCGTGGATTGGAACATCGATGTGGTCGGTGGGGTTACCGGCCGAACGGAGACCAACTCCCCTCCCCAAGTGGTGATCCAAATATCCGAGACCTACCCCGGTGGGGTTGTCAAAGCGGCCGAAACGGCCTTGGAGCATACCATTTTTCATGAATTTCACCACCTATACCGAGGTTGGGCCATACAGGACAATAAATTTGGACCAGGTATCGATATCGCGTCGGTGAACGAGGGGCTTGCCGTGGTGTTTTCGGAAGTGTATACCGTCGCCATGGAAGCTGATAGCCCTCCCGAAGCCACAGTGGCCGAGAAATGGGTGACCGAAATTTTGGCCCTGCCCATCAATGCCAATTACCAGCACTGGATGTTCCAGCATCCCGACGGTAGGGAATCCGTGGGTTACCGAACAGGGAATTATATCGTGCGCAAGGCCTTGGCTGCATCGGGCAAGAACATCCTTGAACTCAGCGAGCTCCCTCCCAACGAGATTTTAACATTGGCCGGCTATTAGAAATCGCTAGGCTTTGAGGGTATTGCTGCGTATCTTTGGGATATGTAATGCAAAGATTCCCGACTTCTCGGGAATACAAAATTATGATAGAAGATAAAAAGATAATCCTGTTCGATGGCGTTTGCAATTTGTGCAACAACGCGGTCCAATTTGTCATTAAAAGGGACAAAAAGGATATTTTTCGCTATGCGGCGCTCCAAAGTGAGATTGGACAGGAGTTGGTGGCCCAACGCCAAATCGATACCAGTAAAATCGATTCCATTATTTTGATTGAGCCCGGAGTGGCCTATTATACCAAATCCGATGCTGCCTTGGAAATTGCCCAAGATTTAGGCGGAATCTGGAGACTTTCGGCCATTTTTACTTGGATTCCAACCCCCATCCGCGACCGGATTTATGACTTTGTGGCAAAAAACCGGTACAAGTGGTTCGGCAAGCAAGATGCCTGCATGATCCCGACCCCTGAACTTAAAGCCAAGTTTTTGGATTAACTCTCTTTTTGTTTGCGATAGTTGTCGTCCCAATTCTTCACCTTGGGCTCTCCCAATTTATCTACGGATTTGGCAACCAATAAAGAAACGGTGGCATCACCGGAAACATTCACCACGGTACGGCACATATCCAAAGGTCTATCCACCGCAAAAATCAGCGCAAGTCCCGCTTCGGGAATCCCTGCTTGTGCCAATACGATGACCAACATTACCATTCCGGCACCGGGAACAGCTGCACTCCCTATGGAAGCCAAGGTTGCCGTAACAATGATGCCCAACTGAGCGGAAAGACTCAGGTCCATACCAAAGGCTTGGGCGATAAAAACGGCCGCTACCGCCTGGTACAAACTGGTTCCGTCCATATTGATAGTGGCACCAATGGGCAGCACAAAACTGGTGACCTCTTCCTCAACGCCCAAATGCTCTTCTACCCTTTCCATGGTCACTGGCAAGGTAGCGGCACTCGAACTGGTCGAAAAAGCCAATAATTGTGCAGGGGACATTCCTTTCATAAAAAAGGCGGGGTTGGTTTTGGTGAAAATCCATGCAATCAGCAGATATACACATAGCATAAGCGCCAAACCAAGCAGTACACAGAAGGCATACCATGCCAGGGCTTGGAAAAGGTCCAAACTTGGCGACTCCACCACCAAGGCCGCCAACAGCGCAAATACACCATAAGGTGCGGCCAACATAATAATATCTATCAATTTTAAAATGACCTCGTTAAAGCCATCGAAGAATTTTTTGACGGGTTCTGCGGTTTTCTCTGGAATCAAAATGAGCCCAATCCCAAAGAAAATGGCAAAGAAAATCACCTGAAGCATGTTTCCATTGTCACTCGCGGCCTTAAATATGTTGCTCGGAACCAAATCTTCCAGCGCCTGCAAGGGGCCCGCCTCCTTTTGTTTGTCGGCGGCAGTTTTGATGTTGTCGGCATCTCCTTTGTAGTTCTCCACGAGCTCGTTCCGGGTATCCTCTGTAATGGAACCGCCGGGCTTTACCACGTTCACGACCAGTAAACCTATGGTAACCGCAATAATGGTGGTGACGATGTAAATCCCTATCGTCCGACCGCCCATTTTGGAGAGCTTCGAAATGTCCTTTAAGTCGGACACTCCCTTGATCAACGATGCCAAAATCAAGGGCACCGCAATCAATTTTAGTGAGTTGATGAAAATATTACCAAAAGGTTTGATCCAATCCGAAACAATTTTGGGACCCCAATCAAATTGAACCATTAACAACGCAAACAAAACACCCAAGGCCATCCCGATAAGGATTTGCCAGTGTAATTCCAATTTCTTCATAAAATAAAATTATGGACGGAAAGATACTTTATTGCATGGAAACCACCTAACGGCTCATCAGATTTTGTTGGTACGGGCCAGCAACGTATAGTCTGCCAACACCAATGCCGTCATGGCCTCCACAATGGGTACAGCCCTTGGCACCACGCATGGGTCATGTCTTCCCTTACCTTGGGTGGTCACCTGCTCCCCTTCTTTGTTGATGGTGTCATAGGCTTGCAAAACAGTGGCCACAGGCTTAAAGGCAACACTAAAATAAATGTCCATACCATTGCTGATACCCCCTTGGACACCTCCACTGCGATTGGTCTTTGTGGTGCCATCGGGGTTAAAGGCATCGTTGTGCTCGCTACCCTTCATGGCGACACCAGCGAAGCCGCTTCCGTACTCAAAGCCCTTAACGGCATTGATGGACAGCATGGCTTCCCCCAAACGGGCGTGCAATTTATCAAAAACAGGTTCCCCAAGACCAATGGGAACATTTTGGGCCACACAAGTGATAACCCCGCCAATGGTATCCCCCTGTTTTTTGATGGATTTGATGTATGCTTCCATCTGTTTGGCCATTTCGGTATCCGGACAGCGCACTGCGTTGGATTCTATGTTGGAAAAATCCAATTCTTGATAGGGTTTCTCCAGCTTCATTTCGCCTACTTGAGAAACAAAGGCGTTGATCTTGATATCGTTCAGAAACTGTTTGGCGATGGCTCCCGCCACCACTCGACTGGCCGTTTCCCGTGCGGAACTCCTGCCTCCTCCTCGGTAATCACGGAAACCGTACTTTTTATCGTACACATAGTCCGCATGGGAAGGTCGGTACGAATCCTTGATATGGGAATAGTCCTTGGACTTCTGATTGGTATTGTGAATGGCAAAACCAATGGGCGTTCCCGTAGTTTTTCCCTCGAACACCCCGGAATAGATCTCCACGGTATCCGGCTCCTTGCGTTGCGTGACGATGGCAGATTGCCCCGGCTTTCTGCGGTTCAGTTCTTCTTGTACTTTTTCGAGGTCCAACGTTATCCCAGCGGGACAACCATCAATAATGCCGCCCAGAGCCTTTCCATGGGATTCACCAAAGGTGGTGAGCCTAAAAAGTTGTCCAAAGGAATTTCCTGCCATTCGGTATAAAATTAGATTGCCCCCAAAGGTAGCGGATACAAAGCTAATTCAAAAACAGGCTTTTGGCTTAATGTTATTGTAACATAATTCACTTTAAGGTGATATTATTTTAACAATATCCTCATGAATTAATGATTTGGAATTGATTTCTATTTTATTCTTACCAGTTTATTTTGTACTAAACCCTATTCGATTGAAAAGAAGGAAGATAGAATTGGCAGTTATCTCGGATGTTCACCTAGGAACCTATGGCTGCCATGCGGACGAACTGATCACATACCTCAACAGTATTCAGCCCAAAAAACTGATTTTAAACGGGGACATTATCGATATTTGGCAGTTTAGCAAACGATACTTCCCTCCTTCCCATTTAAAAGTGTTAAGAAAGATCATTGGAATGGCATCGAGAGGTACCGAAGTGTACTATATTACTGGAAATCATGATGAAATGCTCCGTAAGTTCAGTGATACTTCAATGGGCAACTTTAAGATCATGAACAAATTGGTCTTGAACCTCGACGGAAAAAAAGCATGGATCTTTCATGGTGATGTGTTCGATGTCTCCATTCAGAATGCAAAGTGGTTGGCCAAATTGGGAGGATATGGCTATGACCTACTTATTTTGATCAATAGTTTCCTTAATTGGTGCTTGGCCAAGATGGGACGGGAAAAATATTCCTTGTCCAAAAAAATTAAGAACAGCGTAAAGGGCGCGGTCAAATATATCAATGACTTTGAAAAAACCGCTGCAGAACTCGCCATAGAAAACGAGTACGATTATGTGGTCTGTGGACACATCCATCAACCCAAAAAAGAAATCTACGAAAACAAATATGGTCGATGCACCTACCTAAATTCCGGGGATTGGGTGGAAAACCTTACCGCTCTCGAATATTCCTTTAAGCGTTGGAAAATTTACCACTACAATCACGACCGACTCTCCCCTTTCTTTATGGACGAAGACCTAAAGGAAATGGATATGAACGACCTTATTGCATCCATTACGGACAAGGAAGTGAAGATGGAAGACCTTACCGAACAACAATTCAGTGAGAGCGAAGAACACGTCGACCCTGATTTCTTAGACAACAAGGGCCTGTCTCAAGATTGAGACCGGGTGCAATGCCTCCCTTTTCGTCCCATCCTTGATTTGATGCCTACAACTGGTTCCATTGGCAGCGATTATGGTGTCCGTTGAACTTTTCTTCACCGCTGGAAACAATTTGAGCTTCCCAACCTGCATACTCACCTCATAATGTTCCTTTTCGTATCCAAAGGAACCCGCCATGCCACAACAGCCCGATGGGATGATGGTTACTTTGTAATTTTCGGGCAAGTTGAGCACATCAAAGGTCACTTTTTGGTTGCTCAATGCTTTTTGATGGCAATGCCCGTGGATTTTTATGGTCCGTTCCTCTTTGGTGAAACTTTCCGAAGTAATTTGTTTTGCTGCTATTTCCGAAGCCAAAAATTCTTCGATCAAAAAGGATTGCGAAGCCAGTTTGGTCAATTGGCCCTTATCCTCGTGCAACCGTTGGTACTCGTCCCTAAAAGAGAGTATGGCAGAAGGCTCCAGTCCCACAATGGGCGTTCCGGCATCCAAAATGGGCTTGAGACGTTCCAAATTACGGGAGACCAGTTTTTTGGCCTGTTTTAAAAATCCCTTCGATAGATAGGTTCTCCCACTCTCCCCATAAAATAGTTCCACATCGTAACCCAGTCTGCACAGCAATTCGATGGCATCCTTACCGATCTGGATATCCAAATATTGGACAAACTCGTCGATATATAGCACCACCTGCTTTTTGGATAGGTCCGTACGCTCTGCACGCTGCTTTTTAAGGTGATTGTTAAAATTAAAGCGCCCTACTTGAGGCAAACTCCTTTCTGGCGCCACTCCAGCAGCTTTTTTAAGCAAATTCCCAAAAATATTGGACTCGTACATCCAATTGGTTACTCCTGAAACCTTGCTGCCCAAGGCATTCAGTTGGGTGTTGTGAGCAAACAGCTTGCTGCGCAAGGAATAGCCGTTCGCTTCCTGATAATGGTACAAAAACTCCGCCTTCAAGGTAGCCACGTCCACATTGCTGGGACATTCGCTGGCACAGGCCTTACAGCTCAGGCAAAGGTCAAAGACCTCCTTTAGCTCTTGATGGTCGAAGCGGTTCGGTTTTTCGGAATTGGTCAAAAACTCTCGTAGTGCATTGGCCCTGGCCCTTGTCGTATCTTTCTCATTTTTGGTCGCCTGATAACTGGGGCACATGGCACCGCTCATGTGGTGGCTTTTGCGGCAATCACCACTTCCGTTGCATTTTTCCGCAGCCTTTAAGATACCCTCACTATCCGAAAAATCCATTATAGTGGAAACTTCGGGCTCTTTTCGGTCTACCTCGTACCGCAAGGACTCATCCATGGGGTACGCATCCACTATCTTGCCAGGATTCAGGACTCCATTGGGGTCGAAAATCGTTTTTACGCGTTTCAGGAGTTCATAATTGGCCTCTCCAATCATCAATGGAATGAATTCAGCGCGGACGATGCCATCTCCATGTTCGCCACTAAAACTGCCTTGGTATTTTTTGGTGAGTTGGGCCACATCGGTGGTGATGCGCCGGAACAAGACCACATCTTCTGCCTTTTTTAGATTCAGAATGGGCCTCAAATGCAATTCTCCAGCCCCTGCATGGGCGTAGTACACGGCATCCTGCCCATATTCTTTCATGATCTGGGTAAACTCCCCGATAAAATCCTTCAAATCCTCCAAGGCCACTGCAGTATCTTCGATACAGGCTACGGCTTTACGGTCTCCCACCATATTGCCCAGCAATCCCAATCCGGCCTTACGAAGTTCGATGGCCTTGTTGATATCGTCCCCGTACAAAACAGGACTGGCATAGCTCAATCCCGACTTTTCAATGGTTTTGAGCAGGGCTTCCAACTGCTTTTCTAGATCTTCCTTGGAATCGGCCTTTACCTCCAGCATCAATATTCCGGCTGGGTCGCCCTCCACGAAAAAACGGTTGGCCAATTGTGCACGGTTGTTCTTGGTACAGTCCAGAATTACCTTATCCATCATCTCGCATAGGTGCAGGCTGTGCTGCATCACGGGAGCCACATCGCTCAAGCAATCCTCCAAGGTATGGTAATGGGTAGCTACCATGGCCGCAAAGGGAGGCGGTACATCATCAAGCTGAAGGGTCACTTCGGTGGTAAAGGCCAACGTCCCCTCACTGCCCGATAAAAGCTTGCACAAATTGAAATCCTCCTTGTCATCCCCAAAAATCCGGTTATTCAACAGTTCGTCCACCGCATAACCCGTATTGCGTCTGTGAATGCTCGGTTTCGGGAATTCATCGGCAATTTGTTGCTGCGTTTCCGGATTGGAAAGTTCTTCGTAAAGTTTTTGGTATATGTTAGCTTCCAAAGAATCCCCAATCCGCTTTTGGTCAAATGTTTCTTTGGATATATCCGTAAAGTGTGCATCGCTCCCATCGGACAGAATACATTGCATGGCAACCACCTTATCCCGGGTAACACCATATTGTATGGAAGTGGTTCCCGAAGAATTGTTCCCAACCATCCCGCCTATCATACATCGGTTCGACGTAGAGGTGTTTGGGCCAAAAAAGAGGCCAAAAGGTTGTAGGTACTGATTGAGCTCGTCACGAACCATACCGGGCTGAACGGTCACCTGCTTTTTCTCCTTGTCCAAATGGATAATTTTGGTGAAGTGTCGACTCATATCCACCACAATGCCCTCCCCTACGCACTGTCCGGCCAAAGAAGTTCCTGCTGTCCGCGGAATCAGTCCAACCCTATTTTTGTTGGCGAAGGCCAATAATGTTTTAATATCCTGTGGATTTTTGGGATAGGCCACCGCTAAGGGCAGTTTGCGATATACCGAAGCATCTGTAGCGTATATCGCCTTGCTCAATTCGTCGAACAACAACTCCCCTTCCAAGGATTCAGAGAGGTCTTTTAACAATTTTTTATCCAACTTGGAATACTTTTTGGGAACTAAATTGGTTTTTAGAACGTAAATGTATTACAAAACTATCTCTATTTTTTAACTTAACGAGAACCTCATGAAGATTACCACATTATTATCCGTTTTATTTTTGTTTGCAACAGTGAGCTTAAGCGCGCAGAACATCTCAGAGCATGCTTTGGGACTACGATTGGGCGACAGTGACGGCTTTGGGGCCGAGATTTCCTATCAAAAATCGATTGGACGTTACAACCGTGCAGAATTCAACCTAGGCTGGAGGGACAGCCGCGAGTTTGATGCCTTTAAATTGGCAGGGGTTTACCAATGGGTACGACCTTTGGATGGCAACTTTAACTGGTACTACGGCGTCGGTGGTGGACTGGGAAGCGTTGATTTTGATAGGCCAGAACCCGATTTTAACGATGATAACGATGGCTTGTTCGTGTTTGCGGCAGGTAATATCGGTATAGAATACGATTTTGATATTCCACTGCTCCTCTCCTTGGACTTCCGACCTGAATTAGGCCTAGTAGGGTACGACGGTTTCGATAACGATTTTGATTTTGATATCGCATTGGGTATCCGATACCAATTCTAACGATACGATTTTTAAAGACAAGCCCTTAGCTTTTCAATAAGCTAAGGGTTTTTTTATGCCATAAACATTGAATACCTTAGCGTCTTAAACATATTGAAATGAAAAAACTATTTGCCATATCCCTAGGTGCACTTTTGATAAGTGCCTGTAATTCTGAACCCAAAGGATACGTATTGAGCGGAACCATTACCGGAGAACCCGAAAATGGAACCCAAATATTTTTGAAGACCACCGATTCCCTGAACCAATTGGTGGATATCGACACTACCGCCGTCCAAGATGGACTTTTCAGCTTTAGCGGAAACCAAGTGGAGCCCAAAATGTACTATCTTTTTGTGGATAAAATGCGTGGAAACGTTCCGGTAATCGTCGAGAACGGAACAATCGATGTAGAATTCCAAAAAGATAGCATTGGATACGCAAAGCTCAAAGGAACCGAGCAAAACGAAGTCTTCATGGACTTTTTGGAAGAGTCCCGCAGGTTTTCTGAAAGAGCGCAATCTATGCAGAACGATATGCGTACCGCAGCCCAGCAGCAAGATACTGCCACTGTGGCCGCACTTCGCGAGGAATTCATGGAATTTCAGGAAGATGCCAAAAATTTCAACCTTGATTTTGCGAAGAGCCATCCAGATGCCTACATCTCCGTTTTGGTCATCGGTAACCTGTTGGCCACAAAGTCAGCTACCATAGATGAAATCAAAACCATGTTCGAAGCACTTTCACCCGAAATGAAGGAAACCGAACCTGCAAAAAAGATTGCGGAGCAGCTTGAAAATTTAAAGTCTACCGAAGTGGGAGCCACAGCGCCCGACTTTTCAGCACCTACACCTTCTGGTGATGTGCTTGCATTGAGCGATGTGACCAGTAACGCCAAACTTACCTTGGTCGACTTTTGGGCCGCATGGTGCAGACCATGTCGTGCCGAAAACCCGAACATTGTATCGGTCTATAAAAAATACCACGAAAAAGGTTTCGACGTTTTGGGCGTTTCTTTGGATACCCAAGTCGAACAATGGACCGGCGCTATTGAAGCCGATGGATTGGAATGGAACCATATTTCCAACCTTCAGCGTTTTCAGGACCCGATTGCCCGTTTGTACAATATCAACGCTATTCCTGCTGCATTTTTATTGGATGAGAATGGAGTTATCGTAGCAAGAGACCTTAGAGGACCTGCTTTGGAAGAAAAAGTGGCCGAAATACTGGGGAAGAGCTAAGTCAGCCATACCTAATAATATATAAAGGTCTTGAAGTTTCAAGGCCTTTTTTAATGGATTGGGCTGAAACTAGCATGGATGATTGTCATTCCGCGCTTGACAAGCCATTTATACGTATCAAGAAACTGTCATTGCTTATACGAAACAGAGCACACCCTACTAGAGCAACTGTCATTCCGTGCTTGACACGGAATCCATACGAATTGAAAATAATACTTCTAAAAGAAGTATCCATTGCATTTTAGCTTACCAACTCAAGCTAAATCTTGCCCATCTTATCGAGAACAAAAAGGATGATGATGGGAATGGCCAAGAGCACCACAATCAGAGTATCGGTAACAAAAAGCTCCGGTTTGAACAATAAAGTGGTCGCATAACCTCCTATGGCACCTCCAAAGTGCGCGGTGTGTCCAATATTGCCCATTCGGCTTTTCATCCCCCAAATGGAATACAACAAGTAAGCAATCCCCAACACATAGGCCGGTAATGGAATGGGAATGAACATAATGCCCAATTGCATATCAGGGTTGAGCAATATGGCGGCGTACAACACGCCCATAACCGCACCACTGGCCCCTACGGCACTGTAAAATGGCTCATCTTTATGAAAAACCAAGGCCAAAAGGCTTCCTGCCAGCAGACTCACAAAATAGATGATCAAAAATTTGATGGAGCCGAACCAACCAATCACTACCGGAGCAAAAAAATACAGCGTGAACATGTTAAGGAACAGATGGGAGAAATCCACGTGCAAAAAGCCCGAAGTGGCCATCCGCTCCCGCTGGCCAGCTTGTATGGCACTGATACTGAACTTGTATCGGTCAAAAAACGCCATATTATTGAAACCACGTAGTGAAACCAGCACATTGGCAGCCATGATGGCTATCGTAGCGATATGTAAATTGAGCATGTAAATAAAGGTTTGGGTTCAAATATAGCTATATTTGCACACAAGAATAGTCTATGCAGCTGGTAGTTTATATCCTTGTTTATCCTTTGCTCTGGTTGGTTTCCAGACTCCCTTTTAAAATCATTTATTTTATCTCCGATGGAGTCTACATACTCCTGTACTACCTTATTGGGTACCGCAAAAAGGTGGTGCGCAACAATTTGGCCCTTGTTTTTCCTGAAAAATCAGAAGAGGAACGGTTGATAATAGAGAAAAAGTTCTTCAGGCATATGTGCGATATCTTTCTGGAGATGATCAAGACCCTGGGGATTAGCAATAAGGAAGTCCAAAAAAGATTTACGGTCACCAACATGGAGGTGCTTCACGAGCTTGAAGCAAAGGGCATCAACACCATGCTGATGCTGCCACATTATGCCAGCTGGGAGTGGGTGGTTTCCCTTAATCTTCAAATTAAGTCCAAAGGCTACGGCATCTACCAAAAAATACAGAACAAGTATTTCGATAAACTGGTACGGGACCTCAGGGGCAGGTTCAACACCCAACTGATTTCCACACGGGAGTCCCGAAAAATTTTGAAGGACGCCAAGGAAAGTAAACAACTGCTCATGGTGGGTATCATTAGCGATCAATCGCCCATGGTCATCAAAGCCAAATACTGGACAGATTTTATGGGCATAGTGGTACCTGTGCATGTGGGGGGCGAGGAAATTTGCAAAGCAAACGATATTATTCCCGTCTACCTCAAGACACGTAAAATTGGAAGGGGCTATTATGAGGGTACGGTCAAGGTACTTTCCGAAAACCCATCAGAGGTAGAAGACTACAAAATCACCGACGCCTTTTTACGGGAGACCGAAAAGTCCATCCGGGAAGCGCCAGAATATTACTTCTGGACTCATAAACGTTGGAAACACAAGGACAAAGTGCCCGCGGAATTTCAAAAACAACCATTAAAAACGGTCAATTCCTAGATTCCAGCCACTTCCTTGATTTCGGCAATTATCCTATCTGCCAAACTATCGGCCTCTGCCTGTGATTTCGCTTCGGTATAAATTCGGATAATGGGTTCTGTATTTGATTTCCTTAAATGCACCCAATTCTCTGGAAAATCAATCTTTACCCCATCAATGGTCGACACCTCCTCATCCTTGTATTTGAGGTGCATGGCCTCCAACAGCGCATCTACATCCAAGTCGGGCGTCAATTCTATCTTCTTTTTGCTCATAAAATAGCTGGGGTAACTAGCACGAAGTTCGGCCACTGTTCCACCCCGCTCGGCCATCAGCATCAAAAATAAAGCCGTCCCTACCAAGGCATCCCGTCCATAATGGCTCTCAGGATAAATGATACCGCCATTGCCCTCACCGCCAATAATGGTATTATTGGCCTTCATCTTGGTCACTACATTCACCTCCCCCACTGCAGCAGCTTCGTAAGTGCCGCCGTGTTTTTCCGTAATATCGCGCAAAGCACGGGAGGAGGAAAGATTGGATACCGTATTTCCTTTGGTCTTGGATAGCACATAATCGGCGCAAGCCACTAGCGTATATTCTTCACCGAACATTTCCCCATCATTGCTAATAAATGCCAATCGGTCCACGTCCGGGTCCACTACAATGCCAAAATCGGCCTTTTCCTCCACTACTTTCTTGCAAATGTCCCCCAAATGTTCCTTCAAGGGTTCTGGGTTGTGTGGAAAGTGCCCTGTAGGGTCGCAGTATAACTTCACGACTTCAACCCCCAATTCTTCCAGTAATTTGGGAATGGCAATCCCCCCTGTCGAGTTGACGCCATCAACCACTACCTTAAAATTCGCTTTTTTAATGGTGTCGGCATCTACCAACGATAATTCCAGCACTTCATCTATATGGATATCGATGTAGGAATCGTTCTTAATGATTTCACCCAAATCATCGACCTCGGCGAATTCAAAATCCTCTTTCTCGGCCAAGGCCAAAATCTTAGCGCCTTGCTCCGCATCCAAAAACTCCCCTTTTTCGTTCAATAATTTAAGGGCGTTCCACTGTTTGGGGTTATGGCTGGCCGTTAAAATAATGCCTCCATCCGCTTTTTCCAAAGGAACCGCAATCTCTACGGTGGGGGTTGTGGACAATCCCAAATCGATAACATCAATTCCCAATCCCACCAAGGTGGAGACCACCAAATTTTGTATCATCTCTCCAGACAGACGGGCATCTCGACCAATGACTACCTTCAACTTATCCTTAGCAGCGTACGATTGTAACCAAGTACCATAAGCGGCAGCGAATTTTACCGCGTCAACAGGCGTTAAGTTATCGTTTGTGCGCCCTCCGATGGTGCCTCGTATGCCGGAAATGGATTTGATGAGTGTCATAATTGTTAAAAAAGTTTTTGCAAATATAATGGGGTATCCTCGATTCCATGTTTTGAATTTGTAAATTTCGATGGAAAAGGAATTTGCCCCGATGAACTTCTTAGCGCATATTTATTTATCGTTCGATGATAAGGAAATCACTTTGGGCAATTTCTTTGCCGACCATATCCGTGGAAACAAGTACCATCATTTTCCCGACAGAATACAAAAAGGTATCCTGCTGCATCGGGAAATAGACACTTTTACTGATGCCCATCCCATTGCAAGACAAAGCAGCAAACGTTTACACAAAAACTACAGTCACTACAGCCGTGTGATCGTCGATATTTATTATGACCACTTTTTGGCCAAGAATTGGGCGGATTATTCCGATGTTCCCTTGGCCGATTATGTAGAAAACTTCTATGATTTGCTGGAAGACAATTACGATATCCTGCCCATGGCCACCAAACGGATGATGCCCTACATGATTGCCGATAACTGGCTGCTCAACTATGCCAATCTAGCGGGAATCCAACGCGTGCTCAATGGCATGAACCGACGGACCAAGAACAAATCCCGTATGAATTTTGCCATTTTGGACCTGGAGGAACATTACGAGGAATTTGAAAATGAGTTCACCGACTTTTTTAAAGAATTGATTACCTTTTCTAACCAAAAATTTATTGCCCTATGCGAAGACTGATACTCTTTTTGCCCTTGCTCCTATTCATCAATTGTAAGCAGCAACCCGCAACGCCGACCGGACTGGTCACTGAAAAAGCCATGGTCGTTTCCGCACGGGAGGAAGCCTCCCAATTGGCCGCGGACATCATGAAAAAAGGAGGAAATGCCTTTGATGCCATGGTAGCCACCGAACTTAGCTTGGTCATAGCCTACCCTTTTGCCGGTAGTGTTGGCGGAGGCGGTTTTATGGTCTATCGCAAAAGCAATGGCGAAGTCGGCGGTATCGATTATCGGGAAAAAGCACCCCTTGCCGCCCACAAGGATATGTATTTGGACTCCTTGGGCAACGTTATCCCCGGGTTGAGCACGTCGGGCGGCACCGCCGTAGGCGTACCCGGAACCGTAGCAGGTGTGTTGGAAGTCCATAGAAAATTTGGAAAATTACCGCTAAAGGAAATCATTGAACCTATCATTGCATTGGCCAATAAAGGCGTTGTGGTTACGGAGAAGCAGGCAGAACGTCTTGCGGGTTATCGTGAGGATTTCATCAAGGCAAATAGCGATAGTACCAAATTTGCGGGACCTTTTACCGCAGGCGACACCATCAAATATCCGACCTACGCGAAAACACTTCAAAAAATTATGGAAGAAGGGCGCGATGGATTTTATAAAGGTGAAGTGGCCCAAAAATTGGCCAATTTCGTGCAAAAAAACGGTGGTTTGATTACCACTGAAGACCTAGAAAAATATGAGGCCGTTTGGCGCGACCCCATCGTTTTTAACTACAAGGACATTAAGGTGATTTCCATGAGTCCACCGAGCAGCGGTGGCGTCACCATCAATCAAATATTCAAAATGATGGAGCCCTACGAAGTGGCCAAGTACGGGCATAACTCGGCGAAGACCATCCAATTGTTTACCGAGGCCTCACGAAGAGCCTACGCCGACCGTAACTTCTATTTGGGGGACCCTGATTTTGTGGAGATTCCTTACGATATGTTGTTGAACGATGAATATATTCAGGAACGGATGGCCAATTTCTCTTTTGACAAGGCTACCCTGTCCTCTGAGGTAAGCCATGGCGAGGTCGAAATTGTTGAGAGCGCACAGACCACCCATTTTTCCATTGTGGATAGCGAAGGTAATGCGGTCTCGGTCACCTCTACCCTAAACGGAGGCTATGGTTCCAAGCTGTATTGCGAAGAACTTGGTTTCTTTTTGAATAACGAAATGGACGATTTTAGTGCCAAACCAGGGGTTCCGAATATGTTTGGACTCATTGGTGCCGAAGCGAACAGTATTCAACCCGAAAAACGCATGCTCAGCAGCATGACGCCAACCATTGTGGAAAAGGATGGCAAACTGTACATGGTAGTCGGAACTCCAGGAGGTTCCACGATTATTACAGCGGTCGCACAGACCATTCTTAATGTGTACGAATTCAACCTGAGCATGCAAGAAGCCGTAAACGCACCTCGTTTTCACCATCAATGGCTGCCCGATATGGTGATTTTTGAACCCGAAGGTTTTTCGGATGAACTCAAGGAACAACTAAAGTCCAAAGGGTACATCATCAACGAGGAACGTACTCCAATCATTGGTAAGGTAGATGCTATCCGGGTGCTTCCCGATGGAAGACTGGAAGGCGGGGCGGACAAACGTGGCGATGACACCGCCGTAGGATTCTAAATTTCAGCCCTATGCAATTTGATGTTGTGGTATTGACGGACCATAGATATGTGTCCCCAACAAAAAAGACTCCTTACATTGAAAATGTACTTTTGGAGGACCGATTGGTCGTGGAAGCTATGCAAAATGAAGGGTTGACCGTAGGCCGAAAAGCTTGGGACGACCCCGATTTTGATTGGTCCACTACCCGATTTGCGCTATTTCGCACCACTTGGGACTATTTTGACCGCTTCGCTGAATTTTCCAAATGGCTCGAGCACGCTTCACAACAAACACAGTTCATCAACTCCAAGGAACTCATCCATTGGAACATCGATAAGCACTATTTGCAAGACCTGTCCAAGGCCGGGGTGACCATTCCCAAAACGCTTTTCATTGAAAAAGATTCAAGCATTACCCTTTCCGAAGCCGTTGCCAAAGCACAGCTGGAGTATGGATTCGCATCGGGTAGTTTTATTCTAAAGCCTTGTGTTTCGGGGGCTGCCCGCCATACCTATAAAATAGGGAAAGACGAAATTGGCAAACATGAATCCATTTTTAAGGAATTGATTGCGGAAGAAGCATTAATGCTTCAAGAATTTCAGCACCATATTGTATCCGAAGGAGAGATTTCCATGATGCTATTCAACGGAACCTTCACTCATGCCGTATTAAAAATAGCCAAAGCAGGTGATTTTAGGGTACAGGACGATTTTGGGGGAACCGTGCACGAATACCAACCTACTGAAGAGCAGATTGCCTTCGCGCAAACTGTGGTTCACGCGGCTCCACAATTGCCCATGTATGCACGGGTGGATATCTTTAAGGACAATGATGGAAATTGGGCCTTGGCCGAGCTGGAAATTTTTGAACCCGAACTGTGGTTCCGCTTAAAACCTGGAGCTGCAGGTCTGCTGGCAAAAACCATAAAAAATAGCTGTTTGATGCAACAGACCTGATTGGAAAGCCTGATTGAACATGACCTGTGAAAAACAATTTTAAAATGAAAATCCTACAATACGCATTGATGTTTGTGGTATTGGGCTGCATGGCCCAACGGCAAACGACAGGTGAATTGGTGGCTCTGGACGAAGCCTTTTATGATTATGTTGATCAACATGCAACCATTGAAGTGCTGGCCGATGGCTACATCTGGTCCGAAGGACCTGTATGGGTGAAAGATGGCGGCTTCCTACTGTTTTCAGATGTACCACAGAATACCATTTTTAAATGGAAAGAGGGCGAAGGGATTTCGGAATTTTTGAAACCCTCAGGATATACGGGCGTTTTGCCTTATAGTCATGAGCCCGGCAGTAACGGACTCATCATAAACCAACAAGGCGAGTTGGTATCCTGCGAACATGGCGACCGTAGAGTTTCTCGAATGCCTTTGTTAAATGGAGGGAAAATAACCATTGCTGACCATTGGGAAGGCAAGCGGTTCAATAGTCCCAACGATATTGTACAAAGCTCAAATGGCACCTATTATTTTACCGACCCTCCCTATGGACTCCCCGAGCAACAAAATTCCAAAATCCGTGAAATGGATGACTGTGGGGTGTATAAAATTGATACGAATGGGCAGGTGGATAGGGTTGTTGGGAATCTTTCCCGTCCCAATGGGATTGCCTTCTCCCCTGATGAAAAAATTCTATACGTCAATCAATCCGATAATGCAGCACCATATATTATGGCCTACAGGGTTCAGCCTGATGGCACTTTAAAGGAGGGTCGTATATTTTTTGATGCATCTCCCTTGCTGGAAGAAGGATTGATCGGGTCCTTGGATGGTCTCAAAGTTGCCAAAGATGGGACTATATTTTCGACCGGACCGGGAGGTGTATTGATTATCGCGGAAAGCGGTAAGCTTTTGGGGCGCATCGCCACCGGACAACGCACCGCTAACTGTGCTTGGGGCGACGATGGTTCGGTACTGTACATGACCGCCCACTCCTATTTGATGCGAATTCAAACGAAAACCACCGGGGTAGGCTTCTAATTTTACTTGGCAATTTGTCTCTTGAGCTCTTCCATGGACTGCTGTAACTGCTTCAACAAGCCGGTTTCTGTAGTGGCATCCACGTTGAAAGTCAATTTGCTGCTTACCTCCCAAATTTCTTGGATTTGGAAAGGTTTGATTTCGTAGGGCGGATACGTCTCGTTGAGGGAAACCAAGGTAATGTTATTGGAGTTTGGTTTTCGTTCAATCTTTTTCACCATTACCGAATCCTGAAGCACGACAACGTACATTTTATTGGGACTCACATGGTCAATGTGCTCGATGGCGCGTGCCAACACCCAATCGTTAGGCCTTAGATTGGGGAGCATACTATCGCCCTCCACCTGAAAGCCACGATAGGTCGCATTGCGAAATTCAGGAATGGGCATATCAAAAGCTGGTAATTGTCGGTACCAGCTGGTATCGGAAATATTTTGTGGATACCCTGCTGCAGCCTTGGCATTCACCATCACCATGTTGTCGTTATCGGAATTATCCACGGTGACCACCTTGGGAATGACACTGGTTTTTGAAGTGTCCAAATGCTTTTGGTCGCTTTCACCAAATAACCACAATGGGTTGATTTTGAACTGCTTCAAAAGCTCAGTAACCACCTTGCCCGATAACTTGGTCCTCCCCCGCTCGATATCGGCAGTTGTATTTTTCACGCCCAACAATTGGGCGAACTCCGTTTGGGTGTATCCGAGTTCCCTTCGGATATCGGTAAATCGTTTTAGGGTTATTTCATTTTCCATCATCTAGTCAATAATGTCCTGTCGAGCGCAGTCGAGACATTATGCAGTATTTTAATCTCGAAAGCAATGATAAAGACAATCTATTCTCAAATATAGGGTATTTGGATTATTTCCAAAACTTTTTATGGATTATTTCCAATATTTGGATTTTTTCCATATTTTTGATTGGAATATTTCCAAGTTATGAATTTCGACCGATTACGCGAAAAACTGAACATTTTGGCAGACGCTGCTAAATACGATGTGTCCTGTGCCAGTAGTGGAAGTAATAGGACCAACGCAAACAAGGGGTTGGGTAATGCTTCCAAAATGGGAATTTGCCACAGCTATACCGCGGATGGGCGCTGCGTGTCGCTTTTAAAGATTCTGCTCACCAACCATTGCATTTTTGATTGTGCCTATTGTGTAACACGGAAAAGCAATGATGTCCCAAGGGCAGCCTTCAAGGTACAGGAGGTAGTTGACCTAACCATTAATTTTTACAGAAGAAACTATATCGAAGGGCTTTTTTTGAGTTCCGGGATATTTAAAAGTCCCGACCACACCATGGAGCGCTTGATTACGGTGGCCAAAAAGCTTCGCGAAGAGGAAAACTTCAACGGTTACATTCATTTAAAGTCCATTCCAGGGGCAAGTGACGAATTGATGTACGAGGCGGGACTCTATGCAGATAGACTTTCCGTAAATATTGAAGTGCCAACGGTTTCAGGACTTAAACTGTTGGCTCCCGACAAAAAGCACGAGGATTTTACCAAACCCATGGAAAAGGTGAAAAATGAAATCGTTCGCTACACTTCGGAACGTAAAATCATTAAAAGTACACCAAAGTATGCCCCAGCTGGTCAGAGCACCCAAATGATTGTAGGTGCATCAGGTGAATCGGATAAGGACATCATGTATTCGGCCACCTATTATTACAAAACATACAACATGAAACGGGTCTATTATTCGGGTTATGTGCCGGTGACCCACGATTCACGTTTGCCAGCCATTGGGACCCAAGTGCCCATGTTGCGGGAGAACCGACTATATCAAACGGATTGGCTATTGCGCTTTTATGGCTTTTCGGTAAAGGAGTTGCTGAACAAGCAGCATCCTAATCTGGATATGGACGTGGACCCAAAGCTTTCATGGGCCTTGCGCAACCTGCACCACTTTCCTGTGGATGTAAATTCAGCAGATAAACGCTTGCTGGCAAGGATACCCGGTATCGGACTGCAGTCCGTGGACAAAATTGTAAAGGCTAGAAAGTTTCGAAAATTGAACTGGGACCATCTCAAAAAAATGGGAGTGGCCCTCAACCGTGCCCAATATTTTATGGTGTGCGACTCCCGCTACTGGGAACGCCGTGATTTGGATGCGGAGAAGATAAAAGGTATGATTCTGCAACATTCCACGGGGAAATTTCGGAATCAGTACAGTACACAATTGTCCCTATTTAATTAGAAATGGACAATTGATAAATGAGTCAGTTAAAATGACTTCAAAAAACCAAAAAAAGTAGGTGTTATGAACGCTTCAACAACCTTAGTGTACGATGGCAGTTTCAACGGATTCCTGACCGCCGTCTTTGTTGCCTTTGATGAAAAAATCAATGTGGCCGACATTCAAAAGAACCATCAGACCCAAAGCGGGCTGTTTTCGGAAACCGAAACGGTGTTTACCCACGTGGAAAAGGCGAAACGGGTCTGGAACGGTATCCGAAACAAGAGTCACAATGCCATTTCCAATGTGTATTTTGCCTTTTTGAGCGAAACCGAAGGGATAGAGCTGCTGTTGTACAACTATATCCAAAAATTGATGCGCGACAAAAACGGAAAATATATGGATTACTCAGATTCCACGGTGTTGTACATTGCCCAATTGGCCAAAAAAGTAGGGCGCGAAAAGCATCGCATGGAGGCCTTTGTACGGTTTCAGTTGACCAAAGATGGCATCTACTTCGCCAATATTGAACCCGATTTTGACGTATTGCCCTTAATCTCCAAGCACTTTCGTGACCGCTACGCGGACCAAAAGTGGTTGATTTATGACGTAAAGCGCAGCTACGGAATTTATTATGATTTGGATCATATGGAAATGGTATCCCTAAACCTAAAGGACATCCATCACAACAGAACGGTGAAAAGTGCTGCCTTTGCGGATGAAGAATATGAATACCAAACCCTTTGGAACGATTATTTTAAGAGCACCAATATTGCATCGCGCATCAATCCTAAATTGCATGTGCAACATGTGCCCAAAAGGTATTGGAAGTATTTAAGTGAGAAGAAGGAGGCAGTTTGATCAGCCCTTCCCCTTCTCCCCCACAAAATGGTCGCTTTTGGCTTTGAACATCACATTAAAACTGGTCAAGCTACCGTAAATTCGGGTAATGTATTGCTGTAGGTCCACCTTTTCTTGGTCGTCCAAGTTTTTGCTACTATTGATTTTCTGCTCCATCACCCGGATGCGATCGCGCACCATTACAATCTTATGAAAAAAGGTATCTATGGGCATTTCTTTGCTGGCCGTTCCATCCCCAGGGTCCAAAATAAGCTTGCCGCCTTTCCACTTATCCGCCATCGGCACCTTTTCGTGGGTATCGCTCCATTTTTCCAAAATCTTGACCAAGGAGCGTTCCACATCAAAAAAACTGACGCTGTCCACTTCGTCTTCCACACCGTCAATCACTTCAAAATCCGCATCCAAATCAATGGTTTCCAATCCATTTTCCATAAAAGTGACCCAATAGTGCTTGGATGATACATTGGTGACTACACCTTTGCCGTACTCGGGATGCTCTATTCTGGAGCCAATAGCTAGTAATTTCATATTTGTTTCTTTTGATTCTGTCAGGTCGAGCGCAGTCGAGACCCAACATTGGATAAATTAGCACCTCTTGACTGCGCTCAAGGTGATAATGTACACGGTAAAAATAAACCAACTAGGCACAAAAACGAAACCAAAAGGCTACTTCATTTTTACATCCCAAATCGCTACATTTGAAGTTTGCTATGATTTATGATCAATTACGAAGAACATATTGAGGTTAAGGGTGCTCGGGTCCATAACCTTAAAAATATAGATGTCACCATTCCCCGGGAAAAATTAGTAGTGATTACAGGGCTTTCGGGGAGCGGAAAATCATCATTGGCCTTTGATACCATTTATGCGGAGGGACAGCGCCGATACATCGAAACCTTTTCGGCCTACGCCCGTCAGTTCTTGGGTGGACTGGAGCGTCCCGATGTGGACAAAATTGACGGGCTATCGCCTGTTATTGCCATAGAACAAAAGACCACCTCCAAATCCCCGCGCTCCACCGTCGGCACCATCACCGAAGTCTACGATTTTTTAAGATTGCTTTTTGCACGTGCCGGGGACGCCTACAGTTACAACACGGGCGAAAAAATGGTAAGCTACAGCGATGAACAAATCAAGGATTTGATCATTGAGACCTACAAGGACAAAAAAATCAATGTGCTCGCCCCGGTCATCAAATCCAGAAAAGGACATTACCGAGAACTTTTTGAACAGATTGCAAAGCAAGGTTTCGTTAAGGTAAGGGTCGATGGCGAAATAGTGGACATCACCAAAGGCATGAAGGTCGACCGGTACAAAACGCATGATATTGAGATTGTCATCGACCGATTGAAAGTCGGCGACAGTGAGGATTTTCACAAGCGATTGAGCGAAACTATCAACACGGCCATGTACAGCGGCGATAATGTGCTGATGGTCTTGGAAGAGGGCGAAAAAGTGCCACGGTATTTTAGTCGGGATTTAATGTGCCCCACTTCGGGCATCTCCTACCCCACTCCTGAGCCCAACACCTTTTCGTTCAATTCACCCAAGGGAATGTGCCCCGAATGTAGCGGATTGGGTCATGTGTATCAGGTAAATGAGAACAAAATCATCCCCAACAAAAAAATATCCATCAAAGCTGGTGGACTTGCCCCGCTGGGGGAATACAAAAAGTCTTGGGCCTTTAAGCAGTTGGAAACCATAGCCCAACGTTACAATTTTGATCTATCGGATGCCATTGAAAAGATTCCGCAGGAAGCCATGGACGTTATACTGAACGGCGGAAAGGAAAGTTTTGAGGTCGATTCCAAAAGTTTGGGCGTCAAACGGCAGTACAAAATCGATTACGAAGGGATTTCCAATTTCATCAAAACCCAATATGAGGAAGCGAACTCCACTTCCATAAAACGATGGGCCAAAGATTATATGGACAAAGTGAAATGCCCTTCCTGTGAAGGTTCCCGTTTGCGCAAGGAGTCCCTCTATTTTAAAGTGGATGGAAAGAACATTGCGGAGCTGGCCCAAATGGATATCAACGAGTTGGCGGATTTCTTTCAGCATTTGGAGGATACCTTGGAAGGCAACCAGAAAAAAATCGCAGAGGAAATCATCAAGGAAATCAAAGCCCGTGTTGGTTTTTTGTTGGATGTTGGATTGGATTACCTATCGCTCAACCGTAGTTCTAAATCATTATCGGGAGGTGAGGCCCAACGCATACGATTGGCTACACAAATAGGCTCCCAATTGGTGGGAGTACTCTACATTCTGGACGAACCCAGTATTGGTCTGCACCAACGGGACAATGAACGTTTGATCCATTCCTTGGAGTCCTTGCGTGATATTGGCAATTCGGTTATCGTGGTAGAGCATGACCGTGATATGATCGAAAGTGCCGATCACGTCATCGATATTGGCCCCAAAGCGGGAAAGCATGGCGGTGAAATCATATCACAAGGAAAACCAAAGGAACTCATAGACCAACATACGCTCACCGCACAATACATCACCGGAGAATTGGAAATTCAGGTTCCAGAAAAGAGGCGCAAGGGAACGGGCAAAAAAATTACCCTTTCCGGATGCACAGGGAACAATCTTAAGAATGTGACCGTAGATTTCCCTTTGGGAAAACTCATTGGGGTCACGGGTGTTTCGGGAAGTGGAAAATCCACCTTGGTCAACGAAACTCTCTATCCCATTATGAACGCCCACTACTTTAATGGGGTCAAAAAACCGATGCCCTACAAAAAAATCATGGGGCTGGAGCATATCGATAAGGTCATCGATATCAACCAATCCCCTATCGGACGTACCCCGAGGTCCAACCCCGCTACGTATACCGGGGTTTTTGGTGAAATACGATCGCTTTTCGCCAAAACTACGGAGGCCACCATCCGTGGTTATAAACCGGGCCGATTCAGTTTTAATGTGGCCGGTGGTAGGTGCGAAACCTGCCAAGGTGGAGGGCTTAAAGTGAT
The DNA here is from genome assembly GCF_013407935.1 of Allomuricauda sp. ARW1Y1. Taxonomy (GTDB): domain Bacteria; phylum Bacteroidota; class Bacteroidia; order Flavobacteriales; family Flavobacteriaceae; genus Flagellimonas. The sequence goes on from NZ_JACBZU010000002.1 coordinate 23,712, forward strand.
TGAAATGAACTTTTTGCCCGATGTATATGTGGAATGTGAAACCTGCAACGGTAAAAGATTCAACCGGGAAACACTAGAAATCCGTTACAAAGGAAAGTCCATTGCCGACGTGCTGGAAATGACCATTAATGAGGCTGTTGATTTTTTTGAGAACATTCCAAAAATTCATCGTAAGCTCAAAACAATAAAAGATGTAGGTTTGGGTTATATATCATTGGGACAACAGTCCACTACTCTATCCGGAGGAGAAGCACAACGGGTCAAATTGGCCACGGAGCTTTCCAAACGGGATACCGGGAACACGTTTTATATCCTCGACGAACCTACAACCGGCTTGCACTTTGAAGACATTAGGGTACTTATGGAAGTACTCGACCGACTGGTGGACAAAGGAAACACCATTTTGGTCATTGAACACAACATGGATGTCATTAAAATGATGGACCATATTATCGATATTGGATACGAAGGCGGTAAAGGAGGTGGCGAAGTGGTTGCGACCGGTACCCCTGAAGAGGTGGCCAAAGACAAGAAAAGTTACACGGCTCGATTTTTGAAGAAAGAATTGGAGAGCACAAAACAGAACATAAAAAGCGCAGTTTAAACAATAGAAGTACTATGCAAATGCGAAAAGAACAACATTCCAAAGGATGGAATGAGATAAAGACGAACGATTCGTGGGCCATATTTAAGATTATGGGCGAGTTCGTCAATGGATTTGAAAAAATGAGCGTTATTGGGCCATGCGTCTCCATTTTTGGGTCGGCAAGGGTGCGCGAAGGCCATCCTTACTATGATTTGGCCGTGAAAATTGCCAAACGGATTGCCGAAGCAGGCTACGGCGTTATTACCGGTGGAGGGCCTGGAATTATGGAAGCTGGCAACAAAGGGGCCAATTTGGCGGGCGGCACCTCGGTCGGGTTGAACATTGACCTGCCTTTTGAGCAGCATGACAATCCATTCATTGATAGTGATAAAAGTTTGGATTTTGATTACTTTTTCGTCAGAAAGGTAATGTTTGTTAAATATTCGCAAGGTTTTGTGGTAATGCCGGGAGGTTTTGGCACCTTGGATGAGTTTTTTGAGGCTCTTACCCTTATCCAAACACATAAAATCCATACGTTTCCTATTATTTTGGTCGGTACTGAATTCTGGAAAGGATTGATGGACTGGATCAAAAACACCTTGGTCGAAGAGGGCAACATCAGCCCCAAGGATTTGGACTTGATCAAATTGGTGGATACCGAGGATGAAGTTATCGAAATCATTGATGCCTTCTACAAAGGCCGAACGTTAAGTCCCAACTTTTAATCCCGTTTGGTATTGGTCCCATCTAGAATACTATTTTGCGTTTCACTCGTTTTATCACTCCTGTGCCCCCAACTTTGGGGACAGCACACCAACGAGATAGTGGCCACCTTGGACGGCCCAACCAACCAAATACGTATTCGGCAACACTTTACCTACCACAACCAATCGGACAAAGGACTGTCCACCCTTTATTTCAACGATTGGAACCATGCCTACTCCAATAAAAACACGGCCCTTGCCAAACGTTTTGGGGAGGAGTTCAACAGAAGTTTGCACTTGGCAAAGGATAGGGAAAGAGGCTATACCACCATCAAGACCATAGTGGACAACAACTATGTTGGATTGGACTGGAAAAGGGAAGGCAATTCGGATTATATCACCGTCAACCTGAACGAAGTCCTAAAACCCAATGAATCCATACAACTCTTTTTCACCTACACCATCAAACTGCCGAGCGCCAAATTTACCGGGTACGGACATCGGGATGATGGGGGTTACCATTTAAAGGATTGGTATTTTTCCCCTGCTGTTTTTGACGGGGAATGGCATCTGTACAACAACATCAACCTGAACGATATCTATACTGATGTGACCAATACCCGAATCAACTTCACCTTTCCGGAAAACCTGTTTTTGGTGTCAAATTATAGAAAGTCGAGCGTTTCAGGGTTTCCAAATGGGCAATACACGCAATTGATCGGGGACAATCGAAAGAATTGTGAAATCATTCTAAACAGGGATGACCGTTTCACCAAGCACGTCACCGACTTCGTCACCGTTTCCACGGATATCGAATCGAACAAATATGAGGAAATTGCACAGGGCATCTCCATTTTAAAAATTGCGCAGTTCCTTCAAGAAAATTTGGGTTCCTATCCGCACGGAAACCTGTTGGTTTCTGAATTTGACTACAACCGCTCGCCGCTCTACGGCATCAATCAGTTGCCTTCTTTCATCAGACCTTACGAAGAACAGTTCCAGTTTGAGATGAAGTTTCTCAAAACGGCTATCCGAAGCTACTTGAAAGAATCGCTCTATTTGAATCCGAGAAAGGAACGCTGGGTAAACGATGCCATTGGGTATTACTTGATGATCAAATACGTGGAAGAGTTCTATCCCGACCAAAAACTGATAGGGAAGCTTTCCAGAATTTGGGGCGTGAGGAGCTTTCATTTGGCTAAAATGGATTTTAACGAGCAATATGCACTTTTCAGCATGCTTTCGGCCCGAAAGAACATCGACCAGGCATTGACCACTTCGAATGACTCCTTGATCAAGTTCAACGAACGTATTGCCAACGGCTACAAGGCTGGATTGGGAATGTCCTACCTATCGGCCTATTTGGGCGAAAAGAAGATAGACAGTACGGTGTTGGACTTTTATAAAAACTACAAACAACAGCAAAGAGTAAGTGCTGCGGACTTTAGAAAAACCATTGAAAAATATGCGGATAAGGAGGTGGATTGGTTTTTTGAGGAATATGTAGGCTCGGATAAAAAGATTGATTTCAAGATCAAGAGTGTTGAAAAGACCGACGATTCCATCACCTTTATGCTCAAGAACAAGCGGGGAACCAATGTGCCGATATCGCTTTTTGGACTGGAGAACGACTCTGTAGTCTCCCAATACTGGTTTAGCAATATTGACTCTACCAAGAGCTTTACCATTCCGCGAGGAAGTGAAGACCGTTTGGTGTTGAACTACGACCAAAAAATCCCGGAATTCAACCAACGGGATAATTGGAAAACTTTGAATGGATGGTTTTCCAGCAATAAAAAACTAAAGTTTCAATTTTTTAAGGATACCGAAGACCCTTATTACAATCAGGTGTTTTATGTGCCCATCATGAACTTTAACTTGTATGATGGTGTAACCCCAGGGTTGCGATTGTACAACAAAACCTTCTTGGAGCGCCCATTTGAATATGATATAGCCCCCACCTATTCCTTTTTGGAGCGCACCATGGTGGGTAAAGTGGGATTCCGATATCGGAAATACCATAACAAAACAGGTCTTTTTGTGACCAACTACTCCTTCTCGGCCTCCACTTCACATTTTGAGCAAAATTCAAGGTTTTCTACGGTAACGCCGGCCATTAGTTTTGGATGGCGCCCCAACGATTTATTGTCCAACCGAAGGCAATATCTCCTTCTAAGGTACCGGAATGTGTTTAGGAGCATTGATGAGAGTTTACAGGGAGAACTGGAGACCGACCCTGATTATGGGGTGTTGAATGCACGCTTTACCGATGTGGACAACAGCATAATCAATTACTCCTCTTGGTCCATAGATGCACAACATTCCAGTGAGTTCAGCAAGCTGGCGTTCGAATGGGAATACCGAAAACTCTTCCAGAGCAATAGGCAGTTGAACCTTCGCTTCTACGCAGGAAAGTTTTTGCGCAATACCACGAATTCCAACTTTTTTAGCTTTGCACTGGACAGACCTACGGATTATATGTTCGACCTTGCCTATTTGGGTAGGTCGGAAGATTCCGGGATCTACAGTCAACAGGTAATCATTGCTGAAGGAGGATTCAAATCAAAGTTAGAGAATCCATTTGCGAACGATTGGATTGCCACCACCAATGCCAGCACCAACATTTGGCGTTGGATCGAGGCTTATGGGGATCTTGGCTTTATCAAAAACAAAGGAGAGAACACCCGTTTTGTTTACGACTCCGGTATCCGTCTCAACTTGGTCACGGATTACTTTGAACTTTACTTTCCCGTGTATTCCAACAGAGGTTGGGAAATTGCGCAAAACGACTATGGACAACGTATCCGATTTATTGTTACCTTAAGTCCTAGAACACTTACCGGGCTATTTACCCGAAAGTGGTTTTAATTATCAATTTGACAATGCAGTCGCTTATTTTGGGGTGTTTTTTACAAAAAAACCATTTATTGTGATAAATTATTGAGGGTATTTAATTTTATTAACACCGTTCGATATTGCTATTTAGACGGATTTTTAGTAATTTCGCAGAAATCTTAATCAGTCCATGAAACCTAATCCTAGTACAAGCAGCGATATTTCTTTTGACGATTTTAAGTCCCAGATTCTTCAAGATTATGAGACAGCCGTCACCAGCAGGGAATGTAGTGTTCTAGGACGAAGGGAAGTACTTTCAGGCAAAGCCAAATTTGGAATTTTTGGAGACGGAAAAGAACTTCCGCAACTGGCAATGGCCCGTGCATTCCAGGATGGCGATTTTAGGAGCGGATACTACCGCGACCAGACCTTTATGATGGCGTTGGGGCACTTGACACCAAAAGCTTTCTTTCATGGATTGTATGCCACTACCGACCTTGAAAAGGAACCCATGAGTGCTGGAAGGCAAATGGGCGGGCACTTTGTAACGCACAGTTTGAACGAGGACGGGACTTGGAAAAACCTTACCGAACAAAAAAATAGCAGTGCGGATATTTCCTGCACCGCAGGGCAGATGCCACGATTGTTGGGATTGGCCCAAGCCTCCAAAATATATCGCCACGTAGAGGGCATTGACCAGACCAACTTTTCCAAAAACGGAAATGAAGTGGCCTGGGGCACCATTGGAAACGCAAGTACCAGCGAGGGTCATTTTTTTGAGACCTTGAACGCCGCAGGAGTCATGCAGGTTCCCATGGTGATAAGTGTTTGGGACGATGACTACGGTATTTCCGTGCCTTCTGAGTTCCATACCACCAAAGGTGATATCTCAGAAGCACTGAGCGGACTGCAACGGGACGATGAAAACAACGGCTACGAAATCCTCAAGGTGAAGGGATGGGATTATACCGCCCTTATCCATACGTTCGAGAACGCATCGGATATTGCACGTGAAAACCATGTGCCGGTACTCATCCATGTTACTGAACTCACTCAGCCACAGGGCCACTCAACATCTGGGTCCCATGAAAGATATAAATCGGCGGAACGTTTGGAATGGGAACGCGAAAACGATTGTAACAAACGGTTCAGGGAATGGATTCTGGAAAACGGCATCAGTACCGAAGAGGATTTGAAAAAACTGGAACGAGACATCAAACACAAAGTCCGTTCTGCCAAAAAAGAAGCTTGGTCCGAATTTTTAAAGCCGCAACTCGCTGCCAAAAAAGAATTGGTCGCATTGCTCGAAAAAGTCGCCAATCAAAGTGCCAATAGGGCGTTCATCAACAAATTGAAAAATGATTTGATCGCAATTGAAGAGCCCTTAAAAAAGGATTTGGCATCTAAATCCAGACAGGCACTCCGTTATTTGCTGGGTGAATCCTTCGCAGAAAAAAAACAACTTCAACAGTGGGTCAACCAATTTTTGGCCACCAACGAACCACAATACAGCTCACACCTATATAATGAAGTAGGTAACAAGGCTACCAACATTGCCCCTATTCCTCCATCATACGCTGATGATGCCGAAGAAGTGGATGGCAGGATCATATTAAGGGACAATTTTGACTCCCTTTTCTCCCAATATCCAGAAGCTTTGATTTTTGGTGAGGATACGGGTAATATTGGGGACGTTAACCAAGGGCTCGAAGGACTTCAGAAAAAATATGGTGAATTGCGAATTGCCGATACCGGAATCCGTGAAACTACCATTATTGGCCAAGGGATTGGAATGGCCATGCGCGGACTGCGACCCATTGCCGAAATACAATATTTGGATTACATTCTGTATGCCGTACAAACCTTAAGCGATGACCTTGCGACCTTGATGTACCGGACCGTTGGCAAGCAAAAAGCCCCTCTCATCGTTCGTACACGAGGGCACCGCTTGGAAGGTATCTGGCATTCAGGCTCACCTATGGGCGGACTGATTCATTTACTGCGCGGAATGTACATTTTGACGCCAAGGAACATGACGCAGGCCGCAGGTTTTTACAATACCTTGATGAAAAGTGATGAACCAGCCTTGGTCATCGAAAGCCTGAACGGTTACCGCCTCAAAGAAAAGAAACCTTCCAATCTGGGTGAATTTTGCACACCTATCGGAAAGGTGGAAACCTTGAAGGAAGGAAACGATATTACACTGTTATCCTATGGTTCCACACTTCGTATTGTGGAAAAAGTAGCCCAAGACTTGCTGGAGGTTGGTATTGACGCCGAAGTCATCGACGCCCAGTCACTGCTCCCTTTTGATTTGGACCATGATGTGGTAAAAAGCCTCCAAAAAACAAACCGACTGTTGGTCATCGACGAAGATGTACCGGGTGGATGCTCCGCATATCTGCTTCAAGAAGTAGTGGAGAAACAAGGCGGGTATCGTTATTTGGACAGCGCACCACAAACCCTTTCCGCTAAGGCGCACAGACCTGCCTATGCTTCGGATGGGGATTATTTTTCCAAACCCAATGCAGAGGATATTTTTGAGAAAGTGTACCAAATCATGCACGAAGTGGACCCAAAATCATACCCTGAATTGAGGTGATTTTTCTACATCCGTCAACTCAAAGCACCTTTTCATTAATTTATGTTGTTCTATTTAAAACATAATTTATATTTTCACGTGGATTAAATTTCCCCACATGAAAAATAACACTCTGATTCACCTTGGGCTGGCCATACTTCGGATTGTACCATCTGCTTTTATGCTGACCCACGGTTATCCCAAATTGATGAACCTTATCAACGGGAATACGGAATTCGCCAATCCTTTTGGTATTGGACAGGCTCCCTCCCTATTTTTGACGGTTGTAGCCGAATTTGTGTGCCCGTTACTTATCATTATTGGATTTAAAACCAGATGGGCAGCTATTCCAACCGCAATCACCATGTTCGTTGCAGGCTTTATGATCCATGGAGCAGACCCCTTTGGCAAAAAGGAAATGGCATTGCTTTACCTTACCATTTTTGTGGTGATCATACTGCTGGGGCCTGGTAAATACAGTGTGGATAAAAAGTAAGCTTAGAGTATTTCGGACAAGAGTTCTTTCAGCAAATCCGCCTGTGCCATATTGCTGGCTCCCACACCTTTGCCCTTTAAATCCAATTTTCTTAGGCTGGAGATAACCCCGCTCACCCTTTTCATGGGATAGTTTCGCGCCGCTACCACATACTCATTTACAAAGTAAGGGCTCACGCCCAATACCTTGGCCACATTGCCCGGGGAATGATCCTTTAGGCCATGGTACTGTAGCAATTGCGTAAAAAAGGTGTTCAACAAGGTAACCGTCACTATAAAGGGATTGTCCTTAGGGTTTTGTGCAAAATAGTCTATGATTCGCGAGGCCTTTTTAACATCCCGCTCTCCAATGGCCTTTTTCAATTCAAAGTTGTTGAAATCCTTACTGATGCCAATATGCTCCTCGACCAATTCTGGGGTAACCTCTACATTCGGCGGTACGATCAAAGTCAACTTGTCCAGTTCATTGCTGATTTTACTGAGATCTGTTCCCAAAAACTCCACAAGCATAATGCACGCCTTGGGGGAAATTCTGTATTGCTTGCCGCCAAGGGTTCTTCGAATCCAGTCGGCCACCTGATTCTCATAAAGCTTTTTGCTCTCAAACAGCTCTCCCTTTTTCTGAATGGCCTTGTAAAGCTTTTTTCGCTTGTCGAGCTTTTTGTATTTGTAACAGAGTACCAAAATCGTGGTCTGTTGGGGGTTTTCGGCATAAGGTACCAACTGCTCAATGGTACGGGATAGGTGTTGCGCTTCTTTAACGATTACCACCTGATACTGTGCCATCATGGGAAAACGCTTGGCATTGGCCACCACTTCATCGACCGAGGTATCCTTCCCATAAAGCACCATTTGGTTAAAACCACGCTCATCCTCCGTTAGCACGTTTTCGGAAATGAACTGCGAAATACGATCAATGTAATAGGGCTCCTCCCCCATTAAAAAATAAATGGGTTTGGGATTTCCCCGTTTAATTTCCGATACGATCTCCTTTACTTTGTCCATTCAAAATATTTCACCAGTTTTGTCTTATGCAAGACCTTAACTTTCCACCTTATTCATTTCGAATCAAAAATAGCCAAAATAGACAGTACATTTTTGACGGTATCCGTAAAAAGTTTGTGGTACTCCAACCCGAAGAATGGGTAAGGCAGCATGTTTTGCGTTATCTGGTATTTACAAAAAACTACCCCAAGAGCCTTATCAACGTGGAAAAGCAACTGACGGTAAACGAGTTAAGAAAGCGGTATGATGTGGTTGTCTTTAACTCTGACGGTTCCATTTTTTTGTTGATCGAATGCAAGGCCCCAGAAGTAAAGATTACCCAAGCTACCTTTGATCAAATAGCGCGATACAATTACCAATTGAAGGCTAAGCATCTTATGGTTACCAATGGCCTGGACCATTACTACTGCGAAATGGACCATGTGAATGAAAAGTATAGGTTTTTAGAGGATATTCCTGATTTTAGCCGTTAATTTGCCTCCGTTTTGAAAATCGCCGTAGTCATACTCAACTGGAATGGAGAGGCCTTGCTCGAAAGGTTCCTCCCTTCGGTTCTTGAATATTCCAAAGGAACGGATGTTTATGTGGTGGACAATGCCAGCACCGATGGTTCGGTGGACTTTCTGAGAGAACATTACCCAACGATCAAAATTGTTGAGAACAGTTCCAATGGCGGATTTGCCAAAGGGTACAACGAAGGTTTGCAGCACGTAAAGGCAGATGTGTATTGTCTATTGAATTCGGATGTTGAAGTGACCCCTGATTGGCTGGAACCTATCCAAAATACCTTTAGTACCCAACCAGAGGCGGCCATCATTCAACCCAAAATATTGGACTTGATGCGAAAGGATCACTTTGAATATGCCGGGGCCGCAGGCGGGTTTCTGGATAAATTTGGGTATCCGTTCTGTCGGGGACGTATATTTCAGACCATTGAAAAGGATGAGGGGCAATATGACGACATCAGGGAAGTGTTTTGGGCCACAGGAGCTTGCATGTTCATCAAAAGTGATGTGTTTTGGTCACTAGGCGGTTTTGATCAGGATTATTTTGCCCATCAAGAGGAAATCGACCTTTGTTGGCGTGCACAGAATGCCGGGCAAAAAGTGTTTTATGTAGGGCATAGCCATGTATATCACTTAGGGGGCAGCACCCTATCCAACATGAACCCGAAAAAAACCTTCCTCAATTTTAGGAACTCGTTGTATTCCATCACAAAAAATCTACCGAGGAGACAGGCATGGCCCATTGTGTTTATCCGCCTATTGTTAGATGCCATCGCTGCCCTCCGTTTTATCTTCCAATTAAAATTCGACCATTGCTTTGCCATCTTAAGGGCACATTTCAGTTTTTATGGTAACTTTATCAAAATGTACAGAAAGCGGGAAAAAGCTAATTTTATATTAAAATATTATGTGGCGACATCCATAGTGTGGTCCTATTTCGTACATCAAATAAAGAATTTTAACATTTTAGTAAAAGATTAACGATACCGAAATAAGCGAGCCTTGCTTTTTATCTAATTTTGGTTGAGTTTTTCAAATTTGATATATCTAACAATCCTTAAATTATATTCTGAACTATGAAAAAATTTCTTTTAGGAACATTGGCAATGACCGTTCTTTTATCCTCTTGCGTATCGCAGAAGAAATACGCCGAACTGGAGGCCAAACACAAAGAAACCCAAGACCTATTGAACTCTGCAACCGTTAAATTGAACGATTGCTTGGAAGAAAAAGCTACTGCTGACTCTAGGTTGAAAACCCTCGAAGACCAAAACGCATTCCTTAAGGCAAATAACCAAGAGCTCATCAACAACATGGGCAACTTGACCACTTTGACCACAAAAGGTGCCGAAAACCTTGAAAAGTCATTGGAAAGCCTACGTGAAAAAGACCTTACCATCAGAAAGTTGCAAGATGCCGTTACCCGCAGAGACTCTGTCAACCTTGCATTGGTACAGAGCTTGAAAGGTGTATTGGGCAATTTGGACGACGACGATATCGAAATCAGTGTTGAAAAAGGTGTGGTATTCGTTTCCATTTCCGATAAATTGTTGTTCAGAAGCGGAAGCTACAACGTAACCAGCGCTGCAAAAGAAGTACTTGGAAAAGTTGCCAAAGTGGTGAACAACAAACCAGACTTTGAGTTTATGGTAGAAGGTCATACAGACAACGTACCATACAGAAGCGGTGTTTTATTGGACAATTGGGATTTGAGTGCCAAAAGAGCCACATCCGTTGTTCGTATCCTACAAAACGATTTTGGTGTAGATCCTGCTAGAATGACTGCTGCCGGACGTAGCTACTACGTACCATTGGTAAGCAACGATACCTCTGCAAACAGAGCCAAAAACAGAAGAACAAGAATCGTTGTACTTCCAAAAATCGATCAGTTCTATAACATGATCGAAGAAGGAATGAAAGATCCTGCCATCGGAGGTACCGGTAAATAAGTTATAGCAATAGCTAAAAAAGAAAAGCGGCCAATTAGGCCGCTTTTTTTATATACAGTTATCAATAAATTTCCAGACTGCCCTTGCCCTCCCGTATCACTTCGGGTGTATCACCAGAAAGGTCGATTACTGTGGAGGCCACATTGTCGCCATATCCTCCATCGATCACAACATCCACAAGGTTCTGCCATTTTTCAAAGATGAGCTCAGGATCTGTGGTATACTCCAAAATATCATCGTCATCTCGAATAGAAGTGGAAACAATCGGGTGTCCCAGCCCAGTTACCAAAGCTCTGGCAATGGAATTGTCCGGTACACGGATACCCACCGTTTTCTTTTTCTTGAAATCTTTGGGAAGATTATTGTTTCCCGGAAGAATAAACGTATAAGGACCGGGTAGAGTTCTTTTAAGAATCTTGAAAGTAGCGCTATCAATTTGTCGCACATAATCTGACAAATTGCTCAAATCTGCACAAATAAAGGACCAATTTGCTTTTTCCAGTTTCACTCCCTTTATCCGGGCAATGCGTTGTAATGCCTTGGAGTTGGTAATATCGCAACCCAATCCATACACGGTATCTGTTGGATAAATGACCAAGCCGCCCTGCCGAAGCACGTCTACCACCTTCTCAACCTGCTTTGGGTTGGGGTTTTCCTCATAAAGTTTGATCAATTCAGCCATAAAAGCAAAAAATATCCAATCGATTGATAACAAAGATACTACATCTTTCAACTAAATCGGTACCACAAAACTATCAGTTAAACCTTTTATAAGACACCCAACCCAGCAGCATTTAATGCATCCGTCAATTCAAAAGGGGCATTCGTCAATTCAAAAGGGGCATTGATCAATTGGCACCCAAAATATTGATGGAATTGTCACACCTTTAAACCAAAAATTGAACAACAATGAAATCCGTAACAATTAATATCCTTTCCATTGCCATAGTCCTTTCCATGATCAGTTCAAGTTGTGATTTTTCCAAAAAGTCAAAAGAAAACGACTTTAACGCCAGTAATACTTTAGATGAATTGGAGGTGCTATTGACTCAATTAAACCAATTGGACACGATTGATTGCAGAAACATGGATCAAATCGTCAGCATCAACGAAAGTATGCGGAGAATCGTAGAAAACATTCGTTCCGCCGAAAAGTTCGATAAACTGGTAAAAGCCTACAAAACACATCGACCCAATGTCAAATTCGCCATTTCGGAGGATGGGACTTTTGGTGTTTTCTCGTGGCGTACCAAAATGGACTGTTTAGGAAATCAAATCAAGAATATTGCCCTTTATAAAACGGATAATGGCGTGTTGACCTCCTCCTTGTACGGCACGCCCATGATATACCATAGGGTGAGCAGCAATCCAATGAAAAAAGGAAACTACCTTCTGCATTCCAATAGCACCATAAAAGGATATTCCATTTCCAATGGCTATTTGGAAGAGACTTCAATAGACTTAAAAGATGCATCTTTCGCAGACAATCAGCCCTTTGAGGACGAGTAACATTTATTCCTCTGCAGACCTGTTTTTTGAATAAAATCCGATATCATCCAGAACAACAACGCCCAAGCTGTCTTTATCAAACACCAAATTGATGCTCTGCAATTTACCCAATTGCAAACTGTAATTTTGGGACCTAAAGGCAGAAACGGGAATATAACAACTTTTCAACTGAACTTCGGAAGGTTCGCCAACCATATCCTTATCCAGGAACTTGAACTTGGTGAACCTTGTTTTGATAATCCCCGGGAGTCTATTGTTTTGGTCCAATGCAACCGATGCCGAATTTCCCAAACTATCCTTGAGCATAATGCTAAAATTGAACCCTTTTTCCGGTGATTCCAATTGTTCATCATCATCGTTGGATTTCAATTCGGAAATATCGCCCATCGCCATCGAAAGGGCCAGCGTATCGGCCTCGCTAAAATTCTTTAGTGAATCTAAAAGCACTATTTGATAGACGGGAATGGAATCGACAGATGTTGACTTGTCGTATTTCCATCCCAGCACCAAAGCATTGTTTTGCTGACTTCCCCCATCCCTTGATTCCAATTCCGTTTCTCGCCAAACTTTAAAGTTCTTGGCATTCAATGCTATACTATTCGATGCCTTGGTCACATCGATATCCCCTTCAAAATCGACCAATACTTTTTTATGATTGTCCGCATACTGACTGCGATAGGTTTCCTTTGGTAGCCAATTGTTCACCACATCCACGTTTTTGAACATGGGGCGATAATCCGTGTTACCCTTGAGCACGGCCACCGCAAAAGCACTCACATACACCTGGGCCACTTGACGCTGCTCTTCACCTGTGACCAAGGGGTCAAGATTGAGCAACCACTTCATGGGAGCTCCAAAATCCGAACGTCCCCATGTGGAATTGAATTGGCCATGGTTGGCATGGTTCATATATAATCCTGCTTTAAAGCCCTCAAAACCCTCTGAGAACTCCAAACGATGGTATGGCCGCATTCCCCAAAAACTGGTCTCATCCGAATCGAAGGCTCCTTGAATGGACAAATAGTTGATATCCTTAAGGCTTATCTCCCGATTATACCGATAGTCTGTTGGCGCAATCGTCACAATGCCCTTGATCCCAAAACCAAAATCAAAAGTTTCATTGCCATCATCCGGGAACCTGTCCAGTTGGTTAAAGGCAGCCGCAATAGATACGGCCTCTCCTCCTCTTGAGTGTCCCACCAGAACAACATTGTCCAAATCCACTTTTCCATTTAATTCAGGTGAAACGCCATTGTTCCATTCCCTCCATTGTTCCAAATGTTTCAATAACAGCCAACCCCGTGTTGGCATTTCCTTTCCCATAAAATCGCCAGACCAGTGCCCGTTGATAAAGTTCTCATCCACCGAAACCCCAATAATGCCCCTACTTGCCAAGAGCTCTCCTAAATAGGCGTAACCACCATCGGAATAATCGAGCATGCTGTGGTTTCCATGAACCATCATCACCATTGGGAAGGGTCCTTTGCCTTTAGGCATGTACACACGCGCATTCAACGGAAAACTATCCACGCCAAAGCCCCAATATTTTTCGCGCCACTTTTTCTTTTTTCCTTTCCACTCGGGAAGCAATCGTGTTGCATCCACAGTGGGTGTTTTCAGTTTGATAGCTGTGGCATATTCCGAACGTTTTTTATCGGTTCCGCTACCATACGTAAATACCTCCACTTCAAAATTGCCCTTATTGGAGGGATTTTGAACTCCCATATCGGCTAGAGTGGTTACATCTATGTTTTCCTGTTTTGATAAATCAGGTGCAGAAGGGTCACCGTCGAGACCGTTAAAACCATAAAACCCGAAAACTGTTAGCAAAACACCCACTACAGCGAGGACAGCCCCCAATGTTTTTTTGTTATTTAGAAAGATGTTCCACATACCGAAAACCAATAATGCCGTACAGATAAATCCGAATACTACCAAGGCATAAAACAGCTGTGAAGGCCACCTAAAGGCAAATTCCCTCAATAAATAGAATGAAATTAAACCGCCCAATAGCGAAGTAAGCAGCGGTAATGGTATTTTTTTGATAATAGGAAGAATCCATGTGAGCAACAACTTAAGGGCAATCACCAAAATTGAACCAATCAGGATTCCAGTCGCCATCATTACCCATGCAGGATAACCGACATCATAATGATATCCAGCTACACCAAAAAGAATGATGACAAGAATGGCAACGGCAATAAAAACAGGTTTGAGCAGAAGATTTTTCATAAAGGGAGGTTGGTTTGGTCAAAATTTCTAAATCTAGCTCTGAATTTAAACAATTTTGTCCACCCAAACCGACTTACTCCTTTTATTTAGGGAGTTCTCAAAACAGCTAGGTTTCAATTATTGGAAAATAAAAATTAGCCTAGGCATTGTCCAAAACCTCCAGCTTGGCGAAACGCAACAACAGTTTTTTTATCCCCCCTTGGTCAAAATGGATTTCTGCCTTTTTGTCGTTGCCCGCTCCTTCTATGTTGAGTATTTTCCCAATCCCAAATCGTGTGTGGTTTACTCGTGCCCCAATAGTAATGCCAGGATCGAGCTCCATAGGTTTGTCGGGGGCAGACATCTCAGGTTTTAGCTTTCTCAATTTCCGTAGCTGATTTTCATTAGGTTGATGCACACTGGGAGGTGTCCCGTTTTTGGGCTTCACTTGCCTGAGTTTGCTTTTGTCCACTTCACCAAAGATGTTTTTATCGATTATCGATTTGTAACGATAGCCATCATTTACCGGGGTAAGGTTCTCCACATATCGCTCTTCAATTTCCTCCAAAAAACGGCTGGGTTCGGCATCAATCAATTTTCCCCAACGATATCTGTTTTGGGTATAGGTGAGGTATGCCTGTTTTTCGGCCCGGGTCAGGGCAACATAAAACAGTCTTCGCTCCTCCTCCAGTTCGCTTCGGGTGTTCATGCTCATGGCCGATGGGAACAAATCCTCTTCCATACCCACGATATATACATACGGAAACTCGAGGCCCTTGGCCAAGTGAATGGTCATCAAAGCGACCCTGTCATCATCGCCAACATCCTTATCCATGTCCGTGGCAAGCGCCACATCTTCCAAAAATTCCGTCAAACTGCCCGTTGCATCCACAACCTCTTTTTGACCTTCCACAAAGTCCTTGATACCGTTCAAGAGTTCCTCAATATTCTCCATGCGGGCTATCCCTTCTGGAGTACCATCTTTTTTGAACTCCAATAAAAGTCCCGTTTTCTTGGCCACGTGCTCCGCTAGGGTAAAGGCATCCGAACCTTCGTTCATGATTTGGAAACTCTTGATCATAGTAACGAAGTCCGCGAGTTTGCGTTTGGTCCCTGCATTGATGTTCAAATTGAGTTTGTCCAGATTGTCCATTACCTCATAAATGGAGCGGCCATAATGGTTCGCTGCCACCACTAGCCTATCAATGGTCGTCTGGCCAATTCCCCTGGTTGGGAAGTTGATCACCCGCTTTAGTGCCTCTTCATCTTTCGGGTTGATAATCAAACGCAAATAGGCCAAGACATCCTTTATTTCCTTTCTTTGGTAGAAGGACAAACCTCCATAAATCCGATAAGGAATATCCCGTTTACGAAGTGCATCCTCAATGGCTCTGGATTGGGAGTTGGTGCGGTACAACACGGCAAAATCCCCGTTCTGCATCTGCTGTTGCATCTTGTTCTCAAAAATGGAACCCGCCACATAACGCCCTTCCTCTGCATCGGTTACGCTTCGATGTATTTTTATAAGTCCCCCATCGTCGTTTGAAGTCCAAACATTTTTCTCCAGCTGATTTTTGTTGTTGGCAATGATGGAATTGGCTGCGTTTACAATATTCTTGGTGGAACGATAATTTTGTTCCAAACGGTAAACGGCCACATCGTCGTAATCCCTTTGAAAATTGAGGATATTGCTGATGTTCGCCCCTCGGAAGGAATAGATACTTTGGGCATCGTCACCCACCACACAAATGTTTTGGTAGCGGTCGGACAATGCCTTCACAATCAAATACTGGGAATGATTGGTATCCTGATACTCATCCACCAAAATATATCGGAAACGGTCCTGATATTTCATCAACACCTCAGGAAATCGGGTCAAAAGCTCATTGGTGCGCAACAAAAGGTCGTCAAAATCCATCGCACCTGCCTTAAAGCAGCGGTCCACGTAGTTTTGATAGATTTCACCCAATCGAGGTCGCTTGGCCATGGCATCGGCCTCCATCAATTCTGGATTTTGAAAATATGCCTTAACGGTAATCAAACTGTTTTTGTAGGATGAAATTCGGTTCTGCACCTGTTTATACTTGTACACATCCTTGTCCAGTCCCATTTCCTTGATGATGGATGCAATCAAGCGTTGCGAATCTTGGGTGTCGTAAATCGTAAAGTTGCTCGGAAACCCCAGTTTATCGCCATCAAAACGAAGCAATTTGGCAAAAACGGAGTGGAACGTACCCATCCAAAGATTTTTCGCTTCGGAATTCCCAACAATAGTGGCAATACGCTTTTTCATCTCGCGCGCCGCCTTATTGGTAAAGGTAAGGGCCAAAATATTGAAGGAATCCACGCCCTGTTCCATCAAATGGGCAATCCTGTAGGTCAAAACACGGGTCTTGCCAGAACCGGCACCGGCAATCACCATTAGGGGTCCATCCTTGTGCAGCACGGGAGCGCGCTGCGCATCATTCAATTCATCCAAAAAAGTACTCAAGGGCTCGAAGCTTTTAAAGTAGGCGTGAAATTAGCCATTATTGCTCTTTTGTTGAAATCAAGCTTTCAATATTTATAAACAGCGAAGGTGGAATTAGCCTGTTTTTTAAATATATTTAACATCTCAACTAAAATAACCAATGAAATTTCAACAATTTTCGGTATTCCTTCTTTTTTTTACAGGATTTTATGCGTTTTCGCAGCAGACCCAAACAGGTCCCATTATTCAGGACTATGGTGCCGTTTGGGAAATTGAAAATCCCGACTTTGCAACGGACAAATCGCAGGAGTTCAAAGTGGTTTTTGATGTAAAGGTTGGTCCGGAATCCGATACCGAGGTCAACAGAAACCTAAACACCGTTGCCCGCTTTTTAAACATGCATGCACAGCATGGTGTGCCAGCCTCTCAACTAAAGGTAGCCCTAATCGTTCATGGGACGGCTGCCAGAAACCTGTTGACCGATGAAGGCCATCAACAACGTTATGGTGTTCCCAATCCCAACCGCGAGCTTGTGGAGCAATTAATGGAAGCCAATGTGGAGGTGATCATGTGCGGGCAGTCCTCAAAAACCAGGGACCTACCCAAGGAAGAACTCATTCCAGGGGTGAAAATAGCCCTATCGGCCATGACGGCCAACATTCAGCTACAAAACCAAGGATACCGACCTATTAACCTTTAAACCAACACAATTATGAAGAAATTTTTAGCACTTGCCTTATGTTTCGCAAGTATGGGTATATATGCCCAAGACCATGGACTTGAAAATGATATTGCCGCCGTGGAATCGAAAGTCATCGAATGGCGACGCGACATCCACCAACATCCAGAGCTCAGTAACCGCGAGTTCAAGACCGCTGAAAAAATTGCAGCTCACCTAAAATCTTTGGGGATGGAAGTGCAAACAGGAGTTGCACATACCGGCGTGGTAGGTTTGCTCAAGGGAGACCATCCTGGAAAAGTGGTTGCACTAAGGGCTGACATTGATGCGCTACCCGTTACCGAACGTAACGATTTGCCATTTAAATCAGAAGTGAAATCTGAATACTTGGGTGAAGAGGTGGGCGTTATGCACGCCTGTGGGCATGATACCCATATCGCCATTTTGATGGGCACTGCCGAGGTATTGGCCAAAAACAAGGACAAAATCCATGGAACCGTCAAATTCATTTTCCAGCCTGCCGAGGAAGGCGCACCTCCTGGAGAGGAAGGCGGTGCTGCACTCATGGTCAAGGAAGGAGTGCTTGAAAATCCCAAAGTGGATGCCATTTATGGGCTTCATATTGGTTCCTATCTTCCTGTGGGACATATTGCCTATAAACCAGGGGGTGCTCTGGCAGCTGCCCAGCGGTTTGTGGTAAAAATCAAAGGAAAGCAGTCGCACGGTTCCCAACCTTGGGGCGGTGTTGACCCGATTTACGTAGCTTCCAAAATTGTGGATGGATTCCAGTCCATCATTAGTCGTGAATTGGAACTGACCAAGGAGGCCGCAGTAATCACCGTTGGAAAAATAAGTGGAGGGGTCCGAAACAATATCATTCCGGAAAGTGCCGAACTCATCGGAACCATTCGAACCTTGGATTACGATATGCAAAAGCAGGTTAACGAGCGAATGAAAGAAATGGCATCCACCATTGCCAAAGCTTACCGTGCCGAGGCCACTGTGGAAATCGACAAAGGGGTGCCTATCACTTACAATGATGTAGACCTTACAGCTGCTTCACTGCCCAGTTTACAACAAGTGGCAGGAGAAGACAATGTGCATTTGATCAAGGCCATAACCGGAGCAGAGGATTTTTCGTTTTATCAGGAGAAAATTCCGGGCTTCTTTTATATTTTGGGGGGAAAGGACCCCAATGCTGGCCCAGATGACCATTTTCCGCACCATACTCCTGACTTTAAAATTGATGATAGTGGCCTGCAGCTAGGGGTAAAAGCCATGACGGAAATCGCATTGGATTATCTGGATAGAAGCAAATAGACCAACTTTAAGATACCTAATGAGCCCCAATATCCCTATCCGTTTGGAATTTGGATATTGGGGCTTGATATTTGTAGGTAATCCTTCAAACCATATAAATGCATTCATTCCTTGATTTTATCGGTTACATTCCCTGGTGGGCCTGGGTTTTGATTTTTTTGTTCTCGGTCGCCATACGTGATATCTTTTTTCAAAAGGCACATACGATATCACATAATTATCCTATTGTGGGACATCTTAGGTACTGGCTGGAAAGTATAGGCCCCGAAATGCGCCAGTACTTCGTAGCTAATAATCGGGAGGAGCTTCCATTCAACCGTATTGAGCGAAGTTGGATTTATGCATCAGCAAAAAAAGAGAACAATTATGAAGGTTTCGGAACGGATAGGGATATTTACAAGCACCAGCATATTTTTATAAAAAATGCAATGATCGGATTCCAAATGCCCGAAACGCACCCTAACAAAAAGAAACCTTATTTCTTGCCCTGCGCCAAAGTAATGGGTGCTTATAACCAGCGTAGAAAACCATATCGCCCGGCTTCTATTATCAATGTTTCGGCCATGAGTTTTGGGTCGCTATCCGCTGCTGCCATTGAATCGTTGAACAAAGGGGTAGAACAATGTGGAGCTTATCACAATACAGGAGAAGGAGGACTTTCTCCTTACCACAAACAAGGCGGTGACGTTATTTTTCATTTTGGTACAGGCTATTTTGGTGTTCGCTCAAGGGAAGGTGGCTTTTCCATGGACAAATTAAAAGTGCTGGTAGATGAAAATCCTTGTATCAAGGCCATTGAGATCAAACTTTCCCAAGGTGCAAAACCGGGTAAGGGCGGAGTACTTCCCGGTTCCAAAATCACCCATGAACTCGCTGAGATACGAGGAGTAGAGGTAGGTAAAGATGTAATCTCCCCTCCTACCCACAAAGCATTTAGCAATATTCCCGAGCTTTTGGAATTGATTGAATCCATTGCCGAAGAAACTGGTCTTCCAGTTGGAATAAAGGCGGCTATTGGTAAAATTGAGCAATGGGAGGAGCTAGCAGATTTGATGAAAAAGAAAGGGAAAGGACCTGATTTCATCACGATTGATGGTGGCGAAGGAGGAACCGGAGCCGCACCTCCAAGCTTTGCAGACCATGTCTCATTACCGTGGACGTACGGGTTTTCCAAAGTGTACAGCCTTTTCATGGAGCATGGACTAACGGAGCGCATCGTATTTATAGGTAGCGGTAAATTGGGGTTCCCAGGGAAAGCCGCAATGGCGTTTGCCATGGGAGCAGATTGTATCAATGTAGCACGAGAGGCCATGATGAGCATTGGCTGTATTCAGGCGCAAGTATGCCATACCAATAGATGCCCCACCGGTGTTGCGACCCAAAACAAATGGCTGCAAAAGGGCATCAATGTACCTCTAAAATCCGATAGGTTGGCGCAATACTTCAAAACCTTTCGAAAGGAGTTGTTGGAGATTACCCATGCCGCAGGTTATGAACATCCCTGCCAATTTAATATGGATGATGTGCAAGTAAATGTGGATGATGATTATCTTAGCAGCGATTTAAAGTCTGTTTATGGTTATCAAAAGGAAAAAGTGAATTTTAATTCAATGCAACAACTTTTTGATTGCGAACATTTAGGCGGAAAAAAAGCTTTGGAAAAAACGTTTTAATTTAAACCCAAATATTCAACAAGTAACTATACTACTTATGAAAAGAAATTTACTCCTACTCCTATGTTTGACAATGGTCACAAGTGCTTTTGCGCAGCGTAAAAGCGAGCTTTTTGCTGAGATAGACACCTTAAAATCCAGGATTTCGCAAGTGGAGCAAGAATTGGCCAAGGCCAAACGTGAAATATCTTCCAGCAGTGCGGAGGCAGAAGCGCTAAGGGCCGAAAATGTGAGCCTACGCGATGCCAACGCTACGCTTTTGGGGAATTTGAGCAACTTCTCGGAACTCTCCAAACAGAATTCCGAAAACGTCAATAAGGCGATGGCAGCTTTGGCCCGAAAAGAAAAACAGTTGAGCGGAATCAACGATATGATTTCGGCCAACGATTCCACTGCCATTGTGTCCTTAACACGTATTAAACAGACGTTGGGAGAAAACGCCAATGTTGCCGTGGAAGGTGGAGTCATTGTCATCAGCAATAGCTTGAACGGACTATTTGGTTCGGATACGGCTACCGAACTCACCGAAGAGGGCAAGACATGGTTGGCAGGAGTAGCAAAAGTGATCAAATCCAATCCGAATTTTAAGACAGAAGTCCAAGGTTTGAACATCACTGGTGAATTTGGTCCTACATTCAATCAAGTTGTTTCCGTAGCATCGGAATTGGTCACCAATTTGGAAATTCCTGCGGAGCGTATCGCGGTTTCGGCCAAGGATGGGAACTTTAAGGAAGGGGTAAACATCAGACTACAGCCCGATTATAAAGGTTTTTATGCACAAGCCAAAGAAAGTGCCAAAGCGGCCCAATAAGGCAAAAGTCAATATACTTTTTGCGGTTTTGATGCGTTCTTGGTAGTGTAAAATCAACAAAAAAAACCAGACTACCTTATGAGTGGAGATCAAATCCTTCAGCTATTTGCCTTTTTATTGCCAGCCGTAGTTACCGGAGCAGTGGCCTTTTATTTTTTCAGACTGCATACGCGCAACGAAGATGGCCGCAGACGTTTTTTATTGCACAAAGATTCGCAAAAGGAAACCCTGCCCATTCGGTTGCAAGCCTATGAGCGCATGGCCCTGTTCTTGGAACGCATTACACTGAACAATCTTGTAGTTCGTGTGGCTCCTACCAGCAAAAATAAAAGTGACTACGAAAATTTGTTGATCAAACAGATTGAAACGGAATTTGAACATAATCTTTCCCAGCAGATTTATATGTCGGATGCTTGTTGGAGCATCATCAAAACAGCCAAGAACACCACCATACAGATTATTCGTTCGGCCGGCATGAGCGAAACGGATTCGCCCGATAAATTGCGAGAGGACATCCTGAACCAAACCATGGAGCGGGAGTCGCCATCGAGCGCGGCCCTAGCGTATGTTAAAAAAGAGGTGAGCGAACTCTGGAAGTAGGCTATTCCTGCTTTTCGGGCTCAATGGGGCTTGTTTCCTCATTTTTGTTTTTGGCGTACAAATAGCCCCGTTTCCACCACAGCGTCATGCGTTCCTTATTAAAAATGAGGGAATTGGTCGTGAGCACCGTTGGGGTGTAATAAAAATTAATGATGGCATCCTTTTGGTTGGCCACCAGTTTTCCGATTCGGATATTTTGGTTTTCGATACGGTCCAGCATAAAGCCAAATATCGTTGTAATCAAATCAAACGGGTTTTTGGAAGACAGCCGGTTCAGGTGGTTGACTTCGGTATGGAGCACCACTACGTCCACTTCGGTCGCCCCTCTTAAAAGTGCTTCCTCAATGGGCACCAAAGTTCCCAGTCCACCGTCGGCATACTCGCAACCGTTCCTTTTGGCCAAACTCATAAATGGGGTATAGTTGGACGAAATCCATATCCAATCGCAGAACTCCTCATAGGTGCAATCGTTGATGGACTTGTATTCCACTTGGTTCAAAGAGAGATTGGAGACCGTGACCACCACATCCATTTTGCTTTCTTTCAACTCGTTGAACTCCTCAACAGTAATGGAGTTTCGAATGAGTTTCCGGAGGTTTTCGCTCTCCCCAAAGGTCTTTTTCCCTTTCAAAAAGTTTCGAAGCACATTCCAGTGATTGATGGCAATGGTTTCAACACCATGCTTCTTTTTGATGATGAAAGGACAGTTATTGAAAATGCTATCCTGATTCACATTGGAGTAAATATCCTTGATCTTGTCCAATTTATTTAAGGCCAAGTGGGAAATCAAAAGGCTTCCCGTAGAGGTTCCCACAAACAAATCGTAGTCCCGTTTGGCTTCTTGTATCAAAAATTGGGCAACGCCGCCCGCAAAGGCACCCTTGCTACCTCCTCCCGAAATGACCAATGCCCTCATTCACCTAAAGTTTTCTCCAAATATTGTTTTTCTTCCTGACTTAACAAAGGGTAAAGTCCCCTAATACGGGCTGTGTTCCCTTCGGATTGCAAAAAGCCATTCAATATTTCCCGGGCCGATTTTTTAAAGTGCCATACATGATGCCTACAGGCTTCCACTAGGTTTTTTAAGGTGGTATCGGTAAAGCCACCTATATTTTTGAGGTATTCAAATGCGAGCAATCGGGTTTCAAAATGATGTTCGGAGCTGGTGTAACCGCTCAGTTCATCAAAATACGAAGCTTTGAAATCAGGATTGTACTCTGGGGTCACCAAAGCCAATGTCAACCAAAGCAAGCGAATATTCTTGTTGGGAAAACCAGTGATATTATCTGTTTCATTGAGATACCTGCTTCTGTTCTGTGGAAAATCCGACCATAACCGGTATAAAGCAGCTTCGATGGTTGTATAGCTGTCATCCCTCAATAGGCTTTCCATTTGTAATCTTAGCTCAGCTGGAATTTTAGCTTGGGAAAGCACCACGGCCTGCCTTACCTTTACATCTTCAGAATCAAGGATAGAACTTAGAAACTCCGACGATAACTTGGAGCCATAATCCAAAACCAGATTTTCCTTTAGTTGGGTGGACTTCAATTTTTTCCAGGCTCTCTTCAAAACGGACTCCACTTGTTCCGGCTCCTCCCCAATCCTATCCTTTAGCTCGAAATAGGTTTTAATGGAAGTGTTTTTCTTCTTTAAAAAGGAAACGACCTCGTCATACGGAAAATGGGTGCTTTCCAGCCAGACTGTTTCAAAATCGGCAAGAGCCATATTCGAAGCCTTCTCCATTTCATCCATAAAATAGGGAATGGTCACATTTTTAAAGGCGTAGGTGTTCAAATAGTTCTGAATCCCTTTTTTAAAAGCTTCCTCCCCTATCCTATCCTCGAGCATCACTAAGGCCCATGCCCCTTTTTCGTAGAAGGTCAGGCTCCCGGCATTGGGATTGCGCAATGCCTCGCCATTATCATCCCCCGAAAAACGTTCCAAAGCATTGGCCGTTTCCAATAACCTCCAATAAAAATAATCCTCTCCAAAAATGTCTTTTTCCGCCAAATAGGCATAAAAGGTAGCGAAGCCCTCGTGCAGCCAGTGGTGCTCGCTACTGGTTTCGGTAACCAGATTGCCAAACCATTGGTGCGCGAGTTCGTGGGCGTTGATGTTGACGTAATTTTTGTCCACAAAAGCAGTAGAGTCCACCACATACTGATTGGAAAAAATGGTGCAGGTGGTGTTCTCCATCCCTGCATATAAAAAATCCTGCACAGGTACTTGTTTATAGTTTTGCCAAGGGTACGGTATCCCGATTTCGTTTTCCAGAAAATCGAAAATAGTTTCTGTATACCGGTAGGTAGGCTCCACCTTTTCAACATCTGTAGGTTCGTAATAAAGCTCAATGGGTATGGATGAGGAGGATTCGACCGTTTTTTTGTTGTAGTTGCCAATAGCGAAGCCCACCAAATAACTGCTCATCGGTTTTTCCATATCAAATTGCCAAGTATACCCATTGGAGTCGGGCAAAGGCTCTTTTTTTATCAGTTTACCATTGGTAATTACGGTATATGCTTGTTCCAGCGTAATTTCAAGGTCGAACTCGACCTTTTCGGTCATGTCGTCAAAACTTGGCAACCAGTGGCTGGTGTATTTGCCCTGTCCTTGGGTCCAGACCTGCTCATTGTTCCTAACAGCATCGTCCCACCCTAAAAAATATACCGTTTGTTTTGGTTTTGCCACATACGCCAAGGATAAATCATGTTGTCCTCCTTTTTTGAGGTCCGTTTTGATGGTAATTTTTTTACCATCATACACGTAGTCCATTTTTTTTCCATCAATAAAAACCTTGGTAAAATCCATGTTTACCGCATCCAGAAAAACGGAATCTACATCCTTGATTACTTCAAACCGATAAGTAACAGTGCCGTGAATACGGTTTTCAACGGGTTCGGGTTCAATCCAAACTTGGGCATGTAAAAAGTCCACCTTATCCTGAATTTGGGCGGGCATTGATTGCACAAGCAGTAAAAAAATAACTATGGGGCTCAGCTTCATACCATCATCTTATCAAAAGTCCTTCCAAATTACATATTTTAGTTCGATGAATCCCAATTTTCTACAAACTCCCATAGCCTATTTAAAGGGTGTTGGCCCCAATAGGGCCGATGTGCTCAAGGCCGAACTGGGCATTGAGACCTTTAGGGACCTATTGCACCTCTTCCCCAATCGCTATCTGGACCGGACAAGCTATTATAAGATCAACCAGCTTCAACCCAGCGGTGCCGATGTGCAAGTGATAGGAAAAATAGTCCACATAAAAATGGTGGAACAGAAAAGAGGCAAGCGTTTGGTGGCCACTTTTGTGGATGAAACGGGACAAATGGACCTCGTTTGGTTTAGAGGGCACAAATGGATCAAGGAAAGTTTAAAATTGAACGAACCCTATGTAGTATTTGGTCGGGTGAACAAATACGGAAGTACCTTCTCCATGCCCCATCCAGAAATGGAAACGCTGCAAAAGCATCAACAGGGATTAAAAATGGTCATGCAGCCTATTTATCCATCTACGGAAAAGTTGAGCAACAAGGGAATCACCAATCGGGTCATCAGTAAAATGATACAACAGTTGTTTTTGGAGTGCAAGGGAAAGTTTCCGGAATCACTTTCTCCTGCGATCATGGAGGAATTACGGTTGATTTCGAAGAGTTCTGCGCTCTTCAACATCCATTTTCCGAAGAATCAAGAATTGTTGGCAAAAGCACAGTTTAGATTAAAGTTTGAGGAATTGTTCTTTGTGCAATTGCGACTCATATCACAAAATTTAAGGCGCAAACAAAAGATCAAGGGAATGCCTTTTGGGGCCGTGGGCGAAAAATTCACTGAATTCTTTGAAAACCACCTTCCGTTTGAGCTCACCGACGCACAAAAACGGGTCATTAAGGAAATCCGGAACGATTTGGGCAGCAATGCCCAAATGAACCGTTTGCTTCAGGGTGATGTGGGCTCGGGCAAGACCATTGTTGCCTTAATGTGCATGTTACTGGCGATTGACAACGGGTTTCAAGCCTGTTTGATGGCACCGACTGAAATTTTGGCCACTCAGCATTTTAATGGGCTCAAGGAGCTGTTGGTAAACATGGATGTAAAGATTGCCCTATTGACGGGTTCCACGAAAAAATCCGAACGCACCCTTCTCCATAATCAACTGGAAAATGGGAACTTGAACATTTTGGTAGGTACACATGCCCTTCTGGAGGATAAAGTCCAGTTTCAGAATCTAGGCTTGGCCATTGTGGACGAGCAACATCGATTTGGTGTGGCACAGCGGTCAAAGTTATGGCACAAAAATCAGACTCCCCCCCATGTTTTGGTGATGACGGCCACCCCAATTCCCAGAACCCTTGCCATGAGCCTCTACGGAGACTTGGATGTTTCGGTTATCGATGAGCTCCCGCCAGGGAGAAAGCCCGTTAAAACGGTGCATCGATACGATAGTAACCGTTTGAAAGTATTTCGGTTCATCAAAGATGAAATCAAAAAAGGGAGACAGATCTATATTGTGTATCCGCTCATCCAAGAATCGGAAGCATTGGACTATAAAGACCTAATGGATGGCTATGAAAGTATTGTACGTGATTTTCCGCAGCCCGAGTATCAGATTTCCATTGTGCACGGAAAAATGAAGCCGGCCGACAAGGATTATGAAATGGAACGCTTTGTAAAAGGCGAAACCCAAATCATGATTGCGACCACAGTGATAGAAGTGGGCGTAAATGTCCCCAATGCCTCTGTAATGATCATTGAAAGTGCCGAACGGTTTGGGCTGTCCCAATTGCATCAGCTACGCGGACGTGTGGGCCGAGGCGCCGAACAAAGTTTTTGTATCCTCATGACGGGCCATAAACTGTCCGAAGATGCCAAAACCCGATTGCAGACCATGGTGCGCACCAACGATGGTTTTGAAATTGCGGAGGTGGACCTGAAGCTTCGAGGTCCCGGAGACCTTATGGGCACACAACAAAGCGGTATGCTCAATCTAAAAATCGCGGATATTGTAAAGGATAATCAAATCTTGAAAACCGCACGCTACCACGCCATTCAATTGCTAAAAGATGACCCCCGTTTGGAAAAAGTGGAAAACGCACCCATTTTAAGTGCCTATTCCAAAATGATGGCCAACACTACCATTTGGAATTACATTAGTTGATGCAGATAAGGTTTGTAATTGATAGCATACACCCGTATCCATAAATACGTCATTACTGGTTGACAATCAACCCTTACCCCTACTTTATTTTCAAAATAATGGCTTGAAATTGCCGTTGAACATCGTAATTTTATAAAGGACCGAAAATCGGTTTGACATACAATTTTTAACTTCGTAGGCTTACAAATTATGGAAGATACAATGAGCAAGACACTATTTGATAAAGTTTGGGATTCCCACGTAGTAAAGCATATCGACAATGGTCCGGATGTACTCTTCATCGATAGGCATTTGGTACACGAAGTCACGAGTCCCGTAGCTTTTTTGGGATTGAAGAACAGAGGAATTAAGGTATTGTACCCAGAGCGCACCTTTGCCACCGCGGACCACAATACCCCTACACGAAACCAGCACTTGCCCATTAAGGACCCCTTGTCCGCCAATCAATTAAAGGCTTTGGAAGAGAACGCCAATGCACACAACATACCTTATTGGGGACTTGGCCATGAGAAAAATGGGATTGTGCACGTGATTGGCCCGGAAAACGGAATCACCGTGCCTGGGGCAACCATCGTTTGTGGCGACTCACATACCTCTACCCACGGTGCCTTTGGGGCCATTGCATTTGGCATCGGAACCAGCGAGGTAGAAATGGTGCTATCCACCCAATGTATTATGCAGCCCAAGCCGAAACGCCTGCGCATCAACGTGAACGGTGAATTGAACAAGGCGGTAACACCAAAAGATGTGGCTTTGTTCATTATTTCAAAACTGTCCACCTCTGGAGCCACAGGCTACTTCGTGGAATATGCAGGGGATGTGTTCAAAAATATGTCCATGGAAGGCCGAATGACGGTCTGTAACCTTAGTATTGAAATGGGAGCCCGTGGCGGAATGATCGCCCCAGACGAGAAAACCTTCGAATACATCAAAGGAAGGGAATATACCCCCAAAGGAAAGGATTGGGATGCGGCCATGGAGTACTGGAAAACCCTCTATTCCGATGAAGATGCCGTTTTTGATAAAGAAGTAACTTTTGATGCCAACGAGATCGAACCCATGATCACATTTGGAACCAATCCGGGAATGGGCATCGGAATCAGCAAGGATATTCCATTGGCGGAAACCATCGATGGTTCTCCTGCCACGTACAAAAAATCCTTGGAATACATGGATTACAACGAAGGAGAGGCCATGGTGGGCAAACCTATAGATTTTGTATTCTTGGGAAGCTGTACCAATGGTCGAATCGAGGATTTTAGGGCTTTTGCATCCATCATCAAAGGAAGAAAAAAAGCCGACAATGTAACCGCTTGGTTGGTACCCGGTTCCCACAAGGTTGAAGAAGCCATTAAGAGTGAAGGTATTTTGGATATTTTGACCGAGGCCGGTTTTGAATTGAGAGAGCCCGGCTGTTCCGCTTGCCTGGCCATGAACGATGATAAAATTCCAGCAGGCAAATATGCGGTGAGTACATCCAACAGAAATTTTGAAGGACGTCAAGGACCTGGGGCACGCACGCTGTTGGCAAGTCCATTGGTGGCCGCTGCGGCTGCCGTTACCGGAAAGGTGACCGACCCAAGGGAACTGATGCAAGAAGAAGTTTTAGCTTAACAATAAATAATGCACAATAAGAAATTAGCAATTCATTGTTAATTGAACATTGATAACTGAAAATTGAAAACAAGATGGCTTACGATAAATTCAACATACTAACCAGTTCAGCGGTACCCTTACCTATCGAAAATGTGGACACCGATCAAATCATCCCGGCCCGATTCCTTAAAGCGACGGAGCGGAAAGGTTTCGGGGACAACCTGTTCCGCGATTGGCGCTATAATTCGGATGGCACACCAAAAGAGCAATTTGTACTGAACAATCCCATCTACTCCGGAAAAATATTGGTGGGGGGTAAAAATTTTGGTTCAGGTTCCTCCCGGGAGCATGCAGCTTGGGCCGTGTACGATTACGGCTTTCGATGTGTGGTATCCAGTTTTTTTGCAGATATTTTCAGAAATAACTGTTTGAACATCGGAGTTTTGCCCGTTCAGGTAAGCCCTGAGTTCTTGGACAAAATTTTTAAGGCCATTGAAGCTGACCCAAAAGCAGAGTTTGAAGTCAACCTGCCCGAAGAAAAAATCACCATTTTGGCCACGGGCGAAAGCGAAGGTTTTGAGATCAACGGGTATAAAAAAGATAACATGCTCAATGGTTTTGATGATATCGACTACCTGTTGAACATTCAGGACGATATTGAGAAATACGCCGAAAACACGCCCCTTTAAGCCACAGCTCGGAACACTACGGCACAACAAATGAAAAAACGCACCATAGAAATTATGGACACCACCCTTCGGGATGGTGAACAGACCTCTGGGGTTTCCTTTTCCGCTTCGGAAAAGCTTACCTTGGCCAAGCTATTGTTGGAAGAGCTCAAAGTAGACCGCATCGAAGTGGCATCCGCACGGGTTTCGGATGGGGAATTGCAAGCCGTCAAAAATATTACGGAGTGGGCCGCTGCGGAAGGGTATTTATCCAAAGTAGAGGTATTGACCTTTGTGGATAATGGTGTTTCCTTAAAATGGATGCAAGATGCCGGAGCCAAGGTCCAAAACCTATTGACCAAGGGTTCGTTAAATCATTTAACCCATCAGCTCAAAAAGACTCCTGAACAGCACTTTACAGAAATTGAAAAAGTTATTTCCGAAGCCCATCAACTTGGGATGGACACCAATGTGTATTTGGAAGACTGGAGCAATGGAATGCGCAATTCCAAAGACTACGTTTTTAAGTTTTTGGATTTTCTGACCCAACAGCCTATCAAACGTATTTTGCTTCCGGACACTTTGGGCGTACTAACCCATACCGAGACAGGTGCATTTTTCAAGGAAATCATCCAAAGATACCCTAACACCCATTTTGATTTTCACGGTCACAACGATTATGATTTGAGCGTAGCCAACGTGATGGAGGCTTTGAAAGCCGGTGTACATGGATTGCATCTTACCGTAAATGGAATGGGCGAACGCGCAGGGAATGCGCCTTTGGCCAGTGCAGTGGCCGTTATCAACGATTTTTTACCAGAAATAAAGATTGGCGTCAAAGAATCTTCCCTTTACAAAGTAAGTAAGCTGGTGTCCGCCTTTACGGGTATAAGCATTCCGGACAATAAACCCATTGTCGGGGATAATGTTTTCACCCAAACCGCTGGAATACATGCAGATGGAGACAGTAAAAAGAATCTTTACTTTAATGACCTTTTACCTGAAAGATTTGGAAGAAAACGCAAATATGCCTTAGGTAAAACCTCGGGCAAGGCCAATATTCAGAAGAATCTTCAGGAGCTAGGGTTGACCCTTAACGATGATGAACTAAAAAAGGTTACCGAACGTATCATCGAGCTAGGAGATAAAAAAGAGCGTGTCACCAAAGATGACCTACCCTATATTATTTCCGATGTGCTGGACAGCAACCTACATCAACAAAAGGTCTTTGTCAAATCATATGTGTTGACGCATTCCAAAGGTTTGAAGCCCTCCACTACCCTTTCCATTGAAATCGATGGGAAAACGTATGAGGAAAATGCCCAAGGTGACGGTCAGTTTGACGCCTTCATCAACGCTTTGAAAAAAGTGTACAAAAAAGAAGGTCGCGAATTGCCCAAACTGGTAGATTATGCCGTTCGGATACCGCCAGGCAGTACCTCCGACGCACTTTGCGAGACGGTTATTACTTGGCAAACCAAAGAAAAGGACTTTACCACACGAGGTTTGGATTCAGACCAAACGGTATCCGCCATTAAGGCCACGGAAAAAATGCTGAATCTCGTATAACCGAACATTGAGAATTGTTCATTGAAAACTGATAATTGATAATTGAAAAAATGAAACTAAACATAGCGCTCTTGGCCGGAGATGGAATTGGCCCCGAAGTAATTGATCAAGCCGTAAAAGTATCTGATGCCGTAGCCGCGAAGTTCGGTCATGAAATTAGCTGGACTCCTGCACTGACAGGTGCTGCTGCCATTGATGCTGTGGGAGAGCCCTATCCCGACGAAACCCATGAAGTATGTGTAGCCGCTGATGCCGTTCTTTTTGGCGCCATTGGCCATCCCCGATTTGACAATGACCCCTCGGCCAAAGTGCGCCCCGAACAAGGCCTATTGAAAATGCGTCAAAAATTGGGGCTTTTTGCCAATGTTCGACCTACCTTTACTTTCCCGTCCTTGATTGAAAAATCACCCTTGAAAAGAGAGCGTATTGAAGGAACTGACTTGGTTTTCTTACGTGAGCTGACAGGAGGTATCTATTTTGGAAAAAGAGGTCGTGAGGATAATGACAATACCGCCTACGATACCTGCACCTACACCCGTGCAGAAGTGGAGCGATTGGCCAGAAAAGGTTTTGAAATGGCGATGCAGCGTTCCAAAAAACTCTGCTGTGTGGATAAGGCCAACGTTTTGGAAACTTCCCGTTTATGGAGGGAAACGGTTCAAAAACTGGAAAAAGAATATCCTGAAGTAGAAGTTTCCTACGAATTTGTGGATGCCGTAGCCATGCGCTTGGTACAATGGCCCAGCGCCTACGATGTTTTGATTACCGAGAACCTGTTCGGGGACATTCTAACCGATGAAGCTTCGGTGATTTCAGGTTCTATGGGGTTGATGCCCTCCGCTTCCTTAGGAGAGGAAACCTCACTGTTTGAGCCCATCCACGGTTCATATCCGCAAGCGGCCGGAAAAGACATCGCTAACCCGTTGGCAACAGTTTTATCCGCAGCCATGATGTTCGAAACGGCATTTGGTCTTAAAGATGAGGCAGAAGCCATCCGTGAGGTGGTCAATAAGTCTTTGGCCGAAGGAGTGGTTACCGAGGATCTAGCCGAGGGCGGGAAAGCCTACAAGACCAGTGAAGTTGGGGACTGGTTGGCAAAACATATTTGATTAACCCCACATAAAAACCTAAAAAAAGCCCCGAAAATCGGGGCTTTTTTTATTCCGATTCCAAAATGGTTTTATGAATAGAAATTCGTCAATTCGAGTGTTTTGAGTGAAACGAAAAATGTATCGAGAATCAAAAATTCATCGTTTTAAATCTTGTTCTCGGCCTGCCTGCCGGTAGGCAGGTACTTTTTCCTTTGGAAAAAACTCAAACTGACACTTTTTTTACAAAATGTAGTCCGTACTCAAGAAGTTGCTCACCTTAGCCTCCAACAATTGCTCCACCGTCTGATTGTTCAAGTTGTTGTCCTTGAACGCAACGAATGTTCGAATGGAGAAGGAACGCAACGCGTCGTGCACACTTAAAGTGGACTGGGCAGAGTCCTTTCTACCCGTGAACGGGTACACATCCGGTCCACGCTGACAAGAGCTGTTCAGGTTCACACGGCATACCAGGTTCGCTAAGGTATCAATCAGCGGCGATAAGCTATATACATCCTTTCCGAACAGGCTCACTTGCTGTCCGTAGTTAGATTCTGCCATATCATCCAAAGGCTCTTCGATATCCTGAAAGGAAAGTACCGGTATAATGGGGCCAAATTGCTCCTCTTGGTAGACCCGCATATCTTTGGTGACGGGATACAGCACTGCTGGCCAGATATAATTGTCGAAATGCTTCCCTCCTTTTTTATTGATGATCTTGGCTCCTTTTGCCAAAGCATCATCCAAGAGCTCTTGGATGTAAGCTGGTTTGTCGGGTTCAGGTAGCGGTGTCAACTGTACGCCATCATCCCAAGGATTTCCGAATTTTAATCCATCCACTTTTTCCGAAAAGCGCTTTAAGAACTCATCTTTCACTTCGTCATGAACGTAAACCACCTTCAAGGCGGTGCAACGCTGACCGTTAAAAGACAAGGTTCCGGAAATACACTCATTAATGGTCAAATCCAACTCGGCATCGGGCAGCACAATGGCCGGATTCTTGGCTTCCAAGCCCAAGACCAATCGCAATCGGTTACTTTTGGGATGCTGATCCTGCAATGCATTGGCGGATTTACTGTTGCCAATCAAGGCCAACACATCCACCTTACCCGTTTTCATTATAGGCGCCGCTACAGCTCTTCCGCGACCAAAAAGTATATTTACCACTCCCTTTGGAAAACTGCTCTGAAAAGCCTCCAAAAGAGGTGTGATTAAAAGAACGCCATGCTTCGCTGGCTTAAAAATGGTAGTGTTCCCCATAATAATGGCGGGAATCAACAAGGCAAAGGTTTCATTTAAGGGGTAATTGTATGGTCCAAGGCACAATACCACCCCGAGAGGTCCACGACGGATATGGGCGTAGACCCCGTCATGTTTCTGGAATTTGGCACAATCACGGTCCAATTGCTTGTAATCTTCAATGGTGTCATAGATATATTCCACGGTTCGGTCAAACTCTTTGTAGGAATCCGGTTTGGACTTCCCAATTTCCCACATCAACAGCTTTACGACCTGCTCGCGCTTTTGCTCCATTTTCTTTACGAAGGTCTCCATACACTCAATCCGGTCCTTCACCTTCATGGTAGGCCAAAGCCCCTGACCCTTGTCATAAGCCGCCAAAGCGGCATCCAAAGCCTCCATGGCCTCTTCTTCGCCCATATCGGGAATACTTCCCAATGGGGTGGGTGCGTATTCATCCGTTGAGGAAATGGTAGAAACCACTGGACTAGTAGCTCCGTCCCATTTACGGAGTTCCCCGTTTACTAAATATGTTCTTTGATGTATCTCTTCAGTGATTTGAAAAGCTTCTGGTATTGCTGGTTTCGTTTTCGCCATGAGTTATTGATTTTAAGCGATTAGTGTTCATAAATGGTCACCTGTACTACACAAAGCTAACACAAAAACCATTGAAAATGATGTCCGTTTTGTACAAACGGCTGTGTGCATAGAGGAAACCCTATTTTATCATAATGATGCCTGAAAATGTTGGTGGCATCACACCAAATATTGAAAAAGATCAGGCTTGTTGTTCAGATAATCCCCAAAGAAGTTATTGTCTTTCATCCGCTGCATTAAGGGTTCAAGATCTTCTGGGGATTTTAGCTCTACCCCTACAATCGCCGGGGCATTTTCCCTACTTGACTTTTTGGAATACTCAAAGTGCGTGATATCGTCGTTGGGGCCCAAAATATCGACCACAAATTCCTTCAACGCGCCGGGTCGCTGGGGAAACCTCACAATAAAATAATGCTTCAATTGGGCGTAGAGCAAGGCCCTTTCCTTGATTTCGGCCGTTCGGGTAATATCGTTGTTGCTTCCGCTTACCACACAAACCACATTTTTGCCCTTGATTTCTTCCTTGAAATCATCCAAAGCAGCAATGGTGAGTGCTCCAGCGGGCTCCACCACAATGGCATCCCTATTGTAAAGGTCCAAGATGGTCTGGCACACCTTCCCTTCGGGAACAGTTACCATTTTGTGTAGGTAATCCCTGCAAATAGGATAGGTCAACGAACCGACTTTTTGCACTGCCGCTCCATCAATAAACTTATCAATGTTTTCCAGCTCCACCAGCTCCCCTTGTTCCATGGATTTTAGCATGGACGGGGCTCCTTCAGGTTCTACCCCTATAATTTTGGTGTTTGGCGATAAGGCCTGGAACGTTCCGCAAAGCCCAGATGCCAATCCGCCACCCCCAACGGCCACAAACACATAATCGATAGGTACATGTGACTGTTGCAACATTTCCAATCCAACAGTGGCTTGTCCCTCTATGGTTTTTTCGTCATCAAAGGGATGCACAAAGGTTTTGCTTTCTTGCTCGCAAAACAATTCAGCCGCCTTTTTGGAATCGTCAAACGTATCCCCTTCCAGAACCACATCCACCCATTCCCCTCCAAACATCATTGTTTGGTCAATTTTCTGTTTTGGAGTCACCACGGGCATGTAAATGGTTCCTTTCACCTGCAAATGGCTACAGGCAAAGGCAACGCCCTGAGCGTGATTTCCGGCACTCGCACAAACTACTCCGCTCTCCAGTTGTTGTTTACTGAGTGAACTGATCTTGTTGTACGCACCACGAATCTTGTAGCTTCGTACACGGTGTAAATCCTCACGCTTGAGAAGAATATTGGCCCCATGGGATTTGGAATAGCGGATACTTTGCTGCAAAGGGGTTACCCCTGCCACTTGGGCAATGGTCTTTGCCGCTTGATAAATATCCGCTATTTGCGGAAAGTATGTTTCCACCGTTTCGCTCATGGGACCAATGGTTTTGTTATCCTATGGGCTTCATGGCAGTCATGGAGGCGCGTAATCTGGCACCGACCACTTCCACATCATGCTCACGGATGGCCTTGTTGACTGCAATCAGCCGAACGTTGTCCACCCCTGTATCTTTTCCTTCGCCAAAGTGTTTGCCAATGATATCGGTGTCCACATTCTTCATAAAATCTGCCAATAATGGCTTACAAGCATGGTCGAACAAATAACAGCCGTATTCCGCAGTATCGGAAATGACCCTGTTCATTTCGAACAATTTCTTTCTAGCAATGGTGTTGGCGATCAATGGGGTTTCGTGCAGCGATTCGTAGTAGGCCGACTCTCCAATGATTCCTGATTCGGTCATGGTCTCATAGGCCAATTCCACTCCAGATTTTACAAAAGCGACCATCAACACCCCATTGTCATAATATTCCTGCTCAGAAATACTCATGTCACCAGCAGGTGTTTTTTCAAAAGCGGTCTCTCCCGTAGCGGCTCTCCAATCCAATAGGTTTTTATCGCCATTGTCCCAGTCTTCCATCATGGTTTTGGAGAAATGCCCGCTCATAATGTCGTCCATGTGCTTTTGGAACAAGGGGCGCATAATTTCCTTCAATTCTTCGGCCAAATCAAAGGCCTTGATTTTGGCGGGATTCGACAAACGGTCCATCATATTGGTGATTCCACCTTGCTTCAATCCTTCGGTGATGGTTTCCCATCCATACTGAATCAATTTGGAGGCATAGGCTTCATCGATACCTTTTTCCACCATTTTGTTGAAGGAAAGAATAGAACCTGTCTGCAACAAACCACAAAGAATGGTCTGCTCTCCCATCAAATCCGACTTTACTTCTGCCACAAATGATGATTCCAATACACCGGCTTTGTCCCCTCCCGTTGCCGCAGCATAGGCTTTGGCTTGTTCCAAACCTTTTCCTTCCGGGTCGTTTTCCGGGTGAACAGCAATCAAGGTGGGTACACCAAATCCTCTTTTGTACTCTTCACGCACCTCGGAACCTGGACTTTTGGGCGCTACCATGATCACGGTAAGGTCTTCACGCACTTGCATTCCCTCTTCCACGATATTGAAACCATGCGAATAGGACAAGGTGGCGCCTTGCTTCATCAAAGGCATTACTGTGCTTACCACATTGGTGTGTTGCTTATCCGGTGTCAGGTTGATGACCAAATCGGCAGTCGGAATCAATTCCTCATACGTTCCTACCGTAAAGTTGTTTTCCTTTGCGTTTTTGTAAGATTGACGTTGTTCCTTGATAGCTGCTGGACGCAGGGCGTAGGAGATGTCCAATCCGGAATCACGCATGTTCAACCCTTGGTTCAACCCTTGGGCACCACATCCTACGATTACAATTTTCTTTCCTTTTAATGCGGTAACACCATCAGCGAACTCGCTGGAATCCATAAATCTACATTTTCCCAACTGTGTCAGTTGTTCACGAAGTGATAGTGTGTTAAAGTAATTTGCCATTTTAAATATTTGATTTTACGCTATTTAGTTTTCTTGAAATTCTTGCAACATTTCGCTAATGGGCATGGTGGCCTTGGTGACCGCAATTCGGCCGGAACGAACAAATTGAAGGATTCCATAAGGCTCCAATGCTTCGTGCATTTCATCTATTTCGTGCCGACGTCCTGTTTTGGCCAATGCAAAAAACTCCCGGTTTACGGTCACGATCTGCGAATGGCTTTCTTTGATGATGTTTTGTATCTGTCGTTCATCGAACAACAAATGAGAAGCAATTTTGAACAGTGCCGATTCCTGATATATGGTCTCGTCATCGGTATGATAATAGGCCTTAATGACCTCAACCTGCTTTTCTATCTGACCAACGATTTTCCGTGTCCACTCCTCGGTGGTAAAAACCACAATCGTGAACTTAGAAACACCTTCAATCTCTGATTTTGAGACATTTAAACTTTCTATATTGATATGTCGCTTTAAGAATATTCCCGATATCCTATTAAGCAATCCCACATGATTTTCGGAATATGCCGAGATGGTATACCATTGTTTTTCCATAGTGTTTTGATATGCTTTGTGACTTGTTGGGTTTGATAAACCATCACCCTACAAGTTTCCTTTTCTATTCATTTTTACTTCAATCTGATGTCCGAAACAGATGCACCTGATGGAATCATTGGGAACACATTGTCCTCTTTCTCCACTTTTACTTCCAAGAAATATGGATTTTTGGATGCCATCATCTCTTGCACCGCTTCTTGAAGGTCTCCCCTTTCGGTCACCCTTCTGGCCTGAATGTGATAGCCTTCGGCAATCTTTACAAAATCGGGGTTGGTCATAACGGTGGATGCGTAGCGCCTATCAAAGAATAGTTCTTGCCATTGGCGCACCATGCCCAAGTGATCATTGTTCAGTACCACAATTTTAACGGGGACATTGTGCTGAAAAATAACTCCGAGTTCCTGAATCGTCATTTGATAGCCTCCATCACCGATAATGGCCACCACTTCGCGGTCCATGGCGCCCATTTTGGCTCCGATCGCTGCCGGAAGGCCAAATCCCATGGTGCCCAGACCTCCAGAGGTAATATTACTCTTGGATTGTTTAAACTTGGCGTAACGGCAAGCGATCATTTGATGCTGACCAACATCGGAGACAATCACCGCTTTGTGGTCGGACGCCAAATTGATTTGCTCAATGACCTCGCCCATGGTCAATCCTTCCTTGGTCGGGTGAATGTCCTTATCAATCAGGGCATCGTATTCGATTTGGTACATTTTATCAAACTCTGCCTTCCATGCATTGTGCTCTTTTTTATCCACCAAAGGGAGAATATCGCGCAATGTTTCTTTGGAATTTCCCAAAACCGCTACATCTACCTTTACGTTTTTATTGACTTCTGCTGGGTCTATCTCAAAATGAATGACCTTGGCCTGTTTGGCGTAGGTATCCAAATTTCCGGTGACCCGGTCATCAAAACGCATTCCAATGGCAATCAGCACATCGCATTCGTTCGTGAGTAGATTAGGCCCATAATTGCCGTGCATTCCCACCATGCCTACGTTCAATGGATGGTCGGTATCCATGGCCGAAAGACCAAGAATGGTCCAAGCCGCAGGAATTCCTGTTTTTTCCACAAAGGCTTTTAGCTCCGCT
This sequence comes from Allomuricauda sp. ARW1Y1, assembly GCF_013407935.1. Classification (GTDB taxonomy): domain Bacteria; phylum Bacteroidota; class Bacteroidia; order Flavobacteriales; family Flavobacteriaceae; genus Flagellimonas. Next base: position 62,125 of record NZ_JACBZU010000002.1, read on the forward strand.
TCGGCTTCGCCCAAAATGACTCCTTGTCCAAATACAATAAACGGCTTTTTAGCACTGTTAATGAGTTCGGCCGCCTTCTCTAAGCTTCCAGCTTCTGGCTTGGGAACTGGTTTGTAGCTTCTGACCTTTGTACATTTTTCATACACAAAATCGAGCTCATCGAACTGAGCATTCTTGGTGATGTCGACTAAAACTGGTCCAGGCCGTCCAGATTTGGCGATGTAAAAAGCTTTCGCCATAATCTCAGGTATTTCTTCCACACGGGTGATTTGATAGTTCCATTTGGTCACCGGGGTCGAAATCCCCACAATATCGGTTTCTTGGAAGGCATCGGAACCTAAAAGGCTCCGTGTTACCTGCCCGGTAATGCAAACCATGGGGGTTGAATCAATCTGTGCATCGGCCAAACCAGTCACCAAGTTGGTAGCACCGGGTCCTGATGTAGCCATGGCCACACCTACCCTGCCTGTCACCCTTGCATAGCCTTGCGCAGCATGGGTTGCCCCCTGCTCATGACGGGTCAAAATATGGGTCAACCTATCTTGAAACTTATACAGCTCGTCATAAACGGGCATAATGGCTCCACCGGGATAACCGTATATTAAATCGACTCCTTCAGCAAGCAAACAGTGAATGATGGCCTCTGCTCCTGTTATTCGGATGCTATTTTGTGTTTTGCTATCTTTTTTTTGTGCTTTCAATGTCTCCATAAGCCTTAATTTAGGGAGATACCCCTTTTGTAATTGTTAGAACAAATCGGTAACACAGCCTTTTGCTGCGGATGATACCGTTTTGGCATATTTGTACAAGCTTCCTGATTTGACCTTCAATTCAGGTTGCTTCCATTCTTTTCTTCTTTTTTCGAGCTCTTCGTCCGAAATATTCACATTAATGGTATTCTTCACGGCATCGATGGTAATTTCATCTCCATCTTTTACCAAGGCAATACCGCCACCTACTTGAGCTTCGGGCGATACGTGGCCCACCACAAATCCATGGGAACCACCGGAGAATCGACCATCGGTAATCAATGCTACATCCTTTCCAAGTCCCGCTCCCATGATGGCAGATGTAGGCTTCAACATCTCGGGCATACCTGGTGCTCCTTTTGGTCCTTCATAGCGAATGACCACCACATCGCCTTTTTGCACTTTGCCGTTATGGATGCCTTCGTTCACCGCGACCTCGCTATCGAATACGCGGGCGGTTCCCGTAAATTCAAGTCCTTCTTTGCCCGTAATCTTGGCAACGGCGCCTTCTGTGGCGATGTTCCCGGTCAAAATGCGAATATGTCCGGTTTCCTTAATAGGTTGTTCTTTTTTTCGTATAATGTCCTGCCCTTCGGCCAAATCGGGAACATCCAATAGGTTTTCGGCCAAGGTTTTTCCCGTAACGGTCATACAGTCCCCATGCAACATCCCTTCCTTCAACATATATTTTAGTACGGCAGGCACCCCTCCAACATTATGCAGGTCTTCCATCAAATATTTGCCACTGGGTTTTAGATCAGCCAATAAAGGCGTAGACTCACTGATGCGTGTGATATCCTCCAAAGAGAAATCCACTTCCGCGGCATGGGCAATGGCCATAAAGTGAAGCACGGCATTGGTGGAACCCCCGAGTACGGTAACCAACCTAAACGCATTTTCCAATGACTTTTTGGTTACGATATCCCTTGGTTTGATGTCTTCTTTCAATAAATGGTACAGTGCCGCTCCTGCAGCTTCGCAATCCGCCTGTTTTTTATCGTTCACCGCTGGAATGGATGAGTTGAAGGGCATGGACATCCCCATGGCTTCTATTGCTGACGCCATGGTGTTTGCGGTGTACATACCACCACAAGCACCAGCACCCGGGCATGCCTTGTGGATGACCTCCTTGTATTCCTTTTCATCTATGGCACCGGCCACTTTTTGTCCATAAGCTTCAAAAGCCGAGATAATATCCAATTTTTTGTTATTGTGGCATCCCGGAGCAATGGTTCCCCCGTATACCAAAATGGATGGGCGGTTCAAACGCAATTGCGCCATTAAGGCTCCCGGCATGTTTTTATCGCACCCCACCACGGTGACCAAGCCGTCATAGCTCATGGCATGGATTACGGTTTCGATGGAATCCGCGATAATATCCCTTGAAGGAAGGGAATAACGCATTCCCGGGGTTCCGTTCGAAATGCCATCGCTCACTCCAATGGTATTGAAAATCAGACCAACTAAATTGGATGACTCTACCCCCTTTTTTACGTCAAGTGCTAAATCATTCAAATGCATGTTGCACGGATTACCTTCGTATCCCGTACTCGCAATTCCTATCAAGGGCTTTTGTAAATCTTCGTCTGTCAATCCAATCGCATGCAGCATGGCCTGAGCCGCTGGCAGTGTTGGGTCTTGTGTTACTGTTTTACTAAACTTGTTCAATTCCATTGTTAAAATTCATTCAAATTGCGTTTTCTTTTAAAGAAAGGCAGTAATTCAAAGATATATGTTTAAAAAGCCCTAGATTTTTAACAGTTGTTCCCTGTTTAAATCCACTGGAAACATAATATACATAAATTACTGTTTTTCAAACTTTTAGATGGTTTAAAAATCCAACATTCAATTAATTTTCTCTGAAATAAAAAAGGCCTGTATCGTGGTGGGATACAGGCCTTTTAAGTCAATAACAAGTCCGTATCACCCCGTTCTTGGAATAATAATGACAGCTACGATGACTTGGTTATTTATTTCCATACACCAATGGTACAAAAAATAATTGTTTTTGGTACGAAGGCCTTGGAGATTTTTTTAAATCAGTTTAAACCGCAATTCATCCCCGTACTTCTTTTGGGCCAAAATGGAGATGGACGCTTCTGAAAGTTGCAAAATACGTGGGTAACCGCCCGTGGTTTGACCATCTTTCATCAAAATGATCATACGGCCTGCTGGCGTAAGCTGGATAGTGCCCGGCAAGGTCCCGGAAGTAAGCATGGTATGCGAATGCCCTGCGATGAGCTCCGAAATTTGATAGGCCATTCGATTGTTTTCCTTGGAAACATGATAGGTTTTGGTAAAGATCTCGGTCAGTTGCCCATCCGAAAGCAACGAAAACTCGGGGCCTTTGTACACCTTGAGCACATTGCTTTCAAAATGCTCTTCTATCTTGACTTCCGATATTTTGGGTTCGTACGACTTGGTTTCCTTGTACGGGACCTCATCGCCATCTTTAAGTCGGGCCGACTTGGTAACGGGATAAAACTGTGAACGACTGTGGAGCAGTTTTTCCGTTTGAAAACCTCCTTTCACGGCCAAATACCCCCTGAAACCCTTCTCCAGACGACCGTAGGACAAAATATCACCTTTGCCCACTTTGATTACGGTATAGGTGTCAACTGGTTCATTGTTAAGGGTAGCGGCGATATGTGCACCAGACATACTAATATACGTATCGGTATCAAATTGGAGCGTGGGGCCCGTCATGGTAATTTCCAATACTGCATCGTTCTCATCATTCTCCAACAACAGATTGGCTTTTTTTACCGATTCCACATCCATGGCCCCAGCTATGGGCACACCAATATCCCGATGTCCGAACCTTCCAAGGTCTTGAATGGTCAAATAGAGGCCAGGTTTCAATACTTTAAGCATTCAGCACCACTTTTTCGGGTTCATATATACCTACTTCGCCCTCGATTTTATGCAGTTTGTATTCCGCTTTTGAAATAGATTCAAACTGTATCTTGTCCCCTACCTTCACAAAGCAAGGGTCATCCTTTTTGGGGTCGAATAGATTCACTGGACAGTTTCCGATAATGTTCCAGCCGCCGGGCGATTCCTGTGGATAAATACCGGTTTGTTTGCTGGCAAGTCCTACCGAGCCTTTGGGAACCTTTAACCTTGGCTCGGCACGGCGAGGGATTTCCAAAGAAGCAGGAAGTCCACCCAAATACATAAAGCCGGGCAAAAAGCCGATGCCGTACACCACATATTGATGGGAAGTATGCTGTTCGATGAGCGCTTCGGGAGAAAGCCCCAAGGTTTTGGAAGCATCTTCGAGGTCCATTCCAAATTCCAAATCGTAGCAAACGGGCAGTGTCCATAAATGCTGTATCCGTTCTGTTTTGGATTGGGCCTGACGCTCTTGGCATTCCGCAATCATCTTTTTGGTTTCCTCAAAATCAATATGGTCCTGATTGTAGACCATGGTCAAGGAATTATAGGCTACGGACATCTCCCAACCTGGGATTTCCAGCTCTTTGAATGCATCCATAAAATCGAGAATGTCGGCCAAAATGGATTCACTCACCTCTTTGGGCCATTCTACCAGAACGGCACGTTCACCAAAGGGCTTTATACTGATGGGGTAACTTTTCACTATGCTATTTTTACCTGATTTTGAGGTAATTCTCTAGAAAGATACATCAATATATCCAAAGCAGAAACCGTATCGCCATGAATGCACAACGTATCCGCACTGATTTGTCGAAGTCCACCATCAACAGTTAAAACTTCCCCTTTTTTGATGATGGGAAGAATATGTTTCAAGACTGCCTCAGGTTGCTCAATAAGGGCATTTTCCGTTTTTCTGGAAACTAGGGACAGGTCAGGATTATAGTTTCGGTCCGCAAAAGCTTCATACCAAATTTGAAACCCTTGTTCTTGAGCTATTCTTGCTATTTCTGAACCATAAGGCACATACAGGACAGCTTTATTTTTATATGCTGCAATGGCATCCAAATAGGCAATGGCCAGTTGGTTGTCCTTCGCCGTTTGATTGTACAAGGCACCGTGCGCTTTGATATGGTGCAATGTAATTTCTCCCTGATTTAGCACTTCATCAAAATCTGTCAATTGGGATTGAATGCTTTGGATAAGATCTTCGTTCGAAATATCCATGACCTCTCTGCCAAAATTGGCTTTATCCGGATATGATGGATGCGCGCCCACTTTAAGTCCGTGCTGCTTGGCCAAAGAAACTATTTCACGCATGGTTTCCATATCCCCCGCATGTCCGCCGCAAGCAATATTGCACGAACTGATGTACGGAAAAATCTGCGCTTCGTTCCCTACACCTTCGCCTACATCACAATTGATATCTATGGTAAACTGATCCATTTAAAACAAACCTATCACTTTTAATATACTTTTTGCACCGAGAAAAATGGCAAAAGCAACGATGGCGATGCCAAATGCATTCTGGACAACCGAGTTTCGGTGTTCGCCCATCACCGAGTTTTTGTTTACAACCCATAAGAGCAAAATGGCCATTACGGGAAGTAAAATCCCATTGGCCACTTGTGCAAATTGAATGACTTCGATGGGTTTAATATCAAAAGAAAGGAACACCACCCCGCAAAGCAGTACCGTGGTCCAAACCATTTTAAATTTTTTGTGCTGCATTCCGCCTTTCCAGCCAAAGCAACTACTGGCCACATAGGCGGCGGCTAAAGGGGCCGTAATAGCTGAGGTAATTCCCGCTGCCAAAAGCCCAATGGACATGAACAAAAATGCCATTTGTCCAAATAAGGGCTCCAAGGCCTTGGCCATATCCAAGGCATTGTTGATTTCGGAGATGGGTGCAGCGGCGGCAGTCACCAATATGGCCATAGAAACCAAACCGCCCAACCCTATGGAAATAAGAGTGTCCCAATGCACTGCCTTTAGATCTTTTTGCGAATTCCATTTTTCCTTTACCAAAGAGGCATGCAAAAAGAGATTGTAAGGAACCACCGTAGTCCCCACCAGGGCAATTACGGTAAGCAATCCGTTTTCAGGTAGTTTTGGAACAAACATTCCCTTTACAATTTCCCCAATCGATGGTTGGGTGATGATGGCACAAATAACGAAGCTTACTCCCATAATGCCTACCAAGCCCACGAATATTTTTTCCAAAATCTTATAATTGCTCCACCATAGTAGCATAAAAATTATTCCACCTATGATGGCGGGCAAAAAAGGTTTTACCGAAGGATAGGGCAACAACTGCTCCAATCCTAAAGTGGCTCCGCCGATATTTCCAGCTTCATAGGCAGCATTTCCCACCAAAATGGCACCGAGCACTATGGCGATGACCATATTTCGAATCCAAGGTGTTCGCAGTTCTGCCCGAACCACGTCCACTAGGCCACTTTGGGTTATGAGTCCAATCCTACCGGCCATGCCCTGCAATACGATAGTGGCTATTACCGATACCAAAAGAGCCCACAGCAAAGCGTATCCAAAACTTGCTCCCGCTAGCGTACACATGGTTATGGTTCCCGGCCCAACAAAGGCTGCTGCAACAAGAACTCCCGGACCTATTTTTTTAAACATGGATGGTTTGGTTTTGGTGGGTTGAAATTAAAAGTATAAATGGACAAATCATGCATTTCATCCGAAAAAGTGCCATTCGTCTAAAAGTGGGATGCCGTACATCGATTTTTTATACGATTTCGAAAAACTGAAAGTTATGGTTATACCAAATCTTATTGAGACCTAAACTTGACTAAAACCTATGATATGTAAGGATTGTGGCAAAGGCCTTGACCCCCAACAATATAAAGCTTCCAAGGAATCTTTGGGTGTTACACTCTGCGAAAGACATACAAAGCTTATCAAAAGAGTGATATTGAACAATGATACGCCAATTGAGGCCATTCATTTATTCTATGCCCTTAAAGAGGCCGGTGTATCTCCAATGCTGGAATGGTGGGATGGAAAAAAATCTGTGGATATAGCAATTTCCAGAGTAAAGCTCAACATCGAAATTGACCAAAACTACAACATGATCACCCACGAACAGGCCATAGCCGACCTTGAAGATGCCATGCATTCGTTCAAAAATGGGTTTACCACTGTTCGGATTCCCCATTTGGCCATCAAATATTATTTGGACGAAACGGTGGAGAACATCATGGGAATCATCGAAGGACTAAAAGCCAACATCAAGGCCATTTAGTTGGAAAACTGAAATCTGTTCTCTTTTTTGGTTTCCTTGTATTCCAAAATATTGATGACTACGGTTGCCTCACCAATGTTTTCCAAATCGTTGACGTAGTTTTTGCCACGATTTTCGAAATATTCGGTATCCCCGGGGTTTAATTTGATCATGTCGATTTTACCGTTGCCGTAACGGGTGATCACCAAACCTCCTGTGGTGCATACCCAGCCGTAATTGGTATTGTGCCTTCTAAAGTTAAGACGTTCTCCGGGCAAAAGGCATAAATCCCAAAGCTTGACCTCTTCATTTTCAAAAACCAATCGATTACTCAACGATTCTTTGATTTCCTGATGTAGCAACTCATCTATCTTCTCCTGCTCCCAAGGGTCAAAATTCCCCATTGGGTTCAACTCCACAAACTGCATGTTCACTAAATTTTAAAAAAAACGGGGCGAAAGTACTGTTTAAAAGTCTTATCAACAGCGGTTTAAGCAATATTTAACGTAATCACGCCATATCTATCCACAAAAGACCCTAACCTTATCAATTTGATGATAAACCTTTGGTTTATTTTCCATGCTCGCATTCCCTTTTTTCATCAATTTGAGGTTTAGCTTAACCCAGCCACCCTTCCCTATCCAGACTTCGATACTGTATCGCTTCCGAGATATGGTTTTCAGTTACCTCGGGAAACCCTTCCAAATCGGCAATGGTGCGGGATACTTTTAAGATTCTGTCATAAGCCCTCGCAGATAGATTCAGTCGTTGCATGGCCTCCTTTAAAAGATTTTTGGAGGAATCGTTCAATTTGCAAAACTCCCGAATATGTTTGGTTCCCATTTGGGCATTGTAATGGATACCCTCTATTTCGGCAAACCTTTGGTTCTGAATGTCCCTGGCCGCTTCCACTCTTTTTCGGATAACGATACTGCTCTCCCCTCTCCTGTCTTCGGACAATTTATCGAAAGGGACCGGGGTGACCTCAATGTGAATATCTATCCTATCCAACAAAGGGCCCGATATTTTGCCCAAATACCGCTGCATTTCTGCAGGTGATGATGTCACAGGGGCATCGGGGTCGTTGAAATATCCTCCCGGACTGGGATTCATGCTGGCCACCAGCATAAAACTACTGGGATAAGTAACCGTAAATTGGGCGCGGGCTATAGTGACCTCCCTGTCTTCCATCGGTTGTCGCATCACTTCCAGTACACGTCGTTCAAACTCGGGGAGCTCGTCCAAAAACAGGACTCCATTGTGGGCCAACGATATTTCACCGGGTTGCGGATAACTGCCACCACCCACTAGGGCGGCACTGCTTATGGTATGGTGCGGGTTACGGAAAGGTCGCTGGCTCATCAAGCCTTTATTTTTCACCTTGCCTACCACGCTGTGTATTTTGGTGGTTTCCAAGGCCTCGTGCAAGGTCATGGGTGGCAAAATGGACGGTAAACGCTTGGCCAGCATGGTCTTCCCTGCTCCGGGGGGACCTATCAAGATGATATTGTGACCGCCGGCAGCCGCAATTTCCATACATCGTTTTATGCTTTCCTGTCCCTTCACATCAGCAAAGTCAAATTCTGGCAGGTACTGTTGCTCGTAAAACGTTTTTCGGGTATCCACCACGGTTTGTTCCAGAGGAAGGTCGGCATCAAAAAAATCAATAACCTGTTTAATGGTTTCCACGCCGTAGACCTTGAGTCCGTCTACCACGGCTGCTTCGTTGGCATTTTCCTTGGGAAGGATAAAGCCTTCAAAGCCTTCTTGCTGGGCCTTAATCGCAATGGGAAGGGCGCCTTTAATGGGTTGCAGGCTTCCGTCCAACGAAAGCTCTCCCATAATCAGATAGTTTTCAATGTTTTCCGAACGGATTTGTCCCGACGCAGCCAATATTCCAATGGCCAAGGTTAAATCGTAGGCCGAACCCTCCTTGCGCATATCGGCCGGAGCCATGTTGATGGTGATTTTTTTACCGGGAATTCGGTAATCGTTGTTCTGAAGGGCAGCGGCAATTCGAAAATTACTTTCTTTGATGGCATTGTCGGGCAATCCTACCAAATGATACCCGATTCCCTTGTCGATATTGACCTCCACTACAATGGTGGTGGCCTCTATACCAAAAACGGCACTTCCGTAAACTTTTGTGAGCATAAATTGTTTCTAATTGAAAAAGATTGAAAATGTAAACAATCTATGTTCAAGAATAGGTACTCAATTGACGGATGCCCCTTTTGAATTGACGGATGCCCCTTTTGGGTTAACGAAAGATCAAAATGGATGATGCAGTTTCTTCAATTTCCTGCTTGTTCATCATCATTTTACGGAACTCCCCATTCACGTACATTTGGGCTTGATCCTGATAATGCTCGCTGAACGGATTTCCCGACTGGCCCGTGGGCAAGATGCTGATGCTGTTCTCCACATCGGAAAAATCGATGATCCTCCGAGTGGATGGACCCGAATTTACTTTGTAAAAACCTGTGCTGTCATAGGGAAAAGCAAGGTTGTTGATTACTTCTCGAGTGCCTTCCACAGGAAATGGACCTACGTTGAAATAGCCTCGCAAGGATTCCACTTGCCCAAATGGGTGTGGATGCTCCAGCGTATGCAGTTTATCCCATGTCCATTGGCTGGGGTCGGGTCCGAAATCTTCCACCAACGAATTCCATGCATCGGAAAAGGAAGCCATGACCATATCCTGTCTGGTTTCCACTACATCGGGCGTATTGACATTGTCCCACCATTTGGAACGCTCTATGGAAGCACCCCAAGCAATTTGTCTTTTGAATAAATGGGTGGACAAAAACTGTTTGAACATTTCCGTACCCATTTCATCCTCCACCGTATTTTTGACCATAAAATAGAGACTCCGATGGTACAAGGCTGGACTGGTACTGGTCAAGGAATACTTCCCATCCCAATTCCTCAGCGAATCTACCATCACCAATTGTTCCTCGGTCATTTTGGTCACATCAAACAACTTGATCAGTTCGGTGACCACTTCCGTATTTACGGGTGAGGTGACATCCAATATCATTTCAGAAACGGATTCCTTGTCCCAGTCGTTTTTTGCATCCAATAACTGTACTATGCGCTTGGCGCGATTTTCGGGCAAATAATAGCCGGGATATAACATACCTGCAATGGAATCGGGTTGATTGTTGGCAGAGTAGACGTAATTCCATGATGGGTTTTCGGCCATTGGATTCTCCGAAAAATCCAGGTATCTCAAAGGCTCCTCTTTTCCAGATGTCCCGTCCAACACAAACTTGGTGGACAAACTGTCGGGCATTTGATAAAGTTTGGCTGTGGCCCACCAAGCTACATTGCCATCGGCATCGCCGTACATTACGTTAAGTCCGGGCGCATGAATATTGGGCAGAGCACTTTTAAATTCCTCCATGTTTTTGGCATGACTAAGCCCATATAGTGCATGCATCACCATATTTTTGGGTTTCGTATATATCCAAGACATGCTTATGGGCCGCTCCCCGGATATTTGGTCGGCAATGTTGTTCAGCACCGGACCGTGATGTGTTTTTTTGTATGAAAAGGCCACATCTTCACCATCCTTAACCTTTATGGTCTTGTTTACTAATTGGTAGGTTTTCCAACCTTCTGCTGTTTTGTATTGAGTACTGTCGGATGGATTGGTTTCCTCATAATAAAAATCGATGTCATCGTTTTCGAACATCGTAAGTCCATAGGCTATTTTTCTGTCGTGACCCAATAACGGGAACGGAACACCTGCCAAATGATATCCATATTTTTCATAGGTAGGAGTGCTCACGTGGGCCTCGTACCAAACCGAGGGCTGTGCAAAACCGATATGCGGGTCGTTTGCTAAAATCACCTTGCCGTTTTTGGTCTTTTGCGGGGCTATCACCCAACTATTACTGCCTTCAAATTGAGGTATGGGCAATTTTTTCAATGCCTCATCCACACTTGCGGTAATTTGGGTTCCCAAGGTGTCGACCGACTCTCCTTTGTAATTTTTTATCCATACGGTAGAAGAATCGGAATCAATGGCCATGTCCTTCATGTAATCGTCACCCAATTTATTCCGTAAACTAGTAAGGAATGGGTCCGTTTTATGGGCCATGGCAAAACTAAAGGCCATATATCCCACCGCATTGTACACATCTTCAATGGTAAAGGGTTCTTTATCTATCCCAGTCAAGTAAAACTCTATGGGCGTGGGACCTTCTTCTATAAAAGCATTGATCCCATCCAAATAGGCTTGTGAAAGCACGATAGGCTCACTGCTTTTGTCCAATCCTTCCAATGTTTCCCGGGTATGCTCATCAATTCCAAGGGAGAGAAAAAACTTATCGGTCTTCACCATATCCTTCCCAAACACCTCGGAAAGTCTTCCTTTGGCCACCCTTCGCAAGAGCTCCATTTGCCACAAACGATCTTGGGCATGCACATATCCCAAAGCCTTAAGGGCATCTGTCTCATTCTCGGCATAAATATGGGGGATTCCGTAGGGGTCGAAATAAGTATTTACCTCACCGGAAAGGCCTGGAAGGGATTTTTCCCCTTCATAATCCGGTTTGAGACTGTTGATAAATAGGGCTACGCCAATAATGACAAGTAGAAGTAATCCTGCTAGAACAAGAAGAATCTTTTTGTATGTTTTCACAAAGAAGGGTTAAGTCGATTAGTAGACCTAATGTATAATTATTTTTTTAGATGTTGAACAAAATTGATTGACAAATGTCAATTATTTGTTCATGGATAGCTGATGTTTTTCCAAACCGGATTTTAACCAATCTTCGTAGGTGTCCACATCCACATACTGCACAGCTTCGTTCAATATCTCCAAATCGGGTGACAACAGCACATAATAGGGTTGCGATGCCGCATTAAAGTTGATGGTTTGGAACGTGCCCCACTTTTGTCCAATGGTTTCAATGGCTTTTACCCGTCCTGAATCATATTTAAAATCAAACTTTTCGGAATCCGGCAACTCCTTCCTATCATCCACATAAAGTGAAATAAGCACATACTCGTCCTTCAATAAAGGGTACACGCTTGAATCGCTCCATACATTTTCTTCCATTTTTCTGCAATTCACACAGGCCCATCCCGTAAAATCAAGCAAAATGGGTTTGTTCACTTCCTGTGCATGGGCAACGCCTTCCTCAAAGTCCTTAAAACAGTCCAAGCCTAGTGGACAATCACTTTCGGTTTCTACCACACTGTAAAAACCGGGAGGCGGAAATCCACTCAACAATTTCAATGCATTGATGTTGAACAGACCAAGCGCCAAATACACAGTAAAAGCAAAGCTGATCAGCCCAACAATCTTTCTGGAAGGAGACAAATTCTTTTTGGGACCATCATGCGGAAACCTGAACAATCCGAATAAGTAAAGGGTCATCAATACAAACAACACCACCCAAATACCTACGAATATTTCCCGTTTCAAAATGCCCCAATTCCCTACCAAATCCGCATTGGATAAGAATTTGAAGGCCAAAGCCAGTTCCAAAAAGCCCAACACCACTTTTACCGTGGTCATCCATCCCCCTGATTTAGGTAGTGAATTCAACCAAGCCGGGAACATGGCAAACAAGGCAAAGGGCAAGGCCAAGGCCAAACCAAAACCGACCATCCCTGAAGTTAAATTGGTAGCTACATTTCCTTCTGCCAAGGTGGTACTGCCCAAGAGTCCACCCAAAATTGGTCCCGTACAGGAAAATGAAACAATGGCCAAGGTCAAGGCCATAAAAAAGATACCCAGTCCCCCTCCTACTTTGGAGGATGCCGAGTCCATCTTATTGGCCCAGGAACTCGGTAAGGTCAGCTCGTAGTAACCAAAGAAAGAAAAGGCAAAGAAAACAAAAATGACAAAGAAGAATACATTAAGCCAGATATTGGTGGCGATGGTATTCAATATTTGGGAGTCCACCGAATTGAACAAATGAAACGGTAAACTCAACAAGAAATAAATCAGCACAATGAAAAATCCATAGAGCAAGGCATTGGCAATCCCCTTGGATTTCTGCTTGGTCTGTTTGGTGAAAAAGGACACTGTTAGCGGAATCATGGGGAAAACGCAGGGCGTCAACAAGGCTATAAGTCCGCCGATGAATCCAAGTCCAAAAATCACCCAAAGGTTCGATTTGCCTTCGGAATCGGTCACTCCATCTTGTTGGAGCAGTTCCTTGTTCTTTAAATCAACCTTTAGCGATTCGCCCAAGGCCACACTTCGTTCATCCAAGGAGGTCTCTTCTGCCACAAATCCACTTCCATCCAACGAAATTTGGAAGAATTCATCTACTGGGAGACACACCTCTTTACAAATCTGATAAAAGAGATTTACAGAAATTTGATTTACCTCCGGGTCGAGGAGTTTAATTTTTTGGGTAAAAATGGCCTCTTCCTTAAAAAAGGTCTCATCCACTTCAAAAATATCACTGTATTCGGTAATGGTCTCACTCTCCTCTGTGACCCCGACCAATTCATAGTCTTCCCCTGCTTTTTCAAAAGTAAACTCACTAGGTAGGGCGCCACCTTCGGCTGTATGCTGGGAGTATACGTGCCATCCCTCCATGATTTTTCCCTTGAACACCAATTCATATTCAGTATCCGATAGCTGGCGAACCTCGTGGCTCCATACTGCAGGATTTTCATCCGTTTGGGCCAGAGCAACGCCTGTACCAATAAACAATAGTCCAAAAAAGAGTACCAATAATCTCATAGCAACTGTGTAATCTTAATTATTTCGCGGGTCGATTCCTCCACTTTGAAGCGTTCATCGGCCCTTTTGCCAACGACCCAAACAATATCATCCGCGGAACAGAGCAACCATTGTTTTCCTTTGGAAACAACATCCATTTTTTCATCCTTGAAAAACTTGGACAGTTTTTTTTTGCCCTGCATCCCAAAAGGGTAAAAATAGTCGCCTTTTTCCCAATATCTTAACAATAAGGGTGGGTTTAACTTTTCCTTATCCAAATAAACCACATTCTTCCCTGCTTTCTCCAACTTTTCAACCGATTCAATTTTTAGCGATATCGGCAATTCACATGGGGTTCCGTCCAAATAGACAGGATATGATTCATTTACCCTATTCTCTTTTGGTGTTAGCAACAAACAATCTCTATCCTTCAACAAGATATGAGTTTTTGAGACCACTTGCTTCCCACTCATTGCTGAAAGCAGTCCTTGTATATCTTCCCATTCAGAAAATCCATACTCCTGAAACAGATAATATAGATAGGCTTCCAAGGGTTTCAATTGTTTCAGTTCCGATATGCTGATTCTGATGATTTCGTCTTCTGACTTGAACAATTGAGATTTCAATGACTTGATATGGTGACTGATCAAGTCGTTGGTTTGACCCAGATGCTTTTGCGTGGACCGGAAATTTTGCAAAAAAGTTGGGTGCAGCTCCTTGAGCACGGGTACAATTTGATGACGAATCTTGTTTCTGAGGTATTTGCTACTTGCATTGCTGCTATCCTCACGCCATGCAAGACCAGCGGATTGGGCGTATTCCCGAATTTCATCCTGTGAGAAAGGGAGCAGCGGCCTTATGATTTTATCATTCCTTTCAGGGATGCCCGTAAGTCCCGAAATCCCAGTGCCGCGAGATAAATTGATCAAAAATGTTTCTAGATTGTCATCCGCATGGTGCGCTGTCAGCACAAAATCAAAGCCCTCAGCATCCAAAAGCTCGGCAAACCAGTGGTAGCGAAGCTCACGTGCCGCCATCTGAACGGAGCCGCCATGATTTTTCATGTGGCTGTCTACATCAAACTGTTTCACAAAACAATGAGTTCCCATGTTCGATGCCCAATTGTTCACAAAATCCGCATCACCATCACTCTCTTTTCCTCTAAGCCCAAAGTTGCAGTGTGCCATAGCAATATGCAATTTGGTAGCTTTACACAAATGCGCCAATACCACGCTGTCCACTCCACCACTGCAAGCAACCAACAGTTTCTTTTCTTTTAGAAAAGAAAAATTTTCGTTGATGTGTTGGTTGAACTTCTGGAGCATTTCGCAAATTTACGAATAAACATTATCCCTCCTCCAAAACCGTCCGCATAGCTTTGGCTTTGAGCAGGCACTCCTGATATTCCTTTTCGGGGTCCGATTGTGCCGTAATGGCACTCCCAACAGAATAGGAGACGTATTTTTTGGAAGCGTTGTACAAAATGCTTCGGATAACCACATTGAAATCAAAATCGCCGTTTGGGCTAAAATAGCCTACCGTACCGCTGTATAATCCCCGTTTGGTCTCTTCCAAATCTTCAATGATTTTCATGGCCGATATTTTCGGGGCGCCCGTCATACTTCCCATAGGGAAAGTTTCCCTAATGAGGTCAATAGATGACTTGTTTTCCGGAACCTCGGCCACTATGGTAGAAATCAACTGATGTACTTGCTTAAAAGTATAAGGTTTGCAGAGTTCTTCAACCTGAACGGATCCCTTGACCGCACTTTTGGAAAGATCGTTGCGCACCAAATCGGTGATCATGATGTTCTCCGAACGTTCTTTTTTATCCAAGCTAAGGGATTCTTTGATCTGCTCATCTTCCAGCTTGTCCTCACCTCTTCGAGCAGTGCCTTTAATGGGCTGTGAAATCACCTTTGTGCCTATCCTTTTAAGATAGCGCTCTGGAGAAGCGCACATCAAATACTTGTCTGAAAAACGCGCGAATACGGCAAAAGGAGGTTCCGAAATACGATTCAGTTTTTGATAGGTTGCCCAAGGATCCAATTGAAACTCCTCGGCATAAAATTCTTGACAAAAATTGGCCTCGTAAATATCCCCCCTATGCATGTGCTCCAAGAATTGGTGCGCCTTTTCGAAGTAGGCATCCTTATGGATTCGCATCTTTATTTTGATGGTTTCACGAGGCTTCAAAGCGTCACCCTTGCTTTTTGTATCATGGATTTCGGCAAAATCCGATTCTATTTCATGCCCAATAGCATCCAAATACTTAAAATGGAGTTGACCATCCGCTACTACTATGAGCTTTTGGGGCTGAAAGAATTGTATCATCGGAAAATCCAAACCATCCTCATGGGAGGAAGTCAAATCTTCCAACACATTTTTTACATCATAAGAAAAATAGCCAAACAGCCAATCTGGTGTTTGCCTTAAAAATGATTTGATTTCTTCTAAGTCGTTGCAAAATGTTGATGCACCAACGGCGAGGCAGGCCTCAAAACTGGAATATGGGTCGTGATGGGAGTTACTGTCCAACCAAACTACGTGTCCATAGTTCCTGGACCATTGGAGCAAGGATTCCTTGCACTGCTGTACCGAATGTATCTTGAATGACCGATGCGTCCGCAAGAGCTTTTAGTTTAATGAATCCAAAAACGTCTGCAACGCATGCTGATGCCCAGTCTTGAGGTCTTCGTCCAAAATCCCATCCTCGCTAAAGTTATCGTAAAAGGATGGCAAAGAAAATGTAGCCACTATCTCGGCCCCAAAGCGCGGCAACATGCTTTCAATCACTACCAACGAACCCTTTGCCCCTCGCTTTCCGCCGGAAGTTGACATCAAAAATACCTTGGTGCCCTCCAAAAAGTTGCGCTCCAATCGGGACAACCAATCCAAAAGGTTTTTAAAGTAGGCGGATGGATTGCCATTATGCTCGTTTACCGATAAAATGATGCCATCGGCTTGAGCAATCTGGTCCTTCAACCCGGTAAGTGCATCAGGATACCCTTTTTCCCTTTCCAGGTCTTCACTAAACATCGGAAAAGGATGCTCAGCCATGTTTAAGGTCTGTAAATCATGATTTTGCACTAAAGATGTGGTGAGTTCTACCAATTTAAAATTGATGGAAGTTGAAGAATTGCTCCCGGCAAATGCCAAAATTGCAGCCATAACTAAAAATCGTTGATTGTTTCGCTAAAATACCGTAATTGATATATACCTGCGACTATTTTCCATATTTTTGGCGCGAGTAACATCCAAACTGCTTGCTAAACAAGTATATAGGGTGAACAAAAATTGGATGACAACGGACAAGAACAGATTGTTTTTTATTGATGCCATGCGTGCTTGGGCCATTTTGATGATGCTGCAAGGGCATTTCATCGATGGTCTCTTGGACCCCGTTTTTAGGGATCCCAACAATCCGGTTTATGCGGTTTGGCTCTATTTTAGGGGAATTACTGCCCCAGTGTTCTTTACAGTTTCCGGTTTTATTTTTACGTATCTGCTCATCAGAGCTCCCCAAAAAGGAATGGAAAACCCGAGGGTTGCCAAAGGCATTCGTCGTGGTCTGCAATTGCTGGCCATTGGATATCTATTGCGTTTAAACCTTGGCGGATTGCTCAAAGGAGAGATTTATAATTCATTTTATCTGGTGGATGTGCTCCATTGTATCGGGCTTTCCATTTTAGGCCTTATTGGGCTTTACCTGCTCACTGCCAAAAAGAAAGAATACGTTTTTCCATTGGTCTTGGTCACCACCACCCTTTTGCTGTTTTTGTTCGAACGGACCTATAAACCATGGTCTTTTGCTTTTTTGCCTGATTTTCTCGCCAATTACTTTACAAAAGCCAATGGTTCGGTGTTCACCATTATCCCATGGTTCGGCTATGCCACCATGGGAGCGTTCATTGCAGTGTTGTTCACTCGCTTCAAGCATTTCAGGTATTTGTATCCCACCGCCATTTCCATTGCCCTGTTGGTAGGCTATGTATTGATTTATCATTCGACCCCTGCATTCGCCGCCCTGTATGAAGCGACCGGATTTGGATTCCTAAAGTTATTGTTGACCAACAATTACCTATTTATACGTTTGGGGAATGTGTTTGTGGTATTTGCCGTATTTATGATGCTCCGTAGTTGGATGACCAACAAAACCGTTTTGAATATTGGCGCAAGCACATTATCCATTTACGTAATTCACTTTGTGATTCTTTACGGAAGTTTTACCGGTTTGGGACTGTACCGATTTTTCAATCGTTCCCTTTCTCCCGAAGTCGTTGTTCCGGGAGCACTATTGTTCATGATGGTCTGCACCTTCTTGGCCTTGCAATACCATAAACACGAGGCGCATATCAAATCACAGATTGCCTCGGGGATTGCTTTTGCCAGAGCACAAATTGTTGAAGCAAAGGAGATTACACTTCCATTACTGAAAGAGCTGATGGTTCGCCTTCATCTTTTCCTAAAGCGTGTTTTACGTACCGTACGAAGCTAAAAAAAGCATCCAATCCCTAAGATTGAATGCTTTTAATTATGATTATACTTCAATAAACCCTTTATCGATACATTTTTTTGAATTTGGGTTCAAAAAAACACTCGAAATGAAAAGTATTCAATAAAATGAATACCTGCCAGTTCGACTTTTTAGTTACACATGCAATGCTCTATCATCTGTGGCTGCCAAGGCAGCTTCCTTAACGGCTTCGGCAAAAGTGGGGTGCGCATGGCTCATTCGGGAAATATCCTCAGCGGAAGCCCTGAACTCCATGGCGGTAACGCCTTCGGCAATCAAATCGGCACAACGTGCTCCAATCATATGAATGCCCAACACCTCATCCGTTTTCTTGTCAGCTAGTATTTTTACAAATCCATCAATGTCCATACTGGCACGGGCCCTGCCCAATGCGCGCATGGGAAACTGTCCTGATTTGTATTCGATACCTTCTTCCTTCAATTGCTCCTCGGTTTTTCCAACCGCGGCAACTTCCGGCCAAGTATACACGACCCCGGGAATCAAATTGTAATCGATGTGTGGCTTTTGTCCGGCCAACAGTTCGGCAACCATGGTGCCCTCTTCTTCCGCTTTGTGTGCCAACATGGCTCCTTTTACCACGTCTCCAATGGCGTAGATATTGGAAACATTGGTCTGTAGATGCTCGTTTACTTCAACGCGACCTCTATCATCCAGCTTTACTCCAGCTGCTTCGGCATTTAATCCGTCCGTGTAAGGTTTTCGACCAACACTTACCAAGCAGTAATCGCCTTTAAGTGTAACCTCTTCACCCTTTTTGTCATCTGCCTTTACAATGACCTCATCGCCTTTACGCTCCACAGATTTCACCTTGTGGGATAGGTTGAACTTTACTTTTTGCTTTTTCATCACCTTGGTCAACTCTTTGGAAAGGGCAGCGTCCATCCCAGGGATGATTCGGTCCATGTATTCGACCACAGTAACCTCTGCTCCCAAACGCTTGTAAACCTGACCCAATTCCAGGCCAATAACACCACCGCCAATGACAATCATGTGCTTTGGAACTTCTTTCAGTTTTAAGGCCTCGGTGGAAGTAATAATGCGTTCTTTATCAATTTCGATAAATGGCAAGGACGCAGGTTTGGAACCTGTTGCGATAATGATGTTCTTGGCCTCAATGGTTTCCTCCCCATCCTCTTTGGCAATATGGACATGGGTGGCATCCTTAAAGCTTCCTACCCCATGGTACACATCGATTTTATTTTTGCTCATCAAAAACTCAATGCCCTTGGTGGTTTGGTCCACAACGCCCTGTTTACGGGCGATCATTTGTTCCAAATTGACCTTTACCTCTCCCGGGATTTCAATACCGTGTTCTTCAAAATGCTTTACGGCATCTTCATAATGGTGCGAAGAGTCCAATAATGCCTTGGAAGGAATACACCCCACGTTAAGGCAAGTACCGCCCAAGGTTGCATATTTTTCTATTATGGCCGTTTTCATTCCCAACTGGGCACAACGAATGGCCGCCACATAGCCTCCTGGTCCTGAGCCGATGATGGCTACATCATATTGATTCATATTCTATTTTTTGAAAGGATAATTGCTAAACAGATTTGTACGTTACAAAACGACCGTAAAAATACAAATGTTTTTCGGGACGGCATCAATTCACTGTTTTCTAAAAATTGTGCAGTAGTTGATTGGATTGAATGACAGTGAGCAATGATTCTGTTGGCAGTATGGAGTAAACGGTTGGTGTTTATTTTGTCGGAAGTCAGAAGTCGGAAGTCAGAAGTCGGAAGTCAGAAGTCGGGAGTCAGAAGTCGGGAGTCAGAAGTCGGAAGTCAGAAGTCGGAAGTCGGAAGTTAGAAGTTATGGGTTTAGAGTTGCGGGTTTGATGTTGTGAGTTCAGTCTTGTTTTGAACTTGATGCTTGAACTTGAATTTTTCAAACAGATTTCTACATCGGTGCTTCGCATTTCAGGTGGAAATGACCCCGTGCCGCGATACCGGAACTGTCATTCCTACCCGCACAGGAATCCGCAGTTAACAACTCATGGATTCCGCATCAGGTGCGGAACAATACTGAAACCTGCCTTTGCCGCAGGCAGGCATGCTCAGCAAAAAAAAACCACCGAGGACCCGAAGGTCGCCCGGTGGAAAAATAACCCAACGTAAGACTTGTCAGTATAGATTTTTATTCTGCTACTTCTTCTGCCTCTTCTTCTGGGCAGTCAGCCTCAGCTTGCAATGTGCCCGTTAGGGCCCAATTATGGTTTATGGTAAGGCTTTGAATGGCTTCCACCACCTCTGGTCCGCAAATGGAAAGTCCATCAACACCTACGGTGATGTTCTTTGGCCCCTCGTTCTCTTCCACATAATTGTTCCAGCCGATTAGTGTGGCATTAAGGTTGGCGGCGGACATACCGCTGTTATCCAACATAAATTCCATGGTGAAGACACTTCCGATATCCCATCCTCCTAAATTCTGGTCAAAAGCGGTAGCACCGTCAAACATATTCTCTACATCTGTGACCTGGGATATATCCCAACCACTAATATTTTGGTTAAAGGAAGTTGCTCCTTGAAACATGGCACTCGTAGCCAACACATTGCCTGTATTCCAATCCCCAATATTCTGATTGAACGAAACCGCATCCCTAAACATTCCTCTCATATTGAATACATTACCAGTATCCCAGCTTCCTATGCTTTGATTGAATGCTGAAGCTCCTGAAAACATATTTTGCAATTCTGTCACGGTACTAGTATCCCAATTCCCCATAGCACCATTAAAGGAAGAGGCATTTAAGAACATGGACCTCAATGAGGTGACTTCAGAGAGGTCAGGCGTATCGGTAGCCGTAAAGCCTGTAAGATTGGAACAGTCAACAAAAGCCCATTCCATCGTCTGCCATTTACCTGTACCCCATTGCACAACGCTCACAAGTGATTCCTTACTACCTGCATCTGCATTCAACATTTGAATGGCAGGGAATTGTCCTTTGATCGCTATCAAATAGGTTCCGGCATCGGCATATTCATGGGATGGGTTTTGATCTAAAGACCCGTGCGAGTTTCCATCGCCCCAGTCTATGACATAATCGTATTCATAGCCTAAATTGGTACCTATGGTCAGCACTTGACCTTCGGCCACTTCCCACTCCGTAATAAAGGCCGCTGGATCTTCAAAAAGGGTCTCGATGACATTTTCCACTTCAATGGTAACATTAGTGCTGATGGGATTAGTGATACCATCGGTCACAGTTACCGTGATGCTATGCTGTGGTTTGGTCTCAAAATCGAGGTTTTTCCCCGTGGCAAGGCTCAACTGACCATCACTGGTCAGTTCGAACATATCATCGTCATTAGCGGTTAAACTGAAGGTAAGTGCGTTCCCATCCGCATCAAAAGCCTTTACGATTCCAATAATGTCGGTATCCGAAATATCCTCGGAAGGGTTAAAACTTTGCGCTACCATTACTGGCCCTCGATTGGTGGCAATGGGGTAGCCTGCATCGTCCTCGGCACAGGACCAGAACAGGCCCAGTGCCATGAAGGACAGTATTATGTTTTTGATATTCATTTTATTCTATTTTTTATTTTAATTGTTGAAAAAGATTCGGAAGCTTCAGGGGTTTTAGTTACACGTTACTGGTCCTGCATCTGTAATATCCCAGCTGTTGGCGTCTTGAAGAATGTCTATCCTAGCGGTTACAGTATCTGTATCATCACAAAAGTTGATGCCAGCAGCTCCCAAGTTTATGCCATCTGGAATGCTATCATCTCCTAAACTGGCCCAGCCTCTAAGGGTGGCGCTATAATTTAAGGTGCTCATACCGCTTTGCTGAAACATTCCAAACATGCTTACAATACTTTCAATATTCCATGCACCTAAGTCCTGATTGAACGAGGTTGCCCTCCTGAACATATTGAGCATCTGAGTCACATTATCAACTTCCCATCCACTAATATCTTGATTGAACGAAATGGCATCTGTAAACATATTATCCATGTGCGTTACGTTTAGCACATTCCAATTGCTAATATCCTGGTTAAAGCTTGAGGCTTCTCTAAACATACTCGTCATAAGGGTCACATTGCCAACATCCCAATCGCTCAAGTCTCCATTAAAATTAGTGGCGCCACCAAAAGTTGTTCTCATATCAACCACATTTCCTACTTCCCATTGACTCAGGTCCCCATTAAATGCGCTTGCATTGTAAAACATCAAGGCTATCGTCTCTACCTGTGTTAGATCCGGTAAATCAGCGGCACTGAAGCTTTCCAAGTTAACACATGAATGAAATGCAGCAGCCATAGATTGCCACTGCTGGCTTCCCCACTGTACTACATCCACCAAGGCTTCCTGGCTCAAAACATCTGATTCACTCATATTTAAGGCAGGGAATTGCCCATTAATGGCTACGGTATAGGTTCCCATGGTTGCATACACATGGGAAGGGCTTTCATTGGTCGTAATCTGTTCAACATTGCCATCACCCCAATCGATGGTATAGTCGTAGCTAAATTCTGGGTTGGTGCCAATAATCAATTCCTGTCCATCGGTTTCCACATTCCAAGTGGTGATGAAGGAAGCCGGGTCGTCAAAAATATCACCATCGTCCAATACGTTTATGGTCACGGTGATTTCCACAGTATTGACCCCGTCGCTGACGCTTACCACAATCGTGTGTTGCTCCGAGGTTTCAAAATCCAAACTTTGTCCTTCTGCCAAAACAATTTCACCATTGTTGGTCACCGCGAACAAACCGTCTTCATCTTCTATAATTTCATAGGTCAATGGTTCTCCTTCGGGATCAACTGCCTCGAGGACACCAATGAGCTCTCCTTCAGGTAGCGTTTCAATAATGTCATCAAAAATCTTATCCTCGGCTATGGGCGGCAAGTTTTCGGGCGGGGTAACCTTTATGGTTACACTTCCCTTTCTGCCCACAACCCCATCGTGTACATACACATCCAGAACATGTTCTTCTTGAACTGCATTACTCAACTTTTTACCTGCTGCCAAGAACAGGTTGCCGTTTTTGGCTACTTCAAATAGTCCGTTGGACTCTTGAATCAAGGAAAATTCCAAGGCATCTTCGTCCTTATCCGTCGCCTGGATTACGCCAATCAATTGGCCGTCAGGGAAATTCTCCGGAACGGTAAAGGTTTGGCTGGGCACCACGGGTGCATTGTTGATCAAAACGGAATCGGGCTCATTGGGCTCACAGGACCAAAAAACCACGAACGAAACCATGATCAGAAATAAAAATCTAGCTTTCATACTTATATATTTTGAAGGCTAAGGTCTACAATGCCATTGAATTTTTCGGGTGCCAATTGACGGATGCCCCTTCTGATCTGACGGATGCCCCTTCTGATCTGACGGATGCTTTTTTTGGGTGTCGATTTTAGAGTTGAAATTTTAGAAATTGGATGGAAGGAAATAGAGAAGAGACAGGAGACAAGAGACAAGAGAAGAGAGACATCAGACATCAGACATCAGACATCAGACATCAGACATCAGACAAAAGAAAATGGTTTAGCAGAGAGTTGCGGTCTGGGCTCTTTATTAGAATAACGGAACAGGAAAACAGTCAACTTGAAACCAGAAACTCGTAACCAACAAAACTAAATATACAACGACGGGCTGTTCTTCACTTTAGGGAGACAAGAGACATCAGACATCAGACATCAGACATCAGACATCAGACAAAAGAAAATGATTTAGCAGAGAGTTTGCGGTCTGGGCTCTTTATTGGAATAAAGGAACAGGAAAACAGTTAACTTGAAACCAGAAACTCGTAACCAACACACCTAAATATGCACCGATGGACTATTTTTCACCTCATTAATAACAAACGAGCTTTGGGTATTGCCAATATTCGATATGGCCGTGAGCTTGGTCAGCATAAACTCCCGGTAGCTTTTCATGTCCTTCACATAAATCTTGAGTACATAATCATAATCCCCGCCTACGTGAAAGCACTCGGAGACCTCCTTGAGTTTTAAGATCTCTCGCTCAAATTTTAGCACGTTTTCCTTGGTATGCTGTACCAAACGAATTTGGCAAAGTACCATAAAATCACGTCCCACCTTTACCTTATCCACCAAGGCCGTGTATTGGGTAACGACCCCATTGCGTTCCAATCGACGAATACGTTCGTAAACCGCGGTTTTTGACAAATGGAGCAAATCGGCATATTGTTGGGTTGTTTTTTTACTGTCGTTTTGGAGTAGACGTATCAACTCAATGTCTATTTTGTCCAGTTTCATCCTGATAATTTTTCTGATGAATGTGGCTAAAATGAATCATATTTGAATATTATCCTAATATTTTATCAGAAAAAGACTTAAATTCTATAATTCATAATAGGTATTGACAATGGGTCGGTTTATTTCTAATTTTATCAAAAACAGTACATTATGGACTACAAAGCATCGGAACACATTCAGGACCTTCAATATTTTGGTGAATTCGGAGGCGTAAACCCCTCCATATCAGATTCATCCACCTACACCTTCCTATCAGCAAAGACCATGTTCGATACCTTCGAGGGCAATACGGAAGGTTGCTATTTGTACAGTCGCCACTCCTCCCCTTCCAACCTATATTTAGGCGAGGCCATGGCACAATTGGAAGGAACGGAATCGGCCAATGTATATGCCAGCGGCATGGGAGCCATCACCGCAGTACTCTTGCAGCTTTGTGATTCGGATGACCATATTGTATGTAGCCGAACCATATACGGGGGCACCTACGCCTTCCTGAAAAACTTTGTAAAGAAATTTAATATCAAGGTTTCCTTTGTGGACATCACCGATTTGGAAACGGTTAAAAAGTCCATTACCCCCAAAACCAAATTGATTTACTGCGAGGCCGTAAGCAATCCACTGTTGGAAATTGCAGATATCCCCTCGCTTTCCAAAATCGCCAAGAAAAATGGCATGCCCTTGGTGGTTGACAATACATTTTCACCCCTTACCATCAACGCTGCACAACTGGGTGCGGACATTGTGGTGCACAGTCTCACCAAGTTCATCAATGGGAGCAGCGATTGCGTTGCGGGCGCCGTTTGCGCCTCTACCGATTTTTGCTTGAGCCTTAAGGATGTGAACAACGGGGCAGGTATGCTTTTAGGAAGTACCTTGGATAGTTTGCGGGCGGCATCCATTTTAAAGAATATGCGCACGTTGCATATCCGAATCAAAAAACACAGTGAAAATGCCCATTATTTAGCCCAACAATTTGAAAAGGATGGTCTTAAAGTGGTCTATCCCGGGCTGGAAAGTCACCCTGGTCATGAGTTGATGAAATCCCAAATGAACCATGAATATGGTTTTGGGGGTATGCTGACCCTGGATGTAGGTTCTGTGGAACGCGCCAATGCCCTTATGGAACTGATGCAACAGGAAAAACTGGGCTATTTGGCCGTAAGCCTCGGTTTCTATAAAACCCTTTTCAGTGCGTCGGGCACATCCACCTCTTCCGAAATACCTGAAGAGGAACAACAAGAACTCGGGCTTTCCCAAGGACTTATACGATTCTCCATCGGTTTGGACAACGATATCCGAAAAACCTACGCCACTATGCGAAGCTGTATGGAAAAACTGGATATTTTGTCTCCCGATACAAGTTTGGCCTAAGGGTATATTGCAACGGTTTGCACAACAAGGTGCAAAATCGTAATATTACCTTTTAACAAACTCACACCAACATGCCGAACCCAAAGGAAGAATCAAAGTTTAGGGAAGACGAACATATTGTAGAAAACAAAGAACTCTCTATTACAGAAGCATTGATACCCGTTTTTGCCCTCGTGGGGATGCTGGCCTACAATGTTTTTGTTTTTGGGGATGACGCCCTAAGCGGTTCCAACCAATTCATCCTTTTAATGGGCGGAGCAGTCGCTGCCATTGTTGGTATTTTCAACAAGGTATCCTACGAACAGATGATTGCCGAAGTGGCCGAGAACGTGAGGTCCACCACCGGTGCCTTGCTCATCCTTTTAATGGTGGGCGCCCTATCCGGAACATGGTTGGTCAGCGGAATTATTCCCGCGATGATCTATTATGGGCTACAGATTCTCAATCCTACCATATTTTTAGCGGCAAGCGTTATTATTTGTGCGATTATTTCCATTGCCACGGGCAGTAGCTGGACCACAGCCGCCACCGTAGGCATTGCTTTGATCGGGATTGGTGACGCACTGGGCATTTCTTTGGGAATGACGGCAGGTGCCGTGCTTTCCGGTGCCTACTTCGGGGATAAGATGTCCCCCTTAAGTGATACGACCAACTTGGCTCCGGCGATGGCCGGAGGGGATTTGTTTTCCCACATTCGCTACATGACCTATACCACGGTCCCGACCATTGTAGTCACCTTAATTGTCTTTATCATTATTGGCTTTACGTTGGATACCTCAGGTGTTGCAGATACCAGTTCATTATTGAACAATATTGGGTCTACCTTCAACATCAACGGATGGTTGTTCATTGTACCCTTGGCCGTCATCGGAATGATCGTAAAAAAAGCACCACCATTAATGGCTTTATTGGTGGGAACTTTGTTGGGCGGCCTCTTCGCCCTTATTTTTCAACCGGATATTGTGGCCAACATTGGCGGAGGAACTGCACTCAACTTTGAAACAGGCTACAAAGGTATCTTGAATGCGATAACCGTAGATACCGAGATTGCCACCAGCGACCCAGCCTTGAACGATTTGTTCTCTTCCGGGGGAATGTCCGGTATGCTAGGCACCATCTGGCTGATTGTTTGCGCCATGGTATTTGGGGGTATTATGGACGGTATTGGTGCTTTGGAGCGTATCACGGAGTCTCTGCTAAAATTGGCCAAGACCACTTTTGGACTGTTCGCAAGTACGGTGGGCAGTTGTTTGGCATTGAACGTTACAGCTTCCGATCAGTATCTGGCCATTGTAGTGCCCGGAAAAATGTTCGCTAAAGCATATGAGGAGCGTGGGCTGGCCCCAGAAAACCTGAGCCGTTCGCTGGAAGATTCCGGGACCGTAACTTCTGTTTTGGTGCCTTGGAACACTTGCGGAGCTTATCACAGTGGGGTTTTGGGCGTTGGTGTTGGCGAGTATGCGCTCTATGCCATTTTCAATTGGTTGAGCCCGTTCATGACCTTGTTGTTTGCCGCATTCCGAATCAAGATCAAGCAACTGGCCACTACTGCGGCTGAATAAATTTAAATTCTACATTTTTAATTAAGCCAGATTCTTTGAGGAGTTCTCAATGTGACTAGCTCATATTTGTGACAACCTTAATAATGACAACGTTTTTTTAGCACATAGTCACAGCTTATCCAGTCATAAGAAATAGAAATTTTTAAGTTGGTGTAAGCCATCAAACCGCCCTATTTTTGCAGCTCGAATTTTATAAAAACATCCAATAAATGACTTTAGTAGGAAGAAAATTTCCAAGTATTGAAGTAAACGCTATCGACGAATTGGGCGATACGTTCAAAATCAACATTGTAGAAAAAGCCAAGGCCGAGAACAAGAAAATTTTGTTGTTCTGGTACCCAAAAGACTTCACTTTTGTATGTCCTACCGAGCTTTTTGCATTTCAACAAAACCTAGCCGAGTTCGAAAAACGAAATACCATCGTCATCGGAGCTTCCTGTGATACGGCGGAGGTACATTTCGCATGGTTGAACACGGAAAAGGACAATGGCGGTATCGAAGGCGTTTCATACCCACTTGTATCTGACAGCAACCGAAACCTGGCCAGCGCATTGGGCATCTTGGACATTATGAAGGAGGATTTCAACGAAGAGACCAACTCTGTTGTGGTAGAAGGCGACAATGTGACCTACAGGGCCACCTATTTGATCGATGAGGAAGGAACGGTATTCCACGAAAGCATCAACCATATGCCCTTGGGAAGAAACGTGAAGGAATTTTTGCGTTTGGTAGATGCCTATACCCACGTACAGGAAAAAGGCGAGGTTTGTCCTGCCAACTGGGAAGAAGGAAAGGAAGCCATGAATGCTGACAGAGCAGGTGTTTCCGAATATTTGGCCAATCACGTAAACTAATGTCCCATGGTAGTAGAATTGGATAAAGACAATTTGAGCGAGGTCATTGCCAACAACGAGAACGTAGTGGTACAGTACAGTGCGTCTTGGTGCGGCAATTGCCGAATAATGAAGCCAAAGTTCAAAAAAGAAGCCACTTTGAACGAGAACGTAACCTTTGTAATGGTCGATGCCGAAAAATTTCCGGAATCCAGAAAACTAGCCAATGTGGACAACTTGCCCACATTTGCCGCTTTTTCCAAAGGAAGCCTAAAAAATCAGGTGCAGACCAACAAATATGATGTTTTAAAAGACTTGATCCATGAAATTGCCCATAATTAAGCAATTGGTCAATTTTGCCGAGGAGCATGACGAGGATTATTTGCAGGAAACTGCGGACACCTTGGAGAGTGTATGCGAGGTTGCAAGCCTCAAAGACGAGGAGTTGGACATGATCGGGGAACTGATCTCCAATTTGTACGGCGCCCTTGAAGTCTCGAACGAGATCAAAAATGGCACTCCCAAAAAAGAAGCCCTTAACGGTTTTATGTCCAGGGTTCTCGGCTCCATCGACAAGTAACGGACATTGTTGTAAACGTTGAAATAAGAACCTTCCCGTAACAGACTTCGGGAAGGTTTTTTTAGTATTTTTGATTCCAAATCAAAACTGCGACTATGGCAACTGTAACATTAAAAGGAAACGAATTGCATACCTTGGGAAACCTTCCCGGTAACGGCACCCAAGCACCCAACTTTACATTGGTCAAAAATGACCTGTCTACGGTAGAATTGTCCGACTACAAAGGACAAAAAGTAGTGTTG
The DNA here is from genome assembly GCF_013407935.1 of Allomuricauda sp. ARW1Y1. GTDB lineage: Bacteria > Bacteroidota > Bacteroidia > Flavobacteriales > Flavobacteriaceae > Flagellimonas. The sequence goes on from NZ_JACBZU010000002.1 coordinate 91,053, forward strand.
AACATCTTTCCAAGTATCGACACGGGAACCTGTGCCCAATCCGTGCGACAATTCAATCAGGAAGCAGCGGAACTGAGCAATACCAAAGTGCTTTGTATTTCCAAAGATCTGCCTTTTGCCCAAGCCCGTTTTTGTGGAGCGGAGGGTATCGATAAGGTGGAAACCTTATCTGATTTCAGGGACGGGAACTTTGGAAAATCCTATCAGGTAGAGTTTACCGATGGGCCATTGCAAGGACTGTTGTCCCGTTCCGTGGTAGTCGTCAACGAGGCTGGTGAGGTGGTCTACACCGAGCAGGTAGCCGAAACCGTGGACGAACCCAATTACAAAGCAGCCTTAGAAGCATTGATGGATGCCTAAAGAATCTTTTTTTAAAAACCGTGTAAAAAGCGTAGGATATGCCCTTAAGGGCATGTTACTATTGCTGCGGACCGAGTCCAGCATCCAAATTCAATTTGTGATCGCTATTGTGGTTACCGCTTTCGGTTTTTATTTTGAGATTTCCCAAACAGAATGGACCATACAATTATTGGCCATAGGCATGGTTATGGGTGTGGAAGGTGTTAATACGGCCGTGGAGAAAATCTGTGACTATATCCAACCCAATCTGGACCCCAAGATCGGTTTGATAAAAGATATTTCCGCTGGAGCCGTAATGATAGTGTCCATCTTAGCCAGCATTATAGGGTTGATCATCTATATCCCCAAAATCTTTTAGCAAAATCCAACACAAGGAGTAGCAACGTAAATTTGTAACTTAGCCCCGCTTAAACAGAATTGATGGCCAAAAAAAGGACAAAATCAAAAACCAAGAAAACTACCGATGCCCCAAAAAAGGTCTCGTTCAAGCTTTCCAAGCAGAACAAGATCATCTTTGGTAGTCTTTTGATCGTTCTGAGCATTGCGCTTTTCTTCTCTTTCATGTCGTTTTATTTTACTTGGCAGGAAGACCAAAGCATGTTGTCCCAATTTGCCGACCGCAATGCCCAAGCAAGTAACCTATTGAATAAATTCGGGGCCAACGTAAGCCACTTTTTTATGTACAAGGGCTTTGGTCTGGCTTCATTCGTATTTCCTTTTTTGTTGGCTATAACCGGGCTTTATTTATTTCTGGGGTTAGAGCTTAAAGGCTTGATATCCAAATGGATTTGGGGATTGGTAGGCGTTATTTGGGGCTCGATTGCCCTTGGGTTCTTTGCCGCTGATTTTCCTTTGTTGGGCGGTCTAGTGGGCTACGAAATGAATGATTTCCTTCAAGATTATACCGGTAAAATTGGGGTCTTCCTGATTTTAATATTCATTTTGATGGTAATTTTGGTGCGCCTGTTCAATTTTACCCCCGAAGGTTTTGCCAACTTCTTCCGCAGACAAAAACGACAGATCACATCGGAACTCAAAGGTGATGAAATTTCCAATCCGTCAATGGATTCCTCCATGGAGGACGACGAAAATCAGATTCCGCTGACCACAGAAGATACCATACCTGAAAAAATAGATACGTATACCCATAAAAAGGATATCCCTCCTTTGGATGAAGCAGGGCTCGATGTCAATATTCCCGAGGAAGAAGAATCCGACATCGACCTAAAGGTTGAGACAACCCCGGTTGAGGAAGAGGAAGAAACTGACGCCAAAGCGGCCAAATTGGTAGAGGATTTTGGTGAATTCGACCCCAAACTGGAGCTGGGCAACTACAAGTTTCCCCAACTGGACCTCTTGGACGCACACGGCGCATCGAGCGGCATCACCATCAACCAAGAGGAACTCGAGGAAAACAAGAATCGTATTGTAAGCACCCTCAAAAATTACAAGATCGGGATTGCACAGATCAAGGCGACCATTGGACCAACGGTGACACTTTACGAGATTGTTCCCGAAGCCGGTATCCGTATTTCCAAGATCAAAAACTTGGAGGATGATATCGCGCTTTCCCTAGCGGCCTTGGGAATCCGTATCATAGCTCCCATTCCCGGAAAGGGAACCGTGGGTATCGAAGTGCCCAACAAGAACGCAACCGTTGTTTCCATGCGTTCGGTTATCGCATCGAACAAGTTCCAGAAGGCCGAAATGGAACTGCCCATCGCCTTTGGAAAAACCATCAGCAACGAAACCTTTGTGGTGGACTTGGCAAAAATGCCCCACTTGCTCATGGCCGGTGCCACCGGACAAGGTAAATCTGTGGGATTGAATGCTGTGATTACCTCCCTGCTCTATAAAAAGCATCCGGCAGAGGTAAAATTTATCTTTGTCGACCCCAAAAAGGTAGAGTTGACGCTTTACAACAAAATTGAACGTCACTTTTTGGCCAAGTTGCCCGATTCCGATGAGGCCATCATTACGGACAACACCAAAGTGATCAATACCTTGAACTCGCTATGTATCGAAATGGACAACCGATACGAGTTGCTCAAAACCGCCATGGTTAGAAATATCAAGGAATATAACGCCAAGTTTAAGGCCAGAAAGCTCAACCCGAACGATGGGCACAAGTTCCTCCCCTACATTGTACTGGTGATAGATGAGTTTGCAGATTTGATCATGACCGCGGGCAAGGAAGTAGAAACCCCCATTGCCCGATTGGCGCAATTGGCACGTGCCATCGGTATTCACTTGATCATTGCTACGCAAAGGCCATCCGTAAATGTTATTACGGGAATCATAAAGGCCAACTTCCCAGCTAGGATTGCGTTTCGGGTGACTTCAAAAATAGATTCCAGGACTATCTTGGACGCCCAAGGTGCGGACCAGCTCATCGGTCGCGGGGATATGCTGTACACCCAAGGCAATGACGTAACCAGGCTTCAATGTGCCTTCGTGGACACCCCAGAAGTAGCCAAAATCACCGACTATATTGGGTCGCAACGGGCCTACCCCGAAGCGCACCTACTGCCAGAATATGTAGGCGAAGAATCTGGCACAAGTCTTGATAATGATATTGAGGACAGGGATGCCATGTTCCGCGAAGCTGCCGAGGTTATCGTGACCGCACAGCAAGGTTCGGCCTCCTTGATCCAGCGAAAACTGAAATTGGGGTACAACAGGGCTGGTAGAATTATCGACCAACTGGAAGCCGCTGGTATTGTAGGGCCTTTTGAAGGCAGTAAGGCACGGCAAGTGTTGGTTCCCGACATATACTCCTTGGAACAATTATTGGAAAATGAAGCAAAGTAACATCATGAAGAAAAAAAACATCCTATTTGTAGCCTTGTTTACCCTTGGAATCCTTTCCTACGGACAAAATTCGGACAAGGCTAAAACACTGCTGGACGAAGTGTACAACAAAGTGCAGAGCTACGATAATATTTATATTGACTTTCAGTCTGTTTTGGAGAACACGGAAGCTGATCTAAAGCAAGAAACCAACGGAAACGTTACCCTTCAAGGTGAAAAATATCTGCTGAACTATTTTGGGGCCAAGCAATTGTACGATGGAAACAAAGTGTACACAGTGGTTCCCGAAAATGAGGAAGTCACCATTGAGGACGTAAACGAGGACAACGATACGGTGAGTCCTTCCAAAATGCTGACCTTTTACAAAACAGGCCATAATTACCAATGGGATATTCTCCAAAATGTAGGCGGCAGAAAAATCCAGTATGTCAAGCTGATTCCCATCGATTCCAATACAGAGATCAAATCTATCCTTTTGGGCATAGATGCACAGACCAAGCACATCTACAAACTGATCCAGACCGGAAACAATGGCACCAAAACCACCATTACCGTTAATTCTTTCAAAACCAATCAGCCCATATCGAGGACACTGTTTACCTTTGATGAGCAAAAATACGAGGACAAAGGGTACTACATCATAAGAAATTAAGCATTGAAAATACTTGACCAGTATATACTAAGAAGATTTCTATACAACTTCTTCAGTTCCTTTTTCATCTTGATCGTCATATTCATTTTTCAAGGGATATGGCTGTTCATCGATGACTTGGCAGGAAAGGGGCTGGGCATGGTCATCATTGGCAAGTTCATTTTTTATTTTATTCCCACTTTGGTGGATAAGGTGCTGCCCCTTACGGTACTCCTCTCCTCCATCCTTACCTTTGGTACCTTTGCGGAAAACTATGAGTTTGCCGCCATGAAAGCATCAGGTATATCGCTGCAACGGGGGATGCGGAGCTTGATTGTTTTTGTGCTCTTTCTTGGATTGGTGACCTTCTTTTTTGCCAATGATGTAATTCCAAAATCGGAACAAAAAATGTTCAACCTGAGGCGGAATATTGCCAAAGTAAAGCCTGCAGCCGCCATTACGGAGGGTGTTTTCAGTGATTTTGAAGGAACTGCCCAAGGAATGAACATTAAAGTGGACAGAAAATACGGCGAGCAGGACCGCTTTCTGGACAATGTCATCATCCACAAAAAAACGAACCAAAACATCAACAATACCGTCATTAAGGCAAAAACAGGTGAGTTGATCAGTAGTGAGGAGTCCGACATTATCCAATTGGTGCTCAAAGATGGCAATTACTACGAAGAGGTGATTCCGCAAAAGGCAGCAGAACGGCGAAAGCATCCATTCGCCAAGTCCAATTTTGACACCTACACCATCAATATCGACATTTCTGAATTGAACGACCAGGATCTGGAAGAAGACCAAAACATCACCACCAACAAAATGAAAAATGTGGGGCGTCTGATCAAGGATATTGACTCTCTTCGGGAAAACAATCTCGAAAAAGTGACGGCCTTCTCCAAAAACGTGGTCAACCGCATGGGAGCCTTCCCCGTGGAACCCAAAGTAGATTCCTTGGAACTTATTGTCCCAGAAAAGAAAACAGAAATCCAACAAGATACCATCCGCGACATTGATGTGTTTATTTCAAGTTTGCAACAATGGGAACAACTGCAGGTAGTTAAAAAAGCACAGAACGAAGTGACCAGCATTCTTAGTACGGTAAACGCTAAAAAGGATGAGTTGCAAAGCCGTTATAAATTTTACAACAGCCATATTTTATCGCTGCATCAGAAGTATGCGCTTGCACTTTCCTGCATTATCCTATTTTTTGTGGGTGCACCATTGGGGGCCATCATCCGTAAAGGAGGACTTGGGTTGCCCATGGTAGTGGCCATTATCCTATTTTTGGCCTATTATTTTATTGGGGTGTTTGCCGGCAACTACGCCAAGGAAGGCAATATTCACCCGGCGATAGGCGCTTGGCTGCCCACTATGATCATGTTGCCGCTGGGCATATCGCTTACCCGACGCGCAACAGCGGATAAAGGATTGATAGGCTTTGGTCATTTTATCGACCGTATCAAAGCATTGTTTAAAAGGAAAAATAAAGAAGCAGAGGACGAATGATCTCCAACGAAAACAACATACAACTGAACACCATTGAAGAAGCCATTGCTGACATTAGACGAGGCAAAGTGATTATTGTGGTGGATGATGAAAACCGGGAGAACGAAGGTGATTTTTTGGCCGCTGCCGAACTGATTACACCTGAGACCATCAATTTTATGGCCACCCATGGCCGTGGACTCATCTGCACTCCCCTAACCGAGGGCCGTTGCAAAGATTTGGGACTACATAAAATGGTGAGCCATAATACGGACCCATTGGAGACCGCTTTTACCGTGTCAGTAGATTTGCGCGGCAATGGAGTTACCACGGGCATTTCTGCCGGTGATAGGGCCAAAACCGTGATTGCGCTCACCGACCCCTCAACCAAACCGCATGAGTTGGCCCGACCTGGGCACATATTTCCCTTGATTGCCAAGGAAGGTGGAGTGCTTCGCCGAACGGGACACACGGAGGCTGCCATTGATTTTGCACGTTTGGCCGGACTGCAACCCGCGGGAGTGATCGTGGAAATTATGAACGAGGATGGTTCCATGGCGCGTTTGCCCCAGTTGATGGAGGTGGCCAAAAAGTTCGACCTTAAGATCGTGTCCATCGAGGATTTGATTGCCTACCGCATGGAGCACGATAGCCTGATAGAACTCAAGGAAGCCTTTACCATCAATACCCGATTTGGTGAATTTCGGCTCAGGGCGTATCAACAGACCACAAACGACCAAGTCCATATCGCGCTGCTGAAAGGCAAATGGAGAAGTGGTGAGCCTGTGCTGACACGTATCAATTCTACTTTGGTGAACAACGATATGCTGGGCACTTTGACCAATAATCCTGATGAAGCATTGCAACGGATGTTCGATGCGCTGAACAAGGAGGAGAAAAGTGCGATGATTTTTATAAGTCAAGAAAATCAATCCATGAACTTATTGAGCCGCTTGTCCGAGTTTAAAAAACTGCAGGGCGACGGGGTTACCAAGGCACCTAAAGTGGAAATGGACAACAAGGATTTTGGTATCGGCGCACAGATTTTGCACGACATCAACATTTCCAAAATACGCCTACTTACCAATTCCGCACAAACCCGACGTGTAGGCATGGTAGGCTATGGCTTGGAAATCGTGGAGTACGTAAAGTATTGATTCAACGGTTCAACATCACGAAGCTAGCTGCGATTGATAGCAGACCACTTATAATGCTGCCTTGATGGCATCGACCATTTGCTTGGCACGTATTTTAACCTCTTCTTCCGTCCATCCCAGTTTGATCAAACACGAAATATTTCGGGACATCCATTGGTCTGATTCGGAAAAATCAGCTTTGCTGTAATCAGGCAAGGATTCCACCACGTCTTTGGGCAATTTGCCCAGCGACTTCCTATCGGTTAGGTGTTCCCATTTTCTGTAGTAGTGCCAATTATTGTCGAACCAATAAAAACAGCCGTCCACTCCAGCTTCAATCAGTTCTTGGTGTGCTATTTGTGCCAATTCCCCCGAGGGCATAAAAAAGTTGAGAAAGGAGTAGTTCTCATCTCCCCCTTCGGGCACGGTTCTAAACACGACTTCTGGAATCTGGGACAGGGCTTCCCGCAATATGGTATAATTCCGTTTTTGTATGGCCAAAAAATCATCCAAACGCGCCAATTGGGCCACCCCTACGGCTGCATTCATCTCAGAAATACGGAAGTTGTACCCTAAAAACGGATGTTCCTCCGCTCCCCTATTGTTTCCGATGTGGTCATGACCATGATCGGAGTATTTGTGGGCATTTTCATAATACGCCTTATTGTTGGTGATCAACGCCCCACCTTCTCCACAGGTAATCGTTTTTACATAATCGAAGGAGAAACAGCCCAAATCGCCAATACTGCCCAAGGGCTTTCCGTGGTAGGTCCCTCCGATGGCCTGACAGGCATCTTCGAGCAACAAAAGATCGTTGGCCTCGCAAATGGCCTTCAACGCATTTAAATCTGCCATGGAGCCGCACATGTGCACGGGCATCACCACTTTGGTTTTTGGAGTGATGGCTTTCTCGACCGCTTCGGGTTTCAGGGTTAGGGTGTCATCAATATCGACCAGTACCGGAACAGCTCCCAGGGCCAAAATGGACTCAAAACTGGCCACAAAGGTAAAGGTGGGCATGATCACTTCATCCCCAGCACCAATACCAGCACTGGCCAAGGCCACGGTAAGAGCCGCAGTTCCACTGCTCACGGCATGGGCATATGGGGTCTGCATGCGCTTTGCCAAACCTTGTTCGAGTTCCAGAGCCTTCCAATGTCCGTTGCGCATGGCATCAAAACCGTAGCGCATCAGCACCCCGGAATCCAATACATTTTGCACTTCCATTCTTTCCTTATCCCCAAAAAGTTCAAATCCTGGCATATATCAATTTAAATTTTTAAAAAAACCATAGTTTGATGGCCATTGCCACTACGGCCACGACCAAAAATGTTTTGATGAACCCATCCCCCTTTTTTACGGAGAACCTACTGGCGAACCATGCGCCTGACCCGTTCCCAATGGCAAGGATAAAGCCTAATTTCCAGTCTATCTTATCGTTGAACGCGAAAACGGCCAAAGCTGCCAGCATATATACTAACACGACCGCAACTTTGGTAGCGTTGGACCGAACTAGGTTCATTCGATTAAAGTAATGCAAAAAAAGCATCATTAAAAATCCAAGTCCCGCATTGATAAACCCCCCATAAATCCCGAAAAAGAAAAAAACGATCAAAGCAACCCACAGGTATTTGCCCGTAAGTCGTTCTTGCATCTCCTCCAACCGCATCTTTGGCTTGAAAATAATAATCAGCACCACGGCAATCATAACGATGGCCAAAATCCGATTAAAGGTTTCCCCATCAATATCAACAGCAATATAGGCTCCGATTATAGATCCTAAAAAGGCCGCAATACCCAAGTACAGATTGAACGGAAAGGTGGAAACACCCTTGCTGCGAAAACCGGCCGTTCCCAGAGCGGTCTGGACCACAATGGCCACCCTGTTGGTTCCGTTGGCCACAGCCGGTGGCAAACCCAAAAAGATGAGCGTGGGCAATGAAAGTAAGGAACCGCCCCCCGCCACGGTGTTGATAAACCCCACTGCAAAACCTACAGCAATCAATAGCAAATAGTGGTACCATTCGAGCATAGCGGCAAAGGTATGACCATTGTTTTGATCGGCCTTAATCGTTTCAACATCTTTTAAAGGATCCGGACAGCTTTTGCTTTTCCAGATGTTGCTGAAATTATTGATTTATCAAAATACGGCCTTTAAAAATGCGATTATGTTAATTTTCACTACTTTAGAGTAACCTTAAAATTCAAAATCATGAAAAAAATCGTTTTAGTTGCGCTAACCACGTTGTTAGGATTCTCCTTTGCCCAGGCACAAGGTGATTTTAACGCAGGAATCCATGCAGGCTTGCCTGTCGGGGATGCCGGGGACTTTTCAAGCTTTGCCATCGCGGTGGAATTGGGCTATTTATTTGATGTTTCCGACGAATTCAAAGTGGGCCCAACCTTGGGCTATTCCCATTCCTTTGGGAAAGAAATCGATACGGGAATCGGTACCGTTGATGTTGATGATGTGCAGTTCCTACCTATTGCAGTCGCCGGGCGATTTCAAATTTCTGATCAATTTTCACTGGGAGCCGACCTTGGTTATGCCCTTGGCATCAGTGACGGTAATGATGGAGGCTTTTATTATTCCCCAAGAATGGCCTATTCTGTATCAACAGCCCTGGATTTAGTATTGGCGTACAGGGGCGTTTCTTTGGATGGTGGTAGTTGGGATATTCTTTCATTGGGATTGGAGTTTGGCCTAGACTAAAGCTAAGAGCAATATTTTTTTAAATCCGGTATATGAGAATATATCGGATTTTTCTTTTCGGACAACAATAAACAAAAAAGGTCTTTTGGGATAAGAAAAAGCTTTATATATTTGCACCCGCTTAGGAGGAATGGCAGAGTGGTCGAATGCGGCAGTCTTGAAAACTGTTGAGGGTCACACCTCCGGGGGTTCGAATCCCTCTTCCTCCGCAACCAAGCGCAAAGCTTGAAAGTAAAAAACCGCAGATTCAACGCTGCGGTTTTTTTTATTTTAAGTGTTTATGCACCTTTAGATCCTTTGAGTCAGTCATTTTCGGGCATGGGCCGGTCTTCGTAGAAGTCCTTAAACGTTTTTTCGGTAGTGTAATCGTCCCTCAACACCTTGTAGACAGTTATAATCAGCGCTACCTGCCCCAAAACAGTAAGGTAAAACACCCAGTTAAAAGCCAAATCCATGGCCGCAAAGAGGGTCACAGTTACCAAAACAAGGGTGGTCAAACCCAGCCAATCCATCGCAGAAATCTTCATCCTTTAGGTTTTTATTGTTTTGTTTAATTTTAACCTAATATAGTTAAACATTTTGTATCTTTCGCAAAATTGCTGTTAAAAAAAATACTTTAATCCTTAAATCTAGATTCCCCATGTTCGGATTGTTCAAAAAGAAAACGGAAAAAGAAAAACTACAGGAAAAATATGCCAAGTTGCTAAAGGAAGCGCATGCCCTATCCACTACCAATCGCAAGCTTAGCGATGAAAAAGTCTTTGAGGCAGAAGAAATCATGAAAAAAATAGAACAGTTGGATTAAGGTCCACTCTCCCCCATTCCCTCCCCAGTAGGTACTTATCGGATACACGGACACAATAGCGTCCAAATTCTGATGAACCACTACCTATACATAACTTATACCCCTTAAGGTTAAATCCTTCATCGAGCCAAAGGTTGAAAATGCCTTGCCCATCAGTTAAAAATGACACCTCCTATTAGTTTTATAACTATTTTGGGATTTAAGGATTTTTGTTTCCAAATAAAATAGATAGCTAAAAAATGAAAAAAGAACTCTATTTTCTGACTCTGATTTTTATCCTGGCCAGCTGTAGTACAGAAAAAAAACTAATTACTGAATTCGAAACAATTCTTGGAGCAGAAAATGCAGCAGATTTAGCTCTATTCATACAAACCTTTGAAAGGGATGTCTTGGCTTCAAATTATACCTCTGGAAATCTCTCTCAAAAATATCAAGAATTTACAAACAACTGTTTTATAGAAGGAGCTTATAATGCTCTACCAATTCAAGGTGAATCTTTAAATAGATTTCGGGATACCCAAATGTGGAATGAAATATTTGCCCAAATAGATTCAACTTGGATTGGCGAATACGATGGGTTAAATGCGAGAGTCATTTACAATTCTGAAATTGGAATTCAAGAAATTGGGACAATTGGAACATCAACTAGAGATATTTCAAGTCTGGATTCTTTGCGAACCGCAGCGCTACAATGGCAAATTTGGAATCACCGAGGCAAGTATATGAAAGCCTTTGAAAAAATTAAAGACAAAAATGCTTTTATAAAAGAATACTACGAAGTGAAAACCACTTTGGGAGAGTTAAGTAGTCATCTTTTTTGTGATATGATATTAAGACACAAACCCGATTTTAATAACTACTTTATAAAACGGATAATTGCAATTGAGCTAGCAAGAATATACGTAAATTAATACTTCCTAAAATCCATTGCTCCCCTCCAACCCTGAACTAAATTCCCTACTTTTAAGCAAACAACCCAACATGAAATACTTTAAACCCCTTCTTTGCCTGCTGCTACTATCGAATGTCCTTGTCGGGCAAAGCCCAAAGGAAGAAAAGATGGAACAGCTCCAATTTTTGGTCGGGGAATGGGTGGGCACATCAAAAATCTACGAAAACGGAGTGTTGACCAAGGAAGGAGCAGCCTACGAGCATATCTCTTACGACCTAGAAAAAAACATATTGGTCATTGAACTAAATACGGAGTTTCTACAACTCCATACCGTTATCGTTTATGACGAAAAAGACCAGAAATACTACTACCACCGATTTTCCAAAGATGGAGCGGCCATATATCCCGCAGAATTTAAGGAGGGTCAGCTCATTGTATGGCGGGACCAAAACACCCGGTTTTTCTTCGGTAGTACTCCAGAGGGTGGTTTTCGAGAATATGGCGAACAATTGGTCAACGGAAAATGGATAAAAACATTCGAAGACAACTTTATAAATACCCAATGAAAATCCAAATCCAAAAACCCAAAGGTGCAGCTGCAAGACCGGCAATGAAAATCAAGTATATGAAACCACTCTTTTTATGGTCCTTTATCGGACTCTTGGCATTGAGCTGCAAGGATGAAAAGACCATTTCCGAAGAAGAAAAGCCTCAAGTTGTGGCCACTTTGAAAGAAATCATGGAACTCGACCAGAAATACGCGGGGATTCCGTCCAATGAGCTTCGGGAAAAATACGGCAATCAGAAAGCTTGGGAGATTTTTAAAAAGCAGCGGGATAGCGTAGGCCTAGTCAATCAGAAAAAAATCAGGGATTTATACCAAAAGTACGGATACTTGGGCGAGCAAAAGGTAGGAAAGGAAGCCGCTACCGATTTTTGGGTGGTGGTCCAACATGCGGACAATGACATCCCCTTCCAACAGGAAATGTTGAAGGCCATGGAAACGGAAATCGAAAAGGGAAGTCAAGACAAATACCACTATGCGATGTTGGAAGACAGAATCAATGTCAATCTCAACAAACCGCAACGTTTTGGAAGCCAGGTTACTTACAATGAGATGGGGCAGGCCATTCCAAAAAATGGACTGGTGGATACCACGGCGGTCGACAGTTTGCGCAAAGCGCACTCCATGCCCGAATTTATCGAATACTATAATCAAATGACCCAAATGCACTATGAAATGAACAAACAACTATTTCTGGACAAGGGCATTATGGAACCACAACTGTATGGAAACTAAAAAAGAACTACGTAATCGTTGCTGGATAGATATTGACGGAAAAAAGTTTTTTGGTCCGGGACGGGCGCAATTATTGGTGATGATCGATAAAAACGGTTCACTGTCCAAAGCGGCCAAGGAAATGGGCATGTCCTACCGCAAAGCATGGTCCATGGTCGAGGATATGAACCAAAGAGGCCAACAACCCTACGTGGAACTGCACAAGGGTGGTACCCAAGGGGGCGGGGCCGAATTGACGCCACGGGGAAAAACAGTGCTGGCTGCCTTTCAACATATGAACGCCAAGATTCAGGTAACTTTGGAGCAACACACCCAAGACATGTTGGGATTAATTTAGATCTTGATACCGAATCCGTGAAGCAGTATCAAACGAAAACCCACATACTGCACTAAAATGGCCGTGAGCACACCCAAAAACTTTAGATTGAACCTTTTATTGGATAGATAAGAGCCGATTCCACCGCCAAGCACCACTGCCACCACCAATTGGAGCATCAGCTCGTTGTTCAGTCGGAAGGTTCCCGCCATATTCAGACCAATCAGGCCAGCAATGGAATTCACCAAAATAAAAACGGAAGCCAAAGAAGCCACTATTCTTGGGTTTTCCCACTTGAGCAGGTTGAGCACCGGTGATAAAAAGATGCCGCCACCTATTCCGGATATTCCAGAAAGTAAGCCAATGCCTCCACCGAGCGTCAATTTTTTTGGATTTGAAAATTTTTTCGAGTCCAGTTTTTTCTTCGCAAAGCGAAGCATCATAAAAAATCCTGCCATCACCAAGGCGCCGCCCAAAATCAAAAAGAAGGTGGTTTGGGACAAGCGGATTTGGGCGCCCAGATAAGCAAAAGGTATGCTCATTACCAAAAAGGGCCAGAACAATTTCATGTCGAATACCCGGTTCCGAATAAAAACTAGCGTCCCAATAGTGACCACACAAATATTCAACAAGAGCGCAGTGGAACGTATTTCGTAAAAATCGGTAAGGAAAAGGCTTAAAATCGCCAGATAACTGGACCCACCCCCAAATCCAACCGAACTATAAAACAGCGCAATCAGAAAAAAGACCAAGGGCAAGTATTCGACTGTCATCAATTAAGAAATTAGCTTACATTGAATCAAATCCCCCTTTTTCATTGCCTCGCCATCGTCTACAAAAGCGAGTGCATTGCCTTGGGCCATGGATTGGATCATGGAAGAACCTTGTCCGTCCAAAATCTCCACAGTTCCGTCAAGAACAGCGGCCTTTAAAAAAGTGGGGCGTCCAAAACGGTTTTCAAAATCATGTTGTATCGGGAACCGATAGGTCGGTAAACCGGTTTTGGAATACCCTGATAATTTTTGAAGCAGCGGAAGCACGTACACATAAAAACAGGTCAATGATGACGCTGGGTTTCCTGGCAAGGCAAACACAAACTGATTTCCCTTTCGGCCAAAATAGAGCGGTTTTCCCGGTTTTTGAAACACCTTGTAAAACAACTCCTTAACTCCGTTTTCCTCGAGGGATTGTTTTACAAAATCGTAATCACCCACAGATATTCCTCCAGAAATAATGAGCACATCGCAAGACTCCAATGCGGTTTTGATTCCCGCTTTTGTGGCCTCGAAATCGTCTTTAATTTGTGTTTTTTGATGGTGCTGGAATCCGAATTGTTGCAAGGCTCCGGCAATTGCGTAACTGTTGGATTCATAAATCTGTCCCTCAGTTTTGGATTCTCCCGGTTTTACCAATTCATTTCCCGTGGTGATGATGTTGACCCTTGGTTTAGAAAAAACTGTGAACTGCGACAACCCCAAACTTCCCATCAAAGCCAAAGAAGGTGGATTCAAAACGTGCCCTTTTTCAAATACGGTTTGCCCTTCCGCCAACTGACCGCCCTTTTTTCGGATGTTCTGACCCATTTTGGGCATTTCATCAAGAAACAGCCTGCTGTCTGTTACGGAGGTTTTCTCCTGCATCATCACAGCTGTTGTATTTTCAGGTACCTTGGCGCCAGTAAAAATGCGAACGGCTTTGCCATCGTTTAAAGAGATAGACTTGGAGTCACCAGCTGCCACCTCCCCTACCATATGGTATTCTTGATAAAGTCCGCAAAGCGCATAGCCGTCCATGGCCGAATTATCAAATTCAGGCACATCAAAAGGGGCGGTCGTTTTCGTCGACAAAGCATAACCAAGTGCCTCCTCCAAAGGTTTGGATTCCCTTTTTAGTTCAATCTTTTGGTCTTCGATGATCCTAAGTGCTTCTTCAATCGTAACCATTAGCCTCCTATTGAAATCATGGAACGGTTCTGCTCATAATGGTCGGCATCCATTTTTACGTCCATGCCGTCCCTTGAGTGTTTTTTGGATTTGATGGACTCCAAAATGATATTCTCTATGGGTTCTCCATTTCGAAACGCAGTCAACAAATCGGTTTCGGAGGTGGCAAAGAGGCAATTTTTCATTTTTCCATCAGCTGTCAATCGAATACGGTTGCACTTATCACAAAACGGATTGGTAATTGTGCTCACAATGCCAAAACTGCCCTTGTGGCCTTTTACCCTAAAGTTGGTAGAGGTACTATGTTTTGGATTTTGCAAGGTTTCTATTTCACCGAACTTGTCGCCAACGGTCTTTAAGATGTCCTCTTTGGACACACCTTTGCTCCAATCCCATTTATTCCCCTTAAAAGGCATAAACTCAATGAACTTGGGCGTAATCTTTTTATCCTTGGTCAAAGCGATAAAATCATTGATTTCATTATCGTTTACCCCTTTGATCAACACCACATTGATTTTAAGGTCCATATCCATGTCCAACGCCATGTTCAGGTTCCGCATTATGCGCTCATAATAATCCCGTTTGGTGATGAAAACGGATTTAGCTTTGTCTAGGGTATCCAAACTAAAGTTGATCTTGCGCAATCCCACTTTCTGAAAAAGCTCCAGATATTTGTCGAGCACAATGCCGTTGGTGGTCAATTTAAGGGTAACACCCAACTTGGCCAACTCTTCGACCAAGTAGCCAAAATTCTTGCGAACCAAAGGTTCACCGCCCGTCAATCGAACCGTATCCACTCCCAAATCCCTAAAAGTTCGGGTAATGGCGATGATTTCTTCCAAGGTCATGATGCTGGGCTTTTCCATCAACTCAATGCCTTCTTCGGGCATGCAGTAAAAGCACCTCAGGTTGCATCGGTCCGTCAATGAAATGCGCAGATAGGTATGTGGCCTACCGAAATTGTCGATTATTTGTGGTTTCTTGTCAATCATGTCTTTTTCCTTCTATCACTTTAAATGCGTGCAGTACGTGGGGGAAAATCGCATCCATGGATTCTGCCGCCCCTTTGGTGGAGCCCGGCAGTGCCAATATCAATTTTCCGTCCTTGATGCCCGCGATGGAACGCGAGAACATCGCATACGGCATCCGATTTTGCCCGTAGCTACGCATTTGTTCTTCTACTCCTTTTAGTTTGATGTCCAACAAGGGCTCCAAGGTCTGTGGGGTGACATCTCGCGGTCCCACGCCCGTGCCTCCCGTAAAAATCAAAAGGTCGGCTTTGGTGTTTTCCAATTTTTGGATGATTTCCTCAGCTTCATCGGGAATGATGCTTTTTTGGGATGCAACCCCAAAAGCCTGTAATCGCTCCACGATGGCCTCTCCGGCCCTGTCCTCTCCCTTTCCTTTGGAAATGGTATCCGAACACACCACCACTTCGGCAGTCAATCCCTCCAAATTGATTTTGTATGAAGATTTCCCTCCTTTTTTCGATTTGAGACGAATGGTGCTGATTTCAACATTCTTATCAATCGGTTTGAGCATATCGTACATCGTAAGGGCCACTACACTGGCCCCGTGCATTGCCTCTACCTCCACCCCGGTTTTATAAATGGTTTTCACCGTCATGGAAATGGTAATGTCCAATCCATCGATTTCATAATCGATTCCGGTGTATTCAATGGGCAACGGATGGCAATCGGGCAACAAATCCGGTGTTTTTTTGACCCCCAACAAGCCGGCTGCCTTGGCCATTTCAAATACATTCCCTTTGGGAACGGCGTTGTTTTGTATGGCATCAATCGTAGCCTGACTGCTCGTTTTTACGATAGCTTCTGCGGTGGCTTCCCGCAAAGTAGTTTGTTTATGTGTAATGTCTACCATTTACTTGTTTACTTTCCATTGATGGGTTTCGTCCTCAAAAATCTCTTTACCAAATACCGGTACTTTCGCCTTGATTTCCTCCACAAAAAAGTTGGTCGCCTCTATCGCAATCTTTCGGTGTGCCGATGATGTGAACACGAACAAGCACAGCTCTCCCACATTGACTTTACCCAAACTATGATAAATATGGGCGCAGGTGATGTCGAACTTGGCAAAAGCGGCTTCGCGTATGTCGTGAAAGACGTTCTCTGCCATTTCTTCATAAGCCGTGTAGTCAATCGCGGTTACGGTTTTGCCGTCCACTACGTCGGCCCTCACCTGTCCCAGAAAAATACTGTGGGCACCAATATTGGTCTTGCTTTGGTGGTTGGCCACCGAAGTCGCTATTTTTTCGGGAGGAATCGCTCCTTGTACAAATACTTTTTTTGGTTTCTTTTTATCCATCAATAATTGTTTCTATACCGCCTTCCACGTTTTTCAAATTGTGGAAGCCAAATTCATTTTTCAGGACTTCTATGGCGTTTTTGCTTCGCTTTCCTGATTGGCAAAACACAAAAACATCCTGATTATTGGGTATTTCTTTGTACCGTGATGCAAGATCGCCAAAGGGAATGTTCAGCACCTTTTTGCCTTTCGGTTTGGGCTGTTCGAACACTTCACGCACATCAAGATACCACTGATCTTTATGTTTTAAATCGCAATCGATATAAACGGGGGCGACCCCGTTTTTGCGAATTTTTTCCACTTCTTCGGGCCGTTTGTTGATGTTAATGGTCTGCTGGCTGGCCTGCATCATATTGATCAACTTTAACTTGCCTGACAGGACCTCACCCACCCCAAGGATAATTTTAAGGACTTCCGCCGCCTGAAGCGTTCCCAAGATGCCCGGTAATACTCCCAATACACCAGTGGCCTCACAACTGATGTTCTGTCGGGTGCTTTTTGGGAACACACAACGATAGGTAGGCCCATTCTTGTAATTGAAGACCGACAATTGCCCTTCATTTTTATAAATGGAGGCAAAAACCCAAGGCTTATCCGTCAAAATACAGGCATCGTTGATGAGGTATTTGGTCTCAAAATTATCGGTGCCATCTAAGACCACATCATATTGTTGAATGATTGTTTCGGCATTTTCAATGGTCAACGGCTCTTCGCACACTTCAAACCGCACCTCACTATTCTGTTTTGCCAAGCGTTGTTTGGCTACCGCTGCTTTCGATTGCCCTACATCTGATTCCTGAAACAAAACTTGCCTATGCAAATTGGACATATCGACTTTATCATGGTCCATCAACCCAATGGTACCGACTCCTGCCCCAGCCAAATACATCGCTGCAGGACAGCCCAATCCCCCAACACCAACTAGTAATATTTTGGCATTGCGAAGCTTTTCCTGACCATCAGGCCCAACTTCCGTGAGTTGTATTTGTCTGTCGTATCTGCTCATCCTCCAGCGAAGGGTGGCAACAAGGCCACTTCGTCCCCTTCTTTTAAGGTTATACTATCGTCCAAATTTTGATTTACGGCAATCTGTACGGAATCTTTATCCGCTATGGCCAAACCGTTTAAGCACTGTGCTTTCAGCTCCGAAGCGGTCAACGTTCCGTCAAACTCCTTCACCTCTTCCGACTTTGCAGCAGCTTCGGCGACCAAACCAAAATATTTTACGGTCACTTTCATACATCCATTTGTTTTAATTGCCGAACATCTTCTTCGGTATCCACATCAAATCCTCCTTTGCTGAAAACTTCAGTACCATAGTCAAAATCTTTTAGGTGAATCAACTTTTTGGCTCCTTCGTCTCCTTCCAATTGCATCAACAACGGAAATGCTTCCTTACTAAAAATGGCGGGCACCCCAATATTATCCCCATATTTGGAATAGGTGGCTTTCGGGTTTTTGGTGAGTTGGGCATGCACCAGTTTGATTAAGTTGGTGCGTTCCAAAAAGGGCTGGTCGGATACGAGAAAAAGGGCGTGGTCCAATGCTTCCGCTGCCGAGGCAGCTTTCAAGCCCAATTTGATGCTGGATGCCATTCCTTGCTGCCAATCGGGATTAACAACGACTTGATATCCGTTTACATCTATTTTTCCCAAAATCTCTTCGTGACGAGAACCCAACACCAAAACCTTGCGCTGAAAACCAAGCATATTTACTTGTTTCAAGGTATGTTCAAGCAGCGTTTCACCTTTAAATTGTACCAACTGCTTGGGTCGGCCCAATCGTGTGGAGCCGCCAGCGGCCAAAACAATAACTGCTATGTTAGCATCTGCACTCAAAGGGTTATTTTTTGAAATTGATTTGTTTTGCCCTCATGAATTGGCTCGGTTTTCTGCTTTAGGGGTCGCGCTCCTTTATGGGTCAGTACACTTTGAATCTCCGCCAAAATGGACAATCCAATTTCAGCAGGGGTCTCCGCTCCTATTTCCAATCCCACGGGTGCGTGTATTTTAGCCAAATCCGATTTTGACACTTCCACACCTTCGTCTGCCAACTCGTTGAGCATGCGTTCGTATTTTTTCAATGGTCCCAAAATCCCGATATAGGGTATTACTGGGTTTCCCAGCAACAATTTGAGCACCGATAGGTCGTAATTATAGTTGTGGCTCATGAGGACAAAAAAAGTGCGTTCGTCAATGTTGATGTTTTGTAGTGTTTCCTCGGGTTTGGCCACAATCACTTGGCACGTGCCCACAAAGCGTTCTTTGTTGGCATGGGTTGGACGTCCGTCCGTAACAATTACCTCCCACCCCAATATATCGGCTTGTTGCGCCAAAATCTGGGCATCGTTCCCCGCTCCCACTAAAATCAATTTTACCGGGGGCTGATGTAACTGAATAAACACGAAGTTTGTTCTTTCCGCCGTTTCAATCTTTCCAAAACAGGAGTTGCCCTCCTCAATGACTTCCATGCTTTTGGTGAGAAGGACCTTATGCAGGTTTCCTTGGATTTGTTTTCCCAAAACCGCTTGGCTTTCGTTGGCAACCAAACTAGTTCCCAATTGGTTTTGGCTTTTGTCCAAATCAAAAACTATCGAAATCGCCACGGGAACCTCCTGTTCAATAGCGGTCTGCAACAATGCACAGGGATTATGCCTATCGGTATAATCAATGGGCTCAAACAATACCTGAATGATACCGTTGCACCCCAACTGGGCACCAATGATGGCATCATCCTCATCACTGGTATCATAAGTGACCAGTTTGTTTTCTTGTCTGTCCAAAGCATAAAGGGCCTTTCGGAGCGCATCGCCTTCCAAACAGCCTCCGCTGATGGCTCCCGTTATGTTACCATATTCATCCACCAACATACGGGCTCCCGCCCTGCGATACGATGAACCTTCAACATGGACTACGGTGGCCAAAATGCAACGGGTTTCTTGCAGTCTGAGTTCTTGATACTTCGCTATGATGACGTCCAACTCCCTCATACGTTGACAGTTTTAAGTTGGTTGACCGCTTTTTTGATGTCCCGCACAGTCGTTTCAATGTCTTCCAAAGAAGTATTTCGTCCTGTGCTGATCCTTAGACTTGCCAAAGCAGTGGCATCGTCAAGTCCCATCGCTTTTAGTACATGGGACGGATTCACTTGGTTGGAGGTACAGGCAGAACCTCTAGATACGGCCAAGCGGTTCAAATATCGTAGCAACTTGGTACCGTCCACTCCCTTAAACGATACGTTCGTTGTATTGGGTAAACGGTCTTCATGCTGGCTGTTGATGATAGCTCCTTCGATGGCTGAAAGTTCCTCTTCAAGTCGATATTGAAGATGTTTATAGTGTTGATGATTCGCTTCCAGACTGTATTGGGCAATACTACAGGCTTCTCCAAAACCCACAATGCCAGGGACATTCAATGTACCTGGGCGAACGCCCTTTTCATGATTTCCACCGAAAAGATGCTTACCAATACAGGTGTTATTGCTCTTGTTGAGATAAAGTGCGCCAACTCCTTTAGGTCCATAAAGTTTGTGTGATGAAAAAACAGCCATATCGATTCTTAAATCTTGTAAGTCAACAGATAATTTCCCAACTGCCTGTGTAATATCAGACATTATGGACACTCCTTTGGAGTGAACAAACTCCACTATATTTTTTATCGGGTGAATGAGCCCGGTTTCGTTGTTGGCGAGCATTAGGCTTACCAAAATCGTTGATGGCGTTATGCTGTCCTCCAAAATATCGAGGTCAATATTACCTTGACTGTCCACATCCAAATAAGTAACCTCAAAACCATCATCCTCCAAAGCCTGTAAGGTATCCAAAACCGCTTTGTGTTCCGTTGTACAGGAAATGATATGGTTGCCCTTGCTTCGATTCCTTTTACAAAATCCGAACAAGGCCAAATTGGCGGCTTCGGTAGCACCCGAGGTAAACGTGAGTTCCGCTGGCCGGCAGTTAAGAAGCCCCGAGATTTGTCCACGGGCGGTTTCGATGGCATCATCGGCATGCCACCCAAAGGAATGATCACTACTGGCGTTTCCAAAGTGCTGCGTAAAATACGGCAGCATGGCCTCTACCACACTAGGGTCGGCAGGCGTCGTTGCATTATGATCCAGGTATATTTTCTCGTTCGATGTCAAAACATTAGCGTTATGTACATGCATGCATAACGCAATTTAAGAAGAATAACATCGATTACCTTATATTTTTCAAACCATATGAAAGAAAAACAACAAATTCTTTGCGATCCATAACATTAATCGTAATATTGCAATGAATAAATCATTTAGATGGGACTCACCAAAACTGAAATATTTACCGACAAACAAAACCAAATTGCACAATACGCCAAGGTTTTGGGGCATCCGGCCCGGGTTGCCATTTTGCAATATTTGTACAAGTTGAATGCTTGTGTTTGTGGTGATTTGGTGGATGAAATTGGTTTGGCGCAACCCACCATTTCCCAACATCTGAAGGAATTAAAGCAATTGGGACTCATTAAAGGCAATGTGGAAGGAACTAGTGTTTGTTATTGTATCGATACCGACAATTGGAAGAAAATGAAGCTAGTGATGTCCGAGTTTCTGAACCAAGACGTCAATCCAAAGGATTGTTGCTAAAAAAATTTGAATACATTAATCGTAATATTACAATAAATAGATATTGATATGAAGCTAGAGGATGTAAAATCAGCATTGGCTCAATTGGACACGATTGCCTTTCAATTGCCCAACGGGGAGTTGGTCCCCAACCATTTCCATGTGACAGAAGTAGGTAAAATCACCAAGCACTTTATTGATTGCGGGGGGACTGTTCGCCACGAGGAGGTCGTTAATTTTCAACTTTGGAACGCAAATGATTACGACCACAGGTTACATCCGGAGAAATTGGTCAACATTATAGCGTTGTCCCAAAAAACGCTGGACATCGGCAATTTGGAGGTGGAAGTGGAATACCAAGGGCAGACCATTGAGAAATACAGCTTGGATTTTGACGGAACGCATTTTTTGCTGACTACCAAGCAGACGGATTGCCTGGCCAAAGACCAATGTGGTATACCAACCGAAAAACCTAGGGTGAAACTTTCCGAACTTCAACAAACAGGCTGCGCTCCTGGAAGTGGTTGCTGCTAACTATAATCCTTCAACATGGCACTTAACAACACATTGCATAATTTTGTTTCCCAATTGGACACTGATGCTATTCCACACGAAAGAAAACAACTACTGGACCTTCTCTCGGGATACGTTCAGGAAAAGGTGGACAAAAAAAAGCCCATCCGGCTTAATTTTATCTGTACCCATAACTCCAGAAGGAGCCATTTGTCCCAAGTTTGGGCACAAACCATGGCACATCATTTTGGGGTAAGGAATTTAAGCTGCTATTCTGGGGGAACCGAGGCCACTGCCCTATTTCCTGTGGTAGCTACTACTCTGGCGAATACAGGTTTTGCGGTGCAAATGCTTTCCGTAGGAAAGAACCCTGTTTACACCATTAAGTTTGCAGAGAACGAACACCCCGTTATCTGCTTTTCCAAAACCATGGATGACGCTTTTAATCCAACATCCGACTTTGCAGCCATTATGACCTGTTCGCAGGCGGATGAAGGCTGTCCTTTTGTACCAGGTGCCGAAAAACGGATTCCAATCACTTATGATGACCCGAAAGTGTTTGACAACAGCCCGCAACAGGCTGAAAAATATAGTGAGCGTAGCAAACAGATTGCTTCCGAATTGTTTTACGTCTTTTCCCAAATTCAGAACTAATGTCAGCGAAGAAATTAAGCTTTTTAGATAAAAACCTGACCCTTTGGATTTTTGTGGCAATGATATTGGGTGTTGGAATCGGTTACTTTTTTCCAACCTTTCCCGATTTCGTCAATTCATTCAGCAGCGGAACCACCAATATTCCCATTGCCATTGGTTTAATATTGATGATGTACCCACCGTTGGCTAAGGTAAAGTATTCCCTATTGCCCAAAGTCTTTAAGAACACTAAAATCCTTTCCATCTCACTCTTTTTGAATTGGATTGTGGGTCCCATTTTAATGTTTGCCCTGGCAGTCATCTTTTTACGTGACTATCCTGAGTATATGGTTGGGCTTATTTTAATCGGTTTGGCTCGGTGCATTGCGATGGTTTTGGTGTGGAACGATCTGGCCGAAGGCAGCAGCGAATACGGTGCAGGGTTGGTGGCGCTGAACAGTGTTTTTCAGGTTTTTGCCTATAGTTTTTATGCTTGGATTTTCATTACCGTACTTCCTCCTTATTTTGGTTTTGAAGGCGCCATAGTTGATATTTCCATTGGCACCATTGCCGAAAGCGTAGCCATTTATTTGGGTATTCCTTTTTTAATGGGCATTTTGAGCCGTCAAATCTTGGTGAAATTAAAAGGCGAAGCATGGTATGCCGAGAAATTTATTCCTGCTATCTCTCCCATCACCTTGATAGCGTTACTCTTCACCATTGTTGTGATGTTTTCATTGAAAGGTGAATTGATCGTACAAATCCCGATGGATGTTTTGATTATTGCCGTTCCCTTGTTGATTTATTTTGCCTTGATGTTCATTATTGGCTTTTTCACGACAAAAGCCATGGGTGCCGAATACGATAAAACAGCTTCGGTGGCATTTACAGCTGCTGGTAATAATTTTGAATTGGCCATTGCTGTTGCCATTTCTATATTCGGGCTAAACTCTGGACAGGCTTTTACAGGGGTCATCGGCCCATTGGTGGAAGTTCCCGCACTTATTTTGCTGGTAAAAGTATCTTTTTGGTTCCGAAAGAAGTATTTTAAAGTTTCGGAAGCAAAGGCTTAGGAAGAACATTTTATAAATTACCGGAGTTTAGTAACTTCAATCCCGCAAAAACTTAAACAAACTGAACACATCATGGGTAAAGGAGTTACTATTCTTGGACTTTTGATTTTGCTACTATCGTGCAACTCAAAAAATGACAACGCTGAACGTGAATTGGGCTTGGTCTACAATGTGTTGAGGGACATGGATATCGAGAATTACGAAGTATACGCGATGAATCTGGATGGTTCCAACAAAACGAACATCACAGATTTCCCCAATGTGGAATGGACCTATTATTCATATGAAGATGACCTCTATTTCATTTCGGACAGGGACGCCTGTAAGCGTTGCTATTATTTGTACAAAAGCAATTTTAAAGGGGAAAACGTCCAAAAAGTATCGGAATTGGAGCTCGCCGATAGCTGGATGAGCAGTAGAAACGATGGCACGGAACTCATCGTAAAGCCCAAACTCATCATGAAGAACACCTTCTACGTTTTGGACCTGAAGGGCAACATCATAGATCGGCTTGACACGGGACTGGCCTTCGCTGCGGACCCGCTATTTGTAAACGATGGCAAACAGGTGGTTTTTAGGGGCGGCAAAACGGTAAGCAAAAACATTGAAGGTTTTGATGAAGAGCTTTACATTATCGACACCGACGGAAGCAACCTAAAACAATTAACCCACTACCCTGAAAAGGATTCCACAGCGGGACAATACGGTTACAGGGCCGGGGCTCCAAAACTGCATCCTACGGAAAACTTTGTCACCTACCAAAGCATGCAGAACGGCAAATACAGTCTCTATGCCGTGAGCCTGGACGGCAGCAAAACCTGGAAATTGACAGAGAACACCCAAAATGAAGGTTGGCACGATTGGAGTCCGGATGGGAAATGGTTGGCCATTGAGCTATTTGATGATGAACAATCCCAATTCCATATTGGGCTGATGAATTGGGAAACCAAGGAGTTAAAGATTTTGACCGATGATACCTTCACCTATCAACAAGCACCCAATTTTATCTATAAAAATTAATTTTTTGTAAGAAAAATGCTTCTTTTTTAAGTCAATTTGTGCATTTCATCGATAAAATTGACATATTTCTTTGAAACAGTAGGGTTTTTTGATCTTTGATTGTTTAGTAATTATAAAATCAGAACAGGGCTAATTATGCCCTGAAATCAAAAACCCCATACAATGAGAACAAAGTTAATTTTTAGCTTACTATTTACATTGGCCCTTTTTATGATGGGCTGCTCCGATGGAGAAGGTTCGGCAAGTGCCGAAGGCACTGGAACCTTATCCGTACAACTTACCGACGCACCCTTCCCCTATGAGCTGGTAGCCGAAGCAAATGTTACCGTTTATAAAGTTGAAGCTCGCCAAATTGATGGTGATGATGACGACAACGCTGATTCAGATGAAGGCATGGACGATGATAGTTCATCTTTCATCACGTTAATGGAAGAGGAAATCGATGTAAATCTCTTGGAACTCACCAATGGATTGACCCAACAATTAGCAGAAATCGATGTTCCTGCTGGATCGTATGACTTGGTTCGTGTGCACGTTAAAGGTGTAAATGTTGTCTTGACCGATGGAACCGTTTACGATTTGAAAGTGCCCAGTGGAGACGCTTCAGGTATTAAAGTGTTTATCGAACCTGCCATTACAGTAGTAGGTGGACTCTCCACAGATTTGTTGTTGGACTTCGATGTCAGCCGTTCCTTTGTTGCCAAAGGCAACTTGGATACCCCCGCCGGTGTCAACGGATTTAATTTTAAACCCGTAATCAAGGCTAGTAACATGTCTACCTCTGGTACCTTGTCTGGAACTGTTGGCACTATGGAAAGTGAATCAATACTTGCTTTGGAAGGTGCCCAGATTTCCGTGTTTGCTGCTGACACCCTAAACACCGCATCTTTTACCGATGTGGATGGCAACTACGCCATCCTAGGTTTGAAAGCTGGAATGTACGAAGTCGTAGCCGAATTGGAAGGATATTTGGCAAGTGACACCTTGGAGGTTCAGATTGATGCCGCTAACGTGACAACCCAAGATTTTATCCTTGAAGTGGATCCTGATGCTGGGGAGGAAACGACCACAAGCAGTAACTAATAGCAACAGAACAACAAAGAAAAGCCAGGATCCAAAATCCTGGCTTTTTTATATCTGGTTGGGAAGTTTTTTATCGATTGACCAGATAATCCTGCACAAATCGGATCAAATCTTGGCCATGCAAATTCTTGGCCAACACCTTACCTTCTTTGTCCAATAAAAAGTTGGCTGGAATTGTACGCAGCCGTAACGAGTCCATTACCGGATTTTGATCACCTTCCAGATGTGACGCATGACGCCATCGATATGCACCATCGCGTTCTATGGCATTCTCCCAAGCCGATTTGCTGCTTTCCAAACCATAGGCGACTATCTGAAAACCTCGATCATTATAATTTTCCCATAGTGGCACCAAAACATTTCGATTCTCCACTCTGCAGGGCGCGCACCACGACGCCCAAATATCCAACAACAGCAGTTCCTTCCCTTTTCTAATTTCCGAAAGGAAAAGATGCTCCCCGGTTTGCATGGGCAACTGTAAATCCGGAAGCGTATCGCCCAAGAGTACCGGCAACTTATCCCTGTCAGCCAATGACTCCAATTGGTTGACCCACGGATGTATTGGGTGTATTTGGTGCCATTTTTTGGATTGCGCGTATATGCGTTCGGCAATCCGTTCATAATTTCCCTCCGGACTCGCCCACCGAAGTGCCATTAGGGCCGGCAACAAGTGCTCTGTGGTATCCGCAAAATCAATCAACTTATCTTGATACGCTTTTAGGTTTTTCTCTCGCTCCAATAGTCCCTCATCGGATTCATCTAGGCTATTTTCCGTTTCAAAGTGATGTTTAAAAACCTCCAAACGCAGATCCCTCAACTTCAACATTGCTGCATTGGCAGGTGATGGATTCGTAATGGAGAAGCTCGATTGAAAATTTACCATTTCAGTATGAACCCTTAAAGAGGTACCTGGCTCATACACCAACGGAAAATAATTGTCCGTAACCGGGTTTTCATTCACCAATCTGTTGGCATATCGCTCGCCCTTTTGCTGCACTACCAGAAACAGCAAGGTGCTATCCTTAATGGGAAGTGCTTCGGTGAACCTAAAACTACCGTCTTTGGATACCGCGGCAGAATCCAATATTTGTCCTACAAAACTTTGGGCAGCATCACTGAATTTTTCGGGCTGTACCAAGTAAATTTTGGGACTCCAGTCTTCCGTTTGGGATAATTTGAGGCTTCCCGACAACCAAGCTTCCTTGGAACAGGATTGCATCATCAGCAAAAAAATGAGTGTGGTTTTCAACAGTTTTTTCATACCGATAAAAATAACTATTTCTCCAGATGCCATCCGAGGGGTAGCCTTTCAAAAATTAAATTAGGGAATAAACCGAGCACAATTTTAAAAATCAATAGTTATTAAATAATCCTTATTACGACCAAGTTAGCATTCAACGTAAACCAATAAACACATGACAACAAAATCCATTTTGAGCTTAGTACTGCGACTTGTTCCAGCCATAATTCTGCTACAAACCCTTTATTTTAAGTTTTCCGCTGCCCCAGAATCCGTTTTTATCTTTGAACAATTAGGTTTGGAACCTTGGGGACGCATAGGTCTGGGCGTCGCTGAATTGATCATTGCCATACTGATTCTTGTTCCTAGAACGACTTGGCTAGGTGCCCTGTTGGGTATAGGTATTATGGCCGGAGCCATATTCTCCCATGTAACGCAGTTGGGGGTGGTGGTTCAAAATGACGGAGGCACTTTATTTATATTGGCCTTGGTCACTTTAATTTTCTGTATGGTACTGGCATGGGTCAATAGAAAGCAGATTCCCTACGTGAACAAATAATGGGATTACGCTCGTAATGAACCTAAAGCGGTGTATCTTGCTGCCATGGATTGTTTCAGCATGGCCAGCACCTCTCTGTATCGGGTTATAGCAAGCACCATACTGCTGCACTGTATTTTCTGGCATTGTATAACTGCCCAAGAGGACACACTTGCCATTGTAAATTATTCGAACAAGATTATTATCAAGGCCAATCTGGACACCAAAACCGACTTCTATTCTTATGAAAACAGGCAATTAAATAACCGAATAAGCATTCAACCCAATAATCGCTATCGGCTTTTTCTTTCTTTGGATTATGAGTTTATAGGGTTTAGTGTGGGTTTTGTGCCCAAGTTCCTTGGTGCCAATAGCGATGAAAACTTAAAAGGGGAATCATCTTTTACGGATTATAAGTTTCGTTTTTTTCTGGGCAGATGGGTCCAAGCCATCTCTTACAGCAAGATTTCCGGCTACTATGTGAGCAATACCGGGGATTTTATACCTAGCTGGAACGAGGGTACCGACCCCTACATCCAATTCAATGATTTAGCGACCCAACAATTTGGGATGTCCACATCCTACGTATTCAATCCCGATTTCTCCTATCGGAACATTGTGTATCAAAATGAGTGGCAACGGATCAGTAGTGGAAGTTTGGTCGGTTCTTTAATTTACGACTACAACATTTTTGATTTGAACGAAACCTCCCTAGTCAACCGGGAAAAGTTTTTTAATGTAAGAATAGCCCCGGCATATTACTATACTTTTGTGTTTCATGACAACTGGTTCGTCTCGGCCAATTTGTCCCCCTCCCTTGGATTGCGTTTTTCCAAAGCGGAGTCAGGAATAGGTAATCCTATAAGTACAGAGCGCAATACCTACCTTACCCGACGGCTGGAAGGCGGTCTTAATTTAGGATATAGCTCCAAAAGGATAATCTATGGGATAAATATCAATTTCAGTGCCGATTGGTACAACGAGGACAAGGTTTCCATTACAGAGAACGATCAATTTTATGGCTTGCTATACTTTGGCTATCGATTTGATGCACCACAGGTTATTGAAAAGGTTTTTAATTCAATAACGAAAGGTGAATAAGTTTTCACAAATAGCTGAAGATAGCGTCAATTCCCCAAATAAGCCTAAAGAATTATACACAACCCATTTACTCTAAATCATTGTCTTCCCTTTTTTCCCTTTTCAAGCGTAACGAATCATAGACCTTTTCCAAAATTTCAAGTTTATCGGTAAGCACGACCAATTTATCATTTGCCTCTATTTCGGTCATTCCATTAGGGGTGAGGTAATTTCCGTCCCTCTGAATCATGGCAATCAATGCATTCTTAGGAAAGTTAAGGTTAACGATTTTAAGGCCAACAACAGGACAGGATTCGGTTACCTTGATTTCTCTCATTACAGCTTTTGGGTGTTCCGATAAAAGTTCATCGGTTGGAGAAAGCGGTTTTGCATTTTCGGGCAACCCAACGTGCAACCATTTTGCAACAATCGACAATGTACTTCCCTGTATCAATACCGAAGTAAGTGAAACAAAAAATACAATATTAAATATCATATGTGCCTTTTCAATTCCTGCCAAAAGAGGGTACGTGGCAAAAACAATAGGAACAGCCCCTCTCAAGCCTACCCAAGAAATATAGAATCGTCGCCTCATCTTCATCTTGAAGGGTATCAGAGAAATCATTACAGCCACGGGACGAGCCACAAAAATGAGAAAAAGGGAAATCAGCAGGCCGATTCCCATATACGGCACTATCTC
This sequence comes from Allomuricauda sp. ARW1Y1, assembly GCF_013407935.1. Taxonomy (GTDB): domain Bacteria; phylum Bacteroidota; class Bacteroidia; order Flavobacteriales; family Flavobacteriaceae; genus Flagellimonas. Next base: position 120,255 of record NZ_JACBZU010000002.1, read on the forward strand.
ACTCGGAAAAACGAGTAATCCAAGAGTAAGGAACAAAACAATTTGCATAAGCCAAGCCAAACCGTCAAACATCCGCATAATGGTGCGCTTATGTATCAAGTTTTGATTTCCGAGATAAACTGAGCATATGTAGATTGCCAAAAAACCGTTTCCTCCAATAAAATCGGTTGCGGAAAAGGTCATAAACATTAATGCAATGGTGAGCACGGGATAGAGTCCCTCAAAATCCAACTTTATTCTATTAATGATGACTTTACTGAGTTTTCCGAACAAAAAACCAGCAACCCCACCAAGAACCATTTGAAGAAAGAATATGGGCAATACGGATAGTACATTCTTTTCCGGAAACTGTACCAATGTCAAAAACGCTATAGTGAGCACATAGGCCATGGGGTCGTTACTCCCACTTTCCAATTCCAAAGTTGGTCTCAGGTTTTTCTTCAAGGCGAGGTTTTTACCTCGTAAAATGGAAAAGACCGCCGCCGCATCCGTCGAGGAAACAATAGCCCCCAGTAATAAGCTTTCGAACAAATCAAAGTCGGTGACGGCATATACAAAATATCCTAGACCTACCGCAGTAAGCAAAACTCCCATAGTTGAAAGCATAATACCTTCCTTAAGTACTGGTTTTACCGATTGCCAGTTGGTATCCAAGCCACCAGAAAAGAGTATGAAATTAAGGGAAACCACTCCCACAAATTGCGCAATTTTAGGATTATCGAAATGAATGCCACCAATTCCATCCGAACCTGCAAGCATTCCAATGGTCAAAAACAATAATAAGGTAGGGATACCAAAGCGATATGTTGTTTTACCTGCCAGTATGCTGATGAGAAGCAATACTGAACCAATAAGTATGATATTTTCAATAGTAATGTTCATGGGATTGTAATAGCGTTTTTCAAAACATACCAGTTATAAAACGAAGTTAACCCAATTCGCTCGAAATGTTTAAGTATTCATTGCTCAATCGATAGAATGAAATAGCAACGAGCATCGTGCCTGTCCAACTTCATAAAAATCCGATAAAATACTTTTTAAGGCGTTTTTGAGTGTTAAACACCTAAAAAATATTCGTTGAAATACACTTTTTATCCGTTAAAAGTGAAAACCTATGAAAAATTCATAAGTATTCCGGCGGAATGTTTTTGATCTTTGTAATGTATTAACCCCCAAATCTATACATCATGACACGATCTACAATTTTCAGCCTACTTGTTTCAGGAATGTTACTAGTCAGTCAAAACAGTACAGCGCAATCAGACCAAATCAACGAAGCTATGGAAGGAAGTGTTTCCACCATTGACGGTTACGTACCTTCCATGTCCATAACCAAAGATGGAAAAACAGCCTACTTTAGCAAGGGAACCTACGAAAAGCCACTTTACGGCGTGTTCTCCAAAAAAGAGTTGGTGTACCACATTTATCGTGCGGAAAACATCAACGGCGAATGGACGAATATCACCCAATTGGAGGTTTGCCCAAAACACTACTCCGCCAAACATCCTACGGTTACTGGTGACGGAACACGCTTGTTCTTTGCCTCCAACATGAAAGGGACCTTTGGCAAATACGATATTTATGTGGCGGATATCGCTGCGGATGGCACAGTGGGCGTATCCAAAAACCTTGGCCCAAAGGTGAACACCAAAGAGGATGAACTCTACCCTAGCATCTATAACGAAACCTTGTTGTTCTTTGCTTCCGAAGGAAGGGATGGTTTTGGCGGATTGGACCTTTACGCCTCCCAAGTGGTAAAGAACACCTTGACCACATCGGTAAACCTTGGTGCCCACATCAACACCAACAGCGATGAGTACGCCATTCAGTTGAGCCCTGAGAAAAAAATGGGTTTTGTGGTCTCCAATAGAGGTTTCAACAATACCGTATCACAATATACAGTGGCCTACGGACGTTCAAGTAATCGGGATCAGTACAATGATGTTGCTGATGGAGGTACAGGACTCCAAACTGCTATGAATGGGAATGCCTACGACTATGTGGACACCTCATTCCAAGACGAAGAATAATATTTGATTGCCAACAACTTTATTGAATCGGTCAATAAACCTGATTGTGTCTTATGATGTTTCATAGCCGAAATTCTGAAACACTCATGACAATGATAAGAAAGACAGGGGGAAACTGACAGACTATCATTAGAAAACGGGTTGTATTATTTCAATCTGACCGATTTACTTCAAGAATAGGATGCTGATGGGACGGCATCCTATTTTTTTATGCAATAATTTGAAAATCAATTTTTTGCGATACATCCATACTTCTTTTTACGCTTCCCAACACCTTTGATGACTTAATGAAAATGTGCATTTGAACGAAAATCACTACAAAAATTCCGCTCGATAGTTAAAAAATTCTAAATTCACTATTGAAATAATACAATCCCAAATCTATTAAGTCATGAACAGAAACTACAACACACAGAAAAAAGGAGTCCCAAAACCTCTTTTCCATCTACTTTTTTAGAGGAAACCTCAACTAAACATTTTTTTTTAGCGCTTGGCCCTTTTTTGGGTCACACCCACTTTTGAAGAAAACCAAATTGGCTTTCCGGTAGATGCCCTTTGTTGCATCCCATTCGATTTCCATAGGTTTATCCCAACTTCAAAAGCGGGAGAACGGACACTATTGTCCAAATCTTAACCTACAATACACATGATGTAACAGTATGAATCCCCCAAATCTTTCTTATCATGAAAACAAATTCATTAAAAATTGCCATCATCGATAACGATGATACGCTAGGCGGCATTTACACCCAGTATTTTGAAGACAATGAGCAGTACGAGCTGCACGGAATCTACCCCTCCGTACACTCACTTTTGTCCAATTTTGGACGGTCTCACCCGGATATCATTATCTGCGAAGCTATGCTCAATGGCATATCCGGCATTGACGGGCTTGAATATTTTTATCGAAAAAACAAGCATCTAAAGGTGTTGATGATGAGCCAGAAAAACGACTTTAAGCTCATTAAGGAGGCTTTCACCAAAGGTGCCAGTGGCTACCTCATCAAACCCATAACCAAGGATAGGCTCTTCAATGCGTTGGATGCGCTAGGCCAGCACGGTGTAGCTTTGGAGCTCGATGTGGCGAAAAAGATCATTGATTCGTTCCAGACCAAATCGTTCGAAATGTTCTCCAAAAAAGAAAATGAAATCGTGGAATTGCTCACACAGGGGTTTACCTACAAAATGATTGCCGACAAGCTTTTTGTAACACCCAGTGCCGTTAATTTTCATATCCAAAACATCTATGTAAAACTCAATGTGAACTCCAAGTCGGAAGCCTTGCGAAAGCTCAAGGAAATGGAAATGCAGCAGTTAAATGCGGCCTAAATCGGAAACCTCAACCAGACAAAAAACCCTGACGGAATCGTCAGGGTTTTTGTGTTATTAAAGACCTAACTAAAATGTATTGCTCGTAAAACCAAGCATACCATCTTCAGATTTGGCACTAACCTCTAGGATGATGGCGGGTATATCACCAGTATCAGGGAGCCTGATGATGATTTCCCCATTGGCATCGGTTTCCAAACTTGGGTTCCAATACAATAATTTATTCGTCTCCTTCTTCCTTTTTGAAAGGCGTTTGTGGTACTCCTGAAAATCAATGGTGGGTGTGTATCCTTCAAAGCGAAGTGCACTTTCACTTCTGGAAACATGGTCCAACTCGTTGCCCATTCTTGTGTAGATGACAAAAACTCCAGCAGACGCCCTGCTGCCGTACATGGAAGCCTCAGGACCTTTCAACAACTCCACCCGTTCAATATCCCTATCGCTGACCAAATCCATTACGTCATCCAAAGGACTCGTAGCGGCCGTACCCACTTGGGCAGCACTTCCTTCTTGGGCCAACGGGAAACCATCCACAACCCACAATATCGTTCCCGAACCACCCATGACTTTCACTGATGGGTTTAAGGTCTCCGCTCCGGTCACAATAACCCCCGGAAGCTCCGCGAGCAACTGTGGTAGGGTTTTAGGTCTGTCAAAATCTTGATGGTTGATGCGATGTGAAGGAACATCTACCCCGTATTTGGCAGGGGTACGTTTTATCTTTTCCTTGCCCTTCTCCACCACTTCCACTTCTATCAGTTCAATGGTCCTTTCCGAATCCTCATCACTGAACGATTCCTCAGTAAAGGGCTTCTCCATGGTGGATTCTATTTCCATTTCCCTATTCTCAAAAGCCCTGTTAAAAGTTATGATCTTCACCAATCTGGATTTCACATCCTCCCCTTCCGTCCTAGCGACCAATGTTGCTGTTCCCTCAATCTGAATCCACTCCAGTTTAAGTATGCCTTGAGCATCAGTCTGCGCCTCTCCCGCCCAAACATCTTCTTCGCTCGTTGCCACCAATTGAATTTTGGTGTTGGTCAAAAGGTTGTTGTTCAAGTCATAGGCATGCCCCATGATTTCCAATCCTTCTTGATAAGGGAATTTTTTACTGACAATTGCAGTTTCATTGTCTTCGGATACATCCTTGTTGACCTCTTCTTCAGAGATTAAGACCTCAAGGTCTTTGAGAAAAGCCTTTTTTCTGTAAAGGGATACCTCCTGCCCCACTGAAACATCCGAAAAAGTAAAGGATGTATTGTTAATGGAAACATCAGAATCGGTGTTGGGGCGGGTTGTATCTGTTCGGTTGACACTTAATGTCAATTTTGACTTTACAGGTCTATTTTGATCATCGGTTACTTGAATTTTGATGGTCTTCAAATCCCCTCTGGTATCTTGCCGAAGAACGTCGACGCCAATGCGAAGCTTTTCCTTAGCTATCCAAACTGGTCTTGTAGCCAATTCGTAGCCGAGCTGGTCTACCAACTTTAAATGGATGATCCCAGCCGGTAAGTTGGGTTTGAAAAGTTCCACATCCAAACTATTTCCATCAGCGAAATTCAAGTTTTTTCTAAAATAGGTTATCCCGCCAGATGTTCCGATAAGTTCCAATTCTTCACCGGTACGTTTCGCAGAAGGAGTTATGCGTACGATGGCGTTATCCCTATCCAGATTGTTCACGTGTAAAAGAAATCCATCTGATGTGGACTTTGGCAGCGCGAACCGCATTTCATCTTCCAATTCCAAGGTATATGTTTCGTTTTCTTTTGGAGTTAATAGTGCCGTCCCCAGACCGGAATCATAAAAGGAAACTGTTGTTACTTCTTGTCCATCCCCATCCAAAATCCTTCCTTGTCCCACCTCTTTGTGGGTTGCACCGGATGGAACTTTTACAACTATCCTGTTCTTTTGTCCGCTTAAAAATGTTCCGCCTTCAGGGATGATTAAAACAGCCGTGTCCCCTTCTGGTTGATTTGTGGTAGAAAGCTCCCCTACTCGAATTTGCTCTTGTGCAGCGAACCCAACACCATAATTTTGGGACCACCGGGTATAGGCCTTTACCATGTAATTGCCCGATGCTACGTCTTTTGGCAAATTCAGTTGCCCCTGAACCGTTCCGTCCACAATTTTATGTAATTGTCGCTTTACCAACGCTCCATCACTGTCCAACAAATCGACATTTAGGACCCCGCTTTTACTGTATCCGCCGAATTGATTCTCCGTGATGAGGTATCCTTTAAAAAAAAGAGGTTCTTCAGGGTTGAGTTGTTTATTGGCAATTTGAAGTATCACACGCTCCTTGCGTACCGCCAGTGAATCCTCAAAACTTGCCTGAAAGTCCAGTTTAAGATCTTTCCAAGGTTCTTTGGTAAAGTCAGATTGCGAACTTTGGGCCGACATCACGGCTAAGCCAAGCAAAAACAGGATGATACAAGACCGTCTTATTTTGTTTTTCATAGCAGAGAAAAAGGATTTTCACGGGATAAAATGACTATCCATAGGTGCAACCATCCCGTCTGTTCATATCCATCATTCTAAAAATACGAAAAAATAGTGTCAGGAATACCCTACTTTAACATCCCATACGGAAAGCAAACAAAAAACCCTGACGAAATCGTCAGGGCTTTTTTATTTATATGACAACTTGTTGTTACTTCACTTCTTCGAAGTCTATCCTTCGACTTTGCTCAGGACAGGCTACTTGACTTCTTCAAAGTCTACGTCTTCAACATTGTCACCTTCCGAAGCTCCGCCGCTTCCAGCGGTATCATTGGCACCAGCAGATGATGCTCCTGCTCCACCTTGAGCTTCGGCCTGTGCTTTGTACATTTCTTCGGAAGCTACTTTCCATGCTTCGTTGATTTTTTCCAAAGCTGGCGTAATCACCGCTAGGTCCTTGCCTTCGTAAGCCTTCTTCAATTCTTCCAAAGCTTCTTCGATTGGCTTTTTCTTGTCATCGGACAATTTATCGCCAAACTCGCTCAATTGCTTTTCGGTCTGGAAGATCATGGCATCGGCCTCGTTCAACTTATCGGCAGTTTCCTTGGCTTTCTTATCCGCCTCGGCATTGGCTTCCGCTTCTGCTTTCATCTTCTTGATTTCCTCCTCAGTCAATCCAGAAGAAGCCTCGATTCGGATATCCTGTGACTTACCGGTAGCCTTGTCAGTAGCAGAAACCTTGATGATACCGTTGGCATCAATATCGAAGGTCACTTCAATTTGAGGCGTACCTCTTGGCGCTGGTGGAATACCATCCAAGTGGAACCTACCGATTGTCTTGTTATCTGCCGCCATAGGTCTTTCCCCTTGCAATACGTGGATTTCAACCGAAGGTTGATTATCCGCCGCTGTGGAGAATACCTGCGACTTCTTGGTCGGGATGGTCGTGTTCGCCTCAATCAACTTGGTGAACACGCTTCCCATGGTTTCGATACCCAATGAAAGTGGAGTAACGTCCAACAAGAGTACGTCTTTCACGTCACCTGTCAATACACCACCTTGGATAGCAGCACCAATGGCCACCACCTCATCTGGGTTTACCCCTTTGGATGGTTTTTTACCGAAGAATTTCTCAACGGCTTCCTGTACCGCGGGGATACGGGTGGAACCACCTACCAAGATAATCTCATCAATATCGCTTTTGGAAAGTCCAGCGGACTTTAATGCCTTCTCGCAAGGTTCGATTGTTCTTTTGACCAAATCAGCAATCAGTTGCTCAAATTTGGCTCTGGACAATGTTCGTACCAAGTGCTTGGGTCCTGAAGACGTAGCAGTTACATAAGGTAGGTTGATTTCTGTCTGCGCAGAAGAAGACAACTCAATTTTGGCTTTCTCCGCAGCTTCCCTTAAACGCTGAAGCGCCATAGGGTCTTCACGAAGGTCCATATCCTCATCTTTCTTGAACTCTTCGGCCAACCAATCAATAATTTTTTGGTCCACATCGTCACCTCCCAAGTGGGTATCACCATCAGTGGCCAATACTTCAAACACACCGTCACCCAATTCCAAAATGGAAACGTCGTGCGTACCACCACCAAAGTCGAACACCACTATTTTCTGGTCCGTGTCTTTCTTATCAAGTCCATATGCCAAAGATGCAGCCGTAGGCTCGTTGATGATTCGCTCCACGGTAAGACCGGCAATCTCACCAGCCTCTTTGGTAGCTTGTCTTTGTGAATCGTTAAAGTAGGCCGGAACGGTAATCACCGCCCTGGTTACATCTTGTCCCAAATAATCCTCTGCGGTCTTCTTCATTTTTTGAAGAATCATTGCAGACAATTCCTGTGGGGTGTACAAACGACCATCGATATCTACCCTTGGGGTATCGTTTTCACCTTTGGTCACTTTATAAGGTACACGTTTGGCTTCCTTACTGGATTCTGAGTATTTATTACCCATAAATCGCTTGATGGAATAAATCGTTTTGTGCGGGTTGGTCACCGCTTGTCTTTTTGCAGGGTCACCGACCTTGATCTCCCCGCCTTCCACAAAGGCGATCATGGATGGAGTAGTTCGTTTTCCCTCGGCATTTGGAATTACCACGGGTTCGTTACCTTCCATTACAGAGACGCAGGAGTTGGTCGTACCTAAGTCTATACCTATAATCTTGCTCATCGTATCTAAAAGTTATATCTGTTTAAAATTCGTTTTCGTTTCGCTCTTTAAATGTCAATGATTATGCCATGCCAAAGAATATGACAAGCTGTCATATAATTGAGGGAACCCCACTAATTATGGTTCAAATTGAGAGTGTCCTAATTTTGGGTGGAAAAGTGATGCAGATATTTAAATATTCGCAATATTATCCCGTTTAGCTTCCTATATTTGAAACGGTAAATTCAATATATGGAGTGCATCAGTGTGTTTGATATGCTAAAAATAGGTGTGGGACCGTCCAGCTCGCACACCTTGGGACCATGGCGTGCTGCCGAACGCTGGATTGGAGAGCTTGAGGAAGAAGGGCTTTTTGAAAAAGTCAAGTCCATCAAGGCCTATCTTTATGGTTCCCTATGCCTTACCGGAAAAGGTCATGCCACCGACGTCGCCGTGGTGATGGGCTTATTGGGAACCGACCCGGTTACCGTGGATATTGATAGTATTTCAGGAAGTATTGACAGGATAAAGTCGGAGAAGCAACTCGATTTTGGCGGAAAAAAACGGATTCCGTTCAGCTTTCAAGAAGATATCGTATTTATCCGTGAATTTTTGCCTTTCCATGCCAACGGTATGCGCTTTGAAGCCAATTTGACCGACGGAAGCACGGTTAGCGAAACCTATTACTCCATTGGTGGCGGTTTTGTGGTCAAAGAGGAACGAATCCATGCCAAGGAGAATAAGGAAACCTTCAAAACCTTCCCCCATCCTGTGCGAACGGGCGACGAATTGCTGCAACATTGCAATGCGCAGAACAAATCCATCTCCCAGATTGTGATGGAAAACGAGCTCTCCCTGCGGACGGAAGAAGAAATCAACGAGGGGATTGCGAATATTTGGAACACCATGCTGGAGTCCATGTACATTGGTTGCCATACCGAAGGTAAACTCCCAGGGGGACTCAATGTAAAACGGCGTGCCTTTGAAATTCACCAAAAACTCAAAGGGGAAGTCCCCTACTCCAATCCGCAGGAATGGTTGGAAAGTATCCGCGATACCGAGGTCAAGTTCAGACAAATCATCAAATGGGTGAGCTGCTTTGCACTGAGCGTTAACGAGGTGAATGCCTCCTTGGGCCGAGTGGTCACAGCACCCACCAACGGAAGCGCAGGGGTCATCCCTGCCGTATTAATGTATTACATGGTCATTGAAAACCATGATGCCAATTTTGACGACGTAAAGCAATTTTTGTTGGTGGCCAGCGAGGTCGGGAGCATTTTTAAGAAAGGTGCCACCATTTCTGCCGCCATGGGTGGTTGCCAAGCAGAAATCGGAGTTTCCTCTGCCATGGCCGCTGCGGGCTTAACGGAGTTGATGGGCGGTACACCCGAACAAGTGCTCATTGCTGCCGAAATTGCCATGGAACACCATTTGGGGCTCACCTGCGATCCCATCGGGGGCTTGGTGCAGGTCCCGTGCATTGAACGCAATGCCATGGGTGCCATAAAAGCCATTAACGCCGCTGAATTGGCCTTGGATACAGACCCAAAAGAATGTAAAGTACCCTTGGACAAGGTGGTAAACACCATGTGGGAAACGGCAAAGGATATGAGCTCCAAATACAAGGAAACCTCCGAAGGAGGCTTAGCGGTAGGTGTATTCCTCAGCGATTGTTAATCCATACAGCCTTCCTTGCCCCTAGTGTCGATCAAGTAGATGATTTTCCATTCGCCATCAAAATTGATAAGCTGAAAGGAATTGATACCGCAATGGCTAAACTCACCGTTCAACCAAAACTCATACCCGACCCAAGCATTGGCCATGGTCCTATCCACTTGGATGGAGAAGGATGTGAGTTTTTCCTCAAACTTGGTGGTCTCGGGAATACCGACAATCGATTTCAAAAATTTTGAAAATTCCTCGGTTCTAAATTGGGTTTTACCCTCAGCGTTTCTTCCCGTGGTCTGCAACACGATTCCATCAGCCACGGTACTTTTAATAATGGTGGAATCTTGCTTGTGGAAGCCATCAAAAAAGGTTTCAATGACTTGCTTTACTCGATTTTTGTCTTCTTCATTGGATGGATTTGGCCCTTGGGCATATCCGAAGGCACTGAATGCTAGCAATACGGCAAAAGTGAACAGTTTTCTCATTTGATTAGTCTTTTGATTGAGGCCTAAATTAAACAAATCTGCTTACTTTTAGCCATCAAACAGAATTACCATGTCAACAGCTAAAAAAGAATATAAAAGGGTAACGGTAAAATCGTTGGTGGATATGAAAAAGCGTGGTGAAAAAATCAGCATGCTTACCTCCTACGATTATTCCATGGCAAAAATTGTGGATGGTGCCCATGTGGATGCCATTTTGGTGGGGGATTCCGCCAGTAATGTCATGGCAGGTCACGAAACCACACTACCCATCACCCTCGACCAGATGATCTATCATGCCACCTCGGTGGTGCGGGCCGCCAAAAGGGCCCTCGTTGTGGTCGATATTCCTTTTGGCAGTTATCAAGGTGATTCCAAGGAAGCTTTGCGCTCCGCCATCCGAATTATGAAGGAAAGTGGCGCACATGCTGTAAAAGTGGAAGGAGGCGAGGAAATAAAAGTGTCCATCAGCCGTATTTTGGAAGCGGGAATCCCTGTGATGGGCCACTTGGGACTTACACCACAATCCATCTATAAATTTGGCACCTATACGGTTCGTGCCAAAGAAGAGGAAGAGGCCGAAAAACTCAAAGCAGATGCCAAATTATTGGAGGAACTGGGCTGTTTTGCCATTGTTTTGGAAAAAATTCCGGCCAAATTGGCCAAAGAGGTAGCGGATAGTGTATCCATTCCCATTATCGGCATCGGTGCCGGCAACCAAGTGGACGGACAAGTACTGGTGGTGCATGATATGTTGGGCATGACCCATGAATTCCACCCAAGATTTTTGAGAAGGTACCTCAATCTATATGATGAAATGACCCAAGCTGTTTCACAATATGTGCAGGACGTGAAAAGTCGGGATTTCCCGAATGATGAGGAGTCGTATTAAATGCATAATCAAACCGTCAGTTCGAGTTTTTTCTGAAGGAAAAAGTACCTGCCTGCCGGCAGGCAGGTCGAGAACCAGGTTTGCATTAACAAAGCTTCTTTTCTCGATACAATTTTTTGATCTTCGGTTCAAAAAATCACTCGAAATGACAAATTTCTCATCAAATTGATTTTAAAGCTCAAGTTAGCCCTAAAGTGAAATCCAAAAAGCCAAAAACCGAAGCATCAAAAAGGTCCACCCCTTCCAATCTTCAAGTGCTCTTTGAAGACAATCACCTCATCGTGGTCAATAAACGAGTGGGCGATATTGTTCAGGGGGATAAAACGGGTGACGCCCCTTTGAGCGAGGTCGTAAAACAGTACTTGAAAGAGAAGTACAACAAGCCCGGCAATGTGTATTTGGGTGTGGTGCATCGTTTGGACCGGCCTACTTCGGGCATTGTGCTCTTTGCCAAAACTTCCAAAGCCCTACCGCGGCTGAACAAGATGTTCGCCGAGGGTGACACCAAAAAAATGTATTGGGCCGTGGTCAAAAACCCACCCCCTAAAGAAAGCGACACCCTAACACATTGGTTGGTCCGTAATCCAAAGCAGAATAAATCCTATGCCCATAACAAGGAGGTTCCCAATAGTAAAAAGGCGGTTTTGGACTACAAACTCATAAAAAAATTGGATAGCTATTATCTTTTGGAAATTGACCTAAAAACGGGCAGACATCACCAAATACGGGCGCAATTGGCCGCCATTGGCTGCGTTATCAAAGGGGATTTAAAATATGGTGCGGACCGCAGCAACAAAGATGGCGGGATTCACCTGCACGCTAGAAGCCTTGTAATCGTTCATCCTGTGCAAAAAGAGCCTGTCGCGTTTTTGGCAACTCCCCCAGAAGATCCTATTTGGAACGCCTGTATCAGCGAGTAAGCGCCAAAGCCTTTTCCCTGATGATTTCAGAAACCGGTTTGTTCTGCAAATGACTTTCCAACCATGAAAGGATGTCCAGATACAAGAATGCCCGCTTTTCGTACGGATGGTTTTCGTATTTCTTAAGCTCGTTGTACAATTTCTGGAACTCCCCTTTTAGATCGGTGGGGTAGATATCGCCAAGATTTCGTAAAAATTTGATCATTTCTTTCTGCACCTCGTGCAAGTCGTTCATTTTCAACAGGAACTTATAGGTGCTTTTCAATTGCACTTCCAAATGGTAGTCCATACCCGCTTCGTAATGCGCCACCAAGCTCAATACCCTGGCAAAACACATCAGGTCTTCACGCATTTTCAACTTTTTGTTGGAAATGATTTTCTTGAGATACGAAATACAGTTTTTATTGTCCCCGTTGCCAAAATACAAACAGGCAATCTTGTAATAGAGGAGCATAACATGGTGCTCATCAATCTGCTGGCGATGTTTTTTGATGCCGTACTCGATAATGTTCACCAAATAAATCCCCTTGTCAAAAGTGCCTTCCAAAAAATGAAGGTTCAGTTTATTGGTATTGATGTACAAAAAGGCCAGCGAACTGATGTTATCGTTTTTAGGGAACTTGTCATCGTTTACCTGTGCTTCCAACCGTTCCAAAGTTTCCCTAAACTGGGATGCATATTTCACAAAAAACAATGATTCCAGCAGGTAATGGTTTCCCTTCAAAAAGAAAACCGGATTCAAAGGAATCATATGTTCGTTTTCGTAGAAGAGGTCCACCCATTTACTGGCGTATTTATAGGCTGACAAAAAGTCCTGAATCAACAAGCTATACCATAAATGTGCCTTGTACAACCATAATTTTTCACGAAAACCTAGGTCTTCGATATTGTATTTGGGCAAATGCTCGTCAAAATAGCTTTTTACGTTTTGCAAATCCTCATCGCTGCGCACGTAGCCCACTTTTAGCATCATTCCGTACAATTGCAGGGAAAGATTGGAGAGTTTGCTCGTCATTACATTTTGTGCGGACAACTGCTTGGCCTCCCTGGCCAACTCGTCCGCCCTATCTGGAATACTTCGTGTAATATATTGTGTTTCGATGATTTTCTCCAACTCCACAATTTCGTAGGCCACGTTCTTTTCCTCGTTCTCGATAGCGAAGCTTTTGGCCTTCTCCAAAATTTTCAAGCTTTGCTTGTAGAGTCCCTTTTGATATAGGATGGTGGCAAAGTCCAACTGTTCCCGAATCTGAATACGCACATTTTGGTTCACCGGGTTTAGACGCAAACTCACCAAAATCTGCTTGTATAAATGGGCTTTTAGGTTGGAAAGTTGTGATTTTTTGACAATCCCGCTATCCAAGATCTGTCGCTCATCATACCGCCGCATTTTGTCCAGTAGATTGAATAGCGCCAAAAACTTGGCATCCGTATTCACACCCAATCGGCCAACATAGAGCTTAAATTGGCGTTTTTCGGACTTGGAAAGCGATTTCACCAGCACAAACAAAGCATCCTTATGGGCATTTGTCATCGTAAAAAATAATGTTTAAGCAATTGTTTTTCAGTTATTTAGTTGAGTGCGCAAGCCGTTTAACGTTGTAACGTGTCCTAGGCGGCGTTTCGTCTTCTGCCCTGCTTTACTACTTTCGTTAGTCATAGAAAAAACAGGTTGATAACATGGGTAAAGATAAGGTAGAAATTTTTGACACAACACTAAGGGATGGCGAACAGGTACCTGGCTGTAAACTAGATACCGAGCAAAAATTGATCATTGCCGACCGATTGGACGAACTCGGGGTTGATGTGATCGAAGCAGGGTTCCCCATTTCCAGTCCCGGTGATTTCAAATCGGTGAACGAAATAGCCAAGTTGGTCAAAAATGCAAGGGTTTGTGGGCTTACCCGTGCGGTGAAAAAAGATATCGAAGTGGCTGCAGAGGCCATAAAAGATGCCAAAAGACCCAGAATCCATACCGGAATAGGAACTTCTGAATCACACATCAAGTATAAATTCAATTCTACACAGGACAAAATCATCGAGCGAGCGGTTGAAGCTGTGGCCTATGCCAAAACTTTTGTGGAAGATGTTGAGTTTTATGCTGAGGACGCCGGCCGTACCGATAATGAATTCTTGGCCCGCATTTGTGAAGCAGCCATAAAAGCAGGTGCCACCGTTCTCAACATTCCAGATACCACTGGCTACTGCCTTCCCGAAGAGTACGGTGCCAAAATGAAGTATTTGAAGGAAAATGTCAAAGGCATTGAAAAAGCTATCCTATCCTGTCACTGCCACAACGATCTAGGTTTGGCCACCGCCAACTCCATTGCAGGGGTCATCAACGGAGCCCGACAAATTGAGTGTACCATCAACGGTATCGGTGAACGTGCCGGAAATACCTCCCTCGAAGAAGTGGTGATGGTGATGCGACAACACCCTCATTTAAATTTGGATACCGACATCAACAGTAAATTACTTTGGGATACGAGTACCATGGTTTCCCAAAAAATGGGAATGCCCGTACAGCCCAATAAAGCCATTGTAGGCTCCAATGCATTTGCGCACAGCTCGGGAATTCACCAAGACGGTGTAATCAAACGGAGGGAAACCTATGAAATCATCGACCCAAAAGATGTTGGGGTGAGTGAATCCTCCATTGTGCTGACCGCCCGTAGTGGTCGCGCAGCCTTAGCGTACAGAGCCAAAAAGGTAGGTTATGAGCTCACCAAACTCCAATTGGACACGGTGTATGAAAACTTCTTGAAGTACGCCGATGTGAAAAAGGAAATTGTGGACGAGGATATCCACGAAATTGTGGAGACCAGCAATATCGGGATGAAAAGCCTGGCATAAATCACACTTTGTGTATGACGTTTAAAATTGCATTGCTACCCGGTGATGGTGTAGGACCCGAGGTTCTGGCCCAAGCCGTGAAATGTTTGAAGGCCGTTGAGGAAACCTTTAATCAACATTTTGTTTTTAAGGAGGCTCCCGTAGGTGCCGTTGCCATCGACAAGAAAGGGGTTCCCCTACCCGATGCCACACTCCAGTTGTGCAAGGAATCGGATGCCGTGCTGTTCGGCGCCATTGGTGATCCAAAATATGACACTGATCCCGATGCCAAGGTTCGCCCAGAACAAGGTTTGCTGCAATTGAGAAAAGAATTGGGGCTTTTTGCGAATATCCGTCCGGTGATTTCCCATCCCACCTTATTGGACAAATCCCCTTTAAAAAGAAACATCATCGATGGAACTGATTTTGTAATCTATCGCGAGCTAACGGGTGGCATCTATTTTGGTGAGAAAAAATTGAATCCAGAAGGTACCAAAGCTTCGGACCTTTGCGAGTATACCGAAGAAGAAATAAGTCGTATCACCCACTTGGCATTTAAGGCCGCGAAGGGCCGTAAAAAGAAATTGACTCTTGTGGACAAAGCCAATGTGCTGGAATCCTCCAGACTTTGGCGCAAAGTGGTCACCAAAATTGGGGAAAGCTACCCCGAAGTGGCCTTGGACTTTTTGTTTGTAGACAATGCCGCTATGCAAATCATTCTCAATCCCAAACAGTTCGACGTTATTTTGACCGAGAACATGTTCGGAGACATCATTTCCGATGAGGGGAGTGTGATAGGTGGCTCCATTGGATTATTGGCTTCGGCCTCCATTGGAGAGGAAAGCGCCCTGTTTGAACCCATCCACGGTTCCTACCCGCAAGCCAAGGGCAAGGATATTGCCAACCCGATAGCCTCTATCCTATCTGCATCCATGCTATTGGAGCATTTGGGACTTATCGAAGAGGCTTGGGCCGTAAAAAAAGCAGTGGACAAGTCACTGAAAAAGGGAATCGTCACACCCGACTTGAATAAGGAAAGTCAATATGGAACCAATCATGTTGGGGACTTTATTGCCCACAATATTGTGGATATTGAGGACGACACCCTAATGAACGATGAGAACATCCATTTGGGGAAATCCACCATTATCTAGTCCGTTTTCGTTGGATTTTACTCGGAGGTCAGTTCTTGGATCGTTTTATTGAACTCTTCTTTGAATTCGATAAACTTTTCACCCGTAGCAGGTCCATTGAAACCAGTATGAATCTTTCGGACCTCTCCGCTTTTATCAATGTAAATGGTGGTAGGATACGAAAGAATATGGTTCAGCATAGGTAGTTTTTCATTGGCCTTTTGCTTGTTGGACGTACCATATTGCGCCAAGAGTATTGGATAGGGAACATCTTCCCGCTCCTGTAAACGTTGGATACCCTCAAAAGCCTTTTCTTCGGTTTTGGCATACTCAAATGCCAGCCCAACAAGTTGCAGGTCCAAGTCGGGATTGTTTTTGACAAAATCCACATAAAATCGGGTCTCATCCAAGCAATTGGGGCACCACGTCCCCATTATCTGGACCAAAACCGCTTTGTCCTTGAACATGGGGTCGTCCAGACCCACCATTTCCCCGTCCGAGTTTGGAAAGGTAAAATCGAATTTATCATAACCTTCCCTCAAATAGGTCAATTCATTGGAATCCGGTAGCTCGAAGGCCTCGTTTCTGGCCGCCATAAATTCTTCTACGGAATGATTCCCGGAGTAAAACTTCCCGTTGAGCGTGCTATCCGTAACCTCTGCCAAAAAAAGGAAGACATGGGAGCCATCAAAAGCTGAAAGCTTCATGCTATCTCCTGTCACCACGCCATCCAAATAGCGGTAATCCCCTGTCTTTGTCCTAAAAGTTCCTTTTAATCGATTGCCATTCTGCATAAAAATACCCTTGGCCGCATATTCATCTTCCGTATTTACATCAAAATAGGTCTCCCAAATTCCCGAGAGGTTTACGGCCGCATCTTCATTCACCGTAAAGCGGTCCTGCTTGCCATAGGTAGCCACAAAAGGCACCCTCCTTTCCTTGCTCTCCTCAATAAATTCGCCCGTAATCCGATCTGTAGTATAAGTACCTGTGATATGTCCTTCAAAAACGGGCATTCGAATATTGATGGAATCCCCATTGAAGGTAAATTCGTCAATGGTCACTACCTCTTCAGCGTTGAAGGCTTGCATCACATAGTCACCTTCCTCATTTTGGGTAAGCGTAAACTCAAAAGGCAATTGTTGTGACTCGGATACTTCGATTTTGGCCAACCAATCGCCGGTTGCCAATTTGGGCGCCTCTTCTTTTTTGCACGAGGCACATAAAATCACAAGCCCTGCTAACGCTATCCCGATTCTGTTCATAAATTGAAAGATTTTACCTAAATGTAGGAAATACATTTTAAAACTTACCATTTCCTAGGTTTTATGGTTAGTATTATCGTTGAATCTGTTCCCCTATTGTTATATATTTGTGCCCTCTAAAAATGGGGTATGAAGATTTCTTATAACTGGTTGAAGCAATTTTTGCAAATTGATTGGGATGCTCAAAAAACAGGTGAACTTTTAACAGATCTGGGTCTGGAAGTTGAAGGCATCACCCAATTTGAATCAGTTAAAGGCGGTTTAAAGGGAATCGTAGTGGGCCACGTGCTTACTTGCGAGTCCCACCCTAATGCAGACCGCCTCAAGTTGACCACAGTGGATATTGGACAGGAAGCTCCGGTACAGATTGTTTGTGGGGCACCCAATGTGGCCGCTGGACAAAAAGTTCCTGTGGCAACCGTTGGCACTACCCTTTATACCAAAGAAGGCGAGGCTTGGGTAATCAAGAAAGGTAAAATCCGAGGAGAAGTGAGCCAGGGCATGATCTGTGCCGAAGATGAAATCGGTTTGGGCGAAAGCCATGACGGAATTATGGTTCTCAACGAGGAGCTGGTTCCAGGTACACCTTGCGCCAAAGTGTTCGATATTGAAAACGACGAGGTTTTTGAAATTGGCCTCACCCCCAACCGTGCCGATGCCATGAGCCATTTTGGCGTGGCCCGTGACCTAAAGGCAGGTCTCGAACAAAAAGAAATACAAAAGGAACTGGTTACCCCTTCGGTGAGTAATTTTTCCATTGACAACCGTTCCCTAAAAGTGGATGTGGAAGTCATGGAGAGCGATTTGGCTCCAAGATATTGCGGGGTTACCATCAACAATCTTGTTGTGCAGGATTCTCCCGATTGGTTAAAAAACAGGTTAAAAGCCATTGGCTTGGCACCGATAAACAATGTGGTGGACGTAACCAACTATGTGCTACACGAACTGGGGCAGCCCTTGCATGCTTTTGACGCATCCAAAATAAAAGGCAACAAGGTAGATGTAAAAACATTGCCCTCGGGCACCAAATTCACTACGTTGGACCAAGTGGAGCGCGAGCTTCATGAAGACGACCTTATGATATGTGACGCTGAAAAACCCATGTGCATTGCTGGAGTTTTTGGTGGAATTCACTCCGGGGTCACCGAGCACACGACGTCCATTTTCTTGGAAAGTGCCTATTTTGACCCAGTTTCCATTAGGAAAACGGCCAAAAGACACGGTTTGAATACGGATGCTTCCTTCCGATTTGAAAGGGGCATCGATATCAATTTAACCAAATACGCCCTAAAAAGAGCTGCGCTGCTGATCAGGGAAATTGCCGGTGGCTACATCACTTCCGAAATTGTTGACCTGTTCCCCAAAAAGCCGCAAGAAAGGCAAGTATTTCTGACCTTTAATAAAATCAACTCCTTGATCGGACAGGAAATCCCGAGGGATACCATAAAATCCATCCTATCGTCTTTGGAGATACGAATCAACAACGTAACGGAATCAGGCCTTGGACTGACCATCCCTACCTACCGGGTAGATGTGACCCGTGAAGTGGATGTCATCGAGGAAATCTTGCGTGTGTATGGTTACAACAATATCGATTTCAAGGAAAAACTAAATGCGAGTATTGCCAAAACCTCCCGTTTTGAAAATTACCGTATCCAAGATGTGGTCGGAAACCTACTGGCCTCCAAAGGTTTCTATGAAATTATGACCAATAGTTTGGTTGCGAACACCATGAGTTCGGAAGAAGATGGTGCCGTTCAAATGCTGAACCCTTTGAGTTCCGATTTATCCGTGCTGCGTACGTCCATGTTGCATTCCGGGCTTCAAACGGTGAGCTATAACCACAACCGTCAAAAAACGGACCTCAAATTGTTCGAGTTCGGAAAAACCTACCACAAAGTGGATGGGTCGTACCAAGAAAACCAACACTTGGCATTGTTCGTTTCTGGTGATCGAACACAAAGTAGCTGGGCGGTCGCTCCGAAAAAATCCGAATTCTTCTATTTGAAAGGTATCGTCGAAAATGTTTTTGAACGTTTGGGCGTAAGGGATTTGGACACTCAGCCATTGGGCAATGCTGATTTTTCGGAGGGCATCTCCTACACCAAAAATGATACGGTCTTGGTTTCCCTTGGTTTGGTAAGCAGAGCTGCGCTGAAGCAGTTTGACATCAAACAGGAAGTATTTTATGCTGATTTGAATTGGGATGCACTATTAAAATTGGTAAGTACCCAAAATGTAGTCTTCAAGGAAATACCAAAATTCCCCGAGGTAACCCGTGATTTTGCCTTATTGCTGGATGAGTCGGTTTCTTTCCAAAAAGTATATGACATCGCTTGGAAGACAGAAAGAAAGCTACTTAAAAAAGTGAATCTGTTTGATGTGTATACTGGAAACAACCTTCCAGAAGGCAAGAAATCCTATGCGGTAAGCTTCACGCTCATGGACGAAAAGAAGACGCTTACTGACAAACAAATCGATAAGATTATGGGCAAACTATTGGCCCAATATCAAAAGGAGTTGGGAGCGGAACTTCGTTAATTACATTTGGGCAGGGAGAATCACGCTGTCGATTTCGTGAACCACACCCTCATTTTCCAGGTTAAGGTCAGCGGCAGTGATTCGTGCCGTATTGCCAACAGGATCGGTCAATACGATGTCATAGCCATCCAAATGGGCTGTCAATTTTTTGCCTTGAACCGTTGTGAAAGTTGCGACGCCATTTCCTCTTCCGATGGCCCGGAGCATGCGGGACGCAGTTAATTGTCCTGCAACAATATGGTAAGATAGCAGTGATTTTAATGCTCTCTTGTCCTCCGCATTGATCATTTCCGACATTTTTTGACTAGAAAACTTCTCAAAAGCCGCATCTGAAGGTGCAAAAATGGTGAAGGGCCCCGATTTCTGGAGCAAGGCTCCCAACTCTGTGGCATTTACCGCACTCAATAAAATGGTGTGATTTCCCAACCTACTGGCATACGAAAGTGCATTGGAAGTGCTTTGGGCTGAAGCAATTAGCGAAAAAACAAAACAGACGATACAAAGAAACTTCGTTGCGGGGGCACTCATAAGGTTGGTTAAATTTTAGGGCTTGAACGATTTAGTATGCTTTTACGATTAACTACCAAAAACGTCGATAAGATACACCTTTTTTATTGACATCTGTGAGTTTTTATGGGTCTCAAAATCCATTTAACAAAAACTTAACATCGGATTATATGACAATTGTCAGTATCGAAAATTCAATTCCTTAAATTTGAGTAGATTACTAAAAAAAAGCTGCATGATTTTGAAAGGAACCAACATTGCCCAAAAGCTTCGGAAAAGCAGGGAGAAAAACGGAAACGGCGAACACATTTTGGCCGAGGTTAAACAAATTTTAAGCAACGATGCTCAAAAAGAAGAGCAGATAGCCCAACAATTGAGCTCCAAGAACAACACTCTTTCCAACGACTTTGATTTTGACCTTTTGGAAACAGATAAGATTTTCCACATTGATCAAATCAAGGAGATTTGTATCGATTATCGATTGCGCTTCTTGGACAGCTCCTATTTTAAGGGGAAGATTCCTCAGGCCGCCATTTCCAAAATCAAACATTTGGAAGCTGCACACCACACCGAAATCAAAGGATTTAAGATAATGGCACCGTCCAAATTGTTCCGTTTGGAGGACAAGGACGACCCATTGCTCTTTGCTCCCATCGGTAACGATTATTTTTACTTGATCCACAAATGGGGGAACGATTTACATCCCTTGCGCAAATTGTTCGCATGGCCGTTTAAGAACGTTTCCAATCTTATCTTGGTGGTGGTATTGCTCAGCTATCTGGTTACCTTGATGGTACCGGAAGGGCTGTTCTCCAAGAAAAGCTCCACGGCCGAATTTTGGATCATTTACTTCTTTATGTTCAAAAGTATTGCTTCCGTGGTGATATTCTACGGTTTTGCCCTTGGTAAAAACTTTAATCCAGCCATCTGGAAAAGCAAGTATTTTAACGCTTAAGCGGTAACGGCATACATTTTTTCACGCTGCTCTTTGATGGACTTGTCCGACATATAGTCATCAAAGGTCAAGTAGCGGTCAATGGCGCCATTGGGCGTCAACTCAATAATTCTGTTCGCCACGGTGTTCACAAACTCGTGATCGTGCGTGGTGAGCAGAATTGTTCCTTTAAAGTTTTTTAGGGAGTTGTTGAATGCGGTGATACTTTCCAAGTCCAAGTGGTTGGTAGGTTCGTCCAACATCAACACATTGGCGCGAAGCATCATCATACGGCTGAGCATACAGCGTACCTTTTCCCCTCCGGAGAGTACCGTACATTTTTTCAACGCTTCCTCACCGCTAAACAGCATTTTCCCAAGGAATCCCCTTAGGTATACCTCTTCCCGTTCTTCTTCGGTCTTGGCCCATTGACGGAGCCAATCCACCAAATTCACTTCGTCTTGGAAAAATTCCGAGTTATCTGCCGGCAAATAGGATTGAGTAGTTGTAACCCCCCACTGATACTTTCCATTCGCGGCCTTGGTTTTCCCGGCGATAATATCGTAAAAAGCGGTAGTTGCTCGGGAATCCTTGGAAAGGATGGCCACTTTGTCCCCCTTGGCCAAGTTGATGTTCACATCCTTGAACAATAGGTCGCCATCTTCTGAAGTAGCGGTCAATTTTTCCACATTCAGGATTTGGTCCCCCGCTTCCCTCTCACGATCAAAAATAATGGCAGGATATCTTCTGCTGGATGGTTTGATGTCTTCCACTTTTAACTTGTCCAACATCTTTTTACGCGAAGTAGCCTGCTTGCTTTTCGCCACGTTGGCGCTAAATCGCTGGATAAATTCCTGTAGTTCCTTGGCCTTCTCTTCTGCCTTTTTGTTCTGCTGCGCCCTTTGCCTTGCAGCTAGTTGACTACTCTCGTACCAGAAGGTGTAGTTTCCTGAGAATAGATTGATTTTTCCAAAGTCGATATCCGCAATGGTGGTACAAACGGCATCCAAAAAGTGCCTGTCGTGAGAGACCACGATAACGGTATTGTCGTAATTGGCCAGGAAATTTTCCAACCAATTGATGGTTTCGTAGTCCAAATCGTTGGTAGGCTCGTCCATGATCAGCACATCGGGATTTCCGAACAAGGCTTGCGCCAAGAGCACTCGTACCTTTAGTTTGGAATCCAGGTCGGCCATATTGGTGTAGTGCAGGTCTTCCGTAATCCCAAGGTTGGATAACAATGCAGCGGCATCGCTGTCGGCGTTCCATCCGTTCATTTCCTCGAATTCGACCTGTAGCTCGCCAATCTTTTCCGCATTTTCATCGGTGTAATCGGCATAAAGGGCATCGATTTCCTTCTTGATTTTGTACAGGGGCTTGTTACCCATCACCACGGTTTCCAACACCGGATATTCGTCGTATGCGTTATGGTTCTGCTCCAAAATCGACATACGCTTGCCTGGCTCCAAATGCACATGGCCAGAGGTAGGATCTATCTGCCCGGATAAAATTTTAAGAAAGGTAGATTTACCGGCCCCGTTGGCACCGATAATACCGTAACAATTCCCTTGGGCAAAGGTTACATTGACCTCATCGAACAAAACTCTTTTGCCAAACTGTACGGATAAATTCGATACTGATAACATGCAACTATCTTTATTTTTTGCAAAAGTAGCTAAATACGATTCCACATTCTAATTTAAAACGGCATATTTGAACGATGGAAAAATACCGTTTAACAACATTTAACGACCCCTTAACAAGTTAGGCTTCTTGGGTTGCTTACATTTGAAAGTCAATTGAATGGTCCCCTATATATGGTAAGATTTTTACTCGGCCTCACCTTGGTAGCTTCTATCGTATCGTGTTCTGATGCCCCAGAAAACGGTTCTACAGTTTTTTTCGGTGGCGAAATCGTGAATCCAACCAGTAATTACGTGGTGCTGTACCACAACGATTCTTATGTGGACTCCGTACAATTGGACGATAAAAACCACTTTTTGTTCCAACTGGACAGCATTGAAGAAGGACTTTACCATTTTGACCATAGCCCCGAACTACAATATGTTTACCTTTCCGAAGGGGACAGCCTTTTGGCCCGTTTGAATACCGTCGAGTTTGACGAATCACTGGTATATTCCGGTACAGGAAGTGAAATCAACAACTTTTTGATAGAGATTTTCCTTGCGATTGAGGAAGAAGAGCCGTTGATCAATGAATATTTCAACCTAGACCCTGAAACGTTTAGCGAAAAAATAGATTCCCTACATACGGTCAAAGTGGCTTTGCTGAACGAATTGAATGCAGACAACGAGTTTACCCCAAGGGCACTGGCCATGGCAGAGGCTTCGATTGACTACAACACTTATATCAACAAGGAAAAATATCCGTTTTACCATAAAAAAGGAACTGGCGAAGAAACCATCCACGAACTTCCCGAAGAATTTTATAGGTATCGCACAAACATTGATCTGAACAATAAGGACCTCACCTACTTTAGGCCTTATTTCGATTTTATGAAGTGGCATTTTGGCAATGTGGCTTACATGACCTGCTTGGAAGATTGCTCCAACAATAAAAAACCGGTGAGCGACCGCCTACACTTTAATAAGCACAAGCTTGCTTTGGTGGACAGTATTGTGAAGCAACCTGAGTTAAGGGACATTCTTTTCAGGAACATTGCGATGGATTATCTGCTTCGCGAGCACACACCCAGTGAAGAGGCCACCGTTTTTATTGAAAAGTTCAAATCACTTTCCACCAATAACGAACACCAAGAGGAAATCGATTTGCTGTACAATGGCATCAAAAACCTCCAACCCAATACCACAGTCCCTGATATTGCTGTAAAGGACATCAACAATGAGGCGATTTCCCTAAAAACATTGGCCAACGATAAAAAGAACACCGTATTTTATTTTTGGACTGCCGACCAAAAGAAGCATTTTATCAATGTGAACACACACATTACTTCTTTGGAGAAAAAATATCCGCATTACAATTTTGTGGGCATCAACCTTAGGACCAACTTTGCGCAGTGGAAACAGCTTATGGACGAGTACAAACTCGATGCGGGCAAGCATTACCATGGCGATAATTTCAAGGATTTGCAAATGGCCATGATTATTGATGGTCTCAACAAATGCGTGATTGCCAAGGACACTTTGGTGGTCGATGGTTTTGCCAATCTCTACACTTCACTATAAATAAAAAAGCCCCGAACTTTCATTCAGGGCCATTCAATCTTTTGGACTCTCCCAACTAGGAGTTTCCTTTTTTGTAATCTTCCAAGAATTTGGCCAAGCCAATATCGGTCAATGGGTGTTTCAATAATCCATCGATAGACGACAAAGGACCTGTCATCACATCGGCACCAAGTTTTGCACAATCGATCACATGCATGGTGTGACGGATGGATGCGGCCAATATTTGGGTCTCAAAACCGTAGTTGTCATAAATCAAACGGATTTCGGCAATCAAATTAAGGCCGTCGGTAGAAATATCGTCCAATCGTCCCAAGAAAGGGGATACATAGGTAGCTCCAGCCTTAGCGGCCAATAACGCCTGCCCTGGGGAGAATACCAAAGTGCAATTGGTACGGATACCCTTATCCGAAAAATATTTTAATGCCTTTACCCCATCCTTGATCATGGGTACTTTCACTACAATCTGTTCGTGCAGCTCGGCCAACTCCTCACCTTCTTTTATGATTTCCTTAAACTCCGTGGCCACTACCTCGGCAGAAACATCACCATCCACAATGTTGCAAATGTCCACGTAATGTTTCAAAATATTATCCTTTCCGGTGATGCCTTCCTTCGCCATTAGGGAAGGGTTGGTGGTCACACCGTCCAAAACACCGAGTTCTTGGGCTTCCTTAATTTGGTCAAGATTGGCAGTATCAATAAAAAACTTCATTTCTTACTATTTATAATTGGTTCACAAATCCCCTAAAATTACAACTTATAATGGTCGAGGAGTAATTTTTCGTAGACTTTGTCGGGTAAAATCTTTTTTAACCTAAGGGAGAATTTTTGTAAAAATGCGCCTACGGGGTTGTGTATCTTCGGCTTTTTCTGGTTGATGATCTTGTACACGGCCTCCGCTACCTGTATTGGGTCTCCCCCACTGTCCACATCCGCATTGATGGCGTTTAGGGTCTGTTGGTATTTTTCTTGGTAGGCAGAGCCTTCGATAACCGGTGCATGGTACCTGCCCGATGCAATATTGGTAGCAAAATCACCGGGAGCCACATTGGTAATGGTCACGTTAAAATCCTTGGTTTCCATGCGTAGGGCCTCGGTAAGGATGCCCAACGCACCTTTGGTGGCGGAGTAGAATCCTCGATAGGGCAATCCCATGTAACCCGCAATGGAGGTGATGTTGATAATAGCCCCGCCGCCCTGCTTGCGCATTTGCGGCAAAACGGCCTTCATTACATGCACGGGACCATGAAAATTGGTGTCGAACACGCGCAAAATCTCTTCGTGGGGGGTTTCTTCGATGGGTCCGGTAATGCCAACCCCAGCGTTGTTTATCAAAACATCCAATCTATTCTCTTTGGAAATGACATTGGAAACGGCCTTTTGGATGCTTTCCACATCCGTTACATCCAATTGAACCAGTTCAAAAGCCTTAAAATCGGGATAGTTTTTTGGATTGCGCGTAGTACCGTAAACCGTAAACCCTTTTTGGACCAAGTAGGTCCCGATGGATTTACCAATACCTGAAGAACCGCCGGTGATCAGTACAACTTTTTTATCCATGATCAGCTGATTTTTGGGTACAAAAAAGGGCAAGCTACCTACATCGCACCGCTACGACCACATACCCTTGCTGCGTTCCCGCCCTGGGGGATTCTGCAGGAGCTGGTCGTGTAGGACTTGCCCGGCTGCAAATATACGACCTTTTAAATTTGTGGCAATCCCAATACATTCTTAATTTCGAAGATTCATGAGTAACAATTTATGATACAAGCAGTAAAAAATATGGGCAAACTTTTTTTCGCAACCGGGGCCTTGCTCTTCTTTTTGGCCTGCGGTGGCAATGCCGACCCGGCCAAGCATTTTTCCATCCAACTGGAAAACAAGGCCATACAGCAAAACCAACAATTGGGAGTAGCCCTCAAGAACAAAAAGGACATTGAAATATCGGACCTACGCTATTATATTGACGGAAAGGAAATGCCCGTTGAAAATGGTAAGTTGACCCTTGACCTCCCCACCTTGGGCAACAAAACCTTGGTGGCAAAGTTCAATATTGAAGACCAAAACGTCTCAGTAGAAAAAGACTTCCGCTTATTGGCCGCTTCGGCACCGGAAGTGTACACCTATGAAATCCTGAATACCTACCCACACGATACCGGGGCCTACACCCAAGGACTGGAATTCCACGATGGCATCTTGTACGAAGGCACAGGGAAAACAGGTTTTTCTACGCTCCGAAAGGTCGATTTTAAAACCGGTGAGGTACTGCAAAAAATTGATATGGACGCTTCAGTCTTTGGTGAAGGCATTACGATCATGGATGGTAAGCTGTACCAATTGACCTGGCAAAGCGGGATGGGATATGTGTACGATATCGAGACTCTGGAGAAAATCAAAAACTTTACCTATGGTAAAAGCCGCGAAGGATGGGGTTTGTGCAACGATGGCGAGAAACTTTATAAAAGTGACGGCACCGAAAAAATCTGGTTTTTAGATCCTGAGACATTGGAAGAGACCGGCCATATCGAAACCGTGACCAATAAGTCCATTTTTAACCGTGCCAACGAGCTGGAGTATGTGAACGGTAAAATTTATGCCAATGTGTACCAAAAACAGAGCATGATGATCATAGATGCCACCTCCGGCGCCATTGAGGGTGTGATCAACTTTGGCGGACTTCAAAGCCAAGTAACCAAAGGGCCTCAATGGGATGAAGGCAACTCTGTACTGAACGGCGTGGCCTACCACCCCGAACGGGAAACCTTTTTTGTGACAGGCAAAAACTGGGACAAGCTGTTTGAGGTGAAAATCCTTAAAAAATAGGGATGAAGACCTACTCGGAAGCTTTTGATGTGATGCCCAACGACCTGGACGACCTCAACCATGTGAACAATATCCGCTACGTGGAATGGATCCAAGAGATTTCCAAGAGGCACTGGAACCATGTGACCACCGAAGCCATACAGCAATCCTTGATTTGGGTGGTGCGCAACCACAACATTACCTATCATAAATCGGCCGTGCTCGGGAACACCATGCTCATCAATACCTACATAGCAGAGAACCAAGGGCCTATTTCCACAAGGGTGGTGGAAATCAAAAACAAGGAAACCAATGAGCTGCTGGTGAAAGCGGTTACGGAATGGTGCTTACTGGATGCCCAAACCTTTCGGCCCAAACGGGTGCCGGAGGAAATTCAGGCGCTATTCTTATAGCGTACACCCCAATTCGTAGCAAAAATACTTTCATATTGATCAAATAGCTGTAATTCATCGAATTTTCGCCCAATCTCCTTAATTCCAGTCACCTAAATTTTGATGCTTTCCCAACAAATTGTAA
Organism: Allomuricauda sp. ARW1Y1; assembly: GCF_013407935.1. Taxonomy (GTDB): domain Bacteria; phylum Bacteroidota; class Bacteroidia; order Flavobacteriales; family Flavobacteriaceae; genus Flagellimonas. The sequence goes on from NZ_JACBZU010000002.1 coordinate 147,929, forward strand.
TATAGGGTAACCTAAAAACCGAACTAAACCTATATTCTGAACTAACTGAGCACGAAAAACCCCCAATTTACATCTCATTTTCATCTTGATGGAACGCCAAGGAAAGTACGTTTCCAAACGGCTGTTTCGCATTCAAAAAGCAATCCTTAAAAAATAGGTGTTTTGTTACACTCCATTTCGATTTAACGAATTTTTAGGGGAAAATGTAAGAAAAACACCCGATTTAAGATGAAACCCCTAGTTTTTTTAAGGGAAAACTGTAGTGAGTTTTTTTTGTGCCTTAGTAACTTGCAATCAGGAATTTGCACATGGAATATACCTACAACATCATCGACTCGGACGCCTCCTCAAAATTGCAGTTGCAATTGTATTTGGAGGAGTACGATGATTTTGTTTGTGCCAGCGAGGACACCAACGCTTCAGCAGGTCTAAATTCCATTTTAAAGTACAATCCCGATGTGGTGCTCGTCAATTTGGGCGAAGATGGCCTAAGCTACTTTCAAATGGTAACGGAACTGAATCAGTATATGCAGTCCTTACCTATTATTATAGGATACGCCAAAACCAAGAAGTTCGCCTACAATGCCATTAAAAGCGGCTTTTTTGATTATTGGATCCTGCCACACAACGAGTTCGATATCCGAAAGACGATTTTACGACTGCGCAAATTGCACCCAAAGCACGATACGCCATCCACCATTTGCCTTAAATCCTATAAGGACTACCGGTATTTGGACACCCAAAACATCCTTTATCTCAAATCGGATAACAATACCACTGACTTTTTTATGAAGGACGGCAGCATCATCAGTGCATTCAAGACCTTAAAGTCCTTCGAGGAAAAGTTACCCAAGAACTTTATCCGTGTACACCAAAGCTACATTATCAATAGTGTATATGTCACCCGTATCAATTATGGGAAATCCATCTGTAGTCTAAGGTGCGGGGAAGAGCAGGAACTCCCCTTCTCCAAAACCTATAAGGATAAGGTAGACAGCCTTAAGAACATGCTCTCCAAAACCTCGGCAAAGGCCCTTAATTAGCAAAATTCTTGCAGATTGTGGTAAAATTCTAACAGATTACCACAGAATACTACGCTCTTTTCAAATACAGCGTAGCCATCCCTATTGCGAAATACTTTAGCTGCACAAACCTAATTTTTACACCTAAAAACCTATAATTATGAAAAAAGTATTTAGCATTTTGGCCCTTGCACTATTGACCACTGGATTTTACTCTTGCGAAACGGAAACCGACGTACAGGACACCGAAGCCATGTTTGAACAACTGACCCTTGATCAGAATGCGACTGATGGTGAGGACGCAGAAAAGGACGGAAGAGGTAATAACTAGATTTTTATGCTTGCTGCCATTACCAACTTATACAAAAACATTATCCTGATTGTAATCCTTGTAATTGCCCTTCTTTATCAAAGGGATGAGTCCAAAGTGGTCGATTACATTGCTTTGGATAGACAGGAAGCGCTATCAGGAGACTATCAGAAGGGATCCCATGAATACCGAGTACGCCTCGGATTCTCAAAACAGAGCAAAAGACGATTGCAGCAGAGCGCAAACGACAGCCGACGACTGTAAGGAACATTTAACATAACACCCAGCCCCAAACCTTTACTGTTTTGGGGCTTTTTTGTTACCTTGGAACTAGAAACCACTTGGAAAATTTGAAAAACGGAGTATTCATTTTAGTACTACTGCTCGTTTTGGGCTGTAAACAGCAGGTATCCAACGATGAAACGGTGCGGAACCCCAAGGTCGACTCCATCCAACAATTGCTGACTATTGCCAAGACCGCCAAAGAATTATCATCCGATGAACGCAGAGCCTATATTCAAGATGCAGAGGTACAGGCCTTGACCCTTTCCAAGGATTCCACCCGATTGGAACAATTATCCCAGGTTTCCTTAGCGTATTTGCAGCAAAAGGATTCCGTAGGTTTTCGGCAATCCAATGCCAAGCTCCTAAAGCTATCAGAAGAAGCAAAAGCAGATAAAATACTGGGCTATTCCAATTGGGATCTTGGGGGTTTTTTTGAAAATTATGGAGCGATGGACAGTGCCTTTTACCGTTACCGAAAAGCCTTGGAAAGTTTTGACCGATTGCCGAAAGATTCCACCTCTAAATCCCTAAAAGCCAGAATGTTATATAATATGGCAAGGGTACAGGATGCCTACAAGGATTATTTGGGCGGCGAAACCAGTGCTGCCGCTGCCATAGAAATCTTTGATGAACTGGACGATGATTATCGCTTATATAATGCCTATAATATGTTAGGCATTTTGGCCAACGGCTTTGGCGATAGCCAAAAAGCGATTGAATCCTACGAAACAGCTCGCGGATATATTGAAAGCTCAAATCGTGAAAACAAAACTCAATTGATATGGAAACTCCAAAACAATATTGCTAGCACCTATCTAAACGAAGAAGATTTCACCCAAGCAAAAAATGTTTACCAAGAACTGCTTTTTAATACAAATCTAAAACAAGAGATTCCCGACCTGTATGAAAAAGCCTTGGGAAGCTACGCTTTTTCAGTCCTCAAAACCGAGAAGAACACTAAAAAGTCCGAGGAATTGTTAGTGGAGGCCTTTTCAGTTAACGCCGCAACTGGCGACCTCTACGACAGGGCCAGACTGCATTATTACTATTCCGAAGTTTTGGCCGCCAAGGGAGACACCCTAAATGCCATTGCCAATGCCAACGAATCCTACAATATTGCCAAAGAAACCTATAACAACGATCGTGCCTTGGACGCTCTCCGGTTGCTTACCCGATTGGATACGGTACATGCCGCCTCCTATGCCGAGCAGTACTACCAACTCAACGACATTATACAGGAAGAGGAACGCACCAAACGGGATAAATTTGGCCGCATCCGCATGGAGACGGACGACATTATCGAAGAGAACAAGATCCTGACGCAGGAAAAGCAGATTTGGATACTATCCTCCACCCTAATGCTATTGTTCGGGGTAACCGCCTTCATCATTATTTCCCTGTATATAAGCAACAACCGCTTAAAGTTTAAACAGCGACAACAGGAAAGCAACCAAGAAATCTACAACCTGATGCTCGCCCAACAAGGAAAATTGCAGGAGGGCAAGCAAATGGCCCAAAAACGAATTTCCGAGGAGCTCCACGATGGCATTCTGGGCGAAATGTTGGGTATCCGATTGATGTTGAGCGGCCTTAACGATCGCGAGGACCAGGCCTCCATGGAACAAAGGGCCATGTTCATTGAAAAACTTCAGGCCGTTGAGGAGGAAATCCGAACCATTTCCCATGAGCTGAACAATGAAGCCTACAAAAAATTTCATAATTTTATCGTGTCGTTGGAAGACATGATCAGCGGTATCGAAAAGTCATCCGGTATTTCCTGCACCTTCGACTACGACAAAAAGGTACCTTGGGACAATTTGCTGGGCGATATCAAGATCAACGCCTTCAGGGTGGTCCAAGAGGCACTAAAAAACTGTGTGAAACACGCAAAAAGCGAAAACGTGTCCATTTCCTTTCAACTGGTGGACGATATGTTAAAGCTCAATATCTCGGATGATGGTGTTGGCTTTGACCCAAACCGAGCGAAAAAAGGAATTGGCCTGAAGAACATTATATCCAGAGTCAAAAAAATAAAGGGCAAAGTGGATTTTGACAGCAAACCTGGCCATGGAACCATTATAAAAATACAGATACCCGCTTCCTATGTGGAACACACCGTTCCGCAAATATCGATAGCGGTAAACGCATAAACAACTCCCCCAAATTAATAGTAATACCTACCATGAAAACACTGAGAATACTAGCCATCGATGATCATGAAATGACCATGCTCGGGTACAAGTTCATACTCGAGGGCATCGATTTTGACGGTCACAAGATCATAGTGGACACCGCAACTTCCTTCGAAGCTGGGAAACAATTGATCGAGGAATCCGCAAAAACCTTTAGGTATGATATCTTGTTTTTGGATGTTCAATTATTTGCCCCTAACGAGGACCAACCGCACAGTGGGGAAGATTTGGGCATCTTGGCCAGAAAGATCGTACCGGAAAGCAAGATTGTTTTTATGTCCTCCTTTAGCGACAACTTTAGGATCAACAGTATTCTTAAGTCCGTAGATCCGGACGGTTATTTGGTAAAAACGGATATTGACCCCAAAACCTTGGAAGATGCCGTGCGGACCATTATGCTGGACCCGCCCTACTACTCTTCCAAAGCGCTTGGCGCCATCAGAAAAAAGATGGCCAACAACATAGATCTTGATGAGAAGGACAAGCAAATCCTTTACCATTTGTCCAAAGGGACCAAAACCAAGGATTTGGAAAAATTCATCAGGCTTTCCCCCTCCTCCATCGAAAACAGAAAACGTCATTTAAGAACCTTGTTCGGTACAGAAAACGAGAACGATTTGGCCTTGATATTGGCAGCAAAAAACAAAGGCTTTATTTGACCATCAATGCACTAAACGCAGCCTTACTTTTCGTTTTGTGGTAGGATTATGGGCCAAAAAACCTTAAAAATCCTACAAACTGGGGGAAATCCATAGAATTTTTAAGGATTATCTGCAATCCAAAATCAAAGATTCATCCTAATTTTATGTAGAAAGAATAGTAGAATCCAATCTATAGCTACATGTCATCCCCGAACAAACGAAATAGCAGATACAAAGGTCCAAAAACCTATGTGGCCACCGATGGTCTGGACGACTTTCTAAAAGTATTGGAAAAGTACTTTTTTGCCACGGCCAAAGTGCAGTGCAAGCAGGATTTTCAAAACAACAGAACGGATTTGATCATCCACCTTCACCATAACTTTGGGATAGCCGAATGTCTTCGACATTTTAACGATGGGAATTGGGGCAGCTATGATTTTGCCGAAGATTGCCAATCCAGTATATCCACTAAACTGGCCAAGGCCTTGGAGACGCTAAACCAAGAAAGTACCTATCCTACGGATATTCTGGAACTTTCCTTGCATTTTGAGGATACTTCCATCATCATCTCACGATTGTTCAAGCATAGCATCACCGAACAGGCCAGCGATATACTGACCGCTGTTGGCAAGCACTTTGTCTACTTTACCAAAGGGCTCACCGAAATGCCCTATGAAATCTTTGTTCCTGTTTTTGAGGATACCGCCACGGTCGGCACCAGTGGTTCAACTCAGGAGGAAGATAACCCGATCAGTTATTTTGACTATTGGGGCCTCTATTTTGACCGAGGGGATGGGCAGGAAGCCTACATTTATTCCCTTCACCAGAAAAAATTGTACGAAGAGAGCATTTTTCTCTTCGAGTAAAAATTTCCACTAGCAATTACTAAGCACTGAACAGAGGTCGCGATTTCATTAAATCGTTGACCTTTTGTTTTATGGAAGCTATTTTGGTTTCGTTCTCCGGGTCGGTCAGGATTTCGTCAATAAAGCCCACAATGATCTCCATATCGGCCTCTTTTAAGCCTCTGGTGGTGATTGCAGAGGTTCCGAAACGGATTCCTGACGTAACAAAAGGTGATTTATCATCAAAGGGCACCATGTTCTTGTTGGCTGTGATATCCGCATGTTCCAATACCTTTTCGGCATCTTTACCAGTAATATTTTTGTTTCGGAGGTCGATCAACATCATGTGGTTGTCGGTACCCCCAGAAATCACTTTGTAATCCCTGTCCATAAACGCCTTCGCCATGGCGGCAGCGTTCTTTTTCACTTGGACCATGTAGTGGAGGAACTCGTCAGAAAGGGCTTCCCCAAACGCAACGGCTTTGGCCGCGATAATGTGCTCCAACGGTCCGCCTTGATTACCAGGGAATACTGCCAAATCCAATAGGGCCGACATTTTTCTCAGGTTTCCGTTCTTTAGTTTGATACCAAACGGATTGTCAAAATCCTCCCCCATCAAAATAAGTCCTCCACGTGGACCACGGAGTGTTTTGTGTGTTGTGGTGGTCACAATATGGCAATGGGGGATCGGGTCGTTCAAAATACCTTTGGCAATCAATCCAGAAGGATGCGATATATCTGCCAACAAGATAGCTCCTACACTATCGGCAATTTCACGGAAACGCTTAAAATCCATGTCCCTGGAATAAGCTGAAGCACCGGCAATGATCAGTTTGGGTTGCTCCTTTTCGGCAATCTCTTGGATTTTGTCGTAGTTCAAAAGTCCGGTTTCCTCATCTACCCCATAAAACACAGGGTTGTACAATTTACCGGAAAAGTTCACAGGCGAACCATGGGTCAAGTGCCCGCCGTGGGAGAGGTCAAAACCTAAAATGGTATCACCTGCATTGAGGCACGCATGGTAAACCGAAGCATTGGCCTGGGAACCGGAGTGCGGCTGTACATTGGCGTAAGCGGCACCGAACAACTCCTTGGCACGGTCTATGGCCAACTGTTCCACTTGGTCAACAATTTCGCAACCGCCATAATAACGCTTTCCTGGGTAGCCTTCAGCATATTTGTTGGTAAGTACAGAGCCAGCGGCCTCCATCACTTGCGGACTTACAAAGTTCTCGGAAGCGATCAGTTCTATACCTTCCAGCTGCCTATCGTTTTCTTGCGCTATCAGTTCAAAAATCTTTTGGTCTCGTTGCATGTTGCCCATAGTTTAATTAAGGGCGTAAAATTACGAATTGAAAGGGGATTTATCCGCATAAAAAAGCCAATGAGGGCTAATTTTATCAAACGGAAATTAACAATTATGTTAGTTTCCCATCCTTCCAAAAATCTCCCATTTACAACCTTTTTATCCAAGATATACTACCGTTCATCCTTTTTCGTTTATAGATTGGGGATTTTTGGCACAGCTATTGGATTCCCCTAACCAAATCAAAAAGTAGATGACCATGAGAAAACTTTTACTCTTACTTACAGTTATGGTTCTTGGCGCCTGTAGTGGTGTTAAAAAAACGCAAGAGGCCCTGAATACGGGAAATTACAATGCGGCAATGAACAAGGCCATTAAAAATTTGGCCGAGAACAAGACCAAAAAAGGGCATCAGCAGTTTATTGTTCTTTTAGAGGAAGCCTTTGCCAAAAATGCGGCCAGAGAGCAACAAGAAATTGCCTTTCTTCAGAATGACGGAAATCCAGCAAACTTGGAATCCATCTACAATAAATATGTTCAACTAAAGCAAATACAGGAACGGATTCGTCCCCTGTTACCGCTGTATATTGTTGATGAAGGAAGGGATGCCAGATTCAATTTTGTGAACTACGACAATCAAATCTTGAACACCAAGGATGACCTATCCGAGCATTTGTATCAGAATGCCCTCTACCTTTTGGCCTCGGCCAAATACAAATCCGATTATCGAGCTGCCTATGATGATTTGAAGTACTTGCAGGAAATCAATCCGGGGTATAGGGAAACGGTGGCCAAAATGGATGAGGCCTATAACAAAGGGCTGGAATTTGTACGTGTGGAGATTGCCAATCAGACCCAACAGATCATCCCAGAACGTTTGGAGGCCGAATTATTGGATTTTAATGCCTTTGGAATTGAAAATTTTTGGTTGCAGTACCATACCAATCCGTTGGAAAACATCAATTATGATTATGCGATGAACCTGGATTTTATGGAAATCAACATTTCCCCAGAGCGTATCAACGAAACCCAAGTTATTAAGGAAAGACAGATCAAGGACGGTTGGGAATACCTTTTGGACCAAGATGGTAATGTGGTGAAGGATAGTTTGGGCAACAAGATAAAAGTGGATAAAATGCGAACTGTTACTTGTAAGTTGTTCCAATTTACCCAATTCAAAAGTGCGCAAATTGGGGCCAAGGTAAGCTTTACCAATTTAAGGGATGGACAGGTCATCAACTCCTACCCCCTCTCCAGTGAGTTTGTCTTTGAGCATATCTTTGCGAATTACCAAGGGGACAAAAGAGCGTTAGAAGACGATTTGCTATTGTATCTGAACGCTAGGGAGGTACCTTTTCCGTCCAACGAGCAAATGGTGTACGATGCTGGCGAAGACCTAAAACTGCGCCTCAAAAATATTGTCTCGAGGTATCAGTTCAATTAAAAGAAAGTGTCACATCGAGCGGAGTCGAGATGCCTTAAGTTCTCGACTCCGCTCGAACTGACATATAATCATGATTTCTTTTATAGGTACTTCGTAAAATCCATATCCGAAATGGCTCCGTGCGAGGTGTGGAAGGTAACCTCACCATTCTTGACGACCAGTAATTGGGGAGACTCGTGGAGTACATCAAATTTCTCCGCAATCCGGTTGGAAATATCCCGGTGGTTTTGAATGGTCAAAAAATAAAGGTCAATATCCAAATCCATATCGTACGACCCCTCGAACATATTGAGGACCATTCGGCTTATGCCGCACGTATTCGAGTGCTTAAAAATCACCTGTGGTCGGCCATTGGACTTTTCCGCAATCGCCTCCAATTGATCCATGGCTTCCAATGGAATCCAAGGCAATGCTTCCTTTTTTGTCGTTGTGTTCTCCTTTTTTCCGAAGACGCTGTCAAATATTCCCATATTGCAAATTTATAGGATAAGTCGGTAGGGAACAAAAAGCTTACAACTGACTAAATGTCTTGCTATCACTGGTTTTATCGGACATTTTGACGGTAATATGGTATTGGTAAGGTTGTTGACTTTAATCGGTAAAACGAAAACGATGAACTTTAACAATTTTACCATAAAATCGCAAGAAGCCATTCAAAGGGCCCAGCAATTGGCCCAAGAATTTGGGCATCAACAAATAGAAAACGAACACCTGTTCAAAGCCATTGGCGAGGTGGATGAAAATGTGCTTCCCTTCATTTTGAAAAAATTGAACGTGAACACCAACCTCATCCATCAAATATTGGACAAGGAACTCCAGAGCTTTTCCAAAGTGACCGGAGGAGAAATCATGCTTTCGCGCGAAGCCGGAAAAACCGTCAACGAAGCCAGTATTATCGCCAAAAATATGGGCGATGAATATGTTTCCGTGGAACATTTACTCTTGGCCATTTTCAAATCCAAGAGTAAGATTGCGCAAATCCTAAAGGATCAAGGCGTTACCGAAAAAGACCTGAAGGCAGCCATTCAAGAATTGCGCAAAGGAGGAAAGGTAACCTCTCAAAGTGCCGAGGAAACCTATAATTCCTTGGATAAATACGCCAATAACCTCAACCAATTGGCCGATAGTGGCAAATTGGACCCCGTTATTGGAAGGGACGAAGAAATCCGAAGGGTTTTGCAAATCCTCTCCCGACGCACCAAAAACAACCCTATGCTCGTAGGGGAGCCCGGTGTAGGTAAAACAGCCATTGCCGAAGGATTGGCGCATCGAATTGTGCAAGGTGACGTGCCCGAAAACCTAAAGGACAAAATCATCTACTCATTGGATATGGGTGCCCTGATTGCCGGTGCCAAATACAAGGGTGAATTTGAGGAGCGCCTAAAGGCGGTCATCAAAGAGGTGACCTCCTCAGATGGGAACATCGTGCTCTTTATCGACGAGATCCACACCTTGGTAGGCGCTGGTGGCGGACAGGGTGCTATGGATGCCGCAAACATCTTAAAACCAGCCCTCGCCCGTGGTGAACTTAGGGCCATTGGAGCAACCACTTTGGATGAGTATCAAAAATATTTTGAGAAGGACAAGGCATTGGAGCGCAGGTTCCAAAAAGTGATGGTTGACGAGCCGGATACCGAAAGCGCCATTTCCATCCTTCGGGGTATCAAGGAAAAGTATGAAGCCCACCACAAGGTCCGCATTAAGGATGATGCGGTGATCGGGGCGGTTGAACTATCGCAACGCTACATCACCAACCGCTTTTTGCCCGACAAGGCTATCGACCTCATGGATGAAGCGGCTTCCAAACTTCGCATGGAAATCAACTCCAAGCCCGAAGAATTGGACGTACTCGACCGTAAGATCATGCAGTTGGAAATTGAAGTGGAGGCCATCAAACGGGAAGACGACACCACTAAACTAAAGTCCCTAAACTTGGAGTTGGCCAACCTCAAGGAAGAGCGAAACGAAATCTTTGCCAAGTGGGAGAGCGAAAAAACCGTGGTGGACAATATCCAACGAACCAAGGAGGATATCGAAAACTATAAGGTGGAGGCCGAACGCGCCGAGAGGAACGGTGACTACGGTAAAGTAGCCGAGCTACGGTACGGAAAAATCAAAGAGGCGCAAGAGAAGTTGGAAAAGCTTCAAAATGAATTGTCCGAGCAACAAACTGCCGGCACCTTGATCAAGGAAGAGGTCACTTATGAGGATATCGCCGAAGTGGTGGCCAAATGGACCGGAATTCCGGTGAACAAGATGATGCAGAGCGAGCGCGAAAAGCTTTTGAAGCTGGAAGACGTGCTGCACAAACGTGTGGTGGGACAAGAGGAGGCCATTGTGGCCGTATCCGACGCCATTCGAAGAAGCAGGGCCGGGCTGCAAGATGCCAAAAAACCCATCGGTTCATTCCTGTTCTTGGGTACCACTGGTGTGGGTAAGACCGAGTTGGCCAAGACCTTGGCCGCCTATCTGTTCGATGATGAAAATGCCATTACGCGGATAGATATGAGCGAATACCAAGAACGCCACTCCGTGAGTCGATTGGTAGGTGCGCCTCCCGGGTACGTGGGCTATGATGAGGGCGGACAGTTGACCGAAGCGGTACGAAGAAAACCTTATTCGGTGATATTGCTGGATGAAATCGAAAAAGCCCACCCTGATACCTTCAATATTCTTTTACAGGTATTGGATGAGGGTAGGTTGACCGATAACAAAGGACGTGTGGCGGATTTTAAGAACTCCATCATCATTATGACCAGTAATATGGGAAGCCACATCATCCAAGAGAAATTTGAGGATGCCAAGGATTTAGAAAGTGCGTCGGAGGCGGCACGGGTAGAAGTGATGGGATTGCTCCGCAAAACCATCCGACCAGAGTTCTTGAACCGTATCGATGATATTATCATGTTCACCCCGTTGAGCAAATCGGACATCAAGGACATTGTGGGGCTGCAATTGGCCAACTTGAAGAAAATGTTGACCAAGCAGAACATCACCTTGGATGCGACCGAGGAAGCAATCGATTATTTGGCAGCCAAAGGATTTGACCCGCAATACGGTGCACGGCCCGTAAAACGATTGATCCAGAAAGAGGTGTTGAACAACCTGTCTAAAGAGCTGCTATCAGGAAGAATTACTTCGGACAGCATCGTGCTCTTGGATTCTTTCGATGATCAGTTGGTATTCAGAAATCAAAATGAATTGGTAGAATAATACCAAATCACCCATAGGTAAAGCCCTTACTTTGTTAAAGTGAGGGCTTTTCTTTTATAAAATACCGTACAGTATTTGATTTTTTATATCTTAGATACGACCAACAGCAACCAACAAAATGACCAAAAAGGCAGAACGTACCACCGCTTACATTATTGAGACCGTAGCGCCCATTTTTAACAAACATGGCTACATAGGCACCAGTATGAGCGACCTTACAGAAGCTACAGGCCTCACCAAAGGTGCCATTTACGGAAATTTTGAAAACAAAGAAGCCCTGGCGCTCTCCGCCTTTGAGCACAATCGGAATATGCTCTTGCGGGCAATTGACAATGCTCTGGAAACAGGTGACGAAGCCTTGGCAAGAATTTATGCCCTATTGAATTTTTACAGGCAGTACGATGTATTCACCCTGCCCATGGGCGGATGTCCCATCCTCAATGTTGGTGTGGATGCCCAAGGCAACAACAAGCTCCTTGCTGCGGCGGTAAAAGAAACTGTCAAAGAAATTGAGGGCAAGATTGCCCTTGTCCTTGAGAATGGAGCGAATCGAAACGATATTAAGCTTCCTGTACCCCCTTTACAGTTTGCTAAGCAATTGTTCACCATGATCCAAGGGGCCGTGGCCATGAGCACCATGATGCAGGACCGAAAGTACTTGGTCAATACCGTTGCGTATTTAGAGTTTTTGGTGAAGCAAGAACTCAAAAAGTAAAGCCCATTTTCTTATTCATTCAAGCGCCTTTCATTCCAATAGTGCAAAGCGACGAGGTAGCTCACATCATTTAATTAGGAAATGGATTTCGCTCTTTGCTTGATATAACCGTACCATCTAACATCAATTTCCTTTGACACGGAAAATCCAGGTTTTTTCCGCATACTTACCAAAAAACTTGCTGTCTCGGGCCTTTCTGGCTTCATCCATGGTATTGTAGCGCTCCAAATACACATAATTGTACTTGTTTACACTTCGATAGAAGGATTTGGGTTCCAAACCTTTTTCCCGGAGCGTTTTCATGAAGTTTTCAAAATATCGTTGGGTACCATATACGTTGGCAATCAAATAGAAACCGGGCTCCAAACCTTCTTCATTTTCTACTTCTTCGTAGCGTTCGTTTGGTCGAACCTCTACTTGCTGCCGTTGTAATTGTTCCAGACTGTCCTTTTTGCGCTGCTGTTCCATAAGTTCCCATTGGCGTTGTACTTCCGCTAGGGAGTCTTTTACACGTTCCAATTGTCTTCTTGCCTCAAGTTCGCGACGCTCCTGCTCCAGTCGTTGTTGCTCTATTTCCTCTTCCAGTGGGTTTGGCTCCTCTTCCACGGTTTCTGCGGGTAAGGCTTCTTGCGGCTCTTCCGGCTGAATTTCCTTTGTTTTTGTTTTTCCAAAGTGATAGGAAGCAACGATTTCAAACGTGGCGTCTTCTTCGCTCAACGCGTTATCCGTTGCAAACTCCATCAATCCACCCAAAGAAAAGGATTTTGCCAAGGTAATCCCCAGACCACCTGACGCACCATAAAAACTGTTGTAGCCGCCCTGTACCCAAAATTTAGAGGTGGAGAACAACCCATTCAACCCAAACTGGGTGTCGCCATTGGGCACGGATTTGACATATACTACGGGGCGAACAAAACTATCTCCCAAACCCTCCGATATCATCAACGGAAAATCATGCGACACCGTTCCGGTAACACTCTGAAAGCTATCCATATTTTGCCCGTTGGAACCGGAAACATTAAAGCCCACTGCATTTTCCAAGGCCAGGCCAACACTGAATCGATTGACCATCAAACGCAATCCAGGGGTAAATTGTACCTTAAACCCTTCAAAATCCTCCAATGCAACAGGGTCCAACCCGTCACCTTCCACAAATTGTTCATCAGCAACTGTTTGCTGGAAGGCAAAGACATTGAGTCCGGCCATCAGCTGAATTTCATCATCCAATTGAAAGGTTTGGGCAAAAGTCAAATTACCCCCAGTGTACAAAAAAACACCCGTATTGTGCTGTAAAAAGCCTACCGATGCTACTGAAGCTGGATTCAATTGGTGGGTGTAATTGGCGAAAATGGTGGAAGGGTCACCATCAATGCTCTGCCATTGCCATCGGGTCCAGACCGAAAGGGAATTCGGGTTGTTCCAGTCCAAGGCGTAGGTAGGATTCAGCAAACTGGCATTGAACTGCGTGAGCGAATGTTGCCTAAAATCGGACGGCAATGTAGGCTCTTGCCCCCAAGTCAAGGAGGTACTTATGATAACGAATAAACAAACCAAAAACTTGGGCATACCAGAAAATGAAAATTAAACGTTACTTTTAAAACAAATTAACCAAAAACATACGGGAACTTTGAATAGAACTATGCGAACCATCAAACCCCTAATTGCCCTTGCAATTATACTCGTTGGAAGTATCGGCTGCAAAAAAGATACGAAAATTGCCGAAGATCCTGTTATTTCCACCTTCTATTTTATAAGGCATGCCGAAAAAGACAGAACGGACCCTGAAAACCCGGACCCAGAGCTCAATCAGGATGGTTTGGACAGGGCCATACGCTGGGCCGAAGTCTTCGACCCCATCCCTCTGGACATGGTCTACTCCACCAATTACGAGCGGACTTCCATGACGGCTGCACCTACCTCTATCAAAAAAGATATCGATATCAAATACTACGACCCTCGCGATATGGATATCGAGGCGTTCAAAATGGAAAATGAAGGGAAAAATGTCCTTGTGGTCGGCCACAGCAATACTACGCCAATGTTAGTGAACAAAATAATCGGCATGGAAAAATATGATGCCATGGATGATTCGGACAACAGTAGTTTGTTTATCGTCCGAATTATTGATGGTGTACCAACGGACATCCGATTAAAAATTGATTAGGCCTATTCCACCAAAATATTTTCCAGTTCGATCTTGCTTAGGAGTTCAAGTTCCCCTTTATCGTACAATTGACCGATTTCTAGAATGCCTGTGCCTTCTTTTAGAGGTTTATAGTTCTCGTAGTCAACAAAACGAATACCATTCACATAGCGTTCGTTATAGGCTTTTCTAAACCGCTGACCTCCTCCATTTACATGAAAGTCGTAGGCTAAATACTCTGGCTTAAATGTTTCTTTATCAAACCAATATAAATAGGTATCCTCAAAATCGTCACCTCCACCTTGCTGGTCAAAAGTCACCTTTACTTTGTAATAAGGCTTGTTCTTTATGGTCTCCTCGCCTAAAAAAGTTTTGTTAACGGCAGCATCGTTTAAACCATATGGCAATCGCACAAAATAATGCACTGAGTTGATGGAATTGGCATATTTCACCGCCATGGTATCGTGCACCTGCACCAAGGAATCGTTCACGTAGCGTTCAAAATCATCACCTCTTTTGATATCGATAATCGTAGTGGTGTCCAAATCAGAAATCCGCTTAAAGACCCTTTGGCCATCCACATTTTCGGAAACATAACGTTTATCCCTAAAATCAAAAGTCACCGTATGGTCGTTAAACAGTTTTCCTCCACTATCGGCTATGGAATTATCTACGATTTCCTGGGCAGTTGGTTGTTCTTTGGCTTCTTGTTTGCATCCAATAGCAAAAACAAGTACTAGAAGAATTAAAAGTCGTTTCATAAGGTTGTTTGGGTACTTATTCGTAAAATCTAGCGTAACATTACAATTTTCTTGGCAAAGAGTTCATATTTTTGTGTCCGATGCAGCAAAATATCAACATAAAAAACAGAAGAGCCCGATTTGATTATGAAATTTTGGACACCTACACGGCGGGTATCGTCCTAGGGGGTACCGAAATTAAATCACTTCGTTTGGGCAAGGCTTCCATTTCGCAAAGCTTTTGCGAGTTCAATGACAAAGGCGAACTGTTTGTCGTGAATATGCAAATCGACGAATATACGCACGCCAGCCATTTTAATCACGCCCCGAAGGCCGTTCGTAAATTGTTGCTCAACAAAAGGGAACTCAAAAAACTCCAAAAGGAGGTAGCTACCACTGGACTTACCATTGTGCCGCTCAAAGTTTTCATCAACGATAGGGGTCTGGCCAAAATGAACATTGGTCTGGCCAAGGGTAAAAAATTGTACGATAAGCGGGAAACCATCAAGGACCGGGACAACAAACGGAACCTATCCCGAATCAAAAAGAGTTTCAACAATTAGTTTTTATCTTCCAACAAGGGAACGAACCGAAACGAACCGTACTCCTTTTTCTCGAATTCCTTTTCGGATTTACGCACGAACAATGTCATGATTTGTTCATCCACCCCAACGGGAATCACCAGCCTGCCCCCCACTTTCAATTGAGACAAAAGAGGTTTGGGAACTTCTGGCGCACCCGCGGTAACAATAATTCCATCGTAAGGCGCTTCTTCGGGCAATCCTTTGTAGCCATCCCCAAAAATCATTTTTTTGGGCCTGTAATGCATTTTATTGAAGAACAATTTAGTGGTCTTGAAGAGCTCCAATTGGCGTTCGATGGTATAGACCTTGGCCCGTAAATGCAGCAAAACTGCGGTTTGGTAACCGCTACCCGTGCCTATTTCCAAAATTTTATCGTTGGGCTTCACCTCTAATAATTCGGTCTGGAATGCCACCGTGTAAGGCTGAGAAATGGTTTGGTCGGCCCCGATGGGAAAAGCTTTATCCTGATACGCATGATCTTCGAAACCACTATCCAAAAACAAATGCCTGGGAACCGTTTTAATCGCCTCCAGCACCTTTTTGTCCGTAATCCCCTTGGCGGCAACAACATCCGCCAAGTTCTTGCGCATTCCCCTATGTTTGAGCGTATCCTTCATGCTATCTGGTCTGGTGGGGCGAAGTTAAAAAGTTCCCTAAAAATATCCCCTTAGTTCCGTTCAAAAATTTGTGGAAACTGCCATCATATCCGTATTTTTGACGAAAACAGGTCATATGCTAAAAGTTGGTGTCCTCGGTGCGGGACATTTAGGAAAAATTCACCTCAGGCTCTTAAACCAATCGGATAAATATGAACTTGTTGGGTTTTATGATCCCGATGAGATCAATGCCAAAAAGGTAGCTGCCGAATTTGGATACACCCATTACGACAATATCAACAATTTGATAGACGCCGTGGATGTGGTAGATATAGTGACACCTACCCTTTCGCATTTTGATTGTGCCAAAAAGGCGATTGAAAAAGGTAGGCACATCTTTATTGAAAAACCGATAACCAATACGCTGGAAGAGGCGGAACAATTGCTCGAACTCTCCAAAAAACACGGTGTTAAAGGCCAAGTTGGCCATGTGGAACGCTTTAATCCCGCATTTTTGGCCGTAAAGGACAAAATCGAGAACCCTATGTTCATCGAAACGCATCGTTTGGCGGAATTCAATCCGCGGGGGACCGATGTGCCCGTTGTGCTGGATTTGATGATCCACGATATTGATGCAATTTTGAGCGTGGTGCCTTCCGAAGTGGAAAAAATCAATGCCAGTGGTGTTTCTGTCATTAGTCAATCACCCGATATTGCCAATGCACGTATCCAATTCAAAAACGGTTGCGTGGCCAACCTTACCTCGAGCCGTATTTCGCTTAAAAATATGCGGAAGTCGCGTTTCTTTCAGCGCGATGCCTATATTTCGGTAGACTTCTTGGAGAAAAAAGTAGAAGTGGTCAAAATGAAGGACGCTCCCGAAAATCCTGGCGATTTTGATATGATCTTACAAAACGCCGAAGGCGAGAAAAAGCAGATCTATTTTGAAAACCCCGAAATAGACGTGAACAATGCCATTTTGGACGAATTGGAAACCTTTGCCGATGCCATCAACAACGACACGGAGCCCGTTGTAAGTTTGGAGCAAGGCACCAATGCCCTGCGTGTAGCCCTTCAAATCATTGCATCATTTGATAATTAATCGTCGTTCCTCCGGAATACTCGGATGGACCAGCATTTTAAATACAAGCTTATGAAACAAATAGCGGTTATTGGAGCAGGAACCATGGGAAATGGAATCGCCCATGTTTTTGCGCAGAACGGATACAAAGTCAATTTAGTGGATATCTCCCAAGCTTCCTTGGACAAAGGGCTGGCTACCATTACCAAAAATTTGGACCGGATGATGGCCAAAGAGGTCATTGATGCCTCCAAAAAAGAAGCCACCCTTGCCAATATCACCACTTATACCAACTTAAAAGAAGGCGTTTCCAAAACGGATTTGGTGGTTGAAGCGGCAACGGAGAAATTGGATATTAAACTTCAGATTTTCAAAGATTTGGACGAAGTATGCGAGCCATCGGCTATTTTGGCCACCAATACATCCTCCATTTCCATCACCCAAATCGGTGCTGCCACGAATCGCCCCGAAAAAGTGATCGGCATGCATTTTATGAATCCGGTTCCCATTATGAAGTTGGTGGAAATTATCCGTGGGTACAGCACTTCGGATGACGTCACGGAAACCATTATGGAGCTTTCCAAAAAACTGGGAAAAACCCCTACCGAGGTAAACGACTATCCAGGATTTGTGGCCAATCGTATTTTGATGCCGATGATCAATGAATCCATCGAAACCTTGTACAATGGCGTCGCTGGTGTTGAGGAAATCGATACTGTGATGAAATTGGGCATGGCACACCCCATGGGTCCTTTGCAATTGGCGGACTTTATCGGATTGGATGTATGCCTTTCCATTTTGAACGTGATGTACGATGGGTTCAAAAATCCCAAATACGCCCCTTGTCCCCTACTGGTGAACATGGTAATGGCCGGTAAATTAGGAGTGAAATCGGGCGAAGGGTTTTACGATTATTCCGAATCCAGAAAGGCTGAAACCGTTTCCGCGCAATTCAAATAAGAACGTATGGCCATTGTCAAACCTTTTAAGGCCATACGCCCTACAAAGGACAAAGCTTTTTTTGTGGCATCGCGCTCCTACGAGGAATATTCCAAGGAGGAACTAAAAGCGATATTGCAGTACAACCCGTTCTCGTTTTTGCACATTATCAACCCAGGATTCAAGTTTGAGAAGAACATTAGGGGCAAAGAACGGTTTGGCTTGGTGCACAATCGGTATTTGGAGTTTTTGGAGGAAGACATCTTCCAAAAAGATGATGAACCCAGCTTTTACCTGTACCAAATCACAAAGAACGATTTTAAAAGTCTTGGTTTCTTTTGTGCCTGTAGCGTAGAGGATTACCGTAACAATGTGATCAAAAAGCACGAGGACACCCTACAGGACCGGGAGGAGCTCTTTGCCGATTATTTGAATACCGTAGGCTTTAACGCGGAACCTGTTTTGATGACCTATGAGGACAATGAGACCGTAGATGAGATCTTTCAACGCAAAATAGAACGAAAGCCAGAGTACGATTTTACCACCACGGACAGGGTGAACCATAAACTATGGAAAATCTCGTATCCCGAAGGGATTGAAAAACTGGAAAAGGCTTTTGGAGACCTCGATACACTTTATATTGCCGATGGGCACCACAGAAGCGCATCATCCAGTCTGTTGGCAGACCTGAAGAAATCGGAAAACCCCAATCATACCGGAGAGGAATCCTATAACTATTTTATGGCCTACCTGATTCCCGAATCACAGATGCGAATTTCGGAATTCAATCGTATGGTGAAAGATTTGAACGGATACTCCAAAAAGGAGTTTTTAATTCAGTTGGATGAGCATTTTCGCATAGAGAAACGGGAGAATGGGCTGTGCAAACCATCTAAAAAACATGAATTCAGCATGTATTTGGAAGGAGAGTTTTACACCCTTCATTTCAGGCAAACAAACCATGAGTTTACCGATGCACTGAGCCGTTTGGACACCCAAATCCTTTACAAAACCATTTTGGAACCTATTTTGGGCATTACTGATTTAAGGAACGACAAGCGGATTTGCTACGGTTACGGTAAAAACAACCTTATCCAAATGAAGGATTTGGTGGATTCCGGCAGTTACGCCGTTGGATTTAGCTTGGTTCCCACGACAGTGCAGGAAATCAAGGCCATTGCCGACGCTGGTTTGGTAATGCCACCAAAAAGCACGTATATTGAACCTAAGCTCCGTAGCGGCCTGGCCATTTACGAATTGTAAAATTGCTATTCCCGCGAAAGAGAAATCCATAAATGTTAAAGATTCCGCATTAGTTGCGGAATGACAATGATTAAACTATGTCTGTAAAAGATAACCTTACAAAAATAACATCCGAACTCCCGGAAGGTGTGACCTTGGTCGCCGTTTCCAAAACCAAGCCCAACGAGGATATCTTGGAAGCGTACGAAGCGGGACAACGAATATTCGGTGAAAATAAAGTGCAAGAGATGGTCCAAAAATGGGAAGACTTGCCCAAGGACATCGAATGGCACATGATCGGTCACGTACAGCGCAACAAAGTCAAATATATGGCCGAGTTCGTTTCCTTGATTCATGGTGTGGACAGTCCCCGTCTGTTGAAGGAAATCAACAAACAAGCCAAAAAACACAATCGAGTCATCCCCTGCTTGTTGCAAATTCACATCGCCGAAGAGGATACCAAATTTGGCCTGGATGAAAAAGAGTTAAATGAGCTTGTGGATTCTGACGAGTTCAAAACCATGGAGCACATCAAAATCGTTGGTTTGATGGGTATGGCGACCTTTACTGAGGACATGAACCAAGTACACAGGGAGTTTGCCCAGCTCAAATCCCTGTACGATCATCTTAAGGCCAAATTGACCGATATCAACATCCTTTCCATGGGCATGAGTGGGGATTACACGGTCGCCATTGAGGAAGGAAGTACCATGGTGCGGATAGGAAGCAGTATATTTGGGGCTAGAAACTACACATAAGCAGCATTTTTTCCATGTACGCCATACTCGACATTGAAAGCACGGGAGGGAAATACAATGAGGAAGGTATCACCGAGATAGCCATCCACAGGTTCGATGGGCATCAGGTGGTGGACAAATTCATCTGTTTGATCAATCCGGAACGGGAAATACAGCCCTTTGTGGCCAAATTGACGGGTATCAACAATAAAATGTTGCGCTCCGCTCCCAAATTCCACGAAGTGGCCAAACGCATTGTGGAGATTACCGAAGGAACCGTTTTGGTCGCCCACAACGCACAGTTCGATTATCGCATACTCCGCACCGAGTTTAGGCGATTGGGGTACGATTTTCAGCGCAAAACACTCTGTACGGTAGACCTTTCCAAGCAGCTTATACCCGAAGCGGAATCCCATAGCCTGGGCAAACTGGCGCGTTCCCTTGGGATACCGATGAGCGATAGGCACCGCGCCAACGGTGATGCTTTGGCGACCTTGAAACTCTTTAAGCTATTGCTCGACAAGGATTCCGATAAAAAAATCATTACCGAGGTCATCCGCGAAGAGACCCACGGGGAGCTTTCACCCAACCAATTGGACATGGTGTTCAACCTGCCCTCTGAAACCGGTGTTTATTATATGCACGATAAGGACGGGGAGATCATCTTTTTGGGGAAAACCAAGGATATTAAGAAGCGGGTAAACCAACATTTTACGAATGTGGGCAAAATTGCCCGAAAGCTTCAAAAGGAAACCAAAAAAGTGACCTACGAAACCACAGGCAGCGAATTGATTGCCATTTTAAAGGCCTATTTGGAACAAAAGAAGAACAGACCACGCTACAATCATGTTTCCAAGAAAAAGCTGTTTACCCACACCATAGATTTTAGTCTTAATGGAACGGAACATATTGTGCTGGATGTGGAAAAAGATAGGACCTTGGAACACAAAAAAATGGCTTTTAACGGTACAGAGGCCGCGAAAAGCTTTTTGAACAAAATTAACGAGGAATTTGAACTATGCCCATCATCTTTGGGGGAGGAAGTTTGTATGTCCGAACAAAACAAGGGTATTGCCGAGAATTGTAATGAAAAAGTCCGTGCTGCCTTTGAGAAATATAGCATCCAAAATAAGGACATTGCATTGACCGACCGTGGTAGGCAAACCGGGGAACGCAGTTTTATTCTCATCAAAAATGGCCGACTTCAGGGATTTGGATTTGTGGACCTCAATCATCAAATCAATAATATTCATATCTTAGAATCGATAATGACCCCAATGAAGAGTGATGAGAATACCACTTTTATCGTTGAGGCCTATTTAAGAAAGAATAACCGATTAAAGACCATTCCCCTAACCCGCTGATCATTGAAAGATTACAAACCACAGGCCAAATGGAAGAGCAAACTTCATGAAGTTATTTATGAAGCGGATACTCCGTCGGGCAAGCTGTTTGACATTCTTCTCTTCGTCTTGATCATCATCAGTGTTATTTTGGTGATGCTGGAAAGCATAGACGATTTTGATGCGCGCTACCACCGTACACTATTGACCTTGGAATGGGTGGTGACCATCTTTTTTACCATTGAGTACATTGCACGACTCATCAGCATCAAGAAACCTTTAAAATACGTCTTTAGTTTTTACGGTATCATTGACTTCCTGTCGACCATACCACTTTATCTTTCCTACATTTTGGCGGGATCCCAAGTGCTTTTGGCAGTAAGGGCTTTCCGTTTGCTCCGTATTTTCAGAATATTAAAGCTCGTCAAGTTTATGGGCGAAGCTTCCCAATTACAGTCAGCCCTAAAGGCAAGCCGAGCCAAGATAGCCGTTTTTATCTATGTGGTCTTGATTCTATCGGTGATCATGGGGACTTTAATGTACATTGTTGAAGGTGACGATTCTGGTTTTACCAGCATACCCAAAAGTATTTATTGGACTATTGTAACGCTGACCACTGTAGGTTACGGTGATATTGCGCCACAATCCAATCTAGGGCAGTTTTTGGCGACCGTAATCATGATTCTGGGTTATGGCATAATTGCGGTACCCACTGGCATTGTTACCGCAGAATTCACCCGTAACCAAAAAAACGGGAAAGAAAGTGGCGATAAAGGTTTTATGGTACATGTGAACACCCAAGCCTGCCCTAGCTGTTCCGCGGAAGGGCATAGAGACGATGCTACCCACTGCTATAATTGTGGTCATCCGTTATGAAAAAAAAGGTGCTACTGGCAGTGGTAGGCCCTACGGCCATTGGAAAGACCGCTTTGGGCATTCAATTGGCCAAACATTTTGATACCGAAATCCTTTCGGCAGACTCTCGGCAGTTTTTTAAGGAAATGGAAATCGGTACCGCGGTTCCGTCAGAAGAAGAGCTGGCACAGGTGCCACACCATTTCATTCAGCATAAAAGTATTTTTGAGCCTTATTCCGTAGGGGATTTTGAAAAAGAAGCCATGACTGTTTTGGATGGACTGTTCCAACAAAAAGATACTGTGGTCATGGTTGGGGGAAGCGGACTATATGTGGATGCCGTGGTCCACGGGCTGGATGAGTTTCCCGAAGTGGATCCTGATATTCGGGCAGCATTGAACCAAAAACTGGAAAAAAATGGCCTCAGCAGTCTTCAAGAAGAATTGAAACTGAAGGACCCAACGTATTATAAAATTGTTGACTTAGAGAATCCGCACCGGCTGATACGTGCCCTGGAGGTGTGCAGAGCCTCGGGCCAACCTTTTTCTTCATTTTTGAATCGCGCCAAACCAAAACGTCCCTTTAAAACCCTTTATGTTGGTCTGGAGGCCCCACGAGAGGTCATTTATGAGCGGATCAACCAACGGGTGGACCTAATGATACAAGCAGGCCTGCTGGAGGAAGCAGAACGACTTCATCAGTACAAAACACTCAATGCCCTGCAAACAGTTGGTTACAAAGAACTTTTTGAATATCTTGACGGGCATTGCACATTGGAATTTGCCGTTTCGGAAATCAAAAAAAACACTAGAAGATTTGCAAAGCGGCAGCTAACATGGTTGCGAAAAAACAAGGATATACTGTGGATACCCTACAACGCAGAAGCTGAGAAGGTGCTGCAGATAATCACAGACCGACTAAAAACCAACCTCTATGCCTAACGGTAAGACTGTGATAGTGGTGATGGGAGTCAGTGGTTCCGGAAAAACCAAAATAGGACAACTGCTCTCGAAGAAACTATCCGTTCCCTTTTACGATGGTGATGATTTTCATCCCAAGGAAAATATCAAGAAAATGAGCTCGGGACAGCCCCTAAACGATACAGACCGTAAAGGGTGGCTTGTACAACTCAACAGACTTGCTTTGGAGCACCGGGAGCAAGGCGCCGTTATAGCTTGTTCCGCCCTCAAAAAAAATTACAGAAGCCTATTGCGGGCAGGCATGGGCAATTGTATGGTGTTTGTGTATTTAAAAGGTTCGTTTGACTTGATCAAATCCCGATTGGACTCCAGAAAAGGTCATTTTATGTCCTCCGCCCTGCTCAAATCACAGTTCGATACCTTGGAGCCTCCATCCAAGGCCATTACCGTTTCTATTGAAGAAACCCCAGCGAACATCGTTAAAAAAATCATCAAACAACTTTAACTCATGGAAGTTCAGCTTTTTTTGGCCGTAGTCATCGGCATTGCCATCCTATTGTTCTTGATCTTAAAGCTTCGCATCCATGCCTTTGTTGCACTACTTATCGGCAGTATCGTTGTAGGGCTTATTGCAGGACTCGATGCAAATCAAATTATATCCACCATACAAAAAGGCATGGGCGGCACCTTGGGTTTTGTGGCCACCGTCGTGGGGTTGGGTGCCATTTTTGGTGGGATTCTGGAAGCATCAGGCGGTGCAAAAGCCATCGCTGATTTTATGGTTTCCAAGTTTGGACTGAAAAAAGCTCCTGCCGCTATGGTAGTCTCCGGTTTTTTGATTGCCATTCCTGTTTTTTTTGATGTAGCCTTTATCATTTTAGTGCCCATGATGTATGCACTGCAGCGAAGAACCGGAAAATCTTTGCTTCTTTACGCCATTCCGTTATTGGCGGGACTAGCTATAACCCATGCTTTTATTCCACCAACACCAGGACCTATCGCCGTGGCTGACATCATCGATGTAGATTTGGGATGGGTCATCCTCATGGGATTCATCGCCGGAATCCCCACCGCCTTGATTGCAGGGCTTTGGTTTGGACGTCACATCTCAAAAAAAATATTTGTGGCTGCGCCCGAGGAAATAGAAGATGGTACCACACCAAACCTCCCTCCCATTGGTCAAACCCTAATGATCATTGGTCTACCCATTATTTTGATCCTACTGAATACGATGGTGACTGCGGGTACATTCGGAATTACGAGTACAACCGTACTACAACTAATCGCCTTGGTGGGGCATCCATTTTCTGCTTTGATCATTGCCAATTTGCTGGCTTGGTACTTTTTTGGATTAAAAAAAGGGTTCACCAAGGACCAACTCCTTAAAATATCCACCAAATCGTTAGCACCCGCAGGTACCATTATCCTGCTAACAGGAGCGGGAGGTGTTTTCAAGCAGGTACTTACCGATACGGGAGCTGGTGAACTTTTGGCCAATTCGCTTAGCAATGCTGGAATACCCGTTTTGGCCTTTGCTTTTATCAGTGCCGCCATTGTGCGAATCGTTCAAGGTTCGTCTACGGTAGCCATGATTACAGCTGCCGGTTTGGTTTCGCCACTTTTGGCCAATGCCGAACTGAATCCCATGCAACTGGCGTGTATGGTGATTGCCATTGCTTCGGGAGCAAGTATTTTTTCCCATGTGAATGACAGTGGTTTTTGGCTGGTAGGACAATATTTGGGCATTACCGAAAAACAAACCTTCCGATCTTGGACGGTAATGACTACTATTTTGGCCTTTGTTGGTATGCTTACCGTTTCCTTGGTCTATATTTTTGCATAAAAAAAGCCACCCGAGGGTGGCTTGTCTATCTTATAATCTTCTGATTATTGCTCATTCTCAGCTTTCACGACCAATCGGAATCCTTCACCGTGAATGTTCAGGATTTCTACCAAATCGTCCTTTTTAAGGTATTTACGCAATTTGGCAATGTACACATCCATACTTCGGGAGGTAAAGTAGTTATCGTCCCTCCAGATTTTGGTCAATGCCAGTTCACGTGGCATCAAATCGTTTTCGTGTAAAGCCAACAAACGCAACAGTTCATTTTCTTTGGGCGACAATTTAATGGGTTCTTCCTCTTTATATTTCAAGAAACGAAGCTTTGAATTGAGGTGGAAGTTTCCGATTTCAAATTCAAATTGCTTGCTATCGGCCAAGGAACTGGATGCTTTCCGTTGAAGAATCGCTTTCAATTTCATAAGCAGCACCTCGGAATCAAATGGTTTGTTCAAATAATCATCAGCTCCTGCCTTATAACCCTTCAAAACATCCTCTTTCATCGTTTTTGCGGTCAAGAAGATAATGGGTACATTCTCATTCTTTTCGCGGATTTCCCTAGCCAAGGTAAATCCATCTTTATAGGGCATCATGACATCCAAGATACAGACATCGTAGTTATCTTTTTTAAACTTTTCAAATCCTTCCATGCCATTTTTGGCCAAAACCACCTCAAAGTCGTTCATGGTCAAATAATCCTTTAGGACAATTCCAAAATTGGGGTCGTCCTCTACCAGTAGTATCTTCTTTTTTTCTGTGTCCATAGTTCGTTTTTTAAATTAATGGGAGTTTTATAAAGAAGGTGCTTCCTTTTCCTTTTTCACTTTCCGCATAAACCTCTCCTTGATGATCGTCTATAATTCGTTTTACGTAGGCCAACCCTAACCCGTGACCCTTAACGTTATGTATGTCGCCGGTATGTTCCCGGTAAAATTTTTCAAATACTTTTTTCAATACCGCCTTGCTCATGCCCGCCCCTTGATCTTGCACTTTTATAATGATGCTATTTTTTACCACTTCGGTAAACACATCAATTTTAGGGGTCTCTGGCGAATACTTCACCGCATTGTCCAGAATGTTGACCACCACATTGGTCATGTGCATATCGTTGGCCAACACCTCGGAGCGCTCGGCATCCAAATGGGCGTTTACGTAGCCCCCTCGGTCCTGCACTATCAATTCAACGTGGGCGATGGCATCGGTAATGATATCATGCATGTTCACCCTGTCCTTGGTAATGTCCAACTGGTTTTTTTCCAGTTTGGATATTCTCAATACGTTCTCCACTTGAGCATGCATCCGTTTATTTTCATCACGAATCATGCCTAGATAACGCAATACCTTTTCTTTGTCCTCAATCGACTTTGGGTTCCGTATCGCCTCAACGGCCAAATTAATGGTTGCAATGGGCGTTTTGAACTCGTGGGTCATATTGTTGATGAAATCCGATTTGATTTCGGAAATCCGCTTCTGCTTGATCAACTGGTAAATGGCACTCGAGTACGCCAAAACAATCACCAAGGTGAATACCAGAGACAACAATGCCATTTTCATTATAGAGCCAAAGATGAAACGCTTCATGCTCGGAAAAGTGAGCAAAAGCGAAAAATTGGAAACCCCTTCGCTGTCCTTAAAAATGGGAGCCTTATACATTTTGGAACCGGAAAACTTAAATTTTCTGGACCTTATCTTAGTGGGATACCCTTGACTGTATACCCCGTACTCATAATCGATGTTTATATTTCGATTGCTCAGTTCTTGGCTCAGTAGGAGTTCCAGTTCTTGCTTGGAAACCCGTTTGTGGATGGGACGTGTTTTGGCCGCTTCCATAAATACATCTTCCCAAGCCGCTTTGTCAATACTACTAAGTCCCCCGATTTTTTCCGCTCGTTGGATTGGGGTAAGACTATAGGTCCTGCCATCCAAACCGTACTCTTCCTTAAAAATGGCCTTTGTACGCTTACTGGTGAAATTCTTGATGGTCGTGGTATCTTCACTTCCATTGGTATCAATATCAAAGAACGCAGAGGTTATATTGTAATCTTCTTCCAGAATTCCATGGGAATAAAAAAGAATTTCATCGGAGTTCAAATCCCGATCCACGAACAAAAAGTTCTTGTACTGTGTGCTTTTGGGCTCACCAATGCTGTCCGCCAAGGAGGCCAAACGGTCCGAGTATTCTTTCATCTCGCGCTTCTCCACCCTACTCGCCACCTTGTCCAGAATGTCCGTAACCGTTCTCGAAAATTGTTCTTCCTTGTCGTTTATGGAGGTTTTGATCCAATAAACTTGCACAAAGATGATCCCCAATAGGGATAAACTCATAAGAACAACCAGAAGAACAAATAGCTTCTTGTTCATTGCCGTAAAATTAAAAATTTAACATTTAGCACTTTGGGCGTTTAACCAAAACTTAACATAAATGTTAAAATTTGGATGCTAGCCCTAAAAGTTTGAGGTGTAGTTCGTTAACCTTTTCTTTGGTTTTTTCTAGGTCGAGATTTTCAATGGTAAAATCTGCCAGCTTAGCTTTGTCGTCATCATCCCATTGGTGTTTCATCCTATCGGCTACTGATTCCCTGGCTACCTCATCTCGCTGCACTACGCGTTGAACACGGGTTTCTTCGGGAGCCGTGATCAAAATCGTATAGTCGTACTTTTCCGCTGCCCCATTTTCAAAAATCAGGGCGGTTTCCTGAATAACATATGGTGATTCTTGGTCATGGGCCCAATCCAAAAAATGCTTTCTCACTTCCGGATGCACTATTCCGTTCAACTTTTCCAATAACTCACGGTTTTTGAACACGGTATTCGCTATAAACGAACGGTTTAAGCCATCTTCTGTATAGGCCTCTTTTCCAAATAGATCTATAATGGCGTTTTTTACCGTTTCGGAGCTGACCATGAGTTGCTTGGCTTCCTTATCGGAATCGTAGACAGGTACACCCAGCTCCCTGAACATTTGGGCCACAGTACTTTTGCCACTTCCAATTCCGCCTGTAAGTCCTACGGTCATCATTGTTGTTCGAGTACAAAGTTTACGGCATTCTCTTCCAACTTCACATCATATATCTTTTGTGGGCTTTGGGTGAGTTCCAAAAACAGGGTCCTACTTTCCGACCCCATCAATTGCCCATAATCTGCCACTACCTCAAAATCGGTGGCCGATAGCTCTTTTAACCGTTCAATCGACGCTTTGCATAGCAAGGTCACCGAATCTGGAAATGTCCTGATCTGATAACCCTCCGGGATATTGATCACTTGTATGGGAACCTCGAACACCCTTTCAGAAAACTTGGACACCTTTCCTGTGACCGTGGCTCGGCTTGTTGAAAATATACTATTGCCCAAGCCTTTTGGGAAAATCAAATTGATCTCTTTTGAAAAATCACTTTTAACGTTGGTAAGTTGCAAAGGTGCCGTTGCAATGGATTCGATGGTATCGATTTCGTTTTTTGGACCCTTCACCTCAATGGAATCAGGGCTTACCTCTACTTTTCCCTCCAAAATAAAATTCTGCTCCAACTGAAGGCTCATTTTGGGTCGAACGGGTATTTTTTTGGTTTCCACCTGATAAAGGTCGACCTCCAAAACCTGCCGATCCAGTTCCAAAAGTGAAACATTTTGAGATAATTGCTGATCCATCTGCCGTCGCAATGCCTCTTGGCCCAACACATATTTCCCATTTTGATAGGCTACTTGGGAAACGTCGATATCCATGCGGCCCTTAAAGATTTTGTAGTATAAAAACTGAAAACCACTGGTTCGGAGTTTGGCCTCAATCTGTACATTGGACTGGTCGCCCAACAAAAGGGAATCAGGCAAATTCCGATAATTAAGCACAAAATAAGACCTTGATTCGTAGGTTTCGGATAGATTGCTGATAAACCAAGCCAAAAAAGAGCATAACAGGAACAGTGAAAAAACTTTCACCTTCTTTTGATTGAGGCCGTGCAATACCTTGTTGAACACTTTTACTTTTTCTTGAAAAATAGTTTGGGAAACAGTTCTTCTGGATCCTTATTACTAAAGTTAAGCAACATTGTGGACTTGGTAAAACCAATTCCGTAAGCTACAAATTGGACACCTACGGCATAAAGCGACAAAAGCGCCACTCTTATGCTCCTTGTCTTGACCCAAGCGTCCAAGAACAATACCAAAAAATATGAGGCGTACAGAAATAGAGGCAACCAAAGTCCTAAAAAAGCCGCCAAAATGGCAACACAGAAACCCACCATAAACAAGGTGGGGAACCAATAGGTAGGCTTTGCCGTTCCCGGATGCCACTTGTTCAGGATAGGGCGTACCATACCAAACTTCTTTACCTGTTTGTAAAATTTATGCCAATCGATCCTTCTTTTGTGGTACACAAAAGCCTTTGGGAACAATCTGGTTTGAAATCCAGCTTTCCATATCCGAAAGGTTAGATCTGGGTCTTCACCTGGATGAATTCGACCAAAGCCAGCTGTCTTCTCAAAGGCAATCTTGGAAATACCCATGTTGAAACTACGGGGCTGAAATTTGCCCGCCGCCTTTTTCCCTCCTCGAATACCTCCCGTAGTCAAAAAAGAGGTCATCACATAATTGATGGCCTTTTGAACAATGGTAAATGAGGTGTCGGCAGCATCGGGTCCACCAAAGCAATGAACAAATTCTGCTTTGAGTTCCCTGTCCACTTCGGATAAATATTGCTGCGGGAGCATACAATCGGAGTCCAAAATGATGAAATAATTTCCCTTGGCCTTCTGCATCCCAAAATTTCGAGAATCGCCCGGCCCTGAATTCTCCTTGAAATAGTAGGAAATCTGAAGTTGTTCACGAAATTGTTCAACCACGGCCTCCGAACGCTCTGTGGACCCATCCTCCACGATGACGATTTCAAAATCGTCCTGAAAATCTTGTTTTTGAAGACTTTCCAAGAGTTCACGAACTTCCTCGGGCCTATTGAATACAGGAACTACTATGGAGAAAAGAATGTTCATTTGAAATAGAAAGAGGCTTTCTAAAAAGCTGGTTTTTAGTCAGTTCGAGCGCAGTCGAGAACTTAAGGTATGATAATCAATGGGTTTCGACTGCGCTCAACCTGTCAATGTCAAAATATTACCGCATTTTAAACGGCTCTATCCCTTCTATTTTTTACGGTTTATTCCGAAAATTCATCGATAATCTCTTGGCTCACACCCGTATTGGAGAAACCACCATCATGAAAAAGGTTCTGCATAGTCACCTTTTTGGTCAAATCGGAGAAAAGTGAAACAGTGTAATTGGCACAGTCATCTGCGGTAGCATTGCCCAGAGGTGACATTTTTTCCGCATAGTTGATGAAGCCGTCAAAACCTTTCACGCCTTGTCCCGCTGTGGTCGGTGTTGGTGATTGGGAAATGGTATTGACCCTAACCTTATACTCTTTTCCGAAGAAGTAACCAAAACTTCTGGCTACAGACTCCAAATAGGCTTTGTTATCGGCCATATCATTGTAATCGGGAAAGGTTCGTTGTGCCGCCATGTAAGTCAAGGCAACAATACTCCCCCACTCGTTCATGGCCTCGGCTTTGTACAGGGACTGCATTACCTTGTGAAACGAAAGCGCGGATACATCCCATCCCTTGGCCGTAAAATCGTAGTTTTCATCCGTGTAGGCCCTTCCTTTCCTCACATTTACGGACATTCCAATGGAGTGAAGCACAAAATCCAGCTTTCCGCCCAAAATTTCCATGGACTTCTCCACTAAGTTCTTCAAATCCTCCTCGCTAGTGGCATCTGCAGGAATGATTTCTGAGCCGGTCTTTTCCGCCAGTTCATTGATTTTTCCCATACGCATGGCGATGGGGGCATTGGTAAGCACAAAGGTGCCTCCCTCCTCATGAACGCGTTCTGCGGTTTTCCAAGCGATGGAGTTTGGGTCCAACGCGCCAAAAATGATTCCTTTTTTACCTTTTAAAAGATTGTATGCCATAATTTCTTGCAATTGTTGATTGTAAGGCAAAGATATTTAAACTAATTGAAGTTTGGGAAGCACCTCCGTGTTTTATTGCAACAGCTCCTTGGCGTGTGCCAAAGCGGATTCTGACAAGCTCTTTCCGCCCAACATCTCCGCCAGTTCCCTTACCCTTTCGTCTCGGGTCAATTGTTTGATGTGGGTGCTTGTGCCTCCTTGTGCCTCTTCCTTGTACACTTTAAACTGATGCTGTCCTTTGGAGGCCACTTGTGGCAAATGCGTTATGGAAAACACTTGCATGGTGCCGCTCATCTGCTGCATGATTTCCCCCATTCGGTTGGAAATCTCTCCTGAAACCCCGGTGTCAATTTCGTCAAACATCATGGTAGGAAGATTTTCATACTGTGCCAAAATAGACTTGATGGTCAACATGATACGGGAAAGCTCCCCTCCGGATGCCACTTTCTTGAGTTCGCCGTAGTTGGACCCTTTGTTCGCGGAGAACAGAAATACCAAATCATCCTTTCCATTAGGTTTAAAGGTGCTGGACGGATTCAGTTCAATTTTGAAGGTCGCTGAAGGCATTCCAAGGGAAGCCAAGTCGAGCTGCAATCGTTCCTTCAGTTTAGGAATGACTGCTTTTCTACCCTCACTGATTTTTTTGGCCCATGCATCTACTGTCTTTGTGATGGAAGCCACTTCGTCCCTTTTGGCCTTGATTTTGGACTCAATATTGGCCACTGCATCCACCTTTTGGGCCAATTCTTCTCGTATGGTAATCAACTCGGGCACAGAGTCGGTATGGTGTTTTTTCTGAAGGTCGTACAACTGTTGTAATTGCCCGTTCACCACCTCCAGCCGTTCGGGGTTGGCTTCTACCCCATCCTTTAAACGCTCCAATTCAGAGGCAATATCATCCGTTTCTATCAACACAGATTGAATCCTGTCATTCAAGGATTTATAGTCGGAGCCAAAATCACTAAGGTTTTGGAAGGCCCGCTTAAGTTCTGTTAGCCTGCCCACGATTCCCAATTGTTCATCGTTCAACAATTGATGCCCTGCAGACAAGTTTTCCATAATCTGCTCCACGTTGCTCAATTGCTCATATTCCTCTTCCAAGGCCTCCTGCATCCCCTCTTTGAGCTTTGCGGCTTCGAGTTCTTCCAGCAAAAAACTGTTGTAATCATGCTCTTTATCCGCGTTTGCCTGAAATTCCTCCAATTTTTGAAGTTCCCTGGATGCATTTCTCAATTTTTGAAGCTCCTGTGCGTATCCTGAAAGATTTTCGGAGTTCTCCGCCAAAGCATCCAGTACCTTCATCTGGAAATCATTGTCGGTCAACTGCATCGTTTGATGCTGGGAGTGCACATCCACCAACTGATTGCCCAAGGCGCGCATCACATCCAAAGTCACAGGGGAATCGTTCACAAATGCCCTCGATTTACCACTGGGCAGAATCTCTCTTCGGAGAATGGTGAGGTCCTCATAATCCAAATCGTTCTCCTTAAAAAAGGATTGGAGTTGGTAATTGGACACCTCGAACTCTGCCTCTATGACACATTTCTGCTCCGTATTTTTTAGGGAAGACAGGTCGGCCCGCTTGCCCAACACCAAGGAAAGTCCTCCCAACAGAATGGATTTTCCCGCACCGGTTTCCCCTGTAATGGTCGTAAAGCCTTTGGGGAATGTCACACGGACGTCATCAATCAATGCATAGTTTTGAATGGATAGATTTACTAGCAATACCGTAGATTTTACCCGTAAAGATAAACCTCTTTGGAGAACTGCACTAGTAATTTATTTCATTCCAGGTGCCAGAATAGAATGGGGCCACTTTGTTCAAGGTTTCTTTGAGTTTCACAATGTCCACCTTGGGTCCATCGGAAAAAATGTTCTGGATTTCCTCTGATTTGGCATCAAAAAAAGTCTGTATCAAAAAGGCATTGGGCCGTCTGCTGATAAGGGGCTCGAATAAACGAAGGCTTCCAGCGATAATTTGTTTTCCGGTACTATTGTTATCCGCCAAAATATCAAGTCCTTTTCTGTGGTAATTGTACATGGCAATACGATACTCCCGGAATGCGTTGTTGAGCAGATTGTCCACCAACTCAAAGCGGCTACGGTCGCCGGTCTCTTGGCTCCAACCACCAAAACTGGAGCTTTGGGCCTGCGTAACGATGTTCTGTGCCAATCGGTAGTAGTCATTTCCGCCCTCCAAAGAAAAGGTATCGGCGTCCAATCCCAAGATCATATAGACATAATAGGATATGACACCGACCAAATTGGAATCGAACGAATTGGGATTGTAGACCAATGGTTCAAATTCCTGATATTGAAAGTTGAAGGCGTTGTCCTTATAATTGAACACTGGGCTCTCGTAGCTTGTTCCGAAAACGGGGCGCGTGGACTGGATTTGAATGTTCGCTTCAAAACGGTCTGACTCGTATTGGGTCACCGTTATGAACATCCGGGCATTTACCCTTTCATTTTCCTTGTAAACACGATTAGTCCATTTGGTCTTGTTCACAAAATCATTGAGCGAACGCTCCAACGTCCTGAAAATTTGTTGGTTGGTCTGCCCTACCTGATCGGAGTTCACGGTAACCTGACAATTCAATTCCTGCGCACTACCGGCAAGGGCGGTAAAGAGCAGGGCAATAAAAAAAAGTACGCTACGCATGGATCCTGGAGATGATTTCTTCCCAAATGTCCGAGGCTACCTCAGACTTCGTTTTCAAATCAAACGTTTTTATCTCCAAATTCTTGTCTATAAAAGTGATTTTATTCGTGGTTCCACCAAATCCGGCCCCATCATCCTTTAAAGAATTGAGCACAATGCCATCCAAGTGCTTGCGCTGGAGCTTGCCTTTGGCATTCTCAAGCTCGTTTTCTGTTTCCAGAGCAAAGCCGACCAAAAATTGGTTCTTTTTTGCCGCTCCCAAAGATTTCAAGATATCGGGGGTGCGTTCTAGTTGGATGGACATCTCACCTTCCTTCTTTTTTATCTTTTCGGTGGCAACAGTGGCTGGTCGGTAATCGGCTACGGCAGCAGCACAAATGGCCACATCCGAATCAACATAGTATTTGTGGCAAGCATCATACATTTCTTGGGAAGAGGTAACTCGAACCAACTCTATGAAAGTATGGTCCACGTTCAAGTGTGTTGGGCCAGAGACCAATACCACTTTTGCTCCTAAATTGGCGGCGTGTTTGGCCAGTTCAAAGCCCATGGTACCGGTTGATTTATTACCAAGAAAACGGACGGGATCAATGGCTTCATGCGTTGGGCCAGCGGTAATGAGTACCTTTTTGCCTGTTAACGGCAAGCCCTTCGCTAAATCGGATTGAACGAATTGAACAATGTTTTCTGGTTCTGCCATACGCCCTTCTCCTTGAAGTCCACTGGCCAATTCGCCAGATTCGGCGGGAATTATTCGGTTTCCGAAGGATTCCAACTTTTCCAAAGACGCTTTGGTGGACGGATGCTTGTACATGTCCAAATCCATGGCAGGAGCCACAAATACGGGACATTTGGCGGACAAATACGTGGCCAACAGCAAATTGTCGCAGGTTCCGTTGGCCATTTTGGACAAGGTATTCGCGGTTGCCGGAGCAATTAGCATCAAGTCTGCCCAAAGTCCCAATTCCACATGATTGTTCCAAGATAGGCTTCCATCCTCTTCGTTCACAAAATCCATCAACACTGGATTTTTGGAGAGGGTAGAAAGGGTAAGTGGAGAAACAAAAGAGCTGGCGCTCTGGGTCATTACAACTTTGACCTGTGCACCAGCTTTAATCAGTAACCGTACCAGAAATGTGGTCTTGTACGCGGCAATTCCCCCGGAAATTCCCAAAAGGATGTTTTTACCGCTAAGCATTTCCTAGGAGTCTTTCTCTGTATTCCTGTGGTAGATTTTATCTTCCAACCACTCCTGTACCGCAAGGGCATGTGGTTTTGGTAGCTTTTCGTAGAACTTGGATACTTCGATTTGCTCCTTGTTCTCAAAAACCTCTTCCAAGCTATCGCTATAGGTAGCGAACTCTTCCAACTTTTCCAACAACTCCTTTTTGATCTCGGAGTTGATTTGGATAGCTCTCTTGGCCGCTATGGAAATGGCTTCATAAATGTTTCCGGTCTTTTCGTCAAATTCGTTTCTGTTGAGCGTAACTGTGGATACCGGCGCCTTTGTGTTTTTCAAATCTTGCATGTGCAGTGGTTTAAAAACTTTTTTATTTGGATAAAGAAGTTGTATATGCGCTCAATTCCTGCTGAATGGTCTCGGCAAGTTTGTCTGCTTCTTGCTTGAACTTCGTCTCAGGGAAATAACGCAATAAATTGTTATACGAGTCAAGAGCTTCTTCCAATCGCTCTTTTTTCTTGTCTTCTGTACTGTTGACCGCCAATCGTGTGGTGGCTTCGATTCGGTAGTAAAGGGCTTCTTCCCTATATACCGAACCGGGGTTATCGGTAATGAAATTATCGAAGGCCGTAATGGCCGAAATCAAAACGGGCAGATTGAACTCTCCCAATTTGTTGAATTGCTTTGCAATTTCAATTTCTTTCTTTTCCTTTTTCGTGGTAAGCTCCCGCGCCATCGCATTGGCCTCTTCAAAATATTCGGATTCTGAATAGTTGTTGATAAAGGTCTGAAGCTTTAACAGTGCCTTGTCGGTTTCCGTTTGGTCCAACGAATATCTAGGTGAAAGATGATAATAGCTTTTGGCACCCAAAAAACTGGCTTCCTGAATTTTATCGCTCCTTGGATAGGATTTTACAAATCGCTCGAACTGGTAGCCCGACAAATAGTAATCTCCATTTTTGAAGTAACTGTCCGCAAAAAAGAACATCACCCTTTCTCCTTGGGGCTTTCCTATATAGCTGGGCGCTATTTGCTCAAAGAGTCGAACCGCTCTTTTGTAATCCCCTTCGTTGTACAACTTCTCGGCCATATCATATTTGGCCTTTACGTCGGTCTCCTTCAGCACCTTTTGGTACTCGCTACAGGAAACGAACAGCGCTAACGCACAACAAACTAGGAGTATGGACCTCATTTTCAAAAACATTTTGCAAAATTAGTGATATTGAATGGATATAAAAAAAGAATTTTCGCCACTCAACTGTAACGGGTACAAGGGCCAATCCCCAAGAATTTGGGCAAGATTTAACGATTTTTACACTTGAGCCTTGTCCAAGGACTTCAACCAAACACTGATTTTTTCCTTTAAGGTGGGGCTAGCTTCCACCAAAGGTAAGCGAACTGCGGCTGTGGACACACCCAAACTTTCAAAAATACTTTTGATTCCCGCTGGGTTGCCCTCTTCAAAAATGAGCTGCATCAAAGAGGAAAGTTTGTGGTGAATGGCGTAGGCTTCTTTCACCTGACCTTCCAATCCCAAACGGATCATATCGGAAAAGAGTCCGGGCAATCCCTGTCCCAAAACGGAAATTACCCCTGCCCCACCGGCCAATACGGTAGGCAATGCCGTGGCATCATCCCCGGAAATGACCATAAATTCCTCTGGTTTGTTTTTGATGATATTGTCTATTTGTACCATATCCCCGCAAGCTTCCTTGATCCCTACAATTTTTGAAAACTCGTAGGCCAGTCGCAATGTGGTTTCGGGCAACATATTGCTGCCTGTTCGGGAAGGAACATTGTACAGGATAATGGGAAGTGGCGAAGCTTCCGCCACCACCTTAAAATGCTGGTAAATACCTTCCTGCGTTGGTTTGTTATAATAGGGCGAAACGGAAAGAATGGCGTCGAAATCGGAAAGGTCCAGGGTTTGTAGTTCGTGAGCCACGGCCATGGTGTTGTTGCCACCAACGCCGAGCACCAAGGGTAGTCTGCCCGCATTCGTCCTCACGACCACGTCCACCACCAATTGTTTTTCCGCCTGGGAGAGTGTTGCGGATTCTGCAGTGGTGCCCAACACCACCAAATAATCCACTCCACCTTGGATATTGTGCTCCACTACACGTTCCAATGCCTGCACATCAACCGATAAATCAGCTTTAAAAGGAGTTACCAAAGCTACTCCTGTTCCGATCAATTGTTCCATCAACTCAAATTTCGTTTAAGATCTTTAAATATTTTTTCAGCTCTCCCTTAAAGAGTTTAAAATCGTTCAAGGGGGTATTTAAGATCAAATCGTTCACCTTGGGGTCTTGGGCACCCAGTCCAACCTTCAAACGGGCGGGGGTTTTTACCGATAATAGCTTCATCATCAAATTATCCGCTTCATAATAATTGATCAACATATCGTATTCCCTTCCCAAAAACTCAAGAACGTAACCATTGGCTATTTCACCTTTCCAACCGAGGTCTTTGTCCGAGTACATCTGAATGGCGTAAGGGGAGTTTTTGTCGTATTCCCGCTTATATCCAATAATCTTTATGGCATTGGGCCTCAATTTAAACTCGTCAATCAGTTCGTAAAAGGTCTCGGCTTTGGGGAAATTATCAACATCCACGATACAGCCAACACTGGTAATCCCTTTCTCCCTGGTTACGGACTGTGGAGGTTTTTCCATTTCCTCCTTTAAATATTTTAGCCCCGATTTAACCTTAAATTTGTCTTGGAGTCCTTTCAAAAACATATTTTTGACACTTTTTACAAAAGTAATTAATCTACCAAGACAACTTATACAAAGATACGCACGTGAGTAATTTTAAATTGAAACAATTTGTTATATTCCTAACTTTTTGTTTTTTGATGGCCTGCAAGCACGAAACGGGCACCCTTTCCGAAATTGAAGGCAAGCAAATCCCAATCGACACTACCCTTGCCATCACCGATTCCATTGCCAGCTATATAGCACCCTACAAAAATCGAATTGACCAGGTTTTGGACAGCACCTTGGCCTATGCCCCAAAACCCTTATTGCTCAACGATGGAGAGCGCACCTCTTCTATGGGCAACTTGATGGCAGACATTGTTTTGGAACAGGCTGCGCCCATTTTCAATGCACGGTCCGGACAAACCTTGGACTTTGTGGTCCTGAACGCAGGCGGGGTTCGTTCCATTATTTCCGAAGGAAATGTGTCCGCCCGAAAC
Organism: Allomuricauda sp. ARW1Y1; assembly: GCF_013407935.1. Lineage (GTDB taxonomy): Bacteria > Bacteroidota > Bacteroidia > Flavobacteriales > Flavobacteriaceae > Flagellimonas. Next base: position 185,919 of record NZ_JACBZU010000002.1, read on the forward strand.
GCCTACGAAGTGATGCCCTTTGAAAATTATATTGATGTGGTCGAGCTCAATGGGTCGGCGACACGGGAACTTATCAACTTTGTGGCGAAGGCTTCCCGGCGACATCCTGTGGCGGGGATTGAAATTGTAACCAATGCCGATGGCTCTTTGGAATCCGTGAACATCGGTGAACAACCTTTTGACGAAGGACGGAATTACTACGTGGCCTCTACCGATTACTTGATCAATGGAGGGCCCAGCGTTGGTTTTTTCAATGAATTTGAATCCAGAACTCAAACCGATTATTTGCTGCGCAACGCCATTATCGACTACTTGAAGAAAGTGGATACCTTGGAAGCCGTGGCCGATGACCGAATCAAACAACTGAAGTAGCATGAAAAGAAGGGATTTTATCACTCATACCTCCGCAGCTTCTGCCCTCATCGGCTTGGGCGGACTTAGCTTGAACTCTTGCTCCTCTTTGGGCAGAAAGCAAATCACCATTCTGCATACCAACGATGTGCACAGTCATATCGACGCCTTTCCTGCTACGCATTCGCGACACCCCAATATGGGCGGGGTTGCCCGAAGGGCTACTCTGGTGGAGCAGATTCGTAACGAAAACCCGAACACGCTACTTTTTGATGCCGGGGATATTTTTCAGGGTACGCCCTATTTCAATTTTTATGGCGGGGAGTTGGAATTTACCTTGATGAGCAAACTAAAATACGACGCTGCTACCATTGGTAACCACGACTTTGACAACGGTATCGATGGACTCTTGGCGCAAATGCCACATGCCTCTTTTGAACTACTCTCTGCCAATTACGATTTTACCAATACCGTGATGGACGGCTACGTAAAGCCATACAAAATATATATGGTCGATGGAATTAAAATTGGGGTATACGGACTTGGTATTGAACTGGACGGACTGGTGACGAAAAAACTCTACAAAGAGACCCAGTACCTCAACCCCTATGAGATTGCCCTCGATATGGAGCGACAACTCAAAGAGGAGGAGCAATGTGATTTGATCGTTTGCCTTTCGCATTTGGGCTATGATTACAAAGAACCCAATAGGCCCTGCGATACCCGATTGGCACAACAGACTTACCATACCGACCTCATCATTGGCGGACACACCCATACCTTTTTGGACAAACCTGAAGTACGCATCAACCAAAATGGGAATTCAGTGCTAGTGAACCAAGTGGGTTGCTACGGCATCAACGTAGGCCGTATCGATTTCTTTTTTGATACGGATAAAAAAACCTCGGCGAAGGGTGTGAGTATTTCGGTTTAGGTTTCTTTGAAGTCCGAAGTCAGGCAGCAGTAGGCAGCGGTCGCTGAGCGACGGTCATTGAGCGTAGTCGAAATGAGTCGAAGGGGTAGTCGAGAAATCTTTGTGGGAGTCAGAAGTCGGAAGTCCGAAGACAGGAGTTAAGATGTCATTTCGAAACGAAGTGAGAAATCTTTTGTGAGTCGGAAGTCAGTCAGCAGTCGGCAGTGGGCAATTGACACTAATTTCACGAATTAGCACGAATAGGGCTCTTTGTCAGTTCGAGTGTTTTTTGGCGGTTTTTATAAAAAAAGAGGCAAAAAATGTATCGAGAACCTAGTTCAGTGAGGAGCCAAGAACCAAGACTCAGGAGAAGAAAGACCATAGAAAATAGAGTTGGGGTGATGGGCAATGGGCAATCGACAATGGGCAGTTGACACTAATTTTTCGAATTGGCACGAATAGGATTCATTGTCATTTGAAATGACCTTTTGAAGTTATACCCTAAATCTTTAACCTTTAACCTTTAACCTTAAACCTTGAACTTGGAACCTTGAATTTGAACTTGAGTTTTTTCTACCAGATTTCTTAATCGTCACTTTGTTCCTTATGTCGAAATGACCTTTTGAGGTTATGCCCTAAACCTTTAACCTTTAACCTTAAACCTTGAACTTGCAACTTGAATTTGAGTTTGAACCTCCTAAAGATTAGCCTCCACCAAAACCTTCAGTTCTTCCTCCAAACTATAGTTTGGAAAAGGTTTCCCTGCTCTATCGTACCAATACCGGGCATTCCATTCGTCCCCTTCCTTTCGGTGCAAGTAGGCGTGAATCCAACTGCCCATGGTCGAATGGAGGTCCTGGGCAATGTTATGGGACGACTCCCAATCCCCATTGGCGTCAAACCAGAGGGATTGTAGCGCTTCCGGCCATTCTTTGGGAGGGGCAGTCTGGTCCAAAGTTGCTTCAAATGTTTCGTAGTTGTCGGGTATCATGCGCCCAGTTTTTGTAAAAATTCCTGCTCGGAGATAATGGGCACACCCAAGGACTCTGCTTTGGTCTTTTTACTTGGGCCCATATTGTCTCCCGCCACCAAAAAAGTGGTTTTGGAAGATATGGACGAGGCCACTTTTCCACCATTGTCCTCAATCAGTTTTTTGAGGTCATTACGGCTGATGGTTTCAAACACTCCGGATACCACAAAAGTCTGACCCTTGAGCAACTCAGTTTGATTCTCCAATTGTTCCTCAGAGAGTGAGAATTGTAATCCGTAGGATTTTAAACGGTCTATCAATTGCACATTGGCAGGCTCCGAGAAAAACCCGACCACACTTTCGGCGATGCGCTCCCCTATCTCATCCACGGCCACCAATTGCTCCTGCGTAGCGGACATCAAGGCGTCGATATTTTTAAAAGCCTTGGCCAGCTTTTTGGCCACGGTTTCGCCCACGTAGCGAATCCCCAGCGCAAAAAGGACGCGTTCAAACGGAATGGTTTTGGAGGCCTGCACCCCGTTCACCAAGTTTTCAGCGGATTTGTCCGCCATCCGTTCCAAGGGCAGAATTTGCTCCTTGGTCAAGGTGTACAGGTCGGCGTAGTTGGCAATGAGTCCTTCCTTGAACAATAATTCCACCGTTTCACCCCCCAACCCTTCAATATCCATCGCCTTTCTAGAAATAAAGTGCTGGATTCGGCCCGTAATCTGTGGTGGACAACCGATATCATTGGGGCAAAAATGTTGTGCTTCGCCCTCCTTTCGTATCAGTTCCGTACCGCATTCAGGGCAGTTTTCAATGTATTTCGTGGGTTGAGAGTCCTTATCGCGTTTCGTAAAATCAACCTTGGCTATTTTTGGGATGATTTCTCCTCCTTTTTCCACAAAAACGGTATCCCCCTCGCGTACATCCAACTTGGCGATTTGGTCGGCATTGTGTAATGAGGCCCTTTTCACAGTGGTTCCTGCCAGTAAAACAGGCTCCAAATTGGCCACGGGGGTAATGGCTCCCGTACGCCCCACTTGATAGGTGATTTGGTTCAATACCGTAGTGGCTTGCTCGGCCTTGAATTTATAGGCCATGGCCCAGCGCGGGGATTTCGCGGTGTACCCCAACTCTTCTTGGTGCTGAATGCTATTAACTTTCACCACCACGCCATCGGTTTCATAAGGCAAATCGTGACGGTGCACTTCCCAAGAGTCTGCAAATTGCATCACTTCTTCGGTGGATTTGCATAGTTTGGCCACCGTAGGCACCTTGAACCCCCAAGAGCGCGCTTTTTCCAACACTTCAAATTGGGAGCTAATGCCCAGATTTTCGCCAGCTATGCTGTACAACAAACATTCCAACGGGCGTTGGGCCACCAGGGCACTATCCTGAAGTTTTAAACTGCCCGATGCCGTATTTCTCGGGTTCATGTAGGGGTCTTCTCCTGCTTCCACCCGCTCGGCGTTCATTTTGGCAAAGCCTTCGAGCGTTAGAATGATTTCTCCCCGTATATCAAATTTTGGAGGATAGTCGCCCTTCAATTGCAAGGGAACGGATTTAATAGTTTTGATGTTGTTGGTCACGTCATCCCCCTGAAAACCATCCCCGCGGGTAACCGCGCGTACCAATTGGCCGTCTTCATAGGTCAGACTTATGGAAGCGCCATCATATTTTAATTCACAGGTAAACTCTATTGCTGCATCGCCCAAAATCCGCTGTATGCGCTTTTCCCAATCCTCTAAATCCTCTTTGGAATAGGAATTGTCCAACGAATACATCCGGTGCTCATGGGTAACGGTTTCAAAATGTTTGGTGACCATGCCCCCTACCCTCAAAGTGGGCGAAGTTGGGTCCTGAAATTCAGGGTGCGCCGCCTCCAGTTTTTGAAGCTCTTTGAGCTTCATGTCGAACTCGTAATCGGAAATGGAAGGTTGGTCGAGCACATAATATTTGTAGTTGTGCTCCCGTAGCTCTTCTCGCAGGGCATTTATTTTGTCTTGGATGTTCATTTTCTTAGTGCTTTTAGCATCCTATCGTTGCCAAATAGATCTTTTCGGAGTTCAATTTCCGAAAAATTATGGGCTTGAAAAAGTGCTTTGGTCTCCGCTCCCAAATATTGATTGATCTCGAGATACAAACTTCCCTTTTCGGACAAGTGCTTTTCCGCAAAATCGATGATGGCCCTATAAAAAAGTAAGGGGGCTTCATCCTTTACAAAAAGAGCGGTTTCTGGTTCAAAATCCTTTACGTTCTTTCGGATTTCATGCTTTTCCAATTCCCTAACGTAGGGCGGATTGGAGACGATGATGTCAAAATAAAGTTCAGGCGCAAGTTCAAGTTTGGGATTAAGAATGTCCTGATGCAAAAAAGTGACATCTACTTTATGGGTTGCTGCATTTTTCTGGGCAATCTCCAATGCACCTTCAGAAACATCCAAGGCGTAAACGTCAGCATCGGTCAGTTGTTTGGCCAGCGCAATAGCAATACATCCGCTCCCAGTTCCGATGTCAAGAATTTTCAAAGAACGGTCATTGAGCGAAGTCGAAATGACGCTTCGACTCCGCTCAGCGTCCAATAAAATCCATTGCACCAATTCTTCGGTCTCGGGGCGTGGAATCAGTACATTCTCGTTCACCTGAAGCTCCAAATACCTAAAATGGGCGGTTCCCAAAATATATTGTAGGGGTTTTTCCGTTTTCAACTCAGCCAAGGCTTCAAAAAGTGGTTGCTCCTCATCCTTGGTCAAGGTAATTCCAGGCTGAATGGCCAGGATAAAGCGTTCCAATTTGAGGTAATGCTCAATACAGGAATAGAAAAACGAATCGATTTCTTCCTTGGGATAAAGCTCGCCCAATTCTTTATGGAAAATGTCTTTGATTTCTTTGAGGAGCATTACAATTTTTTAAGCATCCAAACAGGGCAAGAATAGTGTCCCGTATTGCCCATAGGAGCATCAATGTATTCAAAACCGTTCTTTTTGTACAATTTTTGGGCGGCTTCCATATAGGGCATGGTTTCCAAATAGCAAGCTTCAAAACCGAATTCCTTGGCCTTGTTCAAGCAGGCTTCTATCACTTTGGCACCTAGTCCCTTTCCTCGGGCCTCTTCCAAAAAGTACATTTTTTGAAGCTCGCAGACGTTGCCATCATAATTGTCCAATTGAGCCACGCCCGCACACCCGATAATGCGACCTTCATGCTCCACTACAAAGTAGGCAGCCTTGGGCACGTTGTAATGGCTGTACATATCATCCAAAGCTTTGTCGGCATAAGCGGTGCCCACTTTGGGAACGCCCATATCCTCAAAAACCTTTCGTATCACTTGGGCCACCTGTGCATTGTCTTCGGGGGTTATTTCACGAATGACCATATCTCCCATTTTTGTGTTTTTAATGTTCTATTTTTGCGGGGTGAAGATACATCAAAAATACCTCCTCCGCTGCATAGAACTGGCCAAAAAGGGACTGGGAACTACGGCTCCAAATCCAATGGTGGGGTGTGTAATCGTGTATCAAAACAACATAATTGGAGAAGGGTTTACCGACCCTTATGGAGGTCCACATGCCGAGGTGAATGCCATCAACTCGGTAAAAAACAAGGAACAGCTCAAAGAAGCATCCTTGTACGTCACCTTGGAACCTTGCTCCCATTTTGGAAAAACACCTCCTTGCGCCGATTTGATTGCCAAGCATCAATTGAAAGAAGTTTTTATCGGCTTACAGGACCCGCACAACAAGGTCGCCGGTAAGGGCATCCAAAAACTGAAAGAGGCCGGCTGTAAGGTAACGATAGGGATTCTGGAAAATGAATGTCGGGAACACCATAAACGTTTTTTGACCTTTCAAGAGAAGAAACGACCCTATATCATTTTAAAATGGGCGGAGTCCAACGATGGATTTTTGGCCCCGGAAAAGTCGTTACGAAATACCAATCCAGAGCCTTTTTGGATTACAAACCCCTACTCCAAGCAAATGGTGCACCAATGGCGAAGCCAAGAACAGGCCATTTTGGTGGGTACCCGCACCGTTTTGGAGGACAATCCCAAGCTGACCACCCGTGAATGGTCGGGCAAAAACCCTATTCGGGTGGCGTTGGACAGGCATTTGAAAATAGATGCCTCCCATCATGTTTTGGACAGATCGGTGCAGACCATTATGTTGACAGCAGTAGACGACACATCAAAACAATTGGAGGGAATCACTTATGAAATGGTTGATTTTGCTCAGCCTTTGGCCCAACAAATCTGTGATGTACTCCATCGGCACAACATCACCAGTGTGATTGTTGAAGGTGGCGCAAAAATGCTGCAAACCTTTATCGATGTCAATCTATGGGACGAAGCCAGAATATTTAAAGGCGCAATTGATTTTAAAAAGGGTTTGCCAGCTCCCCGATTACAAGGAACTTTGCAGCAGCAACAAAAAATATGGACCGATACCTTATTTATTTATCGAAATGATTAAAAACATTATCCTCGATTTTGGCGATGTGCTCATCAACCTGGACAAACCGGCAACGGCAAAAGCCATGGTGCAACATGGGTTCACCGAGATTACACCAGCGCTGGAAGTTTTGTTCCAAGACTACGAGAAAGGTTTTTTGGGCTCTTCGGATTTTTTAGATGAGGTCGCTTCGCATTTTCCCGACGCGAATCGAGATTATCTTATCGAAGCTTGGAATTCGATTCTTTTGGATTTTCCGGAACACCGACTGGAGTTTATTGAACAACTAGCAAGGGAAAATCAATATAAAATGATTTTGTTGAGCAATACCAACGACCTGCATATCGAACATGTAAAGGAGCAGATGGGAATGGAGCGGTTCAACAGGTTTAAAAATGCATTTGATGTGTTTTATTTGAGCTACGAAATGGGAATGCGAAAACCGGACACTGAAATCTTTGATTTTGTACTGCAAGAAAACCGGCTCTTGGCCCATGAGACCTTTTTTGTGGACGATGTAGCGGAAAATACGGCCTCCGCCGCGGATTTGGGCATCAAGGTTTGGAACTTGCAGGTGGGCAAAGAGGACATCACACAACTAAAATCAAGATTGTAAATGGTATATCTGATTCTTAGTGTACTCAGCTCCACCCTGATTTTTGTGGTCTTCAAATTGTTCGATGTTTACAAAATCCAGACACTGTATGCCATCATCACCAATTATGTGGTGGCCTGCACCGTAGGCTTTTTTTTGTATGAGGGTCCCGTTAGCATAACCGACCTAAGCAGCAAATCATGGTTGATTGGCCCCATAGTATTAGGTATCCTTTTTATTGTGATTTTTAATTTGATGGCACGCACGGCACAGGTCTCAGGAGTGTCCGTGGCCTCGGTGGCCACCAAAATGTCGTTGGCCATTCCCGTAGTGATGGGCATGTTGCTTTATGGGGAACGATTGAGCGCGTTTCAAATTATTGGGATTGCACTTGCGCTAGTCGCTGTGTATTTGGCTTCCATTAAGGAAAAACATATCCGAATCGAACGTAAAGCTCTTGTGCTACCACTTTTGGTGTTTTTAGGGTCGGGAATCATCGATACCAGCATTCAATATTTTGAAGAAATCCATTTGACCGACCAGGAGATTCCAGTTTTCTCCTCCATGATCTTTGGTTTTGCCGCTTTAACGGGATTCCTGTTTATTGGGATAAAATCGGCAAAGACCCCGTTAAAAATCAACCTTAAAAATATAGTGGGTGGTATTGCGCTGGGCATACCCAATTATTTTTCCATCTATTTTTTGATTCGCGCCCTTCGGGCGGATATTTTGAGCAGCGCGGCCATATTCACCTTAAATAATGTGGCGATTGTGATGTGCTCCACCCTATTCGGGATTCTGCTTTTTAAGGAGAAGCTTAGCATCAAGAATTGGAGCGGCGTGGCCTTGGCCATTTTGAGCATAATATTGGTAGCTTTGTTCTGATGGATAAAAAAGAAGATGTTTACCGCACCGTCACTAAACCTTCACCCGAAATTTTATATAAGGACCGTAAGAGCAAATTCTATGCTGCGGTTTATCCCATTGCTACGGAAGAAGATGTAAAACCGATTGTGGAGGAACTCCGAAAAAAACATCACACCGCCAATCACGTTTGCTATGCTTGGCAATTGGGTACCGATAACCCAGTGTACAGGGCCAATGATGACGGTGAACCCAACAATTCGGCTGGGATGCCGATTTACGGACAAATACAATCTTTTGACGTCACGAATGTTTTAATCACGGTCACCCGAATTTTTGGGGGCACCAAGCTTGGGGTCGGCGGGTTGATACAAGCCTACAAAACCGCTGCGCAAATGGCATTGGAAAGTGCCCAAATTGTACAAAAGACCTTAAAGGCAGAATTGCATTTAAAATTTGAGTATCCAATGATGGATATGGTGATGCGCACCATCAAACAGAAAGATTTGGATATGGTATCCCAAAAAATGGAACTGGATTGTGAGCTTGTGGTCGCGGTTCGCTTAAGTGAATCGGAGGAAACGTTTCAACTTTTCGATGAAATGCATGGGGTAGACGTAAAAATGACGGTTTGATCGATTCCAAACCGCTTCACTAAAAATATAAGATAAGAGATTCCTGTCTCCTGTCTCCAGAAAAATCAATCCTCCAACTTTTCAAGAATATAATCCGGACATTTGATAGGTCTGCCTGTACTTTTGTCCATAAAGGCAAGCACCGTATGTGCGGTGGCCAATAATTCCCCGGTCTCGTTCACTAGCTCGTAGTCGAACGCAATTTTTACCAAGGGTTTGGAAGTGAGTTTGGTTCGAACCGTTAGTAGGTCATCATATACCGCAGATTTCTTGTAGTCGATATGTAAGGAAATTACGGGCAGCATAATACCTTTATCTTCCATGCTTTTGTAAGTGATTCCCATGGCCCTTAACCACTCCACCCGACCCAGTTCAAAATACTGGGCATAGTTACCATGATAAACAACCCCCATTTGGTCGGTTTCTGCGTATCGAACCCGAAAAGAATATGAATTTAGACCCATTTTAAGCTGAAAAATTATATATTTAGAGGCTTGCTTATTCTGAGGGAAACATGCGAAAAAAAAACAAGACTTTCAATGACAATTTGATTTTTTTTTTAAAAGAATTGTTCACATATTTGTCGCATCCAATGAGCATCTTGCAACCCTTTAGATGCTTGCTCTTAAGTATTAAAGCTAACCATTAAAACAAGGAAAAACTTCTATGAGTGCTACTGCTAATTCCGTATGGAACAACTGTTTGGCTTTTATCCAAGATAATATCCAACCGCAGGCATTCAAAACATGGTTTGAACCCATTAAACCGATGAAGCTGACCGATAAGGCCCTCAGCATTCAGGTTCCCAGTAAGTTTTTCTACGAATGGCTCGAAGAACATTATGTAAAGCTTTTAAAGGTGGCCCTGACCAGAGAACTGGGGTCCAGTGCAAAGCTTATCTACGTTATAAAAATGGAAAACAAGTACGGCAACAAGGAACCTTTTACGGAACAGATTCCGAGTTCCAACCGTACCGCAGTGGGACCCCAAGAGTTGGACGTACCGATTACCTCCAAAAGTCCCGAGCTTAAAAACCCATTTGTGATCCCGGGAATCCGAAACATAAAAATCGAATCCCAATTAAATCCGAACTACAACTTTGATAATTTCCTTGAAGGGGATTCCAACCGCTTGGCGCGGTCGGCAGGAATGGCCGTGGCGAATAAGCCCGGGGGGACATCCTTTAACCCTTTATTGGTTTTTGGTGGCGTAGGTTTGGGAAAGACCCACTTGGCGCACGCCATCGGGGTAGAAATCAAGGACAAATATCCGGAAAAGACCGTACTCTATATTTCGGCGGAGAAATTCACCCAGCAATATATTGAGTCCGTAAAAAAGAACACCCGAAACGATTTTATCCACTTTTACCAATTGATAGATGTACTCATCATCGATGATGTACAATTCCTATCCGGTAAATCAGGGACCCAAGATGTGTTCTTTCATATTTTCAACCACTTGCACCAAAATGGCAAACAGGTCATTTTAACATCGGATAAGGCGCCCGTGGACATGCAGGACATCGAACAGCGATTGTTGTCCCGTTTCAAATGGGGATTATCCGCAGAATTGCAAAGCCCTGATTACGAAACCCGTGTATCCATCCTAAAGAACAAATTGTACAGGGATGGTGTGGAAATGCCCGATGATATTATCGACCACGTGGCCAAGAACATCAAAACGAATATCCGCGAGCTGGAGGGAGCAATCATTTCCCTGATTGCCCAATCCTCTTTCAATAAACGTGAGGTTACCTTGGAGTTGGCACAACAAGTGGTGGAAAAATTCGTAAAGAATACCAAACGCGAAGTGTCCATCGACTACATCCAAAAAGTCGTTTCCGATTATTTTGAAATGGATGTGGAGACCCTACAGTCCAAAACCCGAAAGCGACACATTGTACAGGCAAGACAGTTGGCCATGTTCTTCGCCAAAAAGTTCACGAAAGCCTCATTGGCCAGCATTGGCTCACAAATCGGAAAGCGTGACCACGCAACCGTGCTCCACGCTTGCAAAACAGTGGATAATCTTGCTGAAACCGACAAACAGTTCAGAAAGTATATCGACGATTTGAACAAAAAGTTCTCCTAGCATTTTATACCCATAATTTATGAAAACCAAAGTCTTGATGGTCTGCTTGGGAAATATTTGCAGGTCACCATTGGCTGAAGGTATTTTGCGTTCCAAGGTGGATTCGGACAAGGTATTGGTGGATTCTGCAGGAACAGCTGGATACCATATTGGCAATCCTCCTGACAAACGGTCCATCGCCGTTGCCCGAAAATATGGCTTGGACATCAGCCATCAACGCTGTAGGAAGTTTTCTCGATTGGACTTTTTGGAATTCGACCTCATTTATGTGATGGACCGAAGCAATTTTTCGGATGTGGCCCAACTCGCAAGCAATGCACAAGAAGCCCAAAAGGTAAAACTCTTATTGAGCGAAGTGGATTTGGACCTTCAGGAAGTACCCGACCCCTACTATGGTGGTGATGATGGCTTTGAAAATGTCTACCAAATGGTGGATCAAGCTTGTGAGGCAATTGCGAAAAAACTAAATTAAACCCATGGAAGCAGAAAAACCAGGTTTGGTGATGGGCAAAGTCTATTTGATTCCCACTACCTTGGGCGACAACGCTCCTTTGGAGGTATTGCCCATATCGGTCAAGGGAACCATTGAGCGGATTGACCACTACATCGTGGAAAACGAAAAGACGGCCCGACGGTTCATAAAGCGTGTAAGCCCTAGTAAATCACAACCAGACCTACAACTGTATTCCTTGAACAAGTACACCAATCCCGAAGAGATTCCTTCCTTCCTAGATCCTTGCATTCACGGATTTGATGTGGGCATCATTTCCGAAGCAGGATGTCCTGGCATAGCAGACCCCGGTGCAGATGTCATTCGAATCGCCCACGAAAGACGCATCAAAGTAGTGCCATTGGTTGGGCCCTCATCCATTTTAATGGCCATGATGAGCAGTGGCATGAACGGACAAAATTTTGCCTTCAACGGCTATTTGCCCATCGACAATGCCGAGCGTAAAAAAATGGTTAAAAATTTGGAGCGCGTGTCCCGAGACCTTGGACAGTCCCAGATTTTTATGGAAACTCCTTACCGAAACAATAAGTTGCTCAAGGAACTTTTGCGAACCTTGCAGAAATCGACCCGGTTGTGCATTGCTGCGGATATCACCTTGCCCACGGAGTTTATTGCTACCAAGAGTGTGCACGAGTGGAGCGAAATAGAATTAGATCTGGACAAAAGACCTACCATCTACATCATTCAAGCATAAAAAAAGGCCCCGAATATCGAGGCCCTTTAGTTGCTATTTTCTACTAATTATACTTTGGCGTTTTTCTGTTGCTTGATATTGGAAATATCGTAGCCCGCGAATTTCTTCATATAATACGAGATACTACTTCCGTAAGCATCAGTTACATCGCTTTGTCCATACGATCGTAGATATTTTTTGACGTTTCCTGCGCCGGCCAAATGGGCCGCTGCCAAAATCCCGGACTCTGTGACCTTGATTCCTCCAATGGTTTTTCCATTAAAGCGTTTAATGTCTCGTCTCAAAATCCATTTGTTACGGGCAATATTGGCGGCAAAGGCCTTTTCCTGAAGCTCGGCACTGCCCAAGAACTCATCCATATCGTAAACGCCCATCAAATTGAGGGTACTGCTACCAAATTGGTATTTCCCCAAATAACCCAATGTGTTTACGCTATGATATTTGCCCTGGGACTCTTTAAAAGCGAGTGCTTCCTTAAAGCCATTAAAAGCTTTGCCCAGAAAAGGAGGGGTTACCTCGTCCTCGTCAAGAAGTGTGATGGAATCTTGCGGTGCAAAAAATTCCAAATTGGTCGTTACCTTCAATGAATCGGGAATTTCAACGTTCCCTTTCTTCATTACAGAATAAGAACCAAAACTTGTCAAAACTACGATCATGGCAAGATGTAGAATAAAACCTATCCATCTTTTCATAATTTTCATATTTGTGATCTCAATACTATATACGTATCAAAAATCAATTTGGCCGGCAAAGATAGGTTGGGATAAGTTAATGGGTACCCTAAAGCTCATAAAGATTTCTTAAATCGACCCTAAAATCCGTTAAAGTGATGAAAATCAACGGTAAAGAGCACTATCGCATTACCTTTTGTTGGTTGAGCCATCGGGTATATTGCACCTTATTTCGGTTGTGTTGCGCCAAAGTTTTGGCAAATAAGTGGTATCCAAAGTTGGAAACGTCGGCCACAAAATAGAGATAATCGTGCTTTTCTGGATTCAAAACAGCATCAATGGAACTGATATCCGGCATGGTAATCGGCCCCGGAGGAATACCTGCATATTTATAGGTATTGTATGGGGAATCCATTTCCAAATCGCGGAACAGCACTCGTTTTATAATGGTATCATAGTTGCCCGTTTCCTTTTTGATGGCATAAATCACTGTTGGGTCGGCCTGAAGCAGCATTCCCCTTCGTATTCTGTTAAGATATACCCCGGCCACCCTTGGTCGCTCATCCACCTTGGCCGTTTCCTTTTGCACAATGGCAGCCAAGGAAGTTACCTCATTGGGGGTTAGACCCAGTTTTTTTGCCTTTGCTATACGCTCATCGTTCCAAAAACGGTCGTATTCGGTTTTCATCCGGTCCCTAAAACGCTCTGCATCGGTATTCCAGAAAAATTCATAGGTATTGGGAATGTACATGGCCAGTTTGGTATCCTCATCAAACCTGGTCGATGCCAAAAAATCAGGATCGTTCAGGGTTTGGTGCAGGGAAAGGCTATCGGCCTCAATTTGTTCGGAAATCCTCCCCGCCAAGGATGCCAGGGACTCCTGATTATTGAAAGATACCTGCACTGGAAGGTTTTTGCTTCGCAGCGTATTGATGATCTCGTTATTGTTCATCCCTTTTTGGATGGCGTACTTTCCTGCTTTGATGTTGGTTATGTATCCTTTTCGTTTGGCGACCGACTCAAAAGTGGACAAATCCTTCAACAAGGGCTCCAATGATTTCGTTACATCGGAAAAAGTAGCGTCTGATGCGATATATACAAACGCTTCTTCATTATTGAACTGGGTGTTGGGGCTGAATATGGCATTGTAAATTTGATAGGCGATAAAACCACAAATCAACAACCCAAGAATGGCCGTGGCCCAAAGTACTTTTTTAAGATTCATTCCTGTTGATCTTTTGATACATTAATTCGTTCTTGAACCCCTGACTGGTCCTGATCCATTCTTTTTTGATCCCGATTTTCTCAAACCCCATCTTCTCAAATAAATGGATACTCGCTGCATTGTCTTCCAAAATATTGGCATACAGTTGATGTACATCCAACGTGGAAAAGGCATAATCGCTCAAAAGCGACAAGGCTTCCGCCCCGGCACCTTTATTTCGGTCCCCTGGTTCCACAATGATGATACCGATACCTGCACGGCGATGTTTGGGGTCAAAATCGAACAGATCGATCAATCCTATACACTGATCTTGCAGGTTACTGATGCACAGGCGCAACTGCTTTACTTCGTAAATATCCCTGTGGGCATTGTCCAAATATAGTTGCAATACCTTTTTGGAATACGGCTTTAACGTACCGCTCAGTTCCCAGACCGAGGTATCGTTTTCTAGTTGGTACAGAAAGTCGAGGTCGGTGGGTTCCAGCGCCCGCAGATATACTTGTTTACCTTTTAGATTGAGCATTCGATGGTTCCTTTAAATACCTGAATGGCAGGTCCTTTTAAAAATATATTGCTGTACTTGTCGTCCTTTTTCTCAAAAGAAATGGTCAAATCGCCTCCAATGGTATGGATGTGCACCTCGTTGGCAGCCGTTTTACCCGATTCGTGCATGGCCAAGGCCACCGCAGTTACACCGGTTCCACAGGAAAAGGTCTCGCCTTCCACTCCCCTTTCATAAGTTCGCACATCAAAAAGATTATCCGCCTTTTGCTCCACAAAGTTGATATTGCTTCCGGACTCACCATAAATGCCATAGCGAATTTTTTTTCCCTCTTTTTGTACATCGAACTTGTCCAACGCTGTCACCAATTGCACATGGTGCGGGGAACCGGTATCCAAAAAACTATGGTTGGGCTTTTCGTGGATCTTGTCCACATCCATCATCTTTAAGTTCACGGTATCCCCTTCGATGGTTGCGTAGTGCAATCCATCCACGGCTTTAAAAGTTGTTTCTTTGTCGATAACACCCAAATAATGGGCAAAAGCGACCAAACATCGACCACCGTTACCGCACATACTACTTTCGGCGCCATCTGAGTTATAGTAGACCATCTTAAAATCCGACATCTTGTCATTTTCAAGCAGGATTAAACCATCCGCACCTATGCCAAATCTTCGGTCGCAAAGCGCTGCCACAAGCTTGGTATTGTTTTTGGGAAATATAGTTTGACGATTGTCGATAATTACAAAATCGTTCCCTGTTCCTTGGTATTTAAAAAAGGATAGTTCCATAAGCAGCTACAAAGGAACAAATATATGGGATTCTTTAAGCTTTTTTTTGTAGTTAAAACAGCGTTAAACCAACCTGACCGAGAATTGAAAACTTTTAATTTTGATTGAGCTAAATGTTAAATAATTATTGAATTATGAAGAAAATAGCAAGTTTACTCCTAGTATCTGTATTCGCAGGAGCTATTACTCTGGGAGCTTATAAATTGTTTTTTGAGAAGGAAAGCTACAAGTGGGTCACCTCTGAGGAGGAAACGCCTTTGGTGACGACCAGTAATTTGGATACTTCGGCCAGAGGGGCGGGAATCAATGAAGTTGATTTCACCTTGGCTGCCGAGAAAACGGTAAATTCCGTGGTGCACGTTAAAAATATGACCTTGAGCAGAGGCCCATCCAGTATTGCAGAGTTCTTTTATGGGTATGAGCGCCAACAAACCCCTCAAGTGGGAACAGGTTCTGGCGTTATCATTTCACCAGATGGATACATTGTCACCAACAATCATGTGATCGCCAACTCAAGCCAGTTGGAAGTCACCTTGAACAACAACAAAACCTACGAAGCCGAGGTGATTGGAACGGACCCCGATTCCGACATTGCCCTGTTGAAAATAGATGCGGAGAATGCACTCCCTTACTTGGCTTTTGGTGATTCTGACAATACCAAAATTGGGGAATGGGTGCTTGCCGTAGGCAATCCTTTTAATTTGACGTCAACAGTAACCGCTGGGATCGTTAGTGCCAAAGCCAGGTCGTTGTCACCGAGAAGAACCCAATCGTTTATCCAGACCGATGCTGCAGTGAATCCCGGAAACAGTGGCGGTGCCTTGGTGAACACCAATGGTGACCTTATCGGAATCAATACGGCCATTACCTCCCAAACAGGTTCGTATGTGGGTTATGCCTTTGCGGTGCCCAGCAATATCGCGAAGAAAGTGGTAGAGGACATAATGGAGTTTGGTAATGTACAAAAAGGACTTTTGGGTATTTCTGCCGCCATTACGAATTCACCTGCCGCCATTGAAATGGGCCTTGACCAATTGGAAGGAGTTTACATTGCTGGCGTGGAGGAAGAATCCGGTGCCGCAGATGCCGGTTTGATGGAAGGCGATGTCATCAAAAAGATAGATAATATCGAAATCCAAAAATTCTCCGAACTTACCGGGTATCTTTCCGCCAAAAGGCCTGGGGACGTAGTGCAGGTCACTTTGGACCGAGATGGCAAGAGTTTGGTCAAAAATGTGACGCTGAAAAAACAAAACAGCGTTATTCTTCCAGCTACCGCCTTTAGGGTAAAAAACTTGAGCAAGGAAGACATCAAAAAATTCGGGGTGTCCAAAGGTGTGAAGATTACCGATGTTCCACAAGGTTATGAAAGGTATGACTTAAAGGATAAAATCATTGTAGAGGTTGATGGAAACAAGGTCAACGATATTGAGGATGCCAAAAAATATTTTGGTGAGATTTCCCGATACGGCCGCACCAGTTTCACCATGATCAACCAGAACGGTGAAAAGGAACACATGATCCTTCAATAAAGTGCCAATAAAACACTTAAAAGCGTCTTTTTAAAAAGACGCTTTTTTTATGTCTAATGCTTTTACGAAAACGTTTGAAATATCTATTTTTGCCGAAAATATACAAACAGTACAACCGCAACCATTTTCCATGAGTGACATTTCTTCCTACGAAAAAGAACTAGCCTTTCAAGCAGATAGGCGAAAAGCAACCACTGAATTCATCAAAATCATTAGCGACCTCTGGTACGACAAGGCTATTGAAGTGGTATTGTTCAAAAATCAGATTATCGATAAAAATGTAAGCGACATCATCAACCTGCACGAATATGCCGGTGAATTTGTTCAAAAACCGATGTCCATTTTTGATTCTGTAGAAATATTAAGGGCCATTAACGACCTTAACCTCCCTCCTGCCAAGCTGGATATTGGCAAATTGACCTATGAGTACAACTCCAGTCAGAATGCCCACCTCAATGTAAAGGCTTTTGTAATCGATAAGCTGAAGGATGCGCAATCCTCCAAGGCCATAAAACCCAAAGATGTGGTACTCTACGGATTTGGGCGTATTGGCCGATTGGTGGCCCGTGAACTTATGGCCAAAACCGGACGCGGCAGCCAGTTGCGCTTACGGGCCATTGTGGTCCGCGGCGAGTTGAACAGGGAAATGCTGGAAAAACGGGCTGCACTCCTCAAAACCGACTCCGTGCATGGCCCCTTTACTGGAACCGTAGACGTTGATGAAAATAAACAGGCATTGATCATCAATGGTACTACGGTGAAAATCATCAGCGCCAATCAACCCGAAGATATCGATTATACCAAACACGGAATCAATAATGCCCTGATCATAGACAATACCGGTGCATTTCGGGACAAAACGGCCCTTTCCCGTCATTTAAAATCCAAAGGAGCGAGCAAGGTGCTGCTCACCGCTCCGGGAAAAGAGGTGCCCAATATCGTACATGGGGTAAATCACAAAGATTTTGATCCCGACAAAACCAACATATACTCTGCCGCTTCCTGTACCACCAATGCCATTACACCTATTCTCAAGGTGATAGAGGATTCCTTGGGCATTAAAAAGGGGCATTTGGAAACCATCCATGCCTACACCAACGATCAAAATTTGGTGGACAATATGCACAGCAAATACCGTAGGGGCCGCGCGGCCGCGCTCAACATGGTAATCACGGAAACTGGCGCGGGCACCGCTGTGGCCAAAGCGCTTCCTTCCCTAAAGGGAAAGTTGACATCCAATGCGATTCGGGTTCCCGTACCCAATGGATCCTTGGCCATTCTTAACCTAGAGGTGAAAAACAAGACCTCGAAGGAAAGTGTGGATACCATCCTAAAAAAATACGCCCTCGAAGGGGATTTGGTGGAACAGATCAAATATGCGTTGAGCAACGAACTGGTATCATCGGATATTGTAGGGACCACGGCGCCATCCATTTACGACAGCAAGGCGACCATTGTGTCGGCCGATGGGAAAAATATTGTACTTTACATATGGTATGACAATGAGTACGGATATTCCCATCAAGTTATCCGATTGGCGAAATATATCTCCAAAGTTAGGCGTTATACCTACTATTAAGGAGGTACGAAATGTTCAAAGAACCGGCTTTCAGTTTTTTAAATTTGGTTTATTGACGTAATTTCGTCCCGCCCTTAATCTAAATTTAACACGAGAACATAATTGAACATGAAGCATTTACGCATTTTATTCGCCTTGACCTTACTTATTTCCACACTGTCCGTCCAAGCACAGGAAGAAGAGTCCGACAATACGCTACGGGGACAATTTGAGGAACTGGAAAGCAAGTCGGGGAACTATCGCGCAAACGGTATCCAGTATGAAGTGATTAAACTATCCGACCTCTATAAAACAAAGAACAACATCTTTGATTCCATAGAAACGGCCAACAAGACCATCAAGGATCTATCGGCTACCATTACGGCCAACGATGCCGAAATAGAGGATTTGAATACCAAGCTGCAGGAAACCACCAACAAGTTGAATGCGGTTACCGAAGAAAAGGACAGTATTTCGTTTTTTGGAGCCATGGTGAGCAAAGGAACCTATAATTTTATTTTGTGGTCCATCATTTTTGGATTGCTGCTGCTTTTGCTGTTCTTTATCTACCGATTCAGGAACAGTAATTTCTTGACGCAGCAGGCCAAATCTGCCCTTGCCGACTTAGAGGAAGAATATCAGAATCACAGGCGACGGGCCTTGGAGCGCGAGCAGAAAATCAGCAGACAATTGCAGGATGAGCTGAACAAGCAGAAAAAATAGGTGAAAGAGGCTGTCAAAAAGCGGTAATGTTTGAACTTTGTCAGGTTGAGCGCAGTCGAAACCCATTGATTATCAACGCATCTTAAGTTCTCGACTGCGCTCGAACTGACAGGTAAACCGCTTTTAAACAGCCTTACCCTTTTTGACCCTTTTTACAATACGTTTGATTACTTTTGCGGCATACTAACATTCAGCATACAACTCCATGCGGATTGACATCATTACCGTACTTCCCGAACTTTTGCAAAGTCCTTTTGAAGCTTCTATCCTAAAGCGAGCCATTGAAAAAGGATTGGTAGAGGTGCATCTCCATAATTTGAGGGATTATGCCTCGGGAAATTACAAACAAGTGGACGACTACCAGTTTGGTGGCGGGGCCGGTATGGTCATGATGGTGGAACCTATTGATAAGTGCATTTCCGAACTCAAAGCACAACGGGATTATGACGAAGTGATCTACATGACCCCCGATGGAAACACCCTGAACCAAGGTATGGCCAATGAGATTTCCATGAAAGGGAACATTATTGTGCTTTGCGGGCATTACAAGGGTGTGGACCAACGGGTAAGGGATATGTTCGTGACCCGTGAAATTTCCATTGGAGATTATGTGCTTTCGGGAGGGGAATTGGCCGCAGCCATCTTATGCGATGCCGTTATCCGTTTGCTTCCGGGCGTGTTGAACGATGAAACCTCTGCCCTTACCGACACCTTTCAGGATAATTTATTGGCACCGCCCGTGTACACCCGTCCAGCAGAATACAAAGGAAAGGAAGTACCCAAGATATTGTTGAGCGGCAACTTCCCAAAAATCGAAAAATGGCGGGAACAACAAGCCTTGGAGCGCACACGCCAAAGAAGGCCCGACCTATTGGAGAATGGGGAAGACTGAAAAGTCAAAAAAACAGCTTGCTATTTCTAAATATTGCATTACTTTTGCAATCTCAAAATCAACCTCTGACGAGATCCGTGAAAGTTGGTCTTGACCCAAACAATTAAAAAGACAAAAATGGAATCCTTAGTAAAATTTGTTGAAGACGAATTTGTTCCAAAAAAAGAATTTCCAAAATTTTCAGCTGGTGACACCATCACTGTTTATTACGAAATCAAGGAAGGTGAAAAAACACGTACCCAGTTCTTTAAGGGTGTGGTGATTCAACGAAGAGGTAGCGGTGCAACCGAAACCTTCACCATTCGCAAAATGTCCGGTACTGTTGGTGTGGAAAGAATTTTCCCAGTAAACATGCCAGCTTTGCAAAGAATTGAAGTAAACAAAAAAGGTAAAGTACGTAGATCCAGAATCTTCTACTTTAGAGGTCTTACCGGTAAAAAGGCCCGTATCAAAGAAGTTAAGGGATAGTTTTTATCCCACATTACAAGAAAAAGCACCTGAAATCGGGTGCTTTTTTTATGAACAATTGTTAATAACATTGGTTCATATCGTGTTGATTTTTAATGCTTTAAAAATTTGCTTTCTTCACATTGTCAAACTACTTTAGTAACAGATATAATAATGATACCATCATCATTATATCGACTTAAAGTTGACGTTCTTTAAAACTGTGGATATCCTTGGAATTAGTAACACTACTGATCACAAAAGGATTTTCGATTTAGGATATGCTTTGCAAATACTAATGAGAAATAGAATTTTATGTGCGAACGGAAGAGCAATTTTCCGTTTTGATAAAGTTTAGGAAACCACAGCATACTTTGCAGAATGTAGATTAGTTGAAAAATTAAGAGCATAGCAAAGCAAACGTCGAAAGGGCAAAGGTGCATTCGAAACGATTGTAGTTTGGTACCACCAAACTTTTCCTGAGTCCTATCTGAAAGCCATCTCCTTGGTAAAAACAAGGAAATGGCTTTTGTTTTTTAACAAATTCGCAGCAAAAGCCCACACTTTTAATCACTTCCATTCTTCCTTCACCGTCCATAAATCGTATATTTGCAACCGCTCAAACAAATACATATAAATGGCTAAACTTTATTATACCAAAACAGATGAGGCACCTGCCTTAGCAACACTATCCTTCTTACCCATTGTAAAATCCTTTACCGAAACTGCTGACATTTCCGTTGAGACCAAGGACATCTCTTTGGCCGGTAGAATTGCAGCCATGTTTCCAGAATTATTGACCGAGGAGCAACAAGTTCCGGACGATTTGTCCATTTTGGGCGAACTTGCCAAGACACCAGAGGCCAATATCATCAAATTACCGAATATCAGTGCCTCCATTCCTCAGCTAAAGGAAGCCATCGAAGAATTACAAGAAAAAGGCTACCCACTGCCCGACTATCCGGACGAACCCAAAACAGATGAGGAAAAGGCAATTAAGGCCAAATACGATAAAGTAAAGGGAAGTGCCGTAAACCCTGTACTGCGCGAAGGCAACTCCGACCGTAGGGCACCAAAAGCCGTAAAAAATTACGCCAAGGCACATCCGCACACTATGGGCGAATGGTCCTCCGACTCCAAGACCCACGTAGCTACCATGTCACACGGCGACTTTAAGTCCAACGAAAAGTCGTTGACGATGGAAAGCGCGGGAGATGTTCGCATTGAGTTAGTGGATGCCAACGGAAACACTACGGTGCTCAAGGATAAACTTTCCCTTCTTAAAGGCGAGGTCATCGATGCCACCGTTATGAGCAAAAAAGCATTGGTTGAGTTTTTGACCAAGGAAATTGCCGATGCAAGAGAGAAGAACCTATTGTTATCACTCCATTTTAAGGCGACCATGATGAAGGTTTCCGACCCGATCATTTTTGGTCATGCTTTGGAAGTATACTTCTCCGAACTGTTCAAGACCTATGGCGACACCTTCCAAAAGTTGGGCATCAACCCAAACAATGGATTGGAAACCTTATTGGACAAAATCGGGGAACTGCCCGAAGAGCAGCACAAAGAAATTGAAGCAGCCATCAAGGCCAGCATCGACAATGGACCCGATTTGGCCATGGTGAATTCCGATAAGGGAATCACCAACCTTCATGTACCCAGCGATGTCATTATTGACGCTTCCATGCCCGCCATGATCCGAAATTCTGGTAAAATGTGGGACAAAAATGGAGAACTTCAAGATACCAAGGCAATCATTCCTGACAGCAGTTACTCTGGCGTGTACCAAGCGACCATTGATTTCTGCAAGGAGCACGGCGCCTTCGACCCCATTACCATGGGAACAGTGCCCAATGTAGGTTTGATGGCCCAAAAAGCCGAAGAGTACGGTTCGCACAACAAAACGTTTGAGATTGAGACGGCTGGAACCGTAAAAGTGGTAGACGCCAACGGAAAAACCTTAATCGAGCACAAGGTAGAAGAAGGAGATATTTGGAGAATGTGCCAGGTAAAGGATGCCCCAGTCCAGGATTGGGTAAAACTGGCCGTTTCCCGTGCCAGGGCCACCAATACGCCCGCCGTATTCTGGTTGGATGCCGAAAGAGCCCACGATGCAGAACTGATCAAAAAGGTCAATCTATACCTAAAAGACCATGATACGGAAGGATTGGATATTCGAATCCTATCCCCTATCGAAGCGACCAAGTTTACCTTGAAGCGCATGAAAGATGGCAAGGACACGATTTCCGTTTCCGGTAACGTATTGCGGGATTACCTAACGGACCTTTTCCCCATTCTCGAAGTAGGAACCAGTGCCAAGATGTTGTCCATCGTTCCTTTGATGAATGGAGGTGGTTTATTTGAAACAGGTGCTGGAGGTTCTGCCCCAAAACACGTAGAGCAATTTTTGGAAGAAGGCCACTTACGATGGGATTCTTTGGGAGAATTTCTGGCGTTGGCCGTTTCATTGGAGTTTTACGGAGAAAAGAACAAGAACAGCAAAGCCCTGATACTGTCTGAAGCATTGGACAAGGCCACCGAAGAATTTTTGAATCAGGATAAATCGCCATCCCGTAAAGTGAACGAACTGGATACCCGGGGCAGCCATTTCTACCTTGCCCTATATTGGGCAGAGCAATTGGCCAAGCAAGAACAAGATCAAGAATTGAAAGCCATCTTCTCTAAAGTGTACGAAGCCATGTCCACCAACGAGCAGAAAATCGCCCAAGAATTGATCGATGCCCAAGGGTCGCCCATGGATATCGGAGGGTATTACCTTCCAAACCCGGAAAAAGCATCCAAAGCCATGCGTCCCAGTGCAACATTGAACCAGATTTTGAGTTCGATAGGGTAGGCAAAATAACATAACTACAATTCTTTAGGCCGTCCAAAAAGCAGTTTGCCTGTCAGTTCGAGCTTAGTCGAGAACTTAAGAGACTTTGAAAATCAAAGGGTTTCGACTGCGCTCAACCTGACAAAGTTCAAATATTAACGCTTTTTAGACGGCCTATTTTTATTCTTGGACCAAAATGTTAAAATGTGGATGGTTTCCCGCTTTCCCTTTTTCACTCTGCTATAAATACGTACTTTTAAAAAAAACAATCGAATGCCCAGACATTATCTTGCGTTGTTGCTAGCCCTGTTTGGGCATTTTTTTGTGATACACGCCCAAGAACGCTATACGTTGAGCGGTACCATTTCCGAAGCTTCCAGTAATGAAACCCTTATTGGGGTCACCGTGGCCATTTCCGAGCTACGAACAGGGACCACGACCAACGAATACGGCTTTTATTCCATTACCCTGCCCGAAGGTGAGTACCAAGTTATTGTGAGCTATTTGGGTTTTCAAGAGGTAGTGCGCACCATCAATTTGAACCAAAACCAAAAATTGGACTTTAAACTGGAAGAAAAGGCAGAAGAACTTGCCGAGGTGGTCGTCACAGATGATGTGGAAAAACTCGATATACGAAAGCCACAAATGAGCGTTACGTCCCTTTCCTCCAATACCATAAAACAGGTTCCCGTGGTGTTGGGTGAGGCCGACGTTATCAAATCCTTGGTATTGCTCCCTGGAATCACCAACGCTGGTGAGGCTTCCTCCGGATTCAATGTTCGGGGTGGTGCCGTAGACCAAAATCTTATCTTGTTGGACGAGGCGATAATCTTCAATTCTTCACACCTCTTCGGATTCTTTTCCGTATTCAATCCAGACGCCATAAAGGACGTAAAACTCTTCAAGGGGGGTATTCCGGCGCGCTACGGCGGAAGGGTGTCCTCGGTGTTGGAAATCTTTCAAAAAGAAGGGAACAGCAAAGAATTTAAGGTCAACGGTGGGATTGGAGCGGTAGCCAGCAGGTTGCTGGTGGAGGGGCCCATTCAAAAAGACCGTACCGCATTCTTGATCGGTGGCCGTGCCTCCTACGCTCACTTGTTTCTGCCCCTGTTCGACGTCAACAGCAAGGCCTACTTCTACGATTTGAACACTAAAATCAACCATAAAATCAATGAGAACAACAGTGTTTTCCTTTCGGGTTATTTTGGGCGGGACTTATTTAACGTGAGCGAACGCTTCGTGAACATTTACGGGAATGCCGTTGGAAACCTCAGGTGGAACCATTTGTTTTCCGATAAGCTTTTTTCCAACCTTTCGTTGATTTATTCTGACTATTACTACGGTCTGGAACTCGATTTCGTTGGATTTGAGTGGAATTCCGGGATTCAGAATTTCAATGTAAAATATGACCTGAAGCATTATCTAAATGATAAGTTTCAGATGAATTATGGCCTCAACAGCATCTACTACGTGTTCAACCCCGGGAAGATTGTGCCCAACAGTCCCGATTCCGGTATTGTTGAAGAGCAGCTGACCAAAAAATACGCCAACGAAAATGCAGTCTATGTAGACCTTGAACATCAAATAACTGAAAACCTAAGCATGCAATATGGGCTTAGGGCAAGTCAGTTCAACCGTTTTGGGCAGGACGAGTTCTTTGTGTACCAAAACAACAACCCTGTCGAGTTTGACCCCTTTACACTTACGTATCGGGAAGCAAAACCCATAGACACCATAAGCCCCGGAAGAAGCGGAACCTTAAAGTCATTTTTCAATTTGGAGCCCAGGGTATCCATGTCCTACACCTTTAAAGAAAACAATTCCATCAAGGCAAGCTATACACGATTGGCACAATACCTTCACTTGTTGTCCAACACCAGCTCCCCTACCCCTTTGGATGTGTGGACACCCAGCGGACCGTTTGTGGAGCCTCAACTACTGGACCAATACGCGATGGGTTATTTTAGAAACATAAAAAATGGGGCCTACACTTTGGAAACCGAAGTGTTCTACAAAGACATTCAAAATCGGATAGATTATATTGATGGGGCCAATCTGATTGCCAATAATGCCATTGAACAGGTCATCCTCAACGGACAGGCCAGGGCTTACGGCCTAGAATTATTGCTGCGAAAAAACGAAGGCCAATTTAAGGGGTGGTTGGCTTACACCTTATCCCGCTCTGAACAACGAACCCCAGGTCGTACACTCAATTTTGACTCTGGACGTTCCAACCTGGAAACCGGAATCAATTTTGGCGATTGGTACAGTACCCCCTTTGACAAAACACATGACCTTTCCCTCTACGGCAGTTTTGAATTGAACGATAAGTGGAGCTTCAACGCCAACTTTGTCTATCAAACCGGGCAGCCCACCAATTATCCCATAGGCCAATTTGAGTTTGAAGGTGTGAGTGTACCTTATTATGGGTTGCGGAACAAGGAACGGTTACCGGACTATCACCGTTTGGATATATCGGCCATATTGACTCCAAGAAAAAATAAAGGAAGGAAATTTCAATCGGAATGGGTGTTCAGTATTTATAACGCCTACAATCGCATGAACGCCGCCTCTATCAATTTTAGGGAAAACGAAGATACCGGACGAAATGAAGCCGTCCGTACCTCTATTTTTGGTATTGTACCCTCAGTAACCTATAACTTTAAATTCTAGTGAGATGAAGAAACTTATCGCTCTTATGGTTATCGTTTTGGCCATGGCATCTTGCGAAGACGTCATCGAGGTAGATCTGCCCGAAGTAGAAACCAGACTCGTGGTAGATGGGCTGTTGCGCGTGGACAAAAGTCAGGAATTTATAGATGTTCGCATCCAAATGCGGGAAAGCAGCAATTTTTTTGAGGATAATCCTCCGGCCCAGGTCGAGAGTGCCCTCATTTATTATGGTGTGCTCGACAATGGTAACTTTGAGACCATCTCTTTCAGCAATCTTACTGAGGAGACCCCAGGCTCCGGGATATACGTGCCGGACCCCACTTTTATGACGGACCAGCGCATACGTACAGCCGCTGCGGAACCCGGAGTAGTGTTTGTGTTGCAGGTTACGCATAAGGGAAGAAAGTACTTTGCACAAACCGAATATGCCCCCACCGTTCCCATAGACAATCTGGAACAGGGAACCGACACCCTCTTTGACGAGGAGGAGACTGAAATCATCGTTAGCTTTACGGATAATGGGGATGAGGACAACTTTTATGTCTTTGATTTTATGAACAGTGAGTTTTTGGTAGTGGAAGATGAATTCTTTCAGGGACAACAATTCTCGTTTTCCTATTTCTATGACGATGAAGTCACAGCTGGAGAAACCGTTACAGTTAGTATACTAGGGGCTACGGAAGAATTCTATAATTATATGGATTTGGTCTTGGAGCAGACGGAAAACAATGGTGGGGTATTCCAAACACCCGTGGCAACAGTACGAGGCAATGTTTTCGACATCACTGGCCTAGATAATGTCACTATTTTGGACAATGTTGAACGCCCAAACGATTATGCATTGGGCTATTTTGGTGTAGTTCAAGAGTTCTCCAGGGAACTAACGATTACGGATTAGCTAATGATATCAAGGCAATGTTCAAATTGATTTTAAGGATTGACTGCGCAATTGTTCACTAAGTACGACCAAAAAAACCCTTAAGGAAGAGGGTAATCAAATTTCCTGAACAAGCTACTGCCGTTTTTTTTACATCAACCATGAAACAAGCGATTACTATACTGTTATGTGCCATCCTGTTTTTTTCTTGTGAGGACACGATTGATGTGGACTTACCTGAAGTTGAAACACGGCTGATCGTGGATGGTCTTGTCCGAGTGGATAAAAGTCAGGAATTGGTAGATGTAAAGATCAAACTAAGGGAGAGTAGCAATTTCTTTGAGGAGAACCAGCCCACACAAGCCGAAAGTGTGCTGATTTACTATGGAAAACCCACGAGTGGTGGACTTTTTGAGGATATTTCATTCTCTACCCTTGTTGAAAAAGATTTGGGCAGTGGAATCTATGTGCCAAACCTGGAGCAAGACCAAATACGCACCGCATTTGTAGAGCCTGGTGTTGTTTTTATCCTTCAGATCACACATCAAGGGAAAAGGTATTATGCCCAAACCGAATATGCCCCTACCGTTCCTATTGATAATCTGGAACAGGGCACGGATACTTTTTTGGATGAAGAAGAGACCGAAATCATCGTCACCTTTACCGATAATGGGGATGAGGATAACTTTTACCTCTTTGATTTTATGAACAGTGAGTTTTTGGTGGTGGAAGATGAATTCTTTCAGGGACAACAGTTCTCGTTTTCCTATTTCTATGATGATGAAATCACCGCTGGAGAAACCGTTACAGTAAGTATACTAGGGGCTACGGAAGAATTCTATAATTATATGGATTTGGTCTTGGAGCAGACGGAAAACAATGGTGGGGTGTTCCAAACACCCGTGGCAACCGTTCGAGGTAATGTATTTGATATTACGGGATTGGACAACATCAACCTGTTTGATAATGTAGAACGACCCAATGATTACGCCCTCGGCTATTTTGCAATGGTGCAGGAATACACCGCAACCCTTACCATCCCCTAATTCATCTCTATACTACGGCATAAAGGAATAGAATCACCAAAAGTCCAATTGTACCCTGAACCAAGGTACCAAGGGTGTGACCTTTAAGCGCTGTCTTTACTTTCATATGGGAAAATTGGGAAACCACCCAAAAATAGCTGTCATTGATGTGTGAAACGGTCATGGCGCCCGCACCAACGGCCAGAACAGCCAGAGCCTTATCCGTAATCGAAATCAAACCAAAAGTTTCCAACAAGGGTGCAATAATGGCTGAAGTGGTAATAATCGCTACCGTTGAAGAACCTTGTGCCGTTTTGAGCACCGCTGCAATCACGAAAGCTATCAAAAGTCCACCAACGCCTGTGCTGGACTCCAAATTGATGATGGAAGCAATATCCATGGTTCGCAGAATGGCTCCAAAAGCCCCTCCTGCCCCTGTGATCAACACAATGGCACCCGCTTGCATAAACGCTTCGGGAACCCAGCCTTTTTTATCTTCTTGTGGTACCTTTCTGCCCAATGCAAAAGCGAAAAAGACACCAATCAACAAAGCTATTACCGGACTGCCCAAAAAGTTGAACATTTGGAACAACCATCCTTCACCCAAAGGGTGTGTTGGGTAATCCACGATGGATTTCATGGCTATCAATACAATCGGCACCAATAAAGGCAAAAAAGCCTGATAGGGCTTTACGGTGGATAGAACCTCTTCCTTTTGCTCCATGGTTTTGGTACTATCATCTTCTTGAAGGGATTTCCCGATGAACCGGGCCCAAAAATAACCCGAAATGGAAACAGGTATGGCCACCAAAAGTCCAAAAATGAGCACCATGCCCAAATCAGCCTCCAAAATAGCGGCTGCTGCCAACGGTCCAGGGGTCGGAGGCACAAACACATGGGCGGAATACAAGCCCGTGGCCAAGGCGATGGCAAACACTAAGGCAGGTATGCCCGTTTTTTTGCTGATGGCCTTGTTCAAGGAAGAAAGTATGATGTATCCTGAATCACAATATACAGGGATGGAAATAACAAATCCAGCCAGATTGATGGCCAAAGGGGAGCGTTTTAATCCGATTACCTTTAAAATACTATTGGCCAAGACTTGGGTGCTTCCCGTCTTTTCTAAATAAATTCCGATGACCGTTCCAAAAGCGATGACCAGACCTATGCCCGAAAGCGTGTTGCCGAAACCTTCCGCCATGGTGGTCATGATGTGTTGTGGGGCAAGGCCCAGTAAAAAACCAGAAGCCACTGCTGCAATGGTCAACGAAAAGATGGGGTGCATCTTAAATTTTACGGTGGCCACAATGATAAAAAGGACCACTACCCCAAGAACTAGCATTTCCATGGTTGATTTTTAGTGCAATACCCACTAAATATAAGCTAATATTCCTACTTTGGTCCCATGAGGCACACGAACAAGGAACTTCTGGTAAAAGGTATCAAATCATTTGGGTTTACGGTCGTAGCCATGTTTATGGGACCGTTTCTTATCTACCAAGCGTTTAAAAATGAGGGACACCCGTTTTATTGGCCCGTACTCATCCTGGGCATTGCGTGCGCTATATTGGCCATTTATTTAGGCTTTCGCTCCGTAAAGATTGTTATGGACGCAGTTTTTGGAGAAAAGACCAAGGATTAGTCGTTCGTCTTTTGAGGCGTATTTTTCCACTTATTGGTCAGTTGGGCATAATCGTAGTCCAATACCGATTTTTGACGCTCCAAGCGACTAGCCGCAAAGGCACGCTGTAAAATGTCCTCTATCAAATAGTCCTCATGCACCTCTTCGGGCTTAAACTCTTCCTTTAAACTGATCTTGAACAGACTGGCCGTGGTATTGTACCAAAATGCCCGCCACCCACTGCGGAGGTCCTTCACCAAATCAAAAGCGGTGGTACCCGTTTGCCTATGGATCAATTTGACCAAAATCTGTCCTTCGGTTCGGGTCAATTTTTTCAGCTCTTCAGAAAATTCCCCCTCAATATATTTTTGCACCTTTCGGGTATATCGCCTTTGGTGCCTTCTTTTTTTAATAAGCTCAAGACTATCGTTCAGTTCCACTAAGCGCTCTGCAGCCAACTTGGCGTAGGGATACACCTTCAAGGTTTTTCTTCGTAGAATGTAATACCGTAGTTTGTCCTGTTGGCTGGCAAAGTCCAATTGTCCGAAAAGATAGACTTCGTCCAGTTCAATGGAGCTCATCAAAATAGAATCTCCCTCAAACCTCACATAATAGTCCTCGATGGAATCTTGGGCAATGGAATCCCGCGGGTAAACCAGCGAATCCTTTTGCGGTTCCTGGGCAAACCCAATGGCGGCAATCGCCAAAAATACAAGCAGAAGAGTGTTACGTAACATCACAATTCTTTCTCAATAGTCCTGCCAAAAGTAAGGATAAAGGTATGATTTGGCTATTAAATAAAAGTGAATATTAGTATGTTTGTGTACTAAATCAGATACATGGCAAAAGAGAAAATCATCAACGAAAAATCGCTTGAATTTTTAGAAAGATATTTGAACAACGCCTCACCCACGGGCTATGAGCTCGCCGGACAAAAAATTTGGATGGACTATGTGAGGCCCTATGTGGATGAGTTTATTACCGACACTTACGGCACGGCGGTGGGTGTTATCAATCCAAATGCCAAATATAGAGTTGTCATCGAAGGCCACTCCGATGAAATTTCGTGGTATGTCAACTATATCACTGACGAAGGGTTGCTCTATGTAATCCGAAACGGGGGAAGCGACCACCAGATCGCTCCATCCAAATGGGTGAACATCCATACCAAAAATGGTATTGTAAAAGGAGTTTTCGGATGGCCCGCCATCCATACCAGAAATAAGGAGAAAGAGGAACCGCCAAAGCTGGACAACATCTTCATTGATATTGGTGCAAAGGACAAGAAAGAGGTCGAGGAAATGGGCGTTCACGTAGGATGCGTCATCACTTACCCTGACCAGTTCGAAATTTTGAACAAGGACAAGTTTGTTTGTAGGGCCTTGGACAACCGTATGGGCGGATACATGATTGCAGAGGTGGCCCGCTTGCTCAAAGAGAATAAAAAAGAGCTTCCCTTTGGCCTGTACATCACCAATTCGGTACAAGAAGAGATTGGGCTTCGTGGTGCGGAAATGATCACACAGACCATTAAACCGAATGTGGCCATTGTAACGGATGTGTGCCACGATACCACCACCCCAATGATCGATAAAAAGACGGAAGGCGAGACCAAAATCGGCGATGGTCCGGTAATAGCTTATGCCCCTGCGGTACAGAACAAATTGCGCGAGCGTATTTTGGAGACTGCGGAAGCCCATAAGATTCCGTTCCAGCGCAATGCATCTTCCAGATACACGGGAACCGATACCGATGCCTTTGCTTATAGCAATGGTGGCGTGGCCTCGGCTTTGATTTCGTTGCCGTTGCGCTATATGCACACCACGGTAGAAACAGTTCATAAGGATGATGTGGAGAATGTGATCCGGTTGATTTATGAAACTTTATTGAACATTAAGGAAGGGGAAACCTTTAGTTATTTTGATTAACTGAGCCAGTTTCTTAATGGAACCTATTAAATTAAGTCATCTCGAAGCAGCTTCGGGGTGACTTTTTTTTATCTTTATGTACCATGGACGAGTATGTGGACATATTGGACGACGAGGGAAAACCAACGGGCAAATCCTGTTTAAAATCGGAAGCACACCGCAAGGGATTGTTGCACCCTACGGTCCATATTTGGTTGTATACCGAAGACGGTCGGGTTCTGATACAACAACGTGGCAAAAATAAGGCTACCCATCCTTTGCTTTGGGACGTTTCGGTAGCAGGGCATGTGGCATCTGGAGAGCCAATCGTTACTGCGGCAATACGTGAGGTCGAGGAAGAAGTAGGCTATCAAATTACGGAAGAGGATTTGGAAGCCATTGGTACTTTTAAGGCCATCCATAAGATTGCAGAGGATTTTATCGATGCGGAACTCCATCATATCTTTTTGTGTAAGCTTGAAACGCCTTTCAAAAATCTAACCAAACAGGAAAGCGAAGTGGAAGCACTGGATTTGATTCCGCTTTTCAGATTCGCCGAAGAAACCTGGGGCTTGGCCAATACGGGTAAATATGTGCCTCACGGCCCTACCTATTACAAAAAGATTATCAAGGCTATTAAAGCTCGGACCTGAGCTGCTCCACAAAAGCTTCGACACTATCCAACGCAAACGATTTTTGGTCTCCAGTCTTCATATTTTTGACCACAAACTTGCCATCGGTCAGTTCTTGATCACCTAAAAGAATGGTATAAGGCACTCCCCTTTTATCCGCATATTTGAATTGCTTTTGCACTTTGGTGTCCGTAGGGTACAAATCAGCCCGGAGCCCGTGTTTGCGAAGTCCTGATACCAATTTTAGGGCCGCTCTCCCCTCTTTGTCTCCAAAGTTGAGGCAAAGTACGTCCAATGATGTATCCAAGCTATTAGGAAACAGGTTCAATTCTTCCAAAACCAGATAAATACGGTCCAATCCGAAGGAAATCCCCACACCGCTCACATATTTCAGTCCAAAAATACCCGTAAGATCGTCGTAGCGACCACCACCACCAATAGAGCCCATTTGGACACCTTCTGGCGCAGCCACCTCAAAAATGGCCCCGGTATAGTAGTTGAGTCCGCGGGCAAGGGTCACGTCCAATTGAAGCGTGGCCGATTGCAGACCTAACATATCAACCGTAGCAATGATTTCTTCCAATTCGGAAACCCCCAACATACCCACTTCGGAGTCAGCTAGAATGGTTTTAAGTTGTTCCAACTGTTCGGAAGCCGTTCCTGTCATCTCAAACAAAGGCTGTGCCTTGGCAATGGCAGCCTCAGAAATGCCTTTTTCCATCATCTCGGCTTTCACCTTCTCCTCTCCTATCTTGTCCAACTTGTCCAAGGCCACGGTAAAATCGACCAGCAACTGTTGTGCGCCAATCACCTCAGCGATTCCGGATAGAATTTTACGGTTGTTGATTTTGATGGTTGCTCCTTTCAGCCCCAAATCGGTAAAAACGGCATCATAGAGCTGCACAAATTCAACTTCCTGCAGCAAGGAATTTGCCCCGACCACATCGGCATCGCATTGGTAAAACTCACGGAAACGCCCTTTTTGGGGACGGTCGGCACGCCATACCGGCTGAATTTGATACCGTTTGAACGGAAAATCTATTTCGTTTTGGTGCATCACCACGTAGCGGGCAAAAGGCACGGTAAGGTCGTAGCGTAGGGCTTTTTCGGAAATTTTTGGCGTTAAGGAAGTGGAATCTTTGGAACTGTAGGTCACATCGTCCACCTTGGCGAGAAAATCGCCCGAATTCAGGATTTTAAAGATCAAGCGGTCGCCTTCGTCCCCATATTTTCCCATAAGCGTCTCCGAATTCTCAAAAGACGGGGTCTCGATGGGTTGAAAACCAAAGGTTTCAAAATGCTTTTTAATGGTTTGGATGATATAGTTACGCTTGGCCACCTCGGCGGGTGAAAAATCTCGGGTTCCTTTAGGTATGGATGGTTTTTTTGCCATATGATCTTAGATTCTCGTGCAAATATACATCAATCCTATGGGTCATCCACCAACCGAAAAACTGCATCCGTCAGATCAAAAGGGGCATCCGTCAGATCAGGGGGGGCATCCGTCAGATCGTTAAAAAAAAATACGCCCACCGAATTATGTTTGACAAACTTTTAAATATTAATCTATGAAAAAAATATTATTAGCATTGGGATTGTTCATCAATTTGGCGTTGGTTTCCTGTTCAGGTGAAGACGGTGAACAGGGTCTGCAAGGATTACCTGGGGAACAGGGACCACAGGGTGAGCAAGGTGTTCCTGGAGAACAAGGCCCTCAAGGGGAACAAGGACCACAGGGAGAGCAGGGACCTCAAGGTGAGCAGGGTGTACCTGGAGAATCAGGATCTTCTTCACTATTCTATTTTCAAGATTTCGAAGGGCTGAATGATATAGTTCCCTCCGAGTTTGTCCAAAGCGATGCTGACAACTCTGATTGGTTTTTGGGTTCGCGATCATTGTATAGCAATGTTGTTGGCACCGATAATCCAAATACTGTGTTCAGAAGCGGAAGCGTAGGAGAAGGTCAATTTAGCGAAGTGTCGATTTCCTTTACCTCCGAAGGAACCTCACTGATTGAATTTGATGCCCTCGCCTCTTCGGAGAAAGATCACGATTTTTTAAAATGGTCTCTTAATGGTGAGGTATTGGAAGGTATTTCTGGGGTTATGACAGAGGCGGTAAAAATACGCTTTACCGCTCCTGCCGGTGAAAACACCCTGATTTTTACGTATGATAAAGACAACAACATAACGGCAGGATTTGATTATGGAATTATTGACAACCTACTTATAACCAATATTGCAAGCGCCGGTAAAATCAATTTGGGTTTGCCCGAGTTGCCCGAGGGTGCTTCTTACTATACAAAGAGAGGCAAACGAACCAAGAAGTAGGAGTCGTCAAATTAGTTTTATTCTTAAAAAGAGCCTTAATCGGCTCTTTTTTTATTGAAATGCATCAATCCCATGGGTCATCCACCAATCGAAAAATAGCATCCGTCAGATCATAGAGGGCATTCGTCAGATCATAGGGGGCATCCGTCAGATCGTTCAAAAAATATTGAGACCACTGAAGTATGTTTGACAAACTTTAAATCTTATCAAATGAAATTAAAAACGATTGTAATGCTCGGCTTGGCCATAAACCTAGCGTTGGTTTCCTGTTCAGGTGAAGACGGTGAACAGGGTCTGCAAGGATTACCTGGGGAACAAGGACCACAGGGTGAGCAAGGTGTTCCCGGAGAACAAGGCCCTCAAGGGGAACAGGGACCCCAAGGGGAACAAGGGGAACAAGGACCACAGGGTGAGCAGGGACCTCAAGGGGAACAAGGACCACAGGGAGAGCAGGGACCTCAAGGCGAACAAGGCCCCATTACAAGTTTCTACTTTACAGATTTTGAAGGGTACGAACTCAGCTTACCATCAGGTTTTGTTCAAAGTGATTCTGACTTTGCAAACTGGTCTGTTGGTGCTCAATCAATTTATAGTAATGAAACTTTCTATGACAACTATGCTTTGATTAGTGAGAGTATTTCTAATGATGAGTATGCTGAAATATATTTTTATTTCACAAGTGAAGCGACCAGTTTGATTGAATTTGATGCCTTGAGTTCTTCGCAAGAAGGTTCAGACTATTTAGGTTGGGGACTCAATGGATATGATATACAAGGTATCTCTGGTGTTATGACCGATGCGATCAAAATTCGCTTTACGGCAGCTGCAGGTGATAATGTTCTAATATTTATATACTTTAAAGACGGGGATGGCTTATCCGATGGATTGGATTTAGGTGTAATTGACAACTTACTTATAACCAATGTTGCCAACGCCGGTAAAATCGATTTGAGTTTGCCTGAATTGCCCGAAGGTGCTTCCTACTATTCAGAAAGAGGCAGTCGAACCAAGAAGTAGTCGTCAAATTAGTTTTTATTCTTAAAAAGAGCCTTAATCGGCTCTTTTTTATTGTTTACAACTACTCCATAATCTGCTCAAACCACTGGTACAGCTCCCCTTTGGTGATAACGGCCCCTTGTTTGATAAGTTCAAATTTATCGGCATTCTTGTCCTCGCCATAGGCCTTGGAAGCAGATAGGTATTCCACAAAATCCGATTGATAGTTCCGTTTGAACCAACCAAAGCCTACTTCGGTCCTTAAATCGATTTCAGGATTCAGGATTTTAACGGAAAGTAATTTCATCTCCTTTTCCGTCAAATGAAAGAGGTGCATGTGCCTTTCAGAAATATTTTCCAAGTATTCCACCTTGTTCAGTACACCTTCCCAAATCAGATCACTAAACACATCGATTTCCTCCTCGGCCACATCGGGCTTTTCCCTTTTAAGGGTATCCCACTCTTCTGCCGTAATGGATTGTGTCGCCAAAAAGTTGATGAATTCGGGGTGGAGCTCTTCCAATTGCTCCTTGGTCAATCTTCTGTACTTCATGCGGCAAAAATATAAAAGGCTAGGCAGAACCACCCTGTTTTTGCCCCAAGAATACAGTCAAAAAAGCAGTTTGCAAGGGAGTTCTTTAAGTTTACCTTAACCTACGAGGTTTGGCAAGCCCTTTTAATTATTGTAGTTTCGGAGATTCACATGTAATAAAAAGAAGATAGCATGACATTTTTGAAATCAATGAAAACGTTTGTGGTGGGTGTGGCCGTTATGGGTGCCACTGCCTTTTCACAAATTACGGCACAAGAACAAGTAGAGGTAAGCGATGCGGAATTGGATAAAATCGCCGCTGCATTCCAAGATATCCAAAAGGTGAACATGGAGGCCCAACAACAAGTTATGGCAACCGTAAAGGAGAGCGGTTTCGACCCAAATCGCTTCAATGAAATGTACCAAGCCTCAGCTTCCGCAGAACAAACGGTGGAGGCAAGTGATGAGGAGAAACAACGCTTTGGTGAAGTGATGGGTAAAATTCAGGAAATGCAAACGGGTTTCATGAAACAAATCCAAGAAATCATCAGCAAGGAAGGTTTAACCATGGAACGCTACGAAAAAATAGCGATGGCGCTACAAACGGATGCCGATCTACAGGGTAGACTACGGGCCGCTATGGAACAAAAGCCCTAAGATTATTTAATAATAAGAACATAAAAAAAGCCCTTTGAATTCTCAAAGGGCTTTTTTGTATATGTTATGGTGTGGATTATTTAGCTTCCGCAACCACTTCAAAAGGGAATTCTACTACAACTTCCCTGTGCAATCTGATAATGGCCTCGTAAGGACCGGTTCTTTTGATAGCTCCACCTTTAATGTTGATGAATTTTCTATCAATCTGGTGTCCTTCTTTGTCCAAGGCAGCAGCAAGGTCGATGTTGGTCACCGAACCGAACAATTTATCACCGGCACCTGCCTTGGCAGTAATACGGATTTCCAATTGTTTCAACGCATCGGCCACTTTTTGGGCCTCGTCAATGACTTTTTTCTCCTTGTGTGCTCTTTGCTTAAGGTTCTCGGCCAAAACTTTTTTGGCAGACGGAGTGGCCAAATCGGCCAACCCTTGAGGGATTAGGAAGTTTCTGCCGTAACCGTTCTTTACGGTAACGATATCATCCTTAAATCCCAAATCCTGTACATCTTCTTTTAGAATAAGTTCCATTCTCTGGTGTTTTTTATTTCAACATATCGCCAACGTACGGCATTAAGGCTAGGTGACGGGCACGCTTAACGGCCTGTGCCACTTTTCTTTGGTATTTCAAGGAAGTACCTGTAAGTCTTCTAGGAAGTAATTTTCCTTGTTCGTTTACCAACTTCATCAAGAAATCCGGATCTTTGTAATCGATATACTTTATACCTGATTTCTTGAACCTACAATACTTCTTCTGCTTGCTGGTCTCAATGTTCAGCGGGGTCAAATATCTGATTTCCCCGTCTTTTTTCGATTTTGCTTGTTGCTCGATAGATGCCATACCCTATGCCTTTGCTTTTAGTTTGTTTCTTCTTTTTTCCGCCCAAGCAATTGCATGCTTGTCCAATTTAACGGTCAAAAAACGCATGATGCGCTCGTCTCTTCTGAATTCAAGCTCATATGGGCCAATAGCCTCACCTGGAGCCTGGAATTCGAACAAGTGGTAAAATCCACTTTTCTTGTGCTGAATGGGATAGGCCAACTTTTTAAGTCCCCAATCTTCCTTGGAGACCATTTTGGCACCATTCTTAATCAAGAAATCTTCAAATTTCTTGACTGTTTCCTCTATCTGGGTCTCAGACAGAACGGGATTCAAAATGAAAACAGTTTCGTAATGGTTCATTATAATATATTTTTAAAGGAGCGCAAAATTAATAATAATTCCTTCGCCCTGCAAGAAAAGTAAAAAAACTTCGTTAAAGTAACAGAGTTATCAACAGTGAAAAACCCAATAAACCTAAATAACACTTATGGCAATTTACACAACAAAATAGACCATGTTTACATCTTTTGTTGCCCGTAAGCGGCTTTTTTATGTAATTTGCCCATGATTTAAAACCCTACAAATCACCCCATTCTATGAAATTAAAAAGTATAATTGTAGACGATTCCTCGATGCAGCGCATGGCCGTTGCAAAGTTGGTCAACAA
The DNA here is from genome assembly GCF_013407935.1 of Allomuricauda sp. ARW1Y1. Classification (GTDB taxonomy): domain Bacteria; phylum Bacteroidota; class Bacteroidia; order Flavobacteriales; family Flavobacteriaceae; genus Flagellimonas. The sequence continues at coordinate 223,908 of NZ_JACBZU010000002.1, forward strand.
TCATCCACACCTCGCCTTGGTTGCTGAGTACAGCAATGCCATTGAAGCCAAAAATGGTCTAAAAAACCACGAAATCGACCTTATCTTTTTAGATGTTGAAATGCCCATCATCAGCGGTTTTGACCTTTTGGAGGCCCTAGAGAACCCACCACAGGTCATCCTTATTACCGGAAAACCTGATTATGCCCTAAAGGCATTTGACTACGATGTAACCGATTACCTTCACAAACCCATCACCCTAGCGCGTTTTGAAGCCTCCGTAAAAAGAGCCGTTACCAAATACGAGCAAATGAACCGCGTAGATGAGGACGAAGAGCACATCTTTGTAAAGAGCAACCTTAAAAAGCGTAAGGTTATCCTAAACGACATTAAATGGATAGAGGCTCTGGGAGATTACATCAAATTGGTGACCGACGAAGCCAATATCGTAATCCTATCCACCATGAAATCTTTTGAAAAGCAATTGCCTGCCGAAAAATTTCTACGTATCCATAAGTCTTATATTGTGAATCTGGAGAAGATTGAAAAATTCAACAGTAAAAATGTTGAAGTAGGGGGCAGACAGATTCCTTTGAGCAGAAACAAAAAAACAGAACTAGCCGAAGCACTGGCCAATGTATAATTAGATGTGGTCCACATTGTAGACCAATCGTACACTTTTATACTTAGAAATAGCATTAAAGGATTTTTCGATTCTTTTAATGCTATTTTTTGTTTGGGCCAAGGGCTGTTTCCTCGGCACCTTGATCAATATATTTTTGAGATAGTCCCTTCGGATTCGGGATACCGGTGGGTATTCAGGGCCAAGAATATTCGTGCCGAGCACATTCCGCAACGACCCCGCCATCCAGTCCGCTGCCTCGTTCAATTTATTGAAATCTTTATCCTTTAAGGTAATTTTGATCAACCGCACCAAAGGGGGATATTTAAACTGCTCCCTTTCATAAAATTGCTCTTTGAACATGCTATCGTAGCTGTTCGTGGTCACCTGTTGCAATATTTGATGGTATGGATTGTAGGTTTGAATGAGCACTTTGCCCCGCTTTTGGGTGCGCCCTGCCCTACCCGCCACCTGTGTGAGCATTTGAAAACTGCGTTCATGCGCCCTGTAATCAGGAAAATTGAGCATGGAATCCGCATTCATGATGCCCACCAAGCTCACATTTCTGAAATCCAGCCCCTTGGTTACCATTTGGGTACCGACCAGAATATCCATTTCCTGATTTTCAAAAGATGAAATGATTTTCTCATAGGCATATTTTCCTCGGGTAGTGTCCAAATCCATCCGCCCAACCGAAACATCGGGGAACAACTGTCCCAATTCCTGCTGAATCTGTTCCGTACCAAAACCTTTGTTGTCCAGAGTAGGGCTCCCACAAGCCAAACACGCCTGCTGCAACGCCATGTGATACCCACAATAATGGCAACGCAATTGATTTCTATACTGATGATAGGTCAAACTGACATCACAATTGGGACATTGGGCTACATGTCCGCAGGTGGTACATTCCACCACTGGGGCAAAACCCCTTCGGTTTTGAAAAAGTATGATTTGCTCCCCCTCCTCCAAGGCTTCGGTCATCGCCTTGATCAAAATTTCGGAAAAATGACCCTTCATACGGCGTTTTCGAGTGGCTTCCTTGATGTCCACCAAATTGATCTCTGGCATCAGCACCTCACCAAACCGATGGGCAATGGAAGCATAGCCATATTTTTTCGTCTTGGCGTTATACATACTCTCAATGCTTGGCGTAGCGGAACCCAGAACAATGTGGGCCTTGTGCATGGAAGCCAAAACCACGGCCGCATCCCGTGCGTGGTAACGTGGTGCTGGGTCGAATTGTTTAAAAGAGGTTTCATGTTCCTCATCCACCACCACCAACCCCAATTGGGTAAACGGAAGGAAAAGCGACGAACGTGCACCAATGACAATCTGGGCTTTCTCGGCATTCTTCAGCACATTGTTCCACACCTCTACCCTTTCGTGAATGCTGTATTTGGAATGATAAACGGATACTTGATGTCCAAAATAATGTCGCAACCTATTGATCAATTGGGAGGTCAAAGCAATTTCTGGAAGCAGATATAAGGCTTGTTTCCCCTCTTCCAGACATTTTTGAATCAATTTGATGTATACCTCGGTCTTTCCAGAGGAGGTAACTCCGTGCAACAGTACTGGTTTATCCTCTTGAAAACTTTGATGGATATCCTCCAAAGCCTGTTGTTGGTATGCATTTAAATTGACATTAGCTGAGGATTGGGAATGCTCATCAAACTCCACCCGATCTTTTCGGATGTGGTACTCTTCCAAAACGTTTTTGTCCACAAGCGCCTTGATCACGGCCCTTGACGCTCTGCTTTCTTTTTCGAGTTCGGCAACGGGTATGGGTTTGGAGCTTTTCGCCTTTAGTTGGAACAAGGAAAGTACAACTTGGCTCTGCTTAGGGGCTCTAGTAAGCTCATTTAACAATTCCGCCAACTGCCCTTCATCATCATACTGTTCCGAAAGCTTTACGTAGCGGACCAATTTAGGCTTGTATTGCTCGTACAATTCCTCCTTTTGAACCACCACGCCTTTATGCACCAAGGTATTGATGAGCTTTAACACGTGCTTTTTGTCCACAATATCACTGACCTCAGCTATTTTTAATGCGGTTTGATGTTGTAATGCCTCGTACACCAAAAACTCATCATCGTTGAGTTCCTGCTCATCCACTTCGGCATTTTTATTGGGCAGAATCAGCGTTTCGCTTTCCAACATAAAGGCACTGGGCAACGCAGTCCGAATCACCTCCCCCAAGGTGCACATGTAGTACTTCGCCACCCACTCCCAATGCCTGAGTTGCACTGGTGTAACCACTGGGTGTTCGTCCAAAATCTGATAAATCTCCTTGGGTTCGTAGGCTTCCGGGGCATTTTGGTGAATGCGGTAGGCCAAAGCCGTATAAATCTTGGATTTCCCGAAGGGAACGGCCACACGCATGCCCTCCTGTAAAAAATCCGCTTCAGCCTTTGAAATTTTATACGTGAAGAGTTTCTCCAGGGGAATGGGCAAAACAACCTCCAAAAAATAATCCATATCTAGTTCTCTATCACCCGGTGCCATGTTTGGGTTCGATACAAAAAGGCGAGATAGCCCCGTACTTTGAGACGGTTGGCGTTTTCCTCGTCCAACCATACCCTGCCCCTAAAGGTCATGGCCTGTTCGGGGTCGAAGAGTTTGTCGCCTTTGTAGATCCCATCTTTCTTTTCCTCAAAATCCTCCATGATCTTCATGCCGAGGATAGGCTTATTTTTTCGTTCTCCCTCACATTTGGTACATACCGCACCTTTTTTTCCTTCCTGCAAAATCTTCACCACCTTGGCATGCAACAAGCCACCGTCCTTATATATTTCGATGATCGCCTTTTCCGTACCATCACGGTCGTCAATGGTTTTCCATTTGCCAAAAACGGTCTGGGCAAAGGTGATTTGACCCATCAGAAAACATAGGGCGAAAACCCATTTACGCATCATTCTTCTGTTTTTCATGCCTTTTTTTAAGGGAATTTAAGGTTGCATTGAGCTCAAAGCCCAACAATAAAATGTTTGAATTTAACCAAATAAACACCATTAGTATCAATAATCCTCCCAAAGCGCCATAAAGTTCATTGTAACGGGCAAATTCGTCCACGTAAATACCAAAAAGATAAGAGGTGAGCAAGAACAAGAGGGTAGTCATCAAGGCACCTGCGGAGAAGAATCGTGCCTTACGCCCTTCGGCGGTTCCAAAATAGTACAGTATGGCCGTGGTAATGTAGGACAAAAACAAAAAGAACAGTACTTTGGCTATCTGAATGCCCACTGTATCGCCTTTTTCCACATCGTACCCCAAGGTTTTGCCCAAATACTCACTAGTGTATTCCACAATGTAGAATTCAAAATATACGAAGGCAACGGCTCCCACAATCAATAAAATGGAAAGAATGAGCCCCACCATGAGCGCATAGGCATACTGACGGAAAAAATTTCGGGTCAGTTCCACATGATAGGAATTCTCAAAGCCCCCAAAAATGGCACTTACGCCGTTGGCCACTAGAAAAATGGACAAAATAAAGGCAGAGGACAACAATCCCCCTTGCTTTTGATCTTTGATTTGCTGATAGATTTCCCCAAAATAATCACTGGTTGCGGAAGGGAGAAAGGACTCCAGAAAATCCAGGAATTGGGCATCAAAATTCTCATTGCCCACACTCACGTAGGGTATGATGAACGGAATCAGTGTCAATAAGAAAATAAGCAATGGGAAAAGGGCCAAAAACAGGCTGAACGCAATGGAACTAGCCCGGGAGGACAGTGTTCCTTTAACAATGCCCACCAAATACATTTCGATCAAGTCATACAAAGAGAGTCCTTCAAAAGCTTTGAGCTTTATCTTTTTCAATATCCGGACCATCCAATTGATCACGGGTATCTTTTCCAACTGCTCTTCGATGGCTGCTGACATTTAAACGGCTTTTAGGCTTAGGTCCATATTGTAAACGGAATGGGTAAGCGCTCCTGAAGAAATATAGTTCACGCCACATTCGGCATAGGTTCTGATGGTTTCTTCGTTAATGCCCCCAGAGGATTCGGTAAGGCACCGGTCCCCTATCCGTTTGACGGCTTCACGGGTATCATCATAATCAAAATTATCCAAGAGAATGCGATAGACGCCATCAGATTGCAGGATTTCGTCTACCTCATCTAAATTCCGGGCCTCCACGATAATCTTTAATTCCTTCCCCTGCTCCTTCAGATAATCCTTTGTTTTTTGAATGGCCTTGGTGATACCCCCGGCAAAATCGATATGGTTGTCCTTGAGCATGATCATATCGTAAAGAGCAAATCGATGGTTCTCCCCTCCTCCAATGGTTACGGCCCATTTTTCCAATGCCCGGATGCCGGGCGTGGTTTTACGGGTGTCTAAAATTTTGGTGTCCGTACCGTCCAAAAGGGAGACAAAATCCTGGGTCTTGGTGGCAATGGCACTCATGCGCTGCATGGCATTGAGCACTAAACGCTCGGCCTTTAAAATACTTTGCGAACTGCCTTCCACATAAAATACCACATCCCCGTATTTGACGGAGGAACCATCCTCCATCAAGATCTCCATCTTAAGTTGTGGGTCCACGTAGTGAAAGACCTGTTGGGCAAAGGCCACACCTGCAATAATGCCTTCATCCTTGACCAACAGTTTTGCCTTTCCCTGCGCGGATGCGGGAATACAGGCCAAGGAACTGTGGTCGCCATCACCAACATCTTCCCTAACGGCATTGGCAATGATCAGATCCAGTTCGTGTTGAAATTGTGCTTCGGAAATCATCCAAATGGGGTTTTCACGAAAATAGTAAAAACATCTTTCTTGGTCTACAATTATGTTGTGGAGTTATACCGAAAATAATGCCAGTGGTGGATGAGGTTTTGGGTTGCGGGTTTCGGGTTGCGGGTTGCGGGTTTCGGGTTTCGGGTTTAATGGTTTATGTCATTTAAAAGATGGCGTTTTCGTTTAGGGCAAAAAAAGACCCTGAAACGAGTTCAGGGTAAAAAGCCCCAGAAACCAGTTTGGGGCAAGCCACCGGAAAACGAGAGCAGGTTTTCCAGTGGTTGCCCCTTTCTAAAAACTGATTTTTTTATGGACACTCTGGATTATAGTCAAAGGTTTGTGGAATCTGCCAATTATAATCATTTATCAGAACATTTAAGGCATAATCACCACTCTCACCACAAAGCGGAACATTTTCCATTCCCAATGCTATATCGAAGGGCCCTTCATTTACCTGCACAAAATTGGCCCACCCGGCCAAAGTGGCATTGGCATTGGTGTGGGACATGCCGGAGTTATCGAACATATCTGACATAAACGCAATACTGCTTATATCCCATACGCCTAAGTTTTGGTCGAAACTGCTGGCCTCTTGAAACATACGTGCCATATTGGTTACATTCTTTGTATTCCACAGGCCAATATCTTGGTTAAATGAGCTCGCTTCCCAGAACATATTTACCATACTAGTCACATTTTCTGTTTTCCATTCGCCAATGTCTTGATTAAAACTGGAAGCTCCCTGAAACATTTGAGCCATACTGGTCACGTTTATTGTTTCCCAATCGCCAATAGACCCGTTAAAGCTGGAAGCTCCATAAAACATACTTGACATATTCTCCACTTGGGACAGGTCGGGCCTTTCCATTGCCGTAAAGTCCACCAGATTTTGACAGCCGAAAAATGTAAATTCCATGCTCTGCCAGACATTGGTGCCCCATTGGGACACATCCACTAGTGCATTTCTACTGGCCGAGTTCGTAAAACCCATCGATAAAGCCGGGAAAGTGCCCTTGATGGCCACCGAGTAGGTACCCCCGTTCGCATACAAATGGGTAGGATTTTGTTGGTTCACTTGTTGCTCGCCCGTATCGTCCCCCCAGTCGATGGTAAAATCGTAGTCGTAGTTTGGGTTTGTTCCTATGCCCAACACTTGGCCGTCGACTACTTGGAACTTTAGGATAAAGGAGGCCGGGTCCTCAAATAGGCTATCCATAACGTTGTTCACCGTGATGGTCACGGTAAAGGTAACCGGTTCGTTGGTGCCGTCGCTGGCGCTTATGGTGATCGTATGTTCTTCCTGGGTCTCAAAGTCCAAGTTTGCTCCCTCTGCCAGTGAAAGTTCGCCCGCCTCGGTGAGCTCAAAGAGCCCGTCCAAATTTTCTGCTAGGGTAAAGGTAATTTCATCCCCTTCGGGGTCGTTCGCCGTTAGGGTGCCTATTACCTCGGTGTCCGCAATGTCCTCATTGGCCTCGAAACCTTGGTCGGCCGCTGTAGGGGCTTCGTTCACATTGAGCACTTGGATGGTGATGATGGCTTGTACAGGAACATTGCCGTCGCTCGCGCTTACGGTAATGGTATGTTCTTCCTGGGTCTCAAAATCCAAGCTCTTGCCCTCTGCCAAGGAAAGTTCCCCCGCTTCGGTGAGCTCAAAGAGCCCGTCCACGTCCTCCTCGATGGCAAAGGTAATGTTGTCCCCGCCAGGGTAGTCGGCCTTTACGGTCCCAATGATATCGGTATCGCCAATGTCCTCGTTGGCCTCGAAGGTCTGCGCCTCCATGGTGGGCTCGTCCACATCGAGCACTTGGACCGTTATCTCCGCTTGTACAAATCCGTTGCCGTCGTTGGCGGTTACGGTAATGACATGTTCTTGCTTGGTCTCAAAGTCCAAGCTCTTGCCCGCTGCCAAGGAAAGTTCCCCCGCCTCGGTGAGCTCAAAGAGCCCGTCCACGTCCTCCACGATGGCGAAGGCCAGTGCATCCTCTTCGGGGTCGGTGGCCGTTACGGTCCCAATGATATCGGTATCGCCGATGTCCTCGTTAGCCTCGAAGGTCTGCGCCTCCATGGTGGGCGGCAGGTTTTCGGGATCGGTACGGACTACTGTTATCGTGATGTTGCCGGGCCTTCCCACCGTGCCATCGTGCACATAGATCTTCAGTTGCTGTTCGGGGTATTTGGTGTAATCGAGGGACTGGCCTTCGGATAGGGAGAGCGTACCTCCCTTAGTTACAGAAAAGAACCCGCTCTGGTCGTCCGTAAGGGAAAAGACCAGGGCGTCCCCGTCCTTGTCGGTGGCCTTGAGCGCGCCTATGGGCGAGCCTGCGGGAAGGGCCTCCGGTACGGTAAAGTTCTGGTCGGGGACCACGGGGGCATGGTTCACCAGCTCCGAATCGCTTTCATTGGGGTCGCAGGACCACAACAGTGCCAAGGCGCAAAGTCCGGGCAATAGGTATCTTGTCTTCATACAGTGTAGGTTTGGGTAAAATCGGCACCAATATCCGACAACACCGCCAATGTAAAAGGGACGATCTGACGGATGCCCCTTTTGATCTGACGGATGGGGGTTCTGATCTGACGGATGGGGTTTTGGGGTTCGGGTTTCGGGTTAAGGGTTCGGAGTTTGGGGTTGATTCTACATGATTGAAAAAAAATGGAATCCTGAAGTGGATGTCTTTCTTTGTAAACTTGAGTTTCTTACTGGAAAAAATCTATTTTTGGGCATGCAGATTACCTTAATGGCCATTGGCAAAACAGATAAAGCTGAACTTGAGTCACTTATAACCATTTACGAAAAACGGTTGAAGCATTACATCAAGTTTCAAATGGAAATCATTCCCGATATCAAAAACCGGAAAAACCTTTCGGAAGCCCAACAAAAGGAAAAGGAAGGGGAATTGATCTTGGCGCAACTACAGCCTACTGATGCTTTGGTACTGCTGGACGAGAAAGGAAAGCAATACAGCTCTGTGGATTTTGCCCAATTCCTACAAAAAAAGATGAACAGTGGTATCAAAAATCTGGTTCTGGCCATTGGTGGTCCTTATGGGTTCAGTGAAGCCGTTTACGCCAAAAGTTCGGGTAAAATTAGCCTTTCCAAAATGACCTTTTCCCACCAAATGGTGCGCTTGTTCATCGTAGAGCAAATCTATAGAGGGTTCACGATTTTACGAAACGAACCTTATCATCATCAATGAGATAATTGGAGGCAAGAGTCAAGAACCAGGACCAAAACAGTCCTTGTTCCTGTTTCTTGAAGCGCAGCGGTCTTCCTTCTGTTAATAAAGCACCCTAAACTTAATGGTGTTCTCGATTTTCTTCAGTGCCTTGATGACATTTTTATCGTACTCTTTATCCAAATCGGTAATCACATAGCCCACCTCGCTGTCGGTCGATAGGTATTGACCTGAAATATTGAGACCATACTGCGCCAATATCTCGTTGATTTTGGCCATGATACCCGGTACGTTTCGGTGAATATGTAAAAAGCGGTGCGATTTGTTCTGTTTGGGCAGTCGGATATTGGGAAAGTTCACGGCATCTACCGTATTTCCCGTATTGATGTAATCCATGATCTTGTTCGGCACAAACTCTGCTATGTCGCGCTGCGCCTCTTCGGTACTTCCGCCAATGTGGGGGGTTAAAATCACGTTAGGTAGTCCTTGCAACGGAGTTTCAAAGGCTCCATTGCTCTTGGGCTCGGATGGGTACACATCGATGGCCGCTCCACCCAGTTTGCCGCTTTTTAGAGCGTTGGTCAAAGCGTCAATATCTACCACAAAACCTCTAGAAAGGTTGATGAGCTTGGCACCATCCTTCATTTGGTTGATTTCCCGCTCACCAATGAAATTTTTGTTGGCTTTGTTATCGTCCACATGCAAGGTCACTACATCGGAAACATTCAACAAATCCTCCAAGGTGTCACATTTTACGGCATTTCCCAAGGCCAATTGGTCATTTACATCATAATAGTAAACTTTCATCCCCATAGCTTCGGCCAAAACGGACATTTGCTTCCCGATGTTTCCGTAGCCTACAATACCCAAATTCTTTCCACGTACTTCTTGCGAACCAGCGGCGGTCTTGTTCCATTCGCCATTGTGGATTTCGGTACTGCGCGGAAAAATGCTTCGCATGAGCATAATGGTCTGCCCTACGGCCAATTCCACCACGGAACGGGTGTTGCTGTACGGTGCATTGAAGACCACTACACCTTTCTTTTTGCTGTATTCCAAATCAATTTGGGTGGTTCCGATACAAAAGGCACCTACAACCAAAAGTTTATCCGCAGCATCCAACACTTTTTGGGTCACCTGCGTTTTGGAACGGATGCCCAGCACATGGACTCCCTTGATTCGCTCAATGAGTTCGTCCTCGGAAAGGCTGGTCTTGATCAACTCCACAGAGAACCCTTCTTCCGAAAGGTTTTCGAAGGCTGCAGGGTGGACATTTTCCAATAAAAGGATCTTGATTCTGTTCTTGGGGTATGATAAGTTTCTTGGCAAATCGTTCACAAATAAAAATTCATCTAGGTTCGGTGCAACGTGGTCGGCATTATTTGCCGCCTTTTCCCGATGCACATTTTCAGTGTAGGCGAAAAATTTATGGGCTATTCCGGCCTCGCGCATCACATAATCGCTGTAACCGTCGCCAATCACCTGGACCTCGCCATCCAAATCCAGATTCTTTAAACATTCAATTTTCCCATTATGGGACGCCAAAACATTGGTTTCGTCAAAACCGGTAATGTTGCCTTCGGCATCAAAAGTAAAGGTATTGGCATACACCCTTTCCGATGGAATATTATATTCTTCCACAATGGGATCGATAAATTCCTTGAAGCCACAGGATATTACATAAATATCTTCCGCATACTCGTGAAAAAACTCCTTGTTGGCCTCGATGGATTTGGAAATTTTTTGACGTAGTTCCTTTACCAAATCCTCTAGATCGCTTTTGTTCGCGCTGAGCAAACGGATTCTTCGCTCCAGGGATTCGGTGAAGGAAATATCGCCATCAATCCCCAAATTGGTGATTTTTTGGATTTCCGATACAATTTCGTCCATTTTCGGATTGCCTTGCAGGGTCATTTCCGCCAAAACATCCAACGCCTCAACACGTGTGAGCGTGCTATCAAAATCGAACACATATTTGCGTCCAGTGTGTACCATGGGGTCGCTTCAAAAAAATTAAAGGGTAAAATTAAACATTAATTCCATCCTTATAATCGGAACTGATCAAAAACCTTACACATTTGCGGATAAATCAAAAATCCACTGCGATTTGTTCGAAATGGTACCCAAATCCTACTTTTTTGCAAGTTAGAACCCTAAAGAAATTACGCAGAAGTGCAAGTGCAATTTCAATAATGACACGAATTGCACTAATATTCACGAATCGATCTAGTAAAAACGGAGGATTGTATGCCTAGATTTTTAGACTTATCTCCTGTCAACTGCCTCCTGTTTACTGTACCCTGTCTCCTGTCTCCTGTCTCCTGTCTCCTGTCTCCTGTCTCCTAAAACTTATCAAAACCACCGCCGCGTCAGCTTGCAATAGATCGTATATTCTTGACCAAACTGTTTTTTGAGGGCTTCCTCCTCGGGTTTTATCTGAAAATGGTTCAAGTAGGAAACAAAGCCCGCTGCCACCAAGGTATTGAAGGCATTGCCCAGCTTTAGGCCAAAGGCCAACAAGAACAACAACATTCCCAAGTACATCGGGTTCCGTGTAAAGTTATAGATGCCATTGGTGACCAGCTTTCTGCTTTTATCCAAGTGCAATGGGTCCGTCGTGGTCTTATTGATGAAAAACTGTATCACGGAAATTAGGATCACCACTAGCCCAAGACCGAACAAGAACAGCATCAAAAATCGTCTTCCGAAAAAATTGAATTCGCCGACGGGCAAAAAACGGTCCAAAACATACATCAAGCCTCCAAAAATCAACATCACCAACGCAGGTGGTACTTTCAATTGCATAACTATGGGTTAAAACCCGAAATTACTACTTTTGAAACTCACACAGAACCCTTTTATATTGAAACTCGTTTTTGCCACCCATAATGACCATAAGTTGAAGGAAGTGCAGCAACTTCTGCCAGACACCATTGAAATTTTATCGTTAAAGGATATCAATTGTGTGGAGGAAATCCCCGAAACGGGCGATACGTTGGAGGAAAACGCCAAAATAAAGGCAGATTATGTGACCCAAACCTTTGGTTTGGACTGTTTTTCCGACGACACCGGTTTATTGGTCGATGCCCTGAACGGAGCGCCCGGCGTGTATTCCGCCAGATATGCCGGTGGGCAGAAAAATGCTTCGGACAATATGGAAAAACTACTATCCGAACTGAAAGGTGCAACTGATCGCTCAGCGCACTTTAAAACGGTGGTCCATCTCAATCTTAATGGAGAGAGTTATACGTTTGAGGGCATCGTGGAAGGCCAAATTACCACGGAAAAGCATGGAGAGGGCGGTTTTGGCTACGACCCTATTTTTAAGCCCAACGGATACGACAACACCTTTGGCGAACTGCCTTCCGCTGTTAAAAATGCCATAAGTCATCGGGGACGGGCCATTGAAAAATTGGTGGAATTCCTAAAAAAGAAGGCACAGTAGCTTGCACCGATCAAAATAAGTGTACCTTTGCCGCTTTATTAACGCCGCCGGTATGGGCAAGGTGTTGCGATGGGCTCAAATGGGTTATATACAAATCGCTCGATGCAACACAACATATTTGCGATTTAAGGTATATACACCGCTATGACAAAATTTGAAGCCTTGGGGTTGGACAAACCCCTATTGGATGCTATTTCCGATCTTGGATTTGAATCCCCCTCTGAAGTACAAGAAAAATCAATCCCCGTTTTATTGGGACAGGAAACCGATTTGGTGGCCTTGGCCCAAACAGGAACTGGTAAAACCGCCGCTTTTGGATTTCCAATGATCCAAAAGATTCAGGCAGAAAGCAGGACCACACAAGGGTTGATCCTATCCCCTACACGGGAACTGTGCCTGCAGATCACCAACGAACTCAAACTCTACTCCAAATACATCAAAGGACTGAATGTGGTCGCCATTTATGGTGGTGCAAGCATTACGGAACAGGCCAAACAAATTAAACGAGGTGCACAGATCGTTGTGGCCACTCCCGGCCGTATGAAGGATATGATCGGCCGAAATATGGTGGACATCTCCAAAATTGATTATTGTGTACTGGATGAAGCGGATGAAATGTTGAACATGGGCTTTTATGAGGACATTAAGGACATTCTATCGAATACCCCGCAGGAAAAGCTTACTTGGCTGTTCTCGGCGACCATGCCAAAAGAAGTAGCCACCATTGCCAAGAAGTTTATGCATCAACCTGTGGAAATTACCGTAGGTTCCAAAAATGCAGGCGCTTCTACCGTACAGCACGAGTATTATGTGGTTGGCGGACGCGACCGCTACGCAGCACTTAAGCGTTTGGCCGATGCCAATCCGGGAATTTTCTCCGTGGTGTTTTGCCGTACCAAACGCGATACCCAACGAGTTGCCGAAAAATTAATCGAAGATGGTTACAACGCCGGGGCTTTGCATGGAGACCTAAGCCAAAACCAACGGGATTTGGTGATGAACTCCTTCCGTAAAAAGCAGGTGCAAATGTTGGTAGCTACGGATGTTGCCGCCCGTGGAATCGATGTGGATGATGTAACCCACGTCATCAACTACCAATTGCCAGATGAGATCGAAACCTATACCCACCGAAGCGGACGTACGGGCCGTGCGGGAAAATCAGGTATTTCCATGGTCATCATTACACGCTCCGAGCTTCGTAAAATAAAGGCCATCGAGAAAAAGATCCAGCAAGATTTCGTAGCCAAAAAGATTCCTGATGGTATCGAAATCTGCGAAATCCAGCTGTACCATTTGGCCAACAGGATCAAGGAAACCCAAATCAACAAGGAAATTGAAAGTTATTTGCCCGCCATCAACGATGTATTGGATGGCATTGACAGAGAAGACCTTATCAAAAAAATATTTTCCGTAGAATTTACCCAATTCTACAACTACTACAGCAAAACCAAGGACCTCAATAGTCAAGATGCTGGAAAAGATACAGGAAGTACCAAAGGTGAAATCCCAACGGAAGGTTCCGTACGCTACTTTATCAATATTGGGGAGCGGGATGGATACGATTGGATGTCCTTAAAAGATTTCCTTCGTGACACCTTGAACCTTGAAAAGGAAGATGTTTATAACGTAGACACCAAGGATTCCTTCTCTTTCTTTAACACGGATGCCCAACTTACGGAATTTATCCTTCAAACCTTTACCGATTTTAAGGTAGATGGGCGTTTTATCAATGTTGAAGTTTCCAAAAATCCTGGAAGCGGTGGTGGAGGAAAAGGCGGTAAAAAACGTCGTGGCCGAAAAGGTGGCGGTGGTGGTCATCGCAAAGGTGGCAACAAGTCTTTTAAAGGCGGTAAAAAAGGAGGATATGGTAAAAAGGGCAGCAAAAAAAGACAGGGCTTTTATTAGTTAATTCTATATTAAAAGGTAGGTCGCTGCTGTTTATTTTTCTTTGTTTAGTATTTTTATCATTCCAAAGATTGCATGAAAAGAGTACTACTTATACTATTGTCCCTAACTCCGCTGCTCGGTTTTTCCCAGGTCGAAGGTAATGAAGCCCAAGAAATCCAAGAGTTTACCGCGACGGTGATCAATGCCCAAACGGAATTTCCTTTGGAAAGCGTTCACGTGGTCAACTTGAACCAGGTAAAGGGTACCATTACCAATCCGGATGGAAAGTTTACCATTCCCGCTGCTGTGAATGATACGCTATATTTCTCCTACCTAGGGTTTAAGACACAGAAAGTACGGGTCACCAATGATATGTTGCGCTTTGGCAATACGGAAATCGCACTTACCGAATTGGCCTATGCCTTGGAGGAAGTGGTGGTTAGACCCTATCAACTCACAGGATATTTGGAAATAGACGTGAAGAACCTGCCCGTGAACAATGCCTATCAATACAGCATCTCGGGACTAAATGCCAGCTACGAGGCCGGAAACAAAAGCCCCAGTGCCGTAACCAAGGTGTTGGGGGCCATATTGAACCCGGCAGACCTATTGCGGAACCTTTTCGGCAAAAAGCCCCGTCAGATGCGTAAATTGCGTCAAATCAAGGAAGATGACAACATCAGGGACCTTTTGGCCTCCAAATTTGATAGGGAGACATTGACCGAACTGTTGCAACTCGAAAAAGTGGACATTGAAGACATCCTGAACAATTGCAACTATTCCAAATCCTTTATAAAAACAGCGAACGACCTTCAAATTCTAGATGCCATTTCCAGTTGCTATGAGGAGTATCGAGTTTTGAACCGAAACCAATAATCCATTCACCCATAACCGATTGGGCAAGTCCAAGTGCACAGCAAATAAATTTTCTTATTACGCTCGCATTTTATAGTTTTAGACAAAATCCCAATCCATGAAAAAACTGCTTGTTGTTTTGTTTTCTATTCCCTTATTTATTGGCTGCAAGAAAGTTAAAAAGGAACCTGAAGTCGTAACACAGGTAGTTGAACAGGAAAGCCCTAAAAAAGAAGTGCCTTTTGTATGGGAAGGCGCCAATGTCTACTTTTTGCTCACCGATCGCTTCAACAACGGCAATCCGGATAACGACATCAATTTTGACAGGACTGAGGAAACTGGCGTTTTACGCGGTTTTGAGGGCGGGGACATTCAAGGTATCACCCAAAAAATCAAGGAAGGCTATTTCACCGATTTGGGCATCAATGCCATTTGGTTTACCCCTGTAGTGGAGCAAATCCATGGCGCAACCGACGAAGGCACTGGAAAAACCTATGGTTACCACGGCTATTGGGCAAAGGATTGGACAGCGATAGACCCCAATTTTGGTACCAAAAAGGATTTGGAAGAGTTGGTGAAAACGGCCCATAGCAAGGGTATCCGGATTTTATTGGATGTGGTGTTGAACCATACTGGCCCAGTCACGGAAAAAGACCCCGTATGGCCCGATGATTGGGTACGCACCGGTCCCAAATGCGAGTTCACCACCTACGAAAATACAACGGCCTGTACTTTGGTGGAGAACCTACCGGATATTCTGACCGAGTCTGACGAAGCAGTGGAACTGCCCGATGCCCTTTTGGCCAAATGGAAACAGGAAGGGCGTTTGAGCAAGGAACTGGACGAACTGCAACTCTTTTTTGAACGTACGGGCTATCCAAGGGCTCCCCGTTACTACATCATCAAATGGCTTACGGATTATATCAATGATTTAGGGGTGGATGGTTTCCGTGTGGATACCGTAAAGCACGTCAACGAAAATGCTTGGTCCGACCTATATACGGAAGCAACTTATGCCTTTGAAATGTGGAAGAAAAAACACCAGGACCAAGTTTTGGACGAGAATCCATTTTACATGGTGGGCGAAGTCTACAACTACGGTATTTCTGGCGGACGCGATTTTGATTTTGGCGACAAAAAAGTAGATTTCTTTGACTATGGATTCAAGAGCCTTATCAATTTTGAGCTGAAAAACGACGCAGATAAAAACTATGAGGCGATTTTTTCAAAATACAACAAACTG
Organism: Allomuricauda sp. ARW1Y1; assembly: GCF_013407935.1. Taxonomy (GTDB): domain Bacteria; phylum Bacteroidota; class Bacteroidia; order Flavobacteriales; family Flavobacteriaceae; genus Flagellimonas. The sequence continues at coordinate 239,855 of NZ_JACBZU010000002.1, forward strand.
CTCCAGACCAAATTAAAGGACAAAAGCGTACTGAACTATCTTACTTCCCACGATGATGGCGCGCCTTATGACAAGGAGCGAAAAAAAACCTATCGTGCTGCCAATGTTTTGCTGTTGACGCCCGGTGCCTCACAAGTGTATTATGGGGACGAAACCTCCCGTAATTTGATCATAGAAGGAACCGAAGGTGATGCCACTTTGCGCTCGTTCATGAATTGGGAAGATTTGGATAGCCTTCCCGAAATACAAAACATACACAAACATTGGCAAAAACTGGGACAGTTCAGAGCCAACCATCCGGCTATTGGTGCTGGAAAACATAAGCGTCTGGCCAAATCGCCCTACGTATTCTCCAGAACCTATGTTAACGGAGACTATAGGGACAAAGTGGTAGTAGGGTTGGATTTACCTAAAGGTAAAAAATCGCTATGGGTAAAAGGCTTTTTTGGAGATGGCACCGTGCTGTACGATACCTATTCCGAAACAGAGGTCACCGTGGCCAATGGAAAGGTGGTCTTGGACAATGCGTATGACATTGCCCTATTGGAATTGGTCGAGTAATTCCATTACTGTCTGGAGTGCAAAGCGATCCGATTGCCCTCCGTATCCAAAAAAACGGCCATGAAGCCGATTTCAGGGCTGATCTGGGTCTTCGACTGCACAATTTTTCCTCCATTGGACTCGATACGGTCCAATTCGTTTTGTACATCCAAGCTGTTGAAATACACCAATACCCCTTGGCTATCGCTCGGTTTGTACCAATCCTTGTTTTGAATTAGTGAGCCCGCAGCTCCCGGTTTGTCCATATCCGAAGGAAACCACCCCATTTTGGTGCCCCCAAAATCCTGTAGTTCTATCTTCACTTGAAAAACCGCTTCATAAAACGTTTTGGCCCGGTCCATATCCACTACGGGGATTTCGAACCAGCCCACCATATTAAAATCCATAACTTAATTGTTTTCTAAAATCTGTTTTAAACTTGCCAACCCCTCTTCAAAATCCTTCCCGATGGCCTTGTCCATGCTCATAAAAAGCATCATAATACTCATGGGAAACTTATTTTTGCCCGAGAAGCCCCAAATCACCTTGGTCGTATCGGTATCCACCGCTTTGGTCTCCATATAGGCATTGGAAGTGGATTTAAAGGGCTTTAGAAACCGAAGTTCCGATTCGATGCGCTCGCCGTCCACAATTCGCGTAAGTTCCTGCTCCCCTTCCCCAACATCCTTATTACCTTTCCAACTACTTACGGCACCCACTTCGCCATCGGTACCCGTAAAATTCTTTGTCATGTTCGGGTCGCGCTTGCCCCATGGGGACCATTCATCTTGATTTTTCAATAATTGGAGATAATCAAAAACAACGCTTTTGGGTCGATTGATTTCGATAGATCGGGAAACATCATACCTTTTTGGGGCAATGGCTGCCAACAGAAGAATCAAGGCCAATATGGCCATAAGAATATAAAGTACGATCATGTTTGTAATTCATTGGTTATCAATTAAAAATACAAAAAAAATTACTCGGATACGTATCTTTTGATGATCCCTTTTACATGCTTGATGGATTTTTTGGTCCAGTCCAAGCGTTTTTCCAGTATTTCCGCTTCCGTCAAACGCCAATCAACATCCGAATCCCTGACTTTTTGTACCAATTGCTGAATGATAATGGCTGCGGAGACCGAAACATTAAGGCTCTCTGAAAAACCGACCATGGGGATTTTGAGGAAACCATCGGCCTGCTGCATCACTGTTTTGGAAAGACCTTCCTTTTCGGTACCAAAAAATATTGCCGATTTTTCAGAAGGAAAAAAATCGGGCAGCAGACTGGAATCGTTGTGGGGTGTTGTGGCAATAATTTGATATCCTTCGCTTTTTAGTTTGGCAACGCAATCTGCCGTGGTCCCGTACCGGTGAACATCCACCCATTGTTCGGCACCCACCGCAATATTCTTGTCCAATCGCTTACCAAATCGATGTTCGATGACATGAAGCTCCTGTACCCCGAACACATCACAACTACGAAGAATGGCACTGGTATTGTGCAATTGATAAACATCTTCTACCGCTACGGTAATATGCTTCGTTCGTTTTTGGAGCACGTCCAAAAATCGCTGTTTTCGTTCCTCGGTAAGATAGGTCTCCAAGTATGTCAGCAAATCATGATCGATCATAAAACCAAGATAGGAAAAAATGGCTTTTTTGACTCGTAGTGCATTTTTTCTATATGTTATTGCTTGATGGTGGAGCTATACCTTAGTAACTTTGACCATGTAATTGAGCCTTACTGTACCACGGGTTTTCTTTTTGCTGAAAACTCCCTATCTTTTATCAAACAAGGTTCAATTTTAGCAACAAATGAAAACTAGCGTACTTCAAAAAACAATGCGGATTATTTTGGGAGGATTGATGGTGCTTGCCGGCATCGGACACCTTACCTTTCAACGGGAAGAATTTCAGGCCCAAGTCCCTCGATGGTTGCCCAGTAGTCCCGAATTCATGGATTTTGTGGTTGTTGCTTCGGGCGTTGTGGAAATTGGCCTTGGGCTGGCCATGATATTTCTTTGGAAGCATCAGATTAAAGTGGGGATTGTATTGGCTATTTTTTATGTGCTTATCTTTCCGGGAAATATTTCACAATACACAAATGGCATAGATGCCTTTGGATTGGACACGGACCGAAAAAGATTCATCCGGTTGTTCTTTCAACCCGTATTGATTCTTTGGGCCTTGTGGTCCACAGGAGCATTAAAACACTTGATGAACAAATCAAAAGATTAATATGAATGCATCTTTTTATGATTTTGAGGCCAATGGTTTGAACGGAGAAAAAATCTCCATGGAGGAATTCAAAGGCAAGACCATTCTGGTAGTGAACACTGCAAGTGCATGCGGATTGACCCCACAATACAAAGGCTTGGAAAAATTGTACCAAAAGTACAAGGATAAGGGGTTGGTGGTTCTGGGTTTTCCCTGCAACCAATTTGGCAACCAAGAAAGTGGCACCTCCGAAGAAATACAGGAGTTTTGCCAAGTAAATTATGGCGTTAGTTTTCCTATGTTCGAAAAAATTAAGGTCAATGGAAGCAGTGCACATACCCTATTTAAGTTTTTAAAGTCCAAACTGGGCGGTGGTATTTTTGGCAGCAAGATCAAATGGAACTTCACCAAATTCTTGATCAACAAGAACGGGGTTCCTAAAAAGCGATTCGGTCCAACCACCATACCCAAGGATTTGGAAAAGCATATCGAAAAACTACTGTGATCACTTCTCATCAGCTTTTCAAAATTAATTGAAGCCTATATGTCCAAACCGAAAATTGTAGTGCTCACGGGAGCAGGGATGAGTGCCGAAAGCGGGTTGAAAACCTTTAGGGACGAAAATGGACTTTGGGAAGGTCACGATGTGATGGAAGTTGCCTCGCCCCAAGGGTTTGCCCGAAACCCTGAATTGGTGCTGGAATTTTATAACCAGCGCAGAAGACAACTATTGGAGGTGTCACCAAACGCTGGACACCGAGCCTTGGCCAAGCTGGAGCAAGCGTTTGACGTAAGCATTGTGACCCAAAATGTGGATAATCTGCATGAAAAAGCAGGCAGTTCGCATGTGATTCATTTGCACGGAGAATTATTCAAAGTGCGCAGCACCGTGGATGAAAGCCATGTTTTAGATTGGCAAAAGGACCTCGTTTTGGGCGATACCGACCCAAGCGGGCATCAATTGCGGCCACATATTGTTTGGTTTGGTGAAATGGTCCCCATGCTGGAAATTGCGGCCCAAATCACCCAACAAGCGGAAATATTGATTGTCGTCGGTACCTCCATGCAGGTATATCCCGCCGCCAGTTTGATTCATTATGCCCCAAACCGAACGCCGATTTATTTCATCGACCCGCGCCCCAACATCCGCTCTTCGGATTTTGAAAATCTTACAGTGATTCCCAAAACCGCGGCCCAAGGCGTTCCAGATTTAGTAGAGGAACTTCTTAATAATTGGCTCTAGCATCTTTGGCCCAAGACACCAAGGCGTTGATCTGCTCTTGGGTAAGTTTAGCATCCCCGTGGGTCCAAGTGTATTCTTTTAAGGGCATTTCTCCTTCTTTCACCTCTTCGATAAGCTCTTCCAATTTATGGTCTTTCTTCTTGGTATCGTAATTCTGCCAATCAGAAAAGTTCAAGTGTTTCTTCCCATCTTCGATATGGTCTGCCAACCAATAGGAAACAGGGGCGATGTTGTTGTACCAAGGATATTCTGTGTTGTCACTATGACAATCGTAACAAGCGGTATTCAAAATGGCCTTTACCTCTGGGGAAGGATTGGTCTCGGTTTCAAAAGCAGCTACATAGTCACCTGCTGCCACATTTTTTTCCGGACGGTAAAATTGCATCCCAACTAGCACCACCAAGAGTGCCAATGCGATTTTTTTTGCTATTTTCATTGGATAAGGATTTTGGTAAATATATTGAATTTTCATGACCGAGAAACAGCTGCATACCTCTCTTTTTGCCACAAGGATTTCCAAAGCGCAAATCGATATATTGGTTGGACAATTGGAGAAAGAACCACAACTGGCAGAGGTGCTTTTTCAGTACGTTTTACAAGAAGATAAAGAAGGTACCTTTAATGCAAGCTGGACGTTTGACCATTTAATGCGAAAACAGCTTCACTATCTGTTGCCCTTTATGGAAACCTTTACCAATGGGCTTTCGCAACTGCAATCAGAATCCTGTATTCGGCCCATCGCCCACGTTTGCGAAATGGTATGCGAAGCCTACTTTAAGAAAAAAGACCCTACTTTTTTAAAAACAGTCACCAATAATCAGTTGGAAAAAATAATGACCGCCTGTTTTGATTGGCTCATCGGACCCATGAATATTGCGCCCAAGGTGTTCGCCATGAGCAGCCTGTATTACCTAGGCTTTAAATTTGATTGGGTCCACCCCGAATTGAAGCAGGTTTTGGAGGACAATTACCCTAACGGGACCAGTGGTTACCGAAACAGGGCCAAAAAAACTCTGGATAAGTTGGCCCGATTGGGCGTCTAAACTGTAGACTTTAAGTATCTTTGGGGCTTTCAAAATTTTCTGGAACATGTCGCTCACCCAACTAAATGCCATTTCACCCATTGACGGTAGGTATCGAAACAAGACCAAGGCCCTTAAGGACTATTTTTCGGAGGAAGCCCTGATTAAATATAGGGTTCTTGTTGAAATTGAATACTTTATTGCGCTTTGCGAGATTCCTTTGCCCCAATTGGCCGATTTTGACAAAGGGCTGTTCACCGAGCTCCAAAAAATTTATCAGGATTTTTCTACGGAAGATGCACAAGTCATCAAGGACATAGAAAAAACGACCAATCACGATGTAAAGGCGGTGGAATATTTCATCAAACAAAAGTTTGATGGACTCCACCTTCAAAAATACAAGGAGTTCATCCATTTTGGATTGACATCCCAAGATATCAACAATACAGCCATTCCGTTATCCATCAAAGAGGCGATGAACGATGTGTATGTGCCTGCCTATCTGGAAGTATTTGAAAAATTGAAGGAATTGGCAAAGGAATGGGAAAATATCCCCATGTTGGCCCGTACCCATGGGCAACCGGCCTCCCCTACCCGTTTGGGCAAGGAAATCGAGGTGTTTGTGGAAAGGTTCAAGGAGCAGTTCAACCTATTGAACGACATTCCTAGTGCCGCTAAATTCGGGGGAGCCACGGGAAATTACAATGCACACAAAGTCGCTTATCCCCAAAACGATTGGAGAGCATTTGGAAAGCAGTTTGTGCAGGAGAAATTAGGTTTACACCACTCCTTCCCCACCACACAGATTGAGCATTACGACCACATGGCCGCTTTGTTCGATTGCTTGAAGCGCATCAATACCATTTTGATCGATTTGGACCGCGATATGTGGACCTACATCTCGATGGATTACTTCAAGCAGAAAATCAAAAAAGGTGAGGTTGGCTCTTCTGCCATGCCGCACAAGGTAAACCCTATCGATTTTGAGAATTCCGAAGGAAATTTAGGCTTGGCCAATGCGGTTTTTGAGCATTTGTCCGCCAAATTGCCCATTTCCCGATTGCAGCGCGACCTTACGGACAGTACCGTTTTACGGAATGTGGGCGTTCCTTTTGCACATACCTTGGTCGGATTCCAATCCACTTTAAAGGGTTTGAACAAATTGGTGTTGAACCCTACTAAATTTGAAGAGGATTTGGAGGATAACTGGGCCGTTGTTGCCGAAGCCATTCAAACCATCTTGCGCAGGGAAGGCTATCCCAATCCATACGAAGCGCTGAAAGGTTTGACACGCACCAATGCCAAGATCAACCAGAAATCCATTGCAGATTTCATTGAAACCTTGGAAGTGTCAGATGCGATTAAGGCGGAGTTGAAACAGATCACCCCAGCGAATTATACCGGGGTGTAGTTTTCTAATTAGCAGAGGCCCATCCAAAAAAAATGATGGCTCAGCCCATACTTAAAAGGAAAAACGTTCTACTCCTTTTTCTCGATGTTGACCCTATGTGGATATGGGATTTCAATGCCAGCTTCATCCAAGGCCAATTTACTGTTTTCATAGGTGTCAAAGTACACGTCCCAGTAATCATCTGGCTCGCAAAAGGGCCGTACGGCAAAATTCACGGAGCTATCTGCCAACTCCAACACATTTACGGAGGGAGCCGGGTCTTTCAACACTTTGGGGTTGGAGGTCAGGACCTGCAGTAACACCTCCTTAGTTTTTTTGATATCCTCCCCATAACCGACCCCGATCACCGTATCTACCCGAACTTTCCCTTCGGCGGTGTAATTAATGATGTTCCCATTGGCCATGGCACCATTGGGCACAATGGCCAATCTGCTTTGGGGCGTTACCAACTTAGTGGTAAATATTTCAATGCCCTTTACCTTGCCCAAAACACCTTGGGCCTCGATCAAGTCGCCGATTTTGTACGGCTTAAAAATCATGATGAGCACCCCTCCTGCAAAATTGGAGAGGGAGCCCTGTAAGGCCAGACCTACCGCCAAACCAGCAGCGGCGATAACTGCGGCAAAGGTAGTGACGTCGACACCCAAACGGGAAATCACAATAATGATCAAGAATATTTTGAGTGCCCAAGAGAAGAGGTTCAACAAAAACTTTTGGAGGGATTCATCGTACTTGCTTTTGGACATTACTGTGCGGGTTCCTTTGATGATTTTCTTTACCACCCACATCCCCACGATATAGATGATGAGGGCCGTTAGTAATTTGGGACCGAATTCCTTACTAAGTTCAATACCGTAATCGAACCATTCCTGCGCTTTTTCCATAAGGTTGAATTTTTGTCAGTGTGCTTGTTATGAGACACTAAGATACTAAACCAAGTCACAGTTTAAGGAATGGAGTTTCATTGAACATAAAAAAGGGCGACAAAAGTCGCCCTGATTAGATGGATATAATGATTGGTCTTAGCCTTTTAAAAAGTCTCCAATTTCGCCAAGGCCTTCACCTTTGTAGTCGGATTTTTGAATGGCCTGCATTAATTGGATAATGTGGGCGGGGTTCATATCCTTGCCCAGTACACGCACCAGGGCAAAGCCCTTATCTTCGCTGTCGCCGTAAATGATCACTTCGTCAATGGCATCTTCGTCGCCCAAATATTTAATGACGCCCTTGCCGTATTTGGAATTGATTTTCATCAGCTCCACAAAGTCGTCTCCTTTAAGGATTTCGCGTACTTTTTTCTTTTCGATTTCATATTCTGCCGCGTTGTCCGCATTCTTCTTGAAGGCCAGTAGATTGAACTTACGCAGGGATTCGATGGCCTCCTTTTGGGTCGGGTTCAAATCCTCCTCGTTCAATTTTAGGATACTTGCGGGTACGTCAATGGACAAAAAGTTGGGGTTCTCCGAATTGTCCACGTAATATTCTTGCAGACTGGGCTGCGAAGCACAGGAAGCCAGAAGCACTGCTCCGGCCAATACTAGTGTTTTTACAATATGTTTCATCTGTTTCATTTTTTGATTGATAGAATACCTTAAAATTGGTTGACAGTAATGAGTTGTTGTTTCTTGTGTTTTGTTACAAGTCGCACCCGATTACTGTCAACCGATAGGTTTATTTAGTTCTTTTTACTTGCTTCGTTCAATTCTTCTGGCAAGTTCATCTTTTTGGTCAAAGAACTGATCTTGTTCAGGTCAATATCACCGGTTAGGGATAGAATCACGGTTTCGAACTTTCGGCCATCGGCCTCTACATTCTTCATTCCTGTGACGAACATCAGCAGTTCGCTTACATGGTCGGCATCCTTACCTTCCTTGATGTAGAACTTCACGTTGGCTTCTTTGTCCTTTACCCGCATCAATTCCTCCATTTTTGAACTGGACAGGTAGCTATCCACGGAAGCTTTCATGTCGTCACCGATTTTCTTGTTCTCGGTAGTAAAGACTTTTAAGCTTTTAAGACTGCTGGCAATATCCATAAAGTCCTGTGCTTCGGGATCATCAACCTCTACATCGATTTTCGCCAAAAGGTTGAACATACTTTTGTTCACTACCACAGAGGTTACCTCGTCCAAATCCTCGAACTTGTCAAACAGGGATTGTGAAAATCCTGCCAAAGGCAACACGGTCATTACTGCGATTAAAATATACTTTTTCATTTTGTTACGTTTTTTAATTGTTACTGTAAATTTTTTGTTTTGCTTCTTCAAACTCGTTCAGGTAGGCCACTTTTTCTGTTCCCCGACTAAAGTTTTCTGCGAGGAGCTCAAAAGCTTTTTTGGTTTCCTGATAGGCGTACTCCGCCTTTTGCTGTTCCAAGCGTTTTGTTTCTTGGTACTGATTGCCAAAATAAATGCCAAAGGCGAGAACTACGGCCGCTGCTACGGATAGCCACTTGTAATAGTTTACTCTAGGTTTTAATGGTACCTGCTTGGTGTACTTTTCTTCCTTGGCCATGGAAAAGTAGTTGAACATGGGTTTGTACTGTTCCAAGTGGGGTGCAACCTCATCTTGTGCAAAATACGCCCTAAGTGTTCTTTCTTCGTCCACTGTGGCAGTGGCATCGAAGTACTTCTCCAATATTTTCTCTATGTTACCCAATTCCATAGTTGTGTTTTTTTATCAATTCTTCCCGTACTGTTTTCCTTGCCCTCGACAGTGCTACGCGCACTGCGGTGGGTTTCATGTCCAAGAGCTCGCATATCTCGTCGAACTCATATTGCTCTACATCCCGTAGCTGCAATATCATTTTTTGTTGTTCTGGCAGTTCTTCCATGATCCGTTCCATCCAACTTACACTGTCTTCGGCCTCCAATTGTTTCTGTAGGGAGATGTTGTCGTCGCTGTAATTGCTGTGGACCAGTTTTAGGTTCCCTGCTTGTTTGGACTTTAAGCGGTCCAAACAAAAGTTTTTGGTCATCGTCATGGCAAAGGCCTCAACATTTTTGTACTCTGACATGGACTCGTTCTTTGACCATAGCTTCAACAAAATTTCTTGAGTGGCATCTTCCGCCTCCTCCCGGGAAACCAACAGTCGCTTTGCGAGTCTGTACAGTTTATCCTGAAAAGGTAAAACCACATTTAAAAATTCTGTTTGTTTCATTTGGTTGTCTTCGTTGTTTTTGTGTCTTTCTTATCGACCTACACTATCACGACGACACATATCGAAATTTGTTACAAAAAATTTGAAATATGCCTCCATAAGCCTATTTTGCAGGGGAATTTTGTAAAGTCGACTATGTAATTTTACTCAAATCAACCTTTACATCTGATACATTTGGAACAAAATTTGAGTAAATTCACTAAAAATTGAATTATGAAAAAGTGTTTCTTCCTGTTTTTGGGGCTATCCCTGTTTGTTTTATCCTGTAGTAACGATGATGATGGCATCCAAAACGGACCTACCCCGAATCCCGACCCAAGTGCCAATGTAATTGCACAAGATTTTATGTGGCAAGCCATGAACCTCTGGTATTTCTGGCAGGGCGATGTCGCCGACCTCGCCGACGACCGATTTGCTACCGATGCGGAGTACACGGCTTTTTTGGAATCATATAATGATCCAGAAATTTTTTATTATACCATCTGTAACAATCATCGAGAAATAGTAGGAACTCAAGCAGCAACCGATCGTTTCAGTTCTGAAAACGAAAACTACAAGGATTTGGTGAATAGTCTTTCCGGCATCTCTCAAAGTAATGGGGTGGAATTTGGATTGGGACTTATCGATGGCACCAATAATGTTTTTGGTTTTGTACAATATATTTGGCCCGATTCTGATGCATCGACCAAAAATATATCCCGTGGGGAATTCTTTACCCGTGTGGATGGCGTGCAACTTACAACAGGAAATTACAGAGAACTTTTGTTTGGGGACAACAGTACTTATACTCTCGGTATGGCCACGGTTTCCAATGGTGCCATATCCGATAGTGCCAAAGAGGTCACCTTGACCAAAATAGAAAACCAAGTGGAAGACCCTATCCTTGTGGCCAAAACCCTGGATGTGAACGGAACCAAAGTGGCCTATTTGATGTACAATCGCTTTTTGAGCAGTTTTAATGAGGATTTGAACGATGCGTTTGCCACCTTTAAGGCCGAGGGTGCCACAGAACTTGTGTTGGACGTAAGGTATAATCCCGGAGGCTCCGTGAACACTTCTCGCCTATTGGCCAGTATGATTTATGGCACCAATACCAGTGATGTGTATATTAAACAACAATGGAACGACAAGATACAGGCACAGTTGTCGGATGACTTTCTAACCGATTACTTTGCCAACTCTACAGGAAGCAGTCCTATTAATTCTTTGAATTTAAGTAGGGTTTTCGTCATAGCTACCGAGAGTTCGGCCTCTGCCAGTGAATTGGTGATGAACGGGCTTGCTCCCTATGTGGATGTTATTCATATTGGAGAAACCACTGCTGGTAAAATCGAGTTCTCAATCACATTGGTAGACGACCCGGGCAACTCCTTTGTTTACAACAGTGACCGTGAAGGTAATATCAATCCACAAAACAGTTGGGGATTGCAGCCTTTGGTGGGAATAAATGTAAACGCAGCCGGAAATTCCGATTATATTGACGGTCTGGTTCCCGATATTGCCATCAGTGAAGATTTGACCAATCTTGGAACTTTGGGAGAAGTATCCGAGCCGTTGTTGGCGCGTGCGCTGGAAGAGATTGCCCCAGGTGTCACCAAAATGGACTTTACAGTGGAAATGCCTGCAGACGCCTTTACCACTTCAAGGATCCATACACCTGTAAGGGACCATATGTATTTGGAAAAACCTTTGCAATTGAACAAATAAAAAAAGCGGCCAGATGGCCGCTTTTCTTTTTTAAAGATTGAGACTAAAACCCAATCTAAAATTTCGTCCCCTAGTGGTAAACCCAAGCAGTTCCCTATAATCCTCGTTCAATAAATTATCCGCATTTAGGAATACGTTCAATTTATTTTTGATCAACTCATGCCGGATGGCAAAGTTCAACAGGGAAAATGGTTCCAAGGCGATGTCGGTAAACGTATTAAAATCTGTATCAAAACGTTCGCCCGTATAAGCATAATCCAACGATGTATTGGTACTTTCCGAGAACTGGTACCAAAACGATAGGTTCGCCTTATGTTTGGGAATACGGATGGCATTGTCCCCTTTTCGCTCCGTAAAGGTGTAATTGGCATTTACCCGAAAATCGCTCCATGGCAACCAAGAGGCTTCTACCTCTACCCCATTGGCATCGATTTCGTCCGCTACATTGATGTTCGTAAAATTGGCATCGAAACCAATCGCGTTGGTTTCATTCCTATCAAAATAAAGGGTGCTAACCCTAAAAGTGTTATCCACTTTCAACTCCACGCCCCCTTCAATGGTGGTGTTTTCTTCGGGTTCCAAATCAGGATTTCCCCCAAAGGCACCGAACAATTGGGTCAAATTAGGTGTGATGTAAGAGGTGGCATAGGAGCCCAATAGTTTCACATATCCCTTTTCAGTATCAAAAACAAAAGAAGGATTTACGTTGTACACAAAATGGTTCCCGTATTCCGAATGATTGTTCAGTCTCGCCCCTGCATTCACATTCAGGCCAAAATCTGAAACATAGACCACATTGGCATAAGGGTCCACAATGGTGAAATCAACTTCCTCCGTGAAGATAGCTTCATCCTTGATGTAGTTTACACCTATTATGGTATGAAATTGCTCCCCGAACACATATTTATGGTACAAGTCGAACACCCAGTTATTACCCTCCGTAATGCTCTCACCAAAGGTGTCGTTGGCCTCGGACTCATAATCCGAATACGCCGCATTCAAATGTACCGAACCTTTGCCATAGGTATATTCCGAGGATAGCCCTACCCTTTGTTGTTCGTTCTCGCCCAAATTTGGGGCATCCATCATGCTGGCATCATATTCATTTTTAAATTTGGTCTGGTTTCCATATACCTGAAGCTCAAATTGTTCCGAAAACCGATACCCCAACCGCACGTTGGTGCTGAAGTGGGAAAAAATGTCCTCTTCGTTCTGTGGTGTGACTGCTGCCGACATTCCACTTCTGTATCGATTGGAAAAATCGACCCCGTAATTCAACTTGCCCAACGTACCGTTTACGTTGGCTGAATTTTGGATGCTTCCCAAGTCGTAACTCTGGTCATCAGCAGTTTGATTGGTTCCGATACTGGTCTCAAAAGCACCAGCGACCTCTCTCTCGGAACTTTTCTTTGTTGTGATGTTGATCACGGCGGTTGCAGCGTTGGTACCATAAAGCGTGCTGGCCGCCCCTTTAATAATTTCGATGGACTCAATAGTGTTGGGAGAAAGCAAGCGAAGGTCATACTCTGCCGAAAAGGTGGAAGGGTCCGATACCCGAACCCCATCGATTACGATCAGCACTTGGCGACCCCGTCCACCGCGGGCGAACGTCCCCAGTACGGCGCCATCCCTACCGCGGCTTCCCGCAATTTCGATACCGCTTTTGGTGTTGATGATTTCGGCAACGGTCCTACCTTGGTTCCGTTGCAGTTCCTCTGTGGTAATCTTGATCACCGTTTTACCAGAGTTTTCTCGTTTCAGCTCAAATTTTGAATCGCTGACAACAACCTCGTCCAGTTGCTGCAGTTTAAGTGAATCTTGCGGTACATTTTGCGCAAAGACCCCCTTACCCGCCAATAAGGCGGTAATCAACCATAAATGATTTTTTTTCATTTCGTTTAATTGAATAAACGGGAGAATAGTATGTGATGCATACGTAAACTTTTATCCCGAAAGTTTAACATTGTTTGTTTGAATTTGGCAGGTCTCCTGGCTTGCGTATTGTCCTCTACCTTCCCACCCGGTCGGGCAGTGGTTTTGAAGTTGAGACAATCACCTACTACGTACTGATGCTCAAAAACATCAGTGCCGATTCGGCACAGCTTACAGTTGCGGGAACAGCTCCGGTTTTGCACCGGATTCCCTTTTAATCCCACGGAAACATCCGTGCGAACCAAAATTCAAGCCCAAAGCTAGTCATTCCGTTTAATCTTTTTCTGCAAAACTTAAATAATCTTACTTTTGACCCATGGCAAAAAAACAGTGGTCAATTCCAATCCTAGGATTCGTTTTGTTTGTGTTGATGGGCTGCAAACAGGAAAAAAAAGCGGAGATCCATCACAATGAAACAGTACCATCGTCCATAAGCTACGCCAAAGGTTTTACCGTTACAAAAGAGGGGGACATCACTCTTATTGAAGTTACCGCTGCATGGCCTGGGGCAAAAAGTTTCACCTATGCTTTGGTCCCGAAGCAAAAACTTGCCAGTATGACCTTCCCTCGTGATGCCTACGATGCTATTATTGGGACGCCTGTTGAAAACATAGTACTTACTTCCACAACGCATATGGAACCAATCATCCAGCTTGGGGAGCTAAACGCTGTTGTGGGCTTTCCAAACACCGATTATATCTCGTCCCCAGCGGCAAGGGAGCGCATTGCCCAAGGAGCCATCAAGGATTTGGGAATGAACGACAGGCTTAATACCGAAATGGTGCTCGAACTAAATCCCGAACTCATTGTTGGTTTTAGCATCAATGAGGATAACAATGCTTACGACATCATGCGACGGGCAGGCATCCCAGTGGTATATAATGGGGATTGGGTGGAGCAAAGTCCGTTGGGCAAAGCCGAATGGGTCAAGTTTTTTGCGCCCTTCTTTCAAAAGGAAACCTTGGGAGATAGCATTTTTACAGAAATTGAAGCTTCCTACCGTAATGCTAAGGAACTTGTACAAAAAGCGACCTCAAAACCCACGGTATTAACAGGTGGATTATACAAAGATGTCTGGTACGTAGCAGGTGGAAAAAGTTGGATGGCCCAATTTCTGGAGGATGCGAACGCCGATTATTTGTGGGCCAACACTGCTGAAACAGGAAGCATCGGTCTGAGCTTGGAAACCGTATTGGCCAAAGCACAGAATGCAGAGTTCTGGTTCAATCCCTCGGCACAGACTACCTACGATGAATTGGCCCAAGCCAACACCCATCATGTGGAGTTTGACGCCTTTAAAAACAAAAAGGTCTATTCCAACGCCATTGACAAAGGAGAAAAGGGCGGACTCATCTTCTATGAAACCGCTCCGCAACACCCGGATATCGTGCTCAAAGACCTTATCAAAATATTGCATCCAGCGTTATTGCCGGAGCATCAACTCCAATTCATCAAACCCTTGCCCTAAATGCTAGCCTCGCGGACATATCGGATTTCTTTCGTGCTTTTGGCATTGGCACTCCTATGCGCTCTGCTATTGAACATTAGTTCGGGTTCGGTGAGCATTCCGTTTTTAGATGTGGTTTCCCTTTTGTGGGGAAAAACACCCGAGATTGTTTCTTGGGAGTACATTGTTTGGGAGTATCGGGTACCCAAGGCCTTTACCTCCATCTTGGTCGGTGCAGGTCTATCGTTGAGTGGACTTTTGATGCAGACCCTGTTTAGAAATCCGTTGGCTGGCCCATTTGTCTTGGGCATCAGTTCTGGGGCCAGTTTGGGTGCAGCTTTATTGTTGATGGGCACTTCCCTCCTGGCAGGCTACACCGCTTTCGGGTTTTTGAGCGATGTTTCCTTGGCCATTGCAGCCAGTGTTGGCAGCTTTTTGGTGCTTTTGGTGGTCATGATTGTGGCACAGCGCGCAAAGGACACCATGGCCTTACTGATCATCGGACTGATGTTCGGAAGCATTACCTCGGCCATTGTAAGCGTATTGGCCTATTTCTCAAGCGCTGAAAACTTGCAACGCTTCATATTTTGGTCGTTTGGGAGCGTGGGAAATCTGTCCATGAATCAGCTGTTGCTGTTGGGAGGCATTGTACTTTTAGGTGTTCTGTTGAGCATCTCCTCCATAAAATCGTTGAATGCCTTTCTCTTGGGCGAGCATTACGCACAAAGTCTGGGCGTATCACTCAACAAATCCCGGTTGATCATCATCATTGCCACGGGACTATTGGCGGGTGGTATTACGGCCTTTGCCGGACCCATTGCTTTTGTGGGCTTGGCCGTGCCGCATCTTACCCGTCAAATCTTTGATACCATGGAACACAAAGTGTTGATTCCTGCCGTAATGCTGTATGGTGCCATTTTGATGTTGTTGTGCGATACCTTGGCACAATTGCCCAATTCCGCCAGTGTTTTGCCCATTAATGCGATTACCTCCTTGGTGGGGGCGCCTGTGGTGATTTGGCTTTTGGTACGCAAACGTAAAATGATGTTCTGATGGTAAAAACGGAGAAAAACATACTGTCCATTACCAACCTGTCCATCGGGTACGGCAACAAAAGTGTGGCCAACAACATCAATTTCGATTTGGAAGCTGGAATGTTATGTGGAGTTGTCGGCATCAATGGCATCGGAAAATCAACATTGCTACGCACCTTGGGGAGGTTTCAACCCAAACTTGGTGGAGCTATTTCGTTGAATGGCCAATCCTTGGAAAAATATGGCTCCACCGCCCTATCCAAGACACTTAGCGTGGTACTGACGGAACCACCCGCTTCCAAAAACCTTACCGTACAGGAATTGATCGCTTTGGGAAGACAACCCTACACCAACTGGTTGGGCACCTTGACAAAAACCGACAAACAACAGATAGAGGCGAGTTTGGATGCTTTTTTGTTGAACGAACTTCGGAACAGTAAATGCCACGAACTTAGTGATGGTCAACTACAACGAGTATTGGTGGCAAGAGCTATGGCACAGGACACTTCTTTAATCTTGTTGGATGAGCCTACTACGCATTTGGATCTATATCACAAGGTACAAATCTTAAAAATGCTGCAACGATTGGCACATGAACGTCAAAAAACCATTCTGTTTACCACCCACGAAATCGACCTGGCTATACAGCTATGTGACCGAATCCTGATTTTGGACGGAAAAGAGCATCCTTTCGGAGACCCGTGCGAACTTATCGAGCAAAAACACTTTGATCGATTGTTTCCTTCGGAAATGGTACAGTTTGATGCTAAAACGGGTTCGTTTAAAGTGAACAAGTAAGTACATTTTACATTTCGGCATCAAATGGAATCCGTTATCTTTATCGTTCATAAAATTTTTCATGAGTACAGAATTGATCTATGTAATTGTTGGCATTTTAGCATTGGCCATTGGTCTTGTTGCAGGGATGTATGTTCAAAAACTGAAAACCAAATCCACAGAAAGTGTGTGGATGGACAGGGAAATCAAATCTAAAGAACTGGAGACATCCTTGAAAGGTGAATTGAAAGAGCTACAACAGAAAAAGTCCGAATTGGAGATTGCTTTGGCCCGAGAAGAATCTAAATCAAAAAATCTTGAGGATAAGTTGCTGGAACAAAAACAGGAACTGGAAAAGCTCCAAGAGAAATTCACCAAGGAGTTTGAAAACCTGGCCAACAAGATTCTCGACGAGAAAAGCGAAAAATTTACCAAAAGCAACAAAGAGAATATTGAAAACATCCTGACTCCCCTCAATAAAAAAATTAAGGAGTTCGAGGAAAAAGTAGAAAAGTCACAAAAGGAAAATATCAGCATCAACTCTTCGCTGAAACAACAGTTGGAAAGCCTGCAACAACAAAATCTAAAAATCACTCAAGAGGCGGAAAACTTGACCAAAGCCCTGAAAGGCGATAGCAAAATGCAAGGGAACTGGGGCGAATTGGTGTTGGAACGGGTTCTGGAAAAATCTGGATTGGAAAAAGATCGTGAATACAGCGTTCAGCAAAGCTTCCAACGAGAGGATGGCACTCGGGTAATGCCCGACGTTATTATCCACCTACCTGATGGCAAAAAAATGGTGGTGGATTCCAAGGTTTCATTAACAGATTACGAGCGATACACCAACGCGGAAGAAGAAGACAGACCCAAATTCTTGAAAGACCATATCAACTCTTTGAGAAGGCACGTGGAACAGCTCTCCTCCAAAAAGTATGAAGACCTTTACGAAATGGAGAGCCCCGATTTTGTGTTGATGTTCGTGCCCATAGAACCTGCTTTCGCCATTGCCATCAACGAAGACAACTCCCTGTACAACAAAGCGTTTGAACAAAATATTGTTATCGTTACCCCATCAACCTTATTGGCTACGTTGCGAACGATAGATTCGATGTGGAGCAATGAAAAGCAACAACGCAATGCCATTGAGATTGCACGACAAGCAGGTGCACTTTACGACAAATTTGAAGGGTTTGTAAGCGATTTGACCAAAGTCGGGAAGAAGATGGATGAGGCGAAAAGTGAATATCGCGGCGCCATGAACAAATTGGTTGAAGGACGCGGCAATATCGTGACTACCATAGAAAAATTGAAAAAAATGGGGGCCAAGGCCAAAAAATCCCTTCCCGAACCTATTTTAAAAAGGGCCCATGATGACGATTTTGAAGAGTTAGATCAATAAAACACCATAAACACTGACCATGAAAAAAATTATAACCATTCTTATAGCTGCTATTGTAATTGGTGTCGTGGGCTATTTTGCTTTTGTGTATTACGTGCCATACAGTGAAGGCTATCGTTCCGGAGAATTGATAAAGTTCAGCAGAAAGGGCGTCATGGTGAAAACCTGGGAAGGGCAAATCAGTCAGGGGTTATCGGGTACCAATGTATTTTCGTTTTCCGTGGAAGATGGCGAAAAAGAGATTATTGAAAAAATGAAGGAGTACCAAGGACAGTACATCAAAGTCACGTACAAGGAACGCTACGCTACCTTTTTCTGGCTGGGCGATACTAAATATTTTATCACAGAGGTAAAATCGGAGAAGTCACCGATTTTCAGGAACTAGATGACACACCCCTAACCCCATCAACACATGAAAAAATTCAAATCATCCCGAGAAAGCAGGGTTTCCATCACGGAACTTATGCTGCCCTCCCACTCCAATTTTGGCGGTAAAGTGCATGGCGGACACATTCTCAATCTCATGGACCAAATAGCGTTTGCCTGTGCATCCAAACATTCGCAAAGCTATTGCGTTACAGCCTCCGTGAATCGTGTGGATTTTTTGAACCCAATTGATGTGGGCGAACTGGTTACTTTAAAGGCATCCATCAACTATACGGGTAAAACTTCGATGGTGGTCGGGGTTCGTGTAGAATCGGAAAATGTGACCACAGGAATGGTCAAACATTGTAATTCTTCCTATTTCACCATGGTAGCCAAGGGAAAGGACGGAAAAAACAAAACAGTTCCCGGATTGATCCTCAAGACCAAACAGGACATTCGCCGTTTTGCGCGGAGCAAGGAACGTAAACAATCGGCCTTTCAGCGCGATAGTAAATATGAATCCAACAATTTTAAGGTAAACGAGTACTTGGAGTTTTTACAGGGCGAAAACGTTAAGATGGATTTTGATTGAGCTCTGCGGCAGCCTCCTCATCCAAAAACCATACTAAATTCCCCGATGCTGGATTTACCAAAGACGCCGGATACGCTTCCGAACCTTCGGTTTTCTCCACCACCGCCTTAACTTTCTCCGATTTTGATGCCCCTGTGACCAAAAAAGCGACCTCTTTGGCAGTATTGATCACTTTTCCGTTGATGGACACCCGTTTTTGTTCCGAATCAGGGTGGGTGGCCACTACGCAATGGTCTTCCGCATCCCAAAGTTCGATTTCATGCGGGAAAATGGAAGCCGTATGTCCGTCATCGCCCATTCCTAAAATGACCAAATCGAATTGGGGCACGCCTTCTACCCTATCCAAATTGATTTCAAGCAGATTGGCATAGCGCAAGGCTTCGCCCTTGGGGTCTTTTTCTCCCAATATCCTATGAATATTCTCCTTGGGCACCTCAATTTTGGAAAACAGGTGCTCCACTGTCATTTTATAGTTGCTCTCATCATCGGAAGGAGGCACACAACGTTCGTCTCCCCAATAAAAATGTATCTTCTTCCAATCTACCTTATCCGAAAAATTTTCGGCCAGTACATCAAAAACTATTTTGGGGGTGCTCCCGCCCGAAAGGGCTACATGAAACGTACCCTTGTCTTTCACTTGATCCACAAAATAGCTGGAAAACTGTTCAGCTACCTTTTGTTTGTCTTTATATATTTTCAAATTCATGTTCAATTAATTTTGTTTCTCGACTTTTCCTTCGACTGCGCTCAGGATGACATCTCGAACAGAAAAATGATCATTGTCTATCGCTTATTGATAATCGTATCTAACAGATTACGCAATACCCTGGGTCATCGGCCAAGTTTTCGCTGGGATTACGCCAATATCCATCATCTTCAATCAAATCATCCGCATTTTCAGGTCCCCAGGCACCAGCAGCGTAACCATACATGCGAACATCCTTTCCACTGCTCCAATAATTCAAAATAGGGTCCACAAATTCCCATGCTGCCTCCACCTCATCGGCGCGGGCATAGAGCGTAGCATCCCCTTGCATGGCATCCAACAACAAGCGTTCATAGGCTTCCATCACGTAAGTTTCAGCCAAATTGGCGTAGTAAAAATCCAAATTGGCGCGCTCTACCTTAAATCCTTGTCCCGGAACCTTTACACCAAACTTGATAAGAATCCCCTCATCGGGTTGGATACGGATAATCAATTTATTGTCCATCTCCTGCATTTCGGACCCCTTAAATATTTGATGGTGTGGCTTTTTAAAGTGAATGACAATCTCCGTTACCTTGGTGGGCATTCGTTTGGCAGTCCTCACATAAAAGGGAACCCCATGCCAACGCCAGTTGTCCACATAGAATTTAATGGCCGCATAGGTTTCTGTGGTGGAATTAGGGTCTACTCCATCTTCCTCCCGATAGCCTTTTACATCTTTTCCATCCACTTTGGAAGCCACATATTGAGCTCGAATGGTATTCTCAAAAAGTTCTTTTTCGTCTGTCATAATACGGAGCGACTTCAATGCCTTTACTTTTTCATTCCTGATTTCTTCGGCATCCGCACCAATGGGGGGCTCCATCACCACCAAGGAAACAATCTGCAACAAATGGTTTTGGAACATATCCCGAAGGGCACCCGATTTATCATAGTAGCCACCACGTTTTTCTACGCCAACACTTTCGGCATTGGTGATTTCAACCCGTTGGATATAGTTTCGGTTCCACAAAGGCTCAAAAATACTGTTGGAAAAACGGGTCACCAGTAAGTTTTGCACCGTTTCCTTCCCTAAATAATGGTCGATTCTGTAAATCTGGTGCTCCCTAAAATATTTGTGAAGTCCTTTGTTCAATTTCTGGGCCGTCTCCAAACTATAACCAAAAGGCTTCTCCACAATCAAGCGTTTCCAACCATTGTTCTGCGTGTTCATGCCCGCATCGGAAAGGTTGTGGGAAATGGTTTCGTAAAGTGTGGGCGGTGTGGACAAATAATAAATAATATTGCCCGAAGTATTGTACTTTTCCTTGAGTGCCTCCACCCGTTTGCGGAGCGTACCGTAATCCGTATCGTAACTCTTGCCCAGATCTTCATAAAACAGCTTGTCCGCAAAACCTTTTACCTTGTCCTTGTCCAGCTTTTCGGTTTTCGCAGCCAAGTATTTGCTTTCATAGACCACCCGGTCACGAAATGCCTCGTCCGATAGGTCACTTCGGCTCACGCCAAGCACCACAAAGTTTTCCGGGAGTTGCTTGGCCATGTAGAGGTTGAACAGGGAAGGTATCAGCTTTCTAGCGGTTAAATCGCCCGAAGCCCCAAAAATTACGAGCATTTGATTATCGGTCTTTTTCATAGTGTTCTTTGGTTTCTGGCAGATTGTGCTCCCTCAACACCGCTCACTGCAAAAGGTGTCATTATTTTTGAGCATGACGAATATAAGGTTTATTTTAGGTTCTTAATTGAAGAAACCACAACCTTTGGGTTGTCTTAACATCAAAAGAAGAAGAAATACCAAAATGACAGACACGTATGATTTTGGCCTTGTGGGCCTTGGGGTAATGGGACGTAATTTTATTTTGAATGTGGCCGATAACGGATTCACTGCATTTGGCAACGATCTGGATGAAGAAAAAGTAAGCGCTTTGATCAAAGAAGGGGGTGATCCTGCCAAGGTAAATGCCACTTCGGATGTCGGGACCTTTGTAAAGTGGTTGTCAACCCCAAGGAAAATCATGCTGTTGGTGCCCGCAGGAAAAGTTGTGGATAGTGTTATTGAAGGGTTGTTGCCCCACTTGGACAAAGGAGATATTATTATCGATGGAGGAAACTCCTTTTATACCGATACCGACCGTAGGGAAGCTTATTTAAAGGAAAAAGGGATTAACTTTTTTGGAGCGGGGGTTTCAGGAGGTGCCGAAGGAGCCCGAAAAGGACCGAGCATCATGCCTGGTGGTTCCAAAGAAGCCTATCAGCACGTAAAACCAATTTTTGAGGCGGTCTCCGCCAAATACAACGGGGAACCCTGTGTGGCGTATTTGGGACCAAAATCTGCAGGAAATTATGTGAAAATGGTGCACAATGGCATCGAATACGGATTGATGCAGTTGACCTCCGAAATATACGACCTGCTCAAAAAAGCGGGCGGACTCACCAACGATGAACTTCATAAGGCCTATGCTGAATGGAACGAAGGACGATTACAATCCTTCTTGGTGGAAATCACATCGGAAATCTTTGCCCAAAAGGACGAGTTGACCGATAATGATCTTGTGGATATGATCTTGGACAAGGCCAAGCAAAAGGGAACCGGAAAATGGACCTCCCAAAATGCCATGGATTTGGGCATCCCGGTACCCACTATCGATATTGCGGTGAGCATGCGGGAAATATCCGCATTGAAAGACGAACGCATCAAAGCGGACGAATTGTATGACCGTCCTACCCCTAAAGGGGTGGATAAGGCTGATTTTACCGCAAAAGCGGAACAGGCACTGTACTTTGCCTTTATC
This sequence comes from Allomuricauda sp. ARW1Y1, assembly GCF_013407935.1. Taxonomy (GTDB): domain Bacteria; phylum Bacteroidota; class Bacteroidia; order Flavobacteriales; family Flavobacteriaceae; genus Flagellimonas. The sequence goes on from NZ_JACBZU010000002.1 coordinate 262,198, forward strand.
ATTACCTATGCGCAAGGCATGCATCAGTTGGCCGATGCCTCCAAGGAATACGGTTACGAACTGGAGCTGGGCGAAATTGCCAAAATATGGCGCGCGGGCTGTATTATCCGGGCAGCCTTGTTGGCCGATATTACCGAAGCCTATCAAGCCGATAAAGATTTACAAAACCTCCTGCTCTCCCCTTCTTTTGTGGAAAAAGTACAAAGTACGGTAGATGCCGCAAGGGAATTGGTCAGTTATGGAGCAGCCAACGGCATTCCGTTACCAGGATTGTCCAACGCACTCACTTATTTTGATGCCTACACCAGCAGTCGTTTGCCATTAAATTTGATTCAGGCGCAACGCGATTATTTTGGCTCTCACACCTACGAGCGCTTAGATCGTGAAGGTATTTTTCATACGGAGTGGGAGAAATAAAGAACTATATAGTTGTTTGTGAAGAGGATTATACGACGTCGCTGTTTATAAGGTAGTTAATGATAGATTTCACTGATTTGATTATCGGGGTCGTAATGATAGTCGCATCAGTAATCTGGTTAATATTGCTTATCAAAAGAAATCGAAAAGAGAAAAATTACGATTATTGGTTGTTATCATATGATATCAACATTGTGTTTGGGCTGATTGTATTTATAGTACTTGGGGTGCTTTATGTTCTCAGGGCATTTGGGTTATCAATAACCTAAGCACTACTCTTTTGGGATGAAATTTGTCAGTTCGAGTGATCTTTCTTTAGAAAAATCGTATCGAGAACCAGAATTTCAAGTCAAAAAGCTGATTCTCGATAAAAAATTCCTTCGGAATTTCACTCGAATTGACAGCTTTTGAAATATAAATATCGACTAACTTAAAAAAGAGGTGTCAGTTTGAAAAATAAAAGACTTTAAAACAAAAATGAAGAAAAAACACCTGTTATTTGTCTTTGCCCTATCCTTTTTGACCATATCCGCTCAAAAAGCACCCTATGTTATTTACAACGCGAAAGGGAAAAAGGTCTCCTATAAAAAAATGCTCAAAACCCTTGAGGATAAGGATATGGTGCTCTTCGGGGAGCTGCACAACAATCCCATTGCGCATTGGTTGCAATATGAGCTTACGGCAGACCTGCATTCCAAACGCCAACTTATTTTGGGTGCCGAAATGATCGAGGCCGATAATCAGGATGAACTCAACGATTACCTGTCGGGAAAAATCGATTATAAAGCACTGGACTCCACCGCAAGACTCTGGAACAACCATAAAACGGATTATGCCCCATTGGTGGACTTTGCCAGGGACAGTAGTTTGGTGTTTGTGGCTTCCAATGTGCCCAGACGCTACGCCAGCATGGTATACAGAGGTGGTTTTGAAGCCTTGGATTCCCTCCCAGCCCAAGAAAAGGAATGGATTGCACCTTTGCCCATTGCCTATGACCCTGAGCTGCCCGGATACAAAAACATTCTAGAAATGATGGGCGACCATGGCAGTCCCACCTTGGTGATGGCACAAGCCATAAAAGATGCCACGATGGCCCACTTTATCCTTCAAAATTATAAGGAAGGCTCCCTGTTTTTGCACTACAACGGGGCCTACCATTCCAACGATTATGAAGGCATTCTTTGGTATTTGCAATTGCAACGACCTGATTTGGACTACGGAACCATTTCCACCGTAACACAGGAAAACGTCCACAAACTGGAGGAGGAAAATGAAAATTTGGCTGATTTCATTATCTGTGTGGATCAAAACATGACCACAACCTATTAATTGCACTACTTTTTCAGAGGTATGTTCCAACAAGGGATAATTTCCTTATTTTTAGGAAATTATACACCCTATCCATTCGTATTCCCAATATAAGGATAGGGAAAAAATCAACCGACCATGAAAATACTAGTATTTATTCTTGTAACAGTGACCTTCCTGTCCTGTGGAGAAAAACAGGATAAGGCGGTAGCGGAGCCCGTTGACACCGATACAATTGATGTTGCGGCCGAATTGGCCAAGATTGAAGAGGTGCGAAAATCCTTCGAGCAAACCGTCAAGGAAAAACGCTACGGAGATCTGGGCAAGTTTACCACAGAGGATATGATCTCGGTAGGCCCGGGCAGCGAGGATTGGATTGCCTATCGAAAGCTGAGGGAACAGCACGGAAACAAATTTCGGTACGACAGTATCAAAATGAATCCGAAGGAAACCGTGATATTGTCCGACACCATGGCCTATGATTTTGGTGTAAGCTCCGTATACTACACCGATGAAAATGGAACGGTACACGAAATGGAGGATACTTTTTTGGTCATCATGAAAAAAAATAAGAACGGTGAATGGAAGTTGCACAGGGAACTTGCATCATCGTTGGTCGTGGAGTAATTTTTAAAACATATTTGATATAGTTCCCCCGCACAAAACAGTGTATTTATTAACCCATTAACTATATCATTATGAAAAATCAATTCGTATGTATTCTTTCAGCATTGCTGTTAGTTCTGTTTGCTGCTAGTTGTGAGCAAACCACAGCTAAACCTATATCAGGGGAGGCATATTCTGCCCAAATCCAAAAAATCATTGAAGCAAAAAATGAAAAAATCCAGGGATTTTACGCTTCGGGTATGATTGATTCCGCTGCTGTGCACTTTGCGGATAATTGTATTCAATTTATGCCCAATCAACCGGCAATTGTAGGGATTGAGAACTATAAAGCAGCGTGGAAACAAAATATCCTATTCGGAAAATGGCAGTTGGACCTCAATACCCAAGAAGTGAAGGCCAGTGGCCATTTGGCGACAGAATACGGCAAATACAGCTTAACATTTACACCCAATGAAACCTCACCCATTCCCGCAATGGAAGATAAAGGCAACTATTTGGTGCTCTGGGAAAAAATGGAAGGGGAATGGAAAGTTCTCTGGGACGCACCCGTTACCGAGCTTCCCATGCCCAGCCAAGCTCCGGATTCGACCATGGTAGAGTAAGGTTCACGTTCGAATAAATAAACAAGACCATATTTTTTCCAAAAGAGGTTCTGCATCTAAGATGCCCAAGCGCTAAAATAATGACCGAGAACAATTACAAAAAGTACCAAAAATGAAAAAACTCCTATTACTATTGCTTTTTGCCATTATGGGCAGCTGTTCCCAACCCGTAACGTATGATATGGTTTTTGAAAATGTCCATTTATTCGATGGTCACAAGGATATGGGCAGGGTACATATTGGTATCAACAATGACACCATTGCTGCGATTACCTCGGAAAAAATATCGGGTGACTCCACTATAAATGGGGCCGGTAAATTTATTGTTCCAGGTTTGGTCAACGCCCATGTTCACGCCTCCGAACTGGAGCATTTACAGCGAGGGTATGAACATGGCATACTGACTCTGCTCAATATGCATACGGGACTTGAAGACAGGGAGAGCGACTGGAAAGAAATGACCCGTGATTCCGTTGGTTTTTCTTCCTTATATGGCGCTGGGAATGCCGCCACGGTTCCCAATGGCCATCCTACACAGTTCAGTCCCGGTATGGAAACCATAAACGATTCCGTGTCCATTAAAATGTGGGTCGACAACCGTATTCAAAATGGGGTCGATTATATCAAGGTGATTCATGAAAACCGCAGTTTTATGGGCAATCCCGCGCAACCAACATTGGATTACCCACAAATCAAGGAAATCATTGACTATGCACATGAAAAGGGATATAAAGTGGTTGTCCATGCCACTACGGTAGAAGGAATGCTGGAGATTGCTGCGTTTAAACCCGATGGTTTTGTACATATGGTAGACTTTAAGGATGAATTGCCGATTGATGACTCCTACTATCAAACTATACAACAAAGCGGCGCCTTTATTGTCCCCACTGGCGGAATATCCCTAAAATCCATGGATGGTCTTCCCCCATTTATGATCGAGTGGGTCAACGCCAACCTCCTAAACGCAGCGGAAAGGGCGGCCATCATAAAAAAATACCACGAAAACAACATTTTACTAGTAGCTGGTACCGATGCGCAAGAGGGTCAGATGGATTTTGGCAAAGATTACTTTTTGGAGTTAGACCTGTACCAAATGGCGGGGCTATCAAACACCGAAATACTTAAAACCGCAACCGGAAACGCCGCGAAAGCGTTCAATTTGCCCATAGGCGAATTGTCTGTGGGCAGCAAAGCCACTTTTGTTGTATTGAACGACAGCCCTTTGGAAGACATCGCAAATCTTCAAAACATTAGCGAAGTGTGGAAAAATGGCAAAAGGGAATAAAACTTACCACTATATAAAACTGTATTTACCTCATACAAAAGCAATGTAAAAGCATGCTTTTATCCCAGGGAACCTAGCACCTATCAATCTAACTTCTATATAATCAGAAGCCCGATTTACAATTGTAAACCGGGCTTCCTTTTGGGTAAATCAATAGCCAAGGCAGTAGGTGAAACTATCGATTTGGGAGACTTAATTCCAGCCACCTCCCAAGGCGCGGTACATATTTACCTGGGCCAGCAACTGGTCTTTTTTGGTCTCTACAAGCTCCATACGGGACTCCAAAGCCTCACGCTGTGCCAAAAGCACCTCGATATATTCCACCCTTGCAGATTGGAACAAACGCGTAGAGAGGTCTATGGATTCCGTTAGGGCCTGTACTTGACCATCCTTTAATTCATAGCTCTTTTTTAAGTTATCGATATTGGACAACTGGTTGGCCACCTCGATATAGGCATTCAAAATGGCCTTTTCATATTCAAAAACAGCTTGCAACTGTCGGTCGGTAGCACTTTTGTACTGAGCCTTTATTGCATTTCTGTTGATCAAAGGCGCTACCATATCACCAATGGCCGAATATAGAACGGATTCCGGAGTAGTGGTCAGGTATTTCGAATCAAAGGCTTCCAGCCCTAGACCTGCCTTTATCGTAAACTGCGGATAAAAATTGGCCTTGGCCGCTTTGGTGTCCAATTTGGCGGCTGCCAGTTCATATTCGGCTTTACGGATATCGGGACGATTTTGCAACAATTGCGATGGTATTCCGGCATACATGGTATCGATAGGTGCATCAATAAAACTATCGGAGGCCCTATTGATATGTTGAGGGGTACGTCCGATCAAAAAGTTCAATCGGTTCTCCACTTCCACGATCTGCTGTTGGATTTCATACTTATGACTTTGGTTTTTCATTACCTCAGCTTGGAAGCGCTTCACTGCCAACTCCGTAGCACGGGCGGCTTGCTTTTGCAATTTCACCATACGAAGGGCATTCTGCTGTATCTCCAGGTTTTGGTCTATCATGACCATTTGGTTGTCCAATGCCATTAATTCATAATACGAATCGGCAATTTCCGCGACCAAGTTGGTCACCATAAAGTTTTTGCCCTCTACGCTGGAAAGGTATTCGTATACGGCGGCCTTCTTCTCATTGCGCAACTTCTTCCATACATCGAGCTCCCATGTAGCGAACGCCCCGACCCCATAATTGGTCAGGGGTTCGGGGAACTCTTCGCCTTCCTTTACCTCTAGGTTTTTTTCAACGGCGCCATTTCGGGTGTACTCACCTACTTTGTCGACCTCAGCTCCCGCCTGGATGTTCACAAAGGGTAAATACTCCCCTTTTTTGGCTTGAATCCTATTCTGGGCCATATCCACTCGTTGCAACATAATGTTCAACTCTTGGTTTTTGACCAAGGCAGTATCGATCAAGGCAATGAGATTGGGGTCTTTAAAAAACTCCTTCCATTCCACTAAACCAGTATTTAAGGTATCGGTTGATTGGTTTTGATAGTTTTTTGGGACTGCTACGTCCTCATCCCTGATTTCTCTTGTGGGCACACAGGAATAAAGGACAATCATCCCTATCATTCCAATTAAAAGTGTTTTTCTATGATTCATCCTGATTGCCTTTTTTATTCTTGTTTCCATTTTTTGCAGTCGTCATTTTTTTCAAACGTTGATTCATCAAGCGCAGGCGGGCCTTCAATTTGAACACCGTGTCATTTCGATGGAAAAACTCCTCCGACATCGGTTCGTCATGCTGATCCTTGATCAAACTTTTTCCATCAGCCATTTTTGCAAATACGTAATACAGACCAGGAATCAACAGGACCCCGAAAATGGTTCCTACAATCATGCCCCCCATCGCCGAACCGCCAATGGTCTTATTTCCAATGGCACCGGCACCTGTGGCTATTACCAATGGAATCAAGCCTGCGATAAAGGCAAAGGAAGTCATCAAAATAGGTCGGAAACGTTGTCTGGCTCCTTCTATGGCCGCATCCCGAATGTTGGAGCCTTCGCGACGTTTTTGAACGGCAAATTCTACAATCAGAACCGCATTTTTACCTAGCAGCCCCACCAGCATGATAATACCGATCTGGGCATACACATCGTTGGCTAGTCCCATGGCCTTCAAAAGGAAAAAAGAACCGAAAATACCAACAGGAAGTGATAGAATCACCGCCAAGGGTAGCAAGAAGCTCTCATATTGTGCAGCAAGCACCAAGTACACGAAGATGAGCACTACTATAAAAATGTAGAGAGATTCATTTCCGCGCTGCGCTTCATCGTAGCTAAGCCCTTCCCAGGCAATGTCGTAGCCCCTTGGCAGGGTTTGTTCTGCAACCTCCTCTATGGCCTTTATGGCGTCGCCACTTGTAAAACCTGAAGCTGGCAAACCTCGAATGGCAGCCGAGTTGTATAGATTATATCGGGTAATCTCGTTGGGACCCAATCTTTTTTCCATGCTCATAAACGCAGAATAGGGCACCATTTCCCCTTCTTCGTTCTTGACAAAGAGTTTTTCCAAATCGGATGGCATACTACGATATTCAGGAGCAGCTTGGGTATACACCTTAAAGAATCGCCCAAAACGGATGAACCCTTGCTCGTAGGTACTACCAATGAGAATGTTCAGGTTTTCCATGGCTTTTCCTATGGAAACTCCTTTTTGCATTGCTGCTTTATTATTGATTTTCAGCTCATATTGCGGATAATTGGCCGCATAGAACGTAAACAAACCAGCGAGTTCCTTACGTTCACGCAGGGCATCCATAAAATCATTGTTGATTCTTTCAAACTCATGATAATCTGTACCGTTGGTCTTGTCCAACAAACGCATGGCAAAACCACCTGATGAACCAAAACCGGGTACGGCTGGCGGTTCAAAGTATTCGATGACCGCTCCAAGGTCTTTGGTCTCTTCCTCCAATTCTTCCATTATTTCGTGCACGGAATGTTCCCGCTGCGACCATGGCTTTAAGTTGATGAGACAAGTTCCGGCGTTGGAGCCCCGTCCTTCGGTCATGATTTCATATCCCGCCAAAGATGAAACAGATTCCACACCTTCGGTTTCCTCGCAAATGGCCTGAAGCTTTCTGGCCACATCGTTGGTCCGTTCCAACGTGGCACCGGGAGGCGTCTGGATGATCGCATAGATCATTCCTTGGTCCTCATTGGGAATGAATCCTGCAGGAAGTGTCTGATTGGTAAAGAATATTCCGGCACAGAAAACGATCAACACACCAAATGTGACCACCCTTCGATTCACAATCTTGCTCAATACACCGATATATCGTCCTGTGAGTTTTTCAAACTTGCGATTGAACCAATCAATAAATCGGTTTATGGGTGATTTTCTTCTGGGCTTCCCATGATTGTTCTTCAGCATCATGGCACATAGCACTGGTGTAAGGGTAAGTGCGACCAAAGCGGAAATAATAATAGACCCCGCCATGGTAATGGAAAACTGTCTATAAAATACCCCAACTGGGCCCGTCATAAAGGAAATGGGAATGAATACGGACACCATTACCATGGTAATGGCAATAATGGCTCCCCCAATTTCTCCCAACACCTCATAAGATGCTTTGTAGGCTGTCAAATTTTCCTTTTCCATCTTCATATGGACGGCCTCTACCACCACAATGGCATCATCCACCACAATACCGATGGCCAACACCAGGGCAAATAGGGTAATCAGGTTAATGGACAGTCCGAAGAGCTGCATTACAAAGAAAGCTCCAATGAGTGATACCGGTACCGCAATGATCGGAATCAAAGTCGAACGCCAATCGCCCAAGAACAGGAATACCACCACTGCAACAAGGATAAATGCATCTCGTAGGGTATGTAACACTTGTTCTATAGAAGCATCCAAGAAATTGGACACATCATAGCTTATCTTATAATCGATTCCTGGGGGCATTTCCTCCTCAAGCTCCACGAGCTTTTCCTTTACGGCATCGATAACATCACTACCATTACTGCCAAAGGTCTGTTTTAGCACTATGGAAGCGGATGGATCGCCATCCAAGTTGGAATAAATATCAAAGAACTCACTTCCGAGTTCTACATCGGCAACATCACCAAGTTTCAGCATCTCACCCTCATCATTGGCTTTAATAATGATGTCTTTGTACTGTTCAGGCTCATTGTATCGGTCTTGATACACCAATACATACTCAAGTGACTGTGCACGTTTCCCCGAGCTACGCCCCAAGCGACCTGGACGGGCCAAAATACTCTGCTCTTCCATGGCCGTGATGATTTCTTCGGCGGAAACGTCATATGCCCGCATTCTATCAGGTTTCAACCAAACGCGCATGGCAAACTTGCGGCTTCCCAGAATTTGGGCACTGGCGATACCATTGATACGCTGTATTTCGGGAATAATTTTGGTATATGCATAATTGTACAGGAACTTTTCATCATTGTTCTTGGCGTCACTGTACAGGTTCACATACATCAACATACTGGGCTGTACCGGGGTAATGATCACCCCTTCACGCTGCACCAACTCCGGCAGCAACGGCATTACTTGGTCGACCCGTGTTTTCACTCTTACTACTGCTTGGTTGGGGTCGGTGCCCGGTTCAAAAATCACCCTAAGCGTTCCCTCACCCGCACTTGTGGCATCGGAAGCGATGTACCGCATACCCTGTACTCCGTTAATGGACGTTTCTAGGGGAATAAGGGTTGATTTTACAAGAACATCGGCGCTAGAACCCGGATAGGCAATAAATATATTGACCGTGGTGGGGGCGATTTGTGGGAACTGCGAAATAGGCAGTTGTTTTATGGCCAACAGTCCCGTAAACACGATTATGACCGAAATCACAATGGCCAATACTGGCCTGTGTATAAATTTTTTAAACATTGCTTATGATTATGGGATTGTTACTCAGCATACAACTCTAGGTGTGACAATACGGATTCGGGCTTTTCGAATTCGTAATGAATCTTTTCCCCGTTCCGAACCATTCGGATACCTTCCAAGAGTACCTTATCGTTCAAGGAGAGTCCCTTTTCAACAACAAAAAGATGAGGCAATTCAGCACCGATTTCGATTTCCCTTTGCTGAACGGTATCGTTTTCATCGATCACAAAGACAAATTTTTTGTCCAATACTTCAAAAGTGGCCTTTTGTGGAATAAGCATCGCTTTATCCAACGGTACCTTCATCAAAATACTTCCGGTTTCCCCATGCCTTAAAATACCGTCGGGATTGGGGAACGTTGCCCTAAAGGCAATGTTTCCGGTTTCGTGGTTGAACTCTCCTTCAATGGTTTCCACAATTCCCGCCTGGTTGAACTTTTTGTTGTTGGCCATCAGCAGTTCCACCTGTTGTTTTTCATTTTTTTTGGTGGTGGTAATGTAATCCAGGTACTCTGCTTCGGGCACATTGAAATAGACCCACATTTTGGAGTTGTCAGAGAGTTTGGTCAGCAGCTCTCCTTCATCCAAAAGACTTCCCTCCCTAACTTCGAGATGGTCCATTATGCCATCGAAAGGGGCGCGGATGTCTGTAAAGCCCAAATGGGTTTCCGCCAGACTAACCTCTGCTTTGGCCCTATCCAATTCTGCTTTGGCCATGGCCAGCTCATTGGCCGAAACAACGTTCCCGTCTGCCAGTAATTTGGTGTTTTTATATTCAATTTCAGCGACTTCGGCTTCCGCTTTAGCCTTTTGTAGGTCGGCTTGGTACACATTGGGCATAATGTGGAACATTTGTTGTCCCTTTTTTACATGTTGCCCTTCGTCCACATAAATATGTTGTAAATACCCTTTTTCCAAAGCCCTAAGTTCAATATGGCGAACGGAATGGATTTGGCAGACATAATCCTTGGTGATAGACGTGTCCATTTGGATTGGACTTGATACGAGATACTTGGTCTCTTCCTTGTTTTCGTGTTTTTTGGATTCGCAGCTCGCATAGCACAACACTACAAACAAGCCGATGAAGATAGAAAATCTCCTCATAGTTTTACTGGTTTAAAAAATGTTTTGAAAAGGTCAAGGGAAGTCCGAATCCACATAAAGGGACCTACCCTTGGTTATTGATTTTTACCCAAAGGGTTGCTGGTTGCAAAGCACAAGTAAGGCCTTACCGGCTGTGAATTCTAAATTCGGAATACTTGGAACCTCACATGCTTCTTTATGGATGAAGCTGACTTGGGCCTAGATAACCCATAGTTGGTGTTGGATTCCAAAAAGAGTTGCCCCCAAGAGGCGGCAAACTCATGAGCGGCAAAGGACTTGCCATATTTTATAGAAAAACCATGGGAAGCTACTTCTTCTTCGCGTTCTTCCTGTTCCTCAACATCTATTTCGGTGCAGTACCTTTTTTCCAATCCCAGTTCAAGGGAGTGAAGTGTTTCAGAGGAATGTTGGTTTTCTAAAGTCTGAAGATAGCAGGCATCCTCCGCAGGGATATTCTCTTGCGAATCTGCATATAAATTGACGAATCCACTTACTAATAGGACAACAAGTGGAAACAAATATTTTATGAATGCCTTTTTCATTTCGAGGAGCAAAGCTATGTTACCTGAACTTCCCGAACAAATGGTTGTTGTTAATTATGGTTAAAATCGATTTATTGGTGATTTTTTTTGATGAAAAATTCCTAAAGACTGCTGAAAAATCAAATAAATATAAAATTGACTTGTCGAAAATTACCCAAATTGGCACAAAAGCATTAAAACTCTATCTTCGTTGTACCTGAAAAGCAAAGGCTTCCATATGCGTTACCGTTACCTTGTTCCCGTAATTGCACTAGTTCTCTTCTTGGTTTCGTGCAAGGATTCCAAGAACAAAAAAGAAGTGGACACCTTTGGTACGGACACCTTTCATACATATTCCATAAATGGAAATTACAACATTGATGTCCCCAACTTTATGACGGGAACCACAGGATTGAATGAAGAAGCTTCTTTGCAGTTCCAAAGCCTCATCAAGGAAGCATATCTTTTGGTGATTGATGAGCCAAAAGCTGATTTTGAAGAGGTTTATCGCGATTTGGGACAATATGATGATTCGCTCTCTGTCATACAAAATTACAGGGATGCCCGGCTACAAATTTTATCGCGTACCACCCAAATCACCCATAAATCCGCCAATACATCACGATTGATTCATGGCCTGAACGCAGAATCCGTGGAGCTCGATGCCAAGGTGAATGGGATGGACAACGAGATTTCCTATTTCTTGACCTTTATTAATGGTGGGGAAAAGGTGTATATGGTGATGGGATGGACTTTGAAGGAAAGAAAAAAAGAACATAAAAAAACCTTTAAAACGATTGCCGAATCTTTTCGATTGATAGACTAGCTAACCGCTTTAAAGGTCTGTATGGACAAAGAGATGGTTTACTTGCTCAGATACATTTTTCTTCTTGCGTACAAATTGTAAAACTCATCATCCTTTAAACTATCAATGAACAGAATGCTTTCTCCTGTACTCTTCATTTCAGGTCCCAGATTCTTGTTTACGTTCGGGAACTTATTAAAAGAGAATACCGGCTGTTTAATGGCATAACCTTCCAACTGCGGGTTAAAGTTAAAGTCCTTCACTTTTTTCTCGCCCAACATCACCTTGGTGGCATAATTCACGTAAGGCTCTTTATAGGCCTTCGCAATAAAGGGAACTGTACGCGATGCCCTTGGGTTGGCCTCGATAATGTACACAATATCGTCCTTCACCGCAAACTGGATATTGATCAAGCCAACCGTATTGAGTGCCAAAGCAATCTTTTTGGTATGATCCTTTATCTGCTGCAACACAAACTCACCCAAATTGAAGGGAGGCAAGGTAGCATTGGAGTCGCCCGAGTGGATTCCACAGGGCTCAATGTGCTCCATAATCCCAATGATGTAAACATCCTCACCATCACAGATGGCATCTGCCTCAGCTTCAATGGCACCATCCAAGTAGTGGTCCAAAAGCAATTTATTGTTCGGTATTTTGCGCAACAAGTCCACCACATGGGCTTCCAGCTCTTCTTTGTTAATCACAATTTTCATCCCCTGACCTCCCAATACGTAGGATGGTCGCACCAACAATGGGAATTTGAGCTCTTCGGCCAAATCCAAAGCTTCGTCGGCTGTTTCGGCAACGCCGAATTTTGGGTAAGGAATGCCGTTATCTTTCAGCAAAGTGGAGAAACTTCCCCTATCCTCCGCCAAATCCAGCGATTGGAAACTTGTTCCGATGATGTTGATACCGTACTTGTCCAGTTTCTCCGCAAGCTTCAGCGCCGTCTGGCCGCCCAGCTGCACAATGACACCCTCTGGTTTTTCATGAAGGATGATATCGTAAATATGTTCCCAGAAAACAGGTTCAAAATATAATTTATCCGCCGTATCAAAGTCTGTAGAAACGGTTTCTGGGTTACAGTTGATCATAATGGTTTCGTAACCGCATTCGGCAGCGGCCAAAACGCCGTGCACACAGCAATAATCGAACTCGATACCTTGTCCAATTCGATTAGGCCCAGAACCGAGCACCACCACCTTTTTCTTATCGGTCACCTGGCTGTCGTTGGCCACGTAGCGCTCTCCGCTCGGTGTTTCGATTTCTTCCTCAAACGTGGAATAGTAGTACGGTGTAACCGCCTTGAACTCAGCGGCACAGGTATCCACTAATTTATACACACGGTTGATGTTCAAATCCATTCGTTTGCTATGCACTTCGCTCTCCCAACAATCCAACATGTGGGCAATCTGTCTGTCCGCAAAACCTTTTTGTTTCGCTTCCAACAATAGTGCTTTTGGCAAGCTTTCTATGGTATATTTTGATATTTCCATCTCCAAGAAGTGCAGTTCCTCATATTGTTTAAGGAACCACATATCTATTTTGGTGATTTCGTGGATGCGTTTTAAGGGTATTCCAAGTTGAATGGCATCATAGATAACAAATACCCTGTCCCAACTGGGCACGCGCAATTTCTCGATGATGGTTTCGTAGTCCTTGTATCCTTTGCCATCGGCACCCAGACCGTTTCGTTTGATTTCGAGCGACTGAGTGGCTTTGTGCAGGGCTTCTTGGAACGAACGCCCAATTCCCATTACTTCCCCCACAGATTTCATCTGAAGCCCCAAAGTCCTGTCGGAACCTTCAAACTTATCGAAGTTCCAACGTGGTATTTTTACGATTACGTAATCCAAAGTCGGCTCAAACAAGGCCGAAGTGGACTGTGTGATTTGGTTGTCCAATTCGTCCAGCGTATACCCTATCGCCAGTTTGGCCGCAATTTTTGCAATCGGATACCCCGTTGCCTTGGAAGCCAAAGCGGAAGATCGGGAAACCCTCGGGTTGATCTCGATGGCGATAATGTCCTCTTTTTCGTCAGGACTTACGGCAAATTGTACATTACATCCTCCGGCGAAGTCCCCTATACTGCGCATCATGTGGATGGCCATATCCCGCATACGCTGGAACGTCCTATCCGAGAGGGTCATTGCAGGCGCCACGGTGATGGAATCCCCGGTATGGATACCCATGGGGTCCATATTTTCGATGGTACAGATAATGACCACGTTGTCGTTCTTGTCTCGTAGCAGCTCCAGCTCATATTCTTTCCAGCCCATCAAGGCCTTATCGATCATCACTTCGTGAATCGGTGATACCTCCAAGCCGTGGCTCAACATATCATCAAAATGCTCTGGATCATAAACGATACCGGCCCCTGCGCCTCCCAAGGTAAAGGAAGCCCGGATTACCAAAGGAAAACCGAATTCCTGAGCAATCTCTTTTCCTTTTAGGAAAGATGTTGCGGACGCCTGTGGCGGCATTCCAATTCCAATTTTTAACATCAACTCCCTAAACTTTTCACGGTCTTCGGTAATGTTGATGGCATCAATATCCACCCCTATAATTTCCACGCCAAAATCTTCCCAAATTCCCTTTTCATCGGCTTCGATACAAAGGTTCAATGCAGTTTGCCCGCCCATGGTTGGCAATACCGCATCAATATTTGGATGTTTTTTTAGTATTTCTATGATGGATTTTGTGGTCAACGGTTTTAGGTACACGTGGTCCGCCATGGCCGGGTCGGTCATGATGGTAGCGGGATTGCTATTGATCAAAATGGTTTCGATCCCGTCTTCCCGAAGGGAACGAAGGGCCTGGGAACCAGAATAGTCGAACTCACATGCCTGGCCGATGATGATAGGACCAGAACCAATAATCAAAATGGAATTTAAATCTTTTCTTTTGGGCATTTTCTATAGGGGTTTCTCGGTTATCTGCTTATATGTCAAAAAAAAGGTGTTACCTAGAAAAGTAACACCTTTAATTTAAATAATAAATACTATCATTATTTTTTATGTCTTGGCTCAGAGGAAACAGTTAATCTCTTTCTTCCTTTGGCTCTTCTTCTCGCAAGAACTTTTCTACCATTGGCAGTCGCCATGCGCTCCCTAAAACCATGCTTGTTTCTTCTCTTCCTTTTGGATGGTTGATACGTTCTTTTCATTTCCGAACTGTTTTATGGATTTGTTGATGGGAAGCTTTCTCCCCTAAAAATTCTGGGCGCAAATATACGAAGACTTTTTACTTTGGCAAGTCCAAACCTAAAATATTTAATTTAGTTTTTAGTACTTTTGCGGGCACTTAACTAAAGGTAAAAATCACCAGACTGTATGTTCAATAAAAATATAAAGCTCGTCATTGCCGTCCTTATCATCGCTTATGCCGTTTACCAGTTTATAGAGGGTAATATTGGAAACGGAATCGCACTGATTTTGCTATCCCTCGTATTCATTTTTCTCTACTTCCGGAATGAGTTCATTCTTTTGGCTTTTCTTAAAATGAGGAAGCAGGACTTGGAGGGCACACAACAATGGTTGGCCAAGATTAAGAACCCGCAAGCTGCCTTGATCAAAAAACAACAGGGTTACTACAACTATCTACACGGCATCATCTACTCACAAAAAAACCTAACACAAGCCGAAAAGTACTTTAAAAAGGCCTTGAAGCTGGGGTTGACCATGGACTATGACGTGGCCATGGCCAAATTGAGCTTGGCGGGCATTGCCATGCAAAAGCGCAGAAAACGGGAGGCCACCACTTTGTTGCAGGAAGCCAAGAAGTTGGATAAAAACAACATGCTTACGGAACAGATCAAGATGATGCAGCAGCAGATGAAGAAGATTTAAGCATAAACTTCAACCATCAAAAAAATTTCCCTTTCTACTTGAAAGTCCCCTTTGATTATGGACACAAAATCGCATTGGTTCATTCAAACAGGTCATCCGTCAATTAAAAAGGAGCATCCGTTGATTTTAACAATCGCTTAAAGCAACTATTTACTATACTTGGGGTACGGTTATTTTTTTTAAATTTTATTTTTGCTGAACCCATCCAATATCCATATTGAAGTTTTAGGAGCTGCCCAACCAATCCCTTATGAATTGTTGGAACTAGCCGATCCATCAAAAACCCATATTGAAGCCTATCTTACAAACGGGACCTGTTATCTGGCCAAGATTGGGGACGAAACCATCGGGGCAATGGTCTTGCAGGAGTTGGACGGTACAACCATGGAACTTAAAAATATTGCAATAATGCCCTCACTACAAGGCAAGGGTTATGGAAAAGCACTTTTGGGACACGCGATAAATGTAAGCAGGGTATTAGGGTATCACAAACTGACAGTAGGTACGGGCAATTCCAGTATTGGACAACTTGCGTTTTACCAAAAATCTGGATTTGAAATTCAGCACATTATCAAAAACTACTTTGTAGACCACTACCCCGAACCCATTTTTGAAGATGGTATTCAATGCAAACATATGGTTGTTTTGGAGAAGAGGCTTTTGTAATCATTCTATGGTTACATTTGTTTGTTTTTACGAAAAGTTGACCAATGTATTACCCACTTTGCCTTAATGGGGTCGATATCTACCCCTTATTCGGTGATTTCCTAAAAGGAAAGCCGTACATCTTTGATTTTTCGTCCAACAACCCAAAAACACTGGAATACCCGCTCACGGATTTCCATCAGTTCAACCAAATGGTTTTTGATGAGTTGGAGGCATCTAAGCAAGAATGGGGCATTGGCAGGTATTTGGAAGAACGGAAAAGTCTGTTGCGGTCTTACCCCAATATTATTGAGGAACAACGATATTATCATCTGGGTCTGGATATCATTGTACCCTACAACACTCCCATGTTTGCGCCTTTGGACGCCGAAGTCTATAACACCGGAAAAGAAACTGTCCTTGGCAATTACGGAGGTTACATCATTCTAAAACATGAGATGAATGGAGTGGTTTTTTACTCCTTGTATGGACACTTAAATACACCTCATTTGGTCCATGCTGGGGACAAAATAAAGGCCGGTCAAAAGTTTGCTTACATTGGAGAAGAGAGTGATAGCGGCGGCTGGTTTTGCCACGTGCATCTTCAAGTGCTTACCCAAGAGGCTATGGATGCAGGATATTCGGATTGGGGGTATATTTCGCCAGCATTACTGCCAAAGGTCGAAACCTATTTCCCTTCGCCTTATTTTCTATTTAAATACTAAGCCCAAACTATTTTCCAGTACTCCCTACTCGATAATACCCTTTGTTTGGGATTTCGATAGTATATTTTTTACGGGAAGCATTGTTCAAATGCGGTTCACGCAACCAAGGGTTGTGTCGCTTTAGCACCTTGTAGTTGATTTCGTAAAGCTCGGCAAAATCGGCCCAATTGGTTACCGCAGTATCCACTTCAACAGTAAAGGTGGGTACTTTGGTGTACATATCATCTTCTTCCAACTGGAAACCATACTTATCACGATTGGATAAAATCTCCTTGATGGCCAAAATACGGAACACATAACGACCGGTCTCTTGTCCCAACAACAAATCATAGTAATCGTCCACCTGTTGGATGTCCATATATTTTTGGATACCTGCAGGACCTGCATTATAGGCAGCAGCGGTCAACGTCCAGCTACCGAAACGGTCTTTCCATTTATTAAGGTAATCACATGCCACTTGGGTCGCTTTTTCAATATGGTAGCGCTCATCCACGTTATCGTTTACTTCCAAACCATATTCGCGGCCAGTTCCTTTCATGATCTGCCAAAAACCAGTGGCGCCTGCAGGGGAAACCACATTTTCAAGGCCACTTTCGGCAACCGCTAGATACTTAAAGTCATCCGGGATGCCATTCTTTTTAAGTATGGGCTCCATGATCGGAAAGTATTTATTGGCACGCTTCATCAATAAGAGGGCGTTAGACTGCCAATAGGTATTCACCAAAAATTCACGGTCAACACGCTCCATGATCTCAGGGTCTTCTTGGGGAACCGGCTCACCTGCGAAATTCAAATCCTTTGGTATTTCTATGGCGCTGATTTGGTAGGTATCCGCCACATTCTTATCCGCAGTTTCAGTTTGGGTCACCGTTTTTACAGGTTGTTCTTCCATTGCATTCGACTGAACGGCAAAAATCAAGGTGCTTACCACAGCTATCAATCCGATAAATGCCAATATATTTTTAAGATATTTCATGTCTTCCCTTTTAAATTGTTACGTAAAGATACTATTATAAAGACGAAATTATTCCAAAATAATTGTGGGGAGATGCTCATTAAACCATTTGGCTCTATGAATGATTATGGTATGGGTGCCGTTTTTAACGGAAATACAATCGTTGATATTGGAAATGGGAAAAACAGCATCCTTTTCGCCCTGAATATGAACCACATGTTCAGGTGGAACTTCTTGCTCCCAATTCACAATTTGATCGATGGACCAATCAATATAATATTTGTCGCGAATGGATAGATATTTTTCGTAAAGATGCAGTCGTTTGGTCACGGTTTCGCCAAAGGCATATTTGGCCAATAGTTCCACATTGTTCACCAGGCCCGTTGGCAAAAGTTTGTGTACTTTGGTGTACTTGGCAAACAGCATTCTTTTGGGCAGTTCGTGCTTGCTCTTAACGGATGAGACCACAATCACTTTGCGTGTCGACCTGATTTTGGCCATTTCCTGTACCAACATGCCCCCGAAGGAAACGCCCAGCAACACTGGATGGGGTTCCTTTATTTTATCGCACATGCGTTCCGCATATTCCCTTAAGTTCATCCCCTTTTCGGGTACAAACCATTCCAAGGTATGCGTTACAAATTGGTCGTCTGGCAGTTTGATATTTTCAAAAATGGAAGGGTTGGCGGCCATTCCCGGCATAAGATAGATATGGATTTTATCATCGGACATATGGCACCAAATATCGATAAGGACTAGGAAATTAACAATATTTTGACTAATTTTGTATCCCTTTTGCAGCCAACCCCGCTTATGTAATAGATATTTATAATTCAGGGGGAATGGAAATGCCTTTTTCGGGTAGTTCCGCCAAGTCATTAAAAAAACAAGTACTATATGACAACAATGGAAATCACTGACAATAGTTTCTTGCGTCAATTTGAAACTAAGGTCAATGGGCATTTAGCCAAAATTGAGTACTCTTCACAAGAGCGTAAAGTATTTTTGACCAAGCTGGTTATTCCGGAAGAAATTACACAAGAGGGCTTTAAAGAGGATTTCATCAAAGCGGTTTTGAACGAAATTCAAGAGAACAACCTAAGAGTTGTTCCCACAAGCCCCCAAATTGCTGGATTTTTGAGAAAAAACAGGCAATACAAGGAAATGCTGCCAGTTGGTATCCGTATCTGATCTAACCAACCATCTTCGGAAAAATGTAAACCTCCTCTACCGGGAGGTTTTTTATGCTGTGATGGCATCGGAAACAAACTCAAAACGCACCAGTCCGTCCGCATCGATATCGGTTAGCTCCACTTGGTGCAAAGTATTCACCAAAGAAGGGTCCCATGGAGCCTTTACCTTCACATAGTTCTCGGTAAACCCATGAATATAGCCTTTTTTGTTCTCCCCTTCGAACAGCACGGTACGAATGCTTCCCAGTTGACTCTCGTAAAAGGCCCTGCGCTTTTTGGCCGATAATCCCCGTAACATTTTGCTACGCTTGTTGCGTACCTTTTTGGGGACCACATCTTCCATTTCGGCAGCCACGGTATTGTCCCTTTCCGAGTAAGTGAACACATGCAGATAAGATATGTCCAATTCATTCAAAAAGTGATAGGTTTCCAAAAAGTGCTCGTCCGTTTCCCCGGGAAAGCCAACAATCACATCTACGCCAATACAGGCATGTGGCATTGTTGATTTGATGCGCTTTACCCTATCCACATATAGATTGGACAAATACCGACGTCGCATTTTTTTTAGGATATCGTCGCTCCCGCTCTGCAAGGGCACATGAAAATGGGGCACAAAGGAATTGCTTTGCGCTACAAAATCGATAGTCTCGTTTTTGAGCAAGTTGGGTTCAATGGAGGAAATGCGCAGGCGGTGAATCCCATCTATGGTGTCCAAGGCCTTTACCAGATCCAAAAAGGTGTGCTCGTGTTTTTTGTTGCCAAACTCCCCTTTCCCGTAGTCGCCGATATTCACACCCGTCAGCACAATCTCCTTAATGTCCTGCGAGGCGATTTCCTTGGCATTCTTCAGTACGTTCTGCAAGGTATCACTTCGTGAAATCCCGCGAGCCAAAGGAATGGTACAATAGGTGCACTTATAATCACAACCATCCTGCACCTTTAAAAAGGCACGGGTACGGTCGCCAATCGCATAACTGCCCACATAAAAGTCGGCATCCTCGATTTCACAGGAGTGTACCTCTCCCCTATCATTTTTGGTAAGGTCGTTCAGGTAATCAGTGATTTTAAACTTCTCCGTGGCACCCAAAACCAAATCAACGCCATCCACAGCCGCCAATTCCTCCGGTTTCAGCTGCGCATAGCAACCTACTGCCGCTACAAAAGCGTCAGGATTGGCTTTTTGGGCCTGCTTTACAATGCTCTTGAATCGCTTATCGGCATTTTCCGTGACCGAACAGGTATTGATTACATACACATCCGCTTCTTCCGAAAAGTCTACACGCTCAAACTCCTCCTTTTCAAAACCCCTGGCAATGGTAGAGGTTTCAGAGAAATTGAGCTTGCAGCCCAGTGTATAGAATGCGACCTTTTTGTTCATATACCTGCCTAGTGTTTTAGGGGCGCAAAGATAGTGATTTGTTGGGAGTTATCGCAAGCCGTCTTTGGTTCACAGCGATTGTTAATACTTTTAAAAACAAAAAAAGAACAAAGTTTTCCCTAAATTAGCATCAGATTGACAAATTCCAGTAGCCCCACTGGTCGCGCATAACCCCGTTACACTTTTAAAACCGTTATCGTAAGAATGAAAAAAATCATTAAGTATGTGTTGATTTCCATTGGGGCAATCATCATTCTCATCGCCAGTCAGTTTTTTATAATCCGAAAACTGGACCGCAATTTCGAAGAATCGCAAGAAATAGGTTTAAAAACCACGAATCAAAAACCGTTTAAATTGCCCTCTACGTTTTTGGACGGTGCCCGATTTATGGTCAAATTGCCTTTGCCATCCCAGGATACCCTTTTGGCATATTGCGATACTGGGGGCGGCATAAGTATGTTAATGCCTTCCGTTAAAGATCATCCAGAAATCGCTCCAATGGTAAAAAAAGGATTGGTTAAAGGATTGATGCCCATAGATTATGTGCTTTTACCCAACCTTTTGGGCAACAAGGAATTTCCCCAACCTACCACCACACCCAACTTTATCTTGAGAAAACCATTTTCAATGGTAAAAGAACCCTATCTGGTTATACCCAGTCTAAATGAGGCACTTCAGCAAAAAATCGATAAAATGCCCCGGTTGGATGCTTTTTTGGGACAAGGATTTTTTATGGGGAACGCATGGACGTTTGACTATCCCAAACAAGAAGTATGGGTCAACACCCCTATAAAATCAGCGGATAGCATCAAACCCAATGTGCTGCCGTTAGGATTCAAGAAAAATAGCCATGGAGTTGCCGTGTATGGGCATCCTAGCATGAGCATAGAAATCGATGGCGCAAAAATCGATGTCCTTTTCGACACCGGGGCCAGTTTCGTGTTGTCCGACAAGGGAAAAGAGTACTTCAACACCGAAAAAAACACCTTGGCCGGGTCCTTTATCGCAGCCAGTATTTTCGACCAATGGAGAACTGATCATCCGGACTGGAAGTATTATCCCGAATCAGATGGAAACCAAGGAATCATTGAAGTTCCTTCGGTAAAGGTCGCAGGGTACGAAGTAGGCCCCGTGCAGTTTTCCCGAAGACCGGACCGTGTTTGGTCCGAAATGATGGCCCAATCCATGGACAAAGTCGTAAAAGGTGCCATTGGTGGGTCCTTACTTAAGCATTTTAAGATTAAAATTGATTACAATTCGGAGCTCGTTCAATTTCAAAAGCATAACGACTCCACCTTGGTTGAAAAGCTATAATCGGTTTGGTCGCTTTTCATGCTTAAGCGTTGGTTTAAAATGGTTATCTTATACCAATTTTAAACCAACTCTATGAAACTTCGATTATTCCTGATTGGCCTTGTCCTAATGGCGGGCTATTCCTGCAAAACAGAACCCACTTCCTCCTTGGCCGACTACCAAGGTGAGGAAAACTATTCCGTAATCATAAGCGAGACCAAGGTCGGCTATATGAAAGCCAATACCATTGGCGACACCATTCAAATCGATTACGATTATAAGAACAATGGCCGTGGCCCGACCATGAAAGAGACCATTGTGCTGAACGCCGAAGGGTATCCCCTAAGCTGGAAAGTTACAGGAAATACCACCTTTGGCAATGCCGTGGACGAGCAGTTCACCCAATCAAAAGGCGAAGCTTCCTGGACCGATGCCACAGGCTCTGGAAGTACTTCTGTGGATGCACCACAGCTCTACGTAAACCAATTTGGCAGCCCATATTCCGCGGTTTTGGCCGCGCGCTTGCTGATGGACGCCCCGGACAACACCCTGCCCGTTTTGCCTGCGGGAAACCTGACGCTGACCAAAATGGAGGATTTGACCGTGCCCCATGCCTCTGGCGAAGGGGAATTGCCTCTCACAACATATGCGCTCTCCGGTGCGGAGATGAACCCCTCCTACTTTATCATGGATGATAGTGACCGCTTTTTTGCCTTTATCTCCCCCCGCTACATTGTGATTCGTGATGGCTATGAACCCGAAGAGAAAGAACTGCGCCAATTGGCTGAAAACTATTCCGCCGAGCGTTATGAAAAACTGCAAAAGGAATACGCCCACAACTACGATAAAAAAGTGCGCATTGCCAATGTAAAAGTGTTCGACCCCAAAACGCTATCCCTTACCGAGCCCGTTTCTGTGGTGGTGGAAGGTGAAAAGATTTCTGCCATCGAGGCAGCCGATGCTACTGGCGACAACGAAGTGGTGATTCAAGGGAACGGTGGCACTTTGGTGCCAGGACTCTACGAAATGCACGCCCATACTGGCGACAACGGTGCATTGCTAAACGTTTTGGCCGGGGTAACCTCTTTCCGGGACATGGGGAATAACACCGAAGTGCTCAGCAACCTCATCGAAAAAATCAATTCTGGAGTATTGGCAGGGCCCCGTGTGACCCGACTTGGATTTATCGAGGGAAAAAGTCCGTACAGTAGCAACAATGGTATTCTAGTGGAAACCCAAGAAGAAGCCCTAGCAGCTGTGGATACCTACGATAGCCTTGGGTTTTACGGCATCAAACTGTACAACAGCATGAACGGCGATTGGGCCCCGGCCATCGTAAAAAAAGCGCACGACCAAGGGCTGTTCGTTACAGGGCATGTGCCCGCGTTCTCCAACGCCAATGCCATGCTTCGCGCTGGGTACGATGAAATGACCCACATTAACCAGACTATGCTCGGCTGGGTACTGGAACCCGAAGAGGACACCCGCACCCTGTTACGCCTCACCGCCATGAAACGTTTTCCTGAACTCGACCTCAACAGCGACAAAGTGCAAGAGACCATGGACCTTTTTGTGGCCAACAAAACGGCGATGGACCCTACCTTGGCCATACATGAGCGATTGATGCTCTCGCGAAACGGAGAAGTGACGCCCGGTGCCTTGGATTATGTAGACAATATGCCGCCGAACGAGCAGCGTAGCCTTAAAGTGGCCCTGGCCCAAATTGCCGACAAGGAGGAGGACAAGGCCTATCGCGAAGCGTATGATAAAATCTTGGAAACCTTGAGAATGATGAAGGACAAAGGGATTCTGATCGTAGCGGGAACCGATTTAGGAGGCGCCTTTAACCTGCACCGCGAACTGGAATTGTACACGGAACAACTAGGTTACACTCCTGCTGAAGTGCTCAAACTCGCCAGTTACGATATGGCGCAGTACTTGGGACACGATAACTTGGGCAGCATTGAACCCGGAAAGTGGGCCGATTTCTTTTTGGTGCCCGGCAACCCGGTGGACAATATCAAGGCGATAAAGACCATATCATTGGTATCGCGCGGAGGAACCTTTTACTACCCCTCCGAAGTATACCCTGCCTTTGGCATTACTCCCTTTACGGAAAAACCTGAGGTAAGCGAATAAAATCCGTAGGTCCGATAACATCAAAAACCAGTAGTTTTCGCTACTGGTTTTTTAATTCTATTCCTATAGGTAATTCGTCATCCATTGATGTGATCCATAAAACCTAGCACAAATTAAATGTGGGCAACAGCACAAAAATGATGGTCAATTCTCAAAATCCCATTTGTTACTTGTAAACTAATTAGTTAACTTTGTAGTGTGGTAAGAAGAATTATAGCTTACAAAAACTACTTCTTGGACTTTTACAAATCGCAGGAACCCAAGGTACAGGAAAAGATAGAATTTGTTCTTGACTTGGTTCGATTTGAAAAAAAGTCCCAAAAAAGTTTTTCAAATCACTGGAAAACAGTGATGGTATATATGAAGTTCGGGTTATCACCGCGTTCAGGAGCATTCGGATTTTTTGCTTTTTCGATGATGGAAACGTAGTCGTGCTCACCAATTGTCTTGTGAAGAAAACCCAAAAGACACCAAGAAAGGACATCAAACTTGCCGAACGATTGAAAAAAGAATACATAAAAAATAGGATAGGCTAATATGGAAAACGTAACTGATTTTGAAGACATACTTATTCAAAAATACGGAAAAAAGGGAACTGAAAAGCGCGACAAATATGATGCGGAAGCTCTTGCTTTCCGACTGGGTGCAATGCTCAAGGAAGCACGAAAAGAAGCTAACCTGACCCAAGAAGAGCTTGCGGAAAGGACTGGGACAAAAAAAAGTTACATATCACGGATTGAGCGCGGTTTGAGCGATATCCAAGTTTCAACCTATTACAAATTGATAGAACTTGGACTAGGAAAAAATCTGAACATCTCAATTCAATAAACAAGTACCGCACCCACCCTTTTACGGACAAAGCTGAGGTAAGCGAATAACAACGAAAGAGGCGGTCTGAAAAGCTTTTATCTGTCAGGTTGAGCGCCTTTGGTACAGCCTCTTTTTATCATCTAAATCGAATTTTATGGAACCCTACCAATTACCCAAAAACACCCGAATTGGACATGTGCACCTAAAGGTGGCGGACCTACAACGCGCCTTGGACTTTTACCATAAGCTTTTGGGTTTTGAGATCATAACCACCATAGGCGACCAAGCTGCTTTTATTTCGGCGGGGGGCTACCACCACCATATTGGCCTAAACACTTGGCAGAGCAAAAACGGGCTACCACCACCGCCCAACAGCACAGGGCTATTCCATACGGCCATCCTTTACCCTACCCGCAAGGACTTGGCAGAGATTTTACAACGTTTACGGGAGGCCGACTACCCTTTGACCGGAGCGGCGGACCATGGTGTCTCCGAAGCGCTGTACTTGGACGACCCCGACGGCAATGGTGTGGAACTCTATTGGGACCGCCCCCGAGCGGACTGGCCACAAGAACCCGATGGAAGCATACAAATGTACACCAGACGCCTCGACCTCCAAGACTTGTTGGCGGAGTTGAATGGCTAGAACAAATACATTCCCCTTTCCCATAAAACGCACCCAACCCACTTGAAGGCAATGGGTTGTGTTGATAAGACTATTGAAAATTAGTTTTTCACAAGTTTTAAATTAGTAGTATTTTTTATCCAATCTCTCTAACCCCTAAAATTTTTAATGAATTAATTCTGAGACTTTTAAACACCAATAACACTGCTAGACCTTATAAAATCACCTCTATTATCCACCATTTTATTTCCCCTACGTCAGGATTCCCAAACTCCTCCGACCAATAGCATATCAAAAAGCGAACAGATGACACTTTTACGCAACACCCTTTGGGTGGGTATGCTGGTAGCTGCCCACTTGCTCCACGGCCAAACCACACAAAACATTCCCCTACAACCTAGCGCTTGGACCGCCGAACCGGGCAGTGAGCTTACCTTCGAAACCTTTGACGGTCGTCCTACCCTACTACTGAACGGTAAGGCCTTTGCCAATAACCTCGACTTCTCCAACGGCGTGCTGGAACTGGAGGTGTACGCCAACCAAAAACGCAGCTTTGCCGGCTTTCTGTTCCGCAAACAGCAGCAAAACTTTGAGGAAATCTATATGCGAATGCATAAATCCCGACAGGTGGATGCCGTGCAGTACACGCCTACCTACCATGGAGAGAGCAATTGGCAGCTTTACCCCGAACATCAGGCACAGGTGGCCTTTCTTACCGAAGGGTGGAACAAGTTGCGCATTGAGGTACAGGACCTTGCTGCCACTGTTTTTGTGAATGGTGAACAAGCGCTGCAAGTGGAACATCTTAAATCCGGTAACCTCTCCGGTGCCGTTGGTATTTGGGCTTTGTTCGGAAACCGGTTTGCCAATATCAGGGTTACCCCCACAGGCGAGGCCGTCGCCAAGGAGCCTTACCCTATCCGCACCCCTCCCGTAGGGATGATCACCGAATGGGAACTCACCAAGGCAAAACTGTACGAGGAAGGCAATATCAACCCGGCCCAATTTGCACAAATGCCCACCCAAAGGGTACGAACGGAAACTTCGGGCCTATTGCCCATCTCCAAATACGTACCCAAACCCAGTTCGGGAAATTTTGAGGGCAATCCAGAGGTGTATACCGTGGCATCGACCACCATAAGCACCAACCAAGCACTCACCCAATGGTTTTCGTTCGATTATAGCGATAAGATCATCCTATATTTAAATGGAGCACCTATTTTTTACGGAAACAATGCCTTTCGGTCCAAAAACAACCAATTTCAGGGGCATTTGGGCCTCGGAGCTTACAAAATCCCATTGCATCTTAAAAAAGGTAGCAATATGCTGCACTGCGTCGTCATTGATAAGGCCAACGGTTGGGGATTGATTGGGAAGTTGGAATAAGATTCGGGAGGTTCAGAAGATTTGGCTACATTTAAGACCATCGATATGGGACGCTTAACCAATCTTTATGAGACCGTTTGTTTTATGGTTTATGCTATTTATTGTTCATCCGGCTTTCGCCCAGAAAACGTATGAGTTTGACCATCTTTTGGAATATGAGGTGACCTATTTTAAAGATTCGCTTCGCAAAAATTCCCGTATTTTCAGGGAAACGGATACCACCTACACCAAAATATATCTGACCCATTCACAACGAAACAATTACAGGGCAATCTTGACCGAATTGGATAGCCTCACTTTTATGATGGATTTTAGGGATTACGAAGGGGTAGCGTTTCGTTTTAAAATCTCAAAGTCGGTTTTTTATGAAAATCAACTTTTTAAAGTACCCTGTGAATTGGTGAGGCAATACCAAAATCCGTTTCAATATCAGGTCAAAAATTATGATTTTGTCACTTTGACCGACACGATTGTAGGCAACAAATCCTACTATCGCTACAAACTAACCTCCATTAGACCAAAAAGGATAAAACGGCTGAAACTGGCAACGCAGTTTTACATAGTCGATAAGGAAGCTGGTGAACATATGCCCTTATTGGATTTTCCTACAGCTTACGAGGAATGGAAGACAGCACCTGACCTTCCCAACGGACTGCTATTTGAAACGTACATCACTGATTTTTATGGAGATTTGGATTCAAGGGAACGGCTGAGCGCCTCTCAAACCATAAATAAACAAATTGTGATCAATGCACCCTGCGATTATAGCAAGAACTGAATGAAAATCTGGGTTCACCATTGAAATGGATAGTATTGTGTTGCCAACATGTGGATTTCCTTCGTAATCAACATTTTACCTCTAGGAAAAATTCCGCCACTGCTGCGTCAACTCGAACACGTGCTGTAAAATTTGGGCTTCGGTCTCATTAAATTCCATATTACGACGCTTCATCATAGCTTCGGCTACCTCAAAGGCCTTGTTTGTCTTAAACGTAGTATAGCCTGCCGTGGCACCACCCCAACTGAAGCTGGGAATAAAGTTTCTGGGGAAGCCACTGCCAAAAATATTGGCGCTCACCCCTACCACGGTTCCTGTGTTGAACATCACATTGATGCCACATTTGCTGTGGTCGCCCATCATCAGTCCGCAAAACTGTAGGCCCGTTTTGGCAAAACCACCTGTTTTGTAGTTCCAAAGTCGTACAGGAGCATAATTGTTCTTCAAGTTGGACGTATTGGTATCTGCCCCAATATTGCACCATTCTCCTAAGACCGAATTGCCCAAAAAGCCATCGTGCCCTTTGTTGGAATTCGCAAAAAGGACCGCATTGTTCACTTCTCCCCCCAATTTGCAGCCCGGTCCTGCGGTGACGGCTCCATAAATTTTGGCGCCCATTTTTAAAATGGCTCCCTCGCACAGTGCCAGTCCACCGCGAACGGTACAGCCTTCCATCATCAAGGCGTTTTTACCAATGTAAATGGGCCCTGTGGAGGCATTCAGAATACAAAAGTCCACCGTAGCGCCTTCCTCGATAAAAATATTTTCTGGACTCTTGACCTGGTTGGTGTCGGGTATCGGTTGACTTTTCTTTCCTTGGGTCACCAAATCAAAATCCGCTTGAAGTGCTTCGGCATTCTTGGAAAAAATGTCCCAGGTATTTTTAATGGTCAGTACCTCCTCCTCAAAAGGAATGGCCGTATAGGCCGATTCTTCAAAGCCCGTTTCCAAGTTCTCGGTAACATAGGCGATATAGCCCTCGTCCCCTATCAAAGCTTCGCCCATGTTCAAGTTACCAATGGCCTCCACCAATTTTGCGTTTGGTAAATAGCTCCCGTTGATTACCATATTTTCGTTTGCGGTGGTCAAAGGAAACTTCTGGGAAAGGTATTCCTCCGTTTGAAAGCTTACCGAAGCGTTCAGCCATTTTTCCCACTTCTCGTGAATGGTGAGGATACCCACACGAATGCCTGCGACGGGACGTGTAAACGTAAACGGGAAAAGGTCTTCGCGGTGGTAACCGTCGGATAGGATATAGTTCATGGTTCAGCTTTATACATCAAAAATAAAAAACGCCCCCGAAAGTATCGAGGGCGTTCCTATATTTCGATGAAAGGTGCGACCTACTCGGCCTCCTTCTCTTCTTTCTTGAATTTCTTGTACTTGTTCTTGAACTTATCGATCCTACCAGCGGTATCCACCAATTTGGTCTTACCAGTGTAGTAAGGATGTGATGTTCTTGAAATTTCCAATTTTACCAAAGGGTATTCAACACCATCAACAGTGATGGTCTCTTTCGCTTCAGCAGTGGACTTTGTAATGAACACATCGTCGTTGGACATGTCCTTAAAAGCAACCAATCTATAGTTTTCTGGGTGTATACCTTTTCTCATCGTCTTAAATGCTTAATCTCAGAATTTTCAGGGTGCAAATTTAATGATTTCTTTGACACCTCCAACTTAAAATCACTAAAAAAATAAAAGTAAATTTATATGTAACAAATGTAAGCATTCGATAACTAACCTCTGTAAGCAACACTAATTTTTAAACAATGGAAGAACAACAAGCTAAAACTGGAAAATTTGCGCTCAACTATGGACTCTTGTCCGGGTTGATCTCTGTGGTATTCGGCGTAATGCTGTACACCCAAAAAATGCATTACGAAACGAGCACGGCCGTTATCGTAATATCCATCGTCATTCTCGCTGCGATCGTTTTCTTTGCGGTCAATGCCTTTAAAAAGGCCAACGGCGGATTTTTGACCATCTCCCAAGCCCTAAAGGTGGGCGTAGGCGTCGCCTTGGTGGCCGCCATCATTTCTTTGATCTATCAATTTGTTTTGACCAACTTCATTGAACCCGACTTTATGGACAAGGTTATGGAAATGGCCAAACCAAAGGCAATGGCCAACAACCCCAACATGACCGAGGAACAGTGGGAACAAGGCGTGGAGATGCAAAAAAGCTTTGCTTGGATCCAATATCCCGTACTGTTGATCATGAACTCCGTATTGGGATTGATCCTGGGTCTTATCTCCGGACTGATCTTGAAAAAGTCCCAACCGGAATATTAATCCAAAAAAATGCTACTTTTGAAGGGAATTCCAGAATCGAACAATGCAGATTTCCATTGTAATTCCCTTACTTAACGAGCAAGAATCGCTAAAAGAACTACATGATTGGATTGTACAAGTGATGCAATCCAATCATTTTTCTTATGAAATCATTTTTATTGATGATGGCAGCAGCGACGGGTCATGGGAGACCATTTCCGAACTGTCCCAAAGCAATGAAAACGTCAAGGGTATCCAATTTTTAAAGAATTACGGCAAGTCGCAGGCCCTCCATGCCGGTTTCAAGGCCGCCGAAGGCGAAGTCGTAATCACCATGGATGCCGATTTACAGGACAATCCCGAAGAAATCCCCGGACTGTACGCCATGATCACCCAAGACGGGCACCACGTGGTCTCGGGATGGAAAAAGAAACGGTACGATTCCGTTATCACCAAAAACATCCCCTCCAAACTCTTCAACTGGGCCGCCCGTAAAACATCCGGTGTCAAGCTTCATGATTTTAACTGTGGGCTGAAAGCCTTCAACCACAAAGTGGTCAAAACTATTGAGGTTTCCGGCGAAATGCATCGCTATATTCCTGTTTTGGCCAAAAATGCGGGATTTTCCGATATCACTGAAAAGGTAGTGCAGCACCAGGCCCGAAAATATGGTTCCACTAAATTTGGTGCAGAACGTTTTATCAATGGTTTTTTGGATTTGATCACCATTTGGTTCGTTTCCAAGTTTGGCCGTAGGCCGATGCACCTCTTTGGAGCTTGGGGCGTATTGATGTTCGTGGTAGGCTTTGGATTTGCACTTTACTTGGGTATCGACAAGCTCTTTTTGAACCCCGCTGGTCGTTTGATCACACAACGCCCCCAATTTTATATCGCTTTGACGGCCATGATCATTGGTACGCAGCTTTTTTTGGCTGGTTTTTTGGGCGAGATCATGGTTCGGTCCCGAAAAAACGATACGCGATACAATATCTCGGATAAAATTAACCTTTAAGGTGTTTCCAAACCCTCTAAACTTTGTATTTTAGAAATCTAAACAACGATAAACAACTATGGATTCCATTACAGCAACAGCGCAATCTTGGTTAACCGACTTTTTTGACGAAGACACGAAAAAGGAAATCAAACACCTTATGGATAACGACCCCGAAGAACTGAAGGAACGTTTTTATAAGGATTTGGAGTTCGGTACGGGTGGTATGCGCGGTGTAATGGGCGTTGGCACCAATAGAATCAACAAGTACACGCTTGGAAAAAATACGCAGGGATTGAGCAATTACCTTAAAAAATCGTACACCGATGATGATTTAAAAGTGGTAATTGCCTACGACTGCCGCCACAATTCGCAATCCTTGGCCAAAACCGTAGCCGATGTATTTTCGGCCAATGGCATCCGAGTGCATCTATTTTCCGATCTGCGGACCACGCCCGAACTATCCTTTGCTGTAAAATACTTGGGTTGCCATGCTGGAATTGTCCTTACAGCCTCCCATAATCCTCCAGAATACAACGGATACAAAGTATATTGGGCCGATGGTGGGCAGATTGTACCGCCTCAGGATGGGGAAATCATTGCAGAGATCAATTCCCTTTCCTTTGAGGACATCAAATTTGATAAGAATGAAAAGTTAATCCACCACATTGATGAAGAAGTGGACGAAGCCTTTTTTGAAGCATCGGTAAAGAACGGAAGCTTTGGAGCCAAAGGTAAAGATGACTTCAAAATCGTGTTTACCTCATTACATGGCACCTCCATCACTGCCATTCCAGAGGTGTTGAAGCGTGCAGGATACAAAAACGTGACCATTATCGAGGAACAGGCAAAGCCCGATGGTGATTTTCCAACCGTGGAATCGCCCAACCCAGAAGAGCCGGAAGCCCTTTCCATGGCCATTGCCAAAGCCGAGGAAATCGGAGCCGACATGGTGGTAGGCACCGACCCGGACAGTGACCGTTTGGGCATCGCCGTGCGTAACCTCGAAGGGAAAATGGAACTGCTGAACGGGAACCAGACCATGGTGCTCATGACCAAGTTTCTGTTGGACCAATACAAGGCCAAAGGATTCAAGGGCAATGAGTTCATCGCTACGACCATTGTGTCCACACCCATGATGCAGCAAATGGCAAAAGCCTACGGAGTGGAGTTCAAAACAGCGCTCACTGGGTTTAAATGGATCGGTAAAATGATTAAGGACTTCCCGAATTCCCAATTTATTGGTGGAGGAGAAGAAAGTTTTGGGTACATGGTGGGCGACTTTGTCCGCGATAAGGATGCCGTAACATCTACCCTACTGGCCTGCGAAATCGCTGCCAATGCCAAAGCCAATGGTAGCTCTTTTTATCAGGATTTGATAGATGCCTACGTGGAATTTGGATTCTACAAGGAAAAACTGATTTCCCTCACCAAAAAAGGAATGAGCGGTGCGGAAGAAATTAAACAGATGCTAAAGGATTTCAAGGAAAACCCCGTGGACAGCGTGCAAGGTTCCAAACTGCTGTACATTGAGGATTATAACACCTCCATCGTCAAAAATGTGCAGACAGGAGAAGAGTATACCCTGCACTTGCCCAAATCCAACGTGCTCATTTACGAAACGGAGGATGGCACCCGAATTGCGGCCCGACCCAGCGGAACCGAACCCAAAGTGAAGTTCTACATCAGCACAAATGCAAAATTGGAGAAGGCGGCAGATTATAAATCCGTAAATTCGCAGTTGGAAACCAAAATAGATGGTATCCTCTCAGAGCTGAATTTATAAGTGAATGAACTACTTTAAAAAGATTCTTCGGTTTGCGGCACCATACCGCAGATACGGAGCCCTGAATATTTTTTTCAATATTCTTTACGCACTTTTCAGTGCCCTCTCCTTTGCGGCCTTGATTCCCATGTTGGACGTGCTGTTCAAACCAGAGCAGAAAGTGTTTACCAAACCCGTTTATCAAGGTTTTTCTTCGCTCAAGGATTATTTGCAGGATTATATCAACTATCGGGTTACCGCCTATTCTGGTGATGATGAGATGAAAGGATTGGTGTTGGTCATTGGATTGGTACTTGCTTTGTTTTTGTTGAAAAATCTTTTCAATTATTTGGCGATGTACTTCATTACCTTTCTTCGGAATGGGGTACTCAAGGATATCCGAAACAAAATGTACCAGAAAATTGTGGACCTGCCCATTTCCTTCTTTTCGGAAAAACGCAAAGGGGATGTCATTGCACGAATCACTTCTGACGTTTTGGAGATACAACATTCCTTTTTGTCCATTTTAGAGCTGATCGTGCGTGAACCGCTCACCATATTCTTCACGATTTTGGTAATGTTCGGTATCAGTACAAAACTGACCATTTTTGTTTTTGTTTTTATCCCTGTAGCGGGAATGATCATATCCCGAATCGGAAAGTCCTTAAAGAAAAAATCGGACCGTGTACAAAAGGAACAGGGTGAGTTCCTATCCATTGTGGAGGAGACCTTGGGCGGACTTCGCGTCATCAAAGCCTTTAATTCAGAATCCCGATTTTATCAAACCTTTAAACATTCGACTACCCGCTTTTTTCATTTTTCCAACTCGTTGTTGAATCGGCAAAACCTTGCCTCACCCACCGGAGAATTTCTAGGTATTTTGGTCATTGGCGTATTGTTGTGGTTTGGTGGTAAAATGGTATTGGTGGATAAAACTTTGGATGCCTCTTCATTTATTGCCTACATGGGCCTAGCCTATAATATTTTAACCCCGGCCAAGGCTATCAGTAAAGCTTCCTACGGGGTCAAAAAAGGAAATGCTGCGGCAGAACGTGTTCTGGAAATCCTTGAGTCCGATAATCCCATCAAAGATTTGGAAGGAGCCGAAGAAAAATCATCCTTTACTAGTGGAATTGAATTAAAAGAAGTTGGATTTAAATATGAGAATGATTACGTCCTCAAAAACTTCAACCTAAAGGTGGACAAAGGAAAAACCGTTGCGCTGGTAGGGCAGTCCGGAAGCGGAAAAAGCACCGTGGCCAATTTGGTAACGCGTTTTTACGACGTGAACCAAGGTGATATTTTAATTGATGGTACCAACATTAAAAATATTACCAAAAAATCCCTACGTGGCTTAATGGGATTGGTGACCCAAGATTCCATCCTTTTTAACGATTCGGTAAAAAACAATATCGCCTTGGGCAAGGAAAATGCCACCATGGACGAAATTATGGAAGCCGCAAAAGTGGCCAATGCACATGATTTTATCATGGAGCTGCCCAATGGTTACGACACTAATATTGGCGACAGCGGAAACAAATTGAGCGGCGGGCAAAAACAGCGCTTGTCCATTGCAAGGGCGGTACTCAAAAATCCACCTATTATGATTTTGGACGAAGCTACGTCGGCCTTGGATACCGAAAGTGAGCGTTTGGTGCAGGATGCCCTCGAAAAAATGATGCAAAACCGAACCTCGATTGTTATTGCGCATCGACTGTCCACCATACAAAATGCGGATACCATTGTGGTGATGAGCAAAGGCGAAATTGTGGAACAAGGCACCCACGAAGAGCTCATGAAATCCGCGAAAAGCTATAAAAAGCTGGTAGAGATGCAATCATTTGCTTCATAGATGACTTGGTAATTGGGTTTTTAGATTTTTCCGGTTTGACTCACATGAATCTTCGACCTTCATCCTTTATCCATTGTCCCTTTACCATTGCAGATTGTTTATTGCTCATTGAAAATTGTTCATAGAAGAATTAAACCTTTTCCTTGTACCTTAGTCTAAGCATCAAACCATAAGAATATTGATCGCTGAGGAAACTTTGGTCCAAGAGCTCCAGCAGGAAGCCAGCCGTGCAAAAGCCTTTGAGGTGTTGGTAAACACTTACAAAGAACGTTTGTATTGGCATATCCGAAGGATTGTACTCAATCATGACGATACGGACGATGTACTCCAGAACACTTTTATCAAGGTCTACCGGAATATCGACCAATTTAAGGGCGACAGCAAGCTCTATTCGTGGATGTACCGCATTGCGACCAACGAATCCTTGACATTTTTGAAGCAACGGTCAAAGAAAATGGGAATCAGCGACCAAGAATTGAAGGACAGAATGGTGGAAAACCTGCAGGCAGATGTGTATTTTGAAGGTGATAAGATACAACTGAAACTGCAAAAAGCGCTTTCTACCCTACCCGATAAGCAAAAATTGGTGTTTACCATGAAGTATTTTCAGGAAATGAAGTATACCGATATTTCGGAAGCCTTGGAGACCTCTGTGGGCGCATTGAAGACCTCCTACCATTTGGCGGTTAAAAAAATAGAAACGTATCTTAAGGAAAATTAAACCTTTGGCACATTCAGTAGTCAAAACAACATATGAAAAAGGACAAAAAAAATAATTTTCAAACTCCCAAGGGCTACTTCGAAAGCTTCAACGACCGTTTGATGGATAGAATCCACGAGGAAGAAGTGAAAGAAGCGGAAAGCCGTATTCCCAAAACCGATGGTTTTGTTGTTCCCGATGGCTATTTGGATGGGCTTACCCCTACTATTTTGTCCAAGTCTGTTGAGAAAGAGCCAAAAGTGATTTCGTTCAAGCCTAACCGTAAATTTTATTACGGAGCCGCAGCCGTTGCTGCCTTATTGGTGCTGTTGTTTGGCATCAACTGGAATCCGAATACCGAGCCCATCAGTTTTGATGATCTGGCCAATGCAGAAATAGAGGCCTATTTTGAGCAGACCGACCTCGACATGAGTTCCTATGAAATTGCCGAAGTGGTTTCCGTAACGGATATTCAACTCAACGATGTGTTGACCGACGATTTGGAAGATGACATCCTTATGGATTATTTGGATGAAAATGTGGACGATATTGAAGAATTAAATTTAGAAGCGACCCCATGATGACAAAACGAACACTCATAAGCTGTACCCTATTGCTTGTCTCTTTTTTGATGCATGCCCAAGGACCTGTGCGAGATCGCATTAAGACCCTAAAAGTGGCATTTATTACAGAGCGCGTTGGGTTGACTAGCGAAGAAGCGCAGCAATTTTGGCCCATTTACAATGAGCATGAGGATACCTTGGAAGAAATCCGACGTAAAGAACGTGCGGAATTAGAGGTCAATATCGCACGGGCACAAGACCTTTCCAATACTGATTCTGAACGATTGTTGGACAGATTGCTCGAACTACAATTTGAAAAACAAAAGGTGGATCAGGAATTTTTATCCAGATTGCGAACCGTGATCCCCGCCAAAAAGGTTCTCCTATTGGTCAAGGCTGAAGAAGACTTTAAGCGGCAAATGATTCAAGAATTCCGAAAACGGCGTGGTGGTGGATAAAAATGTGTTTGCTATTTTTTAAAATCCAATCGCGCAATTCGTTTACTTCCAGCGGCATAAGCCGTGGAATCGTTAAGAAAGCGTAGCGTAAAAAAGGGTTCTTCGCTTAGTTCCCGCCACGTCTCACCCCCATTGGATGAATATGAAATTCCCGTAAACCCAATGGCCACAAGGCCCTGACCTTCGGAATTGGGTACAAACTGCACACAACTCTTGTAGCCTGGCTCTTGACCATCAGCTATCAACCCCCATGTTTTACCACCATCTGTGGTTTTTATTTTGTTTTTCATATTGGATTCGGGTTCGGTGTAATCGCCTCCAATAGCAAATCCAACTTGTTCGTCAAAAAAGTCCATGGAATAGATACCTTGGGTTGATTCATCCGAAACGATAGGGGTTTGCTGTATCTCCCAGGTCATACCCTTATCTCCGGAGAAATACAATCTTCCCACCGTGGTTCCTATCCAAACCTTGTCGCCTTTCGTCACAATGTTACTGTTGCTGGCAGCGAAGGCACCTTCGCCATCAACACCTTCTGGCAAATCAGAACAATTCAATTTGGTCCAAGTTTTACCTCCGTCCCTGGTGATAATGATGGAAAGGCATCCACCTACACTATCGCCCACGGCAATGCCTTCCAAATCGTTCCAAAAAGCCATGCTATCATAAAATACACCCTCGCCCGCTTCGGTGTACACCAATTCCATTTTGCCCTGTTCCCCTGTTTTGTACAACAACGCCGGACTTTCCACAGAAAGCATAAAAAAATCTTCCGACGTACCGCCAACCGCCCTAAAACTTGGGGTGATGGAATCGTAATACTGCGTATTGGTTCGCACCTTATTGGAATTCACGTCCACCGTGCCGTATATTCCATTGCTGCCAGCAAAGGCCAAGGTTCTACCATCCAGAAAGATGATGGCCCTAATACTCACGGAGTCCTCGTAAACTGGAGTTACCGTTACCGATTGAAACGGTTGCTCTTTGCGTTCTTCTGCGCAGGAAATAATAAGTAAGGCAACAAAAAGGGAAAGAAGTGCTCTCATGGTATTTATTTTCTTCAAAAGTACGCAGAAATCATACCTTTGCAACCTTATTTAAGATGATGCGTTTACACAGAAACTTGGTATTTGCCGTAATTGATGCCCTTCACATGATTTTTAATGAAGGGGAATATGCCGATAAGGTGATCGAAAAAGTATTGCGCTACGATAAACGCTGGGGCTCTCGAGACCGTGGCTTTATTGCGGAGACCACCTATGAGATTGTTCGCTGGAAACGCCTGTACTCTGAAATTGCGGAAGTGCACGAACCGTATAGCAGGGAGCATCTGTTCCGTTTGTTCGGGGTTTGGTGTGTGCTTCGCGGGATTCGTATCCCGGATTGGAAACAATTGGAAGGCACACCGGAGCGTCGCATAAAAGGTCGGTTTGATGAATTGTCCAAAATCCGAAAGTTCAGGGAATCCGTCCCGGATTGGATGGATGAATTGGGAGAAAAATCACTGGGCAGTGAGTTATGGACCAAAGAAATTGCAGCTCAAAATCAGCAAGCCGATGTCATTCTCCGCACCAACACCCTTAAAGTTCCCAAACCACAGTTGAAGAGCTTCTTGGCCAAGGAGGATATTGCCACTGAATTCATTGAAGGCTACCCTGATGCTCTAAAACTCGTTGAGCGCCAAAATGTGTTTGTGACCCAAGCCTTCAAGGATGGATTGTTTGAGGTTCAGGATGCTTCTTCCCAACTGGTCGCCCCCTTTTTGGAGGTGGAACCGGGCCATCGGGTGGTAGATGCCTGCGCCGGGGCGGGCGGAAAAACCCTTCACTTGGCAGCCCAAATGCAGAACAAAGGGCAATTGATCGCTTTGGATATCTATGAAAGCAAATTGAAAAAGCTGAAGAAAAGAGCACGTCGCAATGGGGTGCATAATATGGAAACCCGGGTCATCGATTCCAATAAGGTTATCAAAAAATTACACAATAGCGCGGACCGATTGCTGCTGGATGCGCCCTGTTCTGGATTGGGAGTCATTAAAAGGAACCCTGACTCCAAATGGAAATTGGAACCCGAATTTGTGGAACGTATTATGGGCGTGCAGCAAGATATCCTCCAGAATTACAGCAAAATGGTCAAAAAAGGCGGACAGATGGTCTACGCCACCTGTTCCATTCTTCCCCAAGAAAATTCCGAACAAGTCAAAACCTTTTTGGAATCCGAAAATGGAAAGGATTTCGAGTTTGTGAAAGAGCAAAACATCTATGCTTCAGAAACCGGTTTTGATGGGTTTTACATGGCTTTGTTGAAGAAAAAGGCATGATGAACGGCTGAATAAAATGGATTACGTATTTAGTACGGAATGTCATGTTAGGCGCTGTTCGTCACTTCGAGTGGTTTTGACGAAGTCAAAATTGTATCGAGAAGTGATTTAAACTTTGCTCGGAAATGGATTGTTGAAAAAAGTTCTCGATAGGTTCCCTCTGTAAACATTCGAACCGACCAAACGGGAGCGTGAGAAATCTACAAGAACCAATTAGAAAATAAGATTTCTCAATCGCAACCATGTTGCTCATGTCGAAATGACCCTTGGATGGAATTTGGTTTTTGGAATTTATCATTGCAGCGCCCGCCTGCTGAACGGACAGGCAGTAATCTTCTTTTTTGATGAGATGCTGAAACCAGTTCAGCATAACACTTTACACCAAGTTTGTCAGTTCGAGCGCAGTCGAGAACGCTTTTGAACATCTCGACTGCAATCGATGTGACAGATGATTCTATTATTGTTTCACCGTAGGGTATTCCACGCCCAACTGCTCCAAATAGGTATCGTACTTGGTTTCGTCATAGTAGAATTCCTCCAAAGCGGGCCTAAACATATCCTGCTTATCCTTGTTCAAATAGGTAGGCGGCATATCATCCGCAGCAATCATGGGCTCGTATTTGGTTTCCTTGGTCTGTTCATTGTTGAAATAGTCCCAAGCTTGGGTAAGCAATTCCGGTTTCAACAGAAAATCCATCACGGTCATGGCCTCCGCTTTGGCACCGGCAGTTACCCCTTTGTGTGCAATGGGGGTCGCCATGGCAATGGCATTGGCCCAATGGTGACCCGGCAGTCCGGGAATGTTGGACGGAAAACGCATGGTAACCGTAGGCACTTTCCAAGATATATCCCCGATATCGTCCGAACCTCCACTCACGGGCTCCAAGACAGGCAGTCCAATTTCTGATAATTCGGTGGGCAAGCCCTCGATTTTTTTGGACTTCATTTCCGTTTGAACGGCTTTGGCCAGTTTTTGATCGGCTTCAGACCAATTGGGCAGCCCCACTTGTTTGATATTTTCATACATGGTCTCGGCGATTACCTTATTGAAGTGTCTTGGCCAAGCCGTACCCAGCACACGGGAGGTCATGGTTGTACCTGTCATCAGGGCAGCGCCTTTGGCGATATCGTTGGCCTCGGCATACATTTCCATAATGCCCTCGTAGGTAACGTCCCTAAAATAGAACCAAATTGCCGCTTTTGAGGGTACCACATTGGGTTGGTCGCCTGCATCGGTAAAAATGGAATGGGAACGCTTCAATGGGTGCAAATGTTCCCTTTTGTAGTTCCATCCAATATTCATCAACTCCGCGGCATCAAGGGCGCTACGACCTCGCCATGGAGCTCCGGCCGAATGTGCTGCTTCGCCCTCAAACAAATATTCCACAGAAATTAGGCCCGTACCACGGGTAGGTCCCCATGAAACGCTCAAATTGCTGCTCACATGGGTAAAAATGCACATGTCGATGTCATCAAAAAGGCCATCACGCACATACCAGGCCTTGGCTGCGACCAATTCCTCGGCAATACCGGGCCAAACCACCAAGGTTCCACCTATACCTTCCCGCTCCATCACTTGCTTAACCGCTAAAGCGGAGGTGATGTTCAAAGGAATCCCTGCATTATGGCCTTCACCATGCCCTGGGGCGCCTTCCACAATGGGTTTATGATAGGCCACACCGGGATACTGTGAGGCCTTTGGGATACAGTCTACGTCACTTCCCAAAGCAATCACGGGGCCTTCGCCGTTGCTCCACGTGGCAAACCATGCCGTGGGAATATTGGAAATGGAACGTTCAATGACAAAGCCATTTTCTTCCAAGATACCGGTAAGGTATTTGGAGCTTTCCTCTTCTTGGAAACCGAGCTCCGCAAAACTGAAGATTTTGTCCACCATGACCTGTGTTTGCTTATGATTCGCTTCCACAAGGGCTTCCACTTCGGCCTTTAACTTTTTAATCTGGCTTTTAGAGTATTTTTTTTGTGCTGTGGCAGTAATTATGCCTGCGAAAAGAAGTATCCCGCACAATAGGAGGTTGGTCGTTTTCATAAGGTTGGTTTTGAGTTAGCTATAATGCTTCTAAGATAGTGAAACAACTTTAATCTTTGCTTGCTGATGGACTATCAGAATACAATCCGAAGGATATTTTTGATCAAATGTTTGAAAAAATTCACCCAGTTGGGGTCATCATCCAGAAGCATCAAAAGAATACCTCCCAAAATCAATAGCAAAATGCCTGCTATGAACCGGTCCGAAAACTTCGTTTTTTTGATGGATTTCATGTCAAATTCGTTGAACCAAAATCAAACGTATGAAAATCAATGGGTTTTTGGGACGATGAATTGACGGATGCCCCTTTTGATCTGACGGATGCGCTATCAACAGCGGTTCGTTAACAAAACCCGCCTTCGGTATCTCGAATTACGCCGTAAAATCGTATTTTTGCACTTTCTTAAACCGTTCAACGCAAAGATTGTATGATCCATTTTTTTGGGGACAAGGCGACCAAGGTTTTTGCCGTCCAAACCGCTCAGGAAATCACTCAGGAAGACACGAACAAACTGACATGGTTGTTTGGCAACCAGCCTAAGATTGAAGCGGCGTCACTCGACGCCTTTTTTGTTGGCCCACGTGCTGCTATGGTTACGCCATGGAGTACCAACGCTACCGAAATCACCCAAAACATGGGCATCTCGGGGATTATCCGAATTGAGGAGTTCCGGGCTGTTTCAGTAGATTACACCGATTTTGACCCGATGCTCTCCCAAAAATACGCCAGTTTGGGCCAGGATATTTTCACCATCAACATTGTTCCTGAGCCTATTATGGAGATTGATGATATTGCAGCGTACAACGAAAAAGAAGGATTGGCGCTTAGCGAGGAAGAGGTGGCCTATCTGGAAGGATTGGCGAAGAAATTAGGACGCAAGTTGACGGATTCAGAGGTCTTTGGCTTCAGTCAGGTAAATTCCGAGCACTGCCGCCACAAGATTTTTAATGGCACTTTTGTGATTGATGGAGTTGAGAAACCTTCATCCTTGTTCAAGCTGATCAAAAAAACATCAGAAGCCAACCCCAACGATATTGTTTCGGCCTACAAAGACAACGTGGCCTTTATAAAAGGCCCAAAAGCTATTCAGTTTGCACCAAAAAGTGCAGACCAACCTGACTTTTACGAAGAAAAAGAATTTGATTCAGTTTTATCCCTAAAAGCGGAAACCCACAATTTCCCGACCACCGTAGAGCCTTTCAATGGTGCTGCAACAGGTTCTGGTGGGGAAATCAGGGACCGTTTAGCAGGCGGAAAAGGATCATTGCCTTTGGCGGGAACTGCGGTTTATATGACCTCCTACTCCCGTTTAGAGGAGAACCGTCCATGGGAAAAGGGAATGAAAGAGCGGGATTGGCTGTATCAAACCCCCATGGATATTTTAATCAAAGCTTCCAATGGGGCATCCGATTTTGGCAACAAATTCGGTCAACCATTGATTGCAGGTTCAGTGTTGACGTTTGAACATGATGAGCCGAAAGATATCTCGACTGCGCTCGATATGACACCCCGAAAGCTGGGCTTCGACAAAGTAATTATGATGGCGGGTGGTATCGGTTATGGAAAAACGGACCAAGCCTTAAAAGATACCCCAAGCAAGGGAGACAGAATAGTCGTTCTTGGTGGGGACAACTACCGTATCGGGATGGGTGGTGCTGCCGTATCCAGCGCAGATACCGGAGAATTTAGTTCCGCCATTGAATTGAACGCGGTGCAACGTTCCAACCCTGAAATGCAAAAAAGAGCCTCAAACGCTGTCCGTGGATTGTTTGAAAGTCACGATAACCCCATTGTTTCCATTCACGATCATGGTGCAGGCGGACATTTGAACTGTCTATCCGAATTGGTAGAGGAAACAGGAGGCACCATCGATACCGATAAATTGCCTGTGGGCGACCCTACCCTTTCCAAAAAGGAACTGATCGGCAATGAATCCCAAGAGCGAATGGGCTTGGTCATAGGAGAGAAAGACCTA
Source organism: Allomuricauda sp. ARW1Y1 (assembly GCF_013407935.1). Taxonomy (GTDB): domain Bacteria; phylum Bacteroidota; class Bacteroidia; order Flavobacteriales; family Flavobacteriaceae; genus Flagellimonas. Next base: position 304,470 of record NZ_JACBZU010000002.1, read on the forward strand.
GACCTTTTGGACCGAATTTCGGCCCGGGAGCGTTCTCCCATGTACAATGTAGGCGAGGTTACGGGCGACCATACCTTTAAATTTACCTCAGGGACCACGGGCGAAACCCCGATGAATTTAGAACTTTCCGATATGTTCGGGAGTTCGCCAAAAACCATCATGGCGGACAAGACCTCCCAACAAAAATATCCGGCCCTTACCTACTCCTTGGAGCATTTCCATGAGTATTTGGAGCAAGTATTGCAATTGGAGGCCGTAGCCTGCAAGGATTGGTTGACCAATAAGGTGGACCGTTGTGTGGGCGGACGTGTGGCAAAGCAACAGTGTGCGGGACCATTACAGTTGCCCTTAAACAACTGCGGCGTAATGGCACTCGATTTTAAAGGGAAGGAAGGTATTGCCACCAGTATCGGTCACTCCCCCATTTCTGCATTGATCGACCCGGTGGCTGGAAGTAGAAACAGCGTAGCGGAATCCTTGACCAATATTGTTTGGGCTCCTTTACAGAATGGTCTTACATCTGTTTCGCTATCCGCAAACTGGATGTGGCCCTGCAGAAACGAAGGTGAGGATGCCCGATTGTATGCCGCGGTTGAATCCTTATCGCAATTTGCCATCGATTTGGGCATCAATGTGCCCACTGGAAAGGATTCCCTCTCCATGAAACAAAAATATAAGGATGGGGAAGTATTGTCCCCAGGGACCGTTATTATCTCCGCTGCGGCCCATTGCAACAATATCAACCAAGTGGTGGAGCCTGTGTTGCAAAAGAATGGCGGTGACATTTATTACATCAACCTGTCCAAGGACAGCCATAAATTAGGGGGTTCATCGTTCGCCCAAATTTTGAACGGAATTGGCGATGAAGCACCTTCTGTTCTGGATGCCGACTATTTTAAAAGTGCATTCAACACCTTGCAGAAGCTCATCAAAAACAATCAGGTTTTGGCTGGTCACGATGTAGCCTCAGGTGGTTTGATTACCACCCTGTTGGAACTTTGCTTTGCAGATACTGATTTGGGTGCTGATTTGGATTTGTCCAGTTTGGGCGAATCTGACATCATCAAACTTCTGTTCTCAGAAAACAGTGGCGTGGTGTTCCAAGCGAAAGATGATTCGGTGGAAAATGAATTGAAAGCTGAAGGTATTGAATTTACCAAAATCGGTACGCCAACATCGGAAAGCACCTTGAACATCAAAAACAACGGTGTTGAAATTGGGCTGAACATTGCTTCTTTGAGGGATACTTGGTTCAAAACCTCCTACCTTTTGGACAATAAACAAACCGCCAATGGTTTGGCCAAAAATCGCTACGACAATTATAAAGAGCAGCCGCTCCAATATGTTTTTCCAAAAGATTTTGACGGTAGGCTACCGATGACTTCGACTACCCTCAGTCATCGACCCAAAGCGGCCATCCTTCGGGAAAAAGGAAGCAATTCCGAGCGCGAAATGGCCAATGCCATGTACTTGGCCGGTTTTGATGTGAAGGATGTGCACATGACCGACCTGATCACAGGCCGTGAAACTTTGGAAGACATCCAGTTTATCGGTGCCGTGGGTGGTTTCTCCAACTCCGATGTATTGGGAAGCGCCAAAGGATGGGCAGGTGCCTTTAAATACAATGAAAAGGCCAACAAAGCCCTTAAAGATTTCTTTGCGAGACCTGATACGCTATCGGTGGGAATCTGCAATGGTTGCCAATTGTTCATGGAGCTGGACCTCATCAACCCGGAACACGGAACCCATGGTAGAATGACCTACAATGATTCGCACAAGCACGAGAGCAACTTCACCTCTGTCAAGATTCAAGAAAACAATTCGGTGATGCTGTCCAATTTGGCGGGGACTACCTTGGGTGTCTGGATAAGCCATGGTGAAGGCAAGTTCAGTTTGCCTCATGCAGAGGACCAATATCACATTGTGGCCAAATATGGTTACGAGGGCTACCCGGCCAATCCAAACGGAAGTGATTACAATACGGCCATGCTTTGCGATAAAACAGGTAGGCACTTGGTGACCATGCCCCATATTGAACGGTCTACCTTCCCGTGGAATTGGGCGCACTATCCAAAGGATAGAACGGATGTGGTTTCACCTTGGCTTCAAGCATTTGTAAATGCTAGGGTGTGGCTAGAGAGCTTGGAAGATTAAAAATCCACAGGGTTGCTTTCGGCAATAAATTGGGAAATTGGTAAAATTTACCTTAGGTAATTGTTAAATCTGTTTCATTCTTAAAGTCTGATTTGCTATTTTGCAAACGCTTTACACAAACTTACTATGCAAACTGTTACCCGATTATTTGATTTCCCATACTATCAACTTGAGAAGTATCCCTTAGCAAAATCATTGGTCACCAAAAGTGACGGTAAATGGATAGCGACCTCCACACAGGAATATGTGGATAAGGCCAATGCGGTCAGCCGCGCTTTGCTCCGGATGGGCATTAAACCCAACGACAAGGTTGCCATCATTTCCATGACCAATCGAACGGAATGGAACATTATTGATATTGGCATTCTTCAAATCGGGGCACAGAACGTACCTATTTATCCCACCATTTCCGAAGATGATTATGAGTACATTTTGAATCATTCGGAGGCTAAGTTATGTTTTGTCTCCTGCGAAGAGGTTTTTGAAAAGGTAAAGTCCATCCAATCCAAGGCAAAAAATTTGAAGGAAGTCTTTTCTTTTGATGAACTGAAGGATTGCAAAAATTGGAAAGAAGTCCTTGAAATGGGGAGTGATACCTCCAATCAGGATGAAGTGGAGGCATTAAAGAAAGCCGTTAAGGCCGAAGATTTGGCCACCTTGATCTATACTTCGGGAACTACGGGTAGACCCAAGGGCGTAATGCTCTCCCACAACAATATTGTATCCAATGTAATATCGAGCGAAGTGAGGGTACCTTTTGAAACCGGGGGCACCGCATTGAGCTTTTTGCCAGTTTGCCACATTTTTGAGCGAATGATTCTTTACCTATACCAATATTGCGGTATTGAGATTCACTTTGCCGAGGGTCTGGATAAGATCAGTGACAACGTAAAAGAAGTAAAACCGGATGTGATGACCGTAGTGCCCCGACTTTTGGAAAAGGTATACGATGCCATCATTGCAAAAGGGGCAGCACTTACCGGAATCAAAAAGAAATTGTTTTTCTGGGCTGTGGAAACCGGGCTTAAATTTGAGCCTTACGGCGCCAATGGTTGGTGGTACGAAAAGAAATTGGGCCTGGCCCGAAAACTTATTTTCAGCAAATGGAAAGAAGGTTTGGGCGGCAACCTATCGGTAATGGTTTCTGGAAGCGCAGCCCTTCAGGCTCGCCTAGCGAGGGTTTTTGCTGCTGCTGACATGCCCGTCATGGAAGGCTACGGACTCACCGAGACATCCCCCGTAATTGCCGTGAACGATCAGCGCAACAAAGGTTGGAAGATAGGCACGGTTGGAAAAATTATTGGTGGTGTGGAAGTGAAAATTGCCGAAGACGGTGAAATCCTATGCAAGGGGCCCAATGTGATGATGGGCTACTACAAAGATCCTGAAAAAACAGCCGAGGTAATGACCGGGGATTACTTCCATACCGGTGATATCGGTGAGATTGACACCGAGGGCTTCTTGCGCATCACGGACCGTAAAAAAGAGATGTTTAAAACCTCTGGCGGTAAATATGTAGCTCCGCAATTGTTGGAGAATCGATTTAAGCAATCCCGTTTTATAGAGCAAATCATGGTCGTGGGTGAAGGCGAAAAAATGCCTGCTGCCCTTATCCAGCCCAATTTTGACTTTGTCAGGGAATGGGCCAAGCGGCATAAACTGGAATTAGGTTCCAATGACGATATTGTGAAAAATGAAAAGGTGATTGAACGTTTCCAAGAAGAAGTGGATTGGGCCAACCAAGAGTTTGCCAAATGGGAAAAGGTAAAGCAATTTAGGCTCACCCCCGATGTTTGGACCGTGGAAGACGGACACCTAACCCCAACCATGAAGCTCAAGCGGAAGCCTATCAAGGAAATGTACCTCGAACTTTACAATGATATCTACGGGCATTGATCAATGAACAATAATCACTGATTAACTGTCATTTCGAACTAATGTCAGAAATCTCATGTACCGTTAACATATTCAATAAAGAAGGTTCCAAAAACGACTGTCGTTCTGAACGTCCGGAAAACCATCGGGATGAAGAATCTCTCAAAGCATAGTTGCCAGTAATAAAAAAACCAACGGAAATTCGTTGGTTTTTTAGTTTGAATCCATGCTATCTTATCAACTCATTGCGACGCACTAAACCAAATTAAACAGTTGATTTAGCCTTAGTTCGTCTACGGTTTTCAAAACAATGGTGTCAATCAGAGTATCCCAAAAATAATATCTGATATACCATGCTTCCATTTAGGAGGAAATTTAGTTGCACTTAACCTAAATTTATTATGCATGCATAATAAATTTTTATATATTTGAGAACACCAAACCAGTTCCATGAAAGATTTGACCATTGATCACGCCCTTAGGGCTACTTGGCAAGCTGTCAGTAAAATGTACAACGAAGAGGCCAAAAACTATGGGCTCACCATGGCCATAGGCTTTACGCTGTTGAGCATTGATCCTAAAGGTGGGACGCCCAGTACCACCTTGGGACCAAAAATGGGGATGGAAGCGACCAGTTTGTCCAGGATATTGAAAAATATTGAAGAGAAGGGATACATACAACGAAAACGTAACCCTAAAGACGGACGTGGAGTCCTAATTTACTTGACCCCGCTGGGACTGGAAAAAAGGGAAGAGTCCAAAGAAGTGGTACTACGTTTTAACAAGGTTGTCAAAGAACATACCTCGCAAGAGGACCTATCGGGTTTCTTTAAAATCATAGAAACCATTAATAAACTTATTTCAGACAAGAAAATCTATCTAAAAACAACTAATAATTAAATTTCAAACGCGCACATGAAAAGGCATATAAACAAAGTTGCCGTAATCGGTTCCGGAATTATGGGAAGTGGCATAGCGTGCCATTTTGCGAACATCGGGGTCGAGGTATTGCTCTTGGACATTGTTCCCCGTGAACTCAACGACCAAGAAAAGGCCAAGGGACTTACCTTGGAAGATAAGGTGGTCCGTAATCGATTGGTAAACGATTCCTTGGCTTCCGCCCTCAAATCCAAACCCTCCCCTATTTACCATAAAAAATTTGCAGATCGTATCTCTACCGGGAATTTGGAAGACGATATTTCCAAAGTAGCGGATGTAGATTGGATCATCGAGGTGGTCGTGGAACGGTTGGACATTAAAAAACAGGTATTCGAGACCTTAGATAAGCACCGTACACCGGGAACGCTGATTACTTCCAACACTTCGGGAATCCCAATTCGATTCATGAGCGAAGGAAGAAGCGAGGATTTCCAAAAACACTTCTGCGGCACTCACTTTTTCAATCCCGCGCGTTACCTTAAACTTTTCGAAATCATACCTGGACCAAAAACATCTGCAGATGTATTAGAGTTTTTAAATGGGTATGGGGAACAATTCTTGGGCAAAACCTCAGTGGTCGCCAAGGACACCCCAGCTTTTATCGGTAACCGAATTGGAATTTTTAGCATTCAAAGCCTGTTCCATGCCGTTAAGGAAATGGGCATGACGGTGGAGGAAGTGGATAAGCTGACAGGTCCAGTTATTGGTCGACCCAAATCCGCCACCTTCCGTACGGTAGATGTGGTTGGACTCGACACTCTTGTGCACGTAGCAAATGGTATCAGTGAAAACTGCAAGGACGATGAACGTCATGAACTGTTCCAACTGCCCGATTTTATCCAAACCATGATGGACAACCAATGGTTGGGCAGTAAATCTGGACAAGGATTCTACAAAAAGGTAAAAGGAGACGATGGCAAGAGTGAAATCCTGACCTTGGATTTGGATACCATGGATTACCGTTCCAAAAAGAGTGCAAAATTTGCAACCTTGGAACTCACCAAGACCATTGATAAGGTCATAGACCGTTTTCCTGTATTGGTAGATGGCAAAGACAAGGCCGGAGAATTCTATCGTAAGAGCTTTGGAGCTTTATTTGCTTACGTGACCCACCGTATTCCAGAAATTACGGACGAATTATACAAAATAGATGATGCCATGAAAGCCGGCTTTGGTTGGGAACACGGACCTTTCCAAATTTGGGATGCTGTGGGACTCGACAAAGGTTTGGAATTTATCAAGGCAGAAGGTCTGGAAGCAGCCCCTTGGGTAGCAGAGATGAAAGCTGCAGGAATGGACTCCTTCTACACCATAAAAGAAGGTAACACCTATTTCTACGATATTCCTAAGAAGACTATGGAGAAAGTTCCAGGTCAGGATGCCTTTATTATTTTGGACAACATCCGAAAAACCAAAGAGGTCTTTAAAAATAGCGGTGTGGTTATCGAGGATTTGGGTGATGGCATCTTAAACTGTGAATTCCAGTCCAAAATGAACACCATCGGTGGCGACGTACTAGCCGGTTTGAACAAAGCCGTAGACCTTGCCGAAAAGGATTTTGCAGGTTTGGTTATCGGAAACCAAGCGGCCAATTTCTCCGTTGGCGCCAACATCGGAATGATTTTTATGATGGCTGTGGAACAGGAATACGATGAGCTCAATATGGCCATCAAAATGTTCCAAGATACGATGATGCGCATGCGCTACAGTTCCATTCCAACCGTAGCTGCTCCCCACGGTATGTGCTTGGGAGGAGGCTGCGAACTTTCGCTTCATGCTGATAAGGTGGTGGCCGCGGCCGAAACCTATATTGGATTAGTGGAATTTGGCGTGGGCGTGATTCCAGGTGGCGGAGGTTCCAAAGAAATGGCGCTACGTGCCTCGGATACCTTCCGAAAAAATGATGTGGAGCTCAATGTGCTTCAGGAGTATTTCTTGACCATTGGTATGGCCAAAGTATCCACCTCAGCCTACGAAGCCTTCGATTTGGGTATCCTTCAAAAAGGAAAAGACGTAGTTGTGGTCAATAAAGACCGTCAGATAGCAACAGCAAAAGCCTATGCGAAAATCATGGCTGATGCAGGCTACACCAAACCTGTGAAGCGAAAGGATGTCAAGGTCCTTGGAAAACAGGCCTTGGGCATGTTCTTGGTAGGAACTGACTCCATGGAAGCGGGACACTACATTTCGGAACACGACAAAAAGATTGCCGATAAATTGGCCTACGTCATGGCTGGAGGCGACCTATCTGAAGCGACAATGGTAAGCGAACAATATCTTTTGGATTTGGAACGGGAAGCCTTTTTGTCCCTTTGTACCGAAAGAAAAACATTGGAACGCATCCAACACATGTTGAAAACGGGGAAACCCTTGAGAAATTAGACACAAGAATCAAGACAAAAGAGCCAAGACCCAAAATCCTGACTCTTGGTTCTTGAATCTAAAAATCAAAAAGAAAAATGAAAACAGCATACATAGTAAAAGGATATAGAACAGCCGTGGGCAAAGCGCCAAAGGGATTGTTCCGGTTTAAGCGACCTGACGAACTGGCCGCGGAGACCATCGAGTACATGATGAACGAGTTGCCCCAGCTCGACAAAAAACGTATTGATGACGTTATCGTTGGAAATGCCATGCCCGAAGCCGAACAAGGTTTAAACATGGGACGGCTCATCTCCCTGATGGGATTGAACATCGAGGATGTCCCTGGGGTGACCGTGAATCGCTATTGCGCATCTGGATTGGAGACCATTGGCATTGCTACGGCGAAAATACAATCAGGAATGGCGGATTGCATCATTGCAGGTGGTGCGGAAAGCATGAGCTACATACCCATGGGAGGTTACAAACCTACCCCGGATTATGCTACTGCTAAAGCAGGGCACGAGGACTACTACTGGGGTATGGGACTTACAGCCGAAGCTGTGGCCCAGCAATTCAAAGTTTCCCGTGAAGACCAAGACGAATTTGCCTTCAACTCCCATATGAAAGCACTTAAAGCACAGGAGGAAAACCGTTTTCAAGACCAAATCGTGCCCATTGAGGTGGAACACACCTTTGTGAACGAGGCAGGAAAGAAAGAGACAAAGACCTACACGGTCAACAAAGATGAAGGCCCAAGGAAAGGGACTAACATCCCAACCTTGAACAAATTGAGACCCGTATTTGCCGAAGGTGGAAGTGTTACGGCAGGTAATTCATCCCAAATGAGCGATGGTGCTGCCTTTGTAATGGTGATGAGCGAAGAAATGGTAAAAGAGCTGAATCTAGAACCCGTTGCACGTTTAGTGAATTATGCCGCTGCAGGTGTGGAACCAAGAATTATGGGAATTGGCCCCGTAAAAGCCATTCCGAAGGCTCTAAAACAGGCTGGATTAAAACAGGACCAAATAGACCTTATCGAATTGAACGAAGCCTTCGCTTCACAATCCTTAGCGGTAATTCGTGAGTTGGGACTCAACCAAGACATCGTAAACGTCAACGGTGGAGCCATAGCACTAGGTCACCCCCTTGGTTGTACTGGAGCCAAATTATCCGTTCAACTTTTTGATGAGATGCGAAAACGCGACATGAAAGGAAAGTATGGTATGGTAACCATGTGCGTGGGTACTGGTCAAGGAGCGGCGGGAATATTTGAGTTTCTTTCTTAAGGTTAAAGAAAAAAGACTACAGAAAAGAGATGTTCCAAATGAAAAGGCATAACTATAAAAACTTGAAAATCTGGTCGCTTGGATTGGAAATTGCAAATGACATTTCTGATTTGCTCATTCATTTCCCTAAACACGAAAGATATGACCTAAGTTCCCAGATAAGTAGATGCTCCGTGTCCATGCCGAGCAATATAGCTGAAGGATCTGCGAGAACGGACAAATCTTTTAAGTATTTCATAGATATTGCTTTGGGATCCTCCTTTGAATTAGGAACACAGCTTTTGGTTGCAAAACATAGAAAATATATTAATACTGAAATTTTAAAAACACTTGAAGATAAAATTGAAGAATGGCAAAAGATGACCATGGGTTTTCAAAACGGGTTGGAATAGGTCTTTCCTCTATTTTCTATCTTCTTTAATCATTAACAAAAATGGAAACAGCAGAAAAAGACATACTGAGAGGTGGTCAATTTTTGGTCAAGGAGACCAAATGTGAGGACGTTTTCACCCTTGAAGACCTCAATGAAGAGCAAAAGATGATGCGCGAAAGCACCAAGGAGTTCGTAGACAGAGAGCTATGGGCACACTGGGAGCGTTTTGAGAAAAAAGACTACGCCTACACCGAAGAATGCATGCGAAAAGCAGGTGAGCTAGGTCTGCTGAGCGTAGCCGTACCAGAATCGTATGGTGGTATGGGAATGGGCTTTGTGTCCACCATGTTGGTGTGTGACTACATTTCTGGGGCCACAGGATCATTTAGTACAGCCTTTGGAGCGCACACCGGAATCGGGACCATGCCGATTACGCTATACGGAACAGAGGAGCAAAAACAAAAATACGTTCCCAAATTGGCTAGCGGTGAGTGGTTTGGCGCCTATTGCTTAACAGAACCAGGAGCAGGTTCGGATGCCAACTCCGGTAAAACCAAAGCTGTTCTTTCAGAAGATGGGAAGTATTACAGCATTACAGGACAAAAAATGTGGATTTCCAACGCAGGCTTCTGCAATCTGTTCATTGTATTTGCGCGTATTGAAGATGACAAGAACATCACAGGCTTTATTGTTGAAAACGATCCAAGCAATGGCATAAGCTTAGGTGATGAGGAAAAGAAATTAGGTATCCACTCCTCCTCTACCCGACAAGTATTCTTCAACGAGACCAAAGTACCCGCAGAAAATATGCTTTCCGAGAGAGGCAATGGATTCAAAATCGCCATGAACGCCTTAAATGTAGGTCGTATCAAATTGGCTGCCGCTTGTTTGGAAGCACAACGCCGTGTGATCAACGAGGCTACGAAATATGCCAATGAGCGTGTTCAGTTCAAAACACCTATCATCAATTTTGGAGCCATAAAAGCAAAAATTGCAGACATGGCCACCAACGCTTATGTGGATGAAGCTGCATGCTACCGTGCCGCCAAAAATATCGAGGATAGAATCGCCATTCGCGAAGCCAGCGGTAACTCCCATCAAGAAGCGGAACTGAAAGGTGTAGAGGAATACGCCATTGAATGCTCTATTTTGAAAGTAGCCGTTTCCGAGCACGTGCAACATACTACGGATGAAGGCATCCAAGTATTCGGAGGAATGGGCTTTAGCGCTGATACTCCAATGGAATCGGCATGGAGAGACGCTCGAATCTCTAGAATTTATGAAGGTACGAACGAAATCAACCGTATGCTTTCCGTAGGCATGTTGGTAAAAAAAGCCATGAAAGGTCATGTGGACCTTTTAGGGCCAGCCACTGCCGTGGGCGAAGAGTTGATGGGAATTCCATCCTTCGATACACCTGATTTTTCAGAATTGTTGTCCGAAGAAAAGGACTTGCTTGCCCGATTGAAGAAAGTATTCTTGATGGTCGCCGGTAGTGCCGTTCAAAAGTTTGGACCCGATTTGGAAAAACACCAAATGTTGTTGATGGCCGCTTCAGATATCTTGATTCAAATCTACATGGCAGAATCAGCCCTACTTAGAACCGAGAAAAATGCAAAACGCTTCGGCGAAGAGGCACAAGCTACCCAAATCGCCATGTCCAAGCTGTATTTGTATAGGGCGGTGGACATCATCCAACAAAAGGCCAAGGAAGCCATCGTATCCTTTGCCGAAGGTGATGAACAACGTATGATGTTAATGGGACTTAAAAGATTCACAAAGTACGCTAACCAGCCCAATGTGGTAAAACTTAGAACGCAGATTGCGGACAAAGTGGCCGCTGACAATGGGTATACCTTTGACTAATTCCAATAATCATGGGGGAATACACCCTCCAAGATTTGAAAACGCCCCGGTCGGGGCGTTTTTTTATGATTACTGCTGAATAATTTGCCCTTCATTTTCAACTGCATCAGGGGTTACAGCAACTTAATTTCAGGTATCTATTTCGACATGTGCTTTGTGCGTTGAAAACAGTATTTGGGTCTCCGGAAACGCAAACTGAAAAAATGTTTGTGCTCTCTTGTATTTTCTGTCAAATCTTTTCTAAAATGATGTAACAATTTCATTATTTTTAAAACTAATCATTACAACATAAAAACTTAAAAATGAAAGCGTTAAAATTAACCATTACACTTATCGCTGTTGCACTGGCCATGCCGCTTCAGGCGCAAACCGCGGATGAAATCATCGAAAATTATTTTGAGAACACGGGTGGACTCGATAATTGGAAAAATTTAGAGGGCATCAAAATGACCGCCAAAGTGAACCAGGGCGGTATGGAAATTCCTTTGGAAATCTATAATCTAAAAGATGGTCGACAAATGACGAAAATCACCTTTCAGGGTAAGGAAATCAAACAAGGAGTATTTGATGGAGAAACGCTCTGGAGCCATAACTTTATGACCATGAAAGCGGAAAAATCGGATGCCGAGGAAACCTCCAATTTTAAACTGAACACCAACGACTTTCCTGATTCCTTTATTGACTACAAAGAAAAAGGGTACACCGTTGAGCTTCTTGGCACTGAAACTATAGATGGAACGGAGACCTTCAAGATAAAATTGGTCAAAGAACCCATTACCATTGATGGTACGCAACAGGATGATGTTTCGTATTACTTTTTTGACAAAGACAATTTTGTACCCATCGCAATGCAGTCCGAAATTAAATCAGGACCAGCTAAAGGACAGGTTAGCGAAGTAACCATGAGCGATTATCAAGAAGTAAATGGCATGTACTTTCCATTTTCCATGACACAGGGCGTAAAGGATGGTCAAGCGCAGCCTATCACCATTGACAGCATCGAACTCAACCCTGCCATTGCAGATACTGAATTTGCTTTCCCAGATGAAGTGGGCGAGACTGAAAAAAAATAAAATCCGATACCAAGGCCCTATCTTTTTAGGGTCTTTTTTTTAAACTGACATGGAATGAAAAAACTACAATTTGTTTGGACCGTTCTTTCGGTCCTATCTATGGCTGCGGGATACTCCCAAACCTTGGAGGAAATTGACGGCAAAGCGCTTTTTGGTGATTTGACCGCACGACATATAGGGCCTGCGCTGATGAGCGGGCGTATCAACGACATGGAAACCCACCCGACCAATAGCCGCATTGTGTATGCCGGGACCGCTGGCGGTGGGGTATGGAAATCCAGTGATGGTGGAACAACCTTCAATCCCATTTTTGACGATTACTGCCAATCGATTGGAGCAGTGGCACTGGACCCCAACGACCCAGATAATACCGTTTATGTAGGTACTGGGGAAACATGGACCAGAAATAGTGTATCCATTGGCGATGGACTTTATAAAAGCACGGATGGTGGCGCCAACTGGAACAAAATAGGATTTGAAAAATCGGAACGGATTGCCAATATCATTGTAAACCCAAACAACTCCCAAGAAATTTATGTTGGGGTTTTGGGAGCGCTTTGGGGCGATAGTGAAGAACGTGGCGTATATAAATCCACCGATGGCGGAGCAACTTGGGAACAGCTTTTGTACGTTGATCCAAAAACAGGATGTGCCGATTTGGCCATGGACCCTACAAATCCCGACATCCTATACGCTTCTATGTGGGAATTCCGAAGAACAGGCTGGTCTTTTGAGTCCGGTGGCGACAAAAGTGCGCTCTACAAATCTACGGATGGAGGAAAAACATGGAACAAAATCCACAATGGCTTCCCAGCAGGGAAATTGGGCCGATTGGCCATTGCAGTGGCACCTTCAAACCCCAACGTGCTTTACACGGTCATCGAGGCAGAAAAGGATGAGCGCAAAGGCCTGTACCGCAGTAATGATGCCGGTGCCTCTTGGGAACAGTTGAACAACGATTTTGGAATTACAGTAAGACCCTTCTATTTCTCAAGGATTGTCGTCGACCCAAAAAATGAGAATGTAGTTGTGAAAGGCGGTTTAAGTGGTTCCATTTCCAGAGATGGTGGAAAAACATTCAAAAACCTAGGAAATATGCACTCCGATATTCATGATATGGTATTCCATATCAAAGATTCCGATATCATGTACGTAGGAACCGATGGAGGTGTTTATCGTACCTGGGATGGCGGTACGACCATGGAAATTGTGGAAAATCTTCCACTTTCCCAGTTTTATCAAGTTAGTGTGGACGATGCCGAACCTTACAATGTATATGGAGGATTGCAGGATAATGGCTCTTGGTGGGGACCTTCCTCCTCTCCAAATGGTGTTGAGGCACGTGATTGGAACTCCATAGGTGCCGGGGATGGTTTCCGTGTGTTGAAGCATCCCACGAAACCCATCATTTATTCAGAAATGCAGGGAGCGGAAAATGTGTGGCGCATCGACACGGAACGGCAATTGACCAAGACCATTCAACCACTTCCCGTAAGCGAGGACCAAAAACTACGCTGGAATTGGAATGCACCAATGGCCATTAGTGCACATCAACCAGACCGTTTCTACATGGGCAGCCAATACCTTCATAAATCGGAAGATATGGGAGATACTTGGGAAATCATCTCGCCCGACCTGACCACAAACGACCCCGCCAAGCAGAATCAAGAAGATTCCGGCGGACTTTCCATGGATAATTCAGGGGCAGAAAATCATACCACCATTTTTACCATTGCCGAATCCACATTGGATGAAAACGTCATTTGGGTGGGTACGGATGATGGGAATGTTCAAGTGACCCAAGATGGTGGCAAAACATGGACGAATACCGTGGCCAACATTCCCGGTCTACCAAAAAACACATGGTGCTATCATATTGAAGCCAGTGTTTTTGACAAAGGTACCGCCTATGCCGTTTTCGATGGTCACACCATGAACGATATGACGCCCTATGCCTTTAAAACCACGGACTTTGGTAAAACATGGACGAGCATAATTTCTGATGATGTGGTTGGTTTCGCCAGAAACATTCAGGAAGACTACGAAAATCCAGACCTATTGTTTCTAGGAACTGAATTTGGACTGTACATCACTATGGATGGTGGAAAGAATTGGAAAAAATTCACCAACAATATGCCCGCAGTAGCCGTTCACTTTATCGAACTACATAAAAAGACCAACGATTTGGTCATGGGCACACACGGTAGAGGAATAATTATTTTGGATGACATATCCCCTCTTCGCAGTATCAATAACAAAGTGTTGGGAAAGACCCTGCATTTTTTTGAGACACCTGATACCGAAATCAGCGAAACCAGTTCTTTCAGTGGAAATTTTGGAACTGAAACCCAATTTGTTGGGAGCAACAAAACCAAGGATGTCCAAATTAAATACTATCTGAACAAGAGGCATACCTTTGGCAAGATGACCATGGTGATTGAAGACATGGAGGGTAACCAGATTGCCGAATTAGGTCCAGGTAAATCAAAAGGCATCAACGTGGTCAACTGGAACTACACCCGAAAAGTACCTAAAGTCGCCAAAGGAAAAACCTTTAGTTTTGGTGGGTTTACAGCGCCAAAGGTACCCGCGGGCACCTACAAAGCGGTCATTACGAAAGGGAAGGAAACATTTGAGCATACCTTTAATCTGGTATACGACAAGAATTCACCTTTAACGGAAAAAGACCGTGAACTGAAAGAAGTAACGACCATGAAGCTATATGATATGACCCAAGAGCTTGCCTATTTGGTATATGAATTGGACGAAATCATGGAAAATGCGAATACCGCTGGTGACAAAAAAACGGTAGAGAAATTAAACAGTCTCAAAGAAACCCTGGTCATTACCACTGGCGATAATTATGTGGGCAGCGCGGAACCACAATTACGGGAACGAATGGCCGATCTGTATAGCAAGGTCGCCTCAAACTATGACAAGCCCTCCGCTGCGGAGCTTAAAAATTTGGAAGTGATAGCAGAACGGTTCAATACCGCTAAAACGGATTTTGCCAAGTTGAAAGATAAATACCTTAAAAAGCAGGCTGTATCCTTGATGACTTTTGAAGACTTCTTGGAAAGTAAATAGGTCGTCTTTTGAACAACTTAAAAGAGGCTGTCCAAAAAAGCTATTATCTGTCAGTTCGAGCGCAGTCGAGAACTTAAAATCCATTGACAATCAATGGGTTTCGACTGCGCTCAACCTGACGAGGTTGAAATATTATGCTTTTTAGACGGCCTCTTTTTTAAAATCCACTGTTCAGGTATCCCTTAGCATGGTTCAAATACTCCTCTAACCTACCCTATGGATTCCAATATTTTTTCGTCCTTCTGTTTGGTGGAAAAGTTGATGGCACATTCAATCAATGCCAAGTGTGAGTATGCTTGTGGGAAATTGCCCAACAAACGCTTGGTTTTAAAATCAATATCCTCACTAAAGAGTCCTAAATGATTGCTATAACTCAATAAACGCTCAAAGCGCTCCAAAGCTTTTTCCTCTTCCCCAATCTTGAACAGGGCATTGATGAACCAAAACGTACAGATGGTAAAGGAGGACGAAGGCAATCCGAAGTCATCCTCGTTCTTGTATCGGTACAATAAACCGTCGTTGCTTAAGCCTTCTTCAATCGCCTTAACGGTGTTTACGTATTTAGGGTCCTTGGCATGAATAAACCCGTAGGGCTCCATTAAAAGCACCGAAGCATCCAAGTGTCGGGAACCATAGCTTTGCACAAAAGCATTGATGTCACTGTTCCAGGCGTTATCGTGAATGTCTTTCTTGATTTTCTGTTCAAGGGCTACCCATCGTTCCAATTTTCGGGTCTTACCGAACATTTGAGCCACTTTTATGGCCCTGTCCAGCGCCACCCAGCACAATACTTTGGAAAAAGTGAAGTGTTTGTCCTCTCCTCGGAATTCCCAAATACCTTTGTCTGGCTCCTCCCAGTGTTTGCCCACGATCCAAACAATACCTTTGGTAATGCTCCAAAGCTCCTCTACATTTTCAATATCGTTACTGAAATTGCGCAACTGTTCGTAAATCACATCCATCAAAATGCCATAAATATCATTTTGACGCTGTTTATAAGCTGCATTTCCAATACGGACGGGTTTGGAGCCTTTATACCCATCAAAATGGGCCAGTGTCCGTTCCGTTAAGGTTTTTTCCTTGTTGATGCCATACATGATCTGAAGTTTTTCGTCCTTGTCGGGCATCAAATCAATGATAAATTGCAGATAACGCTTAGCAGAATTTTTGTGTCCCAGCTCCGAAACCACTTTAATGACCATGGAGGCATCCCGAATCCAACAAAAGCGATAGTCCCAATTCCTTACCTCACCAATGGTCTCGGGCAAGGAAGTGGTGGCTGCTGCCAAAACCGCCCCTGTTTTGTCGTAAGTCAGCATTTTTAGTGTAATGGCACTACGGATGATTTCATCCTTGAACTTTTGATAATCAGGAGTTTTTGCGGCCCAATCCAACCAATACACCTTGGTCCGTTCCAGTTCCAATCCCATGGTATCGGTGGTAGGCTTAATGATTTTTTCGTTGTAGCATATCAAAAAGTAACCATCTTCCTCCAGTACAATTTCATCTCCAGCTAAAACACGATCCTTATCAAAGGAGGTATACAGGAAAAGCGTATCGTACTTCAATTTATGGGTAAGACTGGCGATAAAGTCCTCCTTCACATAATGCTTGGTCTCTCCCAGTCCGTATTCCAACTTGGGGTCGTAGTTGACCGCAAATTTTGGAGACCCCGACACATGTTTGATATAACGTATAATCTCGGGCTGCGCCTTGTATTTTCCGTTCATTTTATGGTGGCGCGGCATAAAGTCGTGCACCTCAAAAACATTGTCACCCTCGGTAAAACGCGTAATGAGAATGGCAGTGTTGCGGTAATACTCCTGTTCCACGGCATAATCCCCTTTGGGGTGCACCTCAAAACTGCCGCCTTTTTGTTCATCCAACAGCTTGGCAAATATCGAAGTAGAGTCAAACTGCGGCAAACAGCACCAGTCTATGGAGCCTTCTTTGGAAATCAATGCCGCGCTTCTGCAATTTCCTATAATTCCGTAATTCAAGTTGTCCATAGCTCAAAAATTCTCAAAAGGGTTCGAATGAATTGGTTTTGCGCTCGAATTTCCCGATTTTTAAAGAAAGAAAAAATTAAAATACGTCAAAAATAACCGATTCATGGCCAAAACTATCATAATCTCAAATCGACTACCCGTTCAATTACAAATTAGCAATGGAAGCCTTACCGCAATTCCGAGCGTTGGAGGATTGGCCACGGGAATGAAATCCGTGCACAGCGGAGGGGAAAGTCTCTGGATCGGTTGGTCCGGCCTTACCGACGAGGAAACACCGGAAGAGCTGGAAGATGAAATTGATGAGGCCTTAAAGGAACATGGTTGCGCCAAGGTAAAGCTCAACTCAGATGAAATAGACGGGTTTTACTATGGATTCAGCAACCGGACCATTTGGCCGTTGTTCCATTATTTTTTGAAGTATTCGGAGTTTGAACTTAACTTTTGGGATACCTACAAGGCCGTAAACCAAAAATTCGCCGACGCCATTATCGAAAATTCGGATGAAGACGACACCATTTGGGTGCACGATTACCAATTGATGCTGGTCCCGCAGATGGTCCGCGAAAAACGGCCCAACACCACCATTGGCTTCTTTTTGCACATTCCCTTCCCATCCTTTGAGATTTTCCGGACCTTGCCTTGGCGTGAAGAAATTCTGGAAGGTTTATTGGGGTCCGACCTCATTGGATTCCATACCTACGATTACGAAAGACACTTTTTAAGTTCCGTTCGCAGACTTATTGGTTTGGATGTGAGCTTCAATGAGATTTATCTGGAAAACAGGGTGATCAAAGTGGACTCCTTCCCCATGGGCATCGATTACAAAAAGTTTAGGGACGCTGCTGTTCTTCACGATTCCAAAAGCATGGAAGAGCGAAGCGATCTGCAGTTGCGTTTGGATAACCACAAAGCATCGGCACCGGACACCAAATTGATCCTCTCCATAGACCGTTTGGATTACAGTAAGGGAATCGCCAAGCGTATCAATGCCTTTGAGTATTTCCTTCAAAAGTATCCGGAGTACAAAGAAAAGGTCCGGTTGATTATTTTGGCCGTACCGTCCCGCTCCAACGTACCACAATATCAATTGTTGAAAAAAGAGGTGGATGAGTTGGTAGGTCGCATCAACGGAGAACTCTCCACCGTGAACTGGACACCTATTTGGTATTTTTACCGTTCCCTTCCTTTTGAAAGTTTGATTGATCTGTACACCTCTAGTGACATTGCCTGGCTTACCCCGCTTCGGGATGGGATGAACTTGGTGGCCAAGGAATATATTGCCACCCGAACGGATAAATCCGGGGTGTTGATCTTGAGCGAAATGGCCGGCTCCGCCTACGAAATGAACGAAGCCCTCCTCATCAACCCGAACAATTTTGAACAACAGGCAGATACGCTAAAGCAGGCCTTCAATATGCCCTTGGAGGAGCAGATTGCCCGAAACACCTTTCTCCAAAAACGTTTGGAACGTTACAATGTGGAAGTATGGGCCAATGAGTTTATGAATGCACTAAAAGAGAACCGCGACTTGGGCAAAGCTTTCATTTCCGAAAAAATGTCATCCGAAATATTGATATCCATAGAAGAGGCCTACGCCAAATCAAAAAAGCGATTGCTGTTCTTGGATTACGACGGCACCCTCGCAGATTTTCACAAGGACCCACAGCAAGCTTCCCCCGACGATGAACTGTATGAACTGTTGGATGCCTTGAATCAGCAGGAAAACACTACGGTATTTTTGATCAGCGGAAGGGACAAGCAAACCTTTGGCCGCTGGTTTTTGCCTAAAAACTACAACATGATCGTGGAGCATGGGGTGTGGATTTCCAGAAATGGGGAAGAATTTAAAATGCTGGAACAGGTAAAGGGCGAGTGGATGAAAAAAATACGTCCAGTGTTGGAATCCTTCGTGGACCGCACACCGGGCTCCTTTATTGAAGAAAAAAACTATTCATTGGCCTGGCATTATCGAAACACCGACCCTGATTTTGGCACCAAGCGGGCAACGGAACTCAATACGGTATTGCGAAGTTTGATCGGCAATGACGATATTAGCGTTTTGAACGGGAACAAGGTCATGGAAATCAAAAGCAGCAATGTGAACAAAGGTCGGGCCGCCACCCGAATGTTGAGCGAGGACGACTACGATTTTGTCTTTGCCATTGGGGATGACTGGACCGATGAATTCATGTTCCAAGAACTACCCGATTCTGCCATTACGGTAAAAGTGGGACTGAAGAAAACCCAGGCCAAGTACCATGTGGAGAGCACCAAAAAGGTAAGGGAACTTTTAAAACGATTTACACGACCATGATGAGAGCATTAGTGCTTTTTTGCTTCCTGTGTTCCATCCATGGATGGTCGCAAATGGAGACAGAGGTCTATTTGTTTGACCTAGATATGAGCAACGGAAAGCCTATTTTGAGCAATCCGAAAAACATTTCCAATAATCCGGGTTATGACAATCAACCCTCTTTTTGGGATGATGACCACGTCCTTTTTGCCTCCACACGCGAAGGTCAAACGGATGTGCTTCAATTCAATGTGAGCGAAGGCAGTACCTCTTCGTGGTTGACCTATACCACAACGGGTAGCGAATATTCTCCTCTTCGTATTCCTGGAAAAAGGGCCATTTCCGCCATTCGGCTGGATGTGGACGGACTGCAACGGCTGTATGAGTATGACCTCAAAAATAGCACCTCCGAACCGCTTTCGGAATTAAAAATCGGTTACCATGTTTGGTTTGATAAGGAAGTGTTGGTCACAACGGTTTTGGTGCAAAACCGAATGGATTTGGTGGTCATCGACCTAGAACAAGGCACCCATACGACTGTTTTTCAAAACGCGGGGCGATCCTTGCACCGAATACCGGGCAGCGATTTAGTCAGCTTTATCAATAAAAAGAACGCCAATTGGGAAATACGATCTCTAGACCCCGCAACTGGTGATACTAAAAAAATAGCGGACACCTTTGGACAGCAAGAGGATATTTGTTGGTTGAACGGACAAACAATACTGACCGGGGCCGGCAAAAGACTGTTGACATTGGATGTGGACGCTGATGATGCCGATTGGGAGACCGTAATGTCCTTCGGATTGGAGGAAATCAACAACATCAGTCGTATAGCGATAAGTCCCAATGGCAAACGGCTTGCGTTTGTGGCGGAGGATTCCCCAGCAAAAATTATCCAAAAACAGGTAGAGGCCTTTAACAGCAGAAATTTGGATGTATTTGTGTCCTGCTACACCGAAAATGTGGAAGTGCGGCGCTTTCCCAACGAAAAAATGTACCAAGGCACGGACAACATGCGAGACAACTATGAACGCTTCTTCGAAAACGTGAAACAATCGAGCGTGGAAGTGGTGAATCGTATCGTTCTCGGAAATATGATAATTGATGAGGAAAGGACCATGGTCGACGGAAGGGAAGGTCATCAAGTGGCCATTTACAAAGTGGAGAGCGGGCGTATCGCATCGATGACGTTTGTCTTTCCCGACGGACCCTTGACCGATGCGGAAACCATTGTTCAAGAGCAACTGGATGCCTACAACAACCGTGATATTGATGCTTTTGCGGAGACCTATTCAGAAGGTATTGAACTCTACAGTTTTCCAAACTCCCTTAACTCGAAAGGCAAATCCAAGTTAATACAGCAATACGGTGCTTTCTTTGACAGCACACCCGATTTACATTGTAAAATTCAGAATAGGATCGTCATCGGAAACAAGGTAATCGATCAAGAATCCGTGACCGTCAATGGAAGAATTATAGAGGCTATTGCCATTTATGAAGTGGAAAATGGCGAAATTGCCAAAGTTACCTTTATTCAATAATTAATTCATAAAACTAACTAAACCTCATGAAAATGAAGAATACACTTATGCTCCTTATGTTGGCCATAGGGTCCATTGGTTTTTCCCAAACCGACACTCGAATTTACGATATCATCAATGCCGTTTCGGCCGAACGCATTGAAAGTGATGTAACCACCTTGGTCAACTTTGGCACAAGACACACCTTGAGCGATACCGTTTCACAAACACGCGGTATTGGTGCTGCCCGAAGATGGATAAAATCAGAATTTGAAAAGATTTCAGGCGATTGCAATGATTGTTTGGAGGTGTTTTATCAAAAAAATCTTATCCCCAAAGGAGATAATGCCCGAATCGTAAAGGATGTGGAAGTGGTTAACGTAGTTGCCATTCAGAGGGGAACCAAGTTTCCCAACCGATTTATTATTATGAGCGGTGATATTGATTCCCGTGTGAGCGATCCAACCAACTACACTTCAGATTCTCCCGGAGCCAACGATAACGCCAGCGGTATGGCCGGCACCATTGAAGCCTCTAGGGTTTTGTCCAAATACCAATTCGAAAGCAGCATTATTTATGTAGGACTTTCTGGTGAAGAGCAAGGACTTTATGGTGGTAAAGGCTTGGCCGAATACGCCAAGGAACAAGGATGGGACATTGTGGGCATCCTGAACAACGATATGATCGGCAACATTACCGGAGTAGATGGCGTAGTAAGCAATAGGGATTTCCGAATCTTTTCGGAACCAGTTCCGCCTACCGAAACGGAGCAAGAGCGTCGGGCAAGACGTTTTTATGGAGGAGAAGTAGATGGGATTTCGCGTCAATTGGCTCGATATGTCTATAAAACCACCAAGACCTATATGCCCGAAATGAACCCTATGATAATCTATCGACTGGACAGATTTGGAAGAGGGGGACACCACAGACCTTTTAATGATCTTGGCTATGCTGGTATCCGAATTATGGAGGCCCATGAAAACTACACCCAACAGCACCAAGATATTCGGGTGGAAGACGGTATTGCTTACGGTGATGTTTTGGAGCATGTGAATTTTGAATATGCCAAAAAACTAACGGCTGTGAACGCTATCAACCTGGCCTCCATTGCTTGGGCACCACCAGCTCCAGAAACTGTTGAAATCGGGGGAATTGTGGAACCAAGCGCCAAATTGCGTTGGAGCAAGGTGGAGAGCGCTGTGGGTTATAAAATTTATTGGAGGGATACCACCTCCCCCACTTGGGACCATTACAAGTATGTGGGTGATGTAAATGAACACACCCTGGAAGGGATTGTCATCGATAATTTCTTCTTTGGCGTTGCCGCTGTAGGCAAGGATGGCCATGAAAGTCCCGTGGTATTCCCGAACAAGATATTTAGGTAGCTAAGCAATCTCCTTTCAAAGGAACCCAGTTTATTTTAATCCATATGAAGCATACAACGCTTATCGTTTTCTTTTTTGGGCTGGGTATTTTATCCGCGCAAAATTTCACCAAACAGGATACACTTCGTGGTATTATCACGCCCGAACGGGCATGGTGGGATTTGAACCACTACCACCTCAACGTCAAAGTGGAGCCATCAAAAAAGTTTATTTCTGGCCATAATGTGGTGAGGTATAAAGTGCTTAAAGCGGAGCAAACGCTTCAAATTGACCTTCAACCACCCATGGAAATCATTTCGGTTTCGCAGGATGGCAAAAAGCTGAAGTTTACTTCGGAAGGCAACGCGCATTTCATCCAACTGAAGAAAAAACAGGTTCCCGGCGATTTCAACGAATTGAAAATCACCTACTCTGGGCACCCAAGAGAGGCTGTTCGTGCCCCATGGGATGGAGGTTTTTCGTGGAAACAGGATGCGCAGGGCAATCCTTTTGTAGCTACTTCGTGCCAAGGTCTTGGTGCCAGCGTTTGGTGGCCCAATAAAGACCATATGTACGACGAAGTGGACAGTATGCGCATCAGTGTAACCGTTCCCAAGGACCTCATGGATGTGTCCAACGGGCAATTGGAAAGTGTTGAGGAGCAAGACGATTTTACTACCTACCATTGGGTGGTGAAAAATCCCATCAACAATTATGGGGTCAACGTAAACATTGGCAATTATGTTCACTTTGGAGAAACCTATGAGGGTGAAAAAGGCAACTTGCCACTGGATTACTATGTGCTGCCCGAAAACTTGGAGAAAGCCAAGAAACAGTTTGTACAGACCCCAATGATGCTACAGGCCTTTGAACATTGGTTTGGCCCCTATCCCTTTTACGAGGACGGCTTTAAGCTGGTAGAAGTGCCTTATTTGGGCATGGAGCACCAAAGTTCCGTCACCTATGGGAATCAATATCAAAATGGGTATTTGGGCCGTGATCTTTCCGGTACAGGATGGGGCTTGCAGTTTGATTTTATCATCATCCACGAAGCGGGGCACGAATGGTTCGCCAACAATATCACATACAAAGACATTGCCGATATGTGGGTACACGAAGGCTTTACGGCCTATTCGGAAAACCTCTATTTGGATTACCACTTCGGCACCAAGGCGGCAGAAGAATATGTCATCGGCACTCGGGCCAATATCCAAAACGACCGCCCCATTATCGGTCCTTATGGCGTGAACAAAAGTGGTTCGGGGGATATGTACTATAAAGGGGCCAACATGCTGCACACCCTTCGGCAGTTAGTGGAGGATGATGAGAAGTGGCGACAGATTTTGAGGAATATCAACAAGGATTTTTACCATCAGACCGTTACTTCGGAGCAGATAGAACAGTATTTGAGCGACAAGACAGAAAAAGACTTATCTGCCTTCTTTGATCAGTACTTACGCACCACAATGATTCCAAAATTGGAATACAAATTGGAAAACGGTTCCATTACGTATCGATATGTTGACATTGTGGAAGGTTTTGATATGCCCATTAGGGTTTGGGAAGGAGATATAGAAAAATGGTTGTTTCCATCAGCGCAATGGAAAACGGAATCCATCAATGGAACTCAACTCAAAATCGACAGGAATTTTTATATCGAAACAGAACAACTGTAAGTCAAAATCCGAATAACATCCATAAAGCGAAAAAAGGGCCAGCAAAAACTGCTGGCCCCTTTTTATGGTTGGTTGGTTATTTACGCTTTAATTAAACTGTAGCTGTGTAATAGCGAACGGACTGAAGGATTCACCTCCAGCTTTATAGGTCAGGTACAGTTCGGGTTGCACTCCATCCGTCTTTTCAATCGGGATGACCACTGCGGTCCCCTGTCCTCCAAGTCCTGAAGGATTCAAGCTTCCCGTGCCCAATACCTTGCCATCTGGGGCTCCTGCCCTCAATTCCATGGTATAGGGTATGCTTGGTGGCTCTTGCCATCCTACCATGGCCATTACTCTGGAAACTCCCGACAAATCGGTATTCTCCATTTTCAACCATCCTTCGGCGGCATTTAGCAACTGCAATTGCATACCGCCAAAGCTCATGGCCTGCATGCCTTCTGTTGGCGTTCCTTCGGGGAAGGACACACTATTACTGGCCAATACTATCGTTTCTGAACCTGTCAACGGCAATGCGTCACCTGTCCCTTCATCGGTATAACTGGCAGTCAACAAGAATACCTCTCCATTTTCTTTGGCTTCTGGGGTAATCTTACCTGCCATTGGCAACGAAGGTTGTTTGTTGTCACCACCTGCCAAAGACTGGATATACTGGGCTATCTGTCTAGCTTCCAATTGCGTTACATTGGGGTGAGCGGGCATTACCACTTCGCCCCAAACACCAGAACCACCAGCAATGATTTTGGCCATCAAATAGTTGGTAATACGACGATTTCCCTTATATTTTTCTGAAACGTCATAATAACTTGGCCCTATGGATGCTTCTTTTTCCTTGTGGCACGATTTACAATCCAAACTCTGGGTCAATGCTTTACCCATTACCGCCCCAGATACCTGTTGGTGTCCCAAGTTCATGTTTACCTCATCCATCCCAGAACGATATTCCACAGAGACATACACATTGTCCTCATCAACCTCACTATCGGCATCGGTCACGGTAACTTTATAGTTAATGGGTTGACCGGGAATGTAGAAAGAAGAATTGGCCTGTTGTAAATCAATATTGACCACAGGGCGCTCATTCCCTGCAATAATGGTCTTATCCAAACTGGATACGGCCTCTCCCGCAACATCCTTAACGGTTACATTCATTTTATAGGACCCAGCTTGCTTGTAGGCATAGGTCACCGTGGGTTCATTGGTTTCCTGTGTAGTGCCATCGCCCAAATCCCAAACATAGGTCATACGGTCTCCCTCTCGATCATAAGCATCTACCGTAGCGGTAACTGTGAGGGGCAGAGAACCAGCATCCTTGTCTACGATAAAACTATCGATTACCGGAGCACGGTTGCCGCCATTGTATTCAATATAGCTTAAACCACTATCCGGATTAGCCGAGAACCAACCACTTCCATATTCCAACAAGTAAACGCGTCCGTCTGGGCTCATTTCCATATCGATGAGATTATGGAGCTCAATATCTTTCGCAAACGGTTCCATTTTGTTGAAGGTACCATCTTCGAAAAGGTGAACGGCCATCATCCAACCGCGCATCCAATCGTAAATGATCACTTTTCCATCGTAATAAGCGGGCAAGCCTCCTCCGTTGGGATACATATCGGACCAATAGGTTGGTCCCGCCATGGCGTTACGGCTACCGGAACCTACCTGAGGAAAATCTTGGATTTCACCATAATGATAGTACACGTAAGCCGGTTTGGCCGGTGGCAATTCCCTCAGACCCGTGTTGTTTTTGGAATCGTTGATAGGTTTCTCGGGGTCAAACTTTCTCTCGGTCTCCCCCGTTTCGTAATTGTATTTGCTATAGGCAAAATTATCACCGATAAACATGGGCCAGCCATAATTACCCGCCTCGCGAGCCTGGTTCATTTCGTCATACCCCCGTGGGCCCCTTGTTTCCAAGCTATCTACCCGTGCATCTGGTCCAACATCGCCCCAATATACATAGCCTCGTTTCATATCCACAGAAATCCTGTAAGGATTTCTGTGACCCATGGTATAAATTTCAGGTCTGGTTTTTTCAGTGCCCACAGGAAATAGGTTTCCTTCAGGGATATCATAGCTACCATCCTCGTTTACCTTGATTCGAAGAATTTTACCCCGAAGGTCGTTGGTATTGGCAGATGATCTTCTTGCATCAAAATTTTCCTTGCCGGGTATGTCGTTCAACGGCGCATAACCGCTATTCACATATTTGGCACCCTTGTCATCAAAAGGGGTCGAGTTGTCTCCTGTTGACAAATACAACAATCCTTCAGGACCAAAGGCAATGGACCCCCCGGTGTGACAGCAAATCTCACGTTGACTGTCCACTTCAAGGATAACTTGCTCGGAATCCATGTCAAAATTACCGTCCTTGTACTTGAATCGTGATAAGCGGTTCACCCATTTATCGCCAGAAGGTGCATAGTATACATAAATCCAGTTATTTTCTGCGTAGTTTGGGTCCTTTTGTAGTCCCATAATCCCTTCTTCTGCATTGACCCCTGGTGTCTCCAGAGTTTTGTGGTATACATCCAAAAAGGCAACCTGGGTCACCTCCTGTGTTTCCGCTGAGTAAAGCATAATCTCTCCCCTACGCTGGGCCACCAACACATCGTTATTTGAAAACACTGTCATTTCCGTAGGCTCATAAAATTGCCCTGTGGAAAGTGTCACTTTACTGAAACGGTTGGCCTCCGGTGGCACCTGCGATTTGGCCTTGGCGTAATCCAGTTCCAAATTCTTCCCGATCACATAATTGATTCCTCCCAGCACATGCTTCAGGAACAATTCCTCGGTGTAACTTTCATCGGTATGTCCGGCAGCCGTGTAAAAGGCCCGTCCGCCATCAAACTCGTGGTACCAGGCCATGGGATGATAATCGCCATTCTCGCCACCCTCGTAAGTCGATTCATCAACGGTAACAAGAACATTTACATCCTCATTGAAATTTTTGAAATTGTAAAGTTCATCGGTTCTATGCCAAATGGAATCCGTAAAAAAAGATGTGGCCGGATGACTTTTGTCCTTAATGATGAAATCGGCTTCCGGGGTTCCAGCAGGGTGGCTCAGGAACTGTGCCCCGACCAGTTTATTGTACCATCCCCAATCGTATTCGGTGTCTGTAGCGGCATGGATTCCCACAAAACCTCCACCTGATTGAATATATC
This sequence comes from Allomuricauda sp. ARW1Y1, assembly GCF_013407935.1. Lineage (GTDB taxonomy): Bacteria > Bacteroidota > Bacteroidia > Flavobacteriales > Flavobacteriaceae > Flagellimonas. The sequence continues at coordinate 331,522 of NZ_JACBZU010000002.1, forward strand.
TTTCAAAAGAAGCCTCTTGGGCGGCATCCAAAACGTTACCCGTGGTGCTCAAAAACACGATGGCCGAATATTGTGCCAAGTTTTCGTCGGTAAACATGTCCCCATTGGTGGTCGTATCAATCACAAAGTTGTTTTCCTGTCCCAGTTTTTCCAAAGCGGCGATTCCAGCAGGAATGGAGGCATGCTTAAAGCCCATCGTCTTTGAAAAAACCAATAGTTTTGGCAGACCCTGACGTTTGTTTTCACAGCCAACCAATACAAAAAGGAGACAAAGTGCCCCTAAGATGTAATTTTTCATGTGCATAACTAATTGTTGTAAAATCTTAAAGTTTAGTTTGTTTATCAGCAAAATGCCGATAGAATGGCAATATAAATACAATTTTGCTGAAAACTACCTTCTATTGTCTCAAATTGTAAAAATAAACGAATTACTCGATACCGTGTGATTCTGTAACGAATTTGAAGAGCCTTTTCGTTACCATCCGTTTAGCTTGACTTCCCGTATTTTTGGTGGTAGATGAAGGCAGCCACTCCGCCAACAAAGGCGAACGCACTCAACATCCAAAACACATGTTGATGTCCCAATTCCTCACCAGGGTGGGCATCCAACAACATTCCATAAGCTGGTCCGGCAAAAACATCGGGGGTGTACCCTATCAAAGAAATCAATCCAACAGCAGTACCTGTAAGGGTCAATGGGATTTTCCCCACTTGCATGACCCCAAAATATAAGGCCCGTATCGCATACACGCCAACGGCAATCACCAACACGGAGATAAAAAATAAGGTAGTGGTAGATGGGGCTATGATTCCGCTGGCAAATAGCAATCCACCAATCAGCGCAAATAAAAATCCAACGACCAACAACCATGTGATCTTTAATCTATCCGCTATCAGCCCAAATAGAATGCCCGTAGCTGGTCTTAAAAATTGCAATAACGTTCCCACTTTGGCCGCTTCCACTTGATTGTACAGCATCACCTCTTCTGCATACTGTGATATGATATCTGTAATCTTGTAGCCCACATAACCGCAAAGGATGATGACCATCAACAGCCATACCGATGGCAGTTTTAGGACTTGTTTGATATCTTTCCATGAAATCCGCTCAAGAATCATCTCCTTTTCTTCATCTCCTGCCTTCATGAAAAACCATACCAAAAGACCCACTAAAATGATGATGATGGACACTGTGTACAGGAAATAGGTGAAAGCCGCTTTGCGGTCGGGCAAATCGGCCAAATCAGGTGGTTTCGTCAAAAAAAATGAAAAGACCAAAACTCCCAACAAACTGAACAAAGCGCCGGTTAGGCCCCGTCCACCGTCCAAAAAACCGAAGGCCTTTCCCTGGGAATCAATCCCGCCCCAAATTCGGGTTGCCTTGATCATAGGCGCCCAAAACAAAAATATGGTGGTAAATCCCCACCAACCGTACAACACCTGAAGCACCCATAGAGCAGGGTACTGAGCAAACAAAAATCCGCCCAATGCTGTCATCCATAAGGCAACTGCTATTAACTTTCTGGGTTGGTACTTGTCGGCCAACGGACCTCCAAAAACATAGGAAACCATGGCTACCAGCCCATACACCGAAAAGCAAAGTCCCAACTCCACATTGTCCAACTCCAACACATCCAGCACAGTGGGCCTAAACACACGGGGCAACACAAAGGGAAGGATAAAAATGGCCTCACCCGAGAGAATCAATAAAATCAAATAGAACCAACTCGGTTTTGTCGCCTTCAAACTTTGGTTTTTGCTAAAAGTCACCAAAAAAGCCGAGAAACACAAAAAGCGACGAAATAAAATCAGGTATCTTTAAGGATTCATAAATCAACCCTATATGACCCGACTGCTCGTTTTCTCCCTAGTATTGATCCTTGCCAGCTGCAAGAAAAAAAGCGTCAACACCTATGATGTGGCCATTACCAATGCCCAAGTGATTCATTTGGAGACGGGTACGGTCAAAAATCAAAACATTTTCTTGGTGGACGGAAAAATAGCTGCCGTGCAAGCGGTGGATTCCACTCAAGAATTCAAGGCCGGGACTACCATAGATGCTTCTGGAAAATATGTATTGCCCGGATTTTGGGACAATCACATCCACTTGCGCGGGGGCGATAGCTTGATTGGAAACAACGAGAACTTTTTAAAGCTTTTTATTGCCAACGGAATCACAACGGTACGTGATGCTGGTGGGGATTTGACGCATGCCGTGATGAATTGGAAGGGGCAAATAGCTACTGGAGAGCTGAACGGACCTGCCATTTTTACCGCCGGTCCCAAAATTGATGGACCCAATGCCAGTTGGGCAGGCTCGCTGGAGGTGGAAAACGAGGATGATGTGGTTCGGGCCTTGGACTCCTTGGAGGCATTGGGCGTTGATTTCGTTAAAATCTACGACAGCAGGATTTCTCCCGAGAACTATCTCAATGCCATAAAAGAAGCCAAAAAGAGAGGGTTTACCGTATCGGGACACATGCCGTTCACCGTCACCTTGGAAGAAACTGTAACAGCAGGAATGGACGGTATTGAGCATCTATATTACATAATGAAGGGCTGTGCCGCCAATGAATCGGAGGTCACGGAAAAGCTAAAAAACGGAGACATGGGCTTTTGGGATGCCATGCCAGCACTGATGGATACCTACTCGGACAGCACAGCTCAAGCTACCTTCAATAGGTTAAGGAAAAATGATGTTTTTGTGGTTCCCACGCTTCACATTGGCAAAACATTGAGTTATTTGGATGAAGTGGACCACAGCAATGATGAATACCTCAGTTACATGGGCCAGGGTATCATCAAAACCTACGAAGGCCGTATCCAATCTGCCCTTCGGGCAACGGAGGAAGCAAGGGAAAACCGAAAACAGTTGGATACCTTTTTTGGCCAACTGGTCAAATCCCTAGACTCGGCTGGGGTTCAACTATTGGCAGGATCGGATAGTGGCGCCTACAATTCCTATACCTACCCTGGGATATCGCTTCACCAGGAGCTTCAAACCATGGTAGCCAACGGAATCTCTCCCTTGAATGCCCTTCGTACCTCAGCAGTTAATGGTGCCAAGTTCCTGAATCAGACCGAAGATTATGGCAGTATTTCCGAGGGGAAAGTTTCGGATTTGGTCATTTTGGAGGCCAATCCCTTGGAAAATATCGAGCATACCCAAAACATACATACCGTAATCAAAGGTTCCGAAATATTTTCAAAAAGCGAGCTTCAAGAATTACTGAACACATCTAAAATAGACTAACAACCAATATCAATATGCGTCAAAAATATTTTATCCTTACCTCCCTATTCTTTTGTTTGAATCAACTTCACTCCCAAACCTTATTGATTCCCGATAGGGTATTTAATGGGAAGGAAATGCATGCCGATTGGGTGGTCGCTGTTGATTCGAACAAAATTACCTACGCAGGGCCTTTGGAGAGACTTAAAAAGGCAGGGGCCTACATTACAATCAAACTTGAAGGAAAGACGGTGATGCCGGGCCTCATAGAAGGTCATTCACACCTGCTCTTGCATCCTTATAACGAAACGGACTGGAATGACCAAGTGCTAGAGGAATCACCTGTAGAAAGAGCGATTCGCGGCGTAGTTCATGCCAAGAAAACGTTGCTGGCAGGAGTGACCGCCATGCGTGACTTAGGCTCTGAAGGTGCTGGCTATACGGATATCTATCTCAAAAAAAGCATTGATGAAGGATTAGTTCCAGGACCACGCACTTTAATGGCCGGGCCTGCCATAGTAGCAACCGGAGCCTACGGCCCAAAAGGCTTCCATGATGGTGTACAAGTGCCGTTGGGTGCTGTTCCCGTGACCGGGAAGGATAGAGCAATGGAAGAAGTTCGAACCCAACTGGGCAACGGTGCCAATCTGATCAAAATATATGCCGATTACCGCTGGGGGAAGGATGAGCCCTCACAACCTACCTTTTTACAAGAAGAAATCGACGCCATGGTAGCAACAGCCACAACCGCAGGTAGGTATGTGGTCGCCCATGCAAGCACTCCCGAAGGGATGCGCAGGGCAATCATGGGTGGCGTGGAAACCATAGAACATGGAGATGGGGGCACCGCAGAAATTTTTGAACTGATGAAAACAAAAGGAATAGCCCTTTGCCCAACCTTGGCCGCCGGTGATGCCATAGAACAATACAAAGGTTGGCAGAAGGGCAAAGAGCCCGACCCAGAACGCATTGCCAAAAAGAAAAAATCCTTTGCTTTGGCCCTCGAGTCTGGAGTAGAAATTGTATTTGGCGGAGATGTGGGTGTTTTTACCCATGGCGAAAATTACCGGGAACTGGAACTCATGGTAGATTATGGCATGAAGCCTTTACAGGCATTGCAATCAGCCACCTCTGTAAACGCACGGATTCTTCATTTTCAGGAATTGGGAATGATTCAGGAGGGATATCTGGCGGACATCATTGCGGTAGAAGGCAACCCTGTTCAGGATATTTCCAGAATGCGACGGGTAAAATTTGTGATGAAAGACGGTACAATTTATAAAAACGAGTAATACTCCAAACATCAAAATACAAGTTCCATTAACATCCCTTTAAGAAATGAGGGAAGTGTTTTTGGTATCTTTAGGCGGCAGAATTTTGTGGGACGTGTGCAAAGCCATTTAATTCCACATACTGTCATATTAACTCAGAAAAACTACAAACCCAACTAATGAAAAAATCAATCTTCTTTGTATTGCTGCTGATTGCTACCAGTATTTCAGCACAGGAATTCAGCATGGATTTGGTTCAGGACATGAAACCAAGAAACATAGGTCCGGCCGGAATGAGCGGACGTGTAACAGCAATCGATGTGGTCCATTCCAATCCAGATGTCATGTTTGTCGGAACCGCTTCGGGCGGTTTGTGGAAATCTACCTCTGGTGGTATCAAATGGGAGCCCGTTTTTGATAATGAAGTGACTGCTTCCATCGGTGCCGTGGCCATCCAACAATCCAATCCATCCGTCATTTGGGTGGGGACAGGCGAAGGTAACCCTAGAAACAGTTTGAACGGAGGTTATGGTATCTATAAATCCTTGGATGGCGGAAAAAGTTGGAAATCCATGGGCTTGGAAAAGACCAGGCATATCCACAGAGTGATTATCGACCCCACCGACCCCAACACCGTTTACGTAGGAGCCATTGGGTCGCCATGGGGAGAACATCCGGAACGCGGTGTTTTCAAAACTACCGATGGCGGTGAAACCTGGGAGAAAGTTCTTTTTGTGAACAATAAAACCGGAGTCGCCGACTTAGTCATGGACCCTACCAATCCCAATAAACTCATCGCTGCCATGTGGGAGCACAAACGAGAGCCATGGTTCTTCAACTCTGGAGGAGCGGGAAGTGGATTGCACATGACACATGATGGTGGAAAAACTTGGAAAAAAATTACGGCCGAAGACGGTCTTCCCAAAGGCGATTTGGGAAGAATCGGTGTGGCCATTGCGCGCAACAAACCCAATATTGTTTACGCCTTGGTAGAAGCCAAGAAGAATGCCCTATACAAATCCACCGATGGGGGTTTTAAATGGGAAAAAATCAACGATAAGGAAGATATCGGAAACCGTCCGTTTTATTACTCCGAAATCTATGTAGACCCACAAAACGAAAATAGGGTCTATTCTGTGTTCACCTACATCAATGTTTCAGAGGATGGTGGTAAAAACTTTAGCCAATTAATGCCTGCCTATGGCGTTGATAACGGTGTACACCCCGACCATCATGCGTGGTGGATTCACCCAGAAAACGGACAATTTATGTTGGACGGTAACGATGGAGGACTCAATATCACCAAAAATGGCGGTAAAACTTGGCGGTTTATCGGCAATTTACCCGTCGCCCAGTTCTATCATATCAGTACCGATAACGAGTACCCTTACAATGTGTATGGCGGTATGCAGGACAACGGTTCTTGGAGAGGGCCCGCTTATGTGTGGAGACAGCAGGGCATTCGTAACAGCTACTGGCAGGAAATCGCTTTTGGCGATGGATTTGATGTGGTTCCCGACCCAGATGATAGCCGATATGGTTATGCGATGAGCCAACAAGGGTATGTGAGCCGTTACGATTGGCAAACCGGTGATGGCTATATTGTACGCCCTACCCCACCGGATGCGGACACAAAACTTCGCTTCAATTGGAATGCGGCCATTGGTCAAGATCCATTCAACAATAGCACGGTCTACTTTGGAAGTCAATTTGTGCACAAATCCACGGACAAAGGTTTGACCTGGGAAGTAATTTCCCCCGATTTGACAACCAACGACAAGGAAAAACAGAAGCAGAGCGAAAGTGGTGGTCTTACCATGGATGCCACAGGCGCGGAGAACCATTGTACCATTATCGTAATAGAACCATCACCTGTAGAGCAAAATATGCTTTGGGTAGGAACCGATGACGGTCGTGTGCATTACACCCTCAATGGCGGTGAAACATGGACCGAGGTCACCAAAAACATCAAAGGATTACCTGCTGGAAGTTGGGTTCCACAGATAAAAGCTTCCCAAAACAACAAAGGAGAAGCACTTTTGGTAGCCAACGATTACAGAAGGTTCAACTACACGCCCTATGCCTACAGAACAAAAGATTACGGAAAAACCTGGACCCGTATCGTTGATGAAAATGATGTAAAAGGCTATACCCTTTCCATTATCGAAGACCCGAAAAATCCAAATTTGATGTTCTTGGGAACTGATGATGGACTTTATATTTCTTTGGATGCCGGGAACAACTGGAAAAAGTGGAACAAAGGTTTCCCAACGGTATCCACCAAGGATTTGGCGATTCATTCAAGGGAGCAGGATTTGGTCATCGGGACCTTTGGTAGAGCTGCATGGGTATTGGACGATATCCGTCCATTGCGAAAGTTGGCAGGCAATACTTCGGTCTTGCAAAAAGACATCAGTTTGTTCGATAGTCCAGATGCCTACCTTGCTGCTTATCAACAGCCTACCGGTTCAAGATTTGGTGGGGATGCCATTTTTAATGGGGAAAACCGTGAATCCGGGGCGATGATTACCTATTACCTAAAAGAAGGGAGCAAGAAGGATAAGGAAGAAGGGAAAGAGGATAAAGAAAAAGACGAGGAGAACGCTGATGACAAAAAGTCAAAAGAAAAAACAAAAGATTCCATCTTTTTTGAATTTTATGATGGCGATAGGCTCATCAGAACCCTGAAATACAAAACTCCGGAGAAAGCCGGTTTCCATAGGATTTACTGGAACTTGGACGAAAAAGGCCCGGACCGCCCATCCAGAACCATCAGAAAGCGAGATAGAGAACGTGGAGGCGTAGAAGTAAAACCCGGTACCTACAAAGTTAAAGTGGTGTATGGCGAATCGACCGACTCCACACCTGTAACGGTGAGGACCGACCCAAGGTTGGACGTAAGCCTTGCTGCCATCAATGAAGTATACGAAACCAGCAAAAAACTGGAAGGTTATACCCAAACCGCTGCGGATGCTGTAAAACAATTGGTGGAAAGCAAGGATTTGGCGAACAAGTTCAAAAAAGAGCTCAAGGAATTGGGTGAAGATAAATTCAAGGAGCAAATCAAGGCCTCTGAGGCCATTGTAAAACAGATTGACTCCGTGGTTGCGCTGTACTTGGGCAAAGAAGACAAGCGTCAAGGCATCACCGACGACCCAGAACCCAATGTGATGACCAGATTGGGCGATGCTTCCTATTATGTGGGCACCCGAAAATCTGGAATAACGGCCACCGAACGTAGAATGATTCGGTTTGCCGAAGAAGAACTAAAGGCTGCATTGGACAAGACCAATGCCTTCTTTAATGACAAATGGAAATCGTACCGGACTTCCATTGAATCATTGGACCTTTCTCCCTTCAAGGAGACAGAACGCTTTAACCTAAATTAAAGAATTCATGAAAAAATTATTGGCCTTTGCCCTTATTGTAAGTGTTTGGGCATGTAAAGAAGAGAAAAAGGAACCTTCCGTCGCCGAGACGATGAAGACCTACACCATTTCACAGATGATGGACAACGAGTCCATCGCTGGTGGAAGCTTTTCACCGGACAAGTCCAAATTACTGGTCTCCAGTAACCGTTCAGGTATTTACAACATGTACACCATCCCAACTTCGGGTGGCGAAATGATGCCCGTTACCCAATCGGACAGTTCGTCGGTATTTGCCATCTCCTACTTTCCAAAAGATGAACGAATGCTGTTCCGAATGGATAACAATGGGGATGAAATCTACCATATTTTCGTTCGCGATACGGATGGAAGCTTTAAAGACCTAACCCCGGAAGAAGGGGCGCGTTCCCTATTTTATCAGTGGTCCGAGGACAAGTCGGCATTTTTCTACGGTTCCAACAAGCGTGACAACCGTTTTGTGGACCTCTACAAAATGGATTTGGAAAGTATGACCTCAGAATTGGTGTACGAAAACAACGATGGCTATGATGTTGGCGTAGTCTCCCCGGACGAAAAGTATGTCGCCTTGAGCAAATCCATCAATACCAATGATAGTGATTTGTTCCTGTACAATCTAGAGTCCAAGGAGCTGACCCAAATCAATGAAAACCAAAGTGGAAATGCGCCACAGGATTTTTCACCGGATGGAATGGCATTTTATTACACCACCGATGATGGAAGCGAGTTTTCCTATTTGATGAAGTACAACATGGCCGATGCCTCCTACGAGAAGGCCATGGAACGGGATTGGGATATTTCGGGAAGTTATTTTACCGATCAGGGAACCTATCAAGTCACCTACATTAATGAGGACGCCAAAAATACCATCGAAGTGATGGAAGTGGCCACAGGGAAGAATATTGATTTACCTGCGGTGGAAAACATGGAGATTACCAGCGTAAGTTTTTCGGATGACGAAAGCATGATGCGATTCTACGCCGGGGGTTCGCACACTCCCTCCAATCTGTATGTGTACAATTTGGAGACCAAGGAGCAAAAACGATTGACCGATGTTTTGAATCCCGAGGTTCAAGCACAGGATTTGGTAAAAGCAGAGGTGGTTCGCTATAAATCGTTTGACGGACTGGAAATTCCAGCTATCTATTACAAACCGCATCAAGCCAGCGCTGAAACGCCTGTGCCCGCTTTGGTTTGGGTGCATGGGGGTCCAGGGGGACAATCCCGTCAAAACTTCAGTGCTTTCATCCAATACTTGGTCAACCACGGATACGCCATTTTGGCCGTAAACAACCGTGGTAGTTCGGGATATGGTAAAACATTCTATCAAATGGATGACCTGAATCACGGTGACAAGGATTTGAAAGATTGCGTGGAAGGCAAGAACTGGTTGGCACAACAACCAGAAATAGACGGTGAGAAAATCGGAATCATTGGAGGTTCCTACGGAGGTTACATGACGATGGCCGCCCTTACCTACACGCCCGAGGAATTTGATGTGGGGGTAAACTTATTCGGTGTTACCAACTGGATTCGAACCCTCAAAAGCATTCCACCATGGTGGGAATCTTTCAAGGATGCCCTTTACAAGGAATTGGGAGATCCTTACAGTGCTGATTCTGTGCGATTAAAGCAGATTTCTCCCCTATTCCACACCAGCAAGGTCACCAAACCGCTGATCGTACTCCAAGGTTCACAGGACCCCAGGGTGCTTCAAGCGGAATCGGATGAAATTGTAGCTGGCGTCCGCCAAAACGGTGTGCCTGTGGAATACGTGCTCTTTGAGGATGAAGGACACGGATTTGTGAAAAAAGAAAACCAAATCAAAGCATACAGCAAAATTTTGGAATTTTTGGATGAGTACCTAAAAGAAGAAAAGAGTACTCCTATTAAAGAAGAGAATTTATGATCAAAAGACTTTTGACCTTGGTGTTCCTGACCGGAGCATTGAGTGCAAACCTACATGCCCAAACTCCCGGTGAAGAAGAACTGGGAGCTTGGTTCATGTATTTTGGGACCAATCAAATTGCAGAACGTTTCAGTATACATTCCGAAGCACAATTTCGGTACTATGAAACCACGGATAATTTTAATCAAATGCTGTTACGAACTGGTCTCAATTATCACATCAATCCAGATGCCATGGCCACCATCGGCTATGCCTTTATTCAAACGGACACCTCTTTTGAGGACATCATGGGTGAAGTGGACAGCAGGGAAAACCGGATTTTCCAGCAATTTATATTAAGGGACAAAGTGTGGGAGTTCCTCTTTGAACATCGTTACCGTTTGGAACAGCGCTTTTTTGACTTTGGGGATGTTACGGATACCCAGCATAGGGCACGCTATCGGATACAGGTTACCCTTCCGCTAACGGATACGTTTTTCCTCAACTTTTACGATGAACTGTTCATTAACCTACAGGATAATCTATTTGACCAAAACAGGCTATACGCAGCTTTTGGAGTGAATATCACAGAAAATAGCAACATACAGTTGGGATACCTGAGAAATCAATTTGCCAATGCGGTGTTCGACAGATTACAGTTTGCCGTGTTCTACAATCCCGACCTCAGAGGACTTTTTAAAAAGAAGCAACCTTAGAAATACCGAAGGTAATCCTTGACACAGGCGTAAATAATGCCTACCTTATTAGCTAATCTTAAAAACATCATTTTTAAATGAAAAAATTACAAACAACAGCCTTAGCGCTGCTATTAATAACAGCATTTGGCTGTAAACAAGCAAAAAAAGAAGCGGAGGAGACTACCGAAGAAGTAGAAGAAACTGTAGAACAAGTAGCGGAGAAAATGGATCCTGAGGTCATCACCTTCTCCATGGAACCTAAAAGCGACAGCAACGTAAGTGGCGAAGTGGTTTTTACGCAAGATGAAGGACAAGTGATTATGCGGGCCACCTTTCTTGGGTTGGACGAAGGCGAGCATGCCATCCACTTGCACGAAAAGGCAGACTGTTCATCCGCAGATGGAACATCAACTGGAGGACATTGGAACCCAACCTACGAGCAACATGGCAAGTGGGGCTCGGAAGATGGATATCACAAAGGCGATATTGGCAACTTTACCGCCGACGCCGATGGTAATGGCACCGTTGAATTCATGACCGACGAATGGTGCATTGGTTGCGGTGATGATACCAAGGATATTTTAGGCAAAGCGGTAATTGTTCACCAAGGCGTGGACGACTACACTTCACAGCCTTCTGGTGCCGCTGGCGCAAGAATTGCTTGCACAGGAATTATCCAGTAAGCTGAGCATACATAAACAAGAAAAAAGCCGTCCGTTGGATGGCTTTTTTTATTGACCCAAATTCAATTATGAGCTAACTTAGTGCTTATTAAAAATGTACTCAAAATGAAAAATCTACAACTTGCAGCCTTGGCCCTACTCATCATAACAGCCTTTAGCTGCAAAAAAGCCCAAAAAGAGGAGGAAAAAACAGAAGTCAAGGCATCTACAGCAAGCTATAGCCTCGTGCAAGATTCCACCGACGTACGTTTTACGGCCTACAAGACAACCGACAAGGTTCCCGTTGGCGGTACCTTCCAACAAGTGGAGGTCACCTATACCGCAGGAGAAACTCCAAAGGAAACCATCGATGGACTTGAATTCACCATTCCGGTGAGCAGCCTTTTCACCAATGATCCTACCAACATAAGGGATCCCAAAATCATCGAGTTCTTTTTCAACAAAATGGTGGAGACCCAAAACATAACGGGTAAATTCTCGCTAAAGGATGCCAAGAACTGTTCGGTTACCCTGAGTATGAACGGGGTATCGGCCGAACTACCCATGGAATATGAAATCACAGAAGACAACCATGTCAATTTTACTGGGGTTATGGACCTAAAACAATGGGATGCGCTCAATGCATTGGCCTCACTCAATGAAGCTTGTAAAATATTGCATACCGGTGCCGACGGTGTAAGCAAAACCTGGGACGAAGTTGCTATTAATGCTTCGGTATGGCTGACCCAACAATAAGTATTTCCAATAGGATAAAGATTTATGGAAAGAGCTGCCAATCGCAGCTCTTTTTTTATATATTTAGCCACTTCAATGAACTTGGACAACCTCATACAACAATTTCAAAAAAAGGATAGTGCTGCCTTTGAAACCTTGTACCATATGTATGCGGAAAATATCTGTGGTGTCATTAATGTGATCGTGAAGGATGCGGAGCGCTCCCAAGAGCTCTGCCAGGATGTTTTTGTGAAGGTCTGGGAAAAATCGGACCAGTACGATGCTTCCAAGGGACGGTTTTTTACCTGGATATTGAACATCGCAAGGAATGCCGCCATCGACGAAGTGCGTTCAAAAAGCCATAAAAACCAAAAAAAGAACCTTCCTGTTGATTCTCTCGTAGGTATTTTTGAAAACAGCGAAGATCTGAACAGTAAAATGGACACTATCGGACTTCAGTCTCTCCTAAAAGGATTGAAGGAAAAGTGTATTTTGCTGATCGATATGCTTTATTTTAAGGGCTACACCCAAAAGGAAGCCGCCAAAGAGCTGAATACGCCAATTGGCACGATAAAAACAAGAATAAGAAGCTGTATTTCGAGCATTAGAAAAAATATGGCATGAGCATGGATGTGAAAGAATACATAGCATCTGGAATTTTGGAACTCTACGTAGCTGGAGCCTTGTCACCTGAAGAGAATCTTGAGGTGCAGCACTATGCCCTTCAGTATCCTGAAATACAAAAAGAAATCGAGACAATCGAAAATGCTGTTCTAGAGCTAACGGAAGCCGCTTCGCCCAAAATGCCCGAGAACGGTTTTGCCAAGATAAAGGCAGAAATAAACGATGTTATTCCGTTTACACCAGAAGCTTCCAAAAGTAGCGGAACTCCCTGGGGCAGCTATTTGGGCTGGGCAGCATCGGTATTATTGGCCATAGGTCTCTTCTGGTTATATACGGAAAACAATAAGCTGAAGAACCAAATAGAGCTTACCAACCAAGAAAAGCAAAGCTTGGAAGATATCTTATCCGATACCCAAGCGGAAATCACTTCAAAGGAAATGCTGCTGCAGGAAATCAGGGATAAAGATGTTTCCGTAATCGCCCTTGGCGGGCAAACCGTTTCTCCTTCCTCCTATGCAAAAGCCTATTGGAACAAGGAAGAACAGAAAGTTATTATCGATGCCCAAGGGCTTCCCGAACCTCCTGAGGGATTCACCTACCAAGTTTGGTCCTTAAAATTGGACCCACTTACCCCCACCAGTCTAGGGTTGTTGGATGATTTTGCATCACAGGACAATAAACTCTTCACCTTAGAAAATGCCAACGAATCCGAAGCTTTTGGTATCACCTTGGAGCCCGAGGGTGGAAGTGAAACCCCAACACTGGAGCAATTGTACACATTAGGTGCCGTTGGTGCGTAAACAAAAAAGAAGGCAGCCCAGGTTTACCTGAACCACCTTCAAAACTTAGATTACCTAAAAAAAACAATCGAATATTAAAGTTTAATACCCACTCCAAATCCGAAGATCCATGGGTTGATGTCCACATCTGCATCTACGGTGGCACCCAAAGCGGTGGTTGCGTTTACGGTTGCTGTGGTATTCAAGAACAGCTTTTTAACATCAAAATTCAAAAACCATTTATCGTTGAGCATATAATCAAACCCGCTTTGTAATGCAAAGCCAACAGCCGTATCGTATTCAATGTCGTCCACAACAGGTCCTTCATCAACTCCATAAAAAAGGGTGAGGTTGACCCCTGCTCCAACGTAAGGGACAAAATTGCCTCCGGTAAAGTGGTATTGACCGGTTAGCGTAGGGGGCAATAACCATACACTTCCCAAATCAATTTCCCCGGCAGCGGTTTCCACGGCTTTAACATCGTGTTTGGCCGTACCCAAAATCAATTCCATGGACCAGTTTTCATTAAAAAAATAAGTAATGTCCAACTCGGGAACCACGGCAGTGGAAATATCAACATCGCCACCAATGGCTTCAATATCGGCACTCTCATCTGGAGAAATTACAATTCCCCTCAACCTGAACTGCCATGTGCCACCATTATCTGCTGGAGCATCCTGAGCCATTGCGAAATTGGAGAGTCCCAAGAGGGCCACTACCGCTACAAGTAATTTTTTTCTCATCGTGTGTTATTTTATATTGATGGAACAAAACTACCGTGCGGACTTTTCGGAGAATATGATGTTTATCATTGGAAAACATCCGAAAATATACAACCTAATGGAAATATGCGATAAGCATATTGGAAATCAACACATTAAAACCATTTTTTTCTTTTGAAAATGATGATGGAAATGATGGTGACCACAAACATGAGGCCCAAAAGAATAAAATAACCATTTTTCCATTGCAGTTCGGGCATATACTCAAAGTTCATCCCATAAATGCCCGCCATAAAAGTTAAGGGAATAAACACCACGGAAAATATGGTCAGGGTTTTCATCACCTCGTTCAGTCGATGGCCCTGAACGCTAAAAAATAGGTTGATTTGGCTTTCCAGTTCCATAATGTCGGAATCAATATCGGTGATCAAACCATTGATTTGCTCCCGCAATTCACTAAAGTATTTGGTTTGAAATCCTTTAATTTCCACTCTTTCCAATCGGATGATGATGTCCCGCAGACCATGGGAAGCTTTTTTAAACTCTTGGATCAATGCTTTTTTCTGTTCCACTTCGAACATAAACTCCGGAGTGGGCTCCCGCTTTACAAGGGCTTCCAAGGCATTTTCCATGACCACGATATCTTCGTATTTTTCCTTGTAATTGGTAATCAGGGTTTCCAAAATAAAGAACAAAAGGTAATCGGCCTTCTTTTTTCGAATGATGCCCTTGTTCTCAAAGATTCGCTGACGTATCCAATCAAAATGGTCGCCCCACATTTCTTGGATGCACCAATTAAAGTCTTTGGAAACCACAAAATACATCTGTTCGGACTCCATGCTATCGTGTTCCGTTTTCAGGATTCGGGCAGCAATAAACAACTGGTCTTCGAGAACGATGACCTTGTTTCCCATCTTTTGGTTCAGCAATAGGCGCAACAGGAAATCATCCAGCCCATTTTCGTTGACCATCTGCCTAAATTCATCCATATACTCCAAACCATAGGTGTTCACCCAAGTAATGGATTTATCGCCCTTGGAAAGTTGCATATCCTCTTGTAGGGAGAACTTTCGGTTATAGTAATTGTCCGGTGAGTAATTGATCACCCATGAATTTTCTTCAAAATCTGTGTTCATGGTAGTTATGATATGATGGGTTTATTTGTAGTTTAGCTCTATAAGTTAAACCAAATTTACTAAGAACCATCATGATTGAAGCGATGCCCTACAAAACGGAGATTTTGTTCACCATTATTCTTTTGAGTATACTGATTTTGCTCAATTCCTTGAGCAAAAGAGCCATTAGAAGGTTTGGCAGATCTAGTTCGATTGATATGAACAGCAGGAAAATCATATTTTACCTGAGCAATTTGCTTTTCTATCTGCTTGCCTTCATCGGTATTTCGTTGATTTGGGGTGTCAACATGAAAGATTTTTCGGTGTTTATCTCTTCTGTATTGGCCATTTTGGGCGTTGGTTTTGTGGCCCAGTGGTCCATCCTATCCAACTTAACGGCAAGTGTGATCCTTTTCTTTAACCATCCACTTCGGTTAGGGGACCGAATCCGCGTAATGGACAAAGACTTTGATTGGACTGGAAAGGTGGAGGATATTAGCGGATTTTATCTTTTTATGCGGACGGATGATGGAAAACAAATCACTATTCCGACCAACTTGGTCATTCAAAAAGGCATCGAAATCCTGCATGAAGATGTGGCTGAACCCAAGCAACCAGTTCCTGAAGAATAAAAAACGCCACGGCAAAATGCCGTGGCGCACCTAAAAACAACAACCAAGCCGAGATCGTAACGATCTGCAACCTTGCTCTTAACAGGGGAAAACTAAAGACTGGCTATCTGGGCTTCTTTTATGGGACCGAGCTCGTATGCCGCTTCCATCAATTCCTGTTTTAGTTCTCTTACTTTTTCCATCTTACCATTTGCTTTGTAGATTTCAGCAGCTTGATGAAGGATAGCAGGCTCAAAAGTGGCACCCATTACATGCTTTTCTATAAGTTCCAGAGCTTTTTTGTTTTCTCCAAGATGCAACAAACTGTAGGCCAACCATCCGTACGATTCTGGCGTAGGCCTGTTGTTCACCTCTTCTTGAGCAAGTTTATAGGCTTTTTGCTCCACATCCATCTCCAACAAAAAATCTACATTGTAAGCATTGTACATATCGCCATATTGAGGGTTGTTTCCCACTATCTTGTAATAATCGTCCAACGCTTGTACCCGCAGCATGTCGTTCCCCATAAAGTCGGCAATCTCAGCTTTCAGTAAATAGTATTCAGGGGATTGGTTCTTTTGCATGATGGAATCTAAAATCCGAAGGGCTTCTTTACCGTTTCTTTCATGTGAGTAAACAATCCATGCTATGCCTTTTTTTGCGTACGCATTTTGGGGATCGATGTTCAAGGCCCGAAGGTAAAGGTTATAGGACTCCTCAATTCTGCCAGCATGACCGTAGAAGTCGGCCAAATTGGTATAAGACCACAACCGTAATCCTTTGTTTTTAGAAGACTCTGCTTTAGCCATGGCCTTTTCCATAAAGTTAATAGCGGTATCCAGATCTCCTTTGTGATCGTTCCATTTGGCCACTCTAATCAGGTATCCAAAATCGGACATGTTCTGGATGCTATCCAAATATTGGTTGGCAAGGTCATAATTTCCCAATTCCATATGAAGGTCAAATAGCAGGCTCTGGGTCTCCTTTACCCCACTACCAAACTTCCGGGCCTTCTCGGCTAAATCCAAAGCTTCCCTAAACCGGTGCTGTGAGATATAGTTTCTGGCCAACGCCCTTAGGTATCCTGCTTTGCCAATGGCCGCAATTTCCACTGCCTTTTTTAAGGATTGTTCAGCATCCTTTAAATATTGAATATTACCGGTTCCACTAAAAAATCGGTTGTATTCACCTGCCACATTCCCCAAACTGAGCAATTGCAAGCTATCCGATTTGATTTTGTTGTCCCAAAGGTCAAAATATTTGGAGGTCGTTTTTACCGATTCCGAAGCCAAAAATTGATTATAATCCTGACTGTTGGTTCTGAATTCAGTTTCCTTTTGCTGACACGATACCAAGAACAGTAGCATCAGCATAAAAATGGTATAAAATTTTGTTGCTTTCATCTTGTTGTTGTTTTATTAAAAAAGGGAGAGGAAAGAACTTTCCCCTCCCCTTCCTTTTCATAGCAATTATTCAGGTGCTCCCAAATAGGGAAATGTAGTCGATATACTAGCTGTTAAGCCAACACCGTCCGATGTCAGTCTTGGCAAATCGGCCATACCGTCATCATCCAAATCTTGTCCACTAAAGCGGTCACCTTGCATTCCTCCAAAGAATAAGATCAAGGAAACGTCAATAATGTCGTCGTTGGGGTGTCTACCGGTAAGGGCTACCTCGTCTCCGTCCGGCACCAACACGTTGCCATCATTGTCAAGGTCTGTTCCGGGATTAAAATAGGTCGTGGGCAAATCTGGAGCAACCTCCAAAACATCTGCCGATAAAACGGTGGTCAACGTTGCCGCGTCCAATCCCAAAATATTGTTTTCGTAGTCCACATCGGCGGGGTCCAATCCTAATTTTAGGGCATACACATCGTGGTATTGCTCCAATCTCGCCTGAAACCCAGCCTGGAAGGCTGCGGTCATATCAGAAGGCACCGTAGTGTTGTGGTCATCCTTTACGCTTGGTTCGCCTTCCATATCAAAACTTAAGGTGGTATTGATTCCTGGACGGCCAATGTGGTCCACCTGCGCAAATGTTCCGGTAAAATCAACGCCCATCATATCATCATCGTCCATCATCATATCATCATCCATCATCATGTCGTCGTCCATGTAGGTTCCATTGTCATCATTATTACAGCCGATAACTAGGCCAAAGCTCAGCAAAAGTGCCGTTACATATAAAGATTGTCTTAGTTTCATAATACAGTTTTAAAGTTTCTTATTGTTTTCTATTTGTGGTCACCCATGTTTTGTACACGGAAAGTCCCAGTGCATTGGTTGCCGTTGGTGTCCCTAGCATACTATTGGGGATTTCCACTACAATGGACATGGTATTGGCACCATCGAAGGTGTCGGCGGCTTCTTCCGGGGGTAAAAATCCACCTGGGGCCGAATCCAATTCTGGAGAAATAACTGCGTTGAATTGGAAAAAGTCGAAAAAGAAAGGGTCTTGTCTCGGTCCTGCAAAAAGGGAAACCCCATCTGAGGTTGTCTCTACAATTGCAGTGTTCGAAGAAATTTCAACGTCTCCCAATGCGGCATCGGTGTACACTTCACTGTTCAATCCGGTTTGAGAGGGTGCCGTGGGACCGAAAAAATACATTCTACCATCACGTGCAATGGCCTGAATGACCTGATCTTCTACAAGGTCCCCATCCAAATCAATATTGATTTCAGTCAGTACATCCTCATCGAATGTGCCGTAAGCCAAGTCGGGCAATACATTGGATTGCAAATCCACCACAAACACGGTGTTGTCAGAACCTTCGCTGGGTTCAAAAGCATAAAAATCGGCAATATCCGCACTGGTTCCTGCCGATGAAGGTGCGTCAATATGGTCTGCAGACACCAAAATGGTTGCTGCGATGACCAATACACCAAATCCTAATAGGTATTTCGTTGTTTTTTTCATGTTACTTGTTTTTTAAGTTTCGTTCACCCCTACCTACGGAACCTTGTAAAGGGTGGTTTGGTTTTGAAATGTTAAAATTGTCTTAACTGAATTTTAGCAATGACATTCCTTTACCATAAACCAAAGTCGTGGAAATTGTTTTACTTTGACCTCTTAATTCAGTTACATGAACCCTTCTGCCTCAGGATGGATCAACAAGTTTGGTCACCTCGTAGATCAAGAGTCTTCCTACTTTGACGACTTTGAAAGCCTGTATCGGGAACTCAAGGCAAATGGTTTTATCTATGGTGTACACTTAAACATTCCGTCCTTTATTCCCGTGGAGCATACCCTAAGTGAGGATGAGATTGCCAAGATCAACTTATTGACCGCTTTGTATTTTACCTACACTTTTGAGGTAGGAAAAACGGATTTTGAAGCCTTTGTAAACAAGGTTTTTGAATATTATCAATCCCTGAACGTTAGTCGGATTTCCTTTTTGAACAAAATTTTGACCGGTTCCAAGACCGAATCACAATTGGAAAAACTGATTGACTCCCGGATCTATTTGAGCGACAATACTTTTAGCAGGGCCTTGGGAAATAGTTTGACCAATTCGTTGCTCTATGTCGATATCTTAATCTTTATTGTCTACTTAAAAGGCGAAAAGAATATGATGGAACATGCCCAACTTTTGGAGTACGTCACCATCAATATTGTGTACCACGCACTCAATTCCAAACAGACCCACGAATCGGATGCGCGATTGATCCAGGTGTTGGGTTCATCATTAACTTATGTGGACCTGGACAAAGCAAAATTTGAGGGGGAATATGCTGATCTATTGAACCAAAATTTCAGCAAAAACGAGAAGGATTATTTTTTGGATATGGCCTGTTTGACCATATGGGAAGATAAGGCTTTGGACTATACCGAAACGGATTACATTTTTGGTTTGGGAAGGGACCTTGGCAAGTCGAAAAAAGAGGTCGATTTCGAGCTTCGATTTGTGGAAAATTTCTTTGAACAGAACAAAGAAAAAGTTGCTTATTTGAGCAACAAAAATTTGGCCGTTCAATTCTATGATGGCATGTCCAAAAATGTGAGCAAACTGATTTTGAGAAACAGCAAAAGACTCAAAAAAGAATTGGCCCAAAGTCGTGAACTTGTGTCCCTTTTATCCAAATCCACCGTAAAGGATTTGAATGCCGAAGAAAAGAAAAAAGTACAGAACCAGTTATTGGATATCTTTAAGAGCATACCCTCATTGGCCATTTTTATGTTGCCCGGTGGAGCCATTCTTTTGCCCATTTTTATTAAATTGATTCCGAAACTGCTCCCTTCCGCATTTGATGACAACCGAGTGGAGGACAACTAGCCCTTTTTAACCAAAAAAGCCACTATAAGAAAAATTTATAGTGACTTTTTAATTTTAATTAAACAATTGGAATCCAAAATCTTAAATCGAATTATTCCAACCATAACTTAAAATCCTTTACCCGTTCCCTGCTAACGATGATTTCGTGTTCATCAAAGCGTTTCATTTTAATCTGGAGCCTTGAATTGGTGTATGAAATGATGTCGCCTATGTGATTGATGTTCACATAAAACTTACGGTTCACCCTGAAAAATGTTTGGGGCTCCAACTCCTCCTCCAACTGTTCCAATGTAGTGTCGAGCAAATAATTTCTTCCGTCCGAAGTGGCGGCGTAGGTACCCTTGTTTTCACTATAAAAACATTCCACATCATCGGCATTTATAATTTTTAAATGCTGTCCCACCCGAGCTGTAAATCGTTTTTTGTATTCCCGTTCCAAGGGGTTTACCAAAAGGTTTTTGATATCGTTAAAATCGATGGGGATCTTTTGATTTTCGGGCTTAAAATTCTGGTACTTTTTTACGGCACTTTCCAGCTCTTCCTCATCAATCGGTTTTAGCAAATAATCGATGCTGTTCAGCTTGAATGCTTGCAGTGCATATTCGTCATAAGCCGTGGTAAAAATGATGGCACTTTTCACCTCTATTTCATCAAAAATTTCAAAGGAAAGTCCATCCGATAATTGAATGTCCAAAAAGATGAGATCGGGATGTGGGTTGTCTTGGAACCAAGCAATGGAATCTTCAACCGAATGCAGCATGGTGGACACCTCAATTTCGAGCTCCGAAAGCAATCTGGACAATCGTCGTGCCGCTGGTTTTTCGTCTTCAATGATCAGGACATTCATGGTGGTTATTTGTAGTTGCTTCTATGGTTAATCAGGTTCATCTAAAATAGGAAAGGTCAGCTTCCCATGGTTAAATTCTTATTTGTACTTATCAACATGGTCCCTATCCTCATCGATATATTTTTGTATCTGACGCTCTTCCCACTTTTTGAAAAATGAGAATTTGTGACGAAGTACAATAATGGTGTGTACAAGCAAGATCACTCCCCAAATCAAAATATTTGCATTGATCCATTCATAAAAGTAGGCTTCCTTTGGGAAGGCTTCCGGTAAAAATGAGTTGAGCACTCCCCATTTAAGCAATACCAATATACCATTAACGACCACAAAAATGGCGATATGGCGATAGTAGCCCTTCAGTTCCTTGACACGTTTCTCCGCAGCTTCCCGAGCAAAATTTCTATCTGTCATGGCCTTGCTTGAATTTGTTCATTTCTTCCTTGTCCTCTTCCATATACTTTTTGATCTGTCGTTCTTCCCAGTTTTTTCCCAAAAGGGGATTGAATTCAAAGGTTTTGGAAGCATGGAAGAACAACCCAATGCCCCACGCAAACAAGGTGATAAAATGTTCCCATCTCCAAAAATCATCCGTTCTTAGAAAGATGTTGATCAAGATAAATGTATTTATCACGATATAAATGGCCAAGTGGATATAAAACCCCTTGAGTTCGTCGACCCTTTTTTTGGCCCTATTGTATTTTTCAGTGTTAAAGTTTTCCATGATTATTTCCATTTATCGTTCTGTTCTTCATTGCGCATAATCTCCTCGATCTTGCGCTTCTCCCATTGTTTTCCAAAAAATGGGTTCAGGTCGAATGTTTTTATGGCGTGAAAAAGAACACCTATCCCCCAGCCAAAAGCGGCCCATAAAAACCACATATAACCAAATCCGTTGGTAAAATAATTGATAAGTGCCAAACCGGATATGACCAGAACATAGGAAGTCAAGTTGCCATAGAAACTTTTAAGCTCGTCCACGCGCTCCCGAGCCCTTATATATTTGTTCTCTTTATTCGTTGTATCCATGATGTTGCTATTAGGGGTGATGTTATAGTTAAAAGTACTCATTCTTAAAATTCTTTGTCGTTCATAAACTCCTGAATCTTACGTTCTTCCCATTCCTTGCCAAAAAGGGGATTGAATCCGTAAGCGGACATGCCGTGACCTAACAGTCCAAGTCCCCACCCTACGGCAGGAAAAATGATCCAAGGGAAAGTGGTAGTCCTGTAATTGAGATATCCCAACAACGGGATCACGATTAGGTAAGCGGTCAGATTGTAATAAAAGGATTTGATACACTCCACCCTTTCTTTGGCTTTGGCATATCTAAGTTCTGTTGAATTTTCCATGACTGTTCGTTTTTATTTGATTACATCCTAAAATTCGGCATACCCAATCGCAAAAAGAAAAACGAGTTTCTGAACTGTTATTTTATAGGGATGAGTTGTAGGTAAGAAGGTTAAGGGTTAAGGGTTAAGGGTTAAGGGTGAAAGGTGAAAGGTGAAAGGTGAAAGGTGAAGGGTTAAGGGTTAAGGGTTAAGGGTGAAGGGTGAAGACCGGAATTTTAATCTAAATCAGGGGGTGCTCGATTCCAGTCTCCAATATTAGAAATCGTCCTTATCCATCAATTCCTTGATCTTGCGCTCCTCCCAGCGCTTGCCCCAAAGAGGGTTGTAGCCAAAAGCGGCCATCCCATGGGCGGTTAACCCAAATCCCCATCCAATCGTGGGGAAAAAGGCCCAAAGAAACTCAGTGGTCCGCAAATTGAGCCACCACAGAAAAGGAATCACAATGCAATAGGCCATGAGGTTCCCATAAAAGTCTTTGATGGCCTGAACACGCTCCCTGGCCTTTGCATACCGTTTTTCCTCAATATAGTTCTCCTGCGTTTCCATCACCGTGTATTTTTGGGTGAGTATAGGGAGCGATACGCTAAAATCCTTGATGGTTTTGTTGATGACCATTTCACGGTCCGTTAAAATACGGTAGCGCTGCTTGATGTTCTGCAATCCCACTCCACTGCTTTTCTTGACTACCTGCTTTTCCTGAAGATTATTACTGACCACCAACATACCCTTGTCCTCATACACCTTGATATGTAATGGTCTGGACGAGGTCACTACATTGTGCTTCACCGCATTTTCCAACAATAATTGCAAGGAGAGCGGCACAATTTTGGCCTCGGGCACAGAGCATTGGTCGGGAATGTCAAAAATGATACTGTCCTCAAATCGCATTTTCAGCAGGCGTACATAAGTACGGGCAAACTTGAGCTCTTCATCCACCGTAACCAAATCCTTGTTCTTCTGCTCCAGTACATAGCGATACACCTTGGATAACGAGGTAGTGAAATTCTGCGCCTGATGCGGGTCTTCGTCAATTAAACTGGTCAGTACGTTCAGGCTGTTGAACAAAAAATGGGGATCTAATTGATTTTTAAGGGCATCAAATCGGGCCGATGCCGAACCGGCAATAATTTTCTGCTCCTTGACTTGTCGTTCCTTGTAATATTTGTAATAATAGGCTGCGTAGAACATAAGTGCCACGGCCATAGAAATAATAAAGGAACTCACATAGAACTCAGATCGTTCCTCTGCCAAGAACTGTGCAAAAGATCGTTGATTGATCAGTACGATGAGCACAAACCTCGATAGCACAATACCAACAATGGAGGCCACTATGTTACCCAAAATACCGTAGGCGATATACTTTTTGGTAAACAGCTCCTTATCGTACTTGCGCATCAAAAGAATAAAAGAAGCCGCATTCAGCATGTAAATGATCGTGGAAAAGATCATGCTTTCCCAAAACTCTTCCCATAGCTCTTGGTAGGTGAGCTCCCAACCCTTGATAAAGAAAATAATGAGGAACACTATAAAAATAGCGACCCCCACTAAAAATGCTTTTAAAAGTTCTCTGACAAAGAGTTTCATACGTTTCTATTTACCACAGTTCTCCAGGACTTCTTTGGCCCTTTCCTCTCCCCATGTAGGGTAAAACGGTGTTTCGGAATTAAAGGTAGCAAAAAGTTCCAAGGCCCTTTCCACATCCTTGCAATAGGGAGTGGTATCCTTGCCAAAATAACGGGCCGAACCCATGTCCCATTCTGCTTTGGAAAGAATGACCCTTGGGTTTTTTGGGGCGATCTCCAAGGCTTTTTGGTACAGCTGGGCATTTTTTGGGGATAGGGTCATCCCATAGGTTGCACCATCAAAAGCGATCCAAGCTGTATTGATTAGCGCTTCCTGAATCAACAGTTCCGGATTGTTCGGCGATATGGCCTTGGCCACATCCAAAAATTCCTTGGCCTTTTCCAACTGGTTGCTCAGTTTGGCTTCGTCCGTTTCCCCAAAAGAAATCAAGGTGTTGATTTGCGACACATAATAATAGGGCAACCATTTATCGGGCTCCGCGGTTGCGATGCGCTCAAAAAGATGCGAGGCTTCCATCATTTTTTGGTCTTCCCATAAGGCAAAGGCCTTTTCCATTCCTTTGGAATATCGGTCTTGGGCATTTGCGAAGGATACGGCCAAAAATACTGCGGCCAAAAATAGTTTTTTCATGACTGTTCTTTTTTGATGCTGGATGAGTTCCAGGATTGATTATTGATGCTACAAAGATGAATTCACCCAGGTGCCCACCAAAAGAAGTTTTACCGAACTGTAAAGATTCAAGGATGAACCGTAATCCATACCATGTTTAATGTATAATTTAGCCTTATCATCAATTATTGAATCCATACTTATGTACATTCCACCACATTACCAAAATCACAATAGCGAAGAAGTCAAGGAATTTATCAAACAAAATAGTTTTGGTATTCTCATCAATGTCATGGAAAACAAACCTTGGGGCACCCATATTCCCTTGGAACTGGAGCAGGATGAGCATGGATACGATGTTTTGGTCGGGCATATAGCCAAAGCCAACCCGCAATGGAAGTATTTTAAGGACGAAAGTGAAGTCCTTTGTATTTTCAACGGTCCACATGCCTATGTGTCCTCCTCGTGGTACAAGGAAGAAGAGGTGCCCACTTGGAACTACGTTGCCGTGCATGTGTATGGCACGCTAAGGGTATTGACCCAGGAAGAAACTATGGCCTCGATGTATCGATTGGTGAACAAATACGAGAAAAACTCCAAAAATCCCATCTCCTTGGATGATATGTCTCCACAAACGCTTCGCCAAGTAAAAGGTGTGGTCGGTTTCGAGATACGCATATCCGACATTCAGGCCACTTACAAACTTTCACAGACCCGCGCAGCGGACCATGCAACCATCATATCGGAGCTAAAGGAACGCCCCGACTCGGGGAGCCAGGGCGTTGCGTCTTTGATGCAAAACAACAAAGAGTAAAGGTCTCATTCAATATCTTGGAAAATGGCGTCTGCCCAATTGGCATACCTTGAATTTTCCACGTGCATAATCCATATTTCATCTTGGTATTTTCCTTTCATTTTGGATTGATAGGCTTGATAGGCCAATTCATTCTCTTCAAATTTGGCCAAATACACGTAGTTGAGTCCGTTTTCGGGGTTCTTGAAGTATTGCGCCTCCAACCCTTGGCGCTTTAATTCTTCCATAAAGTTTTTAAGGTAGGTCTCGTTCTTGAAGACATTGGCCACAATGTAGTGCCCTTGCCCCACACCTTCCAAACTAATGTATTTTTCAATTGGTTTAAAGGCACCTCCATGGAAAGTCCCTTCTTCTTTAGGTGTAGTGGCAGTACCAGCCTTTTTGGCGTTCTGGGCCAAAGCGGTATTCATGGAGTTTTCAATGGAATTGTACACCGAGTCCAATTGCTGGCTATCCACCGTATATAATTTTTGTGCCTTGGCTTTGATATCGGGAATGTCATCGCCGTTGTGGCGTTTTACCAATCGCATCACCATTTCAAAGCGTTTTTCCATATCCTCTTCCCTGCTCTGCTTCATGGAATCCATTTTGTAGAGTAAGTCGTCGATTACGGCATAGCTATCCTCTTGCTCTTGCTGCAGTTGGGCTATACGCTCCTCCCAGTAGGCTCTATCTTCTTGATTTGTAGGTCTCAAGGTAGTCTTTGCATCCAGCTTACTGTTCGTTTCGGTTTTCTTCGTTTCTTCACCAGCATCGGCCACGGTAGTATTTTCCAACTTTTTCTCCTCATCTTCGTTGGAAACCATAAAGGTGTTCTTGGACAAATTGGGCACAAAGGAATAGGCAATCGAAATTTCATGGGTGACCCCTAAATTGGCAATACTGTTGTTTAGGCTCTTCTCAAAATTATAGCCAAAGGACAACCTTTGGTTCAAGTTAAAACCCGTTCCTGCCGAAGCGCCATAAAATTGGTCATATCCACCTTGTATCCATCCCAATTTGGGGAGATCAAAAATAACACCTCCTCCAAAAATCGCGTCCTCACCGCCCTCAAACCGAACACGTGCCAAAGGCATTAAACGGGCATCTTCAAAAATCCCGTTGCCATTTTCCAGTTCTTTTACGTATTGAATATGACCCGAAAAGGTTTTCTGGTTGAAGTTGGTCAAAGATTCACCTGACCTTAAATTGAAATCCACCAGATTTTGGGCAAAGACGCCAAAATCAAAACTTCCTATGCTCAAATTTAGCCCAGGCTGAAAGGACAGAATGGAACTTTCGCTTGCCTCATTGAGTACGGGGTCGTCCTCCAAGGCAACGGCCCTGCTAGGATCAAAGCTACTGACATAATAGGGAATGTTGACTCCAAACGTTAGGCTGCTCTCTTCTCCCAATCGGATACCGTGGGAATAGTTGGCCATCAAACCTAGATTGGAAATGACACCTTCTCTCTGGTTATAAAGGCTAAAGCCTAGGCCAACCCTATCGCTCAATCTACCACTATAACTCAAAAAGTAATTCTGGCGGTTGTTATCGAAATCAGCACCCTGGCTTCGATGAAAAAAATTGATGTACGATTTATCCTCCCGAATCGATGAAAACGTAGGATTGATCAAAAACCTATTAAACTTCAATAGATTTTGAAACGGGACATCGTAACTTACATAAGGGTTGTTTTCTTCCTGTGCCTGAATGGGAAGGCCAAGAAAAAGAACGATCAAGAACGCATAAAGGTAGCGTTCAACTTGGGACGGGAATGCAGTTTGGGGAAACTGGGGTAGTTTTATCTCCATAGCCGATTGGAATTTGTAGGTTAAGGTGCCTGATGGGAACAGGCGCATCTATTTTTAAGTTCTTCATTTGCAAGATTTGGGACCTTGTAAGAAATTTACCACTAAATTATAATGTAAAACTAAATATTTTCTCGACCAACCGGTAATTTTTTCGTTGAACGGCATACCCAATTGACGGATAAAGTGTTTGGATCCATAGAAATAGGGTTTCAATGGATCAATGCGATTTTAATTAGATCTATTTTTGAGTACAAAACCTCTGAAAATCTCCCAAAATGAACACAATTGTCAGTATAATCCCCTATTCGGATGCCTATCAAGACGCATTTAGACAACTCAACGAGGAATGGATCGTGAAATATTTTGAGTTGGAAGAGATGGACAAGCGAGCACTGAACCATCCCAAAGAATATATTTTGGACAAGGGAGGTTATATCGCCGTAGCACTATGGGAGGGCTTGGCCGTTGGCGTCTGTGCCCTGATTCCCTGTTCCCATGAAGGTTACGATTTTGAGCTCTCCAAAATGGGAGTATCCCCGAAAGCACAGGGAAAGGGCATTGGAAAGCTGTTAGGGGAACATATCATCGCCAAAGCAAAGGAATTGGGAGCTAAAAAACTGTTTTTGGAAAGCAACCGAAAACTGGGCCCTGCCCTATCCCTTTACAAAAAGCTGGGCTTTCGCGAAATGACCCAAATTGCATCGCCTTACAGCAGGAGTGATATTCAAATGGAGCTAAACATCAACTGAACCCTACCCATTTAGCAGGGGAAGTTGTACAAATCCCCGCCCAAAGAAAGGTTTAATCGTTTTTCCTGTCATATATCACTAAAAATGAGTACCTTATAAAGACACTTTAAACTTTTCGCCATGGGTCTCATCAAAAAGCTCAATAAATGGGCAAATGCCCATACCTATCTCTTACTCGACCTTGTTCGGGTCTTGCTGGGCGTTGTCTTTTTCGTAAAAGGTATCGAATTCATGAACAATTACCAAGAGATGGAACGGCTCGCAAGTCCTTTTCAGGAGTGGCCGGGCGGTATGATTTTTCTACATTATTTAATTCCGGCCCACTTTGTGGGGGGATTGCTGATTGTTGTGGGATTGCTTACACGTTGGGCGGCCATTGCACAATTGCCCATCCTACTGGGGGCCATCCTCACCAATTTTTTGGGCCAGATGGACACCAATAACCTTATGCTGGCCATTATTGTACTGCTGACCACGCTCTTTTTTGCAGTATACGGTTCGGGAAAACATTCGGTGGACTATTACTTGAAAATGCAGCAGTGACCTATAAATTATCCAGTTGATTGCTTTTTCCATCGGTACTGATGGTCCAGAAAAACCCAACGAAGAAAAAACTGTCCGCTGGTGGAGTAATGGCCCTTCTATCAAAAACCCCATCAGAATTAGGTGTATTGGCGTACTGATAGTTACTGATATTATTGGTGCCCAATACATTGTTCACCGAAAAGTAGAGTATTTTTTGTTGGTCTATCAAATAAGCCCAGTTAAAGCTCAAGTTGCTAAAAGACCTTGTTCGTTCCCCCATAAAATCTGCGGTATTGGGGTTATTATAGGGTCTCCCCGTTGCATAGGCATAAGAAAAACCAATTTGTGACCTCAAATCGTTCACCCAATATTTGGTAACCAACGATAGGTTATGTTTTGGCGCAAAATTAGGTGTGGCCCTTTCCGGAAAGTTCCTGTACTGTCTTTCCGTATCCAAATAGGAGTAGGATGCCCAATAATCCAAGTTTTCAATGCTTTTGCTGTCCCTCCAAAATATATCGATTCCCATCGCATAACCATCCCCGGCATTGGAGTATGCGGAATTGAACTGTGGCATTTCGGTATCGAATCGTACCAATTGGTCATAATCCTTGTAGTAGCCTTCCGCCCTAAAGGTTTTGCCATTGTTGATATATTGATAGTTAAGGATATAATGGGATGCCTTCTCCATGCCCACATCCGTATTAAACTTCACCACTTCAGTGAGCGGTCGTTGGTAAAAATCTCCATAAGCCAACGAAAATTGCCCATTTTCCCAGGGTTTGTAAGCCAAGGAAGCCCGTGGGGATACCCTAAATTCCTCCAAGAGACTTGTCTGCTCGGCCCTAACACCTAATTTCATGGCAAATTGATTAGACAAAAAGATGTCGGATTCCGCAAAAGCGCCCCAAAGACCATCCACAAAGCCATTCTCGAACTGATTGTTGGCCGCATCCTCGTAGGTTTCGTCGTAATCGGTATGGAAATACTCCGCCCCAAAACTCAAATCGAACCTATTGCTAAAGTTTTTTCTAGCTTTCAACTTCAGGTGAGAGGAGGTTTCCTTGGTATCGACCTGGTCTTCCATAATGCCGATATCGTTGGTGTCCCAAGCAACGGAAGCTCCGGAGGTCAGGCTCCAATCATTCTCAAAATAGTACTTGTACGACGCATTGAAGTACAAATTGTTGTTCTTTAACCGGAATCGCACAAAGTCATCAAAATTGATATCCTCTTGCTCTATATCCAAGTTGGCATGGTTAAACCCAGTGTAAAGCTTGAACATACTTTTTTCGCCCTTGCTCCGAAACACAGTCTCACCGGAAATGGATTCATACGGACTTATCCATCGCACACCTTGGGTAGAGGGAATCAATTCTTCATAAGGAGAAAGGTTTATATAATTAATGTTAAGGCTCAGCGATTGTTCTTCGTTCCATATTTTGGTATGTCCGATACCACCTCCTACGCTCATAATGGAAATATCCGTCTGCTCCTGAACCGGAACATCCGTGGTGTTCAATAATAGTACACTGGAGAGGGCCTGACCATACTCAGCGGAATAGCCCCCTGTACTAAAAGAGATACCCTTGAACAAAAAAGGTGAAAACCTACCCCGGGTCGGGGTGTTGTTGGCAGTGGCATTAAATGGTTGAAAAACACGGAGCCCATCGATAAAGACTTGGGTTTCATCGGCGGTACCACCTCGAACAAACAAGCGGCCGTCCTCGTTCACCGTTGTGGTTCCTGGCAAGGTCTGCAATGCGGCCACAAAGTCCCCAGCGGCACCGGCGGTGGTCACAATATCCAAAGGCTTCAATACCGACGCCTTGGAATTGTCCCCAGCTTCAAAGGTGCCAGCGGTCAAGGTGACCCCATCCAACGAATTAAAGGACTCCAACAACTTCACTTCCATATCGGTGAAAAAGGAGATGTCACCAGCCTCATAATGCGTTTCGTAGGATAACATGGAAACCACCAAGGTTTGCATTCCTTCTTCGGCGGTTTCAAAGGTGAATTTTCCTTGGGCGTCGGAGGAGGCACCATCATAGGTACCCTCCAAATAAATGTTGGCCCCCTCGATTGGATTGTTCTTGCTATCCGTTACCTTTCCTGAAATGGTATGCTGCGCTAGCACCGTTCCAGAACTAAATAGGATAAGGATGATATAAATGGTATTTTTCATGACTGTTCGTTTTGTTTGATGGGACAAAAATGCCTCGGTGTTTTCAGCCAAACCAAAACCAAATACCCAGTTGTCGTTTTTTACAACTGAATTGATATGCCATTTTTCCGTTGCAGTTCACTCCAAAAATTCCACATTTCAGTCAACTTGAATTTGATGTGGCAAGCACATGTAGCAATTTTGGGGCATACAAATCATCAAAAACAAATCGTATGAAAACTGTAACACTAGCTTTAAGTTTTTTCTTGGTAAGTATGATCGCCATTGCGCAAGACAACAATGGTGTGGATATTACCGTAACCATCGACAATGTACAGAGCAATGAAGGTCAAGTACTTTTGGGACTGCATACCGCCGACACTTTTATGAAAGGTCCGGGAATACAAAATCTGCAAAGCAACATTGAAGATGGAAAAGTGACCATGACCTTTACCAATGTTGCACCTGGTACATATGCCATAATGGCCCTGCACGATGCCAACGGAAACAAGCGCATGGATTATGAGCTAAACGGAATGCCCAAAGAAAGCTACGGAATGTCCGGGAACGACATGACGATGGGTCCGCCGAACTTCAACAGCGCCCAATTCCAGGTCGCCAATGAGAATTTGGAGCTCAATATCCGGTTCTAATAAAAGTAACCAAACATTAATCGAAGGCCTGCCATAGTGCAGGCTTTTGTTTTAGGACCACTGTAATTCACGATTCCTGATTTTCTATAGATTAGACTGATGGTTTTTCATACTTTTATGTCCTAAACTTATTATTGGATGACCATTACCCAGCTACAATATGTCTTGGCCGTAGCGGAGCACAAGAATTTCACCTTGGCCGCAGAGAAAAGTTTTGTGACGCAGCCTACCTTGAGCATGCAGGTTCAAAAGTTGGAGGACGAACTCGATGTTCTCATTTTTGACCGAAGCAAAAAGCCCATCACCATTACGGAAGTCGGAAAAAAAATCGTGGCGCAGGCCAAAAATATTGTTGCAGAAGCAGAACGCATCAAAGACATCGTAGATCAAGACAAAGGTTACATCGGTGGGGACTACACCCTGGGCATCATTCCAACGGTAATGCCCACCCTGCTCCCCATGTTTTTGAACGCTTTCATCAAAAAATATCCAAAGGTCAACCTTATTATCAAGGAGCAGTCCACCCAAACCATGATCAAAAACATCTTGGACGGCCATTTGGATGCAGGGATTGCGGCTACCCCCCTAGAAATTGAATTTATTAAGGAACGCCCCCTTTATTATGAGCCTTTTGTGGGCTATGTGCCCAAAAACCACCGTTTGGCTTCCGAAGAATTGTTGACCACCGAGCACTTGGACGTAAGCGATGTGCTTTTACTCCAAGATGGCCATTGTTTTCGTGAAGGGGTGATTAACCTTTGTAAGGCATCCCAGAACCTACGTGGCGAACATTTTAAGATAGAAAGCGGCAGTTTTGAAACTTTGGTAAGTTTGGCCGATGAGGGCATGGGCATGACCCTGCTTCCCTATCTGAACACGCTGCATTTGGACAAGGAAAAAAGGGTGAACCTAAAAACCTTCAAAAATCCGGTACCCGCTAGGGAAATAAGTATGATCTACCACAAGAGCGAGCTTAAAATACAGATTACGGATGCACTCCGGGAAGTCATTTCGAGCATTGTTCGGGGCGCGATTGCCTTTCAGGATGTAAAGATCATCAGCCCTTTGGCCAAAAATTAAAAGAGCCGCTTTTCAGCGGCTCTTCGGTTCGTGTTTAAGTTTTCAATAGTAATAACGTTGATCGCAATTCTGGTTTGTCCACAATATAAAATTGCAACCAGATTTTTAGCTCTTCCACTTCATTGGGCAATAGTCTCGTAATTGCCTTTTGAAGTTCCCTAGCAAAAAGTTTAGCATCAAAACTCACCTTTTGCAGGACAGTTTTGGTGTATTCCAACATAGCTCTAGGCATAATAATTTGATTAAATTGGGTCAATAGGTTGTGTTCTAAATTAGCAAAAAAGCCGTTTAAAAAACTTAACTTCCAGTTAAAAAATAAATATCTTGTTGTTAAAATCGATGAAGGCCTCCCATGCGTAAACCCAACCGAAAACCACTCATTTTTTTGATTTTCAAAGCGTTGACCTTAGCTTTCTTGGTTACGGGCTGTTCTTCCCTAAAAAGAACTTTGAACCAACAAATGGACCACGCCTCCTTTCAGCATTCCCTGCGCGGACTTGTGGTGGTCGATGCCAACACCGGTGAGGAAATTTATACGGTGAACGGTGATATCTACTTCACTCCTGCCAGCAATACCAAGATTGTGACCTTTTATACAGGGCTGCAATTATTGCCCAAAAACATCCCTTCCTTTCGATATGTGGTAGCGAACGACACCGTTTTTTTCGAGGGGTCGGGCGACCCCACTTGGCTGCACCCCTTTTTTAAGGACAGCACAGCCATCCGTTGGCTCCAAAAACAAGGAAATCTGGCCCTGTTTACGAAAAACCATCAAGAGGATCGATATGGTCCAGGTTGGGCCTGGGAGGACTACGACACCTATTTTTCCCCGGAAAAATCGACTTTGCCGCTTTATGGGAACGTGGTCACGGTTTTCAACAACGAGGGGTTGGAGGTTTCCCCAGCTAATTTCAAAAATCATATCACCCTGAAGGACACGACGATACATCGCGAAGAGTTTCATAATCGATTTTACATATCCCCAACCGAACAGGATACATTGGAAATCCCCTTCATGACCAGTGATACCTTAACCAAGGAACTGTTGGAATCAGCTTTGGGAAGGAAAATCACCCTGTCCGATCATTTTCCCGAAGGGAAGAAACAGGTTATTTATGGAGTGGAGACCGACTCCATTTACAAGCGAATGTTGTTTGCCAGTGATAATTTTTTGGCCGAACAATTGCTGTTGGCTGCTTCGGCTATGGTTTCCGACACGCTGAGCACCCAAAAAGCGATTGACTACATGTTGGATAACGATTTGAAAGATTTGGCGCAGCAGCCACGTTGGGTGGATGGTTCAGGGCTTTCTCGCTACAACCTGTTTACCCCACGTTCGTTTGTTCACATCCTTCAAAAAATGCACAATCAACTTCCAGAGGAGCGCCTATTCGCTATTTTCCCCATGTGGGGACCCGATCATACGGTGGAAAAATGGGAAGACCCTACCACGGAACCATTTCTTTTTGCAAAATCTGGTTCCGTAGGAAACAATTATAATTTAAGCGGGTACATCAAAACAAAATCCGGTAAATTGCTCATCTTCAGCTTTATGAACAATCATTTTAGGGTGCCTTCACAAGTCATCAGGGAACAAATGTATACCACCCTAAAGCATCTCTACTTTAATTACTGATTGTAAATGCCCTCAATTTGGGCGTATTGCAACAACATAATGGTTTTCGCATCCTTTATTTCCCCAGATTTCATCATAGCAAGTGCTTTTTTGAAATCGAGCTCCAAGACTTCAATATTTTCCGTTTCATCATCTGCTCCGCCACCTTCGCTGATTTTCATTTCATCTTTATAGGCACCAATAAAAAAATATAGGATTTCGGTAACGGAGCCGGGCGACATGTAGGACTCAAAGACCTTTTTGACTTTCTCGATCTTATAGCCCGTCTCCTCCTCTACTTCCATTTTAATGGTTTCTTCGGCATTGCCCTTTTCCAATATACCAGCGCACGCTTCAATCATCATTCCATCGGCATTGCCGTTCACATAGGTAGGCATCCGAAACTGCTTGGTGAGCACCACCGTTCCTTTTTCCACGTTGTATAGTAAAATTACCGCTCCGTTGCCACGATCGTATGCCTCCCGGATTTGCTTTTCCCACACGCCATCGTCGCGCAAATATTCAAAAGTGATTTTTTCAAGGGAGTACCAGTTGTCCGAAAGCAGTTCCCGCTCTATGTTTCTAATTCTGTCGCTAGCCAAAATGAATAAGTTTTTCTAAATATAAAGGTTATACCGATATTTATGCTTCAATGATTCAAAAACCAACCAAACCTAATAAAATGCGTAACCCTTTACTCTTATTGTTGTTTTTTGCCTTGCTGATGGGCTGTGGAAAAAAAACGGAACCTCAATTGCCCCGAATAGCCATAGCCGGACTGGGCATTGAGTCCAGCACCTTTTCACCCGCGCTCACACACGAGGAAGCCTTCCATGCCAAAATAGGGGACTCCATTTTTGGCCGCTATCCATTCATGGATGCCGATTCCACCTTGAGGCAACAGGCCGAATGGTTTCCCACTTTAGTGGGAAAATCACTGCCCGGAGGTACGGTGACCCGAGAAGCTTATGAATCCTTGGTAAGTCAAACCCTGACCCTATTGGAACAAAAGATGCCATACGATGGGCTTTTCTTTGATATTCACGGTGCCATGAGCGTTGTTGGACTGGACGACCCAGAGGGCGACCTCATCCAACGAATTCGTGAAGTGGTCGGGACGGATGTATTGATTTCCACCTCCATGGATTTGCATGGAAATGTGTCCAAACGCTTGGCACAGCATACCGATTTAATCACCTGTTATCGGATGGCCCCACACGAGGACGCCATCGAATCCAAGAAACGTGCTGTGGAAAATTTGGTGTCCCGACTGGAAAATGGAAAAGGCAAACCCAAATACAAGGCGTGGGTACCAGTTCCTATTTTATTGCCTGGCGAAAAAACAAGTACCCGAGTGGAACCCGGAAAAAGCCTGTATGCCCAAGTGCCGGAAGTGGAACAAAAAGAAGGTGTTATAGATGCTGCCATTTGGATTGGCTACGCATGGGCGGATGAACCGCGAAACCATGCTGTAGTGATGGTAACTGGAGACGACAAGGAGCAAGTAACCCAAGGAGCGGAAAAACTGGCCAATAGTTTTTGGGATGTCCGCGAGGAGTTCGAATTCGTTGCTCCTACAAAGCCCTACGAAGAGGCGTTGGAGCAGGCCTTGGCCAGCAGCAAAAAACCGTTTATCCTAAGCGATATGGGTGACAACCCCACCGCAGGCGGTGCCGGTGATGTCACTTGGACCTTGACGGAACTCTTAAAACGGGAGGAATTCCACACCTCCGAAGGTAAGTCATTGATTTACGCCTCCATTCCTGGACCAAAACTTGTGGAAGAGGCCCTTAAAGTGGGTGTCGGTGGAAAAGTAAGTGCACCGGTCGGTGCCGAAATCGATGACCGATATGCCCCACCGCTGTTATTAACTGGTGAAGTAACGGCTATTCGCCAGGGAGATGTGCATGCTGAAACCGAGGTGGTAGTAAAAGTGGACAATGCCCATATTATCGTCACAAAAAAAAGGAAACCCTATCATAGAAAGTCTGACTTTACCAACTTGGGACTGCATCCAAGTGAAACCGACATCGTCGTGGTCAAAATCGGGTATTTGGTGCCCGAACTTTATGATATGAGAGGCGATTGGGTTATGGCCCTAACCCCGGGAGGCGTGGACCAAGACCTTCAACGGTTGGGTCACAAAAGAATCATTAGGCCCATGTTTCCTTATGATGAGGATATGGAACGGCCAGATTTATCGGCTCGTTTGATAGAGGCTTCCGACGAGTTGGATTAAACGGTAACCGCTTGGTTCAAATATTGACGGAACGGAAGCATTTCTTTGTAAACAGCTATGATTCTTTCCTTAAAATCAGGGCTCAGCACCTGGGCCTTGGATAGTTTGTACTCCACGGCGAAGGTTTTGTTGCGCAACAATTCAATATGGGGGTGATCGTTGGAAAAACCTTTTGGTGATGACACCAGTTTTTCATCTTCGTACAGTCCACCGAACATTTTTTGGAAGGAAGGTTTGTCCAAAATCTTTTGCAATTCCTCGCCATTGTAATCGATGGCATCACGGATACTCCGAAGGGTTTTGGAATCGGGGCGCCAACGACCGCCAGCCAACAAACACTGTTTCAGGCCGATTTCGATATAAAAGTCGGCAGAATTGGGCGCTTTGTCCAGTCCAGCCCCAAAATGGTCTTTGTATATCGGCTTGTTCGGGTGGAACATCAAATTATTGTTGATTCTGTTGATGCCTTTTTTGCCGGGAGTTGGGTAGTAGTCATCATGGAGCTGCCCCATGGTCATGTCCAGATCATCCAACCAAGTAATGAAATCATTCCGGAGGAATTTATACCATTTTCGGTTGGCATCCATCCATTCCTTGTTATTGTTTTGTTGCAGTTCTTCCAGAAAATGGAACAGGTCGTTAAAATCCATATGCACAAAAGAAGTGATTTTTTTGGGATTTGTAACAATGGATGTTGGATTGACGGATGATTGGATTTTGTATGGTTATGTGGTTTTAAGGTTTAGAGTTTGGTGTTTTGGGTTTTGGACGTTTGGTGTTCACTGCCCACTGCAAACTGCCTACCAATAATGGTCCATTTTCTATCGTCATTTCGACATGAGGAACAAAGTGACGATGGAGAAATCCAGTGGAAAAACTCAAACTCAAATTTAAGTTTCAAGTTCAAAGTTTGAGGTTTAAGGTTGAACTTCTAAGGGTTAATTCAAATGACAAAGAACCCTATTCGTGCTAATTCGTGAAATTAGTGTCAACTACCTACAAACCCGCAATGCGAAACACGCAACTCCCAATTTCGGTCTTCGGACTTCCAACTGCCCAACACATCAAGTCTATTTTCCTTCATCTTTTCCCTCCTGATTCTTGGCTCTTGGTTCTTAACACCCCACTGAACAAGGTTCTCGATACATTTTTTGCCTCTTTTTTTCAAAAACCGCCAAAAAACACTCGAACTGACAAACTTTTTACAAAACCTTCAATTTCAACTGGCCACTAACTCGCAACTTCCGACTCCGGACTCCCGACTTCGGACTTCCGGTAGCCCACCAAACCAAGTCTATTTTCTATGGTCTTTTCTCCCCTTATTCTTGATTCTTGGCTCTTGGTTCCAGTAAAGATTTCTCGACTGCCCCCTCGACTGCGCTCGGGGTGACAGCTCGAAATGACATCCTAACTCGAAACACGCAACCCTAAACTTCGGACTTCCAACAGCCCACCAAACCAAGTCTATTTTCAATCGTCTTTTCTCTCCTTATTCTTGATTCTTGGCTCCCCACTGAAATAGGTTCTCGATACATTTTTTGTCTCTTTTTTACAAAAACCGCCAAAAAACACTCGAACTGACAAACCCTCTTACAAAACCAACAATTTCAACTGCAAACTGCAAACTGCAAACTGACTTTCGACTTCCGACTTCCCACTCCCGACTTCCGACTTCCGACTTCTCAAATCTAACATCTTAAGTCTAAAATTTAAGACCTCCAAAAAAATCCGTCAGATCAAACAGGGCATCCGTCAGATCGTAGCCTGCATCCGTCAGATCGTAGCCTTGGCGTGAGCTTATACAATGTAATTTGGCCGCCTATTAAATTTTTAAACAGTTTTACAATGAAAAGAATTTCAAAAATTTCAGTCTTAATGCTCGCGACATTTGCGTTGATATATACGACATCATGTAGCAAAGATGACGAGCCGACCCCTTCACCACTAAACAACGAAAATCCTATTGAAAATCCAGACAATACGGATAGTGGCAATTCCAATCAACCCCCTACAGCCAATGCGCAAAAGTTTGAGGTGGCCGAAGATGCGGTCGCAGGCGACGTAATTGGTGTAGTAGAAGCCGAAGATCTTGAGGGAAATCCCCTTACCTACAGCTTGGTAGAAGATGCCAGCGAACTTTTCCTAGTCGCAGAAAATGGTGAGATTACCTTGGCCGAAGGCAAAAGTCTAGATTTTGAGACCACTGTTGGTTATAGTCTCACACTCCATGTAAGCGACGGTATCAACGAGCCTGTTGAATTTACGGTTAATATTAAGGTGGAGAATGTGATAGAGAACCTCTTTGAGGATCCTGAATCATTTATTCTAAAGTTTGAGGTTACTGCTGGGCAAGCTTTGACTATTGGAACTAATTCTGAGTTTGAATACGACTACACCATAGATTGGGGCGATGGTTCTGATGAAGAAACCCTTACTCTCCAAAATCCAACGCACGAATATCTTAATGAAGATATTTATTTGGTCGCTATCAAGGGTAACTTTCCGGCATTAAAGATGTATCAAGATGCTCAAGATGGCCTACAAGCCAGCAGGGATGCCTTGGTTGATGTGGTACAGTGGGGTGCACAAAAATGGCAGTCTATGCAAAATGCTTTTAAAAACTGTCAGAATATAGTTGAGTTTAGCGCCACAGATCAACCAGATTGGTCAGAGACTACAAATATGAGTTCCATGTTCTTAGGTGCAGTAAATTTTAATGGAGCAATTGGCAATTGGGTTACCAGCAATGTTACTGATATGTCTTCTATGTTTCTTGGAGCTACTAGTTTCAATCAAGATATCGGAAATTGGGCAACAAATAGTGTAACTTCTATGGTTTACATGTTTGGACAAACAGAGGTGTTTAATCAAGATTTAAGCAAATGGGTCACAAGTAAGGTTACCGATATGGGAAGCATGTTTGAGGAAGCAAAAGCTTTCAATCAAGATATTAGTGGTTGGGATGTAAGCAATGTCACTGATATGAGTTATATGTTTGACAAAGCGGCTGCTTTTGACCAAAATTTAGGTGCGTGGGAAATAGCCAGTGTCACTCAAATGGAAAATATGTTGGATAACACCAACTTAAGTACAGAAAATGTAAATGCCACATTAGTTGGATGGGAAGAGTTTGTTAGCAATAACGATGGTCCTAAAGATATTATGTTAGGAATGGCATCCCTTGAAGCGTGTGGCGAAGGTTACCTTTCAAAAGTTGTTTTGGAGAATTTTAATGGATGGGTCATTAATGTTGGATCATCGATTGAATGTCCTTAAAACCTATCTAATAACGATTTTGTCCATTTCTGATTAAGGACATAAAGAGCCACCGGTGACTTTCGGGTTTCCGGTGGTTTTTGCATTCTATACCTGATGCGGAATCCATTTTTAATGGGATGCTGAAACCAGTTCAGCATGACGGTAAGAGGTCATTTCGACATGAGGAACGTAGTGACGATGGAGAAATCTGTTTGAAAACCCAAGTTCAAGCATCAAGTTCATAAAAACTGCCCTCTTGGGTCTTGCATCTTGATTCCTGTTTCTTGGCTCCTATTTCTTGATACTCCACTGAACAAGGTTCTCGATACATTTTTTGCCTCTTTTTTTGCAAAAATCGCCAAAAAACACTCGAACTGACAACCCTTCTTACAAAATCTTCAACTGCCTACTGCAAACTGAATCCTGTCTCCTGTCTCCTGAAGATTAAAACCGATTGTCACCATCGAGCAAATCACCCAATCCACCTAAGATGCTGCCTTCGCCTTTGTCTTTTCCACCGCCTCTAGGCGCAGCGGCCCAAACACGGCTGGCCAATCTACTAAATGGCAAAGACTGGACATAAACGGTTCCGGGTCCACGAAGGGTCGCAAAAAAGAGCCCCTCACCACCAAATACGGTATTTCGGATGCCGCCCACAAATTCAATGTCGTAGTCCACGGTCTGGGAAAAACCAACAATACAGCCCGTATCCACACGCAAGGTCTCCCCTGCTGCCAAGGTCTTTTTTGCCATAGTACCGCCGGCGTGTACAAACGCCATTCCATCACCTTCCAGTTTCTGCATAATAAAGCCTTCGCCACCAAAGAAACCACGTCCCAAACGTTTGGAGAACTCAATCCCTACCGAAACGCCCTTGGCGGCGCAGAGGAAGGCATCTTTTTGGCAAATGAACTTCCCGCCTTTTTCGGATAGGTCGATGGGAACTATTTTGCCGGGATAAGGCGAGGCAAAACTCACCTTCTTTTTCCCCTGACCGATATTGAGGAAAGCCGTCATAAACAGACTTTCGCCGGTAAGCAAGCGTTTCCCCGCGGAAAAGAGTTTGCCCAAAACCCCGGTATCTTGATTGGATCCATCGCCAAAAATGGTATCCATTTTAATGTCTTGGTCCATCATCATAAAACTGCCCGCTTCGGCCACAACAGCTTCTTGGGGATCTAATTCTATTTCCACATATTGCATTTCTTCGCCGTAAATGTGGTAATCAATTTCGTGTGCGTTCATTTTTTGATCGTTTTTTTATACTCAGCTTGACTGAGTATCTCTCAGTTTGACCGGGTATCTTGTTGTTCTGTTTATTTGTTGATTTGTTAGTGATTTTGTTACATTCTATAAAATATCCTTTCACCATTAATGAAAATTTGGTCTTTAAGCATTCACCCTTTACCCCTGCTACGCCTTCACCTTCACCGTCCACTCAAAATGAAAAGTAGACACGGCTACCCCATCTTGGTTGACCCCTACGGCTTTCATCCAGCAGGTTTGCCCCTCTCCCGTTTCAACGGTCTTTTTAATGGCATCGGCAATCAGTTCACCATCCTCGCATGTAAAATTGATGCGTCCCGTAGCTTTTTTGGTAAAAGTGGCTTTGTTGTTCGCTACGAGCATGGAAACTTTTTTGCCGCTCTTCTGGATTTCGTTCATCACCAATGCGCCTGTACTCAGCTCGGCAGCCATGCCTTGAACGGCCCAAAACATGGATTTAAACGGATTTTGATTGATCCATTTATGCTTTACCGTAGTTGTAGCCTTTTTTTCGTCAATATATTTTAGACGCACTCCGCACCACCATGCCGAGGGGAGCTTCATAAATGTGAACATATTGATTTTACTGGGTGTCAGTGCCATATCCTTGATTTATGTCAGCCTAAAAATAGGTAAAAAGAAATTATCTATTATTGTTAATTATATGTTAAATTATAGTACTTTGTTTTGCATAGTACCATCTTTTGGATATATATTTGCATCGTAAGCTAATAGGTTAACCCCTTTACAATCAAAAAACATCAATCAAAAAATGGCAACTACTATCACCAAACACGAACGAAATTTATCCGCGATCATCCACGCGTCCATGTTCTCGAAGTACTTTATCCCGTTTGGGAATTTTATACTTCCGTTGATCTTGTGGACCGCCAACAAAAAAGAGCACGCGTTTGTCGATTACAACGGCAAACAGGCGCTCAACTTTCAGATTAGTATGTTGCTTTACTCCATCGTGGCAGGTTTGGTCACTATTCCGTTTTTTATCGGGTTTTGGCCAGACTTGTTCGATTGGAACTTTTTCGGGTTCCACGGGTTAAGCGACCTTAACAACCTAAACATTCATATCGACAGTGACGATTTTAGGTTTGGGAGACTGATCTGGCCTGTGGGCATATCCGGGTTTTTACAAGTGGCCTTGGCGGTGGTCAACATCGTATTCACCATCTTGGCCACCATACGTACCAACGAGGGGGAATATTTTAAATATCCATTTACCATAAAATTCATCAAATAACTATAGGAGCTTCATCACCTCCAAAGCATTCATCATCGATCAAAGAAAAACGGAGTTTAACCATCAATCAAAAAACGAAAAACATCATCAAATCATCAATCAAAGAACCGTTTCCACTCCCCTGCCCAATTCAGGGGAATGGAGTGGAAACGAAACCAAACCAAATCAAGTTTGGAAGAACAAAGAAAAACTGTTAATCAGATGCCGAACCCAGTTCAGCATAAATTTAGAACCATGAAATTATGAACATAGAAAACACAAAAGCACAAATGCGTAAGGGGGTTCTGGAGTATTGCATCTTGTCCATTTTAAAGGATGACGACAAGTATGCCTCAGAAATTCTGGAAGCCTTGAAAGACGCAAAGATGTTAGTAGTGGAAGGTACCATATACCCTTTGCTCACAAGGCTAAAGAACGCGGGACTGCTCAACTACCGTTGGGAAGAATCCACATCGGGACCTCCCCGCAAGTATTACGCGCTCACCGAAACAGGGCAGTTGTTCCTCAACGAACTCAACGGCACCTGGGATGAACTTAGAAATGCAGTCAATCTGGTAACCAACACAAAATAGAATCAAAAAATGAACAAGACAGTAAATATAAATCTAGCAAATACGCTCTTCCACATAGACGACGATGCGTACAATAAGCTCAGACGGTATCTGGAGTCCATAAAGCGCTCCTTTTCCGGCACCAAGGGCAGCGACGAGATCATTGCCGATATTGAGGCAAGGATCGCAGAACTCTTTCTGGAGAAAATGGAGAATGAACGCCAAGTGATCACCAATAAAGAGGTAGATCAGGTAATCGATGTGATGGGACAGCCCGAAGATTACATGGTGGACGAGGACATTTTTGAGGACGAACCCAAAAAGAGCTACGCACAACCCATAACCCGGGCCAAAAAATTGTACCGCGACATCGACCATAAATATATTGGTGGTGTTTGTGCCGGTTTGGAACATTATTTGGGCATCGATGCCCTCTGGGTAAGGCTCATCTTTATCCTATTGGCTGTATTTACCAGTGGTTTTGGGCTCATCGCCTACATCCTGCTATGGATTTTGGTT
Source organism: Allomuricauda sp. ARW1Y1 (assembly GCF_013407935.1). Classification (GTDB taxonomy): domain Bacteria; phylum Bacteroidota; class Bacteroidia; order Flavobacteriales; family Flavobacteriaceae; genus Flagellimonas. The sequence continues at coordinate 374,409 of NZ_JACBZU010000002.1, forward strand.
CCCGAGGCCGCCACTACCTCCCAAAAATTGGACATGCGGGGGGAGCCCGTCAACATCAGCAATATAGAACGCAAAGTTAAAGAGGGGTTTGATGATGTTGCAGACAAAGTAAAAAACGTTGACTACGAAAAAGTGGGCAACAAGGTCAAAAGCGGCTCCAAGACCTTTTTTGATACCATCGGGGACATTATCCTGTTCCTGTTCAAGGTATTTGGCAAGTTCATAGGCATATTGTTGATCATCATCGGGGCATCCACCTTGGTAGGCTTGTTCTTCGGACTGTTTACCGTAGGTATGTTCGATGCCGTAAATGTACCGGGCGTAGACTTTTACGAAATCGTGAACACCTCTGGTGCACCAGTTTGGTTGGTATCCATCCTGTTGTTTTTCGCTGTGGGGATTCCGTTCTTCTTCGTCCTTTATTTAGGTTTGAAGATTTTGGTGAACAACCTGAAATCCATTGGAAACATTGCCAAATTCGCTTTGTTGGGTCTATGGCTGATTTCCGTGGGCACCTTGATTGTGTTCGGAATACGGCAAGCCGCGGAGTTCTCGTACACCGGAAGTGTAAACGAAAGAACAGAACTGGCTTTCGAAATACCCTCCGATACCTTGATGATCGCCATGAAGGACGGTTTTAGGGAATACGACCGGGAAGATATCCATTTTGGCCGAATGACCTTTGGATATGACAACAACGACAACCGGATTTTGATATCGGACGAAGTGGATATCAAAATACGAAGGGCCGAAAGTGACTCCATCAGCATCAACATTCGAAAAGATGCCGATGGTAGTTCTACGCTGGCTGCCCGCGACCGTGCCAAGAACATCGCTTACGGATATAGCATTGATGGTAATGAAATCCTACTGGACAAATATTTGACCACAGAAACAGCCAACAAGGCAAGAAATCAAGAGGTGACCGTTACCATTTATATTCCCGAAGGGAAAACGGTGTATTTTGATGACAACACCAGCCGCTATATTGGTAGGGGAATTGATAACGACCAAGGCTATTACCGAAGTGGTATTGCCGGCCAATACTGGTTGATGGATGACGACGGAGAGTTGCAATGCTTGGACTGCCCAGAAGATGATGACGATGAGGATAACAATGGCAAGGGCAAGATCATCATTAACGAAGATGGTATTGATATCGACATCAAGGATGACCAAGATTCCTTTGAAATGAAGATCAATGAAGACGGCGTAAAAGTGAAGGCCAATGAAAAAAGTAACAATTGAGTCGCTTATTTCGTCAATTCAGTGGGTTTTATTGCCAAAAAAGCACACATAATCAGACATTTACACTGAATTTATTCAGAAATTTAAAATCAAATCTCAAAATCAATCAAGATGCCCAGTTGAGCTGAGATATACCCAGTCAAGCTGAGCATAAAAAAACAACAATCATGACAACACTAGCAAGATTAGCAATCGCCGCACTACTATCCCTCTTCGCATCCTCCTGCATGATGGATGTGAATTTTGGCAATGGAAAAACCGGAAACGGTGAAATCGTGGAAGAAAGCCGCGATGTAAAGGAAGACTTTGACGTGGTGTCCGCCTCGGAGGGCATAGACGTATTTGTTACCCAAGGTTCCGAATTCAACATCACCGTGGAGGCCGACGAGAACATTATCGACCTTATCGGAACCGATATCAAAGATGGACGATTACGAATCCATGCCATCGAAAATATTGGCAGGGCCACCAAAAACGTTTACGTAACCTTACCGGAAATCACGGCTTTGGAGAGTTCCAGTGGAGCCGACCTTATCGCACAAAATGTAGTTAAGGCCCAGAATATTGAACTGGATGCCAGTAGCGGCTCCGATTTGCACGTAGAGCTGGTTGCCGGAGAAGTTTCTGCCGATGCCAGTAGCGGCGCCGATATCAAAATATCAGGTCAGGCAGATGCCCTTTTTGCGGATGCCAGCAGTGGTTCCGATATTAAGGCACAGGACCTTATGGTAAAAAGGTGCAATGCAGATGCCAGTAGCGGTTCCGACATTTCGGTAAACGTTTCAGAATCCCTAGTGGCCGATGCCAGCAGTGGAGCAGACATTCGGTATACTGGTGATGCCAGTGTACAGACCAAAAAATCCGTCTCTGGAAGCGTGAGCAAATATTAATCCAATTCCCTTTAAATATGCAAAGGCCCGCCGAGTTTTCGGTGGGCTTTTGTCTTTATTATGTTTGGGTGAAGTCCTATCTTAGCAAGACGCAATACAAACCACCTATGCAGATAGTCCTTAAAAAATACATACTCCAACTTGCCCATACCTTCACTATTTCCAGGGAATCGCGGGACGAACAAGACACTCTGATTGTAGGTCTCTCCCTAAATGGCAAAACAGGATACGGGGAAGCGACTTCCAACGATTACTACAAAATTACCATTGAAGGGATGATGGCCGAAATCGAAGGCGTCAGAAGTCAAATTGAAGCCTATGATTTTGACACTCCGGAAAGGTTTTATGAGTTTTTGGAATCACTCGATCTCCACAAATTTACCCTTTGCGCCTTGGATTTGGCCGCCAACGACCTGTACGGCAAGCTTCGGGGAAAACCGCTTTATGAGCTTTGGGGTACCTCTATTGCAACATATCCGATGACCAATTATACCATTGGTATCGACACCGTCGAAAAAATGGTGGCCAAACTACAGGAAAAACCGTGGCCCCTGTACAAAATCAAATTAGGTACTTCTAATGATGTCGCCATAGTGCGCGAACTGCGCAAACATACCGATAGTATTTTCCGAATTGATGCCAATACCGCATGGACAGCGGAGGAAACCATTAAAAATGCACCATTATTGAAAGAATTGGGTGTAGAATTTTTGGAACAACCCCTAAAGGCTGATGATTGGGAAGGTATGGCATTGGTAAAAGAAAAGTCGGTACTTCCCGTAATTGCCGATGAAAGCTGTATTGTGGAGGAGGATGTAGAGCGATGTGGGCCCTATTTTCATGGCATCAATATCAAACTGACCAAATGTGGTGGGTTGACACCCGGGCGACGCATGATCAAAAAAGGCAGAGAACTCGGACTACAGTTGATGGTGGGCTGTATGACAGAGTCCACGGTAGGTATATCGGCCATCGCCCAACTATTGCCGCAATTGGACTACGTGGATATGGACGGTGCCATGTTGCTTAAAGGAGATATTGCCACTGGCGTATCCATTTTGGAAGGTGGACGAGTCGTTTTTCCAGAACTGCCCGGTAGCGGCATAGAATTGCTCTAATGGCACATTCGGTTCAGCGCATACCGGATAGGGAAATCCTAATTGATGGACAATCCTACCTCTATTTTGGAGGTACGGCCTATTTGGGCCTTCAAAATTATGCTCCCTTCAAGGAGCTTTACCTTACAAATGTATCCAAGTTTGGCATGCACTACGGCGCTTCGCGCAAAGCGAACATTGCATTGGACATTTATAAAGAAACGGAAGACCTCTTGGCCCATTGGGTAGGCAGTGAGGGCTGTTTGAGTATGTCCAGCGGCTATTTGGCTGCACAATTGGTCGTTGATCATTTTATCAAAAAGGGGCATCCGGTCATTGCAACCCCCGATGCGCACACTGCGCTTCGAATTAATGGGGTAATGACAACTCAAAGTTTTGATGAATTGGAAACCTTGGTTTCCCAAAAATTATCCAAAAACGCTTTGGCCCCTGTTATCCTTTTTGATACCATCGACTTTTCCGGTAAACTGTACCCCAACTTTGATGGATTACGCCAACTACCCTTGGAACAACTGATTTTGGTGGGGGACGACTCTCACGGTATCGGTCTTGTTGGGAGTAATGGAAACGGTTGTTTTGGGATGCTGCAAACATTGGGGGCACAAAAGCTATTGGTCTGCTGTTCACTTGGAAAAGCCATGGGCATACAGGCAGGAGCTGTATTTGGGAATTCAACGGACATCCAAGCATTGGAATCTACCCCCTTTTTTGGTGGTGCCAGTCCTGCATCACCAGCCTTTATGGCCACGCTATTGGGAGCTAAGAACCTTTATTCGGAACGCTTACGTATTTTAGGGGAAAACTATCATCATTTTCGTTCCCAGTTGAAATCCCCGAGCTTCTTTGTTCATTTACCGGGTCATCCCACATTTGAATTCCAGAACGCCGCCTTGGCTTCACGATTGGAACAAAAGGGATTTTTGTTCACCAATTTCAACTACCCGGATGCGAACGGACCTTTGGTCAGCCGCATTGTACTATCTGCCTATCATACCAAAAAAGATATAGAACAACTCTGGATTGCGTTGGACACTTTGTTGCCCTAAAAAACGTGCTATGGCCTCCACCCAATTTCCCACCTGTTATATTCTTCAGTAAAATTGAATTATCATTATGTTTTTAACAATAAAAATCACTTAAAAATACACTTTACATAATTTATATGGGGTATAATTTAATATTGTTAAAATTTATTCTTACCTTTTAGATATCACATTTAGGAACTTAAAAGGTAGGGCACTATGAAAAAATCAGTTTTACTTTTCGCATTTATCCTGGTTCTCTTGATGGCAGTAAGCTTTACAGGACCTTATCCAAACAGCCCTAGCATTGAAGGAACGTGGGAATTAGAGAGTTTTTACAACTATGACGGTGAAAACGTCATAGATACGATTGAAAAGTCGGATGGTTACCGACAGGTTAAAATGTATTCCAAGGAGAAAATTATGTGGACCCGATATGTTCCGGACGAACCCAACGGAAGGTTTGGCTACGGATCATACAAGGTAACCGACAACTCGTTGATAGAGGTTATCGAATACGGGGACGACGACATGATGAAGGCCTTGGATACCATGAGAAACTTTACATTTGAACTCATTTTAAACGAGGACTCCTTCAGCCAAATTACGGTTGATTCGGAGGGTAACCGAACGTTTTCCGAAAATTACAAGCGGATTGATTAAATTACAATCACAAAAAAAGCTGTCTGAAAAGCGAATTATCTGTCAGTTCGAGCGCAGTCGAGAACTTAATAATCATTCACGACCATTGGGTTTCGACTGCGCTCAACCTGACAATGTTCAAATATAAAAGCCTTTTAGACAGCGTTTTTTTGAGGAAAACTCCAATCTATTCCGAAGCCTGAAGCTCTTTGCTCTCCACGGCTGCCAAATAGCGTTCGGCATCCAAGGCTGCCATACAGCCCGTACCCGCAGCGGTAACTGCCTGCCTGTAGATTTTGTCCTGTGCATCGCCACTGGCAAAAACACCAGGTTTGTTCGTTTTGGTGGATTTGGGCTGGGTGATGATATAGCCCGTCTCATCCATATCCAATTGTCCTTTGAACACATCCGTGTTCGGTTTGTGACCGATTGCAATAAACAGTCCTGTTACTGGGATATCTTCTTTCTCCCCTGTTTCGTTGTTCACCACACGAACGCCTTCTACCACCTGTTCGCCCAATACTTCTTCAACCTCTGTACTGTATCGAATTTCAATATTATCCAAACTGTTCACGCGATGTTGCATGGCTTTGGAGGCACGCATGTAATCCTTACGGACGAGCATGGTCACTTTGGTACAGATATTGGCCAAATAGGATGCCTCTTCGGCGGCTGTATCCCCTGCCCCAACAATGGCGACCTCTTGTCCTTTATAAAAGAAGCCATCACAAACGGCACAAGCAGAGACACCTCCGCCCCTTAAGCGTTGCTCGCTGGGCAAGTTCAAATATTTAGCGGATGCTCCGGTTGAAATAATAACGGTTTCCGCTTCCAACTGTGTGCTATCATCCACCGTTATTTTGTGGATACCTCCTACTTCATCGCTCAACTCCACTGCGGTTACCATACCTATGCGCACGTCCGTTCCAAACCTTTCGGCCTGTTGTTGCAACTGCATCATCATGGTGGGACCATCCACTCCTTCGGGGTACCCTGGGAAGTTGTCCACTTCAGTAGTGGTGGTCAACTGGCCACCGGGCTCCATTCCCGTATATAAAACTGGTTTTAAATCCGCCCTAGAGGCGTAAATGGCAGCGGTATAACCTGCTGGACCCGATCCGATAATCAATGTTTTGATTCTTTCCACTTGTTCTGACATAAATCTTCTCCTGATAAATTACCTTACAAAAGTAGGTTTTTTGTCCAAAAACTTACACCATCAGGTTTTCCAGTTTTTTTAAAAGATGTAAACAATTGGGATGAAGGACCTTTCTCGGGCAAAAAAAGCCCATAAATAAAAAGGAGCCGGATGGACCGGCTCCTTTCCGAAAAAGTAGGTCAAATTTATGGGAACATATATTTGATCTTAGAAACCGTTACAACCAAGGGGCTCAACCTCAAAAAACCCCTTGGAGCAACGTAAACCTTGTTAACAAATAAGATGTCAGGTAAAGAACACTTAGTACCCTATAAATCACCCCAATCCTATTTAAGGTTTTAACTCAAGCTTGGCAGCTTTCGTTATCTGGTACAAACATAGTGCTGCCCGTTGGATTTTTAGTGGGTGAATTTACGGATGGGCCTTCTGAATTGACGGATGCTCCTTTTGAATTGATCGATGCGTTTTTTGGACCTCGCGTAGGAAAATATGACAAAAATAGCAAAATGTTGAATTCCAGCTATTTAATCAAAAAACAAAATTATTGCTTGTATTTCAGTTTACGCTCAATGGTCTCGATCATTACATTGGCAATATCCTTGCCGGTGGTATTTTCGATACCTTCCAGACCGGGAGAAGAGTTTACTTCCAACAATAATGGTCCTTTGTTGGAACGAATAAGGTCTACACCGGCCACATCCAAATTGAAGACCTTGGCGGATTTGATGGCCAATTTACGCTCTTCTGGAGTGATTTTTACCTTTGAAGCCGCTCCTCCTTGGTGAATATTGGCGCGGAACTCTCCTTTTTGCGCAGTCCGTTGCATGGAGGCCACCACCTTGCCATTCACCACAAAGCAACGGATATCGTGTCCGTTGGCCTCTTTGATAAACTCCTGTACCAAGATGTTGGTCTGTACACTCTTAAAGGCATTGATTACACTTTCTGCCGCCTTGTTGGTTTCTGCCAGTACTACCCCTTTGCCCTGGGTACTCTCCAATAATTTTATGATCAAAGGGGCACCGCTCACCATACGGATAAGGTCCTTGGTGTCCATCGGGGATTTGGCGAAGCCCGTTGTTGGGATGTGAATATCGTTTTTGGAGAACAACTGTGAAGCAAATAGTTTATCGCGGGACCTACCGATAGAGTCAGCCGAATTCAAACAATACACGCCCAAGGTATCAAACTGTCGCAAAAGCGCACAACCATAAAAGGTTACGGCGGGTTTAATCCGTGGAATCACGGCATCGAACTTGTCCAAAATGTTCCCTCCGCGGTATCTGATTTCGGGGGTGGCCGCATCCAACTTCATATACACATGCTCCACATTCAAAAAGACGACTTTGTGACCTCTCATTTCGCCAGCCTCGATAATGCGCTTGTTGCTGTACAAATTGGGATTACTGGCCAAAAGCCCTATGCGCAAGCCCTTTTTTTCTGTGGTATAAGGCTTGTACTTCTCTTCTAACTCATCATCCGTAATATCCCCTTGAAGAAAACTTTGGGAAGGGTCTACCAGATATCTTCCATTCATGGCTTCACGGCCCAATAGCATCCGATACTCCATGGTATCCCGATTGGCCAAGGTAAGATCTATTTCAAACACATTACCTGCTATATTTACTTTGGTCCGTATCACCGGTCGTTCTTCACCGATACCGGCCGAGCTTTTTACGTTTCGTACATCGACCAATTTAGCTTGGCAAAGAATTCCTATGCTTCTATTGTCTTGAACCGGATTGACCTCAAACCTAACCCATTCTTCCAACCCTTTGTTAAATACTTTGATCTTACTGGCTTGGATGGATGATGTTTTTGCTCCAGAATCCACTCTAGCTTTTATGGCCGGAATTCCCAAATCATCGAAACGGCACCATTCTTCGCTGCCCAAAACTTTAATATCGCTCAAAATACTGTCTTTTTTAACTGATTAATCGCATAATGAACAAGTCTATCACCTCTACCAAAATCAATATAATAATGATCCACTCGAGCCTACTGCTCTCCCTGTGGTCCATTATGTTCATGAACAGGCTCAGGTTTTCCTTGATCACATGTCCTTGTTCCTTTATGTTCCTATATCTTTCCTTTAGGTCAAAGATTTGCTTGAGACCCTTATCCAATCGGTCCAGTTCCAAATCTTCCCAAACTACTTCGTGGGAATCAAAAATATACAGGTTTTCGGAAATCTGGTTGTTTATGTTCAATACTTTTGCAATATGCCGCTTTAGCTTTTTGCCGCCGATGTCCAATTTTCCGTTTTCCTCCAAATAGGTGGTGTGCTCACGGGTCTCTTTCATGGCCTGTTCGGACAGACCTGCATAATAATCCAAAGCCACGGACTGCGACAAATGTAACAGGGCCAAACGTATGCCTTCTACGTTTGATTTTGGAAGCAGCACCTTTTCATTTTCTATGCTTGCGTTTTCCCGATCGGACACCAACTCCATTTCCATGGTTTCGTTGATGTCGGATGGACGCCATTCTTCACAATAGGGCTCAATTTCCTTTAAAAGTTGAGCAATTTCAGGCTCCGAATACCCAAAAAACGAGACCACCCCATACCTGAATATATAGAGGTAACGGGATGCATCGGAATAGAAAAGCTCGTCCCTATCCCCTACAATCAGTTCTTTGTCCAAGGCTTTCCTGCACGCAGTTATATTGATACTGGTGGCAAGATGCAGGGCCAATGCCTCTGATGCCATTTCGGTAAAATATGAAGTTATTGTTGCAACTATTCCTCCTCGGAACCTTCCAGTTCGTCGGTGTTCAAATCGGATTCGTCCTCGGAATCGTTGTCCGAATCATCAAAATCCTCCATGGCCATAACCAATCGTTTGCTCACCTTGACCAGATAAGCCGTGTCCTCGGTACGGACTTCAACACACTCCACCACCTCGTTATTGGCGTTCCTGTAGGTCACGATATCATCATCATCGTAACCATCGGGAAATTTTTCCACCAGAAGGTTGAGCATGTGTTTGTCCAATTTCTTAAAATCTACGATCACTCGTTTTAAAGCGGGGGTTTGTCCTTTCCTCATGATTACATGTCTAGTAAATAAGCGAAAATCAAAGGCGCCACGATGGTCGCATCGGATTCTACAATAAATTTTGGGGTGTCGATATCCAGCTTGCCCCAGGTAATCTTTTCGTTGGGAACAGCTCCAGAGTATGAGCCATAACTTGTGGTTGAGTCACTAATTTGGCAGAAATAGCTCCAGAAAGGGGTATCGGTCTGTTCCAAATCTTGGTATAACATGGGCACCACGCAAATGGGGAAATCCCCTGCAATACCGCCTCCAATTTGGAAGAAACCTATCCCGTTTTCCGAATTTTTCTGGTACCAATCGGCCAAAAAGGTCATGTACTCGATACCAGATTTGACGGTGCTGGCCTTTAATTCTCCTTTGATCACATAGCTGGCGAAAATGTTCCCCATGGTACTGTCTTCCCAACCTGGAACCACTATAGGCAGGTTCTTTTTCGCTGCGGCATACATCCACGAATCCTTGATGTCTATTTCGTAGTACTGCTCCAAAACCCCGGATAACAGCAGTTTGTACATAAATTCATGCGGAAAATAACGTTCTCCCTTTTCATCGGCCTCTTTCCAAATATCATAAATATGCTTCTGAAGTCGTCTAAAAGCCTCTTCCTCTGGAATACAAGTATCGGTTACACGGTTGAGTCCATTTTCCAATAGATCCCACTCTTGTTGGGGGGTCAAATCCCGATAATTGGGCACTCTTTTGTAGTGGGAGTGCGCCACCAAGTTCATCAAGTCCTCCTCCAGATTGGCCCCGGTACAGGAGACAATGTGGACTTTATCGGTACGGATGATCTCTGCAAAGATTTTTCCCAGTTCTGCCGTACTCATGGCACCCGCCAAGGAAACCAGCATTTTGGAACCTTTTTCCAGTTGATCTTCGTACCCTTTTGCGGCATCCACAAGGGCGGCCGAATTAAAGTGCAAAAAGTATTTTTGTATGAATTTTGAAATTTCTCCTTTGTTACTCATCGTAATCTTCTAAATTGTTTTTGGATTTTTTGAAGTCGTCATCGTCCTCAAAACTTTCATCCATGAATTCGTTATTGTTTGAAAATTTATAGCTCAACATTTTATAGTAGAGCTTGGCTGCCAAGAAATCTGACGAGCGGTCCACATCATTGGGGCATAGTTCCACGATGTCAAAACCTACGACATTCTTCTCACTGAAAACCCTGCGCAAAAAGTCGAGGGTCTCGTACCAAAACAGCCCACCAGGTTCCGGTGTTCCGGTCGATGGCAGTATGGATGGGTCGAAGGCATCCAAATCGAAGGTAATGTACACGTTGTCCGTCATCAAGTCCAAGGCGGCATCCATCCAAAAATCATCGGAAACCATTTCATGGGCAAAAAATACGTTGTCCCTATCCATCACCAAGGTTTCGGTATGGTCCATGCTACGAATCCCCACCTGTACCAAATTGGTGGTCTCATTGGCTTCGTACAACGCGCAGGCATGATTATATTTGGTGCCACCATATTCTTTTCGCAAGTCGGCATGGGCATCGATTTGTAAAACGGTAAGGTCTTCAAAACACTCGTTGAATGCCCTAATTGCGCCAATGGAAATGGAATGCTCCCCACCAAACATGGTTACCATTTTATTTCGGTTGATGTAATCCTTCACCGTTTTGTGAACAGATTCCACCATAGCATCGGGTGTATCAAAACCATCCAAGGTATCGGCTAGATAAATGCCCTGTTTGTAAACTTCGCTATCCGTTTCAATATCATAGATTTCCATATTCTCCGAGGCTTCCAAGAAGGCTTCCGGACCTTTGTCCGCACCTTTGCCCCAAGTACTGGTACCATCGTAGGGAACGGGCAACAATACTACTTTGGCCTTTTCGGCCGAACCGTATTCCTTTGGAATACCGGCATATGTTCTTTCTGTTTTCATTTTTTTATTGATTTCTTTTTCAATTATTGCTAGATACCGACACATCATCGGCTTCAACCAATTCATCTGTCTTATCCTTGCTTTCGTAACCCAAAATGGACAGGAACTCTCCAGCGGTCTGTTGTTCGGCAAAAACCGATGTTTCTAGGTTGCCCTCTTCATCCCGTTGGATCAAAACGTGTTTGGGATGAGGAATCAAACAATGCTGCAATCCTCCAAATCCACCGATCGTTTCTTGATAGGCCCCTGTATTGAAAAAACCAATGTAAAGCGGCCTATCCTTTCGATATTTGGGCAGATAAATGGCGTTCATGTGCTGTTCCGAATTGTAATAATCGTCACTGTCGCAGGTAAGTCCGCCCAAAAGCACACGCTCGTACTCGTCGTTCCAACGGTTAATGGGCAGCATTATAAATCTTTTGCTTATGGCCCAAGAATCCGGCATGGTGGTAATGAACGAGGAATTGATCATGTTCCACTTTTCGCGGTCGTTCTGTTGTTTTTGGTACAGGATTTCGTAGATGGTGCCACCACTTTCGCCCACGGTAAAGCTTCCGAATTCTGTAAAAATATGGGGAGGCTCCACTCCTGCCTCCTGACAGGCCTGACCAATTTGATGGATGATTTCGTCTACCATATACTCATAATCATACTCGAATGCCAGGGAATTTTTAATCGGGAACCCACCTCCTATATTAAGGCTGTCCAAGGTTGGGCATACTTTCTTTAGGTTGATGTACACCTTCAAACATTTGAGCAGCTCGTTCCAATAATAGGCGGTATCACGAATTCCCGTGTTGATGAAGAAATGGAGCATTTTAAGCTCAACTTGCTCATTTGGTTTTATGGACTGATTGAAGAAGGGTACAATATTCTTGTAACCGATACCCAGTCTTGAGGTATAAAACTCAAACTTGGGTTCTTCCTCAGATGCAATCCGAATCCCGATCTGGAACTTGCCATCGATAGCTTCGCCCAACAAGTTGATCTCTTCGTAATTATCGATAATGGGAATGCACTTCCTATGACCATTGTTGATCAATCCAGCGATGTTGTTGATGTATTGATCTCGTTTAAAACCATTACAGATTACGAAAGTATCCTTGGTAATTTTACCAGCTTTCTTCAGGTGCTGCACTATATTGATGTCAAAGGCTGACGAGGTCTCAATATGGATGTCGTTTTTCAAGGCTTCGTTGAGGACATGCTCAAAATGGGAACTTTTGGTACAGTAGCAATAATGGTACTTACCGGCATATTTATGCTTTTTGATGGCTGCATTGAACCAACCCTTTGCCCTTTGGATATTGTCGGATATTTTGGGCAAATAGGTAAACTTTAAGGGGCTACCATATTTTTGGACCAATCCAAATAAATCAATACCGTGAAACTCCAGTCTGTTGTTGTTCAATTGAAATTCCTCTTGTGGGAAATCATAGGTCTGCTCGATCAGATCGATGTACTTTGTTTTCATTTAAATTTCGTTGTTGAATAAAAGATAGTGAGAAATATAGAACCAGAAAAATCACCATTTCTCAAATACGAAATTCAAATATGGTATAGGGTACAAAGTAGGGAATCCGTGAAATATCACGGCTGATATCATGTGGTTTTTCGAAAGTCAGCCCGTGTATCCGGTGTCTTCTTCTTAAGACGGCTTGTTGGGTAGACTTTCTTATCCCCAAAAGCCCGAACATGAAAAAAGTCTTCAAAGCTTATAGGCAATGCGTCCAATTTGGCTGGACTCATTTATGGGGCAAACATAACTAAAAATCCAATACTGCAAGTTTTTTTACATAAAAAATTCATCAACACAAACCAATGATTATCAATATTTTATGTCTTAAAAATCAAAATAACGATTCGTGAAAAGCAAAACTGGCCAGTAACAAAACGCTACTGACCAGTTTAGGTTTTTAAAAATATGTTGAACGGTACTGCCTAACCTACCAATGGTGGCTTGTCGTTAATGAACGGCTGCTTGTAAAAGCGTCTTCCCGTTGCTTGGTACAGTGCATTGGACAATGCGCCGATTGCCGGGGGTAGGGAAGGTTCTCCCAAACCAGTCGGGTCGATACCGTTGTCCACAAAGTGTACCTCAATATTCTTAGGTGCCTCGGAGTGACGAATGAGTCGATAGGTATCAAAATTGGACTGCTCTGGTCTACCATTTTCAAAGCTCAGGGCACTGTAGGTGGCGTGACCGATACCATCGATCATACCTCCTTCAATCTGGTTTTTGGCTGCCAGTGGATTAATTACGATACCGCAATCCACAGCGCAGGTGATTTTATCCACTCTGGGCATATCGCCCCCATCTTCCAGCTCCAGTACTTGTGCAACGTAGGAGTTGTGGCAGTAATAGGCCGCTACCCCACGCGCTTTGCCCGTATCGGTACCCCAATTGGCTTTTTCTTTGACCAACTTAAGGACGCCTGCATATCGTTCTGGATCGTAATCGTTGTTTTCCGGATCGCCCACAGGGTTGTTGATGGCCCTATCAAAAAGTTCCAATCTAAATTCCAATGGGTCTTTTCCAGCAGCTTCGGCCACTTCATCCATAAAGGCTTGTTCGGCCCCTGCAATAAAGTTAGATCGTGGTGCTCTCCAAGCTCCAGTAGTTACATTGGTGGACAAGCTATGCTTTTCTGCCAGGTAATTATCCACGGCACCCGCTGGGAAACGATTTTCGAAAACCAAATCATCGTTGGTTCCTGCTCCACGAACGTGCCAAGCAATCAAATTGCCATTTTCGTCCAACCCGGCCCTATACTTAACCTTATAAGAAGGTCTGTAAGTACCTTGGGTCATATCATCTTCCCTTGTGTACACCAATTTTATGGGTGCATTCATTTTTTGGGAGATTACGGCGGCCTCGATAACGAACGGGCCATAAAGTCTACGACCAAAACCACCGCCCATTCGGGTCATCATGATATCTATTTTTTCCAAGGGCATGCCCAAACGGGCAGCCAAAGATTTTTCTGCAAATTCCGGGGTCTGTATGGGTCCTAAAAGTTCAGCCTTTTCTGGGGTAACATGTGCAAAAAAGTTCATGGGCTCCATGGTATTGTGCGCCAAGTACGGAGCTGAATAGGTGCTTTCCACAATTTTTGCCGCCTTTTTGAAAGCCGCATCCACATCACCATCTTTTCTTGCAGGAGTCTCTGTGGGCTTTTCCAACAGTTGGGCCAGGGACTCTTCGTGATAGGAGGTACTTTCCGCCATAGAGTCTTGCTCCCACTCTACATTGAGCGCTTTTTTTGCCTGCATGCATTCCCAAGTGCTGTTCCCTACGATGGCCACCAATTCTGGAATACCTCCTTGATCGGACCATTGTTTTTCCATGCCTTCGGGATAGACCTCAAAGTGGAATACATCTTTGATTCCGGGCATTGTTTTTACGGCGTCGGCGTTCATTCCCTTGTATTTCATTCCGAACGCAGGGGGATGAACGATCATCGCTGTCAACATACCTTCTTTGTACACATCCAATCCAAACAAGGGTTTACCGGTTACAATGGCTTTACCATCCACGTTTTTCTTGTCGGTACCGATAATGGAAAAACTATTGTTGTCCTTGAGTTCTACTTCGTCGGGCACTTCAATGCTCGTTGCAGCAGAGGCCATTTCACCATATCCAGCCGATTTTCCGCTGGCTTCATGGGTCAGGGTTCCATCTTTAGTGGTGATTTCGTTGGCTGGCACGCCCCATGCCTGAGCTGCCGCCTCTTTCAACATATATCTTGCGGTAGCACCGGCCATTCGCAAACCTTCCCACCCTTGTCGGATGGACTGGCTACCTCCGGCCAACTGCCGGGTAAAGATAGCCGTGTTTAGGGGTGCTTGTTCCACGATAACGTCTTTCCAGGCCACATCGAGCTCTTCGGCCACGATCATGGGCATGGATGTTTTTACGTTTTGCCCTATTTCAGGGTTTGGGGACATAATGGTTACCAAACCATTGTCGCCCACCTTTAAAAAGCCGTTCAGTTCGAACCACTCCTTGGGCAGGCTGTTGACCTGCTCGGGCGTCATTTTACAAGAAGCCAACCAATTAAACCCAATAACGAGTCCACCACTGGCCAGTCCTGCATTCCGAATAAAGGCGCGTCGTCCTATTTTAGTCTTTACAAGTGTCATGATTACTGTTTTTGGATTTATGATTTGGCCGCTAGCTTGACGGCTTTCTTGATTCTGGTATAGGTACCACAACGGCAGATGTTACCGTTCATGGCCATTTCGATTTCCTCGTCGGTCGGGTTTGGGTTTTTCTCCAAAAGCGCCGAAGCGGTCATGATCTGACCCGCCTGACAATATCCACATTGGGGCACATCCACCTCTAACCAAGCTTTTTGGACCGGATGATCGCCTTCTTCCGATAATCCTTCTATCGTAGTGATTTCCGAATTTCCTACGGAAGACACTGTGAGCATGCAAGCCCTTGTTGCCGTTTCATCCAAATGAATCGTGCAAGCACCGCATTGTGCGATACCACATCCATATTTTGTTCCCACTAAATTGAGGTGATCTCTTAAAACCCAGAGCATGGGTGTAGACGGATCTACATCCACCTCCTGTTGTTTTCCATTAATGTTGAGTGTAAATGAAGCCATATGAGTTGATTAATTGTCCTTCAAGTTAAAGATTTATTGTCTAAAATGAGTGGAGAAACCTAAACATCCTGTTAAAATTAACATTGTTTTTTGGTTTTTCGCCCTTACTTAAAACCAGTATAAATAACTCGGCCATATTTGGTATTTTGACCGTGATAAATGCAACAAGCCAAACTTTATTTTTTAGTAGGCCAATCGGGCAAAAACAGGCAAGTGATCGGAAGGATATCGGGTATCCCTGGAATCGCTCAAAATGGCACTTTTAAGCACCTCAAAATCATCTGAAACAAAAATGTAGTCAATTCTCCGCTCCACAGGCTCATTAAATTTAAACCCATTAAATGTTCCCTTTGGACCAAAAGCATTGGTTCCTGCTGCAATGTGGGCATCGGCCATTGCGGTTAAGATTACCTGAACCCCTTTACTATCACTTTCCAGATTGAAATCTCCCATAATCACCACGGGATCATCCTCAGTGTTCAGCTCCTTGGCTTTTTCTAGAATCAATTTGGAACTTTCTTCCCTAGCTTGTGCACCCACATGATCAAAATGGGTATTGAAAACCATGAAACGGGTGCCATCCTCCCTTTTTTCAAAAAGACCGTAGGTACAGGTTCGGGGCAAAGCAGCATCCCAGCCTTTGGATGGCTTTTCGGGGGTGGTAGACAGCCAAAAGGTGGATTGTTCAATAAGTTTCACCGTTGTGGTGTTGTAAAAAACCGCGGTGTGCTCCCCACGCTCATCCCCATGGTCACGACCCACCCCAAAATAGGCGTACTCCTTTAGACCATTATCAATTTCTTTCACCTGATGAATCAATCCTTCTTGGACACCAAATACATCGGGCCGGTAAAAGTTGAGTTGCGAAATCAAAAATTCCTTTCGGTTGTCCCAATGATTGGGTGCATCACCCGGATTATCGTAACGGATATTATAAGAAATCACGTCGATGGACTGTGCTTGCATGTGGAACATCAACCCAACTGAAAAAAGAATTAAAAGAATGTGTTTCATTGTATTTGCGATTAGCCGTACTGCAAGATAAATGGACCATTAAAATTTTACGGCGTTTTCCCGTTACCAAATGATTAAAACGTTCCTTTTTAAGCTACACAGAGATTATTGTCCGAAACGTGAGATTGATTCTTGGGACTAACACTTTTTTGGTGAGTGGTAAGCGGTGCAACCAATGCGTTTGTGTTGCGCCCTTCATCACCAGCAGGCTCCCATGGTCCAAGAACAACTCCACCTTTTCCTTGGTGGTTTTGTGCTTAAAGACAAATTTCCGATCCGCCCCAAAGCTAAAGGAGGCAATGGCCCCTTGTTCTTTTAGTTCCTTTTCATTGTCCGTGTGCCAGCCCATTCCCTCTTCCCCGGAATGGTATAAATTGAGCAGACAGGAATTATAGGTTTCATTGGTCAGGGTTTCGGCGATATCTTTGAGTTTTTGTAGCGCTGGAGTCCAAGGCAAAGCCTTTTTGGTGCTATTGGAATAGGTGTAATCAAAAGGTTTGTCTCCATACCAGGCCACTTTTCGCTTGGTTACGATTCGTTTACCGAACATGTGCACCACATCCTGCTCCCAAGGTATATTTTCAAGTAGTGTTTGATAGTACTGGTCCGCTTCTTCCTTTGGCATAATAGCACCAAAATATTGCACCACACCATCCATGGGGAGCCAATTCTTAGATGGGTCTACTTGATGTGTAAACAAATCCATAACTCGTTGCCTATTTTTATAGTTTTCCCTTTTAGTTAAATCCGATTAATCTAGGTTACTTTAGTCCATTCTTTGAAGTAGCATCAATATTAAATTCCCCCAAAGATTGAATCTTCTAAAACAGAGTTTATGGTTATAAATTCAGTTTCGCCTTAAGTTGATTGAATTCAACCAACAATTCTTGGTAACGGTCTTTTTCTTCTTGCCCGGGTACTTTGTCGCCACTACTTAAAATGTAATATAAATAGGAAATTTGGGCCACCATTACTACCTCGGGATAAGCGCCATCATCATTTTTGAGTTCCTTTAAAATATCTTTGTAAGGCTGAAGCTGACTTTCGCTGGCGTTGGCCTTTTCAAGTTCCTTTATCTTTTCCTCTACCTTATCCTGCAACATTCGAGCATCGGACAACAGGTCTATAACCTTGAACTGAAGTGCCTGTTGCGCCTGCAAATCGGCCATGGTAACGCTATCGCCTTCCAGTTTTGGGTCCATCAATATCTCAAATGGCTTTTCGAAAGACTGGTCTCCAACGGTCAACTTGGCGGTGTATTTGCCCGGCAAGGCCATGGGGCCATTTCGATATCGTCTTCTTTTATTCTTTGCCCAAGCGCCTTTTTGCTCTAGGTTCCATGCAAAACGATTAATACCCTTTTTGGTTTCCAATTTTTCATCCATGTACACAAAGGTCATGCTCAGGCTCATGTCCTCCACTTTTTCCGTGGTGGATTTGAGCTGCGTGGAATCACTTACAATGGTGGCAACTTCTTTGCCTTGGGCATCCAAAATTTGCAGGCTCACCCCGTCCTTGATGTCAGAAGGCAGATAGTAGTCAATAATTACACTGGTCGATGGGTAGTTTGGAAAATCGCCTCCCCAAGGGGTTTGATATCGGTATGTATTATCCGGTTGGAACAATACCGGGCTATCGCCCAATTGCGTAATTTTTTCATCCTGAAGCGTGGTCACTTTGTCCAAGATCCAGAACCCACGGCCCATGGTACTCAATACCAAATCCCCTCGGAATAGGGTTATATCGGTAATTGGGGTGACGGGCAGATTTTGCTGAAATTTTTTCCACGTAGTACCGTCGTCAAAAGACACAAACATTCCGTATTCAGTTCCCGCGTAGAGCAATCCTTCACGCACCGGATCTTCACGTAAAACCCTTGTGGTGTAATCGGAAGGAATTCCGTTGGAAGTTGTACTGATAAGCTCCCAACTTTCCCCATAGTTGTCGGTTTTGTAGAGATAGGGGGTTTCGTCCCCCAATAAATGACGGTCCACGGCGATATAGACCTTGGCCGGATCAAACTGTGATGGTTCCACGGACTCTACCCTACCACCTTTGGGCATTTTTTTGGGTGTGACGTTCTTCCATGTTTTCCCGCCATCCTTGGTCACGGAGATGACCCCATCATTGGAGCCGGTCCAAATCAAGCCCTTGCTGATTTTCGATTCCCTTATGGAATATAGGGTGCTGTAGTATTCCTCCCCTGTAATGTCGCGGGTAATGGGATTACCAGAGATTACTTGTTTATCGGGTTCATTGGCCGTAAGGTCTGGGGAAATAATCTCCCAATTTTGTCCGCCATTGTTGGTTTTGTGCAAAAATTGGGACCCCATGTAAACGGTTTTGGGGTCGTAAGGGGACACATGGATGGGTGCCACCCGCTGAAATCTGTATTTTAAATCCTTTGGATTGTGTCCGTAAATGTTGGATGCCCCAATGGAATATTCACGGCTTTGTCCTGTTTTCTTGCTGTATACGCTAAAGCGTCCTTTACAATTGTTGTAAACGATGTAGTGGTTGCCCGGCATGGGGATCACCGGTCCAGTTTCGCATCCCCCTACATCCAACATCACCGGTCCATTTATTGGAGAAGTTGCCGAAGGAGCCCTACTAGGAATGGCCAAGGTGGTATTGTCCTGCTGAGCGCCATAGACCCAATAGGGATATTGGTCATCCACCGCTACTTGATAGATTTCCGCGGTAGGTTGGTTGTATTGTGTGGACCACGTTTTTCCGCCATTGTGGGAAACATTGGCGCCTCCATCGTTACATTGGATCAACAAATCTGGATTATGGGGATTCAACCATATATCGTGGTTATCGCCGTGGGGCACACTCATGCGTGTCCAGGTTTTACCACCATCTGTCGACTTTATTAGAGGGTTGGCATTGGAATACACAATGTCTGGATTGGTGGGGTCCAACTCAATATTGGTATAGTAAAATGGTCGGTTGACCAAACGTTCATCATCCGAAACATGGACAAAGGATTTTCCTTGGTCTACCGATTTGTACAATCCCCTCTCCTCTCCCGGGGCTTCAACAACAGCATAAAGTATTCTTGAATCTACCGGGGATACAGCCAAATCAATTTTACCGATCAAACCTTTTGGGAGTCCGTCTTCCAATTTCACCCAATCTTTCCCTCCGTTCACGGATTTATAGATGCCACCTTCGCTGTTTTCACCTCCTGAATCTATGGTCCATGGAGTCCTTCGCGATTTCCATGCGGCTGCGTACACCACGTTGGGATTTCCTGGCAATAATTCCAAGTCGGCAAAGCCCGTTTCCTCGGAAACATACAATACCTTTTCCCAGGTTTTTCCGCCATCGGTGGTTTTAAAAATACCTCGTTCTTCGTTGGGTTTAAAGGCGTTTCCAATAGCCGCCACCCAGACTATATTGCTATTGGTGGGGTCTATTTCCACGGCACCGATCTGGCCTGCATTCTCTAGGCCGATGTGCTCCCATGTTTTGCCGGCATCTATGGATTTGTACACTCCTTTACCAGAGATAATATTACTTCTGATACCGTCAGAACCGGTTCCCACATATACGATATTGGCATCGTTGGCAGCGATTTCAATCGCACCGATGGAAGGTGTTTTGAAAAATCCGTCGGATACATTGTGCCAAGAGGTTCCATAATCCTCGGTTTTCCAGACACCGGCACCAGAAGCCCCAAAATAAAAGGTTCCCGGTTGCAGAGGAGTTCCAGTTACCGTAGTTACACGGCCTCCTCGTAAGGGACCAATGGTACGGTATTGCAAAGCTTCAAAATCTTGTGCAAAAAGGGCAAAACTCAGTAAAAATGAAAAAAGGAAAGAAAAAGAACGTTGCTTTAAGCTCATGAGTCAGTTGAATAGTTTGGTTGAACCCCAAATCTACTAAATACCTAGCCAATCTGAAACGGTCGGGAATAGAATTGTCGGATTTTATGACCAACGAAAGCTCTCAATACAAATGATCCGTCATCTTTTTCAAGCCAACCTCTGGCAAAAACTGATCTGAAATAGTCAAAATCGCATGCAAGTTGTCCCGTAATCGATCTAACTTAATCGCCTCGGGGTTTAGAGAAGTTTGTAAAAGATGAAGGGCCATATCGGCAAGAAGCAAACGCTGTTTTTCCAACCAGGCTTCATCATTTTTTTGGGCAGGGTGCTGTACATAGGCCGTTTCTATTTGATTGTGCAGTTCCCAGCTAACGTTTATCATTGCAATTCTTTCCTCTTTGGTCATACATTTATGTTTAGCACGTACCAAACCAGTTTGGTACGTGCGTGATTAATTCCAACGGTTAGGTCGAGTTGCCGTTTTAAACATTACCCTCACCTAAACGGTATGTGAGAGGTCTTGGTTCCAAATCCCCGTGGCTACGGTTTTTTCTACGTAGGTATTGAAATCAGTGGCAGGCCGTCCCAAAACTTCTTCCACATCATAAGATATTTCTTGATTATCCGGGTTGCCCAATACCTCTTGGAACAGGTATCCGAAGAGCCAAACATAGGAGTCGGGCAATCCGGCCTGCTTCATTCCCGCTTTGAACTCCTCAATGGTGATCGGGTGAAACTGTATTTCCTTTCCGATTCCTGCGGCCATGGCCTCCACAGCCTCCCCAAAGGTCATTTTTCGGGGTCCGGTTACAGTGATGGTCTGTCCGTTGTAGCGATCATCCACTAACACTTTGGCCACTACATCGGCGATGTCATCAGCATCTACAAAGGGAATCTCCGCCTCTGGCATCGGCAGGGCTACTTGCCCGTTCAATACGAATTCCAAAAAAGCACCCTCACTAAAGTTTTGATTGAACCATGAGGCTCGAACCAAGGTGTAGTTTAACCCTGAGTTTGCGACAATGTCCTCGCAAGCCTCGGCTTCCTTCTCCCCTTTACCGGATAATAGCACCACCTTTTCCAATCCTTCCCGCAAAGCGGCCTCCGTAAGTTTTTCAATGGCTTCCTTAGACCCCGGGACGGCAAGGTCGGGATAGTATACGATGTAGGCCCTATCCATTCCCTTTAAGGCGGCGGCATAGGAGGATGGGTCCTCCCAATCGAATGCCGGGCTCGTTTTTCTACCAACAACCCTTACGTTGTGGCCTGATTGAATTACATTTTCCACAACACGGCGGCCCGTTTTTCCGGTTCCGCCAATAACTAAGATGTTCTCTGTTTTCATGACTGTTATTTTTAGTTTTAATGTTAGTTCTACTTCAAAAAATGATTGGTATGATCAGGAATTGACTGTTTCCTTTTTTCCATATACCTCGACGTACCAATAACACGTTACCGTGATGACAAACTCCATTCCGATAAGCCAAAAGCCAATGGCGGTGAAGAAACTGTAATAACTTCCTCCATAGGGCTCAATGAACAGGGGCACTGTGACCAATGCATCCAAAACCGCTGCAATCAAAAAGAAAACAAGCCCTAACCAGTAACCTTTGGTGGTGTTATTTTTCCTGTAGTATAATTTTGACCCGAACCAAACCAACGGTACTACGCCTATGGACAGAAATATATTGGCTTGTAGCTCAGGGTTCTCCAAAATCGGGATATAAAAGGAAAAGGTATAAAGGCTCACCCCGATAATCCAGATAAAAATACCTATCCCAATAGCTCTTACATGTTTCATGACTGTTCGTTTTTTGATTGTTATGATTTAATTTTTGTGAATACCGTGATGAGCGATATCAAAAAGGAAGCTAAAGCAAAAAGGGTACGGATGGCATGAAACCGATTCCATTTGGTTTCATAATAGTCCCTAAACGATTTCATTCTTTCCAAATCAAGTGCGGAGAGGTCCATGGCCTCCAACTCGTTGTTCAAAGGGACATTCCCCATAACGGTAACTGCGATGGTACCCAAAAGATATAGTAAGGATGACGCCAACAGCAGGCCAAAGGCCAACTTATCCGTTTGAAATTGGTAACTGGCCGCAACTCCCAAAGCGACAATACTTCCAAAGAAAACAATGAAAAATAAGGGGTTGAGTATGGCCCTGTTGATGGATTGCATGGTCTCTAGATAAGACAAGTCCGATACTTTTTGGGTTCCGGGAATTACCGATACCGACCAGGCATAAAATAGGCCAGCTGACAATCCTGTCAATACAACCGAAGCAAATAGAGAAATTGTTTTGATAGAAACATCCATGATACACCTGTTTTTGATTTCTGGTGTAAAATTGGGATGATCGGGTCGGCCATGCTTGACCCTTTTTGCCAATCTTTTGACATTTTAAGCCAAACTCGCTGTTTTACTGTTGGTTACGGAATTCTACAGGTGTTTGGTCAGTCCATCTTTTAAAGGCTCGATTAAAAGCACTCTGTTCGGAAAAGCCAGTTTCAAAAGCGATTTCGGCTATACTTCTTGAACTGTTCCTTAATAGATTTGTGGCTATACGCTCCTGTGTTTTTTTGATAAGATCCCGAAAAGACACTCCGTTATCCGCAAGCCTGCGGGCCAAGGTACGGTTGCTCATCCCCATAAGGCTCGCAATGTGATGTATGCTAGGGATACCGCTGGGCAGGGCATCCTGTATCAAGTTTTCACAATCGCTGGCAATTCTATTGGCATTGATTTCCATTCCCTTGGTCTCCTCCTCTACGCGCTCCACCAAAAAACGGTTGATGCTTACATCGGCCTTTGCCGTTCGCATTGCCAAATCTGCCGTGGTATAGGAGATGGAATACTGGGGTTGATTGAAGTGAATGGGACAATTGAACGCCTTTTCGTAGCTACTGATATCCGAAGGGGCACTATGTTTAAAACAAACTTCGGTCGGAGAGATGTTGGACTCCGACATGGCCCGAAGCACGACAACCGTTGCCGAAAGTGTGGCTTCGTTGGACAACTCCAATCCCTTGCGGTGGGGTTCCCTCAATAAATGGATGACAGAAAAGGGATTTCCCTTCTCCACCTTAAAAACATAGGTGTTGGACAGCATCTTAAAATACCGTTCCGAGCGCTCAAAGATTTCTCCAACATAGGAACAAGTGCGCCACGAAAGTCCCAAAACCCCATAATCCTCAATCTTCATTTGCTGTCCTACCCTTATGGAAAAACCAGGACCCAGCGTATCATCCAAACGTTCGTGGAGTTCAAAGAATTCCTCTGCTGGAACCGCTTTAACCGCTTCCAAATCCTTATAAGGTGTTTTGAATGCATTGAGATAGGCCATAGCTACCCCCTCTTTCAGGGCACAGTCCATCATTTTCCGGTAAAGGCTTACGGCGGTATATTTCATCCTCAAGAAAATTTTGACGACCACCCCACCTTGTACCTTAACACCTCTAAGCTGTCGGTAAACCAAAATGCTTGTTATGCCCATTATTTGGGTCGAAGGGGATCAAAAAAAGATTCGATAGCTCAATATAAGCATCTTTGGGAATATGATGCCCTAATGCGTGAATGGTGCATTAGAGACCTATCTGTTTTTTAATGGATAATAGTATTAAAATAGATAGCAGCTTTGGTGATAAGCTATTTATTCCTTTCATATGAACTTATAAATGTAACTGCTATACCCACGCTCCATAAATCATTTGAGAAAACCTAGATTTTCAACATAATTGCAACCGTATATCCTAGAATAGATTACAATATCCATCTTTTTAACACATCTAATCGATAGGATTTATTTTTTATGAAAAATATTCATAACTTCATCTGTAGTTCTCCTACAAAAAAGTAATTAAAAGGTTTACAACGATGCCCGTGTACCGACTTGGATAGACATCATTCAAAATAGCACTTTATGTGGAGAAATATACTAAAAACAGCCATTGCGCTCTACATTCCACTTCTCATCTTCTCTTTGTATTGGGGTTATGAACAAAAGCAAAGTCTCATACAAGGTATGGGAATCATACAGCAGCGGAACATTCTCAATAAAAGCTATCACCTGATCGATCAAAGCATCAATTTGATCAGTATAACCTCCTTTTGGTCGGATATCAACTTTCCTGAGGCCTTTTCAAAAACCAACCCCCTTGATGCTACCTTCATCAACAACTACATCCGAATTATGCAGGGTTACCCCATTTATGACCAATTGCGGTTTATCGACTTGCATGGGGAGGAGGTGCTACGGTTTGAAAGAATAGCCCGAGACAGCATGGCCCCTAAAAAACCGCAAAACAAAATCGATAGGGACTATTTTAAAAGAGGACTGGACCTTGAGAGAGGCCAAGTCTATGTGAGCCCCATTGAGCTGAATAAGGAAAATGGTGTGATTGAGGTTCCCCACAGACCGGTGTTGCGAGGGGTGACCCAAATTTTTGATGGCAACGATGTGCAGGTAGGATTGGCCGTGGTCAATTTTAACATGGACAACATTTTCAGTTTTATGAAATCACGAATTACTGAGGATAACTTTTTCTTGCTGGATACCGATGGCCGTATCATTACCTCCAATCTTGACTTTAATACCCTTGCGCATCAAAATAAGATGACCCCAAAGGACTCCTCCATCCAAAAAAGATTGGAGCTAAAAAACCTCATTTTTAAGAAGGATACCTTTTTTATGGAAAACGGGAGTCTCTGGACCTATCAAAATGTGCGAACAGGATATGAAAGGGATGTGGGAATGAACCGCTATGCGGGCATGGCGGAAATTGTTTCCGATAACGATTGGGCCATTGTCCAAGAAATTCCGCCCACCTACCTCAGGAGCCGTTTAGATACCATTCGTAAAAACTTGATTCTTTTTAACGTACTCACATTGGGTGTCATCGGCTTAATTGGTTTTGGCTATGCCCACACCCAAAAGGAAAAACGAAACTTTGTTGCCCAGCTCAAAAGAAAAAACAAAGAACTTTTGGCCAGTAAGGCCAAGCTCCATGAATCCAACAAGCTGGTGGAACGCTCCAATGAGCAACTAAGGGTTCGCAATAAGCAACTGGAAGATTTTAACTATGTAGTGGCGCACAACCTGAAGGCTCCAGTGAGCAGTATGAACATTATTGTAGACCTCTTGAGCAAATCCCCTGACCAGAAAACGTTTGAGGAACTGTTCCCAAAACTGGAAACCATTTCGTCCAACATTCAGACCCTGACGGATGATGTGCAAACCTATGTGTCCATTTTGAACCAAAGGGAGCTAGAGCTGGAGAACGTCAACCTCCTTTTAAAGCTGAAGGACGTAGAAAAGGATTTTGTGGAACGACTACTCGATGAGGAACAACAAAACTTTACCATCGAATATCATTTTGATGAATGGCATGCCTTGAAATGCAACAGATTCTATATGAGGAGCATTTTGCACAATCTGTTATCCAACGCCCTCAAATTCCGACGGCCCGATGTAAAATCCCATATCATTTTTGAAACCGCTTGGGAAGACGGCAAGAAAGTTCTTTATGTGAAAGATAACGGTCTTGGTATTGACCTAGGGCGGCATGGTGACAACCTTTTTAAATTGTACAAACGATTCCATCGCGATGTTTCCGGTAAGGGAATGGGGCTTTTTATTGTAAAATCCCAATTGGAGGCCATGAACGCTTCCATTACCGTAGACAGTGAGGTCGGTGTTGGTACCACATTCAAAATTAAATTCAACAATTCCTAATAAAAAGAAATGAGAAACCCCAGTATCCTTTTAGTGGATGATGACGAAGTCTATATCTACGTGACCAAGAAAATCTTGGCCAATATGTCCGATGATATTTCCGTAAAATCCTTTAATGATGGGGAACGGGCCATCGAATTCATCCAAACCTGCACACAGGAGAACAACCCGCTACCCGGAGTTATTTTGCTGGACATCAATATGCCCTATTTGGATGGGTGGGGCTTTTTATCGGAGTTCAAAAAACTAGTGCCCAAATTGTCGGGAAAAGAAGTGAACATTTATATGGTGACCTCCTCCAATGACCCGCACGATATGGAGCGGGCCAAAGAATTTGAACAAGTTACTGGCTACGTGGTAAAACCCGTTTTCGAGGACAAGTTGGCGGAAATTCTAACAGATGTTTACGATGAAAATTGGTAGATCATGTTTTGACCCAGTTTTAGGGGGATTCTAAGACTTTGCTGATTTTGCTCATATCCCAACTCGGGATTTTGTTGGTACTTTGAGGAATATACCATCTTAGTTCCCATGAAGTACCTTGTGTTTTCGGTGATTGGTGCCTACCTCCTATTGGCTTGTTCGGGGCCAAAGGAAAAGACGTACCCACAAAAACTACCCATGACGGAATCTGTTTATGCTTCGGCGACCGTTCAACCGGACAGTCTGTACCATGCCTATTCGGTGGCC
Source organism: Allomuricauda sp. ARW1Y1 (assembly GCF_013407935.1). GTDB lineage: Bacteria > Bacteroidota > Bacteroidia > Flavobacteriales > Flavobacteriaceae > Flagellimonas. Next base: position 401,332 of record NZ_JACBZU010000002.1, read on the forward strand.
ACCGGCATTCTTGAACATATTTGGGTGGAAGAAGGCGACACCGTTTCCAAAGGGGATTTGCTGCTTCAGATCAGCAATACTTCCCCGGAAATGAACAAGGAAAATGCGCGACTGGCCCTTGAACTCGCTCAAAAAAATTATACGGGCACCTCGGCGGTATTGAACAGCATCAAAGATGAAATCGAAGCGGCAGTGTTGCAATTGGGCAATGATTCCATCAACTTTTACCGACAAAAAAAGCTTTGGGACCAAAACATTGGATCTAAAGTGGAGTTTGACAACAAAAAACTGGCCTACGAACTTGCCCGAAACCGACTCGATGCCCTAAAAAAGAAATTTGAACGAACCAAAAATGAACTTGAAACACAGCTAAGGCAAGCGGAAAACAATTACAGATCATCGCTTACCAACACCAACGATTTTACCATTACCAGCAAGATTAACGGAACGGTATATGCACTGTACAAAAATCTTGGGGAAATTATCACTACCGTAGAACCCGTGGCAACGTTGGGCATGACCAATAGGTTTGTTGTGGAACTGTTGGTGGATGAGGTCGACATCATCAAACTGCGCAGGGGACAAAAAGTCTACATTACCTTAGATTCCTATGGGGATACCGTATTTCAAGGTACAGTGCACAAAATCTATCCCCGAAAAGATGAGCGCTCACAGACCTTTACAGTGGAAGCCATATTCAACACCCCTCCAGAAACATTATATCCGGGGCTTTCGGGAGAGGGCAATATTGTCATTTCCGAAACCAAGGAGGCATTGGTGATTCCAAAAACATATCTGATCAATGGTAGCACGGTGTTGACAGATGAGGGGGAAACACAGGTAACCACAGGACTGGAAAATATGTCAATGGTCGAAATCCTTGACGGCATCGATGAACATACGGCACTATATCCACCCGAGCCATGATCAATTGGAGCGTCATATTGGGCATTGCCAAAACCCATCTTATTACCAAGATGAAATCCACCATAACCGCCACCCTTGGAGTCACTTTTGGAATAGGTGCCTATATTACTTTGGTAAGTTTTATGACGGGGCTCAACACCATGCTGGATAATCTGGTACTCAATCAAACACCACATATCCATTTGTATAATGAAATCCGCCCGTCCGAGGACCAACCCATCACTATGACCGAGGCGTTCCAAAACGGATTCAACGTAGTTCACTCCATTAAACCCAAACTGAGCCAAACTAAAATCCATAATGCCCTCCCCATTCTCAGTTATCTCAAAAAGCAACCCAATGTAGATGGAGCAACCCCGCAGCTACGGGCCCAAATTTTCTATCTGTCAGGTTCCATGGAACTTGGGGGAAACTTGGTAGGGGTCGATATTATGGAGGAAGTCCGATTGTCCAATCTACGGGATAACATCGTGGAAGGCTCCCCGGAGGACCTGAAAAACAACGCTAACGGAATTCTCCTCGGCTCAGGTTTGGCCGAAAAGATGTCGTTAACCACAGGAGATAGAGTGCAGATCAGTACAGTATCCGGCACCGTGTTCCCGCTAAAAATTGTAGGCATCTATCAAAGTGGGATTGCGGAGGTAGATAATGTGCAAAGTTTTGCCAATCTAAAAACGGTACAACGTATTTTGGGGGAGGCAGAGAATTATGTTACGGACATCAACATTAGATTGGTGGATATTGCCCAGGCGGAATCCTTGGCCAAACGCTTGGAAAATCAGTTTGACGTGCAGGCCATGGGAATCAATGAAGCCAATGCACAGTTTGAGACGGGTTCAAACATTAGAAACCTCATCACCTATGCAGTTTCCATCACCTTACTGATCGTAGCCGGATTTGGTATCTACAATATCTTGAACATGTTGATTTATGAGAAAATGAAGGATATTGCCATTCTCAAAGCCACTGGCTTTTCGGGAAATGATGTGCAGCTCATTTTTATGGGTCAGGCCATGATTATAGGAATCGTTGGAGGTGCTTTGGGTCTGTTGATCGGCTTTTCACTTTCAAGCCTTATCGATCAAACCCCTTTTGAAACTGACGCTTTGCCGACGATTACCACCTATCCGGTAAATTACGACCCCGTTTATTACCTCATCGGGATAGTTTTTGCCCTTTTGTCCACTTTCATTGCAGGTTACCTGCCCTCCCTGAGGGCCAAAAAAATTGACCCTGTAAAAATTATTCGAGGAACTTGATATGGGGGCTATGGAATTTGTTTTAGAAACCAAACATATCAACAAATACTTTCGCAAGCCAAAGGAATTTCATGTGCTAAAGGATATCTCCTTTGGAGTGAAAAAGGGAGAGTTTACGTCCATTATGGGGAAGTCCGGCTCCGGAAAATCCACCTTGCTCTATATCCTGTCTACCATGGATACAGATTATGAGGGGCAATTATACCTCAACGATCAACTGATTACAGGTAAATCCCATAAGGAACTGTCCCGCATACGAAACAAGAACATTGGATTTGTATTCCAGTTCCACTATTTATTGTCGGAATTCAGTGTTTTGGAAAATGTGATGTTGCCCGCCAAAAAGCTTGGGGAAAAGTCCCTTGCGGAAATTGAGCACAATGCGCAACAAAAACTGGAAATGCTGCACATTGGTCATTTGGCCCATCAACGGGCCTCCAGGATATCGGGAGGGGAAAAACAGCGTGTGGCCATCGCCAGGGCTTTGATCAACGACCCCACTATTTTGATGGGAGATGAGCCCACGGGGAATTTGGACAGTCATAACTCGGACAATGTGTTCAATATCTTCAAAAAACTAAAGGAGGAACAAGGATTGTCCCTTTTGGTGGTGACCCATGATGAGGATTTTGCGAAAAGGACCGATCGCATTGTTCAATTGGAGGATGGTAAAATTATGTCGCAGTGATAACTATTTACCTGCATTTGACCGCTTGCGAAATACCTCGGATGATTTAAGCATCTGCATAGGTGGAATACAATATCTTCAACTGTAGCCCTGAGGCCATCTGAGTTTGTATTGGTCCATGCTGAGGAAGGCATGAAAAGAAAACTGAGCTACTGGGCTGTGGATGATACCCTGACCCGTTCCATGGAAGAAGTCAACCTTCCATCTTCGTCCATACCCTCAATAAACAACAAAATATCTTCGTATCCGTAGTCGGGTATTTTTAGTGTACACGTCCCGTTTTTACTGATGGTGGGGTTTGGATACCATCCAATGCTTCCAAAATAACGGAACGACTCACTGGACAGGTTGTTGTACTTGGGCGTATAGTATTGCTTTGCGGGCATAAACCCATTGGATACCCTATGGGTAAAAAACCTTTCATCCGGCGTGAATTTGTCCGAGTGCCCGGCACCAACGTCGCCCTCCTTGCGGGTATAGACCCGAATGACGCCCCCTGCCCCTCCGGCTTCCATGGCCCCGGTACGATCGATATAATAGCTTTTTACCCTAGTAGTGGGGAAATCCAACAAAATATCAAAATCAGGATAGCGGACATCATCAATGTATAGAATCGGGGATGGTTGTACCAAAGAAAAGGACAAGACCCGTTTTGTGGTGATGCGTATCCTATCGTACCCCGCATTGGGAACCTCCCAAACATTGAAACCACTGGAACGTATAATATCCAGCAATCGAGGATAGAGTCCCTCCGTCTCCTCGGTCACAACTTTTAGGTTACCTTCGGACACAAAGGGTGTGGTGATTCTTTTGATAGCCCTGTTTTCGCTTACCACTACTTCCTCAAGGCTAATCGTATTTTGTTCCGGTAAAACAAAGTTTTGCAGTTCAACTTCTCCCAAACCATCCACCAGCACGTCATTTTCTATTCCCCTAAAAGGTTCCAGTTCATATATTCTATCCGTGGATTGTCCTGTATCCAACCTCAAAAAAAGATTGGGCATGGAGAGCTCGCCACGCTTGTTCAGCAAGGTAAGCCTCAGCTCTTCGCCCTGTTCCACAAAATAATTGTCCAAACTAAAGGCTTCTGATTGTTCCGATAATGGGATGACGGTAGGTTCACTTTGATTACCAGCATAAACCAAAAGGTCGGTACTCTTGGGGACCTTGGAGTTAATGGAGCCGAATACATCAATTCCGGCCCGATATTGTATTTGCTTTTGGGGAGGTTTGTTGAAGATGTTGTCCCAATCATACTTGGACCAGCCCTGTGTGAGCAACAACAGATCCAAATCTTCCATGGCACGTTTAGAAAAATCCATAAAATACTGGTCGGCCTCTTCGATATAGCCACGCACATAAGGTTTAAGCAAAAATGAGCTTAGGATATTGGAACTGAAATTGTAGGCTTTGGTGCCTACCGGAAGCACTGAAATACTCGCAAAAGAGGTTGTACGCTTTTCAAACCCGGTGAGGACCACTTCCATGGAATCCTTGTCCACCTTTTGCACATTGGCGTCCAACGATAGGGTTTTTATTTGCTTATCATTAAAAAACAGTCGTTCCGCAATGGGCACTCCACGGTTATCTATCAAGGTAAGAATATTCATGCCCGAATGGAGCTCGCTCTTATCCAAGATATGGGAGGCATAAAGCTGATTTTCTTTGAAAACCACATCCAAACTTTTGAGCAATCCATCCCTATGGATAAGAATACTATAGGGTTTTTGGCCAATTGCTCGTTTTGTCTCGGCATTGGTCCCCACCAAAACCAAAATCCTGTCATCCGCTATATTTCTGGTGGATAGCACTAGCCCCAACGAATCGATAGCTGGGAGTGGCACCCTCCACTCCTTACCATTAGGGTTTGACACGGTGGCCCAATACCGTTCGCTTGCAGAGGGGGTCATTACCACTTTTGCAAAACCAAGTCGATTGGTCCTGAAACGAACTATTTCTTCTCCGATTTGGTTCCTTATGATACCAACCATATTGGCCCCAGCATTCCCATTTTCATCAATCATCTTGATACCCAAAACACTTTGTACATTGGAGACCCAGTGTCCGCTTTCGGGGAAAAATTGAATATCGTAATCCTCTGAAGGGTTATTGTTTTCAAGCACCAATTCGCTATTCAACACCATAAATTGCTGAACAAAGGAATCATCCTCCTTAAGGTCCTTCATCCAACTAGTGGAAGCTTTGATATAATATTGCCCATCCACAAAAGAGGAGTCTATGGCTATTTGTCCCTGAAGCTGCCCCTCCTTACTCAACACCAAGTGTTTTTCCTTCTGATTGCCATCCTTGTCATAAATACCTACATATACATTTACAGCTTCCTTAAAGGGCTCTGCCTTCACACGATTATACATATATCCTTTAAACCAGATATGCTCTCCACGTACATAAGTACTTTTGTTCATGTGTAGAAAAATAGATATGCGGGGATTGCCAAAGTATTCCTGAAAAGCAGGCTTGATTTTACCTGTGACGGATAAGTTTTGTCCAAAAAGTGGCAGGGCGAGGAAGAACAACAATAAACCCAATATCGAATTCTTGGATAACATTGAAAGGATTTTACAGATTGAATGTTTTTAAAGATACCACTTTCGGGAGTGATGTGAGTTAGTGAAAAGTTAATATGAAAACTAAAGAGAAAACCCCGACATAGAAGACCTGAAAAGAAAAGAATCCCTAATTGTTTATCCGCAGCAACGCTTCAGTGCTGTAAAGGGAATCGTGCAGTTAAAATTTGGGCTTAACCAGTTAAGATAGACAAGCTACAAACAAAAAACACTGAAAATCATAAGATTAACAGTGTTTTGATTTTACTTAAATAAGGTAAGTCGGGATGACTGGATTCGAACCAGCGACCACACGCACCCCATGCGTGTACGCTACCAGACTGCGCCACATCCCGAAATCAGCTTAATGCTGATAAAATTTCAAAAAATAAAACCCAAATTTAAATTCCGCCCAACTGCAAAGCAGTCTGGGTACCAGACGGAGTTTATCCTGAGCGTAGCCGATGGGCCACATCCCGAAAAGGGACTGCAAAAATAAAAATTTTGGTGATATTTAGGCCTTGTGACTGAAAATCTTTTTCATCCTATTCCCGGTACAAGGTAAAGTGTCCCACAAATTGCTGGTTCTCACTATCGTTGGCATTTACCACGTACCAATAATCTCCCGTAGGCAATGGTTTACCATCGTAGTTCCCGTCCCATTTCTTCACCTGATCAAGTCGGGCCACTACCCTACCATACCGATCATAAATGATTACGTCGATAAAGGGGAAGTACTCCCTGTTCTCCGGATACCAGAAGTCGTTCAAGTTATCCCCATCGGGTGTGAAGAAATTTGGCATTTCGGGCATGCCTTCAAAATTGAACGGCATAACCAAGGTGGCCTCACATCCATTTCGGTCGCGAACCCGAATACTGATATTGGAGTCCTGGGTTACATTGAAAGTATTCACTTCTCCAAAAGATTCCCCTTGGAAGAAGTATTCGTAATCTCCAAACCCTCCTGTTGCTATAGCTGTAATCTCATCTGGACCCGTCTTGGTCGCTTCCAAGGTCAAGGGTTCGTAGGCCTCTATTTCAAATTCGACAAAGGTAACGCATCCGTTGGCGTGATAAATATAGACCGTATGCATTCCTGCTGGCAAGTCCCCAAAAGTTCTTTGGGTTGTTGCCTGTTGAATATCCTCTACATCCAACGCAAACAGGAGATCCGGTAATTGGGAACCATCTGCAATGTTTACCGTAACCGTACTATTTGGGAAAATCCCTTCACAACCGTACTCTACGACGGGTTCAGCGACTATATCCACACCAACCCCGATTTCTGCAACCACATTGGTTTGGCATCCATTGGCATCACGCACAAATACTACGTAGGTTTCACCTCCTTGGAGATTATCGAAGAATAGGCTGTCGTTCTGAACAAAATCAGCGTCATCGGCAGAATTAACACTCGTATAGTAGGGTGCTGTTCCACCGGTTACTTCCAAGGTCATGCTTCCATCCCCATCTCCCAAACAGGTTTCGGGTGTGGTGTCCACTACGCCCGCTACCAATTCCATCGGTTGGGTAATTTCCACTGTTCTGGTAATGGTACAGCCCAAATCATCCTGAATAATAATATCATATGTTCTTGGGGCCAAATCATTAAATGTTTTTCTGTTCGGATTGTTCGGGTCGTCGCCTTCAAAAAACTCGCTCAGGGTATCGGAAATCGAATATCTGATCTGCCCTGTTCCACCACTGGCTTCAATGATAATCTGTCCGTTCATATCACCGGCACATTGCACGGGAACCGCTTCCAAATAATCCAATACCAATGGGTCTTTGGGCTCTATCACAATAGGGTCCGATATAGCCTCACATCCTCCACTTTGTGCATATACGTAATAGGTACCGGGGTTCAACTCCCTAAAAATCCCTGAGCTTTGGGCCGGACGTACGATTGTTGCTGCTGTTGGCGGAACGGTATTCGAGTTGACAAGCGTATAGACATAGTTACCTATGCCTCCAAAGGCTTCTGAACGTATGATTCCCGTCGCCTCGCCCGCACAGTTAATGGTGGCGTTGGTCAAATCCAAAGCAATCACCAAAGGTGCAGCGGGATCTAGCGAAATCTGGTTGGATTTCTCAAACGGACAGCCATTGGAGTTTTGTACATCGTATTGGAAAGGTCCCGGATCTACGGTAATATCGGCTGCAATCTCTACACTGGTCATTCCTGTGCCAAATGGGATAAAAGGATCGGTAGTACCCGCTCTTCGGTAGAAATAATCCACACCTGGTTCCGGGTTGGTCACCGTAAGTTCCATACGGCCCAAATCCCCACAACCTGGAGGTTGCAGCTCCACAAGTTCTGCTATCACAATCTCTGGGTCTTGCACCTCTATTGGAATGGTAGTGAAGCTACAGTTCCAGCCATCAAAAATGGTGATGGTGTATTCTCCTGCAGATAAATTGGCAAACCTTGGGGTGGTCTGCAATCCACTGTTGGTGCCATCCGTAATTCTGTTCAACTGGTACAGGTAATTGCCAGGGCCTTGTCCGCCTGCTTCATTATAGGCTTCGATCACCGCATCATTATCATTGTTACATGCAAGTGGGCTTACCACTTGAATATCTGCGGAAATTGGTGTAGGCAAAGGCAAATCAATATCCATGGTAGCCTCGCAGCCTCTCAAATCCCGAACGTTTACCGTATAGGTATCGGTGGAAAGATTCTCAAATACGGAGTTGGTATTCGGATAATCTACCAGAATGGTGCCGTCCGAGGCTACCAACTGGTACTCGTAAGTGCCCCATCCTCCATCGCCAGACGCTGTAATCTCCCCAAACCCGGGAACGTTACAGGTCACGGGAGAAGTTTGCACGGCGTCCACGGTAAGAGGACGATCGGGCGAACGTACGGTAGTTACATTGCTCACTGCATCGCAAAACGGCGAATCCAAAGCTTCGATTCGGACCACCAAATTACCCGCAGGAACATTTTCAATACGCTCTGGGGAATTGATAGGTGCATTGGTATCGAAGGTTCCTGTTACACCGGTAGATGTTTCAACGCCAGCGTTATCCCTTGAAAAGACTTCATAATTGTAAACACCAGAGTAGTTGGAAATGTCCAAACTGATGACACCATCGTTACCGTTGAAGCAGGTGACAGGTTCCAACTCGGCAATCACGGCATCAATTGTGTTGTATTCCGGCATATTGATGGTCGTCGTTAAGTAGGTACAACCGCCACTGCCAATATCGGTCACCGCAAAAATGTAATCCCCTGGGGTTGCAATATCCCATGTTACCCTGTCGCTTCCGCCGGAGCTACGAGCAGGCTCTGAACCCAAGGGCAGAATCTCCACTTCGTAATTCCCTGGACCTTCATTGATGATGATGTCAATTGAACCTGGGGTCACTCCACTGCCGGATGCATCACATGTAATTTGATTGACATTGTAGCTAAATGTTATATCGGTAGGGGTATTGATGTTTACCGTTGCTGTTTGCTCACAACCATTTTGATCGCGGGCCGTTAAGATTATCGACTGATTGGTTCCATTGTCAATCACCTCGAAAGTATTGCTCGTCTGGAAGTTGGTTCCATCAAATTGTGGCGTTCCATCGTTCATGCTATAGGTATAGGAACCTGAACCAGTTGGTGTTCCCGTTCCGTCACCATTATCATCAGTATAAATGGTAATGGTGGCCGTACTGAATTGATTACTGGATGGATTACAACTAAACTCTGTGTTTACTGCATTGATCATCAGTTCGGTAGGCTCGTCGATGATGATATTTCCAGAGCGATCCGTACATCCCCTGTCGGAGACAGCTTCTACCTGATATGTACCAGGTTGCAAGTCATCAAATACAGGAGAACCTTGGGGTCCCGCAATCACAGTTGCGGTTGCCCCTTGATACAGCACATAGTTGATGGGTGTATCGGTATCGGTTCCGGGTTGGAGTTCCACCGTAATGGTTCCATCATCTGCTCCAAAACAGGTGACATCGCTACTTGGCGTAGCTGAAATCACCGGCGTATCCACCGTGGAAACAATTACTTCCGCTTCATCCGAACACAAAGGAGAGGTGTTGGAATCCAAATCGGTTACCAAAATATTATAATCTCCGGGCATCACATTGGTAAATACATTGGTGGATTGGGCCGGGCCAATATTGGCCAAGGTGCCTGCATCCCTCAACTGGTATTCAAAGTTACCGCTACCTCCAGTGGTGTTCACTGTAATTTCCCCATCCCCTGCATTACAGGTAGGATATGAAGTAGCATCCGCAGAGATTGCAAAGAAATCAAACACCTCGGCCGTAACTGTATTGGTACAACCGTTTCCGTCCCTAACGGTGATGACATAGCTTCCAGGATTGGGTACTATAAAAGTAGTTCCCGTCTGAAAACCACTTCCGATATCGTACTGGAAGGTTTCTTCTGGTAGACCTGAACCTGTAGACAATGGAGATACAATATCAATTTGATATCCACTGGTCGCAGTACACTGATTAACCACGTCGATTACAGGGTCTGGCACACCAGCTTCTTGGGTGACCGTTAAAGTGGTCAGCGCGGTACATCCGTTGGCATCCTGAACATAAAAGTCGTAATCCGCAGGGTATGGTCCGGGAATCTCAAAGGTGGTTTCCGAAGCAAATGTGGTAGGCGCTGGATCTCCAGTGGGCACATAGGCATAATTGTAGGGCCCAGTGGTTCCAAAACCTCTAACCGTTACCAATGCGCCGACATTACAGGTAGCCTCCACGAAATTGTCAATGGCGATGGATACCGAACTAATATCGATAAAGGCCAAAGTGCTGCCACTACATCCATTGGTGTCGTCGCGGACAATGATTTGATAATTGCCAGGAGCCAATCCGTTGATGGTTCCGTTGTAGGGAATGGTTGCTCCAGTAAACGAACTGCTGGATACATTGGCGCCCGTATCCGTATTTTGAACGGTAATGGTAAAATCACCGGGTGCCGAAATACCGGCCACCTCATAGTCAATGGAGCCACTGCCGGCCACATTACAGGAAGCCGACAAGGATGTTGCTGTTACCGCAACCGGATTACTTGGTCCAATCGGGTCAATTTCTTCGATATAGGTACATCCCAAAGCATCCCGTACCTCAACAAAATAGGTAACACCTGAGACTACCTGACCTGTAAAATCATAGGTGTCGCCCCCTGATGTCGCGGGATTGAATGAGGGTTCTCCCACCAATCTAAATTCGTAAGGCGCCGTTCCACCCGTAGCTCTAACCCGATAGGGAAACGAGGTATCTGAACAAATGGCAGGGTCAGCATCCAAAGGAATCAAGTCCAACTGATTTTGGTCAATGACAACAGGGTCACGGTCTTCACAACCTTGTGCATCGGTGGTGATAAGGGTGTAGTTGCCCAAAGGCAAATTCGGAAAGTTTACGGTGGTACTGGCAGTTCCTGTTGATGCCGCGACCGTACCGCCAAACTCATCCACCAATACATAGTCGAATGGCGCTACACCATTATTGATGGTGGCCAAAATGGAGCCGTTCACCGCTCCGGCGGAACAAACGGCATCTGTTGGGGTAGCGGTTGCGTCCAATGGGGCACTGGAACCTATGGTTACCGAATAGGCCGGACTCACACAGCCTCTACTATCACGGATAACAAAACCACCATGGGTCCCAGCTCCGTAGCCTGAGAATATATTTTGTGTGCTAAATGTCGCACCATTATCATTACTGAACTCGTAAGGTGGTATCCCTTGGGTGGTATCGGGAATCAACTCCACTACCCCACTGGCATTGTCCCCACATTGGGTATCGGTGGCCACAGCGGTACCTGCGATGGTTTCGGGTGGAGAAATGGTCACGGTGTTGGTTTCGGTCGTACAACCTCTCGCATCCGTAATCATAAACTGGAACGTTGTATCCGAAATGATGGAACCATCATTCGGAATACTGTACACAAAAGAGTTTCCAGAAATATTGTTGTTGTCCGAAGTGTATGGTGCTCCGTTAATACTTACTTCGTAAATATCATAATCGCCCGAAGAGGTATAACCATTACTTATGTTCACCTGGATCTGTCCGGGAGGGCCTGCACAATCCAATTCTTGAATGGTGGTCGCATTGGCCATTACCTGTGGCTCGATGGTTGCCGTGACCGTGTCCCTGCAATCATTGGCATCTACTACCTCAATGGTGTATGTACCTGGGGTAAGGCCGTTAAAACTGGCACTGGCACCCAACACCCCTCCATTAATTCGGTATTGATATGGGGCCAAACCTCCAGTGGCATTTACCGCAAGGGTGGCCGCGGTAAAATTGTCATAACAAAAATCGGAGGATGCAGCATCCAAGGTTAAGGTCGGGGCATCCAAACGGGTCAAGGTGAAACTATCGGTCACGGTACATCCGTTGGCATCGGTAACACTCACTTGATAGGTGCCATCTTGTGAAAGGTTGGAAAAAGTACTTCCATTTTTGGGACCACGGGTAGAACCGTCTGGCTGGGTCAACGTATATCGGTTACCGCCCCAACCACCAACAGTATTGATGCGAACGGCTCCCGTATTTCCATTTTGACAGCTCATTGCGGTCACATCAAGACTGGAAATAGCGAATGCGGTGGATGGTTCTTCAATCACCAAGGTAGCAGTATCCGTGCAATTGGTTTCCTCGTCAGTTACGGAGATCACATAACTTCCGGCAGCCAAGCCTGTCAACGGAATGATACTGCTATTTTGTCCAGCGGAAACGGGCCCACCATCGATGCTGTAGCTATAGGTGGTATTGAAACCGTCCACCAAAAAGCGCCCCTCTCCGTCGGAATCTCCAACGCAGGTCACTACGCGAGTCTGCTGCCCCTGAACACCAATGGAACTGATATCCGTAATGGCATAGTTTTCATCGTAGGAACATCCTTCGCTATCGGTGACCCTAAAGGTATAGGTTCCTAGACCCAAACCAGTAAAGGTACTGTTGCTTCCATTGTTTACGGCACTGGCTGCTGGAGCGATAATCTCATAGGTATATGTTCCAGAACCACCGGTAACGGTCAAATCCAAAGACGCCGTGGTCGTGATGCAATCCAAGCTTGAAATACTAAAATCCAAGTTAGTAGGCTTGTTAAGGGTATTGAACACGATATCGGGGAGTGCTTGCACACATCCATTGGCATCCCGAATCATGGGAGTGTAGGTTCCAACACCAAGGCTCGGGAACACAGGGTTGCTGCTAAAGCCGGCTCCTACGCTGTATTCATAAGGTGCGGTTCCTCCAGAGACCCCCGAGATGGTAATCTGACCACCATTTTCATCACCGCATGTTGGCACAGCGTCCGGTGTGGCGGTTGCGGTAATCGTCGACGGAGTGCCTATGGTCGCTGCTTGAGGTGTTGTGGTACACGTAAAAGAGTCCTGCTCATAGCGAAGTACCACATCATAATTGCCTGGGGCCAGGTTGGAAAAGGTATTGCTTATCTGAAAGGTTGCCCCATTATTGACACTATACTGAATTTCGTATCCATATCCATTGGTCACGTTTACCGTAATCCTACCATCGTTGGCGCCGCCACAATTGGCATCCTCCTCGGTAAAACTGAATACGGGAGGCGGGATATTCTCTACATCTACAGCTGCGGTGCGTTGACATCCATTGGCGTCCTCCACCAAAATATTGTAAGTGCCAGCCGAGCTTACAGAAAAAGAGGAAGTACTGGAATAGGTAGAACCGAATGGACCTCCATCCACACTGAATCGATAGGGTGCTGTTCCCCCACTTGTGGTCACGTTGACATTGACGGATGTTGCCCCGCAACCAAAACTATCGGATGCCGTTGCCGAAACCGCCAATGGGCTGATACCGCCGCCAATAACGATAGGGTCCCCATTAACGTCGGTAGTGATGGTTTCGGAACAGGAATTGGTCTCAACACGAATAGAATAAGTACCTGGACTTACATTGTCAAAAGAATACGAATCAGCACCATTGGGTCCGAATGTATCCACCGATACTCCATTTTTTATAAGCCGATAAGTGTAAAAACCAGGAACCCCGGATACCGCAACATCAATACTGCCCAATTCTCCACTACACAAAATATCGTTGGCGGTAACGTCCACATTGATATCCAAATCACCTACGGTGACCAAATTGGATGGGAATACACATGCGGTTTGGGACACATTTTTTAATCGTACAAAAACTCGATAATCGCCAGAGGCGGTGATATCAAAGAAAGGATCATCTTGATAAGGTCCTGCGGAACTGTTCAAACTGTATTCGTACCCTGCAGGAACATTGGTAACCTCTACCCTTCCAGGATTACCACAAATAATATCTTCTTTTATGAGTTGTGGGTTAAGTGGGTTAAGGGTGGATTTAAAGTAGTAGTACTGTCCAGAGTTGACCCGTACCCTATATTCGCCCGCTGCCGCCAAATTAAAAGTGGAACCCGTTCCCACGGTGTTCCAAGTACAGGCGTTGTTGATGGTGGGACAATCGTCCACTACGGTAGGGGCACAACTATTGGGGTCCAATCGCTGCCATTGGTAGGAACTTCCAGATTGACTTAGGGTAAGCGTCCGAACATCGCTGGTTCCGCAAAGGAAGAACTTGGCCAAGGTACTTCCATCGTTTGGACAAACCACTTCCTCGTTCGCACCGTTGATGATAGTGGAGAACATAGGAGCTGTTGCGAGCAGTTCATTGTCTTCGGTAAACGATTCCTCTGCAGCAACTTCGGGAATCTCGTTTTGGGTATCCGACACTGCGTTACTGGAAACAATTTTGGTAAGTATCCGAGTAACGTTTGTTTTTGCTAATACCGTGGAACCGAATATTGATATGAACACCAACAACACGACATATAGCAAATGCCTTGTTTTTTGTGGGAGCATAGGGTTAAGTCTTGTTTGGAAGAATACTTCAGATTTGGGACCTTAATATTCTAGATAGTAATTTTCTGTTCGTATAAATTTCTTTTTATCTTCAACACACCCAACCATAATAAATGGTCGTTTATCTATTAAATCTGTTATTTCAACGTAAAATTATGCAAAATAGTCTCTTATTTCCCATTTTTTTCGTTGTACTGCTTAGTACATCCTGCGCGCAAACTTCGGATAAAGAGATAAAAACTCCCGAAACCCTTGATTTTACTGCTGAACTCGTGATTGACGACATTGAAAACGCTTGGGGCATGGTTTTCTTGCCCAAAGGCGGCATTTTGTACTCGGAAAAGTCCGGAAAGCTAAAATTTTATAACTCTGGGAGGGTAAGCGAGGTTGAAAATCTACCGGAGGTGTACAACCGGGGACAGGGCGGTTTGATGGATATTGAACTACATCCCAATTACGAAAACAATGGTTGGATCTATCTCTCCTACGCCTCTACGGAAGGAAACGGAAAAGGGGGCAACACCGCCATTATGAGGGCCAAATTATCTAACAACAAATTGGTCCAGCAAGAAAAACTTTACAAGGCATCTCCCAACTCCACAAGAGGACAACATTTTGGTTCCCGAATCGAATTTGACAGGGATGGTTACTTGCTTTTTTCCATTGGGGAGCGTGGCAACCGGGATGTCAATCCACAGGACATCACCAGGGATGGTGGTAAAATTTATCGGTTGTATGATGATGGTCGCATTCCCGATGACAATCCATTTGTGGACCAAGCGGAAGCCAAAAAAGCGATTTGGAGCTATGGGCATCGAAATCCACAGGGATTGGCCCTGCATCCCGAAACCGGCCAACTTTGGGAACACGAGCACGGTCCAAGGGGCGGGGATGAAATCAACATCATACAAAAAGGAGTAAACTACGGATGGCCTATAATTACCTACGGCATCAATTATAGTGGCACGCCAATCACAGATGAAACCTCACGCCCGGGAATGGAGCAACCCCTCTACCAGTGGACTCCCTCCATTGCACCATCGGGAATGGCGTTCGTTACCTCGGACAAATATTCCAAATGGAAAGGAAGCTTATTGGTGGGGTCTTTGGCCTTTCAATATTTGGAACGCTTGGAATTGCACAATAACAAGGTGGTATATCGTGAAAAATTGATGGATGGTATGGGAAGGGTTCGCAATGTAAGGCAAGCACCTGATGGTTTTATCTATGTTAGTGTTGAAGGCAAAGGGATTTACCGACTGGTTCCCAAATAATCTATTTTTTTAAGGCATCCACGGCCAATTTTACGGAGCCATATTGTTTGAGCGCTTTTTCGGCCTCTTCGTAGTTGAGACCCAACTCTTCCATGATGTAACGCGTTCCTCGATCTACTAATTTGGTGTTGCTTAACTGCATGTTCACCATTTTGTTCCCTTTCACCCTACCAATGCGAATCATCAATCCTGTGGAAATCATGTTGAGTACCAATTTTTGACTGGTACCGCTTTTCATTCGGGTACTTCCTGTTAAAAACTCCGGTCCCACGTTTACTTCGATGGGAATGGTTGCCGCATTCGCCAATGGTGAACCCGGATTATTGGTCATGCCCACTGTTAAAATCCCATGGGCATTGGCATCGGCAATTCCTCCCAAAACATAGGGAGTGGTGCCTGAAGCTGCAATTCCGACCAGAACATCATTTTCGTTTATCCCATATTCCAAAAGGTCCTTCCAAGCTTGCTCGGTATCATCTTCGGCAAACTCAACTGCCTTTCGTATCGCTTGGTCGCCTCCCGCAATAAGTCCGATTACCCTTTCATGGGGCATTCCAAATGTTGGTGGTATTTCAGAAGCATCCAATATGCCCAGCCTTCCACTGGTTCCTGCGCCTATGTAAAATAACCTCCCCCCTTGCTCAAAACGCTTTGCCGTTTCATCGATTACCTTTGCGATTTGCGGAATTACCTTTTCCACGGCATCTGCTACTTTTTTATCCTCTTGGTTGATGTGGGTCACGATATCCAGCGCATCCATTTGTTCCAATCCATCATAATTGGAAGGTGCTTCGGTAATCCTTTTATGCTTGTCCATTACAATATTTAGAGTATTTGTGTGTTCAGGTTTTTAAAGGCATCAAGTTTGTTATCCCATGGCTCCAGTTCCGTAATCATGGTATTGATCACATTCAAACTGCACGTCTTGAATCGATGCTGCGAATTCAATTTTTCGGAGATGCACAATAGCACTGCTTTCTTGGAGGCATTGATGACCGCCTTCTTGGTCTGTACCACATCCCAGTCAAACTCGGTGAGCCCAAATTCGGTATCCACATAGCCCGTACCGATAAAACTATAATCCACCTTTATTTCGGAAAGGGCATGAATGGCACTGGGTCCCATGGCAATCTGCGAATCGCGCGACAAGGTACCACCAATAAAGATGGTCTCCACATTCGGTTTGCGAAGCAATTCCATGGCTACAGGAAGACTAAGCGTAAAGCAGGTCAGTTTCAGATTTACAGGCAATAATTTGGCCATTTCCAAACAGGTGGTTCCTCCATCAATCAAAATAACGCTATTGTTGCGTAGCAAGGCAATCGCTTTTTTGGCGATGGCAACCTTCTTGTCCAAGGCATATACATTGTTCCTTTGGGGACTATGGTTGGAAAAGCCTAGGGAAACCGCTCCCCCATGCACCTTAACCAATAGGTTTTCCTCATCCAGTTCCTTCACGTCCCTTCTAACAGTATCCACCGAAACGTTGAGTTTATCGGCCAAATCGGCCAGTAAAACTTTATTATGGAGCTCTACCTCGTTCAGTATGGCGTGTTGTCTTTCTTCTTTCAGCATGGGATTGATGTTTTCATCCAAAAATCAAAAGTAAAAACAATTGCAGAAAACAAGCTGTATGTAAACAGAATGTTATTTCTTGCCCAAAACTGCAATTAAATGCAAATATATTGCAAATTATTGCAAGTATTTGCTTTTTTAGTCTATATTTGTCCTGTAAAACTGGTAAAAAGCAAATTAAACATGCAAGAATTAGCCAACAATCCCATCAAACGAGAACCTTTGGATGCCGAAATCGTCAAGTTCGAAAAAATCAACACCCACATTTATCAAGATTCGCAAAGTGCATCCTGGTATGTGGCCAACGAAATTGCCAGCTTGATCGAGCAAAAACAAGAGCAAGGGCAAAAAGCGGTTCTTGGTCTCGCTACGGGATCTACACCAACAAAGGTGTACGACTATTTGGTGCAATTCCACAAAGAGGGCAGACTGAGCTTTAAAAATGTGGTCACCTTCAATTTGGATGAATATTTCCCCATGGAGCCCGACTCCATTCATAGCTATGTTCGTTTTATGAACGAGCATCTGTTCGACCATATCGATATTGAACCTCACAATGTGCATATTCCAGATGGTAGCTTGCCCAAGGAAGAGATTCGAAAATATTGTTTGGATTATGAGGAAAAAATCAAAAATGTGGGCGGCATTGATATTCAAGTTTTAGGTATCGGCCGAACCGGACACATCGGTTTCAACGAGCCTGGTTCTTCCCTCAATTCCAAAACGCGTTTGGTTCGTTTGGACCGTGTGACCCGTTTGGATGCGGCAAGTGATTTCTTTGGTGAGGAAAACGTACCGCGCCGTGCCATCACCATGGGTGTCGGCACTATTATGGATGCCAAAAGAATCATCATCATGGCATGGGGCGAAGGCAAGGCACCCATAGTTCAACAAGCTGTGGAAGGGGAAATAAAGGAATCTGTTCCTGCGACATTCTTGCAGCATCACACTAATTGTGACTTTGTACTGGATGATGCCGCTTCTTCTTACCTGACCAGGGTCAAGACCCCGTGGTTGGTGAGCGAATGTGATTGGGATGAAAAACTCATCAAGACCGCCTCCATCTGGCTGTCCGAAAAATTGAACAAGGCCCTTTTAAAATTGACCAACGAGGACTACAACGAACATGGTATGGGTAACCTTATTGCCGAAGTTGGGTCCGCTGAACAGATCAACCTTTCCGTTTTTAACCAATTACAACGAACCATTACTGGCTGGCCGGGCGGAAAACCGAATGCTGATGACAGTCAAAGGCCGGAGCGAGCGCAACCTCATCCCAAAACATCCTTGATCTTTAGTCCGCACCCCGATGACGATGTGATTTCCATGGGAGGCACCTTGTTGCGATTGGTGGACCAAGGACATCATGTGCACGTGGCCTACCAAACCTCGGGAAACATTGCCGTTTTTGATGATGAGGTCATCCGTTTTCTGGATTTTGCCACCGATGTGCAAAAAGACAACAAAGAACTGCAGAAAAAGTTCAAGGAAGTGCGAAAGTTCTTGGCCAATAAAAAGCCTGGGGAGCTAGATAGTCCTGAGGTACAGCAGTTCAAAGGGCTCATCCGAAAAGGGGAAGCCTTAGCTGCCTGCCGATACTGCGGGGTACCCGAGGAGAATGCCCACTTCCAGAACCTTCCTTTTTATGAAACCGGAGCGGTACGTAAAAAACCACTTTCCGAGGAAGATGTGCAAATCACCTACGACCTCTTACAGAAACTCAAGCCACACCAAATATTTGCGGCAGGCGACCTTTCCGACCCCCATGGCACTCACCGAGTTTGCTTGGACGTTATCTACAAAGCCATACAGCGACTGGTTGACGAAGGCTCCGATTGGATCAGAAACTGCTACGTTTGGCTCTACCGTGGAGCTTGGCAAGAATGGGATATTGCAGATATGGAAATGGCGGTACCCATCGGTCCTAAGGATATGACCCGAAAGATCAACGCCATTTTTAAGCACCAGTCCCAAAAGGATAGTGCCATGTTCCCCGGAAACGACAAAAGGGAATTCTGGCAAAGGGCGGAGCAAAGGAACAAGGAAACTGCAAACCGCTACAATCAACTGGGTATGGCCGAATATGAAGCCATGGAAGGTTTTGTGCGCTATCGTTTTTAAAATAACACTCTTTTAAGTTGTTAGTTGTTTAATTTAATCTAGCAAAAAGGCCTACATTTAATGCACAAGTAGGCCTTTTACTTTTTTCAATGCATCGATTTTTAACTATAATTCCCATACTCTTTCTCTTATCCTGTGCAACGACCAAACCACCCAAACAAGAATTTAGGGGCGTTTGGGTCGCCACCGTGGCCAACATCGATTGGCCCAAACATCCTGAAGATGAAGTCGCCAAAAAAAAGAAGGACTTTATCGATATTTTGGAATTCTATCAAAATTTGAATTTCAATGCTGCCATAGTTCAAGTACGAACTGCCGGGGATGCACTTTACCCTACTGCTTTGGCCCCTTGGTCCAGATACCTCTCAGGTACCGAGGGTGAAGCCCCGAAGGGATTTGACAAACCACTGGAATGGATGATTTCGGAAACCCACAAAAGGGGCATGGAATTTCACGCATGGCTCAATCCCTACCGTGCCACCGTAAGTCTTAATACTTCCACCTTATCGGAAACCCATGATTACTTTCAACACCCCGATTGGATTGTTACCTACGGTAACAAAAACTATTATAATCCGGGACTTCCCGAAGTCAGGGAAAAATTCAACGCCATTATAGAGGAACTCGTCACCAATTACGAAGTGGACGCCATCCATTTTGATGACTATTTCTATCCCTATAAAGTGGAAGGCGAAACTTTCGATGATGCCGAAGCCTACTCCACCTATGCGCCAACGGGTCAATCCTTAGAAGATTGGCGACGTAGCAATGTGGATTCACTGGTAAAAAGCGTCCATAACACCATCAAAAAACACAAACCTTGGGTACAGTTCGGAATAAGCCCGTTTGGGGTGTGGAAAAACCGGGATACGGACCCAAGGGGTTCCGACACCAAAGCTGGACAAACCACCTACGAAGACCTTTATGCCGACCCTATTTTATGGGTTCAACAAGGCTGGTTGGACTATTTGGCCCCACAAGTGTATTGGAGCATGGACTATCCTGTGGCCTCTCACAAGGTTATTGCCAAATGGTGGGCGGAGCATGCTCCCAACACCCATTTGTACATAGGCAATGGTGCTTACAAGATCAAAAATAATCCAGACAGAGCTTGGGACAGAAAACGGGAGATACCCCAACAGCTCAACTTTGCCCGAAATTTGGAAAACATTGACGGAAATATCTTTTTCAGTGCCAAATCCTTGATGGGCAATCACGAAAAGATAACTCGGAAATTGCAGAGGAAGTTATATCCGCTTCCATCCGAAACCCCCGGTCCATTGAATAAGGTGGTTCGACAGCTACAACTCCCTGCCATATCCTCCACAGAATTGAAGAATGGGACCTTGGAGATCTGCATCCGTCACGTGGATAATATTCCCCGATTTTTGAATCTGTACAAATCAGGTAAGGAAGGTCCTCAACTCATTGGAAAGCAATATCTTTCTGAGAGTGCTATCGAAGGTTGCTATGTGTTTGATTTGGAAAAAAAGCATCTTCGAAAAGAAATAATGATTGGAGTAAGCGATGCCTATGGCAATCAAAGTGGTTTACAAACCGTACCAATGAACCAAAACCAAATCAATACCAAAAACTAAGGTGACACCCAACGTACATAAAAATTTATATCGCAACCTAAAAAAACAAACAAAGTGAATGTAGCGCCAAAAGACAAAAACGCCTGGTTATGGATACCGTTCCTCTATTTCACCCAAGGCATACCCTACATTTTAGTGGTTACGGTCTCCGTGATCATGTACAAACGCTTAGGTATTGGTAATGCAGAAATCGGACTCTACACGAGTTGGCTATACCTCCCATGGGTGATTAAACCCTTGTGGAGCCCACTTGTGGATCTGAACGGTACCAAACGAAAATGGTTTTTGGGGATGCAGTTGCTCATTTCCTTTGCTTTTTTGGGCATTGGTCTCTTTTTGTCTTCCAACTCGTTCTTTATCATCACATTGGCCTTCTTCTGGATGGCTGCCTTCGCCTCGGCCACCAACGATATTGCCTCCGATGGCTATTACATGATCGGTCTCACGCAGAAAAAACAATCCTTCTTTATTGGACTGAGAAGCACATTTTACCGATTGGCCATGGTCACAGGGCAAGGATTGCTAGTGATTTTTGCCGGCTTCTTGGAAAATCAGTATGGTGACAATACCAAGGCGTGGTCCGTAACCATGATTACCGCTTCAGTACTCATGATAGGGTTGACCGTTGCCAATTTTTTATCCGCACCTAAGTTTGAAGCATCCACAACTACATCATCGGAAAAACCAGCAGGTTTCTTTCAAGTTTTTGCCAGTTTTTTCAAGAAACACCAAATCGGTGTCGCTTTGCTGTTCATTCTCACTTATCGATTGGGCGAGTCACAATTGGTAAAGATGGCATCCCCTTTTCTGTTGGATGAATTGGAGGTAGGCGGACTGGCCTACTCCACCGAAGCGGTAGGAACCATTTACGGCACGGTGGGCGTAATCATGCTATCCCTAGGCGGTATCCTAGGTGGAATTTTGATATCGAGAGACGGTTTAAAAAAGTGGATGCTCCCGATGCTGCTGTCCTTAAATCTGCCCAATGCGCTCTATGCACTTTTGGCCATCACCCAAACCACCAGCATATATGCAGTTGTGGGTACCGTGGTACTAGAACAGTTTGGCTATGGGTTTGGTTTTGCTGCCTTTTTGATGTATCTCATTTATGTGGCCGAAGGAGCCTCAAAAACATCGCACTACGCTATCGCCACCGGCTTCATGGCCTTGGGGATGATGCTTCCGGGAATGTTGAGCGGGTATATTCAGGAATGGCTGGGATACGACGGCTTCTTCATTTGGGTGGTGGTCGCAGCGCTCCCTGCATTCCTTGTGCTCCGTTATCTGAAATATCCCGCAGATTACGGTAAAAAAACAGTAGAATCCAATGAATAAAACGACTCAACCTTTTAGACTTCCGAAGGAACCTTTGACCTTGAAACAAAAGGTGGGACAGTTGTTCATGCCAGCCGCATTCATCAACGATACCGAAGCCGAAGTACAAAAAATGGAACAGCTTATCCGTGAACAGCACGTAGGTTCCATTTGTTTCTTTCATAGTCGGGCCAGTGCGGCCACCAATTTTGAAGGGAAAAAAGCCATTGTGCACAACGAGAAGAGCTACGACAGACTCTTGGACCTTATTGAACGGTATCAAAAAGCCGCGACCATTCCTTTGCTGATTGCAATCGATGCCGAATGGGGGCTGGCCATGCGCATTGAAAATACGCCGCAATACCCATACGCGATCACCCTTGGGGCACTTACCGATCGAGGCGAGCTTATCCATCAAGTTGGAAAAGCTATTGGGAATGACTGCAAAAAGGCAGGAATCCAATGGAATCTGGCTCCTGTTGTGGACATCAACATCAATCCAGAAAATCCGGTCATCGGTTATCGGTCTTTTGGGGACGACAGGGAAAGTGTAGTTGAGAAAGCCAGGGCTTTCTTAAAAGGTATGCAAGACAGTGGAACCTTAAACTCCGTTAAACATTTTCCAGGGCATGGCGATACCGCAACGGACTCCCATTTAGGACTTCCAGTAATCGATAAATCTTTGGACGAATTATTTGAGAACGAACTGTATCCTTTCAAAAAACTCATTGATATGGGGGTTGACTCGGTTATGGTAGGCCATTTGCTTTTGCCCCAATTGGATGCCGAGAACCCTTCCACCACCTCATCAAAAATAATTACGGAATTGCTCAGAGAGCAACTGGGCTTTAAGGGTGTTGTCATTTCAGATGCGTTGAACATGCATGCCGTTTCCAAAAAATTCCCCAAAAAAGGAACATTGGAGAAAGCGGCTTTTGATGCCGGGATGGATGTGCTATGTTTTAGCGAACATGTAAAGGAAGGTGTGGATGCCATCCTTTCCAGTGCTTCGGAGCAACGCATTCAAGAGAGTTTTGATAGGGTCTGGAAGCTAAAAGAAAAAATGTTTTCCCAAGAAAGAGAATCCAAAGAAATGGATACTATTTCGTGTTCTGAATTGAACCATACCATAGCAGAAAATACCATCACGGAACTGTATGGAGACAAAGTCATGGCTGACCACATTAAATCGTCCGGATTTTTGAGCGTTTCTGTGTCTTTTGACAAGAAAAACTGGTTTGCCGAAGAGATTTCGATACACTTTGGTTCAAAAACGGTTGATTTGGATACCGCTTTGCAGTCCAATCAGCAGAATGTCGTAGTAAGCTTATTTCCGCCTGCGGTAAAACCTAAAAATAAGTTTGGGATGGACGAAAAAACCGTGGATTCCCTTCAAAAACTTCTTCAGAAAAAGAATGTGTTGCTGTACCTGTTCGGCAATCCATATGTACTGGATATTTTAGAGTTGCCGCCCCACGCCAATGTGGTTTTGGCGTATCAAGATTTTGAAGCGTTCCAAAAGGTCGCTTTCGCCCATTTCTCCGGAAAAATCAAGCCAAAAGGACAGCTTCCCATTCAACTAAAAACTTTTCGACCATGAGCCCACAATTTGTTATTTTTAATAGTCTCAAAAAGTATCGGGTATGAGCACTTATAAAGTTTTGGGGCTGATGTCCGGCACCTCGCTGGATGGCTTGGACATGGCCTATTGCCATATTTGGGAAGCCAACGGAACTTGGAATTTTCGCATTAAAAACACGGCCGAAATCGAATACTCGGAAGATATGCGGGAATACCTCAAAAATGCCATCCACCTTTCCGAGGAAGAACATGCCCAATTGCACAAAGATTATGGCATCTGGTTAGGGCAACAGTGCCGTTTGTTTTTGGACGAACTTGGCGAAGAGGTCGACTTTATTGCCAGTCATGGCCACACATCACATCACCGCCCCGAAGATGGTGTCACCTTTCAATTGGGCGATGGACAGCTTTTGGCGAATGTCTCCGGAAAGCAAGTGGTCTGCGATTTCAGGACTAAGGATGTTTCCTTAAAGGGACAAGGCGCTCCGTTGGTGCCCATTGGCGACAGGTTATTGTTCCACGAATACGATTTTTGTCTGAATCTCGGGGGCATCAGCAATATCTCCTTTGAAAAAAATGGGAAACGTATCGCCTACGATATTGGATTGGCCAATATGCCGCTGAACTATATCACCCACAAAATGGGAATGGCCTATGATAAAAATGGGCAACTGGCACGGTCGGGGAAATTGGACACAACACTTTTGAATGAGCTCAATACTTTGGAATATTATAAGCTCCCCTACCCCAAGTCTACTGGCTACGAATGGTTTACCTCGCAAATTGTCCCGTTGATTGAAAACTCATCGGCCTCTAATCCAGATTTGCTGCATACGTTTATCCATCATAATTGCGAGCAGATTGCCTTGGCCGTCCATCAACACAAAGCCGACAAGCCAGATAAACATAAATTATTGGCCACTGGCGGAGGCGCTCTCAACCAGTTTTTTATGGATAGCCTGCAAACTGCATTGGGCGACGACGTTGAGGTGGTAGTACCCGATAAAACCCTGATTGCCTACAAAGAAGCCCTAGTTTTCGCACTAATGGGGGTGCTGAGACTCCAAGGAAGGACCAATGTTTTAAAATCTGTGACCGGAGCCACTTCAGATTCCTGTAGCGGAGAGGTATATTACCCCCAAGAAGATTAAGTGGTGACCACCCTTTTTCGTTTGGGCTTGTTCACCAGAAGGAAAATGGCAAGGGCACAAAGACCGCAAATGGCCAAGCCAGCAAAAAGCGGCCATACCGTATCTTTTACAAATTCCCCAATAAAGGTTGCTATGGGAATGGACAGCAAAGTAGATACAAATCCATTGATAGCAGCACCAATACCCGCTATATGACCGATAGGCTCCATAGCAATGGAACGGAAGTTACCCCACATAAACCCAAGGCAGAAAAACTGAATGGACAAGAACCCTACCAGCACGTAAATACTGGGATTGGGCGTATTAAGGAATACAATGGAATACGTTAAGGCGACAACACAAAAAACAATGGTTGCCATTAAAGATAGTTTTCGCATCCCGAAGCGCATCACCAAGGTCCCGTTTAAAAAAGTGGAAAGTCCGATGGAGATGGCCAATCCTGCGAAAATATAAGGGAACATTTCCTTGAGGGCATATTGGTCTTCAAAAATATGCTGGGCCGAGCTCAAATACACTAAAAATGCGCCTGTCACCAATCCAGATGTCAAGGTAAAGGCCACGGTTTCACGATATTTCACAAATTCCTTTACTCCATCGATAAACACATGCCGTGTAAAGGGAATTTTATACTCGGGATGCAGGGTTTCCTCTTGACGTTTCCAAAACCAGATAGCAACAACCAAAACAAAGAACATCTGCACATAAAAAATAGCCTCCCATCCCGCAGCATCCAGAATCAACTTACCAATGGCAGGCGCTACCACTGGAACCAAAATAAAGAAGGCCACCACAAAGGACATGATTTTGGCCATATAATCGCCCACGTAGGTATCCCGTATGATGGAAATAGAAATCGTTCTAGGCGCCGAAAGCCCAATGCCCTGAAAGATGCGGCCCACCACCATCACTTCCAAAGAAGGTGCATACAAGCAGACGACACTTGCAATCAAAAAGATGATAAATCCAATATAAACCACTGGCTTTCTTCCAAAACTGTCGGATATGGGTCCAAAGAAGAGCTGCCCTACCCCAAGCCCCAAGAAAATCATGGTCACCAATAACTGGTTATCCGTTGGGTCGGTACTGTTGATGGCCGTTCCTATATTGGAAATGGCAGGTAGAATGGCATCAATGGCCAGGGCTACGATGGACATCAAAGCGGCCATTAGGGCCACAAACTCGAAGTTGGGTTTTTGATGTTGTTTTTGCATCAGGCAAAATTAGGCATACCCATTGGACTGGTAAAGCATTTAAGAAAGGTTTAATGTAAAGGAAACATATACATCGTTGTAGTTGAACATTTTACAAGTCTTTCTAAAAACTATAAAACCTTATCTCTTCCAAATCATGGCGAAAAATGAAGATAACCCTATCTTTAAGGCTAAATCTTTGGAAACAATGGGCAAATTAAAGGTACTGGTGGTCGGATGTGGCAACATGGGAACCTCCCATGCACGCGCATACCATCAATTGGAAGGTTTTGAGATTGTAGGATTGGTCAGCAGAGGGGCCAAAAGTCGCGAACGGCTTTCCAAAGAACTGGACGGTGCTCCTACATTTTCGGACTATAATGAGGCACTCCGAGCCACTCAACCGGATGTGGTATCCATCAACACTTATCCCGACACTCATTTTAATTATGTGAAAATGGCCTTGGAAGCCAATGCCCATGTTTTTGTGGAAAAACCCCTTGCCCTAACCGTAGCGGAAGCGGAAACTTTGGTGGCGCTGGCCCAACAGCAAAACCGAAAAATGGTCGTAGGCTACATTTTGAGGGTGCACCCTACTTGGGCTAAGTTTACCGAAATGGCTCAGACCTTGGGCAAACCTTTGGTAATGCGCATGAATCTGAACCAGCAAAGCTCCGGTGAGCAATGGTATACCCATAAGCAACTGATGAAATCCATGTCGCCCATAGTGGACTGCGGCGTGCATTATGTAGATGTGATGTGTTCCATGACCCGCTCCAAACCCATTAGTGTTTCTGCCATTGGTGCCCATTTATCGGACGAAGTGGATACTGAGATGTACAACTATGGACAGTTACAGGTTCGTTTTGAGGATGGTTCCGTAGGCTGGTACGAGGCAGGTTGGGGTCCCATGATGAGCGAAACCGCCTTTTTTATCAAAGATGTGATAGGTCCCAAAGGCTGTGTTTCCATTAGTGATTTGGACAAAGGCGCTTCTGAGGATATCGAGGGGCATACCAAAACAGGAAGTTTGAAACTGCACCACAGCGAACTCAATGCAGAAGGCAATTTTACCAAAAAGGATGAAATCATCAGCACTGCGGACGAACCGGACCATGATGGACTATGCCTGTTGGAACAAGAATATTTGCTCGATGCCATTATAAACGACCGTGACCTCACCGACCATTTGAACGATGCGGTGAACAGCCTTAAAATCGTACTCGCCGCCGATGAATCGGTCAAAACTGGGAAGACGGTGATGTTGTAGTTAAACTGTCAGCCCTCGGAAAATCTAAAAACTAAGGTTTTCGAGAAAATCCGTGTCATTCGTGTCAACCTTAAAGTTTGATCACTTGCCGAGTTTACAACGGAATATTCCCATGCTTTTTCCATGGGGTTTGCACCTCTTTCTTTTCCAGCATGGCAAACGTCTTCAACAATTTGCTTCGGGTATCTTTGGGCAGAATCACCTCATCGATAAAACCACGCTTCGCGGCCCTATAGGGGTTTGCAAACTTATTGGCATACTCCGCTTCCTTTTCCTTGAGTTTGGCTTCTGGGTCGTCGGCTGCGGCAATTTCACGTCTAAAAATAATCTCACTCGCGCCTTTTGCTCCCATTACTGCAATTTCAGCGCTCGGCCAAGCATAGTTGAAATCGGCACCGATATGTTTGGAATTCATCACATCATAGGCGCCACCATAGGCTTTTCGGGTAATTACGGTAACTCTGGGCACCGTTGCCTCACTCAAAGCATAGAGCAATTTGGCACCATGTACGATAATCCCGCTCCATTCCTGGTCCGTTCCGGGCAAAAATCCTGGGACGTCCACCAAGACCAATAAGGGAATATTGAACGAATCACAAAAACGGGTAAATCGGGCTGCTTTTCGCGAACTTTTCACTCCCAGCACCCCAGCCAGGAACATAGGCTGGTTGGCAATGATCCCGATGCTTCGTCCACCCAATCGGGCAAAGCCAGTAATGATATTTTCCGCATAATCTTTATGGATTTCATAAAAGGAATCCCCATCGATAATTCCATTGATCACATCGTGCATGTCATAAGGCTTGTTGGGGTTGTCGGGAACAATGCTGGACAGTTCCTCACGGGTTTCATCACCAAGCTCGTATGGCAATAGCGGAGTGGTTTCCTTATTGTTCTGCGGTAAATAGTCCAAAAGTTTTCTGATATCATCCAAACATGTGGCATCATTGGCCGAAGTCCTGTGCGCCACCCCGGATTTAACAGCGTGGGTACTGGCACCGCCCAATTCTTCAGAAGTCACGGTCTCGTTGGTTACCGTTTTGACCACGTTGGGCCCTGTCACGAACATATAACTGGTTTCTTCCACCATGATGATGAAATCGGTCATGGCGGGCGAATATACCGCCCCACCGGCACAAGGTCCCATAATGGCCGAAATCTGTGGAATCACCCCTGATGCCTGTACATTTCGATAAAAAATATCGGCATAACCGCCTAGCGATCGTACTCCCTCCTGTATCCGGGCTCCCCCCGAATCATTGAGTCCGATAACGGGTGCACCTACCTTCATGGCCAAATCCATCACCTTACAGATTTTTTCTGCGTGGGTTTCTGAAAGCGCTCCCCCAAAAACGGTAAAATCTTGCGCATACACATACACCAACCGTCCATTTACGGTTCCGTAGCCGGTCACCACACCATCGCCATAGTACATTTCCTTATCCATGCCAAAATCGGTGGTACGATGGGTCACCAAAATGCCCATTTCCTCGAAAGAGCCTTCATCCAAAAAGTAGAGCACGCGTTCCCGGGCCGTTAATTTTTTCTTCTGATGTTGCTTTTCGATGCGTTTTTCACCACCGCCCAAATGGGCCTGTGCAATTCTGTCCTGTAGTTCTTTTATTTTGTGATCCATGGATTCAGTTTGAAGGTAATCGTACTATTTTCTTGTCTTCCAAAAATTGATGAAGGGCAATCATGGCGGCAATTTCCGCTTCGTTGCTTGTTTGTTCCTTTATCATTTCGGGAGCGTAATAATTCTTTACAAAGTGGGTGTCAAAATTCCCAGAACGGAAGGCTTCGTGGGCAAACACAAAGCTGCCAAAAGGCAAGGTTGTCTGTACTCCTTTCACCTTATAATTTTGAATGGCGTCCAGCATCAGTTCAATCGCTTCCTCTCTTGTTTTACCATAGGTAATCAGCTTGGAAAGCATGGGATCGTAGTAAATGGGGATATCCATTCCTTCCCGAAAACCGTTGTCCACCCGAATTCCCTCTCCCACGGGAAGTTGATAGGTCTCCAGATTCCCAACACTGGGCAAAAAGTCGTTCAAAGGATCTTCGGCATATACCCGAAGTTCCACGGCGTGTCCATTTATGGTAAGGTCTTCCTGCTTCATGGGCAATTCTTCGCCACGGGCCACTTTTATCTGCAACTCTACCAAGTCTACCCCAGTGATCAATTCAGTCACTGGATGCTCCACTTGCAGACGGGTGTTCATTTCCAAGAAATAAAAATTATGGTCGGCGTCCATCAAAAATTCGACGGTACCGGCACCAATATAGTCACAGGATTTGGCCACTTTACAGGCCGCTTCGCCCATTTCTTTGCGCAATTCGGGCGTTAAAATGGCAGAAGGCGCTTCCTCCACCACCTTTTGGTGACGCCGCTGCACGCTGCATTCCCTTTCAAAAAAGTGCAACACATTCCCATGGGTATCGGCCATTACCTGTACCTCGATATGCCTGGGCGAAGTCACATATTTTTCCACAAAAACGGAGCCGTCGCCAAAGGCGGAAGTGGCCTCACTAATGGCCCGCTTCATTCCGGATTCCAAATCTTCCGCTTTTTCCACAATACGCATTCCCTTTCCTCCACCTCCGGCAGAGGCCTTGATCAATACGGGATAACCAACTTCGTTGGCAATTTCATGGGCTTTGGCCACATCCGAAATGGCTTCGTCAATACCGGGAACCATGGGAATATCATAGGCTTTTACAGCTTCCTTGGCCGCTAGTTTGCTTCCCATAATTCGGATGGCCTTGGATTTTGGACCAATAAAGGTAATTCCGCTGTTTTCGACGGCTTCGGCAAAATCAGCATTTTCACTTAAAAAACCATAACCGGGATGGATGCCATCCACTTGGAGTTTTTTGGCCACTTCAATGATCTTGTCCCCTTTGAGATAGGATTTGTTCGAGGGTGCTTCGCCGATACAGACGGCTTCGTCGGCGAACAATACATGGGGAGCGTTTCTGTCGACCTCCGAATAAACCGCAACGGTTTTTATTCCCATTTTTTTGACGGTCTTCATCACCCTAACAGCGATTTCGCCACGGTTGGCAATCAATATTTTTTTCATGTTGCTTTATTCAAATTCGATCAACAATTGTTTCTTCTCTACGGCGTCGCCTTTGGATACGCTAACGCTTTTGATTACCCCCTGTCGAGGCGAGGTGATGATGTTTTCCATTTTCATCGCCTCCAAGATTAATAATTGGTCCTCTTCGTTCACCTCCTGTCCTTCTTCCACCAAAATATCCAGAATCAATCCCGGCATGGGCGCTGAAATGGAGTCGATGTTTTTTCCCGCATTCACGGCAAAACCCATTTTTTTGATCAGTTCATCCAAAGGGGTCTGTATAGCGGTTTCGTATTCGCTACCGTTAATGCTGATGGTATAGGTTCCTTTATTGAAGTGGGAATCCAGGATCTTTACGTGGTACGATGTGCCATCCTTCAATAAATGATAGGCCCCATCATCAGTCCTGATCAAATCCAACGAAGAAATCGTATCCTTGGAAAGTGTAAAGTCAAAGTCATCCCCAACCTTGACCGAATAAGAATCATTCATATCAAAAATTTCCATTGGTTAGCTTGATAAATATAAGGGTATTGCATTAGAATTCATACAAAGCTATGGCCAATCGAAACCAATAATTATGACAATGATCATTAATTGCTATCTTAATCTTCCTTAACTATGTTGTGTCGTAATTGGGCAGGAGATGTAATCATTTGTTTATTTTTGATGCCAAAATTTGAACTATGCTGATCTTAGGGATTGCAGGCGGCACGGGCTGCGGTAAAACTACGGTAGTGAACCAGATTGTGGAGCAGTTGCCCACAAACGAAGTTGGGGTTATTTCCCAAGATTCCTATTATAACGATCTTTCCCATATGACCAAGGAAGAAAGGGCCATGGTAAACTTTGATCACCCCAATTCGATAGACTTTGACCTTTTGATTGAGCATATCCAATTGTTGAAAGAAGGAAAAACCATCGATACCCCCATCTATTCCTTTGTGGAAGAGACCCGGATGAAAGAGACCATTCCCACTCCACCCAGAAAAGTGATGATCGTGGAGGGCATTTTGGTGCTGAGTAACCCTAAGCTTAGGGATATGTTCGATATTAAGATTTTTGTACATGCCGATTCGGACGAACGTTTGATACGAAGGCTGCAAAGGGATACGCAAGAACGGGGGCATGACTTGAAGAAAGTGCTTACGCGGTATCAAACTGCCGTAAAACCCATGCACCTTCAATTTATAGAGCCGTCGAAGGAGTTTGCCGACATCATTATCCCGAACAACCACTACAATACGGTGGCCGTGGACATTGTAAGGACCATTATCAACAATAAACTCGCGTAGCATGGGCTTAAAGGAATGGAGAAAAAAGAAATGGTTTAAGATCATGACCAATACGTACATTTTGGTACTGACCATTTTTGTGATTTGGATGGCCTTTTTTGATACCAATTCCCTTTTGATCCATTTGGAACTGGAGAATGAAATCGATAAGTTAGAGAAGGAAAAAGAGTTTCTGAAAAACGAGATTGCCAAGGACAAGGAAATCTTGAAAAAGATGTCCGATGAAAGGGAGTTGGAAAAACTCGCCCGCGAAAAATATTACATGAAAAAGGACAACGAAGAAATATTCTTGATCGAGTACGAAGACAGCCTAAAGCATAAAAACGATGACTAAATCCGGCCTATTTAGTGAATTCCCCGAGGTTAGCGCCAAGCAGTGGAAACAAAAAATCCAGATGGACCTTAAAGGTGCCGATTACAACGAAGCCTTGGTCTGGGAATCTTTGGAAGGCATCAACGTAAAACCGTTCTACCATCAGGAGGATTTGGAGAACATTCCCACCTATCCTCTACCCAAGAACCATGATTGGTCTGTTGGTCAATCCATTTATGCGGGAGATGCGCAAAAAGCCAATGCCAAAGCTCAGGAAATCCTAAAGAAAGGGGTGGAAAGTTTGATTTTTACGGTTCCCAATGAGGAAATCGATTTTGACGCTTTGTTGTCGGGAATAATTCTGAAAGACATCCAACTCTATTTCAACTTTGAGTTTTTGGCCCTGGAACCCATCCAAAAATTAGTGTCTCTCCTCAAAAGCAAAAATGCAAAAGCCCATTTGAACGTCGACATTATCGGACATTTGGCCAAAGAGGGCAACTGGTACCATACATTAGAGAAAGACCACGACATTTTTGATTATTTAGTGAAGCTCGGTACTTCGGATATTTCATTGGCAGGAATCGATATCTCACACTATCAAAATGCGGGTGCCAACATGGTACAGCAGCTGGCCTATGGCATGGCCCATGCCAATGAGTATCTTAACCATGTCTCCTCGAGCGGACTCGAGAAGTCTTTCCCAGTTACCTTTACCGTAGCTGTGGGCGGCAACTATTTCTTTGAAATAGCCAAATTGAGGGCATTGCGGTGGCTTTGGACCAGTTTGGCATCGGAATATGGCATCAAAAGCGATTGTCATATCCTGGCAATTCCATCCAAGCGCAACAAAACAATTTACGATTACAATGTGAACATGCTCCGAACCACGTCGGAATGCATGTCGGCAGTATTGGGCGGGGCGGATACGGTTTGTAATCTACCCTATGATGCCCTCTACCACAAAGACAACGAATTTGGGGAACGCATTGCACGAAATCAATTGTTGCTGTTGAAAGAAGAAAGTTATCTGGCCGGAGCATCCCAAATTGCAACAGGTTCCTATTACATCGAATCACTTACGCACCAATTGGCAGAAAAAGCCCTTTCCCTTTTCAAGCAATTGGAAAAAGGAGGTGGATTTTTGGATGGGTTGAAGAAGGGAACCATCCAACAAAAAATAAAGGAGAGCGCCGAAAAGGAACAACAGCTTTTTGATGAGGGAAAAATTGTTTCGTTGGGTACCAATACCTACCAAAATCCTGAAGATCGGATGAAGGACAGTCTCGAGCTTTACCCCTTTGTAAAGACCAAAGCGAGAAAAACCATCATTGAACCCATTATTGCGAGAAGATTAGCTGAAACTTCCGAACAAAAAAGATTGAACATAGAAAACACTTAAACCATATGAAATGAATCCAAATCCGAATTACCCAAACTACACCTACTTAAAAACAACGATAATTATATTAATGCTTATGGTATCGACAGTATCCTTGGCTCAAGAAAATGCCTTGAAATTATCTAAAATGGAAAACGGAGAAATCAAGCGGACTAAATTTTACAACGAAGGAAGAAGAGTGAAAATAATAACTCACAATGGAGAAAAATATAAAGGTAAGTTTACCATCTTGGACAACGAAACTTTAAATATTGGAAACATCGACATTTCATTGAAAAAAATCAAAAGAATACGTCTTTCAGGAGATGGTAAAGTAATCGCTGGGGCTATTGCATTAGTTGTAGGCGCAAGTCTATCAATATATTCCATGATGTTGTTATCAACTGAAGTAGTCACTTTTGGATTGGTAAAATCGGCTAATGCTGGGAATCTGTTTTTAATTGGTAGTGCATTGAACATTGGTGGGATTTATTTTTTAATAGAAAACTCACCTAAAAGGGAAAATTGGAAAATAGAAATTGTTCAAAATGAGTAGAAAAAACCTTCAACAACTGGAATTGGCTGTCAGTTCGAGCGCTGTCGAGACCCAAAATTACGAGCACGAAAATTTCGCAGCAGGCATCTCTCCCTTTTTGCGCGGCCCCTACTCCACCATGTATGTTCGCCGGCCTTGGACCATTCGCCAATACGCAGGTTTTTCAACCGCCGAGGAAAGCAATGCGTTTTACAGAAGAAACCTGGAAGCTGGACAAAAAGGGCTTTCCGTAGCTTTCGATCTACCCACCCACCGTGGGTATGATTCCGACAACGACCGAGTTGTCGGTGATGTGGGTAAAGCTGGTGTTGCCATAGATTCCATTGAGGACATGAAGATTTTGTTCAACGGTATCCCCTTGGATAAAATGTCTGTTTCCATGACCATGAACGGTGCGGTAATCCCCATAATGGCCTTTTATATCGTTGCGGGTTTGGAACAAGGCGTTTCCATAGAACAGCTATCCGGGACCATACAAAACGATATTTTAAAGGAGTTCATGGTGCGTAACACCTACATTTATCCGCCAACGCCATCCATGCAAATCGTAGCGGACATTTTTGAGTTTACCAGCAAGAACATGCCCCGTTTCAATAGCATCAGTATTTCGGGCTACCACATGCATGAGGCCGGAGCCCCGGCATCCATGGAGTTGGCCTACACTTTGGCCGATGGGGTGGAATACATTCGAACCGGGATACAGGCAGGTCTCAAAATCGATGAATTTGCACCAAGGCTTTCCTTTTTCTGGGGAATTGGGATGAACCACTTTGTGGAAATCGCCAAAATGCGAGCAGGAAGAATGCTCTGGGCCAAGTTGTTGCAACAGTTCAACCCCAAAAACGAGAAATCCTCCATGCTCCGCACCCATAGTCAAACCAGCGGATGGAGTTTGACCGAGCAGGACCCTTTCAACAATGTAGCCAGAACCACCATTGAAGCTATGGCTGCTGCCTTTGGTGGCACACAAAGCCTGCACACCAATGCTTTGGACGAGGCCATTGCCTTACCCACAGATTTCTCGGCGCGTATTGCACGCAACACGCAAATCTATCTGCAACAAGAGACCCATATTACCCGAACCGTAGATCCTTGGGCCGGTAGTCAAAAAGTAGAAGAATTGACTCATGAGATTGCTGAACATGCCTGGGAACTGATTCAAGAGGTAGAAAAATTAGGGGGAATGACCAAAGCCATCGAAAAAGGTATCCCCAAAATGCGGATTGAGGAAGCCGCAGCCAAAAAACAGGCACGTATCGATAGTGGCCAAGATGTCATTGTTGGCGTCAATAAATACCGACTGGAAAACGAAGAAGAGCTGCAAATCTTGGAAGTGGATAATGCCAAAGTACGCAAGCAGCAAATGGCACGTTTGGAACAAATCCGCAGCACAAGAGATTCTGAAAAAGTAGAACAGGCCCTAGAAGCCATTCGAATAGCAGCCAAAAAAGCCTCCGAGAACAACACCGACCGTGGAAATTTGTTAGCTTTAGCCATTGAAGCTGCCAAAGAACGTGCTACGCTAGGCGAAATCAGCAATGCCATGGAAAGTGCCTTTGGACGCTATAGAGCAAAAATCCAATCCTTTACCGGAGTGTATTCCAAAGAAATCAAAAACGACGAAAGTTTTGAAAATGCCCGTAAGTTGGCCGATGCCTTTGCCGAACAGGAAGGGCGTAGACCACGGATAATGGTGGCCAAAATGGGTCAAGACGGTCATGACCGTGGCGCCAAAGTGGTAGCCACTGGCTACGCCGACCTTGGTTTTGATGTGGATATTGGTCCTCTATTTCAGACTCCCGCCGAGGTGGCCAAACAGGCCGTGGAAAACGATGTACACGTGCTCGGGATTTCCTCCTTGGCAGGTGGACATAAAACCTTGGTTCCCGAAGTAATTCAAGAACTCAAAAAATACGGTCGGGAAGATATCATGGTGATTGTTGGAGGGGTAATTCCGAAGCAGGATTACAAACATTTGCTGGACAATGGTGCGGTGGCAGTATTCGGACCAGGTACGAAGATTGCCGATGCGGCCACGGAAATCCTGAACATCCTTCTGGATTAGGATTCGTAACCATCTTGTGCCTAAAAGTTTAACTTTATTTAACGCAGCATAGCAGGTTTATTCACCCCCTGTTAACAAATTACATTTTATCGCATCTTAAATAATCGTATTTTTAACGCCTAACTTACTATGAAATGGGCAAGATTATTGCAATAGCAAACCAAAAGGGTGGTGTTGGAAAAACGACCACTACGGTTAACCTTGCAGCCTCTTTGGGCGTATTGGAAAAAAAAGTACTGCTGATTGATGCAGACCCCCAAGCCAATGCTACCTCTGGATTGGGCATTGATGTGGATTCCATGGAAAACGGAACCTACCAGCTTCTGGAACATACCATGAGCGTTGAAGAAGTAACGGTTACCACAGATTCCCCGAATGTTGACCTAGTCCCTGCTCACATTGACCTTGTGGCCATCGAAATCGAATTGGTGGACAAGGACAACAGGGAATATATGATGAAAGAAGCCCTGAAGAATCTGGGTGACAAGTACGATTTTGTATTGATCGACTGTGCGCCGTCTTTGGGATTGCTCACGTTGAACGCGCTTACCGCAGCCGATTCGGTAATGATCCCGATTCAATGCGAGTACTTTGCCTTGGAAGGCCTTGGAAAGTTATTGAACACTGTAAAAAGTGTACAGAAAATACATAACAACGATTTGGACATCGAAGGAATGTTGTTGACCATGTACGATTCTAGGTTACGACTTTCCAACCAAGTGGTTGAAGAAGTGAAAAAGCACTTCGCGGATATGGTTTTTGATACCATCATCCAGAGAAACGTTAGGCTGAGCGAGGCCCCAAGTTATGGCGAAAGCATCATAAAATATGATGCCAGTAGCAAAGGTGCCTCCAATTACCTTAACTTGGCCAACGAAATTTTGAAGAAAAACAAGGAGAAAGTTTAGATGGCGAAAGCAACAAAAAAACAGGCGTTGGGAAGAGGCCTGTCCGCTCTTTTGAATGATCCGGACAACGATATTAAATCAGTTTCGGATAAAAATGCGGACAAGGTTATTGGAAATGTAGTAGAACTGGACATCAATTCCATTGAAGTCAATCCTTTTCAGCCACGTTCCAATTTTAACGACGAAACCCTTGAAGAACTGGCCAGTTCCATTCGCGAGCTTGGCATTATACAGCCCATTACGGTACGAAAACTGGATTTCAACAAATTCCAGCTGGTCTCTGGGGAACGTAGGTTCCGTGCCTCCAAGTTGGTGGGATTGGAAACCATTCCTGCCTATATCCGCATTGCCAACGATCAAGAATCCTTGGAAATGGCTTTGGTGGAGAATATCCAAAGGCAAGATTTGGATCCCATCGAAATCGCTTTGTCCTATCAGCGACTTATTGATGAGATTGAAATCACGCAGGAAAAATTGAGCGATCGTGTGGGCAAAAAGCGTTCAACCATTACCAATTACCTGCGTCTGCTGAAGTTGGACCCTATTATCCAAACGGGAATGCGTGATGGGTTCATCAGCATGGGCCATGGTAGGGCGCTTATCAATATTGATAAGAAAAAAGACCAGATCGCCATTTACGAGAAAGTGGTTTCCGAAGGTTTGTCCGTAAGGGCCACGGAGCAACTGGTGAAAGCAAGAAAAGAACCTGAAAGTGCAGGTTCAGTCAAGAAAAAATCCACCCAGGACGTACCCGAATTCGTTTCCAAAAGTCTTGATTCCATTAAAGAACGGCTTGCGACCAAAGTAGATATTACCACATCCAAAAACGGAAAAGGAAAAATTGTGATACCCTTCCACTCGGAAGAAGACTTTAAGCGTATCAAAAAATTATTGACAGGTGAATAAAAACCTCCTTTTACTGCTCTTTTCCTTTTTGTGGTTGCAGTTAGGTTTTTCTCAAGAAGAAGAGAAAAAGGAAAACGAAAAGCAACCTCAGCAGACCCAAGAGGCAGACTCCCTTACACAAAACATGAAAGGGAAAGGGGTCACTTTTGAAGAGGTTACAAAGCAAGAAAACATCAATCCGCTAGCGCCCAGCAAAGCTGCCTTCTATTCTGCTATTCTGCCCGGTCTTGGTCAAATTTACAATAAGCGATATTGGAAAGCACCTATCGTTTGGGGAGCCATGGGAACCGGTATTTATGTGTACTCCTTCAACAACACCGAATATAGAAGAGCCCGAAATGCGTTTAAACGGCGGCTGGCCGGCTTTGAGGACGACGAGTTCTTTGACCTGAACGGGGATGGCGTTGGTCCGGATGTGTCTTCCGAAGCCTTGCAATCGGCACAAGAAAATACGCAACGGGACAGGGACCTGGCCTTGGTGATTACCATAGCACTCTACGCCTTGAACATCATCGATGCCAACGTGGATTCCCATTTAAAGCAATATAATGTAAGTGATGATTTGGCGGTGGATTTTAACCCCGTAATAGACATCAATCCATTTACCAACGACCTTAACTATGGCATGGCCATGGTGATAAAATTTTAGCGTATGAAGATTGCTCTTTTCGGATATGGCAAAATGGGAAAAATGATCGAGCAAATCGCTCAAGAACGGGGCCATACCATTGTAGCAAAAATTGATGACCCCAAACAAGATGTGGATTACAGCTCCATGGACGTTGCCATTGATTTCAGTACCCCCGAAGCTGCTTTTGACAACATTACCAACTGCTTTACAAACCAGGTACCGGTAATCAGCGGCACCACCGGGTGGTTGGACCGGTTTTCACAAGCGGTGCGTATCTGTGAAGAAAACAAGAGTGCTTTTATCTATGCCTCCAACTTCAGTTTGGGCGTTAATCTCTTTTTTGAACTCAATAAAAAGTTGGCCCAAATGATGTCGACCGTGGAGCAATATCATGTTTCCATGGAAGAAATACATCACACCCAAAAACTGGATGCACCGAGCGGAACGGCCATAACTTTAGCCGAAGGCATTATCGAGAACAGTTCCTACGAAAACTGGAAACTAGATGAATCCGACGACAAAACCATCCCAATAAAATCCATCAGGGAGGGCATGGTACCGGGAACGCACACCATTTTTTATAAAAGCCCTGTGGACACCATCGAGATAAAGCACGAAGCGCACAACAGGGAAGGTTTTGCATTGGGTGCGGTTATCGCAGCCGAATGGATTCAGGGAAAAACAGGTGTGTTCACCATGAAGGACGTGTTAAACCTAAGCTAAAAAACGTAACAACAATTTAGGCCGAGAGTCTAACAAAGAAATATGTATTATGGACGGAATTCAGTGGATTATTTTTATTCTGATAATTCAGGTCATCCATTTCTTGGGAACTTGGAAACTCTACGTTAAAGCCGGAAGAAAGGCATGGGAAGCCGCCATACCCGTGTATAATGGGATTATTTTGATGAAAATCATCAACAGGCCTTCGTGGTGGGTCATTTTATTGTTCATTCCCATCATCAATTTATTGATGTTCCCCGTGGTATGGGTGGAAACCATCCGAAGCTTTGGCAAAAACTCGTTGGTAGACACCTGGTTGGTGATATTGACACTTGGCTTTTACATTTTTTATATCAACTACGCAGAAGATGTACAATACATTGAAGACCGCAGCCTAAAACCAAAAACAGGTTTGGGAGAATGGGTCAGTTCCATCGTATTTGCGATAGTGGCAGCAACCTTTGTCCATACCTACTTTATACAACCCTACGTGATACCCACAGGGTCTTTGGAACGTACACTTCGTGTGGGCGACTTCTTGTTTGTGAGCAAGTTCCACTATGGGGCTCGCGTACCTATGACCACCTTGGCTGCCCCCATGGTGCACGATACACTTCCTGTGCTCAAAACCCGCTCATATTTAGCCGACGTTAACCCAGATACCTACAAAACTTCTTGGATCAACAAACTACAATTGCCATACATGCGATTGCCCGGGTTTGAAAAGGTGGAGAAAAACGATATTGTCGTCTTTAGTTTGCCAGCGGATACCTTGTATCAGTTTTTCAAGGCACAAAAAGCGGTCATCAAGCCCATCGACAAAAAATCGAACTACGTAAAACGATGTGTGGGAACCCCTGGGGATTCTTTGGAAGTCATCAACGGATATGTCTACATCAACGGGGAACAGCTTCAACTGTCTGACAGGGCAAAACCGATGTACGTTTACAAAATTTACGCTAAAAATGGCGTCTCCAGTAGATATTTGGAAGAAGTGGACGCATCAGATTATGTCCGCAAATATATCGCTACTAACATCAATGAAGCGCAATACAATGCTTTGGCTCCCTTTATTTCAGGTGGAAGGCCAGCTGGAGATGGCAAAATTGAATTGTTCACACAGGAGCAGGGAATCCCTACCGAGGTTATCCGTCAATTAAGGCTTTCCCTTAGCGAAGAAAAACCGCGTTCCCGAATGGCGAACCTCACCCACGATATGGTGACGGCGCTCAGAAATAATCCCGCTATTGATTCCGTGGTTCAAACTGTAGAGCCCAAAGGCATGTACGGAGGAAACACCTTTCCACAAAAACCCAATCTATATCCTTGGAACAACGACAACTTTGGTCCTATTTACATTCCAAAAGCTGGAACTACCGTAGCCATCAATTCGAGGACTATTCCCTTGTACAAGAAAATCATTCGCGATTACGAGCACAACGAGGTAAAGGTTACCGGAACCAAAGTGTTTATTAATGGCGAAGAAGCCAATTCGTACACATTTAAGCAAGACTACTATTGGATGATGGGAGACAACCGCGACCACTCCGAGGACAGCAGGACGTGGGGGTATGTTCCGGCAGACCACATTGTGGGCAAGCCCGTATTCCTTTGGATGAGTTTTGACAATTTTAGGCAAGGTATCGCCAATTGGAGAGTGCGATGGGACCGTGTGTTCACCACCGTTGGCGGAAGTGGCCAACCTGTTTCCTATTTCTGGTACTTCATCGGACTTTTGGCCGCTTGGTTCATTTTTGATTTCGTCCGAAAACGAAAGAAGAAAAACGCATAAGATTATAAAACCGAAGTTCCTTGAAAATTCTTGTCCACCCTTCCTATTTTCCAAGTATTGCCACCTTTGCGGCTATTGTCCAGCATGAGGTGATTTGGGAGGCGAAGGACAATTTTCAAAAACAGACCTACCGCAACCGTTGCTACATTGCTACGGACAAGGGCAAGCATATGCTCAATATTCCCATTCAGCATGTTGGAGGGAAAGAAGGGCGTCAAAAATATGCAGATGTCACCACCGAGAATAGCTACAATTGGAAAAAGGAACACTG
Source organism: Allomuricauda sp. ARW1Y1 (assembly GCF_013407935.1). Taxonomy (GTDB): domain Bacteria; phylum Bacteroidota; class Bacteroidia; order Flavobacteriales; family Flavobacteriaceae; genus Flagellimonas. Next base: position 442,623 of record NZ_JACBZU010000002.1, read on the forward strand.
GAGGACCTTGGAAACGGCTTACAGAACCTCTCCTTTTTTTGAATTTTATGAAGATGACATCAAACCGCTTTATGAAGGAGATGAGGATGCACTCTATGATTTCAATCTAAAGACCATTGAAGCCGTTGCAGAATGCATAGGGATTGCCGTACCGCATGAAAAAACCACGATTTACGAAGTGCGACCAGAAGTTTACTTCGATGCCCGTTTTTTGGTAGAGGCCAAAAAAGAAAAAGACTGGTCTATGGAGCCCTACCCGCAGGTATTTGAAGAACGACATGGCTTTATTCCCAACTTGAGCATTCTGGACCTGTTGTTCAATGAAGGTACCAATGCCCTCGACTACCTGAAAGATTTCCCTTTAGATTTGCAACATGCTTAGGCACTTTATCCATTATGGCATTCATTTTTTGGTGCCCATACTCATTGCGTTCTGGTTTTTTAAGGGTAACCGTATCAAGGTTACATTGATTCTTCTAGCTGGAATCCTGATTGATGTTGATCATTTATGGGCCGACCCCCTTTTTGACCCGCAGCGCTGCAGCGTAGGGTTTCACTTCCTGCACAGTTATTGGGCCATTGCCCTCTATGCCATCTTACCGTTTTTTAAACCTACCCGGATAATCGGATTGGCTTTGATCATCCATATTATCGCAGATTCCATGGATTGCCTATTGATGTGATGTCAATCGTAAGGTGGCCATAACCGGATAGTGATCGGATAAGTGTTGGTCAAAGTTTTGATGGGAAAGTACCTCGAAGTTTTCATCGGCCAGGATATAGTCAATACGGAGAGGTAATTTTACAAAGTTGTACGTTCGCCCCCATGCCTTTCCTTTTTCCATAAAACTATCCTGCAAATCCCCTTTCACGATTTTATAGATATTGGAAAATTGGGTATTGTTAAAATCTCCACAAACCATATTGATGTAGGGGCTTTTATTAAAATGTTCTCTAAAAATCTCCGCCTGTTCCAGTTGCTTGGAGAAGGTAGCAACCAGTCTTTTATAAGTTCTCTCCGATTCTTCTCCATCGGTAAAGTTATCTGCGCTGGGCTTGAGTTTAAAAGACTGCAGATGCAAATTATAAACGCGTATGGTATCTTCTTGAAACAAAATATCGGCATAGATAATATTGTTTTGGGTAGTGGGCAATTCCAAGGAACCACTGCCGATTATGGGGTATTTGGAAAAAATAGCTTGAGTGGCACGCCTTTCAGAGCGTGGTGTCTCACTACGGTAGGGGTATTGTTGTAGCTGCTTATTCCGTAGTCTGCTATGCTCTTGAATACAAAGAATATCAGGATTTGCTTTTTTTACAAGCTCAATAATGCTATCTCCCATACCCGTCTCTGGCATCCATCCATTCTTGTTAAAGCCCCAAACATTGTAGGACATGATTTTTAAGTCAGAAGCTGTTTTTTGGTAGGATTCCGATTTATCAAAACCGTAAAACGGTCCAAACATCCAGTAGCCGAGCACCATCGCCAGTAGGGATAGCACAAACTTTCGTTTAAGCTGTACCGCCCAATACAAAAAGAACAAGGCATTCAGAGCAAAAAGAAAAGGCACGACCAAGCTCAATACCGAAATGGCCGCAAAAAATTGTAGCGGAACATAGGAAATAAGACCCGTAACGATTAAAAGCAGCGCAAACAATACATTGATTGCATAGACCACCCTATCAAATATGGAGGTAGATTTTTTCACACTTTAGTCTTCCTTACCGGCCTTGAACAAAAAGTCCTTTTCTTCCTTTGACAAGCTTTCGTAACCAGATTTACTGATTTTGTCCAAGATGGAATCTATTTTCTTCTGCTTGGCCTGCTTGTCATAATCGGCCTTACTGGTAGTCGATGTCCTGTTTTTGTACACCGTTTTCATAGGGGCCTTCTTCTCTCTGGGTTTGAATAGGTTGGCAATACCGTTCCTCATCGTCGTAAACCCAGCCCCAATATCGTTCCCTTTGAAAAGTTGACGGGCATACACATAACCCAAGAAAGCTCCGCCCAAATGGGCCATACCCCCACCAATGTTATCACCCATGCCAATAAGTACCAAATCCTTGACTACCAAGGCCACTCCAATGTACCACAGTTTGATATTAAAGAAAATCACCCGCACCTCTTGATTGGGAATGTAGGCGCAAACAAATATCAAAACGGCGTTTACTCCTGCCGAAGCCCCTACCAATGCCGTATTGGAATTGACCAAGGTGGGAAACACATTATAACTAAGCAAAAATAGAAGTCCGCCCAACATCAACCCCAAAAAGTAGACATTGATAAAGCGTTGTTCATCGAACAGGTTCAAGAAAAGCCTACTGGCAAAATAGAGGATAATCATATTCCAAAAAATATGCCCCAGACCCGCGTGGAAAAAAGAATAGGTCACCAACGACCACGGCTGTACCAAAAACTCGAAAAAATCCTTTGGCAAGTGGAACCATTTCGAGAAAGAATAGCCCAACAACGCACCTGAGAGACCGTCAAGTAAAAATATAAGTACGTTAACGGCTATCAGTTTTTCCGCAATGCTCAGCCTAGCAAACTGGTATCGAAGTCCTCCGTTCATCATAAATTAATCCCATCGATTATTGTTGAACTGGTTCTTTTTCCAGTACCACATCATAATAAATCCTATCAATGCTCCGCCAATATGGGCAAAATGTGCCACTCCAGTATTTACATTTCCTATACCGAAAATCAAATCTACGGCAATCAAAATAGGTACAAAATACTTTGCTTTGATCGGGACAGGTAAAAATATCAGCATCAATTTGGCTTCGGAATACATAAAGGCGAAGGCTACCAATATACCATAAATGGCACCGGAAGCGCCTACCGCTGGGGTATTGAAGGCCATTAACATACTATCCACTGTGCTCTTGCCCACAATATCGTACCATCCTGGACTGTATTGTCCGTTGGCAATGATATCCAATACCTGGGTCCGTGCAATTCCAGCCGCTTCCAAAGCGCTCATTCCCTCGTTGAACAAAAAGTAGTTCACCCCTGTATGCAATGCAGCAGAGCCCAATCCTGCGGAAAAATAGAAAAACAAAAATTTGTTCTTGCCCCACATTCGCTCCAATGGTGTCCCAAAGGCCCACAGTGCGTACATATTAAAGAGAATATGCATCAGGTTGCCATGCATAAACATGTGGGTAACGACCTGCCACCACTCAAAATTTGGATTTTTTGGAAACCATAACGATAGCCATTGGTACATTTGGTCCCCATATAATTGTGTGGCAAAAAACAGGATCACGTTAATGATCAACAAATGTTTTACTGCCTCGGTCATTCTACCCATCTAGTTGAATTTTTTATCAATATCTCCTTCGGAGATAATGGTATATGTTATTTTTTGAAAAGGGCTCAGCGTAGGTTCCTTGCAAGCAAAAAGATTGTTCACCAAAGTCAATTGGGACTCTTGATCCAACACATCTCCCGTGCGAACGGCCAAATTTCTGCTCAGGGCCTTGGCCAACATTTCAGCCTGCGAAATGGAGCCATCGGCAAAGCCTTCCCTATAATCCGAAATCAAACGATCCAATACCGTGCCAATTCCGCTCTCTGGAACCATCATGGGAACGCCTGTCACTTTTACAGTCTCCTCTTCCAAACTTTCAAAAGCAAAGCCAATATTTGTCAGGCTCTCTTCAATTTCCTTCAAAATGGTCAATTCCTGCTTGCTAAAGGTCAGTTCCAACGGAAACAATAGTTGCTGGCTCACACCTTCCTTTACGGTAATCTCGCCCAGAAACTTTTCAAACAAAATGCGCTCGTGGGCCCTATTTTGGTGTATCACCAACATTCCGGACTTCACGGTGCTTACCACATATTTTCTTCGTAGCTGAAAGGTACTGGCCAAATGTTCCTCAACACTTTCTTCGGAATACAACGTACCCTGTGTGTCATTTTCCGATTCGATCACCACACTGCTGAAACCGTCAGCATCACTTTGTTGGCCGAGGCCCTCGTAGAGATTTTCCCAGCCCTTGCTACTCTGTTTTTGAAAACCACCTCCAGAAGGTCTCCTTTTGGCTGTAGTGTCCTCAAACGGATTGAAACTGGCATCCACCGTCACTTTTGGAAGCACGGCTCCCTTTTCTTTATAGGAATAGGGCGTATCCAAATTGGGGTCGTGGTCAAAATCTAAAACTGGGGCCACATTAAATTGCCCCAAGCTATGCTTAATGGTAGACCTTAAAATGGCGTATAGTGTGTTTTCATCATCAAACTTTACCTCCGTTTTAGTGGGATGGATGTTGATGTCAATGGATGATGGGTCAACCTCAAGAAACAAAAAGTATCCAGGATACACGTCGGATTTGATCAAACCCTCGAAAGCCGCTACCACGGCGTGATGCAGATAAGGGCTTTTGATAAACCGGTTATTGGCAAAAAAGAATTGTTCTCCCCTACTCTTTTTGGCAAACTCCGGTTTGCAGATAAAGCCAGAAATGGTGACCACTTCGGTCTCCTCGTTTACGGGAACCAACCGGCCATCCATTTTACTGCCAAAAATATGGGCAATACGTTGCCGGTGCTTGGAAATGGGCAGATTGAATATTTCTGAACCGTTGTTATAAAAGTGAAATTCGATATTCGGATGTACTAGGGCTACGCGATGGAACTCATCGGTAATATGGCGAAGTTCTACTTGGTCCGACTTTAAAAAATTACGCCGGGCAGGAATATTAAAAAATAAATTTTTGACCGATATGGAGGTGCCTTGAGGAGTGGCCACTACATCTTGGGACACAATTTTGCTGCCCTCAATTTTGATGTGGGTGCCCACTTCGGTGTCTGCCGTACGAGTCTGCATATCCACATGCGCAATGGCGGCAATGGATGCCAATGCCTCTCCTCGAAACCCCTTGGTTTGCAAATTGAACAAATCTTGGGCGGATGATATTTTGGAGGTGGCGTGACGTTCAAAGGAAAGTCGAGCATCCGTTTCACTCATGCCCACGCCATTGTCCACTACTTGAATAAGCGTTTTACCTCCGTCCTTAATAATCAATTTAATCGCGGTGGACCCGGCATCAATGGCGTTTTCCAACAGTTCCTTTACCACGGAAGCAGGTCGTTGGACCACCTCCCCTGCGGCTATCTGGTTAGCGACATGGTCCGGTAAAAGTTTAATTATATCCGCCATTATGGATTTAGGAATATTGAAAGGTCAAAATCGATGATAAACAGGAATAGCAATACCAACACGGCCACAATAATCCAAAAACGCAGCTTTAGGTTTTTGTCCCCTTCGGTCTGCAAATCGTCCATTGCAGAGGTGACCTTGTTTTTAAGACCTTTGTTGGCATGTGCCGTAGTCCTGAATTTATCAAGCTTGTGTTCTATTTTATAAGGATTCCCCTCTCCCTTGTAATATCTTGGGGAGTAATCGAAGCTCTTGTTTTTTCTAAGTTTTAAAGGGTTTCGCATGGTTTCCTTATCGCTACAACCTCAAAGGTACTCAAAATAGAAAAAAAGGGTCGGACCATCCTCCCAAAAAATGTTAACAGAGAATAAGTTCATGCGCAAGAGACAAGAATCAATAGGTAAGAATAGATACAAGACAGATCAGCTCTTGCTTTTGGGGTAATTTGAATATGGAGCTGTTGTATTTTTTAGCCTTAGCTTTTCCCTTGAAGGATTACCTGCCCAAAACTGCCATTTGAATGGCGGCTATGGCAGCTTCGGTACCCTTATTGCCGTGTTTGCCGCCACTTCTCGCTCTTGACTGCTCAATGTTGTCGTCGGTCAACACGCAAAAAATTACGGGAACATCGTAAGTCACATTCAAATCCTTGATGCCTTGTGCGGTGGCACGGCAAACAAAATCAAAGTGACTGGTTTCGCCACGGATTACACTACCTATGGCAACTACGGCGTCCAGCTTTTCCGTTTGAATCATTTTCTTGCACCCAAAGGTTAATTCAAAACTACCGGGTACATTCCATCTCAGAATATGTTCAGGCAGCGCCCCGCAGTCCAAAAGTGCCTCCGTGGCTCCTTGGGCCAGCGCCTCGGTTATCTCACCGTTCCATTCAGAAACAACAATCCCAAACCGAAGGTCCTTCGCGTTTGGGATTTTGCTTTTATCGTAAACGGATAAGTTTTTGTTCTCTGTGGCCATCTTTTAGTTTTGCGCCAATCCAATAAGGGCGTCAACACCATTGGCTTCCTGTGAATCAGGATATTCTTCCTTAATCCGTTCAAAGAATTCCAATGCCTTTGCTTTTTCGTTCAAGTCCAAAGCAACTACTCCTGCCTTGTACAAGAATCGTGGGGCGGTAAATTCGTTGTCGCTATGCGCAATGGCCTTCTCGTAGTAATCCAAGGCATCCTCGGGCTGGTTCAATTGGGAAAATGCATCACCAATGCCTCCCTTTGCCATGGCTCCCATGATATCGTCATCGGAAGAAAAACTTTCCAAATGCTCAATGGCCAAATCGTACTGTTTTAAATTCAGGTAGGTCATCCCAGCAGAGTACTTGGCCAAGTTGGCCGCTTTGGTACCGCTGTATTCCTCCATAATGTCCAAGAAACCATATTTTCCCTGTGCACCGTTCAATGCCAAGGTGAACAACGAATCCCTCTGGGTCTCACTGGCCAATGCCTGATCAAAATATTGTTGAGGATAAAAAAGTTCGTTTGCAGCGGAAGCCTCTTTAGGATTTTGGATGAATTGATAGTAACCCAAATAGGCCAAAACACCGATAGCTACCACTCCAATAACGCCCAAAATGTAGTTTTGGTTCTTTTGAACCCATGCTTCGGTCTTGGAAGCACTTTCGTCCAACGTATTGAATACTTCGGCCGTAGTACTATCGTGTTCCTCTAGCTGAGCTTCCTCTTCCTTATTTTTTGGCTTAAAGCCTCTCTTCTTGTATGTTGCCATCCGTCATTTAATTGGTCGCGCAAAAATAAAGTTTTTATCCAAAACCAAAAGCTAATTTATTCGTTATTTTTGGATTCCCGTTTTGGATGGGCCACCTTTTAACCCCAAATTTGTTTCTCACGGTTTTTATGTTTTTAAGACATTTATCCTTAGTCAATTACAAGAATTTCGATTCCAAGACCTTGGAATTCGACCCGGTAATCAACTGTTTGGTGGGCGATAACGGGGTGGGCAAGACCAATGTTTTGGACTCCATTTACCACTTGTGCTTTGGCAAGAGCTACTTTAATCCCGTCTCTACGCAAAACATAAAACATGATACCGACTTTTTTGTGGTTGAAGGGGAATTTGAGAAACAAGGACGGACCGAAAAGATACTGTGCTCCTTTAAAAAAGGCACCAAAAAAGTAATCAAACGCAATGGAAAACCCTATGAAAAGTTTTCCGAACACATTGGTTTTTTGCCTTTGGTCATCATTTCCCCTTCGGACCGTGACTTGATTTTGGAGGGCAGCGAGACCCGCAGAAAGTTTATGGATGGGGTCATTTCCCAGTCGGATAAGGTGTATCTACAAAACCTCATCAAATACAACAAGGTAGTTTCGCAGCGGAATTCCCTGCTCAAATATTTTGCCGCCAATCGAACGTTTGATAAGGACACCTTGAGCATTTACAATGAGCAAATGCAAACCTTGGGAACGGCCATCCACCAAAAGAGGGTAGCTTTTATTGAAGCTTTCTTGCCCATTTTCAAGGAACAATACCACAACATTTCGGAGAAGGACGAGCAAATCGACCTCACCTATGATAGCCAATTGACGGATGATTCCCTTTTGGACCTATTGGAAAAAAATATTGAGAAAGACCGTGCCCTTCAATACACATCGGTGGGGGTTCACAAGGACGACCTTAGCTTTACGATTGCAGGCCATCCCATCAAAAAATTTGGCAGCCAAGGCCAGCAAAAATCGTTTTTGATTGCCTTAAAACTGGCACAGTTTCATTTCATCAAGCAACTGGCGGATACTACTCCCATCTTACTGTTGGATGATATTTTTGACAAACTGGATGAAAATCGGGTGTCCCATATCGTGGGATTGGTAAAGGATGAAAATTTTGGTCAGATATTTATTAGCGATACCCATGCCGACCGTACCGAAAATGTGGTCAAGAACATCCATCAGAGTTATAAAATTTTTACCTTGTAGCATCATGCGAAGAATCCTTTTCATTTTGGTTATTTTGATGTTGTGGCGTTGTGGTAATCCGTCCGTGAACCCAGATGATTTGCATTATTTGAATGGTTATTGGGAAATTTCGGAAGTAGAATTCCCAAACGGAGCCATCAAGGAATATGGCATCAATCCTACTATCGATTTCATCCAAATAGAAGATGGAAAGGGATTCCGAAAAAAACTAAAGCCCCAATTTGATGGCACTTATGACACGTCAAAAGATGTGGAAAGCTTGTCTACCGCCACCACCAATGGCAGCATCCTGCTACGTTATTCAACCCCTTTGAGCGAATGGGAAGAAAAATTGGTACAGCTGGACTCCCTATCTTTTTCTGTGGTCAACGACGAAGGGGTGACCTACCGGTATAACCGTTTTGAACCCATAAAAATTCCGCAATAATGGCGAAAAGACACAGTTCACATATCCCATTGAGCGAAGCTTTGAGCGAGTTTATACAGGAAAACAAGCTGCAAAAGGGCATGGACAGGGTAAATGCACGTGATGCCTGGTCGAGCCTCATGGGAAACGGGGTAAACAACTATACCACCAGTGTGGAGTTGAAGAATGAAACCTTATATGTGTCGTTATCGTCTTCTGTGCTACGAGAGGAATTAAGTTTGGGCAAATCCAAGATCATTAAAATGATCAATGATGAGTTGGGCAAGGAATTGGTGAAAAAACTGGTGTTACGGTAAAATGCGTCATGCTGAACTCGATTCAGCATCTCATCCTTAACATAGATTCAGCATTGTGCTTCGACTACGCTCAGCTTCCGTACAGAATGACAATTGAGATTTCTCACCTAAGTTCGAGATGACAAAATAAACGTCATGCTGAACTCGATTCAGCATCTCATCTTCAATATAAATTCAGTGTTGTGCTTCGACTACGCTCTGCTACCATACCGAATGACAATGGAGATTTCTCACCTACGTTCGAAATGACAATAAGAATCCTGAGTCATTTCGAGCGAGCGAAGCGACGAGAAATCCAACGTTGTTCATCAAACTGAATCCGCTTGCCAGTAATGGTTTTTTTCTAGGTTTAACTCATTTGGATTCCTAAATAACTACCAAAAAAAAGCCACCCGAATAGGTGGCTCTCTTAAAAAATATGTTGAGTATCGATTAGTAGATTTCCCTTCCGGAGAAGTGGAAAGCACCTTCGATAGCTGCGTTTTCATCGCTATCGGAACCGTGTACTGCATTTTCACCAATGCTGGCAGCATACAATTTTCTGATGGTACCCTCGGCAGCCTCAGCTGGATTGGTGGCACCGATCAGTGCACGGAAATCATCCACGGCATTGTCTTTTTCCAAGATGGCCGCTACAATGGGACCTCTGGTCATAAACTCCACCAATTCACCAAAAAACGGACGCTCTTTGTGGATGGCATAAAATATTTCGGCATCCCTCTTGCTCAATTGTGTGTACTTCATGGCCACAATCTTAAATCCAGCAGCCGTAATTTTATCCAAAATTGCGCCAATATACCCGTTTTCAACGGCATCAGGCTTAATCATGGTAAATGTTCTATTTCCAGTCATTTTTTAAATTTTGCGCAAACTTACGCTTTTTCGACCAAGGTACAAGGCTCAATAGCGTTGTTTTAACTCTTGCAGCACCTCTCCGTTATCACCCATCATCTTAAATTCCGCCGCTTTATCCTGTATGTAGAGGTTAATGATACCATAGCTTTTGTCTGACACCACCTCACCTACCCGATGTTGGTTCGGCTCCCCGCTGAAGCTGGAATAGGAATGGGTAAGTCCACTGCTGGTAAAGTCGATCAATGGATACGAAAGACCAGCGATATCGGTTTTGGAGAATTCCGAAATGTGTCGGTCACCCGATAAAAGCACTACACCCTTAGCCCCTGATTGGGCAATCAGACTTTCCAGTTTTTTAACCTCCAAAGGAAAGTTGCCCCAGGTCTCAAACCCATGTTCTCCGGACAGCACTTGAATACTGGACATAATCAAATTGAAATCGGCTTCAGATTGGTTCAGTTCATTCTCCAACCATTGCCATTGTTTTGCTCCCAAAATGGTGGCTGTGGAGTCCATGGTGGGTTCATAACGCCTTTGGGCATCCTCACTTTTGATGAGATCACTTCTAAAATATCGGGTATCCAGTACTATAATTTTCACTTTTCCAGAAGGCAGCTCGTACTCATGGGAAGCATATACCCCTTTTTGATTCCTCCGTTCACTGTCCGCAGGAACATCCATAAAGTCCAAAAACACTTGCTGACTCTCGGCCTTGATGGCGAAATCGGCCCCTCCATCGTTCACTCCAAAATCATGGTCGTCCCAAGTTCCAATAACAGGCACTTCCTTTTTCAATTCCGCGTAGCCTGCAACCGTATCCTGCATGGCATAAATGGCCTTTAGGCGTTCCACGTCATCGGTATCGGCATAAACGATATCTCCGCCCCAAATCCAAACATCGGGTTGTTGTGCCACAATATCGTCCCAAAACAGGTTGGGTTCTTGCGACATGTTACAAGAGCCAAAAGCTACAACAAAATCGGGGGCTGGCTTCACTTGGGTCGCTTCTTGTTTTTCGGTTTTTTGTTTGCAGGCGGATAGCAGAAGTACTGCTGCCAGCAAGGTGTAAAATTGTTTCATGATGTATTTTTTCCGAACCAAAAATACGGATAAACCAAGTTACCTCAATATTATATTATTGTATATTTGGCCGCATGAATTCAGCGGATATCACTACAGTAAAGTCCATTCTTTCCAAGCCCCAAAAGATTGCCATCATCCCTCACAGAAACCCCGATGGGGATGCCATGGGCTCTTGTTTGGCACTCCACGGCTTTTTGAGCAAAAAGGGACATACCGTGGCGGTAATTGCTCCCAACGATTACCCTAAATTCCTCAAGTGGATGCCCGGCAACGATTCCGTTATCAATTTTGAGCGGGAAAATCCAAAGGCAAAGGAAGTGATTGATACGGCGACTGTAATTTTTACCTTGGATTTTAACGATTTGTCCCGCGTAGGACAGATGGAAAGCATACTGCAAGAAGCCAAGGCCGATTTTATTATGATCGACCATCACCAGCAGCCCAGCGACTATGCAAAGGTGACCTATTCCGATGTAACCATGAGCTCTACCTGCGAGATGGTGTACAACTTTATCGATTTTTTGGGGGAAACGGACCAAATTGATGCCGATATCGCCACCAATTTATATACGGGCATCATGACGGACACAGGGTCTTTTAAATATCGCTCCACCTCCAGTAAAACACACCGAGTAGTCGCCGAACTGATTGACAAGGGAGCGGACAATATGGAAATCCACCGGGAGGTTTTTGATACCAACTCTCCATCCCGATTGCATTTGTTGGGCGTTGCACTGAGCAATATGGTTATTTTGCCCGAATACCGGACGGCTTACATTACCCTGACACAGGATGAGCTGGACCAATATGACTTTAAAAAAGGGGATACCGAAGGGTTCGTAAATTATGGACTAACTTTGGAGGGCATTATTTTCGCGTTGATTTTTATTGAACATCGTGAAGAAGGCATTATCAAGATTTCGTTGCGCTCCGTCGGTGACTTTTCCGTTAACGAATTTGCCCGTGCGCACTTTAACGGGGGCGGACACAACAATGCCGCTGGCGGACGAAGTGAGCTCGGCATGGAACAGACCATAGCCCGTTTCAATGAAATCTTGAAATCCTATAAAAACAAACTGAATCCATGAGGTATTGTATCGCGTTGCTGTTGATGGTATTAGTGATAGGCTGTGGAGGACCGGAGCCAAGAAGACCCGTAGAAGTCAAATCGGGCAGTTTTTTCAAGGAATCCATAGAACGCACAAAAAAGTTGTTGGCCGAAGAAGAAAAGGCCATCCGCGACATTATGGAGCAGGATACCGTACACGAATACCTTTCCAGTTCCAATGGCTTTTGGTATTTTTATGAAACAAAAAACGATACGGCCACTTATCAATTAAAAACAGGCGACCAAATCTTGTTTTCCTACAATTTGATGACCTTGGGCAACGATACCATCTACACGGCTGAGGAAATCGGACCGAAATCCCATGTAATCGACAAGCAGCAATTGTTCCCTGGGCTTCAAAATGCGGTGAAACTGCTTAAAATCAATGAAAAAGCTACTTTTTTGTTCCCTTCTCCCCTCGCCTACGGCTATCAAGGGGACAACAAGGCCATTGGCCCCAAAACACCTTTAAAATCATCCGTAGAATTACACACCATAATCATAGATAACGACAGTTTAAACTAAAACCATAACAAATGAAAAAACTATTTTACATCATACCCTTATTTCTCCTTGTGATCATAGGATGCAAATCGAGCAAATATGCCGATTTGGGCGACGGTATTTTTGCCGATATCCAGACGACCAAAGGGGACATCATCATCCAATTGGAATACAAAAAAACCCCAGTGACCGTTGCCAATTTTGTATCCTTGGCCGAGGGCAAGAATCCTTTTGTAAGCGATGAATACAAGGATAAGAAATTCTATGACGGTATTATTTTCCACCGTGTCATCAAAGATTTTATGATTCAAGGTGGTGACCCAACAGGTTCAGGTAGTGGTAATATTGGCTATACGTTTAAGGATGAATTCAACGATTCCTTGCGCCACTCCAAAAAAGGAATCCTATCCATGGCCAACAGAGGTCCTAAAACCAACAGCAGCCAATTCTTTATCACCCATAAAGCTACCCCGTGGTTGGATGGCAAGCACACCGTTTTCGGGGAAGTGGTAGCAGGAATGGATGTGGTCGATTCCATTGCCAATGTAAAAACCGGACAACGCGACAAGCCCGCCACCGATGTGGTAATGAACCATGTGGAAATTGTTCGCAACGGCAAAGAGGCAAGACAATTTGATGCCGTTAAAATCATGAGCGACTACTTTGAGGAGGCCAAGGCCGAAGAGGAAGCCTTCAAAAAAATGAAGGAAGATTTGGTAGCTCAGTTCAACGAACAAATCAACGAGGCAGAAGAAACTTCAAGCGGACTTCGCATTCTAAGTTTGAAGGAAGGTGAAGGCGAAGAGCCCAAAGTGGGACAAATGGTAATGGTAAACTACGCCGGTTGGTTGTTCAATGGTGAGCTGTTCGATAGTAACATTCAAGAGGTTGCGGAAAAATTCAATCAATTGAATCCGGGCAGAAGAGATCAGGGCGGTTACCGACCGTTCCCTATGTCCTACAGCCCAGATGCACAGTTAGCCGCTGGTTTCCGCGAAGGGTTGTTGACCATGAAGGTCGGAGACAAGGTACGTTTGTTCATTCCACCACATTTGGGATATGGAGAAAACGACTACGGCCCCATTCCAGGAGGTTCTACCTTGGTTTTTGACGTAGAAATTGTTGGAATCCAAGAATAACGACACTACAACATCACACAAAAAGCCGTACTTTTCGTGCGGCTTTTTTATTGCCCTAACAAATTTGCCTTTCTTGTTCCATGCGACAAAAAACCAAGACCATCATTGCCATCGCACTCCCCATTCAAGTCGTATTGGTCCAATGGATAGGGAGTAATCCCCAATTTGTGGAAGATTATTATAGTAATGGGCTTTACCTTTACATTTCAAGCTTTTTGAGGATTGTATTTGGTTGGATTCCGTTTTCGATGGGGGATATCATCTATACCGCGCTTAGCATATTGGCCATCTGGTTTGTTTATAAAAACTGGAAAAACATCACAAAGAAGCCGCTACTTTTCTTAAAGGATATTGTCGTAGTGCTTTCCCTTGTGTTTTTTGCATTCCACCTACTTTGGGGCATGAACTATCATAGACAACCCATTACTTGGAAACTTGGGATAGAGCGGGAATATACGGTTGACGAGCTGGTAGAATTCACTCGGTATATCGTAACCCAAACCAATCAATATCAACATAAACTCACTGGAGATACCATTTCACCTGTGCATATCCCCTATTCCAAATCGGAAATATTTGCCAAAACGGAAGAGGCCTACGATAACTTTGCAAAGCAATACCCAGATTTCGGGTTTGAGTATCACAGCTTAAAATCATCCATTTATAGCGTCCCCCTAACTTTTATGGGCTATGGGGGATACCTCAACCCCTTTACGAACGAAGCTCAAGTGAACGGGATTACGCCCAAGTTCAGATTACCCACGGTGAGTTGTCACGAAGTGGGACACCAATTGGGTTATTCTGCAGAAGGAGCCACCAATTTTATCGGGTTTTTGGTGGCTTCGGAAAGTGATGATTCATATTTTAAATATTCCGCCTACAACCATGCCTTGGGGTATTGCTTAACGGACCTATTTTACAAAGATGAGGAGCGGTACAATGAAATAGTGGCCACCATCAACATGGGGGTCAAAGAAAATTTTAATGAATTACGCGATTTTTGGGAAAAATATGAGAATCCGATGGAACCTGTCTTTAAATCCGTGTTCAACACATTTTTAAAGGTGAACAACCAAAAAGAAGGCATCAAAAGTTACAATGGCGTCGTAGGACTCATGATCAACCACCGAAAACAGCAGATGGGTCACCTTTCAAACTTGTAGAGTCCTCTAAGTTAGGTTATATTTAGAGCGACTAATTCAATTTAAACCCTATGAAACTTAAACTTTTAGCGCTGCTTTTCTTCTTGGGCAGTGTTTCTTTGTTGGCACAGGATTACTTTCCAATAAACGACGGTGTCAAAGCAAAGAAAAACAACAATTACATGGCATTCACCAATGCCAAGATCTATGTAACCCCTACCCAGGTCATCGACAAGGGTACGCTGCTCATTCAAAATGGCAAAGTGGTACAAGTGGGGAAATCCGTGAACATTCCGAAGAATGCGGTCGTGGAGGACCTTAGCGGAAAATCCATCTACCCATCATTTATCGATATCTACTCCGGCTTTGGGGTAAAACTTCCCGAAGAGGCCAGAGGAGGCGGCAGGTCAGCACAATATGAGCCATCGAGAGAGGGCTTTTACTGGAACGACCATATTATGCCAGAGAATGATGCCATTAACAACTTTTCGTATGATGCCAAAGCGGCCAAAGAGCTCAGAAATGCAGGATTTGGCGCTATCAATGCCCATATCGAGGATGGTATCGCCAGAGGAACCGGACTATTGGTTGCTTTGAACGATGAAGCTTCCGAAGCACAACGCATACTTTCCGATAGGTCGGCACAATATTTCTCTTTTGAAAAAAGTAGGGCCTCACGTCAGTCCTACCCAAGTTCCCTAATGGGTGCCATGGCTCTGATGCGCCAGGTGTATTACGACATGGACTGGTACAGCAAAGGCAATGTGGATACCAAGGACCGTTCCTTGGAAGCATTGATCGCCAACCAAGGTCTCACCCAAATTTATGCTGCTGGTGACAATGGCAATGTGTTGCGAGCCGATAAAATCGGCGACCTTTTCGGGATTCAATATACCATTTTGGCCGGAGGCGATGAATATGAGCGCATCGATGACATTAAGGCAACCAATGCCAAACTGATCTTGCCGCTCAATTTCCCGGATGCCTTTGATGTATCCAACCCTTACGAAGCAAAATACATTGCTTTGAAAGACATGAGACATTGGAACCTGGCGCCATCAAACCCAAAAGTGTTGGCAGACAATGGTGTGGAGTTCTCCATAACCCTTCATGGCCTGAAATCACCAAAGGATTTGAAAGAAAAAATCATGAAGGCCATTACTTACGGACTTCCCAAAACCAAAGCTTTGGAAGCCTTGACGACTGTTCCCGCACAAATTTTAGGGAAATCGAACGAAATAGGCACCCTTCAAGCAGGAAGCCAAGCCAACTTCTTGATTACTTCCGGTGACCTGTTTGACAAAGGGACCACCCTCTACGAAAACTGGGTACAAGGCACCAAGAATATTATCGAAAGCATGGACGTTATCGACATTCGCGGTGATTATGACCTCGCTGTCAACGGTACCACCTATAAAGTTTCCTTGACCGGAGAGGCCAGTAAGCCAAAGGTTGAAATCAAAAAAGGAGAAACCACTGTTGATTCCAAAATCGATTATTCAGCAGATTGGTTGAACATCTCCTTTAGCGAGGACAATGTGGGCTCCTACCGAATGGTGGCCCAAGTAATGCCAAACACTAAGACCATTAAGGGAAATGTAGTGCTCCCCAATGGCGATGAAACATCGGCAACTTTGACGCAGACCGCTGGGTTCGAGGAGAAAGCCAAAGATGAAAAGCAGGCCGAAAAGCCAGAGCTTATCGCACTGACCTATCCGAATGTGGGCTATGGATACAAGACCAAGCCAAAGCAGGAGGATATGCTCTTCAAGAACGCTACGGTTTGGACCGGTGAAAGCATTTTGGAAAATACGGATGTCCTCATCAAAAAAGGAAAGATTGCCAAAGTAGGCAAGGACCTTCGTGCTGGTGGCGCTACTGTTGTGGATGCAACAGGCAAGCACCTTACCGCAGGAATCATTGACGAACACACCCATATTGCGGCCCTTTCCATCAACGAGGGCGGTCAAAACTCATCCGCCGAAGTACATATGGAAGATGTGGTGGACCCAAAGGACATGGACATTTACCGCAACTTGGCCGGTGGTGTGACCACGGCGCAGTTGTTGCATGGCTCCGCCAACCCGATTGGTGGACAATCAGCCATTCTACGATTTAAGTGGGGCGAAAATGCCGAAGGATTGATTTTTGAAAACTCACCCAAGTTCATCAAGTTTGCTTTGGGCGAGAACGTAAAACAATCCAACTGGGGCAGTTATTCACGTTTCCCACAGACCAGAATGGGTGTGGAGCAAGTCTACACGGATTACTTCCAACGCGCCAAAGAATACGATGAGTTGAAAAAGAGTGGACAACCCTACCGCTACGATGAGGAAATGGAAACCTTGGCGGAAATTTTGAATGGGGAACGCTTCATTTCTTGCCACTCCTACGTACAAAGTGAAATCAACATGATGATGAAGGTGGCTGAAAAATTTGGCTTCCGCGTCAACACGTTCACCCACATCTTGGAAGGCTACAAAGTCGCCGATAAAATGGCCGAACACGGTGTTGGAGGGGGAACCTTTAGCGACTGGTGGGCTTACAAATACGAAGTAAACGACGCCATTCCTTACAACGCAGCGATTATGACTAGTCAAGGGGTGACTGTGGCCATCAACAGTGATGACGCCGAGATGTCGAGAAGGTTGAACCAAGAAGCCGCCAAAACGGTAAAATATGGTGGTATGTCAGAAATTGAAGCTTGGAAAACAGTCACTTTGAACCCAGCCAAGTTGTTGCATTTGGATGACCGCGTAGGCAGCATCGAAGAAGGCAAGGATGCCGATGTGGTACTTTGGACGGACCATCCGTTATCGATTTACGCCAAAGCCGAAAAAACTTTGGTGGAAGGAACGGTTTATTTTGACTTGGAAAAAGATAAAATGATGAGGGAGTCGGTCAAAAAAGAGCGTAACAAGCTGATTGGCATGATGCTGAACGAGAACAAAAAGGGAGGTGACTCCCGAACCCCTGTTCAGAGCAAGAAAGAACGATTTGAATGTGACACCCTTTAAAAAATAAGACATGAAAAAAATAATCTTAATCATAACATTAGTTTTTGGGGTCACATTGAACGCACAGCAGACCCCTGCCCCTCCTCAATCCGAGCAAGTTGCCATTATTGGTGCAACGGCCCATATTGGTAACGGAGAGGTCATAGAGAATTGTACCATTATTTTTAATGATGGAAAGATTACCGCCATCGGTGCCGGTTTAACGGCGCCCACAGAAGGCACCACGATCAATGCCGAAGGCAAACACGTGTATCCAGGATTTATCGCACCCTCCAAATCATTGGGATTGGTAGAGGTTGACGCGGTGAGAGCTAGTGACGATCAGGACGAAATCGGGGAAATGATTCCCCATGTTCGTAGTTTGATTGCCTACAATGCGGAATCCAAAGTAGTGGAAAGTATGCGTCCCAATGGTGTTCTCATAGGACAAATCACTCCTCAGGGCGGTACCATTTCGGGAACCTCCAGCATTGTACAGTTTGATGCATGGAACTGGGAGGATGCAGCTTTAAAAACAGATGATGGCATTCACATGAACTGGCCCAATTTCTTTAGAAGGGGTCGTTGGTGGGCCGGCGAGGAAAGAGGCTTTATTCCTAATAAGGAATATGCCAAGGAAATGGATGATATCAAAATGTTTTTCCAGAATTCCATCGCCTACGGAAAAACCGGAGCGGGTGATAAAAATTTGCCCTTTGCGGCCATGCAAGGACTTTTTGATGGGTCCCAACGTCTCTTTATCCATGCCGATGGCGAAAAGGAAATGACCGATGCCGTTACGCTAGCCAAGAACATGGGCGTGAAAAATGTGGTCATAGTGGGCGGTTACCGCGCCAATAAAATCGCTGGATTCCTAAAGGAACACAACATTCCAGTTTTGGTTAACGTAACCCACTCTTTGCCCGAGTTTGATGATGATGATTACGATTTGACCTATAAATTGCCTAAGTTATTGGTGGATGCCGGATTATTGGTGGCCATTCAGAATGAGGACATGGCCAATTTCCAAACCCGAAACATGGCATTTTACGCAGGCCAGACCGTAGCACAGGGATTGGACAAAGAAACCGCTTTACAATTGATCACGGGCAATACCGCAAAAATTTTGGGTATTGACGATATGTACGGAACCTTGGAAGAAGGGAAAAGCGCCACTTTGTTAATCTCCGAAGGAGATGCTTTGGACATGCGCACCAACAAACTCTCCAAGGCCTATATTGATGGCAGGGACATTTCGTTGGAAACCCACCAGACCGAACTTTGGAAACGGTATATGGGAAAATATGAAAGACAACAGGAGGGCCAATAGGTCTCGAAAATAGAAAAGGCGCCCACTGGAGCGCCTTTTTTTTGTTTTTCATGTTCCCTATTAATTCATCTGGATGGTTACATACTCCCCTGCTTCAGGTTTGGCATAAAACACATCAGGTTTTGATTTACCATCAAGTGTAACCTCCTCAAAGGTCACGGAATTAACAGGTTCCAATATAGTTCTACCCTCGTACTTGTGCCAGGTGATGGTCTTTGGCAGCATTAAGCCATTAACCTCTTGCCAATCACCATAATTGATCCATTTCACATTGTCGGAGCTTTCTCCTGAGCGGTACGTCACCGTGTACCCCAGCCAAGCCATTTGATGGGATTCGGGGTCAAAATGAATGAAATATTCGTCCTTGGACGATGCCCCTACTCCAGATTCATAGGCTATTTGGATTCCAGGGTATTTCTTTCCTTCATATTCCAAATCGGGTGTGGCAGAATATACGATACCATCATCGGCCAACACAAAGGGCATGGCATAAAAGTAGAACATCAAATTATGGTAAAACCCAACATCACCTTCGTACTTTCCACTACCATTCATGAGCCAAGCCTGTTCCCCATCAAAACCCATTGAAAATTGTTCGGTATCGATTCTGTCCTGTCTGGACCAAAGGTCAATGGTATGGGTTTCTGGCATATTAGGCTTTGGAATCACGTAAGATAGGGTTCGTTGTGCTTTCCACTGTGTCAAGCCACCATGGGCCTCAAACACCTTTGCGAGTGCATCGGGATAAACAGTTTCACTTTTCATACTCTCCTGAACCTCGGTTACAGGAGCTTCGTTTGTTTCGTTTTTAGCTTCTTGTTTGCAGGCAACAAGGCCCAACAAAAACAAAAAAACAGTTAATTTGTTCATGGTCTAGGTTTTAACACTTGGTCGAAAACCCCTTTCAATAATTACAGGAATGGCTATTTTTACCATGCCTATGGAAGCCAAAGTAATCAGTAGTGCCCAAAATCCGTTGATTAAAAAAATCCTACTGCTCAAGGAGAAATCCCGCGAACGCAGAAAGAATGGGCTTTTTGTCGTGGAAGGTCAGCGCGAAATCGAATTGGCCCTAAAAGGAGGTTACCGATTGCAAACCCTTCTTTTTTGTCCAGAAATTATGGGTTCCGCTTCGATTGGGACATTTACTGCCCAATCACACCCAGAAATGGTACAGGTTTCCGAAAGTGTTTACGGCAAAATCGCACATCGGGCTACTACGGAAGGCCTTCTGGGTATCATGGAATCCAAAGATCATGGATTGGAGCACATTTCCTTTTCCAATACATCACCTTTGGTGTTGGTTGCCGAAGCTCCCGAAAAGCCTGGCAATATTGGCGCCCTGCTGCGAACTGCCGATGCGGCCGCCGTAGATGCCGTTTTGATTGCAAATCCCAAATCCGACCTATATAGTCCGAACATTATCCGTTCCAGCGTGGGTTGTCTGTTTACCAACCAAATTGGCGTAGGAACCACGGACGAGATCATTGCTTTTTTACAAACCAACCAAATCAAAATTTACTGTGCTGCCTTAACCGCTTCCAAAAATTATGTGGACTGTGATTTTAAAGCCGCTTCGGCCCTGGTGATGGGTACCGAGGCTACTGGATTGACCGAAAAATGGCTTCAAAATTCCGACCAAAACATCATTATACCGATGCAAGGAGAAATAGACTCCATGAATGTTTCGGTATCCGCTGCAATACTTATATTTGAGGCGAAGCGCCAGCGCGGATTTTAAGCTATGGAAAAAAACTTGCTCTTTTATGTCATCCTGGCCATCCTTGTGGTCCAATATCTGGCTCACCAGTATTTGGAGTACTTGAACGCCAAGCGTTTCAAATCGACCGTACCTCCTGAACTGGCCGATGTTTTTGATGAATCTGAATATCAAAAATCCCAACAATATAAACGGACCAATTATAAGTTTGGAGTAATTTCTGATGGTTTTTCCTTGATCTTGACCATCTGCTTTCTGGTTTTTGGAGGTTTCGAGTGGGTAGATCAATTCACACGTTCCATCACCGAAGACCCGATTCCCATGGCATTGATTTTCTTCGGGATCATTATGCTGGGAAGTGCTCTTTTGGGCCTACCGTTTTCCTATTACAGAACATTTGTGATCGAAGAGGAATATGGGTTCAACAAAACCAGTCCATCCACCTTTTTCTCGGATAAACTAAAAGGAGGCATCCTCACGGTTATTCTTGGAGGTGGTATTTTGACATTGTTCATGTTGTTTTATCAATCCACAGGACCCTATTTTTGGATCTATGCGTGGATAGCCGTTGGTATTTTCATCCTGTTCATCAATTTGTTTTACAGTCGATTGATCGTGCCCCTGTTCAATAAACAAACGCCCTTGGAAGACGGAAGTCTTAAAAGCGCCATCGAAAATTATGCCCAGAAAGTGGGGTTTGAGCTTCAAAATATCTTTGTTATCGATGGTTCCAAGCGCTCCACTAAAGCGAATGCCTATTTTTCTGGTTTCGGAAAAGAAAAACGAATTACCTTGTTCGATACCCTGATCCAAGATTTGAGCGAGGATGAAATTGTGGCCGTTTTGGCGCACGAGGTCGGACACTACAAACGCAACCACATCATTGTCAACCTGATCGTCTCCTTATTGACGACAGGACTTACCCTTTACATTCTATCATTGTTCATCAACCACCCCGAAATCTCATTGGCCATTGGGGTATCCACTCCTAGTTTCCATGCCGCATTGGTTGGGTTTGCATTGTTGTACAGTCCCATATCGGAACTTACGGGATTGCTCATGAACTATGTGTCGAGAAAATTTGAATTTCAGGCTGATGACTTCGCGAAGACTACCTTTGCTTCGCAACCGTTGGTATCTTCCTTAAAGAAGTTGTCCAAAAAGAGCTTGAGCAACCTCACGCCCCACCCCGCTTATGTTTTTGTGCACTACTCCCATCCGCCCTTGGTAGAGCGCATCCGAAACCTTAAGGCATAGATTTTGTTGTTTAGATAATAAGATTGTAGTAAATTTAATATACTATGACAGAGGCTGCTATTGAAAAAGAGAACAAGGAGATTGCGAAGCAGTACAAAGAATTGCTTCGCATAAGCTACCAAACGTTGACGGATGAGGACAAGAAGTTGATTCGGTCAGCCTTTGATGTGGCCGTGGACGCCCATAAGGACCAGCGTCGCAAATCGGGCGAAGCTTATATTTTTCATCCCATTGCCGTTGCCAAGATCGTTGCTTCGGAAATCGGGCTGGATGCCGTTTCCATTGCTTCCGCACTACTGCACGATGTGGTGGAAGACACCCCCTATACCTTAGCGGATATTGAACGAATGTTCGGGGAAACAGTGGCTCGAATTGTTGACGGACTCACCAAAATAGCCCACCTCAAGAAGGATAAAGACATCAGTCAGCAAGCGGAGAATTTTAGAAAAATGCTGCTGACTCTTCATGATGATGTACGGGTCATCATCATTAAAATTGCAGATCGTTATCATAACATGCTCACCATGGACTCCATGCCCGAGCACAAACAGGTAAAGATTGCATCGGAGACCTTGTACATTTACGCTCCCTTGGCGCACCGTATTGGTCTGTACAACATCAAAACGCATCTAGAGGATCTCTCCCTAAAATATACGGAGCCAGAGGTCTATCACGACATACTTGCCAAGATTGAGGATACGGAAGAAGAAAGTCTGTCATATATCGAGGACTTTTCCAATGTGATCCGCACCTCATTGGACCGCGAGGGACTCAACTATTACATCAAAGGGCGGATGAAGTCCATTTTCTCCATCAGAAGGAAAATGAAGGCCCAAAATGTCACTTTTGATGAAGTCTACGACAAGTTTGCCATCCGGATCATCTATAAGTCCGATCGTAAGAACGAGAAATTCCTTGCTTGGAAAATCTATTCCATTGTTACGGACCACTTTACCCCCAATCCCATTCGTTTGCGCGATTGGATCACCTCTCCCAAATCCACGGGCTACGAGGCGCTCCACATCACCGTAATGGGACCCAAGGGGAAATGGGTGGAAGTTCAGATACGCAGTGAGCGTATGCACGAAATCGCGGAAAAAGGATATGCCGCCCATTTTAAGTACAAGCATGGCAACCAAAAGGAACAAGGTATAGAGGAATGGTTGAACAAACTGCAGGAAGCGCTGGAAACGGCCAATGGCAATGCTGTGGATTTTGTGGAGGAATTCAAACTGAACCTATACGCAAAGGAAATATTTGTATTCACTCCTAAAGGAGACCTAAAATCAATGCCCAAAGGGTCTACGGCCCTCGATTTTGCCTTTAATATTCATACAGAAATCGGTATGAAGACCCGTGGAGCCAAGGTCAACGGGAAATTGGTTCCCCTGGGAACAAAATTGAGGAGTGGGGACCAAGTGGAAATCATCACTTCCGATAGCGCCAAACCTTCACAAAGCTGGTTGGATTATGCCGAAACGGCAAGGGCAAGATCTAAGATCAAATCGTCCCTAAGCGAAGAGAAGAAAGAGGTGGCCGAAGAAGGCAAGGAAATCTTGCGCCGCAAGCTCAAGGCCCAAAAAATCAATTTGAACGAGGATACCGTCAACAAATTGGTGACCTTTTTCAAATTAAAGACCAGTTTGGACCTGTTTTACCGCGTGGGTATCGGCGTTATCGACAATGAAAAATTGAAGGATTTTGCCTCATCCTATCACAATGCGTTCATCAATTTCTTTAAAAACAGGATTCGAAAAACCCCTGTACCTAAAGATGTTGACAAGAACGAGATTACCACCAAATACGACTTGCTCGTGTTTGGCAAGGAAGAAGAAAGGCTCAACTATAAATTGGCGCAATGCTGCAACCCTATTCCCGGGGATGATGTATTCGGTTTTGTAAGTGTCAACGATGGGATCAAAGTGCACAAAAAAAACTGTCCCAATGCCATTTCGCTGCAATCCAACTATGCATATCGAATTATCAGTGCCAAATGGATAGATTCATCCCAAGAAGAATTTTCGGTGGATATACAACTTACCGGTATCGACAATATGGGATTGGTAAAGGACATCACCAAGATCATTTCGGAAAACATGCACGTAAATATGCGCAACCTTAACTTTAGCGCGGATGGCGGTACATTTAAAGGAAAAATCACTTTGGTCGTGAAAAACAACAACATCCTTAAAAGGCTGATGAACAATTTAAAGCAAGTCGAAGGAATCGATAAAGTGACCAGAATTTAATTTTTAACTGTACCTTTGTGCATTAGCATAGGTAGAAAGCCATGGGAAACAATAAAAATCAGGAAATTGTAAAAAACGTGTTCACGGCCTATCTTGAGGAAAAAGGACACCGCAAGACCCCTGAACGCTACGCCATTTTACAGGAAATTTACGACAGTGACGACCATTTTGATGTGGAATCCCTTTACATTAAAATGAAGACCAAAAACTACAGGGTGAGTCGAGCTACACTTTACAATACCATCGAGCTTTTATTGGAGAGCAAACTGGTCCGTAAACATCAATTTGGCAAAAATCAGGCGCAATACGAAAAATCCTATTTTGATCGCCAGCATGATCATGTTATCCTTACGGACACTGGCGAGGTGGTGGAATTTTGTGATCCTCGCATCCAATCCATCAAAAAAACAATCGAAGAGGTGTTTGATATAAAAATCAACAATCACTCTTTATACTTCTACGGAACACGAAACAAAGAAAAAAACCTAACTGAATAACCCAAACATTACATGGTAGATTTATTGCTTGGACTCCAATGGGGAGACGAAGGAAAAGGAAAAATTGTTGATGTACTGACCAAGGAATACGATATTATCGCCAGATTTCAAGGAGGCCCAAACGCAGGCCATACGCTGGAATTTGATGGCATAAAACACGTACTGCACACCATCCCCTCAGGAATATTCCATAAAAATGCCATGAATGTCGTCGGGAACGGCGTGGTAATCGACCCGGTCATCTTCAAAAAAGAGCTGGATAATCTGGAAAAGTTCAATATCGATATTGAATCCAAATTGCTGATTTCCCGAAAGGCACATTTAATCTTGCCAACCCACCGCTTGTTGGATGCCGCCTCCGAAGCTTCCAAAGGAAAGGCCAAAATTGGGTCTACCCTAAAGGGTATTGGCCCCACCTATATGGACAAAACAGGCCGAAACGGAATGCGTGTCGGGGATTTGGAATTTGACAATTGGAAGACCAAATACCGAGCCCTTGCCAATAAGCACGAGGCTATGATCGATTTTTACGATGTGGATATTGAATACAACTTGGAAGAGTTGGAGGCCGAGTTCTGCGAAGGAGTGGAAACCCTGAAAAAACTGACCTTTATCGATAGTGAGGAATACATCTTCAAAGCACAGGCAGAAGGCAAAAAAATCTTGGCCGAAGGAGCTCAAGGTTCCCTGTTGGATATCGACTTTGGGACTTATCCTTATGTAACTTCCTCCAACACTACGGCCGCTGGTGCATGTACCGGTTTGGGTGTAGCACCAAACAATATTAAGCGGGTTTTGGGCATCTTCAAGGCTTACACTACGCGTGTGGGCAGCGGACCTTTCCCAACCGAACTTTTTGATGAAGATGGGGCCACCATGGCCAAAGTGGGCAACGAATTTGGAGCCACCACAGGAAGACCACGCCGTTGTGGCTGGTTGGATTTGGTCGCACTCAAATATGCCGTACAAATCAACGGGGTGACAGAGCTGATGATGATGAAAGCCGATGTACTCAGCGGTTTTGAAACCATTAAAGTGTGTACCGCCTACAAATACAAAGGGGAAGAAATCCAACATTTACCTTACAATATTGAAGAGGAATACGTAACGCCGATCTACAAGGAAATGAAAGGATGGTCGCAGGATTTGACGAAAATGTCAAAATCGGAAGATTTGCCCGCCAATTTGAACGACTACATCGCCTTTTTGGAACAACAGTTGAACGTACCCATTAAAATTGTATCCGTAGGTCCGGACAGGCTCCAGACCATCCACAGATAGGCTTCGGTTTTTTGTTCATTTTTCAGTATCTTTTTTGTCCGATTGAGTTTGGGTAACAACCCTATTTCACCAATTGTATCGATAAAAAACTGTACTATGAATAAAATCTGGACACTCTTTATTTTGATGGGAACCATGGTTTCCTGCACTAAGGAACCTGCCACCTTAAACGTAACATCACCTAGCGGTAACAACGCCATCCATTTTCATCTTTCCCAAGATGGAACACCTTATTATTTGGTGCGTCACGGGGAAAAAACCGTAATCGACTCCTCAGCCATGGGATTCGACTTTAAGGACCAAGATCCTTTAAAATCAGGGTTAAACCTGGTAAGCTCCACCCAAAATACCGTAAATGAAACTTGGGAAATGCCTTGGGGCGAACAAAGGGAGGTGGTGAACCACTACAACGAGATGGTCGTTACCTTGGAGGAATCAGCAGCCCCCAAACGTCAATTCAATATCTATTTCAGGGCTTATGACGACGGTATCGGATTTCGGTACGAGTTTCTTCCCCAACAGGGTAGAGACAGTATTATCATCATGGACGAGAATACCGAATTCCAACTGACCGAAGACTATACTACCTGGTGGATTCCCGGTGACTGGGATATTTACGAACACCTCTACAACACGACCAAAGTCTCGGAAATCGATGCCCTATCCAAAAGGAACAATGCCGACCTTGCCGCAACCTACATTCCCGAGAACGCCGTGAACACTCCTGTGACCATGCGGGGCGAAGATGGACTTCACTTGAGCTTTCATGAAGCCAACCTTACGGACTATGCCGGAATGACCTTGAAAGTGGATACGGACTCTTTACGGTTGACCAGTGAATTGGTGGGTTCCGACCGATTGGGATACAAAGTAAAACGGGAACTTCCCTTTAAAACACCGTGGCGAAGCATCCAGATTGCGGACAAGGCCAGTGAACTCATCGAATCCAAATTGATTGTCAATTTGAACGAACCCAATAAACTTGGGGATATGAGCTGGTTCGAACCCAAAAAATATGTCGGCATCTGGTGGGAAATGCATGTAGGGCAATCCACTTGGGACTATGCCGGTTCGCAGGACATGAACACCTTCACCCAAGATTTAAAACCCACTGGGAAGCATGGCGCGACCACCGAAAACACCAAAAGATATATCGATTTTGCGGCCAAAAACAATATCAAAGGAGTGTTGGTCGAGGGTTGGAATACCGGATGGGAACATTGGATAGGTTTTGAGGACCGCGAAGGCGTTTTTGATTTTGTGACCCCCTACCCCGATTACGATTTGGAAGAATTGAACCGCTACGCCAAGGAGAAAGGGGTGGAAATCATCATGCACCACGAGACCTCCGCTGCACCACGGACCTATGAGCAACAATTGAATACGGCCTTCCAACTGATGAAGAAATACGACATGAGTTCGGTCAAAACTGGGTATGTGGGCGAAATCATTCCCAAAGGAGAATACCACCATGGCCAATGGATGGTGAACCATTACCGAAAAGTGCTGGAAACAGCTGCAGGGTACAAGGTGGCCATTAACGCCCATGAACCCATCAAAGCCACAGGAATCCGAAGAACTTATCCCAACGCCATTGCCAGGGAAGGACTTCGCGGTCAGGAATTCAACGCATGGTCGGCCGATGGTGGAAATCCCCCCGAACACTTACCCATTGTTTCCTTTACACGAATGTTGGCCGGTCCAATAGATTTTACACCCGGTGTATTTGATATTGAAATTCCCGGCAAGGAAAATAATCGGGTCAGTACCACTATTGCGCAGCAGTTGGCACTTTATGTGGTCATCTACAGCCCTGTGCAAATGGCTTGTGACCTGCCCGAAAATTATGAAAACCAGCCTGCTTTCCAGTTTATAAGGGATGTGGGCGTAGATTGGGACGAAACCCATGTGTTAAATGGCGAGGTGGGAGATTACGTCACTATTGCTCGAAAAGAGCGGGAAACAGGCAACTGGTTCGTTGGTGGGATTACCGATGAAAACGCCAGAGAAGTTACCCTCAATTTTGATTTTCTGGAAGATGGTGTAACCTACAAGGCCACTCTTTATAAAGATGCAGCGGATGCGCATTACCGAAACAATCCTACGGCCATTACCATTGAAGATGTAGCTATCAGCAAAGGGTCATCAATGACCATTCCTATGGTAGAGGGTGGAGGTTTTGCTATCAGTTTGATGAAAACTAGATGATTGGCACCCTAAAGTTATGTGACTAGGGTCACTGTAGCTTAGAAAGAACAGAGTTATTTTTGATTAAAATCAAAATTAGCAAGACATGACACATCATCTCAACAGAATTGGACTGGACAAACAAGCATCAAATGAACTGGCCAATAAACTCAATGAACTGTTAGCCAACTACCAACTGTTTTACATGAATGCCCGTGGTTTTCATTGGAACATTAAAGGCGAAAAGTTTTTTGAGCTTCATATAAAGTTTGAGGAACTGTACAACGATTCATTGATCAAAATCGATGAAATCGCAGAGCGGATTCTGACCTTGGGGTTTGTTCCTTTGCACACCTATGCCGATTATTCCAAAATATCCAAGATTAAAGCGGCCAAGAACGTATCCGACGGTAACAAAGCGATTCAAGAAATTTTGAATGGATACGAAGTACTGCTGCCACTTGAGAGGGAGTTATTGGAAATGTCCGGAGATTCAAGTGACGAAGGTACCAATGCATTGATGAGCGATTACATCCGGGAGCAAGAAAAATTAATTTGGATGTACTCTGCTTACTTAAACCAATAATTTATATGACCAAATACCTCCTTAAGGATTTATTGGATCAAAATCTAAAAACGTGCAGTTACACGTTTAAGGAAATCGACCAAAAGAACAGTTCCTTACGATTGAACGACGATACCGCTTCCGTGGGCTTTATCTATAAGCACATAGGGGAAATCATGCACTTGATCAGTCAGTTTTTCGGTATTCCCACCACGGTTCAGAATACCACCATGGGTGAAAAGGATACGGGCAAGGTCTATCAATGGGAAGAAAGCAAGAAATTGGTGGAAGACGGCTATCAAATACTACAGGATTTGGTGGAAAACCTTTCCGAGGAGGAGTGGATGGAAACCATTGAAACTCCATTTTTTGGACCAATTTCCAGAATCAAGTTGTTCGGGCATATCCTGTACCACAACAGCTATCATTGCGGTCAAATCACCCTAGCTCTCAAAAGGGGAAAATAAAACTCTGATAGCTGTAGCCCTTTGGGATACAATTGCCAAAGCTTTCTAAAGGATGTGTGCCACTTCCGTTAAAAATCCTACTTTTGGGCAAAATTCAATGAATTTGAAAAATAGTGCATTTTTCATAGTGTTTTTTGCCTTTTTGAGTGGGATTGCCCAAGAACAACAGCCAGAAGGTGGAAGACAAATCAACATCGTGTATGGGGCCAACTTCACCAAGGATGAGGCCCAATTTCCCGGTGCTTCGATTTTTAGCAAGGAC
Organism: Allomuricauda sp. ARW1Y1; assembly: GCF_013407935.1. GTDB lineage: Bacteria > Bacteroidota > Bacteroidia > Flavobacteriales > Flavobacteriaceae > Flagellimonas. Next base: position 472,104 of record NZ_JACBZU010000002.1, read on the forward strand.
GACGAAAGGCAGGTGCAGTTTGAGCATCAAGGGGCGGACCTTTGGTGCGATATTGCCATTTTTTATGCGGAAGAAAACCGGTTAAAAGCCATTGGAAATATCCGCTTGCAACAGGGTGATTCCATTGAAATGAACAGCGGGAAGATGGATTACGACGGGAACACCAAACTCGCAAAGGCTTGGGAAAAAGTGGACCTTACGAACGGACAGATGCGGTTGACCACCGATACGCTTTATTTTAATAGGGAAAAGCAGGAGGCCTATTACAATTCAGGAGGTAAGGTAGTTGACTCGGCCAATGTGCTGACCAGCAAGGTGGGTACCTACTTTATGACCCCAAAAAAGTACCAATTTCAGCGCAATGTACATATCGACAACCCAGATTACATCATAGATTCGGAGCAATTGGACTATTACACCACTTCCAAAAACGCCTATATGTACGGCCCTTCCACGATAACGGGAGAGGAATATAAAATCTATTGTGAGCGCGGCTTCTACGACACCAAGATTGAACAGGGCTACGGTATCAAAAACACCCGTATTGATTACGACAATAAAATCATCGAGGGCGACAGCCTGTATTTCGATAAGTTCAAGGAATTTGCTTCGGCCACCAACAATATCCAAATCACGGACACCATCAACAATGGGGTGATTCGGGCACACTACGCCGAGGTGCACAAAGCCAAAGATTCTGTTTTTGCCACCAAAAGAGCGGTTTCCATCAGTTTGGTGGAAAAGGATTCCCTTTACATGCACGGCGATACCTTGATGGTGACCGGAAAGGAAGAAGAGCGCGTTCTGAGAGCTTTCAGAAACGCCAAATTTTACAAAACGGATTTGAGCGGTAAATGTGATTCCATCCATTTTGAGGAAAAAACGGGCATCACCCAATTGATCACCGACCCTATTTTATGGAATGTGGATAATCAAATAACAGGCGATAGCATTCACTTGATTTCCGATTTGGAAACCGATAAGCTGGATTCCCTCAAAGTGATAGAAAATGCCTTTATTATTTCGTTGGATACCATCAGTAGAACCGGCTACAACCAAGCTAAAGGCAAAAATCTTTTTGGCAAGTTCATTGAAAACGAATTGAAAATCATTGATTTGGTCCAGAACACCGAAGTCATCTATTACGTTTACAACGATGATGAGGAACTTGTGGGTATTGACAAAACCATTTGTAGCAAAATCAGGCTGCTGATGGCCAATAACGATATTGAGGACATTACCTTCTTTGTGAATCCCGATGGTGATATTTTCCCAGAGACCGATTTACCCGTGGAAAGTCGAAAATTGAAAGGCTTTGTTTGGCGTGGTGATGAACGGATCATGTCCAAAGAAGAAATTTTTGATGAAGACGACAACAACATCGAATTGGTCAAAATTAGGGGTATAGACAACCCGATAGATATTGATGCCGAGGAAAACGAGCGGCAAAACAATACGAACGACCCCATAAACGTACCTAATACCAAGGCGACAAAGCCAAAGAAACCCGTGCTCAAAAAGAAGGCACAGACCCGATAGCCATGTCGAAAAACGATTTTTTCACATACCAAGCCCAAACCACACCACACCCACTGGCCTTGGAAGTTTCCCATGCCAAGGGAAGCTACATTTATGACAAGGCCGGCAATGCCCATTTGGATTTTGTGGCAGGCGTATCGGCATGTAGTTTGGGACATGGACACCCAAGGGTGGTGGAAACCATCAAGGCACAAGTGGACCAGTACATGCACGTTATGGTCTATGGGGAGTATGTACAGGAGCCTGCCGTAGCATATTCCAAGCTACTGGCCTCCCTTCTTCCAAAAAACCTAAGTACCACGTATTTGGTCAACTCAGGAACGGAAGCCATGGAAGGAGCGTTAAAACTTGCCCGAAGACATACAGGCCGCTCCCAAATTATCGCTGCCAAGAACGCCTATCATGGCAATACCATGGGCAGTTTGAGTTTGATGACTTACGAAGAACGCAAAGGTGCCTTCCGCCCTTTGATTCCCGATGTGGGGTTTATTGAGTTCAATTCGGAGAACGATTTGGAACAAATCACGGGACGCACTGCCGCAGTGGTACTGGAGACCATCCAAGGAGGTGCTGGGTTTATTGTGCCCCAAAATGGCTATCTGGAAAAGGTTAGAAAACGCTGCGACGAAGTCGGTGCCTTGCTAATATTGGACGAAATTCAACCCGGATTTGGACGTACGGGCAAATTGTTCGCTTTTGAACACTTTAATTGCGTTCCCGATATTATGGTCATCGGCAAAGGAATGGCCTCGGGTTTGCCTGTGGGCGCTTTTGTGGCTTCGCACGAATTGATGAGCGATTTGATGGACCAGCCAAAACTGGGGCATATCACCACATTTGGGGGAAATCCGGTCATCGCAGCCGCCAGTTTGGCCACCTTGAAGGAAATTACCGAAACCAACCTTATGGCACAGACCTTGGAAAAGGAAAAGCTGTTCCGAAAACTATTACAACATCCATTAATAGACGAAGTCAGAGGAAAAGGGTTGATGCTGGCTCCCATCATGAAAAACAAGGAGATAGCCAATTACGTGGTGCTGGAAGCCGCAAAAAAAGGTCTTATCTTATTCTGGTTACTGTTCGAGCAGCGAGCCGTTCGAATATCGCCTCCACTCACCATTTCCATGAAAGAAATTGAGGAAGGTTGCGACTTAATACTTGGCATTTTAAACGACTATCCAACCCCTACTGTTAACTAATTTGTTGATAACATACCCTAAAAATGGACTTCAAGAGCAACCCAAAAGGTTAATTTTAAGTCCATAGTTCAACCAAAAACGTTCCTATGGCGTTAGAATCTAACGAATATCCTGACAAATCGATAAGCAAATTTGAGTCCATGCTCAAGACGGATGACGTCTACTTCTTCGATGCGGAGGACTTTGAGGAAATCATCCATCACTACCTGAACAACGGCAAAATATCCCTAGGCAAAAAAGCCATTCAAATTGGTCTGGAACAACATCCCAATTCCATGGAATTAAAGCTTTTGCAGGTGGAGGTTTTGGCTTTTGAGGACAAATTTGAAGCTGCAGAGACACTCTTGGATGAAATCCAGAACATCAATGCGGGCAATGAAGAAATCTACATCCAAAGAGCCAATATCCGTTCCAAGCAGGACAAACACCAGGAAGCAGTAAATTTGCTCTTGGAAGCACTTAACGTGACCGACCACTCCTTTGACATCCACTCCCTTTTGGGAATGGAATACCTGTTCATGGATAACTACGAGCAGGCCAAACTCAGCTTTATGCGCTGTGTGGAAATGGACGACAGTGACTATTCATCCCTATACAATGTGGTGTACTGTTTTGAATTTTTGGAAGATTTTGATGGGAGCATCTACTACCTGAACGATTATTTGGACCGCAATCCTTACTGCGAAGTGGCCTGGCATCAACTCGGTAAAATGTACTTGGCCAAAAATTTGTATCTGGAAGCATTGACGGCATTTGATTTTGCGGTGATTTCAGACGATTCTTTCATCGGGGCCTATTTTGAAAAAGGCAAGGTGTTGGAAAAACTGGGCAGGTACAACGAAGCCATAGAAAACTACGAGTCCACCATTACTATGGAAGACCCTACTTCCTATGCTTTTTTACGTTTGGGCAAATGCCATGAAAAACTGGGCAATTACGATCTGGCCAAGTATTATTACTATCATACCGTACATGAAGACCCTTTGTTGGACAAAGGTTGGTTGGCCATCACCGATTTCCATTATGGACAAAAGAATTACGAAAAAGCCCTGTATTATATCAACAAGGCCATCAATATAGATGGTGAAAACCCAAAATATTGGAAAAAAGCAGCCAAGATTTATGCAGCGCTCGAAAATTATGATGAAGCCGACTTTGCCTACAAACAAGCGGTGGATTTGGGCAACTACGAATTGGCAACATGGAGAAACTGGGCCGAAGTACTCAACCAAATTGGGGACTACAATTCCGCTATTCAAGTACTTATTCAAGGTTTGGAGTTTTATCCCGATAATTCCGACCTCACCTACAAATTGGCGGGTCTCCATTTAAAAAATAACGACTTGGACGAAGCAAAAACCATTTTGTCCAAGGCCATGAAAGTGGATATTGGTAAATTGCGGCAGTTTGAAAAGGAATTCCCAGAATTCATAGAAGTTGATTGGGTGAAAGCGTTGGTTTCCAAAGTTAAGAGAACCGCCAAGTAACCCCACCATAGCCCAAAAATTCATGCAAGCACGTCGTACACTGGACTACGTATTTATCACCCTTAAAGGTATGGCCATGGGTGCCGCCGACGTAGTCCCGGGAGTATCCGGAGGAACCATCGCATTTATTTCCGGAATTTATGAGGAACTCATCACCTCCATCAACAACATAAACCTTTCCCTCATCAAAATGTTGCGAAAAGACGGTATCAAAGCCGTCTGGAACAAGGTCAATGGCAACTTTCTTTTGGCATTGTTCGTTGGGATTTTTATCAGCGTCCTCTCCCTGGCCAAATTCTTGAGCTGGCTTTTGGAAAATGAGCCCATTTTGCTCTGGTCTTTCTTTTTTGGCTTGGTGGTGGCTTCCATTTTTATGGTCGGTAAGGAAATCACGAGGTGGAACATGGGTTCGATTGCGATATTGCTTCTGGGTGCGGCCCTTGCCTTTTTTATTACCGAACTGCCGGCCAGCGATAATGTGGATAGTCTCCCCTATCTGTTCCTTTCCGGAGCCTTGGCCATTTGTGCTATGATCTTGCCCGGAATCTCAGGGGCATTTATTTTGGTACTGCTTGGCTCCTACAAAACCATTTTGGACGCTGTTCACGAAAGGGACTTTAAAATTATATTGACCGTGGGCATTGGAGCTATTTTTGGCCTTTTGAGCTTCGCTCGATTGCTCAAATGGATGTTCAACCACTACAAAAACATCACCTTGGCCCTTTTGACAGGCTTTATTTTGGGATCACTAAATAAAATCTGGCCCTGGAAAAAGGTATTGGAAACCAAAACCTTTGGTGACAAGACCATTGTGGTGGACGATATGAACGTGCTTCCCGGCGCTTTTGAGGGCGATAGCAAATTAATGCTTGCCCTAGTGTTAGCCATCCTAGGTTTTTCACTTATTTTTATCCTGGAAAGATTAGCTTCCAAAAAATAAGGAAAACCCGTAAAGGCGCATGCAGCAACCTAGAACACTTCTGGATAATTTTTTCTTGGTCATTAAGGGACTGTGCATGGGAGCTGCGAACAAGGTTCCAGGTGTTTCCGGAGGTATTGTGGCCTTTGTGGCTGGTTTTTACGAAGAATTCATCTACTCGCTTCAAAAACTAAACTCCAAAGCGGTAAAACTGCTGTTCAACGGCAGATTCAAAAGTTTTTTTAGGTACATCAATGCCAAATTTCTGGGGCTCCTGATCTTCGGGATGTTGGTCAGCTATTTTAGCGTTTCCCGGATTTTGGACTATTTCTTGGATCACAACGAACTCTTTGTGTGGGCCACCTTTTTTGGGATGGTCATCGGGTCCATTTACTATATCGGAAAAGACTTTTCGCCTTGGAACCAGCGTACCATTCCAGCAGGAATATTTGGTTTGGTGGTGGGTGTTTCCATCAGTTTTTTGAACCCTGCCAAGGAGAACGATAATTTGCTGTTTATTTTCTTCTGCGGGATTATCAGTGTTTCCGGAATGACGCTTCCAGGACTTTCCGGTTCGTTTATTTTGATTCTGTTGGGCAATTATGTCCTGCTCTTGGTTGATTCCGTAAATGCCCTTTACGATACATTTTCCGAAGTGTTTTCGGGCGATTTCAGCTTTGTAAACAACAGGGAACGTATTCAGATTCTAAAAATTTTAGGCGTGTTCACGTTGGGTTCAATTACCGGATTGGTCACCTTTTCCCATTTGCTCAGTTATGTATTGAAGCATTTCAAAGCAACTACAACGGCAGTCCTGTTGGGCTTTATTACGGGGTCGTTGGGGGTTCTTTGGCCATGGAAACGAACTATTTTTAAGTTGGATGAAGCCGGAAATCCGTTATTGGATTCGAACGGCGACAAGATTATTCAAAATTATACACGACACTTCCCGAATATGGCCGAGGCGGAAACTTGGTGGGCCATCCTTTTTATATTGATGGGGATTTTGGTATTATTGATTTTGGATTGGTATGGCAACAACAGAAAAAAGAATGAACAGGTACGGGCTACTCGGTAGAAATATTTCCTATTCCTTTTCCCAAGGATACTTCACCCAAAAATTCAAGGATTTGGGCCTTCAAGACCATAGCTACGAAAATTTTGATATCCAGCAAATCGACGATATTAAGAAGGTCTTGGCACAAAAAAACGTAAAAGGCCTTAACGTCACCATTCCCTATAAGCAAGAGGTATTGCCTTATTTGGATGAACTGGACCCCAAAGCAGCTCAAATCGGTGCCGTCAACACCATTCAATTCACAGGAAAAGGGCTCAAGGGCTTCAACACCGATGCCTTTGGATTCCGAACATCACTGGAACCCTTTTTAAAAGCACATCATACCAAAGCATTGATTCTGGGAACAGGAGGCGCCTCAAAAGCCGTAAGATTTGTGCTCAACGAATTGGGTATTGAAAGCACCTATGTATCCCGCAGCAACAAAGAAGGCCAATATACCTATGACGACTTGAACGGGGACATCATCAGGGAAAATACACTCATTATTAACTGTACACCCTTGGGAACCTATCCAAAAACAGAGGATAAACCCGACATCCCTTACGAGTTTATAGGAACCGACCATTTACTCTACGACCTGATCTACAACCCAGAAAAAACAAGCTTTTTAGCAGCAGGTGAAGCAAGGGGTGCCCAGATAAGCAATGGTCTAAACATGCTCGAACAACAGGCAGAAAAGGCGTGGGAAATCTGGAACCAAGTCTAAAAATTACCTTTGGTAAAGACATCCGGCCCTTCCGTACATCCACCAAATCGCACAAAAGAAGAATCAATACTTTTGCTATTAGACAATTAAGTTGTTAAATTGGCTATAACTTTCATCAATCAATTAGGTAAACTAGCGACTAATGCAGGACAAGGATCGTAAACTTCAGCAGGCTGAAGGTGGCAAAGAGGAATCTACAGAACAAAGAAAGGCACCATTGGAACAAGCCACTCAGGCCGAACCAAAAGTAGCCGAGGATACAGTATCCGAAACCGAAGGTTCCAATGAACCCGAATCCAAAGCGGTTCCCACAGAGAATAGCGACGATAAAAGCCCCAAAAAGGAAGAGTCCAACGATCACTTGGATGAAATCGATGAATCCAACGCTGAGGATGCCGAGGATACCGAAAACGAAAAAAGGCACACCATCCCCATGCTGGACTATCATTCTATGTCCATGGAAAACCTTGTTGGGGAGCTCCAGCGCTTGGTCAAGAATGAGAAAGTACAGGCCATCAACAAGCATGTGAGCGCAATTAAATATGAATTTGACCAGAAATTTCAGGATTTTCTGGATGAGAAAAAGGAAGAATTCATCTCCAAGGGAGGAAATGAAGTGGATTTTAGGTACAACTCGGTAGCCAAAAGGCAGTTCAACGAAGTCTACTCGGATTTTAGGGAAAAACGGGACCAGTACTACAAACAACTGGACCAGTCCTTAAAAACCAACTTGCAGAAAAGGTTGGAAATCATAGAGGAACTCAAAGGGCTCATCGACATTGAGGAAGATATCAACACCACTTACAATAATTTCAAAGACCTGCAAAACCGCTGGAAAAATGCAGGGCCTATTCCAAGGGCCAATTACAATGATGTATGGCGCACTTACCACCATCACATGGAAATCTTTTATGATTTCCTGCACCTCAACCGAGAATTGCGTGACCTTGATTTTAAACACAATCTTGAAGAGAAGCAGAAATTGGTGGAACGTGCCGAAGCATTGGCCGATGAACCGGACCTGAACAAGGCCTTCCGCGAACTGCAGACCCTTCATAAAATATGGAAGGAAGACATTGGTCCCGTTGCCAAGGAACATCGGGAAGAAATTTGGGAAAAGTTCAGCAATGCCACCAAGGCCATGCACCAACGGAGGCAAGAGCATTTCCAAGAGTTGGAGAAGGTCTACGAGAAAAACCTTGAGAAAAAACAAGAGATTATTGCGGGCATAACCAAGATTGCCGAAAACGTGGCCGACAACCATCGCGGAATTCAACAGCAAATCAAGGAGGTGGAGGCGCTTCGCGAATCCTTCTTTAAGGCAGGAAAGGTGCCCCAAAGAGTAAACGAGGAAACTTGGGGACAGTTCAAGGAGACCGTACGCAAGTTCAACCGTACCAAAAATGCCTTTTACAAAAACCAAAAAAAGGAGCAACAGCAAAACCTTGAAAAGAAAAGGGAGCTTTTGCAGTTAGCCGTTTCCCTGAAGGATAGTGATGATTGGGCCGAAGTAACCCCACAGATGAAGCGCATACAGCGCGACTGGAAAAAAATTGGGCATGTGCCCCGAAAGTACTCCGACAAAATATGGAAAGAGTTCAAGGATGCCTGCAATCATTATTTTGACCGTTTGCATGCCGAAAGAAACGACGCCCATAACGAAGAGTTCGAGAACTTTAAAAAGAAAAGCGAGTGCCTTGACCGTTTAAAAGCTTTCCAATTGAGCGGAGACAAGAAAAAGGATATCGAGGACATCAAAGCCTTTTTGTCCGAGTGGAAGCAATATGGCCGTATTCCCTACAATAAAAAACACATCAACGGGAAGTTCAATAAAATTGTGGACGCCCTGTTCAAAAAAATGGGGATTGCCAAGGAACAATCCGAGTTGTTGAAGTATGGAAACAAGGTACAGGAACTGGCCAAGACCGAGGACAATTACGCCATTGGCAATGAGCGTATTTTTGTAAAACGCAAAATTGACGAAGTCAAGTCCGAAATACGCCAATTGGAGAACAATCTACAGTTTTTCTCTAACGACTCAGAGGACAATCCGCTGGTGAAAGAGGTGGTCCAAAAATTGAACAAGCAAAAAGAAGCACTCCAAACCTGGAAGGAAAAGATGAAAAACCTCAATATCTTGGAGCATAAGCTCAATAAAGAAAGTGAAGAGGAAGAAACTGAGGGCAGCGAAGAGGAAGAATAAACATTGCCTTTTGGCAAAACAACAAAGGGCCGCTAAAAGCGGCCCTTTGCTTTTCTTTCGCCTAAGCTTCGATACATTCGAGTAAATAGTTGATCAAGTCCGTAGTGGTAACGATCCCCACAATTTTTCCGTTATCCACCACCGGTAATGCATGAAACTCCTTTTTTGAAAGAAAACGTGCTACATCCTTAATGGAAGTTGTCGAAGATACGGTAACCACATCGCTCACCATCACTTGTGGTATGGTAAACATGTTGTACACAATGGTATCCACATATTCTTCATGTTCGTCCACCGCATCGGCAAAGCTAATCCGGAGCAAATCCGTATAGCTCAACATGCCTTTGATGGTATTCCCCTCAACAACAGGGATATGTCGTATATGGTGCTTTTTAAACAATCGCTCCGCGGTCACCAAATCATCTTGGGGAGAGAGCGTGACCAGTTTTCTGGTCATTATTTTTGAGATAGGTACACTATTTTTCATCACTCCAGTAGTTTATCAATTCCTCGAATGAAGTTACTCCAATACCTACTGGAAAAGTATGATAATTGTCAGCCTATCTCCTGTTGATACAGGATATCCATAAAATGGAGTCTCGACTTCCATCAAAATGAAATTCACATCCATTTTTTATCCTTACATCTCATTTTTTTGGGTTTTCCATTAGGAACCTTCATTTTTATAGTCAAATACCAACCAATCCAATACCAATGAAGAATTTTTTTACTCTTTTTTTGTTCTTGCTTTGCAGCCTTCCGGGCATCTCACAAAACTATTTTGAGACCAGCTGGGTGAGCGGGGATGTGAAATACACTGCCCTTGTCATTTTTTATAGCGATACCGAAGCAGTGGTGCGTGTAAAATATTATGCCAACGGGGCAGACAAAGTCGCGGGCTATATCTGCAGTTACAAGGACTTTCAAAAAGCGGATGGTACAACGGACAAATACCTGAATGGATACGACGCTTACATTGTTCGCGGGCCATCCGGATCCAGCTACAGCGCAGATAATTTTTACCTGAAAAATAACGGGGGCTCCTTCCAAGCCTATACTGCCGATGACAATGCGTTCTCGAGTGGCGACTTCACACAAGTGATGAAGCCAATGCTGTACTGGGTAGAACTCAACCCAGAAGCGATGACGAAGGGGTATTTGGACGATTACTTTTTAGAAGGTGAAGAATTGCTCCAGTTACTCATGTACATGAACAAAGGTGAACTATCCTTTTCAGTACCCAATAACTCGGTTACTGTTTTGGCCAATGGTGTGGATGGTCAATCAGTTTGGGCAGCCGTAATGGACCCCAAGACCAAAACCTCCTATTCGGAACAGCGCATCAAAGAATCGACAGAGTTTCCCAGTGAATGGATAAAAAGTCAATGGGCGAACGGTTTCTACATCAGCACCTTCGATTATGATGAAAGCAAAAAAACCTTTGTGGTTCTGATGAGCAAGGGTTCTGGCCGTGGACCACAATCTTGGAGAAAATCCGAAACTTTTCCAAAGGAATGGGTCAGCGAAAAATGGGATGACGGTTACCACATTACCTCTATGATGTACGGGGGTGGCAACTGGTACCTTGCCATGGACAAGAACACTGGATTTGGCACCCAACGTTGGCGTACAAGCTACGATATACCCAGGGATTGGATGATTGATAGCTGGAACGAGGACTATGCGATTACTTCGGCCACCTACGGTAACGGATTATGGGCCTTAACGATGACCAAGGGTTCCAAATTAGGGGCACAAACTTGGAAAACGGATGCGTCTTATCCGTTCGAATGGATCAAGGAACGGGCCGAAAAGGGATACTCCATTACCACCATTACTTATGGTGATGGTATGTGGTTGGTAGTTATGACCAAAAATCCGACCAACACTACAAACCGATCCAGCACGCAATACACGGATCTCCCCATAAGTTGGGTTTTAAAGAATGCCGGGTACTAATTATTTCGCTACGTTCACCGATCTGGTTTCCCGGATCACGGTGACCTTCACTTGGCCTGGATAGGTCATATCCGTTTGGATTTTCTGGGAGATTTCGAACGAAAGTTCTGCGGCCTTGTCATCGTTTACCTTTTCGCTCTCCACAATCACGCGTAGTTCCCTACCCGCTTGAATGGCGTAGGCTTTCTGTACGCCGTGGAAACCAAAGGCGATATCCTCCAAATCCTTCAAACGTTGGATATAGGAATCCAGCACTTGCCTTCTGGCGCCAGGACGTGCACCGCTGATGGCATCACACACCTGAACTATGGGTGAAATAAGTGTGGTCATTTCTACTTCATCGTGGTGGGCACCAATCGCGTTGCATACTTCATCTTTCTCCCCATATTTTTGTGCCCATTGCATTCCCAAAATGGCGTGTGGGGTCTCCACTTCCACCTCGGCCATGGGTACTTTTCCAATATCGTGCAACAATCCAGCTCTTTTCGCCAATTTTGGATTTATACCCAATTCCGCAGCCATTACACCGCAAAGTTTTGCGACTTCCCTAGAGTGTTGCAAGAGGTTTTGTCCGTAAGAGGAACGGTACTTCATTCGCCCAACAGCTTTGATCAATTCGGGGTGCAGGCCATGGATACCCAAATCTATCACGGTACGTTTTCCAATTTCGGCGATTTCCTCATTGATTTGCTTCTCGGTCTTTTTGACCACCTCTTCGATACGGGCAGGGTGGATTCGACCGTCAGTTACCAATCGGTGCAAGGACAATCTGGCCACTTCCCGTCTCACAGAATCGAAGCAGGACAGTATGATGGCCTCAGGCGTATCGTCTACAATGATTTCAACCCCAGTGGCCGCTTCCAGTGCACGGATATTTCTTCCTTCGCGACCGATGATTCGCCCTTTTACGTCATCTGACTCCAAATTGAATACGGAAACGCAGTTTTCAACAGCTTCTTCGGTTCCGATGCGTTGAATGGTATTGATTACAATCTTTCGGGCCTCTTGTTGCGCGGTAAGCTTCGCTTCTTCCAAGGTGTTTTGGAGGTAAGCCATGGCATCGCTCTTGGCGGTTTCTTTTAAAGACTCTAGCAGTTGTGCCTTGGCATCCTCTGCGGAGAGTCCTGAAATGACCTCCAGTTGCTGCACCTGACTTTTGTGCAATTTCTCTACTTCGGCCTGTTTCTTATCGAGTATCTCGCTTTTGTAATCGACCTCCTTGATTTTCTGTTGCAGTTGGTCGTTCAGTTTTTTGTTCTTGGCCAATTCGCTGCTCACCTGCGATTCTTTGTCCCTGGTGCGCTTTTCGGCTTCGGCGATTTTTTTATCCTTGTTGATAATGACCTTTTCATGCTCTGCCTTCAACTCCAAAAACTTCTCCTTCGCCTGAAAGATCTTATCCTTTTTGATGCTTTCCCCTTCCTTATTGGCCTCTTTTACGATATTGGCCGCTTCCCGCTTTGCATTGGCAATGGTCTTGGATGCCTTTCCCTTCTCCATCATTTTGGCAATGGCAAAACCAATTGCCAATCCAACGACTGCCGCAACAACAATCACTATGATATTATCCATGTTTAGTTTGTGTTTAGTTAAAAAAAAAGCCCACATCGGAAGAAGTTTTGTACAAACTCCGAAATACAGGTTTAGGGCTAACAGACTGATCAAGGATCCCTATACGGGTAGGGCCTGCTTTTACAGCCTAAACTCACCCTTTCTAATTATATTAGTGTTGAGTTTGTCAAAAAATATTTACCAATGTGGGCAGTAACAATATTTTATTTAAAAGAACTTATTCCCCCAGTTTGGAATGGACCAACTCGTCCAACGCCCTGAGTCGCTGCATAGCGGCCTCTGCATTTTCGGAACGGTCTATTCCGCCTTGCTCAATTTTGGATGCAAACTGCAGGGCGCACATGGCCAGCACATCTTGCTTGTCCCGAACGGCATAGTTTTGCTCAAACTTCTTTGCCAGATTCTCAATATTCTTGGCTGCCTTTCGCAACCCTTCCTCCTGCCTTGGGTCAATCGTAAGTGGATATACCCTATCGGCAATCGAAAGCTTTATTTTGAGCTTCTCGTCCATAATTTCGGTAACCTTTAATCCGCCAGTTTTGCAATGCAAACATCCAGTTCGCGGATCAATGTATTTATTTTGAGCTTAGCTTCTGTTTTACTCGAATTACTACCCAGCATCGTGTTCGCCATTTTTAGGGAGTCATATTTCTCCTCCCATTCTTTGAGAGCGTTCTGTTTAAGTTCGTTTTCCTCCTTCAGAAGTTCCAAATCATTTCTCAATTTGGCATTCAATTGATGCAACAGCTCCATTTTGTGCAGCAGTTTGCTCACCTTGTTCTCCAAAGAATCCACAATCTCAACAAGTTCGCTCATAGATGCAAACAACAATACGTATTACACAAAGTTAACCAACCTCGCCCAACCTCGCAATACTTTTTGGATTTATTCTTAAAGTGTTGCTTTAAGCAAAATAGGGGCGTTCAAATCTTTTCATCAAATCAAAACATTGGTTACATTCGTAGATAATTTTTGAATTGCCCTATGCGCCACACCTGCTTTTTAGTCCTTTTTTCCATCATTTTCCACCTACATGCACAACAAGAATATCCGCAAGATGCGTTCCGCTCTCCCTTGGACATTCCCTTAGTGTTGGCCGGAACTTTTGGGGAACTACGTTCCAACCATTTCCATGCCGGTGTGGACATCAAAACGCAACAGCGCGAGGGATTACCTGTTTTTGCGATTGCAGATGGCACGGTAACGCGCATAAAAGTCTCGCATTGGGGTTATGGCAAGGTTCTTTACATAGCACACCCCAATGGATATACTTCTGTTTATGGCCACCTGCAAAAGTTTGGGCCCGAAATCGAGGAATATGTCAAAAAAGTGCAATACAGGGAAAAGTCCTACGAAGTGGAAATATTTCCAGATTATGGGGACCTAAAGGTCATCAAGGGAAATACCATTGCCTATTCCGGAAATACCGGTGGTTCCGCAGGTCCGCACCTGCATTTTGAAATACGGAACAGCGTGAACGGTAAACCTACCAACCCGCTTCTGTACGGTTACGAGGTCAGGGATGCTACAGATCCTACCCTTTTGGAGCTTTATGGATATCCCATATCCGATGGGGCTTTGATCAACCAGAGTGCCGAAAAAATCCAGTTGAATTTCACCCGACAATCGGATGGTTCCTTTTTAGCCGACCCGGTAAGCGCGATCGGCACCATCGGTTTTGGCATCAATACATTCGACCGCTTGGATATGGCCGCCAATAAGAATGGTGTTTACGTCATCAAACAAACGGTGAACGGTAGGGTATATTCCGAATTCGATTTTGAAACTTTCTCCTTCGGAGAATCGCTCTACATCAATACACTGATTGATTATGAACATTACTACAACAACAGGGACCGTATTCAAAAATGCTTTAAGGAACCCTACAACTATTTGAGCATCTACAAAACGCTCTACAATGACGGTAAAATCGATGTGGAAGATGGCATGTCGTACAATGTGGAACTGCATATTTCCGATTTGGCCGGCAATACCACCAAGCTCGTTATTCCTGTTGAGGGCAAACAGCAAGAGGAGAAAATTGGGAAAGCGGACAAAACCACAGATCACTTTGTGATTGCGGACAAGCCCAACAACTTTGATTTGGGTGTGGCCAAAGTATATTTCCCGGCGAACACGTTTTATAAAGATTTCTTTATCCACTTGGAAAAAGGCTCCGATACAGTTACCATTCACGATAATAGTGTAGCGGCGCACCGAAACTTCACTATTAGTTTTGACCCTTCCGGCCATTCAGAGGCGGATAGAAAACAACTGTTCATTGCCCATTTGGAGCGTGGGGGGCGCCCCTCCTACTCCAAAACGTATAAAAGGGATGGCTCTTTCACCACTCGCACCCGTACCTTGGGCACCTATACGTTGGTCAAGGACAGTGTTGCTCCAGAGATAAGACCCAAAAATTTTAAGGCAAAGCAATGGTTGAGCAATTACAGCTATCTCAGTTTGACCATCTCCGATGACCTGAGCGGAATTGACACCTATTCGGCCACCTTGAACGGCAAATGGATATTGATGGAGTACGAACCCAAGACCAACACCATCACCTACGATTTTGATGATAATGTTGTGACGGATACCGAATGTGAACTAAAAGTTATTGTTACCGACAACGTAGGCAATTCCAGTACCTATACGGCCAACTTTTTCAGGAAATAGCCTTATTTTTGCACACGTAAAATCGGACAGCGTTATAAACATGTCTTTTTTGCATGGCTTTTGTACCATACATAAAGTCAGCCATCTATAAACAACAACCGTAACCTTAGTGAAGATTGTTGAATTAAAAACAGATCAATGAAAAAGATTGTCTTTGTGCTTACTCTTTTTGCCACTACGATGGCAATGGGCCAAAAGAACATTTATGAGAGTATACGATTTGACGAATACACCGAGGACCACGAGATTCTTGCCATAGTTCCCTTTATTGCCAATTTGGAACTTAAAAAAGCCGTAGATCAAGATGAGCTCGACGTATTGGCCCAAAAGGAAGGATATGCAGTGCAAAATGCCTTGGAAACCTATTTTTCCCGACGAAAAAAAAGGAAAAAATTCAATGTTGACTTTCAAAACATAGCCAACACCAATGCTATTTTGGCACAGAACAATATCACTTACGATAACATTGACACCTACACCACTAAGGAGCTGTGCAAAATATTGGAAGTGGACGGTATCATTAGCGGTAACCTCAACCTCAATATCTTACTTTCCGAAGGGGTCCCTACAGATTTCAGCATTTTGGATTATTTCAGCGGCAATGCCAACTATGGACGCATTGGGGTTAAAATAAGCGATGGCGAAACCGGCAAGCTGCTATGGAAATACGAGAATGAAATTTCCAAAAAGACGGGCAAAAATACGAATGAGCTTATCGATAAGATGATGAAAACCGCATCCAGAAAGTTTCCATACGATAAGGAAAAAAGAAGAAATAGAAACTAGGCTACAGGAACGCTTAGCTGTTAGCGAACTCCTTTAGCACCTCGACCGTATAGTCCAATTCTTCCTTGGTATTGTACATAGAAAACGAGAAACGAAGGGATGGCTTGTCCAACTCCTCTCCCGATAAAATTTCGTTGAGCACATGTGAACCTTGATTGCTTCCGGATTGGCATGCACTGCCTTTGGAGCAAGCAATGCCCTTCATATCCAAATGGAACAAAAGCATCAACCCTTTTTGCTTATCAAAAGGCAAGCGGATATTGGCCAAGGTGTATGTACTTTTTTCCATATCGCCAGAGAGTCCATTGCATTCGGCTCCGGGCACTTCTGCCAAAACCCTTTCCACAAAGTACCTTTTGAGCTCTCTTATGGTCGTGGTCTCCTCTTCCAAATGCTCGTACGACTTTATAAAAGCTTCCTCCAACCCAACGATATTGTGAAAAGACTCTGTTCCGGCCCTGAAGCCTCTTTCTTGGGACCCACCTAAAATTAATGGCTTTAATCCCGAATTTTTGCGGATGTAAGCAAAGCCGATTCCTTTTGGACCGTGAAATTTATGGGCTGCTGCTGCCAAAAAATCCACATGCACTCCCTGCACATCCCATCGGTAATGGCCAATGGACTGCACGGTATCGGAATGAAACAGGGCATTGTTCGCTTTGCATAGTTCTCCTACCGCAGCAATATCGGTGATATTCCCAATCTCATTGTTCACATGCATCAAACTGACCAGTTTCTTGGAATCATCTTTTTTCAACAAGGTCTCCAAATGACCCAGATTTGGATTTCCGAACTCGTCCAGATCTACAAACCATAGGTTCATGCCGTACTCCTTTTCCAACTCTTCCACGGTATGCAATACGGCATGGTGTTCTATTTTGGAGGTAATGATGGTCTTTACCTCCAAATCCCGAACTGCACAACGCAAAATCATATTGTCGGCCTCTGTTCCGCCCGAAGTAAAAATAATCTCGGAAGGCTGGGCATTCAAGGTCTTGGCAATGGTTTTTCGAGCCTGCTCCACCGCCGTTTTAGCGGATCGTCCAAAACTATGGGTAGAGGAAGGGTTTCCGTAATGCTGGGCCAAGGCCTCCTGCATCCGTTCGATTACCTCTTGCCTCACTTGGGTGGTGGCGGCATTGTCCAAATAGACTTTTTGCATGGTCGAGTTCTTTTTTGAGAGGAGCAAAAGTACAGGAAATAAAGTTAATTTCTTTTAAACTATTCACAAGGATTGGTATAGTAAAATTGATTTACGTTAAATTTGGCGCATGAGAAAATTCGTCTTTTCAGTACTTGTTTTAGGTATGTTGGGGTCTTGCAGCGATGGTGACCTTGAAATAGAAACCATCGACTTTGACAGTGCCTCCCTTCAGTTTTGTGCCAATCCGGTCGCAAATGCCAAAAACCTCATGTTCAAAATAAACGATAGCGAGGCGCTCATCCTCGAACTACAGAGCGGAACGCTTAATAAAGGGGTCGTGGGCGAAACGGTGATTACCGAGAGTGCAGTGCCCAGCCAATCCCAAGTCACCTATCGGGCTTTTTCCGGCACGGTGAACAAGGATTATTTCTGTGATGAAATTCCTGTCGTAGAACCAACAGTAATCCAAGAAGTGGTGGCACAGGATGGTGCTGTGATTGTAGAAACAATGCTTTCTGAAAACGACCCTACCCGTTTTGTGCACAACATAAGCCTTAGTGGAATATCTTTTGTGACCAGTAATGGAGAGCGCATTACCAACTTGGCCATCAATGAGTTTGGTGAAGTAACTACGCCAGTGCCCAACTAGGCATTTTGATAGATGTAGACCTCGGTGGCACCCAAGCCATACTTTTGATAGTCCGCATCATAAAATTTTACGTTATCGTAGCGATTGAACAGATACCGTAACTCTTCTTTTAACACACCCTCGCCCACTCCGTGGATAAACACCACTTTTTGGATTCGTTTGCTGATGGCAAAATTCAATTGCCTTTTGGCGGTGTCCAGCTGAATGTTGAGCATATCGTAGTTGCTCATGCCCTTGCTCGATTTTACCAGTTGATGGATGTGTAAATCGACCTCCATTTTTGGCGCACTGCGTTCTTTGGGCTTTATAGTTGGGGCTTTCCTTTTTTTGGAGGCCGCCTTTTCCTTTTTGACTTGGGCCACTTCATAATTGGTCACCGAAATATCACCTTCAATCTTCACGAGGTCGTTCTCCATAAAGTGCATCGGGAAACCATCCTCGGTAATCAAGGTCACCCTATCGCCATCCACTTTCTGAATCACTCCAGAAATGGCTTCGTCCAGTACCTCTGCCCTATCTCCAATTGAAAATTTGCCCATATTGCGTTTCTTCTCTAAAAAATGAGGTGAAAATTAATCACAGATACAAAAATAATAGTATTTTTCGGGCTCGACAGTATTATGACGAACCTAATGCCAACCATAACCGCCTTTAGTTTAGAGGACTATATGCTGCCCTGCCTAAACAAACAACTTTTGGGAGTGGACTGTCCTGGTTGCGGTTTACAGCGTTCGGTTCACCTTCTCCTGCATGGAGAGTTTGTGGCAGCTTTTCAAATGTATCCTGCCATTTACACCATAATACCGCTCTTCGCACTGGTAATTAGCAGTAAGATATTCAATTTATCGGTGGACCACCGATGGATATCTGGATTAGGAGTAGTTACGGTAGCTTTGATTTTAATAAATTATATTCTAAAATTCTTACACTAAACATTTAAACCATGGAACAAAAGAACCTTCCAAATGTAACCATCGCCTTAGTTTTGGCAATTTTATCATTTTTATGCTGCTGTTTTGGAGGAGCTCCTGGGCTTGTCTTGGGCGGAATAGCTTTTTTACTCGTTAGAAAAGATGAAAAAACCTATGCCGAGAACCCAGAGCTTTACAAAAACTACAAAACTTTAAAAACCGTTCGCACACTGGCTATCATTGGTATGGTACTCGGTCTGTTGTACTTATTGTATACCCTGTGGACCATTAACCAAATGGGAGGCTGGGAAGGCTACATGGAAAAAGTACAGGAAATGACGGAACAATATCAATAAAAAAGATATGAGCCAACAACCCTTACCCGGGGCAAGCACGGTGTTGACAATGGGGATACTCTCCATTGTCCTCACTTTGTTTTGTTGTGGTCCTTTTGGTGCCATATTTAGCATTATCGGATTGGTAAAAGCTAAAAGTGCGGACCAGTTGTACCAAGCAAACCCCGAAAATTATACGGATTACAGCAATGTAAAAACGGGCAAAATCCTATCCTATATCGGATTGGCATTAGCAGTAGTGTCCCTTGTACTTACAATCCTTTACTTTGGATTTATAGTAGCGGCGATCACTACAGGAGAATTGAGTGGCGAATTTTAATTCGCCACTTCACTTATAAATTTAAGGCGGTACAAGCGAAGTTCTTCATCTTCGTAATCGCCGTCAAATTCTTCTATGGCCGCCGAGATGGAATCGGTATCGGCTTCCAGGAAGTAATCATGGATTTCTTCTTGTTGGTCCTCGTCCAATATTTCATCGATCCAATACCCAATGTTCAACTTGGTTCCGCTGAACACAATCTGCTCCATTTCCTTGATGAGTTCCGGCAATTCCAGTCCCTTGGCCGAAGCAATGTCATCCAAAGGCAATTTTCTATCTACACTTTGAATCACATAAAGTTTTAATCCCGAGTTGGCTCCCGTACTTTTTACAACAAGGTCGTCCGGCCTTACCACATCATTTTCCTCTACATACTTCGAGATCAAATCTACAAAGGCCTTTCCATATTTTTTTGCCTTGCCCTCACCTACTCCCTGAATGTTGATCAATTCTTGCATGGTAACAGGATATTTCAAGGACATATCATCCAACGAAGGGTCCTGAAATACCACAAAGGGTGGGACCCCTAATTTCTGCGCCTCCTTTTTGCGAAGATCACGAAGTAGTTTCAATAATTGTTCATCGGCAACGGCTCCGTTCGATTTTTCGGCGGTGACAATATTGCCCGTTTCGTCCTTGGAGTACACATGATCTTTCGTCATCATAAACGAAGTGGGCTTCTCCAAAAATTGTTTTCCCTCCTCGGTTACATGGAGAATCCCATAGCGCTCAATTTCCTTTTTTAAAAGTCCGGCCACTAGCGCCTGCCTTGTTAAGGCCATCCAAAATTCCTTGTCCTTGTCCTTGCCTATTCCAAAGAAACCTTTCTCGTCTGTTTTATGGGAAGAAATCATGGCATTGGTCTTGCCCACCAGTACACGCACAATCTCCTTGGTCTTGAACTTTTCGTTGGTGTCCCGAACTACACTCAGTAATTTGACAACATCATCCTTGGCCTCCTCCTTGGGTTTGGGATTTCTGGCATTGTCGTCCATATCGGCTCCTTCCCCATTGACCTCATCAAACTCTTCCCCAAAATAGTGGAGTATAAATTTTCTTCGGGAAATGGATGTTTCGGCATAGGCCACGATTTCCTGAAGCAGTGCATTCCCAATTTCTTGTTCGGCCACAGGCTTTCCCGACATGAACTTTTCCAGTTTTTCCACATCCTTGTACGCGTAATACGCCAAGCAATGCCCTTCGCCACCATCCCGTCCGGCACGACCGGTTTCCTGATAGTAGCTTTCAATACTCTTTGGGATATCATGGTGGATGACAAAGCGCACATCGGGCTTATCGATGCCCATACCAAAGGCAATGGTAGCCACGACCACATCTACCTCTTCCATCAAGAACATATCCTGATACTTGGAACGTGTTTTGGCATCGAACCCGGCATGATACGGGACAGCACTCACTCCATTCACTTGGAGTACTTGCGCCAGTTCCTCGACCCTTTTTCGGCTCAAGCAATAGATGATTCCCGACTTTCCTTGGTTCTGTTTTACAAAACGGATGATGTCCGCATCCACATCCTTGGTTTTGGGACGCACTTCGTAGAACAGATTGGGCCTGTTAAAAGATGCCTTGAACACCTTGGCGTCCGTCATCCCTAAATTTTTGATAATATCTTCCTGTACCTTTGGAGTCGCCGTTGCGGTGAGGCCAATAATCGGGATATTGTCTCCCAACCGATTGATGATGCCGCGTAGGTTTCTGTATTCTGGTCTAAAATCGTGACCCCATTCTGAAATACAGTGGGCTTCATCCACGGCCACGAACGACAGTTTTACCTTCCGTAAAAAATCAACGTTTTCCTCCTTGGTCAAGGATTCCGGTGCTACGTAAAGTAACTTGGTCACTCCGTTCACAATATCCTCCTTTACTTGCTTTACCTCTGTTTTGGTCAAAGAAGAGTTGAGGACATGTGCAATCCCATTCTGTTCAGATATGCCACGTATGGCATCCACTTGGTTTTTCATAAGGGCTATCAACGGGGAAACTACAATAGCAGTCCCTTCTTTCATCAGGGCCGGTAATTGGTAGCACAGGGATTTACCTCCTCCCGTGGGCATGATTACAAAAGTGTCATTATCACTAAGCACATTTTGGATTACACCTTCCTGTAACCCTTTAAACTTCGAGAAACCAAAATATTTTTTGAGCGAGGAGTGCAAATCAGTATTTGTTAGGCTCATTTCCGCATTTTTCAATTAATAACAAGCAAACCTAATAGGTAGTTGAAGCTTTACAATTTAACCACTCGTTTACAGAAGCATCTATTCTCACTTTCACAATAGTCTGTAAAAGATAGTTTGATTAGTTTTGTAATCTTAAAGATAAGACATTCTTTTAGGAATACAATCAGTAAATCGGTTTATTACTTTTTAATACTTTGAACGACACCAAATCCATTTTATCCATAGCAAAACGGACGCTTGAGATTGAAAGCAAGGCCGTGGCCAACCTGATCGGTCTTTTGGACGAACAGTTTGCGCAAGCCGTACAGTACATCATGGAATCCGACGGAAGGGTCATTGTTACCGGAGTGGGCAAAAGTGCCATTGTGGCCTCTAAGATCGTAGCCACTTTAAACTCCACCGGCACCCCTGCCATCTTTATGCATGCCGCAGATGCCATTCACGGCGATTTGGGCACTATTCAGGAAAACGATGTGGTCATCTGTTTGTCACAGAGCGGAAATACTCCCGAAATCAAGGCGTTGCTTCCCCTCATTAAAGTTGGAAATCACAAACTTATCGGTATCACCGGAAACATGGAATCCGTATTGGCCAAACAGGCCGATTTTGTGCTGAACACCTACGTGGAAAAAGAAGCCTGTCCCAACAACCTGGCACCCACCACCAGCACCTCTGCCCAAATGTCCATGGGCGATGCCCTCGCCATTTGCCTGCTGGAGCTCAAAGGATTCAGCAGTGCCGATTTTGCCAAATACCACCCTGGTGGCGCATTGGGAAAGAAACTATATTTGCGCGTCGCCGATATTGTGGTGAACAACCAAAAACCACAAGTGGACATCAATGCCGACATTAAGGAGGTAATCGTTGAAATTTCCGAGAAAATGCTCGGTGTTACCGCTGTGATGGATGAAGGCAAAGTGGTAGGTATTGTAACCGATGGCGACGTACGAAGAATGTTGAGCAAATACGATAACATCAGTGGACTGACCGCAAAGGATATTATGACCTCCAATCCAAAGACCGTAGACGTGGACACTTTGGCCGTAAAGGCCTTAAAACTGCTCCAAGAAAAGAGCATATCCCAACTATTGGCTTTTGATGGTGACAGCTACGCGGGAGTGGTCCACATCCATAACCTGATAAACGAGGGAATCCTATAATGGCTAAAAAACAGAGAAAAAATCCAGATGAAATGTCCTTTTTGGACCATTTGGAAGAATTACGTTGGCATTTGGTGCGCTCCACCTTGGCGGTGGTCATCATTGCCTGTGCAGCCTTTGCCTTCAAAGGCTTTATTTTTGATACGATATTGTTCGGTCCCAAAAACATGGACTTCCCTACCTATCAGTTCTTTTGCAACATTGGGAAGTTCTTTGGGGTAGATTCCGAGTTTTGTGGGGAATCGTTGCCCTTTACCATTCAGAGCCGTTTGATGGCCGGACAGTTTTCCGCCCATATCTGGACCTCGATTTGGGCAGGTGTGATCCTAGGTTTCCCCTACATTTTGTGGGAGCTTTGGAAATTTATCAGTCCAGGGCTTTATGAAAACGAGCGAAAGCATTCCAGAGGCTTCATCATAACCGCCTCAGGGTTGTTTTTTCTTGGGGTGCTGTTCGGGTACTACATCGTAGCCCCCCTATCCATCAATTTCTTGGGCTCATACCAAGTCAGCAAGGAAGTATTGAACGAAATCGACTTGGCTTCCTACGTGGGTACGGTTCGGGCCTCCGTGATCGCCTGTGGAATCATGTTTGAATTGCCCATTGTCATCTTCTTTCTGACAAAGGTTGGATTAGTGACCCCCGAAATCCTGAAGAAATATAGAAAAATAGCCTTGGTTATCATTTTGATACTTTCGGCCATCATCACACCACCTGATATCACCAGTCAAATTATCGTTTGTATTCCAGTACTGGTCCTGTATCAGGTGAGTATTTTTATATCCCGAATGGTAGTTAAAAGAGAAGCCAGAAAAGAGAAAGCTAGACAAAATGCCAAATAAAGTAGAAGAGTTTAATGCTTATCGTGCCAAGATGAACGATAAGCTGCTTGCTGAGAACAACAAGCTCATCAAACGTATTTTTAATCTAGACACCAATGCCTATATGGCAGGCGCTTTGGATGTGAAGACCAAGGAACTATTGGGACTGGTGGCCTCTGCGGTTCTCCGTTGCGATGATTGTGTGAAATATCACTTGGAAAGTTCCAAAAATGCAGGCGCCAACAAAGAAGAGGTTATGGAAACCCTAGGCATCGCCACTTTAGTGGGAGGAACCATTGTAGTGCCCCACTTGCGCCGCGCCTACGAATATTGGGAAGCCCTGGAAGAAAACGAAGCCTAAAAAAATCCAAAAGAGCATTCGCCAGACAAAGAATATGTTTAGTTTTGGCACATTCCTATGAAGCTACGCGCAGAAAATATCATGAAGGCCTACCGCGGCCGAAAAGTTGTCAAGGGCATTTCCCTAGAGGTCAATCAAGGTGAAATTGTTGGACTTTTGGGTCCCAATGGGGCAGGAAAGACCACCTCTTTCTATATGATCGTGGGATTGATCAAACCCAATGGCGGCCATATTTACCTTGATGGCATGGACATTACCAGTTTTCCCATGTACAAAAGGGCACAGCATGGCATAGGCTATTTGGCGCAGGAAGCATCGGTTTTTCGAAAACTGAGCATCGAAAAAAATATTCTTAGCGTTTTGCAGCTCACCAAATTGAGCAAAAAAGAGCAGCACATGAAAATGGAGTCCCTTATCGATGAGTTTGGTCTGGGACACATCCGCAAAAACCGCGGGGATTTGCTTTCCGGTGGGGAACGTCGTCGTACCGAAATTGCTAGGGCCCTGGCCACAGACCCCAAATTTATTTTGTTGGACGAACCTTTTGCTGGGGTAGACCCCGTAGCGGTTGAAGACATTCAGCGAATTGTGGCACAATTGAAGAACAAGAATATCGGTATTTTGATCACCGACCACAACGTACAGGAAACCTTGGCCATTACCGAACGCTCCTATTTGATGTTCGAAGGTGGTATCCTAAAGGCAGGCGTACCCGAAGAACTCGCCGTGGATGAGATGGTACGTAAAGTGTATTTGGGCCAAAACTTTGAACTGCGCAAAAAGAAGCTCGATTTTTAGATTTTCACTGTTTCTTCTTTTTTAGCTCCACTTGAATGGATGGAGAAAGGCGCTTCAGATGCGCAATGAATCCCATTTTATCTTTCGGGGAGATAATGACACTGCTGTATTTGCCGTAATACACCTCCAATCGGTCCAAAGAGGCTGCTGGTGAACTTATGGGGTTGTTCGACTCCACTATCCTAGTGATATCTTTAATCAGAATGTTTTTTTTGATAAAGAAAAACGAAATTACTGATAGAACTTCATCGGTCACCTCATAAGAAATCGAGAAAAAAAGGGCAACAAAGCCGAACATTAATCCGAACTGGAGCACTACGCCTGTAAGACTAGCTTTTTCAAAAGTGCTCACAAATAGTATTGCAAAAATCAAAATTATGGGAACAAGCAACTCCAATCCAACTTTGGATGGATAAACAACTTTATTCCCTTCCTGATTGCTATGCAGTTTTCCCTCCTCCATCGACCAATGACATCAAAATATACACGAAAACAATCACTGGAATCGCCAAAAAACGAAGGGTCAGCAGTAACACCAAGCTCCCGATGATGAACAAATAACGAATTCCATTTTCCTTAAAGCTCCAATTTTTGAACTTGAGGGCAAACAGTTTAACGGACGAATTCAGCAGATACGAACTCACAACCGTCAAAATCACCAAAAACCATGGATTAAGTATGATGTTGTTCAACGCTTCATTGTTGTGGTACAAGAGTATCATGGGCAAAGACAGGATCAAAATCGCATTGGCAGGTGTCGGCAGTCCCACAAAAGACGAAACCTGATTTTCGTCCACATTGAATTTGGCCAAACGGTAGGCCGAAGCCAGGGTTATGGCAAAGCCCACGAAGGGTAATAGGGTAATATCGGCATCATGACCAATAAACCCAAGGTTCCATCCGCCCCGCTCCGCCATGCTCAATAATTGAAACATGACCACTCCCGGCACCAAACCGCTGGTAATCACATCCGCCAAGGAATCGAGTTGTACACCGATCTCGCTCTGTACCTTCAAGGCCCGTGCAGCCAATCCATCAAAAAAATCAAAGAAAATCCCGATAAACACGAACAATGCGGCCCACTCCAAATGATTGAGCACTGCAAATACCGTGGCAATACAACCGCTCATCACGTTGAGCAAGGTCAGGAAATTGGGAATATAGGACTTCATGTATCTTAAGATTTTCGTAAAAATAAAGGAAAAATTGAACTGTGGGCCACTTACTACGGAAGGTGCCGTTTTTATTCAGATATTTGCCCTGATAAAAACCAAAATGAATCGAAAACTCCAACTTTTAGTATTTTTCTTCGCTTTAGGAAATTTCCTTTTTTCCCAAACACCTACACTTACGGAAAATGCAAAAGTAAGCGTGATCACTTGCGCTTCGGGGGACGCACTGTACTCCGCTTTTGGGCACACCGCATTTCGGGTGCAGGACACGGCCTTGGGCATCGATGTGGTATACAACTATGGTACGTTTGATTTTGAACAGCCCAATTTTTATCTCAATTTTACCAAAGGTAAAATGATCTATTCCCTTTCCCGCAGGAGTTTTGAGGCGTTCCTCTACGAATATGAACTGGAAAAAAGATGGGTGAAGGAACAGATTTTGGATTTGACCGTAGCGCAGCGCAATCAGCTTCTCCTATTTTTTGAGGAAAACTACCTGCCCGAAAACCGGGATTATCTCTACGACCCCCTACTAAACAATTGCTCCAGCATCACGGGCGATATTTTAAAGGAACAGTTTGGGGACGCCATTGTATTTGATGGCTCCTATCTGGAAAAACAATACACCTTTAGACAATTGGTACGCCAGTTTTTGGATATGAATTCTTGGTCCATGTTCGGAATCGACTTGGCTTTTGGGTCACCCGTAGACCGAAAGGCTACCGTTCAGGAGCATATGTTTTTGCCCTACTATACCATGGAGCAATTGCGGCACACTACTTTTAATGGCAAGCCCATTGTGCAAAGGGAACGCAACATTTTGGATTATAACGAACATTTACAAAGGGGATTTTTTCCCTTGTCTCCCTTGTTTTGGTTTATCTTATTGCTGGCATTCACGGGCATCATCACCTATTTTGATTTTAAACACAAGGCGCGCAGTCGGTGGCTGGATTTTTCACTCTTGTTCATTACCGGATTGGCAGGCACCTTTTTGTTTCTGCTTTGGGTGGCTGCGGACCATACCTCCACCCCCTATAATTACAATATTTTATGGGCGTTTCCTATCAACCTAATAGTCTCTTTCACCCTATTGTTTCAAGATAAGGTTCCGCAATGGAGCCCAAAATATTTTATGTTAGCTCTTGGGTTGATGGCGATCATGCTCCTCCTTTGGATACTAAAGGTGCAGATTTTTTCTCCCGTACTGATTCCGTTACTTTTGACCCTGGCCATACGATACGTGTACCTCATCAGGTATTCCAAATTGTAAGAAGGTCCTCAAACCATACTCATGAATCTACTCACGGTCGAAAACATATCAAAATCCTACGGAGAGCTGGTGCTCTTCTCAGATATTTCCTTTGGAATCAACAAAGACCAAAAAATAGCCCTTATCGCCAAAAATGGGAGCGGAAAAACATCCATTCTCAATATCATGTCGGGGAAGGACACCTCCGAAACGGGACAGGTCACCACCCGAAAGGGCATCAAAATCTCTTTTTTGGAACAGGAACCCGACCTGAACCCGAATTTGACCGTTGAGCAGACCATTTTTACCACCGACAACGAGATCCTGAAGGTGATCGCCGCTTATGAAAAGGCGGTGGAGAACCCGGACAACACCACCCAATACCAAAAGGCCTTTGAGGCCATGGAGCGACTCAATGCCTGGGATTTTGAAACACAGTACAAACAAATTCTTTTCCAGTTGCAGCTTTCTGACCTTAATGCGAAGGTGAGCACCCTTTCCGGAGGACAAAAAAAGCGATTGGCACTGGCCAATGCGCTGCTCAACAAACCCGACCTATTGATTCTGGACGAGCCGACCAACCATCTGGACCTTGAAATGATCGAATGGTTGGAAGCCTATTTTGCCAAGGAGAGCATTACCCTTTTTATGGTGACACACGATCGCTATTTTTTGGATAGGGTGTGCAACGAAATATTGGAACTGGACAACAACCAACTCTACACCTACAAAGGCAACTATTCCTACTATTTGAACGAAAAGGAGGCACGCATGGAACGTGAGGCCGTGGAGCAGCAAAAGACCAAAATGCTGTACAAAAAAGAGTTGGAATGGATGCGAAGACAACCCAAAGCACGTACCACCAAGTCCAAATCGCGTATTGATGACTTTGCTGAAATCAAACAACGGGCCCATCAAAGGCGCAAGGACCACGAAGTGCAGTTAGAACTGAACATGGAACGTCTGGGAAGCAAGATTTTGGAGCTTCACAATATCTCCAAATCTTATGGGGACAAAACCATTCTGAACAAGTTCGATTACAATTTCACCAAAGGTGAACGTGTGGGCATTATCGGAAAAAATGGAACAGGGAAATCCACCTTTTTGAATATCATTACCCAACAGGAAAGTGTGGAAGGTGGTAAAGTGGTGGTCGGGGACACCGTAAAATTTGGTTACTATACCCAAAAGGGTATTCCCAACAAGGAAGGGCAAAAAGTAATTGATGTAATCCGTGAGTTTGGGGATTACATCCCTTTGAAAAAGGGCAAGCAAATTTCCGCACAACAATTACTGGAACGTTTCCTGTTCGATAGAAAAAAACAATACGATTTTGTGGAAAAACTGAGTGGCGGGGAGCGCAAGCGGCTTTACTTGTGTACCGTGCTCATTCAAAATCCCAACTTTTTGATTCTGGATGAACCCACCAACGATTTGGACATTGTTACCCTGAATGTGCTCGAAAGCTTTTTGTTGGATTTTCCGGGCTGCTTGATCGTGGTTTCCCACGACCGCTATTTTATGGACAAAATCGTAGACCACCTATTTGTATTTCGGGGAGAGGGCATTATCGAAGATTTCCCAGGAAATTACTCGGATTACAGGGTGTACGAGAGCAGCAAAGTCAGCGAGGAACGGGAAAACAAGACCACTACCTCCGAAAAGACCGAAAATAATTGGCGGGACACCAGCGGTGGCAAACTTTCCTATTCCGAGCAAAAGGAGTACAAGCAGTTGGAAAAGGACATTCAAAAATTAGAGGAAAAGAAAGAGGCTCTACAGCACAAGTTCACCGACCCTGATTTGGACGGCGATGCCATTGCCAAACTCTCCATCGAGCTCAAAGAAGTTACCGATGCCATAGAGGAAAAAACGGAACGCTGGTTCGAGCTTTCTTCCATTTTAGAAGGATAGCCATGTGGTTCCGATTCGTTTCATATCTGAAATTTTTAATGGTTTCCACCAACCAACATGGTGTGCACTCCCCTTTTGTGTTCCGTTATGTAACGCAGTGTCTTTATGCCAAAAACAAGATGCACAAAAACAGGAGTATCAATGTATTGCTCAAAACCATTGCGTACTTCGGTTTTGAAAAAGTCAGCATCAAAAATAAAACGCAAGTAAAAAAACTCGTCCAACAAACCTTCCCTGAAATTCAATTTGATGGGTATCCCTGCGACCTGCTTTTTGTAGATAAATTGGCGAGTGGAACCTTTCAGCAGCTACTTTCCGAAGGAAAATTGCATAACGACAGTATTATTTTGGTGGATTCCATTCACCGAACAGCGGAAGATTTGGAACAATGGAACCATTTGATAGCCCTCCCAGAAATAACGGTAAGCATCGATATGTTTCATTGCGGCCTGTTGTCCATCCGACGGGAACAGGTAAAAGAACATTTCAGGATTCGGATATAAAACGGTAATTTTAGGGTATGGAAAATGTAGCATCAGATAACACCATTTGGTACGTATTGGGCGTTTTGGGCCTCATTTATTTGATTATTTTGTTCCGTAACAAGAAAGCGACCAAACGCAGAAGGTCCCGAAAGTTCATGGAAGGCAAACGCCAACGCGACAAAGACCGTGACCAATAGCTTCCGATACTTTAACAGCGACAACGTACAACTTACTATCAAAAGAAAATGAAGATATACACCAAGACTGGCGACAAGGGCACCACAGCATTATTTACCGGAACCCGAGTACCCAAGCACCATGCCCGTATAGAAAGTTACGGTACCATGGATGAGCTCAACTCTCATTTGGGTTTGCTTCGCGATCAGAATATCGACGAGCATTCCAAAAAAACACTCACCCTGATCCAAGAAAAGCTATTTACCGTCGGTTCCATATTGGCCACGGAGCCCAAAAAGGACAATAGATTAAAGATACCTCGCATTAGTTCAGAAGATATTGAGTTTTTGGAGCAAGAAATGGATAGCATGAACGAAGAACTACCAGAAATGACACATTTTATCCTTCCCGGTGGCCACACCACCGTGTCATACTGTCATATCGCCAGGACCGTTTGCCGTCGAGGCGAGCGAATGATTTCCTATCTACATGAAAATGAACCGGTTCCAGATAACGTTTTGTCGTACATCAACCGACTTTCGGATTATTTGTTCGTACTGGCACGCAAGTTGTCAAAGGATTTGAAAGCCCAAGAGGTCAAATGGATTCCAGAGAAGTTGGACTGAGAAAATCACTTTTTTGACCCAAATGTTTTGCCAACAATAAAATAATTTTTAAATAATACTGTTTTTACTTGGCAAATTGGGTTTAAAAATTATTTTTGCAAAAAATTTAAAATCAAACCGTTACTATGTACTGGACTTTAGAATTAGCTTCATATTTAAGTGATGCGCCTTGGCCAGCAACCAAAGACGAGCTGATAGATTACGCCATTCGTACAGGAGCACCGTTGGAAGTTGTAGAGAATTTACAATCTATGGAAGAAGAGGGTGGCGAAATATACGAGTCGATTGAAGAAATCTGGCCCGACTATCCTACCGAGGAAGATTACCTCTGGAACGAGGATGAATATTAAAATTGAAACACATAAACCACGTTAAAAAGTCTCTTTTGAGGCTTTTTTTTATGTAATTTTGACAGCCTAGCGAAAGATTTTCATCGCAATCCCATCGATGGAACAACTTTTGACAATCAATAGAAAACATATTTCATGAGTTTTATTAATTCCGTACTAAAGGTATTTGTAGGAGACAAATCGGAGAAGGATGTGAAATCCCTGCAACCTTTGGTGAAAGAAATCAAATCCTTTGAGCAGCAGCTGGAAGGATTGTCACATGACGAACTGAGACAGAAAACAGCCGAATTCAAGGCCCGAATAGCCGAAGACTGCAAAGAAATCAATAACAAAATAGCCGAGTTACAGGCAGAGGTCGAAAACTCCAACGACATTGACCGTAACGAAGAGATTTATTCCGAAATCGACAAACTCAACGAGGAAGCCTACAAAATTTCGGAAAAAACCCTGAACGATATACTTCCAGAAGCCTTTGCCGTGGTCAAGGAAACCGCAAAACGATTTGCGGCCAACGAAACCCTAACGGTCACTGCAAGCGAATTTGATCGCATGCTATCCGGTGATAAGGATTATGTGACCTTGGAAGGCGATAAAGCAGTTTGGCAAAACTCATGGGATGCCGCAGGCAAGGAAGTGACCTGGGATATGGTGCATTACGATGTTCAGCTGATCGGTGGTATAGCCCTGCACCAAGGAAAAATTGCCGAAATGCAAACAGGTGAGGGTAAAACATTGGTAGCCACCCTCCCACTCTATTTGAACGCATTGGCAGGAAAAGGTGCCCACTTGGTGACGGTAAACGATTACCTCGCCAAAAGGGACAGCGCTTGGATGGCCCCTATTTTTGAGTTCCATGGGCTTTCCGTGGACTGCATCGATAAGCACCGACCCAATTCCGATGGAAGAAGGGCCGCCTACAATGCCGATATTACCTACGGTACCAACAACGAGTTTGGTTTTGATTATCTGAGGGACAACATGGCGCATACTCCAGATGATTTGGTACAGCGCCCGCACCACTACGCCATTGTGGATGAGGTGGATTCGGTATTGATAGATGATGCCCGTACCCCTTTGATCATCTCGGGTCCGGTTCCAGAAGGTGACCGACATGAGTTCAATGAGCTAAAGCCCCAAGTTGCCGACATTGTGCAAAAGCAACGCCAGCACCTGACAGGCGTATTGGCCGAGGCCAAAAAATTGATCAAGGAAGGCAACACCAAAGAAGGAGGCTTTCTTTTACTTCGCGTGCATCGCGGACTTCCGAAAAACAAGGCACTCATCAAGTTTTTGAGCGAAGAGGGCGTGAAGCAACTGCTTCAAAAGACCGAAAATTTTTACATGCAGGACAACAATAGGGAAATGCCCAAAGTGGACGAAGACCTATTGTTCGTTATCGATGAAAAGAACAACCAAATCGAATTGACCGATAAAGGGGTGGAATACATCTCCGACGATCAGGACAAGGAATTCTTTGTGATGCCCGATATTGGAAGTGAGATTGCAAAAATCGAGAACCAAGGTCTGGAAATCGAAAAAGAAGCGGAGCTCAAGGAAGAACTCTTCAAGGATTTTGCCGTTAAGAGCGAACGCATCCACACCATGACCCAATTGTTGAAAGCCTACACCCTTTTTGAAAAAGACGTGGAGTATGTGGTGATGAACAACAAGGTAATGATCGTGGATGAACAAACCGGTCGTATCATGGACGGGCGTCGATACTCCGATGGTCTCCACCAAGCCATTGAGGCCAAGGAGAACGTAAAAATCGAGGCGATGACCCAGACCTTTGCCACCATCACCCTTCAGAACTATTTTAGAATGTACAACAAGCTATCCGGTATGACGGGTACAGCGGTGACAGAAGCAGGTGAATTTTGGGAAATCTATGAGTTGGACGTAATGGAAATCCCAACCAACCGACCCATCGCCCGTGACGACAGGCACGATTTGATCTACAAGACCAAACGCGAAAAATACAATGCCATCATAGACGAGGTTACCAAACTATCGCAGGCCGGTAGGCCCGTTTTGATTGGTACTACTTCTGTTGAAATTTCAGAGTTGCTGTCCAAATTGTTGAGCGTACGCAAAGTGCCGCACAACGTATTGAACGCAAAGCTCCACAAAAAAGAGGCGGATATCGTTGCCGAAGCTGGTAAGGCTGGAGTGGTGACCATCGCCACCAACATGGCCGGTAGGGGTACCGATATTAAATTGTCCCCAGAGGTGAAAGAAGCCGGTGGTTTGGCCATTATTGGTACGGAACGCCACGATTCCAGACGTGTGGACAGGCAGCTCAGAGGTCGTTCCGGACGTCAAGGAGACCCCGGTAGTTCCCAATTCTATGTCTCGCTGGAAGATAATTTGATGCGTTTATTTGGATCGGACCGTGTGGCCAAAATGATGGACCGCATGGGCTTGGAAGAAGGTGAAGTAATCCAACATTCCATGATGACCAAATCCATAGAGCGTGCCCAGAAAAAAGTAGAGGAAAACAACTTTGGTATCCGTAAGCGTTTGTTGGAATATGATGATGTAATGAACGCGCAGCGAGAGGTCATTTACAAACGAAGACGCCATGCCTTGGAAGGGGAACGCCTCAAAGTGGATATCGCCAACATGATATACGATACCTGTGAGGCCATAGCCGAGACCAACAAAATGGCAGATGACTTCAAGAACTTCGAGTTTGAGCTCATCAAATACTTCTCCATTACATCACCGATAAGTGAAGAAGAGTTCAAAAGAATGAGTTTCCAGCAGATTGCCATGAAAATCAATGACGAGGCCTATGCTTTCTACAAGCAAAAGATGGAGCGTAGCGCCAGTGTGGCATTCCAGGTCATTAAAAAGGTATACGAGGACGAATCCAATAAATTCGAACGCATTGTGGTGCCTTTCACCGATGGTATCAAATCGCTGAATGTGGTGACCAATTTGGAAAAGGCGTACAATACCAATGGTAAGCAGTTGATTACCGATTTCGAGAAAAACATCACACTGGCAATCATCGATGATTCTTGGAAAACACACTTGCGCAAAATGGATGAGTTGAAACAATCCGTGCAATTGGCCGTCCATGAGCAAAAAGATCCTTTGTTGATTTATAAGTTTGAGGCTTTTGAACTTTTCAAGGAGATGATGGACAAGGTGAACCGTGAGGTCATCTCTTTCCTTTTCAAAGGGGAACTGCCTTCCGAGAACACCAATCAAATCCAAGAAGCACGTGCGGCACGCCGTCCAAAGGAAAATCTTCAGACCACGAAGGAAGAAATTCCCAATAGCGACGAATTAGCGGCCCAGAATAGAGCTGCCGGTCAAACCCAAGGACAACGTCCACAGGTTACGGAAACCATTGTTCGGGAAAAACCGAAAATTGGTAGAAACGAGAGGGTAACCATTAAAAATGTAATGTCGGGCGAAAGCAAGACCGTGAAATATAAACAGGCCGAACCCTTAATAGACAAAGGGGAATGGGTACTGGTCAACGACTAGTGAAAGCCTTCAAAACACACAAAGTGGCAGTTATTATAGCTGCCACTTTTTTTATATCAAAAACATAATTAGATTTACAGCTTGAAACACCCCAACAAGCAGCTCTACCACACACCATTCAACCTATTTTGTGGTCAGGGCACATTCACGCGCAGCATATGAAAGTTCCTAGAAAGGATACATATCGATTACAAGATAAGATTGATTTGATACTCAAGGTAAACTACAATTCATCATTCTTTGCTGCCATTTTCGGATTGGTGTGCTATTTCTTTTTGCATATTGAAGGGGTGATTCCCTACACTTTTCTGGCGTATGCCTTTATCAATATAGTGAACACACTTTTGTACAAGCAACATCAAAAATTGGTGCTTACCTATAATTTAACCTCTATCCTATCCATGTTAGGGGCCGTGGTGATTACCATGTACAGTGGAGGTATCAAAAGTCCGTTCATTTTTGTTTTGGCCATTATTGTTTTTGCCGGATATGTCACCACCAAAGTTTTTGGCCAATTGTACCTCATTTTGAACCTTGCGGTACTCACCTTGTTATTCCTTTATGAAATCGGGGACTTTAAAATATCGCAGAACACCGTACCAGAAGCATCCCAAACCTGGTTTGCCTATTTGAGTGCAGTATTTGCCGTGTACCTTTTGGGAGGCGTTTTTGGGAAGAACTTGTTAAGGGCCCATCATAAATTGTACAAATCCCGCAACGAGATCCAACTTCGTATCGATGAAAAGGAAACCCTGTTAAAGGAAGTGCACCACCGGGTCAAAAACAACCTACAGACCGTTTCCAGTCTGCTGAGCCTTCAATCGCGTTCCATTGACGACAGTAAGATCAGTAATATCATAAAAAGTAGCCAAAACCGAGTGGTATCCATGGCCATGGTTCACGAAATGCTCTACAAGCGGGACGACTACCTTTCCAAAATTGAACTGGAACCTTATGTGAAGGAATTGTGCGATTATTTGGTACGATCCGTAGAAGGAAGCGGTAGGGACGTTAAAGTGAACTTGGACATCAAAAACTACAAGTTGAGCATCGATACGGTGATTCCATTGGGGCTCATCATCAACGAAACCATTACCAACGCTTTAAAATACGGTATTGTCGAAGTACCGAACGGGGAAATCCATGTTTCCGTTGAAAAAATCAATGAAAACCGCTACAAAATGTACTTGGGCGACAATGGTATCGGGTATTCCGAGGAAATTAACCCTAAAACGTCCAATTCTTTAGGTTTAAAACTTATTTATAACCTCGCTAGGCAGTTGAGGGGCTCCATTACCCGTGACTACTCCAAAAAGGGGACCCACTACACCATCGAATTTGAAGAGGTAATCGAACAATTTAATTCTGTGGATAATTAAGACAAAAAAAGTCGGTGTAAAACACCGACCTTCATCAATACCTATTCCACTATAAACTTAAACTTCTAAAACTTTCTTTCCCGAAAAGAGAAAGCAATACTTGCCAAAACAAAGGCAGTACTTAAAAACAACACGGAAGGTATCAACATTTCCAACATCATATTAAGCTAGTTTAGCTCGGTCCTTCTTCGTTTTGAAAGAAAGCTCTTTTTTGATTCGTGAGTTCTTGAATTTGTACAATCTTGCGGTCTTTCTATCCTTTCTTACTTCTTTGTTAATTTCAACCTTCAACTCAACACCCATGGCAATCGTTTCCACTTTAGCCTCTTTGGATAGATCCTGAGCAGAAGCCATGGTTCCGAAAAAAGTGATTGCGATAATGGTGAAAATTGTCTTCATTGTTCTAATTGTTTTACGATGTAAAATTAATTTCAGCGACAGCCCCAGCCCGATTTCCTTCGCTCAATGACGCCTTTCTTTCGGTGAATACATTTTTTTCGGGTGAAGTGTTTTTTATCCTCGACGAACGTTTTCGACCCCAAAAACAGCACACCGAAGGCATGTGCATTTCATCGATCATATCACTTTTGAAGGATGTGTAACCTATTGAAGTTCAATAGATTATTTGTAAGAAAAAGATTATAATTTGTAAGACTCATGTAGGAAATAACAACAAAAATCTATGTGTGTTGAATAAGATTGGAGAACGACATTGTCTCGATCAAATAGAAGCTTAACAAATTTTAACGGCCATCCGTGTAATAGTTGGTATCTTGATACAACTAAACAAGAAACTAAAATGAATACCGTGAAAACTCCATTTTTAATTCTACTGTTATTGGCATCCATTAGTTGCCAACCCAAAAACAAATCAAACAAAGAAGATGTTGCCAAAAGTGAACCGGCGGAAGCCCAATTGGAAACCAAATTAACGGCCGAGCAATTGCAGGATTACGAGACCGCCTATTTTGCCAGTGGATGCTTTTGGTGCGTGGAGGCCATTTTTGAAAGTGTCAAAGGCGTAAAAGAGGTCTATTCCGGATACGCCGGAGGTACCGAAAAAAATCCGACCTATGAGGAGGTTTCCTATGGAAGGACCACCCATGCCGAAGCCGTAAAGGTGTTTTATGACCCAGAGGTCATTTCTTTTACACAATTGGTTCAGGTATTCTTTGGTTCCCACGATCCCACCACCCTCAACAGACAAGGCCCTGATCGCGGTCCACAATACCGTTCCATTGCCTTTTATAAAAATGATAAGGAAAAAAAGATTATCCAGGATTACATGAACAAGCTGGAAACCGAAAATGTGTATGGCGACCGTCCTATCGTAACGGAGGTGAAAGCTTTTGATACTTTCTACATGGCCGAAGAGTATCATCAAGACTATGAAAAACGTAATCCAAACAATAGTTATATCCGAAATGTTTCAATTCCCAGATTGAACCGTTTCAAGGAAAACTTTCAATCCTACCTAAAGGAAGATGCACATTAATGAAGTGGAGGTAGGTTGTTGCTTGTAGGAGAAAATGCCTATGAGGTTCGAGGTGGTTTGTGGGACTGGCTGTACAAGCTAGTTCTTAAGAACCACCTCGCTGTATTTGGAGTTGATCTTGATGGTTTTCCCATCTGTCTTGTTCAAATGGTAACCCGTATAGGCGTTGCCTCCATTCTTTTTGGTGGATGTCAACTTTAGGGATTTTGGATATTGAAAACCAGAAGTTGTCTCGTTCACCGAAATGGTATAGGGAGTTTCTGGAAGAACACAATCCAACTCCCCATTCTCCACCGAAATATCGATGGTTTGGAACCCATCGGAAACCTGGTCTATGCTCAAGGCACCAAAATTATTCGTCACCAAGGCCTTGCCCACTACTTTTCCGATAACCACGTTGGAGGATACCGAATTCAATCGCAGCTCCTTCACCTCCTTTAAATTGACTTTATCCGAATAATCGGCCCTGAGCCTACCATAGTTCCAGTTCTGTACCACTACCGGGGAGTAGGATACACGAATATCGGTGTTGGCCCCTTCAATGGTAGAAGCAAGCAAGCTTGCGTAGGACAAGCTTGCATTGATGTTTTTGGTGTTTTCGGCAAGTTTCACCTCACCGTGCCTCACGTTCATGTTCAATTTAATGTACTTGGGCATTTTAATGATGATTCGCTTTTTGACCTTGTATTCCTTATGTTTTCCAT
This sequence comes from Allomuricauda sp. ARW1Y1, assembly GCF_013407935.1. GTDB lineage: Bacteria > Bacteroidota > Bacteroidia > Flavobacteriales > Flavobacteriaceae > Flagellimonas. The sequence continues at coordinate 510,000 of NZ_JACBZU010000002.1, forward strand.
CAGAAGAAAAATAGAACACATTGGGGCTTCCGTGTATGGTCCTGGCCTCTTCCCGTAGTTGTTTTCTGAGTTCCGCCTGTTCGCTTCTGAGCTCTTCCCTTTGGGCACGAAGTTCTTCGCGCTGCTCCCTCAATTGTTCGTGCATTTCCTCGCGCACCTTTTCACGCTCTTCTCGGAGTTTGTCACGTTCTCCCCTCATCTCTTCCCTTCGGGCGTTGCGCTCCTCGGCCATCTTCTCCATTTCTTCGCCCCATTTTTCAAAGCGCTCCTTATATTCCTTATCAAAGGTTTTCTCAAACTCCTTTTGCCACTCCTTCATATATTTCTCTCCATCCTTTTTATAGGCATCATAGTCAAACTCAATGGGCGGCAGGGGCGGCAAAGGTGGCATGGAAGGCATTACGGCAATTTCTGGAAGCACAATCTCAGGAATTTCCACATTGGCCATAATTTCCGCTACCGATGGCATATCGGGAACACCAATATTTACCGTGTTGAAGTCAAAGGAATAAGGTGATGCCCCTTTGGTACTGACCTCAATTTCCTTGCTATTTCCCATAATCTTCACCAAATCCCTATCAAAATAGGAATCGGCCTCCTTTTTATCCACACCATCCAACTCGATGATAGCGGTGATTTCCACTTCGTCCTTATTCCATGTTTGGAACTCAATGTCCGCATAACTGGTCGTGATGTTCAACTCCGTGTCCTTGTTGACATTGAAAGTTTCTTTGTAGGTTTTGGACTTTTGTTGTGCCATACCGGTAAAACCGACGAGCACAAGCAGCAATCCACTACACCATATTTGATGATTCCTGTTCATTTTTTGATGATTTTAATTGATTTAACTTTGATTTTAATTTTTGCAACAACTGCAACCGTAGCTGTAGGTTGTTCACCAAGGCGCTGATGGTCTGGTCGTTGGGACCCAATTCGTTCAGCTCTTGGTTCAATCGTTGATATTCTTGATTCAGTTCGGCCAAACGTTCCATATAACTGTCCACCAATTCCTTGTTCCCAGGGTCGTCGGCCAAATCGGACAATTGTAGGTTGATGTTGGTCGTGTAGTACGTTTCTATCTTTTTGAGGTCTGGGGACAAATCACCCAATGAAATGCCCTGTACCTCTCCGCTCGGATTGTTCCTATCCACCACCGTCACCTTTTCATCGGGAAGCGGTTTGGTATCCGAACTGGAGAAATAATAAATGGACAACCCAAGTACCACCACCACCGAGGCAGCTATCTGCATCCATAGGGAAAACACCTTTTGTTTTGGAGGGTTTTTGGGGAGTTCCTGCTCCAACTTGGCAAAGAACCGGTCCTCATGTCCCTCTTTCATGGTAAAACCTTGCTCCTCCCTTTCCTTTTCAAACAATTTTCTAAGATCACGTGCCATAAGCCAAATCCTTTAATTTTTCTTTCAGTTGTGCCTTTCCTCTTAAGAGCCTCGTTCTAGATGTTGTTTCCGTTATGTCCAGAATTTCGGAAATCTCACTGTGGTCGTATCCTTCCACTAGAAACAATTGCACTACATATTTATATTTTGGTGCCAGTTCGTCGATGGCTTCCTTGACCTGATCCATGGAGATGCCTTCTTCCACGGACCAATCATCATCCGCAGCGACCTGCATATAATTCTCGTTCAACTCCACCGTTCGTTGGTGTTTCGACTTTAAAAAATCGATACTCCCATTCACCACAATACGTTTCAACCAAGCCCCGAACGTGACATCCCCCTTAAATTGCTCAATCCGCTGAAACGCTTTTATGAACGAATCCTGAAACACATCTTCGGCATCATCAGAATTTTTAAGGAACCGCATGGCCACACAGAACATCCCATCGCAATACTGACGGTACAGTTTCATTTGTGCATGACGGTCGTTTGCCTTGCACTGCTCTACAAGCTCGATATGGAGCGCACTTGGTTCTATGTTCGGTTTTTTTAGTGGTTCTGTACTAAGGACGATGCAAAAAACGCAACGTTGCAAATTAGGTAGTTTTTGGCGCATTTTTAACAAAAAAGCCCCGCTGCACATCACAACGGGGCTCATTTTTAATAGGTTACGCAGTTTATTCGTCCAACATTAAATTTAAGTGAACGGTGATATTATCGCGGGTAGCCTTGCTATACGGGCACATTTCGTGGGCTTCCTTTATAATAGTCTCCCCCATTTCCTTGTCTACCGTAGGCAAATACGTATCCAAGGTCACTTCCAAGAAAAAACCATCCTCTTCCTTATTAAAGGCCACAATGGCCGTTACATTGAAATCCCCAAGGTCGTCAATATTGTGATTTTTGGCTACGGCCTGCACGGCACCGGCATAGCAGGTGGAATAGGCTGCCGCAAAGAGTTCTTCGGGATTGGTGGATTTTGGGTCCGGTTTTCCTTTGGAATTGGGCATGCTTATCGGAAAATCCAAAACACCGTCCTCACTCTTTACATGTCCTGACCTTCCGCCCGTATTGGTGGCCTGGGCCTCAAAAATAGTCTTCATCTTTTAACTGTTTATAGGTTCATAAAAATCGGTTCGTTCAATACAACCGATTGCTGACCGAATAAGGTACCAATTTGTAAGCGGAAGTGTGGAGAAATGGATATTAAATTTTTGTGAAATGGAAATACGGGAAAAGTATGGATTTGTCGCCCCATAGAATCAAACCCATAAAATCTTTATAAATTCGTATAAACCGATGAATCCCTTTGGCAGACGATAAAAAAACACCCGAAAACACCATTTCCAAGATCAAGGCACTCCGAAAACAGGAGCTTTCGGCAGATGCGTTAGCTCAAGGAATATTTGATGGAAACAAAGCCATGCTGGCCAAGGCAATCACGCTTTTGGAGAGCACCAAACCGGAACATGCCGAAAAAGCCAACGCGGTGATCGAAAAATGTTTGTCCAAGCCCAGCCAAAGCATTCGGTTGGGTATCACGGGCGTTCCAGGGGTGGGCAAAAGTTCTTTCATTGAAACCTTGGGAAAAACCTTGACCGAACAAGGCAACAAGGTGGCCGTTTTGGCCGTGGACCCGACCAGCTCGTTGAGCAAGGGGAGCATTTTGGGCGACAAAACCCGAATGGAAACCTTGGCGAAGGACCCCAATGCCTTTATCCGTCCGTCCCCTTCCGGTAGCTCTTTGGGCGGGGTGGCACAAAAAACCCGAGAAAGCATCATGCTCTGCGAGGCTGCAGGGTACAATGTGATTTTAGTGGAAACGGTCGGTGTGGGCCAAAGCGAAATTGCCGTCCACAGTATGGTCGATTTTTTTCTACTGCTGAAATTATCGGGAGCGGGAGACGAACTGCAGGGCATCAAACGGGGCATTATGGAGATGGCCGATGCCATTGCCATCAACAAAGCGGATGGCAGCAATAAGGAACATGCGCAATTGGCCGTAACTGAATTTTCAAGGGCCTTGCACCTATATCCCCCCAAAGCTAATGGTTGGATACCCAAAGTGAAGAAATGCTCTGCGGTAGAAAACACGGGAATCATAGAAATTTGGGAAATGGCACAACGTTTTGTGTCGCACACCAAGGAAAATGGTTTTTTTGAAAAGAACCGGCAGCAACAGAACAAAAATTGGTTCCTACAGACCGTGGATGAATACATTAAGCAATTTTTTCATCAAAAGGAATCCTTTAAAACGGAACAGGCCAAACTGTTGTCGGATATCGAAGCGCATAAAATATCCCCCTTTTATGCTGCAAAAATCCTGTTGGACAAGATTACCAAGGAACTTTAAATAAAAGCAATAAATTTGCACAGATTTTATACCGAATGAGCACCGTTACCGATTCCCTGTTATCCATAGTGGTTCCTTTGTACAACGAGGAGGACAATGTGGTTCTTTTGACCCAGAAGATCAACGAAAGTCTGGAGGGGTACAACTACCAAATTGTTTATGTGGATGACTTTTCCACGGACAAAACGCGCATCAAGGTCAAGGAAATGGACGATAAGAGAGTCCACTTGATCGAACTCAAAAAAAATTATGGGCAGAGTTTGGCCCTTGCTGCCGGAATCGACTATGCCGAAGGCGAATACATTATCACAATGGACGGTGATTTGCAAAACGACCCCTCCGATATTCCGGGCATGCTGGAATATGCCATTGGTGAAGAATATGATCTGGTCACCGGAATACGTCAAAAACGGAAAGACTCCCTTGTTAAAAAAATACCCTCAAAAATCGCCAACTTTTTGGTGCGCAGGGTAACCAAATTGGACATTAAGGACAATGGCTGCGCCCTCAAGGTTTTTACCAAGGATATTGCCAAAAGCCTAAACCTTTATGGGGAAATGCACCGTTTTATTACGCTTTTGGCCCATTTGGAAGGTGCACAGATCAAACAAGTTCCCGTAAAGCACCATGCCAGGCACGCAGGAGTTTCCAAATATGGGTTGGAGCGTGTTTTTAAGGTAGTGGCCGATATGATGCTGTTGCTCTTTATTCGAAAATATTTCCAACGGCCCATTCACTTGTTCGGGATTTTTGGAGTGTTGCTGGTAATCCTTGGAATTTTGATCAATGTGTACCTATTGATCGTCAAACTCGGCTTTGGACAGGATATTGGTACCCGGCCATTGCTTATTTTCGGGATGATGTTCATTGTGGGGGGAATCCAATTGTTTACCATCGGCATTGTAATGGAACTCTTGATCCGTACCTACTACGAATCCCAGCAGAAACGCCCGTATCGCATCAAAAAAATCAGCATAGGTGACGGAAAAGCTGCGTAAAAAAGGTATCACCGCGTTAAAAATTGTGATTAGCGCAGTGCTGATCTACTTTATTTTTACCAAAATAGAGCTGAAAGATGTACTCCAAACGCTAAAAAAAAGCGACCCGCTCTACTTGTCCCTGGCTGTATTGTTTTTCGTATTGTCGAAGGTAATTTCGGCCATTCGGACCAATCTATATTTTCATCAAATTGGAGCACCCCTTACGCAACGGAGCAATCTAAAATTATCCCTGTTGGGGATGTTCTATAACCTGTTTTTGCCAGGTGGGATTGGCGGTGATGCGTACAAGGGCTACGTCGTCCAAAAAGAATATCAACCGGGAACCAAAAAAGTGGTGTCGAGCATACTTTTAGATCGGTTGAGCGGTATGCTCCTGCTTTTTGTGTATGCCTGCTTGCTGGCCATACTATCCAAGAATGCTTTTTTTCAAAAGTTTTACGGCCTGTTTATAGCAGCCATTCCCCTGAGCATTGTGGTGTTCTGGTTCGTGAATAAGACCTTTTTTACGTCGATTCTACCCGTTTTTTGGAAATCTTTGGGGTTTTCGGCCATGGTACAAATGGCTCAGCTCATCAGTGTTTTGTTTATTCTGAAGGCCTTGTCCGTTAGTTTGGACACCGTCGAGTACTTGTTTGTATTTCTGGTTTCTTCCATTGTATCGGTCATTCCTTTGACCATTGGAGGTATTGGAAGTCGGGAAGTCACTTTTTTATATGGCGCCAAATGGTTGGGGTTAGATGAAAGCACTTCCATTGGGGTCAGTTTTGCTTTCTTTTTGATTACCGCCCTGATTTCTCTTTTTGGAGTCATCTATCATTTTAAAAAGCCAAAACTGGAATCCGTGGCCTAGTCCAAATGCACCAAATGCATATTGTTCAATTTTTCCTCCCTTGTGTTGAGGTTCAAAAATTTGATTTGTAAACGGGTAATTCGGAATTGATCTACCGTAATTTGATTATCCCAGGTCATACCTTTTTGCTTCAACTGTTGCAGTTCATCATCCGTGGCATAGACCCAAACATCACTTTTGTTGGCAATTTCGTCCAGCGAGGTGATTTGAACCGGTTTTTTGTTATAGAAATCCAGCGACCATGAATATCGTTCCGAAATCTTGTAAATCCTGTCCACTGGAATCTGTTTCTCTTCAACTATGGCGGCCATATTGGAGCCGCCTTGGTATTCGAGCAGTTTGGGATAAAAATGGGCATTCATAAATCCATTCAACAGTACCGAGCTCCATAAAGCAACCGTAGCAATTTTTGTATATGGAGTATCTTTTTGTAGGATGATGTAACCAACCGTACCAATGGCTATTAGCAACAGCACATAACCGTACCAATGTTCCAATTGGAACACTAAAAAACTGATCAATACCATAAAGATGACCACCAACCCCAATATAAAATATTGGATGCCCAGAATCACCTTTGCCATTTTCTCTTGTTCCTTTTGATGCAGCATATATAAAAATCCTGCCGACAGGATGGCGTACAGTGGCATGAGGATGTTCATGTAGTGGGGCAATTTGAACTGTGCAAAACTGATGAGGAGGAACAAAATCGAAATTCCGCCCACGGTCAAAAATTCCAAATTTGGACGGTAGGAGAACTTGACCTTCCAAAAGGCCTTGACCTTCATCCAATACCCCAATAAGGCGAGTACGGTCCACGGCAGGAACACCCACAAAAACGTATGGAAGAAAAAGAAAAAGTCGCTACTGTTCTTCCCTATCCCCTCTCCGCTCATCCGTTCGAAGCTCTGCTCCCAAAAAATAAAAAAGATACCACTGCGGTTGTCCTTTCCGCGAATCACTTTCTCAGGATGCAAATCAAATTGATGGTAATAGGCATACAGCATGGGCGAAATGGTCAAAGCAAATACCAAAATCGCCACAACAACCTTCCAATGTAGCAATGATTGCCACTTTCGGGTATACGCCAAATGACAGAGCAGCGATATCCCGATGACCACCAAGGCAATCTGCCCTTTGGTGGAAAACGCCATGCCAGCCCCAAAGGCACCTAGAGCGATGCTTTTTAGGGTATTTTTCTCTACATAGGTAACCAGTTGCCAAATGGAGAAAATGGCAAATCCGGTCAAAACAGCATCGGTACGTACATCGAGATTGGCCAATACGATGGTTTGGGCCGTCATAAAAATCAAAGCGGCCAATCGTCCCACATCCTTGTTATACAGTAATTTTCCCAGGCCGTAGCAGCTGTAGGCACCCAATAAGGTCGACAAAATACCGGGAATACGGTAAGCCCAATCGTGGATACCGAACAATTTGTACGAAAGTGCGGCCAACCAATAATGCATGTGGGGCTTATCCAGATACTCTTCGGGCCCTTTGAACAGGCTTAAAAAATCATTTTCCTGCACCATGCGCATCGCCATTACGGCAAATTGGGCCGAATCGTTTTCCATTAAGGTGACGAACATCCCAATGATGTACACCAATACAATCAGTGCCAAGTAAAACCAGTATCGCGTGGTGGATATCATACCCCTGTTTTTTGGAAAGCAAATATAGCCAACTTGGCCCATAACCACCCGAACAGGGAACCTACCAAAGCGCCGGTAAGCACATCCAACGGATAGTGTACGCCAATGTAAATTCGGCTATAGGCCACCACACAGGCCCAAAGCAACAACACCCAAGAAATGTACTTTACCTTGTTCCTGAACATCACGGTAAAGAAAATAGCGGGTCCAAACGAATTGGCTGCATGGGCGGAAAAATACCCGAACTGTCCGCCACAATAGCTTTTCACCAAACGCATGGCTGGACTTACCTCAAGGTCATGACAAGGCCGCAATCGACCTACGCCATATTTAAAAAAGTTGGATAGTTGGTCCGTACAGGTAATCAGCAGGGCAATGGATACCAAAACAATTCCCGTTCCCTTCCAGCCAAAGCTTCGATATGACAAATAGAGCAATAGCAGATAAAGTGGAGCGGAATTTCGGGTGGTGGTCATGAACATCCAAAAGCCGTCCCAAGTTTCGGTTCCCAATCCGTTGAGAAACAAAAACAGTTCCTTATCGTATTGCAGTAGTTGCTCCAGCATCAAGAATCGTATCTGGAGACTTCCCGATCATAAAACGCGGTAGCCGCCTCGATCAAGCTTTCCGCTTCTTCCATCAAATCGGCCTCGTCCTCCTTGGAGAACTCTTCCATCCATTCCACCTCATCATTTTCCAAATTGATGATAAAGCGTGGGTATTCGGTATGGACAATAAAGATGGCATCCGGATGATCCGTATTGTCGGCCAATAAAAATTTAGGTAGTTCCATGTGCTCGTATTTTGATTTCCAATATGAAATCTAATATTTTATATTTTTTAAGGCGTCATGTTGAACTCGTTTCAACATCACATATATTTTCATTTTGTAATGAGACCCTGAGACAAGCTCAGGGTGCCGAAACTATTCTTCAATCAATTTCTTGGTCAAGAAGTTAAATCGAAGATACAACATTACGGCCGATGCGGTTAGCCCCGACAACAATCCAATCCAAATGCCCGTACTTTCAAAACGGGTATGCAAGCCCAAATAGTAACTGATAGGGAAACCAATCAACCAGTAGGCCACAAAGGTGATGAAAGTAGGTATCTTCACATCTTGCAAACCCCGTAATGCACCCAAAACCACGACCTGTAGGCCATCGGAAATCTGAAAAAAGGCCGCTACCAAAAGTAGCTCGGCTGCTACAATGATCACTTCTGCGTTATCGGCTTGGTTGACAATATCGTCCACGTCCAAATAAATGGTAGGGAACCAATGCCTTCCCAACAAGAAAATAGCCGCGAAGGCCACTTCCAAAATCAGGGTCAGGAAAAAAATGGATTCCGCAATACGCTTTAATTCCTTGTGGTTACGCAGTCCTTTTTGATTGCCCACACGAACCATGGCCGCCACGCTGAGGCCCATGCCCACCATAAAGGTCATACTGCTCAGGTTCAAGGCAATTTGGTTGGCCGCTTGGGCATTTTTACCCAACACCCCACTCAACCAGATGGCCGCAGTAAAGATGGCCACCTCAAAAAACATTTGCAGGGCCGAGGGAAAACCAAGACTTATGATTTTTTTCATCACCCTATTCTCAATTTCCTTAAAATTGAAATGGGTCACATAGGATTCAAATTTCTTCTTTCGCTTCAACAGATACCAAATAAAGGCCACCATAATCACACGCGAGGCCAAGGTACCTATTGCAGCACCAACAATACCTAGTTTCGGGAATCCGAAGGAACCAAAAATGAACAAATAATTTAAGGTGATGTTCACCACATTGGCCAATATGGTCGCATACATGGGGTATTTGGTCTGGGAAAGTCCCTCAGAAAACTGCTTAAATGCTTGAAAAATAATCAGCGGCACCAACGAAAAAGCGACCAAATCCAAATAGGGTAATGCCAATTCCACCACTTCGGGAGGTTGCTTCATGTGATGCATCAACGGTTTGGCCAGCAAAATGAGCCCAAAAAGGGACAGTCCCAATAAAGTGCAAAGCACCAAACCATGTTTTAGGGCACTTTTCCCGGCAGCTTGGTCCTTGGCGCCATCCGCTTCGGCCACCAAAGGGGTGATGGCCGTGGAAAAACCGATTCCGAGTGACATCGCAATAAAAACAAAACTGTTTCCCAAAGAAACGGCAGCCAGTTCGGCCGTTCCCAATTGCCCTACCATGATATTGTCCGCAAAGGCCACAAAAGTGTGCCCCAACATTCCCAAAATCACGGGATACGACAGTTTTAGATTATAGGCAAATTCCTTGGTGTAGTTTTGAAACACGGCGATTACTTAAAAAGGATGGCAAATATAGCTAGATTGACGGCAATTTGGGCGACTTCTTACATGGGAGGCGCCACAAATTAAAGTTTCTTCGCCTCTTCCCAGTACACATCCATTTCGGCCAAGGTCATATCCTTCATGGATTTTCCATTTTCCTTGGCTTTCTGTTCCAGATATTGAAAGCGCTTGATGAACTTTTTATTGGTCCGTTCCAAAGCATTTTCCGGGTTGATTTTTAAAAAACGGGCGTAATTCACCATGGAAAAAAGCACATCGCCAAATTCGGATTCCATTTTATCGGCATCTTGCGTTCGCACCTCCTCTTGAAGCTCGGCCAATTCCTCTTGCAGTTTTTCAAAGACCTGTTCGGGTTTTTCCCAATCAAACCCCACTCCTGCCACCTTGTCTTGGATACGGTTGGCCTTGACCAAGGATGGCAACCCATTGGGAACGCCTTCCAATACACTTTTCTTCCCCTCTTTTAGCTTGATGTTCTCCCAGTTTTGCTTGACCTCCTCTTCATTTTCTACTTTAACATCACCATAAATATGCGGATGGCGGTTGATGAGTTTTTCACAGATGCCATTGGCTACGTCGGCAATATCAAAATCCTGCGTTTCCGAACCGATTTTTGCATAAAAAACGATATGCAGTAAAATATCGCCCAGTTCCTTCTTTACCTCTTCCAAATCATTATCGAGAATGGCATCGCCCAATTCGTAGGTCTCCTCAATGGTCAGGTGACGTAGGCTTTGCATGGTCTGCTTCCTATCCCAAGGGCACTGCTCCCGCAACTCGTCCATTATGGTCAAAAGACGGTCAAAGGCGGCCAACTGTTCCGTTCTCGTGTGCATGGCTTTGAATTTTGTTCAAAAGTACGAAGTCTCAAGGGTTGAGATTCCTTTCACAAGACTTACTTATGAAAAGAGCCCTACCAACTTTTCAACAAACCAGAGTTACCGAAAAATATCATTATCTTCAACGTCGTTTTAAGGCAAACCCCGGTAACATGAAACATCTTTTTATTGCGTTGCTCTTGGCCCCCTTTTTGGTTTTTGGGCAAACCGATAATCCGTTCAAGGACGAGGTAAAATCCATACAGCAAAAAAATGATTCCCTTTGGGATGCCTCTCGCCCGACCATTGTTTTTACCGGTAGTTCCAGTATTCGTTTTTGGAACGATGTCCAACAGCGGTTTCCCCAGCACCAAGTGCTCAATACAGGGTTTGGAGGTTCCCAATTCTCGGATTTGGAGCTTTATTTGGATGAACTGATATTGAATTACAAGCCTGTAAAGGTCTTTATTTATGAAGGGGACAATGATATTTTCGCCAAAAAAAGACCTCGAAAAATCATGAAAAAGGCAGAAGCCATCCTAAATACCTTACAAGAAAGGAACCCAAACATGGAAATTGTGCTGATTTCCGCCAAACCCAGTATTTCCCGCTGGAAATACCGTGGCAGGTATCGAAGATTGAACAGAAAACTGGACCGATTGGCATCCAAAACAGAAGGTATCGTTTTTGTGGATGTTTGGTACCCTATGTTGGACAACAGAAAGGTAAAGCAAGACATTTTTGTGGAGGATGGCCTGCACATGAACGAAAAAGGATATGACATTTGGTACGATGTCATCAAAAATTACATGGACTAAAACTAAACAAACGTGATTTACAGATCTATTTTGCTGTTCGTTGCAGTACTCTGCATAGCAGCTTGCCAAACCGAAAAAAAGGAAATCAACTTTCCTAAAACAGACCTAGCCAGTGCTCCGCTGATTCCAAAGCCCATTAAAACCATTTCCACGGGAAGTGCGTTTGGCTTGGATGCAGGTACTGCGATTTACACGACCACCACGGACCCCGAATTTGAAAAAATAGGCCAGTTTTTATCCGATCAAATCAAGTCTAAAACAGGACTTGCCCTTGGGGTAAACACGCCATCCGAAGCTACCTTGGAGCGTTTGATCTACATCAACCGATCGGATAGTGTGGAATTGGACAATCCAGAGGCTTATCAACTTTACATTAAAAAGGATTCCATTTTATTGAATGCCAAGACGGCTGCGGGTGCTTTTAGAGGGGCACAAACACTTCGACAGCTCATTCCCGAAAAAAGCAACGATACCCTTACGGACGGTCCGATGTGGGTAATTCCCTCAGGAAAAATCATAGATGCCCCAAAATTTGGCTATCGTGGTTCCATGCTGGACGTAGCGCGACACTTTTTCACCGTGGAAGAGGTCAAAAAATATATTGATGCCCTCGCTTACTACAAGTTTAATACGCTACACCTGCACCTATCGGATGATCAAGGCTGGCGTATTGAGATCAAATCATGGCCCAAACTCACTGAGGTAGGCGGTGCCAGCGAAGTAGGTGGCGGCGAAGGTGGCTTTTACACCCAAGAGGAATACAAGGACATTGTTGCCTATGCTGCGGATAGACATATGACCATCGTTCCCGAAATCGATATGCCCGGGCACACCAATGCCGCTTCCTTGAGCTATCCCTTTTTACACTATGCCGGTGCCGAGACTCCACGAGTACGAACCGACATGAAGGTGGGTTACAGTTCGTTTGATGCCCAAAAAGATACGGTGTACAGCTTCTTGGATGATGTAATCGGCGAAATAGCTGCCATGAGCCCTGGGCCCTACTTTCATATTGGGGGTGATGAAAGCCATGTGACCAAAAAAAGTGATTATATCCTTTTTGTGGAAAAAGTGGAAAAGATTGTCCAAAAACACAACAAAAGAATGATTGGATGGGATGAAATCGCCCAAGCCGATATTGACGCCAGTTCCATTGCCCAATTTTGGAACGAGCCTGAGAATGCACTTAAAGCTGCGGAAAACGGGTCCAAAATCATTATGTCGCCAGCTAAAAAGACCTATTTGGACATGAAATATGATTCCATTTCCGAATACGGTTTAAAATGGGCGGGCTACATCCCTGTTGATGTGGGTTACCAGTGGGATCCAGAAAGCTATGTGGAAGGACTTCCCGTAGAGCACATTTTGGGGATTGAAGCCCCGTTATGGTCCGAAACCATTAGCAACAGTGCCGAATTGGAGTATTTGGCCTTTCCTAGAGTGATCGGCTACGCCGAATTGGGATGGTCACCCAGCGAACATCTTAATTGGGACGACTACAAAGAACGCCTTACCGCACAGGTTCCCTATTTGGAAGCCATGGATATCAATTATTATCCAACAAAGTTGGTGGACTGGAACAAAGAATAGTGTTTATTCTTCCTCTTCGGAGGCAGACACAGTAGGTTCTTCAGCATCCTTTTCCGCTTCAACAAATTCAGTAATGTTGTTGTCGAGAAGGATATTGTACCACTGTATGATTTTTTTGATGTCACTAGCGTACACACGGTCCTCATCATAATTGGGAAGTACCTCGAAGAAATATTCCTCCAACTCGATTTTGTCCGCCTTGTGACTGATGGAGGTCTTTTTGCCATCTTCTTTCTCCTTGATTTTTTGGAACACTTCCTTTAAGGGAATCTCTTCCTCCAAGGTATAAATGGCTATTTCGGACAGCACGCTCACATTGCTTCTTAAACCAACGGTCACACGCTTGCCATCCAATAGGGATTCGCCAACAAAGCCACCTCGGGTTTGGGTCAATAATTTGTAAAGTCCTGGTTTACCTCCAATAGATAGAATCTTGTCTAATGCCATTCAAATAGTAATTTATGGGCGCAAAAATATGTTTTTATCACAAACCGCGATTTTTTTAACGTCCTTTTTTGATATTGGGAAACCGCATCCGGTAGTCCACGCTGATCTTTCCTTTGGAAATCTTTTCCAAACGGCTTTTCAACAATCGTTTTTTAAGGGAAGATAGCTTATCGGTGAACAAAATCCCCTCGATATGGTCGTATTCGTGCTGAATCACACGGGCCAATAGCCCATCAAAGGTTTCGGTATGGGGTTTAAAATCCTCATCCAAATAACTAATAGTGATTTCGGGCTTGCGCTTTACATCTTCCCGAATGTCGGGAATGCTCAAACAACCTTCGTTAAAGTCCCATTCCTTTCCATTTTCATCCTCAATCTTGGCATTGATGAACACTTTTTTGAAGCCGTCCAACTGTTTTTGTTCAGCTTCGGTCAGGTCTTCATCATCTGCAAAAGGCGTGGTGTCCACCAGAAAAACCCGAATAGGGAGCCCTACTTGGGGAGCGGCCAATCCAACCCCATGGGCGTTGTACATGGTCTCCCACATATTGGTGATTAATTCGTCAAGTTTGGGATAATCTTCAGCAATATCCTTTGCTTTTTTTCGCAAAACGGGGTCTCCGTAAGCTACTATCGGTAAAATCATAAATCAAAATCTGTTTAAGTAGGCCTGCAATATGAGCGTGGCACTAATTTCGTCCACAAGGGCCTTATCCTTTCGTTTCTTCTTTTTCATTCCGCTGTCCAACATGGATTGAAATGCCATTTTGGAGGTAAATCGCTCATCTTGGCGTTCTACGGGGATTGAAGGAAACTTGGCCGTCAGCTTCTTCAAAAAGTTTTGGATGAGCACTTCGGACTCAGAGGCCGTGTTGTCCATTTGTTTGGGCAAACCCACCACAAATCGCTCAACGGACTCCTGTTGGGTGTATTCTTCCAAAAAGTCCAGCAGGTCTTTAGTCTCAACGGTCGTTAACCCGGAAGCGATCAACTGAAGTTCATCAGTAACCGCAATTCCTGTCCGTATCTTTCCAAAATCCAAAGCCAAAATTCTAGCCAAAACAATTTTTTGGCAAAAATAACCCTAAAAATGTTATGCACTTAAAAATGGGAACCATAATTCTGCCATGGGGCGTATCTTTGTCAAAACTTTAAGAAAAATGACAGAATTAAGAACGCTTATCGAGCAAGCGTGGGACAATAGGGCCTTATTGGAAGAGGAAAAGACGCAAGAGGCCATACGAGAAGTCATCAACCTAATTGACCTTGGCGAGCTTCGCTGTGCCCAGCCAACCACTGATGGATGGCAGATCAACGAATGGGTGAAAAAGGCGGTGGTGCTGTACTTCCCCATCCAAAAAATGGAAGTTTTGGAGGCTGGCATCTTTGAATATCATGATAAAATACCTTTGAAAAAGGGTTACAAAGAAAAAGGGGTCCGTGTGGTTCCCCATGCAGTGGCAAGGCACGGAGCCTATATCTCCAAAGGCACTATTTTGATGCCAAGTTACGTAAATATAGGTGCCTATGTAGATGAAGGAACCATGGTGGATACTTGGGCCACGGTGGGAAGTTGTGCACAAATTGGCAAAAACGTTCACTTAAGTGGCGGCGTTGGTATTGGTGGGGTTTTGGAACCCTTGCAAGCCGCTCCAGTAATTATTGAGGATAATGCCTTTATCGGTTCCCGATGTATTGTTGTTGAAGGTGTCCGCGTTGAGAAAGAGGCTGTTTTGGGTGCCAATGTGGTGCTGACGGCATCTACCAAAATCATTGATGTTACTGGAGATGAACCCGTTGAACTTAAAGGTCGGGTTCCTGCAAGATCGGTAGTGATTCCCGGAAGCTATACGAAAAAATTCCCTGCAGGAGAATATCAAGTACCCTGTGCCCTAATCATAGGCAAGCGCAAGGAAAGCACCGATAAGAAGACCTCCTTGAACAATGCCCTGCGCGAGCACGATGTAGCGGTATAGAATTCAAAGCTTTATAGTTTATTGGGACAGTCAATGTTGAACAATTTTGTTTACCTTGTCTGTCCTTTTCTATTTTATACATTTGGAAAAGCGTAAAGTCAACCTCCCTTAAAAGAAAGTTATTTGCAAAACACATCTCAAATGCGGTTTTTGATTATTCAGCAAAAAATGGTCGGGGATGTGCTGGCGAGCACAATTCTGTGTGAACACCTAAAAATCCATTTCCCGGATTGCGAAGTCCACTACGTCATCAACGAATCTACTTTGGCGGTGGTGGAGGAAAATCCTTTTATTGACAAAATCATTCTCTTTAAAAACGAATATCGGGAAAGCAAACTAGCATTCTTCAAGTTTTTAAAATCGTTGAAAAGAGAAAAGTACAACGCCACCATAGATGTATACTGCAAACTGGAAAGCAATCTGATCAGTTATTATTCTAATGCCGATATTAAGATTTCCTATAAAAAATGGTACTCCAAGTTTATTTACACCCATTTGTTTTCCTACACCAACAACCCGAACACTACTTTGGGGCATGCGATTGAAAACAGGCTTATTTTGCTCGCTCCACTGATTCGGGAATTGAAACAGCCCAATCTGGCACCAAAAATATATCTGTCCACACCTGAAAAGGAGAAGGCCAAAGAACTACTGGCCAATCATCAAATTGACACCTCCAAACCCTTAATTATGGTAGGCTTGTTGGGCAGTCAACCCAGTAAAACCTATCCGCCAGCATATTTGGCAAAGACTTTGGATTTCATTTCGGAGCAATATCAGGTAACCTTTTTGCTCAACTATTTGCCCCATCAAAGTGAAAGTTTGGCTGAATTTCTGGGGCATTGTTCGCCCAAGACGCGAAATAACATCAAGGAAGAGGTGTTTTGTCCTTCCTTGCGATCGTTTATCGCACTTTTGGACCAATGTGACGCATATATCGGAAATGAGGGTGGTAGCACCAACATGGCCAAAGCCATTGGTATTCCCAATTTTTCCATTTTTTCTCCATGGATTTCCAAGACTGCTTGGCTTACTTTTAACCAAAATCAGAAAAACCAAGCCGTACATTTAGCGGATTTTGCCCCAGAGATTTTGGAAATGCCCAAAAAGGAACGGAAAGCCAATGCCGAAGTATTGTATCAACAATTTAAGCCTGAGTTGTTTTTGGAACAATTAGAGAGCTTTATCCAAAGCGAAGTTGTTTCGGACCAATAGCACTTGATAGGATTCCATAACAATTTTCCAGCCATGCTCCAACATGTAGGCAATCACTAATTTGCCCTTCCCTCCATTGGGCAGGTCGCAATCATCGATCAAAACAATGGTGTTTTCGTGCAACTGATCTGCTATTCGTTTGAATTCCTCCAAATGGTGTTCTTGGCTTTTCCGCTGAATTTCAACATCGTGCGAACTATAATCGTAACTGTCCAAATAGAGCATATCGACCGGTTGAGCAAAATCCTTAAGAAAATCCAACGAATCGGAATGGTGAAGGGTCACCGTATCCTGCAGGCCCTGTCGCTCCACTTCTGCACTGGAGTTGGCAATGGATTCCGACTTGATGTCCACCGAATGGAGCACTGCACCGTGTTCCTTTGCCCATTTTCCAAATACGATGGTGGCCGCACCATTGCTCTTGGCTCCCTTTAAACCTTCACGCGAGGTGCCGGTCTCAATAATCACTTTAGCGTTGATGTGCTCCATCAACTCCATGGTCTTCAGGAAAGTATCCCGCCTTTTTCGGAAATCGTATTTAAAGGGCATAAAAGGGTACAACGATTTATGTTTGATAAATTTACCCGTGAAAAAGGCAACAACACCCAAAGCAACTACGTAAAGAAGTATATCCATCTAAAAGAATTTCATGATTTTTAAAGCAACCCAAGATACATTTTCTCGTCTTGATAATAAACCAAGAATTTTAGAAATGAGATTTTAACATAAATCGGGTAGGGAAATTGTCCAGTTGATTGTTTGTAAGAAAAAGTCACGCATAAACAATTTTTAACCTGTTTTTTTGTTATAGCTTTGTAAAATACCAAAACACTACACCAATAAATATGGCTGGATTGCGCACCCCAAAGCAAAAATTATCAGCACTGATCATAACCTACAACGAAATGGGTTACATTGAAAAGTGTATCGACTCCGTTTCCTTTGCTGATGAAATCATCGTGGTAGATTCTTATAGCACCGATGGTACCTACGAGTACCTTTTGGACCACCCAAAAGTGACCGTAATCCAAAATCCTTTTGATAATTTCACCGCGCAAAAATCATTCACGCTAAAACAGGCTTCCAATGATTGGGTTTTGTTTTTGGATGCAGACGAAGTAGTTACCGAAAGTCTTGAAAAAGAAATTTTGCATACCATCAACCAGCCCGATGCCAAAGAAGCCTACTGGTTTTACCGAAAGTTTATGTTCCAGGATGAACCCCTTAACTTTAGTGGCTGGCAAACCGATAAAAACTATAGGCTCTTTCGCAAGAGCAAAGCCCATTTTACGGACCGAAAGATTGTACACGAAACATTGGTAGTGGATGGAGAATCCGGCATCCTACAGGAAAAATTAATCCACTTTTGCTACAAAAACTACGAAGATTACAAGGGCAAAATGCTCAAATATGGTCGTTTAAAGGCCAAAGAGGATTTTTATAAGGAACGGCACTTCAATTATCTTTTAATGACGGTGAAACCCATCTGGAAATTCTTCAACCACTACATCCTCCGATTAGGGTTCCTTGATGGCAAAAAAGGATGGACCATCTGTTACTTGAACGCCCTTGGTGTTCTGGAACGGTTCAGGGAGCTGAAACGCTTGGAAAAGAAGAATGAACTAGCCTACTACTTGGTGATGCCGTAGTGTGTCCACACCAATTTTTGAGACCTTGTCTCTTTTCGGATAGCCTGATTTTTAGCAATGGATTCCGGTGTTTTATAACCCCGTTTGTGGTCTAAGTGCACACAAACCGCGCTATAACGCAGCTGTTTGGATTTAATCCCAAAATTAAATAATCGTTCGCCCAATTCACGATCTTGCCCACCATACTGCATTCGCTCATCAAAACCGTTCACGTTCAAAATATCCTTTTTCCAGCCCGATGAATTATGGCCGTTCCAACTGGCGTTGGTCGGGGTAATGGTATTGAGCAGTTTGGAAATCATACCACTAGCGGTGAGCTTATTGTTTTTAAAGGTTTTGGGTATCCCTTTTGTCTTTAGCCAATTAATATCGAAGCAATTCTGTTCTTCAATATCTTCCAAAGTGATCATTTTGGAAATGTTCATGGGCAACATGTAATACCCCCCAGAAATAAAGTAACCCGGTTCTTTGTTGATGTAATGTACCTCGACAAAATCTTCCCGTGGAATGCAGTCACCATCTGTCATGATAATGTAGTCCGCGCTGCAGGCTGTCACCGCCTTGTTCAGTATACGTGATTTTTGAAAACCATCGTCCTCCTGCCACACATGCACAATTTTGTAAAAGACCTTGTCGGACAGCTCCTCCAACAATTGTTTGGTTTTGGGGCCTGAGCCATCATCGGCAACCACCACCTCAAAATCCTTAAAGATTTGGCAATTGAAGCCCCACAACACTTTCTTTAGCCACTCCTCGGCGTTATAAGTGCTGATAATAACCGATATTTTTGGTGATTCTATTTGCTCTGGGCTCATCTGGACAAAAATAGAAATATTAAATGTTATCTCATATCCTTAATTTTGTGATTCTAAACTTCCAGAATGAAGGTCAAGGAAATTCCAGTTTCACTTTTTCATCAAGCTAAGTTATCCTGGCAATCGCAGCGAAAGCTCATCGCGAACAAAAAGCAGGTCCCGGTCATCGTTTCCTTGGCTTCGATTCCTTCCAGACTAGGTATCGTACATCTTACCATCCGCAGCATACTCAATCAGGATGTGCTACCAGAGAAAATAGTGCTTTGGCTTCATGAAGATTTGAAGGACAGCATACCCAAATCACTGAACGTTTTGGTAGGCGACCTTTTTTCCATCAAATATGCAGACTATTTCAGCTCACACAGAAAATTGGTAGAACCCCTAAAACTGTATCCCAATAAAATAATCGTCACCTGTGATGACGATATGATGTACCGAAAAAACTGGTTGTCCAAACTCTATCAGGCCCATGAAAACCATCCCGACCATATTGTAGCCAACCAAACGCGCTGCATTACTTACGGTAGCGATGGGGAACTCCTTTCTTACAAGGCGTGGAAACCGAACGAATCGGGATGCCAAAACCCATTATTGACACTCCCCATTGGTGCCGGAGGCACCTTATACCCACCCGATTCCATGCATAAAACGGTTTTTAACCAAGAATTGTTCCTACAACTCACCCCAAAAGCCGATGATCTTTGGTTTAAGGCGATGGGACTCTTAAAAGGCACCAAATCCATTCAGGCCCAGAACAGCGGAAAGGAACCTATCCCGATTTGGGGGTCGCAGAAAGTTTCCCTGAAGAAAGGTAATATTGGTATGGACAAAAACAGAACACAATGGCAGGCATTGACCGACCATTTTCAACTAAAATTCGAAAACATTGATTGAAGAAATCAACAACTGTGTTAAGGTCCTTCAAGAGGGCGGACTCATTGTCTACCCCACCGATACCGTTTGGGGCATTGGCTGCGACGCTACCAACCGCGAAGCGGTGCAAAAAGTATACGCCCTTAAAAACCGGGAAAGCTCCAAACCATTAATTTGCTTAGTGGCCAACCAAGCGATGCTGGAGCGTCATGTAAAGGAAGTTCCCGATGTAGCTTATGATATTATGGACTTCGCCACCAAGCCCACTACCATTATTTTTGACCAACCCTTGGGCGTTGCGAAGAACCTGGTGGCCGAAGACAACACTTTGGGCATACGGGTCGCGTCCGATAAATTTTGCCAATACCTCATCAATAAATTCAGGAAACCCATCGTCTCCACTTCGGCCAATATTTCAGGCCAACCCCACCCAAAACAATTCAACGATATTCAACCAGAAATTTTAAAAGGAGTGGACTATGTGGTAAATTTGCAAAATGAAAATTTCAACCCTTCCCCCTCCTCTATCATTAAGTTGAGCAACGACGGACAGGTGAAGGTGATACGGGAATAACAATGGCGAAGGAATTCCATACAAAGGCAATACAACACCCTATTTTTAAACTCATTGGCGAAGCTTCGGACGAGCTGGGCATGGACGCCTATGTTATCGGGGGATTTGTCCGTGATTACTTTTTAAAACGTGGCACCCCAAAGGACATCGACATCGTGGCCATCGGAAGTGGTATCGAGCTGGCAAACAAAGTAGCCTCCAAACTACAGGGCAAGCCCGAGATATCGGTTTTCAAAAATTTTGGGACCGCCATGATCAAGTACAAAGACCTTGAACTGGAATTCGTGGGCGCTCGCAAGGAAAGCTATAATCGGGATAGCCGAAAACCCATTGTGGAAGATGGCACCTTGGAAGATGACCAAAATCGTAGGGACTTTACCATCAATGCCATGGCCTTGGCGCTGAACTCATCCAATTTTGGAGAGCTTTTAGATCCCTTCGATGGTTTGGCCGATTTGGACAGACAACTGATTCGCACACCGTTGGAGCCCGGAATTACCTATTCCGATGACCCTTTGCGGATGATGCGCGCCATTCGCTTTGCGACCCAACTCCATTTTACAATTGAACTGCCCTCCTTACAGGCCATAGCAGAAAACAAGGAGCGCATTAAAATTGTGTCCAAGGAGCGCATTGTGGACGAACTCCATAAGATTTTGATGAGTTCCAAGCCCTCCCTTGGCTTTAAACTGATGCACCAAACCGAATTGTTGCCGCTCATTTTACCAGAGCTAACAGCACTGCAAGGCATCGAGGAAAAGGAAGGGCAACGCCATAAAGACAATTTCTGGCATACCCTTGAAGTGGTGGACAATATTGCGGAAACCACAGACAACCTTTGGTTGCGCTGGGCCGCCCTGCTGCACGATATTGGTAAGGCACCTACCAAAAAGTTCCACAAAAAAATCGGGTGGACCTTCCATGCCCACGAATTTGTGGGGGCAAAAATGGTGTACAAACTCTTCAAAAGGTTACGGATGCCCTTGAACGAAAAGATGAAATTCGTTCAAAAAATGGTGTTGATGAGTTCCAGACCCATCATCCTATCCGAAGATCACGTAACCGATTCTGCGGTTCGACGCTTGGTGTTCGATGCGGGAGAGCATGTGGAGGACCTAATGACCTTATGCGAAGCCGACATTACGACCAAAAACCCGAAGAAACAAAGAAAGTACAAGAACAATTTTAAGATAGTTCGACAAAAAATAGTGGAAGTTGAGGAAAGGGACCATATCCGAAACTTCCAGCCACCGGTTTCGGGAGAGGAAATCATGAAAACCTTCAACCTGAAACCCTCAAAAGAAATTGGGATCATTAAAGAGGCCATAAAAGAGGCCATATTGGAAGGTGAAATTCCCAACGAGTATGAAGCTGCCTACGACTTTATGTTGGAAAAAGGCAAGAAAATGAACCTTAAAGTCCACTCCGAATGAAAACGAACAAAGCTGTTGTGTATTGGTTGCTGACAGGATGTTTTCTCATCTTTGTCATGGTTTTGGTGGGCGGTATCACGCGCCTCACCCACTCTGGTCTCTCCATCTCCGATTATAAGCTCATCCAGGGTACCATCCCACCCATGAACGAGCAGGAATGGGAAGAAGCCTTTGAGCTGTACAAGCAATATCCAGAGTATCAAAAGCTTAACTATCATTTTGGTATTGAGGAATTTAAGGATATCTATTTTTGGGAATGGCTGCACAGGGTCATCGGTAGATTTATCGGCATTGTGTTCATTCTGCCCTTCCTCTACTTCTTGTTCACCAAAAAACTGGACAAGTCGACCATCAAAAAATGTCTGATTTTGCTCTTTATGGGCGGATTCCAAGGGTTCTTGGGTTGGTACATGGTGAAGAGTGGCCTTGTGGACCGCCCGGATGTATCGCACTATAGGTTGGCGGCCCACCTCACCACGGCCTTCCTCACCTTCGCCTATAGTTTATGGGTGGCGTTGGACCTTATCTATCCCCAAAAAAAGGAAATCCACAAAGGCATACGAAACCTGATTCGTGCCGGATTGGTGGTACTTCTTATACAAATTATCTGGGGAGCCTTTGTAGCGGGATTGGATGCAGGTTTTATCCATAACCATTGGCCCTTGATGAACGAAGGAAAACTGATGCATGAAACCGTTTACATTGAACAACAACCTGTCATCAAGAATTTTATCGAAGGAAGAAGTGGGGTACAATTTGTACACCGTTATTTGGCATACGTTGTGGTGGGCTTCATTCTTTTGATATGGTTCAGGACCCGGAAAATTGCGACCACACCAATTCAGGAAAATGGACTAAAAGCGCTTTTGGTCATGGTGTTTGTGCAGTTTTTACTAGGTGTGCTCACCTTGATCTATGCCGTTCCCATTTGGTTGGGGGTAGTGCATCAAATCGGGGCATTTTTCCTTTTGGCGGCCATGACTTTTACCTTGCACCGGTTCAGCAAATAAGGTCTAATTATTGTACCTTTGAACCCACTTTAAAATTTAATGGATGATTTATAAAATCAGGATAATACTTGATGCTGAGGAAGATATCTTTCGGGATATCGAAATTGAGGACCAGAGTAATCTGGAGGATTTCCACAATGCCATAACCCAAGCTTTTGGTTTTGAGGGAAGTGAAATGGCCTCCTTTTACACCTGTGACGAAGAATGGAACCAAGAGGAGGAAATTGCCCTGTTCGATATGAGCGAGAGCGGTTCCGATATCCGATTGATGAACGAAACATCCCTTGATGACGTTTTAACGGAGGACAACCCTAAAATGATCTATGTGTACGACTTTTTTAGCATGTGGACCTTTTTTGTGGAACTTGCGGACATTGTGGAAAAGGAAGATGGACGGGTATATCCCAACCTGCTGTTCACTTTTGGCGAACTGCCAGATGCCCCACCAGAAAAGCAGTTTGAAGCCAAGCCCAGTGAGGACGAAGGTGACTTTGACGACCTCTTGGACCGCTACGATGATATGGACTTTGACGAAAACTGGAACTAAACCCCAAACTACGTTTTAACCTTTAACACCCTACCCAAAAAATGCTAAACCTATATTCGGCCCAAATCGAGAGCATATCGCTACACCGCGTGGGCAATAAAAGCAAAAACGAATCCGCATTCCTATCTGCCGAACCCTTTTCACTGAACGATGAAATGGCCGGATTGCTCAAGGAATACTTTTTTAAGCCTTTTCGGGAAAAGGAGGAGAACTACTACAAGTTCAGTCACGAAGTGGATTTGGAATTCAATGAGGTTTGCGCTGCGGTAACGGGCATTTTCGATAACCCTTCGGATAACCATAGGCTTTCCAAAAAGATTACCACCCACCTTTTTGAACAATCGAACCACCCCCATATTAAAAGTGGGGAGGTGTACGTGGTGCATTTTTCGGATATGGTGATCGATAACCAAAAAACGGATGCCGTCGGGATTTTTAAAAGTGAATTGAAACACGATTTTCTTCAGTTTGAGGAAAAGGAACACAACTTGGAAATCCTGATTCGTCAAGGCATCAATATCAACAAACTGGATAAGGGCTGCATTGTTTTTAATGTGCAAAAGGAAGAAGGGTACAAAGTATTTTCGGTGGATAGCAATCGCTACGATGCCAAGTACTGGTTGGAGAACTTTTTAGGCGTAGCACCTTTGACCGATGAGAACTTTTACACTAAAAACTACCTAAAGTTCTGTCAAAACTTTGCCAAGGATGTGGTGCTTCCGGCGGAGGACAAACAACAGGAGGTAATGTTCATGAACCGTGCAGTGAATCACTTTGCCAAAAACGACAATTTTGAGGAAACCTCATTTTTGAACGAGGTGATGGAAAACCCAGACCTGATTCCCGAGTTTAAGCACTATAAAGTGGAAAAAGGACCCAAATATAGCATTGAGGACGTTTCCAATTTTGATATTGCCAATAAGGCGGTGAGTGATGCCCGTAAAAAAATCAAGAATGTCATCAATCTGGATACCAATATCCAGATCAAGTTGGACTTTATCAACCCAGAATCCGCTGAAAAGTTTGTGGAAAAGGGATGGGACGAAGAGCGCCAGATGTACTACTATTTGGTTTACTTCAACAAGGAACAGAAAAGCTAGAATTTTTTGTCGATAATCTGTTTCATGCTCACGTCTTCGTAATTTCGCTTCACGAAGTCAAGTGCATGGATAAGTACTTCTCCCATAGTTTTGCTATCCCTAAAATTGATATCCCCCGTAAGGTCCAACAACTGACTTTTGAGTAATTCCGTGTTTTCGGATGGAGCAATGTTGTCCTCTTTGCAGACCTCCAATAGCCTTTTGAGCCTTCGGCCCCAACTCAATATCCGTTTGGCGATAATGGAGCGCTCCTCCACGATATATTGGTTCACCGAATCGACCGTTAATTTGCTCTGCACCAAATCGACCATCACCTTGTTTTCTTTAAAAAATTGCGGACGGTACACCTTTATCTTCCCCTCGTAACACTGCTGGTCAAAATCGATGGCCCTGATTTTATAGTTCACGCTATCAAAATCGTGGGTAGGAACAATTACGTAGTTATACGAGCGCATATCGCCCAACAGGCGAATCATGCAACGCTCATTGAACTTCACAAATTCCTTGGCAATTTGCGCCTTATCGAACTCGGAACATTCCGGTAGGTTCTTCTTGAAAAAAACATCCCCAGGGATGCCTACGATGTGTTCCTCGATAAGCGTATTTTCATAAATGACGAAGTTCAAGTTGTACGGAGATAGCATGTGCTCCAGTTCCAAACCATAAACACGGGAGGCATCGGTTTTTTTTACATAGAACAGGGTGTAATTATCGTTCAAAATATTTCGCACTTTGATTCGGAAAGGTTTCGAGTTCCCAAAAGTGCAATAATCCACGTAGTCCACATTTAGATATTGGAAGATCTTATCACTACCATCCGACACAAAATTGGAATAGACCCGTTTCAGCGCCAAGTCGATTTCATCACGATCAAACTCTGGGTAAAAAACCCGTACCCAAAGGGTATCCTCATCGTTGGCATCGTAAACGGCTACACTTCCCGAAAAGCGGAGCAAGTCATCGTAATGGATGGGAATCTCAATCTTTCGATTGTAATATTCCAAGTATTCATCCAGCTCCTCGTTTATGGGATAAGCCGGTTTTTTCTTCGACATCAACTTTTCTTCGGACATTGTATTCGATTATTTTGTAACAATTTTCACTAATCATCGTCAAGTTAGTATAAACCATTCAAAAAACGATAGCATCTTTTGGAAACAATACTTACCGTAAACCATCTCACCAAAAAATTTGGGTATCTCACCGCCGTGAAGGACCTTTCCTTTTCTATTGAAAAAGGGAATGTCTATGGCATTTTGGGACCCAATGGCAGTGGAAAATCTACCACGCTGGGCATTATTCTCAATGTAGTCAATCGAACTTCAGGGGAATTTAGTTGGTTTGATGGCACCACCTCCACCCACGACGCCCTTAAAAAAGTAGGCGCCATTATCGAGCGTCCCAATTTTTACCCTTACATGGATGCCATCCAGAATTTGCGGTTGGTCTGTAAAATCAAGGATGTACCCGAAACCAAGATTCAAGAAAAACTGGAGTTGGTAGGTTTGTGGGACCGTAGAAACAGTAAGTTCAAGACGTATTCGTTGGGGATGAAGCAGCGTATGGCCATCGCCTCTGCCCTGCTCAACGACCCTGAAATCCTAATCTTAGACGAGCCCACCAACGGTTTGGACCCGCAAGGAATTCATCAGATTAGGGAAATCATTAAAAAAATTGCCGGTCAGGGCACTACCATCTTATTGGCTTCGCACCTGCTGGACGAGGTGGAAAAAGTATGTTCGCACGTTATCATTCTTCGAAAAGGGGAAAACCTATATTCTGGTCCTGTGGACAGCATGCTGGCAAGCCATGGCTTTTTTGAGCTGCGCTGTGACGATTTGGACCAATTGCAGTCACTTCTTGAAAAAAGTGCCAGTTTTGGAAAAATCGAAAACTTCAACGGAACGCTTACGGCTTATTTGAAAGAGGAAATGGATGCACAAAGTTTGAACAAAATGCTATTCGATAAAGGCATTGTGCTGTCACACCTCGTTAAAAGAAAAGAAAGCCTGGAAGAGCAATTTTTAACCCTGACCAAGAACCAATAATCAAAAAACGAATGTTACGTCTCCTACAAATAGAATTTATAAAACTTTGGAACAATAGGGCCAGCAAGGTGCTGATCATCTCTTATTTTGTGCTCCTTACCTCCATCGCCCTTATTGCTGCCATAAAGTTTGATATTGGCCCGGTGCAGTTTCACTTGGCCGACCAAGGAATTTTTAATTTTCCATATATCTGGCACTTTAACACTTTTGTTACAGCACTGTTTAAACTGTTTTTGGCGATTGTCATTGTATCCATGATGTCCAACGAATACAGTAACAAAACCATCAAACAAAACCTGATCGATGGATTGTCCAAAAAGGAATTTATTCTCTCCAAGGTACTCACGGTGATTTCCTTTGCTTTGATTTCCACGGTATTTGTGTTTGTGGTTTCGATGATTCTTGGCTTGATATATTCCGATTACAACGAGGTTTCCATCATCTTCTCCGATATGGAGTTTTTGCCTGCATTCTTTTTTAAACTGGTTGCCTTTTTTTCCTTCTGTCTCTTCTTGGGGATTTTGGTCAAACGTTCGGCCTTTGCCCTAGGGTTTCTCATTCTTTGGACCATTTTGGAGCAAGTCGTGTTTGGTCTATTGGGCTGGAAGGTGATGAGCTGGGAAGCTGCCAAATCGGTCAAACGCTTTTTTCCATTGGAATCGATGGGCAACATGATCAAAGAACCGTTTACAAGACTCTCTGCAGTACAAAACATCGGTCAACAGATTGGGGAGGACATGAAATTCGATTATCATGTGTATTGGTATGAGTTTCTGATCGTCATCGTTTGGACAGCCATTTTTATCTATTTATCCTACGCATTATTGAAGAAACGTGATTTGTAGTATCTTGTGAGATGCACATAATCATGTAAATGCTGAGCAGATTATACATTTTCTTGGTCCTTTTGATGGGCCTATCCACCTATGCGCAGGAGTGCCCCAATATGGTATTCCCGGCCAATGGTGCTACCAATGTCCCTTTGGATGCTACTATTGACTGGGAATCTGTGGATGGAGTGCCTTCTTATAATATCACCTTGGGCACGACACCAGGTGGTGATGATATTTTGAGCTCTCAATTTGCAGGAGGCTCCTCCTACACCCCTCCACTGGGCCTACCGGCAAATACGACCATTTATGTGACCATCACATTGTTCTTTTTCAACCAACCCAACATTACCTGTCCCAGTACTACTTTTACCACAGAGCCTTTGACGGCGATACCCAATTGCACACAGGTGACCAATCCACCGGATATGGCCGCGGACATTAACCCCAACACCAATATTTCATGGCAATATGCGTATGGCGCTACGGGATATTTCCTAAGCCTGGGCACTACGCCAGGGGGAACGGAACTGCTCAATAACCTGGACGTGGGCAATACACTTTCGTACAATCCCACCATGGAATTGCAGGAACAGACCACTTTTTATGCCACGGTTACTCCGTACAACCCATTGGGCAATGCCGTTGGCTGTACGTTTCAGCAATTCACCACCAGAGAGGCATCGGACATACCAGATTGTATCACGATCATCTACCCACAGAACGGGGAGACCAACGTACCGCTTTCCCCTTTATTGGAATGGAGTGCGGTCCCGGATGCCACTGGTTACATTGTGACCATTGGCACTACACCTACAGCAACCGATATTTTGGATGGTGCCATTTTTAATACCAATTCCACCCCTGTGGTGAATTTTGAGCCTAACAAAACCTTTTTTATCACCATTGTTCCCTTTAACGATGCGGGGCAGGCCGAAGGCTGTGTCCAAACCAGTTTCTCTACACTTTTGGGCTGTGGGCCCTATTTGGATTTTCAGTCTGGTGAATATATTACCATAAACCCGGTCATTGATTTTCCAGAGACTTTTTCGTCCTGCGAAAACGAGGGTCCCCTGGTTATCGCTTCCGATGACGTAGCAGAGGGTTATCGTTGGTACCAAATTGACCAATTTGGCAACGAGAATGTCATATCTTCTACCAGTGAGGTAACCATTACCGAAAACGGCACCTATCGCTACGAAGCTTACAATACGGTGGTCCAGAATGGGAATTTTATTGAGTGCCCTTCCTCCCAAGTGTTTGAGGTGCTCTCGTCCGAACGACCAACCATCGATAATATTCTGGCACGAAGAACGGGCCAATCCCTGCAATTGACCGTTATCGTCTCTGGAAACGGTGATTATGAGTATGCCATTGACAATAGCAATGGGCCTTATTCCGATAGCAACATTTTTACGAATGTTGCTTTGGGAAATCACACCATTTATGTTCGGGATAAAAATGGCTGCGGCATTGCCGAAAGATTGTTTACCCAAGATTTGACCGTGGAAGGTTTTCCAAAGTTTTTTACGCCGAATGGGGACACCATCAATGATTATTGGCAATTCATCCAGCCTAGGGGCTCCGACCCCGTCACTTTTCAGAGCATTCAGATTTTTGATCGGTTTGGTACCTTTTTAAAGCAAATTTCCCAAGATTCGCAGGGATGGGACGGCACGGTTCGTGGGAATCGGTTACCATCGGGCGACTATTGGTTTTTGGCGGTGGATGATACCAATCGCGAATACAAGGGGCATTTTACCCTAAAACGATAATATCTCCTTTTTGCTTCATTTTGGGACAAGCCTTTAGTATTTTTAACCCATGAAATTCCAGGTAGTATCCGAATTTAAGCCTACGGGCGATCAACCTGAAGCCATACGCCAATTGGTCGAAGGCATTGAGGGAAATACACGACACCAAACGCTGCTAGGGGTAACGGGTTCTGGAAAAACCTTTACCGTGGCCAATGTGGTGGAATCGGTGCAAAAACCTACCTTGGTTCTCGCACACAACAAGACCTTGGCCGCACAATTATATTCCGAGTTCAAGCAGTTTTTTCCAAAAAATGCGGTGGAATACTTTGTATCCTATTACGATTACTATCAGCCGGAGGCCTATATTCCCACCAGTGGATTATACATAGAAAAGGACCTTTCCATCAATGAGGATATTGAAAAACTGCGATTGAGCACCACTTCTTCCCTCTTGTCAGGAAGGCGGGATGTATTGGTGGTCGCCTCCGTTTCATGCCTTTACGGTATTGGTAACCCCATCGAATTCCAGAAGAACGTCATCACCATCCACCGAGACCAGGTAATCTCCAGGACCAAATTCCTAAAACAATTGGTGCAAAGTCTTTACGCTCGCACCACTGCCGATTTCAGGAACGGTAATTTTAGGGTAAAGGGTGATGTGGTGGACGTTTTCCCCGGATACGCCGACCACGCGTTCCGCATCCATTTTTTTGGGGATGAAATTGAGGAAATCGAGGCACTGGACCCTTTCAACAACAAAGTCATTGAGATATACGATACCCTGAATATCTACCCAGCAAACATGTTCGTTACCTCTCCCGATGTGCTCCAAAATGCAATTCGCGAAATTCAGGATGATTTGGTGAAGCAGGTGGATTACTTTAAGGAAATTGGACGACCATTGGAGGCGAAACGTTTGGAGGAGCGAACCAATTTTGATTTGGAAATGATCCGTGAGTTGGGCTACTGCTCGGGAATCGAAAACTACTCCAGATATTTGGATGGAAGAAAACCGGGTACCAGACCGTTCTGTCTACTGGATTATTTTCCCGATGACTATTTGATGGTAGTGGATGAAAGCCATGTGACCATACCCCAAGTGCACGCCATGTACGGTGGCGACCGTTCCCGAAAGGAGAACTTGGTGGAATATGGTTTCCGACTACCTGCTGCCATGGACAACCGTCCTCTAAAGTTTGAAGAATTTGAGGCCCTTCAGAATCAAGTGCTTTATGTTAGCGCCACACCCGCTGATTACGAACTTGAATTGAGCGAAGGGGTTTATGTGGAACAAATTATCCGCCCTACAGGTTTGTTGGACCCCGTGATAGAAGTCCGCCCCAGCGAAAACCAGATTGATGATTTGGTGGAGGAAATCCAACAACGGGTAGAACTGGATGAACGTACCTTGGTGACCACCTTGACCAAACGTATGGCCGAAGAGCTTACCAAGTATCTTTCACGAATCGATGTTCGCTGCCGCTATATCCACAGTGATGTGGATACCTTGGAACGGGTAGAAATTATGCAAGATTTAAGAAAGGGGTTATTTGATGTACTCATTGGGGTGAACTTGCTGAGGGAGGGACTAGATCTGCCCGAAGTATCGCTTGTAGCCATATTGGATGCGGACAAGGAAGGCTTTTTGCGAAGCAACCGCTCCCTGACGCAAACCGTGGGCCGTGCTGCACGTAATTTGAACGGCAAGGCCATCATGTACGCCGATACCATTACCGAAAGCATGCAAAAGACCATCGACGAGACCAATTATCGTAGGGAAAAACAGATGGCCTATAACAAGGAAAACAACATCACCCCCACAGCCTTGAAGAAAAACCTGGATAGTGCCCTGGCCAAAAACTCTGTCTCCACCTATCATTTTCAAAAGGAAGAACTACGAGCTGCCGAACCTGATTTAAAATATATTACTGAGGACCAAAAGGAGAAACTGATCAGGGAAAAGCGCAAGGCCATGGAAAAAGCGGCCAAGGAGCTCAATTTCATGGAGGCGGCCAAACTTCGGGACGAAATCAAAATGCTACAGGAGAAGGAATAAAAAAACGCGCCCCTGCAAAGCAGGAGCGCGTCCCAAACTAACCAACTAATCCAACCATCATGAAACACCTATAGTTGGTGTTCTGTTGTCTTATGCGATTTCAATCAATCTTTTTGGTTTTGGCAATGCCTCTTGTTTTTTCGGCAAGGTCAATTTCAAAATTCCATCCTCGTATTTGGCGTCGATTTTAGAACCATCCACAGTTTCAGGAAGTGTAAAGGCTCTTTTGAATGAACTATATGAGAACTCTTTGCGTGTGTAATTCTCATTTTTATCTTCATTTTCAGTCTTGATTTCACTGGAAATAGTCAATACGTCGTTATCGATTTCCACGGTGAAATCATCCTTTTTCATGCCTGGGACTGCCAATTCCAATTCAAACCCTTCGGTATTGTCCTTAATATTGACAGCTGGCATGGTAGCGTTCCATTTTTCGGTTCCTCCGAACCAATCGGGTCCTATAAAATCGTTCATCAATGATGGAAAAAACAGGTTATTTCTTTTTACTATACTCATGGCGATTCAATTTTAGTTAAACTTTGTAATCACACAGTATAAGTCAAATCATATACCAATTCAGAATAACTGACTTTTTGACAGTTTTAAAAAGAAATAAGATGTCATTGTGACATTAATTGTAATGCGCCCTGAAAATATTGATCAGTACATTGGGCGGGACAATCTTGTCGGGGTAGCGGTGCATCACCTCCAAAACCTGACTGATGGCCGCAGGAGGCAGGCCCATTCGGAGCCCGATATTGTAAAGTCTGTCGATTTCCTTTTTATGCTGCTCATCGTCGATGTTCATAAGGAGCATCAATCGGTGAAACTGCACTATTCGATCGGCCTGGGTTTTTAAGCGGACCTTGGGCGGTCTTTCCCTTAAGAGCCCTTTGAAGGTATCCTCATCCACACCTAGACTCTTGGCAACTTGAAGCAAAAAGTCATACTCGGATTGCTTTAGGGAATGATCTACCCTAGCGAAGGCGATCATCTCCGAAAGTATACTCAATTTTTCCTCATAAGTTCCCATATGGTGAGGTTTTGGTTTGTTGCTCCACTTACATAACTCCAAAACCTTCATTTTAGTACACAAAAAAGCCCTGAAATTCAGGGCTTTTACTAGCTAACTCAAACAATTTCCGTTTTTTAAGCGGTAATTCTTACTGGAAGTTCGTACACTCTACCTGGCGCAACATTCTCCAATTGTACCTTTTTGTAGTTTAAACGGTTTTTTACAAAGCCATCCAATACCTCGTCTTCCGTTTTTACGGATAGTACGATCAATTCGCCATTTTCGGTAACAATGAAACGAACTTCGGCGCTCAATTCTTTGTAGTCCACATTGAATTGGTTGTCTTTCAACATTTCGTAAATCTGCCCGGAAAGACTTTTTTCCTTGGTTTCCTTTTTACCTTCTGATGCGAACGCACCCATGGTTACGAACAAAGCCAACGCCACTGTAATCGTCTTAAATTTTCTCATGATTTCTGTTTTTTGATTTTTATTGATGATTAATGATTTGTTAAAAAAGAACCCTATTCAAGAGCTCTTTTTAAAGACATCTCAAAAATAAGACGATTAAAAATCTAAAATGTTACAGTATCTGGGGATTTAACAAATGTTTAATGTTCCTAACCTTGGCCTAATACGTGGATTGGGACCGGTATACATTTGGTAATTTCTTGGATGTTTTGGGAAAGCTCTCAAAACGAACGGACTAAGGGATGGATATTCCGTTTCCAACCAAAAATGGATACAAAACCAACCAATTTCATAAAAAAAGGGCAACACCCTTGGGTATTGCCCTTCTGAAAAATATGATAAGTGAGACTAGCTCAATACATCTTCCACTTTATCGGCAGCTTCTTTGAACTGCACCGCAGAATGCACCGCCAAACCAGAGTTATCGATAATTTCCTTGGCCAACTCAGCGTTGGTACCTTGCAATCTTACAATAATGGGCACTTGAATGGCATCGCCCATATTTTTATAGGCATCCACAACTCCTTGTGCCACACGGTCGCAACGCACGATTCCACCAAAGATATTGATAAGAATGGCCTTTACGTTGGGATCCTTTAGGATGATACGGAAAGCTTCCTCCACCCTTTTGGCATCGGCAGTTCCTCCTACATCCAAGAAGTTGGCTGGTTCTCCACCCGCCATTTTGATCAAATCCATGGTCGCCATGGCCAAACCGGCACCGTTTACC
This sequence comes from Allomuricauda sp. ARW1Y1, assembly GCF_013407935.1. Classification (GTDB taxonomy): domain Bacteria; phylum Bacteroidota; class Bacteroidia; order Flavobacteriales; family Flavobacteriaceae; genus Flagellimonas. The sequence goes on from NZ_JACBZU010000002.1 coordinate 543,338, forward strand.
ATACAGCCCACGTTACCATCCAAATCCACATAGTTTAGGCCAACTTCACGGGCTTCCACCTCGATGGGGTTCTCCTCACGAAGGTCGCGCATTTCGGCGTAGGATTTTCTTCGGTAAAGTGCGTTATCATCTATGGTTACTTTGGCGTCAACAGCCATAATTTTATCGTCCGATGTCTTCAACACAGGGTTGATTTCAAAAAGACTGGCATCACTTTCCACATATGCTTTGTAAAGTGACATCACGAATTTGGTCATTTCCTTAAAAGCCGTTCCGGATAAACCAAGGTTGAAGGCAATCCTACGAGCTTGGAAAGGCAACAATCCCATTCCGGGGTCCACTTCTTCCGTAAAAATCAAATGTGGGGTTTTTTCGGCCACTTCTTCAATGTCCATACCTCCTTCGGTAGAGTACATGATCATGTTTCTTCCAGTGCCCCGATTCAAAAGAACGGACATATAGAACTCGCTGGTTTCGCTATCGCCGGGATAATACACGTCTTCGGCCACCAGCACTTGGTGCACTTTTTTACCTTCAGCAGATGTTTGGGGGGTCACCAAGTTCATCCCGATAATGCTGCCCGCCAATTCTTCCACTTCCTTCAAGTTCTTGGCCAGTTTTACACCACCGCCCTTACCACGGCCACCTGCATGTACTTGGGCCTTTATAACGTGCCATCCTGTACCGGTTTCCTCTGTAAGTTGTTTTGCGGCGTCTACCGCTTCTTTGGCGTTGTGCGCAACTATTCCTCGTTGGATCCTAACGCCAAAACTGGCTAAAATCTCTTTTCCTTGATATTCGTGAAGATTCATCTGTGAGTTTACTTTTGTTTGCTGACAAAAATAGAAAACACCGCTGACAAATTGAAGTTGTTAAATGAATAATTACCTTTTAAAACAGAATAACGGAGTGTTTTTCCAATGAAACCGCTACAACTTAAAATCTTTGAAGTCCAACGGATCGAAGTTTTTGAAATGCCCGTTCATTTCGATCACTTCCTTGGTACGGTTGACTTTGCTCAGTACATGGGTCGTGGCTTCCAAATGCGCTTTGATAAAGTTCAAACGATCGGTTTCCTTGGTCATTAACAATAATTCGTACTCCTGCTCAAACGAAAGCCCCATTTTGTGTGCTAGGGAGTAACTATTGAATTGCTTGGGCGAGGTCTTGGTAAAAGGAACATCCATAATATCATAAAGTTCCTCTACTTTTTGCAGGACTTCCGCCCTTAAATCCACGTCGGCATCGTTCTCCGTTTCCAAAAAGGCCACTTCACCACCAGCATAGAGTTTCCCTTCCAATTGTTGTTCAAAACTCAATACCTTAAAAATCTGTCGCGCCACGCAGACTACATCCATTTCTCCGGACTCATAGGTATTAACCACTTCCACCAATTGAACTTCCGTCCCATACGAGATGGAATTATTTATATAAACGGGAATACCAAAGGTAAGGGCCTCCCTCCTACAATCATGGATCAATTGCTTGTACCGATCCTCGAATATATGAAGGGGCACGGTCTCCCCCGGATAAAACACCGACTGTAATGGAAATAATGGAAGCTTCATGTTCAATGTTGAGATTTCTTAAAAATACATATCAAAAATCAAAGCCACAATAGTAGCCATATCGACTATTGTTTCAAAACAAACAATTTGTTATATTTTGATAGATTAAATTAAATTTCTTGTAAGTAAGACCCGTAACACCTAGTTTTGTTTCAAATAATCTGTTTCATTATGAATGCTAAGGACTTACTTCAACTTACCGAAGAATTTGGTGCGCCATTGTATGTGTATGACGCTGATAAGATTACGTCCCAATACAAAAAACTGACCCATGCATTTAAAGGGGTACCCCATTTAAAGTTGAACTATGCCGCCAAAGCGTTGAGCAATATCAGCATTCTCAGATTATTGAACAGTTTGGGCAGTGGTTTGGACACCGTATCCATACAAGAAGTAAAATTGGGGCTTTTGGCAGGCTTTAAGCCAGAGTCCATCATTTTCACTCCCAATGGGGTGTCTTTGGAAGAAATTGAAGAAGCTGCTGCGCTTGGGGTACAAGTCAACATCGACAACCTATCCATTTTAGAGCAATTTGGCAGCAAGCATCCCGATATCCCGGTCTGTATCCGAATCAACCCTCATGTGATGGCGGGCGGAAATTCCAATATTTCTGTTGGACATATCGATTCCAAATTTGGGATAAGCGTTCACCAAATACCGCATTTGTTGCGCATTGTGGAACTCACCGACATGAACATTAACGGAATACACATGCATACCGGCAGTGATATTTTGGATATTGATGTATTCCTGTACGCTTCAGAAATCCTCTTTGAAACGGCCAAAAACTTCAAGGACTTGGAGTTCATCGATTTTGGTAGCGGTTTTAAAGTGCCTTACAAAGAAGGGGACATACAGACCAACGTGGACGAGTTGGGCAAAAAACTGACCAAGAGATTCAACGAGTTTTGTAAGGAATACGGGCGGGAGCTCACCCTTGCTTTTGAGCCCGGTAAGTTCTTGGTGAGCGAAGCAGGCTTCTTTTTGGCCAAAGTGAATGTGGTGAAGCAAACCACATCCACGGTTTTTGCCAGTGTGGATTCAGGTTTCAACCATTTGATACGCCCCATGCTCTATGGGTCTACCCACGAAATTAGCAATATCTCCAATCCAAACGGTAGGGAGCGCTATTATTCGGTGGTAGGATATATCTGTGAAACCGATACCTTCGGTAGCAACCGAAGAATCAATGAAATCACAGAAGGCGATATTCTCTGCTTCAGAAATGCCGGCGCCTATTGCTTTACGATGGCTAGCAATTACAATTCGAGATATCGCCCCGCAGAGGTCCTTTGGCACAAAGGCAAGGGACACCTCATCAGAAAACGGGAAACCTTCGACGACATCTTGGCCAATCAAGTGGATGTGAAGGACTTGTTTGAGTCGCCCAAGACCCAAGCGGTAAAGTAAGCACAAAGCTTTAGGGACTGTTAAAGCCCATACTTTTTTGGCACAATTTTCGTTAGTTTTGTATCAACAGGACGACTTTAGTGTCAAAATCAAAGACTATGCGCTCAATTTTTACCCAAATCAGTTTACTTTTTGTAGCACTTATCGGCTTTAACGTACAGGCCCAAGACATTAATTGGATATCTTGGGAAGAAGCCGTGCAACTTTCCCAGACGGATGCCCAACCCAAAAAAATCTTTGTGGATGTATACACGGACTGGTGCGGATGGTGTAAAAAAATGGACAAGGATACATTCCAAAATCCACAGGTTTCCCAATATATGCAGGACAACTTTTATATGGTAAAAATGGATGCAGAGGGCAAAGACCCCATCCAATACCAAGGAAAGACCTTTAAGTTTGTACCCTCGGGAAGAAGGGGATACCACGAGCTGGCCGCAGCTTTATTGCAAGGCAAGATGAGCTACCCCACCGTTGTTTTTTTGGATGAAAATTTCAATATGTTGTCTCCCGTACCCGGATATCAAAAAGTAGAGCCCTTTATGCAGATTGCCAAGTATTTTGGCGACAATATCTACAAGGACAAGGATTGGCAAAGTTATGCTGGGAAGTAATTTACCCAGCCTAGATTTTGTTTTTACCTACTATAATTCGGACTCTCCTTCGTAATGGTTACGTTGTGCGGATGGCTCTCGTGGATACCGCTTGAAGTTATCTTCACAAAGCGTGCATTGTTTTTCAAGGCTTCAATATCCTTTGCGCCACAATACCCCATACCAGCACGAAGACCACCGATAAACTGGTGCATACTTTCCACCAATTCCCCTTTGTAAGGTACACGGCCTACAATGCCTTCGGGCACCAATTTTTTGATATCGTCCTCTACATCTTGGAAATATCTGTCCTTACTACCTTGCTTCATAGCCTCAACAGAACCCATTCCTCGGTACGATTTGAATTTACGTCCTTCATAAATAATCGTTTCCCCGGGAGATTCTTTGGTACCTGCCAACAGCGAACCTAACATTACAGTATCAGCTCCTGCCGCCAAGGCTTTGGGAATATCCCCAGTGTAGCGGATTCCACCATCGGCAATTACAGGAATACCGGTACCTTTTAAGGCTGCCGCTACTTCCAAAACCGCGGAGAATTGCGGAAATCCAACACCTGCCACAACGCGTGTGGTACAGATGGAACCGGGCCCGATACCGACCTTTACGGCATCAGCTCCAGCCTCCACCAAGTATTTCGCTGCTTCAGCGGTGGCAATATTTCCAACGACCACATCCAATTCTGGATAGGCCTCTTTCACCGATTTCAAAATGCTCACCACACCTTTGGTGTGTCCATGCGCAGTGTCAATAATAATGGCATCCACCCCAGCTTTCACCAAGGCACCTGCCCGCTCCACCGCATCGGCGGTTACCCCAATGGCTGCTGCCACGCGCAAACGACCGTATTGATCCTTGTTGGCTATCGGTTTTTGGGTGAGTTTGGTGATATCCCTGAACGTGATCAAGCCGATAAGTTCCTCCTTATCGTTGACCACGGGCAATTTTTCAATTTTATTTTCTTGGAGGATCACTTCCGCTTGCTGCAATGAGGTTCCCTCTCCCACAGTCACCAAGTTTTCGGAGGTCATAACCTCCGCTATGGGCCTGTCATCATTTTTTTCAAAACGGAGATCGCGGTTGGTGACAATTCCGATCAGTTTTTTGTTGTCATCCACAATCGGGATTCCCCCAATACTGTGTTCCCTCATGCTGGCTTTTGCATCCCGGACCACAGAGTCCAACGGAAGCGTCACAGGGTCCATGATCATACCACTTTCGGCCCGCTTTACTTTGCGCACCTTCAAAGCTTGCTGCTCAATGGTCATGTTCTTGTGCAGAACTCCAATCCCACCTTCCCTAGCCATGGCAATGGCCATTCGGGATTCGGTCACCGTATCCATGGCCGCAGAAACAATGGGCACATTGATGGTGATGTTTTTGGTAAATTTTGATTGAATATTGACTTCTCGGGGAAGTACTTCGGAGTAAGCCGGCACAAGAAGAACATCGTCGTAAGTAAGTCCTTCGCCAACAATTTTGTTTTGGTGAGCTTCCATTGCAATTACGGATTAATTGCGTGCAAATATACCACTATTTTATTGGATTGTCATCAATCCCGCTAAAAGTGAAGCACAAAAGAAATTAAACCATACGTTTTTCTCCGCTCCAACACTGAATCAACACCAAAATTGCGGCAGTGGAGTAGGTCACTGTCATTAAAATGCCCGAAAACACCACGATATATTTAAACCAACCAATACCCGACCACATCAGATAGATACCACCAAACGTAAGTATGACGGATAGGAAGGGTTCGAGGGTCAAGAATAGTTTTAGTTTTTTCGGGGCTTTGGTCAACCAAACCAATCCACCCAACAAGAAAAATATGAGGGACATGGAAAGGATATGCGTATGGATTACCGTAAGCATCTCACGATTGCCTTTTTTAAACTTCATTACCTCGGCTTCCAAATCATCCTCGTTGCCCAAATAATTTTCCTGTACCCCCAATGGGGTGGTTGCCTCAGTTTCCTGCACAAAAAGCAGGCCTGTAAAATAACCCACCGAAAGCACCACAACAAAAACAGCGACAAATAAGCGTAATTCTTTGGGTAGGCGAGGTAGTAAACCATTGTAGTTCATTTGAAAAAACCTTTTTTTGATACGCCAAAGATATTCATTTAGACTTAATCTAAATAAATTAAAGGGTAACTACATCGCTGTCCGCAGTAAAGTAAAATCCAACCTAGCTTTTATCAACAACAATGATTATAACAACTGTGAGGACTTCCAACCAAAATGGCATCCTACCTTGATGAGTTAACATTTATTTATTCTAAATAAAGTTTGTTTTCTCTACAAGACCTCATACATTTGCCGACCAAAACTAACACTTATTTAAAATAAGTCTTAATTAACGTTATGCGCAGATTATCCCTTACCATTGCACTATTGAGTTGTCTAACTTTTTTTGGACAGCAAAACCCGATTTCAACCGATTCATCAACCATTCAATTGAGCGAAGTAGTCCTTTCCGCCAAGGTTATTTTCGGAAGCAAGTTTGTCGCCAAAAACCGGACTGGCTCTTCGTACTACCTTTCTCCAGAGGAAATCAAAAAGTTTAATTATACCGATATCAACCGCACCCTGCGTTCTGTGCCAGGGGTCAATATTTATGAAGAGGATGGATTTGGCCTAAGGCCCAACATCAGTTTGCGGGGAACCTCTCCTGAAAGAAGCTCAAAAATCACATTGATGGAAGATGGCGTTCTTATCGCCCCGGCCCCCTACAGTGCTCCATCGGCCTATTATTTCCCTACCATAGCCCGTATGCAGGCCGTGGAAATTCTGAAAGGAAGCAGTCAAGTACAATACGGTCCATACACTACTGGCGGAGCCATCAATATGATTTCCACTGAAGTTCCGGATGATTTTGGCATATTTTTAAACAGTAGTTACGGAAGTTTCCAAAGTGGCCGTATCCATGCACAACTGGGGGATACCCAGAAAAATTTTGGTTATGCCGTGGAATACCTCAACTACAATTCCAACGGATTCAAAAATCTTGAAAATGGGGATAATACCGGTTTTGATAAAAATGACCTCGTGGCCAAATTCAAAATCAATACCAATCCCGAGGCTCCTTTGGGGCAAGAGTTTGAAGTGAAATTCCAGTATTCGGATGAAACTTCCAATGAAACCTATCTTGGTTTGACCCAGGAAGATTTTGATGCAGATCCTTTCCGCCGTTATGCAGGCTCCCAAAACGACCAAATGAATACGGAGCATTTTCAGGTGATGGGTACCCATGCCCTAAAGTTTAGTGACCAATTCCGAATCACGACCATTGGTTATTACAACGATTTTAGCCGCAATTGGTACAAGGTTGACTTCGTAACCGTTGACGGGGAGCGTCAAGGAATTGGAAACATATTTAGCGACCCTACGACTTTTGATAGCTACATTGATTTGGTGACAGGTGCTGTTGACAGTGATGGAGACGATTTCCTCAATGCCCGAAATAACAATCGTGATTATCTATCCACTGGAGTTCAGACCAAATTGGACTACCACTGGAACGGGGAGAACACGTACCATGATTTGGAAATTGGATTGCGCTACCATTATGACGAAGAGGACCGCTTTCAATGGATAGACGATTATGCTATGGTGAACGGCAATATGCAATTGGTCAATGCTGGTATTCCCGGAACCAATGCCAACCGCATCAGTAGCGCAAGGGCCTTTGCCTCTTATGCGATGTACAAAGTGAAGATCAACGATTTGACCCTGACCCCCGGGCTTCGTTACGAGAATATCTCTTTGGAGCGATTGGACTATGGGACGGATGACATCTCTCGTGAAGGCACGGATATTTCTGAACGACAAAACAAGGTCGATGTCTTTATCCCAGGTATCGGCTTCAATTATAATTTTGATAAACTATCTGTATTTGGCGGAGTTCACAAAGGCTTTTCACCACCTAGCAATCAACCTGGGGAAAATCCCGAAGAAAGTATCAATTACGAATTGGGAAGCCGCTTTTCTATTGCTGGAATCTCTGGGGAACTGGTCGGCTTTTACAATGATTATAGCAATCTTTTGGGTAGCGACCTTGCTGCTACCGGGGGAACGGGTTCTTTGGACCAATTCAACGCTGGAGAAGTAAAAGTTCAAGGTATTGAAGTATTGCTCAACTACAATTTCTTGGAGAACAACCCCAATCTGCAACTTCCCTTTACCTTTGGCTATACCTTGACCGATACGGAGTTTTTAAACAGTTTTGGTAGTGAAAATGATATTTGGGGCGAAGTAAATTCCGGTGATGAGCTTCCTTATATTGCAAAACATCAGTTCAATGCAGCCCTATCCCTTGAGCATCAAAATTTTGAAATCAACCTCAGCGGAAGGTACAATGGTGCGTTTAGAACTTTGGCAGGAAGTGGCCCTATTCCAGTCGATGAAAAAGTGGCCTCCAACTTTATTGTGGACCTTGGTGGACGATACCGATTCAACAAGCATTTGGCCCTCACTGCGAATGCCATCAACTTGTTGGATGAAACCTATGCGGTGGCCAGAGTTCCCGCAGGGCTAAGACCCGGACATCCCTTTGGGATTTACGCAGGTATCGAACTTCGATATTAATAGTTGTTCCTAAAGGATAGTAGATAAAGGCACTCTTCGGGGTGCCTTTTTTTAGTGGTATACCGAAAATAGCTCAGTTGCCTTGTTGAAGGCTGCCTCGAACACCATCCAATTGACCCCTGTATCCGCTTTTTGCTCGGTAAAATAGGACAACATCTTTTCCGTCGGCATATTCCCAGTAAGCTCATCCTTGGCCATGGGACAACCACCAAAGCCTTGAACAGCGCCATCAAAACGACGACAGCCTGCTTTGTAGGCTGCATCCACTTTCTCATGCCATTTTGTGGGGGTAGTGTGCAAATGGGCCCCAAATTCAATATCCGGATATTTGGGAATCAAATTGGAAAACAGATAATCGATTACTTCCGGGGTGGAACTGCCTATCGTATCAGATAGGGAAAGGATACGAGTTCCCATTTCCGCCAGTTTTTCGGTCCACTCCCCTACTATCTCCACGTTCCAAGGGTCTCCATAGGGATTTCCAAACCCCATGGAGATGTAAGTGACTACTTCCTTGCCATGCTTATCCGCCAATTCCAGAATACCCTTCAAGGTTTCCACGGATTGGTCAATAGTTTTATGCGTGTTCCGCATTTGAAAGTTCTCGGAAATGGAAAAAGGAAAGCCCAAATAGTGGATGGCTTCGTGCTCACAGGCATCTTGTGCCCCACGAACATTGGCAACGATGGCCAACAGTTTGCTCTGGGTACGGGAAAGGTCCAATAGTCCCAACACTTCTGAGGTATCCTGCATTTGTGGAATGGCCTTTGGCGATACAAAACTTCCAAAATCGATGGTGTCAAAGCCGCAGCCCAGCAAAGATTGGATGTACTTCGCCTTTTCCTTGGCAGGAATATGGGTCTTTATTCCCTGCATGGCGTCTCTGGGACATTCTATGAGTTTTACCTGTGGCATAAGCTTCCGTAAAAATAGCACTTATTTATCCGATACAAATAGATAAATGGCAATCCCTACAAAAACAATGATCTGCATCCATTTTAAGTAAAGTCCCGCTTTCTTATGGTGCTTCAGATAATTGGAAATGGAGCCCGCCAAGAAAGCAATCGTGCTAAAAACTAGGGTGGCCGAAAGCATAAAAATCAACCCTAACACATAGAATTGAACCACGGTATTCACTGTTTCACTGAATAGAAAACCCGGGAAAAACGCAAGAAAGAATATGGTCACCTTGGGGTTGAGCACATTCATGGTAAAACCGGTCCAAAACAGCTTCTTCCCCGATTTTTGGGCACTTTTTCCATCCTCCAATGAAATGGACGCATCACTTTTGTAGACCTTCATCGCCAAAAACAATAAGTACAGCGCTCCGAACAATTTGATGATAAAAAAGAGAGCGTCGCTCCGTTTGATAATCTCCGAAACCCCAAAGGCCAATAAGGTCGTATGCACCAAACAGCCAGAAACGAGACCAAAGACAACGGCCAAGCCCGATTTTGTTCCATGACCCATACTTTGGGTGAGCACAAAAATATTATCGGGACCGGGGGAAAGGGCCAAGGCAAGAGCGGACAGGAAGAAACCTATCAATATGGGATAATGGATGGTTTCCAAAAATATCGCTAGGCTTTCCATGGTTCCTACGCCATTTTTTCCAAAATGGCCTTGTTGATTTTTTTAATGAGTCCCGGACCTTCATAAATGAACCCGGTATAGAGCTGAACCAAATCGGCCCCTGCTTCCAATTTTTCCAGTGCATCTTCGGGAGCATGGATGCCCCCAACCCCTATGATGGGAAATGCCTTTCTGCTGTTTTCCGATAAAAACCGAATTACCTCGGTACTTCGATTGGTCAGTGGTTTTCCGCTGAGCCCACCCATTTCTTCCGTTAAGGTAAGGTGGGATTTTAGATTTTGGCGTGCAATGGTGGTGTTGGTGGCGATGACCCCATCAATTTTCGTATCTGCCACAATTTCGATGATGTCCAACAACTGGTCATCCGTTAAGTCCGGCGCTATTTTCAATAAAATTGGCTTTTCCTTCTTTTGATGGCTCTTTGCCAATTTCTTATTTTGATGTTTCAGCTTTTTGAGCAGCTTTGTCAAAGGTTCTTTGTCCTGTAACTCCCTAAGTCCGGGCGTATTGGGAGAGCTCACATTCACCACAAAATAATCCACATGCTCAAACAGTGCCTCAAAACAAATCAGATAATCCTTTAAGGCTTCGTCATTCGGGGTAACCTTGTTCTTACCAATATTTCCGCCCACGATGACCCGATGCTTTTTCTTAAGCTGTTCCACGGCATCAAAAACACCTTTATTGTTAAACCCCATGCGGTTGATAATCGCTTGGTCATCCCGCAAACGGAACAACCGTTTTTTGGGATTTCCGGGTTGCGGCTTGGGCGTCACCGTTCCTATTTCCACGAAGCCAAAGCCAAAATCGGAAAATTCGTTGTACAATTTGGCATCCTTATCAAAACCGGCGGCAAGACCCACCGGATTTTTGAATTTTACTCCAAATACCTCACGCTCCAATCTGCGGTCGTTTACGACAAATATTTTTCTGAACAACCCGCCCAATCCCAATATGGAAAAGAATTTGATGGCCCTAAAAGAAAAGTGGTGCACGGCCTCGGGGTCAAACAAAAAAAGTACCGGGCGAATCAGGTATTTGTACATTCCAATTGGATTTTGCACAAAAATAAAAACTCTTCAAACAGTTCTTGCCATTTCGGTCAATTTTCGTCAACAGACCTATTAATGTAGATGGGGCGCAAGGTCAATTGACTGCATAACTTCAAGTACCTATCATATTGTGCCTGGCTGAAGGTACCCAGCAAACGCTTGTCAATCAAACGGACATTATTTGCCATGCTATCAATGTAAGATTGATATTTTTTGGACACTTCGATAAGCACCTCGGGGGAGCTTTCCTCGTTCTGCTTCATCAGATATTTGGCCTTTTCCTTAAAAACATCGTTCCTTACCCTTACCTCGGCACTCCAGTTTTTCAGGTTTTCCTGTTGCTCCTCGGTAAGTTCAAACACTTTGATAATGGCTTCGTTGTCACGGCCGCCCACGCCCAAAATACAGTCCATTTGGGCCATACCGCAAAACCCGCACATCAGATAAAGGAAAAAAATAGTCGCTTTCAACTTCAGTATACATTTAGGTTAAGGAAAGATACTTATTAATGGCTTTAATTGGTAAAATAGCGTTTGAATAAGCTGTATTTTTGATGAAAAGCAACTCAACCATGGAAAAATTATTGCCCCGTTTTTTGGAATATGTCACTACCGATACGCAAAGCGACCCGTATTCCCAAACCACCCCCAGCACAGAAAAGCAGTGGGACTTGGCCAAAAAATTGGTGATGGAACTACACCAAATCGGCATGCAGGAGGTTTCGATTGACGAGAATGCCTACATCATGGCGACATTGCCCAGCAATATCGATAAAAAAGTTCCCACCATTGGGTTTATTTCACATTTTGATACCTCTCCTGATTTCTCGGGTAGAAATGTAAAGCCACAGATTATCGAAAATTATGACGGAAAGGACATCATCCTAAACCGTTTGAACAATATTGTGCTTTCTCCCAATTATTTTGAGGACCTTAAAGTCTACGAAGGCCAAACTTTGATCACTACAGATGGCACCACCTTGTTGGGAGCCGATGACAAAGCAGGTATTGCCGAAATTATCACGGCTATGGAATACTTGATTCAGCATCCAGAAATAAAACACGGTAAAATTAGAATTGCCTTTACGCCAGATGAGGAAATTGGACGCGGCGCCCATAAGTTTGATGTGGAAAAGTTTGGTGCGGAATGGGCCTATACCATGGACGGCAGCCAAGTGGGCGAACTGGAATATGAAAACTTTAATGCCGCAAAGGCCAAAATTACCATTACCGGTAAAAGTGTCCACCCGGGCTATGCCAAGAATAAAATGGTAAACGCCATTGGGATTGCCAACGATTTCTTGACCCACCTACCTCCCAGTGAAGTTCCCGAACATACCACCGGCAGGGAAGGCTTTTTCCACGTGCACAAAATCAAAGGGGAAATTGAAAAGGCGGAGATAGACCTCATCATTCGTGACCATGACGCCGTTCATTTTCAGGCGAGGAAAGATTTATTGAACGACATCAAAGCAAAGCTCAATAAAAAGTATGGGGAATTCATCGACCTTACCATCGAGGACCAGTACAAGAACATGCGTGAAAAAGTTGAACCTGTTTTTCATATTGTAGAGATTGCCGAGGAAGCCATGAAATCGCTTCAAATTGAGCCCATCATCAAGCCTATTCGAGGGGGTACCGATGGTTCGCAACTGAGTTTTATGGGGTTGCCCTGCCCCAATATTTTTGCCGGCGGACATAATTTTCATGGTAAATACGAGTACGTTCCTTTGGAAAGTATGCAAAAGGCAGTGATGGTCATTGTTAAAATCTGCGAACTTACCGCCATTCAAATCAAGTAGATATGGACAAATTGGAAAAACTGGAAACGTACTACGAAAAAGAGCATCCGTTTAAGAAAGGTATCGGCATGCTAAGAAAAATAGCGTTGAAAACGGAAGCCAAGGAAGATTTTAAATGGAGTATTCCCGTGTATACGCTCAACGGGAAAAACGTTTTTGGTATCTGTAAGTTCAAGAACCACTTTGGGGTTTGGTTTTTTAACGGTGTGTTTTTAAAGGACCCGAAAAATGTCTTGGAAAATGCACAAAAAGGCAAAACAAAGGGCATGCGACACTGGAAGTTTCAAAGTTTGGAAGCAGTGGATGAACAAATTGTCCTGTCTTACATGAAGGAAGCATTGGATAACCAGAAAAAAGGAATGGAAGTAAAGGCGGAGAAAACGAAAGAGGTGGTCATCCCCGAATTACTGCTTTCTGAATTCAAAAAAGACCCTACACTGCACCAAGCTTTCAAAGGGCTATCCCCTTACAAACAGAAAGAGTTTAGCGAACATATTTCCGAAGCCAAACAGGAAAAAACCAAATTGCGAAGGTTGGAGAAAATAATACCTATGATCATTGAAGGTTTTGGTTTGAATGATGGGTATCGGTAGTACTTAACCCCTAGTAGCTCTACTACATCTAAAGTTAATTTTTCCTTATTTATTTTCAGCACAGCAAGTTATATCTTACTTTAGCTTTATAAATAAAGATGCCATGACCATAAGTACAAGACAAACCATCATTCTATCTTCCATTTTGGTATTGCTAGCCATACCCTTCATAGCTATGCAGTTCTCACCCGATGTACAATGGTCGTTGTTCGATTTTGTGGTAGCTGGCGGATTGTTATTGGCCTTGGGTTTTTCAATTGACTTTGCACTGAGAAAAGCCAAAACCCTATCCAAAAGAGTAATTGCCATCACCGTTTTTGTGGCCATATTCCTTTTGGTCTGGGCAGAATTGGCTGTTGGAGTATTCGGAACTCCCTTCGCCGGCAGTTAATTGTAATTTCCCTTTAAAGAGCATCCAAACGCCAGTTTTCCAAAATTTTTGTTAAATGCGGAGCATCTGCCAAAAATTGCTGGAACCCTCCTGTTTGCGTTCCATAAAATTTATGGATATTTAGGGTTTTTAATGGGCAAGAATGGGCAAACGGAAGAAGCAGGCCAAAGTATTACGCATATTTCGAAAAGTACACCGAACCACAGGGGCTTTACTCTTTATTTTTTTCTTTTTCATATCCATTTCAGGACTATTGTTGGGCTGGAAGAAGAATTCCAGCGGCTATATCCTTCCCGAAACTCAAAAGGGAACAACAGCCGACCTAAAACAATGGTTGCCTGTGGACAGTTTGCACACCATTGCCTGCTCGACCTTACATAGTGAAGTATCAACAGAACTTTCTTTGGAAATAGACCGTATTGATATGCGGAAAGAAAAGGGATCTGTAAAATTTGTATTTGTGGACTCTTTTTATGAGATACAATTGGATGGCGCCACAGGAAGTGTGCTTTCCATCGGCAAACGAAGGTCCGATTTTTTGGAAAACATTCATGATGGGTCTTTGGTAGACGACTATCTAGGTTCGGAGGGATATTTCAAACTGATTTACACCTCTGTAATGGGGATTTCCTTACTGATTTTTACCATCACCGGGTTTTGGCTGTGGTACGGCCCCAAGCGTATGAGAAAAGCCAACAAGGCCTAAAACTTCAATAACAACCGCTCTAGATACTCATTTTCTACACTTTGATGCGAAAACGAACTCGAACTGACGAATTTTTGTTCGAAATCTACCCTGTTTATCCTTTTATCTTTTTGGTTGGTATGGTTCCATACTTATCTATCAAATAAACCAAACTGGCCATGGTGGCCGCTCCCAACTCCAATTCGCGCTTGTTCACGTGCTCAAAAGTGTCGTTTTCGGCATGGTGGTGGTCAAAGTACCGTTGGGAATCGGGACGCAATCCTGCCAAAACGATTCCTTCATCTTTTAAAGGTCCAATATCCGCCCCACTTCCACCTTCGTAAAATAAATGTATCAGATAGGGTTCAAACAAATCCTTCCAACCTTGGATCTGTTGGATATTTTCGGGATTGGCATCAATGGAAAAACCTCTGGGCGTGAATCCGCCAGAATCACTTTCCAAGGCGAAAATGTGCCTTTCATTTTTGCTACGTGCCACCTCGGCATATTTGTTTCCGCCTCGAAGTCCGTTTTCCTCGTTCATAAAAAGAACTACACGCAAGGTTCGCTTCGGACGGTACCCAGTCTCTTTTAAAAGTCGAAGCACATCCATACTCTGTACGCATCCTGCACCATCATCGTGGGAACCGTCACCCAAATCCCAGGAATCCAAATGTCCGCCGACCACCATAATTTCATCAGGGTAGGTACTTCCCGTAATCTGCCCGATTACATTGTAGGATTGCACATCTTCCAGTTGCTTACAGTTTTGTTTGAAATAAAACTTGGCGTTAGGATTTAATTTTAAGGTAGTACTCAGCAACTCCGCTCCGTTGGTGCTGATGGCTGCCGCCGGTATTCGTTGATTGACAGGCATATCTCCGTATCCCATAGATCCGGTATGTGGATAATCGTCCAACCGAAGGTTCATGGAACGGACTATGACACCGACCGCGCCGAACTTGGCTGCTTCTGCTGCACCAGAATATCGCTGGTCCACACATCCGGAATAGGAGGCAAAAGTATTTATGAGCGTTGGGTCCATAGGCCGGTTATAAAAGACAATCTTCCCTTCAATTTGGTTGCGTCCCAATTTTTCCAAGTCCTCAATCCCCATTACTTCCACTACATTGGCCTTAAGGCCACCATCTGGGGTGGCTACGGAACCTCCGAGAGCACAAATCGGCACATTGGTCGTTAGTCCAGGTTTGGTTTCAAAGTAGGCAAATTCAGGAATGCCCCTTACCCATTTGGGCACCATTACGGGTTGTAGCCAAACCTTGTCCAGTCCCAACGAGTCCAATTGGGCCTTGGTATAGTCTACCGCCTGTTGAGCCTGTACGGATCCCGAAAGTCGCCCACCAATCTGGTTGGAGAGGTAATTCAGCCAATCATAGGCCTTCCCATTGGTCAATGCCTCATCGTAGATGGCCTTTATCTGTTTCTCATCCTCCGTTTGGGCTAAAAAGGGGGTACTGACCATCAAAAAGGCCAAAAGTAGTACGGTTCTCATGTGGTTTCTTTTTCCAATTCCTGTTTAAAGATTTCTAAATTAGCCTTTATTTCATCGTCCAACTCAGGTTCCTCGATATCTTTGTACTTTTTTAACGCTTCCATAAGAATGGATGCCACAATCACTCTCGCCGCCTTTTTGTTATCAGCTGGAATCACAAACCAAGGAGCGTGTTCCTTGGAAGTCTTACCCAATGCTTCCTCATAGCAAGCCACATAGTTGTCCCAGAGTTTGCGTTCTTCCAAATCCCCGGGTGAAAACTTCCAGTTTTTCTGCTTTAAACGGATGCGTCGCAACAACCGATGGCGTTGCTCTTCTTTGGACAGATGTAGAAAAAACTTGAATATAATGGTCCCGTTCTCCGAAATATGCTTTTCGAAGGCATTGATCTGCTCATAGCGCCTTTCCCAAAAAGCTTCGTCTATATCTTCCACCGAATCAATTTTTGGAATGTTTTCGGCCAAAATATATTCTGGGTGGACTTTGGTCACTAGCACATTTTCATAATGGGTCCGGTTGAACACAGAAAACTTGCCTCTTTCTGGTAAGGCGATGTAGTGTCGCCAAAGGTAATCGTGTTTCTTTTCTTTGGTGGATGGCACTTTGAAGCTGTGTACCACCACTCCCCTCACATTGAAATCCTTGAATACTTCCCGAATCAAACTGTCCTTCCCTGCCGTATCCATTCCCTGCAGGCAGACCAAAACCCCATATTTTCCATGGGCGTAAAGCGTATCCTGAAAATCGCCGAGGTCCTTTCTAATATCCTTTAATTGGTCTTTGAGCTCATCCTTGGAGGCACCAAAATCCTGATAGGTAGCTATTTCGGACAAACGGACATCTCCTTTGACCCGATACTTTTCTGTGTCGATTTCTTTCATAGGACTGAATATACTTCTTTTTGATTATTCCTTCAAGCCCTTTGAAAAAGTGCAGTTCATCGATGGTTTGACCACTTATACCTCAAGATCGGGATTTAATCGATCTATTTGTCCGCCCAACGGATGAAAATGTAACTTTATGAAAATCAATGACGCCACGTCCCAAATCTGTATAGCGTTATGAAAACCTCAAAGAGTATCCTACTTGTGGGGCTCGCCATGGGCCTCTTTATTATGACATCCTTTTCCAAGCCGGCCAATGCCTGCCAATATGCTAGTTCCAACTTGGAATATATCAAAAGCAAAATTCAGGAAGCCATCATGGCAGATGCCTTGCAAATGGCAAAGTACCATGCCTACAAAGCACTCAACGGTATTGAAAAGACCAGGGAAAACTTTCTGGATTGCGGTTGCGAAGGCGCTCTGGAGAGTTTGGAAAACACCCTGACCCACTTAAAGTCGGCAACCAAATCCAGCGACTTGAAAAAATCGAAATCCGCTTTGCACAAGGCTTTGGAAACGGCGACTATCGGTGGCAACGTGCTTAATGCCTTTGCACAGGAGACCTCTAGCGAATATGGCAGCAACGTTTTGGTGCTGAACACTAAAAGTGCAATTGATTTTCAAGATGGGATGTTTTTGACCCAAGGTTCCGCCGTAAAAAAACAGGTGCATCAGTGTTTACTGGGATTTGAATCCTCCTTGGAGAAAGTGGTGACCGAAGTGGATTGCGCGGATGCGCACCGATTTATCACCAATATTTATGAAGAATCCCGACTGATTTTATTGAACACCGAGTTATCACAGCATAAAAAGGAATACCACCAAAGAGTGAAGACCTTGACACAAGAGGCCCTGCAACAATTGGGCGATTGCAACTGATTACTTACTGGCGAAGAGTTTTACATCTTCCTCGGATACCTCCTTACCACCTAGAATGATCAAGCGCTCGACCACGTTTCGCAATTCCCGAACGTTACCTGTCCAGTCATAACTTTTGAGGAGATCAATGGCCTTTTTGGAAAAGCTCTTTTGGGCCGTTCCCTGTTCGGAAGCGATTTTTTTGGAAAAATGTTCTATCAATAACGGAATATCGTCCCTCCTATCGTTCAATGAGGGAACCTTGATCAAAATAACCGCTAAACGGTGATAGAGGTCCTCCCGGAATTTTCCGTCCTCAATTTCTTTCTTTAAATCTTTATTTGTGGCTGCAAGTACGCGAACATCCACTTTGATGTCCTTATCGGAACCGACCCTGCTGATTTTATTCTCCTGCAATGCCCGAAGCACCTTGGCCTGCGCAGAAAGACTCATATCTCCAATTTCATCTAGAAAAATGGTTCCCTTATTGGCTGCTTCAAACTTTCCAGCCCTATCTTTTACTGCCGAAGTAAACGCACCCTTTACATGGCCAAACAATTCACTTTCTATCAACTCGGATGGGATGGCGGCACAATTGACCTCAACAAACGGGGAAGAGGAACGTGGGCTTTTTTGGTGTACCCAGTGGGCCACCAGTTCCTTTCCGGTGCCGTTGGAACCAGTGATGAGCACCCTTGCATCCGTTGGAGCCACTTTTTCTATCATTTCTTTAATGGCTTCGATTTCCTTGCTCTCGCCGATCATCTCGTAATTTTTGGAGACTTTTTTCTTGAGCACCTTGTTCTCCACGGCAAGTTCTTTTCGTTCGAGTGCATTGCGAACTGTGGTAAGCAACCGGTTCAAATCCGGTGGCTTGGAAATATAGTCATACGCCCCCAACCTCATGGTATTTACCGCTGTATCCAAATCACCGTGACCAGAAATCATGATAAAAGGAATCTCGGGCTTTATCTTTTTGGCGGCTTCTAGCACTTCCACACCGTCCATTTTTGGCATTTTGATATCGCACAGCACTAGGTCAAAATCTTCCTTTTTGATAACTTCCATACCGGCCAGGCCATCCTCTGCCTCTACCACATTGTAGCTATCGTTTTCTTCGGCCAATATTTTGACCAATACCCTTCTAATTGCCGATTCGTCCTCTATTACCAGTATTTTTGACATATGCTGCTATTTAAAATAATCCGATTTTGAAGCCTGTTCTAATATAAAAATTCCAATCGTTATTGAATAAAAACACCTCGCCGCGATCTTTGTCCCTCAATTTGCCTTCTTGGTAGACACTGCTTCCGGCAATCGCAAAAAAGGACATGCTCTTGGACAGGTTATATTGATACCCCAAACTGCCCACCAAGGTATTGAAGGAAATTCGGGAAGCTGCCAATCCGTTATCCAAAATAATATCGTTTTGAAGGTTCAAAAAGTAACCATCCAAGAACAGTGCCAACTCCAAACTGTGCTTTTCGTTGAAATGATATTTTAGATTGGATTTTGGAACGCCCATAACAAAAGACCAATCTGGATGGAACTTTCTATAATAATGAATCAGTGGCAGCGGCACAGGAATCCCCGTGGTACTGTTATACGTAAGCCCCAAAACTATCCTGAAAGGCTTATCGGCCTTTGGTTTTTCCTTCCAAAAAGCTGCGGAGGCGTTCATAAAAAAATCGTCCTGAGATACTCCATCCAATAAATTGGAGGCTATCCTTGGGGTTAAAATGGCCACTACATTCCAATTCTCGTTCCATTTTTTGACCATTCCCAAGTTAAAGTCGATCACATGGAACCTGATCATCTCTTTTTTATCAAACGGCAAGTCCGCGGAATATCCCATATCAAAACGGTTGTATTCGGCGCCAGTTACGAGGTAATCCTTGTTATCGTTCAATTGAATGGGAAAATTGAGCAATGCTTTATAGCGTTGTGTCTTTACACCGCTATCGTTTTCCGGGATATTGAGGTATTCCACTCGAAAAATATCCGTACTCTGAGCACTTAATACAGAACTGCAAAGCATTACAACGAAAGCCAATGACTTCCAGAGTGTATTATGGTGGGCTGAGGTTTTTATCGCTTTCTATTGTTTTGGCTGAAAAATATGTACGTCGCGCTGCGGGAACGGTATAGTAACGTTGTTCTCCTTGAATTTGGTATTTATTTTATAGCGCATTTCACTTTTTATCCTAGGATCTCGAAAGGTGTCGTTGGTAAAGAAGTATATGGAAAAAATCAGTGCGGAATCTCCAAAGTCCTCAAAAAGTACAAAAGGCTTTGGGTTTTTGAGCACTTGCTTTTGGGTCGATGCCACCTCTTCCAAAATTTTGGTCACTAAATCCACGTCACTGCCATACGCGACCCCAACACTCACTCTTTCCCTGGTGGTCCTGTGATTTTGGGTATAGTTATAAACAATATCGCTGATAAACTTATGATTGGGCAGGATCAACACCTTATCATCCCTTGTGATGGCTCTTGTGGTCCTGAGCTTTATCTCGAACACCTTACCTACTTTGCCATCCACTTCGACCACATCGCCGACTTGAAGGGATTTGTCAATAATGATAAAAATTCCGCCCAAGACATCCTTGAAAAGTTCTTGCAGGGCGAGACCCAAACCAACAAAAAGGGCCGCGGAGGCAGTAATCACCAAAGTAATATCAACACCCGCCGCACTTAAGGTTACAAGTACAGCAATGATATAGATGACATAATTGATAAACTTGAATACGCTGGTAAACTTTTGTTTATCCTCCTGCTGCATTTTACGGGTAAAGATGTACCGCAGCCATTTTAGGAGAAATTTTACCACCACAATAGTGACTGTTAAGAGCAATAGAAGTCCAATGGTAAGGTCTATGGCCTTTTCCCCTTCGCCAATATGAAATCCAAGGTCCAAAAAGTTTTTAATGGACCCCCAAACATCTTCCTTGATTATTTCCTTTATGTCTTCCGTTCCGTCTTGCATACTCCTATTTATATCTCAACCATTTAAACAATTCCTTGTATGTAGGCTTCTTACCGTACATCAAGATACCCGTTCTATAAATCTTTGCCGCTAACGACACTATTCCTAAAAAAGTCACAATCAATAGTGAAATGGACACTATAAACTGCCATAAGGGTACGCCTCCTTCCCCTATACCTCCGGGCAAACGCATCAGCATTACAATGGGCGAGGTCAACGGGAATAATGAAAACCCTACTGCAATGGGCCCATGCGGATTGCTGAACACGGAAAAGAATCCAACATAAATAGCCAACATTAAAGGTAATATAATGGGGAAAATAAATTGCTGCGTATCGGTCTCATTGTCCACAGCCGCACCAATGGCCGCATAAATGGAACTATAGATCAAATAACCAAGTACAAAGTAGATAAAGAACGAAATAATGAGCAATCCCCACGGGATGCCATAAATTTCCTTGGCATATAAAAGCATTTTTCCGTCCATACCTCCCACTTCGGACATGCCTCCCATAGCGTTGGGGGGCATAGCATTGTTCTCCGATAAGGCACTTAGGTCTATCCCAAAAATCAATACGGCAACAAACAGCAAAGCTGATGCAGATACAATCCAAATGGAAAATTGGGTCACTCCAGCCAAGGAATTACCGATAATTTTTCCCAGCATCAACTGAAATGGTTTTACGGATGATATGATCACTTCAATGATTCGGCTGGTCTTTTCCTCGATCACACTCCGCATCACAAAACCGCCGTAAATAATGATGAACATCATAATGGCATAGCCAAAGCTGCCGCCAATAATGGCTTTAATTTCATTGACCCCTCGAATGCTACGCTCCCCATCAAAAGTGGAAAGATTGATTTCAAATGGCTTTTCAACACTCGAAAACTGTTCGGGTGTTACTCCCAATTTTTGTAAACGCTCCTGTCGCAAACGGTTTTGAAAAACGTTCTCCAATTCCTTGGTGACCGAAGTATTAGGGTTGTCCTTGGTGAAAAGAAAGGCCGACCTGGCAACTTCCTCAACGGTTGCCCCTTCAGGAATGTGCAGCAAACCATAATACTCCAAAGCATTTGTAGAGTCCTTGGCCTGTTCTACCGTCAAGTCATTGAATTGCAAGAAAGATATATTCTTGGATGGCTTAAACGCATCTCGATAAAAAGTGCTTTCGTTCAAAATGGTGATTACGCGTGTTTCATCATCATTGATCTTGGTCAAAAAAGCGATAAGCACAATCATTCCCACAATAAGAATCGGGCTCAAAATCGTCATCACGATAAAGGAACGATTCCGCACTTTGGCCAAATATTCGCGTTTTATGATCAGCCCAAGCTTACTTGCCATTGTCCTTGCTATTTACGGTTTGAATAAAAATATCGTTGGCCGAAGGTATGGTTTCCTCGAACCTATTGATGTTTGACACTTTTGAAAGTGCTGCCAGAATCTCCCCGGTATGGTCCGAAGGCAATTGTACCTTGAAGTTCAATTGATGCTCCATAGGGTCGATTTCCGAGGAAAGAATATTGAATTTCTCTTCCAAAGACTTTAGAAAGGCATCGGCATCCTTTTCTATATGCACGCCTACATTGAAAATATTGTTTTTATAGGCTCTTTTGATATCGGATAGCTTGCCGTCCAGAATTTTTTCCGATTTGTGAATCAGCGCGATGTACTCGCAAAGCTCCTCCACGGATTCCATGCGATGGGTAGAAAAAATAATGGAAGTACCATTTTCCTTCAACCGTAATATTTCATCCTTTATGATATTGGCATTGATGGGATCAAAACCACTAAAAGGTTCATCAAAAATCAGCAATTTGGGCTCGTGCAATACAGTGACGATAAACTGAATCTTTTGGGCCATCCCTTTGGAGAGTTCCTGAATCTTCTTGTCCCACCAGTCGCCAATATTCAGACGGTCGAACCAATGAGCCAATCGCACTTTGGCCTCTGCCTTGGTCAATCCTTTCAATTGTGCCAAGTAGAGTGCCTGTTCGCCTACCTTCATGCTCTTGTACAACCCGCGCTCCTCGGGCAAATAGCCAATGGACGCAATATGCTTCGGGGCCAAGGGCTCGCCATTGAGCCAAAGTTCGCCAGTATCTTGGTAAGTGATTTGATTGATGATTCGGATAAATGAGGTTTTGCCGGCTCCATTCGGACCTAAAAGTCCATAAATACAATTCTTGGGAATTTGAAGCGAAATGTTGCTCAACGCTGTGTAGTCACCATACGTTTTGGTCACATTTTTGGCAACAAGGATATGATCCATGTAAACAATTTTTTCAAAGATATGCATTTGCGGCATACCTACATTTTCCCTAAAAACAAAAACCCACCCTTAAAAGAATCAAGGATGGGAAAAAAATTGCTATGAAAAAGAAAATTAGATATCGGTCACCCAACATCAGTTTCAAATATACGTTTTTTATTTAAACAGACAGTTCTAAATTTTAAGAGAACATATCTTTTACCTTTTCAAAAAAGGATTTATCCGATTTTTCGGGCCTTGGAGCGAAGTTTTCATCGTCTTGCATGCGCTCAAAAAATTCCTTCTGTTCCTTGTTCACCGTTTTTGGGGTCCACACATTTACGTGGACCAATAAATCCCCCGCACCATAACCATTAAGGCTATTGATACCTTTTCCACGTAGTCTCAAAATTTTTCCGGATTGAAGTCCCGGCTCCAATTTGATCCGTACTTTGCCGCCGATAGCATCAATTTCCTTTGAACTGCCCAACACGGCTTCGGGGATACTGATGTACAAATCGTAATGCAGGTTGTCTCCCTCACGTTTTAGGGTTTCGTGCTCCACCGTTTCAATGGCTACAAGCAAGTCACCAGCGATGCCATTGCCTGGTGCATCGTTTCCTTTTCCGGTAACTTTGAGCTGCATCCCGTCTTCCACTCCGGCCGGTATTTTAATGGATACGGTCTCTTCCTCTACCTTAAGGCCTTGCGCATCGGCACCTGCAGGTCTACTATCAATGGACTGGCCTGCCCCACCACAAGTGGTACAGGTGGTAGCCGTTTGCATTCGGCCCAAAATGGTGTTGGTGATTTTCGTGATTTGTCCAGTACCATTACAGGTGGGACAGGTTTTGTAGGTAACCCCATCCGCTTGTCTTTTACGACGCACCTTCACCTTTTTCTCCACGCCATTGGCCACTTCTTCCAGTGTCAATTTAACGCGGATGCGAAGGTTGCTGCCCTTGGCCCTGCGCTGTCCGCCACCAAAGCCGCCAAATCCGCTGAATCCGCCACCGCCTCCAAAGGCACCGCCAAAGATGTCGCCAAATTGGCTAAAGATGTCGTCCATGTTCATGCCGCCACCGCCAAATCCGCCGCTTCCATCGAATGCGGCATGACCAAACTGGTCGTATTTTGCCCTTTTGTCAGGGTTGCCCAAAACTTCGTAAGCCTCGGCAGATTTTTTGAACATTTCCTCCGCCTTGGCATCTCCTGGATTTTTATCCGGGTGGAATTCAATTGCCTTTTTTCGGTAGGCCTTTTTGATTTCTGCGGCCGAAGCTCCTTTGGAAACTCCTAATATGTCGTAATAATCCTCCTTCATAAAACTCTAGTTTCCTACTACTACTTTTGGGTGTCTAATGATGCGGTCCCCCAACTTGAAGCCCTTTTCCACCACATCGATAATTTTCCCTTTCATTTTTTTATCAGGTGCGGGGATTTGGGTGATGGCATCGTGCACCTCGGCATCAAAAGCGTCCCCAGCACTTACTTCTACTTCCTCCAAGCCCTTGTTTTTAAGGGTTTCCTTGAACTTATTACTGATAAGCTCCACACCCTTGAACATTTCTTTGTCCTCCGACTTGGAAAGCTCTTTCAATGCTCTGTCAAAATCGTCCATAATGGGAAGCAGTGCTACCATGACCTCTTGTCCTGCCGTTTTGAACAGATCCATTCGCTCCTTGGATGTTCTGCGTTTGTAGTTTTCAAACTCGGCAAAAAGCCTTAGAAATTTTTCCTTTTCCTTGGCCAAATCCTCGCGCAACTGCTCCTCTTCGGATTTTTCCTCCTCGTTTTCTTCGGCAGTATCGCCCTCTATATGCTCATCGTTCAGCTCAGTACTCTCTTCGGTTTGCCCTTTTTTAGGCTCATCTTCCATTTCCTCAACCTTACTTTTATTGCTCATATTCTATTGTTTTATTCGGATTTGAAATGGCAAAAGTACTGCCAATTGTCTAAAAATGTCAAAATGTCACCGCAAAACATAAAAAAAGCCGCCGAAGCGGTCTTTCTATAATGACAAACTCATTGTAACGAATGTATCACGGATATTATACCTCCAGGGATGCCGCAACACCATTTTCATGGGAGGCATAAATGGCCTCAAGTGCCTGACAGATGTTGGCATGCTGAAATACGAAGCCCTCCTCCTCTATTTTTTTGCCACTTACTCGTTGACTGGCCAATAAGAGGGTTGCCATTTTTCCTAAAACTATTTTGAGCACAAAGGCAGGCACATTGGGCAACCACAAGGGTCGTTCCAAAACTTTGGCGAGCTCCTTGGTCAACTTGGTATTAGTTACCGGGTTGGGCGCCACTGCGTTGTACACTCCTGTTAGATTGTTTTCCACGGCAAACACGAACAACTGGGCCAAATCCTCGATATGGACCCAAGATTGCCATTGGTCACCGCTACCAATGGGCGCACCTACAAAGTTTTTAACGGGCATGGCCATTTTGGGCAGGGCCCCTCCATCTTTGGACAATACCAAACCTATCCTGATTTTGGCGACGTCAATATCCAATGCTTTAAAAGTGTCGGCTTCGGACTCCCATTTGGTCACCACTTCACCTAAAAAACCGTTATCACTCTCGGTAGTGGATTCATCGTAATAGGCACTGGTGGAATCTGGATAAATTCCTATGGCCGAAGCAGATACCAAACATTCCACCTCATGGCTCTCCGACTGCTCCACTCCCTTTTTAAGGGTTCTCAAGCTATCGATTCTGCTGGAAAGCACCTTTTTTTTGTGCTCTGGAGTCCAGCGTTTGGCGATACTGGTCCCTGCCAAATTGATAATGGCCTGGACATTCTCAAAACACTTCAAATCAATCTCCCCTTTAGCGGGATTCCAATAAAAACCAGTATAATCTTCCGCGGTGGAAATTTTATCCTTGCTCGTAGTCAAATAATTTACGGGAATGCCTTTTTGGTGCAGCACCTTTACAATGGCCTGCCCGACCAATCCCGTCGCTCCTGTTATCAACACCTTCATACTATCCTATTCTTTGACACAAAGTTATAGGTTTAATCGACTGTTTATGAGACCTTAATTTAGGTTTAACATATTTGTTCAAACTTTAAAACAATTTATGACCACCCAAAGAACTCTCCTTAACAGATTGTTGGCAACTAGCCGTGTTTGGTAGCCCTCAACATTTCCCTTTTTCCTGGTGGACCGGGCAATCTTTCCACGACAAAACCGACTGCTTGCATGGCCCTACGCACACTGCCTTTGGCGGCGTAGGTCACCAAAACACCTCCGGGTTTGGCGGCTTCATACATCTTGGAAAAAAGTTCCTCTGTCCATAACTCGGGCTGCACCCTTGCCCCAAAGGCATCAAAATAAATAAGGTTGAACAAGTTTTGGGCATCGATATCCTTAAAATCCTTCTTTTGCTTACAAAGTGAGAAGTGATCAGCAATGGAGATGTGCTTTTCCCATGGTGAAGAGTGCATGTGTTGGAAAGGCTCCTGCAGTTTATCAACTCCCAACTGATGTACATAATTCAAGGCCTCAATTTCTTCCATGGACACGGGGTATGCCTCCACCCCGACATAATCAATGACGAGCTCCAACTTGGGGGCTTCCAACAGCGTAATCAATGCGTTAAGTCCCGTACCAAAACCAATTTCCAAAAGCTTGACCTCAGTGCTGTTGAACAATCTGAGGCCATGCTCGATAAAAACGTGGTACGCTTCCTGAATGGCGCCGTGCTTGGAGTGGTACTGTTCGTTCCAGTCCTCTATTTGGATGGTTTTGGAACCATCTCCAGTAGTGATGATTTTTCGTTTCAAGGTTGACTTTCGATCAGCACACCATCGGCCTCGAACCTGAGCGTTTTCTTTGGTGAGGTGATCAAGGCCAGCTCATCTTCCGATGCACCTTCATCTTCGGCGTAATGCCTTTGGTCTTCTACCGACATTTCTTCAAAAAAGGCGGCTCCATTCATCACCACCCTTTTTCCGGCAGCATCCTTGGGCACAAAAAAGCCGTAATCCTTAAAACGGACAAAAACTTCTTCGTTCGACTCCAATTGGACTTTCATCCAGCAACCTTTGGCTTGGCAAACCTCTTTTATTTCCCCAACCACTTGTGTTTGTAATGAATCTTTCCCCACAATTTGATCATACGGAGCGGCAGTCTTTGATGCTTGGTCGGAAATGGCAAATTCCTCGCCAAAATAATCTCCTTTCATGGTCTCTTGCTTACAGGAAACCAAGCAAATACCTAGAAGTGCAACAGTGAAAATGTTAAAAACCCTCATTTTTGATAAGATTTAAATGAATTAAGATGAAGTATCATATTTAGATTTGAGAAAAGTCCAAAACTAACAATAATTAGCTAATTTTAGCCTGAAAATATAACTGATATGGAAACAGTGGCCCATAAAATAGCGATAGAAAAAACGAAGTCTTCGAAGATCCAACAGGTGGATTTTGACAACCTTTCCTTTGGAAGTGTGTATTCGGACCACATGTTGGTCTGTGATTATAAAAACGGAAAATGGGAAATCCCTAAGATTGTTCCCTACCAGCCCATCACCTTAGACCCTTCTGCAAAAATATTCCATTACGGACAGTCCATTTTTGAAGGCATGAAGGCCTACAAGGATGAGAATGGAAAGGTATGGCTTTTTAGACCGGAACAAAACTGTGCTCGATTGAATAAATCCGCCAAAAGATTGGCCATTCCCGAAATTCCGGAAGCTTACTTTATGGAAGGGTTGAACGCGCTTATCGATTTGGAGCGCGATTGGATTCCAACAAACCCAGGCAGTTCCTTATACATAAGACCATTTGTGTTTGCCTCAGGAAATGGGTTCCACGCTTCCCCTGCCAATGAGTACAAATTCATAATCGCCTGTGCACCTTCGGGCTCCTACTTTTCAGGTAAGGTCAAGGTGTTGATTGAAGAGACCTACTCGCGCGCCGCAAATGGTGGCGTTGGGTATGCAAAGGCAGGTGGTAATTATGCTGGACAGTTCTATCCTACCAAATTGGCCGCCGACAAAGGATACCAACAGGTGATATGGACAGATGACAATACCCATGAGTTTATTGAGGAAGCAGGTGCCATGAACGTTTTTGTACGTATTAATGATACCCTCCTGACGGCACCGACCAGTGACCGTATCCTGGATGGAATCACTAGAAAAAGTATTTTGGACATCGCTGAGGACGAAGGGATTCCAACCGAGGTGAGAAAAATTTCGGTACACGAATTGGTGGAAGCCGCCAAGAACGGCTCCCTAAAGGAAATGTTCGGAGCTGGAACCGCAGCGGTCATATCCCCCATCTCGGGCTTTGGCTATAGCGGCAAGGATTACGATTTGCCCGAATTGGAGGAAAGCTATGCTTCCCGTTTAAAGAAAAGAATCACGGACATTCAATATAACCGTGCATCCGACCCATTTGGATGGCGACAAGAAGTGGTTTCACAAGAATAAAAAAAGGCGCCAAATGGCGCCTTTTTTATTTATCCATGATGGTCTGTATATCCGGTTTAAAATAATTGGGACCTTTGAGTACTTTTCCATCTTCCCGATATATCGGTTTTCCATCAGCACCCAATTTGCTCATATTACTTCGCTGAATCTCTTCAAAAACCTCCTCTATTTTATATTGCATGCCATGCTCCAAAATGGTTCCGCACAAAATATAGAGCATATCGCCCAAAGCATCGGCCACTTCCACTAGGTCGCCACTGTTCGCGGCCTCGAGGTATTCCTTATTTTCCTCATCCATTAAATTAAACCTCAATGTATTCTTTTCGGGACCTAAATTGGCTTTCGGTTGTTGCAAAACTCCCAATCCAAAGGAATTGTGAAAGAGCTCCACTGCTTTAATTTTACGTTTCATTACTTAATTTTGATTTAGCTTTGCATAAAAATATAAAATATGTTCAGCACGGGACAGCTCATTTTTGCCGCCTTATTTTTCATCGCTTTTGTTGTAATCATCTCCCTTTCCTACCGAAAAGACAAAAAATTGCACAAAAAGAACTACAAGGGCGTCATTTGGATCCTTGTTTCTTTCATAACTTTTATAATTATCCTCTTCATTATTAAGTTCTTTCTTAAAAATTAACAACAGATTTGACTTAACCACAAAAATGAACGGTTTTGCAACAATAGTGACCGTTCCATTTCGTTCTTATAGGAAAAACCGTACTTTTGTTTAACACTAATTTAGCACCTAACCTAAATGACTGTTTTTTTTAGTATTCTGTTCGTTTTGCTTGCAATTAATGCCATTCTGTTGATTTTCAGCGTCAACGGAGCAAAAGAAAGATTTACAAAACCAATTCAGCGGATTTCAACGACCTCTACTACCAAACTTTTCCCCCGAGAGGCTTTAGAGACCGAGTACAAAGAAGCGGTTTAGTTTGTACTTTTAAGGCATGAAACAGGCCTTACTCGTTTTTTTGGGCGGGGGATTTGGAAGCGTATTGCGCTATCTCATCTCAAAATCCCTTAATCCCGTATTCCAAAATTTTTTTCTGGGCACCTTCTTGGTAAACGTTGTTGGTTGTTTCCTCATTGGACTATTCTTGGGGTTATCTGCCAAAGGCAACTTGCTATCCTATAACAACACTATTTTTTTAGCCACGGGATTTTGTGGAGGCTTCACCACTTTTTCCGCATTTGCTTTTGAAAAGCATTCCCTTTTAAAAAATGGCGACCTACTACCTTTTGCCATTTACATGGCTTCCAGCATCATTATAGGTGTATTGGCCGTAGTTCTGGGGCTTTGGCTATCCAAACAACTGTAATAGTTACAGATTACATTTTTACAGTAAAAATTTGTTAAAAATTGAACAAAATCAATTCATTTCTTCCGTTTGATGCAAAAAACTCATTTCTGATTGTTTTGTGTTAAATAAAAATCAACAAATAGCTAAGAAAATAAGTTATAAAATTAAATACCCCTAAAATTATAGGGGTGTTTTTTTTATACCCATAAAAATCTTCGCAATACCCTCTTCTTTTTCATAGTCTCCTCTATTATCCCATATATTTGACGCGACAATTAATTTCTTTATCATGAAAAAAGTCGAGGCAATAATTAGAAAATCCAAATTTGACGAGGTCAAAAAGGCCCTGCATCAAATTGAGGTCAACTTCTTTAGTTACTGGGATGTAACGGGGGTTGGAAACGAAAAACAAGGACATGTGTATCGAGGTATCTCCTACAGCACCTCAGATATACAACGAAGGTATTTGGTTATCGTGGTCAGCGATGACTTTCTGGAAAAAACCGTGAACACTTTATTGGATACCGCCAGCACCGGTAATGTGGGTGATGGAAAAATCTTCGTTTCCGATGTTATCGAGGCCTACAGGATCAGAACCAAGGAAAGCGGAAGCGCTGGAATCAACTAATTATCAATCAAAAAAATAGCAAAAGCTTATGGAAGCAGGATTATTTACCGCAAACAATGTATGGATGATGATTTGTGCAGGACTAGTATTCTTTATGCACCTTGGATTCTCTTTTTTGGAAATAGGACTCACCAGACAGAAAAACACCGTAAATATTTTGTTCAAAAACGTATTCATTATATGTGTGGGACTACTCCTATATTATATTGGTGGATTCAACCTGATGTATCCAGGCTTTGAAGACGGGGATACCGGATTTTTGAAGTTTGCTGGTTTTGGCATTGGAGCTCCGGAAAATGGTATGACCCCAGCGTATGCCGATGGTGGATACACTTGGTGGACCGACTTTCTCTTTCAAGGTATGTTCGCTGCCACTGCTGCCACCATTGTGTCCGGTGCCGTTGCAGAAAGGGTGAAATTGGGTGGCTTTATGCTGTTCACCCTAGTGTATGTAGGCTTGGTGTATCCTATCGTTGGATCTTGGCAATGGGGAGGTGGTTTCCTTTCTTCGCTCTCTTATGGGGAAGCCGAAGGATTCTATGATTTCGCAGGTTCTACGCTGGTCCATTCCGTGGGAGGCTGGGGTGCCTTGATTGCCATTTTTCTTTTGGGCGGTCGTATCGGAAAGTTCGGAGAGGATGGAAGCACAAATGCAATTCCTGGGCATAATTTACCGCTAGCGACCGCAGGGGTTCTTATCCTATGGCTCGGATGGTTCGGTTTTAACGGTGGTTCGGTACTATCGGCCGATCCAGCCTTAACATCTTTGGTATTGGTTACCACTTCCCTTGCTGCGGCAGCTGGAGGCGTATCCGCATTTATTACGTCCACATTGCTTTATAAAAACTATGACTTAACGATGTTTTTGAACGGCATACTTGGAGGACTTGTGGGGATTACCGCAGGCGCCGATCAAATGTCACCCAATGAAGCAGTCATCATTGGTCTTATTGCGGGAGTCATCATTGTTTTTGGGGTTGCCCTAATTGACCGTTTGAAGCTTGATGATCCCGTGGGTGCTGTTACGGTACACCTTATCTGCGGTATTTGGGGGACTTTGGCCGTTGGACTTTTTGGGGGCAAAGCCGGTTTTGACCAATTTTTGGTCCAATTAGCTGGTATAGGTGCTGCGGCCGCCTTTTGTTCCAGTACCGCGTTTATCATTCTTTTTGCCATTAAAAAAACAGCTGGACTCCGGGTTTCAAGAGAAGAAGAACTCGACGGACTCGATATTCACGAGCATGGGATGGATGCCTATGCCGATTTCCGAATGAACCAACACTAACTATTGCTATAAAGAGGAACGGAGCGTTCTGCCAAACGCTCCGTCAGACAACCTCTTTCGTGTTTAACTCAATCAATTTGTTTAAAAACCCTTTTACAGGCATTACAACTATATGATTATGAAAGTGGCAATCTTCTTCCAAAATACTAAAAATAGTTTGTTCCGAGAACTGACAATACTATTTGTGAACAACTGGAGACCTTCCACCCGTAATCATACAGTAAATCAACTTTTGCCTATTCATTTATAATGAAGGGGTTATCACAAACGTGCCCTTTGGCGGCACAAACCATTATTAATCCTTTTAAACTTAGAAATCATGCAAAAGAAACAGTTTATTTTATCGATGTTGTTCGCTGGTGTTGCCTTTATTTCCAAAGGTGTAGCCCAAGATGCTCCTAGCAGTGACGACAAACTTAGCGCAAGCCTAACGCTAAATCACGATGCCTTTTTTGGCTTTAATCCCATGATGGCTCTTTCCTATTCCTTGAGCGATACAGATGCCCTTACGTTTTATGGCATTCAATGGGGTGCAGGTACAGGCTCCGCATGGGGGCAGTGGACCGAGTTTGGCGTTGGATACAACAAGACCATTGGGGCATTTGACATTAATCCCCAATTAGGTTTTACTATGGGAAGCCTTTTGTCCAGCGGCGCCGCACAGCCAGGTATCATTGGAGATGGTATTGTTCCTAACCTTACTGTTAATTTAGGAACCGACCTGCTCGAAGGCCAATTTTACTTTGGTTATTACGGAGCTTTGAGCGATAAGACTGCGACGGGTGAGGCCACAAACAACTATGTACACTATTGGGCAAACCTTGGTCTCAAGGTGACGGATTTTTTCTCCGTGGGAGGTCATTTTGAAGAGCTGTTCCTCTCCGGTGGTCAAATCAATGGTGGTGGAGAACTCGACAGAGCAGACGGCTACGTTTGGCTAGGGCCTTATGTACAGTTTCAAAAAGGAAACGCTGGGTTGAGATTTTCCTTCGGAGGAAACTTGGCCGATGAAGATGAGCGGTTTGCTCCCAACGATTTTTACAAATTATCTTTCTTTATTTCTTTATAATGGTCAGCTATTCTGAGGTATTCCTGACGAATAGATAATCATTCCATCAAAAAGTTTTTCTCTCCTGCTCTCACCTCAGTTCTCAAATAATTTTGCCTTGGCACTAGAGGGCAGGAGAACTTTTTGTTGTACACACAATAGGGATTGTACGCTCGGTTAAAATCAATCACTAGGGTATCCCCATCGGGAATGGAAAGGTCGATGTACCTGCCACCACCGTAGGTTTCCTCACCGTTGGTCTCATCCAAAAAAGGCAAAAAAAGGTAATCCTCAAATTCCTCATCGCCCAGCAGGCCCAAACTCTGGTACACTTCCAGTTGATGCGCTTTACCGTTCAACGAAAAATGGGCAATGCCGTAGACAACTTCCTGAGTCTGCCTATCTGTTGTTGTTGGCATCAAAAAAGGTTCGGCATCAGGAGTTCTTTCAAACCTGGCCTTTACAATGTAAGAGGTATCGGGCTCAAAGAAGTCCAAACTCTCAAAATCCTTTCGGTATTTATCGGGTAAGGGAGAAGAATCGGGGTCTTTGAAATTTTCGTTCTGCTGTTTTTGGTATTCCAAGATTTCTGCTACCAAATCAGATGTGGCGGTAACTGTGTCTTCCTCGTCGTGGTACTTTTTACCTCTACCACAGGCCACCAAGCCAATCGCCAAAAGTAAGACTGCATATTTCATCTTGAAGTATTTGTGCAAAAATACAGCTTATCCCGCACAAACAAAGGATTAGGTCAGAAGCACCTTAATTGTCCTCTATCTTAATGTCGTACCTGGCATCTTCCAAGTATTTGGAAACCAATTCATTAAATTCTGGAGTGATACGCAGGAGCGCCGTATCCTCCAAACTGTATATTTTTTCGCGATCCTTGTAGCCTTTTTTCAATAGTTCCTCCAAGTAGAACAGCGAAGTACCAAAATCATCATTTTTGGCGCTCAACGAAATGATCTTAAAATAATACTCGGTATCCTCGGGATCCAAGATGGTTTTCAACATGTATAAAAAAGCGAGCGCGTCCTCATCCACCACTTCCTCCGCCAGCACAAGGGTAATACTGTCTTCGGCCAAGGCGTTCACGTAACCTCTTAATCGATGTCCCATTTGCCTCTCAAAAGGTTTCGCACTGGCTATAAACTTCCCGATCTCTCCCATTTGGTAGTTCCACCATCCCAAATTATTGAAATTATGGGTGTACATATCATCCTCCATATAATATTGGTAATCCTCCTTTAGAATGGATTCCTGCAAAAAGGCCGCGTTTTCGGCTCTTTGCATTACCCTATACTCCTTGTCGCGTCTCAAATCCCGCTGGACAGACCTCAAGGAATCCGTGTTTTTAAGGGCACCGTACATGGACATCATCTCGGTCATGTACTGCTCCGCCCATAAGAAATCGCCAATTCTAATAAGTTGATTGACCTTTTCCAAGTCCTCCTTGTACGCATTTTCAACGTACATGGAATCCTTGGGTATCCACTTTCTGCCCATGGCATCCAAGGTGAATAATTGGAGACCCTTCCGGATATAGGCGGTACTTGGCCATTCGCCGTTGCCGTCGTAGATCAACACCTGATTGGGAAACTTTAAGCGATCCAAGAGCTTGGAATCCGTGAGCATATAAGGGTAATTATAGTTTTCCTTACTTATAATACCCACAAAGTGAAACGGTTTTTTCACATTGATCAATTCGCTATTGGCCAGTGATGCTCCAATGGCCAAAGAACCATTTACCCCATTGAGCAATACGGGTGCCAGCGTGGCAAAACGACCGCTAGAATCCTCACCACCAGTGTAGATACGGTCCGTATGAATGGGCAACATATCACCGACCCGCTGGATGGTATTGCCTATCAATACCATTTTATTGGTCAGCGAAATACTGTCATATAGCTTTGGAGCCGCCAAAACATACCCCTCCTCTTCTGCAGCGTTCAAAAACATGGAAATCACCTTTTCATCATTCCCCTCCAAATCGGCCAACAAAAGGAGCGGCCACTTTTTATCTTTGGTAAAATCCTTTGGGAGATATAATGAATAGGTGTTTTGGGTGGAATCGTTCACGGGAAGGTTTTCGATAATCTCCCCTTTTCGAAGCACTATTTGTTGCGAAAAAACGTGAACGGAGCAAAAAATAGTCAGGAGCGGTAACAGATATGCTTTTCTCATAATTCTTATCATAACAAAAATCTGGCCAAAGTTTACTCTGAAATTATCAAATTAAAATGACATCTACTTCACTGATTTGCTTTTTTTGATGGGGGCATTCCCAACAACATTGGATAGCACAATATGGGTGCGGCACTCCCCATAGACGATAAGCTCATCAATAAATTTTTCCAGGTGCGACTGATCCCGCAACACCACCTCCATGATGATATTTTCGTTACCCGTGATCCTGTAGCAATTTACGACCTCCTGAAATGTTTTTACCTTATCCAAAAAGGGTTTGAGCTTTCCCATAAAGGCACGCAGCATGATGATGGCCTTGAACTGATATCCGGCCTCCACATATGAGATGTTGGCACGGTAACCTTCTACAATGCCCAAATCTTCCATTTTTTTGACCCGCTCCGCAACCGCTGGTGGCGTAAGCCCTACTTTTCTCCCAATATTGGCAAACGATTCCCTTGCATTCTGCTGCAAATGATGTAGTATTTGCCAATTCAAATCATCTATCTTCATTTTTAAAGTAATTGAGCTGTATTATTTTGCTTTCAAAAGTAAAATCAAACTTTAGCTTTATTAACAAAAGTAAGAAAATTTAAATCGTGCGTAATTTTAGGATACTAAATTGCTTTGAAAAATGGAGAGAAATTCTCTAAACTCCTTAGGTGTATATCGTAGATCTTTGGCCCTTCGTGATATGAGCGAAGCGGTCGCTGCTTACTTTACCCAAAACCGGGAAATTCTATCCTTTCGCAAAATCGACTCCTTTCGGGACGATATTTCCCGCTCACTGTTGGCCGATGCCGACCTCATTACGAAAGAAGTGGAACAGGCCGCACTGAGCAGCTGTCCTTCCGTTCGGATGAAAAGTCTTTCTTACGTGAACATCATGACCCGAAACATCTTGGCCTATTGCAACGGATTGGAAAGGGATGGGGTCAAAGAAAAGGAATACCTCAATCTCCTTAGAAAAGAGATCCGCATCTTTAGGGTGTACTTTAAAAAATGGAGGAAATCCCTCCATCCATAAAAACGATTGATCGTCTCTACATATTTCTTCGGTATTGACCCCCTACTTGGAACAAGCCTTCCGTGATCTGTCCCAACGAACAATATTTGGCTGCCTCCATTAATTTTTCAAAGATATTTTCATTGTTGATGGCCACCTCTTGCAGCTCTTTCAATTGTTTTTCGGCTTCGCTGCCTTCCCGTTTGTGCAGGTTTTCCAGTGTCTTGATTTGATTTTGCTTTTCGGTTTCCGTAGCCCGAATCACTTCTGCTGGCAGAATGGTCGGTGAGCCTTTGGAACTCAAAAAGGTATTGACCCCAATGATGGGGTATTCCCCAGAATGCTTCAACGTCTCATAATG
Organism: Allomuricauda sp. ARW1Y1; assembly: GCF_013407935.1. Classification (GTDB taxonomy): domain Bacteria; phylum Bacteroidota; class Bacteroidia; order Flavobacteriales; family Flavobacteriaceae; genus Flagellimonas. The sequence continues at coordinate 579,398 of NZ_JACBZU010000002.1, forward strand.
CAAACTTTCTTCTTGGATTTTGGAACGTTGGTACATAGTTTCCATAGCTCCCAAAACACCACCGCGTTCCGTAATCCTATCAAATTCCATCAGTACAGCCTCCTCGACCAAATCGGTCAATTCCTCAATGATAAACGAGCCTTGAATCGGGTTTTCGTTTTTGGCCAAGCCCAATTCCTTGTTGATGATCAATTGAATGGCCATGGCCCTGCGGACAGATTCCTCCGTGGGGGTAGTGATGGCCTCGTCATACGCATTGGTATGCAAGGAGTTGCAATTATCGTAGATGGCGTACAATGCTTGGAGTGTGGTTCGGATATCGTTGAAATCGATTTCTTGGGCATGCAAACTTCTTCCCGAGGTTTGGATGTGGTATTTGAGCATCTGTGCCCTAGGATTGGCACCGTACTTTTCCTTGAGGGCTTTGGACCAAATACGTCGCGCCACCCGACCGATAACCGCATATTCGGGATCCACCCCGTTCGAAAAGAAAAAGGAAAGATTGGGTCCAAACTTGTTGATGTCCATTCCCCTGCTCAAATAATATTCCACATAGGTAAAACCGTTGGACAGCGTAAACGCCAATTGCGTTATGGGATTGGCACCTGCTTCGGCAATGTGGTATCCTGAAATGGAAACGGAATAAAAATTACGTACCTGTTGCTCGATGAAATACTCCTGCACATCCCCCATTAACCTTAAGGCAAACTCCGTAGAGAAAATACAAGTGTTCTGCGCTTGGTCCTCCTTCAAAATATCAGCCTGAACCGTTCCTCTAACCTGGTTCAAGGTCTTGGCCTTGATATCTTCGTACACCTCCTTGGGCAGCACTTGGTCCCCAGTAACGCCCAAAAGCATCAACCCCAGACCGTCGTTCCCTTGGGGCAACTCTCCATAATAGGAGGGTGCTTCTGCATCCTTCGCCTTAAAAATCGACTTTATTTTTTTCTGGACCTCGTTCTCTAATCCGTGTTCCTTGATGTATTTTTCACAATTTTGGTCAATCGCAGCATTCATAAAAAAGGCCAGCAACATGGGTGCTGGACCATTAATGGTCATACTCACCGAAGTCATTGGACTGCTCAGGTCAAATCCGGAATATAGTTTCTTGGCATCATCCAAACAGCAAATGCTCACCCCTGCATTTCCAATTTTTCCGTAAATATCCGGTCTGTGGTCTGGGTCGTTCCCGTAGAGCGTCACTGAATCAAATGCTGTGGATAACCGTTTGGCGGGCATATCCATGCTCACGTAGTGAAATCGGCGATTGGTCCGTTCCGGTCCACCCTCTCCAGCAAACATTCGGGTGGGGTCTTCTCCCTCCCGTTTAAACGGATACAGTCCAGCGGTGTAGGGAAATTCACCCGGTACGTTCTCTTGTAAGATCCATAGCAAAATATCGCCCCACGCCTTGTATTTGGGCAAGGCAACTTTAGGGATTTGACTATGCGAAAGGGATTCGGTATGGGTTTTAATTTTGACTTCTTTGTCCCGCACCTTAAAGGAATACACCTCGGCCGCATAACGGCTCACCTTTTCCCGCCACTTGATGATGGCCTCCCAGTACAGTGGGTTCAAGTGCATTTTGATGCGATCAAATTCCTTGATCAAAAGATTGACCAGTTCTTTAGATTCGTCATTTTTGAGATGGGATTTAATGTTTTCCTCGTTCAATCCCGATTTATCCAAGAAAGCTTCCTCCGCCTGCTCTTGCTCCATTCCCAAAACGGAGGACAGGGTCATAAATACCCCATAAAGCTTTTGCGCAGTTTTGGATTCCTCCCTGGCCTTAGCGTCATAATTTCTATTGTTTTCCGCTATTTCCGACAGATATCTGGTCCGCGCCGGCGGAATCACATAGATCTTTTCGGTCATTTCTTGGGTCACCTCGAGAGTGGACTGCAGTTGGGCACCTACCTTTTCCACCAAGGTATCCATCACCTTTTTGTAAAGACTGTTCATACCGGGGTCGTTGAACTGCGAAGCGATGGTCCCGAAAATGGGAAGCTCATCCTCATTGGCATGCCATAATCCATGGTTACGGGCATATTGCTTTTTTACATCACGGAGGGCATCCAAAGCGCCCCTTTTATCAAACTTGTTGATGGCAACGATGTCCGCAAAATCCAGCATATCAATTTTTTCCAATTGGGTTGCCGCACCAAACTCGGGCGTCATCACATACAGGGATACATCGCTGTGCTCCAAAATTTCGGTATCGGACTGCCCTATGCCCGAGGTTTCCAAGATAATAAGGTCGTATTTTGCCGCCTTGAGCACCTGCACCGCTTCGGACACATGCTTGGAAAGGGCCAAATTGGACTGTCGGGTCGCCAACGATCGCATGTACACCCGCTCGTTATTGATCGCGTTCATACGAATACGGTCGCCCAAAAGTGCACCTCCTGTTTTTCGTTTGGAAGGATCTACGGAAACAATACCAATATGCTTGTCGGGGAAATCCATCAAAAACCTTCGGACCAATTCGTCCACCAGACTGGATTTTCCAGCACCTCCAGTACCCGTAATCCCAAGTACAGGAACATTGCCCTGTTCTTTTTGGATGGTTGATGCAAACTGCTCAAAGGCATCATGACGATTTTCTGCCAAGGAAATCAGGCGCGCCAGGGTGTTGGGATGCTTGGCGGACAATTCCTGCTCCAGACTTCTTCCCTTTGGGAAGGTCAAATCTGGGACAGCAGTATCGCAACGTTCCACCAAATCATTGATCATTCCCTGAAGACCCATTTCCCTTCCATCATCGGGCGAATAAATGCGCTCAATGCCATACTCCATCAATTCCTTGATTTCTTCCGGAAGTATAACTCCGCCTCCGCCACCAAATATTTTGATATGGCCTGCACCCCGTTCCTTCAACAAATCGAACATGTACCTAAAATACTCATTGTGCCCTCCTTGATAAGAGGTCATCGCAATGGCATTGGCATCCTCCTGAATGGCACAATCGACCACTTCGGAAACGCTTCTATCATGCCCCAAATGAATCACTTCGACTCCAGTGGCCTGTATAATTCGTCGCATGATATTGATGGCTGCATCGTGGCCATCGAACAGGGAAGCTGCGGTTACAATGCGTATTTTATGTTTGGGTGTGTAGGCTTTAATTTGTTCCATCGTTAATAAAGGATGTAATTTTGCTCTGCAATTTACGGAAAATGCAATTGAAAATTGATTTTGATTAAGATTGTACAAAAAATAGTAAATGTTTGGGCTTCCTTTTTTGAATACCATAATTTTACCCCCTCAAACCTAGCCCATGAAGCTGACCATTCTCATTCATTGTCCCGACCAATCGGGAATCATTCGTTCGGTGACCACCTTTGTCCATCAACAACAAGGAAATGTAGTGTATTTGGACCAACATGTGGACAAACAGGCCGGGGTATTTTTTATGCGTTTGAAAAGCGAGTTCGAACAAAACATCGACCTGACTCAATTCAAGGAAGATTTTGGTCAAGAACTGGCAACACGTTTTCAAATGGAATGGGACGCCTACACGGATGGGTACAAACCAAAAATGGCCATTTTCGTTTCCAAATACAACCATTGCCTTTATGATTTGCTCAGCCGATATAATTCTGGGGAGCTAGCCGTAGAAGTTCCCTTTATTTTGAGCAACCACAGGGATTTGGAATATGTGGCCCATCAATTCGACATTCCGTATTTTCACGTTCCAGTGACCAAGGAAAACAAAGCCGAAGCTGAGGATAAACAATTGGAATTGTTGGCTGAATATGGAGCAGACTTTATCGTTTTGGCCAGATACATGCAAATTGTATCACCAAAGGTGATTGACGTTTTTCCGCAAAAAATCATTAATATTCACCATTCGTTCTTACCGGCCTTTGCGGGCGCTAAACCCTACCACGCTGCATTTGAGCGAGGGGTAAAAATCATTGGCGCCACCAGTCATTACGTAACGGAAGACTTGGACGAAGGACCCATTATTGAGCAGGATGTTACGGCCGTTTCGCACACCCATTCCGTCAAGGATTTTATCGCCAAGGGCAGGGATTTGGAACGTATTGTCCTTTCCCGTGCGGTGCAGCTTCACGTAGCCCGCAAAACAATGGTCTACAATAACAAAACCGTTATTTTTTCATAATCGAATCAAAGATTATGTATCTTAATATCAACAATTAACACCAAATTCTTACATGAATCAAGATTATATACAACCGAATGCATGGAGTCTCATCGAAGAAGGTTTCGACAAGGAACGTGTTAAATCTTCGGAAAGTCTTTTCAGTATCGGAAATGGCGCCATGGGACAACGTGCCAATTTTGAAGAATCCTATTCCGGCCCCACATTCCAAGGGAGCTATATCGGAGGGGTCTATTATCCTGACAAAACCCGCGTTGGGTGGTGGAAAAATGGCTATCCCGAATATTTTGCCAAGGTATTGAACGCTCCCAATTGGATCGGTATTGATGTCCTGATCGATGGTGAGCCGTTGGATTTGGCCAAGTGCAAAAACGTAAAAAACTTTAGGCGGGAACTCAACATGAAGGAAGGTTGGTACCGAAGGGATTTTGAAGCCACTACGGCCAATGATGTTGAAATCAAAGTGGTAGCCACCCGATTTTTAAGTCTTTCCCATGATGAAATGGGGGCGATACACTATGAGGTAACGCCGTTGAACACCGATGCCGACATCACCTTTAAGCCTTATCTGGACGCTGGCATCACCAACGAGGACAGCAACTGGGACGATAAATTTTGGAACACCACACAGATTACATCGGAAAAAAACCGAGCGTTTGTGGAATCGCACACCATGAAAACCCATTTTAATGTGTGCACTTTTATGCAGGCCCACTTGGTGTATGGAGAGCATACCAAAACAACTCCTGACCAAGTGCATAAGGGAGAGCTTTCGATTGGGTTTGAGTTTTCCCAAAACGTAAAAAAGGGAGAGGGCGTAAGTTTGGTCAAATTTGGAGGGTATACGGTAGATAGAAACCATGATGCCCAAAAACTGACCGAAGCGGCCAACCATGTTCTTGATGCAGCCTCCAAGCTAGGGTTTAAAGGGCTTCTGGACGCCCAAAAGAAAGCATGGGCCGAAGTTTGGGAAATGAGCGATATCACCATTGAAGGTGACATTAAGGCACAACAAGGTATCCGTTTCAATATTTTCCAGTTAAACCAAACCTATACCGGTACCGATTCCCGTTTGAATATTGGACCCAAAGGGTTTACGGGCGAAAAATATGGCGGTAGCACCTATTGGGATACCGAGGCGTACTGCCTGCCGTTTTACATGGCCACCAAAAATCAGGAGGTTGCCCGTAAATTGCTTAAGTACCGCTACAATCATTTGGAAAAGGCCATTGAAAATGCGGAAAAACTGGGCTTTACCAAGGGGGCAGCTCTTTATCCCATGGTAACGATGAACGGCGAAGAGTGCCACAACGAATGGGAAATCACCTTTGAGGAAATCCATAGAAACGGTGCCATTGCCTACGCCATTTTTAACTACACACGTTTCACCAACGACCAAAGCTACATTCCCGAAATGGGACTGGAGGTTTTGATAGGTATTGCACGTTTTTGGCAACAGCGCGTCAACTGGTCCGAACATCGCAAAAAGTACGTGATGCTAGGTGTAACAGGACCCAATGAGTACGAAAACAACGTCAATAATAACTGGTACACCAACTATCTGGCCAAATGGTGCTTGGAATATGCTTTGGAGCAATTGGAGCAGGTACAACAAAACTACCCATCCGATTACAAGAGGGTCATGGACAAAACCCAATTAAGCAATGACGAAACCGGACTTTGGAAAAAAATTGCGGCCCATATGTACTTCCCATATTCAGAGGAACATGGCGTATACCTGCAACAAGATGGCTTCTTGGACAAGGATTTGGTGCGGGTGGCCGATTTGGACAAAAAAGAACGACCCATCAACCAACATTGGAGCTGGGACCGCATCCTTCGTTCGCCATATATTAAACAGGCTGATACCTTGCAGGGCTTTTACTTTTTTGAGGACCATTTTACCGATGCCGAGCTGGAGAAACATTTTGATTTTTATGAATCATTTACGGTTCATGAATCCTCCCTGTCGCCCTGCGTACATGCCATACAGGCAGCAAAGCTAGGCAGAATGGAGCAAGCGTATACTTTTTATCTGCGCACTTCACGTTTAGATTTGGACGACTACAATAAAGAGGTGGAAGAAGGGCTGCACATCACTTCCATGGCGGGTACTTGGATGAGTATTGTGGAAGGCTTTGGCGGAATGCGCATCCAGAATGGAACCTTGTGCTTCACACCACAAATACCGCAACAGTGGGAGTCCTATTCCTTTAAAATCAATTTTAGGAACAGAGTCATTAAAGTGAACGTCAGCCAAAAAGAAACAACGTTTACGATTGATGAAGGAGCGGACCTCGAAATCATGCTGAACGGCAAGCCAAAAACGCTCTCTGGGTCCTAAAAATGGGCTAAGGAAACACAACGCTTGGTTTTCCCAAGGAAGAAGTTCATCTAAAATGCTTCATAAATCATCGATTTATGGAGCATTACACCTATTTTCATATCAATTTTAAACACAAAACCATGAAGAAAATAATCCTAAGTGCCGTTGTGCTGCTGCTAATGAGCTGCGCCGAACTGCAACAGGTCGTGAACCAATTGCCCCAAGGAACATCGGGCATTGGCAACGAACAGATAGCCCAAGGTCTGCGGGAAGCCTTGAATATGGGCATTGACAAACAGGTCAATAAATTGGCCCTGGAAAACGGGTTTTTTAAGAACGAACTGGTAAAAATCTTGCTCCCCGAAGAATTGCAAAAGGTAGACAAAACGCTACGTGATATTGGATTGTCGAGTTTGGCCGACGAGGGGCTGCGCATCATCAACAGGGCCGCAGAGGATGCCGTTGGGGAGGCGACCCCGATTTTTATAGAGGCTGTAAAAGGCATCACGTTCAACGACGCCAGGCAAATTCTACTGGGGAACGATAATGCCGCCACCCAATATTTGCAGCAGGCCACTAAATCCCAGTTGTACAATAAATTCAATCCCATTATCAAGCAATCGTTCCAAAAAGTAGGTGCAGACCAGATTTGGAGCAACATCATCACCAAATACAATAACCTACCCTTAACCAATGATGTAAACCCCGACCTAACGGACTACACCACCAATGAAGCGCTGGAAGGTGTTTATGCTATGATAGCGGTGGAAGAAAAGGAAATTAGGACAAAAGTTTCGTCCAGAACAACAGATTTGTTAAAAAAAGTGTTCGCTCTACAAGATTAATCATAATTTTTTCAGAAAAATGTAATAACTTTAAAACTAAAGCGTTATAATTTCAAGATTCAAGAATAATTATAACAAAACCCTAAAGTTAAATTAACCTTGAGCTGAAGGTTAAACTTGAATTTTGTACAAGTTATCTGAGTTAGCATTTTTTTGAGTTAGTTAGTTTAAAAACCGGTGTACCATCACCGGTTTTTTGTTTTCTGCATCGGACGATACAGGCCATCAAAAGCAACGGAGACCGCTCCTTTTTCGTCAAGTACCTCCCATAATTGCCTCACTGTTCCATCCGGGTTGTTTGTCCATGTAATTCTGTTTGTATAGGTTTTCCCGTCAGCTTTGGTAAACTCATCTGAGGACAAAATCATTTTATTTCCTTTTCGGTTTCCGCTTAATTTCAGCACTGCACCGGTATTATCTACCCACGTCTGTTCCCACATATCCCTTTCAACATTATAAAAATTGAGACTCGTTCCAGTATACCCCGCTTTAGCACTGGTCCAATGTTCACGGATAACACAACCGTTTTCTTCTTTTGAGATACGACTCGTTCCGGCTGGAGAACCATCTTGGGCGTTAACGACCTCCCATTCCCCTATCCAAAAATCAAAAGCCCTATGATTTTCGGTACAACAGGGACAACTATCCGAGTTTTGGGCAGTCATCAGTGTTGACAAAAACAACGCTAAAATGACCAGTGATCTAAACATAAGGATGCCCTAGTAATTATTCGACTCCTTTTAAAGGTACGTTAATTTTATCCTAACCCAATGTAATGCCTTCGATAGGATTAAGGCCGATTCGTTAAATTTTAGATAAATTACCTGATTTATAGCTGTATAGCGTCTTCACCCATAGTCCACAAGCCCGATTTGAACGTATCTTTGGAAGTAACAAATCTTAAGAGCTATGAATAATCAGTATTGTAAAGTAGGAACGGTAACGCCCATCACCGGTTTAAGTCATGCCACCTCCGTTTTGGAAGTGATGCACAACAATTTTATGGAAAAGGCTGCCAGTGTTTCCGGTAAGGATTCTCAATTGGGCGAATTCTTTAAAAGAAAAGCGCAGGGCATCAAAAAAGTATTGGAAAGTCTTTAGTTTGAGGGCTATCTCAACTTGCTCAGTTCAATTTCCATTTGCTGCTGGATTTCCTGTGCCTTTTTTGCAGCGATTTCAGCAAAGTCGTGTCCTGTTGACGCATAAATAATGCCTCTGGATGAATTCACCAATAATCCAACATCTTTGGTGATTCCGTACTTGCAGACTTCTTGCAAACTACCTCCTTGCGCTCCCACTCCGGGCACCAACAAGAAACTTTCTGGAACAATTTTTCTGATATCCGCCAAATAATCGGCTTTGGTGGCCCCCACCACATACATTAATCGCTCAGCGCCTTTGTACGTTTTAGAGACAGACAATACTTCTTTGTAGAGTTCCTGTCCATCCAAATTTTTGGTCTGAAAATCAAAAGCCCCCTGGTTAGAAGTCAATGCCAATAAAATGGTATGCCTATCCTCAAATGCCAGAAAAGGTTCCACCGAGTCTTTGCCCATGTAAGGTGCAATGGTGATGGAATCAAAATCCATGGTATCAAAAAATGCTTTGGCATAGCGGGTAGAAGTATTCCCGATATCCCCTCGTTTTGCATCGGCAATGGTAAAGATTTCTGGGTGGTTTGCATTGATATACGCCATGGTCCGTTCCAAGGATTTCCATCCTTCCAACCCATAGGCTTCATAAAAAGCGATATTGGGCTTATAGGCCACACAATAGGAGTGCGTAGCATCAATAATGGCCTTATTGAACGCAAAAATGGGGTCTTCCTCCCCCAGCAGATGCTTCGGGATTTTATCCAAGTCAGTATCGAGGCCAACACAGAGAAACGATTTTTTTTGACGTATTTGGGCAATTAAATCTGTTATCTTCATTTTGGTGGTTTCTCGACCGTTCTTGGTTTTAATACATTAGAATATCTCGGAAGCTTCCTTGAGTTTTTCGGTGTTCTCTACCAACATCAGCTCATCAATGATTTTTTGGATATCCCCATTGATGATATTCTGCAAATCGTAGAGCGTAAGCCCGATTCGGTGGTCGGTTACCCTACCCTGCGGATAATTGTAGGTACGGATTTTGGCCGAACGGTCGCCACTGCTTACCTGGGAATTCCGCTTTGCTGCATCTTCGGCCTGCTTTTTGGCCAATTCCATGTCGTACAAACGGGCACGAAGTACCTTAAAGGCTTTATCCTTGTTTTTGTGCTGTGATTTTTCATCCTGACATTGCGCAACAATCCCTGTTGGTTCATGCGTCAATCGCACCGCCGAGTACGTAGTGTTCACCGACTGCCCACCCGGTCCGGACGAACAGAAATAATCAATCCGAACATCTTTGGGGTCTATTTGCACATCAAATTCTTCCGCTTCTGGAATTACCATTACGGTAGCGGCGCTGGTGTGCACCCTACCTTGGGTTTCGGTCTGTGGCACGCGTTGCACACGGTGTACGCCCGCCTCAAACTTGAGCGTACCGTACACATCCTCCCCATTCACCTCGAAATGGATTTCCTTATAACCACCACTGGTTCCTTCGCTCAAATCGATTACATTGGTCTTCCACCCTTTGGATTCACAGTACTTGGTGTACATGCGGAATAGGTCTCCGGCAAAAATACTGGCTTCGTCTCCGCCCGTACCTGCACGGATTTCCATAACCACGTTCTTGGCATCTTCAGGATCTTTGGGAATCAAAAGGAATTTGATTTCCTCCTCCAATTGGGGCAGGGCGCTTTTTGCCTCGTCCAATTGCATTTTGGCCATTTCCACCATTTCAGCATCGCTGCCATCGGCAATGATTTCTTCGGCCTCTTGAATATTATTGGTAAGGGTAATGTACTCATCCCGCTTTTCGCTGAGTACTTTAAGGTCCTTATATTCTTTGTTGAGTTTTACGTACCGTTTTTGGTCCGCAATAATATCGGGTTGTATGATCAGGTCCGAAACCTCATCAAAACGTTGTTTTACAATGTTGAGTTTGTCTAGCATAAATCAATCCTCCTAATAGGAATGCGAATTTACGATTTTTTCGTTGGATTATTTTTTAAATCCTAGGTATCAGTTACCAACAAAAGTAGTCCCCAAGGTAACGATAAAGGCATTGAGACCATCGCTACGGTCGTATTGACTAAAGCGCAGGTTGATGGTCTTTAACCCAAAGCTGAGCACCCGGGCGCTGGTAAAAATGTCCTTGTACTGTACTCCCATTCCATATTGATGCGCATCATAGTCGGACAAATCGTAATCGGACGTATAAAACTCGAAGGTAGACAAGGCCTCTTCCTTGGGATAGAAATAATCGGCAGCTGTTTGGGTATAGTATCGATAGGTGGGAAACAGCGTAAACTTATCCGTAAGCTTAATCGGCGCCTCCAAACTCGCTGTGTGTGACTGAACTCCCCAATCGTCCCAGTAAAAACGGTAGTAGGAGCGCAATATCACCAAATCGTTCAGATAATAGTTCAATCGCCCACCCACGGGTAGTTTGAAACGGCTTTCGGGCAATTGCTCCACATTGTCTGCCAATTGGAACTCATCGATAAAAAAATCCTCAAAATCCGAAAAATAGACGCGCTGGAAGGGCGTGCTCAACAGACCATTCTGCGAAACTACATCCATAAATAGGGCTCCCTGCAATTTCGGCGTCAATATTTGGCTGAAACTCAGTGAAAGTGAATAGGAGTTTCTGTTTTCATTTTCAAATTCCGAAAAAATGGGTTGATAAGTCCCATTTCCAGTGATGCGATCATCAAAAAAACCGTTTCGCAGCTCTATCGGGTATTGCGAATTCCATTTATCCAAAAATACACGACCGCTTAGGGTGATTTCCGTATTCTTTTCATTGAACAATTTGGTAAAACTGCCACCAAATCCAATCGAAACATAATCGTACTCGGATGAAAAATAGCCATTGGCGCTCCAAATGGTATTACGGTCATCAGAACTGTGCTCGTAAGTTGGGTTGATATAAGCCAGCACATCCTTGCGCGATTCGCCCGAAGAGGCATCAAACGGGCTCACATCCACGCCGCCATCCAAAGGATTGACGTTACTGGAAGATGCTGAAGTATAGGCAGAAAGACCCACATCGACCGTTAAGATATCGTCTTCGTTCATAGGCATGCGCAACACAATGCTCGAAGTGGCATCGGTCAACTCCTCCGTGCCCTCACCACCGGTAACGGCTGCATTTTGCCCATCCTGATTGTAATAACTGAACAACAAGTCAACTTCACTAGCTTCTAGAACTCTTCTTTTATAAGAGGTATTGCTCTGCTGTGACCAGCCCATACCTGCCATCATCAAGAAGAAGAAGACAAGAAAAATAGTTTTTATGGATTTGGATAATTCGGTCATTGGGCTGTTAGATCGATTGCTGCTTTGTATTAATTGCATCCGCATCCACCACCCGTTTTACCACCATTTGCACCAGCGGATGCCTCCCTGTAAATATGAAAATTGGTCTCGAACCGTTCGCATGGCCTTGCACTCAACTGCATCTCCTCATCGTTCACGTACACCTTGTCGTACTCTCGAACGACAACGCAGGAATTGAGACCAATCAGAAGTATGATAAACCAAAAGAGTTTTTGCATGAGCTAAATGTACTAATTCGTATCGAACAGAATGCCCGAACTTCGATGAACTTTATTTTCCGAATCCACAATGACAGCCTCTACCCCATCAATTTGATTGATCATATGCAGACCAACATCGCGGCCCATGGTAAAGACAGCGGTGGCCAAGGCATCGCACAACTCGGCTTGCTTCGCAAAAATAGATACACTGTTGATGCCCCTGGTTGGATACCCCGTTCTTGGGTCGATAATATGGGAGTATTTTTCCCCGTCGATGATAATATATTTTTCGTAATTCCCGGATGTGGCCACAGAGGACTCCACAACAGGCAGCCAACTGAACACTTTATCCTTACTGAGCGGATTGGCGATGCCCACCAACCATTTTTCGCCTGTGACTTTGGTTCCCCAAGTAGTAAGATCACCAGAAGCATTGATGATTCCGCCTTTGACCTCTTTGGAAACCAATAGATCTTTGGCTTTATCGGCGGCATAGCCCTTGCCAATGGCTCCAAATCCGATTTTCATACCTTTCTCGGGAAGAAATACGGTTGCGTTTTCGGCATCCAATACCAGTTTTTGATACCCCACTTTGGCCACAGAGTTTTTGATTTCGTCAGCCGTGGGCTTTTTGTCCATGCTCCCATCAAACTTCCAGATTTGGTCCATGGAAGCATAGGTGATATCGAAGGCCCCATCAGTGATTTCCGATATTTTGATGGCCCGTTCTATCAAATTAAACAGTTCCCGACTCACCTTTACGGGTTTAATACCAGCATTTTTGTTGATCAAGGACGTTTCTGATTTTTCATTCCAAGATGAAATGAGCCTTTCGATGCGTTCAATCTCGGATACAGCTTCATCAATATTGATGTACCCTATTTCCTCGTTGGGTGCCACTACGGTAATCTCAAACCGGGTCCCCATCAATTTCAAGGTCTTTTTTACAGTCACATCCGTTTGCCTCGACTGCCCGAAAGACAGCAGGCAACACAGACTGCAGGTCAAGGCAAACAACGTTTTCATTGGAGGAATTTATTAAGGGTCTTGATATACTTTTCAGGACTGGTTCGGGCCACAAAGCCTGTGGTTCCCAAGACTTTCTGATTTTTGTCCATCACTACCACCAATGGAAAATAACCCTTTGGGTTATATTTTTCTGCCAGAGATTTATTCTGGTTCAGCTTTTCCTCTGGCAGTTTGTTCTGCTTCTTTCTAGGGAAATCGGCATCGTACATCACATAATGTTCCAAAGCATAGGCCTTAAACTCATCGCTGTCAAAAATATGTCGTTTTAAACGGATGCAAGGAGCACACCAATCCGAACCCGAAAACACAAGAATAATCGGTTTCTCTTCGGCCGACGCTTTGGCAAGGGCCGCATCAAAACTTTCTTCCCATTGTTGTGCTTGAAGCAGGCCGGAAAAGCAAAGTAGCAGTATGTAGATGATGTTTTTCATTCGATTTGGGATTGGCAAAACTACTCAAATACGCGTAATTCGGAACCGTTGAGTGCTGTATTGTACACCTTTAAGGCTCTGGCAGGGTTTCCATCTACCTGATTGAGCGGTGTGCCGTCTTGGTCGAAACGAGACCCGTGGACATCACAATAAAATATACCACCGTTCTGGTTCACAAAACGTACCTGATCATAGGATTCATGACTGCAAACTTGGCTTGCGGCCACATATTCGCCTTCCAAATTTCTGGCGACCACTACTAAATTTTTTAAGATAAACCCGCCATTCTGCGAAAGATTTGCTGCTTCGTTCGAAGTCAGGTCGATGGTAAAGTCGACTCCAGTGGGTTCTTCCACCAAATTCCCATTCACTTCGTCCTTGGAGCAACCGTGCAAACAGGGAAATGTGAGGGCAAAGGCCGCACCTGCGCCCAAACTTCGTAGGAATTCCTTTCTTTCCATAGCGTAGAGGTTTATAATGTAAAACGCTATTTCGAGAGAAATCGTATGCTAATAGGTAAACTTGCCGTAGGTACTCTGGATGGTCAATTTTTTGGTATCGGAGGGTTCCACTCGACCAATAATTTGGGCATCCACATCAAAACTCTGCGAAATGGCGATAATCTCCTCCGCAACACCCTCATCCACATACAGTTCCATACGATGTCCGCAATTGAACACCTGGTACATTTCTTTCCAATCGGTATTGGATTGTTCCTGTATCAGTTTGAACAATGGTGGGATAGGAAACATGTTGTCCTTGATGATATGAAGGTTCTCCACAAAGTGAAGTATTTTGGTCTGTGCACCACCGCTGCAATGCACCATACCGTGAATTTCTTTGGATGAATAGCGCTCCAACACTTTTTTGATGATGGGTGCGTAGGTCCGGGTGGGCGACAAAACCAGTTTTCCCGCATCAAGGGGTGATTCCGGTACTTCATCCGTCAATTTTGTGTTTCCTGAATAAACCAATTCCTCTGGAACGGAAGCATCAAAGCTTTCAGGGTATTTTTTGGCCAAATATTTCGAAAATACATCATGTCTGGCCGAGGTGAGCCCATTGCTGCCCATTCCACCATTGTATTCACTTTCGTAGCTCGCTTTTCCGAAGGAAGCTAAGCCTACAATCACATCACCTGCTTTGATATTGGCATTGTCGATAACATTTTTGCGTTCCATCCGGGCCGTTACCGTGGAATCCACAATGATGGTACGCACTAAATCGCCTACATCGGCTGTTTCGCCTCCAGTGGAACGAATGGTAATGCCGTGTTTCTCCAAATCGGCAATCAATTCTTCGGTACCATTGATGATAGCGGAGATGACCTCTCCGGGAATCAAGTTTTTGTTTCGACCAATGGTAGAGGATAACATGATATTGTCGGTGGCGCCTACACAGATCAAATCGTCCACATTCATGATCAGGGCATCTTGGGCAATCCCTTTCCAAACGGAAATATCTCCCGTTTCCTTCCAATACATATAGGCCAAAGAGGATTTGGTACCAGCACCATCGGCATGCATTACCAAACAATGGTCCTCGCTACCCGTAAGGTAATCGGGTACAATTTTACAGAACGCTTTGGGAAAAAGGCCTTTGTCGATATTTTTGATAGCGTTGTGCACATCTTCCTTGGAGGCGGAAACACCTCGTTGTGCATATCTCTTACTGGTATCGGATGACATATGAAAGGTTTGGGCAAAAATAACGGAAAGCCATCAAACTATTGATATGCTTTCCGTCTTTTACATTTTTAGGGCTCGTCCTATTTGGAGAACAGCATCTCGCGATATTTGGTAAAGGGCCAAAATTCATCGGCAACCAATTTCTCCAAGGTATCGGAGTGTTCCCGGATTTTATCAAAATAAGGTTTTACGTTATTGCAATAGGCCTGGGCCTTTTTCTCCACGGCTGACATGCCATTGGCGCGCTTACGGGCATCGGCCATTTCATCCGTCAGCTTTTTGATTTCAACGATGTGCTCCGCGATTTGCTCCAAGATGTTCAGCTGGACTTCTCCCATTTTCTTGTGGGCCGCGCCATATACTTCTTTCAACCCGTGAATATTTTCTAAAAGGATGTTTTGGTACTTTACCGCTGCCGGAATAATATGGTTGTACACCATTTCGCCCAACACACGCCCTTCAATTTGAATATGAAAAATATAGGCTCCCAACTCGACCTCTTTGTGGGCCTTAAGCTCCACTTCGTTCATTACGTCCATTTGCTTGAAAAGCTCCAGACTCTCCTTTGCCGTGATGACCTGAAGTGCCTCTGGGGTGTTTTTGTTGATGCTCAGCTTGCGTCTTCTTGCCTCTTCCTGCCATTCCATTCCATAACCATCCCCTTCAAAACGGATGCGCTTGGAGGTTTTGATATATTCCCGAAGCACATTGAAAACCGCCTCGTCCTTTTTTAGGTTTTTCTTGTCGATAAGCGCATCGACCTCCTTTTTAAAGTCGGTCAACTGTTTGGCAACAATGGTATTGAGCATGGTCATGGGCTTCGCACAATTCGTCTTGGCCCCTACCCCTCTCATTTCAAACTTGTTTCCCGTAAACGCAAAAGGCGAGGTTCTGTTCCTATCCGTATTGTCGAGCAATATTTCGGGAATCTTTCCAACCACGTTCAATTTGAGCTCCGTTTTTTCCTGCGGTGATAATTTTCCTTTGGAAACCCCTTCGAGTTCATCCAGCACATCGCTCAACTGCTTTCCTATAAATATGGAAATGATGGGAGGGGGTGCTTCGTTGGCCCCCAATCGGTGGTCATTACTGGCAGAGGCTATGGATGCCCTCAATAATTCCTCATAAGTGTCCACAGCTTTGATCGTATTCACAAAGAAGGTCAAAAACTGAAGGTTTTTCATGGGCGTACTCCCCGGACTCAACAGGTTCACGCCCGTATCGGTAGCCAAAGACCAGTTGTTATGTTTTCCCGAACCATTGATTCCTGCAAAGGGCTTTTCGTGGAACAGCACCGAGAAGTTGTATTTATCGGCAATCTCCTCCATCACGTCCATCAACAATAAATTATGGTCTACGGAAAGATTGGCCTCTTCAAAAACTGGAGCAAGCTCAAACTGATTGGGCGCCACCTCATTATGGCGTGTCTTTACTGGAATGCCCAATTTGGTACACTCTTTTTCCAGTTCGCTCATAAAGCCCAAGACCCTTGCTGGGATTACACCAAAATAGTGATCGTCCAATTGTTGGCCTTTGGCCGAAAAACTGCCCACCAATGTCCTTCCCGTTACAGAGAGGTCCATTCGGGAATTGACCAATGCCTTATCTATCAAAAAGTATTCTTGTTCCCAACCCAATGTGGCATAAACCTTCCGTACGTTTTTGTCAAAATACTGTGCCACTCCGGTTGCGGCTTGGTCCACCGCCTGTAGGGCCCGCAAAAGAGGCGCCTTGTTGTCCAAGGCTTCACCAGTATAGGCAACAAATATGGTTGGAATACAGAGTGTTGTCTTATAAATAAATGCCGGGGAGGTAGGGTCCCAAGCGGTATAGCCCCGGGCCTCGAAGGTATTACGGATTCCTCCGCTCGGAAAGCTGGATGCATCGGGTTCTTGCTGTACGAGTTGTGCCCCGCCAAACTTTTCCATGGCCTTGCCATTGGGCAGGATATCGAAAAAAGCATCGTGCTTTTCCGCAGTGGCACCGGTCAACGGTTGAAACCAATGCGTATAATGGGTAGCTCCCATGGAAAGTGCCCAAGCTTTCATCCCCTCGGCCACTTGGTCGGCAATTTTTCGGTCTATTTTGGTTCCCTGGAAAATCGCAGATTTTACCTTTTCAAATGCTTCGGCGGTAAGGAACTGGAGCATTTTTTCTTCATTGAAGACATTTTTCCCGAACAGCTCGGATCTTTTACCAGTTTCGTTTATATCAGCATGTGTCCTATTTCGGCTTTCGGCCAAGGCATCAAATCTTGTTTTCGGCATATTCCATAATTTTTAAAATTCAAATCTACAATTAAGAATTTAATAATATATGCTTCAAAAATTACTTTTTTTTCATTCCACCCTCCTTTTGACAGGGGTAAAATAAATATTAAACGCAATTTTGTGATTTTAACCCTTTAAAATATTGATAATTAAATGAAAAAACTATTTTTGTGCATCATAAAATTGAGAACGATTAACTACCAGCATTATGAGCAAATCTAAATTAGAGTATCTATGGTTGGATGGGTATGAACCAACAGCCAATATTAGAAGTAAGACTAGAATTGAGGAAGATTTTAGCGGTAAATTGGAAGACTGCCCGATGTGGTCCTTCGACGGTTCTTCTACCAAACAAGCTGAAGGTGGTTCCTCTGACTGCCTATTGAAACCTGTTGCCATTTATCCCGACCCAGCTCGAAGAAATGGCTACTTGGTGATGACCGAGGTATTGAACCCCGATGGAACTCCGCACGTGAGCAACTCCAGAGCCACTATTGATGATGACAATGATGATTTCTGGTTTGGATTTGAGCAGGAGTACTTTATTATGGATACGGCCACACAACTGCCGCTTGGCTTCCCTGTAGGTGGTTATCCTGGACCACAAGGTCTATATTATTGCTCTGTTGGTGGTAGAAACACTTGGGGCAGGGACCTTGTTGAAGAACATGCCGACCTATGTTTGGATGCAGGCCTTCAGTTTGAAGGAATCAACCAAGAGGTTGCTGCTGGACAGTGGGAATTCCAATTGTTCGCCAAAGGTGCCAAGAAAGCCGGTGATGAGATTTGGGTAGCACGATACTTGCTGCAGCGATTGACCGAGAGCTATGGTTACTATATTGAGTACCATCCAAAACCCATCAAAGGTGACTGGAACGGTTCCGGTATGCACGCCAACTTCTCGAACACCTTGTTGAGAACCTGTGGGTCGAAAGAAGTATACGAAAAGGTATGTGAGGCTTTCCGTCCGGTAACCGCAGAGCACATTGCCGTTTATGGTGAGTACAACGATGAGCGATTGACCGGTAAGCACGAGACCGCCTCCATTAGCGATTTTAGCTACGGGGTTTCCGACAGAGGTGCTTCTATCCGAATTCCAATTTTGACCGTAGAGAAAGGATGGAAAGGATGGTTGGAAGACCGAAGACCAGCTTCCAACGCTGACCCATACAAAGTAGCGGCCGTTATTGTGAAAACAGTAAAATCCGCCAACGTATAAACGGATAATAGATTAGTTGTTGATTATAGGTGAAAACCGTCCCGAACTTTTTTGGGGCGGTTTTTATGTTATGGTAAAGTATACAAATGCGGTATAAAAGGCCGCAAGGACCAAACCGTCCCTCCACCCCAAGCGCAATCCTTTGGGGAAGAACACCAAGGGCAAAATAAGGAAGGATATGCCCAACATCCAAAATATGTCGTTGGACAACAATCCTTGGTCCACCACGGTTATAGGCGTGATGATAGAAGTGATTCCCAACACCGCCAACAGATTAAAGATATTGGAACCGATCAAGTTGCCAACAGAAATGGCCTTCTCCTTTTTGATAACCGCAATTACGGATGCCGCCAACTCTGGTATACTGGTCCCTACCGATACAACGGTTATCCCGATTACCCGGTCACTCACTCCAAAGGACGAAGCCAGTCCAACAGCTCCATCGATAAGCAATTCGGAACCGCCCCAAAGGGCAGCACCGCCCAGTCCCAAGAACAAGACCGTTTTGTAGAGGGGCAGAGGTACATCGTCCTCGGGCGCATCATCCACCACGGCTGTTTTTTGAAAACGAAGCAGATACACTAAAAACACAAATAATGAGGACACCAGCACTATGCCCTCGGTTTGTCCCAATTGCCCATCAAAATAGATAAAACCAAAAAAGAGCAAGGAGGCCACCATCATCACCGGCCAGTCGGTGGTATAAAAACTTTTGCGCACCTCAATATTTCGCAAGATTACCGTAACGGCCAACACCAGTCCCAAATTGGCAATGTTGGAACCCACCACATTACCCAAGGCAATATCGGGAAAGCCATCCAATGCGGCCTTTATACTTACAATAAGTTCTGGTGCCGAGGTTGCGAAAGAAACCACCGTCATCCCTATCACAATTTTAGGAATATTCAGTTTAAGCGATAATGCCACCGCTGACTTCAACAGCCAATTTCCTCCCGCAATCAAAAGGGCCAGACCCAAAAGTATAAATAACAGATTTCCCAAAAGCCTAAATTTTAGGACAAATATAAGCGTTGGGAAATTGATGCAGTACAGCAAGTTTATAAATAAAACTACAAAAATAGTTAACAAACTATAAAAATAGTTGTTTAACTATTTTATTAGTATTATGTTTGGTGCAGTTAAAGATTAGATCATGCAAAAATTGACCAATAAAGAAGAGGAAGTCATGAAAATCCTCTGGGAGCTCGAAAGAGCTTTTGTAAAGGAAATCCTGGAAAAAATCGAAGGGGAAAAGCCGCACTACAACACTTTATCCACCATAGTTCGGAATCTCCAGGAAAAAGGATATGTGGACCATGAGGCCTTTGGCAACACCCATCGCTATTTCCCCGTGATCAGCAAGGAACAGTACCGCAAAAAATTTGTGAATGCTGCCATTGCCGATTATTATAATGATTCCTTTAAAAGTTTGGTCTCACATTTTGCACAGGAAGAAAAAATATCCATTTCGGAACTCAAGGAAATTATCGAACTCATAGAAAAGAAGAAATGATGGAACCACTATATATGTATATTTTACAGTCTGTCCTTATATCCGGAGGTTTTTTGGCGGTATACCATATCCTTTTGAAACGAGATACCCTTTTTACCGAAAACAGATTGTTTCTCTTATCCGGTTTGATTCTGGCCCTTGTATTCCCGTTAATCAAGATCAAAAAGACCGTGGTCATTGCGAAACCTGCGCTGATTCAGGCAAGTGCAGCCAGTGGAGAGATGTCAACAACTCTTCAGGAAAATGGATTTTTTACGCTTCAAAATGGACTCGTTACCATCTACATAGTCGTGAGCGCTTTTTTATTGATACGGTTCATACTTAAATTGATTTCCTTGAAAAATTTGGCCGAAAAAGCAGAGTGGAGAAAGGAAACCCCATTTTTGCACCTGGTCACGGAAAAGAAGATTACCCCGTTTTCCTTTTTCAACTATATTTTTTACAATCCGCAACTTTTTGAACCCACCGAACTGCACGCCGTCTTGGAGCACGAAAAGGCGCATGCCCGGCAATGGCACACCTTGGACATCCTATTCTTGGAACTGCTGAAAATCGTGTTTTGGTTCAACCCGGTTTTATGGTTGTACAAAAGTGCGGTAAAAGAAAACCTGGAATACTTGGCAGACCATTTTGCCATAGCCCGGGCTGCGGACAAAAAATCCTACCAATACCTGATGCTTAAACAGGCAGTTAATACACCAAAATATGCCTTAACCAATTCATTTTATAATTCATTAATCAAAAAACGAATAGTCATGTTAAATCAAAATCAATCCAAAAAAATCAATGCCCTTAAAATTCTGGTGATGCTACCCCTGTTGGGACTGTTCTTGGCAAGTTTCAGCATCAAGAAAACTTATATTTATAAGGAATCGGACAGTATAGAGGATGTAATGGTGGAAGAATCCCCCATTGATGACAAAACCGTGGAGCTTAGCATAAATAAAAACACCACGGATGCCGAATTGGACCAAATGAAGAAAGATTTGGCCGAGGATGATATCGACTTCAGCTACACCACGGTTCGGAATGATGATAGGGAAATCATTGAAATTTCGCTACAATTGAGTGGCAAGAGTTCAGATGGCAAATCGTTCAGTGGTAATTACAACAGCAATTCGGACGGTCCCATTGGTCCCATCACCGTGTTGTACGACGATACGAACAATGCGGTTTCCTTTTGGAATGCAGGCAAGGGCCAAAACGTCAAAATACATAAAATTAAAGGCAAAGGCTCTTGGACTACCGATGATGATACGGAAATCATCATAAAAGAAGGTGATGAAGAGAAAGAGGTCATCATTAATGGAAAGCGATTGACGGAAGAAGAAATGGAGGAAATCGATTTAGATAACGTTGCTTCCATTTTTGTAACAAAGGACGAGGAAGATAAGGACGTTAACTATGTGACCATCAAAAAAGTGGGAGAAGAGAAACACAAGAATGTGGTGATGATCCGAACGGATGATGAAAAAAAGATCCATGTAAAAAGAGACAAAAATATAGTGGTCATTAAAGATTCTGTGAGCGATGAGGAAAATGAGGTTATTCTTGGCGATGAAGACTCCCGTTTCTTTTACATCAAAGATGATGGAAAAAGAAAACCTCTCTATCATATCGACGGTAAAAAGTCGGGATCAAAAGACTTTAAAAATATGTCCCCGGACGAGATTGAGAGCATTAGTGTGCTTAAAGGAGACACCGCGGTGGAGAAGTATGGAAAAAAGGCCAAAAATGGCGTTATCGAGGTAACTACAAAAAAAGGCAATTGATCAAAAAACCAATGGTTTTTGAGTAGTCAGTGGAACCGTCTTTCGAGGCGGTTCTTTTTTTGCCCAAAACGAAAACCCAAAAAACAGCCCTTTTTTAAACGAAAGCTCCCTTGGTTTTTAATTTCACCCCAAAAAAGCCCCTTCAATTCTAACATTTTAAACATCAAAATAATATTTATGATTACAAAATATAACTTTTTTCAAGGAAACATGTTTCAGTTAAAGAAGCAACGCGTTTTTTAAAATACAATCTCGTATGCAATTACATTGTTTTTATGCCAAATGCTTGGAAGCATGACATTTATCATTATATATTCGGGGACATAACAGAAAAATAGTAGTTTTTTCAACCTTAAAAATCAATCAAAAAATGATAGCAATTGTAAAAGTATTCATCACACTTCTTGTGCAACTCTTAACGGTTATCTTCATTTAACCGTTAGGGTTGCCACATTGCTATTGACCTCCATTGCTTGTATTAGGCTTTGTGTATATTTGTACAGAGCAACACAACAATATGTTTTACAAGATTTTGGCAAAACTGAACAAGGCACTGTTGCCCTCTTATAGTAAAAGGGGGTTGGACTTGGCCAAAGCATCCAAATTACAGATGGCCATTATTGGTTGGAGATACTATATCACCACTAGGGCACTCGATCAATACTGAAGCAGGGCAGCTTTTTGATAGTCCTTTATTTTTTCAAATCCGTTCAAAAAGGTAAGTTCAATTAAAAAATTGCATTGGACGACCTCTCCTCCCAGTTTTTCTACCAATCGGCAAACGGCCTGAGCCGTGCCTCCCGTAGCCAGAACATCGTCGTGTACCAGCACCTTATCCCCTACCTCAATGGCATCGGAATGGATTTCGAGGGTGCCTGTCCCATACTCCAATTCATAGGTCTCGGAGATGGTGGTATAGGGCAATTTGCCAGATTTGCGCACCGTTACAAAGCCCGCACCCAATTTTTCGGCCATCATGGGCGCAAATATGAATCCGCGGCTATCCACACCCACCACTTTATCAATTTTCATATGGTTGGTGAAACCGACCAGGGCGTCGGCCGCTTTTTGCAGTGCTGTGGCATTTTTCAAGAGCGGAGTGATATCCTTAAAAACGACCCCAGGCTTGGGAAAATCCTTGATATCACGAATGTAGGGTGCAAAATCCATTTTTTGTTCGCTAGGGTTTTGAGGTAAAGTTAAAAAGAAATATATTTGCAGCCCTTAAATAAGGCCGCGTGGCGCAACTGAATAGCGCATCTGATTACGGCTCAGAAGGTTGCAGGTTTGAATCCTGCCGCGGTCACTAAATTTTTCAAATAAAGAAAGCCAGGCTTTTGCTTAAATCGCAAAGGCTTGGCTTTCTGCGTTTTAAATCATTTTAAAATTTAGTTTTCCTATGCAGACTTTAATAACTCACAGGGATTTTGTCCCACTGATTGACCCACTAAAAACCATTGGGAAGTTGAACTCAAAAATTGTACTAAAAAAGGATTACGTTAGGGATGACGGCACTTGTGCCGTTTATCTGCAGTTGTTCCAGAACAACGAAAGAAAAAGGATTCCCCTTAACATTTCTGTCCCTGTAAGTGATTGGGACGAGAAAAAACAATTAGTAAAAAACCGGAACAGGAATGCAGATGACTACAATCTACTTATCGGTAAGGTAAAGTCAGACCTAAATACGGTGCTCGTAAACTATAGGCTCTCAGGGATGGAACCGAAACTTTCAGATGTTGTGGAAGAATTACTGAGCCCAACACTCAGGACCTGCTTCAACGCTTTTTACGCCGCTGAACTCGAATATCAATATGAAAAGGGCATAATCAAGTACTCCACTTATCGGCAACAAAAAGGAGCTCTAGGGAAAATCAAGAAATTCCGCGACCCGCTTCCTTTTTGTGATATCGATGAAAATCTAGTGCTGGAATTGAAGGCGTTCTGCAGACATGAACTCAAAAACAAAAAAGCCACCATTGAAGGAACAATTAAGAACTTCAAAAAATTCCTGCACTTAGCCAATAAAAAGCGAATACGCACGAAAATTTCGTTTGATGAAATCAAAATAAAAAAGATGGTGGGATCCAGAGTGTTTTTATTGCCGGAAGAGCTCAAGAAGCTATATCAATACGCCCAAAGCCCGTTTATTAGCGATGAACGTAGAATGATATTGAAAAGGTTCCTTTTCAGTTGCTTTACCGGTATAAGAATCAGTGATAGCGAAAGAATCACAGAGGATAATTTTATCGGCGACCACTTGGCTTTCACAATGTACAAGACGGACAAATTCATTCGTATAAAATTGAATCAGGCAGCCCTATCGATGATTGAATTTCCCGATGTGTTCAAGGATAATTTTACAAGGGAACACATCAACAGGCAATTAAAGAACATTGCCAATAGTCTTGGGATGAAAAAAAGACTTCATTTTCATTGTAGTAGGCATACATTTGCCACTAACTTTTTGATCAGTGGTGGCGATGTGGTCAACCTTCAAAGGCTTTTGGGTCATTCTAAAATCGAGGAAACGATGATTTATGTCCACATTGTCGATAGTATCACAGACAAACAAATCGACCTACTGGACGATATTATCAAATAGTCTCGGCCTCCATCTCCACATCGTAATATTCTAAACTGACACGCCTCATACGTATCTTTTTGGGTAAAAGCAGCTGGTTGTATTTGTATATTTTCGACCTTACCCTCAAGCTTTCGGTATAATGCGCCATGAAACGGTCTTTGATTGTCTTGTTCCTCGTACGGCGATAAATCCATTTTTTCCAAAATTCATCATATACATCTTCTATCTTAGCTGTGAACCCGTTGATGTTATCCACGGTTGGGTTTCGACCAAAAATATCCTTTCCGTCATAAAAGGCAAATGTTAGGCTTGAGTCATCCTCAGGGTCGACAGCGGTCAACCTTCCATAGTTTTGTTGTACGGCCGCCATTCTGACATCCATCTCTATGTTTACCATATCTGAAGAATCCTTTTCCAAATCTGAATAAATGACCCCTGTTCTGTCTGCTAGGATTTCATTGCCGTCAGCATAACTAAGCCTAAATGTTCGATCTGCATTACTGCTTCTCTTAGGGTATTTTACCTCAAGATGTTCATTCTCCATTATAGGCAATTTATCCAAGGCTTGGTCCAAGAAGTCTATCGTAGCGAACTCTTCATTTACCAATATGTCAAGGTTCAACCAATTTTTTAAGCTGTCCATAAATTCACCAAAAGTGATATCCGGCATGATTTCGGCCAATGAATAGCTGGTATCGAGTTGGTTTAAACGCCCATCCCTGTGAGAATATTCGAAGGAGTTCAAATCCTTTATCGTTGAAGTGCTGTACAATAGACGCATTTCCACGATAATTTCATCGGTTACTAAGCTTCCAAGAATATTAATTGCAATTTCTTTATTGATGTTTACCCGGTTGTTGATTGAGCTTGCTACAAATTCGGTCTTTTCCTCTTCAGTGTCCGTGTTCCTTCGATAAATTCTTAAGTAGAAATACTTTGCACGCACAGGATCAATATTGACGTTGAATTTTATATTGTAAGTTCCTGGGGTACTTGGTGAAAGTGTTCTCTTGTATATACCAATTGTGCCAAGGTCAATTTCATCAGTAGAGTCGGGCAAAGTGAACTGCCAGTAATCATAAGTAGAGCCGCGGAATTTTTCCAAAAACTTGTTTGGAATGTATACCATCTTTTTCAGCCTCTCATCATTGAAAAACCCACCTCTCACTTTTCTTCCAGATGACAAGTACCCAAATCTCACTATCTCCAATAAATATGGGCAAGGCATAAGTACATTCTTGTTCAAAAATGAAGTTTCGCCTTCAATCGTGAGTTCTACATTTGCTTCAAAATTGCCTCCATCATAGTTATTGGCAAAAAATTGAAAGTCCTGATAATCGGTCTTTTCTTTCAAGGAAGGTTTATATACCATGGGGAAATTGTGGGTCACTTCCGGCCATCCCGAGCTCAAATGTTTTTCAGCTAAGTTAAAGGTCGTGGTCACTATATTTATAGGCCATGGAAGGGATGCGAGCTTGGTCCCATAAACGTTCAGTTCTTCGTCACCGTAATACAACGTAACCTCCAACTCTTCACCTTGGACGTCTCCAGTACGCAATTTGGCAGGATAATATGTATTGTCAACCAAAAGCCTTCCCTCAATTAGGGAGCGTGAACTGCTTACCGCCTCCACATTAGGAAAACCAAGGTTTTTTACAGTCTGGTCCAGTAATGGAATTCTGAAGGGAAACGAATAGGATTTGATAAGGTTGTCGATAAACATATTGCTTTCCTCATTGAGTGTGATTCCCATAAGGGTAAGGTCAATTTGAAATCCATTGCCATAGAAAATTATCATATCGCGGCCTTTTTAAATCTCAACATGTAGCTCTTGAAAAACTCCCTGGTCCTGTATATTTCCATTGAAGTGTTCTCGCAAATCACTTCTTCCCACTGACCCTCCGTATGAATCCAAATCTTTTTCGAATCCAGAATGGAAGCATAATATTCATAATATTCAGTTCCGTATAAAAAGCCTGTTCTAAGCCCGAAGTCTTTTGGTTTTCGTACTTCAAGAACCTTGGTAACTTCTTTTCCGTTTACCGCATAATTACCTGTGACCTTTTCAGTGCCCTTGGAGATGTCCAAGTGACCGTACATGGTCGCAAATTCCGGACAGTTCCATTCATTAAGCCAACAAAGGTGGGTTTCCTCTGGTGCCCTTGCAATAATCTTGACCTTAACCGTATGAACACCGCACCTTATGTCAATTTCATCCCCCTCTACAAGTTCAAATTCCGACAGATTAACCAAACAGGTGTAAATAGGTCCAGATATTGAACTGATGGCCTTTGTCGCTGTCACGGCTCCTGATATCTGAATGTTCACCGGTGCGCTATCTGCCCTAAAACTAAATGACACAAGCCCCTTGTTGGATGTTCTTAATAGTTCAGGTACATATGTCAACCAATCTGTTTTTTGTGGAGTTGAACCTGTCAGCAAAAGAATATTTTCGTACGTGCCACGGTTGTTCAGCTGTGTGCTGTCCAAAGTTTTGTCAAATGCGGTTATGACCATCCTCAATGGGTCAACCGGCACAAAAGCCTTTGTTATGGATGTTTGCAAAAAATCCCTATGCTCAACAAGGTTGTTTGCAACATCGCCTAAAAGTGCCTTTCCCTGGCCATTGATAAAAGGCAAAACCTTTTCAAAGTTGTATTGGCCTTCATTTATCTGATATCTTAAAACGAGCTCTTTGTTGCTCGATGCTGAAGCCAAGGTTATCAAATCCCTGTCATCCGAAAAATAGAGGGTTCCATCCACCACGCCATCAGTACCGGTCGCATTTACAAGCAAGACAATGGATATCTTTTTGACAGTATAGCTGCTTGTAACCGTGATTTCTGCAATATGAGTTCCGGCAGACAAACCGTCAGTGTTTTGTGTCGATGCCGTTATCGTTCGAAGTCCTGCGGTTTCTGAATTTGAAGATAGTTTAAGCCATGATTGGCTAGATGATAAAGTGAAATTCTCCGAGCTGTCAACTTCAAAACTTCGCTGCACACTTGAGGTGCTTCCTTCTTGAACGGACAATTGAAAGCTCTCCGGAGAAACAATTAGAAAATCATTGGCAACATTTTCATTGATTACCTCCAAAAAAACGTCCAATGTAAGCCTGTCATATCCATCATCAAATAAGACTGTATATTGATAATTTCCTACCTGAAGTCCCGAAACGTCAACATCCAATTCCATGTTTACATCGTTAGTTCCGCCTGACCCGCTATTCCTGTTCAGGGATACTCTAGAATCAGATATAACCGTGGTCCAAGGATTTTCGGTGCCCAAGGTGAAGAACTCTGTTGGTGGAACAGGCCCTCCTATGGTGTATGTTATATTTATCGAAGCCCTGCTTATCGTAAGTTTAATGGTGTCCTCCACCGTCAATTTCACCACGTACCGCTCTACTACTGTTGGAAATCCTGCTTGATCCCGGAAATATTTAAAAACAATTTCGGTCTCATGGTTTCCTGGACTCAAATTGTTGGCCAAAGATGTCAGCTTAAAATTATAGGTGTAAACCGATGGGTTGGAATAATTGTTGAACCCCCACAGACTAATGCTCAACCAACTTACAGGGTTGGTAACTTGGGGTGCAGCTGTAATTGCACTGGTCACCGTTAAATCAACAAATTCCGATGCCAGTGTCCGGAACTTTTTATGTTCAATTGCTAAAGGCGAAGTTGGATTAAGAGGCATTGTTCTTGATTTTTGCGTTGTTCCTTACTTTTCTGATTTTTTCATCGAACTCTTGTTGTTTAATACTGGCTTCGTTATCGTAAACCGTATAAGAGTAAATTGGCTCAGATAGCCTCTCGTTGAGCTTTGCCAAAGAAGCGGACAACATTTCCATGGTTTTTCCATCATTTTCATTTTTCGGATACATCCCGTTCTGAAACCCTGGAAGACGCCCGGAGAGTGCCAATATATAATCCGTTATGGCAGGATCCATTTTTTTGAAAGTGTCCCCATCAATTATCATTTCGGGTTTTGCCTCGCCGGCAATAAAGTGAGTTGGGGCCGTTACCACTTGCGTTGTTGGCTCACCACCAAATCGGGATTGAAAAGTTCTCCCATCATTTCTTTTGATGGGATATAGTCCTTTTTCGAATCCGGCTATGCCTGCAACGGTTTCAGCAACTATAGTGGCTATGTTTAATTTTGAAGCGGCATTGTTGGTAGCGATAGAGGCCAATGCCGTAGTGGTGTTTGCACCAACGAAAGGTTGTCCAAATGTTAATGGGGAGGCGGCCATGGCTTTTGTATTTGCAATGGCCAGATTGGCCATTACGGCCGCGTTTGCCTTGGCTGTCTGTGTTACAATGCTGGATATTGCAAGTCCCTTTTCAACGGCAAAAATGGCTTTGCCCAACACAGAAGACTCACCAACAACACGTTTCAGAATGTTGAGACCTTGCTCCTTCAGTTGTGCTTTTCCTGCTTCCAACTTTGATTCAGACTGTAGCAATTGTTCATTGAACTTTTTTGAATCAGCCAAAAGTTGTTTTCTGATTTCTTCATTCTTTGCTATTTGGATATCTCCATACTTATTGCGTACATCCTGAATCTGGGCCTGTTTTTCTTCCTCCAGCCTAGCCAATAATTCAGTTTCACCTTGAGCTTGTTCGGAAAGCTTCTGAAACTTCTGTTCAATCCTCAATATTTCTTCTTCCTCTGCTCGTTTCTCCTTTTCTACTTTTTTAAGGTCCTCCTGAAGTTTACGCTCGGTCTCAAATTGATCTAAAAGCTCAGCTAATCGTTTACGGCTTTCCAATTTTTTCTTATCCTCAGGTGTTAACTCTCCTTCCCCTTGGCCACCTCCACCTGTCCCACTTCCCGTTCCCGCATTACCCAATTCTACCTGTGCAGCTGCAGCTGCTCTTTTCTCGGCAAACTTTTTGGCCACATAGTCTCCTGCAATCTTTTGTGCTTCTCGCAATTGATTCATTGCATCTCCTGCAACGTTTTTTACATCTCCTACTTCGTTCTTGAAATTCCTTTTAAATTTTTCAAAAGAATCCTTAGCTGCACTGAAATTGAAGGACATCAAATTTTCCATAACATCTCCCAATCCTTTAAAAGTGGTCACTACATCCCAAATTTCATCTTTCATTTTGCCGAAATTCTGCTTTGCAACACTCGGCAGAATGCTCAAAGTAGTAATTGCTTGAGCAAGTATGGTCTGCAGTCTTTCGTCCCATTTAGTCCATAAATCCGTTATAAACCTTATGCCCTTGAAAAATTGAGTCTTAACATTGGTCCAGAACAATTGGAGGTCATTTGTGTATGCTACATATCTATCTGACCTTAAAGCTTCATCCTGAGCCTCGGCTAATTCTTTGTTTGCTTCTGAAACATCCTTTAAGTGTTGCTGCAGAGGGGTTAGAGCTTCATCCGTTTTGTTTAGTGCAATGTTAAAAGCCTCCAAAACCTTGGCGGCACCTCCTGCATCTTCTCCGGCTCCTCTAAACAAATCTGCAGTCAATTGGGCATTTTGCTGTACATTAAGACCAGTTTTTTCTGCTTCTGCAGATATAAGCTGTAATGCTTCTTTGGTGGTGATTTCCCCTTTGCGTATCCTTGTTAAAATATCTTCTGTAAAAGCCGCTCCAAATGCATTCTTTAATGCGTCCTTGGTAGATTTGGTTTGTTCACGAAGAGATAAATCCACTTCTTTAATCGCGTCTGGCAATTTATCCGAATATATGCTTAAATCATATCCTGTTTCAATCGTCTTTCGAAATTCAGAGACTGAGAACCCTGCGGAAGAAAAAAAGGTTGGGTACTCCCTTAAGCTATCAAAGTATTCTTCATTCGTCTTTTGGCCCTTGACCAGTCCCGCTTCTATTTCGTCCAAAGCCTCCGTAAAAGAAATGTTGAATTGCTGTGATAGGCTTTTGGCAGCCTTTAAAGTCTCATTAAAATCGACATCGAATACTTCTGAAATAGACTCAGCCTGTAAGCGTGCAGCATTTGCGGATTCTCCTTGAAGACCAGTAATTTGTTCTGTAAGAATCATTGCTTCACGCGCAGCCTTGTTATAACTGAACCACTCTTTTGCAACTAATCCTACAGTTGCCAAGGCTGCAATCGCTGCCCCAATTGGGGTGGCTATAAATCGGATACCAGCTTTTGTAGCACCTTTTAAAGAATCCATTATTCCAATTATAGCCGCTTTGGCAGCTTTGGCATCGCCTGAATTAAGTGCTACAAAGAATTGTCCTAAACCAGCAGTCATATTCCCCAAAAGGTCGATATTGTCCTCCATGGAGCTTTGAACAGGGCGCATCTCCTCTCTTAGTTCCGACATTCTGCCTTTTACTACTTTGAGCTCTTTATTTAACTCGGCCCATTTAGGACTTTCTGGATCTAGGTTAGACATTATGCCGGATAGTCTTCTGGCCTCCTTTCCCAAATCGCGCATAGAAAGATTGTTCAAACCAATTTCCTTGGTAAGCTGTTTCATACGTGATTCGTTGGACTGAATCGTCTTATTGTTCTTTTCAATCTCATCCCGCAGCTTTTTAATTGCCTCCTTGTTATCCTTACGGGAGCGTTCCAATTTTTTGGCTTGCTTTTCCAACTCATCATTTCTGTCCACAAGTTTTTTGGTGGCTCGGTCTAGCTGGCCATATTCCTTTTTGGCCTTATCACCATTTATGATAACCTCAAACTTCAATGTCTCATCTACAATTTTTTTTCCCATTATAGGTGGATTTTTTGGTCTTTCGCTATAAGGTTTCGAACATCTTCAGTGAATCCATAGGCCAATCTACCTACGATGCTGTTGAAGTGGCTGTAAAGTACCTTGTTGTGAAGTTGGATGGCCTTTTGACGTTGCCCTCTGATGGTCTTCATGTCAATGAATCGTTCCCTTATCGGATGGGTCAAGGTCAGCCTGCCAGATGAAACAGATATCCTTCTACGGGTAATCTCTGGAATCAGCTTCTTTACATTATATCGGGAAATTACTTTGTCCTGGGCACGTAGCATATTTTGGCCCTCATCCATAAGGACCCTATCAATATACTTTTGTTCAATGTATTTTTTTCCCGACCTCGAGCCGAGTACATCTGTAGCTGCCATGGCACAATGTTAGCACCAAGCAAGATGTTTTAAGAGGACAGCGCCCCCTTTCGAGAGCGCTGTTTTTAATTTTAGACCGCTAATTGATAGCAGCCTTCTTTTTCTTGGATAATCATATCCAATTTTGCTAAAAAGTTGTGCAAATGTAAAAAAGTGCAGGTCTTTTCTTCCCTTGTTTCTGGGTCGTTCATAAGGTAATGCTCCAAGGCCATAAAATAAAGGCCTATGCAATCTTGTAGTAAAATACCGGTTTCACCTTCACAGAGCTCGATGATGGCATCGATGATTTTTTCTTTCTGTTCTTTTGAAATTTTTGAGACTTCTTTTGACATAATAATAGTATATGGAGGGGGCGCTGTCGGGTAGAAATCCCAATGGAATAGTCAGACCCCCGGGCCTTACGGCTTGCGGACACCCCCATTATTAGAATAAATTTTTGAAGTAATAGCATTGAGATTTCATTTTGACAATGCTAAGTTAATTAATTATTACTTAAAACTGAAAAATAAACCATAGAGGGAAGTTCTGATGCCGTTTCGGTACCCAAAGTTATTGTATGTGAATATTCAAACTTTTTGACTTTACCAGACATTTTTTGAACCATGATTGCCATCGGAACATTTCCTGTGTCAACTTTGTAAAAGTTGGGGCCAACCATCCCCAAAACGTTATACTTTATATCGTATTCAGGAGACTTTATGGAAATAAAATCTTCGCCAATATCAATGTAGGATTCACTTTTCAAAAATTGGTTCCCTGATGATACAACGGCTGAATAATATTTTTGTCCATATGTTGTTGATAGAACAAAAAATAAGAACAAAAAAAATATGCATTTCATAATAAATCAATTTAGGTTAATGCCTACAAGATAGCGATTAACTTGTAAGAATACACTCATATATTTCTACCATACAAGGTATTGAAATAACAAAGCCGCCCAAAAGGCGGCTTTGACAGGGTTCCAGTGAGAGAGAGAGACTCGGCGACTAGTTCTTTTGGTGGTATCGAAGGTTTTCAATCCGTTGACCTATGGCCTCACGTACCAAAGTGTGTTTTTTAGAGGTGTATAGTTTCTTCATGGCAATGAGCTCTGCGATGTCCTCGGTTTCCACGATCTTTACGTAAATATGGTCAGGTATGGATGTGATATCAAAAGGTGTCATAGGCTAGTCTCAGTCGAGAATTCAAGTTCCCATCCATTGGTGCCGTGGTAATTCGCGACCGGGTCCACTCTAAAGGTCTGGAGGTCTATATTTCTAAACAGACAATTGTTTCCGAAGTTCTTGTGCAAATCCACGATTTTTTCCAAAAGTGCCTTGAGCTCCAATTGTGTCTTTTTAAAGATTTCGACTTTGGAATCATGACCTGCACTGTTGTCGGTTTTTTTGACGACCATAAAATATAGGTTGTTACCCATGTCCCTAGTATCCTCATCGTCCATGCGGCTGTCATATGTAGGCAGTACGAGAACCAAGCTCATAAGGTCACCATGGTTTCCGATATCCTTTAAAAATTTGGCATATTCACTTTCTTCCGATATTACAAAGAGCTTTTCCAACAATGGCCGCTCCGATACATGGGCATTAGCGAACTGCTCTAGTTCTTCTAGCATTAGCATTTTTAAGTCTTTTTTCGTTTTCCTTCATTTTGTGTTTCTGGTCCACCAAAAATGCGAATACATCAATGGTGTTTTGTTTGGCCACTTCATTGATGTTGCCAAAAACCTTTGTCTCAGCAATACTGTAAAGCGTTGAAAGCATACCAACGCCGCTTCCTTTCTGGTTTCCGTCTGGTTTTTCAAAAATAGAGGCAATATTCAATGTGTTTCCGCCACCTATGTCCAAAGCCTCCGCATTGAGCAAAAAATTGATGGAGCTCGACACATAAAGATAAATTGCGTGCTTCTCATGGAGATTTAATCCCCTCAATGATTTAGCATACTTTGCGGTCAGCTCTGGATTGTATTCCCTCCTTTTGTCCAAGCGGTATTTTCCAATAAGGTTCCTGAACCAACCAAACATCCTTTTTGGTCTGTAAAGTGTTGCAATCATCATGTCGAGATGCTCGATCTGCCCGGATGTAGAATAGTCATTGAAATGGCTCAACGTATCAATGAATTCACCATATACGGTATTGAAAAGCGCATCACTCGGCCCGTAGAAGATTTTTCCATTTGCTTTTATGGTTGGCACCAATTGGCGGTAGAAGTCCATTTTCACCACTTTTTGCCCATCTTGGGTCTTTTTGGAAAAGAATCCATTGGCCAGTTTGGATATGGAGAGGATGTTCTCTATCGCAGGCAGGTTTTTGTCGTCATTGGCATCAATCGACCTCTTGAGGTTCAAAAATGCATAGGTCAGGCGTGTGCGGAACTGATCATAAGAAAGCACTTTTGAATTGTACATCAGCACATATTTGGAAAAGGCCAAAAATTGCTCTTTGGAAAACTCCAGTCCATTTTCCGGATATTCTAGAACAAGCTTAGTGCCGACCACCTCTATTTTATGCATTTTTGAGTTTACCTGATTTGGTTATTTTAATTCCCCGCTCTTGAAGTTCCTCCGAATGACGATGCTTGACCCCCTCGATTATTTCATGGTCTGTTTTTTTAGACTTTACCACAGAGCCATTTTTCCCAAAGCCCAAAATCTTTTTTGATTTAATCATTTTATTTGCAGAATGAATCACCTTAAGCTTGGTCTCCCTTCTTGAAATACTGCTCCTTTTGAGGCCTTCAAATCCCTGCTTTAAAATCCATTCCCTTCTACCTCTTGGAAATAGTCTGTATAAGGCCCAAAAAGCCTTTTTAAATATGTTCATAGACTTACATGTTTACTGCCCTCTGAAAGGCCCTGTGTTAAATTAATCTGTTCGAACGTTTGATTTTGTTGGCTGAATACATGTTCAAGTTTTATCAGGTAGTCATTCCCCTCCTTGTTCATAAACTGCATCACTTCAGCTCTTGCCTCCGATTTCATTCGGGTATTTTCAGAATAGACAATGCCGTCAGGGAACATTTCCACCGGAAATGCTTTTAGGGCTTTCCCTAATGATAGATGGGCAACCGCCTTTTTGACAAGTCTCTGGAGTTCCTTTTGGCCTGCATCTGGCGATTCTTCGGTTTTCAATGATTCAAATACATCTTTTCCCAAAATCGGGGAAACTTTGTCGCTCTCGATATCCGCCATGAATGGAACCAGCCTGTAATAAAGTTGTCCTGATTTGTTGATAGGGAAAACAGTGTCGAATTCCTTTGTATTCTTGATGAAAATGGAATTGGCCTGCTTATATTGGTCGCTTCCGGTCCATTCGGTCCATCCAGAACTGTCCAACAGCAGCATTAATTGATCCAATGCCTTATATCCCCTTTTTTTAATGCTTGAGTTGCTTTTGTTGACTTGCCATTCAAATGGCTTGTCCTGATCTTCTTCGGTACGTACCGTACGGCCATCATTGCCATGATTTAGGTCGTTATCCGAAGCATAATCCAGATAGGCCATTGAGAGGATATAAATTTGGGCATATTTTACAGCTTTGTTGTGCCTTTCAACTTCTGCATTTTCAGTTGGCGGATTATCTTCCCCGTTATAGAAATCGGCCATTTTATCGTATACCTCAGTTCCAATCAAGTCTATCAAGTCCGGGGTGCAAAGGATGATATCCGATTCCAGGTTTGTAAATGACATATCGGCACTCAAGAATCCCAAGGTCTCCTTGATTTCCTTTTGACCCTGTTTTTCGCTATTGACTTCCCTGTTGAACAATAATTTCATGATCACTGATTACTTGGTGTGTTATTGGCAATTCTTTGACTTTGGGTAATATCCTGCTCCCTTTCCGGATTAATATGGTAAAATCCTATTTTGATATTGGTATTAAATTTGGCCTTCAAAGAGTCGTTTATGGATTTGCATACATGGTATTCCGCAATGTTCACCGAAGTGAGTTGATGGATTTTAAGCGCATAAAGCTGTTCACTTCCAGAGTCAGACTTTCCGTCAGCACCAACATTGCCCAAAGCAGCATGTAGTCCTAGTCCTGCTACGGTGGCAAAATCGGCCTTTTCCGAGATTTTTATCTGAGCGGTGACGTATTCCTCGATTTTTTGCTCAATTGGCATAATTTTCCATCCCTGCTCAACTGCATTGGCACCGATAAGCTCTATCACATACTCATTATGCCAAAACTTTCCAACGTTCTCAACTCCCGATAATAAAGAGGACAATTTTTCAAGAATCTGTTCTTTAAGGTCCACGAGCATCTGCTCTTTATATTGTATTGGTGGTTGTTGGGATTGGCAGTTTTCCTTTAGCTGACTTCTTTTGCGGTCCCAATACGCTGCTGGTGATTGGATATGCCACTTGATGTTCAAAGAATTCTCGGTAAGTGCCCTGAAAATTTTTGGAATACTGGTAGACCTGTCAATCCATTCCAATGAACCGTAAATATCGGGTACCGGGTAATCTCTTTTCCCAAAGGAAGCAAACTTTGACCAATGCATTGACAATCTATGTTTAGTAGGCTCCATACGGTCATATAATGGATAAACCTTTACATCTTCGTTCTGCAGGTTGTCCCAATCGGCCACCAATACATGTGTCGGTGCCTTTTTCTTGTCGTTCCTTCGATAGGCCAATCTACAATCAAAAGCCGGTTGGTGCTCTATAGCTCCTAACCCGCCATCTCCCAAGCGATATCCAAGCTCGCGCCTCACCTTGTTAAATACTTGATTTTGGTAATAATAATCTGTAGCGTTTGCCAATAGGATATCCTCATAGCCTATGGAATCCAGCCATTCTTGTATCTTGGATTCCTCCACTGGTTCCCTGAAGTATTTCCTTCCATCCT
The DNA here is from genome assembly GCF_013407935.1 of Allomuricauda sp. ARW1Y1. Taxonomy (GTDB): domain Bacteria; phylum Bacteroidota; class Bacteroidia; order Flavobacteriales; family Flavobacteriaceae; genus Flagellimonas. The sequence continues at coordinate 615,771 of NZ_JACBZU010000002.1, forward strand.
TAACGTGCTGGTACAGGTATGGCCCCTGCTCGAAAAGCAGCTCGATTTTTCTGTTCTGGAGACGAGGGGCCAATGAATTGGGAAATACGGATTCCTGTATTTTTTTTGGAATGTCGTTGTCTGCGCCAAATGGAATGACCTTATAGTCACCCACATCAATCGGGCTTTCACTCCAATCGCTGAAAGTTTCTTTCGTGGACTCAGTTGACTTGGCGTCGCGCTCCGATCCGGTTATCTCGTAATAATAGAGATTGTTCTCCTGGACACCGATATAATCCTTGTGATTGAGTCTGTGTATTCCCTTCATAGGATAATGGGTTTATCGTTAACGGCCAATATCAATGGAATGTATGCCGACCTTAGTTCATCCCTATCCTTGTCAATCAATTGGATTTTATATGCCGATTGTTTGTCATCCTTGCTCCTTGGCTGCTTCCTAATCTGTGCACGGTGGATTACCCGAGGCTCCCCGTTCTTCTTTCTAAAGGATATCTTGAAGCTTTCACCCCTCAACGTGAGCTCTTTCATCAGTGTAATGGGTTCTGCATAGTCTGAATATTGTCCCTGATTGTCCATGGAACAATATTAATGCCCGATATGGCCAGTTAAGAGGACAATCATATCTCTAAAAATGCAATATGGTGCAGATGCATCTTTTCAGGAGAGCGTGGCGGACTTCTTTTTCACTCAAAATTTTTTTAAAAAAATTTTTCAAGGGTCAAATTGCTGACATTTAAAAAGTTGGCATCTCTTTTTTGCTGAAAACAGGTGCAATTGTGCCGTTAATGGATGTAAATAACACGTTAGTAGCTACTTGGGTCTGCAAATTCTGTGGTCCATCCTTTTGTCTTATCAAGATAATTCTGTCTGCAGCAAAGGTATTTTACCGCGTCGGAGTAGTTGGTGGACTTCTTTGGAAGTTGTGAAAATTCCAGTTTTTCACTGGTTTTGCATTTGTGGATGGTCTTGTTTCCATCTCTATTCACCTTGATAATTTTTTCGGCACGTTCCATACTGCTCTTGATGTTTGAGCAGTTGTGTTTATCTATCAGCAACAAAGGAAGGTCCTTATTGCTGCCTGACATCAACTCCAACATTAGCTCATATTCGCGTTGTTGGGTGATATTTCCTTGATTCTCGGTCATCAATGTGACTATCCACCCTGTTCGGTTCCCTTCCTTATCGTATTCTATTGCCTTTTTGAACTTACTCGCATGGTCCTCTCCAACTTGCTTCCATTTATTTGCGGCCCTATCGGCCCACAGCATTACTTGCTTGCATTTATGATACTTGAAATAGTCACGTACTATTTCTCCTAGTTCCGGTAAAAAGTTAGGTGGAAGTGTATGGAACTCTTTTAGGATTCGTAAAACTTTTCCTTGCTCCTGACCAATAGCCAAACTGCACATATTGCCAGTATCCAATCCAAGTTCCAAGGGCGCATTGTGGTCGATGTATCTTAAATCAAGGCTGCTCTCCACATAATCATCAGTGGATTTGTAACGGTCACGGTTTTCATAGGCATAGCCGTCCATGAAAAAATTATTCGGTGTCAGGTTCGGATAAAACATCAATCCCTTTTCCAATTTGGGCTCCAGCGATAGTATTGACACCATGAACTCTTTGAAATCCATGTTTTCCAATAGCTTCTTAAAATACCCCTCAGTAAGTATATCTGCGTTTACAAAGGAGCTTACCACGTAAAAAAACGTTGTGTTCATCCTGAATTTTCTCAGGCGCTCCTCCCATTTCTTAAGCAACTTTTCAACACGTTTGAGCTTTCTTTTTGCCGATGTGTCATGAGGGTGTTCCTTACAAAAGTGCATCCTCCTCACCATCTCCTCACGGATTTTATTGACTTCAACCGCTAAATAGAGAAGGTACTTTATCTTCTCCCTATCCATGTTCTCCGCCATTTTTAAAATCCAGTCATACTCTCCCTGGTTTACATTGGGCATGTCAGTGGTGAACGTAAGGCCTCCGTAGAAAGGTGAGTGACCAAATCTTACAAACTCACCGCGAACTGCGGGATTCACCTTGTTCAGCTTTTTTTCATTAAGGTATTTAGCTTCATCTCCAACATGGTGCTGAAAGGAATCCCCTGCCCCAATCGATGGCCTGTCTTGGGATATTATTTTGAAATGGGTACCCGTGAACGTTGTAATAGTGTGCTTCCAATTGAATATTGGCTTATATGGGAGTTTAAAATGTTTCGGGGGCCTCACATCCACAACAAAATGAATTCCTTCTACCCAGCCCTTTCTTTTCCATCCGTTCACAATGCTGGGCACAATGTTCTTAGTGGCGTTCATAAAGGTATCCGCCGAAAGTGCCACAAATGCACCCTGCATATCATAGGCAATATCCATGGTCCTCTCTGCAAGTATATCTTCCGATTTAGACGTGCCACGGCCGCCGATTACAAAGAGAAACGTCGTTTGGAGTAGATTGACCAATTGACTGAACCAATTACTGTACCTGAGCTCTACATCTTCAGCTTTCCTGTCTACGTTCTTTTGAATCCTCATGGTCAAACAATTGTTTTGGTTCAATTCCGGCATCCTGTTTTATGCGAAGTGCCTGAGCCTCGGTGACGTTCATCTGATCAATATATTCGGCCAGAAGTTTACGGTCTGGAGCTTCTGGTAGGTCTTCAAACTCTGAGGTATCCAAACTGTAAATCTTTATGGGTTTCTTAAAAGCTTCTTCAGGTATGGACTCTTCTTCGTCTTTGTCCAGCTGTTTAACGCGGTATGCCCTTAAAAGTATTTTGGATGCCCTATCGTAGTCCTCCGGGCTTGTGGCGGAGATAATTGTCGCGTCCACCAACTTGAGCATTTTGTCAAAAAGCATGTTTCTGTAGGCGTCCTTTTTGACTTGGTCATCAAGGTAGAACCAAGTAAAGGCATCGTCCATTCGGCTACGAGCTGTCTTGGCATTTAGCTCTGGATAACTGGCCTGTAACTTTTGAAGTATTTTGTTCGGGCTATTTTGGGAGTTCCATAATTGGTTAACCATGGTAAGCTGTTCCAGATATTCGACCATTTCATCCGGAAGGGTCTCGGTTCTGCCCTTATCGACCCAATCTTCGAGGATGCTGTAATGCATCCCTTCAAGTTCGCTCTCTATGTGCTTTTTTTTTTACTCAAGATTGAAAATTTCGTTTTTAATGTCCTCAAACCTCTGTGCCTTTGCGGCCTTGTCATGGAGCTGAATGGCAAAGGTGTTTCCCGCTCTTACTTTTTCCAGTAGGTTGACCTGTTTTTCCTCGGCAATCGCGGTTCTGCCAAGCTCGTATCTTTTTCTAAGTACACTTTCCTGATCTCTCCACACTCTCATGAAAGCCCATTTGTCCAAAAGGAGCATCTCCGATATTTGGCTTGGCGCAAAATTTTGTGATGCGAGCTCTTCAACACGTTCCAAATCGGATGCAGTAAGTCCCGACAAAAACTCGCTTATTTTTTGCATGTGTTATCTTTTTTCAAGAACCTGCTTGGCATGCGCTAAGAGGGTTTCCTGCTTTTCGACAAGTTCATCGTTGCCCTTATTCTTGTTTCTGGAGATGTTGTTCTCCAAGTTTTTTATCTTCTTGGCCAGTTCCTCTGTCTTTAAGGTTGAAATTTCCTCTTTTTCCTTGATCACTTCAAAAATTGGATGTTCCCCCAACACTTTTCCGTTCTCCTTGTAATATTCGAGCTCGGACCACGCCATTTTATTGGACACATAATCCCTTAGAACTACATCTGCCAATTCTTCAGCCGAAGCATCGGAAAGCTTCTCGTGTAGTCTAGGTTGGTTTTCCTTGAATTTTTCATAGGAGGTAATCAAATCGTTGACCAAAAGCTTAAGTGGATCAGGACAATCGGCATCTCTCAAAAATGGAAACTGCTCTCTAAGTTTGATGCTTGCCTTTACTTCTTTTGGAAGGCCAGAAACTTGCTCTTTAACCAATTCAGATTTCGCTTGTAACAATGCTTGCTTTAAATCCGTGTGCTTACGTCCATTGGTCTGCAATTCCAATTCTTTCACCATGGCAACCGCTTCTTGGTAGGAACCGTTATCAATATCTAGTTCCATTAACTTTTCCTCCGGTGTCTTGTCCTTTACAATTTCCAGCGGTGAAGTTTCCTCCGGGCGCCCTTTAGTTCGCTCTACAGGCTTTTGCATCAGAACTCTCAGCAATCTTGTTTCCAGACCTACTGTTCTTGCCAGTTCGTGACACAATCGCTCTACATTGGTTGGAGTATTGGTCCATCTTCCCAGCTGTCTTTGGAAAGCAAGGTTCTTTCCAGCGAGTTTATTGTATAGGTTTCTGCCGCCCAAAAGTGTACGGTCGTGTTTCAAGAAATTTATTACTGCTTGTTTTTGCTCCTGAGCTTTCATCGATGTGGATTTTGATGTTATAACGAAAGTACCGTGCACATGCATCTGTTAAGAGGACAGCTGCCAAACAAGCACAAAAAAGGCCCTGAATTTCTCCAGGACCTTCCTAACCTAAATTAACTAACTCAAACTATGTTACGAACTTCTTGACTCTTCCACAAATACATGGTCACCGCCTCCTGCATCGTAGGCCCTAACGGTAAGAGTGGCTCCTGACAGCCCTTGCCAGTCAACACCCCCGGCCAATACAAAATTGGTATTGGAGGCCTCAATTGTGGCAGGGTTGGCACCACCACTTCCCAACAAGGTATATACCTCTCCGGTAACAGCGTTGGAGATATCGGTAATAACGGTCGTTGCCGCGTTATCCTGCAATTGATATTCACCGGTTCCATTGGCAACATCCACGGTCGTAGCATCGGCCGTTACGGTATTCACGGTCGCAAGGGTAAATGTCCCACTGTATCTTCCGGGCATGTTCCTGGTCTTTGCAAACTGTTGGAACTTAACCATGGATGCGGTGGCATCGTTGTCATTTTGAATTTCAGGCAAAAGGCTCAAAGGTGCGCATGGGGTCCCGAAAATCCTGTAAAAAGGGGTTTCTCCACCACAGGCACCCACACGGACACCCACGGCCATACTCTTGTTCAGCCAGTTGGCAAAGAACTCTTCGGAGTCCAATGTGCTTCCGGGAAAGGAAAATTCCGGTAACGAATTCAAGGAAACATTATCCTCTTCACCTTCACTGCCCAATGGTAATGAAGTCTTACTTGCAGTAACCTGCATTTTTGTAACGTACTTACCATCTTTCATTACAATGTTGCCCAACATCTTGACCTTGTTGTCGTCTCTTGAAGGCCATGTCAACACATCGTTCAAGTCTATGAGAACTATCTCAAAGTTCTTGTCCTCGGCGCCGCCATTGCCCTTTGATATCAAACTTGGTTTTGTATACATCTCAATAAATGTTTTTAGTTAAACAAATACCCCAAGGGACAGGCCCTTGGGGAATGAACTTATCCTCTTTCGATTTCGACGAACTTGGCTCCATTGTACTTCACCTTCAAGAAGTTTCCGACCCCTGCGTTAAACGCTCCGGTCAATAGGAAGTTTCCTGAGTTGGCTACCGTTGTACTATTAGTACCGCTTCCTCCTTCAAGAGTATAGACTTCTCCGGCTACAGCATTTTGAATGTTGGTAAAGGCGGTGCCCCCAGTATTGGCTTGGGTAATAAACCAGTTGCCATCCTCGGCGTTGGCCGTGGTCGCATCCGCAGCTAATTCTACCTTGGTCGGTTCTGGTACCGTACCCGCAACTTTTCTGGAGTATTCTATGACCTTTCCGCCTGAAAGTCCGATCAATACGATTTCATTTCCATCGTTAAGGGCAAAATCCCCATCTGAAAGAATGATATCTGTGTTGTTTTTCACCGTACTTACATTTGAGGAGGCATTGCCCCTTAAATAGTAGGTCTGGCCCTCCACAACATCATCTATTTTGGTAATGTTCGTAGCGGAAGTATTGTTGGCGCCTATTACCAAAGCATGGTGGTCGGCAACCGACGGGGTGGCATCATTGGATACTACCGGTACGTAGGTCGTGTTCAAAAGTTCAACATTGTTACTGAAGAAAATTTGGTCCTCGTAATCCAGTTCGGCATTAGGGTCCACTTTCGCTCCAAAGGCTTTGAAATAAACCCCGTGCTTATAGTCCGCAAATGCGTTGATAACCCTCTTGTCCTTCTCAATTTCCAAAAGACTTTCCTCGCCTGGAACATCTACCATGATACCGTTATTGTCCTCGGTGGTCAAATAAATGAATCCGGTACCTTCCATTTGAGGGTGCTTGACGAACTTGATGTTATCAAACTCATAAACATGGTCGCCCAACTCACTGTAATCGTTGTTGGTGCCATACTTTGATTTATGGCCTTCTTTGTACCATCTTAGGACATCATTCCCGACACCCAACACCAATCCTGGCATATTTCGGATGTCCAGGGGAATATCGTTCTCAACCCAATCTTGAATTACATCGTAGGCATTAATTGCTGTGATAGGGTCTAGATTGTGCGCTTTGTAATCAACGTTCCTGTGGTCCGAAACAAGCTTTAAGAAACCGTCCATTGCATTCATAAAGCTTCCGGCAGTTCCATCTGGAAGGTTCTCTGGGTCAAAATAAACTCCTTTGAACATGTTTATTTTGTCCTCTTTTCTGGCCTTTTTCATGATTTCGCTCAATAGATATCGGGCAAAGCTCATTTTGTAAGGAGTGGACCCATCATTAAAGAACATGTTCAACCAGCTCTTCTCGATGCTCTTGAGTTCGGAAGAATCCCAAGTAATGTCGATTTGCTTATCGAACACCTTATTGACAACAGGAACAAATCTCTGCTTGTTCTTTGGCAACCAAGACTTTTTGAACGCTTGGGTAACCTCTCCAGTTGCAATGCTTGTAAAAACATACTGGTCTTGAACATTGGTCACGATGTTCCAGTGGGCAGGAATATCGTATCCATCAAGAATCATGCTCATAATTTCAGAGCTGTTCCTTCTCGCATATGCCCCAAGGTCTGAATTCAATTTATCTATGTTGACCTTGTCCCAAACTGTAGCACCACGCATTGGTGCACCACTTTCAAGGCTGTCTACTACCCGTTGGTTCCATGGACGGTCAAGTGCATCATAGGCCTGTCCGCTGGCGAACAAGTGGGTTTTTGAATGTTTCACTGATTTTGCTTTTTGTGATCCCGAGGGAATCGTTTCCGGTTCGTCCGGTTCCGGGTCTTTTTTAAGGGCATCAAGTTGCCGTTTGTTTTCCTTGTTTTCGGCCAATAGTTCTTGACCTGCTTTGACCAATTGATTGATCATGGAAATCTGATCGTTTTCCTCGGCCTTTGGAACTTCATCTCCTTCAGGGGATTCTTCCGAACCACCTTTTGGAGCTCCTTCAACAGCAATGCCGTCTTTGTTGTACTCTGCCATGAAACCTTCAAAGGCCTTTTTGGCTTCTTTTTCGTCAACGACCATATATTTGTTGTAGGCCGCCATAAAACTCTCGGCAAACTTTTCCGTTCCCGATTCTTTGTCCAGCTTCCCCATGTCTTCTTCGGAGAGCTCAAGCTTTTCTTTCCCGTCCAATTTTAGATTGGGAAGGATTCCCGCTACAAATGGAAAAAGGGCGATTAACTTTTTTTTCATTTTTCTGGTTTTTGTTAAACTTTAATTAGTAATCGATATAAAAGATCTCGCCGAAGCAAGGAACTTTACTCTTTCAATGGCCGCCTGCAAATTTCCTATCCCGTCAATCATTCCGTGTTCCAATGCCTCTTCCGCATAGAACATCTTTCCAGAAAGAATCCCAGGGATATCATGGTTCAATGAAGGCCGCTTTGCCTTTACATGGTCCTGAAACATTTTGGCCGCTGGATCCAGCATTTCCTCCTTGATAAGGTCATATTTTCCCTCCAGGGCGAGCTTAAAGGGTTTGTTCTTGTCCTTGCTCAAATTGGATTCAATGATGTGCTCCTTGATTCCCATTTCCTTGAGCATTTTTGCAAAGTCGTAGAACTGAATCAGAACACCAATACTTCCGAACATGGCCGAGATGTTGTTTTCCGCCATCACGTAATCCGTACCGCAGTTTTTGTAATAACAAGCGGAACTGCACATATCCAATAATGAAACCACCGGCTTTTTTTTGTTCTCCAAAAAATTTAAATACGGAGCTACAGAAGAAATGAGGCCCCCGCCCGAATCATCCTGCCAAATCTGTCCAATGATATTGGGATGGTTATCAAAATATTGGGCAAAGGCCAAAAGTTCGTCCGTGCCCCAGTAGAACCATCCACCATATTTGTACATTGGCCCGACACACCTTACGATTCCAACGGAATCCATTGGCACGTCGTCCTGGTTAACGTTTATATAGTTTCCGTCAGGGTCTATGACCTCCCTGACCAGACCTCCCTGAAGCTCCTTTTTGTTGGATTCGGTCGGAATGCATGAAAAAAGCTCTTCTGCAGATAACAAATAAGGGTATAGCATATGGGGTGAAACCATCCAAATGCCCTTTTGAATCTCCGAAATAGTCTTGTCGTTGCCCATCATTGGATTTTATGAGACAATTATAAAAGAGAATGAACGCTGTTAAGAGGACACGGATATCGTAAATTCCATTTATACTTCAACTAAGTCTTTATAATTTGGAAAAGCCCAATAAACAAGGGGTTTGAGGGTTTTTATTTAAAGAGACACTACTTCGCCAATTTTTTTACAGAAGGATGTGTGGGCGTTCGGGTCATCTGTTCCATATCGCTGGCATTTTTTTACCATGGCCGCAATATTCTTTTTGTTCGGAAAGATTTCATAGCGAATACAGAACTCGAAAATTGCCTTTTTTCTGATGCCCTTTCGCTTTTGTTCCGGGGTCCACCCGTTTTCGCGATGGGCAAATTCCGCACCCTGCACAAAGCTTATGAGTTTTTTGTTGAAATCATCTTCCAAGTACTGGAATATTCGATTGGCCTTCTCGGGATTTATTTTAAGAAAGTTTCTCTTTCCCCGCGGTGCTCCTTTGAAGTGGTCTCCAGAGTGAGGGCTTATGAGAACATGAAGAGCGCTGTCATCAGATGCTACAGGGTTCTCCGACACTTCCAGTGAATCCATTATAAGGCTTCCAAAAAAGGACCTTCTATCAACCAGCAGTCTTTTATTTCCCTTGGATTCGATTAACGGCCGTCGAATCCTACTGGCCAAATATTGTGCCAGATACTCGGGAAGGTCGAACGGTATTTTTAGGAATCTGTCTGTCAACTCAATAATTGATATACATAAATTTATGTATATTTTTTCAAAGGCCAACGAAAACAACCGTTTTTAGAACAATCTCAGCTCCTCCCTAACGTTTCCAAGGTCATAATTGGCCGTCAATACCTCAATCTTTTTCTTTCTTGGCTTGCCGGGATTGTTCGCTACGCTCACTGTCTGCTCTAAGGTCTTCGTAAACCATTTGTTTTTTGAGGTGTACTCCTGTAAAATATCGCTGGGATAGCTGCTCAACAGAAACTTGCCCTCAATATTTGAAAGCGCTTCTAAAAGCTCCATAAAATCCTGCTTGCTGTATCCATCATAATGACCACAATCACTGTTAAAATAGGGAGGGTCGCAATAATGGAATGATTCTTCACAGTCTCTGGACCTTATTACGCGCAACGCATCAGTACATTCTACCTGCACATTTTGCATCCTGATACTAAAATCTAAGGTAAACTCTTTCCTCTTGTTCGTTATTTTTTTGCTTGTGGTACCAGATGTCCGATCATAGCCAAATGAACCATCCAGCTGACCAGAAAAACTCTGGGCAGCCAATACCCAAACAGCCCATGCCCTCTTTGTCCTTGAGAACATATGTGGATTATTGTACACCACACTCGCGTCGCTGTGCAGGCTTCTACTGTGAAGTGTGATTCGAATCATCTTTTCCAGGTCGACAAATTCGTTTTGCACACACTCATAAAAATTGATCAGTTCCCTGTTATAATCATTGATGATTTCAGCCTTGCTTGGAGTCTTCGCCCAGAATATTGCACCACCTCCTACGAACGGTTCAATGTAGGTGTTGTGTGTCGGAATCAACGGGAGAATGGTGGATATCAAATTTTGTTTGCCTCCATAATAGCTAATTGGTGTGTTCATCCTTATATTTGTTAACGTCCAAAACAGTCAAGCACATCGTTTCCAACGGGTCATGCCCCGGTTGGCGATGTGCTTTTTCTTTATGTTTTGGACGATATAAGGGAAACCGGGGCTTTTTCTATCTCAACTAAATCTTAGTTTTTTACAAAACTCTGGATTACAATGTTCCCTATAAGGACAATTTCTAAGAAAATACTGGTGGCATAAGAATTGCTATATTAGCTTTCGTTTTAATTCATCAAAATGAGATACCTAACCCTTTTAAGCTTTATCCTCTTTACGATGTTTGGAAAAGCACAATCGAGTGAACAGAATATGATGCGTCCATATTATGGAAACAAAATATTCAAGCTACAAATCGGTGATAAATTTGGAACAGGATTCTTGATAAAAGACAAACTACTGGTCACGAACTTTCATGTTGTAAAAGATGTTGTCGAAGCCTTAAGGTCAAACAAAGTGCCAGAAAAAATTATTTGTTCGTCTGGACAAATGATAGAATTGCTGCAAGACCATGATAACTTTAACTTGGAGGCCAAGGTTTTTGATGATTATATCCAATCTGATTCTGTTTATCACTATTCCAAATTGACCGATGTTATCATACTCGACTTGTCCAATAATGAAAATTTGGGGGATTCTGATGGTATCGAAATTCAGGCTAGACCACATTTAATTACTGGAGAGGAAGTTTTTACAATAGGGTTCCCCATGACAAACCTGAGATCATCAGTTAGCAAGGGCGTGGTTGGTTTTATGAACATGGTACGAGTTTACCCATGGGAAAACCCCGGTACAGCGCTGAATTCAATCACTACTTATCAAACTGATATACGCACTACTAGGGGAGGTTCTGGGTCGCCTATAATCGTGCGCGGAGAAAACGGTGAAACAGATAAGGTAGTCGGGGTTCTAAACAGTGGTACGTTTGCAAATGCTGCAACAGTAGAAAATCTATGGAAAAAATATAAATCCAAGGCTGACAGCTTAATTGTCAATGGTTCAAACTTAAAGTTAGAGGAGAACAATGAGATAATGGAAAAATATGTAATCTATGATACCCTATTGAATGATGTCGCTACCATAGCAGTTTTCATAGATTCTCACCACATTGTTGATTTGCTGAAAATGTTAGGCTTAGAGAGTGAATAAACTCAAAGTAAAAGAACCACTAAGCCACCAACTCCAATGCCTTTTATAAAGGCCCAAAGTCGGGGCCAAAACTTTTTTCTATTGACTCTATTCACTTGCTCACTTAGGATATCTACTTTTAGTTCTGTTTGATCAATTACCACACCTTGGCCCTGGATAATCAATTTTTGATTGTTGACCTTACCTTGGAGATACTTGACTTCCACCTTCAGCTCTGCCACATTCATCAAGACATTGAATAGCGAATCCCGGTCAATCAATATTTTGTCCTGCGATAAACAGGGAGTCCAGAAGAGCATTATCAGGATAACGGGCACGAAGCTCTTCAATATGTTGTTTTTCCTTTTCATATTCAATTGAATCTAATTTCATTTTTCGCTGCAGCTCGGAATTCACGTATTTCTGGATATTGATTACACTGTCCTTTTTCTGAAGCTCATCTTCATAATCTTTGCGATCGGATGAGTGATTGCATTCTTGGACCAATACCGTCATCAAAAAAATACCTACAACTATATATGTCCAGTATTTTTTCATTTCTTCCTTCTCTGAAAATGTGGTGTATCAACAAAACCGTCCTCGATTTCATTTTTATTAAAATCACCGCCCCAAACATTATCGGGGTGTAGTGACTCCCAATAATCGCCTAAGGGCTTTATTTTATCATAGTCATATGTGAGTTTGCCATCAATAAAAAAATTTAAGTCGATTGCCAATCTATCCCCGTGGCTACTCCATTTGGCCTTGCTAGTTGGTTTTCGCTTTTTTAAGTACAAGGAATTTCCGGAAGGGGATTTTTTGACCTCGTAGCCGTAATAGTTGAGCAGCATTTGGTCGTTGGTCCGATGAGCCTCGCCAAGAGTAACCTCAATGTCCAGCTCATCCTTTGCGTAATGTATCAAGCAAGCTACGTGATAGGCAAATTCGCTCTGTATCCTTCTTAGGCTCATCTTTGCCGGTTTTGGTTCTCAATGATGATTCGCTGCATATTCTTGATTTGGTCAAGGTCTTGACCAATTCGTTTTTGGGTCTCACCAAATATTATAAGTGCACGTTTCTCCTCGGCGCTCATGTGACGGTCTTCATCCTCAATATGGGAACGGAATCTTTCAGCCTCTTCTGCAGTAATAACCTGCTTTTGTTTTAGTAGGTTTATTATATCGCCTTTTTGGGTGATGTCATCAAACGTCCTATTATTAAGAGCATCAGAAGCATCCACAGCAAAACTAAAAACACGTGTAGCTATAGCCCCTAATAATGATACAACAAAGGCCCTATAGGCCCAAGTGCCCCGAGTCTTTGCTTTCTCTGTCATTTCTTTATAAAATTGAATTTAGCATCGGCCTTATGCACTATCCATGCCACCGGCCTTGAACCCAACATACCTATCAAACTTGATAAAGTCAATGGATATAGACCTCCTTTATCTAAAAATGTCAGATAGTTGGCAATTAGTGCTTCACCTAATTCATTTATGGCAATCAACATAATAAGTGAAGCAATCATATGAAAACCAAAGTTTGTCCAAGTCGCCCGATAAAACCTACCTACGCCATCCTTTCGGTCAATTGTCATCTTCGAGTAAAGCACAATGCAGGCCACTCCAAGAAGGAACATGAACCACATTTCTAGACTGATATGTTGTAAAAAATTTTTTTCCATGGTATTCTAATTTGAAATTATATTTGATTGTACCCGCCTTTTAGCCGGTGTCCAATTATTTAATGGATTTTGTGTTGTGGTAAATCCGTCCCAATCCCCTGCCAAATCAGCGGAAAAAACATACATGTGCGTGATTTTTAGATTCGTTGAAACCCCGCTTTGATCGATTCTTTTATTTCCGTCAATGTAGAACATAGAAGGTTTATCGTTTGGGTTGATATTTCCACCATTCAATGTTTCGTATGCTTCAGAAAGGCCGTCGTTATCCGTATCGTAACCCGATGGATGTGTTGTGCTGCTTATTGTTGGAAATCCGCCAACAGTAGCTATGTCCGTAAAATCCCGAACACCATCCTCGTTGGTGTAATTATTAATGACCCGTTCGTCCACGGCATCAGAAAACAAGGTGCTAGGCCCAACATTGTTCAAAACTGCATTTACGACTTCTGAACTTGGCAATGGTGTATAAGAACTCGTTAATGTCCTTTGCGATTGATTTACGCTACTCCAATTGGAGTTCATCATGTTAAATGGGTTTGTACCTATTTGAACATTGTCAAATTGATACATGGTTCCTTCTCCAATCGTCCCGTTAGGGTTTTCGGTCCCGTTTAACTGGTATACGTGATTTGCCTGTTCAGGAGGGTAGTCGGAATCGGCCTTGAAAATGTTTCCGATACTTTCAACTATCGCAGGGCCAAAACTCGTAGTTACGGCCCTATTGTAGTTGTAAATCACGTTGTTTACAAACTCAAATTCACTAGCATCTCCGTAAGTGTGCTCAGGAATCCTGTTTCCAAGGTTTGCCCAATAATTTTGAAGTATTGAGATATTGTCAACATTAAGACCTATCAAAGCTCCGTAATAACCCGGGCTGCCTACACTTTCTGCTATAATCGAATTTTGCAATGTTACGTTTCGGGTTGGTGCGTTCGAGGAACCTCCAGAATCACCCGTGACCGAAAAATTTTCATCCGCGCCCCACATCAAACTAACGTGGTCAATAATGACATTTTGGACGGTTTGACCAGTTTCGTGGTTCGTGACCCCTATTGGATCACCTTCCCCGGTATCCCTTATTCTCAAGAATCTAATTATTACCTCTGATGCCATAGACCGGATTCCTGCACCCCTAATGGTTATACCTGGACTTGGAGCAGTCTGACCAAGTATGGTTATGTTAGGGTCCGCAAAAAATATACTTCGCTGTTGAGTCCACACAATTTCACCCCCAACATCAAAAACAACGATTCGGGGACCATTTGCATACATAGCCTCAACCAAACTTCCCGGCCCCGTCTCGGCCAATGTGGTTACATGGTATATGGTTCCTCCCCACCCACCAACAGCATTTCTGCCACCACCTTTTGCCGTTGGGAAGGCAAGTATGTCCTCATCAGTGAGAACTATGGTTTCAACCCATTCATCGGGAGCTTGGTGAGTTTCCCAAAATGAATCTTGAAACACAGGTGGTGCAGTGTAGTAAACCTTTACCTTTTTTGGTCTCGGGTCTGAATTGGCATAGAACCCACCTATATTAAGTATTACAATTAGTATGGTAAGAATCCTTCTCATTTAGTTAATGGTTACTGTAATATTGTCAATCAATATTTCATCGTTCAGGTCACCTAAACTTGTTGTGCTTATTCTCAGCCTAGGATTGTTTACCGATGCTGTTGAAGTGAGTGTGTATTGTGTCCAAGTTCCTTGTGAATCAAAGTTTACACTAACCTCTGGTGACCAATCCGAAACCCCATCCTCTAAATTGGTTCTCAACTTTCCTTCCCAAAAAGTCCCCTGAGCTTCATAAACCCAAAATGAAACCGTGACATTTTGCCCAGCTTGGACACCCGTCAATTCAATGAAACTTTTAGATAGGGTATTGTCTCCCGCATTTTGCACGAATCTTAAATAGTATGTCCCGTTTTGAGGCGTTACAGTGCTTGCGCTGGTCACTACATGATTAGTAGCGTTTATGGTAACTCCATTGGTGCCGTTTACCTCATTTACCGGATCAGCTGCATTGGCCCCTTGGTATATAGCAGAAGCAACCTCAATATGCAACCTTCCGTTACCGTATCCGTAATAGGTAGAATCATTTATTTTTTTGTAAACAAAGGGTTCATATTTATCCACCACATATCCTTGTCCAGGACCAATCTTAGAAGCTAGCCCAGGAACAATCAAACTATCGTTGTCAATTGGCCGCCAATAAATGCTGTCCTTTAATGGAATAACCGACTGCCATTTACCATAATAGGCTGATGAGACCCCATCCCCTCCAGAAATGGTGTCATTGTTGGTAAACCACATTTCACGTTTATTATAAAGTGCTGCAGAGGCAAATAATGAATCCGCAACTACTTTGCTACTTGATTCCGTGGTCATTAAGTCTTGGTTGGCGGTAACGGGAAGTGACCCTGCAACAACCGACTCTATTTTGGCATAAACATCAGCTTTAGATGCTGGTTGAAATTCTCCGTTCCAATTGGCATCATATGGATCGCTAGGTAATAAAAATGAGTTGGTTCCATCACCATCAATTATCAATATATCTGAAGCGCCCTTTGTGACTTTTAAACTTCCCAAAACACCTACATCGATAATCCTATCATTATTTCCCAGAAACTGATTGGCTTCAGAAAGTGAATTATCAGAACCTTCCTGTCCTGTAACTTTTGACCATTTGGTTCCATTGGACCAGTATACTTGTGCATCACCAGAGTGTTCCACAATAAAACCACTGTAGCTTGCTGCCGCATATAAGGTGGTGTCAACCGAGACTATGTTAGTTGGGTTGATAAACCTGATTTTATCATCACCTTGGATAGCTTCAATAGCTTTTATCCTAACAGCTAAGTCATTGTTTCCACCAACCTTCATAAGTTCCACTCCATTTTGTTGTAAACTCAATTCCCCGTTACCATCTGTATTGATAACACGGGTGGTGTCACTTGCAATGGTTTGATCCCGTTGTGAAAGCGAATTGTCCGAGCTTCCGGGAATCGCTGCAATTTGACTGTCCGCATAATCCTTTGCTCCTTGTACTTCCGTATCCACATAAGATTTTGTTGTAGCATGATAGGTTTGTGTGGGAGTTGAAAACCTATGGCCTACTGGAAAATAAAATTCTTCCGTATTCCAATCGAACCTTATTCCTATATTGGTGCCTGTCGGCTTCCAATTAAAAACAGTTCCTGAATTTGAAAAGTAGCTGTTGATCTGATTTGCCGGCACGTCCGTGTTTCTAATACTTAAAGGGAACGATCCAGAAGGACCAGTGGATAAAATTCCATCTTCAAATGTTTTTTGACCACCAATGATTTGATTGGTTGTGAGGTCCACCGCTCCACCGGCCCCAGAAGCTGCCACGAAATTTGACCCGTTCCATGTAACCATGTATCCCTTGGTAATATCATGGTAGTAGGCCCCCTTCACCTTTGCGATTGAAGGTAGGTTCAACAATTCTGTGGTAGTAAGGGTATCCAAGATGATTCCTCCAAATCTTTCAACCCCTCTTTGTGCCTTTACCGTTACCACGGTCAAAAAAATCAATGCGAATAATACTTTTTTCATTTTTTATGTTCTATGATTATTCTTTCACTTACCTTATTACCCTTGCCGTCCACAAAAAACAGAAGGTCTCCTTCGCGGTCAAAAAAAATTGCGCTTTTCAGCTTTTCCTTTAAACCAATAATCAACAGATATAGATATACTATGGCCAAGGCCACGAGAATAACCAATATGAATATTACGGTGAGTGCTGTCATTGGTTAATGTTAATTTTATCGTTCAATAAAAATATTTTGGCCTGATCATCGAAATCAGCTGGAAGTGTCACTGGCGTGCCTATTATAACACCGCGGCTCCAACGATCTCGGTTTACATTATCATGCCATCCCTCGACTATATCATTCTCTTCATGGCCGGACCCAGAGTTGCCATATCCCTTTTCTGTCTTAAAGTATCGGCCGTTGTTCTGGATATATTTGACAACTACTTCTACGGATGGCCCTGCCGTTTCATATTGGCTACCGGTCCAATAATAGAATGTACCTGTATCCAGAGCGATATATAGCTTTTGAGATATTCCGGTACCGGGCAAAGCTGCCTGATTTGAAACCCAAATAATGGATTCATCCGGAGTGGAAAGTTCCCAGAGTGATGTTCCATTATTATAAGTGGCCACGTTTGGTGTTCCTCCTTGACCATCATCTATGACCGCATAGGAACCGTTGGCACCGTTTGGATATGCAGCCTGTAAAATGGATAGTGATACAAAAACACCTATACTATTTGTACCCTCGGTGATTCCAACCGCCTGCAGGAGTTGGTCCAGATTGTCAGCATGGTTGTTTACGGCTGCCTTTAAATCGTTGGCATCATTAAACTGGAATTTCCTGACACTGTCCGGATCACTCGGATTGTTTGTTTTGGTAGGATATGTGATACGTAGTACGCTCATTGCTATAGATTGAAATCAAAATCGTAGTTAAATACTTTTTGCTCCGCTATAGGTTCTTCACCTGGAACGTTGGAACCTAGATAAATCAATTCCTCTGGAGATGTTGATGATAGAACAAGCTCATGTCCCCTGCTTATATCAAAACTTGTGCTGCATGACATCGGCAGTTGACTACTGGCCACCTCGAAAACCTTACCGTCCTCCAATTCGATATATACTTGGTAAACGCCCTTTGTCAGTTTATTGAACTTGGAAAAATCGCTCTCGCTCAGTCCGGGATAGGATAATCTCAAATTCTTGTTTATCAGGGTTCCGTCCGCGGTTTCAGTGGTGGACTTGGTAAAACTAATCATGCTAGGGGTGTGATATATCTTTTGAAGGGATGGAATATCGACAACATCGTCCGTAGAGCGTATCAGCACCTTACAGATATTGAGTACCAGACTGTCGTTCTTTTCAAGTTCCATGGTACAAGTATAATCCCGCACCGGGCTCTTTAAAAGGACATTGTCTTTGCTCCTTCTGTCAATTATTCAAAGACATACTTTTAAAAAAACTGCAAAAAAATCGTGCGTTAGTACGAAGTAACGGGAACACCAGTAAACATGGGGCATTTGTGCGCACACCTTAATCGTGCAAAATCGTGCATACGCACTAAAGCACAAACGCACTATTGCGCACTTTTGGGGTGTGCGCTATAAGTCTTTGATTTTTAGAAAGATAGAGCCTTGCGCACGAAAGCACAGCTTTCTACATCTTTTTTTATAAGTCTCTTTTAAAAAAGAAAAGTATCTATATATGTTATTTCGCATGTTTGCACTATTTTATTTCATCAATGTTTATGGGGGTTTAAGGGGGAAATAGGCAAAGATTCTCGGTTTAAGGAGAATGTTTCAAAGAGGTCAAAAGTTGCTATCGAGGGAAAAAATCGTGCGCAAATCGTGCGCAAGTGATGATTTCAAGAATCCAGGGAACTATCTGGAAAATGGGGGAGGCAACTTTTGGAAATAAAAAAACCGCCATTGGGCGGTTATTGTTTGGGTCCTTTTATAGTTCTCTTTGGCGGTGGTTTCGGAGGATTTGTCATCCTAGGCACTCCAGTTTTCTTTTTAGCTTCTTGCCTTAATTCATCTTCAATAATGCCTTGTTGATTTTTCATAAAGCAAATCCAATGTGTTTTTTGGGTCTTTCCTGAAGGATGTCCAAATAAAGGTGGTATTGGTGCACACTTTAAAACTTCGCTAACTTTAATGTCATGCTCATTCCATTTAAAAATTAAAATGCCATTTGGCTTTAAAACACGAAAACATTCGTTAAATCCTTCGGTCAAATCCTTTCTCCAGGTTTCTTTATCTAACATACCATATTTTTTAGCCATGTAACTTTTTTTACCAAGAGACGTCAAATGAGGAGGGTCAAAGACTACCATTGTAAAACTATTGTCTTTATATGGCATATTTCTAAAGTCGGCAACCACGTTAGGAGAAACCTCAAATTTTCTTGAGTTTCTTCCATTCCCTACCATAGTTGTTTTAACCACCCTAACATCTTGGAATAACACATCAGGATGATTTTTATCAAAAAAAAACATTTTTCCACCACAGCAAGCATCTAAAATTGTTTTTTTCATATTTCTATTTTAAAGATTTAACTAATGCTTTTTTCTAAATACATGGCTCGGTTCTTCGAATTCATCCGGGTCCACGGTCACTTCGATTTTGATTTGTGCCTTGCGGCCATCCATCAACTTAAAGATGTCGCTATGGCTTCCGGTTCCCGAAAAGAAAGGGTTTTGTAAAAGCCTCCGAATGGACAGGTTGATTTCGTCCAGGATAATCTTGTTTCGTTCTTCGTTTGTCATAAAAGTAAATTTTGATTTTTGTTATTGACTTGATCTCGCCATTTGCATGGCCTCAAAATGAAGCTTAAGGATATGCACCACTGTGTTGTGATTTGTCCTGTGCTCCTCTTGCGCTATGCCTTCCACCATTTCTATGATTTCAGGGTCCGTAATCTTAATGCTGAGCTGTTCTTTTTTATCGGCCATGATCTTGATTTGTTAAATGGGTTAGTAATTGGGGCATTTCCGAATACTTGCCCCTATGCTCACTATTTTCTTTATGCCGGTAATGTTCGTCTCTACAGTTCCAACAAACCAGCTGCCCCGTATCCGCATCCAAAAATCCATTGAACAAAACGGGGTTGGACGGCTTGGGAGCAATTTGGCAATATGTGCAACATGGTAGGTGGGAAAACAGGTTTGGCATTATGTCAATATTTTAAGTCCGTCCAATGGATAATTTTACCAGTAAAGTCCTTATCGAACCATTTCAAAAATTGTTCAATGGAATCAAAACCATCGTTGACGGCCAGCTCCCTTATACAATTGTGATATTCATATACCATATCGAGGCCATGGTGGAACACATTTCCAAAAAATTTATCATCGATAATAAATTCAACATGGTCAGAAAAATGGCTTATCTCTATTTTTTGAACTCCGGTGCATTTTGTTATAGGTGCAAACTGGAACCGTTCAGGAGTTCTGTTATTTATGACGGGATGGATAAGGTTGCCAACTTTCCAACGGTTTTTTTTGTCATCTCTAATCGTATGTTTTTTAGGATTTAGATCCTCATAATCTGAGGAATTTATATAATCGCACCCGTGTTTACCGTTACAAGCAGAAAATGAAGCTGCTTTGTTCCAAATATCCGTTCTCCATCCTTTAATTATTTTTTGCGGAAAATAATTAGGTGTTCCGTCCTTTAATTTTGTACTGAATGCTAATGTCATATCCGTTAGTTATAAAGTTTTTCCAGTATTAAATCCATCAGTTCATCATGGCATTTTACCAACCAACTCTCGAGTATATTCTGGTGAATGTGCTGGGTTCCCTGTCGTATGCCGGTTTTAAAAAGTCTCTTGCCCTTATCCGTGATATTGATAATATACCGGCCGTTGGACTGGAGCTCGGGCTCCAGTTCAAATCCGTGGTATTGACAAAAGTCCCTGGGCCTCATCACGTGAACTCGTAGTATTCGTTCTCCTTTACAATAGTGGTCACAAAAGGAAATTCGCCCTTTGGAACCTTTTGTATCATCTGTATCAATATCACTCCACCGGTAAAGAGCACATGCTTATTTCCATTCATTTCGAATTCTAAATGAAGGCATTGGGAGTTCTCTTGGTGCTTGCTTGGTCCAAGCTTATAATTTGTCACCAAAATCTCCCGGTTCAATACTCTCGCAATATTTATCTTATCGCCGACCATACTGCTTATTTCCGGCTTTATTTTAAAATCACTGAATTTTTTCATCTGGTAAAAGTGTTTTTAAAAGGTTAGTTGAATCACAATGCTTTGCCCATCCCATGTAGCTGGCAATGGATGCAGGATTGGGATTGTTGGCCAACATCCGGGCAAAGTTCTGTTTGATGCTTTTTCTAAGTAGGGTATGGGTATGGTAAAACCTGTAACCAACAAAATCGATTCCCCTAGATTCCACTGGAAAGACTTGATAGTTGCCCTTGATGTTCAATGCCAGTCTTTCCTTGAGATAGTTTCTTATTTCAGATAGCAACTGATGTAGATAGGCCTTATCGCTTCCCAGGACTACGATATCATCCGCATAACGGAAATAGTACTTCACCCTCTTCTCTTCTTTCATCCAATGATCAAAGTAGGTCAGGTAAAAGTTGGCCAAGTATTGGCTCAAGTAGTTACCAATAGGAAGTCCTGACGCACTATCGATTATTTCATCAAGCAACCAAAGAAGGTCATTGTCCTTGAATTTTCTCCTTAGTAGTGTTTTTAGTGTGTCATGGTCTATGCTAGGATAGAACTTGGTCACATCCAATTTGAGACAGTAACTTGTGTTTTTTCTATCGGTGAGGGCCTCCTTTACGGAATTTGCAGCAGCATGTATACCACGCCCCTTGATGCAGCTGTAAGTGTCAGCGTTGAACGTCTGGACCAGAATAGGCTCCAGTATGTTCATTATGGCATGGTGGGCTATCCTATCAGGGAAGTAAGGAAGCCTGTAAACTGTTCGTTCTTTTGGCTCGTAGACTTGGAAAACATCATACTCCGATGTTCTATATTCTTTGTTCTTTAATAGCATGTGCAAACATTGGATGTTGGCATCCCTATTGCGGTTGTGCAATTTCACACCGTATTGATTGGACTTGCCCTTTTGGGCCTTTTCGTCCGCAAGCACCAGGTTATCGATGCTAATAATTTTTTGATATAGGTTTCCGATTCGTTTCATGCCTTTGCTTTTAAAAGGTCGCCTTCCACTTTGGTACCAACGCCCTTTTTTATTGTCGTTATCTTTTGCCATGTCGGCAAGGTCCGCAATGCCCAATATTTTCATTTGCATAGGTGGGAGCTGCAATTCGAGTTCGTATTCCAGTTATCGTAGTCGTTGTACGCAAACCCGGAACCTGAGGAACCGCAACCAAGGCACTGCACCACCCAATCATTTTACATCAAATAATAATCTTTGTACAGATCAGTGAACTGTTCTCCAGCGTACTCCGCTAATTCCCTGCTCTTAAAGCAAAGGCGGGAGCCGCAATTCGAGTCCGTATTCCAGGCAGCGTAGCCGTCGCACGCAAACCCGGAACCCGAGGAACCGCCCATGTAGAACCATGGCTCATATTTATACTCACTGCTATTGCCCCAATCTGGTTGCCAACCTTCATTAAGAGCCTCGGCGATGATTACTAATTTGGAATGTGCTACCATTGCCTTTTGGTGTTTTTCTGGATACATGGAAAAGTCCGGTACCACTTTTTTGCTGTCCAGTTCCAAAGCCTCACAGGCTTCCTCAAATGTTTTAATCTTGCTCATATTATAGTTTTAACTAGTTAGAAAATCCTTGTAAATGTCTGTGAACTGCTCCCCGGCATGTTTTGCCAGTTTGCTGCTTTTGAAGCAAAGGCGGGAGCCGCAATACGAGTCCGTATTCCAGTTAGCGTAGTCGCCGTACGCAAACCCGGAACCCGAGGAACCGCCCATTTTAAACCAGGGAAAGTATTTATATTCACTGCTATTTGTCCAATCGGGCTGCCAGCCTTCATTGAGTGCCTCAGCAACGAGCTTTACCTTTCTATATGCCACTTCATCAGTGGACATAGATTCTAGTTCCTCTTCAAATTCCTCTTTTTCGAGGCCATGGTATCCTAGTACATCATCAAAGCTCTTGATGCGCTCGGTGATGTCCTTTGGCTTTTCCCTGAACTTGATTTCTCCAGTGCTCTGGTCAAAGCTCTCTACTTCGTACCCTTTCGGGATTTCAATTTTTAGTGTTTGCATACTATTTTGATTTACATTGATAAACTGTCCGATTCCGTACCATAAGCCGTTAGCTTTTCATATTTTTCTTCTGGCAGGTATACCGCAAAGTATTCCTTACCTCCAGTCTTGATGTCCTCTCCATTCTTGTCCGGATTAAACTCATATCCGTGGTATTCACAGTACATCTTGATTTTGTACTTGAATTTTTGGATTGTCGTATACCGTCTCTGTCCTGGATATTTGGTAAGGAACCCATCTCCATGTTGGATATGGTCAGTATCCCCTTGGCTACCTTGGTACATAAGGTCTTTCAATACCCTTTGATTGCAATTGTTCGCATTGCTGAAGTATTCATCGGCCCAATCCAAAAAGGGTTCACCCATCTGCTGACGAAGTTTTCTTTTGTGCAATTTTTCATTTGGGGCCTCGATAAGCCCGTATTTGAAGTAGAAATGAAGCGCCATGGCCGCGAAGTTGTAGAAGAGGTTCCATTGCTTTTCGTCCCATTCATCAAAGAACATCACCTCAAAATCATCCGTTGGTTTATAATTCGCGTTGTACCAATCACTGAATCCAAGAACAAACTGCCTGTCCTCAAAGCTGCTCCCTTCTCCATTGATAGCGTGGTTGGTCGCGATATAAAACTTGATTACATATTCTGGAGGCAAGGTAGTTTTGCCGATTCCCTTTTTCTCGACCGTGAACTTTCCTGTGATATACGGGAACAAAAACTCAAAGTCAAAATTGGTGCGAACGTCATCAAAGAATACCGTCGATGTGCGTTGGTCAACTTCTTCAAAAAGATATTTGTCGTCCAATAGGTCACGCTTCTTTCCGGGGATGGTTATAGTTGGCTGCAATTGCTCCAAAGCAGTGCCAAATAAAGACTTACCGGAACGGCCGTTACTTTGCCCTACCTCGCTCATCGTACCGTCCATTCCTATTACTGCTTTCATACAGCTCGGGTTCCGGTATCGGTGAAGCATATATCCAAAAGCGGTAATCTTGCTCAACAAGTGCCTTGAGGTTTCAAAGCGGTCTGAGAATGAGACATCCTCAAAACTTTTATCTTTCCCAAAATATGTGCTCGTGTTCAGAAGGAACTGTAAGAAATGGCAGTCCAATCCTTCTTTTGAAAACTCAATGGCATATTCCCCTACATGCTTGGAGAGCTCAGGGTTGTCCTTTACATCCTTGCTGGTCAACTTGTGTACATTGCTAATCAATAAATTTGTTTTGGTCGGCTTAAAGTCCTTAATGTTGTCCTGCCATACCTGTCCATTCAGATTTTTGATTTCCTGAAGTTCAATCTCTTCGTCCGTGATTTTGAAGTAACAATCATTGAAATACAAGTATTGAGTGTTTTTACTTGGTTCGTGAAGGGTCAGATCCGTATAGTTAAGGTTCCCCATGCTTTGAGGTCCCAAGTACATTTGACCGCCCTTGTAAAGCATGTTTTCGACATCTTCCTTGTTTAATTGGGATGTAAAATCGACAACGAAATCCTTGATTTGAAAAGGTTCCACTTGTTTGACCAAGTTCTCCTTGATGTGTATCCAGATGAAGCTGTTACCGGGCTGGGGCAATCTGTAAAACCCACGGTTTTGCAAAAAAGTATAACACCTTTTGTAATTAAAGGTCACCCTATTATCAATGATATTCCCGTCTTGGTCGCGCTTTTTATTCTCTGACCAGAATGTCTCATCCGGGAGCAGGGGTTGTGCAAGCTCCACTTCTCCCTTTTCGTTAAACCTCCATTCGATTTTACCAATCCTAAATTTTGGAAGGTTCCGAAGCTGGTCGTGATATTTTTCGATAAAAGCATCCTTGTTCTGAAGCCCCCAAAAGTTCTTGAGCTTGTGCTCCCCCATCGTAGTAATCTTATGGAACTGGAGGTACTTTGCATTCCCCTCTGGTTCTATAAGCGCCTTTTCACACAATGGCTTTAACTCGGATTCTTTGTCCCTAAGAGTATTAACCAAAAGATCATCGATACCCTTGTCCTGCTCGATATTGCTCTTGACGTAAGCGAAGTATATTTGGAGATGTATGTCACTGTGGGTGAACGCGTAGAAGTGGTCCCTAAAATTCACAACTGCCCGGTAGAAACTCTTGGGCCTTTGGTCCGCCGCATGGTTGCTATCTATTTTTGAACTCAGATTATCCCAATCGCTGTCCAGGACAAAAACAACGTTCTCCACTTGGCACCGTTTGATGATCATCTCGAACTCCATCGGCAACCTTTTGTTGTAGGCTATGTTGTGAATGCCCATGATTCCGACGGATATCAATCCATGTTTAGTAGCTTTATCGGCCTTTTTCTCACCCTCTTGAACATATAAGGTTTTGATCTTGGAGGATTTCTTATACTTTTCCCGGACCCATTTGTTTATGTAAATTTTGGTGTCGCTGCCGTAGGGTGATCGATATTTAACCGGGTCCTGGTTTCTGTCAAGGTGTAGGTCAGGGTTTTGATATCTGACCCTGTAGAAGTCAAGCTTTCTCCCCGTAGCATTTCCCTTTCTGTCCTTTTTGTAATACTGCATGGGCCTTCCGTGCAGGTCATAATAATGGATTATTACATCATCACCAGGAACAATTTCAAATTTGCTGTCGACGGTGGCCGATTCATAGAGCCTTTTTTCTTTTACCGTATCGGTATCAACATAAACCCTATCGGTTACATCTTGAGTATTGAGTCCCGAACCTGCCAAAAATGTTTGAAGATAAGGTACTTGTGAGTCTTGGCTCCTTCGTTTTGATTCGCTTTTATTGGGAATGGTGATTCCCTCAATCCTTGCAAGTTCATGAAGGGCCTGACCGTAGGTAAGGCCTTGAAATTTCTGTAGATAATTTATTGGTGTTTTAACCCCTAAATCACAATGAAAACATTTGGCAATTTCCTTTTTCTCATTGAACTCAAGTTTATCCTTACCGTGGCAAACTGGACAATCCATTACATGGTTTGAGCCTTTCTTTTTACTGAATCCGTGGTAATCCTTAAGAACATTGTACAACGTAGAATTGTCGAGAATGCTTTTTTTTGTGTCTTCCGGTATGTGCTTCATGGATGAAGGTCGGGTAGTTTAAGTTGTTTATTTTTTTTCTTGGCAAAAGTGTTTGGCTATTCGCATGAACAAGCAATTGCAAATGGCCCCTAGTGCATATCCAAATGCCAAAATGATGTAAAAATGGAATGGATATCTATCGATTAGTTGGGTCAGTTCATCAATCATGTCCTATAGAAATAAGAACCGTTTTCTATGAGAAGCGGATAGACAATACCGTCACCATGTTTGATAGGGGCGCCTATTTTTGCCCTCAATGTCTTGTCGGGGTCGTTCTTTGTGCTTTTTTTAATCTGTTTTGCTATGCTCGAAGAACTTACCATTGGGCCTTTTTCGTCACCATAGTACCGAAGCTTAAGTTCGCCTGAATCATTTATGGCGATAAACCAGTTTTGAGAATCTTCAATGTCCTGGAAAAAGTCTATGCGTTTATTCCCTTCCATATTAAGTTCTTTCAAACATGGCTTACTAAATGAAAAGGAACCCGACTTATTAATGCTGACATAAGTTTCCAATGAGTTGCCCCTGTTACTGACCGGCTTAATTTTTTTTAGATTCATTTTGAGAAATTTTTAGATGAATGTTTCCAAGTGTGATTAGTGGCTTGTCAGATGGCAGATTGTGGGCAAACAACCATACATAAACCACCTCTTTATCCGTAAGACAGCTCCTTTTATAGGTAATGCCGCTCAATTGTAGATTAATGTATGTGTAGTAGTGCGATGCGATACGATTGCACCTTAAAAGATAGTCAAGGTCAATTGATGGCTTGATGGGAATTTTTGAAGAGTTTCTCTTCAAGGCATCAAAATAGTCCACCAATCGATGTGTCGTTTCTAGGGCTTCCTCGGTATCAATCGGCTTCCCGTAAAAGGGACCAGAAGTACCATTTGACCGTAATCTTGTTTTTAAGTTCATGGCTTTCAAAATTGTCATTAACATTAATCAGGGTTTTTAAGTTCCTGGACACCTGCTTTTCTGTAGAATTCCGGTAATGGCACTGTTCTACCAATCTTGCAGTTAAATACTCTCTCTTGATTGTTTCCAAGTAGTCTGGCTTTTTCTGAATCAAGTTTTTGCTTTTGAACGGCGAAGCCTTCGATGATAACTTTTTTGTCTTTTGGTGACATTTTGCCATTAAGCGTGGCTTCGATTTGCTGGCACAATGTGTGGATGTCCCTTTCAACATGTTCTATTGTCCTTATCATTATTGAATTATTTTGGCGTCAATGGCCTTTATCACCATTTCGGTTTTGTTAAAGACATTGAAAATTTCAAAGAGCCTCTTTTTATGGTTGTTCAGTGTGGGAGCTTTAATCCCCAAGTTCATTGAGACATTGTAATCATCATGACCTTTCCTGTATGCCAACAGGACTTGAAGCAACCTTCCTTTTATTACCTGGCCATCGTATTGTATTTGCTTGCTTTTCCAGTTCATGCAGTTACACCCCGAAATACCACATATGAAATTGTCGCTCCCGTTTAGCATTCCAGTTTTAGTTACATCAGGATTATGGTCAAGTGTTCCGTAAAGGCAGTAGGTATACCTTTCGAGGGCATCATTAACGGGCATATGGGCAAGGTCTTTTCTTGCTACTTCATCGTTCATTAGCTGTTCTAAAAGCCGTGACCTAACCCGTGATCCAATTTCCCTAAATGGAAGGGTCTTTCCATTGTGCATAAAGAATACTTTCATGTTTCTTCTGTCACCGAAAAACTCGGTACCATTATCCCCGGGTATAATTCCCGCTGGAATTTTGTGAATGACTTTACTGAAGTCTTTTTTTTCTGTAGTTTTGATCATCTCTAAAAAATTGGTTAATAAATCATTTCCCGGAGTGGCTGCTCCGGGTTTTTATTTTAAAATGGCCTCTCTTATTGCCATTTCCTTTCTTCTTTTTTCTTTGGTTAAAGCAACTAGCTCAATAATTGCATTCTCTAGAATCTCATTTTCCCTATCGGTACTCATGATGTTATAAATGTCTTGTCTTGAATATGGTTCACCGCTATCTCGAAAAATTTCATTATCAAGTAGGTGGTCCAAAATCTTTTTGGCGTAGTTTCTACCAAGTATTTGTTTTATGGTATCGGCCTCTTGCTGGGTTATCATAGAAATCTATTGTTTTTAAAAAGGGGGAACTACCTTATATTTGTTTCACAGATATTTCACATATATTTCACGAATGTATCATTAAATATTGACATCGTCAAATTTTATTGATATAAAAATTAGAGTATGTCAATTTTCCTTGAAAGAATTAGGGCTTTTGCCGAGAAGAAAAAAATCAGTCTCAGGCAGCTAAGCATGAGTGTAGGATTATCCGGAGCCTACTTGAGCAATTCGCTTAAACAAGGTTCCGCACCATCCGTTGACATAATATCAAAAATTATTGATGAATACCCTGATTTAAATCCGTATTGGTTGTTGACCGGCAAAGGAGATATGATTACCGATTTGAAAGAAGAGGACAGAAATGAGGATAATCAATGGCAAAATCAATCAATTGATGAGATTATTGATAATAAAATTGACATAAGATTAAAGGGGCTTAGTGGAATAATTAGGGAGTTGATAATAAACGAAATGGAAGACGAGCTCGAAAGAGCAAAAAAAGATGTTGAGAACACCAATGGGGACCATATCAAATAGAGGTCTTTTTCTCCAAAAGATTGAACAATGTTCTCATCTCCTCCTCTGATAGCTCCGGAGCCGAAATATCCGCCTTGATGTTCTCAAGCCTTAACTGAAGTTCTTTGATATAATGCTCCCTGGTGAATTTGTTCCGATTTTTTTTTAAGTCTCGGAATTCCTGAAATTGTTTTAAGGTATTCTTAGTTAACATCAGTTTTTTTCGTTGCGTACATCCTGTATTTCCTTTTCAAGCTGTTCCTTTAAATCTAACCCATAAGCATATGGTCTCATTTTTTTGGCCATTGCCAATAGAACAACTAAAACAGGTATAACTATGGGTATTGAATACCAGAAGTCAAATTCATCAATATATTCGATACTGGTATTTACCAGACCAGCCATTTGAAATACCAACATACTGATAGGAATCAATATGGCATACTTCCACCAATGATGGCAAGTTAGAAACCAAAGAATAAATGCAATTAAAAAAGAGAATTTACCAAGAAAATAGTATGCGTAGTAGTTCATGTTTCCATGTGCCCCGGCCTCAATGGTAAAACCGAGGATATTGAAACCTGTCGTATCGGTGGATATCAGACGGTATGCGTAAAAGATAAAAGGAACGGCCGATAATATCAGAAAAGCGGCCGTCCCATGTAGTAATTTTTTTCTCCTATCCATTTGGCGGTGGAGGGGTTCCTTTGTCGACACCGTTGATAGGCGGTTCTTTCCCTTTCTCAATTGCTTTGTAATTTTTTTCAACATCTGATGTACTTTCCGTTGTACAAGAGTTCATTGCTAAAACTAGGATCAAAAATCCAATTGCAAAAAAAGCTTTTTTCATCTCTACTGATTTTTAAGATTAATAATCTCAAAAGTAAAATGTAAGAAAGCTCATTTAGCCAAAACCACAACTTCTTATAAACTAGGTTATTAACGAAAAAAGTTTTTTTATAAAGATTCTTTAGGGGAGCACACAATATATAGGATTTTGATTTAAAATAATTGTAGGAAATCCTTAAAAATTCTGGGGTTTTTCCCCAATTGTAAAAATGAAAGAAAACATAAAATATCGGGTCGTTACACTAATACAAATCCTTGCTCTTAAAAGAGGCAGATCTTTGTCGATTAGAAGCTTTTGTCTGGAACACGAAATAAATTACAAATCGCTCCACAATGCATTTAAAGCGGACTCCATGGGTATAGGGCTTGTTGACAAGTTTAAATCCGCTGTACCTGAGCTTAACATGAATTGGTTTCTTTATGGCGAGGGAAAAGCGTTGATTGACCCAGAAACTACCCAGTAAAATTATAATCATTTGAAGAACAGCTTAATATAAAATAATCATGATCCTGCCGCGGTCACGAATACATAGTTCAAATAAGGAAAAACGCCAAGCTTGCTTGAGCGTTTTTTTGTTTGGACTATTTTCAAAGCGGAGCTTTGTCAGGAAAGGCGAAGCAAATCCTGCCGCGGTCACAGGGCAGCAATGCCAAAACAACGAAACTTGCAAATCATAGGGGTACCCTCCAAAATATGGGAAATTGGACTTAATACTTTCTTTTATTTCATTGTAACTAAAATTAGATTCTTCATCCTATTCCTTTACTTCAACTTAAATCTGTGCTCCACAAATACTGAATTAATACTGACTAACAACTTTTTAAGATCACTATTTATCCGTTAGGTCTATATGGGAATCAAGCACAAACAACGCAATTTGGCTCATCAATATTTAAGACTGCCCATTTTAATACATGTATAACATTTTGCGGTAATACCCCTTGAAAAAATTGCAGATAGCCAATAATTAATGTGAAAATTAAAAACAATGTTTAACTTGCCCATCTGCCAAAGCTGGCAGATGATATAACCTGAAGGTTGGCGACAATTCGAGACCGCTTTAATCATCTCGGCGGTCCAAATTAATGAGCACTACACAGTCCATAGCAGTCCTGCCTTTTGTCAATATGAGCAATGATATTGACAATGAGTACTTCTGCGATGGAATCACAGAGGAAATTATAAATGCACTGACAAAAATCGACCAGCTTAAAGTTATTGCAAGAACTTCTTCCTTTGCCTTTAAGGGAAAAAACATCGATGTTAGGGAAGTTGGCAAACAACTGGGCGTGCATACGATTCTTGAAGGAAGTATTAAAAAGTCCCAAGAAAGAGTCAGAATCACGGCACAATTAATTGATGTAGCGGACGGAACGCATTATTGGTCGAAAAGGTTCGACAGGGAATTGATCGACATTTTCGAACTAGAAGATGAAATCAGTCTGGGCATTGCTGAAGAAGTCCGCAACAACTTTGGGCATTTTGAAATTCAGGAGCGGTTGATCCAAGAACCTACCAACAGCATTGATGCCTACCAACTTTTTTTAAAAGGCCGTTCCTTACAATTAAAATGGACCCCTCAAAGTATCAACGAAGCGATATCTTATTACGACCAAGCCATTGCTTTGGATAAAAATTACGCCAAGGCGTACTATGCAAACCTACAATGCTATGGCCTACTGGCCATGTGGGGTTATATTCCATATCAAAAAGGGATAAACCTAGCGATAAGCAATTTATTGATAGCCAAGGAACTGGATGCCTCGTTACCTGAATATCCATTGTCATTTGTTGGCAAATTCTTTTGGGAAGAATGGGATTTTAAAAATGCCTATGTTCATATCAATAAGGTACTGGAAATCAATCCGAATCATATCGATGGTTTGGAAGCCATGGCAGAACTGTTCATGGCACTTGGTTTTTTTGACCAAGCACTGGTACACGCAAACAAGCTATTGGAAGTAGACCCCCTTTCGGCAAACAACCATTATACCTTGGCCCATATATACTATTACCAAAATGAATTTGAGAAGGCATTGGAAGTGGTCAATTACGCGCTTACCCTGAATCCCGAACTAGAATTAGCGCATCATTTAAAATGTTTTTGTCTCATATGGCTCAACAAAAGAGCTGACTTTCTCGAATTTATCCGAAATACACCATTAGTTGAAGAAAAACAGCTTTTGTTTAAAATCATAAATGAAAAGCATACGGAAGTTCCCCACGAGATGATTGAACATTGGGCACGACTTGGAAACGACCAAACGATGCTGGTTCCATATGATCTGTTTATTTTAAGCAGTTCAGACCTCAAAGAACAGGCCTTCCAACGCTTAAGGGAATTGATAGACCAAAGACGCGGCCAGGTCATTAATTATAGGCAAGAGCCATTTTTGCAACCATTGCAAAAAATAAAGGCTTTTAAAGACCTACATCATTCCAGTTTATGCCTTTCGGATATTAAACCAGAAAAGGATGACGGAGAGAAATCAACATCAGCGGTTTTGGATAATGGTCAAATAGCCTCCTTAAAAGAAGAACTCCTTTCCTATTTTATCGAAGAAGAGCCCTATTTAAACCAAAATTTGAGTTTAAAATTTGTAGCGGAGGTCTTGGGATTAAACACCAATAAAATGTCCTTTCTGATCAACAAAGCCTTTGATACCAATTTTAATGACTTTGTGAATTCCTACCGCTTAAAGCATTTTAAAACCATAGCGCTGAATCCTAAAAATGCGCACCTTACCATTCTCGGGTTGGCCTATGATAGTGGTTTTAATTCCAAGAGCGTGTTCAACACCTACTTTAAAAAAACAGAAGGAGTTACACCTAGAACTTGGATGAAATCCAATCTATCCTAAACTCCCTTAGTTCGTTTCAGATTATAATTTAGAACGATTGACTAATCAATCCGGTTAATCTTTGCACCAAAATCAATAATCAAAAAACGAACAGTCATGAACGCATCAATCAAACCACGTTACAATTCAATCTCAAAACTCCCATTACTGCTATTGCTTACGATAGCTATGCTAGTATCGTCCTGCTCCAATGATGATGATACAAGTTTACCTTCTACAGACTACAAAAGCATAAAAAACTTATTGACCGAAAGTGATTTTCAAGGGTATGCCATTGTTACGAAAAACGGAAATGACTTGGTGCGCCAAGGCTTTGGCTTGGCAAATCAAAGTAAGGACCTACCACAAAACCAAGAGCTCGCCTATCGCATCGGTTCGGTCAGCAAGACATTGACCGCAGCGGCCATAGTGGGATTAAAGCGGGATGGTCTTATTACTGGTTTTGACCAGACTTTGGATGAGTTTGACCCTGAATTTCCAAACGGGGACCAGATTACCATTGGGCACCTATTATCGCACCAATCCGGGATTCCTGAGTACCATTTAGTGGCGGAACAAGCTTTTGAAGAAGGTTTGGTTTTGGATCGAATGGATATCTACGCTCTCATTAAGGAACTGATTTTAGTAAACGGACTCAGCTTTACACCAGGCTCAAATAAGCACTATTGCAATTCCAACTATCTTATTGCCGCTCTTTTGGTGGAGCAATTGTCCGGCATTTCGTACCATCAATACATCCAACAGCATATTTTTAATCCGTTAGGCATTGCAAATTCATACAAAGGCACCGATGAAATTGATACCAACACCCACGCACAAGGGTATCTAAATGGAAGTCCCAACAGCACATATCCAATGGCCCTTGCATTTGGCGCCGGTGATTTTAGCAGTACACCAAAGGATATGGAAACCTGGACCAACGCAGTAAAAAAAGATTGGTTTACCGAAGCTGAAAAAGCAGAAATATTTGCCCAAGATGTACCTAGTGGCTATGTAGATTTTGGTATGGGATGGTTTACGACCCAAGCGGGAAACACAACAATGTACTGGCATGGTGGTGATATTAACGGCTATTGGAGTATGATCGGTTTTATACCGGCATACGATGCAACCATTGTACTCTTGAGCAATCAGCAAGATGATACAGGAGAACAACGCAATACCATTATCCAACACTTGTTAGCCAACGAGTTTAATTGAAATAACTTTAAAACGAATTGGCTATGAAACATACCAATGTATTACTTGCGGGTGCAACGGGTTATTTGGGCAGATATTTGTTGGAGGTTTTGATCGAAAAAGAAAATCAGGTCGTTGCCATTGCGCGCAATCCGGAAAAAATAAAAGCCTTCAATGAAAACTATTTAGAAATCAAACAGGCCGAGGTGACAGATCCGAAAACCTTGCGGGACATATGTAAAGGAATCGATACCGTTATATCCACGGTTGGCATAACTCGACAGAAAGATGGACTCACTTATATGGATGTAGATTATCAGGCGAATATGAATTTACTTGACGAAGCCAAAAAAGCTGGGGTCAATCACTTTGTTTATGTTTCTGCGGTCGATGGCGACACATACAGAAATTTGAAGATCTTTGAGGCCAAAGAGAAGTTTGTTGATGCTTTACGTTCCTACGGAATGAACTACACGATTGTTAGGCCCAATGGTTTTTTCTCGGATATGAACGACTTTTTACAAATGGCCAAATCGGGTCGTGTGTATGTGTTCGGTTCCGGCCATCAAAGATTCAACCCTATTCATGGTGAAGATCTAGCAAGAGCCATTGTTGATACTTTAACTGATTATAATAAAGAAATGACCATCGGGGGCCCTGATGTACTGAGCCTCAACGAAATTGGAAAACTTGCATTCACCGCTTTGAACAAACCTATAAGAATTGTTCATTTACCCGATTGGTCCCGAAAACTGACCCTGTGGGCATTAAGAACGTTCACCAGCGTCAAAACCTATGGACCTATCGAGTTCTTTTTAACTTTAATGGCAAAGGACCATATCACACCAACTTATGGGGAACATCGCTTAAAAGAGTATTACATAATAGAAGCTAAAAAACTGCAAACTTAACTAGGACCGACCATGAGAACTTGGGAAAAAGGGATGTTAATTATTGTATTGGGTTACTGCGTTATGCATTTATCCATTCTTCTGCAAATAGTACCTCATCATATTGTATGGGGTGGTAAAATCGATTCCATCGATAAACTTTACCTATTGGAAGGATTTGCATTGGCAACAATGCTTTTTCTAGGGATGGCCCTCGCTATGAAAATCAAGATTATAAAACCTATTTTTACAGATAAGGCTATAAAAAGGATATTCATGGTTTTTGCGGTATTTTTTGTGTTAAATACCCTTGGTAACCTTCTAGCAGAAACCTTGATAGAGAAATCTCAGGCTATAATAACCTTGTTTTTTGCTATCACACTATTTAAATCATCACAACAAATCAAATCCTAATGAACATTCCAGATCCAAATACCGTTTTTCCATTAGCCAATTACAAAAACCTTTGCTTTCTAAAAAACCTGGTCAACAATCCCAACATTATTGTAGGGGACTATACCTATTACGATGATTTTGAGGACGTTTCCAACTTTGAGAAAAACGTGAAATACCATTTTGATTTTATTGGGGACAAGTTGATTATCGGCAAGTTCTGCATGATTGCATCCGGCGCCACTTTCATAATGAACGGTGGAAACCATTTAACAGAAGCAACATCAGCATATCCGTTTGCCATATTTGGAGGGGCCTGGCAAGATGCCATGAAAGGGAAAAGCTACCCAACCAAAGGTGACACGGTCATCGGGAATGACGTATGGATAGGTCATGACGCAACCATAATGCCAGGGGTTCAGATAGGTCATGGGGCCATCATTGCCACCAAGGCGGTGGTGACCAAGAATGTGGAACCCTATACCATAGTTGGTGGAAATCCAGCGAAAGAAATAAAAAAGCGTTTTTCCGAGGATAGCATTGCAAGATTATTGGAAATGAAATGGTGGGATTGGGACTTGGAAAAAATCACCCAGAATGTAGCTAAGCTGACCTCCAATCCAGAAGAGTATTTTTAAGACTGAAATCGCAGTTTAAATAATTCTCCCCTTTTACAAGGCTTAACATTAAAATGTTGAGCCTTTTTTATTTCCCATTCAATTGCTCTGTGAGATCAAAAAAAAATAAGGCGCTCCCCTAGCCTAAAGAACAAAAAGGTTTCAAATCATAATTCAGTACGACCAGCCTTTCCTTTCCACATTTCTTTGCATCATCAAATTAAGTTATTGAAACATCAAAAAACGAACAATCAAACAAATATCAAAAATGAAAAAACTAGCAATCATCGGATTAACACTTGGTACCCTCGCCTCATTCGCACAGGACAACAATGATTCATTGACAAACAATGGCTCAAAATTCAAGTATCGGGTCAGTTTCCCCGCCATTATTTTGGCCAACATTGGTGAAGGAGGCGAACGGACGAATACACAGCACATTGAGCTCCATGTAAAGCAAGAATTGGATTCCAAGAATATCATAGGGGTGAAATTTGCGACGTGGAGACTGTTTCAACCCATGGGTATCCAATGGTGGGATGGCCTTTTGGACAAAATAGATTCTGAAACGGAGTTCTATCCCGGTTATCTTAGAGAAACAGGAATTGGCGTATCTTACCAACGCATGCTTTGGAAAGGATTGTTTGCCTCCGTGGAGGTCTTGCCACAATACAAAACGTATTTGGACTTGGACAACAAAAAAATAGCAAATGGATTTAAGCTCTATACCTCCTATCATCTTGGGTATCACTTTGCTTTTGGGAAAAAGAAACGAATCTTTGTTGAACCACAAATTCATTGTCAAAATTGGATGATCGACACCAATACCCCTGATGAATTCAAACGGTTGGACAACAAATGGAAAAACTATTTCCTTTTTGAACCCAACCTATATGTGGGCATTAAATTTTAAAAAAACCTACGTTATAAAACCATATCATGAGAGATTGTTTACACTTTCTTACCGTTATTTTTATCGCAGTAAACAGCTATGGACAACAACATTTGGATACGGGCATTAAACAATTGTTTGATGCCCAAATGGAAAAAACGGAAGTCAAAAATGCTTTCTTACAGGTGTACTCCAAATCTAAAGGTATCAATATTCAATTTGCCGATAGCGATGATCATATGGAAGATGCTCCAACGATGGACAATCCCATTTATACGGCCAGTATCACCAAGATGTTTACGGCCACTGCCATAGGCATCCTAAAGGATAAGGGGAAATTAAATTTTGAGGACCAAATATACCGGTACTTTCCAGAGCAATTGATGAAGAACCTGCATGTGCTAGATGGCGAAGAATATTCCAAGGACATTACCATTGCCCATTTATTGCAGCACACTTCAGGATTGCCAGACTATTTTACGGGCACCACCGTTGATGGAAGTCCAAATATAATCAATCAGCTACTGGTGGATACGGACAAATATTGGTCCCCTCAAGAAATGATTGCCTTTAGCAAAGAGAAAATGGAGCCCCATTTTGTACCCGGTCAAGGTTACCACTATACCGATACGGAGTATGTGCTTTTGGCCTTGATCATTGAAAATGTGAGCGGCACCACTTTAGATCTGTTCTTTCAACAGTACATTTTTGAACCTTTGGGTATGGATGCGTCCTATATCAATTTAAAATCGACCCCAATAAAAAA
Source organism: Allomuricauda sp. ARW1Y1 (assembly GCF_013407935.1). GTDB lineage: Bacteria > Bacteroidota > Bacteroidia > Flavobacteriales > Flavobacteriaceae > Flagellimonas. The sequence continues at coordinate 652,573 of NZ_JACBZU010000002.1, forward strand.
ACAATTACCAATGGCCAAGTTTTATGCCGGCGATATTGCGTTATCGTCCATTCAAAGTCTGAGTGCCGACTGGGGCGGTGGTGGTTTGGTATCCACAACACAAGATCTCATACAATTTCTAGTAGGCTTCCAAGAAGATAAAATCATAAAAAAAGAAACCCGTTTGACAATGCAACATTGGACGCATGAAACCAAAGGAATGGAATATGGTTTTGGGATACGAAAAGTATCTTTCAATAATCTTTTTGATACGGATACACACCTAGAGGTTATCGGGCACACCGGCAGTACAGCATCCTTTTTATGGTACTGTCCACAATTGGATACGTATATTGCAGGTACTTTAAATCAATTGGAAGCTTCCAAAAGCACATTGAACTGGGTATTTGAGATCCTTTCATTGATCGATCAACACTAATCAGATGAATGTCGCCCAAAAAGTACTAATCTATTTTTTTATGTATGTGCTGGCATCGCTGGCCAATACATTATTTGCCCAATCAAAGGAAGATATTGACTGGAAAAAGGACCTTTCAATATATAAGTCTTCGTTGGAAGAAAAACATATTAACCTGTACCATTCGATTACGGAAGAAGAATTCGCAAAGGATTGGAACCGTATATATGATAGTGTAGCAGTCTTGAATGATTTCGATATCACGGTAAGATTAATGCGTTTAACACGACGTATAAATGATGGCCATACGGCTGTATCCTTAAGGAATGTCCCCTTACATCGATTTCTTTTCGAAGTGGAATATATTGACAATCATTGGAGGGTGGTCAAAGCCAGTAAAGTGTATGAGGACCTATTGAAGCTTACCTTGGCAGGGATTGATGGTGTTCCCATCGAAAAGATTGCGAGCAAAGTCGCCAAGACAGCACAATTTGTGGAAAACGAATACTCACAAGTCATCAGAACAGGAAGTTATATGAACATCAGTGAGTTGCTCTTCGCACTTGGCATTATCCAAAACCAGCAAAAGGCAGTCTTCACATTTGTAGACCCAAATAATAAGGAAGTAAAATTAACCTTGGAAGCTTTAGATGAAGCGGTTTACAACAAAACAACGGATTTTGTTCATGTAAGCGGTGGAGTGCCAGAAATCACAAAACCAAAAAACGCCAAATTTCCCTATTTATGGTACGTGCCCATTGAAGGCACCAAGGCGGTCTATATCAATTTTGAAAGCTATCCAACCTTTGAGGAAATGCAAGGCTTTGGGGAAGAACTGATGGGCTATATTTCGGCGAACCAGATAAAACAAGTGGTGATAGATATGCGCCACAATGGTGGCGGCGACCTGTATGTCGGGGTGATATTGGCCTATGCCCTGAACCTTGCGGATTCCATAGACTGGGAAAACGGGGTATTTGTATTGACAAGTAATCGAACTTTTTCCGCAGGAACGAGCAATGCGGCTCTGTTCAAACAATTATTGAATGCAAAAATTGTGGGCCAGCCTACAGGTTCCAATCCAAATGGATACCAAGACATGGACAGTTTTATGCTTCCTGGCTCCAAATTGACCATCACCTATTCGAAAAGGCTTTTTCGTTTATCAAATCAAGAAAATACCGCTCTACAACCAGATATGATCATCAATCAACAAGAGCAACATTTCTTGGAGGGAACCGATACGGTTTTAAAACAATTGATTGAACGGTTGTAACGGCATGGCAAACGGTATTTGTACCAAGTGAAACCATCCTACAACCAATCTTTGTCAACAGCATTTTTCTTCAAGCATCAGGTTATAAGCATTTTATAATAGAGATTATTTCTTTAAATTCAACTAATCCGAATATGGAAGTCATTAATTTATAAAGAATCACATCATCAAATTCTCAAGAATATATCCAGGTATATTGACGCTAAGGACGTGGAACCATCCTGCCGCGGTCACGAATATGGGTTCAACCCCATCTGCTAATAGGTCAGCGTATTATACCCTCTTGCCTGCAACTGTAACATTCGAATGGAAGCTGTTTCCACGGGAATCAGGCCCGGAATAAGTTCGTCCGCGCTAACACCTAATTTCGACATGGCAACGCTACATACGCTTACCCGCACCTTATCCTTATACTTTTGATACAAGGACTCCAGTTCAGAACCTTTCTTCAGCTGCAAGACCACCTTGCCCTTTACAACAATTTCATAGTCGGTAATGGTCACACCGTTTACTTCCAATGTATCGTACATAGACAAAACACCCCTAAAATGTCGCTCTTCGGTTAAAACAAAGGCATATTGGGTCGTTTTTTGAAGGTCGGATACCACCTCGGCACTCAGTTGTTGCTGACCGGACACTTGATTCGTGGCAAAAACCAACATCAAAAGGAAAAATGAACAATGGCGTAAGTACTTCATCGGATGATATATGAATTTAGGTTATTGGCTGTCATCTTGCACCAGAATGGTCTCATACACCGAAATCGGCTTTCCGTAGCTGGTGAATCCATCCAAAACTACTTCAAATTCCCCGGAAAGGTCCGAAGTGTAGAACTCAAACTGCAGCTCCGCATCCGAAATCTCCACCTGTGGTTCCCATAAGAGAATCCGTCTGTAGTCGGGGATATGATTTTGGTCGCTTTCTTCGACGCCGTAGCGTTGTTCAAAATAATTTTTTTGCGGCTGGGCCTTTTTTATGGGCACATTGATCCCATATTCTGGGGTGTACTCTTCAAAATAATCGCCCGCAATGGTCTTGACCGACATAATCCCTTGGTAATCCTTGCCCGCCATCACAAACTGATCAGGAACGGTACTGATGGATTCAATTTTACGGGCATCAAAGTTCTTTATCTTTTCATGGTCGGGAATATATACCCCATCGATCAGCACAATGGCCGGGTAACTATTGGCCTCCTCGGTATACTTCTCAAAATCCTGTGCAATCCGGATATAATCACTGCCACTACTACTGTTCCTGTAGCCTGCTAAATTAAAGACTTCCACTAAGGTTTCCTGAAAGGTGGGGAAACGTGTATAATCGTCCAAATAAATGGTATTGGGTATTCCCCCATCAAAAGGGTCTACAGGGTCTCCCAAAAGAACGGAATCCGGTTTTGCAGAAAAGAACTGGTTTTCCAGTTGATTGTAAATACTGCGCTTTTTTATCGCTTCAATAGCACTGGATTGTAAGCGAAAATCACCAAATACAAGTCCCGAAGCATCCAGATTCGGCAAGGTACCGAAGGATACCCGAACATCCTGTGTATGATCGGTGGGCTGGATAATGGCCCTGTCCTGCTTATAGTCCTTTCTCAGATAGGTATAAAAGCTCCCCTGTGCATCGGTGGTGGCGAATTTGAGCAAGAAACCCTCACCCGGCACGGAAACCACTATTTTGGCATCGGGCAATGGGTTCCCCTGTGGGTCGGTCACCTTGCCGAACAAGAGTTCCCCGCGCTGCTCGGGCAGGAAAAGACTGTCGCCCACCTTCTTGTCCAGCTCGCCCTTCACATCAAAATAGGAACGGGCATAGGAAATGGCGTTTTCGGCCGGCCCTGTTCTGATTTCATCCTTTTTTCGAACCTTTAAGGTGTAAGTCCCATGACCCAGCTTGGCCTTGTAGTTAACCAACTGTAAACTGACTTTTGTTCGGGTGCCCACCCTTTTTTCTGACAGTTTTATCTGCACCATGGAGGAATCCACAGGTCGTGTTGTTTCTATAACGCGCCTTTCCTCTTCCAAGGAAGTGGACATCAGTTGTGACTGATCTTGTTGGTAGGGGTTGATGATGACCAGATCATCCTTGAAGACCTGTTCCAATCCGTTGTTCTTCATCCATTGGGTATACCCTAACAGTTTGTAGTTTCCCGAAGGAACATCGGTGTTGACAAAAAAGTCGCCGTGGGACAGGCCATTCTGCAACCGCACCTTTTGTTCCAGCACGTATTCCCCTTTTTGATTGACCAAGGCCACGTAGCCTGTAAAACTGATGTCACTGGCCCGGTTGTTCTGCGCATTAAAACAATAAAAAGCATAATGCAGATACTCTCCCGTAAACACGATGGGGCCTGTATGGTGCAGATAGACCTTTTCCTGCGGCAGACTTTTGAGATTATTTAATTCTTCCACACTGCCTATGACATATTGTGCCTTGACTTGAAAGGCCAAGGATGCGATAACCCAAAAAAGTATCCATTGTGTTTTCATAATCTTCGCGGTTATTCTATCCAAAAATCAGGTTCAACATTACTGCCCAACAGTGTGCAGTCACCGCATATCCGTGGAACCACCACATAATCGCTGGGACAGGACGCGAAGGGCACCAAGGCTTCATCATAGGTTGAAAAATAGCTGATGGTTCCCAGATCTACTCTTTCTATAATAGATAGCGGACATGGATTGGGCCCCGGATTTTGACTACAATAGGAAGGATGTGACTCCGGTGGGGATTGATAAACACAATTGAACGGAAATTCCGGAAGCTCATCGTCAGGGAAAAAATCTTCAAAATTAAAGAACAACCGCTGGTCCGATACCCCAACGGCACTTACATAGCCCAATACATTCTCGGTGGTCCCGTCCTTTCGGAACACATTGGCATAAATGGCCCCGGGCTGTACCTGGGAAAATATATTTTCCGATTGTGAAAAATTGTTCAGATTGGAGTAAAAGGAAAAGGCATCGGCAGATTGTACCTGCTGCTGCACCAGAATACTGTAACGTTCCGAAATGATAAAATTATCCTTTCCGATAAAACGGACCATATGTTTGGATATATCACCTCCTGGATTGCCAGCAGTACTTAACTGTATAATGGTGTTGGACGCAACGGTATTGTAGCAAACCCTATTTTCCACTTCCTTGGGTACGACCGATAGATTATAAGTAGGACTGGGCAATGCACACGGGTCATAATCCGTTAACCTGAACTCGTTAGCCGACCAAAGTGGTGATACGATTTTATAGGTTTCCTCATAAGCGTACCTGTAAAACTGGGTATCGCCTTCTCGTGGTTCACTGTCCACATAAATGGCAATGCCCTCTTCCCCGTTGTCATTGGTGGCCCTTTCCGCATATAGATTGGTCAATTCGGACCTTCCTGGAACCGTAATAGGGTCCGATGCATACTCGTTTCCATTTCGGGTTATGATCTCTAAGGTATAATCGGTCCCCAATTGCAGCGCGAAAGCTTGGTCGGACTGGTACAGGCCAGCTTCACTCTCAAAAAAATCATATGTCGTTCCATCATCGCCGAAAAGGCGCACTGTGGCCCCGCTTTCCGCATCCACGGAATCCCTAGTGCCCCTGCCAAGGGGAACATTCGGGTTGTAAATCGTATCTGTCTCCAAATCCAAGCGTTGGCTGCTCCTGCTCAGAAATACTTTTTGGTTGATGACCTCATCGGTAAGAACAGCCTCTATGACCAGAGGAGGTGCCTCCTCATCATTGCCCAAGGACTCGATCTCCAATTCGTCCACACAGGCACCCAAAAGCAACAAAGGAACCCAGCTCAACATGATTCGATATATGATCTTAGCGCGATTCATCAAAACTTGAAATTATAGGTTATGGAGGGAATGGGCATGGCAAAAATGGAGCTTTGCAGGGCCTTTACCTCCCCGTTTTCGGTCACAAAAAATACGGAATATGGATTGTTCCTGCCCAGCACGTTGTACACCTGAATGGTGATAAAACTGTGGGCCAACTTGTTCTTTTTATGGTTGCCCTCAATATTGATGCCCAGGTCCAAACGGTAGTAATCGGGTATCCTGAACGCATTCCGATCGCTGAAAGCCACAAAGTCGGCATTGTTGAACCTAAAGGTTCCCACCGGAAAGGTCACCGGACGCCCGGTCTGATAGGCAAAGTTCATCGAAACGCTGTACCTCCGGGTAAACTTATAGTTGGCGATGATGCTCAGGTCGTGGGGCTTGTCAAAATTGGACGGAAAAAACTCGCCGTCATTGATGCGCTCCTCAGGAGTACTGCCATCGAACCGATATTTGGAACGGGAGTAGGTATAACTGAGCCACCCATTGAAATCACCACGGTTTTTCCGCAACAGGAATTCGACACCGTAGGCTTTCCCCTGGCCTTGGAGCACCTCGGTCTCCACATTCTCGTTCAGCAAAAGGTCGGCTCCCGTTTTAAAGTCCAGCACGTCCTCCATACGCTTGTAATATCCCTCCAGGCTGAGTTCGTACATATTGTCGTTGAAGTTTTTGAAGAATCCCAAGGTGGCCTGATATCCCCTTTGGGGCGCTATGTTCAGGTCCGATAGTTTCCATGTATCGATGGGCGATACCGTGGTATTGTTGGACAGCGTATGTATAAACTGATAGGAATTGTTGAAGCTGGTCTTTACCGAAAAATCGTCCGTTATCAAGTACCGTGCGGAAAACCGTGCCTCTGGCCCGCCATAGGTTTCAATGAATTCTCCTGAGCCGTAGGATATCGTGTCCTGAACGGTGGACCGGTTTCGTGGGGCACCATCTTGATAGGTATTTTGAGTTCCTTCGCCCAAGGCCGCATAAAAGGCATAGCGCACCCCGACGTTGAACAACAGCCTGTCCGATGCCCGGAACTCGTCCCCAATAAATAGAGCGCCCTCCAGAGCCTGCTCCCTGTCTATGGAAACGGGGGCTATATTGGAATTCTCCCCTGATGGCCTCACATCGCCCGGCAGTGAGGAATAAAATTTTGCCGAAAGACCATAATCCAACGTATGGGCACTGTTCAATCGGGTATTCAGTTTGTACCTGAGCTCGGATTCGTTGATGGTATAGTCCAGCTCAAAGTTCCCGTTCCCTTCGCCTTCGTAGTCAATCCCAAAATTATAGCTGCTAAAGCTTCCCGTAAGTACCCCAGTGGTGTTCTGGTTGAGCTTGTGCGCCCAGCGGAGCGAGCCCAATCGGTTGCTGTAATTGTACAAGGAATCGGAAGTGATGCTGAAATTGTCACGGCTGTAGTAAGCGGTGCCCCTGATCTCGCTGTTCTCGTTGAACTTATGGTGGTATTTAACGATGCCGTCAAAGAAAGAGGCTTCGCTGTTGCTCAATGACTCTTCGTCCAAGGACCTCAATATCCAATCGGCATACACGCCCCTGCCTCCTATCACCAGGGAAGAGACGTCCTTTTTCAATGGAATCTCCAGGGCTAGGTTTCCGGTCACGGGCCCAATGGAGCCCTCCCCTGATATTTTTTCGGTATTCCCGTTCTTGGTCTCGATATCCAGCACGGAGGAAAGCCTTCCCCCGAACTCCATGGGCGCGGCGCCCTTGTAGATGTTCACCTTTTCGGTGGTGAACGGATTGAGTGCCTGAAAAATGCCAAAAAAATGGGTGGGGTTGTACAGCACCGCATCGTCCAGCAGCACTAGGTTCTGATCGGTCTTGCCCCCTCTTACGTTCAGGCCCGTGGCCCCCTCGCCTGCCGATGATATGCCGGGAAGTGCCTTGGCCACTTCCAAAATGTTTCTTTCCCCGAGCACCAACGGAATGTCCTTGGCTTCTTCGGAGTTGATTTCCTCGCTGCCCGAAATGGCATCCTCCACGTTGCTCACCGCATCGGCCTCCACCACCACCTCTTCCAACTGTTCCAAACTTTCCTGTAGCACAAAATCCAAGGTGCCATCGTTGTACATGATCACCTCGCGCTCCGAATCCTGGATTCCCATCGCACTGGTGGAGACCAGATTGTATCCTGCGGGAAGTTCCAGTTCATAGGCCCCACGTTCATCGGTCACGGCCACTCGTCCGCCGCTCCTTATGGCAAGGTCCGGGATGGGCGCACCATTTTCCGCATTGAGCACACGGCCCGATAAGCGGTAGCTCGACCTCAGGTCCCGTTCGTCAGCACGCCCCACACGGGCAACGGGCAATTGTTGTTGCCGTTGTACAACTTCATCCTGAAAAAAGGTCGGGGGCGGAAGGTTGCCCCGGGTCTCGGCGGTCTGGGACTGTAAAATGGTATCGCTCTGTTGATAGAAACTTAGGGGCAGTTCATCATAAATGATGGTATTCTGCAACAGGAACACCCGTTTTTCTTCTTCCAAGATGTAATAGTTCAATGATGTATCGGATAAAAGGGTGTCCAAAATCTCGGATAGGGAAGCGTTGGGGATATTTTCCGGCAGTTCCAACCCATCGATCCAATCTTGGAGATAGAAAAAGGTATATCCTGATTTTTCCTGTAATTCTTGGAAGAATTCCTGAGGGTTTTGTGTTTCCTGCGAAACACTGATCTCCGTGTTTTGGGAAAACATCGATTGCACCATCAAGAAAATGGCAAACCAACTTCCCTTTTTAAAAAAAGAGTACAATTTGATACGAAGTCCCAAAGAATTATCGAATTAGCTTTGATGAATTTAAAAATAAATCAATAAGTTGTTTAATTTAGTTTAGAAAAAATTGAGGATTTCTTTAAAAAATTGAATTTTCACACCTTTTGGACCAAATAATTTAGAAGTTTATCAAATAGCGCTACTGCATATAGCACCAATCAACCCAACCTATGAAAACAATTCAACTACACTCCCTTTTATGTATCTGCCTTTTGCTTGGACTCCATTCCTATTCACAAATTGAGAAAGCACCTCCAAGAGCGGAAGGAGAAGGACCTTGGTCGCAACTCATCATTCGCGGCGTTACGGTAATCGATGGTACCCTGTCCCCGCCTATTGGTCCCGTGGATATTGTAGTGGAGAACAACCGCATTGCTTCTGTTAAGGTTGTCGGTTTTCCCGGAATGGCGATTGACCCAAAGGGCAGGCCCAAACTCAAAGAGGGCGGCAAGGAGCTGAATGCCGAAGGCATGTACCTACTACCGGGGTTTGTGGATACCCACGCCCATATTGGCGGGAGTTCGCAAGGTACCCCTGCAGAATATGTTTTTAAACTTTGGATGGGCCACGGTATCACGACCATTTGTGATCCTGGTTCGGGAAATGGCATTGATTGGGTGCTGGACCAAAAAGAAAAAAGCAATAAAAATGAAATCACAGCGCCGCGGATTGAGGCGTATACTTGGTTCGGTAGCAGCTTGACCGGTGAACGCACCAGAGATGATATTACAACCCCCGAAGCGGCTCGGGAATGGGTGCGCGCCAATGCCAAAAAAGGTGCGGATGGCATCAAGTTTGGCGGAGGACTGCCCGAGGTCATGACCGCAGCGTTGGACGAAAACAAAAAATTGGGCCTACGTTCCAAAACACACCATGCCCAACTGTATGTGGGCCGTTGGAACGTGCTGAACAGTGCCCGGGCTGGACTTACCTCCATGGAGCACTGGTACGGATTGCCCGAAGCTTTGTTCGACGACAGGACGGTACAGGACTATTCCCTGGATTACAACTACCAAAACGAGCAAGATCGTTTTGGGGAGGCAGGACAACTATGGGCACAGGCGGCCCAACCGTATTCTGACAAATGGAATGCCGTAATGGATGAGTTGATCTCGTTGGATTTCTCCATCTCCCCCACCATGGTGATCTACGAAGCCAATCGCGATCTGCAAAGGGCAAGGCGGGCAGAGTGGCATGAGGAATACACCCTTCCCTCCCTTTGGGAATTTTATGCACCAAGCAGGCAATCCCATGGTTCCTACTGGCACTATTGGGGCACGGAGCAGGAAATGGACTGGAAAGAAAATTACAGGCTTTGGATGACATTTTTAAACGAATACAAAAATCGGGGCGGACGTATTACCGTAGGCACCGATGCCGGTTTTATCTACCAATTGTATGGGTTTGCCTACCCACGGGAAATGGAACTTTTGCGCGAGGCTGGTTTTCATCCGCTGGAAGTAATCAAGGCTGCTACCCTGAACGGTGCCGAAGCACTTGGACTGGAAGATGAGATCGGAACCATTAAAGTAGGGAAACTGGCAGATTTTGTGATTGTTGAAGAGAATCCGTTGGTCAACCTGAAGGCACTCTATGGTACGGGTGCCATCCAACTGCAAGAAGACAATACGGTGAAAAGGGTTGGTGGGGTAAAATATACCATTAAAGATGGCATTATTTACGATGCCAAAAAACTATTGGAAGATGTGAAAAAAATCGTGGAAAAGGCGAAGGCCGAATCCAATTATAAAATTGTACAGCCCGGAATGAAGCCCTAAGGCAATATGCACCAAAAAAATAGGCCGTGGACTTTCCCCACGGTCTTTTTTTATCCTATTTTTCCAACGAGTCCAACACTCGCTGGGCCTCCCTAAGCTCCAACTTAAGGCGTTCGTTTTCCAAGATGTACTGCTCTTGCAATTGATTCATTTTTCGTTGAAACTCATCCGCAGGAACGTATTCCGGTTTTAACAAGGTTTCGTTGAAAATACTTATCAGTGTAAACAAGAAACTGATGGCCACGGCACCAATTAGACCAAAAAGCATAAACTTTTCCCTTTTAAGTTGAGGGTTATTTTGTTTGAGGAGCTTTTTTTCTGATTTGGTCAATTTGGGCGTACTGGATAAGTGTTCCAAAAACGTATCCCACTTTTCTTCTTCCTTTACATAAAGATGCATAAAGCCCCCCTCCTCCAAAAAGTCCTGGGTGGTTGCCGTGGAAGCCAGCATAAAAATATCCGAACCATTGCCCCCCATTACATCCAGTAGGCTCTCATCGTACTCTTGTATTTCCTTGACCAATTTCTGCACATAGTCCAGACTATAATTGGGACGCAAAAATTCATCATAGAGGGTCTGGACTTCAAAATAATCATTGCGGTCCAGGGCATATTCCAAAAAACGGTCTTTGAGTTCAGCCTTAAAAAATTCACTCATCTTGCAGAATGGGTGGTTATCGGGTTGGTTTTTGATTGTTTAGGCTATATGTAAAGACTGGGACGGCAAGATAATTCAATTCAAGCTAAAGAATACATGAATTTTTGGTTTGCAGTATTAATTTATGGAAAAGCTACAACTTAAAAATGTATTACACGATTTCTGCACTCAATCCTGCCTGTAACAACTTACTGCACTTGGGTTTCAGGAATGAGTATTCGCCGGTCTTTACCGTGCATTTTCCATTGTAATGCACAATCAACGAGCATTGCTCTGCCTGTTCGGGCGTGTGCTCGCACACATTGATAAGGGTTTCTATAACGTGGTCAAAAGTGTTGACGTCATCGTTAAAAAGTACTATTTCGTGCTCTTTAGTGATTTCTTCTTCCAGAAGAACATCTTCCAACTCTTTTTCTCTAGTGCCCATAATCTATTGCAGTTTATGTCTTTCTAATTTACATATTTTGCCGCAACCCAGTTGTTCTTCTCCAGATTTTTTTCAAATTCCAAACCATATGCAGCACATTTTGAGGAAATTGCATCCAAATCCGCCAAATAAAAGCCACTCAAAAATAAGGTTCCGCCGTTTTTGAGGCAATCTGCATAGATAGGGATATCCTCCAAAAGAATATTCCGGTTGATATTGGCCAGGATGATGTCGTACTTTTTGCCCTTAAGCAAACCTCTGTCCCCTTGAAATGCCTTGATATCCGAACAATCATTGCGCTCCACGTTTTCTTGAGTATTCAAAAAGCACCATTCATCAATATCGATGGCCTCTACGTCCGTTGCTCCCCGTTTTTTGGCCAAAATGGCCAGCACTCCGGTGCCGCAGCCCATGTCCAATACAGTTTTTCCTTCAAAATCATTGTCCAATATATGCTGAAGCATCATGTGGGTGGTTTCGTGATGTCCTGTACCAAAGCTCATTTTTGGTTCAATAACAATATCGTAATCCACTTTCAAGGGTTGATGAAACGGTGCGCGCACCATACAGCGGTCCCCCACGAGAATGGGATGGAAATTCTTCTCCCACTCCGCATTCCAGTTTTGCTGCTCAATTTCCTTTCGGGTCCAGCTAATCTTTACTTCTGGGATTTGGAATGCAAAAAGGTCTTCCAAGCTGTGGTCCTGCCATTCAGATTTGAGCATATAGGCCAAAAGCCCTGTTTCCGTTTCCACAAAACTCTCAAAGCCCAACTCCCCCAACTCCGCAATGAGCATATCTGTTGCGGGTTGGAGCGGACTGACCTTAAAATCGTATTCGAGATAGACCAATGTTTAAGTATTAAATGGCCTTGATAATATCCGTAAAGTCTTTGGCAACCAATGAAGCACCTCCAATGAGTCCGCCATCGACATCGGGTTTGGAAAATATTTCCTTCGCATTCCCTGGTTTCACACTACCACCATATAAAATGGAAACATCCTCGGCGATAGACGAATTGAACCCATCGGCAATGGTTTTTCTAATAAAAGCGTGCATCTCTTGCGCTTGCTCGGGACTTGCGGTCTCTCCCGTACCAATGGCCCAAACAGGCTCGTAGGCAAGCACAATCTTGCTCCATGCGCTGGCTTTAAGTTCGAACAATGCATTTTTTAATTGGCTTTCCACTACGGAAAAGTGATTACCGGATTTCCTGTCGTCCAATTCCTCCCCGAAGCAAAAAATGACCTTAAGTCCTTTTTCTATAGCCGTTTTCACTTTTTTGGCCAAAAAAGCATCATCCTCGCCAAAATAGGCGCGCCTTTCGGAGTGCCCAAGAATGACGATATCCACATCCAAGCCCAACAACATATCGGCGGAGATTTCACCGGTGTACGCACCACTTTCAGCGAAGTGCATGTTTTGTGCCGCCACCTGAATCTTTGAATCTTGTAAGGCCTGCTTTGCAGCTTGAAGATTCACAAAGGTCGGTGCCACAATTACGTCAGCATCGGTATCGGGTAGTTTGGCGGAGAGCTCGGCCAGCAGTTCCTCGGTTTGCTGAAGGTTCTTATTCATTTTCCAGTTTCCTGCCACAATCTTTGTTCTCATGATATCTGTTATTATGTTATACGGTTTGGTTCTTTGTTTGGTGTTTGGTGTTCGGTGTTTGGTGTTTGGTGTTTGGTGTTCGGTGTTCGGTGTTTGGTGTTTGGTGTAAGTTGCTATTCTTTTGTTCTATTGTTGAATTTTTGTCCTTTGATCTTGCTATTTCTTTAATAGTACATCAACGCACCGATTTTGTTCGTACAATGGTCTGTCATGGCTAAAGCTTTTTGAAAGTCTTCCTCACCAATCAACTTTTTGTCAAAAGAGCGGTAAAATTGGGATTTCAACTCTGTGCATGAACCCTTTGAAAAACTCAGAAAATTATGAAACTCCTTATTGCCACCTCTTCCAAAACCTTCGGCAATATTGTCCATGACCGAACCTGAACTTCTTTCCATTTGATTGCGCAACGCATAGTTGTTTCCTAGCTCGGTGGTTTGGAAAAAATCTTCAACCAATCGACATAGCTCTCTCGAAATTTGCCAAACCTCTAAATCTTCAAATCTATCTATCCTACCCATTTTACATCAGAACATAATAACAGAACAACAATAAACATCAAAACTTAAGCTCGTCAAAATCGTTATAATGTACTTTTTGCTTAATGGTTCCTTTGTGGAGCACCAGAATGGCCGGATTGGATCGGACAATGGTCTTCAAGGTGGTCTCATCGGTGAAAAAGAACTTGAAGTCCAGTCCGTAGGTATCCACAACCCGATTGGCCATATCACTACTTGAAGCGGACATACCAATGACCTTATATCCCTTTTGTTTGGCTTCTGAAGTCACTTTGGCCACCTCTTCAAAAGCATCCCAATTGCTCTTGGCCAAATCGTAAGCGATGACCATTACCAATTTTTCCACTTCCAAAACCCGTGAGGCATAATCCTGTCCTTCTTGCTCAATCGTGAAATCGTGAATGGGGGGCTCATACCCTTTTTGGATTTCGGTGGTTTCCACATCAATAAATTCTCCATCCACAGAAGGGTAATCCCCTTGGGTAATGTAAATCTGTTCCTCTCCGTTCACCTTAAATCGCCAGGCATATTCGTACACGGGTTGGGGTGCATCTTCGGGAACTGACATGCCTTCTTGGATATTGGCACCAATTTTATAGGGTCTAAAGTCTACAACAGGCAAATGGGCCAATACATGGTTGGCGAACAATATACAAGCCAATAAAGCCACGCCTCCAATGGACCAGTTGATTTTTGGGCCGAAAAGGGGCGTGATGTACTTTCTACCGTAAAAAAGTATCAGAATGAACACCAGCAATATGACATCCTTAGTAAAAGATTCCCATGGTGTTAGTTTGATGGCATCCCCAAAACACCCACAATCCGTCACTTTATTGAAATAGGCGGAATAGAAGGTGAGGAAGGTGAAGAAAACAATCATCAACAACAGACTCCAAACGGTAAACTTTGGTTTAAACCCAATCAACAGCAAAACACCCAAAATAACCTCAACAATGACCACAAAGATGGAAATCCCCAAGGCCAAGGGCGTTAAAAATGGCAAATCCAGCACGCTGGGGCTAAAGTATTCTTCCAGTTTGAATGAAAACCCCATAGGGTCGTTCAACTTGATGAGACCGCTGATAATAAACAGCACACCAACAATAATCCTTGATATCCAGACCAAATATTTCATTCTTCTTCGTTTAAGTGAATCATAGCAAAAACCGCATAGTTGACCATATCCTGATAATTGGCATCCACCCCCTCGCTTACCAAGGTGGCGCCCTTGTTATTTTCAATCTGTTTTACACGGAGCAATTTTTGCAGAATCAAATCCGTGAGTGAACTGACCCGCATGTCGCGCCAAGCCTCCCCGTAATCGTGATTTTTGTCCTCCATCAACTTTTTGGTGATGGCCACCTGTTCATCGTACAAGGCAATGGCCTCTTCTGCCGTTAGGTCTGGCTGCTCCACTACTCCTTTTTGTATTTGAATCAAAGCCATAATAGCGTAATTAATGATTCCGATAAACTCGGAACGCTCATCTTCGTCCACCTTGCGTACATCATTCTGCTGAAGACCTCGAATCCGTTGCGCCTTAATAAAAATCTGATCGGTGAGCGAGGGTAACCTTAGGATGCGCCATGCGGTGCCATAATCCTTTGCCTTTTTTGAAAACAATTCCCGGCAGGTTTGAATCACCGCGTCATATTGTTGGGAAGTCTGCTGCATGTATTGTTGCTAATTTGCGTAAATTTCGTCCAACTTGGCCATCGCCAAGCGCATTTTGCCAAAGATAATGAAACCCAACAAAGCAGATATTTTTTATGACCATAAACTGCAAAGGCGAACTGGTAGATCTTACAAGACCTAAAGTAATGGGCATCCTCAACCTTACGCCCGATTCTTTTTTTGATGGGGGCAAGTATAAGGACGAAACTTCCATTCTCCAGCAAGTGGAATACATGCTGAATCACGGTGCCACCTTTATTGATACGGGCGCTTACAGTTCGCGCCCAGGGGCCGAACATGTTACAGAAGATGAAGAATTGCTACGGATGCTTCCCGTGATCGACCTTATCTTAACTAAATTTCCGGACACCTTGATTTCTGTGGACACTTTCCGAAGCAAGGTAGCTGCGGAGAGCATTGAACACGGCGCTGCCCTCATCAACGATATTTCGGCAGGGAATTTGGACGCTGCTATGTTTGATACGGTAGCCAACTATCAAGTGCCCTACATTATGATGCACATGAAAGGTACCCCACAGTCCATGCAAAAACAGGCGACCTATTCGGATGTGATCAAGGATTTGAGAAGCTATTTTTCCGAGAAAATACGGGAAACCACCTCCAAAAAAATCAACGACATCATTATTGACCCTGGGTTTGGTTTTGCCAAGACCACCGAACAGAACTACACCTTGCTGAACCATCTGGACCTGTTCCAAACCTTTGGTTTGCCCATTTTAATCGGTCTGAGCCGGAAATCCATGATCTATAAGGTTTTGGAATCTTCTCCACAGGAAGCGCTTAACGGCACCACGGCACTGCACACCATAGCCCTATTGAAAGGTGCGAACATAATTAGGGCACACGATGTAAAAGAAGCCATGGAATGTGTTAAACTTGTGGAGGTCTTAAAAGAGAATTCACTCTAATTTGAGGTTCTGCTATTTTTGCTAATTTTACAAAAACGCTGCCATTGGATTTTCTAAATTTTCTCGAGTTCAAGATTACGGATATCATCGATATTGTCCTCGTGGCCGCACTCCTCTATTACATCTACAAACTGGTCAAGGGCACGGTTGCCATCAATATTTTTATAGGGATTGTGATTGTTTGGGCGCTTTGGAAACTTACCGAACTGCTCCAAATGAAAATGATCAGTAGCATGGTAGGCGGGTTTATGAATATTGGTTTGATTGCCCTCATCATCGTTTTTCAGCAAGAAATACGCAAGTTTTTATTGATGATCGGCTCCACCAACTTTGCCTCGAAACGGAATATTTTCAAGCACTTTAAATTCCTGAAGCAGGAGGCCATTTCCACCAACACCGATGTGGAGTCCATTATCGGGGCCTGTGAACGTATGGCCACATCCAAAACAGGTGCACTTATTGTAATCGAGCGCAACAATTCCATGGACTTTGTAAAATCCACCGGGGATGCGATGGATATTAAAGTTACCCAGCCCATTCTCGAAAGCATTTTCTTTAAAAATAGTCCCTTGCACGACGGTGCCATTGTGATTCAGGATAACTCGATAACCGCGACCCGGGTGATATTGCCCGTGTCCAACGACCGTAATATTCCCCTCCGTTTTGGACTGCGACACCGGGCGGCCGTGGGCATCACCGAAAAAACGGATGCCCTCTGCCTAGTGGTGAGCGAGGAAACAGGGTCGATATCCTACATTAAAAATGGAGATTTTGTACCCTTTAAGGGACGGGAGGAATTGATCAAACGCATTAAAAAGGATTTGGAGCAATGACCTGCAAAAATTGTGACAATAACTTAAGAACGGATTTTGGTTATTGCCCTACTTGTGGAGCGAAGGTGGTCCGCAGCAGATTGACCCTAAAAAATGTTTGGGAAGATATCAGTTTTCAAGTTTTTAACCTCGATAACACCTTACTTAAGACCATCAGGCACTTGTTTACCCAACCTGATGAAGTAATAAATAGTTATGTGAACGGTACAAGAAAACGATATATGAACCCCATCAGTTTCTATGCCATTGGTGTTACACTTTCTGGAATTATGTTTTACGTTCTTCAAAACATATATGAAGTTAAACTTACGGAAACAAGTTTTTCAAATGGGAATGCACCAAACATGGATTATGTTTTTGACTACCAAGGCATACTCTCCTATCTAATCATGCCCTTTTATGCCTTACTTACTTGGATCCTGTTTTTGGACAAGAGAGTATTGAACTATACTGAACATTTGGTAGCCAATGCCTACATATATGGACAGGTGACCTTTGTTCAGTTTTTGATATGTATCCCTTTGTTCGGCTTATTCGATGTGAGCTACGAACCTGTTAATGGGTTTATCCTATTGTTCATGGTAACCTATCAATTCTACGTGTTAAAAAAAATACACAAAACTGGAATCTTCAATACTATTATTCGTTGGTTCGCTTATCTAGTATTGCTGTTAGTTTTAATGATTGGCATTGGAATAATTTTCGCATTGATTGGGTTTTTGACTGGGGCCATTAAGCTCGAGGATTTTGCACCAAAGTAAAGCACTGAAAAAGGGAAGATAAATTCTTCCCTTTTAATGTTTGATTTAAACTTTAAAAAATTAGGCTCACCACCAATTTGATATAGCCTTAAACATAGGTTGAGCAAGGACAATAGCCGCTATGACCGATTTGCGAACGTAATGCTGAGCTACGATATGCTCTCCCGGGCCCATTCCTCCGTTAACTTGTTTCAACTCGTTCAAACTTAATTCTTTCATAATTTTAAATTTTACGATTAATATTTCACAATTATAAAAGAACAGACTCTCAAATTTTGAGAGTGGGAAAAAAATTAAGCCACTTCCTCCGCCAAGAACTGTGCATTGTAAAGGTCGTTGTAGTAACCGCCCTTGTCCAACAATTCCTTGTGGGTTCCAGTTTCTATGATTTTTCCTGCGTCCATCACTATGATTTTATCCGCCTTTTTAATGGTCGCCAAACGGTGCGCTATAATAATAGAGGTCCTACCTTCGGTTATTTTATCGGTAGCTTGCTGGATCAATTGCTCGGAATAGGTATCTACTGATGATGTAGCCTCATCCAAAATCAAGATACTAGGGTTGCTCACGTAGGCACGTAAAAAGGCAATCAATTGGCGTTGGCCACTGGAGAGCATGGTGCCCCGTTCCTTCACGTTGTATTGGTAGCCCCCTGGAAGACTCGAAATAAACTCGTGCACACCAATCTGTTTGGCCGCGGCCTCTATTTGTTCGGTTGTCACCTTCTCGTCACGGAGCGAAATATTATTGGCAATGGTATCGGCAAATAGGAAAACGTCCTGCAACACTATCGCAATATGGGAACGCAAGGATTTTAAGGTATAGTCCTCCAAGCTTACATCATCCACCAAGATCTTCCCGGAATTGATTTCATAGAATCGGTTGAGCAGATTGATGATCGTGGATTTCCCCGCACCCGTAGCACCAACTATGGCAACAGTTTCCCCTGCCTTTACCTTAAAGGAAATCCCGTGCAGTACTTCCTCATCGGGCACATAGCCAAAATGGACATCCCTAAACTCGATATCACCTTTCACATCTTTCTTCTCCACGGTTCCATTGTCGTCAATATGGCTATCGGTATCCAAAATCTTGAACACACGGTTGGCCGCTACCATTCCCATTTGCAGCGTATTGAACTTATCCGCAATCTGGCGCAATGGACGGAACAAGAGATCCATCAAGAAAAAGAAGGCGACAATAGCTCCTTTGTTGTCCATTCCCACATTCTGGATGTTTTGGATGACACCAAAATAGACCACCAAGCCAATCCCAATGGAGTTGGATATTTCCGCTACAGGAAAAAATATAGAGTTGTACCAAACGGTCTTCAACCAGGCGTTTTGATGCTTTTCGTTGATAACACGAAACTTTTCCTTTTCAATTTCCTCGCGGTTAAAGAGCTGCACGATCTTCATCCCTGCGATACGCTCCTGCACAAAGGAATTTAAGTTGGACACTTGGGCCCTCACCTCGATGAATGCAACTTTCATCGCTTGTTGAAAAAGACGCGTTGCTATCAAAATAACGGGGAGAATAGCGAACACGATCAACGCCAATTTCCAGTTGATCACTACCATGATGATGGCGGCAGATAACATCTTAAGGACATCGGCAACAATCATAAAGAATCCTTGGCTAAAGATTTCACCGATACGCTGCATATCGGCGACCGCTCTCGTGACCAATACGCCGATAGAAGAATTATCGAAATAGGTCATTTTGAAGCTGGTCATCTTCTCAAATAGGTTGATTCGAATATCGCGTATGACCGATTCGCCCAAAAGGTTGGCATAATAGTTAAATAACAACTGCGTGACTACCTGCCCCAAAAGAAAGGCCAACATGTAAAGTACATTGGTGAGCAATTGGCCACCATCCTTACTTTCCAACGATTGGTTGATAATGGTTTTTACCAACAAGGGTATCCCAATAGCAAATGCCGCGGAGAGGATAGCCACGATGGCCACCAACCAAAAAATGCCCCGATAGGGCCTGGTCCGTGAAAAAACCCGTTTAAAAAGGCGAAAATCAAACGCCTTGCCTGCATCATCCTTTTTGCTCATCAAAAATTTCTTTTGGGTAGCTAACCTTGGTCAAATATAATCCTTTTGCGGGGACGGAGACGCCTGCCTCTCCCCTATCTTTACTTGCAATTACGTTGTGGATGTCTTCGGGCGACATTTTCCCCGTGCCAACATCCAACAGTGTGCCCACAACTGCACGAACCATATTCCGTAGAAATCTATCTGCCGTGATCGTGAACACCCATTTTTCAGAATCGACTTTCCAGTAGGCTTCCCTAACATCACAGTTAAAGGTTTTCACATCCGTATTGGATTTGGAAAAACATTCAAAATCGGTATGGTCCAATAGGATTTTGGCTGCTTTGTTCATAGCATCCATATCCAAAGGATACTTTACCCAGTGGGCGTAGTCCCACAAAAAAGGGTTCTTTTCCTTCACCACCCAATATTCGTAAGTCCGTTCCACAGCATCAAAACGGGCATGGGCATCCTCTGGAACCTGCCGTAGGTGCTGCACCGCAATATCATCGGGCAAAAAGGCATTCAAACGGTACGCCAGCTCTTCCACATCCGAAATACGTTCTACATCAAAATGTGCGAACATCTGCTTGGCATGGACCCCGGCATCAGTCCTTCCGGCCCCCACTACCTCGATAGTTTCACGGAGCAAAGTGGAAAGGGCCTTTTCCAGTACCTCTTGCACTGTAATGGCATTGGGTTGATTTTGCCAGCCGTGGTACGCCTTTCCGAAATAAGAAAATTGGATAAAATATCTCAATGGGATCCCTTACTTTTAAGCCCGTAAAGATAATTGAATCCTTTCCAAACCGAATCCGACCTCGGGTTTTTAGCATATTTTTAGCGAAATGACAAAGATTTTATTGCTTTCCGATACGCATGGACATATGGATGAGACCATTCTGAAATATGCCGCTCAGGCCGACGAAGTTTGGCATGCGGGCGATATTGGGAACCTTTCTGTCACCGATAGATTGAAAGCGTTAAAACCTGTTCGGGGAGTTTATGGCAATATTGACGACCACGTGATTCAAAAAGAGTTTCCGGAAAATAATCGATTCATGTGCGAAGGGGTCGATGTATGGATCACGCACATTGGCGGATACCCCAATCGGTACAAAGTTCGTGTGCGGGACGAAATTAGGAGCAATCCGCCAAGACTTTTTATTTGCGGTCATTCCCATATCCTAAAGGTGATGCATGACAAAAAATTGGGGCTTTTGCACATGAACCCCGGAGCTTGCGGAAAGCATGGTTTCCATCAAGTGCGAACCATGTTGCGGTTTGTAATCGATGGGGAAAAAATCAGTGACTTGGAGGTGGTTGAACTTGGAAAAAGATGAAAATGAAATACCTGATAATTCTTTTTTTTGGTATTTGGGTCAGTTGCAATAGTGTAAATGCCCAAAAGGACACCTATGGTCATTCCAAACATCCATCGCTTTATATTTTGGGCACGGTTCAGGATGGAGGAAGCCCTCATATTGGGTGTCAAAAATCGTGCTGCGAAGGGCTGTTTAAAAATCCTGACCCTACACGTAAAGTAGTATCCTTGGGTGTGGTAGACCATCTAAACCAAAAAAGCTATCTTTTTGAAGCTACCCCAGATTTACCCTCCCAATTAAAATTGTTGAAAGAGAGGAGCAACCTCAACCAAGAGGTTCCTGATGGCATTTTTATTACCCATGCCCACATTGGCCACTATACCGGCTTAATGTACTTGGGCCGAGAGTCCCTTGGTAGCAAGAGAGTTCCCGTGTATGCGATGCCCAAAATGAAACGGTTCCTGGAAACCAATGGACCATGGAGTCAGCTTGTAAAATTGAACAATATTTCCATTCAGTCCATTCAGAATGAAAAAACAATCCAACTTACCCAAGATTTAAGTGTGATTCCATTTACGGTTCCGCATAGGGATGAATATTCGGAAACGGTGGGTTTTAAAATCATCGGTCCCAACAAATCTGTCTTGTTTATTCCCGATATTGACAAGTGGTCCAAATGGGAAAAGGACATATTGAATGAAATCAAAGCTGTAGATCTAGCATTTCTGGATGCTACCTTTTTTGATGGCCCAGAAATCAATTCGAGAAACATTGCAGAAATCCCGCATCCCTTTGTCGTGGAAAGTATGCAATTGCTAAAGGATTTGCCCCAAGTGGAGAAATCCAAGGTATACTTTATACATTTTAACCATACCAACGCACTTTTGGACACCACTAGTCCAGCTTATAAAAAAGTAATTGACTCTGGTTTCAACATGGCCACTTTTGGCTCAAGATTTAAACTGTAACCCAACAACATAAAAACCCTGGCCAAGGCCAGGGTTTTTTCGCACTAATACTACTAAGATGTTAGGTTCAACGTAAGCGATCCACAGATTTTACAAGATCTTCATCCTTTTTGATAGCCCTGTTGGCCAGGACCAGAAAAACGATAGAAAATACAGGAATCAGCATCCCAATACCCTTCTCAGAAACCACAGTTTCTCCGGATAAGCTTAGCGATCGATAAACGAAAAATCCTAGTAAAAAAAGGTTCAATATCATATTCAATCTGTTTACCACAAATTGATTTTGTCTTTTCTTGTACATCACAATCGACACAACGGCCAAAACGGTCACTATGTAAAAAACAAGGCTCACCAGCACTTCGTCTTGGGCAAACACCTCTTTTCCGCCAACTTCCACCCATAAATTCAAAAAGAACGGCAGTATGCCCGAAATGAGGCCTACTATGAGCAAATATAACGTCTGGATTCGTTGAATCATTGCAAAATTTGATTTCCAATGGCAAAAATAGGCGTCTTTTTGAGAAATGAGGGCTTATTCTTGAAAAATAATTTGTATTATTGTGCAGTTATTAGCAAGCACCTACCAAGAAATTCTTTTCTCCAGTAGCATCCAAAATAACCCTTACTTCATATTAAGAATCACACAAGTTTAACTTATTTCTTTACTTAATGTTCGAGATTTCAGATCTAAAAGCTAAAAAGCTTCCTGAGTTGCAAGAGATTGCAAAAGAACTCAATGTTCCCAAATTCAAAACCTTGAAAAAACTGGACCTGGTATACCAAATATTGGATGTACAGGCCTCCAACCCAAAAGCCGTGGCAGAAACCGTAGCCACAACAACTGCGGACGACAAGCCAGAGCCGAAACAAAAAAGAGCCAGGACCCCTCGTCCGAAAAAGACCGAGGCAAATGACAACAAAGGGGATGCCCCCGAAAAAGCTCCACAGAAAAGAGAGCCTCGAAACAAAAAGGATGACTCCAAAGGGCAAAGTCCACAACAAAAAAAGGACAACAAACCCCAGAACAACAATAATAACAACTCCCAGAAGAACCAAAGCAACAGGAGAAGCAACAATAACAACCAACAAAATAAGGGCCACCACGACAAAAAGAACAGCAATTTTGACAAGGACCTGAAAAATAGGTACAAAGAGCCTGAGTTCGAATTTGACAGCATTATCGAAAGTGAAGGTGTACTGGACATTATGCAGGATGGGTACGGATTCCTAAGGTCTTCCGATTACAATTACCTTTCTTCTCCCGACGATATCTACGTTTCCCAATCACAAATACGATTGTTCGGACTAAAATCCGGCGACACCATTTTGGGGAACATCCGCCCTCCCAAGGAAGGGGAAAAATATTTTCCATTGATCAAGGTGAACAAAATCAATGGCCTAAATCCCCAAGTAGTAAGGGACAGGGTAGCATTTGAGCACCTTACGCCATTGTTTCCTAAGGAAAAATTCAAGTTGGCGGAAAAACAGAGCACGATTTCAACCAGAATCATGGATTTGTTCTCCCCTATTGGAAAAGGACAAAGGGGAATGATCGTTTCCCAGCCCAAAACGGGTAAGACCATGTTGTTGAAGGATATTGCCAACGCTATTGCCGCTAACCATCCAGAGGTATATCAAATCATCCTATTGATTGATGAACGCCCAGAAGAGGTAACCGATATGCAACGTAACGTGCGTGGCGAGGTAGTAGCTTCTACTTTTGACAAAGAGGCCACCGAACACGTTAGGGTTGCCAACATTGTTTTGGACAAAGCGAAAAGATTGGTGGAATGCGGTCACGATGTAGTAATCCTTTTGGATTCCATCACCCGTTTGGCGAGAGCCTACAACACCGTGCAGCCAGCTTCTGGTAAGGTTTTGAGTGGTGGTGTAGATGCCAATGCACTGCATAAACCCAAACGTTTCTTTGGAGCTGCCCGTAATATCGAAAATGGAGGTTCACTATCCATTATTGCTACAGCGCTTACAGAGACCGGTTCTAAAATGGACGAAGTTATTTTTGAAGAATTCAAGGGTACAGGTAATATGGAACTTCAATTGGATAGAAGAATTTCCAACCGAAGGATTTTCCCTGCCATCGACCTTATTTCTTCATCAACGCGGAGGGACGACCTTCTGTTGGACGAAAATACGATTCAACGTATGTGGATCTTGCGCAAGTATCTTGCCGACATGAACCCAATTGAAGCCATGGAGTTTATGGAGCAGCGCATAAAGCAAACCAAGAACAACGAGGAGTTTTTGCTCACCATGAACGAGTAAAAATCGTTCCATAGCAACTAAAAATCATAGACCCTTCAATTTGCTTTGAAGGGTTTTTTGTTGAGTCAATTTATAGAAAAGGCATATCTTTATTTCGGTTTCCTCAAAACTGAACTTAAAACACTTTACTATGAATCACAACAAAAAGGCCTTGCTTGCTATTTTTGGCGCATCATTGCTATTCATCGGGTCCTGTCAACAAGGTCCAAAAAAGGATGAGCCTACCGAACCGACACCTGAAAAAGTATCGCCTCCAGAGGGCATCATATCCCTGGAAGAATCCAAATCCCTTTACGACAATTATACCCGGAACAGGGTTAGTATGATCGAACAGTTTGAAATGGAGCAAAATCCGGACGAAAAGTTTATTCCCGCCCGTTTCACCGCTTTCACCTATGCCGACATGAAAAAATACATGGCCTATGTGGAGCAGGAAGCTGAAGCTGCCGGAGTTGAAGTAGCTTCGCTACGCTTGTATTTTGCCAATTATCCCAACAAGCCCGATTTTCCCGATGGAAAAAAGGTCGTACATCCGAGACAAAATTCCATTTTTATAGTACCTACCACTATGATGGATGGTAAGGAATATGGCTTTTACATTGCTGCGGATGGAAAGGCAAAACCCATCAAAGATGTGGTGGGAAGCCCGGAAGACGGCGGAATGCAAGAAGCCAACACTTCCAAGGCAAGTATGGTGCCCGCTCTATTTCAAAATGGTGACCGAAGCTTGAACCTTAACCATGGAGGTTCTGGACCGCCCCCATACACCGATTTTTAAATAAGGGAACATGCCTACAGAGCTCCTGGATTATCTGACCGAGCACTTCTATGTACCGCTATACCTCGTAACATGGATAGTGGCCATTGTACGGTACCGAAGGTATTTCGACACCCCGTTGAAATACTTCCCGATGATTATCATTTACACTTTTTTTACAGAGCTCTTAGGCGTGCTCATCAAGTACAACAACAATTTCCAATTTTTCTCAGATGGAAGGTATGCTTGGCACAATGTCATTATTTACAATGTGTACCAGCTCGTTTTCTTTATCTTCTTTTTTGGGGTTTATCAAAAGGTACTTCATAACCGAAGTCTAAAGAAACAGATCGGATATTTGATGGGAATCTGTGGATTGGCATACCTTGTAAATGCCATAGCCTACAATCCATTGCACAATCAAATGACCTATGCACATATCATCGGCTCGGTAATGATGGTCTACATCGTACTTTCCTACTTCAGGGAAAAGCAGTTGGAGCAGTTGCTTCAGCCCTTAAAATATAATTTAATGTTTTGGGTCAGCACAGGTATTCTCGTTTTTTATTCACTTTTCCCGATCATTTCCACTATTTATCTTTTGGACCTCAACATTGGGGTTCAGGTATACTTTAGACCCTTGTTACTTACCGCAATAGCCCTAATGTACCTAATTATCATATTTGGGCTAATGATAGGCAAAAGAAAGGCTTTTCGATAAGCATAATGATACAAGTTCCAGAAGAAAGCCTCCCTCGTGGAGGCTTTTTATGTATTTTTACGAGCACAGAAAGCTACTGACAGCCAATCAGGTAGCCCATACCCATGGAGGAACTATTTAAATTTCTTAGCGAGCAGTACATCATTCCCTTCTACCTGATTGTGTGGCTTGTGGCCATGTCCCGTTACCACACGTATTTTGACACCCCCATGAAGTATTACCCCATGTACCTCATGTACACGTTTTTAACAGAATTGTTGGGGTATTTCATCAAATTCCATGATGAGTTTCAAGTGGTGAGCGACAGTAATTACGATTGGTACAACGTAATCATCTATAATATTTATTCCGTGATTTCCTTTGCGTTTTTCTATTACCTCTATTGGCGCTTGGTAAAAACTGACAAATACAAAAAATGGATCATTGTAGGTGCCGTGACGAGCCTTGGTTCCTACGGACTAAGCCTTTTCTTTCAAGATCCATTTTATTCCAACCTCTACTACGCAGATCTCGTGGCGTCCATGATACTTTTATTTGTGATTTGGCTCTATTTTAAAGAAAAAAGGAACGAGACCCATACTCAACCTATGAAGTATAACTTAATGTTCTGGACCAGTTTGGGACTGGTGGTTTTCCATGTCTTCTTTCCCTATCTCATCCTGATTGGGTACGAGGCACCAAAAATATGGGTACAATATCGTTTACGAAGCATACTATGGGTATTGATACTGTTTATGTACGGCTCCTTTCTAATCGGGGTACTCACTCATAAAAGGAGGGCGTTCAGATAACATCATAACAAAAAAAGCGCCCCCATTATGGAGACGCTTGATCCTATTTAAAAAATGATTCAAGATTACATTCCTGCAACCTGGGTCATTAATTTGCTCTTAAGGTTGGCCGCCTTGTTGCTGTGAATGATATTTTTCTTGGCCAATTTATCGATCATGCCAACAACAGTAGGCAACAAAGCTTCAGCAGCTTTCTTGTCTTCTTCGTTACGCAATTTTTTGATGGCATTACGCACGGTTTTGTGCTGATACCTGTTACGCAAACGTACTGCTTCGTTTCTTCTGATTCTCTTTAATGCTGACTTATGGTTTGCCATTGCTTACAATTAATTCTTTCTAAAAACTTTCTTTGTAGCCCGTAGGGGAATCGAACCCCTGTTACCAGGATGAAAACCTGGCGTCCTAACCCCTAGACGAACGGGCCATTATGTCAATATAAAGGTTTGAACGTTAAGGCTCAAAATAAGCAAATTTCGCTTAAACCTTCTTTTGTAGCCCGTAGGGGAATCGAACCCCTGTTACCAGGATGAAAACCTGGCGTCCTAACCCCTAGACGAACGGGCCATTATGCTTGCATAATTGCGGATGCAAAAATACAACTATTTTTAAGTCTTGCAACAGTATTTTTTATTTTTTGCAAGCTGCTTAATAGGCTTTGGCAAACAATACCCTCCGAACCGATGGCTTTCCTGTTACCATACACTTACCCACTTCCTCCGACGCATCCAAGGGAATGCAACGAATCGTAGCTTTGGTGTCCTCCTTAATTTTATCTTCCGTTTCGGCGGTACCGTCCCAATGCGCGGAAACAAATCCACCTTTCTCCTCGATTACCTTTTTGAATTCTTCATAGGAATCCACTTCGGTAATATGTTCTTGTCTGTAGTCCAATGCCTTTTTAAAGATGTTCTCTTGGATTTCATCCATTAAGGCCACAACTTTGTCCACCACCTCATCGGCTTTCACGATTTCCTTGGTCAAAGTGTCCCTTCGTGCCACCTCAAATGTTCCGTTGGCCAAGTCGCGCTGACCCACTGCCAATCGGACGGGAACCCCTTTTAATTCGTACTCGTTGAATTTAAAGCCCGGTTTGTGGGTATCGCGGGTATCGTACTTCACCGTAATTCCCCTGCTACGAAGTTCCTTTACCAAAGGCTCCACTTTTTCGGAAATCGCGTCCAATTGATCCAGTCCTTTATAAATGGGAACAATCACCACCTGTATCGGCGCCAACTTGGGAGGAAGCACCAAACCATTATCGTCGCTATGGGTCATCACCAAGGCGCCCATCAATCGGGTGGAAACACCCCAAGAAGTGGCCCAAACATAATCTTGGGAACCTTCCTTATTGGCAAATTTCACATCGAATGCCTTGGCAAAGTTTTGCCCCAAAAAGTGGGAAGTACCCGCCTGCAATGCTTTACCGTCCTGCATAAGGGCTTCGATACAATAGGTTTTCTCTGCTCCGGCAAAACGTTCACTTTCGGTTTTGGTTCCCTTGATCACGGGCACGCCCATGTAGTTTTCAACAAACTCGGCATACACGTTCATCATCAATTCAGCTTCTTCCAAAGCTTCCTCGCGCGTGGCATGGGCCGTGTGGCCTTCCTGCCATAAAAACTCTGCCGTCCTCAAGAAAAGACGGGTTCGCATTTCCCAACGCACCACATTGGCCCATTGGTTAATTTTCAACGGTAGATCGCGATAGGATTGAATCCATTTTCGATAGGTATCCCAGATAATCGTTTCGGATGTTGGCCGAACAATAAGCTCCTCTTCCAATTTGGCATCCTCGTCCACCACAATACCACTGCCATCTTCCGCATTTTTTAAACGGTAATGGGTAACCACGGCACACTCCTTGGCAAATCCTTCCACATGGCTGGCCTCCTTGCTCAAATAGGATTTAGGTATGAACAGTGGAAAATAGGCGTTCTCGTGGCCCGTTTCCTTGAACATCCTATCCAATTGTCCCTGCATCTTTTCCCAAATGGCATATCCGTAGGGTTTGATAACCATACAACCCCTGACCCCCGAGTTTTCGGCCAAATCTGACTTTACCACCAGTTCGTTATACCATTTGGAATAATCCTCCGCTCTGCTCGTTAAATTTTTACCCATTAATTGAAGTTTGGCACAAAACTTGTGTCTTTAATAGTGAAATGATTGGGTAAAACTAATTATTTTTAGTATGTTCAACAATAAAAATTGCACCATGTTACAGTCTTTACTTCACAATAAATTACGAACCCCCGCCATATTGATGGTTGCCGCCCTCTTTATGGCCTCCTGTGGTTCATATCAGCAGGCTTCCTATTATGATGATGGCATATACACTCCCAATAATCGTGTAGTGAGCGTAGAAAAGAGAAATGCACAAGCCGAAAGGGTGGAGCAGCAGGAAAATAATATCTACGGGGATTATTTTGGTGATAAAGCAAATGAATACGGTGAAATTTTGGACAGTGAGGTTTTTACCGATGTTGACAGTTACTCCAGTCAAACACAAAATGATACCATTCCCTATGGTGAGCAAACCGATTATTTTGCCTACAACAATAACTATAATGGTAATCCCGGTTGGGGGGACAATCCTTCCAATATTTCCATAAATGTTTATGACAACAGCTGGGGCTGGGGTTGGAACGACCCTTGGCTATGGAACGGCGGTTGGGGCTGGAACGCTGGCTGGGGCTGGGGCTGGAACAACCCATGGAGATGGAACCGCTGGGGCTGGGGAGGCCTTGGTTGGGGCTGGAATGCCGGCTGGGGCTGGAACGACCCTTGGTTATGGAACGGTGGCTGGGGCTGGAACGCTGGCTGGGGCTGGGGAGGCCTTGGTTGGGGCTGGAATGCCGGCTGGGGCTGGGGCGGATATTGGAACCGTCCGTTCGTTGGAAGAGGATATTACGGCAGAAATTACGCTCGCATCTCGGGCAGACGTGGGTATTCCTATCTACCTGGAACTACCATCGCTTCGCGCACCAACAGAAGATATGCTGATGGATTTAGATATAATAGCGGCCGTTCCAACAGAACCGTTGGTCGAAGCAATAATCTGGCAAGTCGCAGTGCCCGTGGCTACAGTAATCGCTCCAATGTGCGGAGAACGGTAAGTGCCGATGCCTTGGCCAGAAACCGCAATTACAGAACCAGTAGAAGTACACGAACATCGCCCGGCTACAATAGAAGTTCAAGATCATATAATAATAGGTACGGAACATCGCCTTCCACTAGAAGCAACCGAAGCTATAATGGCAGTAATGCGACCCGAAGCTATAACAGAAGTTCCGGAACACGGTCTTCGAGAGGCTACTCGCCCAGCAGAAGCTACAATCGTTCTTCGAGCGGTGCGAGCTCCCGAAGCTATCGTAGCAGTGGATACTCTAGGAGCAGTAGGTCTAGCGGAAGCTACCGTAGCTCTGGAAGCAGCTCTAGAAGTTCCGGCGTTAGCAGATCATCAGGAGGTTCACGTTCCTCTGGAGGAGCCTCACGTTCTTCTGGCGGTAGTAGAGGCGGACGCGGTGGCGGAAGACCATAATCATTCCATAAATTTATCGATTAATCTAAATCACAAGAAATGAAAAGAATCTCAACTTTCATCATGGTATTGGCATGCACTTTTGCAAGCGCACAAACCATTGATGACGTGGTACGCTATAGCACCGAGAACCTACAGGGAACCGCAAGGTTTCAGGCTATGGGCGGGGCGTTTGGAGCCTTAGGTGGCGATTTGTCCGCCCTTAACGTGAACCCAGCAGGTTCAGCCGTGTTCAACTTTAGTGAAATCAGCATTACAGGTTCCAACTATCATAGGAACAATGATGCCCTATACGGTGGTACCCTAACCAACACCACGGATAATTCCTTGGAATTTAATCAGGTTGGGGGTGTACTTGTATTTAATTCGTCCAACGATAGCCCTTGGAAAAAAATAGCATTGGCCTTTAATTATGATTTGGCACGAAATTTTGACAACACCTATTTTGCATCGGGTAGTACCGCTGTTGGTGTCGATAATTACTTTCTCAACTTTGCACAAGGCGAACCATTGGGTCCCTTGCGCACACAGGAAGGTGAATTTGTGGAAGATGCTTATCTGGATATCGGAGCCAATTTAGGGTACTCCGCCCAGCAGGCTTTCTTGGGCTTCCAAGCGGGTATCATTGAACCCGTAGATGATGTCGACCAAAACACAGACTACTTCTCCAATGCCCAATATGGAACGGTTAATCAGCGGTATCAACAGAGCACCTCTGGATTCAACAGTAAATTCACGGCCAATTTTGCCACTCAATATGAAGACAATTTGTACTTGGGAGCCTCATTAAATTTTCACAATGTACTCTATGAAAGAGTTAGCCTTTTGGACGAACAAGGTTACGATGCAGATTCCCCCATACAGACCATTGCGTTTGACAACCTCCTACGTACAGAGGGAAATGGATTCTCCTTTAGCCTGGGCGCGATTGCAAAATTGAATCAAACCGTACGAGTGGGTGCCAGTTATCAATCCCCTACTTGGTATAGGCTTGCAGACGACACCTCGCAGCGCATCAATTCCAATTTAGCGGTCCCGGACATCGACTTTATAAATTTCAACATTGTGAATTTGTATGAAGAATATCGCATAAAGACTCCTGAAAAATATACGGGAAGTTTGGCTTTGGTATTTGGTCAGGATGGCTTGATAAGCTTTGACTATTCCTATCAAGATATGTCCAAAGCTGAACTGCGACCTACTTCCGACCCAAGCTTTGCCGATGAAAACGAATTCATAGGCAACACCTTGGGAGCGGTGAATGCATTCCGTTTGGGTGGGGAATACCGAATTGAGCAGGTAAGCCTTAGAGCTGGTTACCGGTATGAGCAAAGCCCTTATGAGGATACTGATTTTGTGGGCGACCTTAACGGATTTTCAGCAGGTATTGGTTATACCTTTGGTGCCAACCGTTTGGATTTGGCCTATAGCCGCACTGAGCAGGATACCAATTCCTTCTTTTTTGATGGTGGTGTGGACAGTGCCGCCCTCATTAATCGTGTAAACACGAATATTGCCTTGGGCTATACCTTTAAATTCTAGAAAAAGAAAATATAATGCGATAAGGTCGGAAGAAATTCCGGCCTTTTTTTATCTATCGTACCAGCGAAAAATGTCTTCGCACGGACCTGGCAACAATAACATTTTCATCGTTGCGCTCATATTCCAGTCGGAACCAATAGTCGGATGAAGGCATATCCCTTCCATTAAAGGTACCGTCCCAACCGATGTTTACATCAATCTGCTTAAGCAACTTTCCGTAACGGTCGAAAATATACACCACAGGATTGCCCAACTCCTCTACCCCATACACGGTCCAATTATCGTGGGCACCATCACTATTGGGCGTAAAAAATTTGGGATAGCCAACGACCAAAAATTCGATAGGTTCAGTGGTCCCACAGCCATTCTTATCGTTGATGACCACAGTGTTTATTCCAGGGGGCACATCCAAAAACACAGGGTCGTCCTGATATTCCCCTCCGTTGATGGCATATTCATAATTTCCGTCTCCTACGGGAACAATTTCAATATTATAAGGGTCCGTCTGGTCGCTGTTGACCAAATCGTCGATGACCCGAACCTCATCCAATTCGGGAGTACCGTAAAAGGTAATCAATACATCGTCCGTTATAATGGTGGCCTGATTGGTTTCAATGGAAACAAAATAACGTCCCGAATTAGGACTTGAAACGGTCAACTCGGTTTCCGTAGCTCCATTCGCCAAAATTTGGTCGATAACACCGTCATCATCAAAATCAACACTCCAAGTAACATTGGCGATATTGGGACCAGCAGGTGAATTAAGGGCAGATAAAACAATATCCGGGTCGCCTTCGCAGGCAACGATATCAAAGCCTAAAAACTCATCGCGCAAACTACAGTCCAGTGCCGTATTTTGGTCTTCATCCACAGAAGTTCCCGTAAATGTGAGGATAAAGTCCTCCGGTTCATCATCAAAATTGGTATTGTAATTGTTGATGTAGAGGTAGTAGATTTCACCTTGTCTTACATTTAGCCATTCATCATAGGTGTTTTGACTCCCTTTTACGAACGGGGCTCCTTCCCTGCCATTTACGGGATTGACTCCAATCCCCGTGAACCCTGTTTCGTTGTATTCGTAATTGCAGCGAATGGGCTGTGCAGTCCCATCCCCAACTATGGTGCAAAAATTCTCATTGGAAGTTTCATCAAAAGGACCGTATAACGCAAAATCCCATTCGGCGGTAATTGGACTTCCCGGGGTAACCGGAAGGGCCTCTATGTCAAAACCGATTTGTCCGTCGGTGCCAGCCCTAAACACATACCAAGCGGTGTTGTTTTCGATATTGGCCGAACTTACACTTCCCTTTTCCAAGCAGCCCGTCTGGGTGATGACCTCAGGGTCGAAATCGTCAATATCCCCCCCTCCGTCCGTGGTTCCCAAAATGGGAGCATCGGCACAAACAGGAATCGCTGTTCTACAATCTGGGGAGTTTTGCGCGCTGACCAACTGGCATACAAGAAAAAAACAGATAGCGCTGAATAGAGCTCTCATAGAATTTTGGGGCTATTGATTATGCTGCTTATTAGCAGTATAACTCGCTAACCTACGGTTTTAGTATACGGTCATCGAAGAAATTTACCGTTAATCGACAAACGGTAACACTTAGCTATCGCCTTAAGGAAAAATGGCTTTGCAAATATTTGGCAACGGTACGGTTACCATCTGCATCAATGTAGGACAATTTGAACCAATAATCGGTTGATGGCAGCGGCTTACCTTGAAAATTGCCATCCCAACCTGCATCAAACTCGTTCATCTGCTTGATGAGTTTACCATAGCGGTCATAAATGGTAACAATAGGAGAGTTTAAAGTAGAAAGTCCCTCAATCTGCCAAGTCTCATTGAGAACATCGCCATTGGGCGAAAAAGCGGAAAGAAAGCCCACGACCACAATTTCTTCTTCTACCTCACCACAGCCATACAGGTCTCGCATGCGTACCGTATGCAAACCGGGAGGAACACCTTGGAACACATTGCTGCTTTGAAAATCTGTACCATCCAGGCTAAATTCATACGTTCCATCACTCTCCGTATTGATGGTAACCGAATTATTGACGCTCATATCGGCTATATCGATACTGGAGATTTGGGGCATGGTCGATATCTCGACCACCACCGTTCTGGTAGCCTCACAAACAATTCCATTGGATTGATGGGTTGCCGTTAAGACATATTCTCCTGCTCCGGATACCAAAATGGACGGGGTTTGCTCTCCCGAACTCCATTGGTAGGTGTAGTCAGCATTGGGCTGCGTTTCCCCGATTTCCAGGGTTCCGACGGCTTCACAGATGACAACCTGCTCATCAAAAGTTAAAACTGGAGTGGTTATGGCGTTGATGGCAAAGCTTTGGGAGGCATCGTAGCAATCTGGGTTTGCCAAGGAGGTTGTCCTTACGTAAATGGTTTCCGAGCCAGCGGACAGCAAATGATTCCGATCTAGAGGGGCTACGCCAGCATTCGCATCGGCCTGGGTACCATGATAACTCACGATAACAGCATCAGCATCCATTCCTCCAATAGCTTCTGCATTTTTGACATTCAAATCAAAGGTCATGTCCGGTTCAAAACAGAGGGTCTCATCTGTCAACATCCCTGTAACCGGTACTTCATTAAATCCGACTTGGACATCACTTACTATATTTTCTGCTGAAGTAAGGACCACAACGCGGTACGTGCCCGAATCCGGAACGGTATACGTAGCACCAGCAGCACCTGATATCAACTGAAAGCCAGTCCCACCATCACGATACCACTCGTAACCCGAAGCTCCAGAAGTTGTGGCATCCAAGACTACGGTTTCTACTTCGCAAACGGTAATGGGCGGACCCAACAAATTGCTGACAATGGAACAATCCAAAGCACTGTTGGGATAATCTACCCATACGTTTCCGGTGAACTGAATGGAAAAACCAGAATTGATATTGCTAAAATTATTGATAAAGAGATAATAATCCTCCCCAGCCTCTACCTGTAGCCAGTCTTCATAGTGTACGGAATCTTCATCGCCCGTAGGGTCCTCTCCCACCCCAATAAAACTGGTATTCTCGCTATTGTCGAAAAAATTACATCGAACGGGATCACCCAAATTGTTGCAATCGGTAGCACGGTAGAGCGCAAAATCCCAATCCTCGTTGCTATTATGCCCAATATTAAAGCCCAATTGACCAGCTTCGGCCGTTCTAAAACGGTACCAAGCCGAATTGGATTCTATGGCTCCTGTGGTGGTCTGCTCCAAGCAACCGCTGGAGGAGGCGCCATTGAAGTCATCGGTACCAAAACCATTGGTCCCGCCATTAATTGGGGTATTGCTGCAAATGGGAATGGCCTGGGAGCAATCTTGGGCCACCTGCCCTTGTGCAGTTTGCCAGAACAGTAAAAACAATAAGGTCCTTAAAATAGGTTTCCACATAAAAGACTGTAGGTTTGGGCATTATAAAGGTACCGCACGCCTTGCCTTAACAATAATTTATGTTGTCAAACCCCAGATACCAGATGTTAAATCGTTCATTAATGTATATCTTTGCCCTCCACAAGCAGTACCTATGAAATTAGAGCAGGCATTGGAAGAACAATATGAAGAAAGAGGGAACGACCACGTAGGTTCCTCATCGGATACCCCTTTACGAGAGGATGCTTTTGTATTGAGCGACGAAGAAAAAATCGAAAGAATACAAAAAAGCGTCAGGGAAATTATGCTTACGCTGGGTCTTGACCTAGATGATGACAGTTTGAAAGGTACCCCAAAACGGGTGGCCAAAATGTACGTACAGGAAATTTTTGGAGGATTGCATCCGGACAGAAAACCAAAATCGTCCACTTTTGACAATAAGTACAAGTATGGCGAAATGTTGGTCGAAAAAAATATCGTAGTGTATTCCACCTGCGAACACCACTTGTTGCCCATTGTTGGGCGGGCGCATATTGCCTACATCTCCAACGGGACCGTTGTGGGGCTTTCCAAAATGAACCGAATTG
The DNA here is from genome assembly GCF_013407935.1 of Allomuricauda sp. ARW1Y1. Lineage (GTDB taxonomy): Bacteria > Bacteroidota > Bacteroidia > Flavobacteriales > Flavobacteriaceae > Flagellimonas. Next base: position 688,008 of record NZ_JACBZU010000002.1, read on the forward strand.
TGGATTATTTTGCCAAGCGTCCACAGGTGCAAGAGCGAATGAACATCCAAATCGTCAAGGAGCTTCAAAAAGTGTTGGGCACAGAAGACGTGGCCTGCGTTATCGATGCAAAACACCTTTGTGTCAACTCCAGGGGCATCCGCGATATCGATAGTAGCACCGTAACCGCAGAGTATGGCGGCAAATTCAAGGAAGAAGCCACAAGAAGGGAATTTTTGGACTACATCAATCTGGATACCGAATTTTAAACACCAACCGTTTAAATGCAATTGTATAAAGACCAAACCTTACGCATCCATAACTCGCTTACCGGAAAAAAAGACGTGTTCCAGCCCATAAACGAAGGCCACGTAGGCATGTATGTTTGTGGTCCAACGGTATACAGCAATGTGCACTTGGGGAACTGTCGCACCTTCATGTCCTTCGACATGATTTTTCGGTATTTCAAGCATTTGGGATACAAAGTCCGTTATGTTCGGAACATCACCGATGCCGGACATTTGGAAAACGATGCGGATGAGGGTGAGGACAAAATTGCAAAAAAGGCCAAATTGGAGCAGATTGAACCCATGGAGGTAGTGCAACGCTACACGGTGGATTTTCACAATACCTTGCAGTTGTTCAACCTGTTGCCACCAAGTATTGAGCCTACCGCTACGGGACACATCATAGAGCAGATAGAAATTATCAAGGATATTCTTGAAAAAGGCTATGCCTACGAAGCCAACGGTTCGGTCTATTTTGATGTGATCAAGTTCAACAAAGATCACGATTACGGAAAATTGAGCGGCAGAAAGTTGGAAGATATGATCACCAACACCCGCGAGCTTACCGCCCAGGACGAAAAAAGAAACCCACAGGATTTTGCGCTTTGGAAAAAAGCCGAGCCACAGCACATCATGCGCTGGCCGTCCCCTTGGGGCGATGGTTTTCCCGGTTGGCACTTGGAATGCACGGCCATGAGCACCAAATATCTAGGCGAAACCTTCGATATCCATGGCGGCGGAATGGACCTTAAGTTTCCGCATCATGAATGCGAAATAGCCCAGGCAGAGGCCAGCACTGGCAAATCGCCCGTAAACTATTGGATGCATGCCAATATGCTGACCTTGAACGGCAAAAAAATGTCCAAATCCACGGACAACAATATTTATCCTGCGGAAATCTTCAGTGGTAACAACAACATTTTAAGCAAGCCCTACACCCCTGCAGTGGTTCGTTTTTTTATGATGCAGGCCCATTATACCAGCATTTTAGATCTTAGCGATGAAGCCTTGCAAGCTTCGGAAAAGGGCTATAACCGCTTGATGGACGCCTTGGACAGTATCGATACTTTAAAAACAGGGGCGAAATCGGATTTTGACGTAACCGTATGGAAGCAGAAATGCTATGATGCCATGAATGACGATTTTAATACCCCGATACTAATCGCTCATTTGTTCGAGGCCGTGAAGCACATCAACCTTATCAAAGAGGACAAGGAAACCCTTTCTGCCGAAGACAAGGAGGAATTGAAGAAATCATTGGAGGCCTTTGTTTACGACGTACTGGGCATAGAAAATCAATCCATGGCGAAAGATGACTCCAACACCTTGAACGGTGTCATGGAATTGTTGATCGATATCCGGAACGAAGCTCGTGCGAAAAAGGATTTTGCCACCTCCGATAAAATCCGAGATCAACTGGTCGCCTTGGGAATTCAGATTAAGGATGGCAAGGACGGGACGACCTTCAGCGTTAATTAGGCGTTTTTCATAAATTTTGACTGGTACTCTCCGGGCGAAACATGGATTTTTCGTTTGAACAACCGGTTGAAATAGGAACGGTTCTCGAAACCGCATTCCAGATAGATCTCCTTTATTTTTTTATCAGGGTCCTTCAATAACTTGATGGCCATTTTAATGCGCTCACTATTGATGTAGTCAATGGGTGTAATTCCCAACTCCTCCTTAAAGGTTTTATGAAAATGGGATTCGCTCATGCAGGCTCTTTTGCTCAGGTCACTTACGGATATCGGTTCGTGCAAGTGATTGGCAATATACTCCACCACATAGGCCAAGCGATTGTTGGAGCTCAACTTGGATGCATTTTGGGTATAGTTTTCACGTCGGTTGCCCTGCAAAATGCGGATGATCAACTCTTGGAGCATGTTATCCACGAAAAAGTCCTTGGAAGGGTGGTTTTCGGTAAATAAGTACAAAAGCCGCTGAATAATTCCATAAATGCTGGCATCGTTGGTAAAGTGGTAGTTGTAATCCATCAAGGCCCATTCGGAGCCATCATGCTTTGGCATGGATTCATTCATTAGGTTGATGACCTTATTGATTTTTTCATCAGAAATCGCCATGGCGAGACAACGGGTCGGATTCTCTTGGTTGGCCTCGGGGAAATCGATACACATTACTTCGTTAGAGGGCAAGATCAGGGATTCACCTGGCAAAAAATCAAAAGAATTCTTGTCGCGCAAGTGCATGACCTTTTTTCCGATCAACATGGAAGCCAACACGGGTTGGTCAAATTGCAGCAATACCTTTTCTGCCTGCAAATGCGTTTCAAAAACATGCATGGCAGCATTGTTCAGCGTGTAGGACGTTTGGTTTTCTACCAAATGCTCCAATTTTCTTTCCTTAAAAAATCGTTCGGATAACTGCATACCCAGTGTTTACTCCTTAATATTTTAAACAAAAACTTATTAAATATAAAAAATACAATGGTGTTTTTTGTTAAAAATATAAATTCAAAGAGGATTGGTCATGTCATTAATAGAATACGTCAGATGTACAGCGCTCAAAATCAATACTTTTAGAATCAGTCACTTAAAAAGTGATGGTGCACATAACAATTAACTAAAACAACGTGTATTATGAGCAATGTACAAACTACGGAACGAAACGTTCTGGAAAAACCTAAGTTTAAGGACCAATATGAAAATTACATTGGTGGCAAATGGACCCCTCCAACCAAAGGAGAATATTTTGACAACGTATCCCCTGTAGACGGAAACGCTTTCACCAAGATAGCCAGGTCTACCTCAGAAGATGTGGACAAGGCCATTGATGCAGCCTGGGCAGCAGCTCCAGAATGGAACAATTCTTCCGCCACTTACCGTAGCAATCTGTTATTAAAGATTGCAGATGTGATGGAAAACAATTTGGAAATTTTGGCCCGGGCCGAAACTTGGGACAATGGTAAGGCCCTTCGCGAAACCCGTGCGGCCGACATGCCCTTGGCCATTGACCACTTTAGATATTTTGCAGGGGTTATCCGTGCCGAAGAAGGCTCCGTAAGCGAATTGGATGCCAACACGGTTTCCATGAATATATTGGAACCACTGGGGGTCGTGGGACAAATCATTCCTTGGAACTTCCCAATTTTAATGGCCGCTTGGAAAATAGCACCGGCCTTGGCAGCAGGCAACTGTGTTGTTCTAAAACCTGCTGAGCAAACACCTGTAGGTATTTTGATTTTAATGGAACTGATTGAGGACATTCTTCCAGCTGGGGTGCTCAATATCGTCAACGGATTTGGTTTGGAAGCAGGAAAGCCCTTGGCGTCCAGTCCAAGAATCAACAAAATTGCCTTTACCGGGGAGACCACTACCGGACAATTGATCATGCAATACGCATCCAAAAACATTATTCCCGTCACCTTGGAATTGGGAGGAAAATCCCCAAATGTATTCTTTGAGAGCATTATGGAGGCCGATGACGAATTCTTTGACAAGTGTTTGGAAGGTGCTGTGATGTTCGCATTGAACCAAGGCGAAGTGTGTACTTGTCCATCCCGGATATTAGTGCAGGAAAGCATTTTTGATGCCTTTATTGAACGAGTGGTGGAACGCACAAAGGCCATTAAGCTAGGACATCCTTTGGATCCAAATACCATGATGGGCGCACAGGCTTCAAATGACCAGTACGAAAAAATACTTAATTACATCCAAATTGGTAAGGAAGAAGGCTGCGAAGTACTCGCGGGTGGCGAAGCCGCCTACAATGAAGGACTTGAAGGTGGATACTACATCCAACCCACCATATTGAAAGGAAACAACAAGATGCGGGTGTTCCAAGAAGAGATCTTTGGTCCCGTGGTCTGTGTTACCACCTTTAAAGACGAAGCTGAAGCCTTGGAAATTGCCAATGATACCCTTTATGGATTGGGTGCCGGGGTTTGGACCCGCGATATGCACCAGGCCTACAAAATTTCACGACAGATACAAGCTGGCAGGGTCTGGGTAAATTGTTACCATGCCTATCCTGCACATGCTCCGTTTGGTGGTTATAAGAAATCAGGTATCGGAAGGGAAACCCATAAAATGATGCTCAACCATTACAGACAGACCAAGAACATGTTGATTTCTTATGACAAGAACAAACTGGGCTTTTTCTAGGATGGAGCAGTTGATAAAACGTGTATTGGTTTCGGACAATGCCATAAAAATCATTGACCAACTCAGGGAACGCCATGGTGAGCTCATGTTCCACCAAAGTGGGGGCTGTTGCGACGGTTCTTCGCCCATGTGCTTCCCCAAAGGTGAATTAATGCTCAACGAGAACGATGTGAAACTGGGCACCATTCACGGTTGCGATTTTTTTATGAGCAAAGACCAGTTCGAATACTGGAAGCACACACAGCTTACGGTGGATGTAACCACTGGAAGAGGTGCCAGTTTCAGCTTGGAAATTCCATTGGGAATCCGTTTTGTCATCAAGTCTCGACTCTACACGGATGAAGAACGGGACCATCTGGAACCTGTGCAATCTGGCGAAGAAGTTTAAAGCAAGCCCCGATTTATCGGGGCTTTTTGTTACCTTGTTCCTTCGTATCAGTCGAAGATGCCATGAAAAAAATTTTGATAGCACCGTTTGTTTTATTGGTGCGGTTTTACCAACTTTTTATCTCTCCCATGCTCCCCTCCACATGCCGCTATTCCCCTACGTGTTCCCAATATACCTTGGAGGCCTTAAAAAAGCACGGTTTGTTTAAGGGCGGATGGCTCTCCATCAAACGAATCGCCAGCTGTAATCCTTGGGGCGGAAGCGGATACGATCCTGTACCTTAAAAAATTGAAGTTTAAATAACGTCGAGCAACCGCTCAAAGTAGTTATATTAGTCCCTAAAATTTATGCACATGTACTTTCTAGGATTTGACTGGAACCCCGAAGGAACCCTTTTTAAACTGGGTTTTATACAGATAAAATACTACAATCTGCTCTGGATAGCGGCCTTTGTCCTGGGCTGGTTCATCATGAAAAAAATATTCCTGAACGAAAAGAAGTCCATGGAAAAACTGGATTCCCTTTTCATCTACACCGTAGTTTCCATTATGCTGGGAGCTCGGTTGGGACATGTATTTTTTTATGATTGGGAGTATTACCAAGACCATTTGGCGGAAATCCTTTTACCGATACGTGAAAGTGCCAACAGCTCCCTTTTTGGCCTTATAAATGGGTATGAGTTCACAGGTTTTACAGGTCTCGCCAGTCACGGGGCCACCATTGCTGCCATTATAGGAATTGGATTGTACTCCTTAAAATGGAAGGACATGAAAATGCTCTGGCTGTTGGACCGATTGGTAATCCCTTCGGCCATTGGCGCCGCCTTTGTGCGGTTCGGAAACTTTTTCAACTCCGAAATCAACGGAAGAAAGGTGGATGAATCCTATTTTTTGGCCACCCGATTTATCCGCGACTCCGACGATATGCCAGCCTATAAAGCCATGGCCCTGACGAAGGAAGAAACTCCAAATGCCGCTTACAAAGCCATTCAGCATAATCCTGAATACGCTAATATTTTGGAGGCCATCCCGTATCGACATCCCGCACAACTCTACGAGGCGTTCGGTTATATTTTGATTTTCTTGGGACTCTATCTGCTCTACTGGAAAACGGATTGGAAAAACAAGTCAGGATTCCTTTTCGGACTCTTTTTGGTGCTATTGTTTGTGGTCCGGTTTTTTGTGGAATTTTACAAAAAAAGCCAAGGTGGCTTCGAGGAATCGCTGGGATTGTTGTCCACCGGACAATGGTTGAGCCTTCCCATGATCATCATCGGTTTCTATTTTATGGCAAAACCCACCCCAGTAGAAATTTAAATTATGGCTTACCTTAAAAGCATCGGATTATTGGTATTTATATTTGCTTTTGGCTCGTGCAAAACCGAGTCAAAAAGTGCCCTAAAAACCGAGACCATTTCTTTTACCAAAGAAGGGGAACTCAAGGTATTGTCCACCGAAACGGACTCCATCAAGGCCAATTTTGATATTGAGATTGCCGAAACGGAATATGAGACCCAAACCGGTCTCATGTACCGAAAATCGATGAAAACCGACCGGGGGATGTTATTTGTGCAACCCACTGAGGCATTGCAGTACTTTTACATGAAGAACACAGAAATTCCGTTGGATATTATTTACATCAACTCAGGGATGAAAATTGTGAGCTTCCAGAAAAATGCGCAGCCGTTCAATGAGAACACTTTGCCATCCAATGTTCCTGCGAAATATGTGCTCGAAATCAATGCTGGCCTTTCCGACCAACTGGGGCTACAGGTCGGGGATAGCATCAGTTTTTCAAGATTATAGTCCAAACTGACGGATAATCGTAATTTTGGGAAAAGACTTTTACCCAAATGAGGCCGACCAAAAGCTACGCGATTCTCATACAAAACAATTCCAATACTGAGCCTTTGGTGCAGCGGTTACTTCAAAACAAAGCCGTGAAAGGACTGACGGATCTGCAGGGCTTCAATGGGCTGCTATTTTCCCGTTCTGAAATCCATCGGTACATGAATGAGGAAGATCGGCACGATATCAAAATTTTGACAAAGGATGGCGACCAACCGCTCAAGACCATGAGCAGTGGGGAGCAAAAAAAGGCCCTACTCCACTATTTGCTGCAACAGAACCCCGACTTTATGGTATTGGTGAATCCGTTTGATAATTTGGATGTTGCTACCCAAGACAAGCTTAAGAATCAATTATTGGAAATCTCCAAAACCAAAACCCTAGTGCAGGTCGTTAGTCGATTGGATGATATTCTCCCATGTACAACCCACTTTTTCAAATTGGAAGGGGAGCAACTTCTGCCCTACCCATCCTCAGATGATTTTTGGAACGACACCCAATTGACATCGGACCCCTTTCAGGGAAACATCCCATCACCGTTGAAGCCCCTAGAGGTAGACCATCATGAAATGGTCCGTTTTAGAGGAGTATCCGTGAGCTTCGATGGTAAATCTGTGCTCGATCAGATTAACTGGACTATTAAGCGCGGTGAATTTTGGCAACTGATTGGACCTAACGGCAGTGGAAAATCTACCCTCCTCTCTATGATTACCGGTGACAGCCATAAAGGGTACGGACAAGATCTCACCATTTTTGGACAAAAGAAGGGAAGCGGGGAAAGTGTTTGGGACCTGAAGCAGAAAATTGGCTACTACACGCCGGCCATTACCGATAAATTTCGCGGCTACCATAGCTTGGAGCACATGATCATCTCTGGGCTACACGATTCCATTGGGCTTTACGTGGAGCCTACGGACAGTGAAATCAAGCTTGCCCGCCAGTGGCTCCAACTTTTGCAATTGGAAGAAAGAAAAAAAGAACATTTCAGGGACCTATCCGACGGGGATAAACGTTTGGTCATGATGGCACGTGCCATGGTGAAACATCCACCCTTATTGATTCTAGACGAGCCCACAGCTGGTCTGGACGATGCCAGTGCCTCACTCTTTGTAGCCTTGGTGAACAAAATCGCCAAAGAAAGCGAAACAGCCATTGTTTTTGTTTCCCATCGCAAAGAGCCCCAACTGAAACCAACGTTCATTTACGAACTATCCCTTGGTGAAAAGGGCTCAAAAGGGACTCAGGTTCAATTATAAGAATCTCATAAACAACAATTTAGCAACCTCACCCGATTTTTTGTTATCTTATAAGGAAATCAAACAGTAACCCTTCCCTTACATGCAAAAAATCAATGTAAAGCCAGGCGCCAAACTTGTAGACTACAAGGCGTACGGCTCGCTCTATTCTTCTGTTCTGGACTTTATGGAACAGGCCCAAGACCCTATTGAATCCCTTAAAGGCAGTACCATTTGGATGATCAACTCCACGGCCATTGGCGGTGGGGTGGCCGAAATGCTCCCCAGTCAAATGCGGATATTGCGCGAACTTGGCGTATCCATCGAATGGCTGGTCATCGAAGCCAAAAAAGAGGCCTTTTTTGATTTGACCAAGCGCATACACAATGCCATACACGGAAGTGGTACCGGTGCTTTTACCGGGGAAGACCGCAAGATTTACGAAGAAGTCAACCGAAACAATCTCGCAAAGGCATTGGAGCTCATCAAGGATGGTGATATTGTGGTGGTGCACGACCCACAACCCATGCCCCTTGCGGCCATGATCAAAAAAGAGAAACAGGTTTCCATTATTTGGCGATGTCATATTGGTTTGGAGGAAGACACCAAAGTGACCGATGCCGTATGGAAATTTTTGGAACCTTACACGGACGATTATGATCATTTTGTGTTCAGTCTCCCCTCTTACGTGCCCAAGCCTTTGAAAAACCGTACCTCCATTATCCCTCCAGCAATCGACCCCTTGAGCCATAAAAACCGGGAACTACAATTGCACAAGTGTATTGGTATTCTGTATCAATCCGGTGTACTGGACGATCACAAGGCGATTTTGTACCACCGCTACGAACATTTGGTTCGCAAGGTGATGCCCGATGGCTCTTTCGATGTGTTGGATGCAGGCCAGAACTTGGATTTGATCTACCGGCCGATTATCACGGAAATATCGCGCTGGGACCGCCTCAAAGGTTTCAAGGAGTTGATGGAGGCTTTCATCAAAATGAAACTGGACAACAGAGAACACGGCGATCCGGATAGTTTGGAATACAAGCGGATTGAAATGACCTTATTGGTGATGGGAGGACCCGACCCAGCCTTTGTATCGGACGATCCTGAAGGCAAAGAAGTGCTCCAGGAACTCACAGAAACCTACAAACAGGTGGACCCTAGCATGCAAAACGATATTGCCATTCTATTGCTGCCCTTGGACAATCCCAAACAAAATGCGCTCATTGTAAATGCGCTCCAGCGCACCTCGAGCATTATTGCACAAAATTCCATTCAAGAAGGATTTGGGCTTACGGCCACAGAGGCCATGTGGAAAAGAAAACCTGTTTTGGTATCCAATGCTGCGGGACTCAAATATCAAGTGGTGCATAACAAGACCGGTCAAATTAACCCTGACCCTACGGACATTGATAGTTTGGCGAAAACCATGGCCTATATGCTCAATCATCCCAAGGAGCGGGACAAATGGGGCTTTAATGGACAATTAAGGGTCATACAGAATTTCACCCTATTCAGTCAGTTATTGTCCTGGTTAGGAACATTGTCCGCCAACAGAATATAAAAACAAAGGCCCTTAAAAAAGGGCCTTTATTGTAAAGTGTAATATAAAAAACGAAAAACTATGCTCCTGTAGCAGCAGCAATTTTCTTCTTCAAAGAATCGAACATGATTGGTGTTGCGATAAACACGGAGGAATAGGTACCCACAATCACACCAACAATCATTGCAAACATAAATCCTCTTAGGCTTTCACCTCCAAAAATGAAGATGGCCAACAATACAATTAATGTAGTAAGGGAGGTATTCAATGTTCGGCTCAAGGTGCTGTTCAAAGCGGAGTTGATATTTTCCCCGTTGTTAAATCCTTTCAAACCAGTGATTTCACGGATACGGTCAAAAACAACCACCGTATCGTTAAGCGAGTAACCGATTACCGTAAGTATGGCCGCAATGAAGGCTTGGTCAATTTCCATATTGAAAGGCATAATACTTCCTGTCAATGAGAAAATACCCAATACCACCATAACATCGTGGAAAACCGCAACAACGGCACCCAAGGAGAATTGCCATTTTCTGAATCGCAAAAGGATATAAAGGAACACCACTGCCAAGGAGGCAATAATGGCCAAAATAGCTCCTTTCTTGATATCATCCGCAATGGTAGGACCTACCTTTCGATATTTCAACACCCCTAAATCCTCTGCTGTACCTCCTGGCTTAAAGTCGTCATAGGTGGTACCATCAGGGAAATATTTTTGGATTTGGGTGAACATTTCGTTCAGGATCTCGGTATCCACTTCTGGACCGTTTTCTTCAAATCTGTAATTGGTGGTGATGATAATCTGATTGGCGGCACCAAAGGTCTTTGCATTGGTTCCACTTCCAAATACAGAGGTCAAATCACCGGCAATTTCGGATGGATTCACGGGATCTTCAAATCGAATTTGATAAGAACGTCCGCCTACAAAATCAACACCCTGCTGAAGTCCCTTGGTTGCTAAAGAGAACACACTCACAGCAACAAGGATTCCAGAAACAATGTATGATATTTTGCGCTTGGACAAGAAATCGATGCTCAAGTTCTTGAACAAGTTCTTGGTGATTCCTGTGCAGAAATCCAATCGACGACCTTTTTTACTGGTATAGGCCTCGATCATCAATCGGGTTACAAAAATAGCGGTGAACAAGGACGTTACAATACCAATCATCAAGGTGGTAGCAAAACCTTTAATGGGTCCTGAACCAAATATAAAGAGGATAATCGCTGTAAGTCCTGTAGTAATGTTGGCATCCAAGATGGAAGATAGTGCATTTCCAAAACCATCGGCGATGGCTTGGGCCTTTCCTTTTCCTCTATCCAGTTCTTCCTTGACCCTTTCAAAAATAAGTACGTTGGCATCCACCGACATACCAATGGTCAATACGATACCTGCAATACCGGGCAAAGTCAATACCGCACCAAGGCTCGTCAACACTCCAAAAATCAAAAGAATATTGAACAAAAGAGCGATATCGGCAAAGGCACCTGCTCTACCGTAGTAGAAAATCATCCATACCAAAACGAAGAGCATGGCAATCACAAAGGACATCAAACCACTGTCGATAGCTTCTTGACCCAATGATGGGCCTACTACAAAGGAATCGATAATCTCTGCGGAAGCGGGTAATTTACCAGCTCGCAATACGTTGGCAATATCCTTGGTTTCGTTTACGGTAAAGGTACCAGTAATCTCTGAACGGCCACCGGAAATAGGTCCAGAGGAAACTCCAGGCGCTGTATATACTTTATTATCCAGAACAATGGCTATCCCTGTCTGGTTGTTGTAGGCATCACCGGTCAATTCTTCCCACTCCTTAGCACCACGAGTGTTCATCGTCATGCTTACAGCAGGCTTATTGAACTGGTCAAAGGTATCCTGTGCATCGGAAACCACATCTCCACTGATTCGTGGTGTGCCTTCCCTGTTGGATTTCAATGCATACAGATCCACGATTTCAGCATCTTGGGACGGTCTTTCCCAAAGGAATTTGGTGAACTGAATATCGTTTGGTAATAATCTTTTGATCTCGGGCATTCTCAGGTAGCTACCCAACTCGGCCGTATCCGAAACCATGGCGCGTGCAATGGCGTGGCTGCCTGGGTTTGCTGGAAGCAATTTCCCTAATAGTGGATTGGCCTCTGCGGTCATATCCAATGAATCCTGAGCAACGTCCGAAAGTAGGGAATCAATCTCAGATTCAGGTTTTGCCACTTCTTCTTCGGAAGTCGATGGCTCCAAAATCTCTTTTAAACGCTCATTGGCATTTACAAAGAAAGTACCCAAACTTTGGTTGCTCTGCGGATAGGTTTCCCAGAACTCCAATTGTGCCGTACTGGACAACAATTCTTGGGCACGGGCGATGTCCTTCGCTCCTGGAAGCTCAACCACGATTCTTCCCGAATTTCCTTCCCGCTGAATATTGGGTTGGGTAACCCCGAAACCGTCAATACGCTCACGGAGTACCTCAAATGCAGAAACAATGGATTCATCAATTTTTCTTCGGATGATGGGCTTCACCTCCTCATCTCCCATTTGGAAATTGATATCGTCGCTAAGTCCTTTGTTGGCAAAAATATCGGGCGATGCCAGTTTTGTATCTCCTTTGATATTGTCAAAAGCATCAAAAAACAATTCCAAATAGGTGGCGTCACTACTGGTAGAAGCTTGGTCGGCATCGGCCAATGCTTTGTTGAAGACCGGATTTTTGGTATTGTTGGCAAGGCCTTTCAAGATATCCTTCACGGAAATCTGCAAGGTCACGTTAATACCCCCTTTAAGGTCCAATCCCTTGTTCAACTCTTTCGTCTTGGCTTCCCCATAGCTCGTATAGCCCAAAACAGTGTTGTCACTGATGGAGTCCAAATACGATGCCTCTAAAGCTTCACGCTTTGCAACATAGTCTTCCTCAGCCTCCGAAATTTGGCTAACTGCGTAAGCTTCAGCATCTCCCTCCAACTTGTTAGTGATGAAAGTATAAGACAACTGATAGATGCTCACCAAGCCAAAAAGGATAGCGAAAAGCCTTATAAGTCCTTTATTCTGCATTGATTGTTAATTTTATAGAAGTTTTCTTAAACAGCGTGCAAATATATCATTTCCGATAAGATTTGACAATAGAATTTGATGTAATTGCAATTCCTGTTGACGGTTATGCGCCAAAAAAGAAATTGCCATTCCCGACAAACCTTGGAATCTCCCAAAAACCGATGGGCAATTTCCTTAGGGGTTACGTCAGAAATGGCAATTCAGTAACTTATTTCGAAATAGGCTACACGTCTAGCAGTCCGTTGGTTTTTTTAACACCTTCGGCACTTTCTTGCATTTTGGCCTTTTCGGCATCAGATAGTTCGATTTCCACGATTTTTTCGATACCGTTCTTGCCCAAGATTACGGGAACTCCGATACAGATATCGTTCAAACCGTACTCGCCTTCCAACATGGTAGAGCATGGGAACATTTTCTTTTGGTCACATGCAATGGCCTGCACCAAACCAGAAACAGCAGCTCCAGGCGCGTACCAAGCACTGGTTCCGAGCAATTTGGTCAATGTGGCCCCTCCTACCTTGGTCTCTTCCACGACCCAGTTCATTTTTTCTTCGGATAGGAATTCGGAAACCTTTACGCTGTTACGGGTGGCATGCCCGATCAAGGGAACCATTCCGGTATCGCTGTGCCCACCGATTACCATACCGTCCACATCGGAAATAGGCGCTCCCAAGGCTTCGGCCAATCTGTATTTAAAGCGTGCACTGTCCAAGGCACCTCCCATACCGATGATTCGGTTTTTTGGCAAGCCTGTGGCCTTGTGCACCAAATAGGTCATGGTGTCCATAGGGTTGCTTACCACAATAATGGTCACGTTTGGGGAATGCTCCAAAAGACTGGTGGATACCGTTTTTACAATTCCAGCATTGATTCCGATCAATTCCTCACGGGTCATACCGGGTTTACGTGGTATTCCAGAGGTAATCACTGCGATATCGCTGTTCGCAGTTTTGCCATAATCGTTGGTGCTTCCTGTAATTTTGGTATCAAATCCGTTCAACGAGGCGGTTTGCATCAAATCCATGGCCTTTCCTTCGGCATAACCTTCTTTGATATCCAATAAAACAACTTCTGACGCAAAATTTTTCATCGCTATGTATTCAGCGCAGCTTGCTCCCACTGCACCAGCTCCAACTACGGTAACTTTCATGTGTATAGATTTAAATTTTAGTCCTCAAAAATAAGGCATTTGCATCAGAAAAAAGCTGACTTTTACCAGTTTTAGGGGCTTCTTCTGTACAAATGACAGCTTGTTCCCATCAATTTGGATTATCTGCTCCAATATGACCTACATCATTGTCCAAAACCAAATGCAACTGTTTTCCATTTTTCACACAATACATTGTCACAAACCAACGTTCTAATAGTCCCAAATTTAACGTAACCTACTTGACCTATGAAAAAGCTCTTTTCATTGTTGTCGATCGTTGGCATCATCGCCATCAGCAACTGTACTCGCGTACCCGAGAACCACGACCCTATCTTGGGCATCTGGTCAAAAACTGAATCTGCTACCCTTGAAGGCAAGGGAACCAACACTACTCGCGAAGAGTGGATTTTTAACGATGTTTATTTAGGTAGGTACCAGACCTACTCCAATTCCAAATTGACTTTTTATACCGATTTTAAATGGTCCGAAGAAAACGGAACCTACACCATTATATATGGCGATCCCCAAGTGAAAGATATCACTGTAAGCTTGGAAAAAGCCAAAAAACCAGAAATCTTAACCTTGGACAATGGCTCGGTCTTCGCCACCAGGGAGTAACGTGAAGGCTACATATATGAAAATAGGAGGCCCCGGGAGCGGGGCCTTCTTTATTTTTGGTCGGTCAGTTGGGTTGCTCGTTACCTAAATCCAAAGTTGACACCAAAGGTGAAGGTGCTGAATTCGGCAATATTGTATTCGGCATTCAGCCTAAAAAAGCCCAATTTTATCTTAGTACCCAGATTGGCGTTAACGCCACTTGCGTTTTGGGACACTGAAAAAGGATCTGTTACGGTTTCGGTGAAGAAAGGTCCATTTGCCTCGTAGGTTCCCAATAAATCGATGTCCGATTTTCCCGTAATGTAACCCAATCCTCCATAAAAATTGATGACAGGAATATTTTTGGTAGAAACCACAGCGCTAAAGTTCCAAGTTCTAAAGGATGCATCTAGGCGCTGGTCACTCCCCTGAATGGTAGAAGAGTCAGTAAAATCATATTCACCGTTCAAATTTGTATAGCCGATAACCGCAGAAATGGCCACAGGCAGCACTTTGTCTGCCGGTAGCATCTTGGTGAAATCGTACTGCAAACCTGCACCGAACAATCCTATTTTGGCATCGTCCTCAAATTTGATCTGTGGCAGAAAGCGTGCTTTCACCTCTAACCCTTTGATCAAACCTACGCTGGCCTGAAGATATCCCGAAGGGATAAAATTGAGATTTTCGCCTGCAAGTCCCGATGGAAGTTCAAATTCCTCCCGGAACAAACCACTTTCATCTTCTACGAACACATCGACTCCGTCAATGTCGCCCAAAGCGGTAGACACTAGTCGAGGTTGGCCGGGGTTGCTCACAAAATCAAGGTTTTCATAATCCGCTGGATCTAAAAGGAATGCTTTTTTGTCGTCCTTATTTTTAAATCCGGTCAGGTTTCCAACCAGTGAAATTTCAAAGCCTCCCAAGGGCTTTGCATCGGCAGTATTGTACCAACCAGTGGAAATACTGTAAAGGGTTCCTTCGGAAACGGGCGATAGATAAGCATTGGCAAATCGTTCGGCATCTGTCACGCCCGATACGAAAATATCGTTTAGATCCTGGGCGTTTGCCATGGTCATGGAAACCAGTGCTAAGCCTAATACTATTCTTTTCATATGATTGAAGTTTTAACCAAAACTAAAAAACTCGCCTTTGTGGGGCGAGTTTTTGTTGTGAAACCTTACTTATCTATACATCTATATTGGCATAGACGGCATTTTTCTCGATAAATTCTCGTCTTGGCGGCACTTCATCCCCCATCAACATGGAGAAAATACGGTCGGATTCCGTTGCATTGTCAATCTGTACCTGACGTAATTTTCTAAAATCTGGATTCATGGTGGTATCCCAAAGCTGCTCGGCATTCATCTCACCAAGACCCTTGTATCGTTGGATGCTTGCCCCACCACCCATTTCTGCATTGATGGCGTCCCGCTCCTTATCGTTCCACGCATAGCGTTTTTTGGCTCCTTTTTTCACCAAGTACAATGGCGGAGTCGCAATATAAACGTGCCCTCCTTCTATCAACTCCCTCATATAACGGAAGAAGAAGGTCAAAATAAGGGTTTCGATGTGACTACCATCGACATCCGCATCACACATGATGACTACTTTATGGTAACGTAGCTTATCCAAGTTCAAAGCCTTGCTATCTTCCTCCGTTCCGATGGTTACTCCAAGAGCGGTGTAGATATTTTTGATTTCCTCATTTTCAAACACCTTGTGCTGCATGGCTTTTTCCACATTCAGGATTTTACCTCGCAATGGAAGAATCGCTTGAAAATTCCGATCTCGACCTTGTTTGGCCGTCCCCCCTGCGGAATCTCCCTCTACTAGGAACACTTCGCATTTGGTCGGGTCTTGCTCGGAGCAGTCGGATAGCTTTCCTGGCAAACCGCCTACGCTCATCGGGTTCTTTCGCTGGACCATTTCACGGGCCTTGGCAGCGGCATGTCTTGCCTGTGCGGCCAGTTTTACTTTTTCCACGATTTGTTTGGCGTCATCTGGATTCTCTTCCAAATAATCGGTCAACATCTCGGAAACAGCCTGACTCACGGCGCTGGTCACCTCTCGGTTACCCAATTTGGTCTTGGTCTGACCCTCAAACTGAGGCTCTGCAACTTTAACCGAAACAATAGCGGTTAGTCCTTCCCGGAAATCATCCCCGGAAATTTCAAACTTAAGCTTGTCCAACATCCCGGAGTTGTCCGCGTACTTTTTCAAAGTTGTGGTCAATCCCCTCCTAAAACCTGATAGGTGCGTACCCCCCTCGTGGGTATTGATGTTGTTCACATAGGAGTGCAAGTTTTCGGTGTAGCCGGTATTGTAGACCATGGCCACTTCTACAGGGATGCCGTTCTTTTCACCTTCCATGGAAATCACGCTTTGGATCAAAGGCTCACGAGTGCCATCCAAAAACTTGATAAATTCCTTTAAACCTTCATCGGAATGGAATGTTTCGGAAATGAACTCTCCTTTTTCGTCCTTGCGCCTTTTATCGGTCAAGGTTATGGTCACCCCTTTGTTAAGGTATGATAGTTCCCTCATCCTGTTGGCAAGGGTTTCGTAACTATATTCTGTGGTTTGGGTAAATATGGTATTATCAGGAACAAAGGTGACAATGGTACCCGTTTCGGAGCTTTCGCCCACACTTTTTACCGGATAAAGGGTTTTTCCCCTTTCATATTCCTGTTCCCAAATTTTCCCATCGCGGTAAACGGTAGCTTTTAAATGGGAGGACAGGGCATTCACACAAGAAACGCCCACACCGTGAAGTCCACCAGAGACTTTATAAGAATCCTTATCGAACTTACCCCCTGCACCAATTTTGGTCATGACCACCTCCAAGGCGGAAACACCTTCCTTTTTGTGCAGGTCTACGGGGATTCCCCTTCCGTTATCTTTTGTGGTTATGGAGTTGTCTTCGTTGATGATCACATCAATCCTATCACAGTGGCCCGCCATGGCCTCATCAATGGAGTTATCCACTACTTCGTACACCAAATGGTGCAATCCACGGACCCCTACATCTCCAATATACATGGAAGGTCTCATACGTACGTGTTCCATCCCCTCAAGGGCCTGGATACTATCCGCCGAGTACTGTTTCTTGTTCGCTTCTTCGCTCATATATTTATCGGTATTTGGCTCAAAATTTCAAATCTTACAAATATAGTGAATAGCCAGTAGAAATAGGCGATTGAAGCCTCTTCGACCATCTAAGTTATCAACAAAAACCTGTGGAAAACACAGTTCTTTTCATCCTTAATTTCCATATCCAGTGATTTCTATAAAAACCACATTCTTTTTAAGTTTTGTTCAGGTGAAACAACGTACTTACTGCGTCGATTTGAACAGTGCTAAATATGCATTTACAATTTTCAAAAAAAATCATCGAGCATTGAAAAAAGTTATACTTTCGGACCTTTAATCCTAAATTTTACATGATGAAAAAAACAATTATTATGATTGCTGTGGCAATCGGATTCACCTTTACAAGTAACGCACAAGATGGAACCCAGACCGACAAAGGCAGCTGGTTAATAGAAGCCAATACAGGTTTTGGCGGTGGGGATACCGGTGTTGCGCATACGGCCAATACCGGTTTTGGACTTGTTAGCATTGACGACCTTACCATTTGGAGCATTGGGGCCGAAGGTGGATATTTTATTGCAGATAACTTAGCTGCCAAGGTTGGACTTGGGTACTCCGATTTTGATGGAACAAGCATTTTCTCATACAAATTGGGTGCTAAATATTACATCACCAATACCATCCCCGTTCAATTGGATGTTACCGGAGCCAGCCTGCAAGATGCAACCGAAAATCCCCTATGGTTGGGATTCCAAGGAGGTTACGCCATCTTTATTGGCGATATGGTTAGCATTGAACCTGGTTTGCGCTATAACCTGAGCCTTAACGAGGATTTTACAGAAGAGGGCATGTTTGAGTTCCGTATAGGTTTTGCACTTCACTTCTAGTTAGAACACAACATTTTTGATACAACTAAAAAGCCCCTTGGATAAGGGGCTTTTCGGACTAATTAAAAATGAAACAAATGTTAGATTTACTGCTTCATATCGTTGGTTGGTAAAGGGGGCTATTTCACATATGCATCGGTATGAACCTTAGCCACTGCTCTTCCCGATGGATCATTCATGTTTTTAAACGCTTCGTCCCACTCCAGGGCAATCTTGGTACTACAGGCCACCGATGGTTCCTGTGGAACGCTCAATGCCGCAGCATCCGAAGGGAAATGGCTTTCAAAAATGGAACGATAATAATATTCTTCCTTTGATGTTGGCGTTTGAATTGGAAACTTGAAATGGGCGTTTTGTAACTGCTCATCGGTAATTTCCTCTTCTACCAGTGCTTTTAAGGTGTCTATCCAACTATATCCAACACCATCCGAAAACTGCTCTTTCTGTCTCCAGACCACACTTTCTGGCAAATAATCCTCAAAAGCCTTGCGCACCACCCATTTTTCCATGCGTTCTCCATTGATCATTTTATCTTTTGGGTTGATGCTCATTGCTACATCCATAAACTCTTTATCCAAGAAAGGCACTCGGCCTTCTATGCCCCAAGCGGCCAAAGATTTGTTGGCTCGGAGACAGTCGTACATATGAAGTTTATCCAATTTCCGAACGGTCTCATCATGAAAATCCTTTGGGCTTGGCGCCTTATGGAAGTATAGATATCCTCCAAAAAGTTCATCTGCTCCTTCCCCGGACAATACCATCTTTATACCCATGGATTTAATGACCCTTGCCATTAAATACATTGGTGTCGAGGCTCTTATTGTCGTAATATCGTAAGTTTCTAGATTATATACAACATCTTTTATGGCATCCAGCCCTTCTTGGATGGTAAATTTAATCTCATGGTGCACGGTTCCTATATGGTCTGCCACCTTTTGGGCCGCGGCTAAATCCGGGGAACCTTCCAGTCCCACGGAGAACGAATGTAGTTGTGGCCACCATGCATCGGCAGTGTCACCAGACTCGATTCGTTTTTGGGAATATTTTTTGGCAATGGCCGATGTTACCGAAGAATCCAAGCCTCCGGACAACAATACACCGTAAGGCACATCGGACATTAACTGACGGTGTACCGCAGCTTCCAAGGCGTCCTTTATTTTTTGGATACTGGTTTCATTCTCCTTAACGGCATCATATTCCATCCAATCGCGTTTGTACCATCTCACAAATTCCCCATCGGAACTGTGCAGATAATGTCCCGGAGGGAACAACTGTATCTTGGAGCAAGTGCCTTCCAGGGCCTTTAACTCGGAGGCAACGTAAAACGTACCGTTCTTATCCCACCCAATATATAAGGGAATGATGCCCATATGGTCGCGGGCAATAAAATATTCGTCCTTTTCGGAATCATAAATGGCAAAACCAAAAATTCCGTTCATTTCGTCGATGAAGTGAACACCTTTTTTTTTGTAAAGGGCCAAAATTACTTCGCAATCCGACTGGGTCCTGAATTGATATTCTCCTTCGAACTGTTTTCTCAACTCTTGATGGTTATAGATTTCACCATTGGCGGCCAGTACCAATTTGCCATCCGCACTCAATAGCGGCTGCTTACCCGAAGCTGGGTCCACAATAGCCAATCGCTCATGGGCCAAAATGGCTTTTTCATCAGAGTAAATCCCACTCCAATCTGGCCCACGGTGTCTAACCTTCTTCGACATCTCCAACAATTGGGGCCTAAGTACTTCTGTACTTTCCTTCACATCAAATGCGCATACAATTCCACACATATCATTATAATTTGTAACAATTTTAAAACAAAAATGAATTTTAACATTAAAAAACAAAAGTATATATCCAATTTGGCTTATATTATTATACATTAAACTGCCCATTTATTATTAATTGTAACCCATATTTGCTTTTATGCTTTTATTCCGAACGCATTGTAAGGTTGCTTAATTTTCTCGTCTGTATATTTGAATATCATTTAATCAACTCCTTAAACTAGGAACTTAAATCACAATCATGAAGAAATTAACCGTATTATTAGTAGTGCTCTGCACCAGTTTGGTATTTACCACCGATGCCACGGCACAGAAATTTAGCGGATTGGACAAAAGTCCGGCCGATATTGCCTATTACCCAGCGAGCTCAAGGGAAGCAAACAAAATGGCACGTGTTATTTACAGTCGTCCACAATTAAAGGGACGTAGTCTTGCCGAATTGGCCCCTGTGGGAAAAGTTTGGAGAACCGGAGCCAATGAGGCCACCGAAATCACATTTTATACAGATGCCATGATCGGCGGAAAAACCATCAAGGCAGGTTCTTATTCCTTGTTCACCATACCTGGGGAAGATGAATGGACCGTTATCTTGAACAACAACCTGCACCAGTGGGGTGCTTACTCCTATGATAGCGATGCCGACGTGGTGCGCGCTATGGCCACCCCTTCCATGGACAGTGAGGAATTGGAAGCCTTCGGAATTGCTTTTGATGACGATGGAAACTTGGTTATGGGATGGGGAACCACAAGAGTTACTTTGCCTATTAGTTACTAATCTAGTAGGATATCAAATCAGAAAAGCCCCGATTCGGGGCTTTTTTATTGCTATTCCACACCATAATATTTCACACCATTCTCCTTTGACTTTTTCAAATATCGTTCAAGAATTTTCTCATCCTTTGGCAATAAGTGGGAGCCAGCAATAAAACTGATTCCCTTGTCTTTTTTATGGACAAAGATGTAAAACCCATCACCTTCATTGAGTGCTAAGTCAATATCCATTTCCTTTCCAACTAGAATTGAATCAGATTCAAGGTTGTAAGCATAGTACACATTGAATTTATCCCATCTAAAATGTGATTTATTTCCAACGACAGGTGTTCTTGTAATTTTAGTCACAACCGCAGGCACCTTAAGGAAATCGTCTTCATCAAAATCCTCGTATTTTGGAGTTACATCATGTTTGCAACCAGAAAAAAGAAGTAACAAAACCCCAATTGACAAAAAACGAGTTATAGATTTTGATAGATTCTTCACCTTGTTTAGAATGACAACGAGATATTATTTCTTCTGAACCCCTCCCAAGAAAACCTGCTCGGCGGTTACGTTGGGAATCTCTTCCGATGGAATGGTCATCAAATCATCGCTCAACACCACAAAGTCCGCGAATTTCCCTGGTTCAATGCTTCCCTTTTCATCTTCCTCAAAATTGGAATAGGCCGCCCAAATGGTCATTCCCTTCAAGGTTTCTTCCCTGCTCAGGGCATTTTCCATTTGAAAACCACCTTCGGGATATTGCTCCAAATCCTGACGAGCCACCGCTGCGTAAAAGGTTAAAAATGGACTCACTTGTTCCACCGGAAAATCGGTTCCCAAGGCTACCAGTCCGGCTTTGTCGAGCAAATCCTTAAAGGCGTAGGCTCCTTTAACGCGTTCCTCGCCCAATCTATCCTCGGCCCAATACATATCGCTGGTAGCGTGGGTAGGTTGCACGGAGGGTATGATTCCATTTTCAAAATAATCAAAATCGGAGGGCGTAATCACCTGGGCATGTTCCACTTTCCATCTACGGTCGCTTTTGCCCTCCAAGGCTTTTTTGTAGGCACGAAGCACCACGATATTGGCAGAATCGCCAATGGCATGGGTATTCATCTGGTAATCGGTGGCGGCAATACGTTCTGCCAAGGCTTCAATCTGGTCCACTGGAGTGACCATCGCCCCAAAATGTCCCGGTTTATCAGAATATGGTGCTCTCAAGGCCGCTCCTCGTGAACCCAAGGCCCCATCGCCATACACTTTTACGGAACGAACATTCAATTCATCGGTTTTAATAATGCCTTTGTTCAGGAAATAATCCAGATTTTCTGGATAGTTGGATACCATGGCGTACACCCGAATCGACAATTCATCGGCTTGCTGTAAGCTATCGATGAGTTCGATGATATCCCGGGGCAAACCTGCATCGTTTACGGTGGTCAGTCCGTAATCCAATGAGATTTTCTCAGCATCTTTTAGTGCCTGTATTTTTTGTTCCAAGCTGGCTTCGGGAATCACCCTATCCACCAAAGCCATGGGGTTATCCACCAATACACCAGTAATCACACCATTTTCCTTTACGATTTCACCTCCTTCGGTTTGGGTCTCGGTAGTAATCCCAGCCATATCCAATGCTTTCTGATTGACCAAATAGGCATGGCCATCAACGCGTTCTAGCGCTACGGGGGTGTCGGGAAACAATTCATCCAACTTGTCCTTGGTCGGGAATTCTTTCACTTCCCAATCGTTTTGGTCCCAACCCCTACCTCGGATAAAATTTGAAGGCCGTTCTTTTTGAAATGCCACAACCCGTTCCACAACTTCGTCAAAGCTTTGCGTACCCACCAAATCCACTACTTGTTGGTTTTGTCCCAATCCATAAAAATGGCAATGGGCATCAATAAGGCCCGGAACTATGGTCTTGCCTTCGGCATCCAATTGTTCGGCAGCATCATATTTTTGTGTAATTTCTTCGGAATCACCTACAGCAACAAACTTTCCATTCTTGACGGCAAAGCTGTTCGCTTTGGAAAAATTGGCATCTACGGTGTAGATATTTGCGTTGGTGACAATCAGGTCCACCTCTTCCTTAGTAGTACAAGAAAACACTAGAACTACGGTGGCAATTAGAAGTAACTTTTTCATTTATGAAGGTTTCCTTCAAAAATAGAAAAAGCAGGGATATGTTTAGGGGTTTTCGTCCTCAAACTTTGTCATCACAAACTCCACACGACGGTTCTTTCTTCGGGCTTCATCGGTGAGGGTGGTGTCCAACGGTTTACTGTCTCCGTACCCTTTTGATGTAATCCGATTTTTGTCCAGTCCAAGATCAATCAGATACTGCGCTACGCTACTCGCCCGCTCCCGTGAAAGGATATCATTGTAGGCATCGGAACCTAAATCATCGGTATGTCCGCTAATGGCGACCTTTAATTCAGGATTTTTCATCAAATATTCATAAATATCCCGAAGGCTTTGCTCAGCTTTGGGCTGCAAATCGAAACGGTCAAAGTTGAAGTTAACGTGGTCCAGCACGTATACCTCGTCTGTTTGGTATTCTGGACCAAGGTAGGTCAATGAGATATCGTCTAGATAGTAGTAGGCATAGCCTTCGTTTGGTTTGGATACATCGGTATTGTCCAAGTAATTGGTCCCGGCATTACTTTTGAAATTTCCTAATATCAGATAGCGTTCAAAACCCTTGGCCACCATATCAAAACTGAGTTCCATCCATTCTTGTTTGTCCTGATAGTACCCTGTGACTGGGAATTGTTTGATTGGGGTAGTTTGGATGGCCGATGCCAAAAGTTCTCCTTGCGAAAGTTCCCGTTTGGTGTGCACCGAAAGCAGTTTTTCGGTAAATACTGCACCCATATCCATTACGGCTCCATCGGATTTTTCGGAAAGGCTTATAAACAAGGTCAATCGATACCGACTTCCTTTTTGAAGAGTTTCCGTTAGGGGAACCTGGATATATTCCCGGTAATCTCTAGGCGCGTACAGGTACATCCCAGCGTATCCTGATCCCTCATAAGGTTCCTGCCTTCCTTTAAAGTTCATGGGAACGCCCAACTTGGTACGACTACATTCGTTAAAATAATCTGTGGTTCCCAAGGTTGGGGCGCTCCAATACTCGGCATCCTTGTTAAGATTGCTCATTTTAATGGGACAGGATACATAGTCCTCAAATCCACCATTCTGCACCAAATTCTGGCCAAATCCCAACGAGAAACTCGTTAAAACAAGGCATAAAAATAGGTTTTGTAATGGTCGTGGTTGCATGGTTTCCGTTTCAATGGGAACGGTCAACTACTGAACAATCAATAAATTGACCGAAAATAATGAACGGTATTTTTAACAATTTATTGCCTATTTCCCTACAGGCTAGAAATCGAACTTATAGGATACACCTGCCAACGCTTGGAATCCTTGCACCCTAAAATTGGCCCAACGTTGGTAATTGTTGTTGGCGATATTGGAAGCTTTCACGAAAATGGAAAGCTGGTCGTTGAATCGATATCCGACATGGGCATTCGCATCAAAAAATCCATCGAGGGTCACTTGATCGAATTGCAATTGCGAATTAAGCGGGTCAATTTGGGACAATAAATCCTCCCTTTCGCCCACATAAAACAAATTGGCCCCCATGTACCACTGCTCGCTAATTTGGTAGTCCATAAAAACGGAGCCTTTAATGGAAGGCAAGTTCCACGCAGGATTGTCCGTTTCGGTGTCATAATCGTAAAATTCCGCATTCACGCCCAAGGAAAAATTACGGTTCACATCCACATTGATTTCACCAAAAACACCCAAAGTTTTTACATCATCATAAAACACCTGAAAGGAATTGCCGAACGTATAGCTTTTCTCATCGTCCCTTAAGGTGTTGATTGGGTTGTGAATGAACAATGGTTTCCTGTTCTCTGCCATATACGACCCTTTGATATTGTATCCCACATTGGAAGTCAACTGGCCCTTCAATCCCAAATAGCCCTCGTACTGTCGATCGGTAGGGGTAATATCCAAAGTTGGTGAAACAAAAGGGTTCTCATTTACAAAATCATGATAGGAATTTTGAGCCAACTCCCCTTCAATACCCCCGTAGGCAATCACATTTTCATCCAATACACGATATGATGCGGTAACCGCTGGGTAGATATAAAAGTTGTTCTCGCTGTTTTCCATATCCAGTCCGTAGACGATGTTGGCCCCCAAATTCAAGGTCAGGTCATCCCGAAGAACCAACAAACTTGGTGTGACTCCTGCTTGCAGATGGCTATAGTTTTTCTGTCCTTCATTGGTCGTTTCGGTAATCGAGCCATTTTCAAAACTGCCGCCTACATAATCGACCTTTGCTCCGATGGTAAGCAACTCCTGCGTAATTGGAAGTTCAAAGGTGGGGTTGATAACAGCCCGGTTCTCCGTAGATTCCGTAGCGTCCCAGAATCGTCTCAACAACACATTTCCACTTTTGAAATAAGAATCTTCCATGTTGAAGTGCGCTTTGACCTCCGCATTGAAATAATTTTGCTGCTCGTCCATCGCATTGA
The DNA here is from genome assembly GCF_013407935.1 of Allomuricauda sp. ARW1Y1. Taxonomy (GTDB): domain Bacteria; phylum Bacteroidota; class Bacteroidia; order Flavobacteriales; family Flavobacteriaceae; genus Flagellimonas. The sequence goes on from NZ_JACBZU010000002.1 coordinate 713,274, forward strand.
TCTCATCCTCGGTAAAGAATTCACTTTGGATGCCGTACCAATTGTACAGTTGGTGCTGCAAACCGATGTCCGCTCCCCAATCCATGTACCTGTCCTTTTTGGAATAGGATGCGTTTAACTTGGTATCGTAAAATTCCGTATCCAGCGGGGTTGAATCCAAATCGCCACGTGATGAGTTATGGGTAAGTCCAAAATCCAACAAATCTTCGCCACGATTGAACTCCCTACTGGTGTAAAAATCCACCAAAGCGTTGTTGTAATTGCCCAAACCTACCGATGCGTATGAATTGTACAAGGTGGGTGGTGGTGTTTTTTCCACTCCCGATGCTTTTCCTTTCGCCGGGGTAAAGGTGGATGCTACGGGCACAGAGAATATGCTGTAATTGATTTTTTTCTTTTGTAGCACAATGGAATCGTTCAAGCTGGGCGACGATTTGATCTTAAAGGCATCAGAAACGGTTGGGGAATATGGTTTTACCACCGTTACCGTTTCCGTACCGATATTATCCTCTTCCTGGGCGATTACCACTCCGCAAAGGCTCAAAACAACTAGTGAAAATATATAGGTTCTCTTTTGCATGTTGTGTCTCGTTTAGTTTTGATTGGGGTCTACGGATGAATTGCTTTCGGCTTCTTTTGCCTTGATGGTGGCCAACTCACTTTCTGCTTCTGAAACGATTTCGTCAAACTCGGAAAAATTGGAAATCACGCTTTCCAAAATGTAGGTGGCCTGGAAAGCATCTCCCAAACGATAGAAGTTCTTGGCCATGATCACCAACCCTTTACCGGCCCACTCCTTGTAAGCAGCGTAGTCCTTGGCCAACTTTTGTACGGATTCATTGGATGCCTCAAAATCCTGTTCCTTATTTTTAAAATAGGCATCGTAGTACCACGCTTCGGCTGCGAGCTCTCCCGATGCAATCTGTTTCACATCCTGATAGGCCGTTTTGGCCAATGCTTCATTGTCCGTAGCAATGGCAGACCGTGCTATCATGACCTGGGCGTCACTTTTGATGCGATCATCAATTTTAGGGGCGTTCAATACCTTTTCGGCATAGGCAATGGTCTGGGCATAGTCTTTTTGACCGTAATATCCCTTCATCAAATTGGACTGTGCGAAGGTCTTGTTCTCCGAAATATCCGCGGTGTTTTCCAATCTTTTCAGATAAGGAATGGCATTGGCATAATCTTGTTTTTCCACATAAATCTCGCACACGCGGGTCAGGGCCTGTTCGGTATATTCCCCATTCCCGCCATCGGCAACAGCTTTGTATTTGGGCAAAGCTTTGTCCTTTTCGCCATTGGCAAAGTAGAGTTGTGCCAAGGCAAAGTTGGCATTCTGTGCGTGTAATCCGTTGGGGAACTCTTTTAGGTAATCCTCGTATCCACGAATTGCAGCAGCCGATTTGCCCTCAATTTGTTTTCTTTCGGCGGATTCAAAACTGGCGTTGTCCAGCTCCGTATCGGTTACCTCCACAAAGTCGAGATTTCGGGCCCATGCAGCATATTCGCTTACCCTGCCCTCATCCACATAAACCAATTTGGCCGTAGCCATGGCTTGTTTGGCCTCTTGGGTGTTGGGATATTTTTGTACGACTTCCTTCAACTTATCCAAGGCTTGTTGGTTGCGACTGGAGTTGTAGTAGACCAAACCGGAACGCAACAATCCACGGGGCGCGAACTTGCTGCCCGAGTACTCCTCCACGATACGGTCGTAGGTCTGCAATCCCAAATTTTCTTGATTATTGTTGATATAGGAGTTGCCTAGTTCAAACAAGGCATCATCCCGTAAAGTAGAGGTTGGGAACATGGTCAAAAATTCGTTGAGACCATCAATTTTGGCAGTATTGTTGCCCAAAAAGCCATCACACAGCGTTTTTTGGAATGCCGCGTAATCTCGTTCAGGGCCGTTCATCTTTGATGATGTATCGTAGGCCTTCTTCGCCAACTGATATTTACTGTTCACAAAATAGCTGTCGCCCAACCGCAGATAACCATCATTTTTACGTTGATCATCAATGGCATTGGAACCTACCACATTCTGAAAATAGGAAATGGCATTGTTGTAATCTTTCAATTTGAAATAGGTATACCCCAAATTATAATCCAGTTGCTCATATTCCGAAAGCGATTTGGCCGCTGGAGCTTTCTGGAACCGCACAAAATCCACCAAAGCTTCCTCAAAACGGTTCAAACGATAGGCTGATTCCGCCTTCCAGTACAGCGCACGTGCCTCAAAATTAGGATTGGCAGCACTTTTGACAGATTTGTCAAAACGTTCCCAAGCTGCTTCGTAGTCGCCGTCAATAAAAAGTTCCACCCCACGATAGTAGGCTACCTTTTGATAGGTTTCCTTGCTGGCGTAGTTCTGGTTTTCTTCCAACAACTGCATCGCACCTTCAAAATTCCGGGAGGTGATGTACGAATCCACCAACAGTTCCTGAATTTCCATTTGGTGCTCATCCTTCGGATAGGTTTCCAAATAAGTGGTCAACACTTGCGGAACGGGTTCGTAGGCATTACCGATTTCGTAGCTCAAACGGGCATAGTTCAACCAAGCATCTTTCTGGATTTCGGGGCTGTAGTCCATTTGCGAAGCATTTCGGAACGCATTCAAGGCCTCGGACTTTTTATCGAGCTTTAAATAACATTCCGCCAAATGATAATAGGCGTTTTGGGAAACGGCATTGTTTCCACCAATAATTTTATTGAATTGCTGAATGGCCTTTTCGTAGTCGCCCAATTTGTAGTGGCTATATCCCAACAAATAATAATCGGTATTGTTCCATTTGCCGCGTTTGCCCCTGTATTCTTCCAAATAGGGAATGGCTTCTGCATATTGTTCCAGGTTGAAATAGCTCTCACCAATAATTTTATTGAGTTCAGAAACCTCTTCGCGGTTCGATTTGGGCAGCTGCTTTTTGGCCATGGCGATGGCTTCCTCAAACTTGCCCAGCTTAAAATTCAGGTCGGCTTGATAGTACGAAAGCTTTTCATTGAGCAACTCCGGGTCCTGAATTTGGTCGAAACGTGCGCTTGCCGAATTGTAATCGTCCTGTTCGTAAGCGATATACCCTAAATAATATTTGGCCTGTGAGCCATATTTTTGGGAAGTCGTAACCTTGTTCAAATAACGCTCGGCCTCCTGCGGACGTTTGGATGCATAGAGCGCGTAGCCATTGTTGAAGTTAAAGCGGTCCCGCTCCGAGTAGGGCATGGAATTCTCATCCACCTTTTTGTACCACTTGAGCGCGTAGGGATATTTTCCGGTTTCGAAATAATAGTCGGCCACATCCAAAAAGGCGGAATTCCGCTTGGTGGACGTAGGATAGCGCTCCACAAAATCCTCCATCATTTTGTCGGCACCACGCTGGTTCAACCGAATAGCGGCATTGGCAGCATAGTAGGCACTATTGGCCTCGGTTTCGCCATCTTTGGTGTTGGCCTTGACCGATTCGAAAATGTTTTGTGCGGCTTGATACTGACCATTGTTGTAGAGGGCCAATGCATCTTGATACGCTTTATTTTCGTGGGTGTATATTTTGGTTTCCTGTGCGGAAAGCACAAAAAAAGTTCCCATTAAAATGGGAAACAGTAGGAGGTTTTTTCGATTCATAGTGTTCTACGCTCTTCTCGATTGACTGTACTCATAACGTCAAAATTAAGGCCAAAGTATATTTTTAATGTCATTTGACGAAATTTACGATGCGCTGTTGGACGAATCAGGCCGAATTGGTACTTTTGATTGGTCTGTGAATAAATCTTGCTTCTCACAGCGATTTCAACCTCAACATACTAGGACCCAACAGGGTCAGAAATAAAAATGGCCATGCCTTTGGGCGTTGTCCAACTGTTTAACTTTAATTTGGTTGAAATGACATATTTGATTGCCCTCCCCATGCTGATTTTGTTGCTAGGAATTCTACTGTTCAACAATCTCATCAGCAAAAAAAACAAGGTCGAAGAAGCGTACAGTGGCATTGATGTGATGCTTAAAAAAAGAACGGACTTGATTCCCCGCTTGGTCAATACGGTGAAAGGCGCCATGCAACACGAGCGTGAAACGCTTACCGAACTCACCCAGCTACGGGAAAAACTCTTGAATAAGGAAACCTCGCCCAATGACCGGTTTACGATGGAAAACCAACTAGGAAAGCTTTTGGGAAACATACAGCTACGGGCAGAAGCTTATCCTGAACTCAAGGCCAATCAGAATTTTGCGCTGCTGCAAAACAGTCTCAACGAAATGGAAGAACAATTATCCGCAGCTAGGCGTGCCTACAACGCGGCGGTGAATTCATTTAACAATGGTATGGAGATGTTCCCTTCCAATATCGTTGCAAAACTGATGGGCTATACCAACAGAACACTTTTCACCATCGAACCTGCAGAGGCTAAAGCCCCTGAAGTATCGTTCTAAAACAAGGGATGGTGGAAAACAATCAGAAATTGTTGGACAAAGTGGCTCCTTTGCTCCAAAAAGCTGAGATTGTCAGAAAAAAGTATCGATTTTACCAAGCAGTTTACAACAAGCTAATCCTCATGTTTTTACTGGGCATGCTGAGTTTGGTCTTGATGGTTTTCTTTAACAATATCGGTTTCAGCAGATGGATGGCGCGGGTTATGCCTGCTCAAAATTTTGGGGTCATACAGTTTGCCATGATTGCCTATTGGCTTCTGTTCTTTGTTTTGATGATAGCCTCCTATCGCTTCAAAAACAAGTTCAAACAAGCTGAACGGGAGATTCTAAAAATAGCTTTGGATGACATCGCCCCCGAATTCAAATTTGAGTCACATCAACAAATCCCCCCACAACACATTGCCGAGAGCAAGCTGCTTCCTGGTTTCCCCCCAGCAAAGAGGAATAAAAAGTTGCCCAGCCTTCATAACCTCAACTTTGGAGTATTACGGGGAAAAGTCGGCAATTCTTCTATTCTGATGGGAGATGTCAACATCATCAACCAAGGGACTTACAATTCCTACCTCATGTTCATTCCCTTGCTCCCGCACTTATTGGTCACTTATAATTTAGTAAGGCCGTTGTTTTCTAAACACCGTTCCACAGATTATTTCGGAAGCCATTTTGTGGGGATGTTTGCCGTGGTGGATTTCCCCAAAAAATTCAAGGGCCATACCGTAATCCTACCCGACACCTTGGAGAAACGGGTTGGATATGTAGCCCATACCCTCCAAAGTCTCAACCTAACCAGAGGCCAACTGGTGAAGATGGAGGATCCTGAATTTGAAAAGCATTTTGTAGTCTACGGTACGGACCAAATTGAAGCGCGCTACCTCCTTTCACCCTCATTGATGCAAAGGATAACACAACTTTATCAGAAAATAAACAAACCCATCCTGCTATCGTTTCACAAAAACAAATTGTATATGGGGGTGCGACATGCCCATGGTTTTTTGAGCTTGGATAAGAAAAAAAACCTAACCGAAACAGATGTGTTTGGCATACTGTACGAAGACATCACCACGGCCGTGGGCATTGTGGAAGATCTAAACCTCAATAGGAATATCTGGAACGCCGACACTCCGGTAGCTTCCAATTAAAATTATGGATAAAGGTTGCATTTTGATAGGGCGTACCATATTTTCAAATACTTTTGTATAACCATTGAAATGAAAATATGCCCGAGACCATCGTAAAATTACAAGACGTCGCCGTATTCCAAAACGAGAACCTAGTCCTTAACCATATTGATTTAGAGGTGAAAAAAGGCGAGTTTGTCTATGTGATCGGAAAAACGGGGAGCGGGAAAAGTAGTTTTATGAAAACCCTCTATGCCGATCTGCCGCTTAGGCAAGGAACAGGGCAGGTGGTCGATTTTGATTTAAAAACCCTAAAGGAACGCGACATCCCTTTTTTAAGGCGAAAGCTAGGGATTGTTTTTCAGGATTTTAAGTTGCTTCCCGACCGAAACGTGAACAACAACTTAAAGTTTGTGCTGAAGGCTACCGGGTGGAAAGACCCCAAAAAGATGGACGATAAGATCGAAGAGGTGTTGAACAAGGTGGGTATGAAAACCAAAGGTTTTAAATTTCCCCACGAACTTTCCGGGGGCGAACAACAACGTATCGCCATTGCAAGGGCCCTTCTAAACGACCCCGAACTTATTTTGGCCGACGAGCCTACCGGAAACCTCGACCCACAGACCAGCGTAGAGGTAATGAAGGTGCTACAGGATATCAACCAGAACGGACGCACCATTATTATGGCCACGCACGACTACGCCTTGATCCTCAAGTATCCGCACAAAACCCTAAAATGTGATGGCAGCAAGGTATTTGAAGTCATCCAAAAGGCTGTGTAACGGGCTATTCCATTGCTTGTCAGACGATTTCCAAAACAATTACGGGATGCGCAAAAGTTTTTGTTACTTTGTCTAAACTAATTTTGCTTCCCATATATGGAAATTCTTGGAATTGATATTGGCGGATCGGGCATTAAAGGTGCCCTCGTAAACGCCGAAACCGGAGAAATGTTGACAGAGCGTTTCCGAATCCCAACCCCAAAATCCAAAAAACCCAAAGATATGGCCAAAGTAGTGGCCAAAATTGTGGACCACTTTAATTATGAAGGTCCTGTTGGGTGTGGATTTCCATCCATAGTCAAAAATGGGGTATGCAAATCTCCTGGAAACTTGGATCCCAGTTGGGTAGGTGTCAATATCGACGAATTGTTTACCGAGTATACGGGACATGAATTTACCGTACTCAACGATGCCGATGCTGCGGGCTATGCCTCTATGAACTACGGTGTGGGCAAGGGCAAGGATGGCTTTGTGGTAATGATTACCATAGGTACCGGTCTCGGTAGTGGTGCCTTCTATAATGGCGTTTTGATCCCAAACTTTGAATTGGGCCAGATTCCCTACAAAAAATTCAAAAAAATTGAAAAATGGGCCGCTGCCTCTGCCAAGGAACGCGAAGATTTGAGCTTTAAAAAATGGGGTAAGCGCTTCAATAAATTTTTGGAACTCGTAGAGCTTATCGTTTGTCCAGATTTGATTATTGTAGGTGGGGGAACTTCGAAAAATTGGGAAGAATTCAGTCATCGCATCAAAATTGATACAGAAGTGGTCAAAGCCGAGTTGATGAACCACGCAGGTATCATCGGCGCTGCGGTAGCTTGTTTGCGCGAACAGCACCACGGGCATTTGCATTGATCTTTGGATTCAAGACCATAAGATTCAAGAATCAAGACTTTTTAGATAAAAAAAGAAAAAGCGAATGAAGATTGCTCCTCACTCGCTTTTTTTTATGCTCAAAAGTAATCTACAATTTAGACCACTTTATTTCTTTTTCTGTCCACCTCTTTTAGATAGATTTTTCGAATCCTCAAGTGGTTTGGCGTTACCTCTACATATTCATCCTTTTGGATGTATTCCAAGGCTTCTTCCAATGAAAACTTGATGGCCGGAACGATTTTTGCCTTTTCATCGGCACCGGACGAACGCACGTTCGACAACTTTTTGGTCTTGGTCACGTTCACGGTCATATCATCTTGGCGGGAGTTCTCCCCGATTACCTGCCCTTCGTAAATTTCCTCTCCCGGGTCGATAAAGAACTTTCCTCTTTCCTGAAGCTTATCAATAGAATACGGAATTGCGGTTCCATTTTCCATGGAAACCAACGACCCGTTCAAACGCTGGGCGATATTTCCTTTCAAAGGTTGATATTCAAAGAATCGGTGAGCCATAATGGCCTCACCAGCCGTAGCGGTCAACAATTGGTTTCTTAGCCCTATGATGCCCCTCGATGGAATGATGAATTCACATACCATTCGGGAACCACGGGCTTCCATACTGGTCATCTCCCCTTTCCGGATGGATACCATCTCTACTGCTTTTCCGGATACTTCTTCAGGTAAATCGATGGTCAAATGCTCCACGGGCTCACATTTTACCCCATCAATCTCCTTGATGATAACCTGTGGCTGTCCAATTTGAAGCTCATACCCTTCCCTACGCATGGTTTCAATCAATACAGAAAGGTGCAATACCCCACGACCGTATACTAAAAACTTGTCCGCGCTATCGGTTTGTTGAACCCGAAGTGCCAAGTTTTTCTCCAACTCCTTATCCAAACGCTCCTTGATGTGACGGGAGGTAACAAACTTTCCATCCTTACCAAAAAACGGGCTATCGTTAATGGTGAAAAGCATACTCATGGTAGGCTCGTCAATGGCGATGGTCTTTAGTTTTTCAGGGTTTTCGATATCGGCAACGGTATCACCGATTTCAAATCCTTCCATTCCTACAATGGCGCAGATATCACCGGCCTTCACTTCTTCAACGCGCAAACGGCCCAATCCTTCAAAAGTGTAGAGCTCCTTGATTCTTGACTTGACAACCGAACCATCCCGTTTGACCAAGGAAACTTGTTGCCCTTCGCGTAAAGTTCCCCTCTGCAATCTTCCAATGGCGATTCGTCCCGTAAAGGAAGAATAATCCAAGGACGTGATCAACATTTGGGTAGAGCCTTCCTGAGGTTTAAATTCAGGAACGTGCTCAATCACCATATCCAATAAGGGTTCAATACTGTCGGTCGGCTTTTTCCAGTCCTCGCCCATCCAGTTATTCTTGGCAGAACCATACACTGTTGGGAAATCGAGCTGCCATTCCTCGGCGCCCAATTCGAACATCAAATCGAACACTTTTTCGTGGACTTCTTCTGGAGTACAGTTTTCCTTGTCCACTTTATTGATCACCACACAAGGCTTCAATCCAAGGTCAATCGCCTTTTGAAGCACAAAACGGGTCTGTGGCATGGGCCCTTCAAAGGCATCTACCAACAACAAAACCCCATCGGCCATGTTCAATACACGTTCTACTTCACCACCAAAATCGGCGTGACCAGGAGTATCTATAATATTGATTTTAGTGTCTTTGTAAACAACGGAAACGTTTTTGGATACGATAGTGATCCCACGCTCCCTTTCCAGGTCGTTGTTGTCCAAAATAAGGTCGCCCTTGTTCTCGTTTTCACGGAACAATTGGCAGTGGTACATAATTTTATCGACCAAGGTAGTCTTACCGTGGTCTACGTGAGCAATGATTGCGATGTTTTTAATTTTGGACATAACCTAAATTTTAAGCCCGCAAAGATACTCCTATTTTTCATTGGGCAATACACCCAAATGTTATTTTTATCTTATTGATTTTGTGGGAGTTCCAAACTTATAGACCCACACACCATCGCTTTTCGCTGATAATCCAGCCGATACTGAGGTTGACTACGGGCTGAATACTGCCTTTAAAGGGTCCGACGTAGTACCCTGCACCAGCATCGATGGAAAAACTAAAGCCGGAATCAAAACTGCGCTGAATGCCGTAGACCAGTCCACCGTAGCCATGAACGCCTTCCACCAAACGGCCTTCGACCACGCGACTGCCGGGTGAAAAAATGGCAGCGGATGGTGCAATATAGTTTCCGGAATTGCCGTAAATAGAGCGGCGTCTTCTTTGTCGACTATTGAGGTTGTGGTAGTATCTGTTCTGAACGGTGATGGCCGGGAAAAAGTCGAAATCATCCAAGGGCTGGGAGCTTGCGGGTTCCAAAGCGGCCTGATACGCCACTCGAATATCCAAGGTACTGTTGACCCCAAGGGCCATTTCGTATTCGATACCGGGGTTAAAGGCATTGAGCTTGAACTGACGGACCTCGCAATTGGTCCCGTATTGGGCAGTTGCATAACAGCTTGCGAAAAGCCATGCCAAAAGTAGGAATCGGCGCATGTAGGTTAATTTGGTACTAGTATAACCCCTAGTTTACTGAAAAAGTATGTTATAAAGGTATAATTCTGTTATGATGGGTAAAATCTGTTATTTTAGAAGTTTTAACCTTGTGCTCAACATGAAAAAAACAATTCTATACATTTTTGCGATTATTGGAATTATAAGTTTGATTTCAAAAATGGTCGGATTCTATCAGACTGAAAAACTGACTCGTGAATACTGGAAGAATTGTGAAAAGGTTGAAATTGGAATGACATTGAATGAGGCTCGTGAAATAATTGGTGATTTGAAATACAAATATTGGACTCAACACCAAAATTCTGGTGGAATAATGGTTTCTGAAATTCAAGGTGAACTTAAATATACATTGGAATATCCTATGGTATTTGCTGGTTCAGATAATATGCGATTGGAATTTGACCCTAATACGTTACGAGTGACAGATATTTTTTGTGGAGAATAAAAATCAATCACTTGCCGTAGCCAAGGTGGCAACCACCAAACAAATTTTGAAGCCTCAATAAAATGTATTTACTTTGTAATAACATTTTAGACTTATGGAAACATCAATCATCAAAATAGGAAATTCAAAAGGACTTCGTTTAAGCAAGACCATTTTGGAAAAATATAATATTAAGGACAAGGTGGAACTTATTCTTGAAGAAGAACAAATCATTCTCAAACCCATCGCTTTGCCACGCAAAAATTGGGAGAAAGAATTTAAGAAAATGAGTGAAAACGGGGACGATAAATTACTTATGAACGATGTGTTCGATGACGAAAGCCTTGAGGAATGGAATTAAGGCAATATGCAATCGTTCTTGTCAACCTTGACCCGACCATCGGAAGCGAGATAAAAAAAACAAGGCCTTGCGTCATCATTTCGCCAAATGAAATGAACAAATACCTCAACACCATCGTGCTTGCTCCCATAACAACCAACCTTAAAAAGTATCCAACACGAGTTGCCGTAAAACACAACGAAAAAAAGGGAATGATTGCCATTGACCAGATAAGGACAGTGGACAAAATCCGAATCATCAAGGTTTTTGAACCTCTTTCAAAATCCGAAATTGAAAAATGTAAGGAGGTTATCAAAGAAACTTTTGTGGACTAACTTGCCGATGACTAAGCAAGAATGAAATGTCAGCAAAATGATCTGAAAATCAGCTGTCGGGTATAAAAAATCGTTTCAAAAAACACTTTTACCCTAAAATCGGTTCTTTTTCTTCCGTTTGGTGGCTACCCATCCAAAAGTCACATTGATTAAGGGGTCATACCTTGGTGGCCCTTAAGCAACATTTGCATATACAAAATTTTTACTTACTTTTGACGTTAGTAACGTAAAGCAAAAGTATGGTTATTTCATTTGGCTCGAAAGAAACCGAAATGATTTGGAACGGTGTCCGAGTTAAAAAAATACCTATTGAAATTCAAAACGTTGGACGTCGGAAATTGAGGATGCTCAACAACTCGCAAGACACTTTGGATTTGAGAGTTCCGCCTTCCAACCGACTTGAAAAATTGTCCGGAAATCTAAAGGACTTTTACAGTATTCGAATCAACAAACAATGGCGAATCATCTTTAAATGGAACAACGGTAACGCAAGCGAAGTGGAAATTATCGACTATCACTAAAAAAAAGAACAAAATGGAAAAGTTGGCCAACATACATCCCGGAGAAGTTTTGAATCTGGAATTTCTGGAACCACTGGAAATTTCGGCTTACCGGCTTTCAAAAGACCTGAAAATTCCTCAAACTAGAATTTCTGAGATTATTAAGGGACGTCGCAGAATAACAGCGGATACTGCACTTCGACTAGGTAAATATTTTGGAAACTCAGCTAAGTTTTGGCTAGGGTTGCAAGATGATTTCGATATCGAAGAAGAGCGAGAAGAAAAGAAAGCGGAGCTGGATAGCATCGAAAAGTTTGACAATAAAAATGTTGCCTAACACGGTATACCATTATTGCTAAATGGAATAATTGGCGAATTAATTGAGTACTAGCAGAAATCCCAACTTCGAGAAAAAATATTCTAGGGAGAATTTTAACCCTAAAAACGATTCTTTTTCTTCCGTTTGGTGGCCACCCAGCCCAAAGTCACATTGATCAGAGGGCCATAGCCGCTCGGTACACCATCGCCCCGATAATACCCGGCACCAAGCTCCACGTTAAAATTAAAGCCCTTTTCGTAGGTACGCTGAATGCCGTACACCATTCCAAAGAATCCGAGATTAAAGTCACCTACGGCGTCAACATTTGTCGAAATCTGTAATTGCGAAAAGAAAATCGCCTGCGCTGCTGCAATGTAGTTGCCCGAATTGCCCGAAGTGTTTTTGTCCAGTCTTGCCCTTCGATTAAAATTATGGTAGTATCGGTAGCGGTTGTTCATGGCCAATCCGAACACATAACCTTCTTCATAGGTGGCAAAACCAAAACCAAGGTTGGTGGAAACACTTTGGTTCCTAAAAAGTCCCAATTCATAGGTGAATCCCGGGCTCAATAAATTCAATTGAAATTGGTGCCGCTCCAGATGTACCAAATCAAATGTACCTCCCCGCTCCTGCCATTGCGCATTGGAAAGTAATGGAATCAAACAGAGGGTCAGCAAAATTATTTTGTATTTCATAGTTGATGGTTTATCTAGATAAATCTAAAAAGGATGCCACGGTTAAATACTATCTTTGTGCAAACTTTAAGAAATGGACATCACAAAAATCCCACAGCTAAAACATACGGACAGTAATAATTTTTTCTTGTTGGCGGGCCCCTGTGCCATTGAGGGCGAGGACATGGCCATGCGCATTGCAGAAAAAGTGGTCGGCATTACGGACAAGCTGCACATCCCCTTCGTTTTTAAAGGAAGTTTTAAAAAGGCCAACCGTAGCCGGATTGATTCCTTTACGGGGATTGGTGATGAAAAAGCCTTGAAGATCTTAAAAAAGGTATCGGACACCTTTGGTGTCCCTACCATTACGGATATCCACGAAATTTCCGATGCCACCATGGCAGCAGAATATGTGGATGTGCTCCAGATTCCTGCCTTTTTGGTGCGACAAACTGATTTGGTGGTGGCCGCCGCCGAAACGGGCAAGGTGGTCAATTTAAAGAAAGGGCAATTTATGAGCCCCGAAAGCATGAAACATGCCGTAGCAAAAGTAATCGACTCGGGCAATGAGCAAGTTTGGATAACGGACCGTGGCACCATGTTCGGGTATCAGGATATGATTGTGGATTTTCGCGGTGTTCCCACGATGAAGCAATACGCTCCCGTGGTGTTGGATGTGACCCATTCCTTACAACAGCCCAACCAATCTTCCGGGGTAACGGGCGGTAGGCCAGCACTCATAGGCACCATGGCCCGCGCTGGAATCGCTGCGGGTGTGGATGGACTTTTTATGGAGACCCATTTTGACCCGGCCAACGCGAAAAGTGATGGCGCCAATATGTTGGATTTAAGTTTATTGGAAAAATTATTGACCGATTTAACAGCCATCCGAAAGACCATTAATTCACTATAACCCTTTATCGTTTATAAAAACCTTTGTGCTTTTGGGCGTAACATTCCTGCAATACGTCCACCAACACCTCTTGGTCGATTTCTTCCAAGGTAGCATACCGTAGGGATTTGACCACTTTTCGGTTCTCCGTAACCATTTTATCCAAATGCAGGGTCAAATGGGCCGAGTTCCAAAATGCGATGTCCACATAGCGTTTTTTTTGGGAAACATTCAAGTAGCAAATGGGCTGTTTACCCGCATAAAAACAAGGAATATTCCATTTATACTTCATATCCACTAGGGGCACTACTGATTCGATTACCGCTTTTAGGTGCAATAAAATGCTTCTAAAAGGTTCTTTTTGGTTGATAATATAGTCTTCGGCTGGATTCATAATCGTCAACTACTACGCCTTTACTTACGTTTGAACAATTTCTTCACCAACTGCATCAACAGCACGGCCACAAGACCAATCGCCAATCCCAGTACAAATTCCTTTAACATGGTGGGCCAGGAAGGAACTAAATGATGAAAAAAGTCGATGTTATGGTTAAAAATTCCACCCGATACCAAGAGTAATGCCAAGGTACCTACAACGGATAATCCTTTAATGATCTTGGGAAGTGCATTGACCAACACTAGGCCTACCTTATCTGAAAAACTATCCGTTCGCTCATTTAGGTTGATGAGTCGATACCCATAATCATCCATTCTGACGATCAATGCCACAATACCGTATACGCCAACAGTGGCCAACAGCGCCACCACGGAAACCGTCACGATTTGAATGGTCAGGGTTTCATTGACCACGGTACTCAATGCAATTATGACAATTTCCACGGAGAGGATAAAATCTGTAATGATGGCCTGTTTGATTTTTTTCTTTTCCAGCTCGGGCAATTCCTCCTCTGGAACTTCCGTGGGATCGTCATACTGCTCTTTCTCCTTTCGATGGAATAGGTACTCGTATACTTTTTCCGCTCCTTCATAAGCCAAATAAATACCGCCAAGGATAAGAATGATGGTGATGGCTGTGGGCAAATAAGCACTAAGCAAAAAAGCCACGGGGAGAATGATCAATTTGTTCAAAAAAGAGCCCTTTGTTATGGCCCAAAGCACGGGAATCTCCCTGCTGGCCAAAAAGCCTGTCGCTTTCTCTGCATTTACGGCCAGGTCGTCGCCCAAAATGCCCGCTGTTTTTTTGGTCGCTACCTTGCTCATGGTCGCCACATCGTCCATGAGGGCGGAGATATCATCCAATACTGCAAAAAATCCAGAAGCCATAGTAATATTTAATGGTTAGTGTATTCGTCTTCTTTGAAGACAAAATAAACAAATACCTCACTAACAAACTGTATGGGTTATCTTAAAAAATTAGAAACTTAGGGATTTAAGCGCCTTCCATGGACAACAAAGTGGCTGCCCAAATGATTAAGGAAGAAAAGAAGATTCCGATGGTATTGGCTGCAAAGGCTTCGCGCTTCTTCATTTTAAAAAGATAGGCGGCGATACTCCCGGCATAGACTCCGGTTCCCGGCAAAGGTATCATCACAAAAAGTACAATCCCCAAAAAACCAAAGCGCTGTATCTTTTTTCCTGAGCCCTTTTTGGCACGTTGCCCAACAAAAACGGCCGACTTTTTATAAAATCGCCATTTGATCAAGTGGCGGTTGATGTATTCCAGAAAGAACATCATGAGGGGAAACACCAGCACATTGGCTCCAAAGCAAACGATAAACACCAGATATTCATTGGCACCTTGGTAAATCCCGTAGGGAATACCAACTTTTGCCTCTCCGAATGGGGAAAGGCTCCAAAGTGCCGCTATGAGTAAATCGATATGCAAGTTGTACAGGTTTAGAACTTGCAAAAATATTCAGGTTTAAGCTAACCTGCCCTCTCAAAACCCTTAAATATTTACTAATTGTGATTTTAGAATCGGCCCATGGTGATTTACGCCACCGAAGAGAAAGGACCTCCATTGATGACCACATCAAATTCGGGCAGCAGTTGGCGAATATATTCGATGGGTGTTTTTTCGGAAATATACCCCCATTTTTTATCCACGTTCACATCAAAATGAAAACTGGTAAAGTCGGTATCCTCATCCAAACGGGACAACAAAAACCTTGTGATTTTTGGCCGTAGGCTGTATTCCATATCGATACAGGTCCGTTGCATTGCAGGACTGTCGTCCCCAGAAAATACCCAATTGAACTTCACGTGCCTTTAAAAAGTTTAAGAGATACAATATACTAAAAAACAACCCATTACCAACTTTTCGGGAATGTTTTTGGATATACGATCACCCTTGTCCGTCCACATAATCCTGAAGGTAGGCGTAGCGGGGGGTCAGCCTTCCATTTTGGGTCATGCGGGCCCTATGGAGAATGCCATCCTTATCGCTGTTAAAAAAGGAAGGGATAACGTGTTTGGAGAAGGCTTCTCCAAAACCAACGCTGGCATCCCGTGGCAACTCGCAGGGAAGGTTGTCCACGGCCATTACGGCAATGGCATTATCTGTCTTAAAATCTGTTTCCGATTCGGTTTCCGGGTCATAGCCGTAAATGGGCTCCGCTATGGTGGAGGGACGAATGGTACTGGCCACGGGACCATCGATATCGCAACTGATATCGGCCACTACTTTTATCTTAAAATCGGGATGTTTGGCATCTTCGCGTGTGTACAGGTAGGGTGCGCCATCCCCATAAAAATGCCCAGCAATATAAAAATCGGTAACCTTGGCGTAGCGAAAAAAGTCGGACTGATACTCTCCCGGATTTTGAAAAAAATCGGCTTTGTTACCTTTTATCCCATCCTTGCGTTTCACATAGTAAGAAACATCGATTTGGCAGTACACGGGTTCTTGAAAATTAGTTGTAAGGTATTCGTTCGAAGAAACCTCCCTCAATCCCATGGCGTCCAACATTTCTTTGGCGCCGTTGCCCACACGACCTCTGCCCGTTAGCAATATCTTAATGTTGGGCAGTTGTATTTTCTTGAGTTCCGCAATCAACGCTTGTTGGTCCAAAAGTGATTCGGCCTTGGGCAATTGGTAGCGGTCGTATTTAAGACCATAGGCCCTAAAGCCGTTATAGGCACCAACAATACCAGCATACCGGCCAAAGGCCACCAATCTTGCCCCTTTGGAATTGGTGATGACCTCGTGGTCGTACAATTCGATGTTCTTTTCTAAAATGGCTCTTAGCAAGTCCCGATTATAGGGCTGCTTTTTGATGGTATGGGAAAAGAAAAAGTATTTTTTGTTGGGAATCAGTGCATCGATAGGAACTTCCTTTACGCCGAGCAGCACATCGCAGGAATCCATATCGGTTACCACAGGGATACCTTTTTCGGTATATTCACTGTCCGAAAACACCCGAATTGGGGAAGATTCCACGTTAATTTCGGCGGCTGGGTATTTGGAAAGGACATTTTGGCATTCTGCTGGTGACAGGACCACCCTACGATCGGGCGGATTTTTGCGCTCCCTGATGATTCCGAACTTCATATGGTATTTTTGGTATAATTGTTGACCAAAATAAGGGGAAAAGGTTGGGCAAGCAAACTTTTTATGGTTTGATGGTTATGCCTTACCTTTGCCGACCGCGTTAGGGATAGAGGAAGGTACCATGTACGGCCGATAGCCCGACCCAAATATGGCTTTGGCCAATTTGGGTAACGCCCAAAAATTATATATGTTCGGTAGGAACAGAGTTCTTTGATAAAAAGGTGAGTTTAATTTAGGATTATTGGCCCTTCGACGTAGTTTATGCTGAGCGTAGACGAAGTACTCAGGGCATAATTCGATAACGCAAATTGGAAATTTGCTATCTCATTACGGGGCCGACCGGTTTTGACAGCAAGACCAATGGCGATGTAAGCATGCCGAGCGCTGGGATATAGCTCGTTAATCTCATGTTTCACACTTTTAATTGGCGAAAATAATTACGCTCTTGCCGCATAATCTGAATTATAGTAGGATATGCCTCGTCCCTACAAGGTAGGGAAGCGAGATGTTCCTGAATAGCCCTTGTTGACGGCGATTCGTTTAGGAGCACCAAAAAAGTCAACAAAAGGGTGTTCGTTCGCTTTGGCGACACCTCTAAAACCAAAGAAGCTAAGTGTATATTAGGCCGTATCTGGTCAGGTATGCATCGAAAATGAAGCAGATACTAAGCATGTAGAAAGCATGGTTATTGCTTGTTTGGACGAGGGTTCGAATCCCTCCGGCTCCACTACACTCAAGAAACCACGCCAAGGCGTGGTTTTGTTTTTTATGGAATGTCAAAACGAAGTTTTGTAAATGAATAAAATACAAAACATGGAGCTTCTGCTTCGTGGTTTCTTATTTGCAACATTGGTTAGGAGGAAGGAACGAAGTTAATCCCTCCCGCTCCACTAAATCATTATCAAAACAACACATTAAACCTGTAAATTACTGATTTACAGGTTTTTTATTTTTTGAAATTGGGCACCTCTTCTACCCTTACATACGGATATTGCGCCACTTTTTTAAGTTGGTAATAACTGTTAAGACCCGAAATACCGGTGCTCTGTAGTTGTTCCAAATCAATATCGCCAGATTCCATAGCCGCATCTGGCAAAATAAGATGGGCTATCTCACCGATAACCAAGGTTGTCCCGTTCATAGGAATAGGAATCATATCCTTTAAGCGCATTCCCATTTTAATTGTGCTTTCCTTTACAAAGGGAGCTCCGAAGTCTTGAATATATTCCTCTGTGAATCCACATCGCTCAAACTCGGAGACAGCGCGATCAAATTTGGCCGAAGTATAATGGGCCCGTTCGATAAAATCTGGATGGATATGGTTAATGGTGTACATGCCATTTTCTTCAATATTCCGCAGCGTATGCCCAGAATCTTCAGTTTTGGGCCTGGCCACAAAACCCAATAGCGGCGGCTGACTTCCCAAATGCACCACCGAACTGAAAACTGCCAAGTTGGTGGTTTGATTTCCATCCATGGTACCAATGAGATTGGCGGGTTTGATTCCCGTTATGGAATTAATGATCTTGAGACGAACCACTCGGTCCAGCTCCAAAATATCCTTATTTGAATACTGCATCCTTTTTGTTTGACGATTTCGGATTGACGACCACCATTGCTTCTTAGCTACATGATCCTACCAATCGAATGAAATCCTTTTCTCAGACAAAGATACTTTGGAATTTTGGACCGATAAACCGAGTCCTATCCCAATTAGAATTTAAGTTTCCCGTCCTTGTCCCACAAACCCCAATACGCACCTACATCACCTTCGTCACCAATTTTCCAAGCTTCATCAAAAGAAGAAAAATAGAAGACCTCGATATTGTTTTTTTGTGACCAGACTTGGGTGTCAATAAAATACTTCATGGCATTTGCCGCAGAGGGATGTGCTCCCTTGAGTCCTTCACCTTGACTGGGCCATCCTGTTTCGGTAATGATCACTTTTTTTCCCTGACCTGCATCCGAGGCCTGACCATACATTTGTTGCATATGGTTCAAGGAATATTCAATGGGACAGCCTTCCCAATAAGGATAGCAATTGGAAAGGATGACATCGCAGGCGTTGGTAATGTTAGGTCTGTGGGAAAACTCGTAGTAGGCATCCACATAACCCACGGTGACATCCGGGAGTGCCTCTTTTACCGTGTGGATGTATTCCAGCAATTGCTCCTCCGTCAAATCTCCTCGATACATGACCTCGTTGCCTACTGCAGCGATATCCACATAACCTTCCTTGGCCAGTTTAATGAGACCTTCCACTTCTTTGGCGTTCAATTCCATATCCGAGCCCAACCAGGCGCCCACCAAGGTTTTCATGCCCAATTCTTTGGCTACTACAGGAACATGTTCATTCCCTTCAATACAGGAAAACGAGCGCACCCATTGGGTATATGGCCTTATGATTTGCATCCTCCGTTTAACCTGTTCCTTGGAAATAATATCACCGGGACTTTGTCCGTCCTCGTAGATACTGAAGCAAAGCCCGTGCATTCCGCTCTGCACTGTTTCCAACCATAGCTCCCTAAGCTCCTTTTCGGTTATTTTATCCAAATCCAGTCCCAAACCGTCGGTATACCCGGCTTTGGACAACGAAAATTGATGTTCCTTTCTGTATGACATATGCTATTTTTTGATTAGAGTTCGCCTCTGCGGGCTACAAGCTGCTCCTTGATTTCCTTGGCTCTCTGTTCGGATAAACTGTACTTCCACATCACCCAAATGGCAACTGCGGCCGTGGATGACGGTATAATGATATCGGCAATCCTCAGTCGGTTCATGGTTTCCAAAGTCTGTTCTGTAATATTCGGGTCAAAGCCCACGATTTTTAGGATAACACCTCCCAACACAAGAGCAATGGCTTGTCCGAGTTTCACCATCCACCAATAAATGGCACCAAAGGTGCCTTCCTTACGTGGCATACCATTTTCCAATTCATCCAAATCGCATACATCGGCGGTCATGGACATCATCAAGGTAAAGAGTCCTCCCATTCCGAAGGCAAATAAAGGTATGGGAACAAAGATGAGCCATGGGATATCGTTATCGGGGTTGATGGAGAACCAAGACATTCCCACATCGTTCAATATAGGGTTTAGGTACTCAAAAAGTGACCCTACTCCCGCAGTCAAGCTTTTACCAAAGCCTGTTTCATTGAATTGATTGTTCAGTTCTTTATCAAATCCCCACCACTTTAAAAGATAACCAACAACGGACAATGCGGTAGAAATGATGAAAGCTCTCTTTTTACCCCATTTGTTGGACATTTTAGTGATAATGGGTATCACCAAAAACGCCGTGATCATCGCATTAATGGTATTGAACCAAGCTGGCCAAGTCCCTGCCATTTCATAACTCCCACTGTACATGTAGAACACGATGATAAAAACCCCGAAAGCGGCTACCAATTGGAAACCGTTAAAAACCAGAAATGTGGCACCGCACAACTTCATAAAGGGCTTGTTTTTGGAAACCTGCACTATACCCCTGAACAGTTCTTTCATATTGGACCACAAGGTTTTAAAATTGATTTCTTTTCTGTTTTCCATGTGGGCCGCATCAATCCCCTTACAGAACAAAGCGGGCAGGATGCCGAACACCACACACATGGTCCCCACTATCAATGCCATGGTCCTTACGCCCTCTGTCTGTGTATTGAAGGTATTGGAGTCAGGAATGATGACATAAAGCCAAGGAACAATCATCCATGCAATTTGCCCCATACTGTTGGCAAAACTCATTAACCTCGTGCGTTCGTTGTAATCGGAAGTCATTTCATAGCCCAGACCCACCAATGGGGTGGCAAACATGGTATTTCCAACCAAAAACAGTATTTGAATGACCATAACATGCCAGATAATGTACGTTTGGGAGGCATTATCATCCAACTGCCACATTAAAAAGAAAAGCACACCACTGATGATGGCTCCTAAGAAAATGTAAGGCCGGCGTCTTCCATATTTTGATTTTGTATTGTCCGAAATGAATCCCATAATAGGGTCGGTGATCGCATCAAAAATTCGCGGTAGACCTCCTAAAAGTCCGGCCCATAAGGGGTCTACCCCCCACGCGGTCAACAAAAAGAACTGTATGAACACTCCTAGCGTACCCGGTAGGATATTCAAGATGAAATGACCTGCCCCAAAAGCGGCCTTTTGCCCTACCGGGACTTTGTCCTTTGAAAGTTTTTTTACGATTTCCATGATTGTTTGGTTTAGTCAGTTTTTGTGCTTGTCTGTGGTTTTTTATTGATGGTCAGTGTTTGTATGGCATTGGCTGAGATACGTATATTTTTGCTCGCTCCGTTCAAGGATAGCGCAAACCGCTTCTCCTCGGAAGTTTGGTTGAGTACCACGGCAACAATAGACCCATCGGGATTCTGTGCTGCTGTTACCTGTAAGGTTTCATCGGAATTTTCAAACCCAATACGAAAGGCTCCGGGACGGATATACCTACTAAAATGTTGTAGCGTATGGAGCAGGGGCGTAAAATAAACCTCATCTTGGTCAGGATCTACAATCACAGGGGCCACACACCAATTTTCGAACCAATTGGGGCCTCCTTGCCTATCCAAAACCATGTTCCAATCTACCCAACCGTCTACCCAATTGTTCAGGCAGCCAATAATATCCCGGGCATACCGATAGACCGGAACGTATTTGGGATGTAAATGTTTTTCGCTTTCAGGGGCCCAATCCCAACCCCAATCGGTTGCCTCTTTGCTCCAATACCAAGCATCATCTTTCCATTTGGGAATTTCGGCATCCACGCAGGCTTCCGTTTGGATCAAATGCTTATCAGGTGCCTTTTGATGGGCATATTGCAATGCATCAGGAAACACTTCGTAGGTACTGGCATACCAATGTATGGCGGTCCCATCAAAATATTTGGAAGTGGATTCGTCACGATACATACTGTCTACCCAAGTATCCAAATGCTCCCTATTCTGATCATACCCCAATATTTTGACCTGATGTCCATCCTTTTCCAATTGTGGGCCTAAATAATCCCTTACAAATGCGGTCATTTCATCTGGGGTAAAATGCATACTCTCCCAGTTGTTATCGTTGCCCAAGGGTTCGTTCTCCACGGTAATTCCCCAGATAGGGATGCCTTCCATGGCGTAAGCCTCCACATATTTTGAAAAGTAGAGTGCCCAAGTGCTTCTGTATTCGGGCAGCAACTTTCCTCCTCTCCAATCGTTGTTGTCCTTCATCCAAGGCGGTGCCGTCCATGGTGAGGCGATAATCTTGAATCCATCTTTGGAGATGGACATGGCCTCTTTGATCATGGGCACGAGGTCGTCCCTATCCTCATCAATGGAAAAATGCTCCAAGTTTACATCATCCGCCGCATTGGCGTAGGCATAATTGCCAAGGGAAAAATCGCAGGAATTGATGTGGGTTCGGGTCAATGAGTATCTTGCTCCGTTTTCGCCAAAATAGGCTTCCAAGATTTTCCTTCTATTATCTGTTCCCATACGGTTCAGCAAATGGGCCGAGGCTTCCGTAAAAGAACCTCCAAAACCGGTTATGGTTTGGTATTTTTCATTGGGAAGAATGCGAATCTGTGCTTTGGGTTCAACCACCTCATCCATGGAAACAGTCTCCAGCTTATTTCCGTTTGCGGAGGTTTCAACGACTTGAACTTCTAAGAGTTTCTCTTTATCCCCACAGCTTATAACGAGTGCTATCATAACCGCCCATATGTAGTGTTTTCCCAATTCCATAACTTGATTTTAATGTGACTCCATCTCTGCCTTTGTTGGCGGCACAGAAACGGTTTCCATTAAAGCTTCCAAATTGCCATCATAGGTTTTGACAATAGGGTTGCCATTTCGAGTGAGCCCTTTAAAAACGCCTTGGTCCACCATATCCCAAAGCGGATACTTCGCTTTTCCATCAACCGTGAACAACCCGAAATGATTCTCCGATCCATTCGGATTTTGTGCATCTTTCCATGGTTCGTTGAAGGCTTCAAAATAAAAACAGGATATGTTGGCTTCTGTGGTCCAGTCGCGCATCAACTTATGGTACATGGCCTGTTTGTATTCGTCCGTCGCCCTGGAACCTTTTGGCCCATAAAAGCCATTGGAAACCGAGGCCCAACCTGTTTCGCCAATATGTATGGGTTTATCCACGCCCAAGCTTTTCATGTAGCTGGAAACACTGTCATATTGTTTTTGGGCAAATTCGAGGGCACGTTGCATGGCCGCGTCCACTTGCTCCTTTTCAGAAAGTTCGGAGTGCTGCTCGTCCTGCAACCAAAATTCAGGATTGTAATGGGTATTGTGATATGGGTAGGTATGCATGGAAATGTAATCTACCGCCTTGATCAACGCCTCTAGGTCGGGGGTATGATATGCTGCATCGCCACCTCCCCATGATGCAAAATCGTCGGAGCTGGTAATCCATAAGTCCTTGGAAAGTTCACCATTGGCTTTAAGTTCTTGCAAGTGGTTGACCCATTTTAAGATCACATCGGGCTGCACGTAGTAGCTTGTTGCCCATTTGACCATGGCCTCATTGCCCACAGCCAATACTTTGACGATATCCGGATACTGATTGGCCAAATTCACCGCCCGTTCAATTTCAGCAGCGTTGGCTTCACTTTCCACATTATGGTCCGGCTCTTGCCCTGTCCAAGCGTTTTTACAATCGATCCAAGCACCCAACATCACATACATTTCAAAGTTGGGATCTTCTTGTTTGAGTTCACGAATAGCTTTGAGTACATTGGAGGCGTGGGGCAGTTGCACATTATAGGTACGGATGATCCCAATACCCATAGCGGCCAATATTTTCATATCCTCCTTAAGCTCTGCCACGGTAGGCTGGGCTTCCCTTGTAGTTTTGCGATATCCACCATACGAAATGGCCGTATAATCAGGGTTTCCCAGAATATCCGCTGCGGTCAGTTTTGTTTCTTGGTTCACTGTATTGTCTTTATCTGCTGTTTTGATTTGGTCTTTACATGCGAAGCACAATAAAACCATCAATATCAAACTGCCTGTTTTTAATTGTCTTCCCATGAAATCATATTTTATAGTTAATGGATGATGTAGCTATTTTAATCGCTTTTCAGTGATGCCCACCTTGATCAATTTGATGTGCCCAGTCCTGCCGAATAGTTCCGAACTATGTTCTTTATCCAAAGTCAAACCATCAAGTTTCATTTGTGAATCATCTCTGAACACCAATTGCACTTCTTCCTTTTCCGCAATAATATATTGGATTGGAACTTGGCAATAGGTGAAGCCCAACGAGTTTTTTTCAAGTTGGATATGCGCCGTACTCCCGTCCAAATCCACATATTCAAAAACTGCAAGCTGTTCCAAAAATTCGGTCTTTCGAAGCATGCATGGGTCAAAAAACAGTTGCCCATCGGAGACAAAAACACCCAATTCCCCAAAACGGCTCAAAATATCTTCCTTCACTTGACCTGTCATTCCAGGCTGTTGTGCTCCCTTACCTGCTGATGTGTGTGAATAGGGATCGGTTGGAAATGCCCCATAAAGTTTCGGTGGCTTATGGACCCCGATTCCCTCCATGATCTCATAAAAATGCTCCAACAACTTGCCAACGGTGACCTCATCATCATCGTTTCTGATGGCCTGCAGACAGGTTTCCTCTACGCTCAACAACAATTTGGAAACCATGTGCCAGTAAATGGAGCCAAGTCCTTCATAGCCATAAAATGTTCCTGACCTACCTGTAAAGGACTTGTGGTCAAATAACTCCTCGAATAGATCCAATATTTTTTGACGGTCTTTTTGGACCAAGTGCCCATATGCTTCTACAGGCAACGCTGCCAAGGCTGCTTTAAGGCTTTCAGCATTGTTGAAACTTCCATTAAAATGATAGGTTCCCTCCACACTTTTGCCGATGACCGCTGTGTTTTCATCCTCCACCAGTTTCTGCAGGAGATCAGATTGTTTGACCTTTTCCGGCGGAATGATGTTTTTTTCGCAGAATCGGGGCAGTTCCTTGTTGGGATAAAGCAGGTAACTGTATTGGTCTTCCCGAAAAAGCGCGCTGCTTTTTAAGGCATCCAGCACCTGAAGTGATGCTTTCCCATCAAGATAGCCCGAACTGAGCACAGCGACCTGCCCTTCCAACATTTCAGACAGATAGGAAATGGAAACCTCCTTATCATTTTTGATGGTTATCAAATTGTAGGCGTGATACAACTTATCTTCCCGTTGATTGGCCTGTATGCTATGCTCCAAATATTCCAAGGATACTTCTATGAAAGTCCCGAGTTTGGCCTTATCAATTGGTTTGTTCTTTTGTTGAAAGCCATTGTTGTAGATGGCACTTCGGAATCTGCTTCCTGCCATGCCCAACCCATCCATCATCGCCCTTCTATCGGTATCGCTTAGGTTAGCTTTCAGTTTGTTGTGGTCTTGCAACAGGGTCTGGGTCACGGATTCAAAGAAAACTACAAGTTCTTCCGAAACGCTGAATTCCGCTTCCTCAAGATTGGCAACCATTCCTTGGAAAAACTTCAAGAAACGCCTCAAATAATACAGTGTCACCATGGATACCCCATTGCCCACCAAGGCATTGTTGGCATCGTTCCACTCCGGTCGTTGGGTATTCATCCAAATACCCGCTTCAGGAACAAAGTTTGACATTTTGGAAAGTACGGTCGCCAATATTTTCTCCAGCAGATTCACGTGGTAAATGGAGTCTTCTTTACCCATTAGCAAGGCCGCATCGGCTCCAATCCTTTCTCGCTCCTTGTTGATATGATGGTCCAAATCCTCATCAAATACGATGGTATCCTTCGGGTTCTTCAAAATCTCTTCGTACGATTTGATTTTGTAGGGCACATTGGCATACACAAAGATTTTTTCGCTAAAAGATTTTCCAAGGGTCTGTGGATAATGGCTTTCCATCAACTCCAATAATTTGAGCAAATAGATGATTTGATGGTCGCCCCAATATCCAATATAGGACCAAGGGTCGTCCGGTTCAATGATCTCCCAGTCAAAACCGTCCTTGGTTACTCTATAGGGGTTATAACCATCAAAGGTCGAAGCGTTCAAAAATTTATAGATCATGCTTTCCAAAAAGCCGGGGTAAGAAACGGCCAGGGCCTCCCAGTTTTGGAAAATGTCCCTCCAGTTGCCCTCATAATCCAGGAGTTTTTTACCATCATCCCCGCGGGTATTGATGGAAAACTTGTTCCATGGCCTACTCGGGTCACCATGCCGTCTACTAAATTTGAGCGGCAAGTATTCCATGGCCAACCTCTTAAAATCGGGGTTGTCATCCGTACCTACCTTTTCCCGTAAAAACGCCAATGAAAATTCTTGGGGAAAACGCTCCAACAATTCCTTTTTAAGGTCGAAAAGCGGCTTATTGGCTTTGCGGATATAGGAACTAAAATCGTCACGTTCCATTTGGTAACCGTTATCAAAAATACCGCCCCGCATAATATTGAACAGCGTATTGGAGAAATGACGGGCATCCCGCATACTATCGGCCGTACACTGAAGGGCATCGGAGGCGCCTGCCAATTTCAGGAGCTGTTGTGTTCCTTTATCAATGTCGGTTTCTATTTTGTTAACGAGGTCACTTTGGCTTTTTAGGTTTTGTTTGATGGCACTGACATCGATTCTGGATTGGTTGACCTCTGCAACCAACATCCATTGCTTCTCCGCTTTGGGATTTAAATGGATTTCCGTGTTCACAAAATAAGCCCCTTTCTCTGCTTTTACATCCGTTTCCTCTTCCAAGGGCATTCCATTTCTAAAGGCATCCAATTGGAGTGACGATACCAGGTGCTTTGCCTTGTCCAAGCCTACGGACCAAACCGTTGTGGCTTTCAATGCTTCACTGGGCTCCGCTTTATCGACAATGATGGCACTCAGGGCAAAAATTCCCAACCCAACGTCAGGTTCCAGTTGGTTCCTCTTATAGGCATCGACCAAATTACTACTGCCATTTTGGGTTGCAGAAGGCACACCGTAGGGCAGTACATTTTGGATACCGTCCAACAACTCACAGGACAACTCGTGGTCTCCATGGTTGATCAAATGTGATTTCTTTACAAATCCATAGGTCTCACTAAAGCTCCATTGATATCGGAACGTAAGCCCTAAATCGTTATTGATTTCCTCAAAAAGGATTTTATTCCCATAGTTGCTCTTGTACAGGTTTCTTTGGATTTGGTATTGACCTGAAAAACAGTTGGAAAACGGTTCCCAGAGGTATTTTTTTGATTCTGACCGAACCCGTATGATGGTTTTGCTTCCTGTGATGGCAGCGGATTCGGTGATTTTATCGTCCGTGTAATATGGAAAAAGGGCCGATTCGGCATTCTTGCGTCCGGCTGTGAGTGCACCGTTGCTGGAAATAAACATCCAGTGATCGGAATGGCTCACGATACTCATAAAAAATGGGCGCATCCCATCGCAGTTGGAAATTTTATAGTACGCCTCATCACCCAAGGTCACCGATGTACCTTCAACAGCTTTAGCTTCCGTTTTTAATTTTGTTCCTGCTATGTACATATCCTTTTGGTCCATAAATCCATCACACCTTTATTAGTTCTGATATATGTAGAAAAGCTGGCAAGTAAAAATGGTTTTGCCAGCCTTTCCTTCTCAATCCGAAACTTTTAGTCCAGTCTTAAATTGTCAAAGTAGAAAATACGTTCCTCTGTGGTCAACTCACCATCTGACCCCGTAGGGTTATCCGGTTTGATGACCAGTTGATTGTAGGTTGTTGGTGAGGCAGGTAGACCCGTAAACGTAAATTCTATTTCCGTCCAAGTGTTCGCTCCTCCCGAAACCTGTACAAAGGTTGGTGGAGGATTACCTGTCACGGGATCGGTTTGTGGGTCGAGCGCCAATTCAAATCGATAAGTGACATCCGGCACACTGGAATACACCATCACCTTAAAGGTTTGGGTAGTGATATCGATGGTTCCAGCAGGGAAGGAATTTTGAACTCCGCCCCAACGATTGATACCACTGGCACGTACCACCTGCAACACATTGTCGGATGTATTGATACCGGATGGATCGGGATTTGCTGCCAAACTAGGCACCACACCACCATCACCGATGCTGGAGAAGGCGCTCAAGAAGGTTTCACAGCCTTCAAAATCCAAAGGCAATGAGGTTGCCGCCACGGGAGTTCCGGTACAGCCACTTGTGGCACCGCCACCACCGCCTGAACCTCCTACAACAAGAGAGACATTATCAATATTCACCAATCCAGCTGCTCCATTCAAATCAAAGAGCACTCGTGCGTCTGGAGCACCAAAGCCTGTCGCTGTCAAGACAACTGAATAGGTCTGTCTGGTTGTATTGATGTTCACCGTCTCGGTAGTGTTGGCAAAACTGCCCCCGCTCAAGCCAATCCCAGCTATGATAGGCCTATCTGTATCCGACCATGCGTCAAATGACAATGTATAGGTTTCATCTTGGATGATTTCCAATTTCTGACTTAGGTTGACCAAGAATGGTTGACCTGGGTCTGGGGTGGTTACGTTTACGGAGTAAAATGAATTTCCGTTTTCCGTGGTCACAGGTGCCGCAGCGGCATCATCCACGCCCAATATCCATGGGGCACTTCCGTTCTCAAAGTCTCCGTTGGTCAACAGTCCATCATCAAAGGCAATTACATTTACTGTTCTGGTTACTTCGGTTGCAGCATTACCTGCTGCATCGCTTACGTTATAGGTCACGATATAGGTGCCTGCAACACTGGTATCCACTGTATCTCCACCTACCACAATGTTACCCGAGATGTCCCCGTCTGTATCATCGGTGGCGGTTGCCCCTGCTTCTGTATAGCTATCGCCCACATTTAAATCTACGATGGCGTCTCCATTAAGGGTAATCATCGGCGGGGTAGTATCTTCTGCTGCGGTTCCTCCTACAACCAGTGAAACGTTGTCAATGTTCACCAACCCGGCTGCTCCGTTCAAATCAAATAGGACACGTGCATCCGGGGCACCAAAGCCTGAAGCAGTCAGTACGACAGAATAGGTCTGCCTTGTTGTGTTGATGTTGACAGTCTCCGTAGTGTTCGCAAAGCTACCACCACTTAAACCAATCCCGGCAATGATGGGACGGTCGGTATCGGACCACGCATCAAATGTCAAGGTGTATGTCTCATCTTGTATGATTTCCAATTTTTGGCTCAAATTCACCAAAAAGGGTTGACCTGGGTCTGGAGTCGTGACGTTCACGGAGTAAAAAGAGTTACCACCTTCGGTGGTGACAGGTGCCGCAGCGGCATCGTCCACACCCAAGATCCATGGTGCACTTCCGTTCTCGAAGTCACCATTGGTCAACAATCCATCATCAAATCCACTACCACCACTTCCTCCTCCGGAAGTACCTAGAGTAAGGTCATCTATGTAATATGTTCCTCCCTCGGTGATTGCGCTATCCACCTCATCGTTGTCGGGCTTAATGACCAATTGGTTATAAGCCGTTGGTCCTCCAGGCAGGTTGGTAAAGGTGAACTCTACTTCTGTCCATTCATTTGCGTTGGGTATTGTAACAAATACGGGCGCAGGATTTCCAGTAACCGGATCGGTTTGTGGGTTCAGTGCCAGCTCAAAACGGAAGACCACATTGGCCTTGGTAGAGTACACTTTTAGTTTAAAGACATCTGTAGTGGTAAGGTCAAAATTGTTTTCAAAGGTATTTTGAATCCCTGCAAAGAAACTGGAACCTGAAGGTTTGTCGACTTGCAGGACAAAATCTGAAGTATTTATGCCAGCTTTGGAAGGGTTTTCGGCCAAACCTGAAGTGATACCATCGCCAAAGTTTTCCGAAGAAAGAAAAGTTTCACAACCTTCAAAGTCCACAGGAAGTGCTGTCGCGGCCACTGGTGTGTCCACACATCCACTTGGCGTTGTAGCGGTTTCGACCTGTTCCACATCATCAATAAAGAAATCACCTGCGGTGGTTCCAGGGCCGTCAACGAACAACGTTATTCTGGAGTAGCTCTCCGTAGAAGCAAAATTGAAGGAAACTGTTTCCCAACCTGTTCCACCGTGACTTGCCGATACTTCGGTATCGCTTCCTGTTCCAAGCTCCAATTTCATCAAGATATCGATGGGCTCCTCTGACCAGAAATTTGCGGTTATGGTTTGTTCTGTGGATAAATCGACCGGTGTTCCCAAGTCAAAAAAGATGCCTTCAAAAGCTGCTCCGCTATTGGTTATCTTCCCAACCTTTGAGCTCTTGTCATTGGTTCCGGATACATCAGGATTATCTAAAATTTCGAAAGCTGCACCATTGAATGTGCTCACCCCCAAGTCATAGTTTACATTGTTGTTGTCAAAGGTTATGGGCAGGGTAATAGGTTCTTTGATTACGATAGTGATTTCATCTTCAAAGGTGGAAGTTGCCCCCGCCGTATTGCTGGCCGTTAAAACCACAGTATAGGTTCCACTGGCCGTATAGGTCTTAATCGGATTGATCTCGGTGGACGTATCCCCATCGCCAAAATCCCATTGATAAGAGGTTGCCTTTTCCGAAATGTTGATGAATTCCACCGTTCCGGTATCTTCATCGAGCGTAAAGGTAAAATTGGACAGTATGGTCGGCAAAAGGGTACTGTCGTCCGATTCACACCCGACCAACAAGGCCAGTACAAACACGGATACCAGCTTGAATTTGGTTATTAACTGCTTCATAATCAATAGTTAGTTTAGTTTATTTCTAGTTCTTTATATACTCTAACGTAGTCCACCAACATGGTTTGTGGAAATACGGTCTCTTCATCGGGTGAACCTACAAAAGTGCCCCCAACAGCGACGTTCATCAATATGTAAAATGGCTTATTGAACACCCAAGGCCCTGGTACGTCCTCCGGGGTGATTTGATTGTAGAGGACATCGTCCACATAAAAATTGACGTATTCCGGCCCCCATTCGATGCCGAAAATGTGAAAGCCTGTATCGAATCGGTCATTGGTCAGTTCGTATTCCTTTGAAATGGCTTCCCCTGCTGAATATCCCGGGCCGTGCATGCTACCGATCAAAACGGTTGGCTCTTGACCGCGATACTCCATAATATCTATTTCTCCAGCTCCGGGCCATGGATTTTCGTCAATATCGGCGCCCAACATCCAAAATGCAGGCCATATGCCCTGACCGTAAGGCAAACGGATTCTCGCCTCAAAACGGCCGTATCGTTGCTCGAACTTATCCTTTGTTATCAGTCTGGCCGAAGTGTAAGCGGAGCCCTCGAAGGATTCCTCTCTTGCTGTAATGAGCAATACACCATTCTGAACCGTTACATTATCGGACCTATCGGTGTAGTACTGCAATTCTTGATTGCCCCAACCATTTTCGCCGGTGCCGATTTCGTATCCCCAAATGGAAGGGTTGGGTTGTCCGTCCGTATCAAACTCTTCGGAGAGCGTCAATTCGGTAAATCTGGCCACGGTCTGTTGGTCGTCGGTTTCACAACCTAATAAAGCAATGGCAAAGACCAGCAAAGGGTATTTGAAAAATACATGACTACTGGATTGAAGGTGCTTATGTTTCGTATTCATTGTCATTTTTTTTAGTTGATGGTAGGACATTGTTATTCTGTGTAGAAATAAATATTATCCAGGATGAAATTGGGACCGCCCACCAAAATCAGTGCTCCCAAATTATTTTTTTGAGTTGCCAAATCTCCACCGAGTGGTATATCGAACGAGGTCCATTGGCCAACAGCGAGATTGGTCAGGTCAAATCTCAAGTCCCTATCATCGCCTATGGGAAGTCCAGTGTTTACATCTGTTTCAATAGTTTGATTGGCTCCTACATCCCTGATTTGAATGCCAACTTCGGTGCCCGATTGTTGAACATACACATCGATATGTAAAAAGGATAGACCAGAGGCATCCACAGGACTATTAAATAAGATTCCTGTAAAATTGTTGTTCACGTAAGACACCACAGCGTTATCATTAAGTGTTGCAATTGAAGTTTCTGTGGTAGACCCACCAAAACCAGGTGAAAAATTGCTCTCGGTGGCATTCGCATAGGCATCGCTAAATATCGATGCCACGTTTGCCTGTGGCTGTGTTGGTGTGGGAGCAGGCTGCAAGACACCATTTGATACGATTTCCAAAGAACCCTCTGCACGTACCCCGGCCAAAATAGCCGTAATGTTAGCAGTCCCCTCACCTAGAACATTTACTCGTCCAAGTTCATTTACAGTTGCTACTCCAATATCCGATGATTCAAAATTGAAGTAGGATGGTGCAATACTTACAGTTTGATTGGTCCCATCAGCTAGATTAAAGGTCTGGGTAAGTCCGTTCAAGGTAATACTGGAACCGATAAAGGTTTGTTCGGAGATGGCTTCACCTCCCAATATGGCAGGTTGTGGCTGTGCAACGGTTCCCAACTTTTCGAACTTTATTTCGTCCAGCCAGAGCACGTAGCCACCTTCGTCTCCCTCAAAAGAAGCCCCTTCTGCAATCCAGAACAATCCTGTTTCATTAATCAGTTTTGAAGGGTCCGGGATAGGAATCACATATTTCTCCCATCGCGTACTTACATTCAAATTATTGGCAGTCACCTGAAATTTGTTATTGGTCTCTCCAGAGATACCATATCCTATGGAATTTATACTTGCTGCCTGCGAGGCCTTCGCGTAAAATGTCAGTGCATCGAAACCTGAAAGATCTCGCCTAGCTGTGGTATTGAAGGTAGCTCCTACGAAACCGTTACCAAAAGCTGGCACATCGAATCGCATGGAAGCTTCTCCTTCGAAAGCCTCATTGGTATCTACACTAAATGCTTCTGGGTCTGCCCCTGCATCCACAAATGGGAAATAGTTGAGTCCGGCAGAAAAGGTATCGAGAAACACATCGCCATTGGGCGGGAAGGATGCGAATTCTACATCCTCTGAAAACTCTCTTTCGCAGCCCATCATAAGTGTACATGCAAGGCTCAAAAGAAGTATGGAACGGAAATTTATTGTCTTGTAGTTTTTCATTGCTCAATCTTTTTATTTCCCGATATTAATGTGCACATAAGTCATAATCTCCCATTCATGTCCGTTATCGAAACCAACTGGACTCAAAATAGGCTCGTTGGCAAATTCCTGAGCTACGTTGGGCAGATATCGTGGCGAGAATTCGTTCAAGGATCTCCAAATTCCACGAATTCCAACTTGTGTGCTTGGAAGAATGAACCAATCGGGTTTGCCCAATGTGGTAGAAATATCCAGCATTAACTGCACGGGAAAAGTGAGGTTGAAATCCCTGTGGTAATCATAAGGACCCCAATCGTTTATTTTTTGCGTGTACTGTATTTTGAAATTCTTGTAAAGCATCCTCACATCACCTCCAAAACGCCGGATCAAACGATCGGAATCACCATTACCTTGTCCATTTCCATAGTAGAAATTACCGATGATGCCCAAATCCGGTCCGAGCTTGGAAACCATTCGTGAGTGTACTTCCCAAAGATCTTCCGCTGGTGCAGAATTAGGAAATGCAAAAAATTCCCGATTGGCATTAAAACCGATATGCGCATCCATCCGTGTGGGTAGACGGCGGTAGACAAAGCCTAAATTCATGGCGAATTTGGCGTCTTCTGCCCTATCGTTATCCCACTCGTACATCCAGGTACCCGGGGTAGGGTCATAGGTCAGTAGGATTTCACCTGCAGTAGTTTTCCTGTTCGCCCTTACTGCAAAAGGATCGTCGATAATATTTCTCAATCTTCCTGGACCTCCTACATCATTGGGCATCGCATCTACCAACGGCTCCTGCCACATAAAGTTGGGGGCTATCTGAAAATTGTCAAAAGAATAGGTGAATCCTGTTAAAAAATTGACTTGGTTACCGCTTCCGGTATCCCTAAGTTTCCAGCCGGTAAAGGTCAACGTCTGATCGGCACCACCATTTGCGATCAATCCCATGGCCGCGGTTTGACCGTACCAATTAAATTTTCCTCCTTCGTAGGTGACCTTGAATTTTCCTCCCCAATTATCACTGGCTTGGATTCTATCCTCAAATACCACATAGTTACCAGGAGTACCCCTCACATCCTGAAAGGAAATTCCATTGAGTGGACTTCCTGACCATATTCCTCCTACTTCAAATCCAAATTTTCCAACTTCGCGCTCTATGGCAATGGCCGCTCTCTCGGTTGGCCAGGGTGGTATCACACCACTACGAACTTGGTTGATATCCAAAACTCGACGTCCATTTTCATCCAATACAATATCAGTTTGAAAATCCCTATGATAAATACCGGTAATATTGAAGTTGGCTATATTTTTTCTGTACTTAAACAACATTGTTGGGTTGGCCCCCCACCACAATTGTGGTCCTATTGCCACTTTCAAACCGTCAAACATGCCTTTTCCATCGATTTCCATACCCAGTATCTCACCATTGTAAATATCCAAGTTTGGTCCGTAGTTAGCTTCCGGATAGAACCCGAAGAAATCCCCTTCGTAGCCCCAATGGTAATGTCCGGTCCTGTAAAATCCTTTTAAATCAAATTGTTTGGCTTTCCATTCAAATTCCGCTTGGTAAACCCGAATACGGTTCACATCCTGAACCAATACATTTCCTTGGTCGGTGTTGACTTCAATGGGACGTGAATTGTTTTCGTAGAAGATTTCGTTGATCGGGTTTTGGGCCACATTACCGACCACGTTAAAATTGACCTCGGCACGCATGTTGGGTGCTGGATTACCTTCCACTCCCACAAAATAGGATTGCATATGGTCAAAGCCCAATTGGTTCGGAAAGGTGTTGGGATCATCGGGGTCCGCGTTTTCTGGTGTAGTGATCAAACTACCTCCCGTGCTAAAAGTGGAGAATTTCGCCGTTAGATTACTGATGCGGAGCAAATTGCTTTGTTCGCCCTGCAAGGCCGCCTTATCCCCCCTTGCCTTGAGTACCGCATCCATGATTTGAATATTGTCAAAATGATTCTGGACAAAATTCAAGTCCACACCATCGGCGTAAGGATCCAGTTGATGGGCTTGTTGCAAGGCATAGTAAGCAGCCCTTGGATATAGTTCATAGAGCCCTCTTGGGTCGGTGGCACCTTTGGCACATATCCCGAACCATTCTTCGTTCATATTGTTTGCACCGGGCTCGGCCAAGTCTCTCGAATATCCACCATTGGACCAAGAGGCGTTGGTATCGTGTATATCGGCATTTTCGCGGTCATCAAAACCGTACTTCCACCATCCGTCACTAAACTGAAAGGTAAATCCTCCGATAGAGTTGCCTGCTTTTCCCAGTCCTGCAGCATTTTCATAGATTTCTTCCCAATTTCCTACCATATAGTAAGCTTGGGAAAACTGATCTTCCCTGTTATCGATGGCGTTGAAGGCATCCGCTCCAAATTCAGTGAACATGACCGGCTTGTTGAGTTTATCCTTTACCACTTGGAACATATCTCCAAAGGAGACACCCCTATAGGTATTGGTTCCGTAGATGTCCACGTCCGGACATTCTTCGGCGATGATGTCTATAAAAAGTACATCCCCGTTGCAAATGGCTACGGGGTGGGAGGCATCCATCTCCTTCATCATTTTGGCAGCCTCGTTCATTAGGCGATACATTGGGCGTCCGCGGCTCTCCCCGATATAGTCTATCCGCTGCTGATCATCCGGGAAGTCTTCGGTTTCCGCTCCGGCCCAAAACAGACCGTAGTTGTTTTCATTTCCTAAGAGATACATTAATAGACCGGGGGTATTCTTGTACTCCCGTACCAAATTTTCCAATTCTGACATCAAAAGTGCTTGAGTCTTTGGCTCATCATAGATGGTAACAGGTGTCCAGACCCCGTCAATGGTAAGCCCATATCGCCCAAAAGAGTGGTTCAACATGGTGTAGATG
Source organism: Allomuricauda sp. ARW1Y1 (assembly GCF_013407935.1). GTDB lineage: Bacteria > Bacteroidota > Bacteroidia > Flavobacteriales > Flavobacteriaceae > Flagellimonas. The sequence goes on from NZ_JACBZU010000002.1 coordinate 748,875, forward strand.
CCATATTCTTCATAGATGTACCGTATCCATCTGGCTGGAACACCAGTATATTGTCGGATTACATTAACCCCCATGTTCTTTAAAAGCGACATCTCGGTGTCGAGACCCGCTTTAATGATTTCATCGGATTTTTCCCAGAATTGTGCGTTTACCGTATTGGTTCCAATGGGTATGTAATCCCAGTTCATACCGTTGATCATGAAGTCCTCTCCGTTCACGACCAATTTCATTCCTGCCTCGTTGCTTTCTACGGTTACCTTAGGCGTTTGGGCAGTTGCCCCAAAAACAAAGCATAAAAGGAACAGTGCGTGCAGCCAGTTTTTCATAGTGTTGTTTAGTTTTAGTTGAGTCCTACATCAAACCCTACCACATCACCAAAATTCATTTGGTTCAGGTATGCACGCAAAGTGCATTTTGTGATAGCTACTTTTTGTAGAAGGTTAAACTTAACTTAACAAAATGTGAATTCCTTAAAAACTACCTCAACAAAAAATATACACTATAAAATAAAGTGTCAATAATTAAGAAATCCTTATTTAATCCACTAAAACAGTGACCTCACCAAAGTATATTAAATCGGTAAACAAGAGGTGTTGTGTATAAATGTTGAGGTAATGTTGAGGTATAAAACTAGTTACGTATAGGACTATAGTTTCAAGATGTAATCAACAAGGTTGTCATCATGGGATAAATCCATTTTTTTTCGAAGACGGTACCGCTTGATCTCCACACTTCTTACCGAAATATTAAAGAGCGGGGCTATCTCTTTGGAAGATAAATTCAAACGTAGGTAGGCACATAATCGAACATCGTTGGGAGACAGGTTTGGATGTGCCTTTTTGAGCTTTTTCAGAAACTTACGGTCGGCATTATTGAATGCTTCCTTGAAGAGTTCCCAATCATCGTTCTGCGTAATGTTCTTATCAATGACCTTAATGATGGGCTTTATGGAACTCGTATCATCGACACTGGACAATAGTTGATCTTTTACCTTGGACAACAGCTCGTTCTTTCGGATGATGCTCAAGGTAGATGCGGCAAGTTCATTGCTCTTGCTCCTGAACTCTTCCTGCAATTGCTCATTCTTTATTTTGATGATTTCCTTTTCATTCTGGGCCTTGGCCAATTCCATATCCCTTTTGTTCTTTTCAATGAGCTTGTGCTGTCGTTTGTGGTAGTAACGCCGATAAGCCTGATGTATCAGAAATGAACACAAGATAAATGCCAAGAGATAAAGTGCCAACATTACATTGGAAATGTACCACGGCCGGGCTATGGAAAACGTAAAGGTTGAAACATTGTTGGAAATTTGGTCGCCAATTTCAGCCCTGACCCGAAAGGTGTAGTCACCATGGGGCAAATTTTCGAAAGTTGTGGTATAAGACTCGGACCAATTGCTCCAATTGTTGTAAATGCCCTCCAATTGATATTGATATTGGGGCTTGAACAACTTATAGTACTCTGGCGTAAAGAACGAAAAGCGAACATGGTTATCGGCACTGCCAAATTCGGCGTTTGATGAAGTTCCCACCAAGGCCCACTGCCGACTCTGCTTATCGGATTTTTCGACCCTCCCGATCTGAACTCTAAAATTCTTATTCTTGAACCCATTGACATCCAAGGTAATGTAGCCCGAAGTAGTCCCCAAAAGGTACTTGCCCTCCTCACCCAGATTCGCAATGTTCTCGTAGCCAACAATGCCATCCCTCATATCTTCCGTCAATGGAATGGGCTTTACCAATAACGTATCCGCCAAAGAGCCTTCCGATAGCAAACTGATATTGGAATTGGTAAACAGCCACAAATTCTCTTCGTTTTGGTCCAAGACCATTTTTCCAGAAACGTATTCATCTTGATTGTAAATACTGCTCAATAAGCTGTCCTTAACAAAAGCATCTGACTCCAACTGATATTTGTATACCCCTTCCCTATATGCATAGAACACATTGTTGCGATATTTAATGATACCCGATTCCGAACCTTTGATCAAGGTGTCCATAGAAATTGTATTCACATGGGAGAAATCATTGTCCACATCCAACTTGAATATGCCCTTGTACTCATGGTTCACAAAAACTTTGTTTCCCAATGTTTCAAAATAGCGTGAGGAATTTCCAAAACCATCTATCTTATTTCGAAGCTTCCAATTGCCCTCGACTTTTTCCAGCACATAAAGACCATCATAATTACCTTGCAACAGCAAATCCTGATGCTTGGGCAAAGGGCTGATTTTCCAGACTCCTTCCACATCGGTAATCCTTTTTGCCGCGTTGCCTTCCACAATGTAGGTGCCCGAATGATGGCAACAAAAAAGGGTGCCGTCAATTTCCTGGAGCGACCAAACCTGGCCCTGGGTCCCTTCGATCAATGTAAAATCGGAATCACCATCCAACTCTTTATGGAACAAGCCTTGATTGGTCCCCAAATACAGGATGCCATCCTTTACCACCGCTGCATAAATACTTCCTACCACCCCTTTGTTGTCCCTGTACACCTTTATGGGTGATTTTAGGTTCACATAGCTGACCCCATTATCGAGCCCCAACCAAATATTGTTGTCCCTATCCTCCATTAAGGAAAGAATCGTGTTGTTGCGCAGGCCCTTTATCTGATCAATATGGTTGAGCAAGGCCCCATCCGCATCCAAAAGAACAAGACCGTTGGAAATGGTACCCAAAGCATAGCTGCCATCATTCAATCTAATGGCACTATACACCGTTATTTTTTTGGGCAAATCATCCAGACCCGTAAGGAATTTGTCCAATACACCGTTGTTGTCCCTATAAAAGCCGTTATGCTTGGTGAGCATGTAGAGTTCTTCATCTTCCTGAAATATATTGATGATTTCATCCGTGAGCACCACCTCATCATCATAAACCAGTTTCGACTTGCCATTGTCTATTTTGAAAACTCCTTTGCCATTTTCCTGAAAATAAATCTCATTGGATACCTTGAACATTCGGAAAAGGGTATCCTCCGTATCAATACTGTTGGTGGATTCCGTTTGAATATTGTAAATATATATGCGTTTTAGGGATTGGAACACAATCCAATCCTCCAAGTTAAAAATGCCCCAAAACTCCTCGTCCTCCAACAAATCTTCTTGCATATCAGCAGATAGGGAAGTATAGCGAAGCATTCCTTGACCATCGCGCACCCAATAACCAAACTCCATGTAACAGCCGGTATAAATACGGTCCCCTACCACCTTTACCGAACGCATAATGGACTCGTTCGGTGATGGGAACAAGGTCCAATCGGCCCCGTTAAATTGCAGAAGGCCTTTGTTATTGGCTATATACATCACCTTATCATGGGCCTGCGAAAGAGCCCAGTTTTGATTTTCAGCCTGATAGTCCGAAGGAGTGTAGTTCTGAATTGGCGGTAGTTCCTGACTCAAAAGCCATTGTGAAAAGAATAAAAGCAAACAAAGTGTGTACCTCATCATAATTTCATAGCGTTAAGGTGCCTTAAGATACTACCTTTTCCCAACTTTTGGACAAAGTCCAAGACAATGAAAATTAAGGTTTCTTCCCTAAAATGGAATTCGTTGATGACCGACCTGTAAAAACCTCTTGAAAGGATGCGCTAAATGCCGAAGGGTAAAAGGACTATTCTGAAATTAGCTAAATTCGCATTGCCATGACTTCGCCCAACCCCATATTGTCCACCATCATCTTTGTTTTTGCCTTTCAAGCGATTGTGCTTGGGTTTTTGTTGGTGACCAAACGGCCACGAAAACAGTCCAACATATTCCTATCGCTTCTCATATTCTTTTTTGCACTGATGGCGCTCAACATTGGTTTGGTGAACATACTGTGGAGCCGTGGCATGATAGACGTTTTTCGGTATATGCAATTGGAGCTCCTTTACGGTATTGGTCCTGCGCTGTATTTCTACACCAAAAGTGTGACCGATAAGGAATTTGTCTTTTCAAAAAGGGATGCCATCCATTTTGTTCCGGTGGTACTGGAGTTTATTTTTTACAGAACGGCATTTTACCGCTTGGGTGCGGACGGGCTCTATCAAACACCGGCCCATCCCTACACCAAGATCTACTTGGCGGAACAATGGCTCGGCAGTTTTTCGATTATGAGCTATGCCATCATATCGCTATGGCTGCTGTTCCAGTATCAATCTTGGCTAAAACAGCATTATTCCAATCTAGAGCATAAATCGCTGAGATGGTTGCAACTTCCCATTATCATTTATGCGCTGTTTTGGATTGGTTGGAATTTCTTTGCAGAGGTGGACAAGTACTTTTTTGACAAATCCCTGAAGGAGTATTACATCCTTCCCACCTTCGTAGGATTGGCCATTGTAACGTGTTGGATTGGTTTTAAGGGATATCTAAAAACACAAAAGGAAACCTCTGGCTACGCCTCACAAAAGTCAAAACCCACTTTGGACGACCCAAATCCAGATTTGGCTAAGCAACTCACAGAATTAATGGAAAAAAAGAAGCCTTATCTCAATTCCAATTTAGACCTCAACACATTGGCGGAGTTGCTGGAAGTAAGTCCAAAACAGGTATCCCAAACCATCAACCGAAGCTTCTCCAAAAATTTTTACGAATATGTGAACAGCTACCGCATCGAAGCTTTTAAAGAATTGGTGGCCCAACCGGAAAACAAAAAATTGACCCTGCTCGGTCTGGCGTTTGAATGTGGTTTTAACTCCAAGTCTACGTTTAACGATGTATTTAAAAAATCAACCGGAAAAACCCCAAGTCAATACGCGAAGCAGCTCAAAAATAAGTCCGAAAGGAAACAGTCGGTCGTTTCGTACGACGAGCACGCCTAGTTTTGCGGAAAATTTAAACTTGATGAAAGCTGTTTTCAACCCTAGAGTCCTTCTATTCCAAATTTGCTTGATGACCAGTTTATCCGGCACCTTGCTGCATGCCCAAGACTATTTCACCAAAAATGAAGTTTTGGAGGATATGGCGTTTCTCTGGGCATCTTTGGAAGAGGCTCATTACAATTTGTACGCCTATACATCTAAGGCAGAATTTGAAAAAAATTATCTCCAAGTCAAAAATTCCATTACTCAGGACAGTTTAAGTCTACTGGAGGCGACTTCCATCTTTCAAAAAGTGATTTCAAAGGCGGACAATGGCCATACTGAAATCGGGTTCCCCGGAAAATCCTATGGCAACTATGCCTACAATGACGGGACATTATTTCCTTTGGAACTTGTGCTCGAACATGGCAAAGCACTGGTCCGTAAAAATTGGTCGGGCAACGACATCCCCATCGGAGCTGAAGTACTGAGCATTAATGACATTCCCATTTCAAAAATCCTAGCTGAAATGCACACCCTGATTTCCGCTGAACGCCCATATTTTAAAAATGCGAAGATTGAACTGTACTCCTTCCCTCGACTTTACTGGCAGCTACACGGCAAACAAGATAATTTTGAAATCAAGTTTAAGTCCAATAAGATCATAAAAACCAAAACGGTTAGCGCAGTGGATTTGATTGAGGGCTACGAAATGAAGCGAACCGAATTGTTCAATCAGGAAAGGTCGCTTCAATTTATAGGAGAATCAGCATACCTTGTCACAGGTGATTTTAGTGGTGATGAAACCAAGTTCAAGAGTTTTGTTGATTCGGCGTTTGCACAAATTAAAGAACGAAGGAGCAAGAACCTGATCATTGATTTAAGAAACAATGGCGGGGGTCACAATGCCTTCAGCGATTACCTGGTTTCGTATTTTGCGGACACTACATTTCGATGGAATTCCAGTTACCAACTGAAAACGAGTCAATTCTTAAAGGAACATGCTAGACAGCACTACGACACCACTTCTACTTTCTGGAAAGAAGCACTTTCACGAGAAAACGGAGAAATTTATAACTACGATTTTGGCGATTATCAACCTCAACCACCATCCAAACGGTTTTCTGGCAATGTTTATGTGTTGGTCAACAGACAGTCACACTCACAAGCCACGGTTACTGCTGCACAAATACAGGATTACGGCTTCGCAACCATTGTTGGCGAAGAAACTGGGGAATATGCCTCACTTTACGCCTCCATCTTCGAATTTAAACTACCCAACACACAAATTCCGGTAAGTGTTTCCAAAGGAAAAATGGTCCGGGTAAGTGGAAGCACCAAAGAAGAGGGCGTTGTCCCGGATATCTTCATCAAAGATCATTTATTGGATGACACCGATGAGATTCTGGAAGGTTTATTGGAAAAAATCAGCAAATCCGATTAGATGTAGTTCATCCATCGGATAATTTGATCAATTAACGATATACTACAATTCACGGATCTTGATATTCCGAAACCAGGTTTCAAAATACCAATATTGCAGCGCAATTTGCCCTGCGGTTGTTTTTCCAAACTCTGGATAGTTGGAAAAATGGGATGCATCTACTTTGTTTTTCCATTCCGGAGTCGTTAAATCCTCCTCTACGGTAAGCTCACCATTGAGGTAAAACTGGATTTTACCATCTTTTTGTTTGATGGTTGTTTTGTTCCAATCCCCTTGCTTGATTTCCACATTGTTTTGTTGGGGCAGGAAAACATAAAGACAACCCGGTCTTTTCTCGGGCACATCGTAGTCCATGTGGTCAGCACCCAATATTTGATACTCTGGACCGCTCTGCCAAGCAGTAGGAACATGGGGCAATTCCTGCACATTGATGAAGATACCACTATTACCATTCCCAATAACTTTCCATTCCAGGGATAGTTCATAATTTTCATAGGCCTTGTCTGTCACCAGGTCACCTGCCGTCAAGGATTCATCATTGGGGTTGCTGTGCAAGGTACCATCCACCACTTCCCAAACCGATTGTGAACCAGAATCGTTGTACAAATGCCAACCATTCATGGTTTCCCCATCAAACAGCAACTCCCAGCCTGCTTCCCTTTCCACCTCCAACAACTGATTGTGTACGGCATTTTCAACAGCGGCCTTTTTGGTACGCCACGTCTCGGCAACATCTTTTTTCTTCTCGTTTTTACAGGATACCAATAGGAAAAGTGTCAGCAGGCATCCAGTGATAATTTTTTGCATGTGCAATCAGTTTTGTTTAGTTGTGCAGCGAATAAAGATAGCAAAAGAATCCGACCTTGCCCCTTGAACTTATTGAGGCCTTGGTTCCAAAAGGTGACTTAGGTCACTTTGCAAAAACAACAGTGTTTGTACATTGCAGGCACTAATTTTTGGAAACGATGAAAGGAAATTTTGCAGCTTTGATCAATAGCGACCAATTGACGCTTATCGACTTTTCGGCAGAATGGTGCGGACCTTGTAAAATGTTGGCTCCCATTTTAAAGCAGGTCAAAGATGAGATGGGCGAAGATTTAAAAATCGTAAAAATTGACGTGGACAAAAACCAAAATTTGGCCAATACGTACCAGGTAAGGGGCGTTCCAACCTTAATTTTCTTCAAAAACGGAAAACAGCTCTGGAGAAAATCGGGCGTACTTCAAAAACAAGAATTGGTCCAGTTGGCCAAATCCTTCTTGTAGCATCATTCAAATAGATGCACCACCATAAAGGGTACGCGGGTGGCGAAGGCCACTTTTTTGATTACTGGTTCCCTAGTCAATTTTTCGAAGAATGAATGGTCCTGATGGATCATCACCAACATATCGATGGTGTCGTCCTGCTGTACCATTTTTTGAATGGTATTGGTAACCGACCCATCCTTTTCGACCTCCACAAACTCGTGCTCAATGGAGTCCAATCGCTTTTCCAGTGCTTCCTTGGACTTTTTTTGTGCCTCGTTCAAATCCGCTGGGTTGCCTACGTAAACAATCCGCAATTTGGCCTTAAAGTTGACCGGAAGGTGCAACAAGGGCTGTAGTTCATAGTTTTCAAAAAGGTGCTCGTAGCCTGTGGCCAGCATCAGCGAATCCAGTTCTCCGTCCGTCTGATAATCCTCAGGAACTGCGATAATGGGACAAAAGTCGATTTCCTTGATGATTTGAAAAGTATTGCTCCCCATAAAGACCTCTTTTAAGCCAGAAACCCCTTTGGTTCCCATGATGACATAATCGATCTCTTCCTTGTACACCGTTTTTCCGATGGCATTTACCAGAGTAGCCTGCTCAGAACGGGCAATAAAATTATGATTGGGGTTTTTGTCCAATGCGCTGATTTTTTCCAGCTCCCTTTTCAAATCGCGTTCCGATTGTTCTTTCATCAAATTGTACAAACGGGTATCATTATATCTCGCCATTTTCGTTGAAAGTCCGGAAGCACCCACCTGAAATGAATTCAGGATAAAGAAATCACAAGGATCGTCCTTAAAAACTGTCAAGGCATATACAATGGCATTCCAAGCATTTTTAGAAAAATCTGTCGGTAATATGATTCGTTTCCTTTTCATAACATCATCGTTTTATGTTTTGCATCACCATAAACGGTATTTTAATCTTGAGCCCCAGTAAATCCACTGTCGACCGGTAGAGCATATCCTCAAAAAACGAATGTCTGGAATTCATCATCACCAACATACCCGCCTCCTTTTGCTCAATCTGTTCTAGTATGATTTCCGCCTTGTTCTTAACGGGAGCGGTCTCAAAACTTAAATAAGGTTTGGTCAAAGTCCCTTCCAAAAACAACTTATTGTCCTCCTGCCGTGGACTGAGCTCGTCGAAATCGGTGATGTACAAACAATGTATCTTGGACTTGAACTTGCCCGCCAAATCGCCCAAAAGTTTTAACTCTCTTCGCTTGTAGGGCAACATATAGTCTGTTGGGAAAAGGATGGCCTTGGGTTGCCTATAATCAAAACCTTCGGGAATGGCCAAAACCGGACATTTTACATATTTGAAAATCTCAATGGTATAGCTCCCAAAGGTGGTCTTATGATCGCTGGTTTCGCCTTTGGTACCCATGATTACCAAATCAATGTTCATCTCGTCCACAAAATCATTCACGGCGTCCACTAGATTGTCCAATTTGGCCACCGTCTCAAAATTGTGCAAAGGGTTTGGGGGTTCACCAAGTACCGAATCGATAAGGGCATCCAATTTCTTTTGGGTGTCCTCCCGTTTTTCCTCCTTCATTTTTTCGAGCTCCTCTTTTGGAGTTGTTTTATAGTGTCCGTACACCTCCTCACCATAGGCATGTAGCACAAAAAAACAAGCCCGCTCGCACTTGTACAATTCTTTGGCATACGTTAGGGCATGTAGGGCATTTTTAGAAAAATCGGTGGGAATCAATATGGTTTTCATCGCAAAACACTTTTTCCAAATATAATGGGATACAAATGGCTAGAAAATGATTTTGGTCAATATGAAAAGGCCAAATGTGGAACCAATTTTAGTCGTGCCTTCCTAATTTTTTAATTGACGATAAACCAATTATAAAATGGATATGGATATTTTAGGGAATAGTTTATCTATTTTTATCCTTGAAATTGCATCCTATACCATGGCAGAAAATAACATAAAAGTCGCATCACCCCCCAGCCCACAACTCAATTTTTATCAAAAAGAAGACCAGGTACTTTTGGCGGTCGACTGCATCATCTTTGGGTTCGACAAGAAAAATCTCAACATACTATTGATCAAAAGACCTATTGAGCCCGAAAAGGGAAAATGGTCCCTCATCGGTGGGTTCCTCAAAAAAAACGAAGATTTGGACCAAGCTGCGGCAAGAGTTTTGGAAAACCTAACAGGTTTGAGCGATATTTATCTAGAACAAATTCACACTTATAGTAAAATTGACCGAGACCCTGGACAGCGCACCATCTCCGTGGCCTATTATGCCCTGATCGATGTGGATAGCCATCAATTCGATGGGGTACAGCTAGATACCGCCCAATGGTTTGATATCAAGGAAGCCCCAAGCTTGATTTTTGACCATAACGAAATGGTGGAAAAGGCAAAGGTGCGTTTACGAAGACGAGCACTGAGCCAGCCCATTGGTTTTGAGTTGCTTCCCGAAAAATTTACCATGCGGCAATTACAAAACTTGTACGAGTCCATTTTGGACAAGGAGCTGGACAAGCGCAACTTCATCAATAAAATCAACTCACTAGACGTACTCATCAAATTGGACGAAAAAGATATGAGCGTTTCCCGAAAAGGGGCATACCTCTATATTTTTGACAAGGAGAAATATCGAAAAAAAGTAGAGGAAGACGGGTTCATCTTCAAAATATAGACCCGCCCCATACTTTCACCGCTTTGTTATCGAAAAACTACATCAATCCTTAAAGTCCGTGGAGAACTTCCATTTGGTTTTATAGTTTTTACTGAGGGGCAATTCTTGTAACAGGCTTCGCAACAGTTCCACTGGCATTCTACCCTCAACCATCACCCGGTCATGAAATTGTTTTTCTGTCCAACCTTGAGCCAACATTTCATTACGCAAGGCATAAAACTGAAGTCCTCCCATCATATAGGCCAATTGATATAACGGCGGATAGCTTGTGGTGAAGGACCTTCTCACCTCCGCCTCGGCATTGGCGTATTCGTGGCCGACCTCATCCACCAAAAGGTCGATACATTCCTGAGGAGTCATCTCTCCCAAATGAAACTTTAAGGAAAAAATGATTCTCGCACATCGATGGATTCTCCAAAACAACATGCCCAATTTTTGTTCCGGCGTTTGGGGAAAATCCTTGTTCCAGAGGATGATTTCCCAATACAAAGCCCATCCCTCGGTCCAAAACGGTGAGGAAAACGGACGACGATAGCTTTTGTGGCGACTCGTCATAAAATACTGCAAATTATGTCCCGGCAACAATTCATGCTGCACCGTCGGAAAGGAAAAGTTGGGGTTGTTGCCCCGCATGCTCATCAACTTGTCGTTATGGTCCATCTCCATTGTGGGATATGAAATAATGATATCCCGCCCTCCCAAAAAGAAAGGACTTATCTTTTGCCGTTCGGGACTCATCATTTTCATGCCCCAGGTTTCCTTGGCCAATTCGGGTATTGTGATCAAATCCCTTTCTTCAATAAAATCCACGGAATGGGAATATAGGTCCATGATGGCCTGTGGTTGCTGTCCCGCAGGAACATAGGTGTTCTTCACATGCTCCAGGGCTTTTTTCCAGTCATCTCCATAGCCCAGCTCCCTTGAGGCCTTTATCATTTCATTTTTGCACCATTCAAATTGTTCTTCCGCTGTTTTGATGAGTTCTGCAGGCGTGTAGGGAATAAATTCCAAGGCTAAACTTTCTTTCAGCGCCTCCTCGCCGATAGGTTTTCCAATAATGCCGCTGCCATCATCCTTTACACTATCCTCAGCATAATTTTCCTTTAGGAATTCGGCATAAGCAGTGAGCTTTTCGTTTAGTTTTTGATAGGGCTTTTCCATCCACCATGTAAAATCCGGGTCGTAGCCATAGTAAAATTCATAGGACTCCTTTAACGCTTTTTGGAATGAGGTAACCACTTCCGAAGCCTTGTCAGCCGTTTGCCAATCCTTAAAGGGTTTGGATTTCCAAGTTTCCATCTCGGTAGCAATCGCTTCGGTAGCATTCTGAAACAATTGGGCCAATTGTTTTGCATCGGGTTGTTTGCCCCTTCTTCGTTCTTGTATAAAAGGGAAAATAGCTTTCGCGAAATCACCCACTTCCTTTACTCCTTTATACGCGCTATAGTCTTGATTCAAAAAGTAATTGCCTTTGGCTACTTGGTTCTTCAGCAGTACATAATCTACCTTTCCTTGTTGTGAAAGGGAAGCGAAGTCAACGGCATCCATTTTATCTTCCCAGTTCGAGTAAAACCTCAAAAACCGTTGGTAATACTCTTCTGACTCGTCGACCGTGTAGGTGCGTTCCAATGCCCAGTTATCCATTTCAAACTCGGTGACCATATCCGCCAATTGACTATGCTGTGCCGTAGCCCATGTACTGATCATGGCAACCAAAGCGATGCTTATTTTCTGTAAGCCCATATTGCTGTATTTAGTTTTCAGTACCTAAAGGTAATGATTGGTTATCTCATTCTATTTTACACCTTGACCATCCAAATTCTGATGCCTTCTAAAGCACCTGAAATCCATGTGCGTAGGGATCGTCGTCATCTATGATGATATTGCTGTAACCCGTAACCTGTGCCCATCCTTGAATACTGGGGATGATGGCCTGTTTTCCGTCCAAGGTGGTTTCAGCCTCTACTTTCCCCACAAACTTGCTCCCGATAATGCTTTCATGCACAAAAGGTTCTCCCACCTTCAAGGCTCCTTTCGCATATAATTGGGCCATGCGGGCCGAGGTTCCTGTTCCACAGGGCGAACGGTCAATGGCCTTGTCCCCATAAAACACCGCATTTCGTCCGGATGAAGTGGCATCCAAAGGTTTTCCTGTCCACATCATATGGCTCACATCCCGTATGGTTGGGTTTTCCGGATGCACAAAGTAATCGGGATATTTCTCGTTTATGGCCTTACGCACCACTTGTGAAAACTGGATAATCTGTCCAGCGGTAAAGTCCTCCAATCCCGTATAATGTTCCTGTGGATCCACAATGGCATAATAATTACCCCCATAGGCCAAATCAAAATGGATTTCACCAAGACCCGGGCAGTCAATGGACAAATTTGCTGCGGCCAGGTACGATTTTACGTTGACCAACTTTACCCATTCCACCTTTTTTCCTGTCAACTGGTATTCGATCTCCACCAAGCCTGCAGGTGCCTCCATCCTTATTTTTCCGGGTGTTTTGGGTACGATGAGGCCTTCTTCTATGGCCACTGTAATGGTTCCGATGGTACCATGACCGCACATGGGGAGGCAACCTGATGTTTCTATAAAAAGAATGGCAAAATCGTTCTCTGGATCATGGGGCGCCATCAAAATACTTCCGCTCATCATATCATGTCCCCTTGGTTCAAACATCAACCCCCGCCGAATCCAATCGTACTCCCTTAAAAAATGCTGGCGCTTCTCGCTCATGTCCTTGCCCATCAAATTAGGGCCTCCCCCTGCTACAACCCGTACTGGATTTCCGCAGGTGTGGGCATCCACACAAAAAAATGTTTTTCTGGCCACTCGCTATTTTTTTAAATGATCTGGCAACAATTCCATAGGAAATGATTGATAACTAATAGGGCGCACCCAACGCTTGATGGAATGCACCCCAACCGCGGTAAACCTTGAATCGGTAGACGCCGGGTAAGGTCCCCCATGTTGCATGGATGCACATACCTCCACCCCGGTGGGCACACCATTATAAATGATTCGTCCCACACGGTGCTGCAACGCATCAACCAATCTTGACAAATTCAATGTATCATTCTTTTCTGCGATGAGAGTGCCGGTCAATTGTCCTTCCAAACCTTCAATAATCTGAATCAATTCCGCTTCGTCCTCACATTGTACCACCATGGAAAAGGGACCAAAAACCTCTTGGTGCATCTTCGGATTATCCAAAAATGCCTTACCTGAAACAGTGGCAATGGTCGCAGCAGCTTCATTGGCATCCAAATTCCCATCGTAGGTTGCCACCACCTCAACACCTTCTTGCCCTGTTACCGCATCTCCTTTGGAGATGTACCCTTTTTTGATATTGGGGTGCAACATGGTTTGCGGGGCTATGGAGACGGTTTCTTTGGCCAACTCTTGAATAAAACTATAGGTATCTTCACTCTTTACCGTCAACAAAAGCCCTGGATTGGTACAAAACTGTCCCGTACCCAAGGTAATGGACCCTGCGTAGGTTTTGGCGAGTTCACTTCCTCTTTTCGAAATGGCACTCGCGGTCATGATCACAGGATTGATACTGCCCATTTCGGCAAAAACAGGAATAGGTTCCTCTCTTTTGGCTGCCAAATCGAACAGTGCCCTGCCTCCACCGATACTTCCCGTAAAACCAACCGCTTTTACTTTTGGATGTTTCACCAAATCGATTCCGGCCTGTACCGAACCATTGATGCTTGAAAAAACACCTTTGGGCATTCCCGTTTTTTCGGCGGCCTTAACAATGGCCGAAGCTACCAACTCATTGGTTCCCGCATGCATGGGATGGGACTTCACAATCACGGGGCAACCTGCCGCCAAGGCACTTGCCGTATCGCCTCCTGCAGTGGAATACGCCAACGGAAAATTACTGGCCCCAAAAACGGCCACTGGCCCCAAGGGAATCATGGTTTTTCGCAAATCCGGTTTAGGCTGCGGTTTTCTATCGGGCTGGGCCGCATCAAATGTATTTTCGCGCCAATCGTCGTTGGCAACCAGTTCGGCAAACGAACGCAACTGAAAAACAGTTCGTCCCCGTTCGCCAATGGCCCTGCCCTCGGGCAAACCCGACTCCAACATGTAGGTATCGATCAATTCTTGGTCCAAGGCCAACATTTCGTCAGCAATGGTATTTAAAAAATCGGCCCGTTGTTTGCCTTGCATCGTTCGGAATACCTTAAAAGCCTCCCAAGCCATGTCCACCGCCGTGTCTATTTCATCTTTGGTGGCTTCCACGAATACCGTTGGGTTCTGAACGTTTTTTTTAGGATCTACCGTTCTGAATTCTACGGAACCATCTGCCTTAAACTGTCCTCCAATACAGTTTTTACCTGTCATCATACTTCGTTATTTATGTTTTTATAGTCCGGAAGCTCCGGTCTATGTTTCATTGCGGTTTCAATCACTTGTAAAACGCGTTCCCGTTCAGCGCCTTGCAAGGGCAATCGGGGTGCTCGCAGATGTTCGGTGCCAATTCCTGTGGCCACTTCGGCCAGTTTGATGTTTTGTACCAATTGTGGACTAATGTCCAACTCCAACAACGGCATAAACCATCGATATATCTTCAGGGCTTCCTCAATCCTGCCTGCTTTCACCAACTCATAAATGGCAACCGTTTCGGCAGGATAGGCACAAACCAGTCCGGCCACCCAACCTACGGCGCCTATGACCAAACTTTCCAATCCCAAGGTATCCACTCCTGTGAAAACCTTTACACGATCGCCAAACCTGTTCTGGATTCGGATCACGTTGGTAATATCTCGGGTAGACTCTTTAATGGCTTGGATATTGTCGCACGCCATCAATTCCTCCAACATATCCAAAGTCACCTCGATCTTATAATCTACTGGATTATTGTACAGCATAATCGGCAAAGAGGTGTTTTTGGCCACTGCCTTAAAATAGGCGACCGTTTCATAATCGGTAGCCTTGTAGCGCATGGGCGGCAACAACATTAATCCTTGGGCACCCACTTTTTCCGCAGTCTGGGCGGCTTCAATAGCACCTTTGGTGCTTTGTTCCGCCACGTTCATGATCACCGGAATTTTTCCGTCGGCCAAAGCAATCGATGTTTTGATCAAGGTTTCCTTTTCTTCTTGTTCCAAGGTGCTCGCCTCTCCCAAGGTACCCCCTAAAATAATCCCGTGTACCCCTGCATCGATTTGCGCTTTTATGTTCTTTTCGAACATCACAAGGTCCAAGGTATCGTCGCTAGTAAACTTTGTAGTTACCGCTGGCATTACGCCTTCCCATTTTACCATAATGTAAGCTTAATTTTTTCCTTTCTAAAATTACGAAGGGAGTCCTTTTTTCTTTTGTTCGATTATTAGCCTATTATGATAGTATATTACCCTAAATTAGCTTCAAAATCAATTTTTCAAATAATTTAGGCGTATCCATGAAGGTGCTTCCCTTTAAAATACCAAAACCACAGCATGAGGCGCTGGTGTACCAAATTGACCGCGAACAGGTATTTTATGACCAGTTGCACCAACATGCGGAAATTCAGATCAGTTATGTGGAAAAAGGTGCCGGGGCACTGATTGTAGGGGACAGCATCAATGAATACAAAGCTGGCGACATTCTGGTCATTGGTAGTTTTGTCCCTCATGTATTCCGAAGCGACACCCGAATCAAGGAAGAATCATTGATGCACACCTTGTTTTTTGACCAAGATTCCTTTGGAAAAGGATTCTTCCAACTGGCAGACCTTTCATCCATCCAACAATTCTTTAAAAAGGCAGAGTTTGGAATGCGCATCACTTCAAGACAAAGCAAGATCGTTCCATTGTTCCATGCGCTTTCAGCACAAAACAAAGTGGAACAAATCGCATCGTTACTGCTGATCATCGACCAAATCAACAAATCCAATACAGTGCCACTTTCCGCTTTTGTATATCGCAAATCGTTCACGGATGATGAGGGCAAACGGATGAGCAAGGTATACGATTATGCGATGGAACGGTACAGGGAGCCCATCACTTTGGAAGAAATTGCAGAAAAGGCCAACATGACGAAGAATGCGTTCTGTAGATACTTTAAAAAAAGGACCAACAAGACATTTTTCCAATTTTTAATCGAAATACGCATTGAAAATGCCTGTAAGCTCCTCTTAAAAAATCCCGAACGCTCCATTGCTTCGATTTCTGAACAGTGCGGTTTCAACAATATTGCCAACTTTAACCGCAAGTTCAAGGAATTCAAGCACTGCACACCAACGCAATACCGCCATCAATTTTGACATATCTGGGCAAAGCACTTGGATGTCGGGCCGTTTATCCATAATTTCAATCCTACTAAGCCGCACAGCGTTTGTACACCATCATCGACATAGAGACTACGGGCAACGGAATCAAAGGCAACAAGATTACGGAGATTTCCATTTTTAAATATGATGGCAATCAAATTGTGGACGAATTCACCTCCCTTGTCAATCCACAATGTCCTATCCCCTATTTTATCACGGGACTAACGGGCATTGATGACCACATGGTGCAAAATGCTCCCGTATTCCATGAGATTGCCGATGCGGTCCAACGCATTACCGAGGGATGTATTTTTGTGGCGCACTCCGTCAATTTTGATTATGGCGTGATCAAGGAGGAATTTCGACAAATCGGGGTTGATTTTAACCGAAAGAAGCTGTGTACAGTTCGGCTGTCCCGAAAACTGATTCCCGGACTGCGTTCGTACAGCTTGGGAAAACTCTGCTCGGCCATACAAATTCCTTTGGTGGACCGGCACCGTGCCCGAGGTGATGCCCATGCCACCGTACTTTTGTTTGAGAAGTTGTTGGAACAGCCTGAGGCTGATACCATTTTCAAAAAGTTTTTGAACGCCAGAAGCCAAGAAGCTACCCTTCCGCCCCATTTGCCCAAATCAGTATTTGACCGTATTCCCCAAAAACCGGGCATCTACTATTTTATGAATCAAAAAGGGGAGATTATTTATGTGGGAAAGGCCATCAACCTAAAAAAACGGGTGTTGGGCCATTTTTACGACAAGAGCCGAAAGGAAATCCAAATGTGCAGCGAGACGGCCAACATTGATTTCAAACTCTCAGGCAGCGAATTGGTCGCACTTTTGATGGAATCCGCAGAAATCAAACGGTTGTTCCCACCCTATAACCGCGCCCAAAAAAGAATGGGCAAGCAGTACGCCATTTTTGCCTACGAAGATAGAAATGGCATTACCCACCTGGCCTACAATACCACCAAAGGGATACCAAACCCGTTAAAAATACTCCACAACCAAACGGAATGCCGGGCGTATTTGGAAGAGGTATGCAAGGTATTCTCGCTCTGTCCCCGTTACTGTCATTTGCAACAGACCACATCGGCCTGTTCCCATCACGAAATAAATAGCTGCGAAGGTATCTGCCGGGGCGAGGAGAAAATAGACGCTTATAACCAGAAAGTCGAAGAGGCCATCGCCCACATGAAAATGCTCTCCTCGGAAATCAGGGTTATCCAAGAAAAAGGCCGAAACGAAAATGAACATGCCGTCATTTTGATTGCGGATGGCATTTACAAGGGTTTTGGTTTTGTCGATACCGAGACGCAGTTATCCAATCTTGAAGATGTGGAGGCTTTTATCACCCCACAAAAGCATACTTTGGAAACAGAAAGTATTTTGACACAGTATTTTCTCAAACAAAACAAGAGTAAGGTGCTCGTGTAATCCTAAAGGCAGTTTATACTCTTGGCTTTAAAACGACTTTAAATTCGGCCGTATTCTTTAGCTTTTCGAAGCCTTGGTGCAAATCCGATTGTTTTACGGCATACGGGTAAAATGAAATCGGTTCGATACAGACCATGTTTCTTACTTCCGTCCAACACATAAAGTTGCCAAAACCTCCGGTTTCGATGGTGATTTCCTTTTTATCGTTTAAGGTAACGGAGGTACAATCTGAAATTTGAAGTGCCCTACTCCCCACGGCTAAAACTTCATCCAGTGAAATCCTTTTGCCATTGGCCAAAATAACAGGAGATTCCGTATGGAGTTTAAAGGCAGGATGGTACCCGAGCATAAACGGCATTCCCTCTTCACCGGTAATTTTAAAATTGATTTCCAGACTGGAATCGGTCAACAAAAAAGTTTTCTCAAACCGAAAGTCATAAGGCCAGGTAAGGGCTTCTTCCGTAGATTTTTCGGGAAACTTGGAATTGTGTACCTCAGTGCCCGAATGGTATTGCTTCACAAAAGCGGCAGCGGTTTCTGTTTGTTCCGTCAGCTGATATTCCATTTGGCGCAAGTGCCCATGCTGGTCTTGCACGGCCTCTCCTTTAGGGGTTTTTACACGAAAACCAGCCTCGTTGACCGGGCCGATAATAGGAAACATTTCAGTATCGGCGCTGCTCCATCCCGGGCTTCCCTTTTGGTGGATAAATTCATGTCCATCCACTTGATAGCCCACGAGTTCGCCCGCGTCAATCTTTACGGTGGCGTTTTTGTTTTGTAGTATTACCATTAGTTAGTGTTGATCAATCGATAAATTAAGATGGCCGTGCGTTTGGTCAAAGCCTCGATGGTATTCAGGTTAACGGTCTCCTGCGGCGTATGTGCACCGGAGCCCATGGTTCCCAATCCGTCCAAACCATCTACATATTCAGCTACAAAAGATACGTCTGCCGCCCCGCGTCTTCCGGGATCATAAGCCAAGACCTCACCTTGATTTAAATCTAAACTCACCTGGTTCAAAGTACCCAATAGGGCAAGGTTTCCTTCCGTGGGCTGCATGGCAGGGTAGCTATCCGTAAAACTGATGGTGGCCGAGGTCTGTGGTAAATTATTGGCCACGATCTCCCTCATTTTGGCCCTTGCCCGTTCTTTTTGTTCCTCCGATATAAATCGAAGTCCTCCCTTTACCACTGCTTTTTGGGCCACAACATTGGTTTTTCCAAAGGCATCGCCCTTGCTGGTCTTTTCATCAAAATTGACAAAGGTGCCTCCAAGCAAAACGCCAGGATTGAAGGTCAGCAAATCTTCCCCTTTTACATCGGTATAAAATTGATGTAGGATTCGGGACATTTCAAAAATGGCACCAGCACCGGTACGCTCGCTGAACACACCCGAGGAATGGGCCCGTTTTCCTTCCACTTCCACCGCCCAGCCCGAAGCGCCTCTTCGGGCCACGGTTGCATAGTTGAACCCTGTTGATGTTTCAAAGCCCAACGCAATATCGCTTCGCTTGGCGGCATCGATCAAGTCTTTTCTACTTATCGACAAGGGTTTACCCGTACTTTCCTCATCCCCGGTAAACGCGACAATGATCTGTGCATCATCCAACAAGCCGTTGTCCGAAAGTGCCTTGAGGGCATACAGCACGATGACATCCCCGCCCTTCATGTCATTTCCGCCCGGGGCATGGGCAACGCTATCGTTTACCATTTCAAAGGTCTGGAATGGACTGTCCTCTTCAAAAACGGTATCCAAGTGACCGATCAGCAATAACTTTTTACCCTTGGTCCCTCTGGTTTCGGCAAAAAGATGACCTGCACGGTTCATTTCTGCGGGCATCTCTATCCATTTGGTCTCAAATCCAATATTATCAAAGGCATCCTTAAACACCATTCCCACTTCCTTAACCCCTTTGGCATTAAGGGTACCACTATTGATATTGACCACCTGTTCCAAGAAATCTATGGCATCGGCATTGTTCTTTTCGATGGTGGAAACAATCTTTTTTTCGGTTCTGGAAAGTTTTTGAGCTGAAATGGAAGCTGTAAGCAATACAGCTATTAAAGTCATGTAATATTTGAAAATCATGGTTGGTTATTTTATGCTACAAGGTATCAATTTAGAATGATAAATCATGATTCCTTACTAACCCTACTCAAATTGAATGGCTTTTACCGGAGTTATTTTAGTGATGATGTAAGAGGGCACCAACAACATCAACAAGCAGAGCAACATCACTCCCAAATTCAAGAGTAAGATCGTGAACAAATCCATGTGCACAGGGATGTAATCGATATAGTATTCTTCCGGGTTTGGGAATTTGAACATGCGGTACTTATCCTGCAGAAAGATGACGCCCAACCCAATCAGGTTGCCCCAAAATAGCCCAATGGCAATCAAATAGGCAGCGTTGTACAAAAACACCTTTCGGATGCTCCAGTTCGCAGATCCCAGAGCCTTAAGGATTCCTATCATTTGGGTACGTTCCAAAATCAGGACCAGCAGGGCGGTAATCATGTTGATGCCGCCTACAATAATCATAATCCCAATAATCAGGGCAATATTGAAATCAAAAAGGCCTATCCATTCAAAAATGCGGAAATACTTGTTTTTGATATTCTGTGTATCCAAAACGGATACCGTTTTTCCATAGATCTCATTGCTTTTTTCCTCCAACTGGTCAAAATCATCAATAAACACCTCAAAGTTTCCAATTTGATTGTCCTCCCATCGGTTCATCAATTGGATGTGACGGATATCCACAAACACATAGGTTTCATCAAATTCCTCAAAACCGCTATCATAGATGCCCACGATTTCGAACCTACGGTTGTTTGGGGGTTTGGAGGCATCGCCATCCCTTAGAAAAAAGGAAAAAAAGCTATCGCCCACCTTCAACCTCAGCCTATTGGCCATTAAACTGGATATAAGTACTTCCTCATTCAACTTACCGCTATAATCGGGCAACCTACCGTCCACCAAATATTCCTCAAAAGTGCTCCAATCGTAATCGGTACCCACTCCTTTGGCCAGCATGCCCTCAAACGTATCTGCAGTTCGGATGATTCCACCTTTGGTGGCCACTGCCTGCACATGCCTCACCCCTTCCACATTTTTAAATTCAGGATAGAAATCTTGGTTGATGGAAATCGGGGTCAGGGAGACTTCGGAATTATTGTTATCGAAATTGGAAATTTGGATATGGCCGTTGAAGGCAGCAACTTTTTCGCGAATTTTGTTCTTGAGGCCAACACCAGTGGCAATGGCAATAAGCATCATTACCACACCGATGGCGATTGCGGCGATGGCAATTTTTATTATCGGGGCGGAAATACTAATTTTATGTTCCTTCCCTGTCACCAGGCGTTTGGCTATAAACAATTCTAAATTCAACGAATGCCCATTTTATCTAAGTTCAAAAGTACAGTTTTATTGTTGTTTTTGGTGTTTTCCGCTTGCAAGGGACAACAAAAAGATGCCGAGACCACCCCACTATTCGAAACAGATGCACCAGCACCGATTATCATTGCCGCCAATAGGACAGCAGCTTACCTACCCCACTTACAAGGGAAAAACGTAGGCGTGGTGGCCAATCCGACCACTGTTGTCTTCCATAAAAAAGGATACACCCATTTGGTGGACTCCTTGCTCACCTCTGGGATTCAAGTGAAAAAAGTCTTTGCTCCAGAACACGGATTTCGAGGTACGGCCGATGCGGGAGAGCATGTGAAAGATGGTGTGGACACCCAGACCGGGCTTCCCATTATTTCGCTTTATGGCAAAAACCGAAAACCTTCGGGGGAGCAATTAAGCAATCTGGATATTATTGTTTTTGATATTCAGGACGTAGGGGTTCGATTTTACACTTACATTGCCACTTTGCAGTTGGTAATGGAGGCCTGCTCCGAAAACAATAAACCCATCATCCTTTTGGACCGACCCAATCCCAACGGGCATTATGTGGACGGCCCCACGATGCTAAAGGAACATACCAGCTATTTGGGCATGAACCCCATTCCATTGGTATATGGGATGACCATGGGCGAATATGCCCAAATGCTCAACGGCGAAGGTTGGTTGGAGAATAGCAGGAAAGCAGATTTGACCGTGATTCCGTTGGAGAACTACACCCATCAATCCGAGTATCAGCTACCCATACGACCTTCTCCCAATTTATCCAATGATACGTCCATCAACTTATATCCGAGTTTGGGGCTGTTCGAGGGTACCAATGTAAACGCTGGGCGCGGCACTGAATTTCAGTTCCAACGTTATGGCGCTTCGTTTATGGACAGCACCAAGTATGAATTTAGCTATGTCCCCGAACCCAACTTTGGGTCCAAATACCCCAAAGAGGAAGGAAAAACTTGCTATGGGCGTGATTTGTCCCATGTGCCACGTATGAGCGAAGTTTCCATGGAATGGATCATTGACGCTTACAAGAATACCTTGGACAAATCCAAATTCTTTTTAACGGACGGATTTACCAAACACGCTGGAACACCGCTCTTACAACAACAGATTGAGCAGGGCATGACCAATGATGAAATAAAGGCCACTTGGCAGGATGATTTGGCTAGCTTCAAGAAAACCCGGGAGAAGTATTTGATTTATGACTAACCCTCCGTTGTAGGCCTTCTATACTTATGGAAAGGTTGTTTTAGCAGCCCTTTGATGCTGCTGTTCTCTTTTTCATCAGGAAACGTGTCGACTCCATAAACGATATTTTTGGGGTCCATGGACATATAGGTACCGAACAATCGGTCCCAAATCGAAAAAATATTCCCATAATTGGAATCGGTATAGGGCAATTGATAATGGTGATGCACTTTGTGCATGTCCGGGCTCACGATAATCCAACTTAGCGCGTTGTCCACCTTTCTCGGCAAACTAATATTGGCATGATTGAATTGTGAAAACACCACCGACAAACTCTGGTACAGCATGATGATGCCAATAGGCGCACCAACCACGAGTACTCCAACTAAGGTAAAGAAATACCGAATCAAACTTTCCAATGGATGGTGGCGGTTGGCCGTTGTGGTATCCACATTATGGTCGGAATGGTGCACTAAATGTACCATCCACAAAGGTTTTACCTTGTGCTCTACCCAATGTGCCGTGTAAGCCCCTATCAAATCCAAAAACATGACCCCTAATACCACATAAAGCCAAAGCGGCATCTCCGGCAGCCAATTGATAATACCAAAATCGTTGGCAACAGCCCAATCGGATGACTTGAGCAGCAAGAAAGCCAGCGGAAAGTTCACGATAATCGTGGTCATTGTAAAAAAGAAATTGGGAACCGAATGCCTCCATTTTTTATAGGGCACGTTGAACAAGGGTACAATTCCTTCCAAAATCCAGAAAAAAGTTATTCCTCCCACCAAGATCAAACTACGGTGCCAGGAAGGAATGGTCTCGAAATATGAAATAAGCTGCTCCATATTCCCAAATATAATAAATCGTCAAAATTTTATAGCCTTTTTCATTTCCTCCACAATGTTAAAGGCAGCTGGGCAGATTGCTACATTCTTTAAGGTGAGATTGGAGATTTGTTGGAACTTTTTTCTATCCGTATGCGGAAACTCTCGGCAAGCCTTGGGGCGAACATCATAAATGGAACAGTAATTGTCCTCGCCCAAAAATGTACAGGGCACAGACTGAAGCACGTAGTCATTCTCCTCATCGACTCGTAAAAAGGCATCGATAAATTGAGAAGGCTTCATCCTAAAATGCTTGGCAATGCGTTCAATATCCGCGTTGGTGAACAAGGGACCTGTGGTCTTGCAACAATTGGCACAAGAAAGACAGTCCGTTCGCTCGAATTCGGCATTATGCAGTTGTTGCATAGTGTAGTCCAAATCCTTGGGAGGGCGTTTTTTTAACTTGGCAAAGAATTTTTTATTCTCGGAATGCTTTTCCCTAGCTTTTTGAGGCAATTCCCGGAGTTGTTCATCCATAATGCACAAACTTATCCATTTTAAACCTTTCTCTCCAATTAAAGTCACACCTTTGCAAAAACAATCCCCATATGGCCGACATTTTTGGAAAGGCATTGCAGGATTATCAAAAAGGGCAATACACCGAGGATATCAAAACCTACTCCTCTTTGGATGAGGAGGACGTCATCCCTTTGCCCTATATGTTCCGAACATTTAGTGAAATGCCCCAAATTGAGCAAAAAGCGTTGCAATTGGCGCGCGGAAAAGTGTTGGATGTAGGGGCCGGTGCAGGAAGTCATTCACTCTTCCTACAGAACAAAGGATTGGAGGTAACTGCTTTGGATAGTTCCAAAGGCTGTATCGAAGTCTGCCAAGCACGTGGGGTAGAATCAACCATATGCAGTCCTATTTTGGATTATTCCGAAGAAAGATATGACACCCTCCTTTTACTGATGAACGGTATTGGATTGGCGGGCCAACTCAAAAATTTGAGTGGTTTTTTTCAGCATTTGGCCTCATTATTGCAGCCTAATGGTCAGATATTACTGGACTCCAGCGATATCATTTACATGTTTGAACAAGATGAGGATGGTGGCTATTGGATTCCCAATGACGGGACGTATTATGGTGAAGTCCAATTTGAAATGGAATATAAGGGGCAAAAAAGTGAACCTTTTGATTGGGTTTACGTAGATTTTGATACCTTGCAAAACGCCTGCGAGTCAAATGGTTTCAATTGCGAGCTTGTAATTTCTGGCGAGCATTTCGACTATTTAGCAAAGCTGACCTTAAAAACATAATAGATTCCGGCAAGGAACGTTTTTTGTTTATACTGATTGCTATGAAAAAAATTGCGCTATACACTTTGTTTGGCCTTGGGTTACTTATGGGTTGCTCCAAGGATTCGACCCCGACATCCACGGATTCCAACGCCAATCTTAGGGCAGGAAACCTTTTATCTACAGGTGCTTCGGCCAGGGACTTACTTTCCAACGACGTTTACGATAAACTTTTGATAGAAATTGATTACGTAAACGGTTTCGCCCCAACCGCAGAGGCTATAGCCAATTTTGAAGAATTTTTAAGGCATCACACCTTTAAGGAAGATATTGAATTTATATATACCGCATTAGCTTCTCCCAATGAACAAAGCCTGACCCTGGAAGAGGTGGTAGAACTGGAAAGGGAGAATAGGGACGAATACAACAGCGGGTCTACCATTACCGTACACATTTATTTTGCCGATGCACCTGCCGAAACCGATGACGAAGAAAACAATCTAGTGACCCTTGGTGCGGTGTACCGGAACACCTCCATGGTCATTTATGAATCCACCATCCAAGAGATTGCCAATAGCAGTACAGCTGTCAGCACCGAAGATGTGGAAACAGCGACTTTGATACATGAATTCGGGCATTTGTTCGGCTTGGTGAACCTTTCCACACAGTCGGTGAACGACCACGAAGAGACCACCGTTAATGAGGAAGGTGTGGAAGAAGGCAATAACCATTGTAATGTTGATGGCTGTTTGATGCGTTCCGAACTGGAATTTGGTTCTTCTTTATTGAAGCAAATGGAAAGCAATGCGTCCAAAGGACTGGCTACCATTCCCAACTTGGATGCTGAATGCATTTTGGACCTTCAGAAATACGGAGGGCGTTAATCTTGTACTTTTTTAAGGGATGTTCAAGTATTTGTGGGTCTGCAAGGAAACTTTCCATTTAGGGTGTTTCATGACATAATCCACAATAAGCGGCATAATTTTGTCCCGCACGCTCCATTCGGGCTGTAGATACAGGATGCAATCCTCACTCACTTGTGCAGCTTGTTCTTCGGCAAAGATAAAATCGTGCTTGTTGTAAACGATTACCTTGAGTTCATGGGCTTTTTTGTGGATGTCGCCCACGGGTAATTTGTTCTTTTTTGGGGACAGGCAAATCCAATCCCAAACCCCGGTCAACGGATAAGCACCAGAGGTTTCGATATGGATGTTCATGTTCTTGGCCTTCAATCCTTCTGTTAGCGGTCCCATATCCCAAGTGAGCGGTTCCCCGCCGGTAATCACTATGGTATTGGAATACTTTTCGGCATTGGCCACAATGCTATCAATTTGCGTTGGCGGATGGGTTTCGGCGTTCCAACTTTCTTTTACGTCGCACCAATGGCATCCTACATCACAGCCCCCTACCCTTATAAAATAAGCGGCTGCTCCCTTGTGGAAGCCTTCCCCCTGAATGGTATAAAACTCTTCCATCAAAGGCAGCATGAGACCCTTTTCTACCAAATCCATCACGTTTTCTTCAACCATGGCACAAAGATACTACGAAGAAATTGTATGATCGTGAAACTTGGCAATTATTGCTTCAAGGTAAAGTGTCCCTTTTTAAGATGCACCTTGCCATTTACATCCCTAAGTTCCAAGGCATACCAATAATCGGATGGAGGCATTGGTTGGCCATCAAAAAAGCCGTTCCAGCCAGCCACTAAAGGGTTGGTTTGGGCGAGCAATCGACCATAACGATCAAACACATAAAAAGTGCCTTGCTCATAAAATGCTGTGGTGACCCCTAAAATTGTCACCGTATCGTTGATGCCATCATTATTTGGGGTCAGGAATTTGGAGACACCAATAACACCAATGCTGATTTCATCCATGCCACAACCGTTCAAATCCATGGCATACAAGGTATGGAGCCCGGGGGTTACATTGGTGAAAACACCTTCCTGCTGCACATTGTTAGGGTCATCCAAGGCAAAAACATATTCCCCAATACCCAATTGTCCTTCCCGATGATTCACAATTATGGTTCCCGTTTCGCCGTCATCCTCAACTTGAATAAACTGAGGCGACAAGGCAGGAGGTCCAGATTCGGTCACCTGAAACGATTGCCGCTCTCCCACACAACCTGATTCCGAGGTAGCCTTAACACTATACATTCCTTGTTGTGAAATACGTATCCTCACTGTTGTTCCGACCACCTGACCTGCTTCATTGAACCACTCATACGTATGATCGCCGTTGGCAGCAAATGGTTCCACCAATACGCTCTCTCCGGTACAATAGATATAGTCGTCCTCCACAGAAAAGGACGGAATGGGATTGACACTGAGCAATACGTTTGGACCTACACCAAAGCAAGTCCCCGAGGTGCTGTCCTCTACCCTTACAAAGAGTGTTTCGGCAAAAGGTGTGGCATTGGTATAATTATCACTTTGAGAAATCGCATTCCTGCTGAGGTAAGCATCACCCTCACTGACATAAAACGAGACGGACAGATTTTGATTTGTGGGAAACTCCGAAAGAATGGCATTGCTAGCCTCTTGCAAGTCAAAGGAAGCGATACCGTCCATTGCTCCTTCATCACATTTTTCTTGTTCAAATACGTAATTTGCATGCAAAGAGGTAGTGCTTTCCTCCAAAAACATCCTTCCGACCGAATAACAGAAATCGCCTGTCCCCTCCACCCGAAAAAACACCTCATCAGCAGTGGAAATAC
This sequence comes from Allomuricauda sp. ARW1Y1, assembly GCF_013407935.1. Lineage (GTDB taxonomy): Bacteria > Bacteroidota > Bacteroidia > Flavobacteriales > Flavobacteriaceae > Flagellimonas. The sequence continues at coordinate 776,160 of NZ_JACBZU010000002.1, forward strand.
TAAACATTTCGTCATCCAAAGGGTTGATGTTATTTTCTGCATCGTTTTCCGAAAGATGGAATGTTATGGTGTAATTATCGGGATTCGCGATTATCAAGCTGTTATATTGTGGCAGATTGAAAAACACATCTTGTCCTGAACTGCAATTGGCCACCGTAAAATCACTGTTCACCTGTGGTTTAATTTGCACCTGGGCATCAACGGGAATTCGTTCACCGTTCAGGCATCCATTGTAGGAAGCCATAGCATAAAACGTGGTGCTGGCGGTTACATCAGTAGTAAAATTAGTGCCAGTAGCTATAGGGACACTACCTGTTGGTTCATCAAACCAAACCACCTCTCCCAATGTGGATTCCGCGCTCAGCGTTATGGTTCCGGCACCGCAAATAACCGCTGGGTTGGTAGTGAAGATTTTTGGCGTAGTTATTTTGGTACTTGCAGAAAGTGTCAACACAGGATCTCCGGGCATCCCACCATATTCCACTATATATCCCTTAGGTTGGTAATCGCCGGTAGGGTCTCCGGTTATGGACAAATCGTTCCACGACCCCGTGATTCCAACTCCCGGAGCGGTGATATGGGCGTAATCCTCGTCATTAAGGTTATTGGGTTCATTGGTGTTCCAAAAGGCAAAATTTGGAGAAGTGCCATTAGCATCTCCGTTCCAAAAAACAGTTCCTGCCTCGGGACCGGTGGCCCACCTCCAAACCCCTTCAATCACACTGTCCGTTCCGCCAATCCAACCTGTCCCCGACGCCTGCTCTCCCGTAAGTTGGGCCTCTGCATCGGAGGTAATAGTGGCCAAATAGCCTTGCAATCCAAAAAAGCTCCTATTTTCTGCCGCTGCCCTAGCATCATCCCATCGTATCCCAAAAGCTTCAATGTATTCATAATAATGCCCCGTTTCGGGCAAATAGTTGGCACTACCTATGGTAAATGAAAAGAACTTCTCTTCGGTTGGCGATGTGGAACTGCTCTCGAACACAACGTCATTTACCGCGGCAATTAAATCAACATAGGCAACTGCACCTCCTGAAGACCCAGTAAGCGTTAGCTTTCCTTCTTGGCTATTCCAACTTACCGCAACATTGGGGTGGCTGTTTTCCAAACGCAAGGTATCCAATCCCCGTTCATAGCCTGTTGATATCTGAATGTAAAAAGCGTCTATTTCCGTATCGTCGGGGTCGGTAATCGTAAATGTTGTAGCAACGGGAATAGAAGTGAGGGGGCAATACATTTGGTCTCCGGTGGCGTTTACCTCCGGGGCCACATTGCTCTGGGAATAAATGAAATATGGGATACAACAAAAGAAACAGATAAAAAGAGAAAGTCTTCTTACTGTTTCCGCACAGAAATGTTTTAAAAAATAGCGTTCTGGCATGCTTTAATTTCTGAATCCATGAAGATACTCACATCTATGGATCAGACCCAATTTTTAAAGCCCTTTGCCACAATATCCTCGATATATCGATTAACTGCCTATTTTACGGCAATCACATCAATTTCGATTTGCCCATTGGCAGCAATGTCCTTTGCGGCAAAGGTGGTCCGGGCCGGTTTTCGGGTAAAGTATTGGGTATAAATTTCATTGAAGGCCGAAAAATCCTCGATATTCGCCAAAATGACCGTGCATTTTACCACGTTGTCCAAGGTCATACCATGCTGGGTCAAAACCTCCGAAATATTTTGAATTGCCTGTTGGGTCTCCGCCTGAATCCCTCCGGAAACCAAAGTACGTGTGCTGTGGTCCATACCTATTTGTCCGGCCAAAAAATACAGGTTTCCTGCCTGCACCACATCGCTAAAAGGAGCATTTTGTTTTTTGGGCTCGTGTGATGGGTGAAAAATCAGTTCAGTATCTTCTTGTGCACAAGCGGTTGAGATAGAGCCTCCCAACAGAAAAATCAAAATAACATATCGAAAAGGTTTCATAATCCAGTTTTTAGTTTTGCTTAAAATTACCCTATTTTTATCGGAAATTGAACAGCATGGGCAACAAAGAACAGTTCATCGAACATATTGACCAAGGGTACGCCACCAAAGGTGATTTTATCATCGTGGGCGCCGGAATGCTCGATGGGGAAACCATGACCAACGCATTTGTCAAGATTCCGCTCAAAACCATGAATCGCCACGGACTTATTGCAGGGGCTACGGGTACAGGAAAGACCAAGACCTTGCAGGTATTGGCCGAAAATCTGTCTGACAAAGGAATTCCCGTACTGCTAATGGACCTTAAAGGTGATCTTAGTGGTATAGCCCAACCAAGTCCCGGACACCCCAAAATCGATGAACGCCATGCAAAAATTGGACTCCCGTTCGAAGCCAAGGGGTTTCCTGTTGAAATTTTATCGCTCTCCGAGCAAAATGGTGTCCGCTTACGGGCCACCGTCTCTGAATTTGGACCTGTACTGCTTTCGCGGATTCTCGACCTAAGCGTTACCCAAGAAGGTATTGTTGCCGTGGTATTCAAATATTGTGACGATAACAAGCTGCCGCTTTTAGATCTTAAGGACTTCAAAAAAGTGCTACAGTACGCCACGGGAGAAGGCAAGGATGAGTTTCAAAAAGCATACGGTCGCATTTCCACAAGCTCCACAGGAACTATTTTAAGGAAAATCATTGAATTGGAACAACAGGGTGCCGACCTTTTTTTTGGGGAGAAGTCCTTTGATGTGGACGATTTGGTGCGCATTGATGAAAATGGCAGAGGGTACATCAATATTATCCGTTTGACCGATATTCAAGACCGACCCAAACTATTTTCCACCTTTATGCTAAGTCTTTTAGCAGAGATATACTCCACCTTCCCGGAGCAGGGCGACAGCGAACGCCCCGAGTTGGTATTGTTCATTGATGAGGCCCATTTGATTTTTGACAATGCCAGCAAAGCGCTGCTCGATCAGATTGAAAGCATCGTAAAACTGATACGTTCCAAAGGAATCGGGCTTTATTTTGTGACCCAAAATCCCACCGATGTGCCGGACGATGTGTTGGCTCAATTGGGACTCAAAATCCAACATGCACTGAGGGCTTTTACGGCAAAGGACCGAAAAGCCATCAAACTAACGGCCCAAAATTATCCCATCACGGAATTTTACGATACCGCCGAAGTACTTACCTCTCTAGGTACTGGAGAAGCATTGGTTTCCGCCCTGGACGAAAAAGGCCGACCCACACCATTGGCCGCCACGATGATGCGTGCGCCCATGAGCCGTATGGATATTTTGACGGATAATGAAATTAAAGAGGTGCTGGACAATTCCAAGCTCATCAAAAAATACAACGAGGAAATCGACCGCGAAAGTGCTTACGAAATCCTGACGGAAAAAATTGAAAGGGCCGAAAAAGAGGCCGAGAAAGAAAAAGAAGAAAAAAGAACAACCCGAAGCTCTTCGAGTAGGCGCAGTACCCGTATGAACCCGGTTGTGAAAGTCTTGACCAGTGCCACATTTATACGTGGAGTTCTGGGCGTTCTAAAAAAAGTGATCCGATAGCTAATTATATGAAAAAGAGAAATTGGGCCTTTGCCCTCATCTGTGGTTTGGCCATAATGCAATCGTGCCAAAAGGATACCACATTCCTGATTACCGAAACCAGTGTTGGTCCCTTGACCAATACCTCCAAAGTGAGTGAACTCGAAACCATTTTTGTACAAGATTCCGTTGTGGGAGATGCCGCCCAAATCAATTTGGGGGCTTCACCAAAAAAAGTTGATATTTTTGAAAAAGGTGGTAAACATTTGTTGACCCTTACCGCAAATTCCGACAGTATTCCTACCGTCGAAAATGTTAGGATCATGGATCCGCGCTACACTTCCGAAAAAGGAATCGGACTGAAAAGCACTTTTAAGGATATTCAGGATTCCTACGAAATCAAAAAAATCGTAACCACCCTAAATAGCGTTGTGGTTTTCCCGAAGGGAAGCAACCTTTACTTTACCATCGACAAAGAGGAACTGCCCGAAAGTTTACGTTTTTCTACGGCATCCATTGAAGCCGTGCAGATTCCCGATGAAGCCAAAATCAAATATTTGATGTTGGGCTGGGAGTAGCCCCCAAATTGTTTTAATGAAAAAACTACTGAACAAAGCGATTCCCTTGGTTTATGGGCAATATCTTAACGCCTATACGCTTGTTGCGCCAAAAAAGGGCGCAGAAGCCGCTTTCCATGTTTTTTGTACCGTACGGAAGGGGCGGATATCACCTGAACAGGCAGCTTATTTGGACAACCATAAACTTTCTGTTGAGAAAGTAGCTGGACACAACATCCAATCCTACCACTGGCCGGGGAACAAGGAAACGGTTTTATTGGTCCATGGTTGGGAAAGCAACACCTTCCGGTGGCGCAACCTCATCAAAAAACTAAAGGAAGCGGATTTTAACATTATTGCTTTCGATGCACCGTCGCATGGCTATTCCTCAGGGAAACATCTCTATGTTCCGTTGTACGAAGAGGCACTCAATCATATGGTTAAAAAATACCAGCCGAAACATCTTATCGGACACTCTGTGGGCGGGATGACGATTGTTTACAACCAATATAAAAACCCGAGCGATCAAGTAGAAAAATTGGTCACCATTGGTTCTCCGTCCGAATTCCATGAGATCATGGCCCATTTTCAAGACCTATTAAAGTTCAACAATCGGGTGATGAAACACTTGGATGCGTATGTGCAACAACGTTTTGGTTTTAAAATTGATGAGTTTTCCACTTCTCAATTTGCACGTTCCCTTAGCAAGAAAGGGTTGCTGTTCCATGACAGGTACGACAAGATTACGCCCTACCACGCATCGGTTGCAGTCAACAAAAATTGGCAAGAGAGCCAATTGATAAGTACCGAAGGTCTCGGTCATTCCATGCACCAAGACGATGTAAACGATCAAATTGTATCATTTTTGGAAGCTTGATAAACTTGTCCTAATTTTCAGAAAAAAATAGACCATGCAAAACATAACCCCCTTTCATGTTGCCGTTCCAGTACATAATCTTCAAGAATGCCGAACTTTTTATCGGGATGTTCTCGGTTGTGAAGAAGGCAGAAGTGCGGAACAATGGGTAGATTTTAACTTTTTTGGCCATCAATTTGTCATTCACTACAAGCCCAAATCAGAAGAAGACACCCATACCAACCCTGTTGATGGCAAAAACGTACCGGTGCCGCACTACGGCGTAGTGTTGCCGTGGGATACCTTCCAATCCTTTTCCAAAGAATTGATCGCGAAGGGCATCGATTTTGTAATTGAGCCCTACATTCGGTTCAAAGGGGAACCCGGAGAGCAAGCTACGATGTTCTTTCTAGACCCTGCGGGAAATGCACTGGAGTTTAAGGCATTCAAGGATATGGGGCAATTGTTTGCCAAATGATCTAGGCCAAATTCAATCCCTTTCTGCGGACCCACAAAAAGGCAAAAATCATATTGGGCACCCAGCAAAGCCAAGCAACGATCTTGTAGGCTACTAAGAATTCCCCAAAAATCACGATGAGGATGGGCAACCAAATACGCAATGTTACGGCAGCGAAACAGGCTGCGTAGCTATAAATCATCATACCTTGGTGCAGCGCCAAATCCTTGTTTTTGATGGCGATGTAGGCACGGGTTGTGGTAAAGAGCCAAATCAGGGCAAGGCTACAAAAGCCGACGGAGGACACCCAACCACCTGTGGCATAAAAACCTAAATAGAGTCCACACAAACCGCTCAGGATGGCCGTGACCACATAGACCTTTCCAAGGTTTCGATGGAGTTGCAGCCGTTTGGAGCGTAATTTTTTAATGAACTGGGACCATCCCATCAGCAGGGCTATTCCACCAAAACTGATATGTCCGTAAAAGGCCACTTTCCAAACCGAACTAGCCCTTATTGCATCCGATTTGTTCAGCAACAGACCAAAATCATCGGAAGCAAAAATGTATACCAATGGATACAGGCCAATCCCGATGGCCAGAAAAATAAAAACAATCCATGCTACCTTATTTCTTGTAGTTTGGGCCATACTTCGCTTTTTAGCACGAAGTAAGTTATCGATATTTTGAACACAAAAACAAGAATTTTGATCCTAATTCGTTATAAGTGTATCGATTAGAACATAAAGTCGAACCCAAATCTTATCCGTATGAAGACAATTTTACTTTTGGTCACCCTTATTTTTTCGGCCATGGCCGTATCGAGCTGCACCAATGACGAGGGTGACACCGAATTCGAGTACATCAATCCCGAAGAGGAGCAACAAACAACGCCTTTAAAAACTGAAGTGGAACAGGAAAAGGTAAACTAAACCTTATGAGTGACGCTCTCGTGCGAGCAAGGTGTTCTTGAGCAACATGGCAATGGTCATAGGGCCTACTCCGCCGGGCACGGGTGTGATGTAGGACGCCTTTTTGCTCACTTCTTCGTAATCCACGTCACCAGTGATGTAGTATCCTTTTTCTTTGGTATCATCCGGCACACGGGTAATTCCAACGTCTATGATGGTTACCCCTTCCTTGACCATATCCGCTTTTAAAAACTTGGGAACTCCTAGGGCAGAGATAACAATATCAGCCTGAAGTGTCAACTCTTTAAGGTTTTTTGTCCTGCTATGGGCAAGTGTCACCGTTGAATTCCCTGGATTTCCTTTTTGGCTCATCAAAATACTAATGGGCCGTCCCACAATATGGCTTCTCCCGATAACTACGGTATGCTTACCTTCGGTATCCACCTTATAGCGCTTCAACAACTCCATGATTCCGAACGGGGTTGCCGAAATGAAGGTTTCCATATCCAAGGCCATTTTTCCAAAATTCGTTGGGTGAAATCCATCCACATCCTTATTAGGGTCTACGGCCATCAACACTTTTTCTTCATCAATATGTTTGGGCAGGGGCAATTGGACAATATACCCATCGATTGCAGGGTCATTGTTCAATTGGTTCACTTGCTTTAGCAACTCTTCTTCTGTGGTTTCTTCTGGAAGATGGATTAGGGTGGACTCAAACCCTATTTTTTTACAGGAACGCACCTTACTGCCCACATAAGTGAGGCTCGCACCATCGTTACCCACCAGCACTGCGGCCAAATGGGGTACTTTTTCGCCCCGCTCCTTCATTTGGGCCACCTCAACGGTGATTTCTTCTTTGATTTGGTTTGATATTTTCTTTCCGTCGAGGATTTCCATGGGTTGCTTTGTTGGTTTGTAATGCTAAAAAGGGTTATCTCATGTTTTGCATCATCTGCATCATCTTCTTGCCTCCGCCGCCTTGCATCATCTTCATCATCTTGCTCATTTGGTTGAACTGTTTGAGCAATTGGTTTACTTCTTGAATGGAGGTTCCGCTACCTGTGGCTATTCGTTTTTTACGGCTGGCATTAAGCATGGCGGGGGTTGAGCGTTCCTCTGGGGTCATGGAATGGATAATGGCCTCGATATGTTTGAATGCGTCATCATCAATATCCAATCCTTTCAGGGCTTTTCCCGCTCCGGGAATCATGCCCATCAAATCTTTCATGTTCCCCATTTTTTTGATTTGCTGAATTTGGCTCAGGAAATCATCAAAACCGAACTTATTTTTGGCGATTTTCTTCTGGATTTTGCGCGCTTGTTCTTCATCGAACTGTTCTTGGGCACGCTCCACCAGGGAAACCACATCGCCCATTCCGAGGATACGGTCGGCCATACGCGAGGGATGGAACACATCGATGGCCTCCATTTTTTCACCCGTACCGATAAATTTGATGGGTTTGTCCACCACGGATTTGATGGAAATAGCGGCTCCACCACGGGTATCACCGTCCAATTTGGTAAGGATGACTCCATCAAAATTCAGGACATCGTTAAAGGCCTTGGCCGTGTTAACGGCATCCTGACCTGTCATGGAGTCCACCACGAACAGGGTTTCCTGTGGTTGTATGGCCTTGTGGATGTTGGATATCTCGGTCATCATCTGTTCGTCCACGGCCAATCGACCAGCGGTATCGATGATTACCACATTGCAACCCTTGGTTTTGGCATGGGCGATACCTGCCTTGGCAATGGCCACGGGGTCGTTGTTGTCGCGATCGGAGTAGACCTCCACTCCTATCTGCTCCCCAACCACATGCAACTGGTCTATCGCAGCGGGACGGTACACATCACAGGCCACCAAAAGCGGTTTCTTGGTTTTCTTATTCTTGAGGTAGTTGGCAAGTTTACCGGAAAAAGTGGTCTTACCCGAACCCTGCAAACCTGACATTAGGATTACGGATGGGTTACCGGAAAGGTCTATTCCCTCGGCTTCGCCACCCATCAATTCGGTAAGCTCATCCTTCACCAATTTGACCATAAGCTGGCCCGGTTGAAGGGAAGACAGTACATTTTGTCCCAGTGCCTTCTCTTTGACCGTATTGGTAAATTCCTTGGCTATCTTAAAATTGACATCGGCATCCAGCAAAGCTCGTCGAACTTCCTTAAGGGTCTCTGCCACATTGATTTCGGTAATTTGTCCGTGACCTTTGAGGACGTGTAATGCCTTATCTAACTTTTCGCTTAAATTATCGAACATAAGTTCTTTGTTTTAAAGAGGGACAAATTTAAGAATAATCCAATAGAAAAAGGACGGCTTTGGGGAGAGCCGTCCTTCTTTTGAAAAAAGATTGGGGAAAAATATTTAATTCTTTTCGAAAACCAATTTGTCGGTTCCGCCGTTTCCTCCACTTTCATCGATCAATTCGATTCTCACAGCAGAGTATTTGACAATATCCCAATCGTCCGTCAAATCGGCAAAATCGGCCGGGGCACTAAAAGCAATATTGAAATCCACATCACTATCATCTGGACTGTCATCATCCCCATCATCGTCGGAGTCCGAAATGGACCACGTACCATTGATATCAGTTGTACCATTAGTGGCCACTAGGGTGCCATCGGTATTAAAGGTAAAAGCATAGCCATTAAAATGGTCCGTCTCATCCTTATCATCGAAATAATAGGTAATGGTCCATGACCCACTTGCGGCTATTCCTGTAAGTTCAGTGACCTGGGCTGCCGATATGTTATCAAGGACATCATCAACGTTGTTGTTTTCGCAGCTCACAAAAATCATGAACAATAGAACCGTTGTCAGTTTTAAAATTGAGGTTTTCATATAAAAGTGATTGAATAAAAATTTAGTGTTCTCGTTTTATGCCGGGTTTATGGTTTTTCGAATACCAGGGTATCAATAGTTCCATCGCCACTCTCATCCGTTAGCTCGATACGGGTGGAAGTTATGGAAACTACCTTCCAGTCGTCTGTCAATTCCGATAGGTCGTCCATGGTGTCAAAGTTGATAAAGAACTTTAGTCCTTCTTCGGAGTCTCGTAAAACTCTCCATAGACCTGTGGCCTGTGGATCGGCGTTGATGGAGACCTCAACTTGGTGCATTTCACCAAAATTAAAGTCCATTCCAGCGAAAGAAGCCGTCATATCGGTACTGCCTTCTTTGTAGAGGGCCACATTCCATGGTCCGTCCAAGGCAATTCCTCTGATTTCGACCACATCGCCATCGTCAGCACTATCGTTACACTCTTTCAACAATACCATTTCGTGGTCAGTATCATCGATTTCAAACTCCAATCGGGACTGTAGCATTTTACGAATGGGCCATTCAAAGCTAACTCCGGGTTCGTCTCCAATGGTAATCATTAGGGAAAGTTGCAACTGACTGTTCAAACCAGTTTCCCAGGTACCTTGTTTGGTATCTACCCCGTTGCTCAAGGTTACAGCGCCACCAGCGGCAAATTCAAATTCGTATCCCAAGAGTCTTTCTATTTCCTCACCTTGGTTCTCCACATCCTTAATAATCCATTTACATTCGTTGAGCAGAGCTATAAAAGCCTCCCTGTCGATTGGATTGGAATCCTCCAAATCACATCTCTCTTTCAATATGATCTTGTTCCCATCGTCTTGATAAAGTTTGATTCTGTCATCATCCAATTCGTACACAATAGCGTCGATGGTGAAATCTGGGAAATCTTCAAAGTCAAGGCTCAGCATCACACCATTCTCGGTGCTACTAGTGCTCCATGTTCCCATGATTTCATCTGCGGTAAAGGTGGTGAAGTAAACTGTACCATCTGCGGAGAAGGTCAACAGACGCTCAATATACTGTTCTGTATTGTCCACACTGTTTCGGATGACCTGCCTCACCTGCAATGGGCATTCCAGTAGCAGTTCGTCCAACTCGGATTCTGTAAAGTCGTCGTCGTTATAATCATCGTCATCGTCCTCATCACACTGGTTTTTAGCCATTTCAAGGGCTGCGGCCAAGGCTGCGTTATTTTCGATAACCACTTGGGTGCCGTCAAACTTAATAAGGGTAATGGGAAATTCGATGCTGATCAAATCATCATCATCCAGTTCGTCAAAGAATCGCTTCATATCGCGATCGCTCTCAATGTTCACTTGACCTGACTGTTGATTGTCCACACCAAAGGTGAAGAGTGTAATGGGGTATACAAAATCGATACATTCAATATCGTCATCGTCACCTCCTTCAAGACACTCACGGGCATACTGCTCCAATTGATCTTGATTTTCTATGGTAATTTCACTGAAATCGGAAAGGGTGATGGTAATGGGAAAGAAGATATCAAGAATATCATCGTCGTCGTCCAATTCATCAAAGATTTCTTCTATCAAATCCAAATCTTCCCTAGAATCGATGGTTATTTCCACTCCGTTCACATTTACGGTATATGGAAATTGTACAGCGAAGCAGCTGGCACCATCCACAATGTTGTCATAAGAACCGTCGTTGGAAGAGGTCTTCTGAATCAAATCAGCGGTAGTGGAGCTGGCGGAAATGGTCTCGCTTTGTGTCCCTCCGCCTACTTCTTCATATTCTTCTTGGCAAGCCGTAAAACCAAGAACAAGGATTGCAAGTAATGTACGCAACAAGTTGTTTGTCAACTTTTTCATAACGAATGAATTTTGGGGTTATAATTCAACCTTAAAACAACCCTCTTCCAAAAAACCCTACTTTTTCCTTAAATTTTTCAAATATATTTGACCAACAAACAATTTTCCCGCTATGAGCAACGTCTGCGAGGACCATATTTTCAGTGAAGTGTTCAAGGCCCATTCCAAAACGGTCTTTAATTATATATTTTACAAATTTGGGAACGAAGAAAAGGCCCATGATGCCGTTCAAGAAGCCTTTGTAAAGTTATGGGAGAATTGTGCCAAGGTAAGTCCAGAAAAAGCCAAATCCTTTGTTTACACCGTGGCCAACAATCTTTACCTAAATGTAATCAAAGCGGAAAAGGTAAGGCTCAAACATGCGGACAGCCTGGTTAGGGACCGAACCAACGAGTCGCCCGAATTTTTAATGGAGGAAAAGGAATACCAGAAAAAATTGGACAATGCACTGCATGCCCTTCCAGAAAATCAGCGTACCACTTTTTTGCTCAACCGTATCGATGGAAAAAAATATGCGGAAATCGCCGAAATGGAAGGGGTAAGTGTAAAAGCCATTGAAAAAAGAATGCATTTGGCCCTTAAAAGTTTACGGGAACATATAGACGGAATCTAGCAGGTGATTATTTTTAAGGTGGTAAGGTAGGGTATTTTAATAGGTAGTTGTTATCATAACGTAAAGCATAAGACCCATGCAAGAAAATTATTTGGCAAAATGGTTGAGCGGAGAGCTCTCAGAGCAGGAGCTTCAGGAATTCGAAGCTTCCGAAGCATATGCTTCCTTCCAAAAACTGAAGGAAGCTTCCAGCGGTTTACAGGCTCCCGATTTTGATGTGGACCAAGCCTTGCTCCGTTTTAAGGAAGAGCACATGGCCAAGGCACCTAAGGTCATTTCCTTGAATCCCTTTAGGAAATTCCTCCGGGTTGCTGCCGTTATTGCTATACTACTTACCGGTTCCTACTTTTATATCAACTCCTTGAACGAAAAGGTCACTACTGGTTTTGCCGAACGTTCCGAAGTTATCCTTCCTGACAATTCCGAACTGTTTTTGAATGCGGATTCCCGTATTTCCTACAGTGAAAAGAATTGGGATAATCAAAGAAACATCAAATTGGACGGGGAAGCCTTTTTTAAGGTGGCCAAAGGAAAAAAATTCACGGTTTCCACAGAACAGGGCACCGTAACCGTGTTGGGAACCCAATTCAACGTAGAAAACAGGAAAGGAATCTTTGAGGTGACCTGTTATGAGGGCTTGGTAAGTGTTACCCACAATGGCAAAGAAATAAAGTTGCCTGCTGGTAACTCCTATGTGGTCATCAATGGAAAGCAAGTTACAGGAACTCCCGAAGGAACCCAACCCTCTTGGATGAACAACGAAAGTAGCTTTGAAAGTATTCCCCTGAAATATGTATTTGCCGAGTTGGAAAGGCAATTTGATGTGCAGGTCAACACGGAAAACATCAATACCGATTTACTATTTACCGGATCTTTCAACAACACCGACCTGAATATGGCGTTAAAAAGTATAAGTACCCCCTCCCAAACTCGTTATAAGGTAGAAGGAGACAATGTACTTTTTTATGCTGGGAACACACCTCAATAAAAATATAGGCACCATACTGGTTTTCCTGTTTTTTATGGGCGGCATTTACTTGCAGGCCCAGGAAAAACAAGAACCCTCCGTTTCCCTTATTTCGTACATTCAAACCTTGGAGGACCGTTTTGATATTAAATTTTCCTACTTGAACGAAGATTTGGAAGGTTATGCCATCCAGATTCCCGAAAACCTCAGTTCCCTTACTGATATTCTAACATATATCCAGGATAAATTCCGGATCATCCCCGAAAAATTGAATGATCGTTACTACGCCCTTTCCAAAAATAATCGGGTCAATCTTTGTGGTGTGGTACTGGATAATTTTGCGGAAAATACCGTCATAGGTGCCACGGTGGAGGTGATGGGCTTCAATGTCGCCATTGTTACCGATTCCGATGGCTCATTCCGTTTGGAAAACGTATCCCGCGATGCCTCCCTAAGGATTCGATACTTGGGCTATGATACCAAATACATCAATGTTGAAGCGATCATCCAGCAAGGGGGATGTCCTAAAATCCTGTTGTCACCGCGTTACGAAGAGTTGGACGAGGTATTTGTGTACAAGTATCTTACCTCTGGAATTATAAAGGAGAGTGATGCGAGCATCTCACTGAACACGGCGGAGTTTGGTATCCTGCCCGGCTTGATAGAACCGGACATCCTTCAAACTGTACAAGCATTGCCAGGCATCAAAAGTATTGATGAGACCGTATCCGACATCAATGTTCGCGGAGGAACCAACGACCAGAACCTCGTACTGTGGAACGGCATCAAAATGTACCAATCCGGTCATTTTTTTGGGTTGATTTCCGCCTTCAATCCATATCAAACGGATAGGGTGACCGTATACAAAAACGGAACCCCTGCCATTTTTGGGGATGGGGTAAGCAGTGTGATCCAAATGGAAACCGGCAATACCGTGCCCCAAACCTTTAAAGGTGGAGGTGGTTTCAACTTGATAAGTGGTGATATTTATGCCGAAATCCCAATAACCCAAAAATTGGGAGTACAGTTCGCCGCAAGACGTTCGGCTACCGATTTTTTGAGTACTCCAACCTACAAGCAATTTATCAATAGGGCCTTTCAGGATAGTGAGATTACCTTGCAGAACAACAACACCGTAGAGGATGAGTTTACCCGTGACGAGGATTTTTTCTTTTATGACTTTTCAGGAAAGATTATTTACGACCTGAATCCAGACCATAAAATTAGCCTCAGTGCCATCCAAATCAAAAACAACTTAAGGTTTGAAGAAACCAACGTGTCTCTCAACGAAACGAACATCAGTCTGTTGAAACAGGATAACATTTCGGTGGGTGGGCAATTGACAAGTAGCTGGACCGAAAGATTTTCCTCCCATCTCAATATCTACTATTCCAAGTATGATCTGGATGCGGAGAACATTTTTGCCAACCAAGTACAGCAGTTGTTCCAGAACAACCAAGTAACGGAAAACGCACTAAAATTGGACACCAGATATCTTATCACCGATGGATGGAGCTGGAGCAATGGTTACCAATATATCGAAACGGGAATTACCAATGCCACGGTTATCAACGAGCCTAATTTTATCAGCGAAATAAAAGGTGTCATACGAACGCATGCTCCCTATTCGGAACTCAACTACAGTTCACCCGGCAACAAGTTTATAGGTGGTCTCGGGGCCAGGGTCAACTTTATCGAGAACTTGAACACCTTTCAAAAAGTGATTATCGAACCCAGACTCAACCTCAATTTTAAACTGGCCAACTATCTTAGAGCTGAGGTTTTGGGTGAATTCAAAAGCCAGACCACTAACCAGATCATTGATTTGGAGCAAAACTTTTTAGGAATTGAAAAACGCAGGTGGATACTTTCCAACGACAATTCTTTGCCCGTTACCACCAGTAAGCAGGGCTCAGTTGGGTTCAATTACGAAAAAAATAACCTTTACATCGGCGTTGAAGGGTTTTACAAACATGTGGATGGCATCAGCACGAGCACCCAAGGTTTCCAAAATCCCAATCAATTTGCCGGGGAGATCGGCAGCTATGATGTAAAAGGAGTTGAATTGCTCATCAACAAAAAAGGGGACAATTACAGTACTTGGTTCACCTATGCCTACAATAAAAACGATTACACTTTCGATTCCATAACACCTCCAACTTTCCCCAACAATTTGGACATTCGACACACCATAACCCTTGCCAGCACCTATACCTATAAAGATTTAAAGTTAAGTATTGGACTCAATTATAGGACCGGTAAACCCTTTACGGAACCCGTTGAGGGGGATGAGGGCCTAAATAATGACTTTGTGCCGCCCCGCATCAATTTCCAGTCCCCGAACAATAGCCGTTTGCCCAACTATTTTAGGGCGGATGCCTCAGCCATTTACCATTTTCAGCTTGCTAGGAACATCAAGGCCAATGCGGGCTTATCCATCTTAAATTTTACGGACCGAAGAAACAGCCTCAATAAATATTATCGGGTGAATGAGGACGATGAAATCGAAACCATTGAAAATTTTTCATTGGGCATTACTCCCAACATCAGTTTCAGGGTGAGCTTTTAGGTACTCCTCAATTTTTGTCATCACCAACACATGGGGAACCGTAATCGAGGCCAAAAAGCAAATCAAACCAGGGACCAAAATTTCCTCAGTGTTCCTTAATAAAAGGTATAAGATTAAAGTTCCTAGCAAAGAAGCCAACCAATAGAGGTAGCTGCTCTTGAAATAACGGTAGAACGATTTCCAGCTCACTTCCCCATAAAGAAATTTCATCTGATCCATTAAAGAGGGAATGCTGTGCCAAACCACAAAATAGATGCAAAAGGCCAGCAACAACGAGGCGGTATTGAAGACAACATAAAAAACTGCCAATAGGAACAGCTCCAGCAAAATGGAATAGGTCCTTAACCTGGCAGAGGCAAAATACAGGAAAAACAAGCCAACCCCTATCCCCATCCCGAGAAATAGTTGACCAATTACCCGCGAGGGAACATCCCGTCCGGTAATATCCAATACTATCTGGACCACTTGTTCGCGGTGCGCATGGAACAGCATAAATAAAATCAGTCCACCATAAAGTAGATAAAACAACGGCTTGCCTTTAAAGTTTCCGGCCAAGGTGGTATTCCAATGCTGTTCCCCAAAATGATAGCTGCTAAACAGGATAAAGAGCATTAGGGCGATGGTGGGGAAAAAATAAAATACGGCGCAGATGGATGCTATCATTATAATATAAAGCATGGTCATGCCCGTTTGTGGGATATTGGCCCCTCTTTTTTGAAAATAGCTGGTCAGCACACCAATATCATTTGCGCCATGTAATATCCCGAAGGTACCGATAAGCAAAAAGGATAAGAGCAGCTCCAATTCCAAGGACAAATATACCGATAGCCATAACCCAAAAAAGGTGGCTACCAGCAAAAAACTTGTTGTTCTGATAATATCCAATACTCTTTGTTTAATTATTTATAAAAAAAGTTATACAAAAATATAAATATATTGTTTAATTTTTTATACTTTTAGTTAAACAAAAAATAATTGTATTATGGAAAGTTTAATTACTTCGTTACCCATGGTGGCTAAAATTGCTACCAATGATTACGTTGGCTTCACCTTCTTTGTTGGGTGTATGGCCATGATGGCCGCATCGGCCTTCTTCTTTTTGTCAATGAACAGTTTTGACCGTAAATGGAGAACTTCCATTTTAGTATCAGGATTAATTACGTTCATTGCTGCAGTGCACTATTGGTACATGCGTGATTATTGGGCAGCCAATGGTGAATCGCCCACCTTTTTCCGTTATGTGGACTGGATTCTGACAGTTCCCCTAATGTGCGTTGAGTTTTATTTGATCCTAAAAGTAGCTGGTGCCAAGAAAGCGTTGATGTGGAAATTGATCGCGCTATCCGTAATCATGCTGGTTACAGGTTACCTAGGAGAGACCGTTTACCGTGACCAAGCACAGATTTGGGGTCTTATTTCCGGTATCGCTTACTTTGTAATCGTTTATGAAATTTGGCTGGGAGGCGCCAACAAATTGGCAAGAGAAGCTGGAGGCGCTGTACTTTCCGCCCACAGAACACTTTGCTGGTTCGTATTAGTAGGTTGGGCCATTTATCCGATTGGGTATATGGCAGGTACTCCAGGATGGTACGACGGTATTTTCAATGGACTATCCATGGATGTTATCTACAACATCGGAGATGCCATTAACAAAATTGGGTTTGGCCTTGTAGTTTATAATTTGGCGGTGATCGCCAACGAAAAGGCTTAATCCGATATCATTTTACTTAAACTTAGAAGAAATGGCCATGCAAAACATGGCCATTTTTTTACATTCTTTCGGGAACGTCAATCCCCAATAATCGGAACGCGGATTGAATCACCTCCCCTACTTTTTTGGAGAGCTGAACCCGGAAATCCTTCTTCTGCTCGTCCGTTTCGCCCAAAATGGAAACCTGCTGGTAAAACGAGTTGAACTCTTTCACCAAATCATACGTGAAATTGGCAATCAAAGCTGGACTAAAATTTTCAGCGGCCAGCTGCACCGTTTCAGGGAACGATTGCAGCTGTTTCAATAGTTCCTTTTCCTTTTCGTGCAAGTCCATTGAGGTCTCGACCGCGCTCGACCCGACACCTTCTGCTTTGCGTAAAATGGATTGAATTCTGGCGTAGGTATACTGAATAAACGGGCCGGTATTCCCTTGGAAATCCACCGATTCTTCAGGGTTGAAAAGAATCCGTTTTTTGGGATCCACCTTTAGGATGTAGTATTTAAGGGCACCCAAACCTATGGTTCGGTATAACTCTTTTTTCTCCGTTTCTGAATATCCGTCCAACTTGCCCAGTTCTTGGGAAATGGATTCTGCGGTATCCTCCATATTTTTTATGAGGTCGTCCGCATCCACTACGGTACCCTCCCTACTCTTCATCTTACCACTGGGCAAGTCCACCATACCATAACTCAAATGGTACAATTGCTCCGCCCAGGAATACCCTAGCTTTTTCAGGATAAGGAACAATACCTTAAAATGGTAATCCTGCTCATTGCCCACGGTGTACACCATACCGTTGATATCCGGGAAATCGGTCACTCGCTGAATCGCGGTACCAATATCTTGGGTCATGTACACTGCGGTACCATCGGAACGTAGTACAATTTTCTCATCGAGGCCTTCATCGGTAAGGTCTATCCAAACACTGCCATCCTCCTTTTTAAAGAAAACACCACGTTCCAGGCCATCCTTCACTACATCACGACCCAATAAATAGGTATCGCTTTCGTAATAGAGCGTATCAAAATCAACACCCAAATTTTTGTAGGTCGTGGCAAAACCATCATACACCCAACCGTTCATTTTTTTCCAAAGGGAAACTACGCTCTCATCGCCCGCTTCCCATTTTCGAAGCATTTCCTGTGCCTCCAACAAAATGGGGGCTTCTTTTTCGGCCTGCTCCTTTGGCATTCCAGCATCGATAAGTTGAGCTATCTCCTCTTTGTAGGCCTTATCGAAAGCCACATAATATTTCCCTACTAAGTGGTCACCCTTAAGACCCGAAGATTCCGGTGTTTCGCCATCGCCAAACTTCTGCCAGGCCAACATGCTCTTGCAGATATGGATGCCTCGGTCGTTGATGATCTGGGTCTTGTATACTTTCTTACCCGAGGCCTTTAATATTTCAGCTACAGAATAGCCCAATAAATTGTTTCGGATATGCCCTAAGTGCAATGGTTTATTGGTGTTGGGTGATGAATATTCCACCATCACCGCATCATCAGATTGCGATTTTACGTAGCCAAAATCAGTTTCGTTGGAAATTGAATTGAAGAAATCAAGATAGTAGCTATCCTCAATCACAATGTTCAAAAAGCCCTGCACCACATTGCATTTGGACACCTCATCCACATTTTCGACCAAATACTCCCCTATCCTGGTTCCAATTTGAACTGGGTTTCCTTTTACGTGCCGTAACATGGGAAATACCACAACCGTAACGTCGCCTTCAAAATCCTTTCGGGTCGGTTGAAATTCTACCGTGGGCAGCTCAACTTGATATAGTTGTTTCACCGCCTCGATCACTTTTTGGGTCAAATCGTTCTGCAAACTCATCTCATAGGCTTTTCAGGGCGCAAAACTACGTATTTTTTGGGCTTTTAGCACACTATTGGCAGATGGTCCGCCGTAATTTGATTATTTTTAAATATGTTATTGAACGTATCCTACAACGATAAGAAAATCACCAAAAAAATAGACGAAGCCGTTGGCAAGCCGATTCCCATAAGGGAGCGCTTTGCCATGGGCGGAATCGGTTCCCCAAAATTGTTCATTACCGAAGCAAGTCTGGATATCTACAATCTGCTCATTTTGGACAGCAATACCAACTCTTGCAACGTTGAGCTACGTCCCAATGGCATCATTGTGCGGTTTCGATCGCGCTTGGAAACCTACGGACTCATCATCCCCTATTACAAATTGAACGTATACAAAGGCGACATGGCCATCTACTCCATTTATATGGACCAATATTTTATAAAAGTACGTTCCGATACCAAGGCCGTTCAAAAATTCTTTAAAAAACTACTGGATTACCGAGCGGACAACCTACCCACCAACATCGAAGACCTATGAAAATATTGTTGACCGGGGCCAATGGCTATATCGGAATGCGGCTATTGCCCAAGCTTTTGGATATGGGGCACGAGGTCATCTGTGCCGTGCGCGATGAAAAACGACTTTCGGTAGATGCCAAGGTGCGTTCCCAAATAAAGGTTGTTGAAATTGATTTTTTGGAAGACCCGGCAAACCAAAACATCCCAAAAAACATTGATGCCGCCTATTATCTGATACATTCCATGACCTCCTCCGTATCGGATTTTGATGAAAAAGAGGCCCAAGCGGCGAAAAACTTCAATACCCTGTTGAAAGGCACGCAATGCAAACAGGTGATTTACCTGAGCGGCATTGTGAACGACAAAGAACTTTCCAAGCACTTGAGCTCGCGTAAAAACGTCGAGGAGATTCTCTATAAAGGTGATTTTGAATTGACCGTGCTTCGAGCAGGCATCATAGTTGGGTCAGGGAGTTCATCCTTCGAGATTATCCGCGATCTCTGCGAAAAACTACCCGTAATGATAACACCCAAATGGGTCCTCACCAAAACACAACCGATTGCCATTCGGGATGTTATCCAATTTCTAACAGGCGTTCTGGGCAATCAGGATACTTACGGGCAATCCTTTGATATTGGTGGGCCAGATGTGATTACATATAAAGATATGCTTCACGGATATGCTAAAGTTCGGGGCTTTAAAAATTGGATTTTTACCGTTCCCGTAATGACCCCGAAGTTATCGTCCTATTGGCTCTATTTTGTGACCTCTACCTCCTACAAATTAGCCGTCAACCTTGTGGATAGCATGAAGATGGAAGTCGTTGCCGAGGATAATCGTTTGCAACAAATGCTGGGTCTGGAAACCCACAGTTACGAAGAAGCCATTGACATGGCCTTCAAAAAAATAGAGCAAAACCTTGTTATTAGCAGTTGGAAGGATAGCATTGCCAGCGGACAGATTCAGGAGGACCTCGAAAAATATATCCAAGTCCCAAAATATGGGGTCTTGCAAGACAAGAAGTCGGTTCCCATCAAGGATGAGCAGGCCGTTTTGGAAAACATTTGGCGCATTGGCGGGGAAACGGGTTGGTATTATGGCAACTGGCTCTGGAAGTTCCGTGGGTTTTTGGACAAATTGGTGGGCGGTCCCGGACTGAGAAGGGGACGCACCCATCCAGACCGAATTTTCCCCGGTGACGCATTGGATTTTTGGCGGGTGTTATTGGCCGATAAAAAATCAAAACGGTTGCTACTTTTCGCCGAAATGAAAACGCCTGGAGAAGCTTGGTTGGAGTTCAAGATTGCCGATGGCAAGCTGTATCAAACCGCCACCTTTCGTCCTAGAGGATTATGGGGCAGATTGTACTGGTATTCCGTATTGCCGTTCCACCTCTTTATTTTCGGGAACATGATCAAGAATATTGCAAAAGTCTGAAGGATAACAAAGTCATTTCGAAATGAGTTGCAAGGCAACGATGGAAAAATCTGTCCAATCTCTTTTAGATTTCTCGCCTGCGCTCGAAATGACAATGGCCCTCTAACTCCCGACTCCAACGCTGTTAAAATACTATTAAGCACAATCGGGAAATGCTTTTTTCTTCGCACTTTGTCACAAAATTGGTCCAAGTTCGTCTAACCCTAGGCAACCTTTTGCCCCCGAAAAGGTGTCTTATCATTGAAACCCAAAGAGCAAACATGTCAATTTCAAAGTCATTTTTCAGCACATGTATAGTTGTATTGCTAGGTGTCCCGCTTTCCGCTCAGACCATAAGTTCCCGTTTGGTCGATGCCAAGACCCAAAAAGGAATTCCCTACGCCACGGTGCAATACGGTGAGCAACTCGGGGTAATCACCAACGAGGAAGGCCGTTTCAGTTTTGTTTTGGAAGAGGCTACGCTCGATTCCATTTACATCACTTCCATGGGATACGGCAAAAAGGGATTCACCTTGGAACAGTTGCAGGACACTTTGCTTCAGCTTGACCCCAAAGCCATTGAGCTTAGCGGAGTTTATGTTTTTGACAAGGAACTGGAAGTGGATGATATCATTGAAAAGATGATTGAAAACATCCCCAACAATGTGAACAAAACTCCCGTAAAACAACGCTTTTTTCTCCGCAAGGCGGAATTGGCCAACATGGAGAAAGTCGATTTTGGGTTTGAAAAATCATCCATAAAGGAGCTGAACAAGGAATTGATGGATAGCATATCGCACAGCATACCCAAAAATGCTTCGCACTATACAGAGAGTTTTGGCGACCTCTACAAACACAATACGGACTACAAAGTTAACATCATCAAAGCCGCCGATTTGTACGATAAACGAGAGGTAGGCTCTTTCGAGGATTTGGCCGAACACATGGAGGACATCTTTGTTCAAAACGTAAAACCGGGGTCCTATCTTAAAATAAAGTCGGGCATTTTTAGTGAAAAAATCCAAGTGGATTCTATTTTGGACACCATGGATGATGAGCGGGTGGACCAGTTAAAAAAGGTAAAGGCCCAAATGGAAAAAGACAGTGTTTCGGGACTGGTGGACAGCCAGCGCTGGCAGTTCAAGGAACTTCTGGGGCAACTCTATTACCAAGAGGACACTAAATTGGATCTTGTGGACAAGACCCGACGTTACGATTTTAAACTTTCCGGTTATGCCGAAATGGGCGATGCAGGGGTTTACGTGGTAGATTTTTGGCCCAAACGGAGCAGTGCCGATTTTAAGGGAAGGCTATACATCAACATTGAGGATTTTGCGGTAATGCGATTGGATTTTACCAATACCCAACGCCTACGAAACTTTAGGCTGCTGGGTATAACCTACCGAGAAAACGTGTACAAGGGTACCATGCGTTTCGCCAAATTGCCCAATGGCAGGTACGACCTCCAGTTTATGGAATTGGCCGATGGTAAATATTTTGGTGTGGACCGCCCCCTAAAAGTCGTAGAAAAAAACAAGCACGTAAAGGGGCGCCGCAAACAGAACGAACTCAAGCTCAACATTGATTTTCGAATGAACATCACTTCCAAATGGGAATTGGTGGTGTTCAACCAAGACGAGATTGCCCAAAACGACTTTAACAACTTTACCGAGGACAAGACCGTTCGTGCCACCTATATGCCCCGCTACAATCCCGAGTTTTGGGAAGGCTATACTATTATGGAGCCCAATCAAGCCATACGTGGGTTTACGGCGGAGGAGTAAACCGTCTGTTTTCGCTTTTTAATGGATAAGACCATTCAACTGTATGAAAACCTGTTAAACCTGATTAAATATTTCATCCATAACCACTTGAACACACTTTAATCAATTTTAACATATTTTAAGTGCGTTTATTTCGTTTATTTCGTTTATTTCGTACAACAAAAACTCATGTACGCTATGGAAACCTTTCAAAATATCAATAAACCCTCAAAGGATGAGCAAAAAGTTGCACTCAAATCCTATGATGCTTTGTCATCGATAATCAAGCAACTAAAATCTAACAATCCCGAAATTGAGATTGAGGAAACCCAGGATCGCATTAAGATTCCTTTGAGTGCATTAAAGCTATTGGGTGATATTCTTGAGGCAATGAGTAAAGGAAAACCGTTTTCCCTAGTTCCTATTGCAACCGAGGTAACCACTCAAAAAGCCGCTGAGATATTGGGTTGTTCCAGACCTCACTTTGTCAAGTTATTGGAAAGCGGAGAAATAGAGTTTGTTAAAATCGGTAAACATCGAAGGGTCAAGTTCGAAGATGTGTTAAAATATAAAAGGAAAATGAAAGCGGCCCAGAAAAAACACATTATCGACATTATGAAATCTGACGAAGAAACAGGATTGTATGATTCATAGCGTGCGTTTCATCTGCGTATTGGACACGAATGTCATTTATCCAATCGAAATTCGTGACTTACTTTTTTGGTTCGCCCACTATGACTTATACACCCCAAAGTGGAGCGAACACATTTTTGATGAATGGGCAAGTGTGATGGAACGTAAAGGAGTTCCACCCAGCGAAGCAAAGAAAAGAGTCGAAAAGGCCAATTTAGCTTTTCCAGATGCCTTGGTCAACAATTACTCCGGACTGATTCCTGGCTTAAAATTGCCCGACCCAAAGGATTGCCATGTTTTGGCTGCGGCGATCAAAACCAATGCCAATGTCATAGTAACGAACAATATAAAGGATTTCCCTAAAGACTATCTTTCTTCTTTTGGACTAACGGCCAAAACTGCTGATGATTTCTTAACAGATATTATTGACCTTAATCCCGAAGAGGCCATAAAAGCATTTCAAGAAATGGTTCTCAACCGTAGAAATCCAGATTTGGATGAATATCAGGTGCTTAATATCCTCAGAAAACAAGGTTTAACAGATACCGCAAATTTTCTACATTCCCAACTCTAATTCTTCTTATTTTTAACGTTGTTGGTTTCTACTCTGCAGATTTCCGCTAAAGGAATATCCAAGGCATGGCTGATAAAATAAAGGAAATGATATTGGTTTTGATAATTCTCCCTTAAACTTATACCTGTTACCCCTATTGTTGTCATATATGACATGCACCCACTTCCTCAAAACACCTTTCTTGCTCCTGATATGGACAAAGATGAAACTTTTAGTGATTGGATTATAGATAATTACGGTAGTCCAGAACAGCTATCCCAAATTTTGGAGTTGGGGATGTTTATGTTGTTCTTTTTAGAAGTGGATACATTCTCCAGAAGGGAGATACAGGATGTAGCTGAAGCCATGCGATCCATTTCGATTAGATTAAGGAATCAAGGATCAATTGAGCTAACTAAATGAAACTAGATAGTTGAGATTAAATTCGCCAAAAATCGTCAATTCGAGTGGCGTGCGATAGCAAGCCGTATCGAGAATCGATTTTTGAAAACAGGCAAAGGTCTCGATACATTCCAAACTCTATTTGGAACACTCGGCCTGACAGCTAAAAAATCCTCACACACAGGGTTTCAGGGTGACCGAACGTCATTTCGAAATGAGATGCACAGCATCAATTGAGAAATCACTTTAATTCTCAGATTTCTCACATCCGTTCGAAATGACCAAAAAGTATCTCGGGAAATTTGTGCAATTCCTGACTGCGGTAGCCAAGGCGTATAAAGCAATGGGATGCTGAAACAAGTTCAGCATGACGGCGGTCAATTCGAGTGGCGTGCGATAGCAAGCCGTATCGAGAATCGATTTTTGAAAACAGGCAAAGGTCTCGATACATTCCAAACCCTATTTGGAACACTCGGCCTGACAACTGAGAAATTTTGCAATTCCCGCCTACGGCAGGCATGCGTGTCAAACAATGGGATGCTGAAACAGGTTCAGGATGACGAAACTTACGCCTTGGGCAAAAACACCTCCGCCATCATACATCGTGCACTACCACCTCCACAGGTTTCAATGGTATCCAAAGGACTGTGGATAATGCCGCAATGCTTTTCAATGGTTTTGATCTGCGCATCCGATAAACTGTTGTACGCTTGGGTGCTCATCACCATAAAACGTTGGTCATTGGCGCCGATTACCTGCAACATATTGCCCGCAAAGTGGCACATTTGCTCCTCCGTAATCCTAATGACTTCCTTACCGTCCATTTTGAGGTGATCCACCACATTCTTTCGTTCCTTTTTGTCATCGATGGAATCCAAACAGATTACCGCAAAGGTTTCCGCCATGGCCATCATCACATTGGTGTGGTAAATGGGCAAACGCTTATCTTCAACAGTTTGGTTAGCGTGAAAAATGACAGGAAAACAATCAAAATCCTCGCAGAACTCGATAAAAAGGTCTTCATCGGCACGTTCGGAAAGGGCACAGTAGGCTTTTTGATTTACCCTATCCATTAAAATGCTTCCAGTACCTTCCAAGAAAATACCTTCCTCTTCGGCCGCCGTGTAATCCATAATGTTATCGATTTGGAATCCGTTGTCCTCGAGCAACTCAAATATGTCCTCCCGACGCTCCTTTCTCCGGTTTTCGGCAAACATTGGGTACACGCATACGGTCCCGTTCTGATGAAAGGAAACCCAATTGTTCGGAAAGATGGAATCAGGGGTATCCCGCTCCAAATTGTCGCTAATGGTTACTACGTTCACACCATGTTCCCGAAGAACCTTTACAAATTGGTCGAACTCTTCCTGAGCCTTTTTGTTGATCTCAGCGTTCTTTAGATGGGGATCCTCCTGAAAATAGTTATTGACGGCAGTCTGCTCGTTCATTCTAAAATTCACGGGGCGTACCATTAAAATGGTATTGGTAATCTGTTTTTTCAAGACGTTGACTTTTTTTGATGATTCCTGTGGCAGCAGAAAATTGGGTTAAGATTTATGCTCTGATCAATGGCATGGTACTGCAACGCAGCAAGCCTTCTTGTTTGGCAATTTCGGCATAGGGTATTTCCTCTACGGTAAATCCTTGGTCACGGAGCCAATTGTTAAGCCTTGTAAAGCTTTTTTCGGATACCACCACTTCGGGTGAAATGGAAAACACATTGCTGAACATTTGATACATTTCTTCCTTATCGATTTCAAAAATGTTTTCAGGACCGAAGTAATCCACCAAATACTGATATTCTTCCTCTACCAAGAAACCATTTTTATGAAGAATGGCCTTGTTGGTCCCCACAGGTTGAAAACAGCAGTCCAAATGAAGTGCATTTTCCCTGGGATCGGTATTGGATTTGCGAAGCTCAAAGGATTTCACCGTTTTGTGCGGAAACATTTCACGGATAAACTCTACCGCTGCTTGATTGGTGCGGGCTGTAATATAGCTGGCATAATCAGGTTTAGTGTATGTCCCAATAAAAATATGGTCCTTCCATGGCATAACATCACCACCTTCAATATGAACCTCCTCGGGGGGACGTACGATTTTCTCCGGTGCTATCATATCCAAAACCTCATGAATGGCCTCGAATTCCCTTTCCCTATCAGGCAAAATATTGGCATGGAACAATTTATCCTCGATAACAAAGGCAATATCGCGTGTAAATATCTGATTGCAATCTTGTAGCACCTCTGGACGGTACACCTTTACCCCATACTTTTGGAATACGTTCGCGAAGGCCTCCATTTCCTTGATCATATCGGCCTCTTTTGGGTAGGTACCTGCCTTGATGTGCTCAATGGATTTAGGGTCGTAAGCTTCCTCAATAGTGGGCACTGGGCCATTGCTCTCGGCTGTGCCCAAGATTACGGCCTTTAATCTACTGGTTTCATCTACTATGTTCAAATCCAACATATTGGGGTCTTTTAAAGTCGAAACTATCGACATTTGCGATTTGGGATGATATCCCTTACAATTCTGTGGCAAATCTAGTGTTTTACAACAATTTTACCATTGCTACATTGCAGAAAATGCATTGATTTATTAACCTTTTTAAACGTAAAACAAGGGAATGTAATCTTAAGGGAAATTCGTGTTATCCAAATAGTTAAAATGTACGTGTTTATCAAAAAACTGACAAATATCAGTTTGATGATATCTTTTAATTACTACTTTTGTGATAAGATTTTTCCTACTTATGAAAAAATTAGTACTTACATTTGTTTTGTTGGCGAGTGTGTTTATTGTGATGGGCAGCATTAATGCCATTTCAAATATGGAGCATTTTAATTTTATCTCCAAAACCGGCCCAAAAGCTCCCATCGAATCGGTCTACTCCGTAAAATATGATGATTGTATCACAGAAGAAGATCTTCCAGAGGGTTTTGGCTTGTACACGCATCAATTGACCGATCAACATGTGGCATGGGATTACAAGAAGGTAAGTCAATCCGCTAAAAAATATGGGGCCTCCTTGGATTCCACCCTCAAAAACCTGAGCACGGTGGATGCCCATGATTTTATCCATAAAACTTTCCAAAATGCCAAAAGTGCGGTTATGGATGAAGATGTTTCACCTATCCAGAAACACTACCATTATGAAATTATGCGCATGTGCTTGGAAAGAGACAAGCACCTCAACCAAAATATGATAGGCAAGCTATAACTTTGAGCCACAAAAAAAGGGGCAAACTGCCCCTTTTCATTTTATTCGCCCCAAGTCTTACCTTTTTTCCAATGGAACAAAACTTCTAAGGTTCTCCCCAATGTAGACCTGTCTTGGTCTTCCAATGGGTTCCTTGCGCAAGCGCATTTCCCTCCATTGTGCGATCCAACCTGGCAATCTTCCCAAAGCGAACATTACGGTAAACATTTCTGTGGGAATTCCCAAGGCACGATAAATGATTCCAGAGTAGAAATCCACGTTGGGATATAATTTTCTATCTACAAAATAGCTGTCTTCCAATGCTTCTTTTTCCAATCCTTTGGCGATGTCCAAAATCGGATCTTGGATACCTAGATTGCCCAACACTTCGTCGGCGGACCTTTTAATGATTTTGGCCCTTGGGTCAAAGTTTTTGTACACCCTGTGTCCAAAGCCCATCAACCGGAACGGATCATCCTTATCCTTGGCCTTGGCCATATATTTTTTGGTGTCGCCACCATCGGCTTCAATGGCTTCCAACATTTCAAGTACTGCTTGGTTCGCCCCTCCGTGAAGTGGTCCCCAAAGTGCGGAGATACCCGCTGAAAGGGATGCAAAAAGTCCTGCATGCGAAGAACCTACGATTCGAACAGTGGAAGTGGAACAGTTCTGTTCATGGTCTGCATGAAGAATCAGCAATTTATCCAATGCATTAATGGCAATCGGGTCGCGTTTGTATTCTTGATTTGGTCTTTTGAACATCATCTTGTGGATATTCTCCACGTACCCAAGGTTATCATCCCCATAATCCAATGGAAGTCCCTTTTTCTTACGCATTGTCCAAGCCACTAATACTGGAAATTTGGCTAGAATGCGTACAATGGAATTGTACATGGCAGATTCTGAAGACACATCCACAGAGGATGGGTTGAAGGCTACCAAAGCACTGGTCAAGGAAGAAAGTACGCCCATAGGATGTGCCGATTTTGGAAAGCCATCCAATATCTTTTTCATTTCTTCGTCAACTTGGGACTCTTCCTTGATGTCACTATGGAATTTTTCGAGCTGCTCCTTGTTTGGCAGTTCACCAAATATCAAAAGATATGCTACTTCCAAAAAGTCGGCCTTTTCCGCTAAGTCTTCAATGGAATATCCGCGATACCTCAAAACTCCCTTCTCTCCGTTCAGAAAGGTAATGGCACTTTCGCAAGAACCCGTGTTCTTATAACCGGGATCGATCGTCACCATTCCTGTTTCGGCCCTCAAGGTTTTGATATCTATGGCCAATTCATCTTCAGTACCTTTAATAACGGGGAATTCATACCTTTTCCCCCCATATTCGAGTATAGCTTTATCCGACATTTTATATTTTAATAGATTAGTAAAAATAGAATGTTAAAATTACGAAAAAGCACGACCATTAACAATTCCCGATAGGTATTTGTGTTCTTCTTAACACTCAAAAAGAAGTGGTTCGCCAATTGCTAATCCAGTTGGTAGAGCAACTTGTAATATTCGTCCACGGACTTCTGCCAAGTAAACCTTTTTCTTCGTGCGGCCGCCTGTATTTTTTTCCAAGTCGGCTTGTCGTTGGCAAAAACATCCAAGGCCACGTCGAAGGTTTCCAGCATGTTGGTAATTTTCTCATCATACGTGTCGCCATCAAAACTAAAACCTGTTTTCATGTGCTCCACGGTATCCTTTAATCCTCCCGTATGGTGCACCAAGCAAGGGTTTCCATTTCTCATGGCCAACATTTGACTAATACCACAGGGCTCAAACAAGCTGGGCATAAAGTAAAGATCGGATTCCAAATACATCGAATCGATCAATTTTTCGGATTGGCCATTGGTAAAGATAAAGTTCTTGTGCTGGTAGCTCAATTTTCTAAAAAGCTCCTCATACTCCGGTGCGCCCGTACCCAATAACATAAAGATGCCATCCACTTTTTCGAGTCGCTTCAAAATTTCCACAAAAGCTTCTGGCGATCGCATAAAAAAGTAAAACTTCTGCTCCGTCAATCGTGCAACACTGGAAGCAATAAATTTGGGGCGTTCGTCCACAAAGGCCATAATCTTTTCACCAGTATGGGCCAAGAAATCCGCTTTGTACTTTTTGGACTCTTCCTGCAACCACATAAAAAGTGCCTTTACCGTGTTTCGATAAATATTGCCCTTCTTTTCCTTATTGATGTTCTTGTAGTTGCAGCCATTCAAAATACCGAACAAACGGCCTTCCTCGTCCGCTTTCTGTAAATCCTTTTCCAATGCCTCTCCCCCGATAAACTCTGGCGGGGAACTCGGTTTCAGAACATCCTCTTTGTATGATGGCGATACGGTGTGAACGGCATCGGCAAAGCGGATGCCCACGGCCATAAGGTTGATACAATCCTGATACCTGTGGTCCATCAACTTTTGATAGTCCAAAGGCACATTGGGGAACCAATTCCTTACGGAGGAATAGTTACCATCGAACGGGCGAATACCCTGAATGGCGAGGTTGTGAATGCTATACACAATCCGGATGTCCTTTAAATTGGTATATTCAGGATGATATTCCCTCAAAAACAACAATAAGCTTGCATGCCAATCGTGCAAGTGAACAATATCCACTTCTCCAAAAGCGCCTTGTTTGATAGCTTCAGCCACGGCAGTACAAAATATAAAGTATTTGATGGCATCCGTATAGAACGGCTCTTCTGGGTCGTTATGATAGATGTGCGCGATATCACCTGCCTCTATCTCTGGATGATGCAATACGTAATGAAATATATTGGGGAATTCCTTTTTGGGCTTCACCTCGTACAGTTCGGCAGTGTAGGTCAAACCACGTAAGGTAAAATTCAACGTGGTCCTGGGCAATCCCCCATGATGCAATCGGGAGTAGGCTGGTACTACAACGTGTACCTTATCGCCCCGTTCAGAGATTTGCCTCGGTACATCGCGAACCACGTCGCCCATGCCACCTGCTTTGCAGTTGTCCAAAGCATCGTTTTCGGCGGCGACAAAAAGAAAGTTATTCATGCGGGAGAATTTGAATCGTAGATTAGTGAACCCTTAATTTAACCAAAGTTTGTTATTGAAACAAAAAAAAAGCCTTTCCCAAATGGAAAAGGCTTTTTATATGCTAAATAATCGTTATGCTTATTTCACCTTAAAAGCTTTTTCCTGAGGGTAGTAGGCAATATCTCCCAACTCTTCCCCAATTCTGAGCAATTGGTTGTACTTGGCCATACGGTCGCTCCTTGAAGCGGAACCGGTTTTTATCTGTCCAGTGTTCAATGCTACGGCCAAATCGGCGATAGTGTTGTCCTCAGTTTCTCCAGATCGGTGCGACATTACAGAGGTATAACCTGCATTCTTCGCCATGTTCACAGCGGCGATGGTTTCGGTCAACGTGCCGATTTGATTTACTTTGATCAAAATGGAATTTGCAATCCCGTTCTCGATTCCGCGGGACAAGCGCTCTACATTGGTCACGAACAAGTCATCCCCTACCAACTGAACTTTATCACCGATTTTATCGGTCAACATTTTCCATCCTTCCCAGTCATTTTCGTCCATTCCATCTTCAATGGAAATGATCGGATATTTTTCACATAGCTCGGCAAGATATTGGGCTTGTTCGGCCGAGGTCCTTACCACTCCTTTACTGCCTTCGAATTTGGTATAATCATAAGCACCATCCACATAAAATTCTGCAGAGGCACAATCCAATGCAATCATTACATCATCCCCTAATTTATAGCCCGCTTTCTCCACAGCTTTGGCGATGGTATCCAAGGCATCCTCGGTACCACCTTCCAAGGTTGGTGCAAAACCACCTTCATCCCCTACTGCAGTACTCAAACCACGGTCGTGCAATACTTTTTTGAGGTTATGGAAGATTTCGGTCCCCATTTGCATGGCATGGCTAAAATCTTTTGCCTTTACCGGCATCACCATAAATTCTTGGAACGCGATGGGTGCATCCGAGTGGGAGCCTCCGTTGATAATGTTCATCATGGGAACGGGAAGTGTATTGGCACTTACGCCACCTACGTATCGGTACAAAGGCATACCCAACTCATTGGCGGCGGCTTTGGCCACGGCTAAGGAAACGCCCAAAATGGCATTGGCCCCCAATTTTGATTTGTTAGACGTACCATCCAACTCGATCATGGTCTGATCGATATAGTTTTGCTCAAATACCGATGTTCCGATCAATTCTTCGGCTATGATTGTATTGACGTTATTGACTGCTTTGCCAACACCTTTACCCATAAAGGAAGCGCCACCATCACGTAACTCAACGGCTTCATGCTCTCCGGTAGAGGCTCCAGAAGGTACCGCAGCCCTTCCCACTATTCCATTTTCGGTTGTTACATCTACTTCTACGGTTGGATTTCCCCTGGAATCCAATATCTGTCTTGCATGAATGTTGATAATGATGCTCATTTTAAATCAATGTTTTAGTTGTGATTATTGGGCTAAGATACAAAAGGTCGCGTTTTTTACTTCAAGATATGGCTCACAAAACGCACTTAATTGCTTAAAAACAAAACTATAACGTTTTAGAGCTACATTTTTGAACCGTAACCACGGCTATGCTTAAAAATTGTGCCTCAAACTGCATCAAAAAATGGCCTGTAACAATTCCAATCACAAATTACTGAACAAACTCTTAGTTTTTCCTAGCCTTGATCAAATCAAAGAACTGGTCGAACAAATAGTCTGCATCGTGTGGACCCGGACTTGCTTCTGGGTGATATTGCACTGAAAACACATCCTTGTTCTTCATTTTGATTCCCGCCACGGTTTGATCGTTCAAATGGGTGTGGGTGATTTCCAGTTCGGCATGTGCCTCGGTCTCTTCCCTATTTACGGCAAATCCGTGGTTTTGGGAGGTGATTTCTCCTTTTCCCGTAATCAAATTGAGGATGGGGTGATTGATTCCCCTGTGCCCGTTGTGCATTTTGTAGGTGGAAACTCCGTTGGCCAAGGCCAAAACTTGGTGTCCCAAACAAATTCCGAACAACGGTTTGTCCGATGCTATCATTTCCTTGGTTGCAGCAACTGCATCGGTTAACGGTTCCGGGTCACCGGGTCCGTTGGATATAAAGTAACCGTCTGGGTCAAACTCCTTCATTTCACTATAGGAAGTATTGTATGGGAACACTTTAATATATGCTCCGCGTTTGGCCAGATTTCTCAGGATATTTTTTTTGATTCCGATATCCAATGCGGATATCTTGATATCCGCGTTTTCGTCACCATAGAAATAGGGCTCTTTGGTGGATACTTTGGATGAGAGCTCCAAACCTTCCATACTGGGCACCTGCTTCAACTCTTCCTTCAAGGCATCGATTTCATCCACTCTGGTGGAGATCAAGGCGTTCATGGCCCCATTATCCCTGATGTAGCTTACCAAAGCACGGGTATCCACATCGGAGATGGCCAATAGGTTGTTTTTGTCCAAAAATTCGAGCAGACTCATATCGGCACTGGGCCTTGAGTATTCATAGCTGAAATTTTTACAGATAAGGCCGGCAATCTTAACGGAATCGGATTCCACTTCATCCAAATGGGCGCCATAATTACCGATATGCGCATTGGTGGTCACCATCAACTGACCATAATAGGATGGGTCAGTAAAAATCTCTTGGTAACCTGTCATTCCGGTATTGAAACATACTTCCCCTACTGCGGTTCCTTCTCTTCCTCCTACGGCTTTCCCATAAAATATGGTTCCGTCCGCCAACAAAATCAACGCTTTTTTCTTTGTGTGATACTTCATGTCGTGCTCTAGTTTCTGTTATGGCAAAAAAACATAAAAAAAGGATAAGTTCTCACTTATCCTTTTTCCTAAAATACAATAGTTAATAACATTCTTCTTATTCTTCAGAATCGTCAGTTTTGGTTTCAGCCGCTGGTGCCGGAGTTTCCGCTTTTTTGGCTCCTCCGCCTCTTCTGCTTCTTCTGGTGGATTTTTTCTTGGGCTTACCTGCGTTGTATAGCTCGTTGAAATCTACCAACTCGATCATGGCCATATCAGCGTTATCTCCCAAACGGTTACCCAATTTAATGATTCTTGTGTAACCTCCTGGTCTGTCACCTACTTTTTCGGCAACAGTGCTGAACAATTCCGTTACGGCTTCTTTGCTCCTCAAGTTACTAAAAACAACCCTTCTGTTGTGCGTACCTTTTTCGGTAGTCTGGTTGTTCTCGGTCTTTGCCTTGGTGATCAAGGGCTCGATGAACTGTTTTAACGCCTTGGCTTTTGCAACCGTGGTGTTGATTCTTTTATGCTCAATTAGGGAACATCCCATATTGGCCAACATTGCCTTTCTGTGGGCAGCTGTTCTTCCTAAGTGATTAAACTTCTTTCCGTGTCTCATCTTTCTAAGTTATCATCTTGCTACCAAATCCTGTTGTGCAGGAGAGCAAAATATGATTATTAATCTTTATCTAATTTGTATTTGGAAAGGTCCATACCAAATTGTAGGCCTTTGTTGATGACCAATTCTTCCAATTCGGTCAATGATTTTTTACCGAAGTTCCTGAACTTCATCAAATCGTTTTTGTTGAAGGAAACCAAATCTCCCAAAGTATCCACTTCAGCGGCTTTCAAACAGTTCAGTGCCCTTACGGACAAGTCCATATCCACCAATTTGGTCTTCAACAACTGACGCATGTGCAAGGATTCCTCATCGTAGGTCTCTGTTTGTGCGATTTCATCAGCCTCAAGGGTGATACGCTCATCGGAGAACAACATAAAGTGGTGAATCAAAACTTTGGCGGCCTCTGTCAAGGCATCCTTTGGATGAATGGAACCATCGGTGATGATTTCGAAAACCAACTTTTCATAGTCGGTCTTTTGCTCCACCCTGTAGTTTTCGATGCTGTACTTTACGTTCTTTACGGGAGTGTAAACAGAATCTACCGCAATGCTGCCCAAAGGTGCATTGGATTTTTTGTTTTCCTCAGCAGGAACATAACCACGACCTTTCTCGATAACGATTTCCATGTTGATGTTCACCTTGGGGTCCATGTTGCAGATTACCAAATCTGGGTTCAACACTTGGTATCCCGAAATGAACTTCTGGAAATCACCAGCGGTCATTTGTTCTTTTCCGCTAACGGAAATTGATACAGTCTCGCTTTCAACATCATCAATTTGTCTTTTGAACCTTACTTGTTTCAGGTTCAAAATGATTTCTGTAACGTCTTCTACAACGCCAGATATCACTGAAAATTCATGTTCAACTCCATCTATGCGCACAGAAGTGATGGCAAAACCTTCCAAGGAGGAAAGCAAAACCCTTCTCAGCGCATTCCCAACTGTTAATCCATAACCAGGTTCCAAAGGGCGGAATTCAAATTTCCCTTCGAAATCTGTTGAATCGATCATTATAACTTTATCGGGCTTCTGAAAATTAAGTAATGCCATAATTGGATTAATGTTGAATTCTTATTTAGAGTATAATTCGACGATCAGCTGCTCCTTGATATTCTCAGGGATCTGAAGTCTTTCTGGAACGGCAACAAAAGTACCTTCTTTCTTTTCAGAGTTCCATGTAATCCATTCGTAAACACTGCTGTTATTAGCTAAAGAATCTACAATGGCTTGTACGGATTTTGATTTTTCCCTAACGCCAACGACATCGCCGGCCCTAAGGGAGTAGGAAGGAATGTTCACTACCTCTCCGTTTACGGTAATGTGACGGTGCGATACCAATTGGCGCGCTCCTCTTCGGGATGGGGAAATTCCCATTCTAAATACCACGTTGTCCAAACGGGATTCGCACAATTGAAGCAGAACCTCACCGGTTACACCTTCTTTTCTCTTTGCTTCTGCGAAAAGGTTACGGAATTGCTTTTCCAAAATACCATAGGTATATTTTGCTTTTTGCTTCTCCATCAACTGGATAGCGTATTCCGATTTTTTACCACGGCGTCTGTTGTTACCGTGTTGTCCTGGAGGGTAATTTTTCTTTTCGAATGACTTGTCGTCTCCGAAAATCGCTTCTCCAAATTTTCTAGCGATTTTTGTTTTTGGTCCTGTGTATCTTGCCATCTTCTGTTAATTTGAAAGTGCGATTATGAATTAAGGCTTATCCTTCGATAATCTAACTGCACCTTCGGGTGAAGACCCTTTTGGGGCCATTAAAACTATTTGTGATAATTAAACTCTTCTTCGTTTAGGTGGTCTACAACCGTTGTGCGGAAGTGGGGTCACATCGATGATCTCTGTTACCTCGATTCCTGAGTTGTGGATGGAACGGATTGCGGATTCCCTACCGTTACCTGGTCCTTTAACGTACACCTTTACTTTTCTCAATCCAGCTTCGTGAGCAACTTTGGCACAATCCTCTGCGGCTACCTGGGCAGCGTAGGGAGTGTTCTTTTTAGAGCCTCGGAATCCCATCTTCCCAGCGGAAGACCATGAAATTACATCACCCTTTTTATTGGTAAGGGAGATAATGATGTTGTTGAAAGATGCAACTACATGCGCCTCTCCGGTAGCATCTACTACTACTTTGCGCTTCTTGGTTGTAGTTTTACTTGCTTTTGCCATATTTTTTAGTTTCTAGTGTTAGCTCTTAGTTATTGGAATCCTAGACTTTTACATTTCAAACAGATTCTTCTAACGTCTAAATACTAATGACTATGTTCTTATTATTTAGTTGCTTTTTTCTTGTTGGCAACTGTTTTTCTTTTTCCTTTTCTGGTCCTAGAGTTATTCTTGGTACGCTGACCTCTTAACGGCAATCCAGATCTGTGGCGAATTCCACGGTAACAACCGATGTCCATCAAACGTTTGATGTTCATTGAGGTTTCTGAGCGAAGCTCCCCTTCAATTGTGTAAGATCCAACGGCTTCCCTGATCTTTCCAATTTCATCATCGGTCCAGTCAGAAACCTTGGTATCTTCGCTTACTTGGGCTGCTGCCAAAATTTCTTGCGCCCTGCTTTTTCCTATTCCGAAGATGTAGGTCAGCGCAATAACGCCACGCTTTTGTTTAGGTATATCTACCCCTGCAATTCTTGCCATAATTACCCTTGTCTTTGTTTAAATCTAGGATTCTTTTTGTTGATTACATACAATCTGCCCTTTCTGCGAACAATCTTGCAGTCGGCACTTCTCTTCTTTATTGATGCTCTTACTTTCATGTAACTAGTATCTATACGTAATTCTTGCTTTTGTTAAATCGTATGGACTCATTTCCAACTTCACTTTGTCTCCTGGAAGCAACTTGATATAGTGCATTCTCATTTTTCCGGAGATGTGTGCCGTTACCACGTGTCCGTTTTCCAATTCTACCCTGAACATTGCATTGGACAATGCTTCAATAATAGTCCCGTCTTGTTCTATTGCTGGCTGCTTTGCCATAAATTATGCTACTTTTCTGTTCTTTCCGGTTTTCATCAATCCGTCATAATGCCTGTTCAACAAATACGAATTAACTTGCTGTACTGTATCTATAGCTACACCGACCATAATCAACAGTGATGTACCTCCATAAAACAATGCCCATCCGGCTTGTACGTCCATCAGTTTTACCACAACGGCCGGCAATACGGCCAACAGTGCCAAAAAGATGGAACCGGGCAAGGTGATGAGCGACATGATTTTGTCCAAGTAGTTGCCTGTTTCCTTTCCTGGGCGGATACCTGGAATAAATCCTCCACTTCTTTTCAAATCATCGGCCATTTTATTGGTAGGCACAGTGATCGCTGTGTAGAAGTAGGTGAATATGATGATCAATACCGCGAAAAGGATATTGTACGCCAGTCCGAAGATATCGGCAAACTGTACTTCCATCCATTGTCCTGCAGCGGTATCGTTAAATGTTCTACCAATTAAACTTGGCGCAAACATAATCGCTTGTGCAAAGATAATGGGCATTACTCCAGATGCATTCAGTTTTAGCGGAATGTACTGTCTTGCTCCCATTACGTTCTTTTCGTATCCGCCAGAGGCTGTTCTTCTAGCGTACTGCACTGGAATCTGTCTCACGGCCATTGTCAAATACACACTGGCCAAGATGACCAAGAACCAAATGATGACCTCGATCAACATGAACATGATTCCACCCGTATTATTGGTCGTTCTGGAAACAAATTCCTGAGCAAATGCCTGTGGCAATGTTGCGATGATACCCACCATAATCAAAAGGGAGATACCGTTACCGATTCCCTTATCGGTGATTTTTTCACCCAACCACATGGCAAACACACATCCTGTTACCAATATGATAACTGCTGGAACAATAAAATCCAAACCTTTGCCCAAAACAAATGCGCTATCCGGCACACCTAGGGCACCAAGACCGTACAAATAAGCGGGAGCTTGAACAATACAGATACCGATGGTCAACCAACGGGTAATCTGATTGATGGTTTTTCTTCCGCTTTCCCCTTCCTTTTGTAGTTTTTGAAGATAAGGAATCGCAATTCCCATCAACTGCACCACAATGGAGGCGGAGATGTAGGGCATAATACCCAAAGCGAATACCGAAGCATTTGCAAAGGCTCCCCCTGTAAAAGCATTCAGAATACCCAAGATACCATTTTCAGTGTTCGAGGATAATTCCGCCAACTGGGCGGTATCAATACCGGGAAGGACTACTTGGGCACCAAATCGGTATACCAACAACAGCCCCAAGGTTACGATGATACGTTGTCTCAGTTCATCAATCTTCCAGATATTTGATATGGTCTCAATAAATTTCTTCATGCTGCAATGTCTTATAAACTTATCGCCTCACCTCCTGCTGACTCGATGGCAGCTTTGGCGGAAGCGGTAAATTTATGTACGGATACTTTTAGGGAGGCCTTCAATTCGCCATCGCCCAATATCTTTACCAAATCGTTTTTGTGGGCCAAACCGTTGTCCATTAGTGTTTGCAAGGTAACCTCGTTTTTCACGGCTCCTTTGTCCACCAATTCCTGTAGTTTGCCCAAATTGACTCCTGTGTACTCTTTTCTGTTCCTGTTGTTGAAACCGAATTTGGGTACACGTCTTTGCAATGGCATCTGACCACCTTCGAAACCAATCTTTTTGGAATATCCAGATCTAGACTTGGCTCCTTTGTGCCCACGGGTAGCAGTTCCTCCTTTACCGGAACCTTCTCCTCGTCCTACACGTTTTCCTTCTTTGTGCACAGCGCCATCCGCTGGTTTAAGATTATTCAAATCCATGTGCCTTTATATTTTAAGCTTCCTCTGTGGAAACCAAGTGTTTTACCTTATTTACCATTCCAAGGATACTGGGAGTCGCTTCGTGCTCAACTACCTGTCCGATTTTTTTCAATCCAAGAGCTTCCAAGGTCCTTTTTTGGTCCTGTGGTTTTTTGATACCGCTCTTTACTTGCTTTACTTTTATCTTTGACATAATATCCTCTATTTATCCTTTAAAGACTTTTTCCAAAGAAACTCCTCTTTGTTTTGCCACAGTATCTGCACTTCTCAATTGCAACAAAGCGTCAAAAGTAGCTTTTACCACGTTGTGCGGGTTGGAAGAACCCTGAGACTTGGACAATACATCCTGAACACCCACTGCTTCCAATACGGCCCTTACGGCACCACCGGCGATAACCCCGGTACCATGGGATGCAGGCTTAATGTATACCCGTGCACCACCGAACTTTCCTTTTTGCTCGTGAGGTAATGTAGCCTTGTTCAATGGAATGCGAACCAAGTTCTTTTTGGCATCCTCGATAGCCTTGGCGATAGCCGTAGCAACTTCTTTGGATTTACCCAAACCATGTCCAACTACTCCGTTCTCGTCACCTACCACAACTATTGCTGAAAAACCAAAGGCTCTACCTCCTTTTGTTACCTTGGTAACCCTTTGCACTCCAACCAAACGGTCTTTCAACTCCAGTCCACCTGGCTTAACTATCTCTACGTTCTTGTAATTCTGGTACATAGTTTCTTAAAATTTTAGTCCGGCTTCCCTAGCTCCTTCAGCCAATGATTTTACTCTTCCGTGATATAGGTTCCCCCCCCTATCAAAAGCAACGGCGTCAACACCAAGCTTAAGGGCCTTTTCGGCTATGGCCTTTCCCACGTTTGTCGCGATTTCGGACTTGGTTCCTTTGGAATCGACATCTTTGTCCCTGGACGAAGCCGCCGCCAAAGTTACACCTTTATTGTCGTCAATCAACTGGGCGTATATTTCTTTATTGCTCCTGAAAACAGACAGCCTTGGTCTTGCTTCAGTTCCGAAGGATACTTTGCGTATTCTTCTTCGGATGCGTAATTTCCTTTCAGTCTTAGATAATCCCATAGTCTTAATTATTAAGCTGATTTACCTGCTTTTCTTCTTAATTGCTCGCCAACAAACTTCACACCTTTTCCTTTGTAAGGCTCTGGCTTACGGAAGGATCTGATCTTGGCAGCCACTTGGCCCACCAATTGTTTGTCGTGAGACGTTAGTTTTACGATAGGGTTTTTCCCTTTTTCGGAGATGGTCTCAATTTTCACTTCTGGAGCGATGTCCAAAATGATGTTATGAGAAAATCCTAGGGCCAAATCCAATTTCTGTCCTTGGTTGCTGGCTCTGTAACCAACTCCAACCAATTCCAATTCCTTGGTCCAACCATTGGTCACACCTTCTACCATATTATTGATAAGAGCGCGGTATAACCCATGCTTTGCTTTGTGATTGTTATCATCGGAAGGTCTTTCCAAAACAACACTTCCGTCCTCGACTTTTACGTCAATTCCTGAAAACTCTTGTGTAAGCTCTCCCAATTTACCTTTTACAGTAACCAAGGAATCCTTCACTTCTACAGTGACTCCCTCAGGAATTTTAACTGGACTGTTACCTATTCTAGACATTTTTCTTCTCTTTTCTCAATTAATATACGTAGCACAATACCTCGCCACCTACGTTCTCTTGCTGGGCTTGCTTGCTCGTCATAACTCCGTGGGAAGTGGAAACGATGGCGATGCCCAATCCGTTCAATACCCTAGGCAAATCGTTAGAGCTTGAATACTTTCGCAGACCGGGCTTACTTACCCGCTGCAATTTTTTAATGATAGGCTCCTTGGTAAATTTATCGTACTTCAAGGCGATTTTGATATTGCCCTGTACTTCGTTTTCCTCGAACTTGTAGCTCAAAATATAGCCTTGATCGAACAATATTTTGGTAATCTGTCTCTTAAGATTGGAACCTGGGATATTTACAACCCTATGACCTGCCTTGTTGGCATTTCTCAATCTGGTCAAATAATCTGAAATTGGATCTGTAAGCATTTCTTTTCTTTATCTAAATTACCAACTTGCCTTCTTAACACCGGGAATCAAGCCTTTGTTGGCCATTTCCCTGAACATTACCCTGGATATACCAAAAGTTCTCATGTATCCACGAGGTCTACCGGTCAATTTGCAACGGTTCCTCATGCGCACAGGAGAAGCATTCTTTGGCAACTTTTGCAAAGCCTCATAATCTCCCGCTTCCTTTAGCGCCTTTCTTTTCTCGGCGTATTTTTCTACCATTTTAGCCCTTTTTCTTTCGCGGGCTTTCATTGATTCCTTGGCCATACTAGTTCTTTTTAAAGGGTATTCCCAGTTCGGTTAACAATGATTTTGCTTCTTTATCAGTCTCAGCTGTGGTAACGAACGTAATGTCCATTCCGTTGATTCTGTTGATTCTGTCGATATTGATCTCAGGGAAGATGATTTGTTCGGTAACACCCAAATTGTAGTTACCTCTACCATCAAAACCAGTGGCTTTCACTCCGGAGAAATCACGTACCCTTGGAAGGGCAGTTGTGATCAATCTATCCAAAAACTCGTACATACGCTCTCCCCTAAGGGTCACTTTTGCACCAATTGGCATTCCTTTTCTCAATTTGAACGTGGCAACGTCTTTTTTGGAAAGGGTAGCTACCGCTTTCTGACCTGTAATGTTGGTCAACTCGTCCACCGCATGGTCGATAAGTTTTTTATCGGACACAGCAGCACCGACACCTCGGCTTACCACAATCTTTTGCAACTTAGGAACCTGCATTACGTTCTTGTAACCAAATTCTTCGGTCAGCGCCTTGATCACACGCTCTTTATATTCTTGCTTTAATCTTGGAATGTAACTCATGACTAAATTACTTCATTGGATTTTTTGGAAACACGCACTTTCTTTCCGTCCCTTACTTCGTACCCTACGCGAGTTGCCTCACCAGATTTTGGGTCGATCAAGGAAAGATTGGAAATGTGCATCGGAGCTTCCTTTTTTGTTATGCCTCCTTGAGGATTGTTCGCACTTGGCTTTTCGTGTTTGGACACCTCGTTGACGCCTTCCACGATAGCTTTGTTCTTTTCACGGTCTACACGAAGTACTTTACCTTCGCTGCCTTTGTGGTCTCCCGCAATGACTCTTACCGTATCCCCTGTTTTTATTTTCAACTTCATCTTTCTGATATTTCTGTTATAGCACTTCAGGCGCCAATGAAACAATCTTCATGAATTGTCTGTCCCTCAACTCTCTCGCAACAGGGCCAAACACACGGGTTCCCCTCATCTCCCCGGTTGGGTTCAACAACACGCATGCGTTGTCGTCGAAACGGATGTAAGAACCATCAGGTCTTCTTACTTCTTTCTTGGTCCTTACAACAACCGCCGTAGAAACAGAACCTTTTTTTACAGTACCGTTTGGAGTAGCCTCTTTTACGGTAACAACAATTTTGTCACCTACGGAAGCGTATCTTCTTTTCGTTCCTCCTAGTACGCGGATGGTCAAAACTTCTTTTGCACCGGTATTGTCCGCAACCCTTAATCTTGATTCTTGCTGTACCATAATTATTTAGCTCTTTCTAGGATTTCTACCAACCTCCAGCATTTTGTTTTGCTCAATGGTCGTGTTTCCATTATTTTGACGGTATCACCTTCGTTGCAATCGTTCTTTTCGTCGTGCGCAACATATTTTTTGGTCTTCAAAACGAACTTCCCGTACATAGGGTGCTTCATTCGTTTTACCTCAGAAACCACTATCGATTTCTCCATTTTGTTGCTGGTAACAACGCCTATTCTTTCTTTTCTTAAATTTCTGTTTTCCATAAGGCAGAACCGATTATTGTAATTCCCTTTTAGTTAATTCAGTTGCAAGTCTTGCTACCGTCCTTCTAGTCTTTCTGATCTGTAAAGGATTTTCCAAAGGTGTAACAGCGTGCGCCATTTTAAGATCGGCATGTTGTTTTTTGAACTCTGCCAATCGCTCCTTTAGCTCTTCAATTGAAAGTTCTTTTATTTCTGATTGTCTCATCTTTCTTCTCAATTAAAAATTAGGCGGAATAATCCCTTGCTACGACAAACTTGGTCTTTACCGGCAACTTTTGCGCTGCAAGCCTCAAGGCTTCTTGTGCAACGTCCATAGGCACACCGGCAATTTCGAACATGATACGACCAGGTTTAACCACGGCCACCCAATATTCCGGAGCTCCTTTACCCTTACCCATACGTACCTCTAGAGGCTTTTTAGTGATGGGCTTGTC
Organism: Allomuricauda sp. ARW1Y1; assembly: GCF_013407935.1. Taxonomy (GTDB): domain Bacteria; phylum Bacteroidota; class Bacteroidia; order Flavobacteriales; family Flavobacteriaceae; genus Flagellimonas. The sequence continues at coordinate 818,716 of NZ_JACBZU010000002.1, forward strand.
CGGGAATATTTTGATCCACAACTGACCTTGTCTCTTCATGTATCTTGTCGCAGCGATACGTGCAGCCTCGATTTGACGGGAAGTAATGAAGTGAGAATCCAAGGACTTGATACCGAACATTCCATTGGAAAGTTGGTGGCCTCTTTGGGAAATTCCCTTCATACGCCCTTTCTGGGCCTTACGAAATTTTGTTCTTTTTGGCTGTAACATCTTACCTTACTTTATCTTAATTACTTTCTACGACGAGGTTTCTTATTCTCCTTGCCGCCTTTTCCTTGACTCTTGCTCAATCCTACCAATGGGGAAAGTTCTCTTTTTCCATAAACCTCTCCTTTCATGATCCACACCTTAACACCCAATCTTCCGTAGGTAGTGTGAGCCTCGTGCAATGCATAATCTACATCGGCACGGAAAGTGGACAATGGAATCCTTCCTTCCTTGTAAGATTCGGAACGTGCCATTTCAGCACCGTTCAAACGTCCGGAAATCTGAATCTTGATACCTTCGGCATTCATACGCATTGCAGCTGCAATGGCCATTTTAATGGCTCTTCTGTATGAAATCCTGCTCTCAATCTGTCTTGCTACACTCGCAGCAACCAAATTGGCATCAAGCTCAGGTCTCTTGATCTCGTGAATATTGATTTGGACCTCTTTGTTGGTGATTTTCTTAAGCTCTTCCTTAAGTTTATCAACCTCTTGTCCTCCCTTACCAATAATGATACCTGGCCTTGCGGTGGTAATGGTAATGGTAATCAATTTCAAGGTTCTTTCTATGATGACCCTAGATACACTGGCTTTGGCCAAACGTGCATAAAGGTACTTTCTGATTTTATCGTCTTCAGCCAGTTTATCGCCATAATCATTTCCTCCATACCAGTTGGATTCCCATCCTCTGATAATTCCTAAGCGATTTCCTATTGGATTGGTCTTCTGTCCCATATTATTCTTCTAGCTTTGAACGTTGTTATTGGCCTCCAAGATCATAGTAACATGATTGGAACGCTTTCTGATTCTATGTGCCCTACCTTGTGGAGCTGGTCTTAGTCTTTTCAACATGGTTCCTCCATCAACACGGATTTCCTTGATGTAAAGATCGGCAGCTTCGATATCAGCACCCTCATTTTTGGCTTCCCAATTGGCAATTGCAGAAAGCAAAAGTTTTTCCAATTTTCTAGAAGCTTCCTTTGGGTTAAATCTTAGGGTAGCCAAAGCCAACTCAACCTGCTTTCCTCTTACCAAGTCAGCGACCAAACGCATCTTTCTTGGAGAGGTTGGGCAATTGTTAAGCTTTGCAATAGCAAGTTGCTTTTTCTCTTCTTTTAACCTTTCGGCCATTTCTCTTTTACGAACTCCCATAGCTTACTTACTTTTTACCTTTGTTTTTAGCTCCTGCATGACCCCTGAAAGATCTTGTAGGTGAAAATTCCCCAAGTTTGTGACCTACCATATTTTCAGTAACAAAAACAGGGACAAATTGTCTACCGTTATGCACCGCGATGGTCTGCCCAACAAAGTCTGGCGTTATCATAGAGGCTCTAGACCACGTTTTGATAACTGATTTCTTACCTGATTCTATATTGGCCTGGACTTTTTTCTCCAAGCTATAATGAACGTATGGTCCTTTTTTTAACGAACGTGCCATTTACTTTTCTTTTATTTCTTTCTACGTTCTACGATATACTTATTGGTGTCCTTAGTTCTAGAACGGGTTCTGAATCCTTTTGCAGGAATACCGTTTCTAGATCTTGGGTGACCTCCGGAAGCTCTACCTTCACCACCTCCCATTGGGTGATCGACAGGGTTCATTGCTACTGGTCTGGTTCTTGGTCTTCTACCCAACCATCTGCTTCTACCGGCCTTACCGCTAACAAGCAACTGATGGTCTGAGTTGGATACCGCACCAATGGTCGCCAAGCATGTAGCCAACACCATTCTGGATTCACCAGAAGGCAATTTCATGGTCACAAACTTTCCGTCTTTCGCCATCAACTGGGCAAAAGTACCGGCACTACGAGCCATGATAGCTCCTTGACCCGGTCTCAATTCGATACAGGACACAATGGTACCCAAAGGAATTTCGCTCAACGGAAGCGCATTTCCAATTTCAGGAGCAGACCCAGTTCCAGACTGAATGGTCTGACCTACCTGCAATCCGTTTTGGGCAACCACATATCTTTTTTCACCATCCTTGTACTCTACCAAGGCGATAAATGCAGTTCTGTTGGGATCATACTGAATGGAAACCACAGTGGCCTCTACACCTTGCTTGTCCCTTTTGAAATCGATGATTCGATATCTTCTTTTGTGACCACCACCTTTATGGCGCATGGTCATTTTTCCTTGACTGTTCCTACCACCCGTCTTTTTTATCGGAGCAAGCAAGCTTTTCTCCGGCTTATCAGTAGTAATCGCGTCAAATCCGTTTACTACTCTAAAACGCTGACCAGGGGTTATCGGTTTTAATTTTCTAACTGACATTTCTCGTCTTTATAGATTACTGTAAAAATCAATAATATCACCTTCAGCTACATCAACAATCGCTTTTTTCAAAGCATTCGTTTTACCATGCTGAATACCGGTTTTTGTATAACGACTCTTACGGTTTGGCCCATAGTTCATGGTTCTTACCTTTTCCACAGAAACACCATAAGTAGCCTCTACCGCTTCTTTGATCTCAAGCTTGTTGGCACTAGGGTTTACATAGAAACCATAGCGATTGAAAAGCTCGCTGTCAGCGGTCATTTTTTCCGTAATTATCGGTTTTATCAACACACTCATGATTGTTCTATTTCTTTAGGTTCGATTCAATTCCTTCCAAAGCGCTTTCGGTCAACACCAAACTTGTTGCATTAACAATTTTGTAAGTGTTTAATTCTGAACCAGTTACGACTTCGGAGCGGTCCAAATTGCGCGACGACAAATATACGTTATTATTTGTACCGCCCAACACAATAAGAGACTTTTTATTTTCTATTCCCAAGGAAGACAAGAATTTAACGAAGTCCTTGGTTTTTGGCGCTTCAAAATTGAAGTCTTCCACAACCATCAAAGATTGCTCTTTGGACTTCAAGCTCAAGGCCGATTTTCTCGCCAATCGCTTCATGTTCTTGTTCAACTTTTGGGTGTAGTCTTTTGGTCTTGGACCAAAAATTCTACCTCCCCCTCTAAATACAGGGGATTTGATACTACCGGCCCTTGCGGTACCTGTACCTTTTTGTTTTTTAATCTTTCTGGTACTACCAGCGATCTCCGCTCTTTCTTTGGCCTTGTGCGTTCCTTGCCTTTGGTGGGCCAAGTATTGCTTCACATCCAAATAGATAGCGTGCTCATTAGGCTCTATCGCAAAAACATCGTCAGAAAGCTCTACTTTCCTACCTGTTTCTTTTCCTGTGATATCTAAAACTGCTACCTTCATTATTGCCACCTTTGAATTGTTACGTAAGCATTCTTGTGACCTGGAACACATCCTTTTACTACCAAAAGATTTTTCTCAGGAACCACTTTCAATACTTTCAAGTTTTGAACTGTCACTCTTTCACCACCCATTCTTCCGGCCATACGAAGACCTTTAACTACTTTGGATGGATAAGAAGCCGCACCGATGGAACCAGGGGCCCTCAATCTGTTGTGCTGACCGTGGGTTGCTTGTCCAACTCCACCGAAACCATGACGTTTTACAACACCTTGGAATCCTTTACCTTTTGATGTACCAACTACATCAACAAACTCTCCTTCTACAAACAGATCAACACCAACGGTATCTCCTAATTTGTATTCACCTTCAAACCCTTGGAACTCAACGACTTTCTTTTTAGGAGAAGTACCTGCTTTTTTGTAGTGACCTGTTTCGGCCTTGTTAGCACGTTTTTCTGCCTTGTCATCGAAACCTAGTTGAAGGGCTTTGTACCCGTCTACCTCTTCGGTTCTGACTTGGGTAACCACGCATGGTCCAGCTTCCAAAACGGTACATGGAACGTTCTTTCCATTCTCGTCGAAAATGCTGGTCATACCGATTTTCTTACCTATTAACCCAGACATATTTAATTAATTAACAATTATTTACTTTTTATAACTCTAGCCAATTTCTTGGCAAAAAAATTGGGTCAAGAAAACAATTCTGCTCTGACCCAGATTCTTTTCTTTCTCCGTTTTTCCCGAACCATCGTTCGGGACATGTGATTCCCACCTATAGTGGAAAAGGTATTATCAGACTTTTATCTCAACCTCCACACCACTGGGAAGCTCAAGCTTCATAAGGGCGTCGATGGTTTTTGATGAAGAGCTGTAAATGTCCAACAACCTCTTGTAAGAGCTCAATTGGAACTGCTCCCTAGCCTTTTTGTTCACGTGGGGTGAACGCAAAACCGTAAATATCTTCTTGCGGGTTGGCAACGGAATCGGTCCAGTTACCACAGCACCCGTAGTCTTTACTGTTTTTACGATCTTTTCAGCAGATTTGTCCACCAAATTGTGATCGTAAGATTTCAATTTTATTCTAATTTTTTGACTCATCTTGCTGAAAAATTAAGCGGTTACTCCTTTAGCTGATTTGATTACTTCCTCTGCAATGTTGGTAGGTGTTTCTGCATAGTGCGAAAACTCCATGGTTGATGTAGCCCTACCGGAAGACAATGTCCTCAAGGAAGTCACATATCCGAACATTTCGGAAAGTGGCACTTCAGCTTTAACAACTTTTGCTCCTGCTCTGTCGGACATGCTGTTAACCTGACCTCTTCTTCGGTTCAAGTCACCAACAATGTCACCCATGTTTTCTTCAGGGGTAAGCACTTCCAACTTCATGATAGGCTCCAAAATTACCGCTTTTGCTTTCTTGGCAGCTGCTTTGTAACCAAGCTTGGCTGCAAGCTCAAACGAAAGTTGATCGGAATCCACCGCGTGGAAGGAACCATCTTTAAGGGTAACTTTCATGGCGTCCATTTCGAATCCGGCCAAAGGACCATTTTTCATAGCCTCCTTGAATCCTTTTTCTACAGACGGAACAAATTCCTTAGGAATGTTACCACCTTTTATCTCGTTAACAAATTCAAGACCTGTCTTACCTTCCTCTGCAGGCTCCAAGGTAAATACGATGTCCGCAAATTTACCTCTACCACCTGTTTGTTTCTTGTAAGTCTCCCTGTGGTCAGCAGAAGCCGTAATAGCCTCTTTGTACTCTACCTGAGGTTGACCTTGGTTTACTTCTACCTTGAACTCACGTTTCAAACGATCACAGATAATATCCAAGTGCAACTCACCCATACCGGAAATGATTGTCTGTCCGGAAGCTTCATCTGTTTTTACTTGGAAAGTTGGATCTTCTTCGGCCAATTTAGCCAAAGCCATACCTAACTTATCAACATCAGCCTTTGTTTTTGGCTCAACCGCAATACCGATTACTGGATCGGGGAATTGCATACTTTCCAAAACAATTGGATGCTTTTCGTCCGATAGGGTATCTCCAGTCTTGATATCTTTAAATCCAACAGCAGCACCAATATCTCCAGCTTCGATAAAATCGATGGCATTTTGCTTATTGGAGTGCATTTGATAGATACGTGAAATACGCTCTTTGTTACCTGAACGGTTGTTCAAAATATAGGAACCAGCGTCCAAACGACCCGAGTAAGCTCTAAAGAATGCCAAACGCCCTACGAAAGGATCCGTAGCAATCTTAAATGCCAAAGCGGCAAATGGTTCTTTAGGATCTGGTTTTCTTCTTTCTTCTTTTTCAGTATCAGGGTTCACACCGATGATATCATCCTTATCCAATGGAGAAGGAAGGTATCTACATACAGCGTCCAACAAGAACTGAACACCTTTATTTTTAAAGGAAGAACCACAAACCATAGGAATGATGGCCCTATCCATTACAGCAGCACGTAGTGCGGCATGTACTTCTTCTTCAGTGATGGAATCTTCGTCCTCGAAGAATTTCTCCATCAATTGCTCGTCATATTCCGCAACAGCTTCGATCAAGGCAGCTCTATGCTCCCTAACCTCGTCCTGCATTTCTGCTGGAATATCCACAACATCAAATGTAGAACCGAAGTTATCTTCGTGCCAAACAACAGCTCTGTTCTTGGCCAAATCCACAATACCTTTAAAATCTGCTTCGTCACCAATTGGCAATACGATTGGCACCGCATTGGAGCCCAACATTTCACGAACCTGCTTACAAACAGCCAAGAAGTTGGCTCCTTGACGGTCCATTTTGTTCACGAAACCGATACGTGGCACTTTATAATTATCGGCCAATCTCCAGTTGGTTTCAGATTGTGGCTCAACACCGTCAACGGCACTGAACAAGAACACCAATCCATCCAACACACGAAGGGAACGGTTTACCTCAACCGTGAAATCCACGTGTCCGGGAGTATCGATAATATTAAAGTGGTAATCTTTTGTATCTGGCAATGTCTGCGCATTCTCCATGGGGAACTTCCAAGTACAGGTGGTAGCCGCAGAGGTAATGGTAATACCACGCTCTTGCTCTTGCTCCATCCAGTCCATGGTCGCTGCACCATCGTGCACCTCCCCAATCTTATGACTCACACCTGTATAGAAAAGAATACGTTCTGTAGTAGTTGTCTTTCCAGCATCAATGTGAGCTGCAATACCTATATTCCTTGTATATTTTAAATCTCTTCCCATTGTATTGTTTAGAATCTAAAGTGTGAGAATGCTTTATTGGCCTCGGCCATTTTGTGTGTATCCACTCTTTTCTTCACAGCAGCACCTTCTTCTTTGGCGGCCGCCAAAATTTCAGCTGCCAATTTCTGCGCCATAGATTTTTCGTTACGCTTTCTGGAGTAACTGATCAACCACTTCATGGCAGTAGAAATTTTTCTATCTGGACGAATCTGCATCGGGATTTGGAAGGTAGCACCACCCACTCTTCTACTTCGCACCTCTACGTGTGGCATTACATTGGAAAGTGCATCTTTCCAAAGCTCCAATCCGGTTTTTTCTTCGTCAGTATTTTTTTCATCTACGATATCGATCGCATCGTAGAAAATCTTGAACGCAATAGATTTTTTACCGTCCCACATCATCATGTTCACAAAACGTGTCACAAGTTGATCGTTAAATTTTGGGTCTGGTAATAAAGGTCTCTTTTTTGCCTGCTTTTTTCTCATCGCTTCTTCTTAAAAATGATTAATTTTTAGGACGCTTTGCACCATACTTAGATCGTCGTTGCGTTCTTCCCGCAACACCTGCGGTATCCAATGCACCGCGAACGATATGATATCGCACACCAGGCAAATCCTTTACTCTTCCGCCTCTAACCAATACTATCGAGTGCTCTTGGAGGTTGTGACCTTCACCAGGGATGTATGCGTTCACCTCTTTACCATTGGTCAACCTTACCCTTGCAACTTTTCGCATTGCAGAGTTCGGTTTCTTAGGCGTAGTAGTGTAAACACGCGTACAAACCCCTCTTCGTTGAGGACACGAATCCAAAGCAGCCGATTTACTCTTCTTGGTAATTGTGGCCCTTCCTTTTCGTACTAATTGTGAAATTGTTGGCATTAAATTTCTTTTAAAAAACTAAATAACCCTCATTTTGAGGGCTGCAAATGTAGTGATATTTCCCAATAATTCAAATCCGTAGCCATTAAATTTCAACATACCGTAAAAAAAGTTGGCAACCTACCGAACCAAGGTCAATTGTACCGAACAATTAGAAGCAAAAAACTGCCACGCACATCGGTTGTCCTTACGACCAATTCCTCATCTAAGCTCAAATTTTCAAGTATATATATTAAGGTATAATCTCAACAGGGTTTCATCGAACAAATAAAACACCTTAACATTACTCTAACAGCTAAGCCCTTAAACACGCATTATAATCCAAAACCGCCCAAATTCATGTAAGAAAAATCATCACCCCTAGCAAATGACCGGCTTATACGTTTAAATTTCATTTAAAACAATTCTACCCCCTTTAAATTATATAGTTGTTAATGAATATTACAGTTTTTGCGGTTATTTCATTTAAGGGCGGCTTCTTAAAGATTTTATAAAATTAGTTTGGATTATTAACATGAAATTATGATTTTAGCAACTAGCTAATTCAAATAATTTAACAATGAGAACAAAACTTAATGGATTGTTAACGCTATTATTGGCGTTTGTTGTGCATATATCCTATGCACAAGACAAGACGATTACAGGTACGGTTACGGACGCCGATGGGCTGCCGCTTCCTGGGGTCAACATTGTCGTTGAAGGGACCAGCACTGGTACCCAAACTGATTTTGATGGTAACTATGCCATCAGCGCAAGGGAAGGACAGACGTTACTCTTTACCTATATCGGGCAGAGACCTGCCTCGAGACCTGTAGGTTCCGGGAACGTAATCAATGTCCAAATGGTGGAAGACACCCAAGCCCTAGAAGAGGTGGTTGTTACTGCCCAAGGTATCAAACGGGAGAAAAAGGCACTGGGTTATTCGGTGACCTCCGTAGGTGCCGACCAGATAGAGAACCGCTCCGAGGGTGATGTTGCCAGGGTTCTTAACGGTAAGGCCGCAGGTGTACAGATTACCTCTGGAGGTGGTACATCCGGTTCCGGTACCAACGTTACCATTAGGGGTTTTAGTTCCTTTAGTGGAAGTAACCAAGCGCTCTTCATTGTTGACGGTGTACCTTTTAGTAACGACACCAACTCTCCTGGAAACTTTTTGGACGGTAACCCCGCTCCTTCCCGTTTCTTGGATCTCGACCCTAACAACATTGCCAATGTGGAAGTGTTGAAAGGTCTTGCTGCTACCACATTGTATGGTACGTTGGGACGAAACGGTGTGATCTTGATCACTACCAAGGCAGGTGCCGGTCAAGTAGGTCCAAAGAAGACCGAAATTACGGTTAGCCAATCGTTCTTTGCTAACGAGTTTGCATCATTGCCCGATTACCAACAGAAATTTGGTAACGGTTTTGACCAATCCTTCGGATGGTTCTTCAGTAACTGGGGACCTAGTTTCGATCGTGATGGTGTTTCCGGTTGGGGCAACCAACCCGCTATTGATGATCAGGGTACATTGTTGCACCCTTACGCATCTTCAGCTTTCCTAAACCCTGGAGGACCCAATACAGGTACAGGTGCCTTGGCACAGCAGTTTGCCAACCAAAGGTACGACTGGAGACCTTACAACTCCGTGGAAGAGTTTATGCGTCCCGGTAGAACGTTGAACACTTCGGTGAACATAGCCGGAGCTTCAGAGGACGGGAACACTACCTTCAATGCCAACATCGGTTATTTGGACGAGGAAGGGTTTACTCCGGGTAACTCCCTTAACCGTTTCAACTTCTCCGTTGGTGGACAGTCCAAGCTTTCCAACAAGTTTACGGTTCAGGCCACTGCCAACTATGCAAGAAGTGACGTAAAAACGCCACCGATCGCTGCGAGTAGGGGTAACGGTTCCTTGGGACTTTCCGTATTCGGTAACGTATTGTTCACCCCTTTGAGTGTGGACCTCATGGGATTGCCCTTTGAGCAGCCCGAAGATGGTTCCAGTATCTACTACCGTAACGGTAACGATATCATCAACCCAAGATGGACCGCCAAGAATGTAACCTATAACAACTTGACCAACAGGTTCAACTTCAATGCTTCCTTGAACTACGAGATCAATGAGAACCTTGGATTGACCTGGAGAACCGGTCTTGATTACTATAATGAAAGAAACGTAAACTCCTCTAACAGAGGTGGGGTTGCATTTACCCAAGCAATCTTCGGATTCTTGAACACTTACGATAACAACAACACCATTTGGGACCACTACGTGGCACTTAACGGTAACTATGACCTTTCCGAAAAGATCGGTATGACCTTTATCGCAGGTGCCAACGCACGTTCCGACTTCTTCGATCAGCAAGGGGTTGCGAGTACTGGACAGATCGTATACGGTATCAAGAGACACTTCAACTACGAAAACCAGTTGCCCATCCAGTTCTCTCAAAAGAGAAACATTGTGGGACTTTTGGGACAGGTATCCTTTGATTACGATAACATGCTGTTCTTGAACTTGAACACTAGGACAGACTGGGTATCCAACTTGGCAACCGAAAACAGAAGCTTGACCTATCCAGGTGTGAGTGTATCTTTCTTGCCTACAGCAGCTTTCAGCGGTCTGCAGTCCGAAAATGGGCTTAACTACTTGAAGTTGAGAGCCGGTTACGCAACTTCTGCTAACTTCCCAACGGGCTACCCAACAGTGAGTGTGGTAGAGCAGAATACCCAAGTGTACGGTGAAGGTGGTGAGATCACCAATAACCAAGTGGACAACTTTAGGGCGAACCCAGATTTGAAACCAGAGCTTTTGAAAGAGTTCGAAGTCGGTATCGAGTCACGCTTCTGGCAAAATAGGGTTTCTTTTGATTTCACTTACTACGACAGAAGGACCGACGACTTGATCGTGAGCCAGCCACTACCTCCTTCCACAGGATTTACATTGACCCAATCCAACATTGGACAGATCAGCAACAAAGGTATCGAGGCCGATTTGGGCATAGATATCTTTAGAGGTGGTCAGGATGGTTTCAACTGGAATACAAGAGTGAACTTCTTTGCCAACGAGGAAGTCGTTGAGGAGCAGGAAGAGGATATCATCTTCTACGCTGGTAGTACCGCACTGTTTGTAGGTGCAAACGCTGCCATTGAAGGAGAGTCCTTGGGTACCATTGTAGGTACAGCCGTTGCTCGTGACGAAAACGGCAACTTCTTGGTAAACAATGGTGGTAACTATGTGATCACAGAGCAAGACAATGACGGTAACGTTCCAATCATTGGGGATGCGATTCCGGATTACACCATGAACTTCTTCAACAACCTTTCCTACAAGAACTGGAGCCTTGGTTTCCAGATCCAGCATGTGAAAGGTGGGGACATCATGTCGAGCACCATCGCAACCCTATTGGGTCGTGGTTTGATCACAGAGACCCAGAACAGGGAAAACACCTATATATTACCTGGTGTAAACCAGTCATCTGGAGCACCTAACAACTTGCAGATCAACAACTCTACCTATTACTTCAGCAACCTGTTGTTCGGGCCAGCAGAGTTGAAGATCTATGATGCATCCGTGATTCGTTTACAGGAAGTTTCATTGTCCTACTCCTTCCCTAAGAAGTTCTTGGACAAAACTCCATTTGGAGCACTAACATTGACTGCTCAGGGTTTCAACTTGTGGTATGATGCCTACAATACTCCTGACGGAGCGAACTTTGACCCTAACGTGGCCGGTATCGGTATCGGAAACGGTCGTGGTTTCGACTTTATGAACGGACCATCGCAGCGTAGATATGGATTCAGTGTAAGGGCATCGTTCTAATAAAAATTGTTAATGATATAACATTATGAAAAATTATTTAAAACATATTTCAATGGTTTTGTTTGCAGGCTTGACTTTCACCGCCTGTGAAACGACCGATCTGGACTTAAGGGTAAGTCCAAACGATCTCGCTGCCGATCAGGCAGACCCCAACCTCTTGTTGAACTCCATACAGTTGGCCTACGCCTCCAATATGGACGTGATCAGCGACTTGGGAGCAGAGCTCACCCGTATCGACTACATGTTCGGTAGGGATTATTTCAACAACTATCCCGGAGACACCTTCAACGCGGTGTGGTCCAGAACCTACAGTAGTGGGACCAATGGCCCTGGTACCGGTGTACAAGTGGGTATGTTTACCAATATCAATACCCTAGAGACCATCGATGCGGAAAGCGACACGGATTACTCCTTTCACCTAGGGGTATCAAAAACGCTTCAGGCGCACATGTTGATGTTGTTGGTGGATTATTTGGGCGAAGCGGCACTTAGCCAAGCTTCAAACCCAGATGAATTCCCTGCACCGACCTTGGATGATGGTGCTACTGTGTATGCAGAAGCGCTTTCATTATTGAACGAGGCACAAAGTCTATTGTCAGGAGGTCCATTGACCTTGGGCGCGACCGATTTCTTTTACGGAGGTGATACTTCCAAGTGGTTGAAATTGGTAAATACCCTAAGGTTAAAAGCCTATGTGACCACTGGCGATACGGCCAATTTCAACGCTGTTATTGCTGGAGGTAATTTCATCTCTTCCGCAGCTGATGACTTTGAGTTCCAGTATGGGACCAGTGAATTGCAGCCCGATACCCGTCATCCCGATTACGCCGATGACTATACACCTTCAGGAGCGAATATCTATCAGTCCAACTGGTTGATGGAATTGATGTTGGATAACAACGACCCACGTATACGTTACTATTTCTACAGACAGACCGATGCCACTCCAGGAGCCGATGCGGATCCGAACGAAGAAACATTGGCATGTTCCTTGGCCGTTCCGCCACAGCACTACCAGGACGGTGGCTTCACCTATTGCAGCTTACCTAATGGCTACTGGGGAAGGTCTCACGGCAATGATGAGGGTACCCCTCCTGACAACTTCACAAGAACAGCCGTTGGCGTGTATCCAGCTGCCGGTTTATTTGACGACAGCAGCTTCGGAAACGTTGGTTTAGGATTAGGTGGCGGTGGAGCCGGTATCGAGCCCATCATCCTATCCTCCTATGTGGATTTCTGGAGAGCGGATATGGCCGCCAACGATGCCGATCGTGCAACTTTCTTTAGGAGCGGCTTGGAAAAATCCATTGCCAAGGTACAATCCTTTGGCGCTTTGGATCCAGACGCAGACCTTTCTGTTGCCCCTACCGAAGCGGAAGTGACCGCCTACATAGACGGTATCATTGCAGATTTCAATGCAGCCACCGGGGATGACAAGGAGAACATCTTCGCAGAGCAGTACTTTACCACATTGTTCGGTGGAGCTACGGAAGCGTACAACTATTACAGGAAAACGGGTTACCCAACAACGGTATTGCCTAACTGGGAACTAGATCCGGGACCTTTCCCAAGAAGTTTCCTATATCCGCAGAACGAGGTGGTGACCAACCCTTCGCTGACGCAGAAACAAACGCTGACACAGCAGGTATTCTGGGATACCAATCCGGCAAGTCCAACTTTCCCACCTGCTAACTAAAAAATAAAAACAGACGATATGAAAAATTGGTTTAAATATATAACTATAATGTTCGCAGGAGCTGGGCTATTGACCACATCCTGTGAAGACAGCAACACGGTTGTTGACCAAGTGGTCGAAGGAACCGAAAGAGGCGCTGTTCTGAGGACCGTCAATCTCATTTCAAATGAGATTCCGATCGGTAACGACGATTCCAATTTTGCCGTTGAAGTTGAGATTCAAGACTCGGAAAACGGTGATTTGGTAAGTTCTGTGGAAGTCTACCTAGGCTTTCGTGACAACACGGTAGAAGAAGGAGAAACAGATTTGGATACCGATGAAGTGTTGGTAGAAACCATAGATCCATCATCCTTTGAAATAGGACCTTTTGGCCTACCTCGTTTTGGTTACCAGATTACGTTGCCAGAAATGCTTGCTGCCCTACCTATTACCGGTGCAGATGTAAATGGTTCCGATCAATTTACCATTCGTTTTGAGTTGGTATTGACAGATGGAAGAAGGTATTCCTTCGCAGACAATACAGGTACCTTGACCGGTTCCTTCTTCAGCTCACCTTTCTTGTACACTGCTACAGTAGTTTGTCCTCCTAAGGCTCCTACTGCAGGTACTTGGACTGTTGAGATGCAAGATGCCTTCGGTGATGGTTGGCAGCCAACCACTGCTGATGGTGGTGGCCCTGGTCTAATTGTTACCTTGAGCGATGGTACCGTTTATGAAATCGGACTTTGTACTCCGTACGAAGACCCAGGGTATAGCTGTACCGATGGTGCAAGCGCAGGTACTGCAACCTTTGATGTTCCTGCAGGATTGACAGAACCAGCTGAATTTGATTTCCAAGGGGATTTCTGGGGAGAGATATCTTTCCAAATTATCACTCCTAATGGAAATATCGTAGCCGATGTTCCAGCTGGAACCGATGCAGGTTTGATTACCATCGACTTCTGCCAAGATTAATCCAAGAATAACATCTTGAAATAAAAAGGGCCACCTAGTTTAGGTGGCCTTTTTACTTTAATAATCTTGTCCTAAATAACCATAAGACATGTAGCCAATACTCAAAATAAGGCCAACCAAAATTACCCTAATCTGGAGTTGTAGAAATAATTTGTCCATACCTATCAAAAATTAGGATTCATAAAGTGAAAATGAATCCTGCATTTTTTTCCTTAGGCCCTCATTTTTAACATTTAACCATAGTATTTTGTTGGATAAGATGTCCAAAATTATGATATTGGGCATCATATTACATATAGCTAAAAATTTATAATCTACTTAACATAGTTTCACCTCATTTTCACTATTTTAAATCACCTAACAAAAAATATACGCATGAAATCACTTAAAGCACTAACACTTTCAATATCATTGATAACCAGCTCTTTGGCCGTAGCACAATTTGCCGGTCAATCCCCGGTCATTGCCGGAAAAGGAGGTCCTGGAGGAGCCAGTACCGCCGCTATAGGATACATCACTGGTTCCATGATGGACGAAAAGAATACCAAATTGAACGTGGATGATTTCCAGGGTTCTCCATATACCTCGGATACATTTCAACCCACCACCCTATTTGACAAGGGCAAGGAAGTTGGCCAATTCTACTATCGCTACAATGCTTACAACGGTGAAATTGAGATAAAGTCTTCCATTACCGATACCGGAGTGGGCAGTTTGAGCAGGGACAAGTCCTTGGCCGTCTTGGAAGATGGTAAAAAACTCAGCTTCAAAACATTCATCGACAAGAACAAAAACACGATGAACGGCTATTTGTTGGAACTCATCGATGGTGAAAAGTACAACTTGTACGAAAGAACCAAGGTGAAATATACCGAAGGAGCTCCAGCGGCGAATTCCTTTGTAATGGCAACGCCAAATAAATTTTCACAGTTCACCGAATATTATATCGAGAAAGAAGGTGGCAACAGGATCGATGAGATAGAAACTTCCAACAGAAAGATTTTAAAGGTCCTTGATGGTGAAGACAAGGAAAAAATCAAGGCTTATTTGAAAGAAAACAAAATCAAAGTCCGATCCATTGAGGATTTGAAAAAGATAATCGAAGTTTTAAATTCGTAACAAACACCCAAATAACGAAAAACCCACTACCTTTGGTCAGTGGGTTTTTTATTTTAATGCAATTGGAAAGAACAGAAACAATTTATGGTATTCGTGCCGTGTTGGAAGCGATAGAGGCCAACCAATCCATCAATAAAATCTTTGTACAAAAAGGTTTGAAGGGCGAACTCTTCAAGGAGCTCGAATCCACAGTGCGAAAAAGTGGCTTGAGCCTATCTTATGTACCTGTAGAAAAGTTGAACCGTCTTACCCGAAATCATAATCACCAAGGAGTGGTGGCGCAAATATCTCCAGTACAGTTTTACAATTTCGAGGCGTTGGTGGAACAAGTGCTTTCCAAAGAAAAATTACCTTTCTTTCTGCTGTTAGATCAAGTTTCTGATGTGCGTAATTTTGGGGCCATTATCCGAACCGCCGAGTGTTGTGGCGTGCATGGCATCATTATCCCTAAAAACGGTGCCGCGCCGATAACGGACGATACCGTCAAAACTTCGGCTGGAGCTGCCTTTAACGTACCCATTGCCAAAGTAGACCATTTAAAGGATGCTGTTTTCTATTTACAGTCCTCGGGCATTGTGGTAACCGGCGCCACAGAAAAGGCAGCGGACCATATTTACGGTGTGGACTTTAACCACCCTACGGCGATTATCATGGGCTCTGAAGACAAAGGTATCTCCCCTTCTACCCTTCAGATTATCGACCATCAGGCGAAACTACCCCTTATGGGCAAAATAGGCTCCTTGAACGTGTCTGTGGCCTGTGGTGTATTCCTGTATGAGGTAGTTCGGCAACGAAGCTCCTAAAATCAATCCTCTTTGGATTTTTTATAGTGATACCTTATTTCGACTGTTTCTTCAGTCTCTTCAGGTTGGGTTTCAATAAAATTACCGTGCTCGTCAAAATGTTGTAGAAAGGGGTCGTCGGCTTCATTGTAATCATCGTGTTCCCAAGCATATTTGCGCACCTCAGGAACCCTGACCTTGGTCACCAAGGCAAACACGAGCCCCGTCACAAATCCCGATAAATGTCCTTCCCACGAAATGCCATCTTTTACCGGAAAAATATACCAGATCATACTCCCATAAATAAAGACAACAACCAAGGACAATGCCACGAGCCTGTAATTTTTGGCCAAAATGCCCTTAAAAAAAATAAAACTGGCCAAAAGATAGATAACTCCACTGGCACCGATATGGTAAGATGGACGGGCAATGGCCCAAGTGAACAAACCTGAGAGCAAGGTTCCGAACAATAGCACCCTTAAGGCCGCGCTCTGATAAAAATAAAACAGAAAAGCGGTCAATACCGCTAACGGGATGGTATTGTTGTACAGATGCTCGATAGAGCTGTGGATAAACGGACTAAAAAATACCCCTCTAAGACCAGACAGTCTCCGGGGATAGATTCCATAATCGTTTAGGTTGATGCCCAATTGAACCTCGGCCCAGAACAAGACCCAAATAGAGAGAATGGCCACCAGTGGCGCCAGCACTACCGCATTGGAAAATTTAAATGAATCTGAATCCATAACCACCCTAAATCAAACATCCGGCCATACCCTTACACTGTTACAATTTGTCAGGTAACGACGTAAAATCCTTTGTAAAACAAGCACATGATACCATCAAATTTATACTATTTTTGAGGTATGAACGAACCTTTGGCAGAACGCATACGTCCCAAAACCTTGGAGGACTACATAAGTCAACAACATCTAGTGGGCAAGGAAGGTGCGCTTACCAACCAAATCAAGAACGGTATTATCCCATCTCTTATTTTTTGGGGGCCACCGGGAACGGGCAAAACCACCTTGGCCAACATTATTGCCTCCGAGAGCCAACGTCCCTTTTATACTTTGAGCGCCATTAGCAGCGGGGTAAAGGATGTACGCGAGGTCATCGAGAAAGCAAAGCAGAGTGGCGGTCTGTTCACCTCAAAAAATCCCATTCTTTTTATTGATGAGATCCATCGGTTCAGCAAATCCCAACAAGATTCCTTGCTCGGCGCCGTGGAAAAGGGATGGGTAACCCTTATTGGTGCCACTACGGAGAACCCAAGTTTTGAAGTCATCCCGGCACTTTTGTCGAGATGTCAGGTGTACACCCTAAATCCGTTTGGGAAAGAGGATCTGGTAGCCCTTTTGGAGCGGGCTATCCAAACAGATGTCCAACTTTCCAAAAAACAGATTGAACTTAAGGAAACAGAGGCCCTATTGCGACTTTCGGGCGGAGATGGCCGAAAATTGCTCAATATTTTTGAGCTTTTGATCAATTCAGAAAGTGGAGCCAAAATCAGCATCACCAATGATCTGGTGTTGAGCAAAGTTCAAAAGAACACGGTGCTCTACGATAAAACCGGCGAACAGCATTATGATATCATCTCTGCCTTTATCAAAAGTATCCGGGGCAGTGACCCCAATGCGGCGGTATATTGGTTGGCCAGAATGATAGAGGGTGGCGAGGATGTGAAATTCATTGCCAGAAGGATGATCATTTTGGCTTCGGAAGACATCGGGAACGCCAACCCTACGGCCTTGGTATTGGCCAACACCACCTTCCAGTCCGTTACCACCATCGGTTTTCCCGAAGCGCGGATTATCCTGAGCCAGTGTGCGACCTATTTGGCGAGTTCCCCAAAGAGCAATGCCAGTTACATGGCCATCAACGAGGCACAACAGACCGTTCGACAGACCGGCGATCTTTCCGTGCCCATGGCCATCCGAAATGCCCCGACCAAATTAATGAAGGACTTGGGTTATGGCAAAGGCTACGATTATGCGCACAACCATGAAAATAATTTTGTGGACTTTGAGTTTCTCCCCGATGAGATTTCGGGCACTACGTTTTACAGGCCCGGTAATAATCCAAGGGAAAATGCCATGCGGGATTTCCTAAAAAAGAGATGGAAGGACAAGTACGATCTTTAAAATTTGATCTGCAGTTCTTTCTGGACCTTTTGCCCATTATCGGAATACTCCATCAACCACTTCCCGTCCTTTTCAAAAACTACGGCATTGTTACCCTGATAGGTTGTGATGAACACCTTATCCATTGAAGTGGATTCCAGTCGGAGCACCACTTTGGGCGTACTGTCCACCAGCTGATAGCCATTTGCTATGGGCTGTGCATATAGTGTGCCTTCAGGAAGATCAACATGTTCTTCGGCTATACTGGGGCTTGTTTCCCTGACGATGTCCGTAGGTTTTGGTTCAATGCTTTTGTACACCTGCTCTTCAGTAGTTGCCTTTTGCTCCAAAACGTGTTCCGTGGATTCCTCCTTCACCGATTTTACATCATCCCGAAAACTTACCACTATGGTTGCGGGCTCTTCAACTTCTTCTTTGGGCTCATAGGCATAGTTCAATCCTGTAAATGAGACGAAGGTATTTTGGATGGCATCCCGGTACGCCTCCTTGTACTCCTTTATACGGTTTTTTGCTTCCAGCGATCGGAACACTTCTTGATTTTTACAATCTATAAGTGCTATGGACAGTTTTGTGGAAAACATGGTGGATTCATCAATCAAATCCGCTGTTAGGCCCAAGCACTTATCCGCAGCCAGATCCACGGGCATTTCATCATCATAGATGGCGTTAAAACCATTTTCCTCAAAATAATACTTGATCAGGGTGCTGGTCTGATATTGATTTTCGGACCTGAACTCCTCAAATTTTTTGGGAACAATAATGTATTTGTAATCATTCAGCTGTGCATTTACTGCACCTCCGAACATCAAGGCTAACCATAAAATGTATGTGACTTTCGATTTCATACAGAACTATACTCAATTATTGTTCCAAGATATAATATTAAATCCGAACTGTAAAGAAGCATAGTGGCTATCGGCAATATTGGAGTAGCTCAATAGATTGTCCGCCAAGACATAAAAGTTGACCGGGCCTAGCTGTAGATTGGCACCCAAACCAAGGTTGGTAAAGGTATATTTATCGATAGTGTAGGTAGTTTTCAAAGAAAGTACCCTGCCAAATCGCCGTTGATAAAACCCGGTTAGTGCGGCTTGTATCCCCTTGGGCCGTTTGATCATAAACAACTGGCCGCCTACGCTATTCCTGTAATAGTCTCTATTGCTTCCGCCCCCAACATTAACGCCGCATCCGCAATTGTCGAATACCGAACTACGTCCGCCCTCGCCAAAATCGTAGCGGACTGACCCATATACCTTTACGGGTCTCCACGAGATATAGCCTGAATCATTCTCTCCATAGGGCAAGGCCTCTTCAATGTCGTCCAGAAGTTCTTGCCAAAGATCATTGTTCACATCGTCGATATCGTCTGGGAGAAAGACAGTGATTCCCTCGGTAGTCGTATTGCCGCTCAGGGTATAGTTCCAAACATCCTTGGTGTTGCTAATAAATCCGACATCCAAGATACTTCCGGTAATGGTGGTCTGTGGATTCAGATTGTAACTGAAGCCAAAATCGAGTCCCAGCCCCAAATTGCCACCAAAAAGTACCCTTTCGGTAAACAGACTGGTTACATCCCGTTGTGTGGTTCCGGTATCTTCTTCAGCAATATCATAAAAACCTCTTATACCGGCTGTTTGCAACTGCATGTCGGCACTGATGGCACTTTCGTAAACATTGTTTTGTCCAGGTCTGGTAACAAAGGAACCGGAGTTACGAATGGATTGAAATTGGAAGATACTGGAGTAGATTTTGGCCCTTCCTCCTATCGTAAGGCTGTTGTCTATTTTTTTATTGATACCAAAATGGAAGACATTAACCATTTCTCCCCTAAGATTCAAATCTCCAAGATCAAAACTTCGTCCAATATTGTTCCCTCCATTACCTTCAAAAGCCAAGATGGCCAAATCCTTGGGCCAATAGGAAATAATGTCCATTTCCCCGTACATTCCAAAGGAATAGTAGGTATCCGGTCTGTTGCGCCCCCTAAAACCAACGGTAATGCCTTCTATTTGACTGGTGGAACTAAAATCGTCCCTGTCGCTCATCACATCCAAGAGGCGTTCCCTCACCTTGGTGGTAAAGTCTACCCCATCGTTGGCGAACAAATCGTTGACGGTAACACCGCTAGTGGCTGCTTGAAAAGCTAGACCCGACAACACAGGCAGGCCCGCATGCCATTTTTGGGATGTCTTCACCCCGGGATTTACCATCAAGGACTGCGGAATTTCGTTAAAATCGTAAAGTAATTGTTTGTTCTGAGCTGTAGCCATAAGGTTGCACAGCAGCACAAAAAAAAGTATTCGGGACACTATTCTCATTTTAACTCAAATAAAAATTCTGCTCCCGATCTTAATATGATTTTGGGATCATCCACTGGGGAAGTACTGGAGGTGTCACCCAAATTAAGCGCAGAAATTCGTAGGCGCTCCGTGTTTACGAGAATATCCAAACTTTCCCCCCCTGGTCCATAGAACACATCCCTTGTAACCAACCCTGAAGGTTCTGCCGATATATCGAGTACTTCCATATCCAAAACAGTTCCGCCTGCATTCAAAAACTCAATCAATACCCGAACGGGCTTGCTGGTGGTATTCTCCATCTCATAAGTGATGGTTCCCTCCAGTAAACGCTCTGCCACGTAGTCTTGGCTGAAGGCTTCAAAAATGACTTCCCGCGTATAAAAAGGGCCTCCGGAACTTCCCGAATTTATGGTGGCCTCATCGGATTCCAGATAAAAGAGTCCTGATGCCAAAACAGGGGTAATGGACAAATCATCGATTTGACTGAAGTCTTGTTCCTCGGTACAAGAAGTTGGTACGCAAAGGAAACCCACGAGCAGAACTACGCCATAGAGCAATCTTTTCATAGCTGAAAGCATTTTCTAGTGTCACATAATGCGGTTAACCACTTAAATATAACTCTATAAAATGCTTTTTATTTCAATCAAATCATGAATGATGATGGATTCACCGTGATCGGGCTCTTTGTGGAAATTATAGTGCAATACCTGCATCCCCATGGCCTTTGCTCCCAAAATATCCGCTTCCAGGTTGTCCCCGATCATCAAAGAGTTTTTGGGATTGACATCTGCTATTTCCAAGGCCAGTTCAAAAATATAGGGGTCTGGTTTTTTGACGCCCGCCATCTCGGAGTCGACAATTTTTTGAAAATAATGATGGATTTGACTTCCCTTTAACTTTTTTTCCTGAACTTCTTGAAAACCATTGGTAATGATGTGCAACTTGTATTTGGGAAAAAGATAATCCAAGGTTTGAACCGTGTTGGGCAGCAAATGGGTATAGGAGGACAAATGCGCAATATAATCGTGCGCCAACACATGGATGACCTCGTCCGAAACTTGAACACGTAGGGTATCAAAAGTCTGCTTCAACCGCTGGTACCTCAGCTCGGACTTGCTGATCCCATTATTGCGGTAGAGTGCCCACATTTGTAGGTTGATGGGAGCATACACTTCCAAAAATCCATCCAAATCAATATCTACCTTGTTGTCCACCAAAATCTTGGCAAAGGTAAGTGCAGAGTTTTTCTCAAAATCCCAAAGGGTATGGTCCAAGTCAAAAAAGATATCGGTGATGGGGTGCTCAAACATAGTAACGCTTTAACATGGATTGATACAGTTGCATCCAATCCAAAGGTTGTTTTCCTCCCAACAGTTCGTTGGAAAAAACCAAAACAAAATCTCCCTTCACCTGTTTTACCAAACGATACACCCGGTCCATTTTCTCAAAAACCTCTTCCTTGGTCTTGTACTTGACCAGTGCATAATCGTGCATGGCAAAGGGATGGATTTTTATAGGTTGCCTCACCTCGGTATTGATGTCATAAAAATAAAATGGGGTACAGGTACCTGCCCTAAACCCGATTTCGTGGGTATATCCCATGGAAAAATCATCGGTAAACTCGGTTTCAACCAAATTGCGGTAGGTCGCAGGAACATTTACCTTGTTATAACGAAGCCGTGCGTAGCTTATGGGCCTATTGATCAAGTTGCCCAATTGCTTTTTCTCTTCCCGAAGTACATTCTTGTCGGATGTGGACACAAAGGAAGTGCTCAGCGATACGATACTGTAGTCGGCAATGGATTTGATCAGGTAGCGAAACCTGTTATTGGTAGTGGCAACGTTCTTGTCATGCGCCGAATGCTTGGCAAACTGAAAGAAGAACATGGTTTTGATGGGGAATTTCTTATGGATTTCCACCAGATCAAAGAAATTATCGTAAGGGTCTTTTTTGATCCGCAGCAACACGGAAAAGCGTTCCCAAATCTCCCGAAACCGAAAATTGCCCAAATCCAACAAAAAGCCGCCCAATGTTCGTGATATGCCCCGCATGGCATAGGCATGCGATGTGGTCACATTGATAATGGAGGTAAAACTGTACGACTTCTCCTTGGTCTCCAGATCGGGAAAACGCTCTTGAAGCGCTTCCAAAAGCTTATACGCCCAAAGGTCGACCACGGGAAGTTCCAAAAAATCGTGCTGGTAGGCGATGCTCTCCTTTACGGGAAAACGGCCCACACTATCCTTCACATGGGGCAAATATTCCTCATACCGGCTCAAAAGGAAAAAACTTGCGGAGAAAATATCAAATGGGATGGTGCTTTTCTCTCCCGAGGCGAAAAAACAGGGAATTCCATCCCAGTCGGATACCTTGATTTCCAAATCGTTGATGCCCTGCTCAAACAATAGATCATTGCTTCGGATAAAAAATTCGTTCTGCAGCGGTTGTTTGGAATAGGTCATTTTTGGACCATTGTGCTTGATGAAGTCCTCCACCTTTGTGGTAAATCCCATTTCCACACCCAAGATCCGCTCGAAGAGGTGCTTGGCCGTATAGGTCAAACGATTGGTTACCTTATGGGTGAATATCAACAACATTGGCTACAAAATTCCTTTATCCGCAAAACTGAGGTATTCATTTTGGGCCAAGATGAGATGGTCCAACACTTGAATATCCAAAGCTTCGGAAGCTGTTTTTAGTTTTTGTGTGATTTTTTTGTCGGCCGCACTGGGCTTTAAGGTTCCCGAAGGATGGTTGTGCGCCAAAATGATTCCCACTGCGCCAAGCTCCAAGGCTTGTTTCAGCACCAATCGCACATCGACCAAAGTTCCTGTTATGCCCCCTTTGCTCAATTGTGATTTATGGATGACCTTATTGGAGTTGTTGAGATATACAATCCAGAACTCTTCGTGCGGAAGCTCGCCGATCAATGGATATAGCAGTTCAAAAACATCATGGCTGCTCTGTATCTTGACAATTTTTGAGGTATCCTCCAGTCGTCTGCGCCTCCCGACTTCCAGGGCGGCCGCTATACTTACGGCCTTGGCTTCACCAATGCCCTTAAAGCGCATCAATTGGTTGACGGAAAGTTTACCCAGCTCGTTCAAATTATTGTCCACCGAGGCCAAAATACGTTTGGAAAGTTCCACTGCACTCTCATCCCTACTACCGGAACCGATCAAGATGGCGATCAGTTCGGCATCGGAAAGCACAAAACTCCCTTTCTGAACCAATTTCTCCCGTGGCCTGTCGTCGTCGGCCCAGTTTTTTATGGAAAAGGAAGCTAGTTTTTCTTGCATGGTCTAAAGATAGGAGAATAATTTTATGTAAATTTCAATATAAATCCTTGGATATGAAATCGATTTTCAACACGGAAGCCTACCAAGAAATTTTATCGCGAATCGACCAACTATCGGAATCTTCGGAACGGCAGTGGGGAAAAATGCAAGTGGGTCAAATGCTGCACCATTGCCAGTATCCCTTAAAAATAGGATTGGGAAGGCACAATCCGAAGAACAAACCCAGCCTGATGCTGAAGGTAATGGGCAAATTTTTTAAGAAAAGCCTGTACAACGATAAGCCGTGGAAACAAAACCTGCCGACCGCCAAAAGCTTTAAGGTGGAAGATGATAAGGATTTCACTGCCGAAAAGGAGATTTTGCTTGGTCTTATCCGTGATTTTCACCAAGAAAAGGATAAAAAAGAATGGGATCCACACCCAGCGTTCGGTTCCTTTACGCCAGAACAGTGGGGACAAATGCAATACAAACACCTAGATCACCATTTACGGCAATTTGGAGTTTGATTTTTTAATGGAACGTAGACATCGCTTCGTAAAACTCGGCCTCGTCCACGCCCATTTGTTGGCAAATCCATTTGGCACCTGCCATGCTTCTAAGATTATCAGATCCAGAAATTTCCAAAGGCAACTCACCATCAGGCGTTTCCAGAAAGATTTCACCATCTTCCTCTTGATAGGCGGGAGTGGCGTAGGGAAATTTACGAATGGGATTCTCCGAGGTTTCGACCAGTTCCTTTACCATCACATCCTCATCGTTGTAAGTAATACTCCCCCCTTTGACCACACTATCCACAAAATGGGCAAATTGCTCTGAATCAACCGCTTCTGAAGTGGCGATATCGCTCAATAAGGCAATGTTCGGAATGTATTTCTGGAATTGGGGCGTACTATCCAATGATGATGAAACACCATTTCCTGCCTCTATCAAAATAAAGTCGTTCTCTGTAGTTAGGTGTATTCCATTTGATGTTTGGGTCACATAATCTGTTGCTACCTCATTATAATCGAGCGCATGTAGAATCATTTTGGCAACGGTCCCTTGGTTTTGGGAACCAGCGATTACCACCCTCGTTTTGTATTTGGCCTGTTCGTAAAGAAAGTCAGGGAAAGAGAACAAGGGCAAGCCCAGTTCTTGCGCCTTAACCAGTTCTGGGTTGTCCACCTGTACCTTGGAACCTATCACTACGGCATCCAAGTTGGTATGGATACTATCCGAAAACCAGCCATCTCCCTTGGACAATAATCCTTTTTCCTCCATCATGGTCTTTAGGGATTCGTCAAAAACCTCGTCGCTGCCCGTTACCATTGTTCCATTTTTATGCAGGGCCACGGCCAAATTAAACATATTGACCTCCCCCATTCCAATAAAATGTACCTGCATCTTTTGTGTTTTGAACCGCAAAAATAACCATTGCCGATGCCATTGCAAATAGGAAGGCTGCCTATTAATCTTTATATTGGTCCTAAAATCAGAAACCAATGAACCTATCAGAAATTGAACCAAGGGAAATCATGCCCGGATACCATGGAAAATTAGTGCATGGCGAACGGATGAGCTGGGTATTTTGGGATGTGGACCAAAACGCGGAAGTGCCCGAACACCAGCACGACCATGAACAGATCATGCACGTAGTAGAGGGCACTTTTGAGTTTACCTTGAATGGAAAAACAGGCACATACCACCCGGGTGATGTGGTCATTATCCCATCCAATGCACCCCATAGCGGAAAGGCGTTGACACCCTGTAAACTAATGGATATTTTTAGTCCCGTAAGAGAAGAGTACCGATGAATGTTTCACTCCAAGGAAAAAAGGCCCTTGTTGGCGGAAGCAGCAAAGGGATTGGCGCAGCCATAGCAAAACAATTGGCTGCCAGTGGCGCGAGTGTGACCCTAATGGCGCGTAACGAAGGACGGATGCAAGAATTGGTTCGGGAAATGGACAGCTCTCAAGGACAACAACACCAATTCCTGTCCGTGGATTTTACCGATTTTGAAGCCTACCAAAGCAAAATAGCAAGGTATTTCGAGACCAACACCGTGGATATCTTGATCAACAATACGCAAGGTCCCGAAGGCGGCGGTGCGCTCGAAAAGAAAGTGGATGATTATCAAAATGCCTTCGATTTACTGTTCAAGTCGGTGGTGTACACCACGGAACTGGCCTTAAAACACATGCAGGAGCAACACTGGGGGCGTATCATCAACATTGCTTCCATATCAGTTAAGGAACCGCTGAACTACTTGGCACTTTCCAATACCATTAGAGCTGCGGTGGTTACCTGGGCCAAGAGTTTGGCTTATGATGTGGCCAAAGACGGCATTACGGTAAACAGTACCCTAACAGGTTATTTTGACACCGACCGCATTGCACAATTAAACTCCAAAAAAGCGGAAAAAATGGGTGTTTCCCCAGATGAAGTCCGCTCCAACATGGAAGAGCAAGTACCAGTAA
Source organism: Allomuricauda sp. ARW1Y1 (assembly GCF_013407935.1). Classification (GTDB taxonomy): domain Bacteria; phylum Bacteroidota; class Bacteroidia; order Flavobacteriales; family Flavobacteriaceae; genus Flagellimonas. The sequence continues at coordinate 844,801 of NZ_JACBZU010000002.1, forward strand.
AACGGATTGGCGACCCAAAGGAATATGGCTATTTGGTGACTTTCTTGGCATCGGAACAGGCGGCCTTTATTACGGGAACCAATATCCCGATTGATGGCGGACTACTGAAATCGTTATAAATTAAGGATCCGTCGGGCTTTTCATAGGATACCTTGTTAGGTGTGGTATTTCTATTCAGTTATTCTGTTTTTCAAATCCATTTGTCCGTGTAAAATTCTCGTAATTTCAATCGGTTGGTTAATTCGTTTTCAATAAAAAATGATATGTCGGCTTGTTTTAAGCCCGAATAAGTCTTTGGTTATTCCATCGTAGTTTTTTCCCAACCCAGGGTCGTTTGCAATGTCTTGGCAACTGTCCAATAGCAGGTTATAATAGCTATCAGCTTGTTGTTCAGACCACTGTTCAATTGTGTATTCCCAAATTCCAGTTAAATCCTCAACTGCTTTATGGGCCAGTTCATATTTAGCCATTCCTTTTACGTCTGGCCTTTAATTCCTGAAGATGTTTTTCTGGGTTAAAATCGTGAGCTATTCCACTGTCAATTCCTTCCTGTATTGCATTTCTCAAAGCAGTAGCTTTACTTTCTTCATGCTCTAAAAGTCGAAGTCCAGCTCGGATTACTTCACTTACGTTCTTATATCTTCCAGCTGAAACTTGGTTACTCACAAATTGGTCAAAATAATTGCCAAGGGATATGGATGTGTTTTTACTCATAGCTCAGGTGTCTATTCAAGATTACTGAAAATTGGTAATTTTTCCAAGCTACACCCCATGGCGATCAGCAAAAGGGGAGCGCACTGCGTGCGTGGTTTTGCGTTCCCGAAGGGATATTGCCATCAACGGTTAGTATATGAGCCGTTTCAATGGCTTATATACATTGTTGGCAATAGTTTTTCATTCTGTCTATTTGAATTCTTTGCTGATCGAATAATCACCTTTATAAACGATCCCGAAAATGCCAATATCTTTAATCTTTAGAGGATCAATTTTAAATGGATTTTCATTTAGAATTGTAAAATTTGCAATCTTATCTACTTTTATAGAACCAATTTCATTTTCTAAGTTTAAGGTTCGTGCAGCATCAATAGTTATAGCTTTCATAGCATCAAAAACAGAAATTCTTTGATCTTGGGAGAATTTACTTCCCTGTGAGGTTTGTCGGTTCACCGCGGTCCAAACAAGTGTTAATGGTTCTACCGGAGCCATTGAAAAGTCTGAATGAAATGAAAGTGGAATGTTTTGATCTGTTAGAAGTTTAAGTGCTACAAGATTTTCAGCACGTTCAGTACCCAACCCAAACTCCGCATATTTATCGGCTAGTGCCCAAAGATAATATGGGTTTACAGAGGCTTCAATGCCCAGATCAGCCATTTCCCGAGTCATTGATTCATCGAAATAACCCATATGATGCAGGGTTAGACGATGGTCTTTCCTTGGATTAGTTTTCTGCGCCTTTTTTACCAGATCAATAACCATTTGTTGCCCTAGGTCTCCATTTGAATGGACATGAATTCTATAGTCATTATTCCAATACATCATAAGTTGCTCTTCGAATAAATCCAGCGATGTCATCCATTCTCCATGATGCCCATCTGTATATCCATCCTTCATTTGCATGAGTTGAGAATAAATAGCCCCGTCTGAAAATAGTTTTACTTGTTTAGGTAAAAACTTAACATTTGTCCGGTTATAAGAACTTACTGTGTCCAAGGTCTCCATAAATAACATGGCTGCTTCATTACCACCTTTCATTCCATATAACTGAGTACCACTTGGAATCAAATACACATCATAGGGAGGATTATTTCCCATTTCTTTCATGAGCAACTGTAGTTCTCCATCGAAATCAGAGCTCGGGAATCCTGGCTCTGCAATAGTTGTGATACCATTCTGACGTAACAATTCACTCATAGTGCTGAGACCTTTGAGGTAGCTGTTTGGCTCAAGTAAGATGGGGGCCATCTTAGGCACAAGTGCAAGCCAGCCTCCTTCAAAAAAATGACCTTTACTCCAATTTACTTGAGGGTTATCTTTAAAATCACTTTCCTTGATGCCTAATTTGGTAATGGCAGCGTCATTTAAATAAATTTCATGGAAAGAGCGGTGTATGATTCCAACAGGTTGATTTCCAGCAATTGTATTAAGAAGGTCTCTCGATAGTTCTCCATGCCAGAGTTGATGATACCCCCAGACAAAATAGAGTTTATCCGGGATGGCATTTGATTTTATGGATTCGCTAATTCTGTTGCGATAGGCTTGCTCCCCCTGGACACCTTTTTTAGTTCCGGAAGGTAATTTCCAATCGTAAGGAGCAATGATTTCGTTTTGAAGCATGATGGCAGCCAGAGATGGGTGCAAATGAGGTTCAATAAAACCTGGCATGAGCGTCTTGCCATCCAAATCAAATTTTGTTGCATTTTTATACCTGTTTTCAGCTGTTTTTAGGTCTCCTTCAAAAATAATTTTTCCATCTGCTTCTACTATGGCTTCCAAATATTGTGGACTTTCTCCTTCCATCGTGATGATGTCTCCATTAAAATAGATTTTGGTCGATTCAGCCGAAGCATTTGAGTTTTTACTTTTTTTCGAAGATTCGTTGCACGAAGAAAAAAGTAAGGCACTAAGCATTAAAAATAAAAAGGTTAATTGTTTCATATTGCTAAAGTGTTATAATTATTGCCAACGGGCCTTGTTTATGGCGGGTGAGGCGTGCCTCACGGGGAGCCATCGTTTCGCCTCATTCGGTATAAGTGGGGTTGATGGCTTTAGCTTTTGCCTGTCGCTCTAGTTAAAGATAGGAAAAACATTCGTTGGTCATGAGGTGGAATGTACAAGGCCCGTTGATGGCGATCAGCAAAAGGGGAGCGCACTGCGTGCGTGGTTTTGCGTTCCCGAAGGGATATTGCCATCAACGGTTCAGGCTATGATTTCGTTGCGGGCAGAAAATCAGTAGATTTTCAACCGCACTAAATCAGCCGTTTTTAAAAATACAATATTTAATTGAAGTTCAATCCTAGCAATGAATTATAGCCGTCTTAAGTTTGATTCTGGTTAAATTATAGTCATAAATCAGAAAGAATAAAAGAGAGGAACAAGGTCAATATAGCCATGGGAACTATCGATTCCGTCAACATTGATGACCCCCTCTCTTTTCCACTCAAGAATTCGTTCAGTTCTGTGAGACCTAGATCTCGATTTCAAGTTGTTGAAGCTTAAGTGGAGCGTCCTTTCCAAAACATTTTCCTATGAATAAAGATAAAGAAATCCACGGAGTGGACATCAGCAAGGATGTATTTGATGTATGCGACCACCAAGGTTCCCACCATCAGTACCCGAACACCTTGAAGGGGTTCAAGGATTATTGCAGCGCTTTGAACTCCAACAGTCTGGTGGTGATGGAGGCCACTGGCTATTACCATTATCTATTGGCCCAGTTCCTTTTTGACCAGGGCATGGCCGTATCGGTTGTGAACCCTTTGTCCGTAAAACGTTTTGTACAGATGAAGCTTTCCAAGGTAAAGACGGACAAGAGCGACGCCAAGGTCAATGCTGTTCCCCTGTACGACGGCAAGGGCGAGGACCAAGCTGAGAGCCTCCAATTATTGGCCTTGATGGACATCTATCTCAAACAGCGGACACAGATAAAGAACAAGCTGCACGGTGAAAAGGTCCTGGGCATCCCTTCAAGGGCTGTGCATTTGTCCTTGGTCCGTTCATTGAAAAGCCTGGACAGGGAGCTGGAAGCCCTTCAGTCGAGATTGCTCGCATTGGTCAAGAAAACGCAGCAACGGCAGCTAACGAACTTGAAGAGCATACCGGGACTTGGGGACAAAACGGTGGCCTTGCTGATCATATTGACGGATGGCTTTACCAAGTTCGAGAATGCTGGGCAGCTTTGCAATTACGCGGGAATAACTCCGACGATCAGGCGTTCGGGCTGTAGCGTAAGGGGTAAGAGCAGGATAAGTAAGGTCGGTAACAGAAAATTGAGAAATCTGTTGTTCCTATGCGCTTTTTCAGCCTGCAAGCACAACAAAGCGTGCCGGGAAATGTATGAACGCATAACGGCCAAGGGAAAAAGCAAGAAACTGGCATTGATAGCGGTATCGAACAAACTGTTGAAACAGGCATTTGCCATTGCAAAATCCGGAATACCTTACGATGAGAACTATGTGTCGAGATTGGCTTAAAAAGACTTGCTTTTTAACTCAGTTCTTTGTTACCTACCGTATTTTTCTTTTTATTTTTCTCCATTTCCGCTTGTCCATTTCTACAAATATCAGTCCGTTTCCTCCGCGTTTTCCATAAATCACAGATGTTTGTTCAGTCGGTTTGTGCAGAGTGATTTTCTTAATATCTGCTAATAAAACTGAATTCCAGATATTTTTTTCATCTGTTGGATATTCATTTATTACAACAAGTGGAATATCTGGAATTGATGCTCGGTCACGAATAATCACTTTTGTCGTTGCTGAACGATGCGAGATTTTTACTCCATTATCATTCAGAGTGTCATTTTCAGTCGGCTTGAAGTTTAGATAATCGTATGCTTGATTTTCGATATATTCTTTCAGTGTGGTTTTTCCGTCCAATTCTTTCCAATCCGTCATAATTTCCTGCGCATTGGAATTCAATCCGACTATGATTATTGCTATGGAAAGTAGTTTTTTCATATGGTAGGTAACTATTGGATATAAAGCTAATTCCTTATATCCCTACTTATTTGGAATAAACATACTACTTTTTTGCTTAAAAAGGATATATTCGTTTTAGTAGGTCTGTTCCCGATTTTGGGAACATATGGGAGGTTAAACGCACCTACGGCACAACCGAACTCCAAAAAACAGAAATAAGGGTGTCGCCCCAAAAGATGTCCGCAGCAACATCGAAGAGCAAGTACCCCTAAAACGGATTGGCAATTCAAAGGATTTTGGCTGTTTGGCCACCTTCTTGACATCGGAACAGGCCGCTATTCTTACAGGGAACCCATATCCCGATTAATGGCAAACTGCCAAAATCACTTCAAACCCACTCATTTTCAATAAAATAACTTGACCAAGAAAATCATAGCTATTTGTTTTTTAGGTACTTTTATGTAGTAACCAATAAATCATTAACCCTATGAACTCTAAAGTGTTTTTGGGAATCCGTATCCTCTTGGGGCTTTTTGTCCTCATATTCGGATTGAACAAATTTCTCAATTTTATTCCCGCCGGAGGTGAAATGTCCGAACCGGCGATGAACTATTTTGGGGGACTATCCTCCACCTACACCATCCAATTGGTAGCCATCGTGGAAAGTTTGGCGGGACTTGCGCTAATTTTCAATAAGTATGGCGCCTTAATGGCCTTGGTGCTGATGAGTGTATCCGTGAATGCCGTGCTTTTCCATGCCACCTTGGATATGGGCAACATTGGACCCGCTTTGGGACTGTTGATTCTCAATATCTTGGTATTGGTAGGATATAAGGATAGGTACAAAGACCTGTTGAGGGCTTAAACGCTTTCGAAGAGACTGTTTAAAAAGTAGTGAAACAGGTCATTCTGAATTTATTTCAGAATCTCATCGTGATGATAAACAAATTATTATGAGAACCTGAATCAAGTTCAGGTTGACAAAAATCAACTTTTAGACAGTCTCTTTTCTTTACAAACTCATTTTATCCTTAAAAATGTAGGATTGCCTGCGGGAGACCTCTACCTCTTCCCCATTCTTCATGGTAAGTTTTAACTTGCCATTGAACCATGGCACCACGTTTTCAATATAGTCCGTGTTGACAATCTGTTGCCGATTCGCCCTAAAAAAAGAATCCTCGGGCAGTTTTTCCTCCACCTGGTTGAGCGATTTATAGAGCATGGGCTTTTTGTCCTCAAAAAACACCCGCGTATAGTTCCCAACGATTTCGAACATCGAAATATCGCCAATCTTCACCAACAAGCACGACTCCCCATCTTTGATGAAAATCTGACTGTTTGCCGTGAGCCTTTTAGCCGTGGTCGATTCCGTGGTTTTGGAGGCCAATTTTTCACGCACCTTTTCCAAGGCCATATCAAAACGTTTGTTGCTCACGGGTTTCAGCAAGTAATCCAACGCATTGTACTCAAAGGATTTAATGGCATACTCATCATAGGCCGTGGTAAACACGGTAATGGGAACTTCAACCAAGAGCTCCAAGAGATCAAAGCCATTTTTTTCGGGCATATTGATATCCAAAAACAATAGGTCGGGAGTTTCCCTTTCTATCAGTTCCACCCCATCGTCCACATTGGCCGCCTCCCCAACGAGCTCCAAATCATCATGTAATTTGATGAGTTCCTTTAGCTCGTTACGGGCCAACCTAGAGTCTTCCACTATGACTGCCCTAATGTTCATTCCATGGGAATTTTGATTTCTGCCACAACCTCATCGGAGATTTCTTTCAAGGTAAAGGATGCCTGATCGGCATACAATAATTTTAATCGTTGTTCAATATTCTTCAAGCCCAATTGGGTGGAATCTTGGGTCATCTGAAGTTTTCCAGTGTTCCGCACCTCAATATGCAGCCGTTCATTCGTTCTAAAAATAGACAAAACTATCCGTCCACCATGCTTTAGATTGGAAATACCGTGTTTGGCGGCGTTTTCGATCAACAATTGAATGATCATTGGAGGAATCCGGAGGTCCAAGGTGTTCTCTTCAATCTGTTTTACAAACTCCAAACGGTCCTCAAACTGGATTTTGGACAGGTCGATATAGTTATCCACGACCTCCAGCTCTTCCCGCACAGGAATATCGTTAATGTTGTTCTTGGTCAACGAATAACGTAGAATTTCAGAAAGTTTGGTGAGCATTTCCCGAGAACGGTCCACATCTTCCAGCATCAACCCTCGAATATTGTTCAAACTGTTGAACATAAAATGTGGATTGATCTGCCCTTTTAAGGTATTCAATTGTGCCTGTTTCAGGGTGGTGTTCAACTCCAACCGTTCTATTCTGTTCTGATTCAGTTTCAAGAGCAATTTGATCACCAAATAGGTGATGGTCCAAGCACCCACCAAAAACAAAGAGTTCAGCACTTGAATCAAAATTTTGTCGTATCCTTCGAACATCTTCTGTTCCATCTCCGTCAGTTCTGGACCGAACTCCACATAAATATATCCAAAGAGGATGTTCAATAGACCGAAGAGTAAAGCCGCCAACAAGGTGGATACTATGATTTTGATGACTTCCTTCCCTCCAAAAGAATCAAAATGGACATTTTTTTTGAGATACCATCGTAGTATCGAGGTGCTGAATACTCCGATAAAAATACCCACAACGACCGAAAAAACGGTCAGTTCCCAACTAAGGTTGTGAGGAACCAAAATTGAAATGGCATTGATAAATCCCCATCCCAATAATTGTAGGGTCCAAAATGCAATATTGCGTTTACGCGAACTTAATTCCATCCTTTAGAGCACAAATGGCTCAAATATACATTAAACTTGATCTGCGAGCGAAGGTTAGGAGTTTTGTGCCTCCTTGCTTTTTAAAGCTTTGCAGCACGATTTTTTATTTGAGACGAATGAAATCCAAATCATACTCGTGCTTGCGTAAAAAACCGGGAAAAACTCCATGTATTCCCAACCATTCACCTTGCCGATAAAGGCAGTGAAAACGCCTACGATTCCAATGATCAAGACTACTTTCTGATGTGTTGTAAACTTTTTCATAGTGATGTTTTGATGCGAGGTCCTCGCGGATTATAGAATGATACTAACTAAAAGTGTTATAATCAATTTGGCCAGTGCTATCATGATTGTTCGGTTTTAAGATATTTTGATGATGCTAAAGTAATGGACCATTCTTGTCCATAGAAGTGATTTATGACAAGTGGTCATTTTGACCCACCGAACGGTAAAAACCTTGCAAATGGGTCTTAAAAAAATCGTAAATAGCTGATTTTGTTCTATTTTACTTTTGGAGGAAACTTGGAAAACACCTTCTTGACCACCGCACGGAGCTGTTCTTCCCGAACGCTTGGCGATGCATTGTCACGAAGCCCGCTTTCGGAAGTCGCTTGCCAAATAAGGGCATCACGCTGGGCATCCACCAGGTCAAACTGAATGCTGCGTTTCCAGTTGGACCCGCCCAGAGGCAATCCAACAGAAATACCGCCACCTACGTTTCGTCCCGTACCGCCAATGCCCACACCAACATTGTTGTTGGGAGCGCCCCTGTATTCATCGCTAATGATATTAACGAACAGCTCGGGCTCTTCGGCCAAACGGTAACCTCGCGATTTTAAAGTGGAATCCAAGGCTCGTAGCAATCGTCTTTCGTCCAACTGACTTAGGCCCGATTTCATATCCGGGTAGTAATTGTAGGTCGTGTATCCTGAAAAATCAATGGTTTTGTCGTAATCATAATTCACCCTCACGGAGCTACAGGATGCCAATAGAAGCACCAACATTATGGGTAGAACAGTTCGCATCTTAGGACTTTTGGATTCTCCTAAAATTAATCAATAAATTGATGAAGTACCCGAAGAAGGGATATTATTCGTTCAACAGCTTCCAAAGCCTATCCTTGAGCTGCTGAATCCCCAAACCGCTAACGGAAGAGATGAACATGTAGGGAACATCCTTAAAATCGTCCTTCATATCGGCGTCCATTTCCTCGATGAGTTCTTGGTCCAACATATCGCACTTGGATACGGCCACCAAACGTTCCTTGTCCAGCAATTCAGGATTGTACCGTCTAAGCTCGTCCAATAGGATGTTGTATTCTTGGCTGATGTCCTTGCTATCGGCCGGAATCAAGAACAACAAAGTGGCATTGCGCTCAATATGCCGCAGAAAATAGTGTCCAAGGCCTTTGCCTTCGGCCGCCCCTTCGATGATTCCGGGAATATCGGCCATTACAAAACTTTGGAAGTCCCGATATTCCACAATGCCCAAGTTGGGCTTTAGAGTAGTAAATTCGTAATTGGCAATTTTTGGCTTGGCAGAGGTCATTACCGAAAGTAACGTGGATTTTCCAGCGTTGGGAAAGCCCACCAGACCAACATCGGCCAAAACCTTCAATTCCAAAGTGAGGTGACCTTCCTGCCCTTTGATTCCGGGCTGTGCGTATCTCGGGGTTTGATTGGTGGCACTTTTAAAATGCCAGTTTCCCAATCCACCCATACCGCCTTCGAGCACCACTTTCTCCTCACCATCCTCGGTAATCTCAAAAAGGATTTCGTTGGTTTCGGTATCGCGTACCACAGTACCCAACGGCACTTCCAAGTACACATCCTCACCATCGGCCCCAGTACTTCGGCTTTTGCTGCCATGCTCTCCGTGACCGGCCTTAAAATGTTTTTGGAACTTAAAATGGACCAAGGTCCACAAGTTTTTGTTCCCTTTGATTATGACATGACCTCCTCGACCACCATCACCTCCATCCGGGCCGCCTTTGGCCACATATTTTTCGCGACGCAAGTGTGCAGAACCCTTCCCCCCGTTTCCGGAAGCAATGTGCACCTTTACATAATCGACAAAATTTCCTTCGGTCATATGCTAAACTAAAAAATCGTTGTGGAAATCAACTACAGGGAGTCGATTACCTTGCTCAAACGTTCGGTAATATCTTGAATATCCCCTATTCCATTTACGGAGTGGAATTTTCCCTGTGCTTCGTAGTAGGCTTTGAGCGGTGCCGTTTTTTCATTGTATTCATCAAAACGGTTGCGGATCTTGCTCTCGTCCTGATCATCGGAGCGTCCGCTGCTCTTGCCACGTTCCAATAAACGTTCCACCAAAATATCATCCTCTGCTTCCAGGGCAATGGTTGCGTTTACTTTCATGTCCTTGGACTCCAAGAAATTGTCCAACGCCTGTGCTTGGGCGGCAGTTCGCGGGAAGCCGTCAAAAATAAAACCTGCCGCATCCGGGTTTTTCTCCACCTCGTCCTTGAGCATATCGATGGTCACCTCATCTGGCACCAATTCTCCCTTATCGATATAGGATTTTGCCAAGGTACCGAGTTCGGTCCCGTTTTTAATATTGAAACGGAACACATCCCCCGTGGAAATGTGTTTTAGATTGTACTTTTCCTTTAGGAAACCTGCTTGGGTTCCTTTTCCTGCTCCTGGCTTTCCAAAAAGCACTAGGTTGATCATATCTGTTTGATTTAATTGGTAAACTTCTCTAAGGTTACGGCCCAGTTCATTGTAATCCAGTCCATATCCCACTATAAAGTGATCGGGAATTTCCAGACCCACGTAATCGATGGCGTATTCCCCGTTGTAAATATCCGATTTGTAAAAAAGGGTCCCGATTTTGAACTCCTTTACATTCTTGTTGGAAAAGAGATGAACCAATTGCTTCAAGGTTCGTCCCGTATCCACCACATCTTCCAAAATAATGACACTCTTTCCTTCCAGTTCATCGGGAACATCCAACAGCGTTTCCACAATGCCCGTTGAGGTCAGCCCCTGATAGGAACTCAACCGCACAAAGGACACCTCACAAGGGTGTTGATAGGCCTTCAAAAAATCGGACACAAACATAAAGGCACCATTGAGCACGCCCACAAACAAGGGTGTTTCATCCTTGTAATCGGCCGCGATCTCCTTGGCCATTTTATCAATGGCAGCAAGGATTTGTTCTTCCTTTAAATACGGCTTAAAATACTTGTCGTGGAGTTTGATCAATGTTCTCAAGTTATGGTCAGGTTGGCAAAGATACTATTTTTAGCACTCCTAAGCCCCTACATCTTTTATACCCTCGTGGATTTCATGTATTTTTGCCCACATTCAATATACAGATCGATGCAATTTTTCTCTTCTGACTTTAAACTGGGAATTTTAGGTGGCGGACAATTGGGCAAAATGATGCTCTACGAAACCCGGAAATGGGACGTACAGACCAAGGTTATGGATGCCTCTGCCGAAGCACCCTGCAAAATAGCCTGCAATGAATTTGTACAGGGCAGTTTGATGGATTTTGATGCCGTTTATGCCTTTGGGAAGGATGTAGACGTGCTGACCATCGAAATTGAAAACGTCAACGTAAACGCTCTTGAAAAATTGGAACACGAGGGAATCAAGGTCTACCCCCCCACAAAAACCTTGAGAACCATACAGAATAAGGCCGTACAAAAATTGTTTTATACGGACCATGGTATCCCAACGGCACCTTTCACCCGATTTGCCTACACCTCCGAAATTGAGGACAGCATCCTGAACGGCGGGCTTTCCTTGCCCTTTGTATGGAAAAGTGCCCAATTTGGCTATGATGGCCAAGGGGTTAAGGTTGTCCGAACCATGGAAGATCTAAAAGACCTCCCCAATGTGGAGTGCATTGCCGAGCAAATGATCGACTTTAAAAATGAATTGGCCGTTATCGTGGCACGAAACACCAAAGGTGAAGTCGTCACGTACCCTGTGGTGGAAATGGAGTTTCACCCAGAGGCCAATCAAGTGGAATACGTAATCTGTCCCGCTCGGATTGATGACGAAGTGGCCCAAAGAGCTAGGGAAATTGCATTAAAAGTTTCGGAGCACATGAAACACGTTGGCCTATTGGCCGTAGAAATGTTCCAGACCCAAGACGACCAAATTTTGGTGAACGAATCGGCTCCAAGACCGCACAACAGTGGCCATTATAGTATTGAAGCGGGCTACACCAACCAATTTGAACAGCACATCAGGGCCATTTTAGGCTTGCCACTAGGAAAAACGGACAGTAAAGTCGCCGGAATTATGGTTAATTTGGTGGGAGCTGAAGGCCATACCGGCGATGTGGTCTACGAAAACATCGAAAAAATATTGGAAATGGATGGAGTAACCCCGCACATTTACGGTAAAAAACAAACCCGCCCTTTCCGCAAAATGGGCCACGTGACCATCGTGGACGAAAATATGGCCAGGGCCAGGGAAGTGGCACAGCAAGTAAAGGAAACCATAAAAGTGATAAGCAAATAGGATATGAGCAAAGTAGCCGTAATCATGGGAAGCACAAGCGACCTTCCCGTTATGCAAGACGCCATCGATATATTGAAGGAATTGGGAGTACAAGTGGATGTAGACATCGTATCTGCCCACCGGACCCCCGAAAAACTGTTCAGTTTTAGCAAAAGCGCACACACCAATGGGTATTCGGCCATTATTGCCGGTGCCGGAGGGGCTGCTCACTTGCCCGGAATGGTGGCATCCCTATCGCCATTGCCAGTTATAGGCGTTCCCGTAAAAAGCAGTAATTCCATAGATGGCTGGGACTCTGTGCTATCCATTTTACAAATGCCCGGTGGAGTTCCCGTGGCCACAGTAGCCTTGAACGGTGCAAAAAACGCTGGAATCCTCGCCGCACAGATCATAGGAAGCTCCAACAGCCAGATTATGGAAAACATTATCGCCTACAAAGAGGGACTCAAGGAAAAAGTAATCAAAGGTGCCGAAGAGGTACAGAAAAAATACTAAGTAGCAACCCATAGCTCATGAACTTCAACCAAATTGGCATTTTGGTAGGGATTTGTGCCGTAGCCTTTTTTGGCTTCACGCTGAAAAAAGTAAGCAACCCCTATATCAAAGGACTTTGGAAAAGTGGTCTTTTGGTTTTCTTCCTATATGCGGCCATATTGATCTATGTGGAAATACGCTGGCAATTTATTTCCAGTTATGCCCAAAAATATGACCTGAACGGCAATGGTTTTGTGGATTTGAACGAGTATTCCGATGAAGCCATGGCCGCCATGAACAAAATGACAAGCGGTGCCAAAGCAAAAAGCTTCGCTGCCCTCACCGTTGCGGGATTATCCTCCATCATCGGATTTGGATTTTTGATAAGCGATTGGGCCGTAACCTATTTAAAGAACAAAGAGTAGAACAACAACTATGAACAATCCATTATTGGAGCCTTTTGATGAGGCACCATTTTCCAAAATAAAGAACGAACATTTTAAACCGGCCTTTCTTCAAGCCATCGAAGATGCCAAAAAAGAAATCGATGCCATTGTAGCCAATCCAGAAGCCCCCACTTTTGAAAATACTTTGGAAGCTTTGGATTTTGCCGGATATCAACTCGACCGTATTTCAAGTATCTTTTTTAACCTAAACTCGGCAGAGACCAACGAAGAAATCCAGAAAATAGCGCAAGAGGTATCGCCATGGTTATCCGAATTCAGCAATGACATTACCTTGAACGAAGGTCTTTTTGCACGCATCAAAACGGTTTATGAGCAAAGAGATTCGTTGGACCTGACCACAGAGCAACGGACCCTCCTCGAGAAGAAATACAAGAATTTTAGCCGGAACGGGGCCAATTTAACCGAAGAGAACAAAAAACGCCTTCGGGAAATCGATACGGAGCTTGCCAAACTGAAACTCACCTTTGGTGAAAATGTTTTGGCGGAGACCAACAAATACGAAATGTTGCTTACGGATGAAAAGGATGTGGACGGACTTCCGGATGGCACCAAGGAAGCTGCTGCCCAACTGGCAGAATCCAAGGGCAAAGAGGGTTGGCTGATCACTTTGGACTACCCAAGCTACATCCCTTTTATGAAATATGCCAAAAACAGGGAGTTGCGAAAGAAACTATCCATGGCCTTCGGAAGCAAAGGGTTTCACGGTGACGAGCTGGACAATCAGGAGAATGTAAAGCGAATCGTGAACCTACGCCACGAAAGAGCCAATTTATTGGGCTATACAACCCATGCCCACTTTGTGCTTGAAGAGCGTATGGCGGAAACCCCCGAAAAAGTACAGGAATTTCTCAACGAACTTTTGGAAAAAGCCAAACCTGCCGCAGAACGTGAGTTTGCCGAACTGGAAGCCTATGCCAAAGAGTTGGACCATATCGACCGTTTGGAAAAATGGGACAGTGCCTACTATTCGGAAAGATTGAAGCAAAAACTCTTCAATTTGGACGATGAAAAGCTAAAACCCTATTTCAAGCTCGAAAATGTAATCAACGGGGTGTTTAAGGTAGCGGAAAATCTCTTTGGACTCACCTTCAAGGAAGTAGACCATGTGGACAAGTATCACCAAGAAGTAAAAACCTTTGAAGTGTACGAAAATGGAAACTTTATCTCCCTGTTTTATGCCGATTTCCACCCAAGGCCAGGAAAACGAGGCGGCGCTTGGATGACCAGTTACAAACCACAATACATATTCCATGGTAAAAACAACAGGCCACATATTTCCAATGTCTGTAATTTTACCAAGCCTACCAGTTCAAAACCATCATTGCTTACCTTCAACGAGGTCACTACGCTATTCCATGAATTCGGACATGCGCTGCACGGCATGTTGGCCAACACCACCTACCCAAGCCTATCGGGAACGTCTGTGTACTGGGACTTTGTGGAATTACCAAGTCAGGTGATGGAAAATTGGTGCTACGAAAAAGAGGCCTTGGAACTCTTTGCCCATCACTACGAAACCGGTGAATTGATTCCTATGGAACTCGTGGAGAAAATAAAGGAATCCGCCACATTTCAAGAAGGGATGGCCACGGTTCGCCAATTGAGCTTTGGATTGCTGGACATGGCCTGGCATGGCGGCGACCCATCAAACATAACAGATGTAAAAGCCTTTGAAGATGCCGCGTTCGAAAGCACCGATCTGTTCCCAAAAACACCGGAAACGTGCATGAGCACGTCATTCGCCCATATTTTTCAAGGTGGGTATTCATCTGGCTACTATAGTTACAAGTGGGCAGAGGTATTGGATGCGGACGCTTTTGCCTACTTTAAGGAAAATGGAATTTTCAGTAAAACGGTTGCCAATAAGTTCAAGGAGTTCGTGCTTTCCAAAGGAGGCACCGAAAACCCGATGGAACTGTACATAAAATTTAGGGGAGCCGAACCAAGCATTGATGCCTTGTTGGAGCGGGCAGGATTGCTAGCCAAATAAAAAGGTAGGTGACCACAATTTGGAATTACCATTAGGAAAGTGAAGGAAATTTAGTATCTTTTTAAGAAAATTGCATTACCTGACCCATAAAGCTTGAAAGTTCCCATAAATAATCAAGGCTTGCTTTGTTATAACCAACCCCGAAGTATATGAAAAATTGGGACATTGAGGATTTTGGAACAGACAGTTTGTTTGCGGAAACCATCAAACTAGCCAAAATCGGTATCTATGAGCTGAACGTCGCCACCAATCAAATTTATTGGAGCGATGTTACCCGCGACATCACCGAAGTTCCCGACGACTTTGTCCCGTCCTTGGATAATCTTGCCTCCTTTTTTAATGAAGGGCACTACAGGGATATGGCCCGTGATGCCATGCAAAATGCCATCGCAAAGGGAGAGTCTTATGATCTTGACATGGAGGTGGTAACTGCCAAGGGCAACATTAGGTATGTTCGTAATGTTGGCAATCCAAAAATGGAAAATGGGGTTTGTGTAAAACTATTCGGTTTTCTTCAAGATATCACAGAAAGAAAACGGACCAAGATAGAGCTTACCAAAAAAATCCAACAACTCAATTTAGCGGAACAACTGGCTCAAATTGGTTATTGGGAATGGGATATCGTGGCCGACAATATCCTGTGGTCCGACAACCTTTATCGCATTTTTGGGTTGGAAATAGGGACTCCCATCCATTTTGAGCGCGTTATCGAAGCAATACACCCCGATGACCGGAAAGAGTTTCGGGAGAATGCCCAAGAGTTCATCGCCGAGAAGCGGTTTCGAAAATTCATGCACCGTATCGTACACAAAGATGGCAGTATACGGACTGTAGAGCTAATTGGTGAACTTATCATGAATCCGCAAGGCGAGGTCATTAAAATGATCGGAACCACCCAAGATATTACCGAACAGCGCATGTCGGAAATCAAGTTTAGGGGGTTATTGGACTCTGCCCCGGACACCATGGTCATTGTAGATCGAAACGGTATTATCCAATTGATCAACAAGCAGGCAGAGAAAATGTTCGGCTACAAATCATCGGAACTTATTGACAAGCATGTCACCGTTCTCGTTCCCAACCGACTTTGGGATACCATGGAATATTATGCCGTAAACTTCTTTAAAGCCCCCAAACATACCGGGCTTCCTGCCGATCTCGATTTTTTTGTGCACAACAAATCAGGTTTTCAAATTCCAGTCCAAGTTACCCTAAGCCCTCTGGAAACCTCCGAAGGACTTCTGGTATCCATTGCGCTCCGAGATATTACAGTTCAAAAACAGGCCGCTCACCGAATTTTGGAAACCAATAAGAGTTTAAAGGAGTCGGCCAAGCGACTTAAGGCACAAAATCGGCAGCTGGAAGAGTTCAATCAAATCACATCGCACAATTTGAGGTCGCCCGTCAGCAACCTTAGTGCGCTGCTCGACATTTACAAAACGGAAAGCGATTCCGAAACCAAGGAGATGATCATCGAAAAAATAGAATCGGTGACCAACCATCTCACATGGACCTTGGACACCCTTGTGGAGTCCTTGCTCATTAAAAAAAGTTCGCAACAAGCCCTTGAAAAATGTCATTTTGATAAAACCCTGGAACGGACAAAAGAAATGCTCGCGGCCGAGATTTTAAAGACCGAAGCGGTTATTACCTCTGATTTTTCCGAGGCACCTACCGTGATGTACAACAAGGTCTACCTCGAAAGTATTTTCATCAACCTGATCAGTAATTCCTTAAAATACAAGGCAAAAGACCGCGCTCCCGAAATAGTTGTTCAATCCAAGATGATCGATGGAACGGTGCAACTGGAATTTAGGGACAACGGTTCGGGAATCAATCTTAAAAAGAACGGGCACAAATTGTTTGGCTTCAGCAAGGTTTTCCACAGAAATGATGATGCCAAAGGTGTTGGGTTATTTATAACAAAGGCCCAAGTGGATGCCATGGGCGGTAAAATTTGGGCCAAGAGCGAAGAAGGCAAAGGCACTTCTTTTTTTATTAATCTATAACTGTTGATGATTATGAAACCAGTCAATGTCTTTGTGGTCGATGATGATGACATCTATCAATTTACGATCAAAGTAACGCTGAGAAGCATTCCGGCAGTCCAATCCACGAGCACATTTGCCGATGGTGCCGAAGCGTTGGAATACATTGTTGTCCATCAGAATGAAGAGGATAAGCTACCGGACATCATTTTTCTGGACATCAACATGCCTGTTATGGACGGTTTTCAGTTCATGGAGGAGTTTGTGGAACTGCTTCCCAGTTTACAAAAGTCCATCAAGGTGTATATGGTTTCCTCTTCCATGGATCCCAAGGACATTAAAAAGGCCAAACGGTTCGAGGAAATCTCCGATTATTTGATCAAGCCATTGAACTCCAAGGATATCAAGGAAATCATAGCCAAATTGTGAAGTGTTTGTAGCTTACAAATCAAAAACCTATGTTAAACCTTTACTTGGCTGTTAGACTGAGACCTTTTATACGTCTAATTCCAGCCAAACATGGATTTGGTATCCAAAAACCATTACATTTGGTAATTCGATACGAAAATGGCCAAACATAAACTTCAACCGGACAATTGGGTAGACCAATACGCGGATTACCTGTTCAACTATGCGGTCTCGCGCGTAAGCGATGCAGAAATCGCAAAGGATTTGGTACAGGAAACCTTTTTTGCAGGTTTGAACTCGGCCAAAAACTTCAAAGGGGACGCTGCGGAACGCACTTGGTTGGTTTCCATCCTTAAGCGAAAAGTGATAGATCATTACCGAAAGATAAATTCAAAAAAGGGCAAGGCCGAGGTACGCATCAACTACAGCTCCGATTCGGATGCCGAAGGCGATTGGCTGGAGCAGCAAGTAGCCGACCCTTTTAGCAAGGATGGCGACAATATCCTTGAGAATGAGGAACTGGGACTGGCCATACAGGATTGTATCACCAAACTGCCCCAAAAACAGGCATTGGTCTTCAAATTGAAAACAATCCAAGGGATGAGTACCGAAGATGTGTGTAATGAACTGGACATAAATCCGTCCAACCTCTGGGTGATGATCCACAGGGCGAGAACGGCACTTATGGGTTGTTTAAATGAAAACTGGTTTTAGGTATGAAGATTTCGTGTAAAGAGGCATCTAGTATTTGTGACAAATCCCAATATAAAGAGGCAAGTTGGTGGGATATCATTAAACTGCGCGTGCATTTGCTCTATTGCAAAACCTGCCAATTGTACTCCAAAAAGAACAGTGAACTTACCTCATTGTGCGATAGGGCCGGACTTACCATGCTATCTGACGAGGATAAAAAGAAAATGAAAAGGGACCTCGAAGAAAAAATTTAGGCCACAAAGCGTTCTGCCCACCAAAATAGGCAAAACCAAAAAACAGGGATGGCTTCCACCCAAAACATTACAAAGTACTTGGATTTCATCCGCTGATGCGAAGCCAACATCACAAAAAGTATCACACAGATCACGGATTGCAGCTCCGCCTCCAAAGGATGCAGCGTATCCTTCAAAAAGGTAAGCAAAAAGAAGATAAGCGTAAGGCCCATTCCCAAACGTCGTGTGGCTCGCTCGCCCAAAACCTGGGGCAAGGTTCTCAAACTACGATCATCCCATTGCAGATCTCGGATTTCAAAAGGCAGAATCAATACCAAAACCAATATCATTCTTTGAATGAAGGTGACCGAGAAATCCCAATCCAACGGTACATTGGCATCTAGAACGGGCAACAAAACAGAGAAACCTGCCCATACAAA
This sequence comes from Allomuricauda sp. ARW1Y1, assembly GCF_013407935.1. Classification (GTDB taxonomy): domain Bacteria; phylum Bacteroidota; class Bacteroidia; order Flavobacteriales; family Flavobacteriaceae; genus Flagellimonas. The sequence continues at coordinate 863,423 of NZ_JACBZU010000002.1, forward strand.
GGCCACAATGTAGATTTTTAGTCCGGCCAAGTTCCGTAAATTCTTGGCCCTCGGCAAAAGAGGTACTGCGTAAAGGGCGGACAAGACACCCAAAACGGCCGTAGCCCACCAAATGTTGCTATCCAAATGGAACAAAAAATAAAGGGCAAATACAAAACACACAAAACTGAAGATTTGGATAATCCTGTGATAAGCATTGGACACAATAAGGTATTTATAGGCCTCTACCCCGTACTTGATAAAATTATAGCAAACGATCACACTGCAAAAAATGAATCCCAACAGATGTAAATCCAGCGAACTGTCCAACAAATAAAAGGTGACACCTGTCAAGGAAATCACCGCTATGGCCACGTGAATACTGGCATCCAAATAAAAATCAAACAGTGCTTTTAAGGTTCTCATGCGGTAAAATCCCAATCCGTTGGCCCTAGGTTAATTGGTGGTTAACAACTTTGCGCCATCCACCATCAAAATTGACCATTTTCATCGAATTAATCCCTAATTTTGTGCACTTTATTGGATTGAACATGAACACAGAGGTTTTTGCTGCCAGGCATATTGGCATCACAGAAAGAGACTTGCCCCACATGCTCGAAACCATTGGGGTGGAAAGTGTGGAACAGCTCATTTACGAGACCATTCCCGATGACATCAAACTTAAAAAACCATTGGACCTTCCGCAGGGTATCAGCGAACACGAGTTCCTGAACCATCTGCATGCGTTGGCCAAAAAGAACAAGGTTTTTAAGAGTTACATTGGTCTAGGGTATCATGAGTCGCTAACACCTTCGGTCATCAAAAGAAATATTCTGGAAAATCCAGGATGGTATACCGCCTATACGCCATACCAGGCCGAGATTGCCCAAGGTAGATTGGAGGCCCTCCTGAACTTCCAGACCATGGTCGCTGACCTGACAGGTATGGAAATTGCCAATGCTTCGCTTTTGGACGAAAGTACCGCAGCTGCCGAAGCCATGAGCATGTTGTTCGAGCTTCGTAGCCGCCAACAGAAAAAGGACGGAGCCGTAAAATTCTTCGTTTCTGAAGAGATACTTCCCCAAACCCTGAGTTTGTTGGAAACACGTGCGATTCCTTTGGGTATTGAGTTGGTTGTTGGAGACCACGAAGCGTTCGATTTTTCATCTGATTTTTATGCCGCGCTCTTGCAATATCCCGGGAAGCACGGTCAGGTAAATGACTATGCATCTTTCGTGGAGAAAGCCAAAGCCAAGGACATTAAAGTGGCCGTTGCCGCAGATATCCTTAGTTTGGTGATGCTCACTCCTCCAGGGGAATGGGGGGTGGATGCCGTAGTGGGTACCACACAACGTTTCGGAATCCCATTGGGTTATGGTGGACCACACGCGGCCTTCTTCGCCACTAAAGAAGCCTATAAGCGAAATATTCCCGGTAGGATCATAGGAATTACCAAAGACACCGATGGCAACCCAGCCCTACGGATGGCGCTCCAAACAAGGGAGCAACACATTAAAAGGGACAAGGCAACCTCCAACATTTGTACGGCTCAGGTGCTCTTGGCCGTAATGGCTGGAATGTATGCTGTATTCCATGGACCGGAAGGTTTAAAATATATTGCCAATAGTGTTCACCAAAAGGCAAGGGCCTTCGATAAGGTTTTAAAACATTTGGGCCTTAATCAACTTAATTCTGGCTTTTTTGACACTTTGAAAGTTAAGATTGATAATGTTGATAAACTCAGAAAAATTGCGGAACATGTCGAGATCAATTTGAACTACATTGACCATAATCATGTGTCCATCTCCTTTAATGAAGCTATCTCAAATGATGATATGCTAAAATTAATCAAGGTTTTTTCGAGTTATAAGGAGGCTACACCAAACGGAAATGAATCAAGCAAAGATTTCCACGCACAAATGGATAACACTTCTTCCGAAAAATCGATACCACAATCTCTGCAAAGACAGGCTCCATTTATGCAGCACGAAGTCTTTAATTCCTATCATTCGGAAACAGAGTTGATGCGCTACATCAAAAAATTGGAGCGAAAGGATTTGGCGTTGAACCACTCCATGATTTCTTTGGGCAGTTGTACCATGAAGCTGAACGCTGCTTCCGAAATGTTGCCATTAAGTTGGCCTGAATGGGGCAATATCCATCCCTTTGCGCCGATTGATCAGGCCCAAGGCTATCAAGAAGTGCTTAAATCATTGGAAGAACAATTGAATGTCATCACTGGTTTTGCGGCTACTTCCCTGCAACCCAACTCAGGGGCACAGGGCGAATATGCCGGACTTATGGTGATTCGTGCCTATCACGAATCCCGAGGGGAAGGTCATCGAAACATTTGTTTGATTCCATCCTCGGCGCATGGAACCAATCCAGCGTCGGCCGTAATGGCAGGTATGCAAGTGGTGGTGACCAAAACCGATGAGAAAGGAAACATCGACATGGAGGATTTGGAAGAAAAAGCCAACAAATATGCCGATAATCTTGCTGCTTTGATGGTTACATACCCGTCCACTCATGGTGTTTTTGAGTCATCCATTAGGCAAATCACCAAACTCATCCACGACAATGGTGGACAAGTTTATATGGACGGTGCCAACATGAACGCTCAGGTTGGACTCACCAATCCAGCGACCATTGGGGCCGATGTATGTCACCTTAACCTGCACAAAACCTTTGCCATTCCTCACGGAGGTGGTGGCCCGGGCGTAGGTCCCATTTGTGTAGCCGAGCAGTTAAAGCCCTTTTTGCCCACCAATCCGGTGATCAAAACAGGAGGGGAAAAAGCGATTACAGCCATATCCGCCGCTCCTTGGGGAAGTTCCTTGGTATGCCTGATCTCGTACGGATACATCAAAATGTTGGGTAGTGAAGGACTTACCAAAGCGACAGAAGCCGCAATTTTGAATGCCAATTACATCAAAGACCGCCTAAAAGGTAAGTTTGATGTGCTCTATACGGGTGAGCGCGGACGCGCTGCCCACGAAATGATCATCGACTGTAGACCTTTTAAAGCGAATGGCATTGAAGTAACGGATATCGCCAAACGGCTTATCGATTATGGTTTCCATGCCCCTACGGTTTCTTTCCCAGTGGCCGGAACCATGATGATAGAACCGACCGAAAGCGAAAGTTTGGCCGAATTGGATCGTTTTTGTGATGCACTCTTGTCCATCCGAGCGGAAATTGACGAAGTTTCTGCCAACGAGACGGACAACGTACTCAAAAACGCACCGCATACCCTCGCCATGCTGACCAGCGACTCTTGGAGCCATCCTTATAGTCGCGAAAAGGCTGCTTTCCCGCTGCCTTATGTGGCCGAAAACAAATTTTGGCCGAGCATTAGAAGGACAGATGAAGCGTTTGGGGATCGTAATTTAATGTGCACTTGTGCACCCATTGAAGATTACGTAGAAGCGTAAAAACCATTATAAACCTTGATAAAAAGCCTTGATCTTAAAAATAGACCAAGGCTTTTTTCGTATCTAGCGAGATATGGGTTATCTTTTGGATATTGTAAAATATACTATGCATGCATAGTAATTGATTGTAGCATACATTAACTTGTATTCATTAAACCTCAACAACTCATGAAAATCGGTATTACAGGCATTGGAAGTTATATTCCGTCCATCGTGACCAAGAATGAAGATTTCTTGCAGCATCAATTCATGGAGACGGATGGAACTGCATTTGAGCAACAGAACAATGTAATCATCGAAAAATTTCAAGCCATCACTGGAATCGCCAACCGTAGGTATGCCAAGCCCGAGCTAAAAACATCAGACCTCGGCTACTTGGCCGCTGAGGAAGCTATTTCCAACGCTGGAGTGGATAAGGAGGAGTTGGACTACATCATCTTCGCACACAACTTTGGCGACCTTACCCATGGTAAAATACAAGGAGACACCTTGCCCAGTTTGGCCACAAGGGTGAAACACTTATTGCGCATACAAAACCCAAAATGCGTAGCCTACGACCTTATTTTTGGTTGTCCCGGTTGGATAGAGGGGCTCATTCAGGCCAATGCTTTCATTAAAAGTGGCATGGCCAAGAAATGTTTGGTCATTGGAGGAGAAACCCTTTCGAGGGTGGTGGACCATCATGACAGGGATAGTATGATTTTTTCTGATGGCGCCGGTGCTGCCATCGTAGAGGCCAATCCGCCACACGGCGAAATCCTGTCACACGCATCGGTCACTTACGCCAACGAAGAAGCCTATTATCTGTATTTCGACAAATCCAATAGTCCAGAGGCCTGTGAAGACACGCGGTACATCAAAATGCAAGGTAGGAAAATTTACGAGTTTGCCTGTATTAACGTGCCCAAGGCCATGGCAGCTTGTTTGGATGACAGCGGAGTGAGTATCGATGAGGTAAAGAAAATTTTTATCCATCAAGCCAACGAAAAAATGGATGAGGCCATTATTAAAAGGTTCTACAAAATATATGGTAAGGAAATACCCGAAAACGTGATGCCCATGAGCATACAGGATTTGGGAAACAGTTCCGTAGCCACGGTGCCTACACTATTTGACCTGGTGTTGAAAGGCAAACTTCCGAACCATCATGTGGAAAAAGGAGACGTGGTCATCTTTGCGAGCGTTGGGGCTGGCATGAACGTAAATGCGATTGTTTACAGGTATTGAAATCCCGATTCAAGTGCTTAAACTGAACCAAATTGCCTTAACAGCATCGCACTAAACGCAAACTTAGTTGGGATTTGTTATTTGTTTTTTGGAATTTTAGCCCATGTACGAAAACAACTTTCCCAATAAGCGCTACAGACATACTTTAGCCTTTTTGAAAAAGCACATCGACCCCTCCGAAACCATTTTGGATTTAGGTGTTGAGAACCCCTTTTCAGAAATCATGAAATCCAACGGATACCAAGTAACCAACACCAAAGGTGAGGATTTGGATATCGATTTTAAAAAAGCCGCGAATTCGGATGCGGATGTGGTAACCGGGTTTGAAATTTTTGAGCATTTGGTCGCTCCCTTCAATATTTTGAAGGAGATAAAAGCCAACAAATTGGTCGCCAGTATTCCGATGCGTTTATGGTTTTCCCCTGCCTATCGCAGTAAAACAGACCCTTGGGACCGTCATTACCATGAATTTGAAGATTGGCAGTTTGATTGGCTTTTGGAAAAAGCGGGTTGGACGATTAAGGATTCCGCAAAATGGACCAATCCCACGAAAAAGTTGGGCTTTCGCCCCCTACTCCGTTATTTTACCAATCGATATTATATTGTGTACGCCGAGCGAAGCACAACCTAATTGGTGAGTTCCCGTTAAGCTTTTCAGATTTTAGCCCATGCGCATCAGTATTATCATCCCAGCCCACAACGAAGCAGCTTTCTTGGAGGAGTGCCTCGATTCCTTTGTAGCTCAGACCTATCTGCCCAATGAATTAATTGTGGTGGACGATAATTCTTCCGATGCAACCTTTGCCATTGCACAGGACTATGCCAAAAAGCACCACTGGATAAAAGCCCTTCAACGCAAATCGACGGATGAGCACATTCCGGGCAAAAAGGTGGTGGATACCTTTAACTTTGGATTGAAACACGTTTCGGCCTATGACCTCATTGGCAAGTTTGATGCCGATATTGTACTTCCACCTAACTATTTTGAAATTATGGTGAACCAGTTTCAGGCCAATTGGAAACTAGGGATGTGTTCGGGATTATTGTTCGTTCGAAATGGGGACCAATGGAAGTATGAGGACATTGCCAACAAAAACCATATCCGAGGCCCCATTAAACTGTATCACAAAGCCTGTTTCCAAAAGATTGGTGGTTTACGTCCGGGGGTGGGATGGGACACAGTCGACACACTTTTGGCCCGATACCATGATTTTGATACCGTAACCCTGCCCGAACTCAAGGTGAAGCATCTGCGACCCACGGGCCATGGGTATAGCAGCAAAAACTATCAATCCAAAGGAGAAGCGATGTATCGGATGAGATATGGGCTTTTACTGACCAAAATTGCAGTCTTAAAAATGGCATGGCAAGCCAAGAGTCCCAAGTTATACCTCCAAGCGATATGGGGTTTTTTAAAGGCTTTGCTCCAGAGACAGGGAAAATATGTTTCCAAAAAAGAGGGTGAATTTATCAGAACATATCGTTGGAAAGGAATTTGGTCCAAAATCCAATAGTCAACCTCCGACTATAACCTGTTTATTCGTAGTTAATTACCTATTTAATCCATCGAATATTTTTACAGTGGTCATTAAATCCAACTACACGAACCCATTATAGGGCTCATCCGTCAATTCAAAAGGCCCATCCGTCAATTCACTGCACATTTTATATTCAAACCACTGTATCTTTAAATCAGTATTCAGCATAACCCAAAAATGTAGTTGTTCAATACATGGAACGCCAATGATCGTTCCCAAAAAAGGTTATGCTATGAAATGGTTTCATCACTTTACAAAGGCACTATTGCTCCCTTTTGTTCTTCTCGGTGTAAACTGGTATTCCCAAGCCCAAATACCTGGACAGAGTTATTTTCCGGATGGCAACGATTATGTGGAATATATTTATGGTGATCATCCGGTAATCCTTTCCATCCCTCATGACGGTGATTTAAAACCAGATGAAATTCCGGATAGATCTTGTCCCAATTGTGTATATGGCAACGACACTGACACCCAAGAAATGGGAAGGGCAATGGCTCAAGCCTACTTTAACAAAACAGGGCATTACCCTTTTGTGGTCATCAATCGATTAGCTCGAATAAAGTTTGATGCCAACCGCAATAAGAATGAGGATGACAACGATAATAACCCTATCATCCAAGAAGCTTTTGACAATTATCACGCGTTCATTTCAGATGCCAAGAACAAAATAATTGAAGATTTTGGTAGGGGCCTTTTTATTGACATCCATGGACATGCCCATGAAATTGAAAGGGTGGAACTAGGTTATACACTAACAGGGCATGAACTTCGCCTTGCGGACGAGATTTTGAACACGACCACCTACATGAACCGTAACAGTATTAAAACATTGGTTTATGATAAAGTAGGTGATATGACCCATGTAGAACTCATTAGGGGCGGACTCAGTTTTGGAACCTTGTTTCACGATAAAGGCTTCCCCACCGTACCAAGTGCTGCAGACCCCTTTCCGAAGGTAGATGAGCCTTATTTCAATGGTGGATATAATGTATGGATACATGGGTCACGATTAAATTCCGGAAATATTGATGCCATACAGATTGAAATCAATCAAGATGTGCGCTTTGATCCTGAAAGCAGTGCACTTTTTGTTGATGCCGTAGCCACGAGTCTCATAGAATACCTGAGTTTGCATTATGGATTTGGCGTTATAGATTTTGATGGAGATGGCGTCTTTTCAGACCAAGATTGTGATGATTTTAATGCCAGTATCAACCCCAATGCAGAAGAAATACCATACAACGGTATCGATGATGACTGTGATCCGACCACCCCTGACGATGACCTTGACGGTGACGACTTTAATAATGCCGAGGACTGTGACGACAACAATGCCAACATCAACCCGGATGCCGAAGAAATCCCATACAACGGTATCGATGATGACTGTGACCCTAGCACGCCGGATGATGACCTTGACGGTGACGACTTTAATAATGCCGAGGACTGTGACGACAGCAATGCCAACATCAACCCGGGTGCAGAAGAAATCCCATACAACGGTATCGACGATGACTGTGACCCCACCACTCCTGATGATGACCTTGACGGTGA
>NZ_JACBZU010000002.1:871251-916827 GCF_013407935.1 Allomuricauda sp. ARW1Y1
ACAGAATGCCAACATCAACCCGGGTGCAGAAGAAATCCCATACAACGGTATCGACGATGACTGTGACCCCACCACTCCTGATGATGACCTTGACGGTGACGACTTTAATAATGCCGAGGACTGTGACGACAACAATGCCAACATCAACCCGGGTGCAGAAGAAATCCCATACAACGGTATCGACGATGACTGTGACCCCACCACTCCTGATGATGACCTTGACGGTGACGACTTTGATACTGCCGAGGACTGTGACGACAGCAATGCCAACATCAACCCGGGTGCAGAAGAAATCCCATACAACGGCATTGACGATGACTGTGACCCCACCACTCCTGATGATGACCTTGACGGTGACAACTTTGATACTGCCGAGGACTGTGATGACAGCAACGCTAACATCAACCCAGATGCCGAAGAAATCCCATACAACGGTATCGATGATGATTGTGACCCGACCACTCCTGACGATGACCTTGACGGTGACAACTTTGATAATGCCGAGGACTGTGACGACAGCAACGCCAACATCAACCCGGATGCAGAAGAAATCCCATACAACGGTATCGACGATGATTGTGACCCGACCACTCCTGACGATGACCTTGACGGTGACAACTTTGATAATGCCGAGGACTGTGACGACAGCAATGCCAACATCAACCCGGGTGCAGAAGAAATCCCATACAACGGTATCGACGATGATTGTGACCCCACCACTCCTGATGATGACCTTGACGGTGACAACTTTGATAATGCCGAGGACTGTGACGACGACAATGCCAACATCAACCCGGATGCAGGAGAAATCCCATACAACGGTATCGATGACGATTGTGACCCTAACACTCCGGATGATGATTTGGACAACGATGGCTACAATAATGCTGAAGATTGTGATGACAACGACCCAGCCATAAATCCAAATACGGTATGGTACCTCGGGGTCGACAATGACAATGACGGCTTCTTCGGGTCCCAGTTATCCCAACAACAGTGCCTGTCCCCAGGCAACGGGTATTCGACAAAAGAATTCGAAATCAATGACTGCAACGATGATAACCCCAGCATCAACCCCAATGTAGATGAGATTCCTTACAACGGTATCGACGATGACTGTGATCCGGCCACCCCTGACGATGACCTTGACGGTGACAACTTTGATAATGCCGAGGACTGTGATGACAACAATGCCAACATCAACCCGGGTGCAGAAGAAATCCCATACAACGGCATTGACGATGACTGTGACCCCACCACTCCTGATGATGACCTTGACGGTGACGACTTTGATAATGCCGAGGACTGTGATGACAACAACGCCAACATCAACCCGGGCGCAGAAGAAATCCCATATAACGGTATCGATGATGACTGTGACCCCACCACTCCTGATGATGACCTTGACGGTGACAACTTTGATAATGCCGAGGACTGTGACGACAGCAATGCCAACATCAACCCAGATGCAATAGAGGTTACCTACAACGGTATTGATGATGACTGCGATCCGACCACGCTTGACGATGACCTAGACGGCGATGGGTTCAACAATGTGGATGACTGTGATGACAACAACGCTAACATCAACCCGGGTGCAGAAGAAATCCCATACAACGGTATCGATGATGACTGTGATCCTGCCACCTTGGATGATGACCTTGACCAAGACGGGTTCAACAATGCAAATGATTGCGATGACTCCAATGCCAGCATCAATCCAGATTCGGAGGAGGTTCCCTACAACGGCATTGACGATGACTGCAATCCGACCACGCTTGACGATGACCTAGACGGCGATGGGTTCAACAATGTGGATGACTGTGATGACAACAATGCCAACATCAATCCAAGCGCTACTGAAATCATAGGTAACCAGGTTGATGAAAATTGCGATGGCATCATCGAAGTAACATCTTCGGTGGAACCAATAGAACCCGAGCCCATGGAAATACGTGGCGATGAGATATTTATTTACCCCAACCCTGCCAAGGATTTCATTTACATTGAAAAGGTGGACAAATACCAATTCCTGGTCGAAATCTATGATGTCAACAAAAGACTTGTATTGCGTAAGTTTAACACGAATCAACTAAATATCCAGTCACTTGCCAATGGCATCTACTTCCTCATCTATTATGATGAAATGGGCGAAAGAATTGTCAAAAAATTGATCGTGGATAGAAAATAATGGATTCCTTTACCGTTTTTAGTCAAATTTCAACACCTCGCCAATAGGTTGCCCGGTTGTACCATTTGGGAAAGCGATTCCCAATAAAGTGGCAATGGTAGGGGCTATATCGGAAATCTCCGTGCGGTTTACCGTACTTCCCTGTTGAATGCCTTTCCCATATAATAAAAGGGGGACATGGGTATCATAAATCTGTGGGGAACCATGGGTAGAACCTGTTCGGCTATAAGAGATAAAGCCTACATTGGGCACCAAGAGCACATCCCCGGAACGTTTTTGGTTATACCCATTTTGCAAAATGTATGGAATCCCCTTGGTATACTCATTCTCCCACATTTGATGCGCTGTATATACCTGGGCAATTCCCTCATAAGAAAGTAATTCTTTGGCGATGGCCTCTTGAGCATCATCCAGATCGATATCCAAATTGGCCAGAATGGTATGGTCCAAAAACAGTTGATAATTGGATAGATCTCTCACCACATCGGTAGTCCCATAAGTGTATTGAAGAAATGTATTGAACTTTTCGCGCATGCCACCCATATCCAAATATCCGGCGGGAATCTTTGCATCCATCAAAAAAGAAGGAACGTGAATCGCCGCGTGATCGGCGGTCAGGAAAACGGTGTATTCACCTTTGCCCACTTTTTCGTCCAAAGTCGATAAAATTCTTTCCAAATCTTGGTCTAGTCTAATGTAGGTATCCTCGATTTCTTTGGAATTCACTCCAAAAAAGTGACCTACGTAATCCGTGCTTGAGAAACTGATAGCCAAGAAATCGGTTATGGTATCCGCTCCCAAATCCTCTCCTTCCAAAGCGGCCAACGCAAAATCAGCCGTAATGCTATTTCCATAAGGGCTTCTCCTGATCAAATCGAACTGACCGTTTTGGTCCCAAATGGCCGGCAAATCATGGGGAAAGGCATTAGTACTCTCTCCCTTCTGCAATCCTTCGTAGGTATTCGCATCCAATCCACTTTCAACATAAGTTTCAATCGGTTTTAGGGTAGTCCAAGGCTTTTTGTATGCCTCAACCTTATCGGAAGCGTTAAAATCGGCTACCCATTGTGGCAATTCATCCATATAATAGGAACTGGTGATCCAATTTCCGGTTTCACCTCCTTCAAACCAATAGGCCGCATTGGCGGCATGTCCTGCAGGAAGTATGGCCCCTCTATCCTTCAAGGCAACACCGATTACCTTCCCACGCATTTGGGTATGTAACCGCAATTGATCGGTAATGGTGGTGGTCAACATTCGGTGTGGCGACATTTTTCCCAAATCCGATGTAGTACCCACAGATTCATAGGCATCATCGCCTGCACAGTAGACGTCTTTTCCCAATTCCTTGTCGAACCAATCATTGCCGATAATACCGTGTACCGCAGGGGTTGTTCCCGTGTAAACAGAGGTATGTCCTGGCCCTGTACTGGTAGGCGCATAGTTAAAATGGTTGTTTTTACAATTGAAACCTTCGTTTACCAACCGTTTAAAACCGCCCTCCCCATATTGATTCCAAAAACGGGTGAGATAATCGTAGCGCATTTGGTCCACCACAATACCGACCACCAATTTAGGCTGATGCGCAATTGGAGCAGGTTGCGGTTCTGGGGCAGTATTTTTTCTTCGTTGGCCATAGGTTAGACTGATCATGCTCAAAGCCAAAACGGAAAGGATAAGGTTGGTCGTTCTCATAAAAGGATTTATTCAAATAAGAACAAAACTATTGATTTCTGCCGTTTAAAAATTTAAATGAAGGTTAAATGCTCCACAATATTCTTATTTTTATCACCTCAAGTCCATTAAACGCATGAAATACCTAGCAGCGATTGGAAAATACTTCATCATGGTTTGGGAAGTATTTAAAAAACCTACCAAGTGGCGCATCATGAAGACCTTGATCCTCAAGGAAATTGATGAGTTGATTTTTGGGGCCATGGGCATCATCATCTTCATCTCCTTTTTTATTGGAGGTGTTGTTACCATACAGACCGCTCTCAACCTGAACAATCCCCTACTCCCAAAAAGTTTGATAGGATTTGCGACCAGGCAATCGGTTATTTTGGAATTTGCCCCGACCTTTACCTCCATCATCATGGCAGGTAAAGTGGGCTCCTACATCACCTCTAGTATTGGGACCATGCGGGTTACCGAACAGATTGATGCCCTAGAGGTTATGGGCATCAACTCACTGAACTACCTAGTTTTTCCAAAAATTATCGCCACGATGATGTACCCCTTCGCGGTTGCCATTTCCATGTTTGTGGGTATTTTGGGCGGATGGGTCGCCGCAGTATTTGGTGGTTTTGCACCAAGTGGGGATTTTATACAGGGACTACAAATGGATTTTGATTCGTACCACGTGACCTATGCATTCATTAAATCGGTCGTGTTTGCCTTTGTGATAGCAACGGTACCCTCCTACCATGGATTTTACATGACAGGCGGTGCACTTGAGGTCGGAAAAGCCAGTACCACCTCCTTTGTATGGACCAGTGTGGTGATCATTATAGCGAATTATGTACTAACGCAATTGTTGCTGGGCTAATGATACAGGTAGAAAACATACACAAATCCTTCGGGGACAACCACGTATTAAAAGGTATTTCCACAGAGTTCGAAAAAGGGAAGACCAACTTGATCATTGGACAGAGTGGATCGGGTAAAACCGTTTTTATCAAATGTCTGCTTGGCCTTTTTGAACCCGATGAAGGCAATATTTACTACAACGGTAATTGCTATTCCGAACTTTCCATAAAGGAACGAAGAAATTTGAGGCAAGAAATGGGCATGGTTTTCCAAGGCAGTGCCCTTTTTGATTCCATGACGGTGGAAGGCAACGTGATGTTCCCTTTGGATATGTTCACCAATCAATCACAGTCCGAAAAACAAGATCGTGTGGATTTTGTGCTGAAACGGGTCAATCTGGTTGATGCCCATAAACGATATCCTGCGGAAATTTCCGGGGGAATGCAAAAAAGGGTGGCCATAGCCCGCGCCATTGTAATGAACCCCAAATACCTGTTCTGCGATGAGCCCAATTCTGGACTTGACCCCAAAACGGCCATGCTGATTGATAACCTTATCCAAGAAATCACCCAAGAATACGATATCACTACCGTAATCAACACCCACGATATGAACTCTGTGATGGAGATCGGGGAAAAGATTATTTTCCTAAAAAATGGCCTTAAGGAATGGGAAGGGACCAATAAGGAAATTTTCAAGACGGATAATGAGGCCGTGACCAACTTTGTTTACTCTTCCGAGCTGTTTAAAAAGGTACGGCAGATGTACATTGAAGAGCGTAACTAGTTTGAAGGTATCAAAACAAATCAGTTGGCCTCTTTGATGACCAAGGTGCTATCCTGCAAACGAAGTTTTAGCCAAGCCAACATCTTTTTGGTGTCGGCCTGCTTTTGGGAAGCACTGACGCCGTTCTTCCAATCCACTTCAAAAACCGGAATGGTATCCACCTTTTTGAAATCGGTACGTAGCTGGTAGGAAAATCCCAAGGACTCAATATTTTGATAGTTGGCCTTGGCCTCCGCGCTAATATTTTGAAATGGAATCTGTTTGCCCGCGTTCTTGGTCAAGCTAGCCAATTCTTCCTCCAATAACCTGATCTGTTCATCCTTGTTCAAGAGTTCGGCCTTGTTCTTTTCGTACAGTTCGCTCACATAATTGAACTTCTCCTCAGAATCGTCCTTCCCCCCTTGAATAATGTGCAACTCGGCATCCTTGAGCCTATTGTACTGGCTTTTTTGTGTGCGCCAAGTGTTGACGACATTCTCCGGAACGGCCTCATCCCCCATAAATACAACTTCAATCAGCGAAGTTCCATCATCCACATATTCCAATTTGGTCAGATTGTCCACATACCTTCCAGCACCCTCAAATTGATAGATTTCCACGGTTTCCTGCAAAAAACTTTGGGCCTGTTTCATAAAAAGGGATTCTTGGAACACATTATAGAAAGTGAACCCAGCAGGAATCATTACCAAAATACCGGTAATGGAGGCTAAACGTGCGATGAGTCTTCTTCGCTGCGAATTGGCATAGCGCACCATTGGAAATCGCAAAAACTTAATGACCAAAAAAGTGGCCAAACCTATAAATATGGTGTTGATGATAAACAGGTACATCGCCCCTGCAGCATACCATGGCTTCCCAATGGCTAATCCAAAACCGACCGTACAGAGTGGAGGCATCAGGGCAGTAGCAATGGCCACACCGAAAATAACACTGGCGATGGTCCCTTTTTTGGCACGTGCAATTACCAAGGCAAGTCCACCGAAAAATGCTATGAGCACATCCCGAATATCGGGCTTGGTACGGGCGAGCAACTCGGAGGATTCATCCCTTAAAGGAAAAAGGTAGAAAAACAAAAATGCGGTAATGACACTCAAGGTGACCATAACCGTGAAGTTTTTAAGCGATCGTCGCAACGTATCGATGTCATTGATGGCCAACGACATGCCCATCCCCAAAATGGGACCCATCAAAGGGGAGATAAGCATTGCTCCAATTACCACTGCGGTAGAGTTGGCATTCAACCCAATGGATGCAATAAAAATGGAACACACCAAAATCCAAGAGGTATGCCCTTTAAAAGGGATATCCGCTATAATGGATTCCTTGGTGGCTGCCGCATCCGTATTGGACCGAATTTCCAATAAATCGGAGAGAAACTTGCGTACACTCCCCAACAGCCCCTTAAAATCCTTTTTCACCTCATCCCCGCTATCCTGACCGGGAGAAGTGTCCATTTGTTTTTGATCTTCACTCATGTATTATGCAAACTGGTCCCCAAACGAATCCTTTACTTGGTTCAACACCTTTTTTATATCCTGTTGTTTATCCTTTGGATAAATCAAAAGTACGTCTTCTTTATCCACAATGATATAATCTTCCAGACCATCCACAACGACCACTTTATCCTTAGGCGTACGAATCATGTTGCCCTTGGCATTTTCCAACAGCGTTTTGGCATTCACGACTGCATTCTCATTTGGGTCCTTGTCCAATTTATCATACAATGCGCCCCAAGTCCCCAGATCGTTCCAATCGAAGGTGGCGGGCAAAGTGTAAATGGATTTAGATTGTTCCAAGATAGCGTAATCGATGGATATGTTTTCTGCCTTGGCATAGTTTTCTTGAATAAAGGCCGTCTCCTTTGCTGTGTTGTAGGTAGAAATCCCTTTTTCAAACAATGCATATTGATTGGGCTGATATTTTTCGAAAGCATTCACGATGGTTTCCACGCTCCACATAAAAATTCCCGCATTCCACAAAAAGTTCCCCTGTGCCAAGAATTCCTTTGCAGTTTCATAATCTGGTTTTTCACGGAACTGAGACACCTTTTTCAGGTTGTCGTCACTTCCTTTTTCAAATTCGATGTAGCCAAAGCCGGTATTGGGGAAGGTTGGCTGTATGCCCAAGGTGCAAAGGGCTTCTTCCTGTTGACACTTATCAAAACAGGCAATCACATCGTTTTCAAAAGCCGCCTCATCCTCAATCCAATGGTCACTGGGCGCCACGATCATAACGGCATTAGGATTCATTTTCTGAATCTTGAGTGATGCATACAAGATGCAGGGTGCGGTATTGCGCATGGCAGGTTCCAACACCACTTGATCCTGTTTCACCATAGGCAATTGTTCCAATACCAAATCGTTGTAGCGTTCATTGGTGAGGATTAAAATGTTTTCTGTTGGAATAAATCGGTTCAAACGATCAAAGGTCTTTTGGATCAAGGTTTTTCCCGTTCCCAACATATCGTGAAACTGCTTTGGGTTGGCGGATGTACTCACGGGCCAAAACCGGGAACCCACTCCCCCGGCCATCAATACGGCGTAATAATTCTTGTTCATTTGTATATGTTCTTCCATTCCTGCGCAGGCAGGAATCCATTTTGATTTTTCATTACGGATGGTTTATTCAACTAACTCCACTTCGGCATTCGGCTGAAACAAATATACTCTGCCAGTGGACAATTCCACGCATTCGTATCGCTTTACTTTTTTGTTCCCTTTTTTGAATAATCGACCATTGTACAACCTAAAAACACTTCCTGTGGGCAACTCATACACATACTGATGTTCCCGCTCTTCCTCGTCAAACGATTTTAACGCGATGGACAACCTCGCATCCGTGCTACTGCTCGCCTTTGGGTTTTTAAAATGATTCGCAATGATGGGCAGCAATTGTGACGGAAACACCTCCGGCCGTATAAAAGGCACCATTAAATGCTGAAAGGTACGCTTCCACTCCATTCCGTGCGGTTTTATTCGACGACCATAGCTTTCGAAGGCCACCAAATGCGCGATTTCGTGGACGAGCGTAATCAAGAATCGATATTTGTTGAGTGAAGCATTGACAGTAATCAGGTGCAGTCCGTTCGGCAATCTGCGGTAATCCCCATGTCGGGTAACGCGATGATTCACAATTTTCAAGTGCACCCCGTGGGTTTTGATCAATTCAAAACAGGGACCTACGGCAAGCTCCGGAAGATATTTTTGAAGGGTGTCGTTCACTATTGTAAAGTTATAAATTGTTGGTAATGCTTGAAATTGTCTTTACAAAAAATAGTTTCAGGAACAGTTTTTGATAAATAAACAAAGATTTATATTTTTGTAAATAATGTCCAAGGAGCGGATTTGCCACCTTTAGACAATTTATTTGCTAAAGGTGTTATAGCGGCAAATACTGACTTTGGACTTTTTTTATTTGTAGATATGAAAACTGCTTTTTTGATTGATGGAGGTTTCTTCATCAAGAGATACTCATATATAAAAGGTTTCAATAAATCAGACTCTCCTGATTTGGTAGCTAAGAATTTAGTTTCATATTGTTTTAGGCATATTCAAAGAATAAATGACTATAGATTTCGTTATGGATTGCCTCCCACAGAATTGTATAGGATTTTCTACTATGATGCTGAACCTTTTCAAGGTGATTCACATCATCCAATAACGGGAAAAGCTTTTAGTTTTAAAAGAACTGACATTTTCAAATTCCGGAGCACTCTTTTCACCGAATTAAAAAAACAAAGAAAAATTGCATTACGTCTCGGTTTTCTTAAGAATAGTTCTAGGCAATGGAATATAAAATCCCGTCATACAAAAGATTTAATATCAGGAAAAAAGCAAATCCAAGACCTTAATGAATTCGATGTTGAATATCCTTTGTCTCAAAAAGCTGTAGACATGAAAATAGGTTTGGATATTGCGACACTAGCGTTTAAGGAACGTGTTGACCAAATGATTTTAATAGCCGGGGACAGTGATTTTGTTCCTGCCGCAAAATTCGCAAGAAAAGAGGGGATAGATTTCATTTTGGATCCAATGTTAAACGCCATTGATCCATCTTTACATGAACATATTGATGGACTGATGACAATAAAATCTATGCAAAGAAATAATGGTAAAAAGACTGACTCTTCGGATAACTAGGCATCAAAGTTTTTTACCAAATTTCATTCTTTTTTAAGGCGTACTATTGCTCACCTGCAGCAACTTGCCATTGTAGAGTTTTTGTCCTGTCAATGCGAAATCCTTGATATAGGTCGCCATTTCCAAGGCGGTAACGGGAGCTTTGTACCCCGGAAAGGCTTCCTCCAACATTTCTGTTTGAACCGCTCCCAAGGCCAACACATTAAAACTGGGTCCTGTTTCTTTATATTCTTCGGCCAAAAGTTCGGTTAGCGTAATCACGGCCCCTTTGCTGGAACTGTACGCGGATAGTCCCGGAAACTTCATGCTACCCTGCACGCCACCCATGGAGCTTACCGTTACCACATGTCCTTCTTGTCCCATTATAGGCAAAACGGCCCTTGTCATTTCGGCCACGCCAAAGACATTTACTTTGTAAACCCTTTCAAATTCCTCAGCAGTCGTTTCAGAAAAAGGTTTGTTCAACAAACTACCTGCATTGTTTATGAGTACGTCCACCACATGCCAATCTTCCAAAAAGTCCAATAGCTTTTGATAGTCCTTTGGATTGCCCAAATCAAACGGAAAGGAGTCCACATTGGGTAAATTGAGCTTCTTTATCGGTGCATCATTGCGGGACAAGGCCAACACCTGATGTCCTTCCCTTGCAAAAAGTTTCACCAGTTCAAATCCTATTCCCCTGCTCGTTCCTGTTATTATGATATTGGCCATATGTTATTGTATTTATCATTCCCGAGAAATCGGGAATCTGTAAAAACCTTCACACCTTACCTGTTCTGCCCATACATCCGCCAGACGCTCGATGCGATATTTTGAACTTAGTTTAACTTAATTTCTTGATTGGCTGCATTGGCTATTTTTTCTATGACTGGAATGGTTTTGTTCACCACAGTAGACATGTGTTCAAAATCCATTAACCCCGCTTCATCCCCCGGTTTGTGGTAATAAGCGAAATTGGTAAAATCAAACGTGCAGAAGGTATGCGAAGGCACACCAAACTCCTGATGAAATGGGTAATTATCCGATCGCTGATACAGATTGAACTCCTTTGCAGTGGGCAGAAACCCAACCAAATTTTCTCCGGCATAGGTGTTACTGACCTTTGCCAAATTGGACATTTCATATCCTGTGATGTACATTAAATAATCTTTGTCCTGCATGGGCACCCCTGTCATTTCAAAATTGAGCATGGTGTAGAGATTCAACCCCTCTTCTTTCAGCTTCTTGGCCAAATGCTTTGATCCCAACAAGCCTTTTTCTTCAGCACTGAACAGGGCAAAAATTAGGCTGCGCTTATTGGTTTTCTGTGTTGCAAAATAACGGGCCATTTCCAAAACACTAATGGTTCCCGAGGCATTGTCATTGGCCCCATTGGCTATGGCGTCACCATTTTCGGGATTTACAACTCCAATATGGTCATAGTGCGCGCCAATCAAAATAAATTCATCTTTTAACTCCGGATCATTACCCTCTATCATACCCACTAGATTGTAAGATGGCTTTTGAAAATTGGAAAGGGTATCCCTGTAACTTTCAAAATAAGGTGCAAGTCCGTACGACTTGAAGTAATTCTCGATATAAACAGCTGCCATTTCAATGCCTTCAGTTCCCGCTTCCCTACCCTTAAGGTCGTTGCTTGCCAAGTAGTTCATCATTTCACCGATTCGGTCAGCAGTCGTTGGAGCGAAAGGGGTTTGGGTCATTTGACCAGAACCGCAACTTACCATGATCAGTGCGGCAAAAATAGAATACAAAAGTTTCATTCCTGTTGTTTTTTGAATGTTCTAAAGATAAAAAAAGCATCCCGAAAAGGATGCTTTCTATGTATAAGTTATGGAATGTCTATGCCAACATGGTCACTGGATTTTCCAAGTATGCCCTCAAAGTTTGAAGGAACTGGGCTCCAGTAGCACCATCAACGGTTCTGTGGTCACAGGCCAAAGTAACTTTCATGGTACTTCCCACGACGATTTCCCCATTTTTCACAACGGGTTTCTCTACAATGGCTCCGACAGATAGAATGGCCGAGTTAGGCTGATTGATAATGGAAGTAAACTCCTGAATGCCAAACATACCTAAGTTAGAAACCGTGAAGGTACTTCCTTCCATTTCTTCTGGCTTGATTTTTTTGCCTCTCGCCCTACCTGCCAAATCTTTTACGGAACTTCCCAATTGACTCAAGGTCATCTGGTCTGCAAACTTGATCACGGGAACCACCAAACCTTCATCCACGGCTACAGCTACGCCCATGTGCACATGATGCTTGTAAATGGTAGTGTCGCCATTCCAAGTAGTGTTTACTTGAGGGTGCTTTTTAAGGGCCATGGCGCATGCTTTCAATACCATATCGTTGAACGAAACTTTGGTATCCGGCAAATTATTGATTTGCGCACGGGATGCTTTTGCATTGTCCATATCCACCTCGATGGTAAGATAGTAATGTGGCGCTGTAAATTTGGACTCGCCCAAACGCTTGGCTATCACCTTGCGCATGGTGGAGTTTTTCACTTCTTCCACACTTTCCTCTCCCACAGGCAAGTTCACTGGAGCTACCGGCGCAGCAGCTTCTGCAGCTTTATCGGATGTAGCTGGTGCGGCTGGCTGTGCCGAAGGCTTGAAGTTTTCAATGTCTTTTTTGACAATTCTACCATTATCGCCCGTACCTTTTACATCGGCCAGGTTGATGCCTTTCTCATCGGCAATCTTTTTGGCCAATGGTGAGGCAAATATGCGCTGACCGTCCTGTGTGGTAGTTGTCGTTGCTTCTTTTTGGGAAGTATCTTCAGTTGTTGATGCTTCTTCTTCCTTGGAAGCCTCTTTTTTAGGCTTGCTCTTGGAACCACCGGATGATTGAGCTTTCAGCACTGCATCCACATCGGTTCCTTCTGGGCCAATTATGGCCAAAAGTGAATCGACCGGAGCTCCTTCGCCCTCTTGGATTCCGATGTGCAACAAGGTTCCTGCGTAGAACGATTCGAACTCCATGGTCGCCTTATCCGTTTCGATTTCGGCCAAAATATCGCCTTCTTCGACTTTGTCCCCTACATTTTTCAACCAGCTGGCCACGGTTCCTTCTTCCATGGTATCGCTCAAACGGGGCATGGTCACGATTTCAACTCCATCAGGAATCTCGGCGGCCCCGTTGCTATCGTCGTCAGCTGAACTCTCCTCTGCTTCGGGCTCGGCATCCTTTTCTTCTTCGGATGCGCTTGAACCACCCTCTGCACTACCGTTCAACAGACCGGAGATATCTTCTCCTTCTTCTCCAATTATGGCCAAAAGTGAATCAACCGGGGCTCCTTCTCCTTCCTGTATTCCGATATGGAGTAACGTTCCTTGATGGAAAGATTCAAATTCCATAGTGGCCTTATCGGTTTCGATTTCGGCCAAAATATCCCCTTCTTCGACTTTGTCCCCTACGTTCTTGAGCCATTTTGCCACGGTTCCTTCTTCCATGGTATCGCTCAATCTAGGCATGTTGATTACTTCTGCCATCTAATTATAATTTATGTTGTAAAAATGGATAGTCCTCTTGCTCGTAAACCGTATCGTACAATTGCTCCAATGGAGGGAAGTCCGACTCTTCGGCAAATTTCTCGCACTCTTTCACCAAATCCTTCACCTTCTTGTCAATCTTCTTAAGGTCGTCTTCGGTGGCATAACCTTTCTCAAGGATGACGTCTTTTACCTGAGTGATTGGGTCTATCTTTTTATACTCTTCTACTTCTTCTTTTGTTCTGTAATGCTGCGCATCCGACATGGAGTGACCGCGATACCTGTAGGTTTTCATCTCCAAGAAAGTGGGCCCGCCTCCTGTTCTGGCACGCTCAATGGCTTTGTCCATTTCTTTCGCTACGATGGCAGGATCCATTCCATCCACAGGGCCGCATGGCATCTCATAACCAAGACCCAATTTCCAGATATCGGTGGAGTGTGATGTACGCGCTACTGAAGTTCCCATGGCATAACCATTGTTCTCACATACAAAGACCACAGGCAATTGCCACAACATGGCCAGGTTGAAGGCCTCGTGCAGGGAACCCTGTCTAACGGCCCCATCACCCATATAACAAAGGGTTACAGAGTCCCTTTTAAAATATTTATCGGCAAACGCCAAACCAGCACCTAGAGGGATTTGTCCCCCTACGATACCGTGTCCACCATAAAAGCGGTGTTCTTTGGAGAATATGTGCATGGAACCTCCCATTCCTTTGGAAGTACCTGTTACTTTTCCATACAGTTCCGCCATCACCTTTCTTGGGTCCACTCCCATACCTATCGGCTGGACGTGGTTTCGATAAGCAGTGATCATGCGGTCCTTTTCAAGGTCCATGGCATGAAGCGCACCTGCCAAAACGGCTTCCTGTCCATTGTACAGGTGAAGAAACCCTCTTACTTTTTGTTGAATATACACAGCGGCAAGTTTATCCTCGAATTTCCTCCAGAAAAACATGTCCTCATACCATTTAAGGTAAACTTCTTTGGTGATTTTTTTCATCTACAGTAGTATTAAATGAATTTCCCCTGTGGTCGGGGACAGCAAAAATACATATATATCTGTTTTGGAAAAAGATTTGAATTAAGAATCATTCAAAAATGAGCCATCGAAGACCAAGGGCAGTATATCGCCCATGGAGCTACATTTGTAAATGGGGCCTTTTTCCGAGCCCATAATGAGGGATATGGGCGACTGATGCCTCTGCTCGTATTCGACAATGGATTGCCTACAGTTACCGCAAGGCGCAGCCGGAATTGCATCCGCTTTCAGAGAGGGCAAGGTACTGATGGCTATTGCAGTGATTGGAACTCCTGGAAATCTGGCACCTGCTTGAAAAACCGCTACCCTTTCTGCACAAAGTCCCGAAGGATAGGAAGCATTTTCCTGATTATTGCCGATAACGACTTCGCCATTTTCCAAAAGTACTGCCGCGCCAACCTTGAACTTGGAATAGGGTGCGTAGGCATCAGAGCGGGCCGTTATGGCATCCTTTAACAATTTTTGGTCGTTTTGTGACAAGTCTGATAGTGTATCGAAGATGAGCAGATCAAAAGCAATTTTCTTTTTTTTCATGTACTGTCGCGTGTATTCCAAAAATAAGAAAACCTGTCCGAGGACAGGTTTTTTTGTGTTATGTATTTTGCTATGCTTTTAGTCGTTGTAAAACTCCTCACCGATATCGAACCTAAGCGAGAATCGCAAGGTGTTTTCCAATGGGTTTCTAACTTGTGAGGTGGAGAAGAGATAGGAAAGGTCGATTTGTGCTGTTTTGTACTTAAATCCGGCCCCAAGCGTAAAGAATTTTCTTGAACCTTTTTCCTCGCTCTCGTTAAAATAACCACTACGCAACATAAAAGCTTCCCTAAAGCGGTACTCAGCTCCCAGAGCCCATGTTACTTCCTTCAACTCTTCGCTGAATCCACCGGGTGCGTCCCCAAACGACTCAAAGATTCCACTAAAGAATCCGATTTGTTGGTATTCATCATTGTCCTCAACGGTAATTTGTCCGTCACCATTGAAATCCCTTGGCGTAGGCACCAATAGTTTGTTAAACTCCGTGTTGATGGCCAATATATTGTCTTGATCGAAAATAAAATCGAATCCGCCTCCAAATTTAAGGTTGGTGGGCAAAAAGTTCTCTTGTCCGCCCTCATCGTATTGGATGGAACCACCCAAATTGGAAATATTGAAACCTGCTCTCCAACGGCCATCAAAGTTTTGATATGCGATTTCTGGGGAACGGTAAAAACCGGCTACATCAACCGCAAAAGAATTGGCAGCTTGCGAGTCTTGCGTACCATCTTGAAATCTTAAGTTAGAACTGATAAAACGTCCTGCAACGGCCATGGAAAAGGATTGGCTCAATTTTAGGGCGTACGAACCGTCCAACGCAAATTCGTTGGGCTTAACAATGGTCGCTGTTTGGTCAAAGGTTTGTCGTAGTTCGATTTCACCCAAACCAAAATAGCGCAAACCAAAGGCAAATGCGCTTCGATCGTTCAATTTGTTGTAAAAGTTGGCGTTCAACAAGGAAACATCGTTCACGATACTTTCCAAATAAGGGGTATAACTGGCCCCGATTCCCATTTTACGGTCAGCGAATGCATATTTGGCAGGGTTCCATTGTTGGGAATACACATCGAAAGAAGTGGCAACACCCATATCTCCCATACCAGAGGCCCTTGCATCGGCCGCAATGGTCAAAAAGGGAACAGCTGTGGTGATTGCTCTTTCTTGTTGAGCGCTAAGCTGTGGTGCAATTACAAGGAAAGCAACCACGATTAATAACTTTTTCATTCTAAAATTTTAGCAATTCGTCTAGTCCTCGTTTCAATTAAAGTTTTTGAAACAGTACAAATTAAACGGTGTTTTGACAAAAATCTTATATCTCGATACATAATTTTAATGTTAATCGTCCAAAACATCAGTATTTTGGTTAAAAGGTAATAAACCACACCTGCAACTTTTCCAATCCGTTAAAAAGCATCCTTTCCATACTAATTGGCACCAAACACCGTTACAATGATGTGGCATGTTCAGAAATGAGGCATGGCCAGAAATATTTGATGAGCACAAAATATAATGGTAAAAACATCGTTCTAATGCCATCGAAGGTTTAAAAAAATCAAAACAAGACTAAATTACCTGAATTGAAAAGCACAGGTTTTAAAGTACTTAAGCCCAAATTATGAAAAAACACTTAATCAAAGTTGTACTTTCTTGCGCCGTTGTAATGGGAGGTTTTTCCAGTTGTAAAAACTCTTCTTCATCCAAGAATGTTTCCAGAGCCACTGGATGGAAAATCAATGCCAAAGAAGGCGGATTTCAATACAATTCTGACTTCAAGGAGCAAGAAACGCCTCCAGGGACCGTATTTGTAGAGGGTGGAACGTTCACCAAAGGTAAAGTCCAAGATGATGTAATGCACGATTGGAACAATACACCAACGCAACAGCACGTCCAATCTTTTTATATGGACGAAACCGAGGTTACCAACGTAATGTATTTGGAGTACTTGGATTATTTGAAAGAGGTCTATCCTCCCGACAATCCAACATATGCCAATATTTATGAAGGAGCTCTTCCTGACACTTTGGTATGGAGAAACCGATTAGGCTTTAACGAAACCATGACCAATAACTACCTAAGGCACCCTGCCTATGCGGAATATCCTGTAGTGGGCGTAAACTGGGTTCAAGCGACCCAATATGCCGAATGGAGAACCGATAGGGTGAACGAGGTGATGTTGGAAAGGGAAGGATACCTTGCCGAAGATGCCAAATACAAAGTGTTGAACGGCGAAGTCAATGGCACCTTTAGTACAGAGGCTTACCTGAACAATCCAGAATCTGTTTATGGCGGTCAAATAGATTCCTTGCAAGGAAAACAAAAAAGAGATTCCATCAACACTTTTGCCAAAAGAAGCAGCGGTGTGATCATGCCAGAATATAGACTCCCCACCGAAACAGAGTGGGAATATGCCGCTCAAGCACTTGTGGGAACAAGGGAATACAACAACTACAGAGGTAGAAAAAAATATCCTTGGGAAGGCGACTATACCCGTAATGGACAACGCGTAGGCCGTGGAGACCAATTGGCCAACTTTAAACAAGGAAAAGGGGATTACGGCGGTATCGCAGGCTGGTCCGATGACGGCGCCGACATTACTGCCCAAGTAAAATCATACAAACCCAACGATTTTGGCCTATACGACATGGCCGGAAACGTAAACGAGTGGGTGGCCGACGTATACCGTCCTATTGTGGATGACGAAATCAGCGATTTCAACTATTACCGTGGTAACGTCTTCATGAAAAAAGCTATCGGTGAAGATGGAAAAGTAGAAATCTTGGAAGACAAAATTGTTTACGATACACTGCCCAACGGTAAAATTGTCGCCATCAACCTTCCCGGAGAAATCAAGGAAGTACCGGTAACTGAGGAGGAAACTTACTTGAGAACCAATTTCGATAAGAGCGATAACCGCGGATTTAGGGATGGTGACCCAGGTTCCTCCAGATTCTTTAGCCGTTTTGCGGATGAGGACGACAACCAAAGAATGTATGATGCCCCTAAACATAAAGTAGAGCGTAATGAAGATGGTGAATTGGTTCGTCAATATGATGAATCCAACTATAGAACTTCTCTGATCAACAACGAGGTTCGCGTGTACAAAGGTGGTTCTTGGAGAGACAGGGCATACTGGTTAGATCCTGCACAACGTAGATATTTGCCACAGTATATGGCAACCGACGATATTGGCTTTAGATGTGCTATGTCAAGAGTGGGATCAAAATCAAGATCCAACAAAACAGTACGTCATAAGAAGGCAAGATAAATTATGAGATCATTTTAAAAGCCCCGGCCCAAAAGGTCGGGGCTTTTTTTTATCTTCGATTTATGACATTGGAAGAGTTGCACGCTCTATTTTTGGAGCATCCCACAATTTGTACGGACACCCGGAAAATCACCGAAAACTGTCTGTTTTTTGCCTTAAAAGGCCCAAATTTTAACGGTAACGCCTTTGCGCAGGAAGCTCTTAAAAAGGGAGCCGCTTACGCTGTCGTTGATGAAGAATCCTTCGCCGGTGACCGATGCATCGTTTTTGATGATGTGCTGAACACATTGCAGCAACTGGCCCAATTCCACAGGAAACAGTCCAAGGCGAAGATTTTATCCTTGACGGGCAGTAATGGGAAGACCACTACCAAGGAGCTTATCAATGCCGTGCTCTCCAAAAAATACAGAACTGTTGCCACCAAAGGCAACCTCAACAATCACATTGGGGTTCCCTTGACCTTGCTTTCCATTCAAAACGAAACCGAAATCGCCATTGTGGAAATGGGGGCCAATCACCAAGGAGAAATCGAACTATTGAGCAGTATCGCACAGCCCGATTTTGGGTATATCACCAATTTTGGCAAGGCCCATCTTGAAGGTTTTGGCGGCGTGGAAGGGGTGATTCGGGGAAAAAGCGAGCTTTACGCCCATTTAATGGCCGACAATAATTTCATTTTTCTCAATGCCGACGACCCCATCCAGAAAGAAAAACTGCAAAACTACACCAAAAAAATTGGTTTCAGTACCAGCGACCCCACCTATTACAACATACAATACCTCGGCGCAAACCCCTACGTATCCATCCAAGTAGAGGGCATGCCCATACAGACCCAACTCATCGGCAAGTATAATTTCACCAATTGCTGTGCCGCCATTCTGATCGGAAAATATTTCAATGTTCCCTTGGAAGCTATCAAACAGGCCCTGGAGCACTATTCCCCTCAAAACAATCGCTCGCAAATCCTATCCAAAAACGGTTATGATATTGTTTTGGATGCCTATAACGCCAATCCCACAAGCATGAAAGCTGCTTTGGAGAATTTTGTGATGATGGCCGCGGACAAAAAAGCCCTTATTTTGGGGGACATGTTCGAATTGGGCAATACCGCGAAGGAAGAACATCAGACGATTGCGGATATGGTAGAGAAGTTCCAGTTTGATCAAGCGTATTTGGTGGGCGAAAATTTTCATGCCACCGAAACGTCACTGCCCACATTCCCGTCTTTTGATGATCTAAAAAAGTATCTACAAAGAAATCCTTTGGAAAAAGGAGCCGTTTTGATAAAAGGTTCTAGGGGAATGGCCTTGGAGCGCGTATTGGATTTGCTATAGAAAAGAAAAGTGGGATATACTGGATTCGAACCAGTGACCTCTGCCCTGTCAAGGCAGCGCTCTAAACCAACTGAGCTAATATCCCATTAAAATCGGGCTGCAATATCGGAAATTAATCCCAATCCCCATACTCCGCAGAGTTCTTTGATGTCTCATGCAGGGTAATATGCAACAATTGCCCCTTTTTAAGCTTCGGCTTTAGAATATCGTAGATTACTTTAACGAAATATTCGGTGGTCGGGAGCAAATTTTCAAACTCGGGACAATCCTCGTTCAAGTTTTTGTGATCAAAACGCTCCTCTACCTCATCCTTGATCAAAGCACCCAAATCAGCCAAATCCATAACAAAACCAGTATCGGGGTCCACTTCACCCTTAATTCGTACCTCAAGGTCAAAATTATGACCGTGAAAGCTTGGGCTGTTGCATTTTCCGAACACTTCTATGTTCTTTTCCTTGCTCCACTTGGGATTGTGGAGCCTATGGGCAGCGTTAAAATGGGCTTTTCTGCAAATTGTCGCAATCATGCTGCAAAGTTAAACCCTTTTTCTGCAATCCAAATTAGGGAACCAAAAAATTCTTCAAGAGTAGCAATCTGTTTCATTTTGCATTGAAATTGAGACGCGTTATTCCTAACTTTAGGCAAATCGCTAAAATTTTTGAGGCTTAAACACATCAAACAATATCTAAAAATAAAATCATATGAAAATCACCTATTTGGGCCATGCTTCCTTTTTAATTGAAATGAACGGAAAAACAATTCTGTTCGACCCCTTTATCTCTGGCAACGAAATGGCCAAGGAAATTGACATCAACAGCTTAAAGGTCGATTATATTTTTGTGACCCATGGGCACCAAGACCATGTACTCGATGTGGAGAGCATTGCAAAGAACAACCCAAAGGCGAAGTTGGTTTCCAACTTTGAAGTGGTCAGCTGGTTCGCCGAAAAGGGGATTGACGGACATGGAATGAACCATGGCGGAAAGTATACCTTCGATTTTGGAACGGCAAAATATGTAAGCGCAATCCATTCGAGCATGCTGCCCGACGGAAGCAACGGTGGAAATCCTGGCGGTTTTGTGCTCTATGATGACTCCCATTGCATCTACCATGCGGGCGATACGGCCTTGACCAAGGATATGGAATTGATACCGATGACCTGTCCCAAACTGAACATCGCTATTTTGCCTATTGGCGATAATTTTACCATGGGATACGAAGATGCAACCATTGCCAGTGATTTTGTCCAATGCAATCAAATTATTGGATGTCACTACGATACCTTTCCTCCCATCAAAATTGACAAAACCAAGGCCGTGGAGCATTTCGAAAAGAAGGGCAAAAAACTGATGCTGCCTGATATTGGGGAATCCATTTCCATCTAAATCCCTTATAACAATAGATTGTCACAGCGGGATATTCGGGTACGGCATTGGCTAAAAAAATTGGGGCTAAAGGAAGGCTTCAGGGTAGTTTTTTACAGGCCGCCATTTAATTAGTTTAATTTGTTCACTGATTTGCCACCCAATCTAGATATAGTTGACACCGGTTCATCCGGGGAAAAGGAAATTGATTTCATTCATTTGTTTTTTACTTCGTTCGTTTACCTAAAGACCCAGACAAACTATTGGATTCGACTACTCAAGCAAAATGGCCTATTATGGATAAGTTGACAAAAGGGAACGTCCAAAATCGAAACCGATTTAAAGAGAGATAAAATCAGGACGTACATTCTGGACCTAGGATTGGTAGATGTCAAGGTCGCTGCAATTGATGAAGATTGGAGCGGGCTCAAGTTTGTCCATATAACCAAGGATAGACAAACTTGAGCCTTTTTCGATTTTAATTTGGAGCCTTTATATCCGTATTAGAAATTGAAAAATTACCATTTGTATCTTTTGAAACCACCTCAATGAAGTAGGTTTCTTCAGCTGTAAACTGTATTGGCTGCAGGGATTCCGTGGAATAATCCACTTCTTCCAGCAGTAGACTGTTATTCTCCAAGACCTGTACGTCGTACACCAAGCTATCTCCGTCCTCATCGCTGCCCAACCAGCTGATAGACATTTCCATAGTGTTTGTGTTGAACTCAACATTAATTTCAGCAGCATAGGGAGCATAATTTCCCACTGGGACTCCAGGTGTGGTAAACGAGTAGGTATTTCCCGCTGTTTCTCCAAACTGATTAATTGA
The DNA here is from genome assembly GCF_013407935.1 of Allomuricauda sp. ARW1Y1. Classification (GTDB taxonomy): domain Bacteria; phylum Bacteroidota; class Bacteroidia; order Flavobacteriales; family Flavobacteriaceae; genus Flagellimonas. Next base: position 892,760 of record NZ_JACBZU010000002.1, read on the forward strand.
AGTGACCGACCATGTGTATGTTTTTCCTCTCTGCAATTCCACCTGGGCCTCTAGATTGGAATAGGTGTTATTGAAAACCTCGGTACTGCCTTCCAAAACCACCAATTCATAACTATCCGCAAATTCTGCCTCGTTCCAAGTGAAGGCAATCAAAACTTTGGTATCATCCGATGCCACTTCTTCATAATCTACACAAGGCTCACCATTTACGGGCAATGTCCCTGTCACTTTCAATGGCAAATCATTACTGGGGTTCGGTTCTGGCGGTGGCGGTTGCTCTCCACTGCCTTCACCACCACAGGAAGACAAAATAATTACAATACAGCCACAAACCATTCGAAAAATTGACTTCATTTTATTCATCTTTTTATAATTTTTACCGTTTCCAAACGTCCATCTACTTCCATCTGCAATAGATAAACACCTGATTTCAGGGTGGAAACATCTATATTTCTATTGTTTTGGTTATAATTGATTTCCTTGGCGAGTCGTCCATTCATTCCAAAAACTTTTGCATTAAGGGTATTTGCATCGGTTAAAACATTTACATGGGAGGATGTAATTGTGGGATACACCTGAATGGTGTCACCAATAAAAAAGTTATCGCTTACAACACCTTGGCAGTCGCTTGTCCCGGAAATTACTATTTCATTCTGGCCAAATAAATTATTTAAGACAATGGTATTATTTCCTGTGTCTTCAAAGATGTAGTTCTGTTGCTCCCCATTTATATTTAGTTCATAGCTTTTACTGCCATTGACTTCGTAAACTACGGTACCCGTTTTGCCATCTGTTGAGGCCCTTTTTGCTGATACCGTGGTCACACTATTTACAGTTACCCCATAGGTCTGTTCAAATAGAATCTCAGGCACCGACAATGAGATGGAATAGGAACCAGGGGAAAGCCCTCCAATTTCGAAGCCCTCTCCCGAGGCCACGTCGTCAAATTGGTTGGAATAGGAATCACCAGCTATGGAAATATCCATCGAATGACCTGGTACACTCACCAAGAGATTTACCGAACCATCGGCGCTATCAATGCAACTTGGGGTCAAGACATACACCTGTACGGCATCTGCTGGAATGATTTCACACCCATATTCATCCACAGTAGCATTTGGCCTAGTATCCAAACAAAGGTCCAAGTGATCTAAAATTCCGTCTGCATCATTATCCTCATTACAAAAAGGTACTTTACCTCCATCAGTAATTGCCCAGCCAAAATTATCAATCAGGTTTTGACGCGCTTCTTCAGACTCACAATATTGACTAGAACCAGCGTTTAAAACAACGTTATTTTGTATTATGGGCAAATTAGTCCAACCTATCAATGTTTTGTCGTAGTTCTCCAAGGATAGTCCTGCATTTAAAAAAAGATAATCCATGTTTATGACATTGCCTATATCCCAATCTCCTAAGTTTTGATCAAAAGAAGTTGCACCGTTGAACATGCCGCCTATTGAAGTTTTGTTGGACATATCCCAACTCGATAAGTCTTGATTGAAAGAAACCGCCTCTGCAAACATTCCCGAAGTGCTTTCCAGATTACTTACATCCCAATTACTAAGCGGCTGATTAAAGGAACTTGCCTTGGCAAACATCGTGCCCATTACTGCAACGTTTGAAGTATTCCAATCGTTCAATGGTTGATTAAATGAAGTTGCTCCAAAAAACATACTTGACATTGTAGTGACTTTGCTCACATCCCATTCCCCTATGGGCTGGTTAAATGATGAGGCACCAGAAAACATTGCGTTCATGAAAGTTACTTTGGAAACATCCCAATTTGAAATATCCTGATTAAAAGAAATAGCATCTGCAAACATGGCTCCTAGATCCTCAAGGTTACCCATATCCCATTCCGATATATCTTGATTGAACGAACTGGCACCCGAGAACAATGCCTGCATCGATTTAATGCCACTAACGTCCCACTGACCAATAGGTTGGTTGAATGATGAGGCTCCAGCAAACATCCTATCAATAGCACCAACATTACCGAGATTCCAATTTGAAATATCACTGTTGAAAGCTGTTGCATTGGTAAACATATCTACCATTAGTTTGGCATTTGAAACGTCCCAATTTGAAATATCCTGATTAAACCTAGTTGCCCATCCAAACAAATTGGAAAAATTGGTCACATTTCCAACATCCCAGTTGGCGAACGAATCATTTCCTTCCAAGGACTCACAAAACCTAAACATTGCTCCTAATGATGTAACCTGACTTAAATCCGGCACATCCGTTGCCAAAACATCCATTTTGGAACAGTGTGTGAATGCATTGTCCATAGAAGTCCATTCATTGCTTCCCCATTGATCTACGGATATCAATTTATCCGAATCTGTTTCTGTTCCGTCAAAGTCGTTAAAATAAATTCTTGGAAAATCCCCACCAATCGAAACTTGATATGTTCCTGGCGCCGCATAGGTATGTGTTATATCACCCATAACGTTTGTATCCGAAGTACCATCTCCCCAATCCACTGTATAGTTATAGGCTTCGCTTGGAAATGTTGGAATTGTAATTTGATTGTCCCCCGAAACCCCAGGATTATCTGTTTTCCATGTTGTTATAAAAAAGGTGCTTGAACAGTCTTTTCCTGCATCTGTAATTTCCCAATTGTAATTATCTATCAGTACTTGCCTAGCCGATTCACTATTGCAAAAGTGGGTGTCTTTTGCGCCAAACTTAACATTATCTTGGAGGGAAGGCAATTGGCTCCATGCATTTAGAATTTTGTCATAATTTGATATAGATATTCCAGAGCCATCGAACATGGCATCCAACCTTTGTGCTTGGCCAACATTCCATTTTTCCAAATTTTGATTGAACGAAGTGGCATTTTGGAACATCTCGTTCAGATAACGGATGTTGCTGACATCCCAATCCCCAATGGGCTGATTAAATTTTGAAGCATTGTGGAACATGTTATTGGCTAAAAAGGTTACATAGCTTAAATCCCAAGCTACCATACTTTCATTCCCTTTTAGGGATGAGCAACCATAAAACATATGATTTAAGCGTATATCCTTTGAAAAATCCGGGGAATCTTTTGCCAGAACATCCAAATTAGTACATCCGGCAAAAGCAAAAGCCATAGATATCCAACGATTGGTACCCCATTGATCTATGGAAATAATCTTATCTGTATCAGAAGTATTTCTTGGGTATTGATAAGGGTAATCTTCATTGCTGTTATTAAAGAATATATGCGGAAACCTACCCGTTATTGAGACTTGATAAGTACCTGGAACTGCATACGTATGGGTAATATCTCCAGTTACACCGGTATCGCTGGTGCCATCTCCCCAGTCAACGTTATAGTTATATACCTCTCTCGAATTTGTAGGTATGGTAATTTGATTATCCTCGGAAAACCCTGGATTGTCAGTTTTCCATGTGGTTATAAAGGGGCGTTCCTCCTCACAGTTTTCTCCTTGATCCATTATGACCCAATTATAATTGGAAATAAGGAACTCACGCGCCTCCTTTCCCAAACAATATTGTACATCTTTTGCCCCCAATATGGTTCCATTCTGCAAGGAAGGTAACTGGCTCCAACCAATCAGAATCTCATCATAATTTTCCCTAGAGAGATCATTGTCGTCAAATATATTTGACATATCCACAACATTACTCACGTTCCAATTACTTATATCTTGATTAAAACTGCATTGGCTAAACATGTGACGCATTGACCTAACATTGCTCACGTCCCAATAAGAAATATCCTGATCAAAAAAGGTACTGTTGAACATGTAATCCATATTCGTAACATTACCGACATCCCATCCCGTTACATCTCCTCGAAATGAACTAGAACCAAAAATTCCACTCATGTTTTGTACATTGCTTACATCCCAATTGCTTATATCCTGATTAAAGGTGCTACTAAAAAACATATAGGACATATCCAACACACTGCTTACATCCCAAGAAAAAACATCTTGATTAAATGAAGATTTATCAAACATGTTGGACATATCGGTAATTGTACTTACGTCCCAATCGTTAAAATTTTCTATGCCATTAAAATTCGGGTACTCACGATTGGTATAATTAAATGAATAATTACAATAGAAAAACATTTTCCTCAAACTCGTGACACTGGACAGGTTGGGTACGTCATTCGCTCCCACCGATAGATTGGAACACCCCGCAAAAGCCGATTCCATTGAGGTCCAAGCAATACTTCCCCACTGTTTGATATTAAGAAGCTTATCTGCATCGCCCGATTCGTTGAAATAGATCCTGGGGAAGTCTCCACTAATGGAAACTTCATAGATTCCTGCGGTTGCATAGGTGTGAGTGATATCTCCAGCAACATTGGTATCCATATTCCCATCGCCCCAGTCTACCGTATAATTGTAGATTTCTCCTGTAAAAGTGGGAATGGTGATTTGGTTATTTGCTGAGACTCCCGGATTGTCGGTTTTCCAAGTGGTAATAAATTCTGTTTGGGCAGATACCATAAAATGAATCAGGCCCAAAAGAATTGAGGCTAGTGCTTTTTTCATGCGTAAGTTTAACCATGGCAACTTACTTCTATTCTGGAAATGCACAAAGAAGTATTCGATAAAAAGTAATATTTTTCTTATGAAACTAGTTTGTACAAATAACCCATCCTATAGCATTCATTGAACCTTCAAGTAATCTGGCTCCAAACCATGGATTATGTAAAAAGGGAAAGGCATTTTAATTCTGCAACCAAAAAAAGAAAGGGAATCACCCAATCACAAAAGCCCCATAACTTCCATGATGGGTAAGGCTTACAGAAAGTAGTTGTTTCCCATTGGTCAATGACGGAACTCCCATTTTGTTCTTTTTTAGTTGATAGGAATCATTAACACCATGGAGGAGCCTTGTCTTTAGTTCTTCACTTTGCTCCCTTTGTCCCGTACATTTGAACTTTATGATGGCAGATCCTAAGCTTTGTGGATTCAACCTGGCTTCGGAGAGAATGTAATGGAGTGTCTCCTTGGTTTCAACATAACATAGAAAGTCCTTGAATTTAACCAATCCCGACTGATCGGTGACCTCGCATTCTAACCCCAAAGGATTGTAGAATCGGTTGGGATATATTTGGGTATATAGTTTATAGGCAGCCTCTTTCATGCTCCATAACCGCCAGATCATGCGAAAGGAATTTTCGGCATCCTTAATGTATCCCTGTTCGTTTGAGGTAAAGATTTTGTCCAAGTATCGAGGACGTTGCCAATTAGAAGTGCGCCGCGCTTCATTTAAATCAACAAGGTCGTTGCCTACCATTACTTCCCTATTTTGGAGGTGACAATGTTCATGGCCGACTTTACATCCAGCATCTGTTCCATATCCTCGTTCTCCAACCGGATATCAAATTCGTCCTCAATATCCAAGATAATGTCCACTAAATTGGCCGAGTTGATTTTAAGATCATTCACAAAATCTGTATCCTCGGACAAGTTCTTGAAAGCTTCTTCATCTTGGACATATGGCTTAATGATGGGTTTTAATTTGGTGATGAGTTGTTCTCTATCCATAGCTTTTAATCGGTAAGTTAAGGTATAAATCGCTTAAATAAAACACAGGCATTCACATCGCCAAAACCAAAACTGGCCTTGGCCACCACCTCAACTTTGTGATGTAGGGTTTGGGTAGGCACTTTGGAAGTGGCAATAATTCCCTTGATATCATCGTGGAGGTCCTCGCAATTGATATTCGGCGCTATAAACTGTTCCTTAATTTGAACGATACTGGCTACACATTCAATGGAACCTGCCGCGGCCAAGCAATGCCCGATCAAGGATTTGGTGGAATTGATAAAGGGAAAATCCTCACCCTTTCTACTCAATGCCTTGGTCCAGTTTTCAATTTCCAAAGGGTCTTTCGCAGTGGCGGTAAGATGTCCGTTGATGGCATCCACCTCATTTGGGTTTACCTCCGAATGGGCAAGGGCGTTTTTTATGCAGCGTTGCACGGCCTCTGGATTGGGTGCCGTTAAGGTACCCCCTTGGCGTTGACCTCCGGAATTGACCTCACCGCCCAGAACCTCAGCATAAATCGTTGCACCACGTTCCATTGCAGATTCCAGAGATTCCAACACCAGTGCCCCTGCTCCACTTCCGGGCACAAAACCGGATGCCGAGCCACTCATCGGCCTGGAACCTCTTTCGGGTTCATCATTATGTTTGTAGGTCATCACCCGCATGGCGTCAAAACCTCCCCAAACGTAAGGCCCATGGTCGCTGCAACTGCCTACCAGCATGCGCTTGGCCCTTCCGTGGGCAATACGGTCGTAGCCCATTAAAACTGCTTCGGTTCCCGTAGTACACGCCGACGAGTTGGTAGTGACCTGATTTCCCAGCCCGAGCATACCTCCCAAATACGCGCTAACGCCACTGCCCATGGTCTGCAGCACCACAGTACTGCCCAATCGTCTTACTTCTCCGTCATCCAATTGGTAAATGGCCTCCCTAAATTTATCCACACCCGATGTTCCCGTTCCAAAAATGAGCCCAGAGTCATAATCCAATTCGCTTTCTGGGTGAACCTCCAATCCAGCATCTTTCCATGCATCCACACCTGCAATGCAACCATATAAAATACCAGAACTATTAAAGCCCCTTAGCTGCAATTCCGTAAAATAATCGGATTTCAATTCCTCAGTGATATGTGGGATGCCTCCAATTTGGCACGAAAACTTGAGTTCCTTTAATTGTGGATGGAATGAGATACCGGAAGTTCCATTTTTCAACGCTTTTGTGAACTGTGGAATACCAACACCGTTTGGTGCAACTACTCCCATTCCTGTGATGACGACTCTATTTTTCATTTTTTTTAATTGATTGGACTTCGAAAAGCACAGTTTGCCATTTGGTTATTCGATTATCCATACTTCATCAAAAAGATGCCATTTATAAGATCGCACTCTTTACAATTAAAGTTTGTTTTGTCAGTCTGAGCCTGTCGAAGACTACACCTTTGAACCTAACATTTTCTATTCATGATACACTTCGACAGGCTCAGTGTGACAACAGCACTTTTTTTTGACTGTTTAAACTTATTTCACCTTCAACATTCCTGAAATTACACCTCTTGCGAGAAGCTCCTCCTTCTCGTTCAGCATTTTTACCTTACATTTTAACTTGTTGAAACGAAACACCTCCTTTTCCGAGTGCACAACAACCTTTTGGCCAGGCAAAACGGGTAAATAGAAATCCATTTGATGGGAGGTTAAGGCAATTTGTGGTTTTTGTTCATTGCCCAATTCATCCTTCATCAAATGCACTCCCAAACAAACCAGACCTATTTGGGCCATACACTCCGTAAGAATCACTCCTGGGGTAATGGGGTTGTCCTTAAAATGGCCTTTATAGAAGAATTCATCCTTTTTAAAGGTATAGTGACCTGTAATGTGATGTTCAGAAATGGCCGTAATCCCGTCCACAAACAAAAATGGGGATTGATAGGGCAATAATGCTATGATTTCTTCCGCCTCCATGTTACACCAAATGTTCGCCACCATCCACAGGAATCACCGTTCCCGTGATCCAAGCGGCTTCGTCTTTCGTTAATAAATACACCGCATTGGCCACATCTTCAGGAGTGGTCAACCGTTTATTTGGATTTCGTTTTAAGGTATGTTTTATGATTTGTTCGCTCCCGGGAATCATGCGCAAGGAAGCGGTATCCGTAACCCCTGCTTGAAGACAGTTGACCTTGATACCGTAGGGTGCAAACTCCAACGCCATATTTCTACTAATGGCCTCTAGGGTAACTTTGGCTGCCGAAACGGCCGCATAGCTACGCCAGGCTTTGGAATTGCCTTCGCTGGTAAAACTGATGATTCGGGCGTCAGGGGCAAACAAATCAGCCTCAAAAATTGATTTGGTCCAATCGTACAAACTTATTCCCATCGCTTGGATGGTCAAGGTAAAATCATCGTGCTTAAGCTCCGGTTCCCCTTTTGACACCATGGGTTTGAGGTTGCCCTTGGCCACACTGTGCACCATAACACGAATTTTTTGTTGAGTCCCCAAAACCGTTTTCAAATCTTGGATCAAGGTCTCCCTTTTCTGCGGATTAAAGGCATCCGAGTTAAAGGCCTTGAATTGAACACCTTCCTGCATTATTGTTTCAAATTCCTTTTGAATGGCTTCTTCCAGCATTCGGGGAGCACGGTATACAATGCAGATGTTCATGCCGTGTTGGGCTAATTTCTTTGCCGTTGCCAAACCCAGTCCGCTACTGCCTCCAAGGATTAAAGCCCAATAATTTGTATCTGTAAATTCTTTCATCTTACCACTCCAATAAAATTCGTTGCGCAGAAAAGCCCGGGCCAAAACTCAGCATGATGCCCTTGTCCCCTTCGGGCAATTTTCTGCCCATAAATCGTTCCAACACATACAGTACCGTAGCGCTGCTCATATTTCCGTACAATCTTAAAACCTCTTTGGTGTCATCGATATTTTTCCCCAAGGCACCGAACAGATCTTCTACGGTTTGGACTATCTTTTTACCCCCGGGGTGAAACACCAAATGATCAATATGTTCAATGGTCAGTCCGTTTTGTTCCAAAAAAGGATGGATGATCTTTGGGAAATGATCGGTAATGGTCTGGGGAACGGATGGGTCCAAAACCATTTGTAGGCCCGTGTTCCGAAGTTTAAATCCCATCATATGCTCTGCATCATAAAAATGGTACATCGCCTCATCCTTGATTTCGGGCCCTTCCTCATTTTCATGGGAGGACAGAATGACACTGGCACACCCATCGCCAAAGATGGCCGCGCTTACAATATTGGCCATCGAATAATCATCCAATTGAAAGGTCGCTGTCGGGGATTCCACAGCAATTACTGCGGCCCGCTTGTTGGGATTGGCCTTTAAAAAATTCTTGGCGTACAAAATCCCAGAAATTCCCGCAGCGCATCCCATTTCGGTCACTGGCAGCCGAACAATATCCTGTTTCAGTTTTAAACGATTGATCAAATAGGCATCCAAAGAGGGAATCATTATGCCCGTGCAGCTCACCGTGATAATGTAGTCCAAATCCGTTGGCTTTAATTGGGCCTTGTCCAACGCCTTCAACAAGCTCTTTTCTGCCAGTTTTATGGATTCTCGCACATAAATATCATTTTTTTCTTCAAACGAGGTCTTTAAAAAAACCTCTTCGGGCGCCATAATGGAATAGCGCTTATCCACCGCGGCGTTCTCAAAGATCTTAAGGACTTTCCGTTTAAAACGCTCCTCCTGTCCTTCGAGCCAAAGTTCTACGTATGGTAAAATATCCTTGGTTTCCCTGCTGTATTTTGGTAGTTGCTTTGCAACGGATGTTATTTTTACTGCCATTTAGGGTTTAATTAGCCATTGGTAGCGGAAAGCCCATTTCCAACTAATTTGTGAGTTTAGATTGAGTTGATCTGATATCTGTTCGATTTCCCTGCGCTTGAAGGCCCGCAAAATGGACGTCAATCCGTCCTGCACGATCATGTGGTTCGATATTACCGTTCCCAATAATTTGAACAAGCCATACGCCAATCGATGTCGATGCAGGTCGTTAACGACCACCCCTAATTTAGCCTTGGTGGACATCAGCTGCAACAGCGATCGAATTTCCGTCTCATCCAAATGGTGCAGAAAGAGGGTGGAGAGGACAACATCGTACTCCATGGCTTGGAACGCTTCGGAAAAAACATCTAGCTTCCTAAACGACAGTTCATTATAAGCCATTGATAATTCGACCGCATAGTCAATCGCATCTTGATTGGCATCAATCCCGATAAGCTGGAAGGAATAGTCATGTTTTCGCCCATAATCCGCTATCAGTCTTAAAATATCTCCATGACCGCATCCTATATCAACAATGGTGTACACCTTTTCCTTGGGTTGATGTTCCAATAGTTGGCGAAGACCATTCAAGGTTACACGATTGCCGCCCAACCATTTATTTATGGTGCCGAGCTTATCCAAGGTATCACGGAGCAATTCGCCCTTCATGGAAAAATCGTCCATTAATTCTGCGTCATTGCTCCTCGAAGTGGTATCTACAAACAGGCTCATTGAGTTTTCATCGGTTTTCCGTGTGTCATCCTAATGATTGACGGGAGCAAAAAAGGTACGGCTCTTAAAACTAAGAGTATTTTTGGTGCGAGCCAATCCTGTCTGAACAAATAGGCAATGAAATGCCCAACTTTTAACCTAAAACGGAATGTTCTCTTCCATGCCTTGGCATACGCTCGCTCCAATGCGGACCTTGTTGCAATTTTCTTTTGAAGATAGGAAATAATAAGATCAGATGCCAATTGTGCACTCCGGATGGCCATGGCCATGCCGTTGCCGCATAGCGGATGAATCATACCTGCCGAATCACCGCACATGATCATATGGTTTTCGATGGGATTTTTGGTCGCAAAGGAAATCTGGCTGATGGTCAGGGGTTGTTCAAACTCAGGGGTTGAATGTTGAAAAACCTTCTTGAGCGCCTTGTTTTGAAATAAGACCTGATCTTGGAAGTCATCGATATCTTTGTAGGTTTTGAAAGCGACGTAACTAGTGATATAACAAAGGTTGATGTGATTCCTCTCCACCTTGGAAACACCACAATAGCCTCCCGTAAAGTTATGCAGCGCCACCTTATTGTTCGGAAATTCTCCTGACACATGGGTTTTCACAGCCAAATAAGGAGATTTTTCCTGGATGAACGCACGTTGGAACTTCATATCCAGATTGGACCGCTTGCCAAAGGTGGCCAAGGTGATTTTGGAGGTTACCCTTTTGCCCTTTTTGGTTTGAACCTGAAATATATCATCCTTAAAAAGGACATCGACCACTGTGTCTTGGACCACCGAAACACCATGCTGAACTGCTAGATGATATAACTGATAATCCATTTCGTACCTGCTGATACCGAATCCGCCCAACGGTAATTTTGCCTTAATCACTTTATTGTTGTGTGTAGTGAGCTCAAAGTCGGTAATGCGCTGGGCGTCGAATTGAAAGGGATCAAAACCAAGATAGTTTAGATAGGGCAAAACTTCATTTGAAATATACTCCCCGCAGACCTTATGCTTGGGAAAACTGTCTTTTTCGATAATCAGTACCCGAAACTGATGTTTTGCCAAGTGAATGGCGCTGGTCAACCCGGCCAAACCACCTCCTACGATAATAACGTCATATTGTTGGTCTGTCATTTAAAATCCTTGATGTCTTGGTGTTTCGGAGAGAATTCTTTTCCTGTAGACAACACCTCTAGCAAATCTTTTACAGTAAATGTAAGGAATAAACCAGTGCTTTAGGTTTTGAATATATCTTAGTTCTCAAAAGCAGTTTGAAGAAAGAAGAGAATTTTTGGCCAGGGCCAAAAACAAAAAAACCTTCGAAAAATCGAAGGTTTTTACTTGGTGGGCGCTGAGGGATTCGAACCCCCGACCCCCTCGGTGTAAACGAGGTGCTCTGAACCAACTGAGCTAAGCGCCCATTCCATTTGCCCAATGGGAGTGCAAATATAACACAGTTTTTGATTTAAAAAATAAAAAGATGAAAAAAAATCACACTACTTCAGCCACCACAAAAGTACTTCCCCCAACATAGATCATGTCCTGTTCGTTAGCATTTTTCAATGCCTTCTTCAAACCCTTGCTTACCGACTTGCAAACCTTCCCTTTAAGCCCTTGTTCTTCTGCTAGTTCCCTTAGTTGGTCGGCTTCCATACCGCGAGGGATGGATGGCTTTACAAAGTAATAGTGGGCATCTTTTGGAAAAAGGGTCAGTACCGACCTTACATCCTTGTCCTTCACAAAACCTAATACCACATGGAGCTTCTCAAAAGACTGTTTTTCCACCTGTTTCAGGACCAATTGCAATCCTTCCTTGTTATGGGCCGTATCACAAACCACTAAAGGATGCTGTTGCAACACCTGCCATCTCCCCATGAGCCCGGTGTTCTTTACCACGTTTTGTAAGCCTTTTGAAATGGCCGCTTCCGGAACTTCAAAATTTTTCAGTTGATGGATACAGGCAACGACACCATTAATGTTCCTTTGCTGATAATCGCCCAACAAATCCGTCTGGTACCCGAGGACTGGTTCCGCATCGGCAAACACAATATTGGATTTGAGCTGATGGGCAATCAGGTTAAAGATCATTTTGGTCTCTGCTTGGGTTTCGCTGATTACCACGGGAACATTTGATTTAATCACCCCAGCCTTTTCCAACGCAATTTTTTCCAAGGTATCCCCCAAAAACTGAGTATGGTCCATTCCTATGTTGGTAATGAGCGCCACTTCGGGCGTAATGATATTGGTAGAGTCCAAACGGCCGCCCAATCCCACCTCAATCACTGCAATTTCCACCTTTTCCTCTTCAAAATAGCTGAACGCCATCCCAACGGTCATTTCAAAAAACGACAGTTTGTTGTATTCAAAAAAGGATCGGTACTTCGCTATAAACTCCCTTACAAATTTTTTGCTGACTACCTCTCCGTCGATTTTAATACGTTCCCTAAAATCCTTGAGGTGGGGCGAAGTATAAAGTCCGACCTTGTAGCCTGCCTCCTGAAGAATGGACGCCAACATATGGCTGCTGGAACCCTTTCCATTGGTACCCGCCACATGGATACTTTTGAATTTATCCTGAGGATTTTCCAACACATTACAAAAATGGATAATGTTGTCCAGCTTGGCGTTCAAGGCTACTGCACCTTTTTGCTGGTACATCGGAAGCTGTCCGAACATCCAGTCCAACGTCTCCTTATAGGTCACTACTGTCCCAATTTAAAGTTGACGACCACAAATCCGATTTGCTGGGCCGGTGCATTCGCATCGGAATTCCAACGGTGAAGAAGCGCCGTTTTACGGGCAGGTTCCAAAAGGCATGGCGCATTATTGGTGGTCCCCTTTACTCCCGGCTGAGCTTGGATTACCTTTCCATTTCTATCCACCACAATCCTTACCACTACTCTACCTTCCTCATTGCATTCTTGTTGCACCTTTCCTTGGTTGGCTAACGATCGACCATTAAGTCCATAACCTCCAGTTCCACTTCCACTACCTGGCGCACCATAGTACGAGGTGGCATAAGGGTCTCCATCCGGTTGACCTTTGTCCCCAGCCTTATCATCGTCACCTTCGCTGCCGGTCGTGGTTCCTTCAGATTTGCCAATTCCACCAATCAAAGCATCCACGCTTTTCTTCTTGGCCTCTTGCTCCTGTCGCTTGCGTTCCTCAGCTTCCCGTTTTTCACGGGCAATACGCTCGGCTTCAACTTTGGCCTTTTTGGCTTCTTCCTCGGCTTTACGCTTGGCTTCTTGTTGTTGTTTTAGTTTGATGGTCTCTTCATCGTTGCTGGTGAGTACCTCTTCCACGGGTGCCTCTTCCACAACCGTTTCCTCAGGCTGCACAGGCTCTAATTGCTCTTGAGGCTCCTCAGGCTGCCTTTCCACTTCCCTGGGTTCGGAACGTACTCTTTCCGTGGGCTGCACCTCACCACTTCCAAATTCCATGGTACCGAAATTAACAGCGATACCATTTTCAATGGGTGGGTCGAGATAGGTCAGCCCAATATAAAAAAGCAATAGCAGCAATGCGCTCAACAAAAGTGTGGTGAGCGTAAAGGATTTTTTCTTGTGTCTCGTATCTAAAAAGGACATTATTTTGGCCGCACTGCCAAGATAACCTTGTAACTGTTCCTGTTGGCAATATCCATAACGTTGACCGCTTCTTTGATGGCAACGTTTTCTTCTGCCCTTAGGATGATGGTAGGCTTTTCTTGACCTTCAAGTGCCTTTTTTAATTCAATTTCAATGTATTCTTTGTTGATTTGCTCGTTGTTCACAAAATATTGCAGGTCTTTATTGATGGTCACCGAAACATTCTGTGTATTGGTCGATTTGCCCTTAGCCTTTGGCAACAACAAATCCAACGCATTTGGAGCATTGGAGGTCAGCATGAAAAATACCAACAACAGGAACACAATGTCCGTCATGGACGACATGCTGAATTCAGGGCTTATCTTATTTCTTCCCTTTAGTTTCATGGCAGAGGGTTTAAATGGGTTCGTTCAACAAATCCAGGAACTCCACCGCATTGGCTTCCATTTGGTGCACTACCTTGTCGGTTCGATTCACCAAGTGGTTATAGCCGATATAGGCGATGATACCCACGATAAGACCTGCTACTGTGGTGGTCATGGCGGTGTAAATACCGGATGCTAGGGAACCCATTTCAGCTTGTCCTCCGCTACTTGCCATCTCGTGGAACGCCAAGATCATACCGATAACGGTTCCCAAGAAACCAATCATGGGTGCAGCGCCTGCCACGGTGGCCAGAACACTCACATTCTTTTCGAGTTTGTACACCTCGAGGGTACCTGCATTTTCGATAGAGGTGTTGATGTCGTCCAAAGGTTTGCCTATTCGCGCCACCCCTTTCTCGATGAGTCGCGCTACGGGAGAGTCCGTTTGGGCACATAGCAAGGTAGCAGCTTCCAATTTACCATTGCTGATATGGTCGCGAATCTGGTTCATGAAATTCTTATCTATCTTGGATGCTGCCTTAATGGCAAAAATGCGTTCAAAATAGATGTACATAGCAACAAAAAGAAGAACAAAAAGCACCATGATAATGATAACGCTTCCTGTTCCTCCATTTACGATAAGGTCGATTACGGACAAGGTTTTTTCCTCGGAAATTGAAGCAGCTGCTTCAGCACCTTCCGTTACTTCTTGAAAAATATTCATATAAAATCCCCAATTTATTATGCAAGTATAACGGAGATTTTTGAACTAAAGTATCTTTTAGAACAAATATCGCATACCCATGTAGCAAATTGCTCCAGCGATAAAACCTACAAAGGCCAACCACGATATTTTTTTGAGGTACCAGAAGAAATCTATTTTCTCCATTCCCATAGCAACAACGCCAGCCGCAGAACCGATAATCAACATACTTCCCCCTGTTCCAGCGGAGTAAGCGATAAAGTGCCACAGTTGATCATCCATGGGTTCGGAGAACATCCCCAAACTTGCTGCCACCAAAGGTACGTTATCAATAATTGCGGATCCGACACCTAATAGAATCACCACTAAATCGGACACCCGTGTTCCAGCCATTTCCGTTCCCATTAAAGGCATACCTTGCTTCAATCCTTCGGCGAAGTTGAACAGAAGCCCCAAGGACTCCAAGGCAGCAACTGCCATCAAAATACCCAAGAAGAACAAAATACTGGGCAATTCAATTTTGGTCAACGCGCTATGCACCGGACTGTGGGAGGCGTGGGCATCGCTTTCTTGATCCAAACTGGAAATAGCGATTTTCTTATTACTGTAGATTTCTGCAAATGTTGCGACTACAGCCAAAGACAACATCATTCCTACATAGGGCGGCAAGTGGGTCACGGTTTTAAAAATGGGTACAAAAACAATGGCCCCAAGACCCAAATAGAGCATTCTAGGTCCATATTTTGATTTAGCGCCATCTTCTTCTTCCATATCTATCTCTCCTTTAAAGGCGGGCAAAAAGGAGGCGATGAAAGATGGGATAAGCATACAGACCAATGATGGTATTAGCAAATGTTCGATGAGCATGGCCGTAGAAACTTTATCCCCGATCCACAACATGGTTGTGGTAACATCACCGATGGGCGACCACGCACCACCAGCATTAGCGGCAATAATGATTAGACCGGCGTACCAGATTCGCACTTCCCTGTCCTTCACTATCTTTTGAAGAATGGAAATAAGCACGATGGTCGCAGTAAGATTGTCAATAATCGCAGAAAGGATAAAAGCCAAGAAAGAGAAAATCCAAAGGATTTTTTTCTTGCTCCTTGTTTTTACAAATGATTTTATGGTAGCGAACCCGTCAAAGTAATCAATGATTTCAACAATGGTCATGGCACCCAACAGGAACACCAAAATTTCGGAAGTCTTTCCCAAATGGTGCAAAAGGGTCTCCTCCATCAATTCCATTTTCTCTTCGTGACCAAAGGCTCCAAAGTTTTCCAACAGGGAGTGGTTGCCCGAATCGAACCACGTACTGAAGCCGTCTATCCCGAAAGCCATCAACGCCCACAGTATGGCCATCATGGCCAAAGCAGGAATCAATTTGTCTATTTTTAAATTATGTTCGAGGGTAATTGCCAAATATCCAATTACAAAAATGACAACTAAAAGGGTTTCCATGTTAAGTTTGGTTTAATTAAGGAATTATGTTTTGAGCAGTTATCTGTGCGGCTAAAGATATTCAAAATGAATTTTTCCGCATAATCTAATTGGTATAAAAATATGTGAAACCGATAATTTCGAAGTCAAAACATTCTCTTAAAATTCAAACATTCGCATTTATCGATATCAATACATAGAAATTTGACATCGGAAGAGTATATTTGTAGGTAGTTTTTAAATATTATTCAGTTTTATGGATTTCACACTTTCCGAAGAACAGTTAATGATACAACAAGCGGCCAAAGATTTTGCCCAAAACGAACTTTTGCCAGGTGTCATTGAACGCGACGAAACCCAAACTTTTCCTTGGGAACTTGTCCAAAAAATGGGAGAATTAGGTTTTATGGGGATGATGGTCAACGAAAAATATGGAGGAAGCGGTCTTGGCACCCTCTCCTACGTGCTGGCCATGGAAGAACTATCCAAAATTGATGCCTCCGCCTCCGTAATGGTATCGGTAAACAACTCATTGGTTTGCTGGGGACTCGAAACCTATGGAACTGAGGAACAAAAACAAAAATATTTGACCCGCTTGGCCACTGGAGAGATCATCGGGGCATTCTGCCTATCGGAGCCCGAAGCGGGAAGCGATGCTACTTCACAAAAAACAACGGCCATCGACAAAGGCGACCATTATATACTAAACGGAACCAAAAACTGGATTACCAATGGTAACATTGCAGAAGTTTACTTGGTCATCGCCCAAACGGATCGGGACAAGGGACATCGTGGAATAAATGCCCTGATTGTTGAGAAAGGCATGGAAGGTTTTGATATCGGCCCCAAGGAAAACAAATTGGGAATCCGAGGCAGCGATACCCACTCCCTTATGTTCAATGATGTTAAAGTACCCAAGGAAAACCGAATCGGAGAAGACGGCTTTGGCTTTAAGTTTGCCATGAAAACCTTGGCCGGAGGACGAATAGGTATTGCCGCACAAGCCCTTGGAATTGCGGCGGGAGCCTACGAATTGGCCCTAAAATATGCCAAAGAACGGAAAGCATTTGGTACTGAGATTGCCAATCACCAGGCCATTGCCTTTAAACTGGCAGATATGCATACCAAAATTCAGGCGGCCCGCCATTTGGTGTATCAATCCGCTTGGGACAAAGACAATGGGAACGATTATACGCTTTCTGGTGCAATGGCCAAGCTTTATGCTTCTGAAGTTGCCATGGAAACCGCTATCGAAGCCGTGCAGATACACGGAGGTAATGGCTACGTGAAGGATTACCATGTAGAGCGATTGATGCGTGACGCAAAAATAACCCAGATATACGAAGGCACTTCTGAAATACAGAAAATTGTTATTTCCAGAAGCATCATAGCCGATTAAAAATCAATACCCCCTCCCAAAAGAGGGGGTTGTTTTTTATCAATACCGCCCATTCGTCGACTCGACCCTATTTTTTGGTTGACACCTTCCTTAGAATTCTAAAAATGAACTGTACCCCCACTGCATCGAAAAGGGAAGACCTTCATTTGAACGGCGAATTTGAGAGAATGATAATTTAAGTTTCCCATATTTCCTAAATTGAATATTTTTTAACCTTTATGAAATAACGTTGATTATTTATCTGATAATCAACCAAAACCCTATTGTTTCTTCATTGATTTTGATATTTTTGAGCAAATACGTTAATGATGGGACTGAAGAAACAAGGTTTATATCTACCAGAATTTGAACATGACAATTGCGGTGCGGGCTTTATTTGTAGCCTAAAGGGCATCAAATCGAACGACATCATACATAAGGCCCTAGAGATTCTCGATAAATTGGAACACCGTGGGGCTGTAAGCGCAGATGGAAAAACTGGTGATGGTGCAGGTATTCTTATCGATATCCCCCATGCCTTTTTTAAGGATGCGTGTGCATTTGACCTACCCGAAGCTGGGGAATATGCCGTAGGTAACGTATTTCTGCCCCAAAAAGAAAACCAGCGCGATTTCTGCATCAAGGTTTTTGAAGAGAACATAGCCAAACAAGGGCTTGAACTATTAGGGTGGCGGAACGTACCTGTGAATCGTTCCGTTCCGGGAAAGATCGCTGCAGAAACCGAACCATATGTCATGCAAGTGTTCGTTGGAAAAACTGAAGATTTGGATGAATTCCAATTTAATCTCAAACTTTTCATTGCACGGAAAATCACCGAGCATACCATTATAAATAGTAAACTGTCGGAAAGTGAATTTTTCTACCTTCCCAGTTTATCCACAAAAATCATCATTTTTAAAGGACTGCTGGTTCCAAAGGACATCAGCAGGTACTACGAAGACCTGTTGGACCCAAGGGTAGTGACCCGTTTAGCTTTGGTGCACCAACGATTTTCCACCAACACCTTCCCAAACTGGGATTTGGCACAACCATTTAGATATATGTGCCACAATGGAGAAATCAACACCCTAAGGGGAAATGTCTCACGCATGCGCTCTCGTGAGGAACTGATGGCAAGTGAATGGTTCGGTGAGGACATCAAAAAGATTCTTCCCGTTGTATTGCCTGGAAAATCCGATTCCGCCAGCATGGACATGGTGGTGGAGTTATTGTTGATGACCGGGCGTTCGTTACCCGAAGTGATGATGATGCTCGTACCAGAAGCTTGGGAGAAGAACCCGGATATGTCCGAGGCCAAGCGCGCCTTTTACGAATATAACTCCTGCCTGATGGAGCCATGGGACGGACCCGCTTCCATTCCATTTACCGATGGCAACTACATCGGTGCGGTACTGGATAGAAACGGTCTTCGTCCATCAAGATACTCCGTGACCAAAAAAGGCTATGTCATCATGTCTTCAGAAACAGGCGTAGTGGAACTCGAACCTGAGGACATCGAATTTCACGGACGATTAGAACCCGGAAAAATGTTTTTGGTAAATATGGAGGAGGGTAGAATCGTGAACGATGAAGAAATCAAGGAGCGTATTGCCAAAAAACATCCGTATAAAAAATGGTTGAAGGACAATTTGGTGCATTTGAAAGACATCCCATATAATGATTGTCCCGTATTCTTCGGCGAATTTCCGCTTAAAACCAGAAGAACTGCTTTTGGCTATACCCAAGAGGATATCAACACCATTATAATGCCGATGGCCGAAAATGGGAAAGAACCTATTGGGTCCATGGGGTCGGATACACCCATTGCCGTGTTGTCCGAACGTCCTCAATTGATCTACAATTACTTTAAGCAACTCTTTGCCCAGGTAACCAATCCGCCTTTAGATGGTATTCGTGAGGAATTAATCACCGATATTAGCCTGACCTTGGGGAGCGACCATAATATTTTCGACTTTTCGGAACTGCATTGCCGTAAATTGAAAATCCAGAACCCGGTAATCTCCAAGGAAGATTTGGATAAAATCAAAAACTACGATGCCAGTCCCGACTATAAAGTAGTCTCCATTCCCATGCTCTATGAAATCCAAAAAGGACACAATGGATTGGAAGAAGCACTCGATAACATCCTACAACAAGCCATACAGGCCATTGATGATGACGCCAACATTATTATACTATCGGATAGAATGGTCAGCACCGAAATGGCAGCGATTCCTGCCCTTTTGGCTTGTTCGCATGTGAACAGCGGACTGCGTAAGTTTGGCAAACGCTCCAAATTGAGCATCATCATTGAATCGGCCGAACCTAGGGAAGTGCACCACTTCGCACTCCTTTTTGGTTTTGGTGCAAGTGCCATCAATCCTTACTTGGTCAACGAGATTATTGGGGAACAAATTGAAGAGAACAATATCACCGATTACACTTTTGAGGAAGCCGTCAAAAATTACAACAAGGCCGTAGGTAAGGGTATCCTAAAGGTGATGAACAAAATTGGTATCTCCACCCTTAACTCATACCGCGGTTCCCAATTGTTCGAGTGCATTGGGATCAACACCACCGTGGTGGACAAATATTTCCCCAATACCCCTACCCGAATCCAAGGAATCGGACTGTACGAAATAGAGAAAGAAGTTACCAAACGCCATAAAAAAGCATTCCTATCGCAGGATATAGCAGCCAATCTCGATCTTGAGGTGGGCGGAGAGTACCGTTGGAGAAGAAATGGTGAGAAGCACATGTTCAATCCATTAAGTGTCGCCATGCTTCAAAAATCGGTACGCAACAACGAGCCGGAAACTTATAAGGAGTATTCCAAATTGGTCAATGAGCAATCCAAAAACCTAATGACCATCCGTGGACTGTTCGATTTTTCGAACTACGATCCCATTCCCATTGAAGAAGTGGAACCTTGGACGGAAATCGTCAAAAGGTTCAAAACGGGGGCGATGTCCTACGGAAGTATTAGTCAAGAAGCACATGAAAATCTTGCGGTTGCCATGAACCGAATTGGAGGAAAGAGCAATTCAGGTGAAGGTGGGGAGGATTCGGCTCGTTTCTATAAAAGTCAAACTGGCGACTGGAAAAACAGCGCCATTAAACAGGTAGCATCGGGTAGATTTGGGGTCACCTCCAACTATTTGACGAGCGCTCAGGAAATCCAGATAAAAATGGCCCAAGGGGCCAAACCGGGTGAGGGCGGACAATTGCCCGGACCAAAAGTCAATCCGGCGATTGCCAAAACACGAAATTCAACCCCTTACGTAGGCTTGATTTCTCCACCCCCACACCACGACATTTATTCGATTGAGGATTTGTCCCAATTGATTTATGATCTAAAATCTGCCAACCGGGATGCACGTATCAACGTAAAATTGGTTTCAGAAGTAGGCGTAGGCACAGTAGCGGCCGGGGTTGCCAAGGCAAAGGCCGATGTCATACTCATTTCCGGATTCGATGGAGGTACCGGGGCATCGCCATTGACTTCCTTAAAGCACGCTGGCTTACCTTGGGAACTAGGAATTGCCGAAGCACAGCAGACCTTGGTGCTGAACGATTTGCGAAACAGGGTGGTTTTGGAATGTGACGGACAATTAAAAACGGGAAGGGATGTAGCCATCGCCTGCTTGTTGGGAGCTGAAGAATTTGGATTTGCCACAGCGCCCCTCGTAGCTTCGGGCTGTATTATGATGCGTGTTTGCCATTTAAATACCTGCCCCGTAGGAATTGCAACTCAGAACCCTGAGCTGCGTAAAAAGTTTGAAGGTAAGCCAGAACACGTGGTCAACTATATGTACTTCGTAGCTCAAGAATTGCGTGAGATTATGGCTAAACTAGGCTTTAGGACGTTGAACGAGATGGTAGGCCAAGTGCAAAAGCTTGACCGTAAAAAAGCCATTGAACACTACAAGGCCGCTGGAATTGACCTTACTCCCATTCTGTACCGCATCGACGTCCCCGAGGGAACAAAACTGTACAATACAGAAAAGCAGGTACACGACATCAGTAAATCTATAGAGTTTGATATTATTGGAAAGGCGCACCCTGCTCTTTTCCGCAAGGAGAAAACCACATTGGACTTCCCAATCAAAAATACAGATAGGGCCGTTGGTGCCATTATCAGCAATGAAATCTCAAAAATCTATGGGGAGGAAGGATTACCGGAAAACACCCTGAAACTGAATTTTACCGGTTCCGCTGGACAGAGCTTCGGTGCATTTGCCACCAAAGGACTTACCATGGTGGTTAATGGAAATACCAACGACTATCTTGGGAAGGGACTTTCTGGAGCAAAATTGGTCATCAAAGTTCCGTTCAAATCAACCATAAAACCCGAAGAAAATGTAATTACTGGAAATGTAACCCTTTACGGTGCCACCTCGGGCGAGGCATACATCAACGGTAAAGCGGGAGAACGTTTCTGTGTGAGAAACTCCGGGGCCAAAGCGGTCGTGGAAGGAATCGGTGACCACGGTTGCGAATATATGACGGGTGGTGTTGCTGTAATCTTAGGTTCCGTAGGAAGAAATTTTGGTGCCGGAATGAGCGGTGGAATTGCTTATGTATTCGATAAAGACAGTTCCTTTAAAAGTAACTGCAACGGAGATCACTTGAATCTGCTTCCGGTTGATGAGGATAACGATATCCAACAACTGAAAGACCTGATAGAGAACCATTACAATGCGACCTTAAGTCCATTGGCACAGCGTATTCTTGAAGATTGGGAAAATTGCCTTCCTAAATTCATAAAAGTGTTCCCGGAAGAATTCCGACAAGCACTGATACGATTGGAAGAAGAAAAATTGCAAACCTTATAATTGGAGACATGGGAAAGATTACAGGATTTATGGAATTTGACAGAAAGGATGAAGCATATGCCCCTGTCGAAGAACGCATCAAAAACTATAAGGAGTTTACCAAACCGCTAAAAGAGTCAGAATTAAAAGATCAGGGGGCTCGCTGCATGGATTGTGGTATCCCATTTTGCCATAGTGGCTGTCCGCTGGGAAACCTAATCCCCGATTTTAACGACGCCGTTTACAAAGGCAAATGGCAGCAAGCTGCAGAGATACTGCACTCCACTAATAATTTCCCGGAATTCACCGGAAGGTTGTGTCCGGCTCCCTGTGAAGAATCGTGCGTATTGGGCATCAATGAAGACCCGGTATCGATTGAGAATATCGAAAAGAACATTGTGGAGACCGCATTCAAAAACGGTTGGGTTAAACCCAATATCCCTGTAAAACGAACGGACAAAAAAGTGGCCGTAGTAGGTTCTGGACCGGCAGGATTGGCGGCAGCGCAACAATTGAACCGCGCAGGTCATAATGTTACTGTATTCGAAAGGGATGAGAAACCGGGCGGTCTGCTCCGCTATGGGATTCCGGATTTTAAAATGGAGAAAAGTATTATCGACCGACGATTGGAAATCATGGAGCAAGAAGGCATCGAGTTCAAAACAGGCATTCATGTCGGTGTGGATGTTACGGCCGAACAACTTCAACAAGACTTCGATTCCATTGTCCTTTGTGGTGGAGCCACGGTAAGGCGCAGCCTTCCCATTCCCGGCTGCGATGCCAAGGGAGTGGTACAAGCCATGGATTTTTTACCACAGAACAATCGAAAAGTGGACGGAATACCGTATCAAGGAGAAGAAATCTCGGCAAAAGACAAAAAAGTCATCGTAATTGGCGGTGGTGACACAGGTTCGGATTGTATCGGAACTTCCATTAGACAAGGTGCCATTTCTGTGACCAATTTTGAAATTATGCCGAAAGGAACTACCGAACGGCCAGAGGGACAGCCTTGGCCCTTTTGGCCAATGCGTTTACGTACCAGTTCTTCTCACAAAGAAGGAGCTGACCGTGTATTTAGCATTTCTACCAAAAGATTCAATACCGATAATGATGGCAATTTGAAAAGCTTGGTAACTGCGGAAGTGGAATGGATCAAGCAACCAGGTCAAAGACCTGTATTAAAAGAAGTAGAAGGCACAGAAAAAGAATGGGAGTGCGATTTGGTGCTATTGGCTTTGGGCTTCACAGGTTCTGAAACCACCATAGCCGACCAACTCCATCTTGAAATGGATGCACGAACCAATATTAAAGCTTCTGCGGCAGATTATAAAACCAATGTTCCTGGCGTATTTGTGGCCGGTGACCAAAGAAGAGGGCAATCCTTAATTGTTTGGGCCATTTCCGAGGGACGGCAAGCGGCTCACTACGTGGACAAATACCTTATGGGGACATCCGATTTACCGTTAAAAGGGGAAGGTGATTTGCCCCGAGTGTAAACACTCACATAAATCTCAACTAAACTTACTAACTCCTCAAGGCCTTGTGCTGCGAGGAGTTTTTTTATGGGCTGATAACGGTCCCTTGTTGGATCTAAATGCTAAGAATCCAAAAACAAAAAAGCCCTCCACAAACGTGAAGGGCTTCAAGGAAGGCGGCGACCTACTCTCCCACCTGGTGTGGCAGTACCATCGGCGCAAACGGGCTTAACTTCCCTGTTCGGAATGGAAAGGGG
>NZ_JACBZU010000003.1 GCF_013407935.1 Allomuricauda sp. ARW1Y1
CTCTCGGTAAACTTGCTTTTTTTCATGTGACAGTTAAAATTTAAAGTTAGAAAATCTGAATTTTAAACTGTCCTATTTTTAGGGAAGGCTACAGCTTCATAGAGTTTGTATAGGACAATTTTTTCTTTTCTCTATCCTCAATTAGATTTAAGTAGAAGTCATCATTAGTTCCGGTAAGCAATTTTTTATATTCATTGATTTCTTTGTCCAGGTAATTGTTTGTTGATTGTTTATAACGGTTTATTTTCTCTTGCTTGAAGACTTGAATGTCTTGAGAAAGCTGGCTTGAAAAAACCAGAGTTTCCAATGGTTTGGAAACAATCGTGGAAATAAAAGCAATGAAAATTAAACGAATGCTTACAGAAATAAAACGCGCAGTTTTATTCGGAATGTAGGGAAATCCGGTTTTAGATAAAGTATAAAGTAGGAATAGATAAATGTTGGTTATCATCCACGCAAAAAACAACCCGATAACTATACCTATCCATAAATTTTGGAGTAAGCCTGTAAATGCTAAAAAACAACTGACAAAACATAAGGTAAAAATTACCGCAACAAGCACTCCGATTCCAGTGAATCGGCTTCTCGTCGATTTATTACATTTTCCGATAACATTCTTGTCATCACCGGAAAGCGTCCAAAAAAACATTTTAAGTTTCATTGCACTCAAATAATTTTAGCCTTCAGATTTGATGAACAATTCTGGATTATCGTCAATTTTTTTCATCATATCTTCTTTATACTTGGATATGGCGTACTGGGTTAATTCCTCTTGTGCTTTTAGTAATTCTTTCTTTTCTAACAATAGTTTCTCGGATTCTAGATGCTTGATTAAGTCTCTTTCTTGACCGTTTTTATCTTTATGATAGTTGTATTGAATGTAAATGCCCTGTTCTGCTTTGATTAATTCTTGGGTATTCTGTTTTAAGAAGTCATAAGGCGATTTAATAAGCATTAGTTTAAAGAAAATAGGCGTTAATTCAATAGCTAAAAAGAGTAGTGTGATAAATAAGGAAATCCAAAAGCCAGCTATCTTATGTGCAAGTTTAATCCTTTCCAACAAACCATCAAGTCCAGATGCGACCACTTCAGCATTATCAATGTCTTTTTGTTTGTTCTTTTCAAATTTGACTATGTTTTGATATGACTTTTCAATTAATGGCGCGTTCTTATTCTTGATTGTGTTTATTTCTGAATCCAGCCTTTTCATTTGCTGTTCAATCTTTTTGGCCTCTGGTCCGTAACCTCTCGGACCTGCTTCGCCACTCATTTCTTTGGTTAACTGATTTTCCAGTTCAACATAGCGTTCTTCCTTTGATTGGATTTCGTTCTCCCATTTCGATATTTTTTCCTTTTCATTTTGAATTCGACCAGCGTACAAAGAATCAATACTCGCTATGTATTCCTGCTGTTTTTTCATTTGCGCTGAGTGAAGTTCCGCATCAATCTCAGATTTAAACATCCGGATTTCAACTGGTTTAGATATGGTTAACGCAATTATTGCTCCCATCAGTAAGCGAGGAATTGCGCCTTTTAACTCTCCCCAAGTAATTGCCTCTGTACCGTCACCTGTTCCTGTACTTGAAACAATAAATCTATCAAGGTTAAAAATCATCAACCCCCAAAAAGCACCGAATATTATTGACATAAAGGATGTGGTCCAGCTTACGGTATCTGCTTCGATTGCTGAACCTCTTGGTTCAAAAATTGTGTAGAAAGCATAACCACCGGCCAAAGCGGCCATAAGACCTGTTGCAACTATAATACCACCAAGACACATATATTTTACTTGGTCGGAATAGGTTGAACGTTCTAGGATATAACTGTCTCCTCCAGCTGCTTTCCAAAAGAAGCGCATAATTTTTGAAGGTTTAGGACTATTGTAGAAGTCTCTTTCCATATTTTTTAAGGTTTGATTGGATAGTTGGATTTTATAAACGGCTCAAAATCTATTTTTAAGTTTTGAGTAAAGATTTTAGGAGGGTTTAGTTTTAATTCTGTTGGAACTTGATAAATCAATGAATCATCAAGCGTCTTCTTTAATTTTTTCCTTACTAGCGGAACTGAACTTAAGTTCGATAAATTTGTTTTTGGTCTAAAAGGATTCAATAATGAAGGCGATGTGGACTCTATGATGATTTTTTTGGTCTGTTTTTGTCCGCCAATACCATAGAAAGTAATTTCCAGATTATATGTTTTATCTTCTAATTTTACTTTTTGATGAGAGAAGTTACCTGGTAAGACATTCAAGTTTGATATGGTGATTTTATGACAACCTGCAACGTTCCAAGTTATTTCGGTTTCATGTCCTCGAACGGTTAATTGGGTTGCATAAACCAAATGATTAAGGTTTAGCTTTCTTGAGAAAAGTAGGTTTTTAACAAACAGAAATGAACACAATGCGTTAGTGTGGAGATATTGTATTATATGTTTGATGGTTATGTTCATTTGGTTTGGTTGGTCTTTTTTCACAGAAATCAATTTGCATTTACTTCATTTAGCTAATCGTTCATAATTACATTTGTCGTTATAGAGAGTTGTCATAAAACAGCTTTTTTGTTTTTTAAGAATTGGGTTTTGTATTTGAAAAACCAAATGTATCGTGCGCCAGGCTCCGATATGAAGCGTTTCCGGCTATCAATAGGTGCGTGGTTTAACAGTTACTTCTATAAGTACCCACCAAACTGCAAATCCGCGAGGATTTTCAGAAGTATGCGAGAACAAGCAAGTACTTATAGCCATCGTTATTAGCCATGGTGTTTTTATTCAATTTCTTCTTTTTCCGACTTATATTTTTCGTATTCATCTCCATCGTAATCGGCATTTAGTACATACTCTTTTATCATATCCTCGTCAAACTCCAGTGAAATACTTGCTTTTGATGCCCGACTACCGACATAGCTGGTGTAAAAAGTGAAAGATTCAGAACTTCCAGCTCTTAGAACATCATAGGTAATATAACCATCGTCAGTTGTGATTTGATTTCCATTCCGGTCTTTATAAGTTATTTTATATTTTACCTTGGGAATGTCAAATGTTGTGTTGTTTTTAACAATTCCTTTTCCAGAAGCGGAACCTCCATATCCAGTTTTCCAACTCCAGTCAACAACAGAAACATCTGTTTTAAAAATCAATAACTTGTTTACAGTATATCTGTACTGAAGGAAATAGGCGTCAATATATTTACTGTTTTTCTGTACATCAGTCGTATCATTTTCTTTAATACAACCAGTGTTAATAGCAAACTTGTAAAGTTCATTTTCTTTATGGTCAGTTAGTCCTTTACTGTCAACTATTTTATTATAAAGATTCAATGAGTCAGGTAGAAGATAAAGTTCAATTTCTTTAGTTGATTGCTTACCAAATCCGTTGGTATAGTAATTTGTAGTTGAAACAGAAACCAAACTGTCATTGACAAGTTTTGATTCTACAATTTTGATTGAATCAGATTTAAAGTAGCTGTCAAAAGTCGAAATGTTTGGATAAGAACTTTTCATTTGTTCTTCATTTCCATCTTTAACCGACTTAAAAAACGTTAAAACAGTTTGTTCGGAATCAACTAATTTTTGGTCTTTTCCACAACTCGAAAGTAAAATGGCTAAAAATAATATGGTTAAATAGTTTTTTTTCATGTTTTCTTAGTTCATAATACTACTAACGGTTTGGCTATGAACAGTTGGGCATTTTACGCCCTAACTGTTCAGTTTAGCACCGACTTTTGTTTTATGTTTATACTTTCGTTTTATCACTTTTATCCCAATTGTTTATAGTCATTGTAAGCCACTAGCTTTATTTTGTCCATTTTGAGAAATTTTTATATCCATCGTCACCATTCCAATCATAAACTGGATAATCCTCTGACAATCGGTAAATTTTGTTTCTATACTTTTCATCCACTTTATTCACAGAATAACCATCTAAATCAGGATACTTTATCCATTTTCCATTTATATAGTCATGTAAATTGATTTTCGTACCATCGTCAGAAAATGAATAGCCTAAAAAATAAAGTGGATTAGAACCTTTTGTTTTTGTCTTTCCATCTTTGCCTTTTATGCCATTGATGTGAACACCAAAAATATGATTTCCTACCTGCATACTTTTCATTATCTCGTAGCTTACCCATTTTCTATTGAAAGTATCTGAACCAATTAGAACACAAGTGTTTGAGGTATTTTTAATAGCTCCATTAATTAATCTCTTTAATGCTATATCACCTGTCTTTTTGGCTGACTCCCAAATTGAAGCATCAAAGAAGCCTGCTGATGCTCTGTCAGGTTTGGATACCCAATGATTCCTTACAACGTTTGCTCTAAAATCAATAACATCTTGATAGTGAAAACTAAAAAATACTCTTTTTGCCATATTAATTGATTATAAACATTACCACAAGTGTAATCGCGATTAGGGTTCCATAAAAGATTATTTGAGTAATCGAAAATGTACTCGAAATCCAACTATTTTTATTATTGTTTGTTATCGTTGCATTCATATCAAAATCAATCTCATTTTCATTTTTTTGTCGAATTAGATTATACAAGTCCCTATATTTTCTTTCTTGTGATAAATAATAACCGTCTAATAGCCAAAAAAGCGGTGTCGAAATGTAGGTAATCAGCACGTAATCGATATTTGTGTCTTTGGCTGCAAATGCGAATAATGCCGCTACAAGTGTTACTGACCAACCACGAAGTAAAAAAGAATTAACATTCATTCTGGTTATAACCAGTTGGATAAATTCAAGGTGTTTGATTTTCTTTTCTTCCATTTCTTTAACTTTTTAACCAAGTTCCAAGTCCTTTTAAATCACCATTTGGATATTTTACATAGAATGAATTTGGTGTAGAATCGCTCTCGTATATATAAGGATAAATTTGTAGATACTCTGCCCCACTAAAATCAGAATAATTGTTTTTTACAGGAAGTACGGCAATATGTTCAATATATTTTTCTGCATCTCCGTGTCCTAATTCCCAATTGCACCATTTGGAACTTATTGCTCCTTCTGTAGCAAGAAAAATGAACTTTCTATTCTCTTTGATTTTTTGTTTAATTCTGTTTGCTGTAATTCCGCTTGTTGTTATTGGCATCCCATCGTCAAGCCAATCAACATAGACTTCTACTCCAAAACGCTTTAGGAAGCTGATAGCACTATCAAGTTCTTCTGTTTCATCGTGTTTGTGAGACAGAAAAATAGTCACTTTAGAATATCGACTTTCTGCTTTAAATTCTTTTAGACTTTCAGTAATTGTCTTGCTATAGTAGCGTGTACTATTTCTATATTCTGAAAGTCGTGATTTAGATATTATGCTCATTTTTTTTCAGCTTGTGGCTAACAAGTTTATATACTGAACTTCATTAATTATATATTCTAACGTGGTTGGCTATGCCTAAGTTTGGTTATTTAAAATAACCAATATCAAAACTATAAGGTTTATTAAGATAGAATTGAACTAAAAGTAAGAAATACCTATCAAGAAGAAATACGGAATTCTGTAAGGAAAGTAAACCTGTTATTTTTGTTGCCTCACGGCCGGATGTT
This sequence comes from Allomuricauda sp. ARW1Y1, assembly GCF_013407935.1. GTDB lineage: Bacteria > Bacteroidota > Bacteroidia > Flavobacteriales > Flavobacteriaceae > Flagellimonas. The sequence continues at coordinate 5,543 of NZ_JACBZU010000003.1, forward strand.
TGTTCCATATTCCTTTTCAAATTCTGAAAAAAAATCTTGCAAGGAACAATTTTCAAAACGACAAATACTGTAAACAGTGGTCAAAGGAATGTTGTAGCCATCTAATTCTTTAATTTTACTTAAAGTTGAAGAGGTGATCCCACAACCTTTGGAGTATTCATTTTGTGATATTTCGTTGCCGTCTTTATCATAAAATGGGCTAAAGTATTTTTCAGTGATAAAGTTGCATAAATACTTATTCACTAAAGCGTTTATCTTTTTTAATTCTATTTTATTTGAATTACTCTGTGGCAACTTGTTTACTTTATTCAAAAAAAGACGTTCATAAAAAAATATCTGTTCGCGATAGCGAATGATTATATATTTTTGTTATATTGCCGTTGTTATTATATAGATTTGCGATTCTTCGTATAAATAATATTTGAAGCTATCGCTTTGAATCTCGCTTTTGAAAACTGGTAATTTTTAAGTACACGAGAGGATAAGTAGATTGGCTCACGACCCGGGCGTGAGCTCTCTTATTCGTGTACGGGTATACCAGTACCTCAAAGGCGGTAAGTTGAGTTTTCACGCCCAACTTGTTTCTTGGCGTTTGGTTTTATTTTTTTCTTTTTCGATGTGTCGCTAACCTTTATTTAGGTTTATGGGAAACATTTGGCAACTTTTTAATGTGGGGTTCACATCGTGTTTTTGTCCTGTTTTTGGGACATCGCACTCGGTGTTTGATATCCTGTTTCGTAAAAAGCCAAAGAATCCCATTTAATTGATGTTGTGACTATAGTTATGGGATATCCGTTGTTTTTTGTTTCTGGATTCGTTTTATCTCTTTGTCCCATGACTGACGTATACACTTTTGGGGTATCCGGCCCTAATTCATTTTCATAGTCCATTTCTTTTTAGGAGTCCTATTTCTAGGTACGGTTTGTACCTGGACAGGGTGTCCTCAGCCTGAACCTTGGTCCCTAGGTAAGTTACGACTTTGTGGTGACTTGTGGGCAGTGAAAACAAAAAACCTCCGGACAGGGTAGGAGTTGTCCAGAGGCATGATTCAATTAACACTAACTGTTTAATCAAACAACTCAAAATTATGAAGAAATTATCGATGATTGGAAAGCGGACTTTTTTGTCCTTACTTTTCTATGTGCTTTTGGCTCCATGGTCATGGGGCTCTGTTTCCGCTGGAACGTTTTTATCTGTTCAGGACGTGGTCCGTGGCACCGTAACCGATGTTGATGGGAATCCTTTGGCGGGTGTCAATATTGTGGTGGAATCCACGGAACGTGGGACGATGTCCGAATGGGACGGTTCCTTTGTCATTGAGGCCGGTTCCGATGAGGTACTGGTATTTAGTATGTTGGGCTATGCCCCTTTGACCGTCCCTGTGGCCGGGAGGAACCGCATTGATGTGGTGATGGAGGAGGATGTGACCGCTTTGGGGGAGGTGGTGCTCAATGCGGGGTACTATACCGTTTCCGAGCGGGAACGTACGGGGAACATTGCCACCATCAAGGCTGAAATGATGGAAAAACAGCCCGTGGGCAATCCCTTGGCGGCCATTCAGGGCCATTTGTCCGGGGTGAACATTGTTCAGAACACAGGGGTGCCCGGTGGGGGCTTTACCATTGATATCCGAGGCAGGAACTTTATCAATGGGGTTTCCGATCCCCTTTTCATTGTGGATGGGGTACCCATCAGTTCACAGTCCTTGGGCTCCAATGATGTTTCTGGGCAGATATTGGGTGGGAACATTAGTCCGCTCAATGCCATCAACCCCAATGATATTGAAAGTATTGAAGTGCTCAAGGATGCCGATGCCACGGCCATCTATGGATCCCGTGGGGCCAATGGGGTAGTCTTGATCACCACCAAGAAGGGTCGGGCCGGGGAGACCCGGTTACAAGTCCAGATGAGCAGTTCGTTGGGCAGGGTTACCAATTTTCTGGAGCTGTTGAATACCCAACAATACCTGGAACTGCGCCGTGAAGGGGTGGTCAATGATGGTTTTGGGGACTTTTTGGAGAATCCCGCCTTTGATTTTGCGTGGCCCGATATCAAGACTTGGGACAATGATCGGTATACCGATTGGCAGGAGGAGCTCATTGGGGGAACAGCCTATCGGAACAATCTGCAATTGTCCGTTTCCGGGGGCAGTGAACGTACCCAGTTCCTGATCAGTGGGTCCTATCTCAAGGAGACCACGGTATTCCCTGGGGATGCCAATTATAAAAAGGCCAATGTGAACAGCAATATTTCACATCAGTCCGATAACGGGCGTTTCAAGATCAATCTGTCCACGATCTATACGCGAGAGGACAATCTGATGCCTCGGTCGGACCTGACGAACGTTGCCTATACCTTGGAGCCCAATGCCCCCGAGATCTATGATGATGAGGGCAACCTCAATTGGGAGGACAATACCTTTGACAATCCTTTTGCTGCTTTGGAGGAGCGCTTCGGACAGGCGAGCCACACGCTGATTTCCAATGCGTTGTTGTCCTATGGGTTGCTGCCCGATCTTGAGGTGAGGACGAGTTTGGGCTACAATAGGTATCAACTGGATTCCTACCGGACCTTGCCCAGTTCCGCAGTGAACCCGGGACGTGGGTTGACGTCGCAGACCTATTCTTCATTGACGCTCAACTCGGCCGATCGTGAATCTTGGATCGTGGAGCCCCAGATCAGTTGGAAGCCCACATGGAACAAGTTCGATGTAGAAGTGTTGTTGGGCACTACCTTTCAAAAGGAAACCGCCCAGCAGTTTGTGCAACGGGGGAGGGGCTATCCCAATGATCAATTGATCCGAAACCTTGCTGCGGCCAGTACCGTGGAGGTACTGGGGGACACTGATAGTGAGTATGCCTATACGGCAGTGTTCGGTAGGGTCAACGTCAATTTCTTGGACCGATATACCCTGAACTTGACGGGTAGGCGTGATGGTTCTTCCCGATTTGGACCGGGCAGGCAGTTCGGCAATTTTGGGGCCGTTGGATTGGCCTGGTTGTTTTCCGAGGAAAAGCTTTTTGCCAATAGCAGCTGGTTGAGTTTTGGAAAGCTGCGTGGCAGCTATGGGACCACGGGCAGTGACAATATCGGGGATTACCGCTTTCTGGACACCTATGATGTGACCGGTTTTGATTACAACGGTGTCAGCATTTTAGAGCCTACGGGCATTTTCAATCCCTTGTTTGGATGGGAGTCGAACACCAAATTGGAAGTGGGTCTGGAATTGGGATTCTTTCGTGATAGGGTGAGGCTTGGAACCTCCTTTTTTCGGAACCGATCCAGTAACCAACTGATCGGTATCCCCTTGGCAGCGACCACTGGTTTTTCGGAACTGACCGGGAATTTTGATGCTACGGTGGAGAATACCGGGGTGGAAGTAGATGTCAATGCGATGATGTTCCAAGGGAAGGATTTTGGATGGTCCACCCGGTTTACCTTGACGGTTCCCAAGAATAAGCTGGTGGCCTTTGATGGTCTGGAAGATTCCACCTTTGCCGATCGCTACATCATTGGGGAGCCCTTGACCATCGTTCGATTGTACGAATCCCTAGGGGTGGACCCTGAAACGGGTATCTACCAATTCGAGGATTTCAACGGTGACGGGGAGATCACCAGTCTGGGTGACCGGGAGTGGTTGGAGGACCTAGCCCCAGAATTCTACGGGGGTTTTGGGCAAAATATCCGGTGGGGCAATTTGGGGCTGGATTTCTTTTTCCAGTTCAAGAAACAAAAGGCCTTTAATGAGCTTCGGGCGTTTGCGGTGCCTGGCGCGCGCAGGAACCTGCCCATCCGTTTGTTGGATCGATGGCAAGAGCCGGGTGATGAGGCCACCGTTCAATTGGCCTCTGCCGGACTTGCTCCCGGGGAGGATACGGGAGCACTGCAGTCCAGAAGCAATGCCGCCGTATCGGATGCCTCCTTCATCCGTTTACGGAACATCACGCTCAATTATCGCGTTCCCAATCTGGGCGATCGCTTAGATATCAATGTATACCTGCAGGGACAAAACCTGTGGACCATCACCAACTATACCGGGCCTGATCCGGAGCAGCCCTCTACCATACGTTTACCGCAGTTACGGCAGTTGACCTTGGGATTACAGTTGGGATTTTAACCTTATACAAATGAATTATGAGACAGATATTTTATAGCAATAGACAATTTTTGATGGGCCTGATGTGTAAGGCTTGTTTATGGATAGTACTGTTGGGCACCCTTGGCTGCTCGGATTTTGTGGAGGTGGACCCTCCCAAGAATACCTTGGTTTCTCAAACGGTGTTCGATGACCCCTCCACGGTGGAATCGGCCCTGGCCAATCTCTATTTTTCCCTAAGGGAAGATGGGATGGTGTCCGGGAATTCGGGTTTTACGACCCTGTTGGGCATCTATGCCGACGAGCTGGATTATTACGCTTTCAACGGTGATATTGTCCAATTGTACCGTCATACGGTGACGCCACAGAATGCGGTGCTTTTGGGATGGTGGACACAGGGATATCAGGTCATTTATGCCGCCAATGATATCATTACAGGATTGGAAGCCTCGGAGGGACTGAGTACGATGGAAGTGGAACGCTACAAGGGACAGGCGCTGTTTGTCCGGGCCTATGTGCACAGTTTACTGGTGGGTGTCTTTGGGGATGTTCCCTATATCACTACCACGGATTATGTGGTGAACACCAATGTTTCACGTTTGGAGTCTAATCGGGTGTACGAAGCCATTGTTGCGGATCTGGAGCAAGCGGTCGCTTTGATGGACGGTGCGGATATTCTCGTGGGGGATAGGGTAGTGCCCGATGCCGATGTGGCCCGTGCCCTGTTGGCACGAATGGCCCTATATACCCAGCAGTGGGAGTTGGCCGCCGCTACTGCAGGGGAAGTGATCGCTGCCTTTCCCTTGGAACCCGATTTGGACCAAGTGTTTTTGAAGGAATCGGGGGAGACCGTTTGGCAGTTCAGGCCGGGCAATGACCTTAGAAATACGCAAGAGGCCAATCAATTGGTGATTCAGTTCATTCCTGGGCAGCGTTTTGCGCTTACTCCCTCCCTATTGGAAGCCTTTGAGGAGGGGGATGACCGTTTGGAAAGTTGGACCGATGAGCTGTCGGATACCGATGGCACCCTAACCTTGTCCTATGCCCACAAATACAAGGCGCTGTTCAATGAAACGGCATCCCTGGAGCATTCCATAGTGTTCCGATCGGCGGAACAATACCTGATCCGGGCAGAGGCCAGGGCACAATTGGGGAATCTGGAAGGGGCCCGACAGGACCTCAATGCGGTACGCAACCGTGCCGGTCTGGGGGATGTGAATTTGGTCATGCAATCGGAACTGCTGGAGGCCATATATCGGGAAAGACGCGTGGAGCTCTTTGCGGAGCAGGGACTGCGCTGGATGGACCTGAAACGTAGCGGAAGGGCTGCGGAGATGCTTTCGCCATTGAAGGCCAATTGGGAGGATACCCATGTACTGTTGCCCATTCCCGAGAGCGAATTGGAGATCAATCCCAATCTCTTGCCACAAAACCCTGGATATTAATGTTTGACAAAAGAATTCATAGGATGAAAAAGTTGGTTTATATACTAATATGGATGATACCCTTATGGGCAGTATGCGGCTATTCGCAAACCGCGAAGGATTTAGATGGTACAGCATCCGATGTAGCAACTCCCTTTCTTACGGCACAAGTAGTGGAGGGCAAATTATGGGTCGATGTTCCCTCGTCCCTTTTGGAAAAGACCCTATTATGGACAAGGACCGGGGATAGTAACCAATATGATACCAAGCATGTGAAGTTTCGCAGGGAAGGGGAGCGGCTGTTTTTAGAGCAACCTCGGGTATGGTCGGAGACGGGAATCTGGTTGCCCTTGAATGGGGATGTTTCCCTGGAAAGGATCTTTCTTGGGGAATTTCCGATTATGGCATATGATGGGAATGCCTATCGTATTGATATGACATCAGTGGTATTGGATGAATCGATTCCTTGGCAGCATATGTCCTCCTTGCCCCGGTTGGGCCATCTCTCGGAGGTGGTCGGGGTGAAGCATAAGGAAGGTGAACTGATGGTGCAAACCCGCATAGGGTTGTCCAAGGAGGGGGTGTCGTTTTTGGAACCTGTGTTTTTCAGCTTTCTGGTATTGCCCGAACCCATGGAGCCGAGGCCCTATGACTACCGTATGGCCTATTGGGTCGAGGACCAGGATAGAACCGGAGACCAAACGGAAAATAAGGTTGGTAGCACAGGGCGATGGCGATTGGCCAAAAAGTTTAAGGACCGTGAACGGAGTGTGCCCCAAAAGCCCATTACTTTTTTGATGTCACCTGATATTCCCGAGAAATGGAGGCCCTATGTCAAGGCTGGTGTTCTGGAATGGCTCCCTGCGTTTGAGTCGGCCGGATTTACAAGTGCCATTATCGTAAAGGAGATGGATAGTTTGGATGCATGGGAAAACCGTAGTTTGGGGAACTCCATTATCCGTTGGGCAAGGAATAAAAACATCAGGGGGGAGGAAGCGGAAAAAAGAGGATCGAGCGTATCGTTGGTCCTTGACCATCGTTCTGGGGAAATCGTAAAGTCGGATATCCTCTTGGGAACGTCACTACAGCGGTTACAGGATGAGTATTTTGTGCGCTGTGCTGCCCTTGACCCTAGGGCGAGGACCACTCCTTTTCCCGATGCACTTACAGGGGAGCTGATCCAATTCTTGGTGGCGCATGAGACCGGGCATGCACTTGGTATCAAGGATAACCACTATGGGGAGTTCCAATACCCCTTGGAGCGTATGGGCGAAGCGCAATGGCTCAAAGAGATGGGACATACCCCCAGTGTGATGTCCTATGCCAGGCACAATAATATGGCACAGCCCAAAGATAGTGTTCCGCCGCACTTGTTGATCCAAAAGGTAGGTCCCACGGACCACTACTATATCCAATGGGCGTATACGGAGTTCCCCGAGGGATGGGGCAAAAAGCAGAAATCGGATCGATTGGAAGAAATGATTCGGTGGCAGGATACCGTGCCGTGGTATCGGTATAACAATAATACTAATGAGATCATTGGCCCGGGAAACACCAATGAAGTGGTGGAGACCAATGATCCCGTGGGAGGGGCAAAACGCGCCTTGGCCAATTTGGAGCGGGCATTGGCCCTCTTGCCCGATACCAACCAAGGGAGAACGGATATGGCGCGGAGCAAACGCATATATGCCCAGGGATTGGAACTTTGGTTCCATACCATGCGACATGTGCTTTCTATGGTGGGAGGTTATGAGGTGTTTTACAAATCCATGAACCAAGAGGGAAACATGTACACCCCTGTTGATTTTAGGAGGCAGCAGGAGGCCATGGACTATTTCATGGAACAAGCCTTTGACCCTCCCCAATGGTTGACCCATCCCGATCTGGGCATGGACATTCGGTATTCAAGCCATCCCGATTTTGTGGTAAACTATCAAAAACTGCTCTTGATGGAACTGATGCGACCACAACGGATGAAACGCTTGGAGCATCTGGAAACCTTAGAGGGCTTTGAAGGGGCATTGGACTGGTATGTCGAGGAGCTGCAGCAACGGCTTTTTGAGGAATTGTTGCAGGGTACCGGGAAGGTGCCTACCAGGAAGCAGGCCATTCAAGCGCTCTACCTGGAAAAATGGAACCAAAACTTTCAAAAGGAGCGGTTCCAATTTGGGGTGGATGAGATGGCCTTTGTGCATTCCGATCATTCATTAGGGGTCGTCATGGAACAACTGTTGGATTTGAAACGTCTATTGCGGAAGTCTTTGAAGCGCCATAAGAAGTTAGGATCCAAGGGGCATTGGGCATGGTGCTTGGCCAAGTTGGAGGAGTTGACCGGTGGTTAAAGGATGAAGCAAATTTGTTGTAGTCAAGCAAAATTTTGGAAAGGACCGCGAGGCTTGAAGTTTCGTTGTGTTTTGAGTTAGTGATAAAGGTGTCCCTAGGGACACCTTTAGTTTTAAAGGGGACATTGATTACTCCCTTATGTACAGTGGAATGCTCAGTTCAGGGTCCTTAAAGACCTGCCACTGTCCTTCCATACAGAGCACTTGTCCGGTTACAAGACAATCTGTTTGGATGGGCTGAACCCCCAATATGGGATGATCATAATAGCCCGTTTGGGTGCTATTATCCTCTTCTGTGGCAAAGGCCAATCCGACCGCCATGATGATGGCAAAGGCCGGTAAAACGATTTTTAAAAATGATTTTTTCATTGTTCTATGTATTAAGAATGATGCCTACTCTAGGTGAGGTTTTCGGCTTCCCCTCAGCTGCGCAGTTTTGTTTTTCTGACGGTCATTTGGTTTGTCGTCCGGACTGTAGGATGGCCCCTAATGCCATAAGCATAAAGGCTCCATTGAACAGTATGTGTTCGCGCCACCCCAATGAGGAAATGATACCCCCACAGGAGCAGGGCGTGGGATGATCGGACGTTAGGACGGTGATGATATATATCGTGAACAGACCAAGCAAGGTGAAGCTGGCATACAGCCCAAGGGTTCTGAACCTCGGCAACAATAAGAGGCTTGTTATGGTGAGTTCCGAAAAGGGAACGCTCCATTGGAGAAGATCGGCATAGGCAGATAGGTAGGGCATTTGTGCCAACCGCCACTCGAAAGTATCCAAGTCCAATAGTTTGCTGGTGGCCGTGTACACGAATAACAGCACCAATAGGAGACTGGCCGTGGGGACAATGGTTCGATATATCTTTTTGGACGCCATACCTTTTGTTTGGATATGACAAAGTTCGGGAGTCCCATATATCTGTAGGGGAGTTTATGTTATCCGAAAGGGATTAAATACTTGATATGTTTCGATTTAGTCTCTCATGGCGGTAGGGGTGAGCCCGTATTTGTCCTTAAAGGCCCTGGAGAAATGGGTCTTGCTCTTAAAGCCTGTCATTTGGGCCACCTGTTTGATGGTAAGGGTACTGTACTGTATCAAGGTCTTGGCCTTTCGAAGGCGTTCCTGGGTGAGGAAGCGGAAGATGGTCGTACCGTACATCTGCTTGAAACCGTATTTGAGTTTGTATTCATTGGTGCCCATTTGCCGGGCCAGTTCATGGAGTCCGGGAAGGTCCTTTTCCAGATTGTTGATGATCATATCATGGAGGTCCCTAATGATCTGAATGTCCTTATGGTCCATTTTGACCTTATGGCGTTTGGTGCCCTTGGTGACCATCAGCTTGTTTTTGGGGATTCCCTTGGCGAAGGGCTCTCCTTTCACAAAGAACACGGAATCCAATAATAGTTTCTTGCCGGTATCGTCCAAGGTATCGAAGGCCGACACGTTGAAATCCTGTTTGATGGTCAGTCCTTCATGGGTGAGCAATTCCAGATGGAGCTTGGTGTCGTATGGATGCTTTTTGAACAATTTGGGCCATTTTTTCGCCCATTTGGTTTGTATGCTTTCGGTCATGAATTGGGTGATGGGTTTGCCGATAAGATCTCGGGGGAGACAGGATAAGAGGGAGCAGGTGTTTTTGGTGACCATTTCGATGGTGCCCTGTGAATCCAACAGGAAGGATAGTTGTATGATGCATTGGGGCGCATGGTGGGCATTGGCAAAGCCCTGATGGATAAAGGATGCCCTGATCTCCTCATTGACCATGTTGAGCATTAGGACCAAGGCAGCGATGTTGTCATTCTGTTCGGAGGGTTCCAGGCTGTAGAAAAAGTTGCCCTTGGCCATTTCCAACAGCATCTTTTGGATACGCTTGACCCTGAAATCATCTTCATCTGCCATAAAATTCAATAGTTAGGTTCATCATCGTTGGAAGAATCAATGCCCAAAAAGGCCAAGGCCTCCGATTTTTCGGTAAAGGCCCGGGTGGGTACCTTTTGTGCATGGGTCCCTAGATAAAAGGAACTGATCATATCGGTGATCGGGGGATCGATCAAAAAGGCCAATGCCTTGATCCAAAGGGAGCCCTCCAGGGCCAAGTAATCCCTGGCCGGTTTGTCAATCATCCTGACCGCACGGATGTCACATAGCACGGGCATCTCCTTGCCCTTCTGCAGGTCCATGCGATCCTGTACCACCCGTTGTGCTGCCTTTAGGTCGATACAAGGGACACGCTTGTATATGATGTACAGCAAGTCATCGGTCAGCAGATACACTGCGAAACTATTTTCATGCGTTTCCTTCATATCCTGAAAACTGGTAAACGGTCTAAATTTATAAAAATATTGTAACTTCTATTTTTATAAGGTGTTGATTACCATATATAAAGGGATTTGTTATCCAAAAAGGATTATATGTTATCCCAAAGGGATTATTTGAATAGGATTAGGGATATAATCTGACAATTGCCATTACTTTTTAGGACATTTTACACTAAACGATATGGCAAAGATCAAACACCACAATTTTTTGAACACCGTTCATGAAGTATTTACCGATGCCAAACAAGCTGGGGTCTTACACCTGTATGCCGGAGGGGATTCCCTTTCTGGACGCACCATAAAGGTGAAGGGCAGGGACCTCTACCATTTTGGTACGACGGGCTACCTGGGCCTGGAACAGGATGCCCGCTTAAAGGAGGCGGCCATTGCGGCCATTGAACGGTTCGGGACCCAGTTCCCGCTCTCCAAATCCTATATCTCCCATCCGTTGTATGCCCAATTGGAAGAGGCCGTGGGTCAAATGTATGGCCAACCGATCGTGATCACGAAGAACAGCACACTTGGCCATATGGGGGTCATCCCCAGTGCGGTGGACGATGACGATGTGATCATTTTCGACCATCAGGTGCATTGGAGCGTGCAAAATGCAGCCAAGATGTTAAAGACCCGAAGTGTGCCTATTGAAATGATACGCCATAATCATTTGGGGATGCTAGAGGACAAGATCAAAAAGTATCGGGGCAGTAAGCAACGGATCTGGTATATGGCCGATGGTATTTATTCCATGTACGGGGATTATGCCCCCATATCGGAATTAATGGCACTGTCCAAAACCTATCCACAGCTACATTTCTATTTTGATGATGTCCATGGGATGAGTTGGATCGGGAAGAACGGGACGGGTTATGTGTTGGACCAGCTAACGGAACTACCCGAAAATGTGCTGTTGTTCGGGACCTTAAGTAAAACCTTTGGGGCCAGCGGTGCTGTTCTAGCCTGTTCCAATGCCAAGCTGTACGATAAAATCAAGACCTTTGGAGGACCATTGACCTTTTCGGCCCAATTGGAGCCAGCTTCGGTGGCCGCTGCATTGGCTTCGGCCCAGATTCACCTATCTCCAGAGATTTACGAGCTGCAGGAGGAACTTCGCCAACGGATCGATTATTTCAACCACTGCCTGGGACGGAGCCAATTGCCCTTGATCGATGCCAATGCATCCCCGGTCTTTTATATTGGGACGGGCATGCCCAAGACTGGATATGATTTTGTTAACCGATTGATGGGGGAGGGGTTCTTTGTGAACCTTGGTATATTTCCAGCAGTCCCGGTCAAGAATACCGGGGTGCGGATCACCATTTCCAGGCATAATGAAAAGCCCGAAATCAAAGCCTTGGTCGATGCCATGGCGTACCATTTTCCCAAGGCTTTGGAGGAAACCGGAACGACTTCCGAACGGGTGTTCCATGCCTTTGGATTGGAGGTCAACACCATGGGAGATTCCCTTTTATTGGAGGGATTGACCCTTGAGTCAAAGGCATCCATCCATGAAGTGGACAAGGAAGAATGGAACCGATACATGGATGGACGGGGCGTGTACGATTGGGATGGACTTCAATTCTTGGAATCCGTATTTCAAGGCCATGCCAAAAAAGAACACAATTGGTCGTTTCGCTATGTGGTCATCCGGGATGCCGATAGTCGACCCGTTTTGATGACCTTTCTTTGCCTTTCCCTGTGGAAGGACGATATGTTGGCGCCTTCAGACGTATCGAAGTCCATAGAGGCCGAACGAATGGCCAATCCCTACCATCTGTCGTCCCTTGTGCTTTCCATGGGCTGTTTGTTCACAGAGGGAGACCATAGGTATTGGGATACATCACATCCTTTGGCTGAACAGGCCTTGAATGCCTATTTGAATTTTATGGAGAACCAGGAAAGGGTATTGGGGGCCAAGATGACCGTTCTTCGGGATTTTCCCAAGGAAAGTCCTTGGAACGATCCGTTGTATGGTCATGGGTTTCTACGGGTGCAGATGCCCAATACCTGCACGGTGGATTTTTTGGGGATATCTTCCATAGATGCCTATATGCAAGGTCTGTCATCCAGGAACAGAAGGCATTTTAGAAAGGATATCGAACCTTTTCTTGGTAAAGTTCGTTGCCAAGTGGTTTCCAAGCTGACCCGTGTAGAACTGGTGCAGGCCGGAAAGCTCTTTGCCGAGGTCCAGTCACATAACCTAGGGCTGAATACCTATTCCTTTCCGGATGTATTATTCGAACGGATGAATAATAGCCCCTTATGGGAATTCATTATACTCACCCCCTTGGATGAGCCAAATCGATTGTTGGGCGTCATGTTCTGTTACAACAATACCGAACAGGTGTATGTCCCTGCCTTTGTCGGTATGGATTACGGGGCTTTGGAGCAATATGCGGTATATCGTCAATTGCTCTATCGTACCATTGAACGGGCCATAGTTCTTGGTATTCCAAGAATTGATTTTGGAATGACCGCTGCCTTTGAGAAGCGGAAGCTCGGCGCCATCGTGCAGGAAAAATATGCCTATATCCAAACCCGTGACAATTTTATCTTGGAAGCATTGGGGGTGTTGGAAGGGCAGCAGTAAGGCACCGTTACCATGAAATACCAGAAGCTGCTTTCAGACTTTGAGGGACAATTGGAGGCCTTGGAAAATGGCAATGGCGATATCCTGTTTAAAGCGGAGAAGGGCATAGCCCTGGTCGAGAAATGTATCCGTAAGCTACAAAAGCAGATCGTGGGCCAGGACTTTGAGACGCAGGCCGACGAGATCTATTTTTTCAAGCATGTCAAGCCCCAAATCTTTAGCAAGCTCATTTATTATATCAGGCTCTTTAGCATTGAGAGCAAACGCCCGCGCGGAAAGGATGTGGCCCAAATCAAATACCTACAGCAACAGATCGATAAGCTACAGACCTTCTTTAACGATAACCTTGAATTCTACAACTATTACCGGCGCGGGGCCATGTCCATGGACGAACAGTATTTTGTTCGGGGCAATCGGGACCTGCGCTTGCCTTTGGAATCCTTTCACTTTCTGATCGATGATGCCTTTTCTACCTGCCAGGATGGTACCGTGGCCACCATAATGGCCTACGATATGCTCATTGTGTACCTGAGAAAGGAAGTGGACGACTTGAACAACAATATGGAACCTACTAAGAACACTATTATGGAAAAGCCTTCAAAACTATTTTGGACGGGCAGCAAGACCGATTTGATCGAGCTGCTCTATGCCCTTCATACCAGTAAATGTATCAATGGAGGTACCGTTGATATCAAGGAAATGGCATCGCATTTCGAATACTTTTACAACATCGACCTGGGCAATTACTACCACACTTTTATCGATATCCGCTCCCGCAAGAGCAGCCGGACCCGATTCTTGGAACGTCTTATCGAGATGCTCAATCAACGCATGGATAACTTGGAAGAATAGGCTTAGGTGCTATATTCATTTTTAAAAGGGTTTTCCTACGCTGGGGTGAAGTTGTTGTTGAAAAACAAACGGTCAACTTTAATTGGACCCCATGGTCCCTCTAGATTAATTACCCGGGCCCAAAACCGTGTTCAAATTGATATAAACTTGTCAGTGTTTCGCAGTTCTAATTTTGTCATTTTATAATCCTATAAACTTTATAAAACGAAATTCAACGAAAAAAGAGTGTTTAAAAAAGACAGAAATTTCCTAATTAAAAATATTCCACTATTTTTAAAAACTAAACTTAAGAATAGCCTACTAGACCTACATAAATGTTCCAAAATCCATTTTCTTTTGATGGCCGTATTAGACGGTTAGAGTACGGTCTAAGCTATTTGATCTATTTTATTCTTTATCTGGGCGTGTCATTTTTATGGCAAGAGTTTCCGTCAGCAGCACTCTTTTTTTACCCCTTCATCTCGGTATTGATATGGTTCTTATTGGCCCAGGGCGCTAAACGGTGCCACGATTTGGGAAACAGTGGTTTTTATCAGTTCATCCCTTTTTATGGTCTGTTAATGGTGTTCCAAGACGGTAAAAGTGGAATTAACAGATATGGACGAAATCCCAAGGAAGTAGGCGTTTCCAGTAGAGATTCAGAGAAGAATTCCCTACAGTTACCATCAGGGAAGCTTTCCATTGTTCATTCTATGCTACGGTTGAGCAGTCCAATCCTTATCAATGTGCTCTTGGCAGCAATGCTAATGGAATATCTCAATGTCTCAGACATCGAACTGTTCATGTATATATTGCTTACCGTTATTCCATGTCATTTTCTTGCTTTGATCATGAACCATAATTCCCATGCTTTTGAGATTGACGGAAAAGGGCAGTTCAAGGAAAGGGTCATTTACTCGAGTGTATTTTATGTTTTGGTCCGGTTGTACACCCTTTATTTCAGAGCTACCGAAATTTATGTCCAAGCCATCTTTTTTGAATTGATCGTTGTGGGCCTGTTACTGTGCCTTACCTATTTTTCTTTTCAGCTTTATAAAGTCATTTTCAGAAAATCTTCCCTTACCTATGAAAATTAAGCACCATATCATTTTATCCGTCATCTTGATAATGGTCATCATCACGTTTGGCTTCACCTATAAATCCGGAGGTGGCAACAAAGCTATTGTTACGTGGTCGGAAAGACCATTGGTCTGGAATGATTTTGAGTTGGTCAGGTCCATGGAAGAAGACTATGTGGCAAGCATATATTCCAATATTGCTTGCCCTAAATTGATAACGGATAAAAATTCCAGGGTTTATGCCTACATGAATCCCAACCTTTCCGAGCGCCTAAGGGATGCGTATGATGGATATAATGTTTTGGTCCATGAACAATACCATTTCAATATTACGGAATACTGTGCCAGATTGTTGAGAAAAGAGATTGTTGCAAAAGGGCTTGGGGGCCTATCCTTTGAAACCATGGAATCCTTGCACAAAAAATATTCAAAAAAATTGGATAGCCTTCAAGACGTATACGATAGTATTACAGGTCACAATGTCCATACCGACCGACAAAGATACTGGGAACTTCAAATAGACGATTGGCTTAGGGAGACTGCTTATTATGAAAATGAGGATATTCTCAGCTATTATAATTTCAGTAAGAATCGAACACAATTTTATCGTCATATCTATTTAACCCATACTAATAAGGTTCTGACCTCTTATCCGATTGGTGAGAATGATATCAAGTTTGGCGAATCCTATGAGGTGTTCTATCGTAATCTTGATGAAACGGTCATCAAATTCTACAAAAATGGCAAATTGGTCAACGGAGGTCTTTTTAAGACTGCAATAACTCGGGTCTTGAAAAAAGAGGATGAAGATTTTGAGATTCATTATCTGAACCCCAATGAAAGTTACAATCAAGATTTGGAAACCAGTTTGGTAAAGATTTATGTGAATGAAGCGGAAGATTTGACCGTTCATTATTTTAACCATCAAGGGGAAAGGGTCAGCCAGAATTCAGTATACGAAACCCAGTGGAAATATAATCGTGACGAGCAGTCGTATACAGCAACATACTATGATAAACAAGGAAAGATAAACCCAAATCAAGAGGGGGTTTATCACGAAAAAAGAATATTGGATGAAGAAGAGCGGACCGTTGTCTTTATCAATCTGGATAGAAAAAAGAAATTAAAGAACGATAAAGAATTTATTGCCAAACGTGAGCTTGAATTCGACGAGAACCACAAAAAGACCAAATACAGGCTTTATGACGAAAATGGAGATTTCGCATTTCATTTAAACGACTACCATTTGGCCTATGACCATGATGAAAGGGGAAATATTATAAGAGTGACATCACTGGACGAAAATGGAAATAAAACTTATGACCAGAACGGTGCATCGATATATGAATATACCTATGACCTTTATGATAGGGAGACTCGAATTAGAAGATTCAACAAAGGACACCGACCCATAGTGGCCAATGATGATTATTTCGAGAAGGTATATGAATACGATTCACTTGGAAAAATCATATTCGAAGCTTCTTATTATCCAGGTAAAGTGCTCAAATACAGTGATACCCAATGGGGGGCAATAAAGTTTGTCCACGAGGGGGATAGCATTATTAGGGAATATAACATTAATGCCTATGGTGACATCATCCATAACCAATACCATGTTGGCATAATCAAGAAAAGCCTTGACAAGAAGGGTTTGGTTGTTTCTGAAAGCTACCTCGACAATGCCGGTAAATTTGCAAAGGCGGATGATGGCGTGGTGGAGTACAGATATCGATATGATGACCAAGGCAACCAAATAGAAACGGCATGCTACGACTCTATTGGCGCGCTTAAAGCCTTCGAGACGGATGTTGCCATAATCCGTTGGGAATATGACCAGAACGGGAATAAGGTAAAGACTACCTACTTCAATACTCAGGATCAATTGGCGCATGCCGTTGACAGCATTACCTATAACATCTACAAATACAATAGCAAAGGGGGGTTATTGGAGCGGACGAATTATGATATTAATATGAAACCTGGCTTGATTGATGGAGCTTTCAAAACACGCTTTCTCTTAAATCGTGCAGGTCTCGATTCAATCAAATATGAGTACAATACAAAAGGAAAGTTGAAATCGGGAGTTGCGATAACCCGATTTTTTTATAATAAGTATAACAAACTGACAAGAACTGAATATTTCAATTCCTTGAACCAGAGAACCAAGGATCCAGAGGGTATCAGTGCCATTAATACCCTTTACAACAAGAGGCAGCAAATCACAGGTTATGAATATTTGGATGAACAGGATAGATATACGAATAATTCGAGTGGTATATCGATTCAAACTTGGGTTCTGGATGAACTGGGGCATACCGAGTCCCATAGCTATTTGGATAAAAACCGTCAGCCTGTAATAGGACCTTCCGGCTACCATAAAATTGTATATGAATGGGCCGATATGGGTGAATTCTCCAAAGTAAAGCGATTCGATAAGGAGCTGTCCCTAATGGAGGATGAATATGGCACTGCCATATATGAGTATATCATGAGGCCTTCCGGTCTATTTGCAGAGGTGAGGCGTTTTAACAAACAGGGCCAACTAGCCGAAAATAGTCTTGGGGTCGCAATCACACAATATACCCCTTACCTGGACGGATTGTATTATTTAGAGAAAGAGTTGGACGCCAATCGGGAAACTGTAAACGATACAATCAATACAACGGCAGAGGAAATTCAGTGAGATTTGAATAATTCTAGAGGACATCGAATTAGCTAGTATAAATCCATGGTTTTGATCCCTCTCCCTAACCCAAATGATAGGTATACTCATTGGCACTTGTACTTCAGCGACTCATTTTGGTACTTAGAAGCAAAGTAACTAGCATGAAAAAAACAATACTCCTTTTTCTATTGATCACTGTATTTCAGGGAGCTTTAGCTCAAACCAATTATGATACACTTTGGAAGGAAGTTGAACAACTTGAACTTGAAGGGAAGTTTAAAAGTGCCTCCGAAATTGTAGATAAGATTCTTAAAAAGAGTAACAGAGCCAACGATAGTGATCAAATCGTCAAGAGCTTCATCTACAAATCCAAGTTCGCACTTTTGCTTGAGGAAAATGCCCAGCAACAGGTTATCAAAGAAATACAGGGATACATCAACACTTCCAAATTTCCGACCGATGCACTGCTTATATCTGTATATGCAGGATTTTTGGAGCAATATCTCGCCCACAATCAGTATAAAATCCGAAACAGAACGGAAACTTTAAACAGTGAAGAAACCGATGATTTTGAAAAGTGGGATGCCAATACTTTAGTAGCCCATATAGGAGAACTCCATAAACAATCCTTACAGCATGCCAATGAGCTGAAGGAAATACCGATTGATCAATTCAAGGCAATTCTAACGGAGAGCAATACCTCCAATAAGTATAGGCCTACCCTCTACGATTTTTTGATGCACAGGGTCCTGGCCTTCCATAAGATCGACCGATGGTACGTAAATAGGCCAGAAGAACGGTTTTTCCTCAACAACCCCGTAATTTTTGCATCCACGGAAGAATTTGTCAAAGAGCCTTTCAAAACCGTTGACAGTATTTTTTCGAACCAAAGGGCCTTAAAACTGTTCCAAGAACTGGAAACTTTTCACAAAAGCAAGGACACCATTGCATATGTAGATGTGGTGATCCAAAGATTGAAGTTTTCTAGGGACAACGCTCCTCTGGAAAATAGAGATCGATTGTACTTGAACGCATTGCAACGGTTGTATGAAAAATATCCTGACCATAGAGTCTCCGGAATCATAGCCTATGAAATCGCGGAAAGCCTGTTCAATGCGACCAATAGTAACGATGCAAAAATGGACCCAATACTTGCGGAACAAAGGGTGAGGGCCCATAACCTGTGCAAAGAAGTCATCGATAAATATCCAAACTCGGATGGTGGTCTGCTCTGCAAAATTTTAAAGACCAAGATTGAAAAACAAGAATTGGATATTGAGATGGAGAAAAATATCGTCCCCAATAAACCATTTCTTGGAAAGGTCACTTTTAAAAATGTAGATTCCCTTTATATCTCCATATATCCTATCCCCAACGAATACTTTACGGACACCTACTCGTATAAGCGTGACAGTCTTGCACTGAACGTGATCAAAACCACGAAAAATATTGCCAATAGGTTTTATAGCCTAGAAAAGAAAAAGGATTTCTATAGTCACGACCTAGAGATTGACTTTCCTGAACTCCCTATGGGCGGTCACTTGATCATTGCATCCAAAGTTGGAAATCCAATGGCACTCAATGAAATATATGCGTATGAAAAAGTCCAGGTCACAAACTTGGTGTTGCTCTCCACCATGGCCGAAAACAGTCTTGATTTTAAATTACTGGACCGGTCAAACGGACACCCAATTCCCGGAGCCAAACTTACCCTGACAGATGACGAAGACTACCTTAAAATGGGTGAGACCGATGCTAAGGGTTCCTTCTCGGTAAAACGACCTAAAAAAGATTTCTATGATTTAAAAGTCATGGCCATCAAAGAGCATGACACGATTATAAACTATGATCAAAGGCTATATTCAAAAAGCAACTATTCCAATAATGAGGATGAGCGCCTGGCCAAAATGTCACTCTTTTTGGACCGAAGTATATATCGTCCGGGACAAACCCTCTATTTCAAGGGAATCCTAACGGAACAAAAAAAGGGAAAAACCAATGTTGTGCCGAACACTTGGGTCACCTTGTTCATTTATGATGCCAACAATGAGGAAATCAAAGAAATCCGGTTAAAGACCAATGAATATGGTTCCGTCCATGGCCAATATGAGATACCCAGTAATGTGCTCACAGGTGAGTTCTCCATCGAAATGGATGAAGATTACGGAACCGATGAAGAGGATGAAGACCCCTACTGGTACAAAATCGATGATTTTGAAATGGCCGAAGTCTATTTCTCAGTAGAGGAATACAAAAGACCGCATTTTGAAGTGAATTTTGAAGCCATAAAGGAAAACCTTCTGGTCGGGGATTCCGTTGTGGTCAAGGGTAATGCCAATGCACTGCTTGGTACGGCCATTAAAAATGCGAAGGTCAAATACACCGTAAAACGAAATTTGACCTCATTGAGGGGTAGTCTATACTATCAAGGTGAGCCGCAGATCATAGCCCAAGGTAAGGTTGAAACAAATGGGGAAGGAAGCTTTGAAATTCCATTTGTATCCATTCCAGATTCTACCGTTTCCAAAACACACAAGCCCATTTATTCCTATGACATCACAGCGGATGTCACTGACATCAATGGAGAAACAAGGTCCGCCGAAACCACGGTCCGTGTAGGCTATCATAACCTACAGGCCAATCTTAAGATGGCCTCCACCTTGAACAAAGAAGAATCCAATAGTATCAGTGTAACGGCTCAAAACCTGAATTCCCAACCCATACCCGCCCAATTGGAGATAGCGATATTTAAGCTAAAAGAACCTGATTACGTATTCCGAAAAAAACCTTGGGGCTTGCCCGAAGGGCAGATAATGGAAAAGGAAAGGTATCGACAGCTCTTCCCCCATGAGCCATTTGATAGTCTCGACCTAAAGGAACATTGGTCCAAAGTAGAAATGGTACTCAGAAAACAAATCGAAACTAATGGTGAGGAAGTTATCGATTTGGGGGATATGAAGGCATGGCAAGCCGGATCCTATACTGTCACACTGACCGCTGTGGACCAATTAAAAGACACGGTCACAATTGAACAAGGGTTTGATGTATATGGCAATAACGAGGCATTCGTATCCAAAAGTCAACTTTTTGATTACAAACTTGTCAATAGTGCCTATAAAAGAGATGGCTTCGTACACCTTCAAATTAGTACCGCAGCAGAGAACCTTAAGTTTTTCTTGGATGGTTATTGTAATGAAAAGAAGGTGTACAGCAATGAAATTGACATTAAAAAAGGGACTTCATATATAAAGGTTCCCGTTGAGAAAGGCTATAAGGACAAATTGGAGTTCAATCTGTATTTTGTAAAATTCAATAGTCTTTACTCCAAACAATTTGCGGTAGATTTTCCCGAAGTCACTAAAGGGCTGACCATCGAAACGATGAGTTTTAGAAACAAACTAGTTCCCGATGCAAAAGAAACATGGAGTTTCAAGATTACCAATTCAGATAACAAGGGTGCCAATGCGGAAGTCTTGGCAAGTATGTACGATACTTCTCTGGACCAATTTAAGCAGCACGATTGGGACAACCGATTGGGATATGAATATTACCGTAGTGCCTATGCACCGAGAATAGATGATGGTTATTCCTTTACAACCACAAATTTTAGAAAGTTCCATTACACGCCACGACTAAACGTACTTACTTTTCTTAAAAACTATCATCAGCTCAATTGGTTTGGACTGGATTTTGGAAGCACGCAATATGATAATGGCCGTTATCTCCAAAAACTCAAGCTCAAGACATATCAACCTCCAAAGGCTGAAGGTAACATCAGTGGTATTGTGATGGATTCGGACGGGATACCCTTACCTGGTGTGAACGTCATTGTAAATGGGACCACCACAGGTACACAGACCGATTTCGATGGCTTCTATTCCATCGAAGCCCCCATGGGTTCCGAATTGGTGTTCAGCTATATCGGTTTTAAAAATGAACTGGTTCCCATCACGCAATCCAACTCCGTGAACATAGCATTGGAAGAGGATTCCCAAGCTTTGGATGAAGTCGTTATCACAGCTCTGGGGGTTCAGCGCAAAAAAGATTTGACTGGTGCAGTTTATATCAATGCCTACAGTATAAGTGCTGCTATTGAAAACAAACTTGCCGGTAAAGTGGCCGGAGTACAGATTACCGAAGCGGCCGGAAACGCAGGTGCAGGAGCTGAAGTCATCATTCGAGGAATGACCTCCTTGAACTCTAAAAATAGGCTCCTCTTTGTCATTGACGGTGTTCCTGTAGAATTTGGTCCTGATGGATTGAATGAAGTGACCATTCTTCCTTCCGACATTGAGGATATTACCGTGTTAAAGGGCGATTCCGCCTCGGCTATTTATGGTTCACGAGGCGTCAATGGTGTGGTCATCATTACAACCAAAAAAGGTCTTGAAAATGCCCTACAGGTAGAGGCCAGAACCAATCTAAAAGAGACTGCATTTTTCTTGCCCAATCTCACAACGGATTCCAATGGTGCCATCAATATCAATTTCGATTCCCCTCAGGCTTTGACCAAATGGCGGTTTATGATGCTTGCACATACCAAGGATTTAGAGATAGGCAAATTGGAAAAAACAGCAATAACCCAGAAAGACCTGAGCCTTGTTCCAAACTATCCACGTTTTTTAAGGGAAAAGGACACATTGGTATTTTCTTCCAAAATCAGCAATCTCACTTCCGATCCGCAATCCGGTGTTGCCATCCTGCAACTGTTCGATGCGGAAACCATGAAACCATTGGACCAGAACGTCTTTGGAGATGACCAAACCCAAAACTTCAATATTTCCCCCAACAGCGATGCAAACGTTTTCTGGAAGCTCCATATCCCTGAAAACACTAACGCAGTACAGGTTAAAGTGCTGGCCAAATCCGGTACTAAAAGTGATGGGGAAAGTATGGTCATTCCCGTTTTGTCCAACAGGATATTGATAACCGAATCCAAACCCATTTGGGTGCTGCCCAATAGCACGAAAGAAGTTGTTCTGGAGCAATTGAAAACACAAAATTCCACATCGCTCCAACATCATCGATTTACATTGGAATACACTTCAAATCCAGCATGGACTGCCCTAAAATCACTGCCCTACCTTATCGAATTCCCCTACGAATGCGCAGAACAGACCTTTTCAAGATTTTATGCCAATGCCATTGCGGAACATATTGTAAACAGCAATCCCAAAATAGCCGAAGTATTTCAGAGTTGGGCAGATACTGGGCAAGAGAAAAGTGCCTTGGAAAAAAATGAAGAATTACAATCCATTTTAATTGCTGAAACACCCTGGGCAAGGGATGCCAAAAATGAAAGTAAAAACAAAGCGAGGTTGGGTAGGCTCTTTGAAAAGAACGTCCTAACTGACCATCAGACCCAAGCCTTGAACAAATTGAAAGAACTACAATTGGCTTCTGGAGGTTTCCCATGGTTTGCCGGAGGTCGTGAAAGTAATTTTATCACCAGGCACATCGTGGCCGGATTTGGACACTTGAAAAAGATGAACGTGACGAGAGAAAATAGTTCCCATACCAAAGAACTTATAGAAAACTCTTTGAAGTATTTGGACATGGAGTTTGTCAAGAACTATAGGCAAAAGCTGAAAGAGGCCGTGGACTCTACCCAAATTACTTTGACCAAAGCCGATATCCATTACCTCTATGCCAGAAGTTTCTTTTTGGAAAGTCATCCAGTAACCGGAGAACTAAAATCCATACAAGAAAAGAACGTTGCGTTGTGCGAGGAAAAATGGTTGACCAAACCGCTTTATGAGAAAGGATTGACTGCGCTCATCATGAACAGGTTTGGCAAGAAGGACATTGCTAAAAAAATTCTGGAGGCTCTAGACGAACAAGCAGTGCACAGTGAAGAGAACGGAATATATTGGAAGGCAAATAAATCAGGTTGGTATTGGTTTCAGGCTCCCATTGAAACCCAAGCGTTGCTTATAGAGGCGTTTACCGAAATAGGGGCGACCAATGCAACCATTGATGGCTTAAAGTTATGGCTATTAAAAAACAAAAGGACGCATCAGTGGGATACCACCAAAGCAACCACGGAAGCCATCTACGCATTGCTCATCCAAGGAAACGATTGGTTATCGGTAGCCGACAACACCTCCATCTTGATAGGGGACCAAAAGATCCAAACCAAAAAAATGGATCAGACCGAGAAAGAAGCAGGTACCGGTTATATGAAAATTGTTTGGTCCGAGGAGGAGATATCACCAGAACTAGCAGAGGTCAAAATTCAAAATAAGAGCAAGGTTTCCGGGTTCGGAGGAATATATTGGCAATACTTCTTGGATTTGGACAAAATCGTAGATGCCGATGATGCTCCTTTGATGATTGGAAAAAACATATTCCTCACCGAAAAAACCACGGATGGAGAAAAGTTGAGACCACTAGGTCCAGAATTAAAATTAAATCTTGGTGACCTACTCACCATCCGATTGGAAATTACTTCCAACGAGGACCTGGAATTTGTACACCTTAAGGATTTAAGAGCTTCTGGTTTAGAGCCCACTGATGTACTCTCTGAATACAAATGGCAAGACGGACTAGGGTATTATCAATCCACAAAAGATGTCGCGACCCATTTTTTCTTCGACCGTCTCCCGAAGGGGACATACATTCTTGAATATCAGTTGAGGGTCAATAACAGTGGGAACTTTGGTACTGGAATAGCGACTTTGCAAAGCATGTATGCCCCTGAGTTTTCTGGACATACGAAAGGTGGGAGATTAAAAGTAGAATAATAGATTTAAAATGTACAAAATGAGAATCGTTCTCCTTGTTATCATTCTACTTCCAATAATTCACAGTTGTAAGCCCAAGGGAGAGTCACAATCTAAAGAGCAGTCCTTTTCAAGAATTTATAAGGACAGGTCTTGGGGCTATCTGGACAATTATGGGGATACCCTGATTCCACTTGACAAGTACGAGTTTTTAAACCCAATCGATGCCGAGGGCATGATATTGGCACATAGTTCTGGGAAGTCAGGTTATATCAATATCCATCAGGACACACTCATTAATTTCATATATGAAGATCTGGGGGTCTTTTCAAATGGTCTAGCTCCGGCCAAAAAAAATGGTAGGTGGGGTTTCCTAGATCGTAAAGGGAACTTAATCATTTCACATAAATTCGATAACGAGAGCTACTTTTATAAATGTGGGCTTGCATCAGCCAAAGTGAATGGAAAATGGGGATTTATCGATAGATTGGGAAATACTGTGGTGCCAATCATCCATGATGGCGCTCAGTACACTAAAATCGATAGCCTGGTCTGCCTACAGATGGGTCAAAAATGGGCTTTCTTCTCCTGTACTGGAGAACAATTGACAGATTTCCAATATGATGCAATAACAGGAGGATTGCACAACCAACATAATTACACCTATTTCAAGAACGGTCCTTGTTTGGTAAGTATTGATGGAAAGCTCGGTTATATCGATGAAAATTTTGAACCAATTCTTCCCTTTGGCAAATTTGAAAAGTACAACGCATTTGATGGCTCAAAAAGGGCCATTGTGAAGACTTCCTCAAAGTTTGGCCTGATTGACCGGGAGGGACAATTTATTCTCCGGCCAATATATGACACCATAGAAAGCTTCCCTTATCCAACAGGGAGATATAGGGTTAAATCTGGTGGATTGTATGGGATAATGGACGCAACTGCAGACGAAATATTACCGATTACCTATAGGTCCATAACTCCGAACTATTTCAAGAACGATTCCATAACCATCGGTACACTGATCTTAAAAGATGACAATGGAAAATTTGGTGTGACCGACTACAATGGAACGCCATTGATACCTATGACATATGATTCCATAGATAAGTTTGAGGAGGTCAATGGTCGTAGTTACGCCATAGTAAGCCGTGATGAAAAATATGGTGTCATCGATTCAAAAAACAGGGTGGTCATCCCTATGGAGAACGACTTTATTTATTCGGATAGGTGGATGGAATATTTGATTGTGGAAAAGCAGGGTTCCTTTGGTCTATACACCAAAGAGGGCAAAGAAGTTCTCCCTCCCCAATACGATTATCTCAGACCGTGTTATTATGATAAAAACAACAGGTTTATTGCAGGCCAACATGGAAAACTTGGGTTGATCACCAAAGAAGGGAAAACCGTCATACCCTTTGAATATGAATACATTTCGAACTGGGTGGAATATGGGCCAAACGAACATTTTGTGGTAAAGGATGGAAAACATGGACTAATCGATCGAGATGGGAAGACCACAGTACCACCGGAGTATGACCAAATCATCTACAATAACCCAACATTGATTAAAGTGGAACGTGACGGGCTATTTGGTACCATTGACCGAAAAAACAACATAGTGCACCCAATTAAATATGAGGAAATCTATTGGGAATGGCCTTATGTTACAGGACGCCCTTTGGATACCGTATTTGTAAAATACAACGGAGCATATTTTGCTACGGATATCAAGGCCAACAGTATTGATATGGAAATATCGGAGAAATTTATAGCAGAAAAATTTCGATACCTATTCAATTAAATACCAATAGGGCAAGACCAACCGCTGCAAGCCTCAGACCTTCTTTCTAAGTAGGGCAATCTTTTTATCGCAAACTCATTGCGCTATGATGACTTGTTCACTTAGCAGTAGTACTGAAAGGGACATTGATATCGAAAGACTGATGTGTCCAACTCATGAAACCTAGATCGGGTTTAAATCCTTACATTTAAATAAAACTGTCTTCCATGCCTGCTATCCGATGGCTCTTTTTGATTGTGTTTGTTTTGGTCTATTTGACGGCCTGTTCCAATGATGATGGCTTACGGCCAAGATGTTTTCAAGAGGAGAATAGAAGGGTGACAAGGACCGTTTCCAATAGAACAGGCACTGTGATAGCCCCCGATTCGGACAATCCTTTGTCCTGCAACACTATTTATGTGATTGAGTATGATGGTACTATTGAAGGCTTTACCATAGGTCTGTTGTGGGGCTGTAATTTGCCGGAAGAGCTCAAAGAAGATGGTACCAGGGTAGTATTCGATGGCTATGCTTTCGAAACCTTTGAAACTGAAAACATATGCGCGCATTTTTTTGAGTTCACACAGATTAATCGTATCGAAGAATAGCCGTCCGGTTGATCGACACATTTCAACAGAATGGTCTTGAATTGATCATGTGGCATGCGGACTTGATGGTATTGGTGGAATAGGGTTTCGGATCAATATAAAGTATCGTTTTGTGGCAGGGCATTTCGTTTCCCAAGTTGGTACCAACTTGGGAATTTTGGTTTTTAGGGGTTTTTGTGGGCTGTTTTTTCCAATTGCTTCTACGTTGGATAGCTCACTAAAGTTTAAAAGGGATCAAAGGGATTCAAATAGGATGGAAAAAAATCGTTCCCAAGTTGGTATTTACTTGGGAAATTTTTCCAAAAAGCTTGTAGAGTTTTGTAACGAAAGTCAAATCAGTGGAAGGGCCATCAAAAGGAAACAAACCGATAAGGTGGCCCTTTTAAAACTCAAAAACTATGGGAGCAACCATCATTACCACAGAAGACCTTATGGAGTTCAAAGTCGAACTACTGGAGGATATCAAGGAACTCTTGCAAAACCAATCTGGCCAGGCACCAAGAAAATGGCTTAAGTCCAATGAGGTAAGGGAACTATTGGGTATATCCCCTGGGACCTTGCAAAACCTCAGGATCAATGGAACATTGCCCTTTACCAAAATAGGGGGTATACTCTATTATGATCATCGGGAGATCATGGAGGTGTTGGAGCGAAACAAGGTCAACCCCAGATTTTAAGTTTTTTGGCGGACGTCAATTACATCTCGCACTTGAACGGGGCCTTTGGAAAATTCGCCAAAGACAGCCGTTTGCACTCTAGCCATGTCAGTCTTTACATGACCCTGTTCCATTTTTGGAATGCCAGTTATTTCAGGGAGGAATTTTATATCAATAGGGCCGAGGTGATGCAGCTATCCAAGATTGGTTCCACTTCGACCTACCATCGCTGTATCAAACAATTGCACCATTGGGGGTATATCCATTATCAGCCCTCACATAATCCCCTCAAGGGAAGCAAGGTCAAGCTGTTCAATTTTGGGACAAGTACCGAACAAGTAGCGGACATCTACCCTGGTCATAATCGAACAAGTAGTGAACAACCCTTAAAAGGTATATATAAACCTAGACAAACTACCAAACAGATTAAAAACAATGGATCAACCGGAAATTTTAAAGGAAATATCTCGTTTGAATTACCAAACAAGGAAAAACCTGACCGAGCCGATCGATTCCGGGACAACCTCAAAACAAGGGAACAAAAGGACTACGCGGAACCTCTATGAAATTGGATTACCCACATATCATCACAGAAGGCAACACGACCTATCGTATCGGCGAGCTTCAGGGCAATCAGGTCATTTATGATTTTGAGAAAATGCTAGCCTATCTCGAGGTCAAGGGGAAGCGGCTATTCGGTATAAGCTTTAAGATCTACGAGGCGGATAGGGCAGTGCTCTTCCTGCTCTGCAACTATATTATCCGCGATTATGATCAATGTAAGAAGGCGGGAATCGACCCCCAAAAGGGATTGCTGTTGACCGGTCCCGTGGGCTGTGGAAAGACCAGTTTGATGCGCCTTTTGAAATATTTGGTACCCCATCAAAGGCCTTATGCAGTGATTCCCAGTCGGAACATTGTATTTGGTTTCAATCATGTTGGATTCAAGCTCATCGAGGATTACGGCAATGGACACTACTATTGTTTTGATGATCTTGGGGTAGAACCCATAGGTAGGCATTATGGCAAGGACTGCAATGTTATGGGAGAGATCCTGCTCTCCCGTTACGAACTTTTTGTCAATCACCACATACGGACCCATTGTACGACCAACCTCAATGCCAAAGAATTGGAAGAGCGTTACGGGAATCGTGTTCGAAGCCGAATGCGACAATTGTTCAATTTAGTGGCCTTCGATGCCAAAAGTCCCGATAAAAGAACATAAGACAGTCTAGTTCCAGTTCAATCTGTTTGGTTAGTTCTTCGCTGTAGCCGACAACTTAGCCGAAATCAACGACATCTTGCTTTTTCAAAGTTCCAAATGGGACAACAACTAGGATGGACAACTTGAAAAATGACGTTTTTACGTGTTTCATTGTTGGATACCCATCGGGTTATCAACAAGCTATCGATACCCTTAGCTTTTTTTTGATGGGAATTAACGTCAAAAAACACCATTTCAAGACAGGTATTATGTTGTTCACAAATAACTGATAAACAGTGAATTGAAATGTTATTTCCAGTACTTTTCCAACATCGAAATCGTCTAACCCTTAAACGCTTACGATATGCGAAAATCATTCTTTTTTACCCTTTTATTGCTCTTTACTTCCAGTGCTGTGTTGGCGCAAATCGGGGGTATTGAGGATTCCGTCAACGATATCTCCAATACCATTCGGGCCATTTTTCCCATTATTCTGGGTGTCATTTTTTTGGTGGGCTTTCTCTTTAATGCCGGTCACTTCTTTGGGGAGAATTCCGACCTCAAGAAGGGTATCACACGTGTACTGGTCTTTGTGCTCATTGCTGGGGCCGTGGTGGGCATCTTCACCTATCTCATTGGAATCGTAGTGTGATGAAAACCTACCCTATCTATAAAAATATTCGGAAGCGGGCCATGATTCTGGGACTGCCCATTACCTTATTCGCATTGCAGATGGTATCCATTATCGGTTCCCTATTGATTATCATTTTTTCGTTCCATTTAGGTGTCATCGTGGGCCTGCTGTTGTTCAATGTCCTGCTGTATGGGGCATTGGGCCAGTGGGTCAAAAGGCCCATGTATTCCTTCGGTCCAAGCCAGTTTCCCAAAACCATCAGCAACAAAAACTTAAGTCAGCTCGGCCATGAATAAAATCAACCTTCAATCCCATCATCCCATACTTGATATCCAAAACCATCTGGTCTTTGCCAATAATGGCAATGTAGTGCTCAGCTATCAGGTGGAACTGCCCGAGATATATTCCCTTTCTGAAACCGATTTTGAGGAATTGCACAGCATTTGGTTCCAAGCCTTGAAATCGTTGCCTGTCAGTACCGTGATCCATAGGCAGGATCTCTATCAACGCAAGGGGTTCCGAGGGGAAGGGCTCCCCAGGGAAACCTTTCTGCAGAGGGCCACCTATGAACACTTTGTCGGCAGGGAGCATTTGGTACATACCGCATACCTCTTTTTTGTCCTTCCTTTGGACAAGACCCTCAATGCGGCCAAATATGTCAATCCCTTTCGAAGGACGGAAAAGGGATATCATCGCAAATTGGACGTTCAGGTAGCGGAATTCATTACAGCAGTTAATGATGCGGTATCCTTTATTGATAATTCCAAAGGCATCACCGTCCATCCTATGTCAGCGGATACTATCCTCGATCATACCCATAGTTATTTCAATGGCTTCAATATCGATTATGACACGGATATGACATGGAACAAAGGGAATATTGAAATCGGTGACCACTTTTTTGATGTCATGGCGGTAAATAGTGAGTTGTGTTTTGGGGACAGCGTACAAAGCAGTAGACCCCATGATCGACTGAGTGCCGATGACTTTGTGTTTCACCAAGGATTTATGGATGGTCTGGGGCTGGATTTTCCTGAAAACCATATGGTGAACCATATCCTGTATCTGGATGACACACAGCAATGGCGACGGACCTTGGAGAAGAAAATCGAGGAGCTGTCCAAAAGCGCCAATTTTGGCACCCAGAACAAAGTAGTATTGCGTAAGGTCGAGCATATTTTGGACCAGATCAATACCGATGATACTGCACGAGTCGTAAGGGGGCACCTCAATGTGGTATTCTGGCATACCGAACTGGAGCACCTAAAACGTGTGGCCTCCCAGATCAAGGCCAAGTTCAAGGAATTGGATATTCGCCCCTATCATCCCAAAGGGAAGGAGCGGAAACATTATTTTTTGAACGCTTATCCTGCGCATGCCTCCAATTTTTCCAATGAAGATCTATTTGTGACCGACCTGAAACATGCCCTTTGTCTGTATATCAACCAGACCAATTATCAATCGGACGATACCGGGGTGCTTTTTCATGATCGCCAATTCAATATTCCGGTGGTCAAGGATGTTTGGGATGCCGAAAAGAAACGGATCAAGGCCCGTAACTTTGCCATCTTTGCGCCTACCGGGGAAGGGAAATCCTTTTTGGCGAACCATATCCTGCGGCAGTTTTTTGAATCCGATGTCCGATTGGTCATCATTGACCTTGGGGGTTCCTATGCCAAATTTGCCCAGCTTTATCCGGACAAGCAGATCCTATTGCGTTACGAACATGGAAAAAGCCTTGGCATCAATCCCTTTTACATTGATAATCAAGGGGACCTGACACCTGAGCTTTTGGAAGACCTGGCCCAGTTCCTGTTGGAACTTTTGGCGGAAAGCCATGTGACCAAATCCAAGGAAGTGGCCCTCAAAAAAGTATTACTGTATTACTATCAAAAAGTGGGCAATGGACATTCCCTTCAGTCGCTTTACCAATTTGTGGATGCCCATAAAAACACCTTGGTCCAGGACATCCAGGTCTCACAAAGTGATTTCAATGTCTATGCCTTCTTGCATATCCTTTCGGAATATGTGGAGGGAGGGTTGTACAGTTTTCTCTTCCATGTCGATAAGGACCAAACCTATAAAATCGAGGACAAGCGCTTGATCGTCTTTGAACTGGACGAGGTCAGGGACAATAAGGAAATCCTCTCGGTGATGTTGAAGCTGATCAAGTCTGCCATACAACGTACGATATGGCGGAACCGATCTGAACGAGGCATGATCCTTTTTGATGAGTTTGCCAAGCAATTGAAGTTTCCCAAGGTTTTGGAAAGCGTGGAGTTCTATTACCAGGCCATACGGAAACAGAACGGTGCCATTGGGATTATTCTGCAGTCCATCAACCAATTGCCAGAAAATACCACTTCAGCCAGCATTCTGGAGAATACCCAGGTGATCTATAGCCTCAAGAACGAAAAGGGGTATGAGGCACTAAAAAATAGACTGAGCCTATCCAGCCATGATCTCAATCAATTAAAATCCATCCGTAACCAACTGACGGGGGAACGAAAGTATACCGAAATCTTTATCAAGATGGGTAAGGAAAGCAATGTCTTTCGTTTGGAGGTGCCACCAGAAGTCCATGCTGCCTATCTCACCGATGGCACGGAAAGCACCGAGATTATGGAGCTCTATGAAAATACCCGGGATATGGAGCAAGCCATTAAAGCATTTATTCAACTTAAAAAAGAAACCCAATGAAGACTACAAAGTTACAAGCCATCAGGCAAAAAGTTCTGACCTTGGTCATGGTCCTAACCACTAGCTTATTATTGCCAGCAGGCGCTGCCTGCCAGGGGATGCCGGTGTATGACAACACGAACTTTATCAGTATGACCAAATCCTTGGTGGAATCCGCCAAACAGACCTCGCAACTATTGAAGACCGTAACGTTTTTGAAAGAACAGAAGGACAATATTGTGAAGGTGAATACGACCATCAAACAGCTCAAGGCGGTCAGGGAATTGGTGCGGAACAATGAGGTTTTGTTTAGAACGGTGCAGCAAGACCTTCGTGAAATCTTGAATTCCCCCTTCATCAAGTCGGAGGAGGTCGAGCAAATTTCCACATCCTTCGAGCAGATCATGGACACCGCCATTGATGACCTATATTTTGTCAACCAGATTCTGTCCAATGACTTTTTAAAAATGACCGATGCGGAGCGTACCGCCATTTTGATGGAGAAGAAAGCGGCGTCACGGGAAATGAGGGCGGAATTGGAGGTCAAGACCCGACGCTACCGGGAAATCATTTCCTTTCGGCGGATGCAGGATATTATCAATAATAGGGAAGAAAAGTATTGATGGGGATGGGATATTTCTTGGGCATAGGATTGGAATACGTGGATGCGGTCTTTCAGACCATTAAGGACAGTGATTTTTCGCAATACACCCTTGTGGGGATGAAGACCTTGGCGTTATTCCTGTTCTTGGTCAATATCATTAAAAAATATAACGAAGGGATCGCTGCAACGGACGGCCATACCTGGGGACTGACCCCTACGGAACTGGCCAAGAACTTTTTGATAGTGCTCCTCGTGCTGTTCTCCACAGAAGTGTTAGGGGTCTTTGATGGTATTTTGGTGGCCATTGAATCCCAATACCGGGACACGGCTCCGGCACTCCTCCCTTTACAGCTACAAGATGTGGACCTGGAACGGGATGTGGGTGCCTTGGAAGCCGCCAAAAAAGCCATGGCCTTGCTGTATGAGGCCTTGGTGACACCTTTATACGGACTCAAGTTGGTCGCTTTCACGGTCGGGGTGATCCTGTGGTTGTTGGATATCTTTATCTACCCGCTCTTTCTGGCCGAACGGTACTTTTTGTTGGGTATCATGCAGGCCTTTTTTCCCTTGGTAATCGCGCTGTCCGTATTTGAGAAGTTCCGGATGCTAGCCTATACCTATTTCAAGCTTTATGCAGGGGTCTATATGATGGTGCCCGCCTTTTTTCTGGTCAATGTCTTTGTCAATAATCTCTATACCGAGATCACGACCCATTTTTGGGGCAGTCTCTTTGGAACGGATTGGGGCGGGGAGTTCTTTGCTCCCGTTATTGAATTGGGGTCCATCGGATTTATCGTCTTGCTCAAGTTCAAGCTCTACCGCAAGGCCAGCAGTTTTACCCTTCGATTGTTCACCGGTTAATTCCAGATTGTTATGAAAACACCCTTTAAGCACATACAACAGCTATTGCGTTTGAATCGACTTGTGGTATTGACGGTGGTCCTGGTTTCAGGATTGGTCTGTATCATTTCCTTGGTACTGGTGGCCAAAATCCATCGAGAAGCCATGTCCAGTGCCTTTGTGATTAGTGACCGAGGGGAAGTGGTCCCATTAGGTTGGAGCGACCAACGGGAGCACCTGGAAGTGGAAGCCTTGGCACATCTTGAACAGTTCCATCGATGGTTCTACCATCTGGACGCTGGAAGTTTTGAACGGAATATGGAGAGGGCCTTATGGTTGGGCAATGCCTCGGTGGACAACGTGTACCGTCAAAAGAAGGCCGATGGCCTTTACAATAGGCTATTACAATATTCCCTGGTCCAACAGGTGGAAGCCGTTCATTCTGAAATCAGTCTGGGAACCGATGCCCATAGCTTTCGGACGCGTACCGTATTCCATATCATTCGGGGCGAAGTCACGGACTCCTATGAGCTGATCACTACGGGAAAGTTGGTCCCTGTGGGCCGCAATTTTCCACATAACCCCCATGGGCTATTGATCACCGATTTTTTTGAAAACTCCCTACGTAAAATAGATGCAAATGAAACTACAAAAAAGTAAGACCGTGTTCGTCTTGATCGTGGTCTGTGTGGTCCTGTTTATGGTGGTATATAGCCTATGGACCTTTGGAGAGGACGAGCCCGCAGCTGTGGAGCCCAATCAAATTCCCCTGCCCGATCTGGACGATAGCACTGTGGAATATGAATCCAAACTGGAGGCCCTGGATGCCATCAAAGCCGAACGCCAGGTAACGGCTCCACCACTTTACCCGGAGCATATGGTGGATGACAAGGGGTATTTCAATCCGGATTATATGGAATATGAAAAACAGCGCATTATTGATAGTGTGTACCGATCCAAAAATTTTGTGGGAACCGACCCCATTGTTCCCTTGGAGGAAGATTCCATGTCCAATGCCGTAGTGACAGTGGACAAAGATGATGGGGCAGTTGAACTCGAGCCATCTGTAGCTACCAAAGAAATGGCATTGCAGCATCAAATGTTCTTTGCCTCGAATCCGATAGAGCGACCATCCGAAGTTACTGGGGTTACGGATGACCTTATCCGCGTTGGTGTGGATGGTACCCAAACGGTTCGGCAACAGTACCGGCTTCGGATGCGCCTTATGGAAGATGCCATCATCGACGGAAGAAAAGTACCCAGAAACACACCCATCTATGGTTTCGTCAGTTTTAAACTCCATAGGGCAATGATTACCATTGATTACATTGGTCATAGTCCCGTTTCATTGGTTGCCTATGATCTTCAAGATGGTCATGAAGGAATTTATGTGGTCAATCGTTTTCGGGCTGAGGCCAGCAGGGAAATCACAGCGGAGGCCGTCGACGATATTAATATTGCCGGCGTGCCACAAGTCAGAGGCGTCAAGTCACTTTTTCAAAGGGACAACCGCCAAGTGAAGGTCACCATCATGGATAACTATCAACTCATTTTAAAAACCCCAAAGGGACAGTAAAACCTATCTTATGAAAGCAAGTATTATTATCGTTTCCATGCTATTGGCCAATCTATCGAACGCTCAAGAGGTATTGGATACCATATTCGCCAACGAACACCAAAATGTGGCCGTGTTCTTTCCGGCACCTATTCGCCAGGGCGTTGTGGGCGCTTCGAATTTTGTGTTTACCTATAACCGGGAGCAAGGGCAGTACTTTGGTTTGTTGCAAGCAAAGCCCGGAAATGAAAGCAACTTATTGACCGTGACCAGAGATGGGTCGGTGTATTCCTTTATTTTGAAATATGCCCATGTACTTCCCAAAATGAACTACTTTATCGATGAATACTTAAGTATTGGAAATGAAAGGCCTGACAAGGCAATCCTCAAAGTTAAGCGAACTACGAATG
This sequence comes from Allomuricauda sp. ARW1Y1, assembly GCF_013407935.1. Classification (GTDB taxonomy): domain Bacteria; phylum Bacteroidota; class Bacteroidia; order Flavobacteriales; family Flavobacteriaceae; genus Flagellimonas. The sequence goes on from NZ_JACBZU010000003.1 coordinate 40,584, forward strand.
TTTATAATAAAGACAGGAAGGCTTATTTTGAAAGGGCGTGTAGATTTCTACTGGAATCCGGTCATACATCCATGTCTACAAAACGTTACAAGGGGTTGCGGTTACAGCTACAGCATATGGTCTACGATGCTTCCGAAATGTACTTGGTCATCGAAATAAGGAACAATTCGGAAATCAACTTTGAAATTGACTATCTCGAGGTTTACCGGGCCAACGGAAACCCCAATAAAAAGGCTTCCTACCAACAAATACCTTTGACCGTACGATACAAATACGGGATGCCTTATTCCATAAGGCCTGGCCACAGCGAGCGGTTTGTATATGTGCTTCCGAAATATGTACTGGGTACTGATGAAAAATTGGTATTGGAACTTAAGGAACTAAATGGGGGAAGGAAGTTGAAATTATCTTCGAAATAGCTATTAGGAACTCAGCATATTACGTTATCGAAACATGCATTAATTTGTTTACACTTGTAGTATGATTCGATATGCCGAGAAACATAAGGGAATTCACCCGGACAGGTAATCAAGAGGGAGCTGAAAAAAGGTCACTTAAACAACGTCCCTTTCTTTTGGTTAGGGGAACATCCGCAGACCCTCAATGCCATTATACTGTGAAAGCTTGACTTGAACACGGCTTTGATTTCTACGATTGAGGATAAGCTGGATCTTCAGGGAGGTGTTTTTGGTTTTCTTACAGGTATTTTATGGTATTAACAAGGAGTAAGAGTAGATGGGAAACCTTATTTTTCATAAACCCCTTTTCTGGGATAAGTATATCGTGAGCATCGATTGGGAAAACCGATTTTTTTTACTGTATTATTGTTGTACTGGGCAAATGAAACGTGTAAGGACCCACTAACCTTTGTAACCATAATTTCTAACCCTATGAAAAGCACAGATCAAAAACTCAAGGAACGCGTCAAGGAATTGACCTGTCTTTATGAGGTTACCTCCATCATTGTGAATTCAGGATATGATGAACTGAACACTTCTTTGGAAGCCATAGCCCACTGTTTAAAAAGAGGTTGGCAGCACGAAGAAGTTGCAGCGTGTAAAATTTCCATCGGAAAATATAGGGTCCAAACCATTGGATTTGATGAGCAAATGGTACAATTATCCAGTGACGTTATGGTTTTCAATAATAAAGCTGGAGCCATTTCAGTTGGGTATCCCGCATCAGCTTATGGTCCTGAAGATTTCTTGCTAGAAGAAAGGACTTTGCTGAAAAATGTCTGCCTGGCGGTAGGGAATCTTTTGGAACGTAAACAAATCCATGATAGTGAACAGGAAACCAGAAGACAAATGGAACGTAATGATCGTTTGCATATCATGGGCGAGATAACGGCCGGTATTGCCCATGAATTGAATACCCCCTTGGCCAATATTCTGGGGTTTGCCGAATTGTTATTGGATGAGACCACGGATCCAAGAACAAGAAGCGATTTGCAAACCATATTGGACAACGCCATCTTCTCTCGGGAAATTGTAAAAAAGTTGATGTTCTTCACCTGCGAAATGCCCCAACAAATGGAGTTGGTCGAACTTAAAAGGGTTGTCGATAGTGTTATACGCCTTATGGGGCCGTCACTTAGGGAAAAGAAGTTGACCGTAGTAAGGTCCTATGCCAAAGAAGACCTTAGCATTCGAGCCAATGCGGTCCAATTGACTCAGGTAATGTTCAACCTTATCATGAACGCAGCCTATTATTCACCGGAGGACGGTGAAATTAAATTGGAGTTATTAAACGGTGAGGAAAAGGTGATTGTTCATATTATCGATTTTGGGGAGGGTATTGCAAAGGGTCAGGAAAGTAGGGTTTTTGAACCATTTTATACCACCAAACCCGTTGGAGAAGGTACCGGACTCGGTCTGAGTGTGGTCCATGGTATCATAAAAAGCTATAAGGGAAGTATTGCCCATCGGCCCAATCGGCCAAAAGGTACTATTTTTACACTGGAGTTCCCAAAATGACGTGTATGCCCTTAAACAGAGAGAACATTCTTGTTGTAGATGATGACACCAAGATTTTGGAGTTGTTAGCTAGACGGCTCAAGACACTTGATTATCATGTTTTTAAGGCCATTTCGGTTAAGGAAGCCCTTTTTATTTTAAAAGATGCCTCCATAGACCTATTGATTACGGACATCCAAATGCCCGAAGTGGACGGTATACAATTGTTAAAGTACGCCAATGAACATTACCCCAATATGCCAAAACTTGTGCTCACGGGCTACCCTTCCGTTGATGGAGCTTTAGAGGTACTTAAATCGGGCGCCATGGACTATATGACCAAACCGTTTACGAAAGAAGAGCTCGAAACAGCGGTTAAAAAGGCTTTGTCGCAAGGCGACCATCGCCATGCCCCAGCTGTAAAGAACCCGCTCAGGGAACATCACGAAGGGTTCAACGGTATGGTGGGCAATTCACAAGCCTTTCAGCCTGTACTTTCGATCATTGGCCGGGTAAAGGACAATCAGGCCACCGTTTTGATACAGGGAGAAAGCGGAACGGGCAAGGAATTGGTGGCACGGGCCATTCATTACTCGGGTAAATATAGAAAAGGACCTTTTATTGCTGTAAACTGTGGGGCAATCCCCGATAACTTACAGGAAGCCGAATTATTTGGTTATGTCAAAGGTGCTTTTACCGGCGCAGAACAAAACCGTAACGGTTTTTTTCAGGCAGCAGATGGAGGGACCCTCTTTCTGGATGAAATAGGTGAGGCCGGTTGGGATGTGCAGACAAAATTGTTAAGGGCATTGCAGGAAAAGGAGATTTCCAAGGTCGGTTCCAGAACGGTGGAAAAAATAAATCTGCGCGTTGTGGCAGCCACCAATTTGGACCTCAAGGAGGAAATCAATAAGAAAAACTTTAGGGAAGATCTTTATTATCGTTTGACTGTTGTGGAAATCATGGTGCCACCGCTAAGAAAACGAAAATCGGACATTCCTATGTTAGTGAATAGGTTTCTTCAAAAATACGGGATAGAATACAGGGACCGATTCCTGCCCATTGATCCGGATGCTCTCAAGGTATTGGAACGCTATACTTGGCCCGGTAATATTAGGGAACTTGAGAACGTGATCCAGCGAGCAGTCATCATGGCGGATGGCCCAGTAGGGATGAAGGATTTGCCTGATTTTTTAAAATATGAAATCACCTTTCCCAAGGAAGAGCTCCTTCCTTTAAGGGAAATGGAAAGGCAATATATTCAGCGTGTCTTGGCTCATACCAAGGGGAACAAGAGCAAGGCGGCAGAAATATTACAGATCAATCGTAAAACACTTCGCGACAAAATTGATTGATCTGGTCAAATACTGACCAATTGGTTAAAAACTACCCAAACCTCAATCTTAGGTTATTTTTTATTTAAAAGTCAAATCACTGTTTATCAGTACTTTGGTGGTGTTACATTTCTTTTTCACAAGTAGGGCATATGATTTGCCATTGGTATGGCACAATCAATCAATCAGATCGGAAAATGATGGATTTTCCGGTTCCGTGTCAAAAGAAATGAGTAATGATGGTAATGTACCCTTTGAGATTTGGAAGCCTTCTATTGGAGAGCAACGAGTTATTGACGATCAAAAAGTATCTGCAGCAATCGTTGGGCTTAGAAGATTACTTTCATGTTGAACTATTGGGATTATTGATCGAGAATGTACAACGTGCCATTATTGTGGATGAGAAAAGTATGCCCTGCGATGTGGTACGATTAAATAGCCGTGTGACCCTTGAAAGTTCGACAGGATGGACGAAAAGCTTTCAGTTGGTACCTCCAGATGATGCTGATACGGAAAAGGCGAAGTATTCAGTGGTAAGCGCTTTGGGCTGTTCCGTTATTGGGTTGTCAAAAGGGGATAGCATTAGGTATGGCATGCCTGGCCAAGCGGCCTCATTTCGTATCGTAGGGGTAGATCAATTTGGTGTGATGGCCAATGTGGAAGCTTTTGGCAAAAACCTAATGGATGCCTTACCGCCCAATCCAGATGTTGCGCTTTCCTTTAGTAAAAAAGAAGAGCGCAACAGTTCTGATGCACTATGGGTCAATTTAACACAAATATAAAAAGGGATAAGGGGTATGAACGCAACACTTTCAATTAAACAACGCATATTGGTTGGTCTTGTACTTGCCACAGCATTTTTATTGGTACTTGCAGCTAATCTTGTGGATCGGCGGCATTTTTCCACGATACAGCACGCAATTGTTTCTATTCATGATGATAGGGTAGTGGTTCAGGATTTTATCTATCAATTGCGAAACCATCTTCACGATAGTGAGTTGGAGGTGGTTGATACCGATAGGTTAACAACAAATAGGGCGGAAAAAATCAGCATCCTTCTCGATGACTTTGCCCGTACCGATCTCACTAGGCAAGAAGCACTTTTTTTAGAACGGCTGCGACAAGAATTCAGGGATTTGGCGTCACAGATCCCAATGGCATCTTTGAACATCAAGGACGATAATGCAAAAACAAAGGCCATTAAACATATTGGTGGTATCAAAAAGACCTTGGATTCCCTGGAGGAAATTCAATTGGAAGAAAGTAGCCAGTTGACGAAACTATCGGAAAAATCACTGAAAGTAAATCGGCTATTATCCAATTTGGAAGTCGGTTTTTTGATTGTCCTCGGTGTGTCCATCTTGATGTTGATTTTTCAACCCATCACAACCTTATATCCCATTCGTTAATTAAAATTAATTTAAAAAAAATGCCATGAATGAATTTGTGCGTAGTATATGCTCAACCTGTATTCATAGAACATACTGTTCTTTGAGTGAACAAAGAGCGTATACCAATTTGTGTAATGAATACCAACACTATTTGGAAGATACGGATCTCCCTACCATAGTGATTTCGGATGAAATGAATTAAAAACAAAAGGTATAAGGCATACCATTAACTATTTTAACATGACAACAGTATTAACAACAAAGAAAAGACCGTCCAAACAAGGAATGTTGGACAATGTCATGCGTCAATTTAACAACGCAGCTGATATCGTTGGGCTTAACCCGAACATTAGAAAAATCTTGGAAGTCACCAACAATGAATTGGTGGTCCACTTTCCGGTACGAATGGACGATGGGGAAGTTGAGATTTTTACCGGCTACCGGGTACAACACAATAATGCCTTGGGTCCCTACAAGGGTGGGCTGCGGTACCACCCGACAGTGGATATTGATGCGGCGAGAGCCTTGGCCATGTGGATGACTTGGAAAACCTCTTTGGCAGGATTGCCATATGGCGGTGCAAAGGGCGGTATACAGTTGGACCCCACCAAGTATTCCCAAGATGAGCTGCAACGTATTACAAGAAGGTTTACGTATGCTCTTGGGGACAATATTGGGCCAGAGTTGGATATACCCGCACCTGATGTAAATACCAATTCCCAGACCATGGCTTGGATCTTGGATACCTATATGTCAACCAAGTCTCCCAATGAACGTTCAAAGAATCTTCATGTTGTCACGGGAAAACCCATAGGTGCTGGTGGTTCCGAGGGTAGAGATCGTGCAACGGGCTATGGTGTTTTCCTTACTATCAAATTCTGGGCTGAACACAAAAAACTGGAGTTGAAAAACAAGAAGTTCATTGTTCAAGGATTCGGTAATGTTGGGTATTGGGCGGCCCATTTCCTGAGTAAGGAAGGTGCGATTCTTACTGCGGTACAAGATGCCTATGGAAGCCTCTACAATGAGAAAGGGATATGTCCAGAGCACCTTCTGGATTATACCAAGGCCAATAAAGGAAGTATTATAGGGTATTCAGGAGCAGGCAATATTGAGAATTCGGAATTTTTTGGATTGGAATGTGATATCTGTATTCCGGCGGCATTGGGTAATCAGATTACAGTGGACAATGCCCCTGTGATAAAAGCCAGTTTGATTGCCGAAGGGGCGAATGGACCTACCGATGTAAAGGCGGAAGAAATCCTTTTGGAGCGTGGTATCGATATCATACCAGATATTCTATGTAATGCAGGAGGGGTAATCGGAAGCTATTTCGAATGGTTGCAAAACCGGAACGGTGAAATTTGGGACCTTAAAGAGGTGTTGGAACGACTTGAGAGAAAAATGAAAGAATCGTTTAACAAGGTTGCACACAAAACCAAGACCCAAAATATTGATATGCGGACTGCCGCATTTGTAATTGCCATTGAGCGATTGGAAGAGACTTATGTTCAGAGGGGGATTTTTCCATAATGGGAGAAAGTGATTAAAAAAGGCTTGAAAAAGAGCCTGCATGGTATAATGATTTAAAATATAGTGAAATGAAATACGGGAGCTTGTTGATAGAAAAAAGGGAATATGTCGTTTTAAAACGATTGTTGAACCTTTCGGGGTACCATAAGGACAGTGCTTGGAGAAAATCGGTTAAGAAGTTGACGGATGAATTGGAGAGTGCCAAAATCCTGGATGAGGATAAAATGCCAAATGATGTGATACGGTTCAATTCCAATGTCACAATTGTTTCCGAAAATGGTTGGCATAAGAAGTTCAAATTGGTACTACCTGCCAAAAGCGATATCAAAAACAATTGCATATCGATCTTGACCCCTATGGGGGCCGCGGTCATGGGGTACGCCAATGGTGATTCCATTATTTGGGAATTCCCATCCGGTAGCCAAAAGCTGACCATCGAGGATATAGAGCAGGAAAATGAGACGTTGAACTTAAATATGGTATTATGAATACTGTTGGCAGACCCTACTTTCACGATTCCTTGAGCCGTATCATCAGTAAGAAGGATAAGTTGGAAATCACCAACTGGACCGAAACCATGGAATGGATCAATGAGGAATTACAATATTTGATATCATTGGAAAAACGACTATTGGGAAATCCTGCATTCCAGCAAAGACTTTTGGAGGTTCAACGGGAGAACCAGCTGCGTTTGGCAAACTTATACCGTTATGAAAGGAATTTGGCGAACGCCATCGAATGCGATACCATGGAATGTGATGCCTATTACCTCAATACCCATGAGAAAAATAGGGATGGTTATATGAACCATTTAAAAAACTACAACCAATTAAAGTTTCTGCTACTCTCCAAGATGTCGGAGCGCTTCGGTAAATAAGAATTCCAAAGAGGGCCATAATACGGGCCCTTTTGGCTTTCTACGCCAAGTGTTGATTCTTTCGAGTCTAGCCATAACAAAATGTAACATGTAACGTAGGGAAAACGGGCAGGTTAGGGGGTGAGTGAGCCGTAATCAAGTATAAATCAGGACCATTTATTTAAAGGTATGGAAGCCATTGTCCCAAAAGGGACAGTTTCAATTAAGTATAAAATTTACAATGAAGAATTTTTTTTCCAATTTTAGAGGAGATGTTTTTGGAGGTATAACGGCAGGTATTGTGGCTCTGCCATTGGCATTGGCCTTTGGAGTCAGTTCGGGTTTAGGACCTAGCGCAGGACTTTATGGCGCCATTTTTATTAGCTTTTTTGCTGCGTTTTTTGGCGGTACAAATACGCAAATTTCAGGCCCGACTGCACCAATGACCGCTGTCACGATGGTGGTCGTTGCCAGTATAGTCGCCATGAACGATGGTGATATGGAGAGGGCACTTCCTGCTATTTTGATGGTATTCCTTTTGGCCGGACTTATGCAGATTCTGTTGGGCGTTGCCGGGCTGGGTAAATACATCCGATACATCCCTTATCCGGTTGTTTCGGGCTTTATGACGGCTATTGGAGTGATTATCCTGGTAACTCAGCTACTGCCTTCCATCGGCTATTATCCAAACGAAGATGCTATGTTTGTGAATCAATATAGAGCACAGGCAGAAGAGATAATCCTCAAGAACATTCTCCAGGAAGAATCAAAGGAGGGAATTCTTGTTCTTGAAGATTTTGAAGAAACCATTGCCAGGGCTGGGGAGGTAACCGAAGAAAATATTTTAAAGGAGGCAAAGACCTTGGCGAATAAGGACGCTTCCGGGGTCATCGGAACTATCAGGGTTTTGCCACGGGCCTTGCAACAAATAGATTGGCTAGAACTTGCCTTGGCCTTGGCTACTATTGGTATAATTTATGGGTTCAAAAGGGTTACGACCCTGATTCCAAGTGCATTGGTGGCATTGCTGATGGTTTCAGGGGTAGCTTATGGATTCGGGTGGGAGTATCGACCAATCCAAGAAATCCCAAGTGGATTTCCGATGCCAAATTTGGATGTGTTCGGCTCGTTTCAATTAAGTTCTGTAACGCCCTATATTTTCACTGCCTTTACCTTGGCCCTTTTGGGAGCTATTGACTCCCTATTGACTTCTGTGGTTGCGGACAATATGACAAAGACCCAGCATAAACCCAATAAGGAATTGATTGGTCAGGGCATAGGTAACAGTATTGCTGCAGTTTTTGGGGGAATTCCGGGTGCAGGTGCCACAATCCGTACCGTGGTCAACATCAATGCTGGAGGTAAAACCAGGCTATCAGGGATGGTAGCAGGTATTTTGCTATTGGTGGTCTTATTGGCATTGGGCCCCGTAGCATCCAATATACCCGCAGCTGTCCTAGCTGGCATCTTGGTTACGGTTGGAATAGGGGTGATTGATTATAAAGGTCTAAGGGCTATGCCCCATCTGCCTAGGGACGTAATGTTCGGTCCATTTAAAATAAGCTCTGAAGTGATGATCATGTTGGTCGTAATGGTGTTGTCTTCTATTTGGAACTTGGTATATGCCGTGGGTATAGGTCTTGTAATCGCCTCACTTATGTTCATGAAAAAGATGGGGGATTTGGCCGCACAACGTTCCGATGTTAAGACTCTAAAGGAAGAAAAAGGTTGGGCAGATGAAGCTGATTTTCCTGACGCACTAAAGAAGACAGTACTCATAAAACATCTTAAAGGACCATTGTTTTTTGGTTCTACCAACGATTTTCAGCAATTGGCCAAGCAAATCCCCATTACTGCCTCCACAGTGGTCATCCGAATGGACCGCATGCAGTATCTTGACCAATCTGGTCTGTATAGCCTAGAAGATGTATTGATCGAGCTTAAAAAGTCTGGTACCCAGGTCTTATTGGTTCATGTGCTCGAACAGCCCAGATATATGATGGAACGGGTCAATTTGATTCCATCGCTCATTCCAGAGGCGCAAATTTTTGAGACCTTCGGGCAGTGCACTTCATATATCAAAAGACAGGCAGAGACCTTAAGGGATTAATGGGAAATGGTCAATATAAATAAACCGGTTTGTTGATGTAAAAGAGAGGTACCAACCATACGGGTACCTACAATACCTTATTATATGCAAAGTGGAAGGATTTGCCCCAAGTAACAAAAGTTACACTTTATTTATAAACAATACCAAGGGAATACTGCCTAAAAAACTAAAAGGTCTTGTTGGTGGACCTCCAAAATACACATATTGGGAGTGTTGCCTTCGGTATTTCCGACATACATTACAATCTGGTAGTTCTCTTGCTCAACGATAGGTTTGGGATACAGGTACATGGCGGTTGGTCTTGCGCTAGCACTTGCACATCATTTATTTTATATTGATCAGGTCGCTTCAAAGCAAAATCAGCAATCCGGATTTATCATATAAGCCAGGTTGGGTACGCTTATCGCTTCATCCGACAATGAAGGTAGCTGAGGTGGAATATATTTGCTAAGCCATCCATTCAACAGTTTTAAACACCAATCAATGGAAAAAGACCTGCCACAACAACAAAAGGACAAATGAGTTGGAGGATGTATCAAACGACTAGGACATCAAAGCGAATGTGATGACATGGTTGGAATAATTTGATGGGTAAGATAAAACTAGACTTTGCCCGGTTTTGCGGCTCCCATGCCCATAAAAAATTTCAGTATTGCTATCACAAATAGGACCGTCAAGGCGGGGGTCCAGCTACCTATAACGTCTATGATGGCCCCAAATAGGGATGGGCCTGTGGCTGCAATAATATACCCAATGGATTGTGCCATTCCGGAAAGGGAGGTGGCTTCATCTGAATCCCGTGAGCGAAGTACCAAAAAGAGTAAGGACAGTCCGAAGGTACCGCCTAGCACAAACCCGATCAATGACACCCATAGCCAAACCAATCCCAGCGAGGGAACAATAAGTCCTACCAAGCCGATTACTTCTATACCGGCCAAGAAAAGCACGATAGATCGTTGGTCCTTCCTCCGACCGGCCAGTACAGGAATCAATAGAGAACCCAATATGCCCGTAGCTTGCGATAGCGAAAGCATCCATCCAGCATAGTTGGCACCGTGACCCCTATCTTGAATGATGGATGGTAGCCAAGCTAGGATTACATAAAAGGTTAGTGATTGCAGCCCCATAAACAAGGCTACTTGCCAGGCCAACTTTGATTTTACCAGCGACTTTAGCCCCATCGAGCTATTGTTGCTGGGTGGAGTTCGCTTAAGTCGAGTAACTTGCGGGAGCCAAAGTAAGGCCGCAAGGAAAGCACAAACTGCCCATACAGCCAGAGAGCCTTGCCACCCCAAATTATGCTGCCTGGCTAACGGAACGCTTAATCCTGCTGCCAAGGCGGCACCGATGGCCATAACACTCGAATAAAGACTGGTGATCAATCCCGAGTTTTCTGAGAAATTTCGTTTGGTAAGACTTGGTAGCATTACATTCCCAAATGCAATGGCTACTCCGATGAGCAAGGTGCCCAAGTAGAGCGTAAAAATAGGTCCGAGTGATCTTATGACGATACCCAAGGCCAATAGGGCCATTGCCAAAAACAGGGTCCATCCCATACCTAGTCTTCTGGTAACCAAGGGAGTCAAAGTCGAAATAATACCAAAAGCAATCAAAGGAAGGGTGGTCAAAAGGCCTAAAAGTCCGTTGGAAAGACCTGTGGACGCTTGAATATCGGATACCAGCGGACCTACACTGGCCAGCGCAGGCCGTAGATTCAAAGCAATCAACAGTATGCCTGCGAGCAGTAGCATATTCCCTGGTTTCCATAAATGGGTCTTTTTCATGCTTTCGGATATGCCCTATTGTAAATTGAATTGTTGGATGCGATGTTAGTAGCTATCAGTGTGCAACGAGAATAGCTTTCCGGCAAAGTACCGTTAATTTTGGCAGTTGACCTACAAAATGTTCATTTAAATATGTCATACATATAGGCAAAAACTGTTTGCGGTGTGATGTCTTTCTTGGGAAGGCGGCTGTTGACCATGTGGTATGGATTGAAATTGGGGCAGTTCCAAAATGGGTTGGGATTTTCCAAAGAGAATAGGTATATCTTGGTGGTTACCCAATCTGCTTGTTTTTATTGGAGATTCCGTGACTACCATTCATATAGGTGCCTTGACCTTACAGGAATGGTAACTGTTTAACCAATGCAAGAAACGGATATATGAAGCCATTTGACGATATGGAGATACATATTTTGTGCAAATATTTGAATAATTGAAAAAAAAACAATTACTTTGTTATGTAATACATAATACAATTATGAAAGGAATCATTGCAGCAACTTATGCACCGATGCATACAAACGGGTTGCTTAATACGGATATTATTGTGGAATATGGTCGTTATTTAATGTCCAATGGAGTGTCGGGAGCATTTGTCAATGGTTCAACCGGGGATTTTGTTTCTTTAAGTACTTCGGAACGAATGAAATTGATAGAGGCATGGTCGGATTTAAGAGAGGATGGGTTTTATGTCATAAACCATGTCGGTCATACCAACCTAAGGGAGGCCCAAGAATTGGCCGGGCACAGTGCTGATATGGTGGATGCAACCGCAGCCCTGCCGCCTTTTTATTTTCGCCCTAAGACGGTGGATGAACTTGTGTACTATTGTGCTGAAATTGCCAGTGCTGCCCCGGACATACCTTTTTATTACTATCATATTCCCGTACTTACAGGGGTTAACCTACCTATGTTGGCATTCGTCGATTCCGCCAAGAAGCATATCCCCAATTTCGCAGGGATAAAATATACCGAGGATAATCTGGACGATTTTAAACAATGCATGGAGAAAGGTGATGATACTATGGATATGTTTTTTGGTATTGATGAAAAGTATATTGACAGTGTATTGGTTGGGTCCAAGAGCTGGGTAGGCAGTACCTATAACCATTTGGCGCCACTTTATCATGGTGTGGCCAAATACGCTTCCCAAGGAAATTTTGATGCTGCTAGGAAGCTTCAGGATAAGGCTATTCGATTTGTGCAGATTTTGGAAGCCATGGGAGGATATCACGGTGGGGGAAAAAGCTTTATGAGACATCTGGGATTGAATATGGGTCCTAGCCGCTTTCCGCATAGAACATTTAATGATGGCCAATTGCTAAAAGCTTTGGAACTGTTCAGAAAGGAAGGGATTTCCGAACATTTTCCGGAGCCATGTCAAAGGGATTCAGACGAATGCATTTAAAAAATATGAATTATTATGTATAACATAATACAAATAATTATATATATTTGCTCATAACACTTAATTAATCAAACTATTACATCTATGAAACTCTCAAAGAATGCTGAAAAGAAAAAGGCATCCGGCCCGATAAGGGCCTTGGGCGTAAATAGGACTTCGATCCTGTTCGTTTGCGCCCTGTTGCTGAATGTATTTGCGGTTTCGGTTTACGCGCAGTCAAGCCAAATCACCGGTACTGTCACAGATCAAGAAGGGATACCACTCCCAGGAGCCACTGTATTGGTAAAGGGTACCACCAATGGTGCACAAACGGACTTTGATGGAAATTATTCCATTGAAGCCGCCACTGGGGACGTTTTGGTATTCAGTTATATAGGATTTACCGCTCAAGAAGTGGAGGTATCCGCCCAAACGGTTATTGATGTTATGCTGTCCCAAAGTACGGCAGTCTTGGATGAGGTTGTTGTAACGGGTTATGGTAGTCAATCACGTTCCACCCTTACCTCTTCTGTGGCCAAATTGGATACCAAAGTGCTGGAAAGTGCTACCCGATCGAACCCAGCTACAGCTTTGCAGGGTACGGTGGCGGGACTTAGAGTGACCAACACTACAGGGCAGCCAGGCTCTACCCCGCAGGTTGTACTTCGAGGAGGTACCAATTTCGATGGCAATGATTCACCATTGATTCTGGTGGATGGTGTGCCAAGTTCATTCTTTGCTCTCAATTCAGATGACATTGAATCGATGGAAGTGCTTAAAGATGCCGCTGCAACGGCAATATATGGGGCAAGGTCGGCCAATGGTGTTATCTTGATAACCACCAAAAAGGGTAAAGCAGGAAGGTCTTCCATTAATTATAAGTACCGTTACAGTATCAACGAAGAGCGTAACGACCAACAATATCTGGGAGCTGCGGATCACATCAATTACAATAGACAGTCCATAGCCTGGTTCAGGGAGGCAACGAATAACCCGGGTGCTTTCGGCGCGTTTTTGGATGCCAACCAAAGTGCGGGAACGGGTAACAATACGACCAACGACCCCTTTACGACCCAATTGTTGACGGCGGACAATCAATATTTGTTAGATCAACCAGGATGGCGGGCGATACCGGATATATTGAATCCGGCACAACAAATACTGTTTTTTGATAACAAGGGTGTTGGTGACCGCATCTATCAAAACAGTGAATCCAAAGACCATTATCTTTCTTTTGATGGTGGGAACGAGAAAGGAACTTATTATATGGGATTGGGACTTCTTGATAACCAAGGACTTATCTTAGGCTCTGGTTTTAAGAGGTATTCTGGTAAATTTAGCGGATCTTACAAGGTAACGGATCGGGTCGAGGTTAACTCCAACATCCTGTACTCGCACTCTAATTTAAATTTAAGCCCTTTGGGTAGCGAGGACACTGTATTCAGAAGATTTCAAGGGCAGGCTCCCACCGCACGGACTTTTGATAGCAATCCTGATGGTACCTTTTCTGATCAGTTTGCTGTAGGGCAAAATCAAGGATTTGGTAATCCACTGTATTACCAGGACAAGTTTGTTCGTAAAAACCTAGAGCAGCGTTTGCAGCTTTCCGTAGGTCTGGAATGGGACATCATTGACGATTTGACCTTGTCTTTGACAGGTAGCCATTTTGCAATCAATAACCACAACGAAAGCTTTAACCGGGCCTTTAGGACCGGAAGTACAGATGGTCCATTGCGCACGGCGCGTGAGGCTTCGGTGAGTTTGGATAGGACGCTGAGGAATCAGTATACTGGTACGCTGAACTACACCAAAAGATTTGGGCGACACAATGTAAATGCCTTGATTGGGGCAGAATATTTTAAGGATAACTTCTTTCAAACATCTGCAGGGACACGGAATTCCCCAACCGATTTGATCGAGACCCTCAATGCAGGGGCCGAGGCCAATGGTATACCATTTAGCTTTGAAACCGAATATGTAATCACTTCCACTTTCGGTAGATTGCTGTACGATTATGATAATAGGTATTTATTCGGTTTTACCTTCAGAAACGATGGTTCTTCTAGACTTGGCAATAATAAGTACGGATTCTTCCCTGGGGTTTCCTTTGGTTGGAACGCCCACAATGAATCGTTTTTCCAGGATTGGGGATTGGAAAACGTGTTAACTACGTTTAAGCCAAGACTTAGTTATGGTGTGAATGGTAACCAAGATGTATTGAGCAACTATGGAGTCTATGGTTCCTATGGTTCCCAGGGTGTGTATAACGGACAGACGGGATACGCCAATACCAGTTTGGCCACACTTGACCTTAAATGGGAAAAGGCCACCACCTTCAACGTTGGTTTGGATGTCTCCCTATTTGATAGCAGATTGTCCCTTATTGCAGATGTATATACTAGGGATATCAAGGATAAATTGGCCAGTCTGACATTGCCTTACTATACCGGATTCAGTGGTATATTGACCAATAACGGTACCTATAGGAACAGAGGTTTTGAACTTCAGGTCAATGGTGATATCATTCGAAAGGAAGACTTTACTTGGAATATGGGGGCAACGTTCACCAGAAATAGAAACTATGTGGTTGCCTTGCCCGAAAACGATAATGAGCGAAACCGACAGGGGGGCAGCTTGATTTGGAATCCGTCAACCGGCCAAGAAGAATGGGTCGGCGGTTTGCAGGAAGGCCAACGTTTTGGTGGCGACCTTATCGTTGCTTTCGAACAAGAGCGTATCTATGCCAATCAAGCTGAAGCGGATGCAGACAATGCCATTACGGACGAGTTTGCTCCCGCCGCAAGTCGAAACCAGCGATGGGCCGGTGATGTCAAGTGGGTCGATCAAAATGGAGATGGGATTATCAACAACCTGGATAGAAAGGTAATCGGTCGTACAACCCCCGATTTTGTTGGTGGCTTTAACACCAGCGTGACCTACAAAAACTTCAGTCTATTTGTGCAAACAGATTTTGCGACCGGACATTTGGTTTGGAACCACATACGTAACAAAGGATATGGGCAGACACAAGGTAACTTGGCACAACCGGTGGAAGTGCTTGATTCATGGACACCGAACAACACCGATACGGACTGGCCCCGATTTGTTTTTGTGAACGGAACCAAGAACGTATGGAGGGGGAATGAAAGTGTTGCCAGCCTGCAGACCGAAGCCAATGAACAGTTTTGGGAGAAAGGGGATTACCTGGCCTTGAGGGAGGTGACACTCCGCTATGATTTTCCATCAGCCTATTTTGGTGATGTGATCAAAAGATTGAGCCTTAACCTCACGGGAACCAACCTGCATTATTTTAAGAGCATGAGTGGTGATACACCAGAGGTTGGAGGGGTGCAGTACGGAGAATTTCCGGTGCCAAAGACGATAACTATCGGACTTAATGTAACATTTTAAAATTAGAGTGATGAAAAAGTATATATATATTCTAACAGCAATAGTAAGCTTCTATTCCTGTGAAAGCGAATTGGAGTTGGACGCACCAAGTGAACTTACTACCGCAGGGTTTTGGGATACAGAGGAAGGTGCAAGAACCGCCCATACCGGCCTATTTGCCAGCTTGCGCGGAGAAGCTGCTGACCTGTGGCTGCTCGGTGAAATACGAAGTGATGTATGGGGCGGACGAACGTATGAGTCCCCCTCAAACCTAGCCTTGATCGAATCCAGTTTTACCCAGGCAACTGCTCCGTTTGGAGGATGGGCTGGGTTTTACACCCAGATACATCGGGTAAATGACTTCTTGGCCAACGTACCCAACGTGGAGTTCATCAACGAATCGGATAAAGACCATTTATTGGGTCAGGCCTATGGCTTGAGGGCATTTTATTACTATACTTTATTAAAGACCTGGGGCGATGTGCCAATTATCTTGGAACCTTTGGCTACAGTGGACCCCAACGGGTTGAGTAGGGAAAGATCCACTCAGGCTGAGGTAATGGACCAGATAAAATCGGACATTGAGGCCTCATTGTCCGCATTTGGCTCAGATACTACTTTTTGGGAAGGCAATAGAAACTTTTGGAGCAAGGCCGCGACCTTGGCTCTTAAGGGGGATGTATATATATGGTCCGGAAATTTGATGGGAGGTGGTAGCGCCGACTTTACCACAGCCAAGGATGCGTTGGAGCAGATAGCTCCCATTGGTATTGGACTGGCCCCAAGTATTGATGAGTTATGGGGTGTGGCGAATGAAGGAAATAATGAATTTATATTTGCTTTGCAATATCAAAGGGACGAAGCTTCCAATATTTACAACAGTTTTACGGGAAGGACAACGGAAATCAATCCGCAGTTCAATGCTGATGGCGAATCGATGAGCGATTTTATCATTGCAGGTGCCAATAGGTATGGACCATCCGAAAAGACCATCCTACTATTGGATGACAATGCGGACGATAGAAAGAAGGCGACATTTATCCAGTTGTACACCGATGACAATGGTGGTGCAGGATATGCCATGTACAACGAGCCTACTTACTTTGGCTCCATATTGAACAAATTTTTGGGAAGGGTAGACGCTACCGAGCGAATATTTGAGAATGATGTACCCTTATATAGATATGCCGATGTACTGTTACTGATGGCAGAGGCCAAAAATTACTTAGGGGAAGATCCTTCAGGGGAAATCAATCAAATTCGCCAAAGGGCCTATGGTGAAGATTACGATCCAAATATTCATGCTTATTCAAATGGTACCCAAGTTGCCAATGCCAACGCGATCTTGACCGAACGTTACAAGGAGTTTGTAGCCGAAGGAAAGCGCTGGTGGGACCTTAGGCGTGCGGGCGACGATTTTGTCATTGACAATATCAGTTTCCTTAACCCTGGAGATGAGTACAAGTTGTTATTACCAATTTCTGACGACATGATTGGGCGTAATCCGTTATTGGACCAAACCCCTGGTTGGGAATAGCAAAGGGTATATGAATTGATTTGAGTTAGTTAGTTTAGTTATATTTGATTCAAGAGAGGAAGGTCCGATAGTATCGGGCCTTTTTTCATGGTGAGATAGAGCGCATAAAAAGTGGTAGAATAGGATGATTTC
Source organism: Allomuricauda sp. ARW1Y1 (assembly GCF_013407935.1). Lineage (GTDB taxonomy): Bacteria > Bacteroidota > Bacteroidia > Flavobacteriales > Flavobacteriaceae > Flagellimonas. The sequence continues at coordinate 57,993 of NZ_JACBZU010000003.1, forward strand.
GCTCAAACCTGCACGGATGGGAAAGTAACTATCACCAATAAAAGTTAGTGCTGCGGGGCAATCACTTGGTAAACTGCATGTCAAATCCGGTAATGACCGAGTATTTTGATAACTGAACGAGGACGAAGGCTTACTTTTTTTTGTACTTAAAAATATGGTCAAAATGAGGTTCTAGATGGCGTCTCATAGCATTTCGAAAGGTTTCGGGTGATCCTATTTTTAAATTGTCCAGAAGCATTCGATGGGTTACAAAGGTACCCTTGGTGTAATGGTATTCATCCAAATCACGGTTTTCGGTATCCCTTAGGTAAACGTATTCAAAAACAGGTAACAATAAACCTTGGAACCGTTGTAGGGTGTCATTTTTTGAAATTTGATAGAGTTTGCCATGGAAAGCAACTTCTTTGTCCAAAGAAAATCGAACCTTGCCTGTATCAGTAGCCTCTTCCTCTTCAACTATGGCCTCCAGTTCATCAATGTCTTTGTCCGTCTTGTGCTCGAAGAGAAAATCCGCCATGCCCATTTCCAAGATCAAACGCAGCTCGAATAGGTTTTTTAAGGTTTCCGTGCCCAAAAGGGTCGGGTCCATGATGCGTTCGAAATTATTGATAATGTCGGGCTGCTTCAATATCATTCCCCGATGTTTTTTGGATTCGATGAGTCCAAGCGTCCTTAACCGCAACAGCGCTTCCCGAACAACAGTTCTACTGACACCTAGGCTCTTGGCAAAATCCAATTCCTTGGGGATGGGATCGCCTGGACCCATCTCGTTCACTTTAAAAAACTCCAGTAAGCTCAATTCAACTTTGTCTACAAGTGAAAGGGTATCGACCGGCTTTAATTTCTTTAACTGCTTCATAGATTAACGAATTGCTGCCTTAGCGCATCTTGGATGCCAATGCTGGCAAATAAACATAATTCCTTTTAAGAAGTAGTACAAATATATTGAAAATTTATGTATATTTGTATTATGTCATACATAATATGAAATATTCTTCGATTTATAAAACAGCTCTGTTGACGGATGTACTCCCATTTTGGGAAAAGTATTCCATTGACCCTGCCCATGGGGGGTACTTTACGTGTCTTGATCGCACTGGTAAGGTGTATGATACTGATAAATTCGTTTGGTTACAGGGAAGACAGGCTTGGTTATTTGCCATGCTTTACAATACTGTGGAGCAAAATGAAAAATGGCTTGACATTTCCAAAGCCGGTATCAACTTCCTTAAAAGGTTTGGGAAGGACCCACAGGGTAATTTCTACTTTTCATTGACTTCTGATGGGCAGCCCTTGATACAGCCCTATAATATATTCTCTGATTGTTTTGCAGCCATGGCTTTTGCCCAATACGCCAAAGCAGCGGGGGATGGCGAAGCTGGGAAAATTGCTGAGAAAACATACCAGAATATTCTGGAAAGAAGGGATGACCCCAAAGGAAAATATGAAAAGGGTACTGGGACAAGAGCGCTTAAAAATTTTGCCCTGCCCATGATCCTATCCAACCTCGTCCTCGAATTGGAACACGTACTGCCGTCCGACCAGGTAGAGCGCACCTTGGATACCTGTGTGGATGAGGTAATGGGAACGTTCTTAAAAAAAGAGACAGGCCTCATTTATGAAAATGTCAATCTTGACGGATCGTTGAACGATTCGTTTGAGGGCCGGTTGATCAATCCAGGCCATGGTTTGGAGGCCATGTGGTTCATAGCGGATATAGCGTCCCGAAGAAAGGATATGGAATTGCTTGATAGTGCTAAGGCCACTGTACTTCGACTCTTGGAATATGGTTGGGACGACCAATACGGTGGAATTTTTTACTTTATGGATGCCAAGGGGCATCCACCGCAACAGTTGGAACACGATCAAAAATTATGGTGGGTGCATCTAGAGGCTTTGGTGGCATTGGCCAAAATGTACCAACTCACGGAATGTCCCAAAATATGGGCATGGTATGAACAGGTCCATCAGTACACTTGGAGCCGTTTTCCCGACCCTGAACATGGGGAATGGTTCGGTTACTTAAATCGTCAGGGTCACCCACATTTAACATTAAAGGGAGGTAAGTGGAAAGGCTGTTTTCATGTTCCACGTGCCCTTTATCAATGCTGGAAAACATTTGAAACAATCGAAAATAAAAATACATTACAATGAATCTGATTCGTCTTATGTCCAAATTGTCGCTGAGTGTCCTTCTTATCCTATTGGCACTTTCATGCAGTAGCAAAAAAAACAACACCATTGAGGTCAAGGCACACCAACCGGTCTTGCCCGTTTTGGTGGGAAAAGACAATAATCAAGTCCTAAAGGTCGAAATCAATGCCCCTGAACTTCCTAGTGATGTATATGTCGAGGAATTCGAATTCTCCTTGGAGGAGACCACAAACATCAGAGACTTGGTGGAAGCAACACTCTTTTATAATCGTGAGGACGATTTTGAAAAGGCTTCGGTTGTCCAAAAAACGAAAGATCTGTCGGAGTCATTTTCTATTCGTGGAACTCAGCCCTTAAATGAAGGCAAGCAATACTTCTGGCTTGCGGTTGGTGTAAAGGAACAACCCGATTTATTGGGGAAAATCGATGTGCAATTATTGAATGTATTATTTTCCGATGGTTCCCAGGTTGCAGTTCAAATGGAGGCGGTTTCCCAACCACAGCGTTTGGGTATTGCGCTGAGACAACAGGGTCAGGATGGTGTCGATACCTATCGAATACCTGGAATGGCGACCACAAATAACGGGACTTTGATCGCTGTTTACGATAATCGATATAATGATCCCGTAGATCTGCAAGAAAATATCGATGTAGGAATGAGCCGTAGTACGGATGGCGGAGTAACTTGGGAACCGATGAAGGTAATCATGGATATGGGGGAATTCAATGGACTGCCTGAGGATCAAAACGGAATTGGAGACCCGGCCGTGTTGGTGGACCGCTCTACCAATACCATTTGGGTGGCAGCCCTTTGGCTTCATGGTTATCCAGGGGAGCGTGCATGGAATGCTTCGCAGCCCGGATTGTCCGAGGAAAAAACCGGTCAGTTTATGCTGGTAAAAAGTGAGGACGATGGTTTAACGTGGTCATCCCCCATCAATATTACCGAGACGACAAAAGACCCTGAATGGCAACTGTTCTTTAACGGTCCTGGGGCCGGTATTACCATGGACAACGGTACCTTGGTATTTCCTGCGCAGTTTAAGGATAAGGACCGGATTCCACATTCAACAGTTATTTATAGTGAGGATGGGGGCGAATCCTGGAAAGTGGGTACCGGAGCCAAATCAGAGACCACCGAAGCACAAGTGGTGCAAATATCCAAAGGAACGCTTATGCTCAATATGCGTGATGACCGTAATAGGGCCACTAGAAGGGACAGTTTGAACGGTCGGTCTGTGGCCATAAGCCGAGACATGGGTAAAACTTGGGTGGAACATCCAACCTCCCGAAAGGCTTTGATTGAACCCAATTGTATGGCGAGTATTGTTTCGTATGATCATCCAGAACAAGGAAAGATTTTGTTTTTTTCGAATCCAGATTCCAAGACACGTCGTAACCATATCACTATAAAAACAAGTTTTGATTTGGGAATGTCTTGGCCAGAGAGCAACCAAATAGAACTATATGCCGATGATACCTATGGATATTCATGTCTTTCCATAATCGATGACAATTATTTGGGGATTCTTTATGAAGGAAAAAAGGAGCTATATTTTCAAAAAATCCCTTTGAACGAGTTGATTGGGTTCTAATTTACTTTAATGAAGACACGTATAGTTCACACCATTCCTCTTTGTACCAATATACAATACGTGATGGGTATGGTAGGCTTCCTTTTTTTTGTAATCATAGGTGAAGGTTATTCACAGTCCATGGAAATGGAACTGGAAAGCGCATACCCTATTATACCCACTCCAAAGGACATCAAATACGGGGACGGAACGGTCAGTTTTAATGGGTTCTCCATACAATCCAATGATTTTACTAAGGATACGGGAAGGTTCCTTCAGGACTTTTTAGAGGAAAAGGGGGTTCCCTATCACACAGCGGGTTTAGCCATTACACTGCAAAGAAACAGTTCCCTTGGGCCAAACGAAGAGGCCTATAATTTAAGAATAGATAGTGTGGTGACGATTTCCGCACCATCGAGGAAAGGTGCTTATTATGCTATCGCAACCCTTAAACAATTGTTTCGAAAATTGGATGGTAAGGGACATTTTCCCAAGGTTGATATCATGGATTGGCCCTCCTTTGGCATTAGGGGCTTTATGCACGATACAGGAAGAAATTTTCAATCTGTAGACCAATTGAAAGAACAGATTGAGATACTGGCCAATTACAAGTACAACATATTTCATTGGCATTTAACCGATAATCCTGGATGGAGATTGGAGAGTCGCAAATATCCCCAATTACAATCTGATGAGGCCTTTTCCAGAGATGTTGGCCACTATTATTCGCAAGCGGATTTCAAGGAGATTTTGGTTTTTTGTAAAGCGCGGAACATTACTGTAATTCCGGAATTTGATATTCCCGGTCATACGGAGGCGTTCCGCAGGGCCTTTGGTTTCCAAAAAATGAATAACCCAGAAGTGTTGGCCATTCTTTTGGATTTATTCGATGAGCTTATGTCGCTTGCTGATGCCAATGAGATGCCCTATATACACATGGGCACTGATGAGGTAAGAAATAGGGCCGAGGAGGTTCCGCAAGCGTTTATAGAGACTATTGCCCTTTTTATCAAGAAAAACAATCGAAAGGTTATCACATGGAAAGAAGGAATTGAACTGGACAATGATATTGTCACCATACAGCAATTATGGGCACAGCATTCACCCACGGCAGGCAGACAGTTTATTGACTCTAGAGCCAACTATATCAACCATTTAGATCCTTTCGCTGGAATGGTGAGGTTGTTTTTTCAACAGCCTGGCCGCCAAAAAGATGGTAATGCAATGGCCTTGGGCGGTATCTTGTGTGCATGGCCCGACAATGCTGTGTCCAAAGAGCGTGATATTTTACGTCAGAACCCTATCTACCCTTCCATTGTTTTTTATTCTGATGCTATTTGGAACGGAAGGCCAGACTATGACCAACTGTATTGGACCATCCTTCCAGAAGTCGGTTCGGATGGATTCAAGGCCTTTCAAAGCTTGGAGGAAAAAGTGATCAGGCACCGTGACCTGTTCTTTTCGGGCAAAGAATTTCCTTATGTTTCCCAAACCCGTGTACCATGGCAGATCATAGGGCCTTTTGATCATAATGGTGATGTTTCTACATCTTTTCCAATCGAAACGGAAATCAAGGAAAGCTACGTGGTCGATGGTCACCCATATAGTTGGAAGGGCCCTTATATGGGAGGAACTATTCATTTGAAGCACTTTTTTGGATTTCCTTCGATAACGGATGCAGAGCGCGGAACTTTTTACGCCACGACCCAAATATATTCACCCGATGTGCGCAAACAGGATTTTTGGATCGGATTTCATGGATGGTCGCGTTCCGGAGGACGTCGAGGAGGCCCTTTTCCCAAACAGGGGTCATGGCATCATACCCAACCAAAAATATGGGTGAACGGAAATAGTATAGCCCCTCCAAAATGGAGGCAACCAGACTTTCCGGTGAAATCGGACGAGGTTCCCTTTATTGATGAAGATTACTTTTATCGTGAACCGACCAAAATCCCGTTGCAGAAAGGATGGAACACCATACTGCTGAAGGTGCCTTTTGATGAGCCTTCGTGGAAATGGATGTTTACCTGTGTACCTATTTTGCAAACACAGCAAGGTGTTAAAGAGGCTAAGGAATTAGAATTTAGATTAACTACCAAAGCAGAGCGAAATGACAATTAAACGGTTTATATTATGTATTGTCCTATGTTGTGTCACATGTATTTCTACCGGGCAAAATCAACAAAAATTGGTTTTAGATTCGCTGCCCCCCATAATAGGTTCAGATCTTGATGTCGGCAATGGCTTTGCAGGAATGATGGGTGGTGAACAGGAAGGTGTCCTGATTGCTGCCGGTGGGGCCAATTTTCCCAATGGACTTCCTTGGGAAGGAGGTTCCAAGGTATGGAGTGATGCCATTTACTATTTAGATGGTGGGCAATGGAACAGAGCGACAACCAGATTACCTAAGCCACTAGCTTATGGTGCAAGTGTTGCTTTGCCTGAAGGTATTTTGTTAGTTGGCGGTGAGAATGCACAGGGAAGCACGGATCAAGTACTACTATTGCAGATAGATACTGAAAGTAAATCTGTAACCCTAACTGAGTATCCCGACCTGCCCGAACCATTGGCCTATTCCTCCGCAGTGCTGGAAAATGGATATGTGTATGTGGCTGGGGGGAAAAATACCAATGCCACTACAAATTCCTTTTACAGGTTGTCCCTTGATACAAAATCTTGGGAACGGTTACCGGATTTTCCGGGGGAACCAAGGGCCCTGCATACGGTAGCGATACAGGATACCCAGCACTCCAGAAAATTATTCGTCATTGGCGGCAGAAATCAAGAAACTGGTAAAAAATCAGTTCCCCTCACCGAATTTTTGGCATATGACCTACAACACGGAAGCTGGAGCAGAGCAGGGGAAGTGAAAATAAACAATACGCCGTTGGTCTTGATGGGCGCTTATGCAAGGGACATGGGGTCCATGCACATTTTAGTTTATGGTGGTTCCGATGAGGTACTTTTCAATCGGCTCGAAAATATGGCATTGGAGATGCAAATGGAGCAGAACGACTCCCTATTAAAAAAAATGGTGCAGGAACGGGACGATATTTTAAATAATCATCCTGGGTTTTCAAATAAGGTCTTATCATACAACACCATTACGGGAAAGTGGTTCGTTTACGATTCCCTGCCCAGGCCCTTGCCTGTCACCGCACTTGCTTTTGAGCAAGAAGAGGATGTGGTGGTCATTTCCGGTGAAGTCTCACCAGGGATCCGAACTAATGTCGTTCAAAAAATTACGGAAGGAGAGGCCGTGAAACCCTTTGGTACTATAAATTATGTGGTGTTGTTCGGATACCTCACGCTATCATTGCTCATAGGAGTTTATTTTTCATATAAACAAAAGTCGACCAACGATTATTTTGTAGGTGGAGGGCGTATCCCATGGTGGGCCAGTGGGCTAAGTGTTTTTGGCACTTTGCTCAGCGCGATTACCTTCATGGCCATTCCAGCAAAGGCATTTGTTACCGATTGGTCCTTTTTTATGCTGAATATGGCGGCCATAGCCATTACACCATTGATTTCCTTGGTTTTCATACCTTTTTTTAATCGACTGAAAATCACAACGGCCTACGAATTTTTGGAGGACCGTTTTAATTATGCGGCTCGGGCCTTCGGTAGTCTGTCCTTTATCTTATTTCAATTGGGGCGTATCGGTATTGTGCTTTTGTTGCCCTCTTTGGCCATATCCATAGTAACAGGTATTCCAGTGGAGATCAGTATATTGATCATGAGCTTGCTTTGTATCGCATATACGGCATTTGGTGGAATTGAGGCGGTTATCTGGACGGATGTGTTACAGGTGGTCGTACTATTGGGAGGAAGCGTGCTGGCGGTAGTATGGATCATGCTGCACACCGAAAGTTCATTTGGTGATATAATCAGTTATGCTTCTGAAAAACACAAGTTCAATGTTGCCAATATGGATTTTAATTTCACTAAATCCACCTTTTGGGTCGTGACCATTGGCGGACTTGCCTCGGCAATGGTGACACAAGGAACGGACCAGACCATAGTCCAGAGGTACCTGACCAGTACAGATGTAAAGAACTCCCAAAAAACTTTGTATACCAATGCTGTTTTAACGTTACCGGCCAGTATCATTTTCTTTGGCCTAGGAACATTATTGTTTGTTTTTTACTCTGAATTTCCGGAACGTTTGTCTCCAACCATTTCCAATAACGACGCTATTTTTCCCATGTATATTGTAAAGGAATTGCCGGTTGGGGTATCGGGTCTTTTGGTAGCAGGCATTTTTTCTGCGGCCATGAGTAGCATTAGCAGTAGTCTAAACTCGGTTTCCACAGCCTTTTGCAACGATTTTTACAAACGGTTCAATCAAGAGGTGGCCGATAAACGATTATTGCGGATAGCAAGAATAGTTACGGTACTTACGGGGCTTATCGGGATGTTGCTCGCACTTTGGATGGCCAACTCCAACATAAAATCGCTCTGGGATGAATTTTATAGGTATCTCGGACTATTTACAGGAGGTTTGGGTGGCATGTTCTTGTTGGGCATGCTTACAAAAAAGGCCAATGCCAAAGGTACATTGTTGGGGTTGTTCGCCAGTGCCGTCCTTATTTGGTACATCAGCGTTTATACCGAGATAAGCTTTTTGATGTATGCCTTCTTTGGGGTTGTCTCCTGTTATGGGTTTGGGTACATTTTTAGCCTTCTGTTCAAAAAAACTAATGGATAAATTGGCATATCTCTGCTATGAAGCTTTGCCATGTGTTGAACCTGATGTAATGAGAATAAGGTCGGTATCCTACGATGGGTTTTGTGCTATTGTTACAATGATGTGTATGCTTTTGAAATGCTTGATTTTTCTAAATAAGAATGAAAGTAAAAACTAAATTAAAAATTGCCTTATTTGTTATTGGACTTTTCATTCAATGCGGAATCCCGGTTGCAAGCGCACAATTAAAACTTCCTTCCATATTTACGGATAACATGGTTTTACAGCGCAACAAACCCATTCATATCTGGGGTTGGGGAAAGCCGAAGGAGACCGTTGAGGTTACATTTAATGGAGAAACCAAATCCGATGTGGTCAAATATGATACATCGTGGCGTATAACCTTTGACCCTCGGGAAGCGGATACTACAGGGCGGTCGTTAACGATACGTCATGGAGACGAGCAATATTCATTGAAAAATATACTGATCGGGGATATTTGGCTTTGTCTCGGTCAATCCAATATGGAATGGCCACTACAAAAGGAAATGCACTACGCTGAGGAAGTTGATAAAACGGACCAAAGATTGTTTCGTTTTTACAATCCCACCTATGCTGGAAAGAATGTGTTCAACGAAACTTTTGGAGATTCAATCGTAAGAAGGTTGAGCACCCAAAGTTTTTATAAGGGTCACTGGAAAGCGAGCAATCCAAAAACGGCAAAGGATATGAGTGCCGTCGGCTACTATTTCGGTCAAGCAATCCTGCAGACCACAAGGGTGCCCATTGGTTTGATTAATCTAGCTATAGGAGGGGCACCATTGGAAACTTTTATCAGTACGGTTTCCTTGTCGGAATCCCAAAAATATAAGGCCAAGGTAACCGACAATTGGCTTTACAATAATCATTTGCCAATATGGGTCCGTGAAAGGGGCAAGCAGAACCTCGAAGAGGCGAAATCTGTACCTGAGGATACGTTAGGCCCTAATCATGCCTATAAACCAGGGTTTGCTTATGAAGCTGGGGTGAAGCCCTTGTTCCAACTACCCATAAAAGGCATTATATGTTATCAAGGGGAAAGCAACGCGCAAGAAGAAGAAAGGGTAATGGAATATGCTGATCTTCAAGCATTGATGGTTAATGATTACAGGATTGGATGGAAGGATGCACAATTGCCATTTTACTGGGCACAATTGTCCTCCATAGATACGGTGAATTATGATGCGCATCTATGGCCCCAATTCCGCAACGAGCAAAGAAAACTCTTATCCATGATCACCAATGGGGGAATGGCCGTTACATCGGATATTGGGGCAAAAAATGATGTACATCCCAGAAATAAAAAAGCGGTGGGCGAACGCTTGGCTCGATGGGCCTTGTTCAAAACGTACAAGCGGGACATTGTGCCATCGGGGCCATTGGTCCAAAAAGTGGAGTTCAATAAGGGTCGATTAATGGTAACGTTTGCATATGGTGAAGGACTTGCCAGCAAGGATGGATTGGAAGTACATGGATTCTCCGTGGATGGCCTAAATCCTGTTCATGCAGAAATACAACATGGAAAGGTGGTGATTCCGGTCCAAGACAGTCCCAAATATTTATACTATGGGTGGCAGGCATGGAGCCGTGGCAATTTGGTGAATGCTGCACAATTACCAGCATCTACCTTTCGCATGCCCGTAACCATAAAGCAATGAGCCAAATGAGGGATTATTTGGCAAAATCAAAAACAATTGTACCAAAAAAAACATAAATCAATATTGAATGATGAACCGTAGAAATTTTGTAAAGGACAATGTGATGCTTTCGGGAGCATTAGGACTCGGGATACCAGGACTTTTTGCCCAGCGCAATGCGACAGATATCAAATTTTCCAACACACCTGCCCAATTTAAGCTGAATTACGCACCGCATTTGGGAATGTTCGAAGCCTCAGCAGGAAAAGACCCTATCGATCAATTGCATTTTATGGCCGATATGGGCTTTACGGCATTCGAGGATAACGGGATGAAGGGTCGCTCCGTGACATTACAGGAGAAAATGGCAAGTACCATGGAAAAGCGTGGTTTGAAAATGGGGGTATTCGTGGCCCATGAAATTTCCTGGAACAAACCTAACCTTACCAATGGAGATTTGGCGCTTCGGGAAAAGTTCTTGGAAGAAATCAAGGAATCCATTGAAATTGCCAAACGGGTCAATGCCGAATGGATGACGGTAGTACCCGGACATGTGGACCTACGCTTGAGCAAAGGATATCAAACGGCCCATGTGGTGGAATCCCTCAAACAGGCCAGTGCATTGTTGGAGCCCCATGGTCTGACCATGGTCTTGGAGCCACTGAATTTTAGGGACCATCCCGGACTGTTTCTCACCGAAAGCCACCAAGCCTATGAAATATGCAAGGCTGTGGACAGTCTGTCCTGTAAGATCCTTTTTGATATTTACCACCAACAAATACAGGAAGGGAACTTGATTCCAAATATAGATGCATCATGGGATGAGATTGCCTATTTTCAGGTTGGTGACAATCCAGGTAGGAAGGAGCCTACCACCGGGGAAATCAATTATCTAAATGTGTTCAAGCATATACATGGCAAAGGATTCAAGGGCATCGTCGGAATGGAGCACGGGAATTCCAGACCAGGGGTCGAAGGCGAGCAAGCCGTAATCGAAGCGTATCTAAAAAGTGACTCTTTTTAATGGAAAAAATAAAAAAAATCATTGGAACTGTCGGTTGTATATGGCTAGGTATGCTCATAACACATGGACAAGAATCTTACACGGAAACTCTCCTCGGATCTACGGCGACCCTAGAAATGGTATCGATCCCACCGGGAAGCTTTCTAATGGGGAGCAAAGCTGATGAAATCGGCCGAGACCTTGATGAAGGCCCAGTACGCGAAATACAGGTGGATGGCTTCTGGATGTCAAAATTTGAAGTTACCTGGGAGCTATACAATCTCTTTGTGGAAAGGGGGATTGACCATCTTAACCACAAAACCAAAGGGGAAGAGGTTCAACTGGACATTGATGGTATATCCGGAGCAACTACCCCATATGTCGACATGAGCTTGGGCATGGGCAGGGAAAAGGATTATCCAGCGGTGAATGTTACACAAAGGGCTGCTTCTGCATTTTGTCAATGGCTATCAGCAATTACCGGACGGTACTATCGATTGCCCACTGAAGCTGAATGGGAGTATGCGGCAAGAGCGGGAAGCGTTGATCCCTATCATTTTGGGACGGATATCTCACAGTTGGGGGGCTTTGCATGGTTCCAAAACAACAGCAATGACACATATCACCCGGTAGGCGAAAAGAAGCCCAATCCCTGGGGGCTTTATGATATGTATGGTAATGTGGCCGAATGGACCTTGGATCAATACAAAGCGGATGGCTATCAAAATACAATACTGCCTTTTGAACCAGTGGTCACTGAATATCCCATTGTGCTCAGGGGAGGTTCGTTCAAAGATGGTCCAGAGCAATTGCGAAGTGCCTCTCGATTGGATTCAAAACCTATATGGAAAGAAAGAGATCCACAGTTTCCACGCAGTAAATGGTGGTTTACGGATGCAGCGTTTGTTGGTTTTAGGGTAGTTCGTCCAAAAGAGGTTCCACCTAAGGAGGAGATGAACGAATATTGGAGCGACAACGGATTGGAGTAAAAATTAGAACATACCAAAAGAATATACATATGGACAGAACAAACAACAAATCTAGAAGAACATTCATTAAGAACGCATCCATGGCCTCGGGCGCAATATTATTGCCATCGATACACGGACACGGGATGGTCAATGTGTTTAACGAGAAAAAGTTAAAAATAGCTCTTGTGGGTTGTGGCGGACGTGGGACAGGTGCTGCAAATCAGGCTTTGGAGGCCGATGACCATGTACAATTGGTGGCTATGGCCGATCTCTTTGAAGATCAGTTGAATTCAAGCTATGGCCATTTATATGAAAAATATAAGGATACTGGAAAAATAAAGGTCAAGGACAAACATAAATTTGTTGGCTTTGATGGGTATAAAAAGGCTATTGAGCTAGCCGATGTAGTGATCTTGGCCACCCCTCCTGGATTTAGGCCCTATCATTTCGCCTATGCCATTGAAAACGACAAACATGTGTTCATGGAAAAACCTGTTGCCACAGATGCACCAGGTATCCGTAAGGTATTGGAAATGGCCAAATTGGCAGAATCCAAGAGACTGAATGTCGTTGTGGGCCTACAACGTCACTATCAGGAAAATTACATCAAAGTGAACTCATTGATTAAAAGTGGTGAATTGGGAAAAATTATGTCTGGGCAGGTCTATTGGAACAGTTCAGGCGTTTGGGTACGGCCTAGACAACCTGAGCAGTCGGAGATGGAATACCAAATGAGAAATTGGTATTACTTCAACTGGGTCTGTGGCGACCATATTCTGGAACAACATATTCATAATATTGACATTGCCAATTGGTTTATCGGGGAATATCCTGTTTCAGCGCAAGGAATGGGTGGTCGAATGGTCAGAAAAGGACCGGACCATGGTGAGATTTACGACCACCACTTCGTGGAGTTCACCTATCCAAGCGGAGCGGTGATTTCAAGTCAATGTAGGCACCAGCCCAACACCATGTATCGTGTGGGTGAAATATTCCAACTGACCAATGGGAAGGTCGATACACGAGACGCCGGTGCGGCCAAAATTTACGATATGAACGGCAAAGAAGTACGATCCATAGAAAACTCAAAAGGTCATAATCCATATCAGGAGGAACATAATAAACTATTTGCCTCCATCCGGAGCAAGGGTGTAATAAATGATGCCTTCAATGGGGCCAAAAGCACGATGACGGCTATTATGGGGCGAATGGCCACTTATAGTGGTAAGGTCATTGGCTGGGAAGAGGCTTTGGCTTCGGAACTTCAGCTTATGCCTGAGCAGTTGAGTTGGGATTCACCAACCCCAACGAAACCTGATGCAAATGGCAATTATCCTGTTCCAGTACCTGGCCAGGCCAAAGTTCTTTAATGCCAGAATACTGATAATAAGTTACAACAAGATTTACTGATATGAATTCAAGAAGAAGATTTGTCCAAAATACCTCCATACTGGGCGCTGCCTTGGCATTGGCGCCCAGCTTCACCCATGGCGCGATAAATAAAATACCTAAAAGCACGATTAATATTGGATTGATTGGTGTGGGGCTTAGAGGAACGACCCACCTCTCCAATCTGTTGAAGCGCGATGATGTCCATATTTCCGCTATTTGTGACATTGATGCAAGCCGAATTGCCATTGCTGAGGATTTGATAGCCAAGGCGAGTAAAAAAAGCCCAAATCCTTTGGAAGCAACCCCTATGATTATAGAAATCTACTGGACATAAAAGAATTGGATGCCGTTGTCATATCAACACCTTGGCTATGGCATACCCGCATGACAGTCGATGCAATGGAGGCTGGCAAATATGCGGGAGTAGAAGTCTCAGCGGCGAATACACTCGAAGAGTGCTGGGATCTAGTAAATACCCATGAACGAACTGGCACGCATATGATGATTCTTGAAAATGTGAACTATCGGCGTGATGTAATGGCAGTGCTTCATATGGTAAAACAGCAGATTTTTGGTGAACTGGTTCATTTTCGTTGTGGATACCAGCATGATTTAAGACATGTGAAGTTCAACGACGGTAAAACTGCTTATGGAAAGGGAGCTGAGTTTGGTGAAAAAGGAGTTTCAGAGTCCAAATGGCGTACCATACATTCGGTCAAAAGAAATGCAGATGTTTATCCTACCCATGGGCTTGGTCCAATAGCTGTAATGGCTGACGTTAATCGGGGAAACAGATTGGTTTCCATGACCTCTCATGCCACCAAAGGGATAGGGTTGCACAATTATGTTGTTGAGGTCGGTGGGGAGGAGCATCCCAATGCCAAGGTAAAGTTTAAACAGGGCGATGTTATCACATCCACTCTGGAAACTGCCAATGGCGAGACGATAATCATTACCCATGATTGTAATCTACCAAGACCATATTCTTTGGGCTTTAGGGTCCAGGGTGCCAAGGGCCTTTGGGAAGTGGATGGCAATAGAATCTATGTGGAGGGTCAATCGGACCCACACCAATGGGACCAGGCGGATTCATGGTTAAAGGATTATGATCATCCCTTGTGGAAAACATTTGGGGATATGGCCCAGGATGCCGGACATGGAGGGATGGATTTTTTTGTGATGAATGCCTTTATAGAAAGTGTTAAGGCGAACATTGCACCTCCCTTGGATGTTTATGATGCAGCAGCTTGGAGTGCCGTCACCCCCCTCTCTGAGGCATCCATTGCCAATAATGGTGAATCACAAGACTTTCCTGATTTTACTCGGGGCCAATGGATTAAAAGAAAATCATTTGATTGGATGAATGGGAAGTATTGAAATGGGCGGTCTTAAGATTTGGTACAGATTCATTTGGCAGTCACTTGACATCATTCCTATCGCTATGGAACATAAGAAGCAGTAATGGAGGGAACTATTAGTACAAAGGATAAAGAGACGATTATCGTAAAGGCTCCTGGACGGACTTGTCTATTTGGTGACCATCAGGATTATTTGGAACTACCTGTGATAGCCTGTGCCATAAGCAGACATATCACATTAAAGGCCAAAAAAAATGCAAACTGTCTTTTAAACATTGATCAACCCGACATTGGAGAGAAAAGAAGCATAGATTTGAATAAGGGCATCATTCCCGTGGGAAAAGATGATTTTTTTATGGCTGCCATAGACTTGCTAGCAGATTATGGTTGTTATCCTGACCAAGGATATGATATTGTTATTACGGGTAACATTCCTATCAATGCCGGAACTTCAAGCTCAAGTGCACTCGTGGTAGCATGGGTGGAATTTTTGATCACTTCCTTTGGTTGTGATGTGCCCGTTACGCCCAAATTTGTAGCTGAGATGGCCTATCAGGCAGAAGTGGTTTATCATGGCATGCCAGGCGGTAAAATGGACCAATACAGTATTGGTCTGGGACATGTGATTTATCTGGAAACCGGCACCCCCTTGTATTACGAGACTTTTGAGAAGTTTATTCCGGGCCTTATTGTCGGAGTATCGGGCATTCCAAAAGATACTTCAGGAGTTCTTCGTGAATTGAGGGATAAGGCACAATTGTCTGTTTTGACCATTAAAAAATACCTTAAGGAATTTGACTTGAGTAAGGTGAGTATTGAAAATATTGGGAGTTACCTTGCTTATGTGCCCGAAGACTTACAGGTCTTCTTTGTGGCCGCAGTCCGCAATCATAGCATTACAAGGGAGGCATTGTTGGAATTCAGGAGACCTACACTTGATTTGAAAAAAATAGGTGCTCTGATGTTGGAGCATCATGGGATACTACGGGATTATTTGAACATAACTGTTCCCTTAATAGATAATATGGTGGATGCTGCCCTTGAAGCAGGCGCTTATGGGGCGAAAATCGTTGGCTCAGGTAGGGGAGGGTGTATTGTGGTTCTTTCTCCTAAGGACAAAGTAGATACTGTTATTGCATCCATAAGGGCGGTAGGTGCCAAGGACGCCTTTACGGTTCAAGTGGATCCAGGTGCTAGAGTAAAAAAATAAACAATTAAACAGAGTAACATGAAATCGCTAAATAGTCTGGTTATACTGGCCGGAGGGGCTTCTTCAAGGATGAAGAAAAATGCACAGAGCCAATCCATATTGAGCCCAGAAGAACTACAACAGGCTAACGAACGGAGTAAAGGCTTGATTGGTTTAGGTGCAGATGGACGTCCTATGTTGGATTATGTGCTGTATAATGCCAAAAAAGCTGGATATCAAAAAGTGTATATCGTCATTGGCGAAAAAGGGGAGTTGTTCCAAGAGTTTTATGGGGGAAAAGATGGGTTTCACGGACTCGAAGTAGTCTTCGCTATCCAAGCTATCCCATCTGTCAGAGAAAAGCCATTCGGGACCGCTGATGCCCTTTACCAAGCTATGGAGCAGTACCCTGAATTGAAGAAGTTGCGTTTTAGCGTATGCAATAGCGATAATCTATATTCCATAAAAGCGTTTGATAGGGTACGCCATACGAAATCCTCACAAGCCTTAATTGCATATGATCGTGATGCGCTTGAATTTGATTCGGAACGTATTTCACGCTTTGCGCTGGTCAAAATGGATGATGATTCTAATTTGATCGATATTATCGAAAAACCAAAAAGTGATGAGGTAGATAAATACAAAGACAACCTTGGTAAACTTAGGGTAAGTATGAACATTTTTACATTTGACGGTGAAAAGCTTTTTCCTTTTCTGAAGCACTGTCCTGTCCATCCGATACGCAACGAAAAGGAATTGCCAACAGCATTGCTGAACATGCTTGTGAAATTTCCAGGGGAAATGAAAGCTATTCCCTTGTCCGAGCATGTTCCCGACTTAACTGCCAAAAGTGACATAGTGGAGGTGAAAAAATACCTAAAGAAACATTATTCAAAAATGGATTGGTATTAAGGCCCATTAAAGCGCTAACATTAATAAATAAATCATGGTTTCATTTATTGGAGCATGGTCACGATATCCGGGAATACTCATGCATCTAGATTTACTTGGGTTAACTTCGAAATTAACCAAATAGATACGTGGCATCATCGGGTTTATGAAAAGCCACGGAATTTAGTAAGTCCATTCTATCATGGTAATGCTTAATAACATGTGTAGTCTAAATACAAAAACAAATTTATGGTCAAATGGTAAGAGTAAGAGATAATTTTAAACCCAACATCATATGTATGATTTGTTTTGTTGGCTTCATCTTTGGTATCCAGGCACAGCAAAATACCAAAGTGGATAGTCTCCGTAGACCAAGTAATTTCGAAGACAAGGTCGCCCAATTCAGAATGTTCCCGAATGACACCCTTGATGTTATTTTTTTAGGTAACAGCATAACGGCAGGAACGCAATGGAACGAATTGCTGGATATGGACAATGCTGTGAATCGTGGGATATCGGGTGACACGACTTATGGTGTGCTAGAACGCTTGGATGAAATTACCGAGGGCAGACCGGCAAAAATATTCATCTTGTTAGGGATTAATGATTTGGCCAGAAACATTTCCAATGATATTATCCTAAGAAACTACAGTATCATAATCGATCGGATTCAAAAGGAATCCCCGTCTACCCAAATTTATGTTCAGACCCTGCTACCAGTGAATAGCACTTTTAAAAGATTTGTAAACCATTATAGTAAGGCTCCCCTTATTTTAAAGATCAATAGGCGTCTGCGAAAAATGACTGAACAAAAAAAAGTAAACCTTATCGATTTGCACTCACATTTTTTGGACAAAAATGGAAAATTGGATATTCAGTATACCAATGACGGTTTGCATTTAACGGCGATGGGTTATCGTTTATGGGCATTATTATTAAAGCCGTATCTATAAGAAAACTATTTTTTAAACAGTATGTAGGCCATTTCATGGAAAAGTATCATACCTAAATTGGTTACAAAGAAATAGCTGCCAGAAGTACCTAGGTAGGTAATAGTTTCCTATACAAGATAAAAAAGGGTCAACCTTCTACTTTTTGGGAAAAGCAAGTTATGGATGCTTTGGGGATTGGAAGTAACATTTAGAAATTAAGAAGTTGAGAAGGTATCTAGTAAAAGGATCAAAATTATATTGATAATTTTGAATCATTATGATACTTGAGTTTTTAAAAAAGCCATACCCTTTTATATTTAATCGCTATAGTGTTTGGGTTCCATCCAGTATCACATTCGTATTGATTATTTTTTTGGCCCCTTTGGGATTCTCATCGATCGACCTTTTTGAAAGAGTTGTCATTGCTCTGGTGATAGCATTGATCATAGCGGGTACAATCCATTTTGGCGTCATCGGTTTAAAAAGACTATTGCCAAGCTATATGGGTGAGGACAGCTGGACCATAGGCAAAGAGTTTGTATTGTATGTTTTTATATTATCAGTGATTATTTTGACCATATCTTGTGTGTTTATTGCCGTGGTCCTGTATCAATATGATAGTATAAACCCAGCTGAAATCTTCCTAAATGTGTTTTTAAGAACAGCGAAAATAACCTTTGGTATTTGCATTATTCCCATAGTTATTTCTATTCTTATCGAGCAAAAAAATTACCAAAAAAGACAATTCCTAAAAGCACATCAACTGTCCGAAAATTTAAAAAAGGAAATCTTTTCCATTAAAAATGAGAAATCAAAAAGGGAAGAAAAAGTCTTGTTCAGATCGGATAATAATGATATTGAACTGCAACTAAATTTCGAGGATATCATATTTATCAAATCGGATGGGAATTATATCGAAGTACACTATCAAAATAAACATAATATTGCTAAAAAGGTAATTCGGCAACGGATAAAAAATATTGAAGCTTCTTTGCCCAAGGATATTTTTTTTAGGTGTCATAATAGATTTATCGTTAATAAAAGTTTCATCATCAACATAAACGGCAATGCGAGAGGTTTAAGTTTAGAGCTTGCAAACAGTGATGAAACGATTAATGTATCCCGAACAAAAATTAAAGCGCTTGAATCATTTTTAGTTCAGTAGGAAAATTGCCTTCCCATTCTTAACATATACTTCCCGCCCTTACCATCGCCCTAAAAACATGGTGTATTTTTTAAAGATGACTATCATATTTGCCTAAAATCTGCAAATTATGATGGAGCCCCTGATGGATTTTGTATTGTATTTACACATTACTGTAGGTGCTATTGCCCTGGTCACCGGAGGTGTTGCCATAGCAAGTGAAAAAGGTAAGTCCATTCACCTTAAATTTGGAAGGATTTATGTTCTAGCGATGACAATGGTTTTTCTGACCGGTATCGTGGTTGCGGGTTATGCCTTCAATAGATTTCTATTTTTAATCGCATTTTTAAGCTACTACAGTGTTTTTTGTGGGGTACGTATCCTACGGTTAAAAAAGCTCCACAAAGGTCAAAGACCAAAATGGTTCGATTGGTTTGCAGGGATTGTAAATACGATGGCAAACCTTGTTTTTATAGGCTTAGGTATTTATTATGTCAAAGGAAATGGTCTGTTTTCGGGTGGCGCACTGCTATCCTTGGGTTTTGGAATTGGTGGTTTGTTGATTTCCTATGTCAACCTGCACCCATTCATTAAAAAGCCAAAGAAGGCCTACCATTGGTATTTATCCCATATAGGAAACATGATGGGGGGCTATATTGCTACTCTCACCGCCTTTTTATCCACGGTTGTTACCCGGTACGATGCCATGAATCCTTTCCTGGCCTTCGCATTACCATCCCTAATAGGTGTTCCCATGTTGATTTTTTGGCAAAGGAAAATAGAACGAAAATATTTTAATACAATAAAGTAAGCCGATCAAGAATGAAATATCAAATCAGAATACTCTTCGCAGTACTTGTTGCTTTTTGTCATAGCTGCAACACGGTAACCCAAATAAACATGAACGCCAAATCAGCGGTAATAGGCGAACATGTGGATAGTTTACGTTTTACGTACAAGAAAAAAATCATTGTGGTGGATGCTTCTTTGGAAGATGGCCAGGGGACGCATCAATTCATTTTTGATACAGGAGCGTTTTATACGAAAATTGAAAAGACATTGGCCGATTCCTTGCAGCTGCCAACGGTTTTTACCAAAAGCAATGGCACTGCACAGGGGGTTACCAGGGAGGTGGAAATGACTTCCTCCCGTACGATCAGATTGGGACAAACGGCCTACCAAGACATAGCTGCCGGAAAATTGGTGTATGCCCAAGACTCATATAGCCCTTGTTTGGCTGAGGATGGTATTATGGGTGCCAACCTGATTAAACTCCGGAACTGGAAAGTCGATTTTCAAAGACAGCAGCTTTATTCCTCGAATGAAACTTTTGAAGCGGAAAAGGCAGGAATGGAAGATGTCATAGACTTTAGTACCGGTTTTCTATCGGGCATACCAGAAATTGAAATCCAGGTAGCAGGTAAGACAATTAAAAATGTGCTGTTCGATCTAGGGTATAACGGTGGGTTGGTTTTACCAAAAAAGTATGCCGGATACTTTACGGATACCAAGTCTGAAATCTTCTTGGACCAATCTACTTCGGGCATATTTGGCAGTAATCTTGATACCTTGGAGGTAAAAGTTCTAGACCTCACTTTGGGAAACCATAAAGGTAAGATTCCAATTGAGTTTTCTTCCTTGAACAAAGCCCTTTTAGGCAATGATGTTCTGGAGCATTTCACGGTGTACCTCAATTACGACCACAATAAAATCACCTTGATTCCAATGTCATCCATTGTCGTGGACGAACCCAAAAAGTTCATACCAGGAATACTCAATGATTCCCTTTGGACGGTCAATCGTACACATCAGGACATACCCTTAAAAATAGGGGATACCCTCAAATCCATTAATGGACTCAGGCCTAAGGAGGTCTTCAAATCCCATTGTGACTATTTTATGAATGCTTCCAAATTTATGGACCAAGATAGTATCACCATTGGATTATTGAACGGCAACATCATAAAAACAGTCTTTAACCCATGAAAACGACCTTAACGACCATTGGCCTATTACTGTTGGGTATACATGTTACCATGGCCCAAGACTATACAGAAGCAATAGATAAAGCCCGTTTTTTAATAGAAGCCCATCGACAGCAAACCAACATACCTGGTTGCCAAGTGGCGGTGATGGTGAAGGGTCAATTGGTATGGTCCGAAGGTTTTGGGGTTAGGGATTTGGAAAACGGTCTAAAGGTGACCACGGACACAAAATTCAGGGTGGCCAGTGTCTCAAAGCCCATCACAGCAATGGCTTTGGGCAAACTGATGGAATCACACCAATTGGATATGGATAAGGATATTAGAACGTATTTGCCCACTTTCCCTGATAAGGGATATACCATAACCGCCAGGCACTTAGCGTCATCCACCTCAGGTATCAGGCACTATAATGCGAGTGACCCTGAGTTCAATACCAAGCATTATGGTTCCATACTGGCATCATTGGAAAGATTTGAAAACGATGATATATTGTTTGAGCCGGGCACTCAATATGCATATTCCAGTTACGGATGGGTGCTTTTGAGTGCTGTGATGGAGAAGGCATCGAATACCTCATTCTTTGCGCTAATGGAAAATACCTGGGATGAATTGGGAATGGACAATACCACTTTCGATTATCCCGACAAAAGGGTTGATGATACCTCCATGTTCTATGTGTACGATAAGAAAAGAAAGCCCGCCCCAACCGAGAATAGAAGCTTTATGTATGCCGGCGGGGGCTATCTGTCCACCGCTAATGATTTGGTGCATATGGGTGATGTCCTGATCAGTGATACCTATCTTAAACCCGAAACACGAGAACTGTTGACCAGTACCTACCAACTTAGCAATGGAACGGACACCTATTACGGTTTGGGCTGGGAGACCGGTACGAACAGATTGGGCAGTCAAGTGTTCTTTCATAGTGGATCGTTGCCTACAAGCGTGGCCCATCTTATGATCTATCCTGAAGAAGAATTGGTTTTTGCCTATTTGGCCAATACCGGGGACCATGTCTTTTTTAATGCCAGGGAGGCTCAAAGCATTGCCGAATTGTTTTTGGAAGAAAAGGCGCTCACCAATACTCAAATACAGCAACTGTTGGGTTCATGGCACATAACAACAACTTCACTTCGAAATAAGGACTCGGAAGGCCTGCTACGACTGTCGTTGGATGAAGATGCCATGATTTCTGGCTCCATGACATTCAAAAGAAGCAAAAAAAAGATTACATGTCCGATCATGGTTTCAACGATTAATGGAGGTGAAGTACACTTGATAGCCGTTTCCCCCATGTTCATTGACATGTATGTTACACTTGCCGACAATGCCAAGGCCTTTACGGGTCATTGGCTGCATGATTTCAATATCAAAGGGATACCTGAAAAAGACCCCTATTGGGCACCAAGAAAAATAGATGGAATCAAAATTGATCATCAATAATCCTAATTCAATACCATGAAACCTATAGTCACATTTTTAATACTCCTGCTTTGTAAAGTGGGTCTAGCACAACACATCAAAACCTTTTACTATGTAGAACCTGTCTCTAAAAATTTACCTGTTTTCGTCCGGGGTAATTTAGATGATAAGACCATTCTACTATATGTTCAGGGAGGTGATGCAGCCAACGGTATCGATTTTGGACGTTCGGACTATCCGAGATGGAAAAAAACATTGGAAGAGCATGTTGCCATCGCTTATTTCGATCAAAGAGGTCTTAATAAACCGGTAAAGAAAATAGATACGTCTAACATTAACCAAATTCAAAACTTGAAGGATATCCTAAAAATTGCACAATCCTTAAAAGAGAAATTCAATGCAAGAATATATCTATTTGGTCATAGCAATGGGGGCAGACATGTGTTGGAAACACTGGGTAGATTTCCCGAAGAAAGTGGGTTTATCACTGGAGGTATAGCTTTTAATACGCCCATTACCACGGATTTCTCTTCAAAACGGTACAATTACTATCGTCCACTATATCTTAAAAACTTGGCCCAGGAAAAAATGGCCGATACTGGTAATACGGGGTATTGGGAAGAGGCATTTGAATGGATGGCGAATCGGGATTCTATCCATACCGCAGAAGACTCCAAAAGATGGAATGCCTATATTGACCGTGCTTTTGACCCGGCCAAGCGTAGCATTGGATTGGGCATGGTTTTCAAAACTGTTTTCGCTCGGCCCTATAATCCCATCAAATACTTGAACAATAAGGACAATAAATTCGTTGGTGATCACCTCTGGTATGCTCAAAAAAAGTTGTGGGATGAAAACAGACAAACGCCACTATGGGCTTTTTTGCCCAAAATCCAGAAGCCTATTCTATTGATTACCGGCAGATATGATGCGATTTCAGTACCGGAAGAAATGGAAGATGCCCATCAATTGCTAACCGATTCAAAACTTAAAATCATTCAAAATGCCGCACATGAGTCCTTTTTGGATCAACCGGAAGAATTCCATGCGATTATTTTAAACCATATAAAACCCCAATCATGAAAAGATTCATTGCAGTTTTTTGTGTACTACTTTCCTACGGTGCCAGTTGTCAAACGATTCAAATTAATACCAAAAACAACAACCTCAATCTATATCGACTACGATTGGAGCGCAGTACTTACCTTGTGTATTTCCAGAATGGGCCGGATACCCCCAAATACAATATAGAGGTTTGGGACAGGGATATACGGCAGACTGTTGAAAATACCTATACTATTAGCTGGGTTCGGCAGAACTACAAAGAAGTCCATAGGTATACGATTAGGACGGGTCAAGGATTTCAGCCTCTTTCAGAAGAAATCGTTGTAAATGGTTTGGGTGAAAGCCGAAAAGATGAGCTGCGCAAGTATTACCACTTTAAAGATGATAAGGTCTTTACGGACAACGATACCATCAAGCATAACCAAGTTCGCTTTACCATGGAAAATACGGCTTTGGCTTTTAATTGGGAATTGGACTTGGAAATACTTGGTATGCTTCCATTTGAGGACTACAAGCAGTTTGACATCAATTTTTATCATCCGGGTTCCAAATCAAAACCTGAATACCATACCTATCAAAAGGTAAGGGAAGAAAAGCTGTCCATTAATGACCAAGAATTCAGCTGTTGGGTACTGAAAATAGACCACAATGAGAATCAATGGAGCGAATTTTGGGTAGATAAGCAAACGCACAAAGTCTTGCAGATGCGTGATTTTTTCTACGGAAGGTTTCGTTATAAAAAGTTGGTGATTTAATACATCTTTTACTGGTTGTGGATTGAGAGAGTTTTTTATGTTTTGATTTAAAACTGCTACCAAAAAATATAAGGGTTTGGTATTGGTCCAGGCTTGGTGTTAGTGATCAGAATTTAATAAAAATAGTTTCCCAAATAAGCAAAGTATCTATCGGTTAATTAAAGTACCCGTTTTGATTTGTGAAAATGGTGGATCGTCCATCCTTGTTGATTTAATTTCGATTTTGTTGAAAGAACCTAGAAAGCCAGTCATTACCTAAATTTCTTTTTATATCATATAAAGTCATACATGTTAGATTTATGAAAATCAACTTCACACCCATCTACAACTATGTGCATACTTAACAAATAGTACAGGTCAGCCTGTTTTGTTGCATTCAGTCTTCTTTGATGCAGGATATGGATTCATAAATCTTAGCCTTTTAGTCTATAAAAAGAGCGTTTATAGCCTATGCTTTGCAGTTTTTGAGCTATAAGTTTGATTCTCTCAGCCCATGAAGGCGTTTAAAACACTTAGTCCTGAGAAGACTATAATAAATAGAATGGACGAATAAAATTGCAAAGGATCAATGCGACATACGCCTCTTCTTGGACATCAACAAAAAAAGTGCACCACAAAGTAACCAAGCGGGCAAGGTCATAAAGGATAAAAAGACATCAAAGTAAACAGAAATACCATAGCAAATCCCGAAGCTGATGGCCCATGCCCAAAACACCGCACGATTGAATTTCATATTCATTTTTTCCGCATAATCCAGTATGATATTCGATTTCTTCCCATAAAAGTGTTCGAACACGATAATAGCTCCCATAGGTGCCAAAATAAAGCCATAGAGTGCCACGAAGTCCAATAACTTCATCGCAAATGCAGGAAAGAGTCCAGCTAAGGTCGCTACGCTGCCCGCGATGATGGTAACCCAAAAAGTAGAGGTTTTAGGGATGATCGCTTGAAATGCCAAACCTGCCCTATAAATGGTAGGGTTGGCCGTTGTCCACCCTGCCAGCACCACGGCGATGGCGCCAAAGATTCCCAGTGCATTGTAGGCTAGGGGACCGGGAGCTACATTGGGAGCGTTTCCACCGGCCAATGTAGCTTGTGCTTCTGGTGATTCCAAGTAAACGGCATAAAGTAGTGCCGCAGCGATCCATGCCATATAATGGCCTACATACATCCCTGCCGCAGTGGTCCATCCAGAACTTGCCTTTTTGGCAAACCGGAACACGGAGAGGTCGGACATGCCCACGTGCATGGCCGCATTCGCGAACCAAGACCAAATGGCAACATGCCAGAAGGTATATTTGATTTGCCCTGGAAAAGGTTCACTGCCTTCTCCCCAAATATTCCAGAAATCAGAGAAACTGTTCACATCAAGATCGCGCAAAGCCACAATGCCGCTCGCCAAAAACGCCAGCACTATGATGGGGGACATATAGTTGGCCGCCTTGGAAACGGTTTCATAACCCTTGGCCGCAATAATGGAGATTACGGCCCCAATGGCCAAAACGATGATGATCCAGGTAATTCCGTTCGGCATGGTATCGGTCAACTTGGGCATTTCCATATCAAAAGGAATACCAACGGCCGTGGCCGAGACCGTAATCATGGCTCCCGCCAGAAAACAGAAAAGGATGCCATTGGCCAGATTGTAAACCGTCACTAAATTTTTGCCCACGATCTTTTCCAATTGATAGTAGAGCGTGAGCCGATATTTAACGGCTATTTCGGCGGTAAGGAAACGCCAACTGAGCACGGCCAGCAGGTTCCCCAAAAGAAGTCCGATAATTAAATCAAAGGCGCTGACCCCTGTGGTCAAAAAGAGTGGCCCGATTACAAACTCGGTGCCTGCTGCATGCTCACCGGCATACATTCCCAAAAAGCTTTTCCAGCTTTTAAGTTTTGATTGGGGCACTGGTTCCCTTTCGAATTCGCCACCTGCGATTTCCTCGATTTCTTCATCAATATTGTATTGGCTCATGCGGTTTGGTTTGTATCGTTATTTCTTAGGTGAATGCTGGTTAGATCAGGTGCTTATGTAGGTCACCAATATCCTCACAACACAATTGATCCATGATTTGCTGTAATTGCACTTTTAATATGGTCATGGTATGGTCGCCCCCCTTCTTGCCCAAGGCTGCAGCTCCGTACATAAAGGAGCGTCCCATGAATGTAAATTCGGCCCCTCTGGCCAGTGCTCGTGCCATATCCGGACCGGAGCGCATGCCACTGTCCATCATTATGGTAATCTGGTCCTTGTATTTCGCGGCAATACGTGTCAGTGGGGCAATGGTAGATTCCCCCGCATCCAATTGTCGTCCGCCATGGTTGGAAACAATAATACCGTCAAATCCCAACCGAATGGCCTGTTCGGTATCTTCCTCTGAGGCCACCCCTTTCAACACCAACTTTCCTTTCCATTTATCTCTTATGGGTTTGATGCGTTCCTCGTTTAACCTTCCGGAGAAGGTTTTGTCCATAAACTTGCCCAATTGCTTTAGATTGAGTCCTTCAGGGGTGTAGGGCCGCAAGGTCTCAAATGTGGGTATGCCATATTTAAGTGTTTGCATGGCCCAAGTTGGCTTGCCCAATACTTGAAGCATATTGGCCATTGTCATCTTCGGGGGCAGGGCCAATCCGTTTTTAAAATCGCGGGGTCGGTAACCAAAGGTGGGTACGTCGCAAAGCAGCACCAAAACAGGGCATCCCGCAGCTGCTGCCCTATCCAAAATATCATTTCTGACCGCGTCCTCCGCTGGATTGTACAATTGGAACCAAGCCTTACCTTCGGTAAGTTCGCTGGCCCGCTCAATATCCATGGTCGTCACGGTGCTTAGGATAAAGGGCACATTGTGTTTGTTGGCCGCTTTGGCCAGTATTTCAGGTGAATTGGGCCACATCAAGCCTTGTAGACCCACGGGGGCGACACCAAAGGGGGCATCGTATTCTTCCCCGAAAAGTGTGGTCTTTATAGAGGCACCTTTAAATTCCTTGATGTAGGTGGGCTTTAGGGTAATGTCCCGTATTTCCGAGGTATTTCTACGGATGTTCACATCCTCGTTGCAGCCACCGTCCAAGTATTCGAAGGCAAAGCGTGGGATTCTTTTTTGGGCTTTTTCCCTCAGATCGTCAACGGAAGGATATCGGGTATCGAAACTTTGGGCCATATCAATTGGTAATTAAGGGGCTGTGTTTTTTTAAAGCATAGTTTTTTTCGAGGAACTTTTGGTCCAATTCCACATTGGAAATGGCAATGGCGGCTCCTAGGGCGGACCCAAGAGATGCGTCGGTAGTCTTGATTTCCATATGGTTAAGGCCTTTGGCCAATAATTCCACAAAAATTTGATTATTGGCAAAGCCCCCGTCAACGTACAACTGTTTGATATGCTCCTTTCCAATGGCACGTTTTATACTATCTATCTGTAATTCCATCAACTCTATCATTAATTGGTGATAAGCCTCTTCATAAGAGTTAAAGTCCATGGCGGCAACGGACTTAGGTTTTGTAACCTCAAGGCTACTCCAGTCAAACCTATGTAAAAAATTATCTTTTAGTTTCTGATAAATGTTTGGATCAAACATGACAGACTGGTGATAATTGTCACCCACGTTAAAGTGCTTTTCAAGTTCCTTGATTTTAAGATTGTATTCATGGCCTAAAAACAAGCGTGCCGCTTTTACGGGAGCTCCATTGATACGCATGTAGTTGATACAATTGGAATCCGTATCCTCGTCCGTCAGGAGTTGTTTTGAAAATGGATTGAGGGCAATGCTCCAGGTTCCTGTAGAAAGCAGCAGGAATTTTTTGTCAATACTGCGGATATAGGGCAAAAGGGCAGCTGAACTGTCGTGGATGCCCACACCTATCTTGATTTGGTGACCAAAGAGTTTGGAGTTGATACTGGTACCCGTATCCACTATCGATGGCAATATCTTATGGATTTCCTCTTGATAGACCCAGTCGTGATAATCCTGCTTTTCATAGTTCCAAAGCGCAGTATGGCAACCGATACTGGTATATTCACTGACCGGAATTCCCGTAAACAAATAGCTTAGATATTGTGTTAAATGAAGTGAATGTTTGATTTTTGAAAATACGTCCGGTTTTTCGTGTTTTAACCAATACAATTGGATGCCCGAGTTGAGCATACCCTCCCGGGTGGTGCCTGTTTCCCTACAAAACTGTATCTCGGGTCCATACTGCGCATAGAACTTGTCAATGATGGCTGCATTGATAGGCTTTGTATAATTGTAGAGAGGTGTAACCACCTTTCCCATATCATCCAAATGGACAAAGCTTGCGCCATAGGATGAAAAATTGACCGCCTTTATTTTGTAATCCTTTGCTTTGAGTATGTCTTGAAAAGTACGTTGTACCCAACTCTCAAGTGCTTTCAGGTTCTCGGTGGGGTGTCCATCCTCATCTTCAATGGTTTCCAAATAGGTGTAATCGCGATGGACTTCCCTAAAGTCCATATCAAAAAGGAAAAATTTTTTATTGGTCTTACCAATGTCAAAAACCGCAATTACTTCTTGTGCCATTTGCTTTGGATTATAGGCCTGTTGCCATGGTATGTTTGCCTCTTTCGTCCACCAATTTTTTGCGAACTTTCAAATTTCTGTAAGTGTCCAATGGGTTTAGCGCTCCTCCGTTGGATATCCTGGCCCGCTCCAATAGTGGGCGTATATCCGTAAGATAGGCTTCCTGTAAAATTTCCTGGCACAAGGTCACATCATGGTTCTGTTGTGCATCACGAAGGGCCTTTTGGTCTACCAATAATGCTTTTGCGTAGGACGAGCGTATGGCCTCCAATGACTGCATCAAATCTTCCAAAGGGTCTTTTAGATTGTGACTGGCATCGATCATCCAAGCAGGGTAGGGATTCTGTGGATTGTTTTCCATGCCGTACACCAATTCGTTGAAAATCAAAAATAGGGAATACGGTTTGATGCTCCCTACGGTAAGGTCGTCGTCCCCATATTTGCTATCGTTAAAATGAAATCCTCCCAACTTGCCCTTCATCATTAAAGTGGCGACTATCTGTTCAATATTGGTATTGGGCAAATGGTGGCCCAGATCGACCAAGGTATAGGCTTTTGGACCACATTCATTGGCCAACATAAAGGAAGTGCCCCAATCTTGGATTACCGTGCTATAGAAATTAGGCTCGTACGGTTTGTATTCAATAAAGAGCTTCCAATCCTCGGGTAAGGTACTGTAGATTTGCTGCAAACTGTCCTGCGTATTTTTGAGTACGGTCTGGAAGTTGTTCTGTCCGGGAAAACTGGAACCATCGGCCAGCCATACGGTCAAACTTTTGGACCCTAATTTTTCGCCCAGTCGAATGACATCGATATTGTGTTGTATGGCCTGTAGCCTCGCATTATCGTCCGTACTGCAGAGGGACCCGAACTTATAGGAATGCCTTTGGTCGGGTTGGTCTTGAAAGGTATTGGAGTTCATGGCATCAAAAGTGAGCCCCAACGATTTGGTCAATGTCTTTATCTTTTCGGCATCTTCCGGCACGTCCCAAGGGATGTGCAGGGAAATGGCGCCTGCTGATCTGGTAAGCGCATGAATGAGTCCAACGTCCTCAATTTTTTGCTCCAAAGTGCCCGGTTCACCATGGTATGAGAAACGACCAAAGCGTGTTCCTCCTGCACCCAAGGCCCAACTGGGAATGGCTACTTGAAAATCGCTTATTTTCTTTAGGATATGTTCAACATCAAAACCTTTTTTGGATAGGGTATTGGCCAAAAAATCAAAACTTTGATGGTGTTGGTCCAAGCTATTTTGATGTTGGTGGGCAATCCGTTCTTTATCGAGAATCATACATACTATTTTTTTGAAAAAATCCGCCGGTATGCATAAAGCCAACCAGCGGATCAACGTAACTAAACTAACCAACTAGTAAGTAATCTGACAAAGGTGTTGGTCAGCCCCTGTCATTTTCGTAATTCCATATTTTTATTTGGTCATGGAATAAGAGTCATTGACTATCGTGTAAATGCGTTGGCCATGCCACCATCTACATTGATAATGTTTCCAGTACTTTTATCCAATAGCCCTACAAAAGCGAATACACCGTTGGCTATATCTTCTGGATATATAATTTCATTGAGCAGGTTTCGTTTGGCATAGTGGGCTGGCAGGTCTTCCACTTCAATGCCATAGGCCTTGGCACGGCCTTCGGCCCATTCACCTTCCCAGATTTTGCTTCCTACGATAACGCCATCGGGATTTACCGTATTCACACGTATTCCTTTACCGCCCAATTCTGCTGCCAATAAACGGACCATGTGTTGCTGTGCCGCTTTGGCGGTTCCGTAGCCCACGTTGTTGGGTCCGGACACCAAACCATTTTTGCTGGCGATGCTGATGATATCTCCGCCCAAATCTTGCTTGTTCATAATGTCCACTCCTTGTTTAAAGAGCTCGAACTGTCCTTTTACCAGTACGTTTTGAAGTAAGTCCCAGTCTTGCTCGGTGGTCTCTGCCAAGGGTTTTGAAATGGCCAAACCTGCACTGTGTACGATCAGGTCCACGCCCCCAAATTCCAAACAAGCGGACTTATAAGCATCTTCTATGGATACTGAGTTGGTCACATCACACACGGCATAGCTTGCTGTATCCCTTGGGTAGGTTTCCATGGCCTCTTTTAATCGGTCTTCGGCGATATCCGTCAAAACCACATTGGCCCCTTGTTCGGTAAGTTTATCGGCAATGGCCTTACCGATTCCGCCTCCAGCACCAGTGACCAAGGCCACTTTTCTGGACAAAGGCTTCTCTTTGGGCATCCGTTGCAATTTCGCCTCTTCCAATAGCCAATATTCGATATTAAATGCCTCTTGCCATGGCAAGGAGGTGTATGCCGAAATGGCTTCTGCGCCGCGCATTACGTTGATGGCATTGATATAGAATTCACTCGCCACACGGGTGGTCTGCTTGTTTTTGGCAAAGCTGAACATCCCAATTCCCGGATAGATAATGATGACCGGGTTGGGGTCTCGCATCGGAGGACTGTTATCGTGCTTGCACGTATCATAGTATTTGCGATACTGGCTTCGGTATTGTTCAAATGCTGGTTCCAGTTTTTTGAGAATGTCACCGCTATTGGATAGGTTCTCTTCGGTATCCAACGGAAGTACCAAGGGTTGTATTTTAGTGCGCAAAAAATGATCGGGACATGAGGTTCCCATCGGCGCCAGTCTTTCCAGGTCATGGCTATTAATGAACTCCATAACCACATCGGCATCGGTAAAATGCCCGATCATTCGGTTCTCGGAGGAACATAATCCACGTAGCAAAGGCATCAATTGTGCCGCTTTTTGTTTTCTGGCCTCTGAGGGGAGTGATTTAATCTTTTCACCACCAAAAATTTGATACTTCGATTTTGTTTTGTTTGCAATATATTCAGAAGCCATTTCGATGACTTCCAGACTGTTGATGTAGCATTCATATGAAGTGTCACCCCATGTGAACAGACCATGGCTTTCCAGCACTATACCGCGTATACCAGGGTTCTCGTTCAAGCACTTTTCCAATTGAAGCCCAAGGTCGAAGCCTGGTCGCTGCCATGGCACCCAGCCCATGGTGTCTCCCCAAATTTCCTTGGTCACTTTTTCACTGTCTTCGGCAGCTGCAACGGCAATCAAAGCATCGGGGTGTAAGTGATCAATGTGCTTAAAGGGCAACAGGCCATGCAAAGGGGTGTCGATGGAAGGCGCACGGCTGTCCAAGTCATAGATACAATGGTTAAATAGGCCCACCATCCTATCCTCATCGTGAAGTCCGGTATAAACTTTCTTTAAGTTTCTTAAACGTTGGGTATACAAGCCGGCGATTCCCGATCGGGTCAGGGTACCAATATCACCTCCAGATCCTTTAATCCACATCACTTCGACCTCTTCATTGGTCAACGGATCCTTTTCCATGGTCTTACAACTGGTATTACCACCTCCATAGTTGGTAATCCTAAGATCGGCACCAAGAATATTTGAGCGGTACAAAAACAGGCCTACCTGATCATCGCCTAGCGCTGCCGCTTTTTGGTCATCCCACAAATAATCTACATGCTTAAAAACTTTAGTCTGCATTATTTACTATTTTGATTTCGAATGTACAGCAATGCCATAGGATAAGCATCCTGTACTATACTGTTCGATAACATTTGGGTGATAATGGGTTGTGTAGGTGTCCTTATTTTTTGGGACAGGCTGCAAATAAATTACATTATCTTCATACCCTAAAATCAGGAACAATTGTTTACACATGAACATAAATTCAGTTGGGCACATAAAGGTTGATGTTGATTCACGTATTCCAAAATACAAACAAATTGTGGATTCCTTGGTAACAAGTATTGCGAATGGGGATCTTGCGTATGGGGATAAAATACCATCGATCAATGAAGTGAGTGAAGAATGTCTGTTGTCCAGGGACACCGTGGAAAAAGCGTATACTATTTTAAAGGAGCAACGGATTATAGTTTCAGTGCGGGGAAAGGGCTTTTATGTGGCAGAGACGGATATTAAATCAAAAAGGAGCGTACTCTTTTTGATCAATAAACTGAGCAATTATAAAATGCGGATATATAATTCTTTCGTACAGGCCATTGGTAGCGATACAAAAGTAGATTTGGATATTTATCACTGTGAGCCATCTGTATTTTCCGATATCCTGGAACGCAAGCTAAAGGAATATGACCATTTTGTTATCATGGCCCATTTCAAGGATGCCCATCGGCATCACACTGGCTGCTCCGAGGAGATTTTACAGCTGATCAGGAGTATTCCCCCTGAAAAATTAATTATACTTGACAGGGACATAGAGACCCTGTCCTTAAAAACAGGCCGTATATTCCAGGATTTCAAGGATGATATATACAATGCCTTAAATACGGGTCTTTCCAAAATAGACAAGTACAAGAAAATGGTTCTCGTTTACCCCAGCAAAGCTTTATACCCCTATCCCAAGGATATCGTGGTGGGATTCAAAAAATTCTGTATTCATCATGATTTCGACTTTGAGGTTTTGGACGAAATTTATGAAGGGATGGAGCTTCAAAACAAGGACCTTTATATTACCATTGCTGAAACCGATTTGGTCAATTTGGTAAAACAAGTCAGGGATGCCCATTTGGAATTGGGAAAAGACATTGGCGTCATCTCTTATAACGACACCCCTTTGAAAGAACTTTTAGGTATAACCGTGATCAGTACAGACTTTACAAAAATGGGAGAAAAGGCGGCGCGAATGATACTTGAAAATAAGCGGGAGACCGTTTTGAACGACTTTAACTTTATCCATCGAAAGTCCTTGTAGACCGATATCCAAAAGGCTTTTTTTCGCAAACACTTATTGACCCTACAGTACAGTACAGGATAGATTTCTTTTTTTATCATGTTACTATTGGAGGTAGGTTTGGTAGTGTATACCGTACACATTACGTTCAATTCACCCATACCAAGAAACAATTACGCATAAATTAACTAAACTCAACATTATGAAAGAAATGTCAATGGAAAGGTGCTATCTTGACATTCGGAAAGCATCTTTTTTTCTTTTTCTTTTCACGGTTTTAGGCATATTCTCCGCCTTTGCCCAAGAAAGAACAATCAATGGTAATGTAACGGGTCCCGATGGGATGCCGTTGCCAGGAGCCAGTGTGGTGGTCAAGGGGCTGCCCATTGGTGTATCCACGGATTTTGATGGCAACTACACCATTTCAGTACCACAAGCACAGAATGTCCTTGTGTTCTCGTATGTCGGTATGATTCAGCAGGAGGTAGCTATTGATGGAAGAAGTTCCATAAATGTCGCTTTGAAGGAGGATACGGCCCAACTGGATGAAGTAGTGGTTATTGGCTATGGTACTCGTAACCGGGAGGATTTGACCGGAGCGGTATCCACCATTCAAGCCAAAGGTATTGAAGAACAGCCCATCACTACGTTTGAGCAGGCACTTTCGGGTCAAGTTTCAGGGGTGCAATTACGGCAAAACGGTGCGCCCGGTGGGGGGCCTGAAATCCTGATTCGAGGTGTTGCTTCTACAGGCGGCAATAATGCTCCATTATATGTGGTGGATGGAATACCCTTGGGAAATGTGGATAGCCAAAGGGATAATTTTGTGCTCAGTTCCATCGACCCAAACAGTATTGAATCCATAAGTGTACTTAAGGACGCATCTGCCAAGGCCATCTATGGATCTCGGGCATCCAATGGTGTTGTGGTCATTACGACCAAACGTGGAAAAAGAGGCAAACCGACCATTACTTTCGGCACGTCCACGGGCTTTCAGTCCATTCCTGAATTTGAACAGCCGGATGTATTGAATGCGGAAGAATTGAGACGCTATCGAATAGAATTTTTTGAAGATAAACTTTTTGCCACGGGAGCTTTGGGACCGAACGAAATAGCGGATTTGGACCGCTTGATTCGGTTGGGAGAATTAGGTGAAGGGACCAATTGGTTTGATGAAATAACTCGAAGTGCTCCCATTTCAGAGTACAATATTGGGGTTAACGGAGGTACGGAAAATGTACGGTACAATATTTCAACAAACTATACCAATCAGGATGGTACTTTGATCAATACCAATTTTAAACGCTATAGTATTAGGGCAAATCTGGATGTCAACGTAACTGACAACATTCGATTTGGTCTGAATTTGGCACCTACACAAATTCTCGCCACTGGTGGCAGGACAGATGCCGGTGCCAATAACTTTAATATCTTTGCCGCCGTACCTTTGTCCCGGTGGACCGATCCTTCTGCACCTGTTTTCGATGAAAATGGCGAATTGACCAATGTGGCATTAGGGCAGTTAATACCTTTTTATAATGTAAACCCGGTGTACTTAATGACCGGCAGGGAAGATAACAGACGAACCAATCAATTATTGGCTGGTTCCTTTGTGGAAGTGGATTTGATGGAAGGACTGACGGCTAAAACCTTTGGGTCCATTCAGTACACCGATCGAAGAAGTACGGCATTTCAACCTTCTGATTTCCCTGGTGAAGGCGCTTTGACACCAAATCTATTGGGGACTAGGCAAGCTAGTGCCAGTATAGGTGAGTCCACCAACTTTAATTGGATTTGGGAAAATACCCTGACGTACTCCACAACAATAGCTGATGCACATCGGATTGATGTACTAGCTGGTTTTACCATGGAAAACAGAAGATTTGATAACACCAGCATCAATGCGGTGAATATCATCGATGAATCCATTACCATTCCAAGTTCAGGGAATACAGACCCTGAAAACGTCAATAACTTTACAGGGGGCGGGGATTCCGGCGAGAACAGTTTGGTATCACTTATTGGTAGATTGGATTACGCCTATAAAAATAGATATTATGTAACTGGAACCATCCGTAGGGACGGCTCTTCACGCTTTGGTGCCAATACCAGATATGGAAATTTCCCATCCGTGGCAGCGGCATGGCGTATATCCAACGAGCCCTTTTGGGAAAAACTTAAAAATACAGTTTCCGAGTTTAAACTTGAAGGGGGATATGGTATCAGTGGTAGTAATGCCAATATTGGGAACTTTCAGGCACAGGGGACGATTTCTGGTGGCCCAGACTATATCTTGGGTGGTGAGCTTGCGCCGGGTAGCGCGGTTTCTGAATTGCCAAATTCGTTGTTAACTTGGGAGGAGGCAAAAGAACTCAATTTAGGTCTTGATCTGGGCTTTTTAAACGATAAAATTTTCTTGGGAATCGATTATTATGATATTGAGACAGAGGGATTTCTTTCTGGATTGCCCTTGCCGACAACTTCAGGTTTTAGCAATATTCTGACCAATCTGGGAAGTATTGAAAATAAAGGTGTGGAAGTGGAGCTCCGTTTAAGTAATGTGTTAAATGGCAATGATTTTCAATGGGATGCCAATTTTAATTTTACCCGTAACCGCAGTAAAGTTCTTGAACTTGCCGCTGAATCCGGTTTTATTAGAAGAGGCGCTATCGCACGAACCTTTACGGAAACAGCGGTCGGTGAAGAAGTCGGACTTTATCGTGGCTTCAATGTTACTGGGTTGTTTACGCAGGCCGAAATCGATGATCCCAATGTTCCCAAATACCCTGGGGCAGTTGAGGGTTCATTGAAATATGAGGATGGCAACGGAGACGGTGTTTTGGGGGATGAGGAAGATTTTATAATCATAGGAAATCCCAATCCCGATTTCATCTATGGTATGGTGCATAACTTCCGTTATAAGGATTTGGATTTGAGCATCATATTTTCGGGAGCCGTAGGTCAACAGATATTTAATGGTACCAACCAATATAATGGTAATCAGGATGGCGTTTTCAACGTCGACAGAAGACAATTGGAACGCTGGCGTCCAGGCGACAATCCGGCCACTAGCACCATACCTGGTACTGCCAGTGACATCAGCAGACAAAGATTCCGTCTGCCCAACTCTCTTTCAGTTGACGATGCGGATTACCTCTGGGTCAGAAATATCACCCTAGGCTATAATCTTAAAGGTGAGCTCATTGGAAACGTTTTCAAGAATGCACGGATCTATACCAGTATCCAAAACCCATTCTTGTTTACCGAGTATGATATGGGCAACCCTGAAATCAACCGTTCCGGTGATACGGCCCTGGTAAGGAATGTGAACTACGGGGCGTATCCTATTTCAAGAATCTACACGCTTGGTGTAAATGTTACATTTTAAAAATACTGTGATGAAAAACAATATCATAACATCAATCTTACTAGTGACCACGGTATTCCTTTTTATGGGCTGTGATGACTTTTTGGACGAAACTCCCGAAACGTTTCGGACTCCCCAAAACTTCTTTGAGACCGAAGCACAAATAAATGAGGCCGTAGCGGGAATCTACAATACCAATCGTGGTCTCATGAACGGCGCCCATTGGCGTTTTGGTGAAAACCGATCCGATAATACCAGTTTTCAATTCAATCCTGCCGATAGGGGTGGAATCAACGATGAAGAAGTCGATTTGTTTTTGATGCTATCGGCCAATCCAAACCTTGCTGGATATTGGAACACCAGTTACTCGGGTATTTCTAGGGCAAACTTTGCTTTGGAGAACATTGATCGTGTTGATTTCAACAATGAAGCTTTGAGGGACGTTCGTCGTGGTGAGATTTTGTTCCTGCGAAGCTGGTTCTATTTTAATTTGGTACAACTCTTTGGCGATGTGCCCTACGTGACCTCGGCGGGTGATACTCCAGATGAGATATTATCCGATGAATTCTTGGAGCGGGTACCTGTGGCACAGGTCTATGAAAATATTATGGCAGATGCACAATTGGCCATTGATTTTTTACCGAACCCCGGAAATACGGAAAGCGGTCGAGCTACAAGGGGTGCGGCCTTGATGCTCAAGGCTAAAATGCACATGGCGCTTCAAGAATTTCAAGCGGCTGAGGAATTGTTGGAAGAAATGCAAGGTTTGGGCTATTCCTTACAGGCTGACTATGCCAGTGTATTTGCTCCCGACAACAAGAATAACAGTGAGCTGGTATTTGAGATCCAATATTCCTTTGCACTGGGACAGGCGTCCAACTTTGTGTCGCGCTTTGTTCCATTTAATAGTGGAAACGATATTCTTGGGGACAGCGGACCAGCGGGCTCAAGGGCGGGACAAAACCAGCCCACCCAGAGTTTGATCGACTTATACGATGCCGATGACACTCGTTTTACGCATAATATTTCTTTTTATGATGATGGGACTACAGTGGAGCCTTGGATGAGCAAATTCAATTATGGGTTTGAAGATCAAGGCTTGCAGGATGTTAACTTCCCGATGTTCCGTTATGCCGATGCCCTTTTGATGTTGGCCGAGTGTTATGCAGAAACAGGTGGAGGTGACCCGATTCCTTTATTATTGGAGGTAAGGGGCAGATCTATGCCAGACCCCAGTTTGAGTATGGAGGAAACATCGGATCTTGAGCAGACCATTGCCGATGAACGTAGAAGGGAACTGGCTTTTGAAAATCACAGATGGTTTGATCTATTGCGCACAGGTAAGGCAGTGGAAGTCATGACTGCTCATGGTATTCAACAGAAAGCTGAAAAAGCTACAGTCCCTGTGGAGGCATATACCAATATTAGAACCTTGTTGGGGCTCCCCCTAGGCCAAGTGGAGGAATTTAGTTTTACACAAAATGAAGGATGGTAGTTCGTAGGATCTGGCCAATATTAATTAGTAAAAAACTTGACAATATGAAGACTTTGTTCAACACTGCGTTAAAGCTCCTTTCGGTCCTGACCCTTATTCTATGGGTCGGATGCAAAGAGGATGACCCAGTCCTGGGTGCACCATACACTCTATTTACGTTTGAGGTTACCGATCTAACCGTTACTTTTAGCAATGGGTCGGTAGATAATCCAAATAGTTACAATTGGGATTTTGGCGATGGGCAATCGTCCACAGAAGAAAATCCGACCCATACCTACGAGGAAGGTGGTACCTATATGGTGGTTCTTACCACCAGCAATGGTGCTGGAGAAGATCAATTTCAAAGAGAGGTTACCGTCACTGAACCTGAAGTACCCCTACCTCCTGTAGTTTTCGAAACATTTGATGGTTATCCTGTCAATGCTAGTGTCGAAGGGCAAGGTGCTGCTTCCGATGGATGGGCAGGTGCATGGACGAAATTGACTGGAGATGACGTTACTGTTGTCACAGGTGGAGTTGTCAATAATGACATTGCCGTGGCCACTACCGGAAATTCCCTTTTATTGGATGCAAGCGGGGCAAATACGCGTTACAAACGTATTTTTGAGACTCCCTATCTGGATAACGGTAATACATATTGGTTTGCTTTTCAAGCAGAATTTGCCAATACTGATCTGGATGGTGGTGAAGTGCAGGTAATGCTTGTCGATAACGATGCCGAGGATTTTGGAGCCGGTGGCGGTGATGGCCAATTCTTGGGTATCGGTAAAACCATAACTCCTGGAGCACTCGGCGTCATGACTTTTGGGCCGTTTAACAATGTGGAAGCAACAACCGAAACTGCAGAAGGTCCGCTGTGGCTTGTGGCCAAGATAGAAACCAACGGTACAGCAGATCCAGATGTGGTCAAATTGTTTGTCAATCCTACTCCGGGAACCGAACCAGTGGATGGCACAGAAGCAGTGACCTTCAATGCTCCTGAACTGAGTGGTGGCTGGCAGGGCGTTGGCTTCAAATATACAGGCGGCAATGCCTCTAGCGTAAAGATCGATGATATTTACGTTGGCAACACCTATCAAGAAGTTACCCCACTCAATTATGTGGAGCTCCCACCAGCGGTATTTGATTCCTTTGATGACTATACCGTTGATGCCTCTGTGAATGGCCAGGGTACGGCAGCAAATGGATGGGCAGGTCCTTGGACGTTGTTATCTGGTGGTGATGTGAATGTGGTGTCGGGAGGTATCGTCAACAGCACACTTTCCGTGGAAACAACAGGGAATTCCATGTTGTTGGATGCCAGTGTCGGTGCTTCACGTTACAAACGAGGGTTGACCGAACCCATATTGGATGATGGACGGACCTATTGGTTTGCCTTCCAAGCAGAATTTAGTGGTGCGCTTGATGATACGGGTGAATTGGTTGTCATGCTCGTAGATAATGATGCAGAGGATTTTGGCGGAGGTGGACCCAATGGACAATTTTTGGGTATAGGTAAAACCATTAGTGCAGGAGCACCTCTTGGTATTATGACCTTCGGACCTTTTAACAATGTAGACGCTACTGATGTATCCGTGGAAGATGGTCCACTATGGGTGGTGGCCAAAATTGAAACCAATGGAACAGCAGACCCCGATTTGGTAAGGGTTTTTGTCAATCCATCTCCTGGAACTTCACCAGCCAATGGAACAGAGGCAGTGTCGTTCGCGGCCCCTGAACTGAACGGTGGTTGGCAGGGCATAGGGTTTAAGTTTAGTGGCGGTACCACCACTGCGAAAATCGATGACATTTATTTGGGATATCGTTTTGCAGATGTTACCCCTGAAAACTATTAAGAGTGGTGGAAGTATGATACTACCTTGTTGATAAGGTTAATCTTTGTGTCAACTGGCCGTAGTCGTTTATCATTTATTGCAAAATCAACTAAGATGGGCGCAACGGAAATACAAAATTATTTTGTATCGTATTTTAGATTTGAGTTAGTAATTGGCGGTATATCCTTTTTGTGATGTACCGCCTTTTCCATTTAAACAATAGGGGTCATCTTTCCTTTTCAATCGATTGGGAATTACCAACCATAGGTGAATTAGGCACATCTAAAGAGAATCCCTGAAACAGTCATAATCACGTTTTGTGGATATAAATCAATAGTTGGTATTGTGGTACGGTAGCCCCTCGGTACTTGGCTTTCTGTAACTTATGATCAAAGGCAATCGCCAGTATTGTTTGCAACAGTATAGTGCAGGATACTTTTTTTGAATCAATTTCTTTTCTTGTCCCCAACAATTGGCCCTGTATGCATAAAATCACTTTCTTGTTTTTTTTTCTGTTGATACCCTTGGTTGTTTTGGCACAGGGCAATATGCCGTGGCAAACACCTGATATTGTTAAAATAAACAAGCTTCCTGCAAGGGCTACCTCTATTTCCTATCCTGATCTAAAGCTTGCAAGACAGGCCGATAGGGATGCATCGCCCTTTAAAAGATCCTTGAACGGGGCATGGCGGTTTTTCTGGACAGCATCTCCAGATTTGGCGCCCGATGGATTTTACAAAAAGGATTATAATGATGAGACATGGGATAACATTCCTGTTCCCTCCAATTGGGAATTGCAGGGTTATGGAAAGCCTTGGCAACGATTGACCCCAGAAATTTGGAAGGATATACAAATTTCTTTTCCACATATTCCAGAGGACTACAACCCCACCGGTTCCTATCGAAAAGTGGTAAGTTTGCCAGAGACTTGGGAGAACAAACAAATCACATTGCACATCGGTGCGGCCTCATCTGCTTTTCGTGTCTGGGTCAATTCACAATTCGTTGGATATAGTGAGGACAACAGGCTTCCAGCTGAATTTGACATTACTTCTTATCTCCGACAAGGCGACAATCTTATAGCGCTACAGGTACTCCAATGGAGTGATGGAAGCTATATAGAGGATCAGGATCATTGGAGGATGAGCGGCATCACTAGGGAGGTGTATCTTGAGGCATCGCCTCAAGTACAGATTTATGATTTTGCGGTCAGGACCGAATTGGATGATACCTTTACGGATGCACAATTACAAATCCGTCCAGAAATCAAAAATTATGCTTCCAAGGACATTTCCAACTATGTGATCGAAGCTTACCTGTACGATGCCGATAACACTGCTGTTCTGGATTCCCCCTTTACGCTCCCTGTCGCCAAACTGCTGAACGAATATCATCCGCAAATAGGAAACCGTCCTTTTGAAAACCTAATGGATCGTACCATTAGGAATCCAAAAAAATGGTCGGCAGAAGACCCCAACCTTTATACCTTGGTGCTGGCGTTAAGGGATGAAGAGGGGAAACTGGTGGAAGCACGAAGTACACGTATCGGTTTCAGGGAAATTGATACACAAGACGGTCAGTTTAGGGTTAATGGTATCCCAGTCCTCCTGTATGGCGTCAACAGACATGATTGGGATGCCACTATGGGCAAAGCGGTTACCAAGGAAGCTATGCGACGTGATGTGGAACTAATGAAAAAGCTCAATGTGAACGCTTCAAGATCTTCACATTATCCCAATCCCCCTTATTGGTACGAATTGTGCGACGAATATGGTATCTATGTGATGGATGAAGCAAATATAGAAAGCCATGGACTTGGTTCTTTACCGAGTAATTCCCCAGATTGGCATACCGCATTTATGGAACGAGGAATACGTATGGTCGAAAGGGACAAAAATTATCCGAGTATCGTCAGTTGGTCGCTAGGAAATGAGGCCGGTTTTGGTCCGAATCATGCCGCCATTTCAGCATGGATAAAGGAATTTGATCCCACAAGGCCCGTTCACTATGAAGGTGCCCAAAACATTTATGGCTATCGCTGGCCTTCACCAGAGCCTAAGGACAGGGTCTATACGGATATTATTTCTAGAATGTACCGTCTTACGGAAGATATGGTTGCCCTAGCGACCCAGACCGGAGACAATCGACCCATTATTTGGTGCGAATATGCCCATTCACAAGGAAATTCTACCGGTGATTTGGCTGGTTATTGGGAGGCCATCAGAAAATATCACCGATTGGTTGGGGGATTCGTGTGGGACTGGAGAGATCAACTGATTACCAAACCTTCCGGAGATGGGAAAACCTTGTGGAAATTTGGAACCGATTACAATCAGGCACACGATGACCTGTTACCGATTCAAAAAGGATTGATCTCTGCCGATGGGAAAATCAAATCAGGGGGTTGGCAGGCAAAATATGTTTGGCAGCGAGCGGAGTTTATCCCCGACAACCTTGAGGAAGGAGAGATTACTCTTAAGAATTGGTTTTCTAGAACCAACCTCGATCGGTTTAATTTGAAATGGGAGATTACCGAAGATGGTAAAATCATAGCGGAAGCGCTTACAATTGCTCCTTCCATTCAGCCCGGTGGCAGTGGCGCTGTCAAATTGAAGTTACCAAGTGTGGAGCGAAAAGCAGGAAAACACTATTATCTTAACTTGAGCCTGTTGCTCAAACAAGATGAATTATGGGCCGAAAAAGGGTACTCCATAGCGCATCAGCAATTTAGTTTGGGCCATATTCCCGCTAAGGATATGGAAGCAAGGGAAGCTACGTTAAGCATGGTAAAGGATGCCACTAAATGGGTGGTAAAAAGCGGCGATACCGAATTCAGTATCAATAGTAAAACAGGATATTTGAATCGTATGACTTATGAGGGAATCCCACTGATTTCGGGTCCCTTAAAACCTAATTTTTGGAGAGCCCTAACGGATAATGATCTTGCCTCTGGGTTGCTTGAACGACAGGGTTTTTGGAAGCAAATAACAGATGGTTTGGAACTGGAACACATGGAAAGTTACCCGTACTGGAATGGCATAGTGGTAAAAACCCAATATTCCACTGCAGATGCTACTTTGCGGCTGGAACAGACCTGTACATTTGTAGAAAACAATACCTTGCAAATCCACTTTAGGATGATTCCTTCGGAAGATTTGCCCGATATTCCTAGAATTGGAATGGAAACCAGTATTCCAAACAGCTACAATCGGATGGAATGGTTGGGTAGGGGACCGTGGGAAACCTATGCCGATAAGAGGTCGGGAGCTTTGATTGCCCGTTATTCAGCCAATGTTGAAGATGATTTTACTTATTATGTACGACCCCAAGAAAGCAGCAACAAAACGGATGTCCACTGGGTTACGCTGACCAATCAAGATCATTTGGGTCTAAAAATTGAAAGTATGGACCAACCCATCAATTTTAGTGCGAAACCTTTTTCACAAAAACAATTGGAACTGGCAACCCGCATTGAAGAGCTGGGTTTTTCAGACAAGATATTCCTTCACATAGACCATAAGCAAATGGGGGTCGGAGGAGATAATACCTGGAGCATGGACGCCGCGCCGCACAAGGAATTTAGAATACCCGCAAAGGTTTATGATTACAGTTTTAAGATTCAAGTAGCAAAATGAGAACATTCCGCATTAACATCATTGGCATTTCCCTAGTCTTTCTATTAGGATCGATATCCTGTAGGGAAGATATGAATTCATCCAAGAATGAAGATGGTTCTTCAAGCTTAACTTCCCTGAATGGGGAAAGACCGTGGAGAGCAGAATGGATAACCGCTAAAAACCAGACGGATTCCGTCAATGCATGGACGGTATTTAGAAAGGAATTTGAGCTAAAGGATTTGCCTTCGGATAGCTTAATGGCAAGAATTGCGGTTGACTCCAAGTATTGGCTTTGGATAAACGGTAATATGGTGGTTCGGGAAGGTGGACTGAAAAGGGGCCCCAGCCCTGAGGACACCTATTACGATGAGGTAGCGATTGGTGCCCATCTGAAGGTTGGGGATAATTCGATTGCTGTCCTCTTACAATATTTTGGCAAGCATGGGTTCAGTCATAATAGCAGCGGAACGGCAGGTTTTTTATTCGATTTGCAGTCAGAGGATGTGACCATTTTATCCGATGGTTCATGGAAAGCATGGCCACACGCATCCTTTGGTGAAACCCAGGGACCTCATCCCAATTACCGACTCCCTGAATCCAATATTCTCTTTGATGCGAACAAAGGCGATT
Source organism: Allomuricauda sp. ARW1Y1 (assembly GCF_013407935.1). GTDB lineage: Bacteria > Bacteroidota > Bacteroidia > Flavobacteriales > Flavobacteriaceae > Flagellimonas. Next base: position 102,412 of record NZ_JACBZU010000003.1, read on the forward strand.
TTGAATTCGCGACCCCCAATTTTGACACTTACGGTTTTCCTTCTGCCGTTGAAAACGGAGTTCCTCCGGTGGCACCATGGAACAAACTTACCAAAAGAATCATACCGCAGTGGAAGGATTTCGGATTGCGGGCATATGAAAATGAACGGGTCTATCCATTTATTTCCGATGGAAAGACCATTTCCATGGAGCTTCCCTACAATGCCCAAGTAAACCCTTATTTGAAGATCGAATCGGCCACTGGAAATGATACCATTGACATCAGGACCGATCATTACAATGGTGGCGGGGCTCCGAACATTAGGGGAATCTATGTATCCAAACCTGGGGTGCAGGAGTTTGAACTTCCTGGTTGGATCAATGGTCACAACGTATTGTACAGTATTCCCAAAGGGGTAAAGGTTTTGGGGCTCCAATTCAGGGAAACGGGCTATGATACGGAATTCGCAGGTAGCTTCGTCTGTGATGATCTCTTCTATAACCAATTGTGGCAGAAGTCGCTGCGAACGCTTTATGTGACCATGAGGGATACCTATATGGACTGTCCCGATAGGGAAAGGGCACAATGGTGGGGCGATGAGGTATTGGAAAGCGGAGAGGCTTTCTATGCCCTAGACCGAAAATCCGATGCCCTGGTAAAAAAGGGAATTATGGAACTTATGAACTGGCAGCGAAGGGACAGTACTATTTTTTCACCTATTCCAGCTGGAAACTGGGATAAGGAATTGCCAGGTCAAATGTTGGCCAGTGTTGGCTACTATGGATTTTACAACTATTATCTCCATACCGGGGACATTCAAACGATAAAGGAAGTGTACGAACCCGTAAAAAAGTACCTCTCCGTATGGAAATTAAGATCCGACGGAACACTCGAACTGCGTCAAGGGGGTTGGACCTGGGGTGATTGGGGCGAGAACAAGGATATTCCCGTACTGTTGAACACCCAATACCATTTAGCCCAGAAGGGACTATTGAAAATGGCAGAAGCACTGGGAAAAACAGAAGAGGCTGAGAATATCAGGTACCGGATGGATACGTTCAAAAAAGCCTTCAACACTAATTTTTGGAACGGAAACCATTATAGATCCCCGGAATATGGCGGAAAGGTGGATGATAGGTCACAGGCCCTTGCGGTAGTTTCGGGTCTTACTGATCCCGATAAGTTCCCTGCACTTCTAGACGTGTTCAAAAAAGAAATGCATGCGAGCCCTTATATGGAAAAATATGTTGTGGAGGCCCTATTCCAGATGGGATATCCTGAATTCGCCATGGAAAGGTTGAAACAAAGGTTCTCAACAATGGTAAACCATCCCAGCATCACCACGCTATGGGAAGGATGGGGCATTGGAAAAGAAGGTTTCGGTGGAGGAACCATTAACCATGCTTGGAGTGGTGGAGGGCTGACCCTCTTATCCCAATACGTGGCAGGTATTGCTCCTGCAACACCCGGTTATCGGACCTTTGAGGTTCGACCGCAATTGGGCCCCTTAAAAAATGTTCAAGCCCTTGTACCAAGCATAAAGGGGGATATTTTGGTGAGCATTGAAAAATCAGATAAGTATCAAATGGATATAACAGTTCCATCAAATACGGAGGCATCAGTTTATATTCAGACGGCTTATGGAACTGTGGATATGAATCAAGAAGGAATTATTAAAAATAAAGAAGTTATAGCGGATAATGTGGAGGTCAAACAAGGCTATTACATTTTAAAAATAGGGCAAGGGAATCATTCCATAACAGCTTTTTAGACGATTATGGACATACCTTCAACCGGTAAATGCAATTGATATATGCTTAAAGTTGGATTATTTGGAATTGGGTTGGACACCTATTGGGATCAATTTGAAGGCCTATTGGACCGTCTCATGGGATATCAGTCGGAAGTAAAATCCTTGTTGGAGACCCATGACGTTGAGGTAGTCGATACCGGTATGGTAGACAATCCGTTCAAGGCAAAACAAAGCGCGATGATCTTTAGCGCTGAAGATGTGGATTGTATCTTTCTGTTCATTTCCACCTACGCATTGTCCCAAAATGTATTACCGATTGCGCAAAAGGTAAAGGTTCCTGTAATTGTGCTGAACCTTCAGCCCGTAAAGGCCATTGATTATAAAAAGTTCAATGGTATGGGGGACCGGGGTAAGATGACAGGTGAATGGCTCGCCCATTGTCAAAGTTGTGTCGCCCCCGAATTATCGAGCGTTTTCAATCGGGCGGGGATAGATTTTTACTTGATTTCAGGGTATTTACAGGAAGATTATGTTGCAAGCGAGATTTCGGACTATCTGGTGGCTTTGAAGGTGGTAAAGGGGATGCGTGAAAACCGAGTAGGGGTAATGGGACATTATTACAATGGAATGTTGGATGTCTACAGTGATCTTACCCAACAATCCTCCACTTTTGGAAATCATTTTGAAATCATTGAATTTGGAATGCTTAAAAAACTCAGGGATGAGGTGGGCAAGGAGGATATTGAAAATAAAATAGAAGACTTCCGTATTGAATTCAAAGTAAGTACGGATTGTGATTCCAATGAACTCATAAGGGCTGCAAAAACTGCAGTAGCACTGGACAAACTGGTAGAGCATTATCAACTTGGTTCCCTGGCGTATTATTATGAAGGAAACGGGGATACAGGATGTCAGGATATTGTTACTTCACTGATTCCCGGATTGACCCTACTAACCGGGAAAAATGTTCCCGTGGCTGGTGAATATGAGATTAAGAACGTGCAAGCCATGAAGATGCTTGATTTGATGGGAGTCGGGGGTTCTTTTTCGGAGTTCTATGCCATGGATTTTGAAGAGGATATCATGTTATTGGGTCATGATGGCCCCGCTCATTTCAGTATTGCTGAGGGAAAGGTTGGATTGGTCCCATTACCGGTTTATCATGGTAAACCGGGAAAAGGGCTTTCCATTCAGATGGAGGTTAAAAACGGTCCCGTAACACTTTTATCCGTAGCACACAACCGTGATGGGGAGATTTTCCTTATCTGCGCCGAGGGAGCATCTGTTTCAGGGGATACATTACAAATTGGCAATACCAATTCCCGTTATAAATTTCCAATACCTATACGTGATTTTATCGATAAATGGTCTTTGGCGGGCCCTTCCCACCATTGTGCCATCGGAATGGGGCACAAGGCGGCTCAGCTTAAAAAATTGGCGCAATTACTAAAGATAAAGCTTTTACAAATTTGTTAAAATTTACATGATGTCCAATCCAATTTTAGGAGTTTTTTTTCATGCCACGGGCGGCTTTGCTGCGGGGTCTTTTTATTTGCCCATCAAAAAAATTCGTCACTGGGCTTGGGAAACGGGATGGCTTTTGAATGGCCTGTTCGCTTGGCTAATCGCTCCAATACTGGTTTCTTCTATAACTGTTCCTGAGACTTGGCCGATTATCCGGAATGCTTCCTTCGATACCTTATTTTGGACCTATACTTTTGGTGTACTATGGGGCATTGGTGGCTTAAGTTTTGGTTTGGCGATGCGTTATTTGGGTATTTCCCTTGGTATGGCACTTGCGCTAGGTTTGACCGCTGCCTTTGGCACTCTATTACCACCATTGTATCAAGGCAACTTTAATACATTGGTTGGCAACCCTTCCGGTCAACTGGTCTTGTTCGGAATTTTAGTTTCACTCGTTGGAATTGCCATATGTGGTAGAGCAGGCGTTCTGCGTGAACGGGAGAAGAAGGGGGCTAATGGTCGATCATTTGATTTGGTCAAAGGTGTGATCGTTGCCTTTTTTGCTGGAGTGATGAGTGCCTGTTTCGCATTTGGTATAGTTTCTGGTGCTCCCATGGCAGAGCTGGCTCTGGATTCCGGGGCCAATCCACTTTGGCAAAATGGCCCCGTGTTTATCATAATTTTATTGGGCGGGTTGACTAGCAATTTTGTCTGGTGTTTCGTATTGCTATTCAGGAATAAATCATTTAGGGACTTTACAAACAGAAGTGTACCGTTAAAGAAGAATTATTTGTTCGCAGCGATTGCTGGAATAACATGGTATTTTCAGTTTATGTTTTACGGAATGGGGAGTTCCCTGATGGGAGAACTTGATTTTGCAAGTTGGACATTACATACCATCTTCATAATTATGTTCAGCACATTCTGGGGAATCGTGACCAAAGAATGGTCCTATACCACCACAAAAACTAAATTGAATTTAACAACAGGCTTGGCCATTTTAATCATGTCAACCATAATCATTGGCCTAAGTAATCAAATCACATAATATCTTAAGTAACACTTGAAAATGAGCAAGACCAACTTATTTTTTTCAATCGTTTCAATTCTACTGATTTCGGGATGTAAGACGGAATCGAGTAAAGAAAGTACAGAACAAAAATCAAAACCTAACATCATTATGATTGTCGCAGATGATATGGGATGGCATGATCTTTCTTCTTACGGAAATGACTTTATCGAAACCCCAAATCTGGATGAATTGGCAAACAGTGGTATCCGTTTTACGGATGCCTACGCAGCTGCCCCTCTGTGCAGCCCCTCCAGGGCAAGTCTGATGACCGGTTTGCACCCTATTAGTGTGAATATCACGGAGCATATTCATGGAAATACCCCAGCAGGACCAAATCAAAAGTTAAAAACACCCCCGGTCAGCCAACAACTTGATCTGGAATTCACCACACTGGCTGAGGTATTGAAGCAAAAGGGGTATCGAACCGGTTTTATTGGTAAATGGCATCTTGGTGGAGGAAAGTTTGAGCCGCAGCATCAAGGATTTGACATAAACATTGGAGGTAGTTATAACGGCTTACCCAGCACGTTTTTTTATCCATTCTTCCCTGAGGGACAAAAACCTGAACTACAGGGTGGCAGTAAAGAAGGGGATTACCTTACGGATGTGCTCACGGAAAAGGCGGTGGATTACATTAATCAAGTAAAGGATAGTGCTTTTTTCCTATCACTGAATTACTACTCACCACATGTGCCCATAGAAGGCAAGGATTCCTTGGTGGACAAGTATGTGTCCAAACGAGCCCAAAACAGTTTGGAAAAATTTCCCAATGCACATTATGCAGCTATGGTAGAGTCCATAGATATCAACGTAGGAAGTATTGTAAAAACATTGGAAAGTCTTGGACTTCGGGATAATACGATCATTCTCTTCACATCCGACAATGGTGGTCTATCCGTTGAAGAGGTCCCTGCATTTGCCAAGCATACCCCACCTACCGATAATGGTCCCTTAAGAGCAGGGAAGGGTTATTTATATGAAGGGGGTATTCGGGAACCATTGATTATCAGCTGGCCTTCAAGAATTCAAGGGTCACAGGTGAATGAAACCCCAGTAATAGCACAAGACTTTTTTAATACGTTCACTGAAATAGTGGGATCGGATACCAAAGCGGAAGGCAGTGAAAGCCTTGTTCCTATTTTCAATGATCAAGTACTTGTGGAAAGAGGGCTTCTATGGCACCTACCCCATTACAGTCCCCAGCATGGGAAACCTTCCTCGGCTTATAGGGAGGGAGATTGGAAGATTATTAGATTTTATGAGGATGAGGTCTACGAGCTGTATAACTTAAAGGACGACCCTTCGGAAGCAAAGAATCTATCCAAGGATAATCCGGAAAAATTGGAGGAGTTGAAATTAAAGATGGACAACCAATTGAAAAGTTTGGGTGCGAAGTTTCCCGAAAATAACCCAGATTACAAAAAACAATAGGTAATAGATGATGAAATGTAGTTATAAAAATTGGGCTGTCATTTTTATGACAGCCATCTCTTTGGGACATTCTTGGGCCCAGGAAATGCCTAGCACGGTAAGACCGTGGGAAGATCCTCAGGTTAATGGCATCAATAGACTGCCCGCAAAAGCGACATCAGTATCCTATGCAACCATTGCAGAAGCTAAAAAAGCCGACCGTAAGGCTTCTAGCCGCTACAAAAGTTTAAACGGAAATTGGAAATTTAACTTTTCGAAAAATCGGAAGGAGGCACCTGAAAATTTTTATACTGAGAATTTCTACGATGGCAATTGGGAAACAATACCCGTACCTTCCAATTGGGAATTACAAGGTTACGGCACGGCAATTTATACCAATGTGACCTATCCGTTTAAACCCGTTGACCCGCCATTAGTACCAGAGGTCAACCCGACTGGCAATTACCGTACCAGCTTTACCGTTCCGAATGATTGGCAGGATATGCAAATCACTTTGTCCTTTGGAGGCGTGAGTTCAGCATACTACGTTTGGGTTAATGGAAAAATGGTCGGATATGCCGAAGACAGCCGACTGCCAAGTCATTTCGATATTACAAACCATTTGAAAGCGGGCGACAATCAACTCGCCGTACAAGTCTATCGCTGGTGCGATGGCAGTTATTTGGAAGATCAGGACCATTGGCGCCTGAGCGGTATTCATAGAGATGTTTATCTTACGGCCTCGCCAAAGGTGCAACTTTATGATTTTTTCGTAAAAACGGATTTTGATGCCAATTACAAAGACGCCGAACTGCAAATTAGACCGCGAATACAGCGATATGTGGATGAAAAATTGGAAGGCTACACCTTAAAAGCGCATTTGTTTGATGCGGATGGAAAGAAAATTCCAACAGACCCTTTAGAAATCGATGCCAATAAAATCTATTGGGAATGGTACGGCCAACGTGACAAGCCTGCGTTTGCCCTAATGAAAAGCAGCATCAAAAATCCAAAAAAATGGACTGCAGAAACGCCTTATCTCTACACTTTGGTCTTTGAATTGACCGACCCCAACGGCATACTTTTGGAAGCCAGAAGCACTAAAATCGGATTTCGAGAAGTTGGGATTAGCGATAAAGGCGAAGTTTTGGTGAATGGCGAACCTGTGTTGATATACGGCGTCAACCGCCACGACCACGACCCTATTTCGGGTAAGGTGATTTCAGAGGAATCCATGCGACGTGATATTGAACTGATGAAAAAGTTCAACGTGAATGCGGTGCGAACCTCCCATTATCCAAACGATGAGCGTTGGTACGAACTGTGTGACGAATACGGTATTTATGTCATGGATGAGGCCAATCTCGAAACCCACGCATTGGGTGGCAAGCTCAGTAATATTCCAAGCTGGAACAACGCCTTTATGGAACGCGCCGTACGCATGGTGGAACGCGATAAAAACCACGCCAGTATCATTTTTTGGTCGTTGGGCAATGAAAGTGGTTCGGGTTTTAATCACGCATCGATGTCACAATTCATTAAAAGCTACGACGAGACACGCCCGATTCATTACGAAGGCGCACAAAATTGGGGACGCACAGAAGATGGCAAACTCAAATCCGACCCAGACTATGTGGATATGATTAGCCGGATGTATATGCCGATTGAGCATATGATCGAAATGTCCGAACTGGAAGGCGAAAACCGACCGGTTATTTGGTGCGAGTATGCCCACAGTATGGGTAATTCCACAGGAAATTTATTCAAGTTCTGGGATGCCATCCGCAAGCACGACCAGTTGGTTGGCGGATATATCTGGGATTGGGTGGACCAAGGTTTGTTACAGACTAAAGATGGTGAGGAATATTACGCTTTTGGTGGCGATATGGGCGATACCGAACAGAACGACCTTAACTTTTGTTTGAACGGTATCGTCGGCCCAGACCGTGAAGTCAAACCTGCACTATGGGAAGTAAAAAAGGTGTTTCAGCCAGTCGCCTTTTCTGAGGTGAATTTGGAGAATGGCCAGATTGAGTTGAACAACCGCTTTGACTTTACCAACTTAAATGATTTTGAGCTGGTTTGGCAACTTCAGGAAGATGGCAAAATCTTAAAAGAAGGCAAATTGACGGATGTTTCAGCAAACCCAAATGCATCCACAACGGTTAACATTTCCTATAAAAAACCAAAGCTGAAAGGTGGTGCTGAATATTTCTTGCGTGTTGGTTTACGCCAAAAAACCGCTACCAACTGGTCGCCAAAGGGACATGAGGTAGCCTGGCACCAATTTAAACTGCCGTTTCAAAAAGATGCTGACGTCAATTCAAGTTATAGAAATGACCTGACGGTAAACGATGCTCCGGAAACGGTGACTGTTTCAGGAAAAGAGTTCAGTGTTACATTCGATAAAACGACTGGTGAACTTTCCACTTTTAAGCATAAAGGAGCAGATTTGGTTACGCAAGGCCTGCAACCCGAGTTTTGGCGACCAACCACAGATAACGACCGTGGTGGCGGACGTACACCAAAAACCTTGGGCGTTTGGAAGGATGCTGAAAAAAATGCGGAATTAAAATCATTTAAAGTATTGGAACAATCTTCCAAACAAGCCGTGATGGTAAGCCAATACCGTCTAGAAGACGTAAAAGCCGATTTGACAATGACCTACACTGTATATCCTGACGCTACGGTTAAAGTGGATAACAGTTTCAAATTAGATGACAATGCCGACTTGCCGATGCTCCCAAAATACGGGATGCAGATGCGAGTTCCGAATAGTTACAACACGATGACCTATCTGGGTAAAGGTCCGCACGAGAATTACCAAGACCGCCAATTGTCGGCTGATATAGGAGAATATTCCGAAGAGATTGGAAAAGAATACCGAGGTTATATCCGGCCACAGGAATATGGTAACAAAACAGAAGTGCGCTGGTTTAGTTTGACCAATTCAGTTGAAAACGGTCTATACGTGGCTGGTTTAAGCGACAACCTCAGTGTGAGCGCTTGGCCGTACACTACAGAAAACATCGATGAGGCCTTACATGCCTACGATTTGGAAAAACAAGACTTCATCACGGTAAATATCGACTTAGCGCAAATGGGTGTAGGTGGAGACGACAGTTGGTCCATGGCAGCGCTTCCCCATGAAGAATTCCGGGTACCCGCCAAAAACTACGGATACACCTTTGTTTTGAAACCAGTGGATGAGGCCAATAAAGGTAGGGTGAAATTGCCCAGGGATTGAAAAATGAGCGATTAAAACTACATTTTAACCAACAAAGGGTTCCTTGCTCAAAGGTCCCTTATAAAAATTAAATGTCATGAAACATATAGTGCTGTTTGTTTTTTTTATAGGCTGTGTATCTACCCATGGTCAAAGCATACAAGTAAGCAACAACGATAATAGCTATGATTCGAAGGGTCACATAGTCGATGTGCACGACGGCCGTGTGATTGAATTCAATGATACATTCTATTGGTATGGAACGACTTATGGTACCACCAATGGGTTCACTTCCAAGAACCACTATTCGGTATATAGCTCCAACGATTTAAAGACATGGAAACATGAGGGACGCTTGTTGCCCAATCAACCTACCGGTGTGTACTATCGCCCCCATGTCATCTACAATAAAAAGAACGACAATTATGTACTGTGGTACAATTGGTACCCTAAGTTGTGGGAAGGACGTTTCGGGGTTGCGGTTAGCAAGAGTCCCACAGGACCGTTCGATATTATCAATGATGATGTTAAGATGGTCAATTCTGATATTGGCCTTGGTGATTTTGGATTGTTCGTCGACGATGACCTGCAGGCTTATATCAGTTACAATACCATCAAGGACCATCAAGTGTCCATAGAAATGCTGAATGATGATTATACGGGGTCCACAATGCTTAATGGAGGAGTGATTGCAAAGCATATGGAAGCAGGGTCGCAATTCAAACGCAATGGAAAGTATTACCTGTTGACGGATTATACCTGTTGTTTCTGTAACGAGGGTTCAGGAGCGAGGGTTTATGTTTCTGGGGACCCACTATCGGGTTATCAATTTACTGGAAATATTAATCGATACCCAGGTAAGTTTAGTAGTGTTTTGAACGATGGCGTAAAAACAGGGACCGTTTATCAAACGGTTCAAAAACAAGATTCTGTTTTTCAGGCCATTGAATTGAATTTCACTGATGAATCAAGGCCTACAAGTATGGAAATAGCCCTATTTACAGGGAATCGTCCCGCCAACTGTGGCGACGTGGACAATCCTAGGGTACATCCGGAATTTATCCTGCCCGAGTTTGAATTCAGCTTTTGGGACTATGATCATTGGGAAAACATAACGGTTCAGAAATCTAAGGTCGAAAAATCTGCAATTTCAGTAAGACTGACCTATGTGTTTCCCGATATCCAAGCGACCAGGATAAGGATCAAACCCAATTTGAATTACCCTTTTGATGCTGTTTACATGAATGAAATCGAGATAGCCAATATATCGTTCCGGGCTTACCTCACCGGTCCTGGTATACCACAACGACCGATAATCCCTGCACAACAGACCTATGTCATGGCCCTAGAGAGCCAAAATGGCACTGATTACATTTGGATGGGAGATTTATGGGGGTCGGCGTCCGATGGTGTCAAAGGCCATGATTATCAATATTGGAGTGCTCCATTGGAATTTAATAGTGACGGAACTATCCAACCACTGCAATGGACTGATGCATGGGAGGTTGAACTGAAGGATGAATGAACACCTTCATGATGTGATAAAGTGGAGAGTCAAATGTCAATCATGAAAAATGGCCAGCCCTGTATTGTATAATAATATCGGGATGTATTTGTTCGCTATCCAGATAATCTAGGCATGCACCAAAGAGAGCAGTATGCATTTTATGAGTTGTAGTTACATTATTCCATGAATATTGGGTCAGATAGACATAAGCTGAAAACCACTATAAGGCGTGAACGTTTTGAGTATAGTATCAATGGTCAAGACGCGCAACTTTATGTGCTGAACAATGGGAACGGACTCGAAGCTACCTTTTCCAATTACGGTCAAAGACTTATATCCTTAATGGTACCTGACCGTGAAGGGAGGTATGAGGATATCGTTTTGGGCTTTGATAGCTTGGAGGGATACTTAATGGGAAAGGAAAGTTATTTTGGGGCTTTAGTGGGAAGATACGCCAACAGAATAGCGGATGGCCAGTTTACCCTCCATGGGCAATCGTACCATTTGGATATCAATAATGGGGGCAACCACCTACACGGTGGCAACGTCGGTTTCAGTCAGGTTTTTTGGGAAGGTAGGCAACTCGCATACAACGAACTTGAATTTAGGGGTACCTCACCTCATATGGACCAAGGGTATCCGGGAAATTTAAAGGTGAGGGTAAACTATCTGTTGACCGAAAACGATGAATTGGTAATCACTTATCATGCGGCGACGGACAGGCCAACCATCGTTAATATGACGCACCACTCTTTCTTCAACCTGTTCGGTGAGGGGAGCGGAAGTGTCGATGGGCATTTGCTGCAGATCAATGCGGACAGGTATACCCCGATTGATTCCAATATGATTCCTACAGGTGAATTGGCAAGGGTACAGGGGAGCCCTTTTGATTTCCGGACAGCAAAACCAATGGGCAGGGACTGGCATGAAAAGCACCAGCAACTGGCGTATGGCCAAGGCTATGATCACAATTTTGTTCTAAAGGGTTGGAATGAAGTGGAAAGTGCCATTGTATTTGCGGCCCGGGTATCGGAGCCTAAAAGTGGCAGGGTCATGGAGGTGCTCACCACTGAACCGGGGATGCAGTTTTACAGCGGGAACTTTCTCGATGGGAGCGTCATTGGAAAGTCCGGTAAGACCTATGGATACAGGGAGGCGTTTTGTCTGGAAACACAGCACTTTCCGGATTCCCCAAACCAAGATACTTTTCCATACACGGTCCTGGAACCTGGAGAGGTGTACCAATCGACTTGTATTTATCGGTTCATGACCGATCGAGAAACCATTCGTAACACTCATTGAAACAACACTATGAAAAACATTTTTCTTGTCTTGGCCATTTTCGTTTTATCCGCATGCAAGGAGGGTAATGTAACGGACCGGTCTGAAGATGAAATCCAAAATGGCAGACTGCCGAATATTGTGGTGATTTATCTTGATGACCTTGGGTATGGCGATGTAGGCGCCTATGGAGCCAAAGAGATATCAACGCCCCACATGGATCAATTGGCCAATGGCGGTATTAAGTTTACGAACGGCTATGCTACTTCAGCCACCTGTACGCCCAGTCGCTATGGACTGCTGACAGGTATCTATCCATGGAAAAACAAGCAGGCCAAAATTTTACCGGGCACGGCGCCCTTGATTATCGATACCGCTCAGATTACCATTCCCAAAATGTTGAAAAGAAAAGGGTATAAAACGGGTATTGTTGGTAAATGGCATTTGGGATTGGGTAATGGAAAACTGGACTGGAACAAAAGCATCACGCCTGGTCCCAATGAAGTGGGTTTTGATTATTCCTTTATCATGGCGGCGACACAAGACAGGGTGCCCACAGTATATATCGAGAATGGAAACGTGGTCAATTTGGAAATGGACGACCCTATTCAAGTAGACTACTCCAAGAATTTCGAAGGGGAACCAACGGGAAAGAACAACCCCGAATTACTTAAAATGGATTGGCACCATGGTCACAACAACAGTATTGTCAATGGGATTCCCCGGATAGGGTTTATGAAGGGAGGGGAATCCGCTAAATGGGTGGATGAGACCATGGCAGCCACTTTTTTGGAACGTGCCCAAGCCTTTGTCACGGAACGTAAGGACCATCCTTTCTTTCTGTACTATGCCATGCAACAGCCCCATGTGCCACGAACCCCTGCCCCAAGGTTTATAGGGTCCTCTGGGTTGGGCCCTAGAGGGGATGTTATCGTTGAAGCGGATTGGGCCATTGGGGAATTCATAGGGACCTTGAAGGAAAAAGGACTTTTGGAAAACACTCTTGTCATCCTTTCCAGCGATAATGGCCCCGTACTTAATGATGGCTATGAGGACGATGCCGTTGAAAAGTTGGGAGGGCATGATCCCAATGGCGGTCTTCGTGGTGGCAAGTACAGTCTCTACGAGGCAGGTACCAGAGTACCGTTCGTTACCTATTGGAAAGGTAGGATACGTCCCAAGGTATCTGACGCTCTTGTCTCACAGTTGGATATCCTTCAATCCTTGGCCAGTTTGACCGCAGCGGACGTCGAAGGGACGGATAGTAAAGACCTGTTGAACACTTTCTTGGGAAAGACAGACCAAGGCAGGGAACATCTGGTAATGGAAGCCACGACAAGGACGGCATACAGGGAAGGTAACTGGGTATTGATACCCCCTTATAAGGGACCACCCATTGCTGAAAACGTGGACATTGAACTGGGAAATTCCGATGGGTACATGCTTTTTAATGTGAAAGAAGATCCTGGTCAGCAAAGGAACATGGCTTCCAAACACCCCAAAAAGGTACGGCAGATGATTGAAAATTTCGAAAGTATCACAGGAGAACAGTTTACCGAATTTCAAAAGAAAGAATTAAAACAAAGAACACTATGACATGGGATATATCAATTGCCTCTCCGGGCAGGATTAACTTAATAGGGGAACATACCGATTATAATGATGGTTTTGTGCTGCCAGCAGCTATCGATAAACATATTTTTTTAAATCTGCGAAAGAATGGGACAAAGAACAGGTGCACCATCAAAAGTGAGGGTTTTGATACTACTTTTGTGGCAGACCTCTATAATCTGAACCATGGGACCGAAGGTTGGCATGACTATGTATTGGGAGTGCTCAAAGAGCTTCAACTTCTCAGCAAGGGATTAAAGGGGTTTGACTGCGCCATACATACCAATGTGCCGGTTGGTTCCGGGATGAGTTCTTCGGCGGCCTTGGAATGTGGCCTTGCCTATGGGTTGAATGCATTATTTGATCTGGGATTGGATAAGTGGCAGCTTATTCACCTGTGCCAAAGGGCAGAGCACAATTTTGTGGGTACGAAATGTGGGATCATGGACCAATTCGCTTCTATGATGGGAAAGGATGGTCATTCCATGTTGTTGGATTGCAAAAACCTGGATTATGAGTATATCCCAACGAAGTTGGACCCCTATGTCATTTTAATGCTGAACACCAATGTGTCCCACAATCTGGCCACAAGTGCATACAATATGAGGAGGGAAGAAAGTGCCTCAGGTCTTCGTATCATCTCCGAACATTTCGGGGTAGTGAACTCATTTAGGTCCATTACCCGGGATATGGTGGAGGAATGTGCTGGTCAACTTGGTGATGTACGATATAGAAGATGTTCTTATGTTTTGGAAGAGAACCAAAGGGTACTGAACGCTGCTAGTGCCATCAATGAAGGGGATATGGTCTCTTTGGGCCAGCTACTCTATGAGTCGCACCATGGGCAGCGGGAAAAATATGAGGTTAGTTGTCCAGAACTGGACTTTTTGGTCGATATGTCCAAAACGGAACAGAATATTTTAGGTGCCCGTATGGTAGGGGGTGGATTTGGCGGCTGTACCCTCAATATCATCCATAAAAGTGGTGTCAAGAAGTTTGTGGATGAAGCTTCTTGGGCTTATAAGCATAAATTCGGGATAGAGCTTTCCCATTTCTTAACAGTTCCCAGTCAAGGAACCTCACGCATTAATTAACAAAATGAGAATCAATTTAAACAAGCAAGCGCATCAAAGGTATAATATATTGACAGGTGAATGGATATTGGTCTCGCCGCACCGGACCCAACGCCCTTGGCAGGGAAAGCAGGAAAAAATTGTGGCTGAAACAAGAAAGTCCTACGAGACCGACTGTTATCTGTGTCCAGGGAATACGAGGGCCAGTGGAATAGTCAATCCGAATTACGATTCGGTGTACTCCTTTACCAACGATTATTCCGCATTATTGGAAGACACGCCGACTATAGATATGGTAGAAGGTCTTTTTAGGTCCAGGGGGGAAAGTGGAATCTGTAAAGTAGTGTGCTTTTCTCCTGACCATTCCCTGACCCTGCCCTTGATGGAGACCAAGGATATTACGAAAGTTGTGGAGATATGGCAAATGGAATATCAAGGTTTGGGGTCAAGAACGGATGTCAATCACGTTCAGATATTTGAAAACAAAGGCGAGCTAATGGGGTGTAGTAACCCCCATCCTCATGGACAGATATGGGCCCAAAATTCGATACCCTTGGAAGTTGAAAAAAAATCAGCACAGCAACTTGCGTATTGGGATAGCAACGGGAGAAGCTTATTGAAGGATTACCTTGATCAGGAAATCAAGGCCAATGAACGAATCATAGTGCAGAACGATGATTTTATCGCTTTCGTCCCTTATTGGGCGGTATGGCCTTTTGAGGTCATGATCGCACCCAGAAAACATTACCAGAACATTACGCAACTTTCCGAAAGCGAAAGGACAAGCTTTGCAAGGATGATTAAAGAAGTTACCATTAAATACGATAATTTGTTCGAGACCTCGTTTCCCTATTCCTCGGGTATCCATCAAGCGCCAACAGATGGAAAGAAGCATGATGAATGGCATTTCCATATGTCCTTTTACCCTCCGTTATTACGATCTGCAACCATTAAGAAGTTCATGGTCGGGTATGAAATGTTCGCCAACCCACAACGGGATATTACCGCAGAACAGGCCGCTGAACGGTTGAAGCTGCTTTCCGGAATACATTATACGAAACAAAACCAAGGCTCCTGAATTGAAGCATTTGATTACCTTCGTCTAAATCACCCAAATTGATGGATAAAAACCTAATTAAATTGCTAGCAGTAGTACCTAATGGACTTTTAAGTTTGTTTTATAGTACTTTGGTCTGTATCCTACTTCTATTGTCGGGATGCGATGGTAGGAAGAGTAATTCCCATACGGATAAAATTGAACCTTCCAAGTACGAGTTGGAAATCATCATCGCTCAGCCTAAGGGCCTAGAGACACCCCATGGAATGGTCTGGGTACCTGGAGGTGAGTTTTTTCAGGGCGCAGTTCCTTCAGATAGGATGGCAATGGCCCATGAAAAGCCACGGCATTCAGTGGCAATCGATGGATTTTTCATGGATATCCATGAGGTGACCAATGCACAGTTTGCACAATTTGTGGACGAAACGGGGTACGTCACGGTTGCCGAACGGGAAATCGATTGGGAGGAGATGAAACAACAGTTGCCCCAAGGTACACCCAAGCCGCCTGATTCCATATTACAGCCTGGTTCCCTGGTGTTCAAAAAGACAAAGTCCAGCGTGCCAAACCTATACGATTATTCACAATGGTGGGAATGGAAGATCGGCGCCAACTGGAAACGACCCTCTGGTCCAGAAAGCAATATTGAAGGGAAGGATGAACATCCGGTAGTGCATATCACCTATGAGGATGCCTTGGCCTATTGTGATTGGGTAGGCCGTGGGCTGCCCACAGAAGCAGAGTGGGAATATGCCGCCCGTGCTGGAAAAGATGACAGTATATACTTTTGGGGCAATGAAATCTCAAAACTAAGCTCCCATGCCAATACTTGGGAAGGCGAATTTCCCGTAAAAAACACCCAAGAAGATGGGTTTGAACGAACGGCCCCGGTCATGAACTATCCTCAAAATAATTTTGGCCTTTACGATATGGCAGGAAACGTTTGGGAATGGACCAGTGATTGGTACAATACCACGTATTATCAAAATATCTCCTCAAATAATACGGTGCAGAAAAATCCAAAGGGAGCCGAGTTCCCTTTCAATAGTAACAATCCCTATGCTAGGGAAAGGGTCATCAAGGGCGGTTCATTTCTTTGCAGTGATTCCTACTGCGCTAGTTATAGAATTTCGGCACGAATGGCCACTAGTCCCGATTCTGGTATGGAACATTTGGGTTTTAGAACAGTGCTTAGGGTAAGAGAATTTGAGTCGACCTTTAAATAAAATTGATTTGACAGATATTAAAGTTGGATTTGGGATCTGTTAGACTGCGTAGGGTAGGAGAACAATATTTGATACACCATAAATCGATAATTATGAACAATTTCTAATCTGCTCAATTTTAATTGTTCGTAAATTAATAAGTAGCCTTTACTGCTAGAAATGGTCTTAATGAGGTTTCAATTGTTTAGCATAGTCCTTCAAAGGTAGGTATTGAACTTCTTGGTATATACTCTTCTCAATCTACTCTTTAAGCTTAAGCAGGTACTTTTGTTAGGCATCTTAAAAGTCTCCAAACGACATCTTTCTTATCTTGTGTCTTTATTCCTTTACAGTGTACTATTTTGCAATTAAATTTATAGTAAAAAATGCTTTTCAAGCATAAAAACATAAGATTAACAGAACTTAAAATATAATCTTTGATTAGAAGGTTAAATATGGAAAAATGGCAACCCCTCAAGAGAAATTAGCCCTATCCGTCGTGGAGTTTATAATGGTGCGGTTAGTCAAGGAATAAAAAGGAGCTTAGTTGCCAAAATTTCATCAATAGATGGGTAGATTTAATTAAAAACCAATTAAACATTTTTTTTGTAATTTTATCCAATCAAAGGAGGTCAAATTCTATCTCAAAATGCTCTTTTTTGGTTTTGTTGTGCTATCAGGTGCATGGAACTTAAAAAATACATGTAAACAATTGATCGACAGATACATAGGTAAGTAGTTATAAGACTGCCACCCCGACATAAAACCTGACAATCTTTAGATTGCCAGGTTTTTTTGTTTTAATATCTCTTGAATGATTGTTGACCCAAGTTGTTAAAAAAGTGCCTCCTACGCGGACCTGCGCAGTAGCAGTGTTGAAGCGATAATTGTAAAACCCTATCGCTTTTTTAAATCAAACAAATCCGTTCTTCTATCCTTAAGATTCCGAACGCTACCGAATTGATGAAGCTCCCTCAATAAATCAATGTCAAGGTCCGCAATCAAGATCATTTCCGTATTCGGCGTAGCTTCTGCCTTGATCCCATTGGTAGGAAAAGCAAAATCACAAGGTGTAAAAACCATGGATTGGGCATATTGGATGTCCATATTGTGCACATTGGGTAGGTTGCCCACACTTCCTGCAATGGCTACGTAACATTCGTTTTCTATGGCCCTTGCCTGTGAACAGTTTCTTACCCTTGAGTACCCATTTTGTGTATCGGTTAGGAAAGGTACAAACAATATATCCATGCCCTGGTCTGCCAATAACCTGCTCAATTCTGGAAATTCGGAGTCATAGCAAATGAGTATGCCTATTTTTCCACAATCCGTATCAAAAACTTTGAGTTGTTCCCCACCTTGCATGCCCCACACTTTGGCTTCATCGGGGGTCACATGCAATTTTTCATACCGCTCCGTGGTCCCGTCCCTTTTGCAGAGATAGCCCACATTGTACAGTTTGTCATTTCTAATCTCGGGCATGCTTCCCGCCACAATGTTGATGTTGTATGAAATGGCAAAATTCGAAAACCGTTGGACTATCTCGGAGGTGTGCATGGCCAACTTTCTAATGGCCTCGGATTCGCTCAAGTGATTATCCTTGGCCATCAATGGCGCATTGAAAAACTCTGGGAACAAGGCAAAATCCGACCGATATCCGGCTACAGCATCAATAAAGTATTCTGCTTGTTGCAGCAAAGCTTCAATATCCCGATAAGGTCTCATTTGCCATTGGATAAGTCCTAATCGAACCACCTTTTTCTTGATGGCCGCCTTTTTTGCAGGCTTTTCATAATAAATATTGTCCCATTCCAACAAGACGGCAAACTCTTTGGACAATACATCCCCTTCCAAATAGCCTTTTAAGATACGTGCCGGGTGAAAATCATTCGACATCTGAAAGTTCAGAACGGGGTCATGAATCTCCTTGCGCCTCACTTTTTCAATATACTCCTTCGGCGACATCGTATCGGAATATTTGTGATAGTTAGGTATCCTACCGCCAAAGAGGATGCCCTTTAGGTTCAATTTTTCGCAGAGTTCCTTTCTGTAATCGTACAGACGCCTTCCAAGCCTCAATCCCCTGAACTCAGGTTTAATGAATACGTCGATGCCATAAAGCATATCGCCATCGTTATCATGGGAGTCGAAAGTATAGTTGGCCGTTATCTCCTTATAGGAATGGTTGTCGTCAAACTTGTCATAGTCCACAATAATGGACAAGGCGCAACCCGCTATCTGGCCATTGACCTTGATTACCACCTGTCCTTCGGGGAACTTGGTCAAAAGGCTGCCGATATGGGCCTCCCTCCAATAAGCATCCGGCATTGAGGTATACGCTGTTTGCATAACATCTTTTATCTCCAAATAATCCTCGATTTGGAGATACACTAGTTCAACCTTGTCTATGTCGCTTAATTTCATGTTATATGGGATGAAAAAATACAGCCCCTGCCCCAATGCCGAAGGCATTTTCTAAGGATTGTTCGTGGGTGCTGTATGTTTTATGAAAAATTTCAGGGTTCTTGATCAACAATTGCTCTTGTTCACATCAGGCTTTGGTTCACGGATGATTGATTTTGTATGTGTTTAAAAATATATCCATCGCTGTTTCCAAGTCGTCTTTGTTTTCCATAAAAGGAATATGTCCCGATGAACTTTTCAACAATACCATATTGGGGAATAAAACTCCTTTATAATGTTCAGGCCCTATGGTCCAATCATTCTCACCATAAAAAAACAACACCGGGATTTTAATAGCTGGAGTGAACGTTTTAAAATTAATCAAATAATCGTTGTGAACCATCCCAATAGCGCTGAAATCGTGGTTCCAATTGGGAATTTCCTGATAGGTGGCGTTCATTTTCGTTTGGTTCTCTTTGTGAATATTCACAGGTTTTCAAAGCTTTAAGTGTCCAACTTTGAGGGATACGTTACTGTCATTTGGAGATCGGTCAAAAATCGGTATGCCCATAAAGAATCCATCGTATAGGTCTCACTATGGTCCCTTAAATCACCTAAATCAGTCTTATTTTGGTGAAAATCCTCTACAGGGAATGAACGGGACTATTTGATGTCTTTGTCTGTGATGTGGTGTTGTCGCTGTTTGCGGGAAACCGTAAAATAAAATTTGTACCCTTGCCCATTTCGCTCTCGCAAATGAGCTGGCCTCCGTTCATTTCCACAAAATCCTTGGCGATTACCAGACCAAAGCCAGTCCCTTTTTCGCCCTTAGTACCTTTCCTGATTTCGGGCCGCTTATCGTTTTGAAGCCGTTGGTACCAATCTTTTTCCATGCCCATACCAAAATCTTCAACCCCCAGCTCAATATGTTCGCCTTGCTTTTGCGACCATAAAACGACCTTTTGCCCGTTATCACTGAACTTGATGGCGTTTGAGGTAAGATTTCGCAAAACGACCTGCAACATGGTAGGGTCGATGACAAGAGTGGGTTGCGAGACCTCCATTTCAATAGTGATGTTTTTATCCTGGGCCATTCTGGAAAATTCATCTTTGATGGATTCCAATACCTTGTTCAAATCGCATTCCTCTTTATCCATTCCGACCCCATCCAACTGCTGGTAGGACCATTTCAACAAATCGTTGACCATGGAGACCTTATCGGAAATTTCGTTTTTAAGGTTTTCTGTTATCGGTTTGAGTTCGCTGTCTTCAATATCTTGTTGGATCAATTCGATAATGGTGACCACATTGTTCAAAGGGGCCCTTACGTCGTGTGAGAGCAATGAGAAAAGTTTGTTCTTGAGCTGATTGATTTTTTCGAGCTCTTCATTTTGGTCTTCCAATGCTTTTTTTGCCATCTGCAGGTCCGCTGTCTGCTTAGCCACTTCCGCTTCCAACCTTTTATTGGCGTTTACCTGCATTTGCATGTGTTGCTCCTCAATGGCCTTGTACTTAAATCCTATGATCAGCGAAAAAAGAATGAGCTGAAAGGTGACTAAAATGGAGGTGGTAAGGAGGATGGGATTGACATCGAAATCATAATACCGTTTTGCGAACCATGTTCCGATGTACAATAGGGCGGCCATCAGAATGGGAGTATAGGAATACAAATAATAACGGTTCAGTTCATGGGAACGAAACAATCGGATACCGGAAAAAATGTTCAGAAGTATTGCATACATAGCCATAAAAGCTGCCATCAACACCAAAAAATCGTTCAACCAACCTATTTGGACTGTCAGGTGGTTGGCAATATGCAGTACAGGTAGACCAACCACAATTTGTAGGGTTACTTTGTAAATTTTTGATAAAAGCGGATGATTGTCAGCCGTTATGTTGAGGTAACTTTTGGTAAACAGCAAAAGGCCCGAGGTGGTGATCATGGCAGTGGTCAAGGATGCCTTGTCGGCAAGTACCGCAAACTCCCCTCCAAAAGCACCGTTCAAAAAGAAGTAAAGGCTCCAATGCAGAGTAAGCCCTAAAATCAAAATAAAATAGTACAGCAAGAGCCTGTGCTTCAATACAACGAATGAGAGCAGGTGGTATATCCCAAAAACGCTAAAAATCGATGTGAATACAACAGTGGTCAAGTACCTAAAATCAAATTGGTCCATCAGGTAAACGAAATTGGTTAAGTACTTATTTCATAAGGATATAAAAAAGCCCTTATTGGGCTAGCCTAAAATAACCAATTTTTTTAATTGGAAAGCTAGGCTTACGATTGCTGGTTATTCTATGGGCTGAACGACATTGTTGGCCTTAAAACTGTACAGATAGGGCGCCTTGTGTGCATTTCCAGAGAACCTTTTTTCATGCCGTACCAGCGTGTTTGAGCTCAACATCTTTCGCTGGAATCCGCTGCGATTAAGCGATGTACCATAAATGGCTTCGTAAACTTGCTGTAGCTCTTTCATGGTAAACTTTTCAGGAAGCAAGTTAGTTCCCAGTAATTTCTTTTCCAGATTTTCACGAAGGGTCTCCAAGGCTTTTTCAATAATGGTCTGATGGTCCATCATCAAGGGTGGAAGCTCATCTAGGGCATACCAATCGATTCCATCCGATAAAGGGTCTGGTTTGGGCACTACTTTTTCAAAGTTGATCAACGCATAATAGGCAACCGAAATAAACCTGCCCAAGAGCCACTGATGGGATGCCGGATCAAGACCGTTCATTTCCAAAATCCGTTTCATGGGTTCTGGGTCGGCACGGTTCGCTTCACCAAACGTCTGAAACTGCTCCAAATAAATATCTGTTAGGCCCGTTCGCTCCCTAACCCCATTTTTAACGGCTTCATCCAAGTTCTCATCGCGCCGGATAAAGCCTCCTGGCAGGGCAAAGAGACCGGTGTTTCTGTATTCCAATATCAGTATCTTGAGCTTTTTGCCGTTAAACCCAAAAATAACGGAGTCAAAAGCCAGATTTGGGATATAATCCTCTTGTTGTAGTGTTTGCTTTTTAAGGGTCAAATCGAAATTTTTCTAAATAAAGTACAATTTTACATAAAAACAAAGTATTATTGTAACACTATGTAACAATAGAAAATCAAGGAACAATGAAAAAACAACTATTTGCCATAATGGTAGTTCTTTTTGGAATATCGGAACTTACTGCACAACACGAAAATGCATTCCCCGTTCAGGTCACCCTCGAAAAAGGGATTATAGAAGGCTTGTATGATACCCACACCGGAATTCAAAAATATTTTGGGATTCCTTTTGCCAAACCACCGGTAGGGGAACTACGTTGGAAAGCTCCTCAGCCTTTGGATGCTTGGGAGGGCGTTAAGGAAACCAAGGCTTTTGGACCAAGGCCCGTCCAAGCTATGGTGTTCGGCGATATGAAATCACGGTCCAACGGCGTAAGCGAGGACTGTCTCTACCTCAATGTTTGGACGCCAGCCAAACGAACCGATAAAAATCTTCCGGTGCTGGTTTACTTTTATGGCGGAGGTAATGTGGCCGGTGATGCATCGGAGTATCGATATGACGGTGAGAGCATGGCAAAAAAAGGTGTCGTTGTGGTCACCACCAACTATCGTCTAAATATTTTTGGAAACTTTGCCCATCCAGAGCTTTCTGCAGAAGCACCTTATAAAGCTTCCGGAAATTATGGCCAATTGGATCAAAACATGGCCTTGAAATGGGTACAGGATAACATTGCCGCCTTTGGAGGCAATCCAAACCAAGTGACCATAGCAGGGGAGTCAGCAGGCTCCATTGGAGTAAGCGTACAGATGGCTTCCCCACTGTCCAAAGATTTGATCAACGGAGCGATAGGGGAGAGCGGTGCTGCCATCCCACCAACCATGGCTCCAGTACCATTGGCCGAGGCCGAAAAACAAGGAGTACAGTTTTTGGAAAGCGTCGGCATTCAAAGTATTGCCGAACTCCGGAAGCTGAGTACCCGTGACATCTATGAAATCTATACCGAATCCCAGCGATTTGGATTTCCTATGGTGATCGATGGCTATTTGCTTCCCAAGCCATTGACCGATATTTTTGCCTCAAAGGAACAGGCACAGGTACCGCTGTTGGTCGGATGGAATTCCGCGGAAATCCCGGGAATGGCCTTTACCCAAGGTCCCATAACCCAAGATGGATTTTTGGCCAAGGTAAAGGAGGCGTATCCAAAAGACTACCAAAAAGTATTGGAGCTATATCCCCATAGTACGGCAGAAGAGCTTCAATGGGCCGCCACCAACTTGGCGTCCGACCGTTTTATCGCTTACAGCACTTGGAAATGGTTCGATTTGCACCGTGATCACAGCGACCAGCCCGTTTATCGTTATTTGTACAGCAAAATAAGACCACCGCTTAGAGATCAAAATTTGATGTCTGGATTGGCAGGGGGAACTGTAGAGCGAAATTCCGATGCGCCACCAATGCCCAAAGCTATTGGTGCTCCCCATGCTGCAGAAATCGAGTACGCTATGGGTAATCTGCACCTTGTGGACGATTATGCATGGACCGCAGAAGATTACAAAGCTTCCAAGACCATGCAGGAGTTCTTTGCCAATTTCATCAAAAATGGGAACCCCAATGGTGATGCTCTTCCTGACTGGGAAGCTGCGGAAAAAAACGACAACACCCCACCTGTAATGATCATCGATACGGAAAGTAAACTGACCGAGGCTACCGATGACGCACGATATGAGTTCTTGGATAAGAACTACAACAACTGATGTTGCTAGGATGTTTGACTCCCCCTAAAGTTGGGTCCCGGGTAAAACGGGACCCTAACTAAGGGCTTTTTAAGAAGATCGAACCCCGAAATATTTTTTATCGGTTCCCGATACAACCTACGCGATTTTTTACGTCCTTTGATTCGTAATTTAAGTGTCTTGCCTTAGGCAAAAGACCATGATTGCGAACACACTATCGGGGATTTTGGCTTACTTGGAGTCCATGTCCAAAATCATCTACGGCGTAGGTTCCCGACAAATGATGCTGACTCCCCAGAATAATGGAACCGAGACTTCTTTTCTTTTGGTTCACACATATTCATTTGATGTTTTGCCCTTCCCGCTCGGGAAGTTATATATCCCTTTTTTCACAAGGCATTATCTTATTTACGGTTCAATCAATTAAATTTTTATTGTGATGAAAAACATGATTATATTATTGACATTGGTGTTGTCATTATCGCCCATGGTACAAGAGCAGACCATAACTGCCACTTACAACGGTTTTGAGGATGACACCTATTATTTTTCGGGTGAAGATGGAAACCCGTATGAATTCCAAGATGTGGACGATTCCGTATGGGACAGTTTTGATTTGTTGGATGCGTCCACAGTAGACCGTTTATATAAAGTGAGCTATACCATAGACGAGGAATTGGACGACGAGACGGGCGACACGTACGAAAGTTATCGCATCACAAAATTGGTTTTGATTAAATAACCATAGCTATTTGAAGAGAGTTGCACATGTTGCAAGCATACATAAATGATAGAAAAAGAAAGTAAAGAAGACCCCTCGGCGAAACGCCGAAAAAAAAGTGCCCAAATCGGTAACAAAATGTTGTTTGTTTCTCGGTGGGGGGAAATTCTGGACATTGCCCTAGCCGTTAAAAATGAGGGCTATCAGGTTAAAATGTTCATTGAAGATAGGGCATCGCGTGAAATTGGCAATGGTTTTGTAGCCAAGGCCACCGACTGGAGAAAGCATGTAGAGTGGGCGGATTGTATCGTATTCGATTATACGGGCTACGGAAAGGAATGTGAAGAATTGCGGGCTGCTGGGAAATTGGTCTTTGGGGGTACCCCGTATACCGACCGATTGGAGCTTGATCGTAATTTTGGACAATCGGAACTTCGGCGGCACAAGATCAAAACTTTGGCATCCAAGGATTTTGATTCCTTTTCAGAAGCCATTGCCCATATCCAAGCACATCCAAATGCCTACGTTTTAAAACCTTCGGGGGAGACCCAGGAATTAAAGCAACTCTTATTTGTGGGCAACGACGATCGTGGTCTGGACGTGATCCGTATGTTGTACGCCTATGAAAAATCGTGGGGAGACCGCTTTGGTACTTTTCAATTGCAGCACAAGGTGAAAGGAATCGAGGTGGCCATCGGGGCCTATTTTAATGGAACCCGTTTTTTGACCCCGGTGAACATTACGTTTGAGCATAAAAAATTATTTCCAAAGGAATTGGGCGTATCCACAGGGGAGATGGGAACCAGTATGTTCTGGACAACCGATTCCCCTTTGTTCCAAAAAACACTAAAACCCTTTGAACGGACCCTAGCCGAGCAAGGCTTTCGTGGACATATCGACGTAAACTGCATCGTTAACGGGGTAGGTATCTATCCGTTGGAATTCACCTCACGTTTTGGATATCCGCAGGTCTTTATTCAGCGGTCGGGCATTTTGGAATCATTCGGAGGAATGCTCCAAGGGGTGGCAGCGGGTACCCAAAATCAGATTCAGGTCAAAAAAGGGTTTCAAGTTGGGGCTTACATTGTGGTTCCACCTTTCCCTTATGATGATAAAAAGACCTTTGAGCTTTTTTCAAAGGATGCCGTAGTGGTATTCAAAAAGGACCAAATGGATGGAGTACATCCGATGCACGTTAAAAAAGTCAATGATCAATGGCTCATCACCGGGAATACGGGGATTGCTGTTTTGGTAACGGGGTCGGGTATTACCATGCGAGATGCACAGCGAAGCATGTACAATCGCATTCAAAACGTTATCGTTAACAATGGGTATTACCGCACCGATATCGGTGATCGTTGGCTGGAGGATTCTGATAAATTATGGTCATGGGGTCTGCTGTAGGTTCTGGTCAACATCAAAAACAGTTTTTAAAGTGGGAGGGTCCACTTGATAGCTTTACGGCAGCCATGCCAGACGATTGGCCTCCTTATTTTCAACAGTGTATTGCGGAATCCCGAGATGCCATGGAACTGTTTGTGATCACCGAAAAGGATCGTATCGTTGCAGGTGGCATGGTGTTCGAAGGTCTCCCCGCCGACATGCAGGTATTTGATGATGATGTAAGACTCTATATTGAAAAAGGATACCTCTACATAGGGTATCTATTTGTGGACCAGGCCCACAGAGGAAAACAGTTGGGAAGCCTTTGGTTGACTTGCATTAAGGGGCTTTATGGTGGCAAAGGGTTCTGGCTGACCGTTGAGGAGCCCGGTCTCAGGGAGTTTTATGAAAAGAATGGGTTTACATGGGTGAAAAGCCTTGAGAAAGAAGGTGATTCCGAAGAGTTGTTGCTCAGGGAACCGGATTGATTTTACAGACCATGTAATCAAAAAAACTTCAGAACAACACCAGGTATAGATTTCAAAATTGATTATAATAGGCTTGATGGCATACTATTGGCTGGAGTGTAAATCACGCTTGCTGTATAAAGGCAATCTTCAATTGGAACATTTCCGCCATCTTTCTGGCCCTGAATTTCGCCTCTTCCGCCTTTTCACCTTCAAAAGAATCATCCAAAGTCTCAAAAAAAAGTGTTTTCCAGCGCTCAAAATGTTCGGCTCGCAAAGGAAGATGGGCGTGAGGTACAAAAGGACTGCCCTTGTAGGTGTGTTCATCCAACAGCACGGTTTGCCAAAAGCGGTACATCTTTTCCAAGTGTTCGGGCCATCGGTCCTGAATGATATGATTGAAAATGGGACCCAATAAGGTATCTTTGCGGATTTTACCATAAAAGGTATCCACTATCAACTGTATATCTTCAATCGTTGCTATTTTTTTCTTTTCCATCATGTTATTTTTGCTCAGATCAAATGTCCCAAGATGACCAATGTGCTAAAGCCCAGACTAAGTATCAATAGGTTAAAAGAGCTTATTGGTTTTAGCTGGGCCAGAACAGCGCCGTTGTAGGCCATACAGAAAATGGTGATAAGAAAAAGCAAGACCATTTTTAGGATCATTCCGGTACTTCCCATCAAAAGGGCCATGGCTGCCGCCGAACCCAAACAGCTCTGGCCTATAATGGCAATGGCAGCGTAGCCCATTTGTCCTCTTCTATATTCCCGAAAAAGTTTGGAATATATATTTTTCGGTACAACCGTACGATTATTCATAATATGCCTATTGCATTAATCGAGCTTCCAATATCTCCGCCTTAGGAAATAATATGTTGTTTTCCAAATGGATATGGCGGTGCAAATCGTCTTCAAATTCCTTTAAAAGAGAGAATGTGACCCGATAGGTATTACAGGCATCCGATGGAGGCGTATAATCCTGGCTCAATTCTGCTATCTTTCGGAAACGCTCCCCTTCGTTATCGTGCTCCTGCATCATGACCTTAATAGGGGTTCGAACCGTTTCGGATGGTGTCTTGCCGTCACTTTTAAGATCAGATGGTCCATGGAGCATTTTCCGTATCCAAGGAAATAAAACGAGCTCCTCTTTTTTCATATGCATGGCCAATTCACCTGCCGAGGCATGGAAATGTTCCGAGATTTGATGCAGTTCGGGATGTTGTGCACCATGCACCTTGCAGAGTTTGGTGAGGTATTGCTTTAGGACGGGGATTTGCTGCTCTACATAGCGGTGGTGTTTTTTCTCTATATAATCGATAAGTAGATCCAAGGGCCATGTCTTAAAGTCCGGCTGGTCCGTTTTTTCAGAATTTTGCACAGCTTGAAGATCTTCCAGCAGGTTTTCCAGTGTAATTCCCTTCTTGGTTACCACCTCGGATAGCGTGCGGTTGCCTTTGCAGCAAAAATCAATTTTGTGGTTTTTGAATACTTGTGCGGTGCGGTAATCTTCCGCTACCAATTCTCCAATTGTTTTTTCGATTGTATTGTTCATAGTACTAGGGGGTTTTATAATTCGGATAAAATTGTCTTTTTTTAATTTAAATTTTTTTATCGTTTCAGATAGGTCAAGCCTTTTTCCAGACCAACGGCCAATTCGTAGAGACTGGTGGTTCTGAGCATGGTGCTAAGATTGTTGCGGATGTCCAAAAATCTATCATGAAGGGGACAGGGTTTATGTTCGTTGCATTCTTTGAGGCCAAGACCGCAGCCCATATAGATTTTGTCTCCATCAATGGCCTTTACGATCATGTTCAGTTTAACGGTATCCATATCTTCCCGTTCAATCTCAAAACCGCCGTGGGGTCCTTTTACCGAACGTACGATGTTGTTTCTTGTGAGCTGCTGCAAAATTTTGGCCGTAAAGGCGACAGGTGAATCTATTTCCTCCGCGATTTCACCGACGCTTACACGCCTGCCTTCCAATGATTGCAGGGCAATGTAAACCGCTGACCGAATACCATATTCACAGGCTTTTGAAAACATCATAGGAACCTTTTGTCAATACAAAGATAAATCAAAAAATTAAATCGGACAAAAATGTCTTTTATTATTTTCAGCATGTTTTACCATCTCAATGGATTCAAATATAAACTATTATGGGTATCGATGTAATAGGGCTCCATAAAAAAAATCAATGGTGAAATCGATTCTTGGATAACATCAAAATCAATCCAATGGGCATCAGCATACTCGCCAAGATCAGGATTACCGTATAATTACCGAGGGGTTCCCATTGCATCCATGCTGCTATTCCTTTATAAAAGATGAGCAGTTCGGAAAGAATGAAGCCCGAGAAATACCATACAAAGGGCCTTTGTGCAATTCTCATCAATCCATAATAATCCACAAAAAAGAACAGACCTATACTAACGACTCCCAAAAACGTCAAATGCAGATACCCTATGGTCAGGTCCATATAAATGGTGGCCAATCGGGCAAAATAGGGCAGGGCCGTAAGCAA
The DNA here is from genome assembly GCF_013407935.1 of Allomuricauda sp. ARW1Y1. Lineage (GTDB taxonomy): Bacteria > Bacteroidota > Bacteroidia > Flavobacteriales > Flavobacteriaceae > Flagellimonas. Next base: position 131,269 of record NZ_JACBZU010000003.1, read on the forward strand.
TTGAAGACTCATTTTCATGAGCCCGAGAATGACCACTATCCGCATCAGGAATATTTGAAGTTTCGACAAGGACAATAGGTGGATTTTGTTCTTTACAAGGATTCCCAATCGTACAAAGGCATAGCACTGAACCAAAGCGCCCAGTCCTGCTGCCACATATAAACCCATTGGCGGTTCGGTCCAAAGCACGGATAATGCAAAAGTGAGTACAATACCCCAATTGACCATCCTGAAAAACTGAGTGAAGCCTTTTTGGGGCAATTCGATGCCCTTTTGTTCCAAGACGAATAAAAAAAGAGCTACCAAAGCGAGCAACATCCATCCATTGTATTGAAAGTGCAGGTAAAAGTAGATAGCCAATCGGTACCAAATGGATTGGGGTCCCAAGGTATTCATTATGGCCCCCAATGCCCATGGGCCTATACTGGAGATTACTAGGTAAAGCAATGCGGCCTTGGCACACCGGAGTGCTTTACTTTGATTGAATTTCGGTTCGATGTTTTTCCAGAAATGGTACACATACACATAGGATACGATAAGAAATAGTGTGGAAAAGATGATGGAAAACAAGGCATATCCGGTAAACGGAAAGGTTAACAGCATTCCTATCAAAGTCCCTTGAGTACACCAGAAGATACGTTGGTATGCAACGGATGAACCTTTTTTTTTCACAAAACAATAGTGGAGCAAGGTGGTCAGCCCCACATAAACCCACCCCAAAAGTGCAATATGTGAGTGGGCATGGACCACGTATCGGTAATTGAATTGAAATCCGAATACGGGAAAGGAGCGAAGCAGCAGGCCCAATAGGGCCGCAAGGCAGAAGTATAGTAATCCAAGGCGTACCTGTTTTCCGTACCGTTTTTTATCCATCATACCTTATGAATCAACGAATGTATCGATTTTTAAAAATCCTTTCGTTTGGCCTTGTACCTCAAGATTCCAATAGGCAAAGCCGTCCAAAGCAATAGAATGGCCATTGAGGTGAGAAAGCCAAGGTCGGTACCAAAGAATTTTTTGAAAATGGCTCCCGTATACCCCAAGAGGGCAGAAATATCCAGTTTGAGCAGTATTAAAATCCTGGAAAGGTCAATGGGATTGAGCATGGTGGATACCAGCGAAAATGTATCCAAGGGATACTCCTCAAAGATGATCAATGACATCAAAAAGAGTCCATCGTACACCACGGCCAAAAACAGCCAGAGCAACACTGCATAACCAAAACCTTTGATTTTGTTCTCATTTGAGATGGCAATCACAAAGGAAAGCCCTACAAAAATAAAGGTGAGGAAGGCCCCGGTGACCAACAAAAGTGAAAAATCGAAGATGGCATTGCTTCGCAACAACCCATATAGCAGAAATGGGATACCAAGGCCCAAGACCAAACTTAAGGTCAACGAGCCTGCGACCCCAAAATATTGTCCCATAAATATGGAGCTTCTTTTGATGGGTTGGGCCAACAGCAGTTCGGTAAATTCCCTTGAATTGTAGTAGTACATCACTCCAAAAATGGTTCCGATCAACGGAATCAGAACAATAATTACGTTCATAAGGGTGATCACCGCCTTGGATACATCATTGTTCAGAAACAGGAGTACAAAACCTAGAGCTAGGTAAAACAGAAAGTAGACATAGCTCCAACGGCTGCGTATCAGGTCGTAAAAACTGTATTTCAATATTTTGATCATGGCTTCTTGGTAGTTAAGGCCGCGATGGCGTGTTCAAAATTTATCTCGTTGGTCTGATCTAATAGTTTGCCAATACCTCCCTTGAAATAAATTTCACCTTCCAAGAGGTAGACGATTTCGTTGGCTATTTCTTCCACGAACTGCATAATATGGGAGGTGATCAAAATGGTCTTTCCGTTCGCCTTTTCTTTTTGGATCAGCTCCTTTAAACGGATGAGTGCCCATGGGTCGAGTCCAGTTGTGGGCTCGTCCAAAATGATCAATGGACTGTCGAACATAAAGGTGAGTACAATATTTACCTTTTGCTTGGTGCCCCCCGATAGGGTGGACAATTTTTTGTCCAAAAACGGTTCCAGGCCAAAAAGGTCGATCAGTTCCTCTTCGGCACTGGTACTGTTTCTGAGGTCCTTGATCATATCGATCAGTTCTTGGACCTTGATGTTAGGGGGAAAATTGGCAATTTGGGGCAGATAATCAATCTGTTTACGATACTTCCATCCATGTTTGATGGGCCCATCCAGCACGGATATTTCTCCTTGGTCGGGAATCACCATTCCCAAAATACTTTTGATCATGGTGGTTTTTCCAGAGCCATTGGGCCCAAGGATGGCATAAATGCGTCCTGGTTCAACGCTGAGGTTGACTCCTTTTAGGACGTGATTTTTTCCAAATCGTTTGTATAAATTCTCTATGGTTATGGTCATGGCCTCATCTGCATTAAGGGTTGGGCATCTTTTAAATTGTCGGGCGTAAATACGGGGGAGACCCTTTCCGAGAAATCGATGATATCCATAAAGAGGCTCCGCAGCAGTACTATGGTCTCGGGGGTTCGGTTTACCACATAGGAAAACAGTTTTACAGGACGGTAGGGTACATCCCCAATACCATCCTTGTCCAAATCGTAGCCGGTATAGCTGCTCCAAAAATTGCCTTCGAACACATTGTCGTTCAGTTTACTGTTATAGGAGATGTCAAAGGAATTGTACAAAAAATTATTGCCTTCAAAACGGTTGGTATAGCAGGCGCCTACTACGCGGATGGCCCAGCCGTTACCAATAAAATCGTTGTTGGCATAGGTGATTCGGTTAGACCCCTCAATATTGATACCAATGGTATTTTCTTCAAAGGTGTTTCCCGTGATTTCCGCATCATTGATTTCTTTAAGCAACATGCCGTAGGCCGCAGTCCCCCAGTTTTTTCGAAATATATTGTTTTCCATGGTGATGTGCTTGGAAAACATGACCGCCACCCCGGCACCATTGTTTTCAAAGATATTTTTGGTATACACATCGTTGTTGGAGAACATAAAATGAAGACCATACCGCAAGTTGTCCATACTTATATTCTCACTGATGGTGATTCGGTCCGAGAATTCCAGATAGATGCCGTCCCTGGTACCTTGTACATGGTTTTTGGTCACTTCCACGTCGGTGGAGTACCAAAGTTGGATACCATTTCCTGAATTGTATTCGTCCACAGCCTCACCGATAATTCTATTGTGGTACACCTTGCCGTGTGAGGATTTCTCCAAATAAATACCAAAGAACAGCTGTTCCAAAACCATGTTCCTTATCGTAAAATCTTTGCTTTGGACCACCCGTATGGCGGCGTTGTCCTTGGTGTAGCTTACCCCAACATTGATAACGAAAAGCCCATCCAAGGTAACATGGTCCGAGGTTACCCTGAAGATTTCCCCTTTCTGTTCCCCATCTACAATGGGATAATTGATTCCCTTAATCACCAAAGGTTTGTCCACCAAAATTTCGTATTCACGATACGTGCCCTTTTGCACCAGCAGGGTGTCGTAGGGCTGGGCGAGGGCAATAGTCTCTTTAAGGGAACTGTGCTCGCAGTCGCCACATACATTCCATGTTTTTGCCCAAACCAAAGGCGTCCACAGCAGGAGTAGCAGGGATAGGATAAATTTGTGATATGGATGGACTGTAGACATGAAGCAAGTGCCGTTTATGATGTTCTGTGTTGTGATCTCTGAGGGCTTTTTTTCAATTCTGAATTGCTGCTGATTAGGATTCTTCTACCGATTTCCCGGTTATTTCAGTGACGGCAATGCGATATACCACCGGCATTTCCGCTTCCTGCAATCTTCCGGAAAAATGACTCAAGAAATGGGGTCGTTCCGCATTTTTATGATCTATGGTACGCTGCACACCCTCCGCAAAAAGTTGTAAACAATGCTTGGCTTGGTTTCCCGTAAGTTCCTGAAAATTGCCATGTACCTGCACGGATTCCCAGTGACGGAAGGATTCGATTCTGTCCACTTGAAAGGATACCTTGTCGTGCTTTCGTAGGGAGTCCACCCTATGTCCGTTGGAGGCAAAACACAAAATGCTTTTTTCCTCCGGATCAAAATAATAGGTGGAGGGCACAACATAGGGTTGATTGTTGGCAATGTAGGCCAATCGTCCCACATAGTTATCCGCCAAAAGACGTTCACATTGTAAGGGTTTCAAATCTGTCATGGTTTTTTGGTTTACGGTTTAAATCGGTTTTTGATTTCTGACCAAGTATAAAGTGTACCACCTTGTTCGTTTTTGATATTGATAGCTGTCTGCTCATCGGCAAAAGCACTGAGATATTCGCCCATGGGGCTAGGAACATTTTCACTGATCAAATACGTGGCCTTGGTGGCATCCACCAACTCTCCTGGTTGTTCGTAGTCGTTCACCAAGAACAGCGCTATTTCGGATCGGTCTTCCTTTTTGAGCTGGTTCAGCATGCATTCAATGGCATCAAAATTAAAAACCTTGCCTTTTTGGGTGACCAATTGGGCCGCATGTTGTTGGTCCACAATGGTCATACTGCAAAAGTGGCATCCCACATGGCCGTAGTCGATGGATTTTGGGCCAATGGAACAACTGAGGCAAAGGACCAATAGTAGAATAAATGGTATTAGGTGTTTTTTCATGATAGTGATTTTAGGTTTTGTGAGTTCTTCCACCCCATAAAGGAAGCGATTAGGGTAAGCATCATGCCTACGAACATAAGCCATCCTCCGGCGGCTGGCATAGAGGTCACATCAAAATTGAGCATTTTTACATGGCCCAATAATGGTGGTTTATAGGTCATGGGCGTTCCATCGGGATTGGTCAACTTCATAATGGCATTGGGATCTAAGTTGGTACCATAGTCTATCAACCAAAGGTTGAAATCATACATGCCCAATATCCCAAGGACGGACATCAATAGGAACCAACCAATAAACCACTTATAACTTACTTTGTTAAAGTACCCCAGAATACCTACCAATACACCCAAAGCGATCATAATACCGATTACGACGGGAAAGGCACTGAACTCCCACATTTCCTCTGCTTTTGGGAGGGTATGCATTCCAATATAGTGGTTGAGGCCATCAATGTTTTGAATATCGAATTCGTTGACGCCTTGAAGACCATTGATGTGGATGTTCATGCCCAAAGGGTCAGGGTACTGAGGAGCTCCCAATACAATGTTCCAAAGTGGAAAAACGTACAATCCCAATAATAATAGTGGGCCAATGATCATAAGTAAACTAGCCTTTTTCATGTGTAGTTGTATTAAGTTGTAAACTGAATGTGGCTTTTTGGTGGGTGGGTGTTGCTGGTCTTGAAAAATAAAGCGGGCCGAACCTTTTGGCGGCCCGCTTTGTACAATGGTCCTTCAATCTACATTATTCTCCTAGGGACCATTTTAATTCTACATTCGAGTTGGCTGGGGATACGCGAACATATCCTTGCATCTCTTGGTGCAGTGCCGAACAGAAATCCGTACAGTAGAAGGGCCATACGCCGGCCTGCTTGGGTTCCCAGACCGAGGTTTTCGTCTGTCCGGGCATGATCAACAACTCGGAAGTATTCTGGCCGATCATGGCAAAACCATGGGGTACATCAAAATCCTGTTCGTGGTTGGTGATATGGAAATACACCTTATCGCCTACTTTGATCCCTTCGATATTATCCGGAGTAAAGTGACTTCGGATAGTGGACATGTAGATATGTACCTCGTTGCCATCCCGTACTACCTTTGAATCTACGGGTGATTTTACGGCGTAAGGGTGTTCGTTTTCATCCAATCGATAGATTTTCTTTGATTTTGGGGCTAAAATGTCGGCTGGTATCCCAGCGGCATAATGGGGCTCCCCATGAGTTGGAAAATCATAGATCAATTCCATTTTATCCCCAGAGATATCGTAAATCTGTGCCGAGTGCTCCATTTCTGGGCCAGTGGGCAGATATCGGTCTTTGGTGATCTTGTTCATGGCCACTACGTATTTGCCGAATGGCTTTCTGGAATTACCACCGGGAATCATCAAGTGACCCACAGAGTAGTAGGTGGGCTTTCTGTCGATAACTTCCCAGGTACCCAATTTCCATTTTACAACCTCCGAAGAGATGAAGAACGTGGTGTACGCATTCCCCTTGCCATCAAACTCGGTATGCAATGGCCCAAGGCCACCACTCTTTACCTGTCCTGCCAAAACATCTTCAAAACTCAAGATGGGAATACCATAGGCCTCACCATCAAATTTTTCGCCTTCAATGGCCGCAATCATCTTATCAAAGGAGTGTACGGTTAAGTCTGCGGACAGTTTCCCGTTTCCGATAATATACTGGCCACTTGGGTCCACATCACAACCGTGTGGCGACTTAGGTGTGGGCAAAAAGTACACTGCTCCGGGCACTTTTAGGGGATCCACGGTCAAGACTTCTTTTTTCATGGTCGTTGTGGCCGTGTGACTGCCTTCGTCATACAAGTTGTGTGCATAATTGGCGGGCATTTTGGTGCCACCGCCATTGTTCACGTATTCCTCGATTTTCTTCCAGTTGACCGCAGCAATAAAATCCTTGTCGTTTTGGGAGGCGTTCACCTCTTGTAGGGTGTGCGCTTCCTCGGTATTGTAGGTAGTGAAAAAGAACCAACCATGGGATTTTCCCCTGCCAGGGTGGGAGAGGTCGTAGTTGAAACCGGGCATCAATAATTGGAATTTGAGGTCCATGTGACCATGCTCCGGATCTACACTGATAAAGGACAAAGACCCTTTAAAATTGCTCTTGTACTCATTAATGGGCATATCCCGTTGCGGAATGGGCACGGAAAAACGCGTTCCGGCCACCACATACTCTGTATTTTCCGTAATGAAGGAAGAACTGTGGTTACCCGCACTATTGGGTACTTCGATGATTTCCTCAGTTTCAAAAGTGCTCAGATTGATACGGGCTATCCTTGGGGTGTTGTTACCGTTAATAAAGATCCATCGACCGTCCAATTCCCCATTGGTCTGGGAAATGTCAGGGTGGTGGGCATCATCCCATGGCACAAATCCATGAGAGGTGTTGAGCATAGGTTTGGTTTCTTCGGAATATCCGTACCCAGATGTTGGGAATTGGGAAAAAACAGGAATTTCCTTGAACATTCGTCCAGAAGGCAACCCATACACGGTAAGGTTTCCGCTATATCCTCCGGATAGGAAGGCATAGTATTCGTCCTGCTCTCCTGGAGCTACATATACTTTTTCGGCAGCACTCGAAGAGAGCGCCCCATTGGAACTTTGATTCTGTTGACCGCAAGACGCCAGCATCAATGCCGCACCCAAGGTCAATATAAAAGGGTTTTTGATTTTCATTATATCTAGTTTTACTTGTTTTTGATTTATTATTGGGTAGGAGGCAGGATGACCTTGTCCACCACATGTACAATTCCGTTACCTGCGGAAACACTTGCAATAATCTTTGCGCCACCGACATAGACTTCATTGTCCTTGACTTCGACCGCTACGTTTTGATTATTGGCCTGGCCCAGCTTTTTGAAATTCTTCAAAAAGTCTTTTGAGTAGTTCCCGGGGGTCACGTGATACTTCAGGATATTGGCCAAAGCATCTTTGTTTTCCGGTTTTAGGAGGTCTTCCACTGTCCCAGGGGGAAGCGCATCAAATGCAGCATTGGTAGGGGCAAAAACCATCAATGGTCCAGCATTCACCAATGCATTTTCCAGTTCGGCGGCCTGTACTGCGGCCACGAGCGTACTGTGGTCGGATGACTTCAAGGCAATTTGAAGGATATTCGGCGTAGATGCCTCATCTTCAATAAAGGCCTGTCCCTTGTTGCTTTCCAGAACAGCTTCGTCCTGGGTTGGATTCGTTACCTCTTTTTTCTCTTGAGATTCATTTTTGCAGCTTCCGAGGATTACCGACAGGGCTAATAATCCAAGCATGCTAAGTTTTAAGGTTGATTTCATAAAGTCTATTTTAAAGTTCTAAAGTATTCGAGGATTGCCCTTGCCTGATCTTCGGTAAGTCCTTGATTGGACATGGGCGATCCATTGAATTCCTTTAACAGATCTTTGGCCAAAGGGTCTTTTTGAACCATTTCTTGGGGATTCAAAATCATGTTCATTACCCATTCCGGGGTTCTTCTTTCCAAAATGCCATTGGGCGGTGGACCGATGAATTTTTTTCCGATCCTATGGCAGGCCAAGCACATTTGGTCATACACTTTTTGGCCTTCTGCCGCCATGGCTTGGTCGATTTCCGGGGCTAGGTCAACCGATTTAACGGGCCCTACACCTTTGGTGGACAGGTCGACCCTTTCGGAAGCTTTTACCACATCTGTTGAGGTCGGTGCGGGCTGTTCCGTGGGAGCCTTTTTGCGTTCCACACTAAAACCCTCATCCTTTTTTGATTCTTTTTTTCCTCCACATGCCATCATGATGAGGGCGAGTAGAAGTGTTATTCCTTTTATGGTTGCTTTCATGGTATAAATGATTATGAATTATCGTTCAAAAGTATAGTGGTCAAAACACCTATAACATGATTTAAGTCATAAAAAGGATAAAAATATCTTTTAATCTTTGATTTCTATTTAAAACAATGCTTTCCAACTCATCAAAATATGCCATAAAAGGAGTGCTATATCTGGCGCTGAACTCTGATGAGGACCATAAGATCATGGTGAGGGATATTTTTGATGCCGTTCATGTTCCCGAAGCTTATTTGGCCAAATTATTACAAGAGCTTTCCAAGAAAGGGGTTATTTCTTCCATGCGAGGCCCCAAGGGAGGTTTTTATCTCAGCGAGGAAGACCGAAAGGGTACTTTGATGGATATTGTTCGCGTTATCGATGGCGAGAAAAGGGTACATTCCTGTGTTATGGGCAGTCGAAGCTGTGATGTGAACAATCCATGCGTACTCCACAAACATGTGGGGGACACAACTTCCAACTTCATCAAGGTGTTGGAGCAGACCACCATTCTCGACCTAATTGAAGGAAAGCGCGATGTGGAAGAGTTTTTTCCATCTTAGTCAAAGTGATGTAAAAACCATCGACTTCCCGTATTTTTGTTTGGAATCTTGCAATCGATTTCAATGTACGACCAAAGTCTGCCATCGAAATGTTATTCTAAAATAGATACTTTGAAGTCGGTTTTTTGGATGAACAGATTCAAAAACCTTTATTGAACAAACCTTGCAGCATGCTATTTAGGCTCTTATCCATCGCATTGTGCCTCATCTGTTTTTCGGCTAACGGACAGCAATTATTGCCGCCTATCCAAAACTTCCGATTATTGGACTACAATGGGGGCAGTAAAAATTGGGATGTTTCTGTCAACACCAATGGAGAACTCTTTGTGGCAAACAACAAAGGTCTTTTGCATTACAACGGTGAGGAATGGTCCCTCAATAAACTTCCCAACAATACCATCATTCGCTCCGTGGAATGCATAGGTGATAGGGTGTACACGGGTTCCTACGAAGAATTTGGATACTGGACCAAGAATGAGTTTGGAGATTATGGGTATACCTCGCTGACCCATTTGATCAAGGGCCACACCTTTACCAGCGAGGAGTTTTGGGAAATTTTTCCATCGAAGGATGGTAAGGTGATGTTCCGTTCGTTTTCTTCCATCTATGCCTATTCAAATGAGGCCATAACCGTGGTGGAGCCTCCATTTGTGGTGTCGGATTTTATTGAATTCGACAATAGGCTCATCGTCGCGGCGGGGACAATCGGACTTTATGAAATAAAGGAGGGACATCAAATTGCCTTACCCAATCAAGAGCTTCTGGCAGGCAAGACCGTGAATGACATGACCATTTTCAATGACCAGCTCTTGATCGGAACCAAATTGCATGGTTGTTTCCTGTATGATGGAAATACACTAAAACCTTGGTCTGCTCCCATAAACGATGAACTCAAACAACACCAATTGAACAAGATTACCTTTTTGGACCATGGATTTTTGGGATTTGGGACCATTAAAAATGGGATGTACCTCTACGATTCCAACAAACGCACGTACCGCATTCTCAATCGCGAGTCAGGTCTGCAAAACAATACGGTATTGTCTTCCATGGTCTTTAATGAACAATTATGGTTGGGATTGGACAATGGTATCGCACGGGTGCAGCTTAACAATCCGATATCCTACTACACGGATTATACAGGAACCTTGGGTATGGTCTACGATATTGCCTGGTTCAACGAAAAGTTGTTTTTGGGAAGCAATACGGGAGTGTTTTATTTTGATGGAAACCAACTCCAGTTTGTTAAGGGTTCCCAAGGCCATGTTTGGGATTTGGAGGTGGTGGAGGGCGATTTGCTCTGTGGGCATAATACGGGTACCTACAAGGTTACGGAGAATCGTTTTGAAAAGATCAGCGACATTTCTGGAGGATACCAATTGATCAAGGTCCCCGACCAAAATGCCACATATGTCCAAGGAACCTACAATGGCCTGGCAAGATTTCAAAAAATGGGCAACGGTAGGTGGAACGTGACCAAAATTCAAGGATATGATGCTCCAATAAAACAACTGTGTTTTGAAACGCCCAACATTCTTTGGGTGGCCCATCCGTACAAAGGTTTTTACAGGGCACATTTCGCTAGTACCGAGTATGACCGCTTGGATGAGCTTCAGGAGTTTACGCACCAAGATGCACCCAGTGAATACAATGTAAAACTCTACAACATTAAAAACCATATCGTACTTAACAGTGAGGGGCAATGGTATACGTACAATCCCATTACCGATCGGATGGAAGCCTTCGAAGAATTCAGAAACTATCGGGGAAAGGAATTGCTCTTTTTCGATGATTCCTATTATTGGTTTGTGGATGATGATGAACAAAAAGCCATCATTTACACCAATCTCAAAGCTGATAGCCTGATGATAACGGACCTTCCGTTGCGCGAGCGATTGGCTCCAGATTCCCAAAATGTGGTGAAGATCAATGACAGTATTTCATATATCACTTTAACGGACGGTTTTGCCAAGGTCACCGATCCCGGATTCAAGCGTTTTTCCGATCTTCAAAACCTTCCGGTTCCTTATTTTGAGGTATTGCTTGATCAAAAGACCAAACACTCGGTTGTTGATGGTCTCGTTGAGATTCCGTTCAAGGATTCTCAGGCAATTACCGTTGAAGTGGTATCCCCAGAGTATATCTCACCTCATTTTTACTATGAATTGGAAGGGCCAAAGGAATATTCGGAATATACTGAAAGTGGTGCCATCAATTTTCAAAACCTGCCTTTCGGAGAATATATTCTTCGAGTTGCGACCGCGGGCATGGACAATTCCGTCTCCGAGTTCAATACATTGCGCTTCGAAATTGCCCCACCTTGGTACTTTTCATGGTGGAGCCTTTTTCTCTACGCAGCATTGGGGCTATTGGCCGTATACATTGTGAGAGGTTACAATAGGAGAAAATTGGACCGGAAGCATCGCGAATTGGAAGAGCGCATGGTTAGGGAGCAAAAGGAGCGTATGGCCAAGCTGGAAAAGGAGGAACTCGCCAAGGAAATCAAACTGAAAAAGAACGAGCTGGCCAGCACCACCTTGAACATCGCCCGAAAGAACGAGATGATGTTGGAATTAAAGAACATGTTGGTGATGAACAAGGATAAGTTTCCGAATTCCCAGCGGTACCGATCTTTTATCAAGCAGCTTAATAGTTCCATTGAGGATAAGGAAGATTGGAAACGTTTCGAGGTTAATTTTAAGGAGCTACATCAGGATTTTTTCGAAAGATTGCTCAAATCCTATCCTTCCTTGACTCCAAAAGATCTTAAACTATGCGCCTACCTGAAGATGAACCTGACCACAAAGGAGATTGCACCATTAATGGGAATTACCATAAGGGGTGTTGAAATACATCGCTATCGCTTACGGAAAAAACTGGATATGGACAGTTCGGAAAACCTTTCCAATTTCCTTATCACTTTTTAGAGGCTCAATACTTACCTTTTTAGTGCCGTTTTAGTCAATTTTCGAACTACATCAACACTACATCACAATGTTAATTCTTTTTACATCAATGCTGCATGGAACTACTGCAAACGTCGTGAAATAAGGCTTTCCAGTGATTCTTTAAATGATGTATTTTTTATGTATGCCCATATCTCCCCAAACCTTTAACGCTTTGTTAATTTAGTAAAAATCTAACTCAATTTTTGCACAATTATGAAAATTAAAAGCAAACTATTGCTAATGTCGTTTTTGTTGTTTCAAGGGCTTCTCTTGGCACAAAACAATATAACGATTTCGGGAACGGTTCTGGACAGTCAGGGTCAACCGTTGCCAGGGGCAAGCGTGGTGCTACAAGGCACTACTACAGGAATCCAAACGGACTTTGATGGAAACTATCGTTTGGAGAATGTTCCAAGTAACGGAACTTTGGTCTTCAGTTACGTTGGATTTACCACTCAAAACATACCCATTACCAATAGAACCACTATTGATGTCACGCTGCAGGAAGACACCCAGAGCTTGGACGAGGTGGTCGTTGTAGGATATGGAACACAAAAGAAAGCCGATTTAACGGGTTCCATTGCGACAGTGGATGCCGAGGAAATCGAAAAAACACCATCTGCCAACCCCGTGCAATCACTACAAGGTAAGGTAGCCGGTGTGCAAATAGTTACGCCGGGCTCGCCAGGTGCCTCTCCTACGGTTAGAATTCGTGGATTGGGTACCTATTCCGATGCTACCAGCCTATTGTATGTAGTGGATGGTATGTTCTACAGCAACATCGATTTTTTGAACCCCAATGATATCAAATCGATGAACGTCCTAAAGGATGCTTCATCTTCAGCTATTTATGGGGTGAGGGCTGCCAACGGTGTAATCATTATTGAAACCAAGTCGGGCGGAAAAAATAGGAAGCCAAGTATCGAGTACAATGGATATACCGGGGTTCAACGGGCACAGAACGTTTTGCAAATGGCCAACGCCGAACAATTTGTAACCATGGCCGTGGAATCTGGATCACAGGCAGATGTACAGTTTATCCTAAATGCCATGCAGCGCTTTGGTAGGAGCAGGGTTAACCCCAATGTTCCCGATGTGAACACAGATTGGTACGATGAGATCATTCGCGATGGATTGATACAGAACCACAGTATAAGCGTTACCGGTGGCACGGAGAACGTATCCTACTCCTTGGGAACCAACTACTTCTCCCAAGAAGGTCTTTTGGATATGAAAAATGAATACGAAAGGTTCAACATACGTTCCAAACTGGACGTGGATATTATGGACAACCTTAGAATGGGTGTCAATACCGTTTTTAGTAATGCCACACAGCAGACTCCAGAAAACTCTGCATGGTTCAAGGCATATTTTGCCGTTCCGATTCTTCCCATTTTTGATGACCTGAATACCGAGGCAACGCCGACCCGCTACGCCAATGCACAGGCCCTGGGCTACAGGGGAACGCAAAACCCTTTCCCCGATATGGATTACAACGACAACAGGTTGAAAATCCGTAAGCTCTTGGCCAATATCTATTTGGAAACCGACTTGATCAAGGATAAACTTACCTTTAAGACCGCTTATAATGTCGATTTTTCCGCCCTTGAGGAGCGCTATGTAAACCTACCCTACAATATGGGCTTTGGTGATCAACGTATATCGTCGATCAATAGAAGGCAAAACAATTTCTTCAATCAGATTTGGGACAACCTTCTGACCTATACCGATACCTATGCCGAAGACCACAATGTAACCGTTCTGGCCGGTACATCCTTCAGGGATGAGGCGGCCAATAGGTTCCAGGCCACAGGTACTGATATTGCCGGAATCAATTATGAAACATCTCGGTATCTGGATTTTGCCGATCCGTTGTCCTTCAACAATAACGTCGGGGAAAACAACCAAAGAATCTATGGACAATCCTATTTTGGAAGGGTTTCCTATAACTTTAAAAACCGTTATCTTTTATACGGAACCTTTAGGGCAGATCGCTCGTCCAAATTCACTAAGGAGCAATGGGGCTATTTCCCTTCCGTTGGTGCAGGCTGGGTGATTTCACAGGAGCCTTTCATGGAAAATGTTGGTTTCTTTGACTTTTTAAAGGTAAGAGCCGCTTGGGGCCGTTTAGGGAACGACAATGTTCCTGCAAGCTCAGGGGCCAATACCATTTCCAATCAAACGGTTGACCTTGGCGATACGCCCAACACGGGGGTTACCGCTACCAGTACTTTTACAGACCTGACTTGGGAAGTAGTGGAAGAATTGGATTTCGGTTTCAATATGAACATATTGAACAACCGATTATCCGTTGAAGCCGATTACTATATCCGTGATACGGAGGATGCCATTATGCCCGTCTATATTCCGATTGCCAATCAGACGGTATCAAGGAATTCGGGCGTTATCCGTAACTCCGGGGTTGAGGTGGCCCTCAACTGGAGTGATCAGATTGCTCCCGATTTCACCTACACCGTGGGTGCCAACTTCACCACGGTCAAGAACGAAGCTATACAAATTGAGGATGAAAGCGGCTATATCGATTCTGGTTCGGCCGAGTTTAGACAACGGACCATCGAAGGGGAGCCCTTATATGCTTTCTATGGATACGAAACCGTAGGAGTCTATCAAAACCAGGCCCAAATTGATGCCGACCCAGTTGCACAGAATGCAATTGCGGAAGGACAGGACATTCAGCCCGGGTACTTTATATTTAAGGATAGGGATGGTGATGGCGCCATTACCGATCAGGATAGGACCGTATTGGGTTCTTTCCTTCCAAAATTCACCTATGGAGGTAATATTGGACTTAATTATAAGGACTTCGGATTCTCCATGAATTTCTACGGACAGTCAGGAAACAAAATCCTGAACAGAAAAAGGGGAGAGGTCATTTTTACAAACGATACCAACATGGATGCCGACCTGGCCAAAAACCGTTGGAATGGGGAAGGCTCCACCAATAGCTATCCTTCTTCCGCAGGACTAAGGGACAGTTGGAACCAAAGGTTGAGCAACTTTTGGGTAGAGGACGGTGACTTCTTCAGAATACAGAACATACAATTGGCATACACGCTTCGCGGCGATAAACTAAAGGGTAACATGCCCGACTTTAAGTTCACATTGACCGCGGAGAGGCCATTGACCATTTTCAGCTACAATGGATTCAATCCAGAAGTTTCAGACGGGGTCGACAGACAAACTTACCCTGTACCGGCAATTTACACCGTTGGTGTTAATGTTAAACTATAAAAAAGAAAATTGAGATGAAAAACAGTAACCTTTTATATCGAACAGTATTCATACTGATTGCGATGCTTACCATCCAATCATGTTCTGACAAGTTTGAAGACAGGGAAGGTCAGCTTAATGCAGACGACCTGGATTATTCGGCAACCGAAGATATGGTGCAAGCCTTGATCGGATCTTACTATGTGATTGCCACTAGGGGATGGGAGGAGCCCTTGCTGCTCTCCGTTCGTGGTGACGATGTGAACGCCGGAGGACTTGGGGACCAGCAACCCTTTGCCGATACCGACAATTACGTTTATGCGCAAGGATATTGGATGTACAATTCCCTTTGGAACGTGCACTATGGCGACATTGTTCAGCTGAACACCGAAATTGAGCTGATAGAGAACTTTAAGGATTTTGCCGATGAGAGCGGAAAGGAAACCGCCGACCAATACATTGCCGAAATAAAGGTAATGCGCGCTTGGCTGCACTTTAACCTGGCAAGGGTTTGGAGCGATGTGTTCATCATAGAATCCACACAACCAGATGCCGAAATCGCCAATGGACCTGCTACCAAGGAAGAGATAATGCAATACATCTCGGACCAAATGGACGAAGCCATTCCATTGTTACCGAATTTGAGACCCAACGAACGAACCGACATACCAGGAGGGGTGACCCGCTACACGGCATACGCCCTAAAAGCTATGGCCCAAATGGAAATGGAGAATTATCAGGGGATGGCCGATGCCTGTGCGGCGATCATCAATTCCAATAAGTTTTCGTTGTACCCAGATTTTTATAACCTGTTCAAAAAACCGGGAGAGCTAAGCGATGAGAGCTTGTTCGAGCTACAGTTTTCCGATTACGGTTCCAGTACAGGGGATGTGTTTTATCACCTCTATGCACCCTTTGGTCCACAGGGATGGAGCCCGGCCAGGGAAAATGCTTCAGGGGGATGGGGCTTTTATGAGCCCAGCATGAAGTTTATCAAATTTATGTTGGATAGAAACGAAGCCGTTCGTTTGGAGACAAGTGTTCTTTGGACCGATCGTGGGATAGCCGAATTGCAGAACGACCCCAACTATTCGACACTCCCATCTTTTGTGAGCAATACCACAAGGGATGGTGATGTGATCAATGACTATGCCAGGGCACTGTTTGCCAGTGGTAAACACTACCTTCCATCAGTGCAGCTTACCGAACAAAGAAACGATTATGGTGGCGGTAAAAACATGATCGTAATCCGCTATGCCGAAATATTGTTGATGTACGCCGAAGCCTTGACAAGGGGAGCGACCGGTTCCGGTATGACAGCGGACCAAGCAGTGAATCTGGTCCGAAACAGAGCGGGAATGCCATCATTGTCCGGTGTATCCTCTAGCGATGTCATGGACGAAAAGTTTGCCGAACTGGGTATGGAATGGGGAATCCGTTACTACGATATGATCCGTCTGGACAATTACGGGGAGCTCAGTTACGATGGCAGATCATTTACGGCCGATAAAGAACTATTGCCATACCCACAGGCCCAGTTGGATGCCCTTCCATCTTTGGGAGGTAGCACTGGCAACGATTAAACTAACTAAATAAACAACACAAGATGAAAAATACAGTAAAATCCATAATGATGCTTTTGGGGCTTCTGGTGGTTTCCTGTAACGAAGGAATCGACCCCATAACGGCAGTGGATGCAGGAGTGGATGAAACCGCTCCGCAGGTAACCATTACTTATCCGACCGAAGGAGTGGAGCTCATGCCCTTTGAAGAGGAGACATCCATAGACATCACCTTTGAAGTTACCGATGATATCGAAGTGGTCAATGTGACCGTTGCGATGGATGGTTCGCAAATAGCGGCTTTCAACACCTTTAAAGACTACCGCATCGTACTGGAGGAAGTTACTTATGATGGATTGGGCAATGGGGACCACACCGTATCGGTCTCTGCTACCGATGCCGAAGGAAAGACCACAACAAAGGAAGTAAACTTTGCCAAACTGGCGCCCTATAGTGCCCAGTTCGACGGTGAGGTGCTGTACATGCCGTTCAATGCAGATTATATGGACTTCATTAGTTTCGAGGAAGCCGGGGAAGTGGGCAATCCAGGTTTTGCTGGAGATGCCTTCTTGGGAGCCGATGCTTTTCAGGGCGCACAGGATTCCTACCTGACTTTTCCTATGGAAGGACTTAAGAGCACAGAGTTCAGTGCCGCTTTCTGGTACAAGGTAAATCCAACGCCGGATAGGGCTGGAATATTGGTCGTTGGCGACAATGCCGACGATAGAAACCAGGGATTCCGTCTCTTTCGGGAAGGAAATGCCGATGAACAACGGATCAAATTGAATGTGGGTACCGGTACTGCAGAAAGCTGGAATGATGGAGGAGTTATTGATGTGACTGCTGGCCAATGGGTGCACATTGCAGTTTCCATATCCCAAACACAGAGTACCATCTATTTCAATGGGGTTGAAATGTTGAGCGCCGACCTTCAGGCACCTATCGATTGGACAGGTTGCGAGGAATTGCATATTGGTTCCGGAGGGCCAACCTTCGACTATTGGAACCATGGCTATGACGCCAGTCAAATGGACGAACTTCGTATTTTCAACAAAGCCCTGTCGCAAAGCGATGTACAGATTATGATGAATGCGGCCAACCCTTACATGCCACAATATGATGGGGAGTCGTTCTACATGCCGTTTGATGGGGACTACATTGATTTGGTCGGAAGTAAGGCAGCCACCCAAGTAGGTTCGCCAAGCTTTACCGATGAAAGTCAAGTTGGTGATCAGGCTTATTTGGGAGCTACCGATTCCTATATCAACTATCCGGCAGAAGGATTAATGACTACGGAGTTTAGTGGATCATTCTGGTATAAGGTCGATGCCAACCCCGATAGGGCCGGAATCATTACCATTGGTGATGATGCCGCAGACCGTTTCCAAGGCTTCCGACTGTTCCGTGAAGGAAATGCCGATGAGCAGCGCATCAAGCTGAATGTAGGAACAGGAGCCGGAGAAAGCTGGAACGATGGCGGAGTAATCGATGTAACTGCTGGCGAATGGGTGCATATTGCCTTTACCATATCAAACAGTGAAAGTGTCATCTATTTTAATGGGGTAGAGATGCTATCCTCGGCCATGTCGGCACCTATCGATTGGACTGGCTGTGATACCTTCACCATAGGTGCAGGTGGACCAACCTTTGACTATTGGGGACATGAATCAGATAACAGTATCATAGATGACCTTAGATTTTACAGCAAATCGCTTTCTCCAGAAGAAGTAGCTGAGGTTTTTGGAGGAGAGGTAGCACCACAGAATTTTGGATCTACGCTCTATATGCCTTTTGATGGTTACAATGTGGATGACAATTCAGGAGTAGCGGCTACCGTGGTCGGTACACCCGGTTTCGCAGGAGAATCTGCCGTTGGTAGCGATGCCTATGCGGGCGCAACAGATGCCTATTTGACTTTTCCAATTGATGGATTGTTTGCAAATCAGTTTAGTGGGGCCTTTTGGTACAAGGTCAATGCCGATCCAGACAGGGCAGGGATCCTAACCGTGGCTCCTCCAATGATCGGCACCGACAACGACCTTTCCGCAGGCTTTAGGCTTTTCAGGGAAGGAAACGCCGACGAACAGCGTATCAAATTGCACGTGGGCACGGATGCAGGGGACGTTTGGAACGATGGAGACCTTATCAATGCAACCTTGGATGAGTGGGTGCATGTAGCCTTTACCGTTACGGAAACGCAAACACTCATTTACCTCAATGGAGAACCTGTAGTCAATACAGGCGATATGGACGGAAAGACCATCAGCTGGGAAAACTGCTCCATTCTATCCATAGGCTCAGGAGCACCCAACTTTAGTGGTTGGAACCATCTTTCCGACCTAAGCTATATCGATGAGCTATACCTTTTCGATAGGGTGTTGACCCAAGAGGAGATTCAAGAAATTATAAATAATTAATGTGCCAGTCACCAATTAGTTGAGTTAGTTTAGTTTATGAGGTTAATTTTAATTCCATTGGCCGTTGTCACCTTATTCATAGGGTGCAATGGCCAAAAAACAAAGAAAGAGAACAACAAATCACAGGAACAAAAGAGGGACAGTTTGGCCATAGCCGACGAAGCCCTCTTGGATTCCCTGCAATATCAGACCTTCAATTATTTTTGGGATGGGGCAGAACCTACATCGGGTCTTGCCCGGGAACGAATCCACTTGGACGGCATCTATCCCAATCACGATAAGGATATCATAACCACTGGAGGCTCCGGTTTCGGACTCATGGCCATTTTGGTAGGCGTGGAACGTGGTTTTATTACTCGGGAACAAGCATTGGAGCGATATGAACGTATTGTTGACTTTTTGGAAAAAGCGGATCGCTTTCATGGAGCTTGGCCACATTGGTTATTGCCATCGGGCAAGGTGACCCCTTTCAGTAAAATGGACAATGGTGGAGACTTGGTGGAGACCGCCTTTTTGGTCCAAGGCTTATTGACCGTACAGGCCTATTTTAAAAATGGCAGTGAACGGGAACAACAATTGGCAGATAAGATTCAAACACTTTGGGAAGGTGTGGAATGGGATTGGTACACCAAAAATGGCGAGGATGTACTGTATTGGCATTGGAGCCCAGAATACGAATGGAAAATGGACTTTCCCGTAGGTGGCTACAATGAGGCTCTGATCATGTACATTTTGGCAGCTGCATCTCCCACGCATTCCATTGAAAAATCAGTTTACGAAAAAGGTTGGGGAGTTGATGGCAATATCAGCAAGGATACCATTTATTATGGACTGGAAACCGAAATGAACCATTACCAGCACAGTGATGCCCCGGTGGGACCGTTATTTTGGGCGCATTATTCTTATCTAGGCTTGAATCCAAAAGGATTAAAGGACCAATTTGGGGATTATTGGAAATTGAATCAAAACCATGCGTTGATCCATTACAAATATGCTGTGGACAACCCAAAAGAGTTTAAGGGATATGGAGAAAATTGCTGGGGTTTGACTTCCAGTTATTCAACAAAAGGATATGCAGGACACCGCCCAGGATTGGATTTAGGGGTGATTTCCCCGACCGCGGCACTGTCTTCCATGCCCTACACTCCAGAGGAGAGCAAACAGTTTCTGCGATTCATGTACAATGAACAGGATAGTTTAATCGGCAAGTATGGCCCTTACGATGCCTTTAGTTTGGATAAAGATTGGTACCTGCCCAGATACTTGGCCATTGACCAGGGACCTATTCCCGTGATGGTGGAAAATTACCGAACTGGATTGTTCTGGAAACTGTTCATGTCCAATGAGGAAGTACAGCAAGGTTTACGAAAACTGGGTTTTGAAAACCCTTCTATGGAACCTGCCAATGATTAAAAAAGTCGCATCCATTTTACTTGCCGCCACTTGGATACTGTCCTGTGGTGGAGGTGATGATTATACCTACGTTCCAAAGGAACCCGAACTGCCGGGCAACGGTTCTGATGATCCGGTGGAACCTACCATTTCCGATGAGGAACTATTGGACCTTACACAAGAAACCACCTTTCGTTATTTTTGGGATTACGCCGAGACCAATTCGGGAGGAGCTAAGGAACGTTATCATCCAAACGAACCCGGTAGGGATTCCCAAGTGGTCACCGCAGGAGGCACTGGATTTGGCTTGATGGCCATCTTGGTAGGGATAGAAAGGGGATTTATTTCCAGGTCCGAAGGATTGGAACGTTTGAATACCTTGTTGGACTTTTTGGAGAATGCAGATCGCTTTCACGGAGCTTGGTCCCATTGGATCAACGGATCTACAGGGGCCGCAATACCGTTTAGCGATTTGGACGATGGTGGGGATTTGGTGGAAACCGCTTTTTTGGCACAAGGGCTTATTTGCATAAAAGAATACTTCAAGGATGGCTCGGAAGCGGAACAAATCTTGGCCCAACAGGCCGATGACCTATGGAAAGGAGTGGAATGGGATTGGTATACCCAAAACCAAAACGTGCTTTATTGGCATTGGAGCCCAAACCATGGTTTTGATATCAACTTACCGTTGAAAGGGTATAACGAGGTGCTTATTGCCTATGTAATGGCAGCGGCATCGCCCGAATTTGGCATTGAAAAAGAGGTAAATTCCAATGGTTGGGCCTCCGGTGGAGGTATTCGCTCTTCCAATACGCAATACGGATATCCACTATTGGTGCGTCATAATGGCTCCGAACAGTTTGGCGGGCCCTTGTTCTGGGCCCACTATTCCTATTTGGGACTAGATCCCCGAAACCTTTCCGATGATTATGTGGATTATTGGGAAGTGAACGTGAACCATACCATGATCAATTACGAATACTGCATTGCCAATCCCGATTCCTATCAGGACTATGGGGAAGATTGTTGGGGGTTGACCGCCAGTTATTCTCGAAACAGCGATGGAAGCTTAGGGTATAATGCCCATAGCCCCAGTAATGATACGGGGGTCATATCACCCACGGCAGCCATCAGTTCCATTCCATATGCACCAGAAGAATCTTTGGCCGCTATGCACTATTTTTATAGGAATAGGGATGATTTGTTGGGACCTGCCGGTTTTTATGACGCCTTTAGTCCCGAGTATAATTGGGTAGCAGAAGCCTATTTGGCCATAGATCAAGGTCCACAAATCATCATGATTGAAAACTATCGGACCGGATTGCTTTGGAACCTGTTTATGGGTAACGAAGATATTCAAGCTGGTTTGACCAAACTCGGATTTTGATATGACAAGACAATTATCATTTTTAATAGTACTGCTGGCTTGTAATTTGGTCGCTGCACAATGGCAATCGAAATATGAAGCCAAAATGCACATTGATGGAAACGATACCTTACGATATCGCATCATGTACCCCAGGGGATTTAAGGAGGATGGGAACTATCCCGTGGTGCTGTTTCTCCACGGCGCAGGGGAGCGCGGAAACGACAATGAAAGACAATTGAACCACGGCGCCAGATTGTTCGCTACGGATTATTTACAGGAGCGCTATCCTGCAATCGTCATATTTCCACAATGCCCCACAGATAGTTATTGGGCCCATGTAGATGTCGATAGAAGTTCCTATCCCATTCATTTGGACTTTAAATATGGTGAGGGACCAACAAAACCCTTGGAAATGGTAATGGATTTGCTCGATGCCACCATTTCGGAACCATATACCAACCAAGAGCAAGTCTATCTTATGGGACTCTCCATGGGAGGGATGGGGACTTTTGAACTATTGAGCAGAAAACCGAATACATTTGCCGCAGCTGTGCCCATCTGTGGAGGAGGTGACCCGGAGTCGGTTTCAATGTATGCCCAAACAATTCCTTTATGGGTGTTTCATGGGGCCCGAGACAATGTGGTGAACCCCCTGCAATCCATGGAAATGGTATCCGCATTGCTCAATGCGGGGGCACACCCCCGGTTCACCTTGTACGATTTTGCGAACCACAATAGCTGGGATCCCGCATTAGCCGAACCCGATTTGTTGCCTTGGTTGTTCTCCAACCGGAAAACCACAACGACGGCAACACAGAACTAATAGAACATATCAAAATTTACCTAGCCATGTACCCTAAACGACTACTATTGGCCCTTATGGGGCTTATACTCTCATCGGTCCAAGCCCAAAAACGGATTCCCGAAGTAGAACAATTATTGCAAAAAATGACCATCGATGAAAAAATTGGTCAATTGAATCTGTTGACGCCTGGTGGGGGTGTCGCCACTGGTGAAGTGGTAAGCCAGAACGTAGGTGAAAAAATTAAGGCCGGACAGGTAGGGGGCTTATTTGGGGTTGCTGGTCCCGACAGGGTAAGAAAGGCCCAAGAAATTGCCGTAAAGGAAAGTCGTTTGGGTATTCCGCTGTTGTTCGGTTCGGATGTGATCCATGGTTATAGGACCACCTATCCAATTCCTTTGGGCCTGTCGTCCAGTTGGGATATGGATTTGGTCCGTCAGGCAGCCCAGATGGCGGCAAAGGAAGCCACAGCAGATGGGATCAATTGGAATTTTTCACCTATGGTCGATATTGCCCGTGATCCACGCTGGGGGCGAGTAGCCGAGGGAGCTGGCGAAGACCCTTATCTTGGTTCCAAAGTGGCGGAAGCCATGGTAAAGGGATATCAAGGTGAAGATTTGGCAGCTACCCATACCATGTTGGCCTGCGTAAAGCATTTTGCCCTTTACGGTGCGGTAGAGGCAGGACGCGATTACAACTCGGTGGATATGGGCAAAATCAAGATGTTCAATCAATACCTTCCACCTTATAAAGCGGCCGTTGATGCCGGGGCGGCCAGTATAATGACCTCTTTTAATGATGTGGATGGTGTTCCCGCCACGGGCAATGCATGGTTGTTGACCGATTTGCTTCGCGATCAATGGGGATTTGATGGTTTTGTGGTTTCCGATTATACCTCACTGAACGAGATGATACAACATGGCATGGGTGACCTTCAAGCGGTTTCGGCCTTGGCCTTAAAAGCAGGTCTGGACATGGACATGGTGGGCGAAGGCTTTCTGACCACTTTGAAGAAATCCCTAAATGAAGGAAAGGTGACCGAAGCGGACATCACCAACGCATGTAGAAGGGTGCTTGAAGCCAAATATAGTTCTGGACTCTTTGATGACCCTTATCGATATTTGGATTCCAGTCGACCTAAAAAGGATATTCTGACCCAAGAGCATAGGGCACTGGCGCGCAAATTGGCGACCCGTTCCTTTGTATTGCTCAAAAATCATAACGACCTCCTTCCCTTGGAAAAGAAAGGAAAAATAGCCCTGATCGGTCCCTTGGCCGATAGTAGGGAAAATATGTTGGGAACATGGGCCCCGACTGGCGACTTCAATTTGGCCGTTACCATTTTAGAGGGATTCCAAAATGTGGCCTCCCAGGCACATATCGATCATACCAAAGGAGCCAATATTTCCGATGACACCGATTTTGCCAAAAACGTAAATGCCCTTGGAGAACGAATTGTTATCGATGAGCGATCGCCCGAAACCATGCTTCAAGAAGCCGTCGATTTGGCAAAATCATCGGATGTTGTGGTCGCCGTTGTGGGAGAGGCCACCGAAATGAGCGGTGAATCTTCCAACAGAACTGATATATCGATTCCCGAGAGTCAAAAGAAACTCATTAGGGCATTGGTTGCCACAGGAAAACCTGTTGTTTTAGTTTTGATGAGTGGTAGACCGCTTACCATTTCTGAAGAATTTGCAATGCCCGTGTCCATTTTACAGGTATGGCACCCTGGAGTGGAAGCAGGAAATGCCATTGCCGATGTTGTTTTTGGGGAGTACAACCCATCAGGAAGGTTAACCGCGACCTGGCCCATGAACGTAGGGCAGATTCCAATTTATCATAGTGCCAAGAATACGGGTAGGCCCGCTCCGGAAAGCGGAGAGTTTCAAAAATTCAGGTCCAATTACCTTGATGCTCCCAATACCCCTTTGTTGCCCTTTGGCTATGGGCTGAGCTACACCACTTTTGAGTATTCCAATCTTAGCTTGAGCAAAAAGAAAATCAATCGAGGAGAGTCCATAACCGTTACCGTTACCGTATCCAACACCGGAGATTATGATGGGGAAGAAGTGGTACAATTGTACGTAAGGGATGTGGTACGAAGCATCACGCCCCCCAAACGGGAGTTGAAGGGATTTCAAAAAGTCATGCTCAAAAAAGGGGAGCGCAAGGAAGTTAGCATTACATTATCCCCCAATGACCTGAAATTTTACAACAGCCGACTCGAATTTGTTACGGAACCCGGGGATTTTGAAGTCTTTGTTGGGAGTGATTCGGACACACAGCTTTCGGAAACATTTACATTACAATAAAAAAATCACCTATGCGTATTGGACTGACCCTTTTCGGATTACTTATCATGGTTTCCTGTAAACAACAGGAAAAGCCTGAAGAAAACGTAGCTGGACCGCCCAACATCATTTTTATCATGTCGGACGACCATGCCGAGCAGGCCATTAGCGCATATGGCCATCCTTTGGGCAAATTGGCCCCAACACCAAATATCGACAGGATTGCAAAGGAAGGGGCCCTGTTCAGGAATAATTTTTGCACCAATTCCATATGCGGCCCCAGTAGGGCAGTGGTATTGACGGGTAAGTTCAGCCATGTCAATGGATTTAGGATGAACGGGAACCGTTTTAATGGTGATCAACAAACCTTTCCCAAACTTCTTCAAAAGGCAGGATATCGGACAGCTGTCATCGGAAAATGGCACTTGCACGGATTGCCCCAAGGCTTTGATCATTGGAATATTTTGACCGATCAGGGTAACTATTACAATCCTGATTTTATTACTGTCAACCAGCAGAGCAACGTGGCGGATACCACTCGTATCGAGGGGTATGCCACCGATATTATCACCGAAAAGGGGTTGGACTACCTTAAATCGGTCAAGGATTCCGGTCAGCCGTTTTTGCTCATGTTGCAACATAAAGCGCCACACCGCAATTGGATGCCGGCCCTGCGCCATGTGAATCGATTTGATTCGGTCCAATTTCCCTTACCGGAAACTTACTTTACCCATCACGAAGGCTCGCTTGCATCAAAAGACCAATTGCAGACTATTTACAAGGATATGTACGAGGGCCATGATTTGAAGATGACCGCTAAAAAAGGGAGTCCAGCATTGGCACGGAATCCCTGGAAAACCGACTTTGAACGGATGACCGAGGAACAAAGAACGGCTTGGGACAGTGCGTATCAAGCCAAAAATGATGCCTTTCATGAAGCCAATTTATCTGTACGGGCACTGGCGGAATGGAAGGGACAACGCTATTTACAGGAATATTTATCCACCATTGTTTCGGTGGATGAAGGAGTGGGCAGGGTGCTGGACTATTTGGATGAAAACGGTCTGTCTGAAAACACCATCGTTATCTACACTACGGACCAAGGGTTTTATTTGGGCGAAAAGGGATGGTTCGATAAACGCTACATGTACGAAGAGTCACTGGCGATGCCACTGATGGTGAGATATCCTGGCCATATAAAGGCGGGCAGCCAAATAGAAGCACTCACCCAAAACTTGGATTTTGCCGAGACTTTTTTGGATTATGCCGGAGTCGAGATACCGGAGGATATGCAGGGACAATCCTTACGACCCTTGCTGGAGGATACAATGCTCGGTTCTGATTTCAGAAATGCCATTTACTACCATTATTATGATTACCCGGCATTTCATATGGTGAAAAAACATTATGGCATCAGAACGAACCGCTATAAGCTGATGCATTTCTATGATGATATCGATACATGGGAATTATATGATCTGGAGGAAGACCCCAATGAAATTCACAATCAAATCGATAATCCCCAATATGATGCCGTTGAAGCGCAGCTGAGGGAGCAGTTGATACAATTACAGCAACAATATCAAGTTACGGAGCAGGAGTTTGAACAAGCTCCAAAAGAACAGGTCCAAAGGGCCTACGGACAATTTGAGAAGTTAAGGGGCCATACAGGTACTGCCTATGACCCCATCAAAAATGAGGACATAAAGCTATAATATGAAAGGAATATCCATAGCATTGGTGGCTGCAGTTATGCTGCTATCCTGTAAGGGCGACCCCATCCAAAAGGAATCTGAAGTAGGGGAGGCTACAGTTCAGTCAAATTCACCCAATGGTTTTAAGACCTATTGCAACCCCATTGATATCGACTATTCCTATATGTCACATTACAGGGCGAACAACAATGTGTCTTATCGGTCAGGGGCCGACCCAGCGGTAATCAATTTCAAAGGCCGTTACTATATGTTCGTAACCCGTTCACACGGGTATTGGGCTTCCGACGATATGAGCAATTGGAAGTTCATTAAGCCACAACGTTGGTATTTTAAAGGGTCCAATGCCCCTGCGGCTGCCGTTAAAGGGGATAAGGTTATCCTGTACGGTGACCCTTCGGGCCGTGGTCCCATACTCGAAACCGACAATCCAGAACTTGGGGATTGGAAAACCAATTATGCGGTAATCAATCCACCAGGAGGAATTCAAGATCCTGATTTGTTCGTGGATGATGATGGACGGGTATATCTCTACGAGGAGTCTTCCAATACATGGCCCATCCGGGTCGTGGAGCTGGACCCAGAAAACTATTATGTACCTAAAGGAGATGAGAAGGATCTCTTTCAATTAGAGCCCGAAAAGCATGGTTGGGAACGATTTGGACAAGATCATAAATCGGACTTGACACCTTATTTGGAAGGACCTTGGATGATAAAGCACGGAGATACCTACTATCTGGAGTATGGAGCTCCCGGGACACAGTGGAACGTTTATGCAGATGGTGTAAGAACCAGTAAAAGTCCCTTTGGGCCATTTGAGTATGCACCTTACAATCCCATATCCTATAAGCCCGGAGGTTTTTTAAAAGGATCGGGCCATGGAAGCACTGTTAAGGACAATCATGGAAACTACTGGCACTTTGCCACGATGGCCATTTCTGTAAATTACAAGTTTGAGCGCCGTTTGGGGATGTATCCCGCAGGATTTGAAAGTGATAACGGTCAAATGTACGTCAATACCGCATATGGTGACTACCCTCATTTTTTGCCCGATACCGAAGTGGAAAATCACAAGGAACGTTTTACGGGCTGGATGTTGTTGTCCTACAAAAAGCCCGTTAGCACCAACTCTGGTTTGGTGGATAGGGATATCAATGTAGTGGACGAAAGTGAGCAGGGTTATATGCAGGAACAGATCAAGGGTTTTGGCATAGATCGAATAAATGATGAGGAAATACGGTCCTACTGGGTGTCGGAAGCAAACAATGATTCCATCCACATTCAAATGGATTTGGAAAAAAAGATGAACGTAAAGGCCGTTCAAATCAATTTTCAAGACTTCAATAGCGAAATCTTTGGGCGTCCGGATAGCTTAAGGCAACAATTTGTACTGGAATATTCATTGGATGGGACCCAATGGAAAACCTTAGCCGATTATGCCAAGAATACCATGGATATGCCCCATGGGTACATTGAACTGGAAACGCCCGTAGATGCACGTTACATTCGGTACAACCATGTGTACTGTACCAATAAATACCTGTCGATTTCCGAACTCAGGGTCTTCGGTAACGGCTATGGTGCAAAACCGAAGGGACCTGCCAACTTCAAAGTGGTCCGGCAAAAGGACAGAAGAAATGCGGACCTGACATGGGATAAGGATGATAGTGCCCAAGGTTACGTCATATACTGGGGCATTACCAAAGACAAATTGAACCTTTCCGCGCTGATGTATGACCATCCCAATTACGAACTCCGCGCCCTAAATACGGACCAATCGTATTACATGCAGGTGGAAGCATTCAATGAGAACGGTATTTCCGAAAAGAGTGAAATCATTTTTGTGGAATAAACAATCGTCCAGCATTAATGGATTGGAGGGTGGCTTTCCACTAATCTTGGAGAATTCCGAGGCTATCAGAAAATAAGAAGCCCAAGGCATCGGAGACACCGATTTAGCATAAGCTTCTGCACAATGAATAGATAACAATGCCAGCTTTCGCTGATACTGTTTGGACCATGAAACAAAACTGATGTACGTCATTTGATATTTACCCGTAGATTTGGATTTTTATTAACGTGGTTTTGGTCAAAATCTTAGTATTTTGAGAAATTTAAAATTTAACCTGCGGGTTACGTCCGCAACAATTCCAATGTTTAATTTTGCATCCTAAATCTTCGAATGTATGATTGTATGGATTCTGTTCCTTTTGGGAATCCTCGTTTTTTTAGCCCTAGATCTTGGTGTATTTAATAAGAAGGCTCACGTTATCAGTGTTAAGGAAGCCTCTTTTTGGACCGCTGTTTGGGTGACGTTATCGCTTTTGTTCACCGGGGTTATTTACTGGCTTTATGGAACGGGAAAAGTGGACAATGTCGATGGGCTTGCTCCAATGGATGCCAGTTTGAAATATCTTACGGGTTACCTCATTGAGTTATCACTGAGTATAGATAATATTTTTGTGATAGCGGTCATCTTTACATCGTTTCAAATCCCCCAAAAATATCAGCATAGGGTCCTGTTTTGGGGTATCCTCGGGGCTATTGTCTTTAGGGCATTGATGATTTTCTTCGGTGTGGCCCTTATTAAGAAATTCAGCTTTACCACCTATATTTTCGGGACATTTTTAATTTTGACGGCCCTACGGATGTTGTTTTCCAAAGAGAAGCCATTCAATCCAAAACAGTCTTTTGTGTACAGGAACCTCCGCAAGATCATGCCTATCACTTCACAGATGCAAGGTCAAAAGTTTTTCATCAAATTAAGGCATATTACTGCGGCAACACCCTTGTTCATTGCTTTGGTGGTCATAGAGTTTACCGATATCCTGTTTGCTTTGGACAGTGTTCCAGCAATTTTGGCCATTACCTCAGACCCTTTTTTGGTCTTTAGTTCCAATATATTTGCCATTTTGGGCCTACGATCCATGTACTTTTTCTTGGCCCATATGATCGATAGATTCTACTATCTCAAATATAGTTTGGTGGCCATCTTAAGTTTTGTTGGGATAAAATTGATATTGGCGCACCACTACACTTTTCCCGAATGGTTTTCTTTGGGCTTTATCGCTGTAGCTTTGTTGACGGGTATTCTTGCATCCAAAAAGGAAGAAAAAAGAACGCTTTGATCGATTCAAGGATTGCAATAATCACAATATTGGGGATTTTCGTATGTCCTTTGGTTTGAACGCGTTTCCGTAAAGCCGCATTTTTGACAAGAATGTACATGGGCTTTCACAGACTTGGTAGGCATGCCACAATGTTCACAGGGCAACCCCCGCTGCACTCCTTGAATTGAAAAACCAGGGACTTGGCATTTGGGACAGCACGATTTGATGTTTTTGATTAAATCCAAGGTGGCCTGTTCAATGGCCTTCATGCGCGTAGGGTTGTTCATGGCCCGCATATCGGTTTCAGCTTGCAAGGATGCTCCTTTTTGAAGTAGCTGTTCCACAGTGTGCACGGTTTCTTCAAAGGATGAAAAATCCTTCCAAACCTGCTGCGCTCCATGTATTGTTTTAAGGATGATACCGTGCTCGGGTGCACCAATTTCTTTGGCAAAGGATTCGAATTCCGATAGACTTTTGATTTCTCTTTTATGGTAATTGGTTTTTTCGGTCAAATGTCGACCTACGATTTCGAGTTTGTTTACGGTATCGGTCAACATGACCATTTCCTCGTTTCCCGGGATAAAAAAATAGGAAGGGTGGGGGCCAAATGATCCTTCACTGGCCACCACCAAACTTCCCTCGACCAACTCAATTGCTTTTTTGGTCTTTGACCTCAGTGCTTCCAGAGGAGTGCCTTTTCGCTGTATTTCTCCTGAGAAGCTTCCGAAAGCATCCGTGTTCAAATGTTCCGCTACCGTACAGCGAACCTGTAGTTCGCGCTCCAATAGGGGTGCCAAAACCTGCTCTTTCCCATGCATCGTAGCAATGGTCACGGTTCTTCCTACAAATAGGTCATTTCCGTGGGCAGGGGTTTTCATGTGTTAGGCAATGGTCAATTCTTCGTGTACTTTTCGTTTTAAAAACCCATTGATAAACTGCTCCTCCTCTTTAAGTTCCAGTTCTTGTTGGTCCAACCAGTGGATGCTGGTTCCTTTCTCTGGATCCATAATGATGAGGTGAATCCATTCGTTGGTCACTAACGACTTGAGTGCTTCGTACTTCGAAAGAATGGTATTGACCCTTTCCTTTGGCGCTTGGATTATTACAGTAAGTCGCAAAGGGGAGTGGTAGGGCTCGTTATCGGCATTATAGAGGGACTCCCATGGAAGCCCTGTCTGTAAATCGCCGCCATTACCTTGCACCACCCCAAACTTGCCGGTAATGTTGTGGGTAGTCTTGGTTCCCGCACCAAACTTTCCGTTGTCCACGGTAGAAAAGTAATAATGGTTGTTGATCCATTGGGTCACTACCATGGGCCCTTGCATAATGGCTTCCAAAGCGGTTCCATCCTTATCGTTTTTCCAATCGTAAGAATGCAGGAAACACCTTCCGTCCAGATCAATATGTTGGGTAGTTTTTCTAGGTGCGATCACAAAGCTTGCATTTTTGGCCAATCCCCATTCCGGACGGGTCTCGCCCCAGTTACTGGCATTGATTTGCGCCATGGCTACACTGTTGCCCATAGCGCCCAACCGTTCTTGGGTCGCTGTAATTTGGGCTTTTTCAAGATTTGATTTTAGATTGTCCAATAACTGTTGATGGGATGATGGAATATGTTTGTCAAACAGTTCGATTTCATCCGTGGTCGTATTGTGCTCCGCTCCCAAGAACCAGGTTGCGTCCGGAATCTTGAGACCATATTGATTCTCCAATAGCTTTCTAACATTGGTGTTGTTTGCCATTTTGGCCAGCATTCTTGCATTGTGTCGCCCAGGGCTGGCCGCACAGGCACCACAATCCAAGCTGGAACCAAATGGATTGTTGGCCGAATGGCTTCCGTGGCCAACAAAAACGACCAAGGGAGCAAAATTTTGCCATCCCATCAAATCAAAACCGGATTTTACGATAGCGGCTTGTTCCGCTATCGGCACATTTAGATCATGGGTGCTTTGGGCGTTTTGCAATTGTGGGTCGCAAACCGACTCGTGTTCTGTTTTTCTCTTATGGGAAAAACGGTAGAGCGAAGCTGGACTTATGGTACGCGCCATAAGATGAAGTCCGTAAAAGAACCCGGAGCCTTCCACAAAGCCAAAGGTGGAGGGCAACATGTTTTTCATTCGTTTCATGAAGTAGTTCCAGAATTGGGAAACTTCATTTTTCCTATCCAATTTTTGCTTTTCAACTTCCTTGTTTGCCTGGGCAACCTCTTTTACAGTATAGCTAGAATCCAAAATAGGGGGGCAGGATTTTTGTGTGATACCGTTTTGGGAGTTCTCATAATCCATGGCAATCCCGAAAAAGCCTGCGTAACCAAAGGTTTCATAAAATCCTTTGGACTCCACGTGCCTACGGATCAATTCCGAACGCGTGTCGATACAAAATACCAGTTGCGCATCGGGAACACTGCTTTTTTTCTTGTTCAAGTCGATTTCTTTGGGCGAGTTGCCAAGAGTGTGGACCAATTCCAATTGCCAGCTTTTTTCCCATGCCTTGAGCCATAAGTGTTGTAGCTCCGCGATTTCGGTATCTGGCTGAGTCTTTTTTTCATTGGACAATAACGCTATACCAAGTTGTTTGGCTGTCAACAATCGAACGGCAAGATACTGTTCCAAATCTATGGGGTATTGTTTTTGCCAAGCCGTTTTGTTTTGGTTCCTTAGTTTGATATAACCTACCCAACCCGGTAGTGCGGCCAAGTGTTGGGTAAAGATTTCTAGAATTTGTTTTTCTGATAAACCATTGCTCAATAGGGTCAATGCTTCCTGACTGGTTTTTGGAATATCGTTCGTTTCGATTTTCCTCAAAAGCTCATCATAAGGCACCAGCTTTCGCCATGCGGAATAGAATCCGGATGATTTGAATGGCATTTCCCACTCCGCCAAGCCTTCGTCCATAAATGCGGATAACCACTTTACCATGGCCCTGTCCAATTCGGCAAATGGATTGATATTTTCTACCGTTTGCTCGGATTCCATCAATGGCAAATAATGTTCTGGAAGCTTTTTATAGCCGTGTTTGTGCAATACATTTTGCAAGACCCCAGCATTGATGTCTCCATTTTCCAGAGCTTTTCGGTAAACCGATGCCTTTGGGTAAACTGAGGTTCCCAAAACTTCCTTCGCCCGCTGTACTGCCTCTGTGAAAGGCAATTTTTCGTAACCGCTCAACGGATTCGAGGTCACAAAGGAATAGAGTGGCCAAGTGCTGCCAATATGATCTGCAGCTTTTTCTATGAGTGTGCTAATGGTTGTCGGGTTCATTGCGTTTTGGTTTTATACATTAAAATGGTCTTTTTTGATGGTTGGGATAGGTTCATCAGTTTTACGTACAGCCATGGTATTTGGCGATACACCCCTAGTTTCATCAGAAAGAAACCGGTCAAAAACACTACTCCAAATGTAATCTGTAGCGGGGTTACCGGTGAAGGGACGGATATGATTTCCATACCGGTCATCAGCGCGGATACACCATTGTAAAAGAGGGCATAGGCACCAATCCCAGCCACAAAAAGAAAGGGGGGAACTATAAGTTTTTGCAGGCCGTTGAATGTTTTTTGCTTCACGATATTGTAGGTGGCCTGTCCAACCGTAATTGATGCGATAAGCGTAAGGAAGATTCCGCTATCCCACTCCATACCTTTTCCGGTAAGTCTGGCAAAAATAATGGCCCCAAGTAAGCTGAAAAGCAATACGACCAAGGCTTCCAACCATTTGATCTTAATGACAGGGGGCTGTTTAGGGTTCAAGCGTTCGATTTCCTCCCCAGAAGATAGGAACAAGTACGCCTTGTAAAATCCGTGTAAGATCAAGTGGGCAATCGCCGCATTGAAGAAACCAAGTCCACATTGCATGATCATAAAGCCCATTTGTGCAATGGTGGAACAGGCCAGCCGCTGTTTTACATTGGTTTGGATAAGTTTGGTGAACTGTGCCAAGATGGCCGTAAGGCCCCCAATTATAAAGAGCACATCCATGGTACGGGAGGCCACAATTACAGTGGCCAAAACAGTCAATACAATGCCTGAACCGTTCACGAATCCTGCGTGCATTAAAGCGGAGGCAGGGGTAGGGGCGGTCATCGAGGACAACAACCATTTATGAAAGGGGAATATGGCAGATTGGATCAATGCCGCTACAATGATACACAGGGCCGCAATCACAATAATATGGTCAGGTGTTTTACCAATACCATTGATCACACCGCTCAAGGTGATGGTGTGGTTATACGATGCTAAAAGAAGCAAACCGATACTCAGAAAAACACTGCCGATCACAAAATACTGACGGGCAAAACGTTTCGCTTCCCTGGCCTCTCCCCATCGTGAATCCAGACCTATCAAATTGGACATCACGGCTCCCATCAATAGCCAGCTGAACATGAGCAACACAATGTGTTCGGATACCAAAAAGAGCATAACGGCAATGGTAAAGCCCAAACACAGGAGCATGAATTTGGAGCGTTGCCCACGATCTTTAAAATAGGAGCTGGCGTAGGTGGTAATCACACCTCCAAAAAAGGAAACCGTGGTCCACAATAAGGCCGAAAAGCCATTGAATTTTACTAATTCGCCCCATTTCCATTCGGGTACATTGGGAAAGTGAAATGAGGTAAAGATCAGGTTACCGATAAACATCAGCCAAAATAAAACCGGGATGGCCCCGGTAAAGACTGTTTTTTCGGATGATTTCCTGATGATGGTTGTGAGTTGAGTCATTTTCGTGTTTTTTTGAGGAAATTCCTATTTGTCTTTTTCTTCTGGAACGACACGTTGAACACCGCTACGCACTTTGGCCAACAATACCACACCTACGATAAAACTGCACAGTAAGATGCGATCTAGGAACATGGATTGATTTAGGTATGACATAGCGATCATTAGGACCATGATAAGCAGTCCCAAAAGCACGGGGATAATATGTTTTGATTTTTGCATGTTGTCTTGATTTAGCATTTGCTGATGGTTTGGGCAGTATGTTGAATTAATCCACAAATTTGAATTCCAAAACGCCGTTGATTTGAACATTACGACCTTCAGCTCGCGCCTGGTTGATGATCATTCGGGCTGTTTGTCTTTCTTCCTCCAATTCTCCGATGCGACTGTCCAATAGGTTGGTCTTGCTGTGGTGATTGCCTTCCCAAATTTTGAGTCTTTGGATTTTGTGAAAGTTGATTTTTTCATCGATCAATGAGGAGATAACATCGCAGGCCTCACTTGGTGTGAATGTCCCGTCTACCAACTGAATCGTTTTTTGTTCAGTGGCCACTTTTGATAATTGCTTTGTTTCCATGGATGTGAGTTTAGATTTATTCTTCTGCTGCAAAGGTTAGGTAAATAAGTCATTAAATTTTATTTATATTTATAATAACAAACATTAACTTCTTTTATGAACTACACTTTGCACCAACTACAGATATTCCTGAAAATAACTGAATTACAGAGCATTACGAAGGCTTCAGAGGAGCTTCACCTGACCCAGCCAGCAGTGTCCATACAGTTGAAAAATTTTCAAGATCAGTTCCCGATTCCCCTCACGGAAGTGGTGGGCAGACGACTTTTTGTCACGGACTTTGGAAAGGAAATAGCCCAAGCTGCCGAAAAAATTTTGAATCAAGTACAAGAAATCAACTACCGGACCATGGCCTATCAAGGAAAATTATCGGGTCGCCTTAAAATATCGGTCGTTTCCACCGGAAAGTATGTGATGCCTTATTTTATGTCGGATTTTATGGCAGAACATACCGGGGTAGATCTTATAATGGATGTGACCAACAAAACTAAGGTCGTCCGGAGTTTGGAACTCAATGAGGTTGATTTTGCCCTGGTTTCGGTATTACCGGATAAATTGAAAGTAGATGGTGTGGAACTGATGCCCAATAAATTGTTTTACGTAAGCAATTATGATCGGGAATTACCAAAATCGCCTTCAAAAAAGCATCTTTTTGAACGAACGCCCCTGATTTATAGGGAACCTGGGTCCGCAACGCGAAATGCGATGGAAGGCTTTATCGAAAAGAATAATTTTAAGGTCAACAAAACCATGGAGCTTACCTCCAACGAAGCTGTAAAACAGGCCGTAATTGCGGGATTGGGATGTTCCATCATGCCCTTAATCGGGAACAAGAACGCACTTCGTAACAAAGACCTCAAAATTGTGCCCGTGAAAGGATTGCCCATTATTACCAATTGGAACTTGATTTGGTTGCAATCCAAAAATCTTTCACCCGCAGCTGTGGCCTTTCTGGATTATCTGAGGGAGCGCAAGGAATTCATCATCCAGGATAAATTTGATTGGATTTCCGATTTTGCATAAAAAAAGCGCCGTACCCAAGGCATGGCGCTTTTTGATGTCTCTGTCTCAGAAAACCTTAAAGATTTATTAGGGGTGCAACTACACCAATTTCATGTTTTTGGGATCCCAGTGCATAATTTTTTTATCAAAGTAGCTGGTGTTGCAGGCAAGTGCTGGAGCGGCTGCCCTAAATCCAAACTCTGCATCTTCCACAACCGTTTTACCATCACGGATGGCGTCAAAAAAGTTGGTGAAGTGATCCAAATGTGAGCTGTATCCTTCGGGAGCTTTATAGATTATATCACCTTTTGGATGTCTTTTTTGCTGTGCCTCGGTCCATTTGGCATTATAAGCGGCAGTCATCCGCTTTTGCATTTCTTCGGGGAAGGTAAAAACAGAATCATAACCTCCAAATCCGGGAGCTTCGGGCATTTTGCTGTATCCCACCGTAATATCGTCCCCATTGATGGTAATGGTGCCTTCCGAACCAATTAGCTCGATGACCTCCTGACCTCCGGTACCGCTTATGAAATTCACCCGTAGGTTCAACTGGAAAGCAGGATGCTCTTCGCTATCGGGATATTGCATGACGCCGGACATCACATCGGGCATGTTCCTGCCGTCTTTCCAGTAACTGAACTGTCCAGTGCTATAAATGCTCTCTGGTCCTTTTGAATTGGTAATTAAATGTGTACCGCTCAATAAATGGATGTAAAGGTCGCCGGCAACGCCTGTTCCAAATTCCTTAAAGGCCCTCCACCAAAAGAATTTTTTGGCATCAAATGGCATTTTATCAGTGATTTCGATAAAGGTTTCCCAATCCGTGGTCTCGGCACTGGCATCGTCTGGAATGGTGTATTCCCATGCTCCGATGGAACTTTGACGGTCCCATGCAGCGGAAACCATGTTCAAGTCCCCGATTTCTCCGGCAGCCAAGAGCTCTTTTGCCTTTTCATAGCCCACACTGCTTACACGTTGACTGCCGATTTGGACCACCTTGCCCGATTTTTTTGCCGCTTGCATAACCGGGTAGCCTTCATCGATTTTATGAACCATCGGTTTCTCCAGATACACATGCTTGCCTTTGGCAAGCGCATCCAATGTCATCTGCGCATGCCACACATCGGTGGTACAGATAAGCACCGCATCAATATCGTCCCTGTCCAACAGGTCCTTGTAATTTCGGGTAACGTACAAGTCCTTGCCAAATTCTTCCTGAGCCCGAATCAGTCGGCCTTCATAAAGGTCACAAATACCGGCAAGCTCCACTCCGGGAACACGGAGGGCAGTGGATAGGTCAAAATGACCTTGGACACCATACCCGATCACACCGATACGGACGGTATCGTTGCTCGCAAACCCTTTTTGATAACGAAGTATGCGCTCTTCGGCCTTTTCTTGGGCTGCAAATGAGATAAAGGGGGTGCTTGCCGTGGCCAGCGTAGTGGCCCCAATTTGACGTAAAAATTTTCTTCTTTTGTTGGAATCGTTGTTTTTCATGTGTTTTGGTTTCTTATTTTCTTCTAGTTGACGGAATAGCTCACAAAAGCGACCTTTTTGCTATCGGGACTCCATGAGGGCACATTGATGGTACCTTGGCCCCCAAAGAAAACGGGGGTAATGTCCTTAATGTCCCTTGTTTCCAGGTTCATCAATCTTAACTTCACTTGCTTACCGAATAGGTGATTCTGTTTTTGGTCCGAAGTGTAGGCGATATATACAATCCATTTGCCGTCTGGGCTAGGGTGGGGGAACCAATTGGAATTTTGGTCAAAAGT
This sequence comes from Allomuricauda sp. ARW1Y1, assembly GCF_013407935.1. Lineage (GTDB taxonomy): Bacteria > Bacteroidota > Bacteroidia > Flavobacteriales > Flavobacteriaceae > Flagellimonas. The sequence continues at coordinate 169,159 of NZ_JACBZU010000003.1, forward strand.
CAATTGTTCCTGGTTTTTGCCATTTGGGTCCATTCTCCACAATTGCATGTGCCCAGATTTATAGGAATTATAATAGATGTACTTACCATCTGGGGAATATTCAGGGCCATCATCCAGCCCTTCCGCATTGGTCAGTCTTTTTTCCTCACCACCTTCCACTGGGATAGTATAGATGTCATAATTTCCATTTCGCTCGGCGCAATAGGCCAATCTTTTGCCATCTGGCGACCATCCGTGCCAATAGGAAGGCACTTTAGAGGTTACCTTTCGCGGTGTACCACCATCAATAGGAAGGACGTAAATAGCAGATTTATAGGGTTTGGTTGAGGGGTGTTCCCTGTCGTTATGGCTAATGGCCAGCCATTTGTGATCCGGAGAAATGCCATGGTCATTATTGCATTCGTCGGCAAAGCCGGTTTCCAATAGTTCCAGCTCTTTATGTTCAAGGTCCAAGGTATATAACTTCCCTTTACTGTTTACGATCAAATAATTGTCCGGGTGCCAATTGGGGGCTTCAAAATGCCCATTTATCGTTAGTACCGTTTCAATGCTCCCGGTCTCAATGTCTACGGTCTGTATGTAACTGGTAGTATCCATTTTTTGTTTTGTAGGGTTATTGTAGGAATGGATGGACTGTCCCACTAATTTCCATTGGTTGTTCCATTTTTCCAAAAAACGTATTTCATGGGATAGGGACACCTTTCCATTGGTGTCCACCGAAACTTCATCATGGTTCACCCATGCCATATCGCTGCCGATTTTCATACTGTAATCGGAATGAAAGGCAAATCCACCATTTCCCATCATGCCCGGTTGGGGGTCGATCATGGTTTTTGAAGGCAGGTTGAAGGTGTTTCCATCTGCCGTAGAAACCATAATGCGTCCATAAGGACGCTCCAGCCAGCATTCGGCATGTTCCTCTTTGTCCCCCATACGCCAAGTCCTTCCTTCTTTTTCCAATAATGTGATGATTTCCAGGGAATCTTTCGATTGCTGGGCGGATACGGATATACTGGATAAAATACTGAATAAAAATAGGCAGGACTTTGAAAGCGACAATTGAAATTGGCGCATGCGAAGCTGCTGAAGATGTAAAAAAACCTTCATGTTTGGCTGTTTAGTTTTGGTGTGCGCTCTAAATATACGGCTTTGCCATTATAATTGGGATAGGTTCTTTACTCTCCGAAGATGTACAGATGAGCCCAAAAAAAGACAGCTTTTGGTTATAACTTATTGAATTGTAGTGCTTTGTATTAAAGTCAATTTAAATAGGAGCAATTCAAAAAAAGGGTAAAGGCTCAATCTTTCACAAAAGTCACGCAAAACGTTGTACCTTTTAAAGGGATGCTTTCCACAGAAATGCTGCCTCCCATCGACTCGATTTGGTTCTTGGTTATGAACAAACCTATACCTCGGGCATCCTTATTCCCGTGGAAAACTTTGTACATCCCAAATAGTTTTTGGCCATGTTTTTCCAAATCTATGCCCAAACCATTGTCAGCTACCTTCAACATAATGGTTTGTCCCTTCTCAAAAGCTGTAATGGATACGAAGTTATCTTTCTTTTTTGGATCACGATATTTGATGGCATTGGAAACAAGGTTGAGCACAACGCTCTCCAAATAAGCCAGCACCCCTTTGACCTGTAATTCTTTGGGTACATCCACCTCGATTCGGATATTGTCCTTATCTATAATGGCCTGTAGATCCATCAGCACTTTTTGGACGATGTAGTTGAGGTGTACGGACTTTAGATTTTCATCGGTCCTTAATTTTACCTGCACCACTTCGTTGAGATGCGAAATTGTTTCATTGAGCCCACTGGTCGCTCTGCCCAACATGGTCAAACTGTCCGATCGCTCACTTTCGCCCAAGGTTTCGTCGTTCAAAAAGCCATTGATCATCGTCAGGTTAGCGGCATGTGACCTTAGGTTATGTGACACGATATGTGCAAAGTTCAATAGGCTATTGTTCTGGTTGGACGAAAGTTCCAAAAGCCCCTTTAATTTATCTTCGGCCTTGATTCGTTCCGAAATATCAACGATTTGTGAGATGAAATGCGTGATGTCCCCATCAATGCCGCGTGCTGCGGTCACGGTAAGTATGGTATGGACGAAGTTTCCATTTTTATGGATATATTTCTTTTCAATTTGATAAGTACTGCGCTTTCCATGGATGAGTTCCTTTAGGAGGGAAAGGTCGTTCTCCAAATCATCGGGATGTGTTATATCTTGGAACCGCATGTTGAGGAGAGCGTCCTTGCGGTACCCGATACTTTTGCATAAGCTTTGATTGACGTTGATAAACTTACCGTTCGTCGCTACCAGTGCCATCCCAACAGAAGAGTTTTCCAAAGTGGACTGAAGGGATTCCTCGCTTTTAAGTAATTGTAGTTGGGTGACCTTTAAGGCGGTGATATCTTCATTAATTCCGATCATTTTCGAAGGATTTCCGTCCTTGTCCCGAATAACAGTGGCCTCTGCCCGGATCCAGCGGGCTTCTCCGTTGGGCCATCGAACCCTGAAAATCGTATCAAAGTTTCGGATACCTGCAATTGCATCATTGACCTCTAAGGCAGTAATTTCGCCATCATCCGGGTGAACACAAGCTTCCCATGCTTCGTATACGCCTTTAAAATCATTTTTCTTGATGCCATATAGTCGATACATGTTATCGTCCCAAAATAACTGGTTGTTTGGGATGTCAAACTCCCAAATTCCAATACCCGCCGTTTTTGTGGCTATGGATAATCTATCGCTTAACTTTTTGAACTCAAGTTCGGTTTTTTTACGTCTGTCAATATCTTGAAAGGTGCCAACGATGCGCACGCATTTTCCGTCCAACAATTCTGGTTCCCCAATCGCTCTTACCCAAACTTCCTTTCCTTTTGCGGTCACAATTTGAAGTTCGGTATCCCAAGATTTACCCTTTTCCCGGCATTCTTGGACCAATTTACTGATTGTTTCACGGCTATGTCCTTCTTTATAAAAGGAGATGCCCTTATCCAGATCGGGGACGTAATCCTGGGGAACTTCGTGGATTTCCTTAGTGATTTTGGACCAATAAATCGTGTTCCTTACAAAGTCGACTTCCCATCCTCCTATTCTTGCCACCTCTTGGGACCGCATCATCAGGTCTTCTTCCCTTCGTCTATGGGTCACATCCTCCAAAATGATGAGAATGCAAGTGGAGGAGTCATTTTTGCACGAAATATTGTTGATTTTCCAATCGTACCACACATAATCCCCATTTTTCAGGACTTTACGCTTAGTGTCCGATCTCTTTTCGATTCCCTCCAAGCAGTAGTCAATATCCAATTCCAATTCGTCCGGAAGCTCGGGCATTAACGAAAAGAAACTTTTCCCTTCAATATCATCTGTTAGGCCAAATTGGTCCAGCCAGGTTTTGGAGAAGTCCAAGAAAGACTTGTTCTCATCCAAAATGGCAAAGGGAAGTGCAGCATTGTGAAGGATGGATTCAGTTGAGGTCATCTGGGGCTAGGTTAAATCCAAAATACTAAACCCCAAAAGTACGTTATTATTCCCTATTTCTACCTTAAAGCATGGGTTTTAGCACTTTCCAAACGTTTTCAGCGACCAGTTTTTGCCCTTTTTCGGTTGGATGTATGCCGTCAGCCTGATTCAGCTCGGGAATGCCCGCAACACCTTCCAATAAAAAGGGAATAATTGCTATTTGTTCACGTGCTGCCAAATTTGGAAAAATATTCTCAAATTCAGCGGTATACTCTGGACCCATATTGGGAGGAATCTTCATACCGGCCAATATAATCTTGGCATTGGGCAGCTCTTTCTGTACTTGGTCCACCATTGCTTGAAGATTGGAAGCTGTTTCGGTCAATGGAATCCCTCTCAAACCGTCGTTGGCACCCAATTCGATGATAACGATATCAATGTCCTCTTCCAACACCCAATCCAATCGATTTTTGCCGCTAGCGGTGGTCTCGCCACTGAGCCCAGCATTGATCACGGAGTAATTCAGCCCCAAAGAATCAATTTTTTGTTGGATGACCGACGGAAAAGCCTCACCCATTTCTAGACCGTAGCCAGCGGTTAAACTATCGCCAAAAAAGAGTATTTTTTTATCGGAATCGGCTGTTTCGGTAACTACCGTTTCTTCTGCTGGAACCGATTCCTGTTTTTCTTTTTTGGAACTCTTTTCACCACAGCCAGAAACTAGTAAGATCAAAAAATAACAAAACATTAACGGACTGCGGAAGCTTCGGATTTTCTTGGTCATGGGCAATTTTAGTATTTTGAGAGTTTTAACCAAAAACATGGTATGTCAAAGATATTAAAAGTTCAAAACCTCTCTAAAACATATAAAAGTGGGGATCATGACTTAAATGTACTCAATAATGTTTCTTTTGAGGTGGATAAGGGCCAAAGTTTTGCCATTGTAGGTCCTTCAGGTAGTGGAAAAACCACATTGTTGGGCCTGTGTGCCGGACTGGACACTACAGATCAGGGCGAGGTTTGGCTCTGCGGTTCCAATTTGTTCGATTTGGATGAAGACGGAAGGGCATTGTTAAGAAACCAAAATGTGGGGTTTGTTTTTCAGGACTTTCAATTGCTACCCACCCTCACCGCTCTTGAGAACGTTGTTGTTCCTTTGGAACTGCGCGGGGTAAAAAAAGCCAAGGAACAAGGAAAGGAACTATTGGCCAAAGTGGGACTTCAGGAGAGGGAAGGGCATTATCCGTCACAATTATCCGGAGGGGAGCAGCAAAGGGTCGCCCTGGCACGTGCTTTCGCCAACCGTCCATCCATTTTGTTCGCCGATGAGCCTACTGGAAATCTTGATGACGACACAGGAACTCGGATAGAGGACCTGCTTTTCGAGCTTAACAAGGAGCAGGGTACAGCACTCGTAATTGTGACCCATGACTTGGAGTTGGCCAAAAAAACGGATAAAAGTATTCGCCTTAGATCGGGCAAAATCGAGGAAACCGTAGGGTAGTATGGGAAAGAACAACGCTGGATTTTCTTGGTTGCTCAAAATGGCCTGGCGCGATGGTCGGTCGAGCTATGGTAAACTTTTGTTATTTGTTTTCTCCATTACCTTGGGCGTGGCCGCTGTGGTAAGTGTGCATTCATTTAGCCGGGTATTGCGGGAGAACATTGCCCTGCAATCGAAATCCCTTTTGGGGGCGGATTTTGTTATTGAAAGTGATAAGCCCGTCAATGATAAGGTGATGGGAATCATGGATTCCCTTGGAGGTGCCGATGCAAGGGAAATCAACTTCCTTTCCATGGCTGCTTTCCCCGCAAGCAATGGCACCAAACTCATGGAAGTTAGGGGCGTAGAAGGAGGTTTCCCTTTTTACGGGGATTTGGAGACCGAACCATCTTCCGCAAGCGAGACTTTCAAAAAAGGTGGTGTACTGGTGGATGCTACTACCATGCTACAACTCCAACTACAAGAAGGGGATAGTATCAAATTGGGGGCCGTGACCCTGCCTATTTCCGGCGCGTTGGAGAATGTGCCCGGTAGCACTTCAGTTTTCGGCGCCATTGCTCCTCCTGTCCTCATTCCTTATCGATATATCGAAATGACCGGATTAGTGCAGACTGGAAGCCGAATCGAATACAAGTATTATTTTGAGGCTGATGAAGGTCAGGATATGGCCTTGTTGAGCAAGGAGGTGGAACCTGTCTTGGATTTGGAAGAAGCAGATTTGGATACGCATCTCTCCGAAGCGAGAAGATTGGGCAGACGGTATGAAAATTTCGCTAAATTCCTAAATCTTGTTGGGTTTATTGCGCTTTTGTTGGGCTGTGTGGGCATCGCCAGCGGAATGGGCATTTACGTCCGGATGAAAATAAGATCCATTGCCGTGCTTAAATGTTTGGGGGCTTCCAAGCGACAGAGTTATTTGATATTTTTTATCCAGATAGCCTGCATGGGCATCATTGGTGGTTTGTTGGGAACTGTCTTGGGGTATCTCCTTCAACAGCTTTTTCCTGTACTGTTGGGTGACCTCTTGCCCGTGGATGTGGATATCACTTTCTCGATGCAAAGCATGTTGCTGGGTCTTTTACTTGGGGTGGCCATGTCCGTTTTGTTTGCCCTTTACCCCCTAATGAAAACACTCTACGTGTCACCATTGCAAGCGCTTCGGGTGGTACAGGAACCAAGGTCCAATTCCAAAAGGGCCACTGCCGCCGTAGGAATGGGCATTTTACTCTTTATCTGTGGTTTTTCCTATTGGTTGCTAGGCGATTTGGTGAGGTCTTTACTCTTTGTGGCCGGTCTGCTGGTCGTATTTTTGATTTTGACCGCTGTGGCCCGTTTTTTTATGGCCTTGTTAAAACGATTTTTCCCCTATTCATGGAGTTTTATCGCCCGTCAAAGCCTAAAGAATCTATTTCGCCCACAAAATCAAACCTTGGTATTGGTTCTATCGATTGGGATAGGTACATTTTTGATCAGCACCCTGTATTTTACAAAGGATATGTTGTTGGAGAAAGCGGCCATTGAGGATAGTGCCAATAGTGCCAATATGATTCTAATGGACATTCAAAAGCAACAAGTGGAAGCCATTGCACAAACGGTGGAATCCGCAGGAATGCCGGTAATTGACAAGATTCCTATTGTTACCATGCGGGTGGAGACCTTGAACGGCCGACATGTGGAGGACATTCGAAAAGATTCCACCTCACAAGTGGGCAGGTGGATATTGAACCATGAATTCAGGGTGACCTATCGCGATAGTCTTATCGGCTCGGAAAGGATTATGGCAGGGGAATGGGTAAAACAAGCGGGATCCAATGCCGAAATCCCGATTTCCGTAAGCAGTGACTTTGCCAACATGGCAAAAGTAAACATTGGAGACCCGGTCGCTTTTAATGTACAGGGTCGGATTATGGAGACCACGGTGCAGAGCATACGCGAAGTGGATTGGAGTAGACTGCAGCCCAATTTTTCCGTTGTTTTTCCATCGGGAGTGCTTGAGAATGCCCCTCAATTTGGGGTCATGACACTGCGAACATCGGATGATGAAAGTTCGGCAAGCCTTCAACAACAATTGGTACGCGATTTTCCCAATGTTTCCATTTTAGACCTTAAACGGATTCTCGCCCTGCTGGAAGACATCTTGGGGAAAATCGGATGGATTATCAATTTTATGGCTTTCTTCAGCATTTTTGTCGGGGTTGCTGTATTGATGGGAGCTATTTATAGCAGTAAGCATCAAAGGGTAAAACAAGGTGCGCTGCTAAGGACTTTGGGCGCAAAAAGTGCACAAATCCTAAAAATGATCGCTATCGAGTATACCATTTTAGGCTTTTTGGGTGCCTTTATGGGGGTGGTATTGGCGGTTTTGGCCAGTTCACTACTGGCATGGCTACTTTTTGAAACCGCTTTTGCACCTTCTGCGGTGCCGTTTTTCATAATTTTACCTGCGATAACACTCCTGGTTTTTACCCTGGGTGTGACCAATAGTATTGGGATTGTGAGAAATTCCCCATTGGCTGTACTGAAAAAGGAGAAAGAATAAAAAAGGACTGTCCAAAAATCAGTTTATCTGTCAGTTCGAGCGCAGTTGATAACTGAAAGCATGTTGATAACAAAAGGGGTTTAGACCGCGCTCAACCTGACTAGGTTCAAATAGTACTGTTTTTTAGACAACCTTTTCCAATTTTCTTATTCTGAAAGTACGGTCCTGAACCCCAAATGTTCCATTCCCGAATCGGGGCTGGTGTTCATCCGTGCGGAAATGCGATAACTGGCACAGTAGGAAGCACTGCATAGAAACGACCCCCCTTTGATGACGCGTTCCCTTGCCCTTGGGTTCCCGGGATTGAAAGCCCTCTTCGCACCCTTTGGATTTTGGGCAACCTTGCCGCTCAAGGCCAATTGTTGATAGTAATTGGTGTTGTACCAGTCGCTGGTCCATTCCCACACATTGCCTGCCATATCGTAAAGGCCATAGCCATTTTTGGGATAGCTCATCACGGGAGCGCTACGCTCATATCCATCTTCCATCGTATTTTCTACGGGGAATTCCCCTTCCCATGAGTTGGCATGGGCGCTTAATTGTTCCATGTCATCCCCCCAGAAAAATAAACTTCCCATCTGGTTGCCACGAGCCGCAAATTCCCATTCTGCTTCGGTGGGAAGTCTGCGGCCCGCCCATTCACAATACGCTTGGGCATCCTCAAACGCGATATGCACCACGGGATGATCTTCCTTCCCTTCAATGCTGCTTCCAGGTCCGTGGGGATGTTTCCAATTGGCACCGATTCTCCATTCCCACCATTGGGAGTAGTCATACAGGTTGGGAACGCTGCTTTTTGCTTTTTTGAATACCAACGAGCCAGGTTGAAGAATGGAGTCATGGGGTTTTTCTGTACCGGCAGGCAATTGCTTTTTCAATGCTTCCCAATCCAACGCTCTTTCGGCTACGGTAACATAACCGGTTTCCTTCACAAATTTGGCAAACTGCGCATTGGTTACTTCGTGCTTGTCCATGTAAAAGCCATCTACATGTACTTTGTGCGCTGGTTTTTCATGGAACATGGCCATATTGTCGTTGGGGACCGCTCCCTGCAGAAATTCACCTCCTGGAATCCATACCATTCCTTCCGGGGCTTTTTCTGATTGCAGGGCGTTATGGGACTCAACTCCATTTTCTGATGCTTCGGACTTGTTGGTCTTGGATTTACAACTGAAAAGTACAATTAGGAATAGAAAATAGACTATCGGTTTCAAAGCAAGGATTTTTTATGAGACCATAAAATTAAAAAAAGTACAGCATCAATATCCCTGAATGTTCATGATTATCCCGACTAGGTCAATCAGCGGACTATGACGGGATTTGTAAACCATTTGATACAGAACTGCCATTGGCAACTTTCATTTCAAATAATCCCTCCCGCTTTTTATTGGGACAAAAGTTGTTGTTCGAGGGGTGGCTTCTGTTGTTGACATATTTTTTTTTCAAAACTTATTGAAATTCATTTACTTATAAAAGTACTTGGTTGCTTATAACTGCAGTACGTTAACAGACGCTATGAAAAAGACTAGGATTTTGGGGAAATTTCCAAGGAAAGGTTATGTGCGAACTTTTTTCGTCCTATCACTCCTATCCTTACTGGGTCTTATCACCACTCATTGTTCCCCAAGGTACTCCAATCTTGCCCCTCCTTTGGACGAATTTGAGGAATTCAGTGTAACGGGAAAGGATACCCTAATCAACGAAAAATGGTGGGAAACCTTTCAGGACGAGCAATTGAATGCGCTTATCGATAGTGCAATGCAGTCCAATTTGAACTTGGCAGCTACGTGGCAACAGTTTGTGGCATCAAGGGCGGTCATACGCACACAAGCTTCCAATAAGTGGCCGGCGATTGAAGCTTCTGCACAAACAGCCCGAACATTGCCCGAACCTGACTTCGTTGGTGGTGAGAATACGCAATTGGGTTTCTTATCCAGTTACGAGTTGGATGTGTGGGGAAGAATCGGAACAGCGGTCAACGCGGAAAAATTTAGATCGGAGGCCAGCTTTTTTGATTATCAGGCCATAGCCTTGTCCCTTTCCGCCGAAATAGCGATCACTTGGTACCAGTTGCTCGCCGCCAAGAAACAACTTCAAATTACCAAAGACCAGATCAAGACCAATGAGGCTATAATCAAATTGATTCGCTCACGTTTTGTGGGCGGACAGATTAGGGCTGTGGATATTTTAAGACAGGCCCAGCTCTTGGAAAGCACCAAGGAACAACAGATTATTTTTGAAACCAACGTCGCCCTTTTGGAGAATCAACTGGCAGTGCTGTTGGGCAAGCAGCCACAAGGTGTACTGCCTATGGAGGCAGCCAACTTACCCGAAATTCAGGAACTTCCAGACACCGGCCTACCATTGGATTTGGTACGTCGCAGGCCCGATTTGCGACAATCCTTCGCACTGCTGTTGGCCGCCGATAGGGATATGGCGTCAGCAGTGCAAAGCAAATATCCACGGATTTCATTAAGTGGGCGGGGACAGTTTCGTTCCAATAATTTTGAAAACCTCTTCGACAATTGGGCCTATTCCTTAACTGGAAACATTCTGGCACCCCTTTTTTATGGCGGACGTCTAAAGGCCGAGGCAGATAGGGCCACAGCCATTAAACAACAACGATTGTATGAATACGGGCAAGCTACACTAGTGGCTTTTAGGGAGGTGGAAGATGCCTTGGTACAGGATGTGAAACAAACCGAACGATTGGAAAATATCGCACGCCAATTGGAACTGGCCGAAAAAAGTAACAAACAGCTACGGGTCGAGTTCTTGAACGGTTTCAGTCCTTATTTGGATGTGCTTTTGGGATTGGACCAAGAACAACAACTGCGAAGGGATTATGTAGCGGCCCGATTGCAGCACGTACAAACCAGAATAGCGCTTCACCGTGCCCTAGCTGGGGGATTTGAAACGGGAAGGACCTTGGATGACGGAAACAGTAAACTAAACGAATTCTATGAGCAGTAAAAAACTGATTTTGATATGTTTGGCCATTTTGGTCGGGGGAATCTTGATTACCGTACTCATTTTTTCCACCGAGCCTGAAGCACAAAGTGAAGGAGCCAGCATTGAAACTGCCATCTTGGTCGATGTCGTGGAAGCCGAAAAGGGGACCTATGCCCCGACCATAGTGGCCACGGGTACGGTTCAGCCTGTGGAAGATGTTACCCTAAGCCCCTTGGTATCCGGCCAGATTATCCGCAGAGACCCGGCATTCACACCGGGCGGATTTGTAAAAAAAGGCGAGGTCCTACTACAAATAGACCCATCGGATTACCGAAATACTTTGGAACTCAGGAAAAGTGAACTATTGCAATCGGAAACCACCTTGGCCACCGAAATGGGGAGGCAGCAAATCGCTGAACAAGACCTACAGCTCATTACAAGGGACTCGCTATTTGGGAGTAATCCACTCTCGGAGGATGAAACCCAGTTGGTACTGCGCAAACCGCAATTAAATGCCGTAAAGGCTACTATCGAAGCTGCGAAAGCTTCGGTAAATCAAGCCCAATTGAATTTGGAAAGAACAACTATACGAGCACCCTTTGATGCCCATATCCTAAGTCAAAATGTGACCATAGGTTCGCAAGTGGCCCAGGGTGATGCTTTGGGAAGGATCGTAGGGACCGATAGTTACTGGGTTACGGCAACTGTGCCCATTTCCAGATTGCAATGGCTTCGATTTCCGGAATCCACCAATGACAAAGGCTCAATGGTTCATATCGAAAATCCTACCGCTTGGCCAAAGGATTCGCATAGGGAGGGGTATTTGGATAGGCAAATAGGTGCTTTGGATGCACAAACACGACTAGCTAGGGTTCTGGTCAGGGTAGACGACCCGTTGGCAACGTCTGAAGAACTTGAAGGTGCCCCAAAATTAATGATAGGAACCTTTGTGGAAGTGAACATTCAGGCAGATTCCATTCCCGATGTGGTGAGGCTCGACAGGGATCTGGTCCGAAGCAATCAAACAGCTTGGGTGATGAAGGACAGTCTTTTGGAGATACGCGAGTTGGATATCATCCTAACGGATAATCGCTATGCTTACGTGAGGTCAGGTTTGGAACAGGGGGACATGGTGGTAACCACCAATCTTAGCACGGTTTCCAATGGAATCGAACTTCGGACGAGGTCGGAAGAAAGCACTACGGGAAGCAATGATTAAAGAATTGATGTGATGGAAGAAGAAAAGAAAAAGAATCGAAAGGTGCGCAAGGAAGGCGCCATTGGTTATATGGCAAGGAATTCCATTGCCACCAATCTCTTGATGTTGATACTCCTTGGTGGCGGTATTTTCACCATGTACACCATTCAAAAGGAGGTGTTTCCCGAATTTCAACTGGATTTTGTGGATGTATCCGTTGCCTACCCCGGGGCTTCTCCCGCAGAAGTGGAGCAAGGGGTGCTGCAACCGGTGGAAGAGGCGGTACGAAGTGTTCAGGGTATCAAGGAAATTGTTTCGGAAGCAAGTGAAGGTTCAGGGCAGATCAGTATTGAATTGGTTGCTGGCTCCGAACGCATGAAGGCTTTTCAGGACATAGATCAAGCCATTAACCGAATCCGTACCTTTCCAGATGATATAGAACGTCCAGAGGTTAGTCTGAGGTCTAGACAAAGGGATGTCATCCAAATAGGGCTTTACGGTGATGCGGATATTTGGACACTCCGAGTACTGGCCGAACGTTTACGTACTCTGCTGCTCAACGATCCTTCCATTACCCAGGTGGAACTCAATAATGTGCCCGATTATGAGACACGGATAGAAATCACACGGAACAACCTACAAAAATACAACCTTACCCTTGGCCAAGTGGCCGACATTATCCGTCAAAGTAGCAACGATGTTCCTGCCGGGGCCGTCCAGACCCAAAGTGGGGAAATTCTCCTGAGGATGAAGGAACGCAAACAATGGGCGGACGAATACGGAAATATCACTATAGTTTCGGCACCCTCTGGAGCCAAGGTAAGTTTAAAGGACATTGCAACCATTACCGATGGATTTGAAGAGACCGGCTTTCATGGTCAATTTAACCAACAGAACTACGTAGAACTCCAAATTTTTAGGATTGGCGATCAATCCCCCCTGGAAATCGAGGATGCCGTTCTGGGCATTTTGAAAGATTATCAATTGCCACCGGGCATAAAGTTCCGAACGGATAGCAACCGCGCCTCCGATTATCGGGAGCGATTATCCTTGCTCACCGAAAATGGGGTGCTGGCCATTATCATTGTTTTGCTGATTTTGACCCTTTTCTTGGAATACCGATTGGCTTTTTGGGTGATGATGGGCATGACAGTTTCCTTTATAGGTGGAATGATATTCCTTCCCATGCTTGGAATAAGTGTCAATATGATATCCATGTTCGGCTTTTTGGTGGTTTTGGGAATTGTGGTGGATGATGCCATTGTAGTGGGAGAGAACGTTTATGAGTACCGTAAAAAAGGCTTAAGCCCAATGAAAGCGGCCATTGCAGGCACCAAAGACGTTTCCAAACCAGTGATTTTCAGTATCACAACAACCATAATAGCTTTTGTTCCCTTATTGTTTATGCCCGGAGAAACCGGGAAGTTTTGGCAACCACTACCTGTGGTCGTGATTGTAATTTTGGCCGTTTCATTACTGGAGGCACTCTTTATTTTACCTTCACACTTGGCCCACCTAAAAGAAGACACCAGTAAGAACAAATGGGTGCAAAAATTGGAAAAATGGCAAGGCTCGTTCGCTAACAGCTTCAACCAATTTATTGATAAACGTTATCGCCCTTTATTGGACAAATGCTTAAAGCATCGCTACATTACCCTTTGTAGTGCCATAGCCTTATTATTGATTGTGGGAGGATATGGTTATAGCGGACACATGGGGATGATTTTAATGCCCGAGGTGGCTGCCGACGAAATTGAGGCAGGAGTCCGTTTGCCCGTGGGAACAACGCCCGATCAAGCGGCAAAAGTGGCCCACGATATTTCCAATGCCACCCAGCGCATGTTCGAAGAACACAATTTGTATGAAGTTGCCGAAGGCATCAAGACCAACGTTCGCGGACAAAATTTTATCGATGTGGAAATTGTGATGTTGCCCCCAGACCAAAGGGATATCACCGCAGGAGAGGTTATTGCACTTTGGCGTGACAATATTGGGGACATTGAAGGGGTGGACCAGATTACGTTTGAAGCGGAAAGAGGTCCGGGAGGGGCAAGACAAGCTATTAGTGTCGACCTCAGTCATTCGGATATCAATGTACTGGAAAAGGCAAGTGAAGCCTTCGTGGAACGAATGGATGCTTTTGCCAACACCCGCGATGTTACTGATAATTACAACAAAGGAAAGCTCCAATACGATTTTAAGCTTTTACCCCAAGGACGTAACCTAGGCCTTACCTCAAACGAGGTGGGAAGACAGGTTAGGGATGGCTTTTTTGGAGCCTTGGCCATGAGGCAACTTCGCGGAATGGACGAAATCGAAGTCCGTGTGAAACTGCCCATGGAAGAACGCAAGGATATCCGAAATTTGGAAAACTTTTTGGTCCGGACACAGGATGGGGTAGAAGTTCCCTTAATGGACGTGGTTGAGGTAGAGCAACGGGAAGCCTTCACCAGTATCAATCGTAGGGATGGCCGTAGGGTGGTGAATGTGGGAATGGATACCGAGCCCGCTAATGCCGTGGGACGTGTGATTGCCAAAGTACAGGAAGAAACATTGCCCCAGCTCAGGGCCGATTTCCCAGGAATTACATGGACCTTTGAAGGAAGCCAAGCCGACATGCGGGAAAGTACAAGTACGCTCAAGGCGGGTTTTGCCATTGCCATGTTGTTGATTTATGCCTTGTTGGCCATTGCCTTTAGTAGCTATGTGCAACCCTTGATCGTGATGACAGCCATTCCCTTTGGGATTGTAGGGGCCGTTATCGGACATATTTTGTTGGGGTACGACCTTTCCTTGGTGAGTTTGATGGGAGTTATCGCCTTGTCCGGGGTTGTAGTAAACGACTCGTTGATTATGATCGATTACGCCAACAAGCGTCGTAAGGAAGGCGACCCGATTTATAAATCGATACATGAAGCGGGATTACGAAGGTTCCGACCCATCATTTTGACTACAATGACCACCTTTGGGGGACTGGCACCGATTATTTTGGAAACTTCCAGCCAAGCGTTTTACCTCATTCCCATGGCCATTTCCTTAGGCTTCGGGATTGTTTTTGCCACGGCCATCATCTTGGTCATTGTACCATGTCTCTATTTGGTTTTGGAAGATGCCCGTTTGGCGATTCAAAAAGGAAAGACCGTTGAAAAAGTGGATGTTTCGGAAACGGCTGTATCCTGATTTTTCATTTTCAAAAAATCTCCGATTGGAAATAAAAAGGTTGCGTATTTTAGTGGTATGCCGACCAAACAGTTTCATATCACCAAATCAACAGGGGAAAAGGTAGATTTTTCTATGGAGAAGCTGAAAAACTCATTGCAGTTCAGCGGTGCATCCAATGATATGGTGGAAGAAATTGTACAAAAAGTACAGGATGAACTCTATCACGGCATTACCACAAGGGAAATCTACAACCGTGCTTTTTCCCTATTGAAGAAAAAAGAGTCGGTTTACGCCTCCAAATACAAACTGAAGAAAGCTATTTATGAACTTGGGCCCACGGGTTTTCCCTTTGAAAAATTCATCAGCGGGATTCTGCATTATTCCGGTTTTGAAACGAAGGTCGGGGAAATCGTTCAAGGCACCTGTGTGTCCCACGAAATCGATGTTCTGGCCACAAAAAATAACATCCTAAATGTAATCGAGTGCAAATTCCACAGTGATGACGGGCTCAAATGTAATGTAAAGGTTCCGCTCTATATCAACTCCAGATATAATGATGTAAAGACGCCCTTGGAAAGTAATAAGGATAAGACATTTACCACAACCAAAGGTTGGGTGGTCACCAACACGCGGTTCAGCCAGGATGCTCTTGAATATGGAAAGTGTGCTGGACTGTATCTGTTGAGCTGGGACTATCCTCACGGTGACGGTCTTAAGGAACGGATAGATAGGCTACGGCTATATCCGATTACCGTTTCCACCTTACTTTCCAATCGAGAGAAACACTTTTTGTTGGAACGGGATGTTGTCCTTTGTCGTGAATTGGTCAAAAATGGATTCTTACTGGATCACTTAGGTGTTTCCAACGGACGAAAGCAACGGATTCTGAAAGAAATGAAATCCTTGTGTAATCTCTAGCCAATCGATGAAAACAGTACAAGTACATTTTTTGGGCGCATCAGGAACCGTTACCGGTTCCAAATTTTATCTGCACTCAGAGGATATCAAGGTTTTGGTGGATTGTGGTCTGTTCCAAGGCATAAAGGAACTGCGCCAGCAAAACTGGAGGCCCTTGCCCGTAGACCCCTCCGAAATGGATTATGTATTGTTAACTCACGGACATTTGGACCATTGCGGCTATTTGCCACTTTTGGTCCGTCAAGGATTTAGGGGAAAGATACTGGGAACAGCACCTACTTTGGAAATTGCACGGATTATATTGGAGGACAGTGCCAAAATTCAAGAGGAGGAAGCCAAAAAGGCAAATGAAGAAGCCTACAGCAAGCACGACCCTGCGCTTCCCTTGTATACCAAAACGGATGTTGGTCTCACCCTGAAACTTTTTGAACAGGTGGACGAAGGGGAAACCATCGACTTGTCAGATCAATGTTCCGTTAGGTTTTTGTACAATGGACATATCATTGGCTCTTGCTATTTGGAATTGAACCTACACGGAAAGTTGTTTGTGTTCTCCGGAGATGTGGGACGGCAACAAGATTTATTGCTCAACCCGCCCAAAAAACCCGAATGGGCAGATTACTTGTTCGTTGAAAGCACTTATGGGGATAGACTGCACCCCGAAGAGGATGTGGAGGGCATACTAACGGATTTGATCGAACAGACGCTTTACCAAAAAGGAACCCTCATCATACCTTCGTTTGCTGTGGAACGGCTGCAATCCCTCATGTATCAATTGTGGACATTGTACCAGAAAAACCGGATTCCCAACATTCCCATTTTTGTGGACAGTCCCATGGGAAACAATGTGTTGGAGGTTTTTAGACAATTTCCGGAGTGGCATAAACTTTCGTCTTCGGAGTACCGAAATATGTATCGTCATATAAATGTGGTGAGTTCTTACGCGGAAACCTGGGAAACCATTGACGACCCAAGACCCAAAATAGTAATTGCGGGCAGCGGTATGGTCACTGGTGGTCGGGTGCTCACCTACATCAAACAATTGGCAGATAAGGAGTCCACCACTATTTTACTGGTTGGTTTCCAAGCAGAGGAAACACGGGGAAGAAAGCTATTGGAAGGAGCAACCGAATTAAAAATCTACGGAAAATACATTCCAATCAAAGCGAAGGTCCACCATTTGGAAAGCTTGTCGGCCCACGCGGACCAATCGGAACTGTTGGCGTGGATGGGTAGCATAAAAAACGTTCCAGAAAAGGTGTTTTTGGTCCATGGCGAAGCCTCGGCCATGACCATTTATAAGGATAGGATTCACCAAGCATACGGCTGGGACTGTCATATTCCGAAACTCCACGAAATGGTTGAGATTATGCTTTAAAAGAAGCGTTACAGCTTCATACCATAGCTGAGGTCACCTGCATCCCCAAGACCGGGGACAATGTATCCCTTGCTGGTCAATCCCTCATCCACCGCAGCGATCCAAAGGTGAGTATCCTCAGGGAAAACGTCCTGTACTTTGGCCAAGCCATCTTTGGACCCGATAACCGATATGATATGGATTTGTTTTGGCGTTCCATGGCTCTTTAAGGCATCGAGTACATTTTCCAAGGTCCTTCCCGTGGCCAACATGGGGTCGGTAAGTACCAATATTTTTCCATCCAAGGAAGGTGCAGCAAAATATTTTACAATCACTTCAAAGGCATCATCATTGTTCGGATGATGTCGATATGCGGAGATAAATGCGTTTTCGGCCCCATCAAAATAACTCAAAATGCCATGGTGCAAGGGCAGCCCGGCACGAAGCACGGAACAGAGCACCAATTGGTCCGAACACAAGAAAGACGATTTGGTGCCTAGGGGAGTGGTCACCTCTTTTTGTGAATAATCTAGGCTTTTACTCAGTTCATAGGCCAAAATCTCACCAATACGTTCAATATTGCGGCGAAACCGCATAGGGTCTTTTTGTATGGTAACGTCCCTGATTTCGGCGATGAAGGTATTGAGAATGGAATGGGCTTGGTCGAATTGGTGAACGATCATAGTACGGCAATTGAATCCACCTAAAGGTAAACCTTGTCCGTTACATATGAAAATGCGAGGGGAATGGATAGAGAACAGTGGGTTAACTGATAAAGATCATTGGCGAAAAAGTGAAATTTTGGCGAAATTTGATAGGATGACCTGTGACATCAACAGGCTTGAATCTAATAGCGTACTATGGACTTTATTGATTATTACAAGGTTTTGGGAGTAGATAAAAAGGCATCTACCGAAGAGATTAAAAAGGCATACCGCAAACTGGCCCGAAAGTACCATCCGGACTTGAACCCTAATGATGTAGAGGCCGAAATGAACTTTAAAAGGGTGAACGAAGCCAATGAGGTGCTATCAGACTCGGATAAGCGGAAAAAATATGATGAATACGGTAAGGACTGGCAGCATGCGGAGGAGTTTGAAAAAGCAAAACGTGCGAGGTCGCAGCAGGCGAACCAAGGGGATTATGGAGGATATACCTATAGTTCGGGCGGTTCGGCCCAGGATTTTTCCGATTTTTTTGAATCCATGTTCGGGGGCAGGTCGGCCGGTTTTGGTGGCAGTGGACAACGCGTCCGATTTAGGGGACAAGACTACAATGCAGAGCTGAAATTGTCCCTTATGGATGTGTATACGACGCAAAAGCAGACCCTTACCGTAAATGGGAAGCATATCCGCTTGACCATTCCAGCGGGAATCGAGGATGGCCAGACCATCAAAATAGCAGGTCATGGAGGCCCAGGAGTGGAGGGCGGTCCTGCAGGTGACCTTTACATTACTTTTTCGATTGTCAACAACACCGATTTTAGGAGAGACGGAGCCAACCTTTACAAGACAGTGGAAATTCCTTTGACAAAAGCTGTTTTGGGCGGTGAAATCCAAGTGGAGACCTTAACGGGCAAGGTAAAATTGAAAGTAGCGCCCGGAACAGACAATGGTACCCAAGTCAAACTGAAAGGAAAGGGTTTTCCCAAGTATAAAAAGGAGGGGCAATTCGGTGACCTGTATTTGACCTATCAAGTAAAAGTCCCCAAAAATTTGACCGCAGAGCAAAAGGAGCTTTTTGAAGCATTGGAGAAAACCAACCTAAAATAAAAAGACATGAAAAAAGAAAACTACATATCCATAGAGACCTTTTGTGAGCTTCACGGGGTAGGGGAATCTTTTGTGTACTCCATGTACGAGTATGAGATTTTACAAATGAAAGATAAACCCGACAAAAGAATGCTTCATGTGGAAGAGCTTCCCGTATTGGAAAAAATGGTGCGTTTGCACAACGAGCTCGATATTAATCCCGAAGGGATACAGGCCATACATCATCTTTTGGGACAAGTGGAAAGTCTGCAAGAAGAAGTCGCTGCCCTGAAACGTAAATTGGATGCATTAAAATGATGGGGAAGTCCGTATGACCGTCGTCATAGGAATCTGAATATATGAAAGTTACCTTTAAAGGAACAGAAAAGGACCCATTGCGATTTCCATGGAAACCACCAAATTAATAATAGATCAATGCGTTCCTAAAAATATCATACGATGAAAAAAATATTGGTACCCGTCGATTTTTCAGATTTTTCCAAATACGCCCTTGAGGTTGCTTCCAAATTGGCGAAGCAGCATGGGAGTGGCATTGTTTTGCTTCATATGATCGGTATGTCCGATTCCGTATTGGCCAATTCCGAACTTGCGGAAGAGGCGGAGGCTAAATATTTTTTGAAACTGGCCAAGGATAAGATCAAGGAGTTGACCGGACAGAAATACCTTAAAGGTATCGCTGTGAATGCCATTATCCAAAACTATAAGGATTTTGAGGAGGTGAATAAGGTGGCCCAGGAACAAGATTGTGA
The DNA here is from genome assembly GCF_013407935.1 of Allomuricauda sp. ARW1Y1. GTDB lineage: Bacteria > Bacteroidota > Bacteroidia > Flavobacteriales > Flavobacteriaceae > Flagellimonas. The sequence goes on from NZ_JACBZU010000003.1 coordinate 188,783, forward strand.
CTTGATCGTTATGGGCTCACATGGCGCAAGTGGTATACGGGAACTTTTTGTGGGCTCCAATACCGAAAAAGTGGTACGCTCTTCCGACCTACCTGTTATGGTCATCAAATCAAAACCAGAAGCGTTCCAGTTGCAACGCATTGTGATGGCCTGTGACCTTGATTTGGAGAACATTTCCGTTTACAAGAAGGCGGAACAATTTGCCGAAAGTAACGGAGCTTCTTTGGAAATGGTCTATGTGCACAGCGCTGGCGCCAATTTTATGGGTCGTGACGATGTGACGCAACGCTTGGAGGCCTTTAAGCAGGAATTGGGAAAGGACGTTAACATTAACTTTTACGACCATAATTCGGTGGAGAAAGGCATACTTCAATATTGTTTTGAAAAAAATGCCGATCTATTGGTCATTCCTACCCATGGTCGAAAGGGATTGGCCCGTTTCATCGTAGGCAGCTTGGCCGAAACGGTCTCCAATCATGCAAAAATTCCTGTGATGACCATCAGGATATGATCAATTGTCAAAAAGCAATTGCAATCGTCCCAAAAGAATGAGCTCCGATTTGTTGCTTCCGGCAAAGGCTGAAGCGATGGCCCGTGAAGTGGACATGGCCAAATCCTTAATCTCTTTGGTAAACAGGATTTTATGGTCCGTATAAAAGGCCTCAAATTCCTCGTATATCTCTTCACTTTCCTTGGTGTATTCCAATAGCCAGTCAAACACGGAAACAATCTGGAAGGCGGCATCCGTGCCGTACTCATCCTCAGCGTCATCTACTTCCAACCAATGGTCGCGCACCACCTCATTGAGTTTTTCCATCTCTTTCATGTGAACACTGTGGTCCGCCATGGCAATGGCGTAGAACAATTTTCCTAAATTTTGATACAATTCGTTCTGTAGATTTTTATCAGATTCCAACATTTTCTTAATTTTTAGTCCAAGTTTAAATATACCGATCTATTCGGTAGGGAAGCATGACCAAAATCAGTATTTTTAGTCTAAGTTTTGGAAAAGTTCGAAGAAAGTAACGTATTGGGCATGTTTTCGGAGGTCATCTCCGAAGGCATCCTTATTGTCAATGCCCAGCAACAGATAACGGCCAGTAACAAGGCGGCCAACAAAATGTTCAACTATAATGAAGGCGAGCTTTTGGGCCAGCCCTTGGACATCCTTATTCCCAAGCGCATCAAGCACAAACACGGGCAATTGGCCCATCGGTTTATGGGCGAGGGCAAGGCGAGGCAGATGGGAAAAGGACTGGATTTGGTGGGTATCCGTAAAGACGGGGAGGAATTTCCTTTGGAAATCAGCCTAAACCCTTTTAAGATGAAGGAACAGCACTATGTGCTGGCCTTGATCATGGATATCACCGAGAAAAAGAAAGCGGAGCAGACCATTGATTATTGGTTTCAGATTTTCGACGAGTCGCTGAACGAAATTTACGTTTTTGATGCTGAATCCTTCATTTTTATCAATGTAAACCAAGGGGCACAGCGCAATTTGGGCTATTCCATCCAAGAGCTTACCAACATGTCGGTAATGGATATCAAACCGGAAGTATCTGCAGAAGTAATGCAGCGGTTACTGTCTCCACTTATCGCAAAACGAAGGGAGAAGGTCATTTTTGAGTCCGTTCATCGGCGAAAGGATGGGACCCATTATCCTGTGGAGGTGCACTTGCAATTGTCCTATATTGAAAAGCGAAGGGTGGGTGTAGCCATAGTATTGGATATCACCGAACGTAAAAACTATACCCAACAGCTGGAAAACACCGTCGAGGAACGTACGGAGCAATTGCGGGAAGCATTGAAGGCAGAAAAAAAGTTAAACGAGCTCAAGACAAAGTTCCTTTCCTTGGTCTCGCATGAGTTCAAGACACCCTTGTCCAGCATACTTACCTCTACCTCCCTATTGACCAAATATACCACCACGGAACAGCAGGACAAACGCGATAAGCATATCGCTACCATTAAGTCCAAGGTGCGGTACCTCGACAATATTTTGACCGATTTCTTGTCCATTGAGCGTTTGGATTCTGGCAAAGTAAATTACGCCTTGACTTCATTTCCGTTAAGCAAATTGATCAATGAGGTGGTTTACGATGCCAATACCCTGCTCAAGGAGGGTCAACGCATACAATATCCCCAGAATATCGATGGTATAGTTATCGAGTTTGATGAAAAGATTATGGGGTTGGCACTTTCCAATCTGGTCCATAATGCCATAAAATATTCTCCTGAGGACAGCGATATCGAGCTAAAGGTACACCAAGAACGGGAACAATTAAAAATTGATGTTGTGGATCAGGGTCTTGGGGTTCCAGAGGAGGACCAACCCTTTATATTTGATCGATATTTTAGGGCCACCAACGTGCTTACGGTACAGGGCACTGGTATCGGACTCAACACGGTCCGGCAACATATGCACAACCTCAATGCTAACGTAACGTTTAAGAGTGAAATTGGGCGAGGCTCGACCTTCACTCTCCACATACCAATAAATAACAAGGAAAATGAAAAAGATCTTACTGGTTGAAGATGACACCTCGCTACGCGAAAATGTGGCCGAACTGTTGGAATTGTCCGGTTTTGAAGTTTGTACGGCATCCAATGGGCTCATAGCTGTGGACATGGCCAAAAAGGAAGTTCCCGATTTGGTACTCTGTGATATTATGATGCCCGAACTGGATGGGTATGGCGTCCTTGAGGAACTGTCCTCCCATGAAAGTACACGGAAAATTCCGTTCATTTTTGTTTCCGCCAAAACAGAAAAACAGGATGTTCGCCGAGGAATGAACCTAGGTGCGGACGATTATTTGACCAAACCTTTTGAGGAAGAGGAACTGCTGTCTGCCATCGAATGTCGACTGGAGAAGGCCAAACAGATGAACACCGTGCTCCAGGAACACCCTAAACAGGCAAAAGAAGACGAAATCCGTTCCCTGAACGAATTGAAGAATTTTTTTGATGACCACGGGGAATTGTTGTCCTACAAAAAGGACGAGACCATCTACAATAAAGGTGACCACTCCAATATGGTATACCTTATCCTGAAAGGGGTGGTGAAAAGTTGCAGTTTGGATGAAGAGGGTAAGGAATTGATCACCTCAATTTATTCGGCAGATGATTTTTTGGGCTTTACCTCCCTGACCGATCACTTGCCTTATCAAGAATATACCATAGCCATGGAAGATGTGGAACTTGCAGGAATTTCCAAGGAAAAAGTAAAGGGCATTTTGGAAGACAACAGGAGCGTGACCTTGGAATTGATGGATGTAATAACCGGAAACCTGACCGACATCAAAAAGCAATTGTTGCAAATGGCCTACAGTTCGGTAAGGAAGAAAACGGCCCAGACCCTTTTGCTCTTTTCCAAGGCCATTAATAGGGATAAGGACGGTGCCCTTAAAATAGCCCGTAGCGACTTGGCGGGTGTGGCCGGTATTGCCACCGAAAGCCTTATCCGTACACTTTCCGATTTTAAGAACGAAGGACTCATCGCCATAGAAAACCGCACCATTTCAGTAATCGACAGGGAGGCATTGGCACGTGTAAATTGAAAAAATCGGTCATGATGGGGCGTAAGTGATATTTATCATTCCATTATTTTTTGTGAATGTCCATATTGCGCCATCAATTCATGACAGATGAAGAATATTCTGGTCCCAACCGATTTTTCGGAGAATTCCGTTCGGGCGCTAAAGTATGCCCAAATGCTGTTCGATTCCGAAGAATGTAACTTTTATATCCTATATGTCGGTACCCTTCTGGACACGAAGAACGATGCTGAAACCATGCAGTACGGTAATGGTGATTCCGATAATACCAAAAGAAAACTTACCGATTTGGTAAAAGATACCAGGGCACATAGTGCCGAGGCCAATCATTTCTTTTTTCCATTGCACGAGTACGGTTTTTTTATCCCAACGATCAAAAAACATTTGGACGAACAAAACATTGATCTAATTGTCATGGGTACCAAAGGGGCATCGGGTATCAAGGAAAAAGTGATCGGCACGAATACCGGGGATGTGATTACCAAGGTGCAGTGCAATACCCTTGTGGTTCCTGAGCAAGTTGAACTTTCCAAACCCCGCGAAATTGCCTTTCCAACCGATTTGAACATCTTCTACTCCTTGAAAATGCTTCGGCCCATGATTGAAATGGTGCAATTGGGCAAGTCAAAGTTTCGAATTATGCATGCACTGCAGGCAGGCGACCATCTGAACGAGGAACAAAAGAACAACAAGGAGTACCTTTTGGATTTTATGAAGGAAACCTTTCCAGAGAGCCACAGCTTTCATACCATAACCAACAAAAAGGTAAAGTCGGCCATTCAGTGTTTTGTGGAGAGCCGGGAAATCGATATGATGTTCATGGTGGCCAAGAACCTGAATTTTATCCAACAGATCCTGTTCGATTCCATTGTGGAGCAAATCAGTTTTCACACCAAGATTCCATTCTATGTAATCCACGAATAGTACATTGGAAAAAAAATCGTCCAATCTGATGTAAATCATAGATAATCAGCAACGGAACGGGTAGCTTTGATACTGTAGGAACCAAAAATCGAGAACCATGATCAAAGTACTTTTGCCCACTGATTTTTCGGAAAATGCTTTTCATGCCATTACCTATGCAGTAAAGCTATTGGAACACGCCACTTGTACCTTCTACTTGGTACATGCCTATACCCCTCCGGTGTATAGGGTAGACTATGCCTTGGGCAGTCCAGGACAATTGGGCCTGCCCGATGACGAAAGGAACAAGGCAGAGGAAGCCTTGGAACGGACCAAAAAGAAGATAAAGTCACTATTGCCCGTATCCCGGCACAGCTTTGTTACCCATGCCGCCTTCAACTCCTTGGCGGAGGAACTGGAATCGGTTTCCCAAAAAGAGGATATCGATTTTATTGTGATGGGTACCCAAGGAGCCACAGGAGCCAAAGAAATTCTATTTGGTTCGAACACGGTACAAGTAATCCAGAAATCATCGGTTCCGGTATTGGCCGTTCCTGCTGAATTCGAATACCGTCTGCTCCAAAATATGTTGTTCCCTACCGATTACGAAGTAGAATTTAAAAAGGCCAATTTGGAAACGGTACTCCAGCTTTTGAAACTGTCCCGTGCCAAATTACACGTTTTGCACATAAGCTCTCCCGAAGGCCTTGATGAGAGCCAAATGGACAATAAGGGCTATCTGGAAGGTCGCCTTTTGGAACGGAACCATCAATTTTATGATATGCCCGACCAAGATTTGATTGCCGCCATCAACGACTTTCAGGATACGGTGTCTGTGGACATGTTGGCCATGGTAAGGAACAAGCATACGTTTTTGGAGCGCCTCTTTATAGCGCCTACCATCAGAAATATTGGTTTGCACAGCAAAGTGCCTTTTTTGGTATTACCGTTAAACCCTTAATCCGTTGCCATGTTACACATTTTAGCACCCACCGATTTTTCGAACAACTCCTATAATGCGATTTATTACGCAGCTCGGTTGTTTGCCGATACCGATAGCGAATTTCATATCGTACACGTCTGCGGGACTGAGGGAAGTTCCGATTTGGAAAGCTCAAAATTGGAATCCACCAAAAACTTGGATGCACTGCAGCACCGGCTCATTCGTGATGTGGGCAAAAACAACAAGCATTCGTGGAAAAAGGTTTCCTTGTGCTCCGATATGGCCAAAGGCATTGCTGATTATGCCAAGGAAAACGATATGGATCTTACAGTCATCGGCAACAAGGCTAAGGAAGAAGTAAAGGACATTCTTTTTGGGAACAATGCCATGCAATTGGTGCGGGAGATTACTCATTGCCCAGTACTCATTATCCCCTTGGAAATTGATTTTAAAAGGGTCGATAAGATGGCCTTTGCATCAAATTATGTGAGGCCTATTCACGCAGAAAGCGTTAGTGCACTTCAGTTTTTTAGTGCGTTACTGGATAGTGTCATTGTTCCCATGAGTATCGAAGACGATAAAGGGAAAGACGCCTCAAAGCAAAATAGGGCGGATTTTTTGGAGGCCATTTCCGAGAGCGCATCCAAAGAGGTCAAACTCCCGGTGTTCGAGGGCAAGGTAAACACCATATTGGAATTTGTGGACCTATGGAGCATTGATATGCTTTGCATGGTGTACTATCCCCATCATTTCTTTTTGGAATTTATAGGAAAGGGAATCATCAAAGAGCTCAATACAAAATTGAAGATTCCGTTTTTGATCCTGCCCGATACATCCAACTGACGAAAATCATAGGGCAGTTTTCTGACCTGACTTATTTTATAATGAGTTAAAAGGGATGGAAAGCGAACGAGCCATCTGGAAGAAAATGATAATTGAAAAATTGATGAAACTATGAAGCAAATAGGAATTTGGTTGGATAAGCAGGAAGCCAACGTTGTGGTATTGAACAATGGGAAGGAAAGTATGTTCACTATTCCTTCGGAATTGGATTTTTTCAACCCCAAAGGCGGGGCACGATCCAAGACCAAATGGGGCCCACAGGACGTGGTGCAGGACAGCAAGTATTTGGAAAGGGAAAAACATCAGTTAAAAAGTATTTTGATACGCTTGCCAAAAAGGTTTCCGATGCCGATGAACTTGCCATTTTTGGCCCTGCCGAAACCCCTGATAAGTTTACCGATGCCTTAAGATCTAGACACTCGGCCCTAGCCAGCAAAATCAAATTGACGGAGACAGCCGATAGTATGACCGAAAACCAGTTTAAAGCATTGGTAAAACGCTCTTTTGGAATGGATGACCGATATCCCGAAGGCGATTAAGATTGCCCCGGAACATGATTTAGGTCATTTCATAGCTAGCTAGTTTGTACTACATTCAATCCAAATTTAATGTAACTGCCGTAACGATGAAGAGGGAGAGACAAATAGCGGTAATGCATGGAGAATTACAGACATGGAAATCCTATCTGCAGTTTATAGCGGATGAGATGGCTTTTATTCAAAGACTGCTCGATTCCTATGTATTTGAGCCACGGACTCCCAAATTGTTCGAACGTTTGGAAAACTTCAAACAACACTTCGATAGTTCCAAGGCCGAACGCTGTTCGTTATCGGAATTCATCAAAAATCATGAAAATGGACTGGGCGGCATCTTTGAATGCACGCAAGATGAGTGCGATGGCCATTACTACGAAAAGCACTTAAGCCTCAAGAATAGAGTGGACCGGTATATTGAGACTTACATCAATTTGAAAAAAGAGGTGTACGATTATGCCGGGGCCATACTCAAGAAAAAGAAGCCCTTGTACTGATGTGGCGTTGACCATATCGGAGAGTCAAGCAATTATTTAATCTGTTAAATCAACTAGTTATGTCATTGGTAAAATTGGACGGAAAGCGATTTCCATGGAACGAAAGACTGATTGATTTTTTCAGTCGGGATGCATTTGTGGATGATGATTTTTTCAATTTGGAGAAAACCCATCCATCCATGAATGTCAAGGAACACAAAGATGATTTTGAAATTGAGTTTGCCGCACCGGGATTTGAAAAGAAAGATTTCAAGATCACTATGAAAGATGATGTATTGGAGGTTTCGGCCCAAAAGCGTAAAGAGAAGACCGAAGAGGAAGAGAACTTTACCCGAAGGGAGTTCAACTACAATGCATTTACCAGAAGTTTACAATTGCCACCCACCGTAGATCGCTCCAAAGATGTTAAGGCGGTATACCAAAACGGTATCCTTACCCTCAAGGTCCATAAAATGGAAGCGGCCAAAAACAACCAAAAAAAGGTGATTGAAGTGGCATAGTTAAAAACCAGCGGCAGATGGTTTCCGTCTGCCGCAAAATGTAATTCAGTGATGGAAACAAAATCGAACAAACGACAATATAGGGAATGGTTCAGTGCAGATGAGCTGCACGAAGAGACCAGACAATGGTGTTCCGAGATGAAATTTGCCCGGGACGAGCAAAAATTCCTGAACAGCATGATCAAGGACTATACCTTGGACATCATCGACTCCGACATGTTCAAAACCATACAGCCCATTGTGGATGCGTTGAACATCTGCGAAAGGGATTTGGTGGAACTTTTCAAAAAGGTTCAGCTGCACGAAAACCAGCTTCAAATTATGGTAGATGAGGTCAACCAAGAGAAAATGGAGGCCGCTTATCTGGATACGCACAACGACCTTGCCAAGGAAGTATCGGATTACTTTGTACGGTACCGCGATGCGAAAAACAAGATTTTCGACATCGTATCCCAGGTAATGAAGCGCAGAAGACAAAAACGATTATTGAATTAATATAGCTCTTAAAAGGATGAAAGTACTGGTGTACAGTGCCAAGGATTTTGAAATAAAGAACTTGGAGAAAGCGAACAATGGAAAGCATAAAATAAGGTTTGTTCCAGAAGCCTTGGATACCACAACGGCGGTAATGGCGGCAGGATATGATGCCGTGTGTATCTTCTCCAACGATGATGCCAGCCTTGTGGTACTCGAAATTCTCCATGACCTTGGCGTAAAGTATATCACCCTGCGATCCACGGGCTACAACAATGTCAGCGTAAAATCGGCCAAGCGCATCGGGTTGAAGGTGGCCTATGCCCCAGAGTATTCGCCTCATGCCATTGCCGAACATGCCGTAGGCCTTTTGCTGGCTTTGGACCGTAAGTTGGTTCAGGCCAACACTCAGGTAAGAGCCTTTAATTTTGCGTTGGACAACCTTATTGGTTCCGACCTGAACGGAAAGACCGTAGGTATCTTCGGAACGGGACGGATCGGTTCCATTTTGGTGAAAATATTCCATGCTTTCGGATGTAAGGTCGTGGCCCACGACCTGGAGCGCAATCACTATTTGGAAAATCATTATGAAGTGGAATACCTTCCTTTGGAAGAACTCTGCAGGAAGTCGGATATCGTAAGTATTAATACTCCGCTAAATTACAATACCCATCATATTTTTAATACAACGCTTCTCATGGCCATGAAGCCAAGTGCCATATTGATCAATACAGCTCGTGGGGGCATTGTAAAAACAGAGGATGTACTGGCAGCACTCAAAAGCGGTAGGCTTGGTGGCTATGCAACCGATGTATATGAACACGAAAGGGGCATTTTCTTTAAGGACCATAGCAAGAATGGCATTACGGACGAACAGCTGAAAGAGCTGATTGCCCTGCCCAATGTGCTGCTGACCCCTCACCAAGCCTTTGCTACCAAGGAAGCCCTTGTTCGTATTGCTGAGACTACCATCCACAACTTGGATTGTTGGGAGGAAGGGAAAACCAATACTAACGAGCTTGGATTTGAAACCATTATGTTATAGGAGTGGGCTCAATAGCTTGGCAAATCCTTCGATCAACTTTTTGGTCCAAGGTCGGTTTTTATGAGCTTCGTAATCATCCAACAGCAGGGATCTTTCACAATCTTTTAAAAAATCCGATTTCATCTGTTGGCAAAGGGGTGCATCGTACACAAAGACCTGGGCCTCATAATTTTGTTGAAGGCTCCGATTATCCAGATTGGCCGTTCCAATGCTGGCGATTTCATCGTCACAGAGCATTACTTTGCTGTGCAGAAAACCATCAGCGTAGAGATAAATTTTGATCCCTGCCTTTAGATAGGATTCAAAATACGCCCTTACGCACCAATCCACCAGTTTGATATCGGTGCTGGTCGACATTAATATGCGAACATCCACACCGCTGAGGGCTGCGGTCATCAAGGCCTGTAAAATGGCATGGTTAGGTATAATATAAGGGTTAACGATGTAAAGATATTTCTCCGCACTGTTGATGATGGAAAAATACACCTGTTCCATCACATCAAAATCATCATCCGGACCGCTGGGCACAATTTGTAGGGAAGTATCACGCTCCAAGGTTTTATGGATGTTGAAGGCAGAAACATCCACCTTTTTTTCGCTCGCCAGAAACCAGTCGGTCACAAACAATCGATTTAAAAAATCGACCGCCTCGCCCTCGATTTTTAAGTGGGTATCGTGCCATTTGCCCAAGGCAGGGTCGCCCTTTAGGTATTTATCCGAAATGTTGATACCTCCCGTAAAGCCGATTTTGTTGTCGATGATAATGATTTTTCGATGGTTCCTGTAATTCAATGAAGCCAAGAACCTGCCAAATTTAAAAGGGAGGAACTGGGCCGTTTCCACACCTATTTCGTTTAATTTTTTCAGGTATTTTTTGCTTAGCGAATAACTGCCTATACCGTCATATAGTAATCGAACGGTCACATTTTCATTCACTTTACGTTCAAAGACATCCAAAAGCCTATCCGCCAACAGGCCATCCTCAAAAATGTAATACTGCAAGTGGATGTGGTCTTGGGCTTCTTCGAGGGCATGGAAGATGTGCTCAAAAGTTTGTTGCCCATCCTTTAAAAGTTCCAATTCATTGTGGCAGGTAACTGGGCATTTGGCCGTTTTGGTAATCAAGGAAGTGATTTTGAGCTTGTTTATGGATAGTTTCGGGTCACAATGGATTTCTTCCGATTGTTCCAACGGGCCAAACTCATTTTTGAGGGAAAACATTTTACTCTTTCTCCGGTTCCTGCCGAATAAAAGATAAAGAAGAATCCCTGCCACCGGAATGGTAAAAATGGCCAGTAACCAAGCCAAGGTTTTGCTGGGCCTGACCCCGTTCAATAAAAGGCTTACCACCATGATCAGGGCAATCAATATATAGAGGCCGATAAGAATGGGAATGAGCATCCGTTGGTATTAAGCTGTTTGAAATACATTGACAAGGTAGTAAAAGTATTTTGCCAATAAAATTGGGCTGGTCAATCATAGGAATGTTAAAATATCACTGATTGATTCATGCCTTTCAAATTATGTGGACAAAAAGTGTAACAAATCTGTAAAAATTGATACCAAAAAATGCGGTCCAGCCACTCACAAAGATGAAAAAGGCCTCTGCTTTTGGATTTTAGGTTAAAATTAACATAAAGCTACAGGAGCACTCCTTAATTTTAAGACCCACGGATTTGAATGGATTATTTTACATACATACATACCCACCTTTTATCAACTCAGAATAAATCAAATAACTAACATATGAAAAGAAGAGATTTTGTACAGTACGCTGGTATGGGTGCAGGGGCCATGATGATGCCCTCGCTTCTTATGGGAAACAATATTCCCGCGGAAGCACTGCTCGAACCAGGGATGGATACCGTACTCAAAAAGAAAATGGCCGATGTTGCCCTTAACACGGCAAAGTCCATGGGAGCCACCTATGCCGATGCAAGGATTGGAAGATACCTGAACCAATACGTCTTCACTAGGGAGGATAAAGTACAGAACGTAGTCAACACCGAATCCTTTGGAATCGGAATCCGTGTGATTGCCAATGGCACCTGGGGATTCGCTTCTACCAACGATGTGACCGAGGATGGGATCAAAAATGCAACCCAACAGGCCGTAGCGATTGCCAAGGCCAATTCTAAAATCCAAAAAGAACCCGTGGTTTTAGCGCCTGTGCAAGGGCATGGCGAGGTTTCGTGGAAAACACCTATCCAAAAGGACTTTAAAGAAGTACCTATTTCCGAAAAAGTGGACCTTTTGTTGAGTGCCAATGCCGCTGCTATGGAAAATGGGGCCAACTTTGTGAACTCTGCCCTATTTATGGTGAACGAGCAAAAATATTTTGCCTCTACCGATGGGTCGTACATTGACCAAGACGTACACCGTATCTGGCCAACCTTTAACGTAACGGCTATTGACCGACAGGCGGGTAAATTCAAGAGCCGACAGGCCTTGAGTGCCCCTATGGGAATGGGATATGAATATATGGATGGTCTGGAATCCGAAAAATTGTCCGGTCCAGAAGGCATCAAACTTTACAACAGAAGCTACGATATCGTAGAAGATGCTACCATGGCTGCACAACAGGCCAAGCAAAAACTTTCCGCAAAATCGGTGGAAGCTGGTAAATACGATTTGGTGTTGGAACCTAATCATCTTGGTTTGACCATTCACGAATCAGTAGGTCACCCATTGGAACTCGACCGTGTGCTTGGATACGAAGCGAATTATGCGGGAACCAGTTTTGCCACTTTGGACAAATGGGAATCCAAAGACTTTAACTACGGAAGCGACATCGTAAACATCGTGGCCGATAAGACCCAAGTAGGATCTTTAGGTGCCGTAGGTTATGATGATGAAGGCGTGAAGACCAAAAAATGGGATTTGATCCGTAATGGTACATTGGTGAACTACCAAGCCATCCGTGACCAAGTCCATATGATCGACCAAAATGAATCACACGGTTGTTGCTATGCGCAGAGTTGGGAAGATGTGCAGTTCCAGCGTATGCCCAATGTTTCCTTGGAACCCGGTACCGAAAAATACTCGTTGCAGGATATGATCAAGGATGTGGACAAAGGAATCTACATTTTGGGCCGTGGTTCGTATTCCATCGATCAACAGCGATATAACTTCCAATTTGGAGGAACCTTGTTCTACGAAATCAAGAATGGTGAGATAGCCGGTATGCTGGAAGATGTGGCCTACCAATCCAATACCCAAGAGTTTTGGAATTCCTGTGCAAAAATCTGTGATAAAGACGATTATCGATTGTTCGGTTCCTTCTTTGATGGTAAGGGGCAACCCTCTCAAGTCAGTGCCGTTTCCCACGGAAGCTCCACTTCTAGATTTAACGGAATCAATGTAATCAATACAGGTAGGACCATTTAAGGTTTATTCAAATTAAATACTAAGACAATGGCTATATATACTAGAGAAGAAGCAAAAAAGATTTTGGAAAAGGCATTGAGCTTTTCCAAGGCCGATGCCTGCGAAATAAACCTGAGTGGAAGAAACAGCGGAAACATTCGTTATGCACGAAACACCGTGTCCACTGCAGGATATCAATCCAACCAAAGCTTGGTGGTACAGTCCAGCTTTGGCAAAAAGGTGGGAACGGCAACCATCGATGAATTTGACGATGCATCCTTGGAAAAGGTGGTCAGAAGGGCAGAGGAGCTCGCGCAATTATCCCCCGAGAACCCTGAATTTATGCCGCCCTTGGGACCACAAACATACGATGAGGCTATCACATACAAGGAATCGACTGCCAACATCACTCCGGAGTACCGAGCTGAGGTGGCCAATAGCAGTATTGTTCCCGCCGCTGCAAAAGATGTAACTGCGGCAGGCTTTTTGGATGATTCGGCCCAATTTTCGGCCATGATCAATTCCAATGGATTGTTTGCCTACAACCAATCCACCAACGTGGATTTTACGGTGACCATGCGTACCAACGACGGTACAGGTTCCGGTTGGGTGACACGCGACTATAACGATATTGACAAGTTTGACGCTGCAGAAGCATCAAAAATTGCAATAGACAAGGCAGTGATGTCCCGAGAGGCGCGTGCCATAGAGCCCGGTAAGTATACTGTTATCTTGGAACCGGCTGCATCCGCAGATCTTTTGCGTAATATGTTTGGTTCTTTCAATGCAAGGTCTGCTGATGAAGGAAGAAGCTTTATGTCCGCCAAGGACGGAGGCAATAAATTGGGACAAAAGATTGTGGACGAAAGAGTGAATCTTTGGTCCGATCCCTTACATCCCGATGTGCCTACCTCCACATGGAACGGAGCGGGACAGCCTTTAAAGAAAACCAGTTGGATTGAGAACGGGGTGGTCAAAAACTTGGCCTATGACCGTTACTGGGCAGAGCAAAAGGGTGTTGAGCCCGTGCCCTTCCCAAGCAATGCAATTATGGAAGGCGGCGACGAAAGTTTGGAAGACATGATCAAAGGAACCAAAAAGGGTATTTTGGTGACACGCTTTTGGTATATCCGAAGTGTAGACCCACAAACCTTGCTATATACTGGTTTGACCCGGGACGGAACGTTCTATATTGAAAATGGACAGATCAAATTCCCTGTAAAAAACTTCAGGTTCAATGAGAGTCCGATCATTATGTTGAACAATTTGGAATCGCTCGGACAACAGGTTCGTGTAAACGGCAACCTAATTCCTTACATGAAGATTCGTGACTTTACGTTCACCAGTCTTTCCGACGCGGTATAAGCATAATACACACAACAAACTGGTGGTCGACTTGGTATCGACCGCCAGTTTTTTATTTTGGCAAAGATTTTAGCCTACGACCAAAATGGCATTGGATAACGAATTTTTTTTCACACGCTTGCAGTATGAATCAGGAGATTGGGATGTGGATCAGCGTATGCCCTCCAATTTGCTGAATTCCTTGGTAGAATACACCACACTTAAGGTCGATACACAGGAAAAAATCATCCCGTTGGCCAGTGACGATATCTTTAAAAGCCCGTTTTGTTATATCTCCGGCCATAAACTGGTGCAGTTCACCAAAAAGGAAAGGGAAAATTTTGAAAAGTACGTCCGCAACGGCGGTTTTGTCTTTGCAGATGACTGCAACCACGATATTGACGGTCTTTTTGCTAAATCCTTTGAACGCCAAATGGAAGAAATTTTTGGGGCTGGCGAATTGAAAAAAATTCCCAACGATCACGAAATCTACACCATTTTTTTTGAGTTTGATGATGGTCCACCTACCACTTCCCAAGAATTGAACGGATGGGGAGATGATTTGGTGCACGAATACCTCAAGGCCATCGTCATCAACGGACGCATAGGCGTGCTCTACAGCAACAAGGATTATGGATGCGAATGGGATTACGATTTTAGAAACAAACGATGGTACAAAATCGACAATACCCGTTTCGGGGTCAACATCGTGCTGTACGCATTAACTTCTTAACACTATTGATTTGAACAAAGAACTACAACAAATTGCAAACGAAGTGGAGGGGCTTTCCGAAAAATTATCGGCCCTGAAGCAGGAAATTGGGAAGGTGATCATTGGTCAGGAAGAGACCGTTTCACAGCTGTTGATTACCTTTTTGGCAGGTGGACATGCCTTGCTGGAAGGTGTTCCGGGGTTGGCAAAAACCTTGATGATACGAACGCTTTCGGATGCGATTGACCTAAAATTCAAAAGGATTCAGTTTACCCCGGATTTGATGCCATCCGATATTATCGGTACCGAGATACTGGAGGAAGACCATAGTACGGGCAAAAAATTCTTCAAGTTTAATAAAGGCCCCATCTTTTCCAATATCATATTGGCGGATGAGATTAACAGGACCCCTCCCAAAACGCAGGCAGCACTTTTGGAGGCCATGCAGGAGTTTGAGGTGACCTACGGCGATAAAACCTATAAACTGGACAGGCCATTCTTCATTTTGGCCACCCAAAACCCGATTGAGCAATCAGGGACCTTTGTATTGCCAGAGGCACAACAAGATAGGTTTCTGTTATACATCAAAATTGGCTACCCGACGGATAAAGAAGAGACCGAGATTTTAAAGGCAACCACCGGAACCAAAAAGGCAAAATTGAACAAGGTGTTGTCAGGAGAGGACATCATCCGATTACAACAGTTGGTGCGGGAAATCTCCATCAGCGATGGTCTGATTCAATATGTGAGCGATGTGATACGCGCCACCCGGCCAGACACCACATCAGTCGACTACGTAAAAAAATGGGTGGATTGGGGTGCAGGTCCGCGTGCAGGTCAGGCCATGATCCTGACCGCAAAGGCCAATGCCCTCTTAAATGGTAAATTGGCCGTAACTCTGGAGGACCTACAAACCGTTGCCTTACCCGTGTTGAGACACAGGGTGCTGGTCAATTTTAGAGCAGAGGCAGAAGGTATCACTTCGGACACAGTGACCCAGGAAATACTTAAAACCGTTCAAGTTAAGGATAACTAATGGCAACAAGGGACTACCACGACCTTTTAAAACCGGATGTGATCAATACGGTATCGGGCCTCAGCCTGATTTCCCGAATTGTGGTGGAAGGTTTTACCTCCGGTCTGCACCGTAGCAAGAGCGTGGGTCCTGGCATGGAGTTCAGTCAATATCGGGGTTATGAACCCGGTGATGACCTACGATTGCTCGATTGGAAAATGTTGGCCAGATCGGGACGATATTACATCAAACAATCCGAAGTGGACAGCCATGTAGCCGTTAAGTTTATCGTGGATGCCAGCGATTCCATGGCACACGAGGAGAACGGCATTTCCAAACTGGAATTTGCGCGCGTCATGATTGCCTGCCTTTCCCATTTGGCACAAAAACAAGGCGATTCCGTGGGACTTTTTGCCCTTAACGAAGATGATTTTGTAAGCATTTATCCCAAAGCGGACCGAAAGCATTTTAACCGTTTGCTGCTGGAATTGTTGGGCATATCCACCAAAGGAAAATGGCCGCAATTTTCGGTAGCCTCAAGAAAAATTCATAATCGGGGCGAAAAGGAACTCATTTTTTTCTTGACCGATATGTATGAGGATGTTTCCGAGCTCTCCGATTTTGTGAAAAACTTGAAAACCGCACACAACGAGGTCGTGGTAATTCAAATTATGACAGGTGCGGAAATGGATTTCGATTACAAAAAATCCGTCACTTTTGAGGATTTGGAAACCGGAACCAAGGTCAAGGTAGATATCAACAAAGCCAAGGCAGGGTATTTGAAGGCATTGGACAACAAAATAGGACAGACCAAGGAGCAATTGCTCTCACAAGGGGTACATTATCATCTGTTTCGGATGGATGATGATTTGGGTGATGCCCTCCAATTATTTTTAAAGGAACGAATTCGATTGGTGTAAATGGTTTTTGCGAATCCAACATATCTCTGGGCACTATTGGGACTTTTGGTCCCCTTGGCCATTCATTTGTGGAGCAAAAAAGAGGCAAAGACCGTCAAAATCGGGAGTGTTCAGTTGTTGGACGAATCAAATTCACGCCAATCCAGCAGCATTCAATTGAACGAATGGTTGCTCCTGCTGTTACGTATGCTGATTTTGGCACTTATCGTATTGTTGATGGAGGGCCCACAATGGCGTACCAAGGGCAATCAACAACAGGTTACCTATTTGGTGGAGCCTTCGCTGGCCAACGAGCCCACTTTGACCCCCATTTTGGATAGTTTACAAGAAGATGCCTCCGTAAGGTTGTTTGCCAACGGATTTCCGGAATGGGATTTGGATACGGATTATCGAGCGGAACAGGAGACTCCCAACTATTGGCAATTGGCACAACGATTAGATTCCTTGCGTTCGGATAGTTTGGTCGTGTTCACTAAAGCATTCGCCAGGGGCATCAAATCCAAACGACCGAACACCCAAAAGAACATCCACTGGGTAGTCACCGAAGGTGAGGAAATTCTTGAACGTCCCCTCATTGCCCTCAAAAACACCGAGGCTGTTCAACTGGTTTCGATTTCCAGCAATAGCATGAGAACCCGCATCAATAAGGAAGTGATTAAAGATGGATACCAACTGACAAGGGCAGGAGATAGTTTGCAACTTGGAGAAGGAGCAAATACCATCGTTCCGCTACATAAAATGGATACCCTTCTAATCAATCTGCAAGCGGACGAGGGTTTTGAAAGGGAAGAAAAGTATCTTGAAGCCTCTTTTCGTGCTTTGTCCGCCTATTTGGGGCAGCCTATCAAAGTTAAGAAGGACAGCTCAAGCGAAAGTACCGATTTACAGGTATGGTTGAGTGAAGAGCCCTTGACACCAAGCGAAGGGAAATGGTTGGTTCTGAAACCGGACGTGATGGCAAAACAGTTGATCGAGCCCGGACCTACAAAAAACATTTTCCATTTAACCTCCCGTTTAAATCCCAAGAATACGGTGGAGCAGCGATTCACGGAACAATTGTTGGGTATTTTGGGCGTGAATAAGGAGGTTGAAAGTCTTGCCAAAAATATGGACAGACGTCAGATGGACGAAGCCTCTTTAAAGCCCAATTATGTAGCGCCCAAACGAAAAAGGGAACGCGCCACTTTAGTGGATATTTCACTTTGGGTATTTGGTCTAGTGGCGGGATTGATGCTGGTAGAACGATTGATATCAAAGTACAGAAAACAGTGAACGGAGCAGCCCACATAAAACAGTTTCAGAAACGTTGGCAACAATTGCTGTATGCCGAGGCACTGTTATATGCCGTTGGTTTTGGAGGGATGATGTATCTATTTACCCACAACATGGGATATGGTATCCTAAGCCTTTTGGTGGCCCTGGTTGTTTCCGTTTGGATCAAAAGACCTTGGAAAATAAATGAAGCAAGGGCTGTCAACTATATTGATGCCCACTTGCCACAGGCTGGATATAGCAGTGGACTCTTATTGGTGCCTGCGCGCGAGCTTTCAGACCTATCAAAATTACAGCAGTACCGCGTTGCCGCCCAGTTAGAACCTGTTTTACCAAAGACACGACCACCTCAAAAACTATTCAAGGCGGCATTGGTTATGTTCGGACTGGTGCTTATCGGACTGATGGCCAATACTATCTGGACTTCCTTGAACCCATTTTGGAATAATGGTTCATCCAATGAGGACGTTATTACTTTCGCTCCGAAGGATAGTTTATCATCATCCATCAAAATCCCTGAGCTCACCGATACGAAAGTGACCGTTCAATACCCATCCTATACCAAAAAACCAACCGTGCAGACTTCTTTGCCCAACATTAAAGCGGTGCAAGGTTCCAGGATCACATGGCATCTCGAATTTGATGGCGAAGTACAAAAGGTTCAAATGGACCTGATGGGCGAGCATTTTGATTTTGTCAAAGTGCAAAACCAATACCGATTGACTAAGCCCTTGGAAGCTTCGGGCTTTTATAGCTTCACTTTTACCGATGGTGACGGAAACGATTATGTAAGCGACCTGTATTCCATGGAAATGGTCAACGACGAGCCGCCTTTGGTTCAATTGGAGGGATTGGATAATTACAGCTATTTTGAGTTTGAGGAAGCTAAACAATTGAGCTTCAATGCTACTATTTCGGATGACTTTGGTATTGAGGATGCCTACATCATCGCCACGGTCAGTAAGGGTTCGGGAGAGTCCGTAAAGTTTAGGGAGGAATCCGTTCGCTTTGATCGAACCATCCCAAAAGGAGGTAAGTTGGTGCAATTGCGACAACAACTGGATTTGGACGCCCTCAACATGGACCCGGGGGATGAACTCTATTTTTATGTGGAGGCCCTGGACCAAAAATCACCAACACCCAATGTGGCGCGTAGCGAAACCTACTTTGCGGTGATTCGGGATACGGTCACGGATATATTTGCGGTAGAGGGCAATTTGGGGGTGGACCTGATGCCCGATTATTTTAGGAGTCAGCGCCAATTGATTATTGATACCGAAAAACTGATTGCCGAACGTGGAACCATTTCCGAAAAAGATTTCAAGTTCAGGAGCAACGAACTCGGTTTTGATCAAAAACAACTTCGCCTCAAGTACGGACAGTTTATGGGCGATGAGACCGAAATGCAATCCGCCCCCGGACAAGTATCGCCTGAAGCTGGTGAGGCAGACCATGATCATGATCACGAGGGCGGGGAAGAGGACTTGCTGGATGAATACAGCCATAAACATGATAGCGATAACGAGCACAACTTGGTAGTTGAAGACGATCACGACCATGGTACAGAGGAAGAGAAGGAGGATCCTTTGCATGAATATGTGCACGATCATGGTGACCCGGAAGCCTCTACACTTTTTGAAAAATCCCTCAAAGCGAAGCTTCGGGATGCCTTGACCATAATGTGGGATGCGGAATTGTACCTCAGATTGTATGAGCCTGAAAAATCCTTGCCCTATCAATACGATGCCTTAGAGATTATTCAGGACATTAAGAACAGTGCCCGAATCTATGTCCACCGCATTGGTTTTGACCCTCCACCGATCAAGGAGGAGAATCGACTTAGTGGTGATATCGAGGGAATTACCAACGTTACCAAAGAGGAAGGATTTGATTACGAAATGTCCTTTGCTGCCACTCGTGAAGCCATATATCGTTTGGAACTCCTCATTCAAGAAGAAACAAATTTTAGCGAAACTGATGCCGCCCTTTTTGAAGAGGCAGGAAATGAACTGGCCCAAAAAGCCATCGCCAAACCCCTTACATATGTTAAAGTGCTACAAGGACTTCGGGATTTACAAAAGGCTTCGGATAGGACCAGAGAAAGCTATAAGGAAGTGCAACGGAAATTATTGTCGGTGTTGCCCGAAGTGGATGATAACCCTGTCAAAAGAACGGTATACCCTAATGAGATCAATCAACTGTACCTAAAGGAATTGGAAGCTTATGATTGATGGAGTGCAGTTGTTGAACCAAAATCTCTTATGGCCAGTGGTGCTGGTCGCGCTATTATTGTTGACGGTATTCGTTTGGAAAGAATGGGAACAACGAAGGGAGAAACGCTTTTGGATTAAATCGGTGTTGGCACTATTGGCCATAGTCTCCCTTACAATGATTGTATTGCAACCTGCACGTTTTCAAGAAGAAACCAAAGGCAAAGCCATTATCCTGACCAAAGGATACCGTACCGCCCAATTGGACAGTTTACGATCTATCTACAAGCGGATTCCGATGGAAAATTATTCCCCTGGAAAAACCTTATCCATTTTGGAGGAAGCTGATTCCTTATTCTTGTTGGGACAGGGATTGGAGACCTACGACCTTTGGCAGCTCGACGATGCCACCGTATCCTTTTTGGGAGCGGGACCCCTTATGGGATGGACTAAAATTTCTCATGATACCAACATTCCCCTTGGCGAACGGTTTTCCTTGTTCGCACAATATGCACAACCAATCGAAGGACATTGGGCCATTTTAGCGGATAACGGAGGTAATCCATTGGATTCCGTAGTTTTTGGAAAAGCGGAGCAGCAAACGGTGCGATTGTCTGCAACTACAAAGGCAAGCGGAACATTTGTGTACCAACTGTGGGAGAAAGATGGTGATGGCAAAGTACTTTCAAAAGAGCCAATTCCCTTACATGTGGAAAAGGGTACATCATTGCGTATTTTGATGGTCAATACCTTTCCAACTTTTGAAACGAAGTACCTCAAAAACTTTTTGGCGGAGAACGGCCATGAACTACAGGCCAGGACCCAGCTCACCAAGGACAAATACAAATTTGAATACTTTAACGGAGCATCCGAAGCAGTATATGGATTTACCATGGACCAGCTAGAGAAATACGATCTTTTGATTCTGGATACCGATAGCTACACAGGTCTTTCCAATGCTTCAAAAAGAGCCATTGAAGCATCTGCACGAGTAAATGGTCTCGGGATTTTTGTCCAGCCCAATGAAAATCTGTTCCGTTTGTCTAAGAACCGTTTTCCAATGGCATTGGAACGCGATGGAAGGACTGAAATCTCCTTGGGACATGCAGGTGAAACACTGGCAACATATCCTTATCAATTTGAAGCAGGTGTCAGACAACAGCCAATAGCAATCGATTCTACCATAATTGCCGGCTACGTGCCCATGGAAAAAGGGAAATTGGGCAGTACGGTGCTGCAAAACACCTATCAATTGGTGTTGGATGGTGATGATGAAATATACGCAAGCATTTGGACCCAAATACTCAATGGAATTGCCAAACCGCAAGAATCAGAAATGGCTTTTGAGGCATTGACCCCCATCCCGAAGGTAGATGAACCATTTTTATTTGAAATTCGAACCCTTGAGGAAAATCCTCAATTGGAGAATATGGATGGAAGCCCCATTGCGTTACTGCAAGATGCGAGTCCTCCGACAAAATGGTCAGGCACCCAATATCCTAGAAAAATAGGTTGGAATCAAGTTCGGTCCGAAAAGGATAGTACGGTCGTGTTTTCCTATTACGTTTTTGATGAAGATCAATGGACGTCTGTTGCTACGACACATAACATCGGAGCCAACAAGCGTAAATTTGGAACGGACAACCGTTTTAGGGGCAAGTCAGCTTCCTCCAATGGGAGCTTGCAACCTATTTCTCCGCTATGGTTTTACGTTTTACTTCTTTTGTGTTTGGGTTGGCTATGGTTGGAGCCCAAATTGGTGTCATAAAGCGACACATTTTGATAAATTATTTTTCCAGATCTGGAGATAACCTGTTCAAGATTTTATCAATGGATTGAATTACCTGTGAAATACGTGTGGTTCCCCCCGAATAGTTATCCTTGTTCAAGATTAGATTGTTTCTTGCTACAGATGACCTATCAAATATGTTAGGATCATGTACTATGACGTACTGTCTGAACTTAAAATCCTCAATGGAAAGTTCTTTCAACAAAGGTTTCCAATCATTTAGAAATGCATACTCTACATCAATTATGGCTCGGCTTACCTGTTCTACTTCATTTTCGTAGTAGTTGCTCAATAACCTACGGAGTTTATCATCGGATACCTTATCCAGACCATTCGATTTTAAGGTTTCGTACGAATTTGTTATGGCTGCGAACCGTTCAAACTGTAGAATATCGCCTAACCAAAATTTCAAACTGTCAGGATACTGTTCCTGTTCATGTTCCAAGATTTTAGTAATCGACGAAATGGCTTTTTCAAAGTTTTTGTGGACCTTTTTCAAATCCATTTTATCTACTTCCAGGTTTTCGCGAATTTGTGCTAGCATTTCCTGTTCAAATGAACGGCTCTTTCTATTTTCGTTCCAATTGTTTACCTGTAGGGCAATCACTATGCCTATTACTACCAGAATGATTTCGCCAATAGCGTACTTTAGGTATTTTCCGAAGTTTCCTTCTGAAACCAACTGTTTTCTGATTCTTCTAAAGAGGGCAAACATACTTCTATCGGTATCTCCAACTGGTTAAATCGGCACCTTGTGGTGCGCTTTCCGCAATACGCTTCATGATTTTGGGCACGTACATGGAATTGTACCGCAAGCGGCTGATGGCGTTCGGCAGTTCTGGGTCGCCGTTCCAGCAATGTTCGGCACGGTCGCCGTACAACACTTCGCCTTCATAATAGGGCTCTGTGGTACTTTCCAAAAAGTCTTCCATCAAGTAAACGGCATTGTTCAAATAGTAGTTGTCCATATCTCCGCAGTATATATGGATTTTGCCCCTTAACTTTGGGCCCAATTTGTCCCAATCCCGTTCCAGAATGTGCCGCAGATCGTAGTTTTCTTTCCAGTATTCGGCGACCTCGTGGTCAATGTCTCCCGTCATTTTGTCCCAAATGCGCACAGGATAGCCATCATCACCCTGTGGGGAATAGGTCGCTTCCCAAATATCCCACTGTTGACCCGATCGGGATTTATCGCCCAAAACCAATTCCAGATGGTTTCCCTGTCGTAAAGTGGATTGGATATCGCCCAAATAATTTCTGTGGGAGGGAACTTCCAATTGCTTGTGTTCGGAATCGTAATAATATGCATTATCGTCTTCGTAAATATTGGTAAGGCAGTATGCCCTAAAATCGATGGGGTCTGGACAGGCAGCAAAGCAGCCATTGTACTCATCCGGATATTTCACTTGCACGGCCAAGGCTTCCCAGCCTCCGGTGGAGCCCCCGTAGAGAAAACGAGACCAACCCTCGCCCATGCCCCGAAACTCTTTTTCGATATATGGGATAAGTTCATAGGTAATGGCATCACCATAGGGGCCTTGGCTGGCTGAATTAACGGCATACGAATCGTCGTAATAGGGGGTAGGGTGCTGAATTTCAATGATGAGGAATCGCGGGAAATCGGGTTCGTTCCATCTTTTGTAAAAATCGTAGGCTTCTTGTTGCTGGATGATGTTGTACCCCTCCAAGTCAAACCGTTCTGAGTATTCAGGTTCCAAATTGGGGTCGGGCGGAGTAGTCCGGAAACCTCCAAAATCGCTTGGAAAATGCCCATGAAAGACCATCAACGGATATTTGGCCTCGGGGTGTTCTTCAAACCCTTTTGGCAACAATACGTGGGCCCCCAAATACATGTCCCTCCCATAGAATTCGGAGAGCTTTTCCGATTTGATCTTAATATGCTTGATCCACTCGGTATCCTCGGGCTCGGGTATAGGAGGGATGACTTGATCCAAGGTTACGGAAACATTGTCGATGCCATTTTCACCTACTGTTATTTTGAAAGGTGTACTGTACAGATTGCCGGGAGAGGTGTTCCAATGTTGTCCCTCGCCATTGTCCATAGGAAGTTTCACGGTATGGCCCGTGGACAGATTGAAGGTTTCATACACATGGAGCAAGGCCTGTACGTTGTATTCGCCAGGGGGAACATCCTTTAAACTGGGGTAGGGGTATCCGAAAATGGATTCATCAAAAGTAATGGATGTCCCGGGTGCCATATTATCCACGTTCATCCCAAAAATGAGCTGGGTGTTCAATCCATCATTGATTTGAAATCGGGGCTCCTTGCTATCATCGGTTGACAGCATGAGCAATAGTCGCCCATCTTTGTTTTCTGGACTTACGGTTTCGTCGAATGCGACGGAGATGTCAAATTTCGAGGTCTCTGTTTGGTTACAGGACAACATCAATAAGACAAAACAGCAAAAAAATGAGGTGAACTTGGTCATAACGGTTGGATTTTAGATAGTTAAGATAGTCCATTCTAACCGTAAAGAAAAAATCCCCGACATTTAAAATTTTAAACATCGGGGATCAAAACAAAATGGTTGGTTACATATGCTTACATAAGGGCGGCTTGCGCTGCAGCTACCCGTGCAATGGGTACCCTAAATGGGGAACAACTTACGTAGTTCATGCCCACTTTTTGGCAGAACGCAACCGAGCTAGGTTCACCACCATGTTCGCCACAGATACCTACTTTAAGATTGGATTTGGTCTTACGTCCCAACTGGGTTCCCATTTCCACCAATTGTCCCACACCTTCTTGATCCAATACTTCAAAAGGATCATGTTTTAGAATACCTTTTTCGAGATAGGTTGGGAGGAACTTTCCTGAGTCGTCCCTGGAGTATCCAAAAGTCATCTGGGTCAAATCGTTGGTTCCGAAGGAAAAGAAATCCGCATCTTCGGCGATCTTGTCGGCAATCAATGTGGCCCTTGGGGTTTCCATCATGGTACCTACGGAATACTCCACAGTATCCTTACGTTTTTTAAACACCTCCTCAGCGGTGGCATCAATTATGGCCTTTTGTTGTTTGAACTCTTCCACAGTGCCTACCAACGGAACCATAATTTCAGGTTTTACAATGATACCGTCTTTTTTTACTTTGAGCGCTGCTTCCAAGATGGCTTGGGTCTGCATTTCGGTGATTTCCGGATATGAAGTGCCCAATCGACAACCACGGTGTCCCATCATGGGGTTGAATTCTTCCAACTCGGCCACTTTACTTTTTACGGCTGATAGCGAAATATGTAAATCTTCGGCCAATTCTTTTTGGGTAGCCAGTTGATGAGGTACAAACTCGTGCAATGGGGGATCTAACAATCGAACGGTTACTGGGTAGCCCTCCATGGCCCTAAAGATGCCTTCAAAGTCACTGCGTTGCATGGGCAATAGTTCTTTTAAGGCCTGTCTGCGTCCTTTAACGGTGTCTGCCAAAATCATTTCGCGCATGGCCTTGATGCGGTCTACCTCAAAGAACATGTGCTCGGTACGGGTCAACCCAATACCTTTGGCACCGAAGTTCCTGGCAACCAAAGCATCTTTGGGAGTATCTGCATTGGTTCTAACATCCAAAGTGGCGTAGGTATCGGATAGATTCATTAAGTCAGCGAACTCACCACTGAGTTCTGGTTCTTTGGTGGCTACTTTTCCTTCCAAAATATTACCTGTGGAACCATTGATGGAAATCCAATCTCCTTCGTGATATTCATGGTCGCCCACTTTTAGTGTTCTGTTCTTATAGTTGATTTTTAACGCTCCTGCTCCGGATACACAACATTTGCCTATTCCACGCGCAACAACGGCAGCGTGGGAGGTCATCCCACCGCGAGCGGTCACGATACCTTTGGCAATATGCATCCCTTCCACATCCTCTGGGGAGGTTTCAACCCGAACTAGAATACTGTTCTTGAACTTGGATGCTTCATCTGCAAAGAATACGATTTGACCCGTTGCAGCACCGGGAGAGGCCGGTAGCCCTTGTGCGATGACATCGGCCTCATTCAAAGCCTCAGGGTCAAAGACTGGGTGTAGCAGTTCGTTGAGCTTATTGGGTTCAATGCGCTTGAGCGCTGTTTTTTCATCGATCAATCCCTCTTTGAGCAGATCCATGGCAATCTTTACCATGGCTGCACCGGTTCGTTTACCATTTCGGGTCTGAAGAATCCAAAGTTTACCCTGCTGGATGGTAAACTCCATGTCCTGCATATCTTGGTAATGGGTCTCCAATTTATTTTGATATTCGAAGAGTTCCTTATAGATGTCAGGCATCAATTCTTCCAATGATGGATATTTTTCCTTGCGTTCCTCTTCGTCGATTTGCGCAAGTCTCGCCCAGCGTTGGGAACCAAGCAGGGTAATTTGCTGCGGTGTACGTACTCCGGCCACCACGTCTTCGCCTTGGGCATTAATCAGGTATTCGCCATTGAACATATTTTCGCCGGTCCCGGCATCCCTCGTAAAGCAAACCCCTGTTCCGGAATCTTCGCCCATATTACCAAATACCATGGCCTGTACGTTTACTGCGGTACCCCAATCTTCGGGATACCCGTTCATTTTACGGTAATAAATGGCTCGGTCACCGTTCCAGCTATCAAAAACAGCCAAAATGGCTCCCCAAAGCTGGTCCCATGGGTTGGTAGGGAAGGGTTTGCCCGTTCTTTTTTTGACGATGTCCTTAAAATCGTATACGAGATCTTGCAGGTCTTGTACCGTAAATTGGGTGTCCTGTTCGATTCTCCTCTTATCTTTTAAATGGTCTATGATTTCTTCAAATGGGTCCAAATCGTCCTTGGATTCTGGTTTGAGGCCCATGACCACACTGCTGTACATTTGGATGAATCGACGATAGGAGTCCCAGGCGAAACGCTCGTTGCCCGTCATTTTAATGACTCCTTTTATGGATTCATCGTTGAGTCCCAAGTTCAGCACGGTGTCCATCATGCCCGGCATGGAAACCCTAGCGCCAGAGCGTACCGAAATCAATAGTGGATTTTCATCATCTCCAAAAATGGCACCCATAGTTTGCTCAATATTGGTAATGGCATCCCTTACCTCGGGTTCAATGCGCTGGATGACCGCTTCTTTTCCTTCCTCGTTGTATTGGGTGCATACTTCTGTGGTTATGGTAAAGCCAGGTGGCACGGGTATTCCTATTCGACTCATTTCGGCAAGGTTGGCTCCCTTTCCTCCGAGCAGGTTCTTCATTTCGCGTCCACCATCGGCCTTTTTGTTGCCGAAGGAATAGACGCTGAGTTGATTTGCTGTGAGTGTTTCCATCTTTTTATCTATTAAGAGATTGATACATGCTAATTGTTCCTGTAAAATTACTGGCTAACCTATCCGCAGAATATGATATAAATCAGGATTTTGACCAAGAAGGGTTTGATAACGTGGTCTTTAAGAGGGCAAATTAAAAATGCGCCAAATTTTTGCGAAAATTTTATCCAAATGAGGTTGAAATACCATCAAAATGTATTGGAAAACCAAAAAAAATAAAAAAATATGGGGTGCTTTTTCCTTTGAAATCAAGGCTTTAGGAAATAACTGACATATATCATCTTTTAAAAATATTTCGCAATAGATCTTTGTCCCATCAAAAACCAAAAACTATGCAATATCATATCACACATCGACCTTCGCTTTTAAAAGCAGTCATTTTTTGGCTATCGTTCGCCCTTGTTCCGATGGCACTTTTTGCACAAGATTTTACCCTCAATAATTCGGAAGGAGAAGTACTGGTTACAGGAACTTCCACCTTGCACGATTGGGAAGAAGTGGCAGAGCAAAAATCAGGTTCCATCAATTTGGACAAGACGGGAGAACTGCCCCAAATCACATCCTTAAAGTTTGTGGTAGAAGCGGAAAGCTTAAAAAGTGGTAAAGGAGCCATGGACAAAAACACCTATAAGGCCTTGGATACCAAAACCCACAAACAAATTGTGTTTGAGATGAAGAACGTGAAAAGCATTTCGCCCATCACAGCCACTTCCAACAAATACAAAGTAGTGGCAACAGGCAACCTGACCATTTCGGGAAGTACCAAGACCATTGACCTGCCTTTTAACCTAAGTATCAACGGTGACAAGGTGGTCCTGGAAGGCAAAAAGGCCCTGAAAATGACCGATTACAATATTGAACCTCCCAAAGCTCTTTTGGGAACGATTACCACTGGAGATGACATCGAGGTTCACTTCAATACCGTTTGGAAATAATTTAATCTTAATACTCAACTAATAAATCTACAATCATGAAAAAATACACAAAATTTGGATTGTTGGCTACTGCTTTCCTAGTTAGCCTATCGGGATTTTCCCAAAACCGTCAACTCGACAACTTCCGTAACCCGGACAAAACAGGCATCAATGTATTTGAGGCCCCTAAGGATTCCGTTTCCACTTTCGATGGGATTAAGGTACGTGTGGGAGGATCTTCTACACTGCAATTTCAGGCTATCGACCATGAAAACTCTGGAGCCGTGGAGCTGATCGAGATCGGGGACAACTTTAACTTGGCAACGGCCAACTTGGATTTGGACGTGGCCTTGGCCAAAGGGGTGCGTATGCACCTAAGAACCTATTTATCTTCGCGTCACCACCCCGAACCTTATGTAAAGGGAGGGTATTTGCAAGTTGATAATTTGGATTTCATCAGTCCTGGATTCTTGGAGAATACCATGAAGTACCTTACCATTAAGGTGGGTCACATGGAAAACAACTATGGTGATGCCCACTTCAGAAGAACGGACAACGCACAGGCCATGCACAACCCTTTTGTAGGAAACTTGATCATGGATGCCTTTACCACAGAGGTAGGTGGGGAAGTATACTTTAGAAAGAACGGTTTCATTGGGATGTTCGGGCTTTCCAATGGAAAATTGAACCAAGCTGTTACCAACCCAGAGACTACAGGAGCCTCCATTTTGGCCAAATTGGGTTACGATGGTCAAATCAATGAAGATTTGCGATTGAGACTTACAGGTTCCATGTACAGCACCAACAAATCAGGACGGGTATACCTTTACAGTGCAGACCGTGCAGGATCAAGATATTACTTGGTGATGGAGGATACAGAGGCATCCGCCACCAGCAACTTCAGATCAGGTAGGTACAACCCAGGATTCAACAATGAGATTACTGCCTTTATGATTAATCCATTTGTGAAATACAAAGGATTGGAATTCTTTGGTACCATTGAAACTGCTTCGGGAAGAAGCAATGGGGAAACCGAAGATAGAAAGGCTACTCAGTTGGCCGGTGAATTGATCTACAGATTTGGAAACAATGAAAACTTCTATTTGGCTACCCGTTACAATACAGTAACTTCCGATGACCCTTCCGGTTCCGAAGTGACTATTGACAGGTTCCAATTGGGCGGTGGCGTATTCTTGACCAAGAACATTTTGGCAAAAATAGAATACGTAAACCAACAGTATGATGGATTCGATACCACTAGTATCTTCAACGAAGGTCAGTTTAAAGGACTTTTGTTGGAAGCGGTGATCAGCTTCTAGAAATTATAAATGTTCAAAAAAGACCTAGGGCAATAATGTCCTAGGTCTTGGATATTAAAATTGTTATATTTAAGTATCATGATAACCTCTATTCCACAAATAACGAAAACACTTTTCATTGGCCTCGTGCTTGTGTCTTGGTTTTCCTTTAGCGACCCTGAACGGGAGACTAAGGTAAGGGTGGAGCCACAAAGCGAGGTAGTGATCGCTGGTACTACCAATGTCAATAACTTTACCTGCAAATACAATTTACAGGAATTGGAGGTACCCATTCGTTTGATCTACGACGAAAAATCTGAGCATATTCTTTTTAGGAATGCTGAGCTAAAGCTGGTCAATGATTGTTTTGATTGCGGAGGAAAGGCCATCAACAGGGATTTTCAAGAGTTGCTCAAAACGGAGAAGCATCCGCAAGTCGGGCTAAGATTATTGTACGTAGAGCCCCCATCTGTCAATCAAAATATGGTGAGTGTTGGCTTGGAGATCAAAATCGCCGGGGTTACCCGCAAGTACCAGACCCTATTGCAATGTGAGCAGGCCAAGGATATTTGCGTAAAGGGTACTTTAGACTTGAAATTGAGTGATTTTGAGTTGAAAGCTCCCAAAAAAATGCTGGGTATGATTAAGGTAGACGACGAAATCAAAGTGCATGTTACCCTTCAAATGAGCGAAATCTAAGCATTGTATGCTGTTAGGGTAAAGAAATCCGTTTTGATAAAATTATCTAACGGATTTTTTGTTTGAGCACATATTTCATAAAACCAATAATCAGTATCTTGTGTGCTACATAAATAACTGAAACTAAACAAATACTTCAAATGAAACGATTACCATTGACAAAGGGTATACTTGCGTTGGCCTTTGTGCTATTGACAACCACTTTTTACGCTCAGGACAACTTTGGTGGACTTGCACTTTATACCGTTAGGGACAACATGGGAGAAGATGCCAAAGGCACTCTTCAAAAAGTTGCCGACGCGGGCTATGCTTACATAGAGGCAGCAGGCTACAATGAAGGAAAATTTTACGGAATGGACCCAAAGGAGTTCAAATCCTATCTAGAAAGTATTGGATTGACTCCTGTTAGTACCCACATGGGAATGGTTACTTTGGACAATGCTGATCAATTGATCGCCGATACCAAAGCGGCTGGCTTTACCTATTTTACCATTCCTGTACCACCTATGGGTATGTTCACTTTTGATCGCGAGAACAGGACAATGGGGATGAAAGGTACCATGGAAGATTTTGCCAACGTACTGACAACCTTGGGGAAAAAATGTGAGGCCGCAGGATTAAAGCTATTGTACCACAACCATGATTTTGAATACAAGGACAATGAAGATGGCATAAAGCCTATTGACTATCTATTGGAAAACACAGACCCGGAATATGTCAATTTTCAGATGGACCTCTATTGGGTGACGAAAGCCGGTGCTGATCCAGTGGCCTATTTTGAGAAATATCCCGGCAGGTTCAAACTATGGCATGTTAAGGATATGGACGACGAAGGGCGATTCGCCCCTGTTGGTGAGGGAAACATTGATTTTGGTAGAATTTTGAACGAGAAAGAGGCTTCGGGAATGCAAATGTATTTTGTGGAGCAGGACAGAACTTGGGACAAGGAACCATTGGAAGTGATCAAAATCAGCCATAAAGCGTTGAAAGCGATAGGGTTTCAATAAAAACCAATGTAAGCGGTTATGATAGCATTGCAATAAAAGGGCAAGAAATCAAAAAAATATTTTTTACAACCGCTTACATTAGTATCTTTGCACCCGCAAAGTTTGGTCGCGTAGCTCAGCTGGATAGAGCATCTGCCTTCTAAGCAGACGGTCGAAGGTTCGAATCCTTCCGCGATCACTAAAAAAAGCTCCCAAACATGGGGGCTTTTTTGCTTTTATCAAGATATTCAACCACACCATCGAGGATTAAATTTTAAACCTGTAACTTGTAAATGAATGCATAATCAATTTATAGGGTCCTTGTTTTTTTCCAACACCAGTATTGATCAGAAACAACACTTGATCTTTCCCATACGCGATTGCAGCCATATTTTAAATGTGAAACATGAAAAAGCTACTTCTTGTCATTTTGCTTCTTATAGCCATTGCGATGATTTTCATTTCCATAAATGCCCGTATTCTTCCACCGGGCCTAACGGGTTTAGGATTTATACTGATTGCAATCATGCTCTACAAGAAACCGTAGCCACTGGCTTAGAAACAAAGTATAATATCCACCAGTTGTACCACAGCACAAAGAAAAAACCACTCTCCAAGATAATTTGACCATTAAACAACGACCAATATCCAAAGAACAGCATGTAATCTTCCCTGAACAAAAGGAAACAGTTGAAGGAAGCAATAAAAGAACGAATTATGGACCGTAAACAGATTACCACTTTTGATGCAATCATCATTGGTTCTGGGCAAGCAGGGACCCCATTAGTTTTTAAATTGGCATCGGAAGGTCAAAAAGTGGCGTTTATCGAAAAAGAACATTTCGGAGGCACCTGTGTAAATAATGGCTGTACACCCACCAAAGCCTACGTGGCCAGTGCCCGACGTATGTGGGAGGCACAGCATGGAGGGGACCTTGGGATTGAAATTCCACCGGGAACCAAAGCAAACCTTCGCGCCATAAAAGCTCGAAAGGACAAATTGGTTCAAAATTCCTTGAATGGCATTGCCAAAGGGGTGGAGAATCATGAAAATATCAGTTTTTTTAAAGGAGAGGCACGTTTTGAAGGCGATAAGATTGTGGAAGTAAACCATACATTCTTGACCGCCAAGGAAATTTATATCAATGTTGGTGGCAGTCCATTTATTCCTGATGGCTATGAGGACATCCCGTATCTCACCAATCAGAGTATATTGGAGTTGGAAGAATTGCCTGAGCACCTTTTGATTATCGGTGGAAGCTATATTGGTCTGGAATTTGGCCAAATGTTTTCGCGATTGGGTTCAAAGGTCACCATTATTGAACGGGGTAAGACCATTATTGGAAAGGAGGATGAGGAAACCAGTCAAACTATTCAACGAATGATGGAAGAGGAGGGGGTGGATTTCAGGCTCGGCGCAACTTGTCTGTCCGCCAAGAAAAATGGACAAGGTGGAATTACTGCACAAATCAATTGCTCCAAGGAGGGTCGATTGGAAATAGATGGGAGTCATCTTTTGTTGGCCGTTGGTAGACGCCCCAATACTGCAAACCTGCAGCTTGAAAATACCGGTGTAAAAATAGATGATAAAGGATTCATAGCGGTGAACGATTACTTGGAAACCAATGTGAAAGGCATTTTTGCCTTGGGCGACTGCAATGGCAAAGGATCATTTACTCACACCGCTTACAATGACTACGAGATTCTTGCTGAGAATAAATTTGATGGAAAAAACAGAAAGGTATCCGATAGAATCACAACCTACGGACTTTATGTTGACCCACCCTTGGGCAGGGTCGGCATCACCAAAAAAGAGGCCCAAGATAAAGGGATGGATGTGCTCATAGGACATCGACCCATGAACAAAGTTGCCCGTGCCAAGGAAAAAGGAGAAACCAAAGGTTATATGAGCGTGGTGGTCGATGCAAAGACCAAAAAATTATTGGGAGCCACAGTACTTGGTGTGGGCGGGGATGAGATTATCAGTGGCCTTATCAACATGATGTATGCTAATAAAAGTTATGAGGTGATACGCGACTCCGTACAACCCCATCCTACCGTTTCCGAGCTTATTCCCACCATGTTGGAATCATTGACTAAATTGTAGAAAAATATGAAAGCCATTTGGAACAATCAGATTGTGGCCGAAAGTGCCAACACAATCATAATCGAAAACAACCATTATTTTCCACCGGAAAGCATCAATCCAACGTATTTTAAGGACAGCGATACCACTAGCACTTGCCATTGGAAAGGCACCGCCAATTACAAGACGATCGTGGTGGACGGAGTTGCCAACGAGGACGCTGCTTGGTATTATGCAAATCCCTCTGCTTTGGCGAAGGGGATTGCAGGCTATTATGCTTTTTGGAAGGGAGTAAAGATTGAAAGTTAATGAAGTTAAAAGACCAGTTTTTAAAGACCAGAAAAGAGACCGAAACGATATGCAGCCCGCTTCAAACCGAAGATTATGTGGTACAGCCTATGGAAAATGTGTCACCACCAAAATGGCATTTGGCCCATACCACATGGTTTTTTGAGCAGTTTGTCTTGGTGAAATACGACAATAATTACAAGGTATTCCATCCCGATTTTGCCTATTTGTTCAACAGCTATTACAACAATATGGGCAAAAGAACCCAGCGGCAAGATCGTGGGTTTATGACCCGGCCTAGTGTCTCCAAGATTTACGAATATCGGGAATATGTTACCAACGCTATCGAGAACATCTTGAAGAGCCACCCCAGTAATGAAGTATTCGAACTGGTTGAAATAGGGATACATCACGAACAACAGCACCAGGAACTTTTGGCCTATGATATCAAATATATCTTGGGAACACAGCCCACATTTCCCAGCATCGGAAATGTTTTTGGATGGGAAGCGGAGCGCCAAAAACAGGAATGGATTTCTTTTCAAGAAGGTTTGTATGAAATCGGTCATACAGGGGGCGGATTTTGTTTTGATAACGAACTCCCCTCGCACAAGGTCTATCTACAAGATTTCCAAATCAGTAATAGGTTGGTGACCAATGGCGAATTTTTGGAGTTTATGGAAGATGGCGGATACAACAATTTCAATCTATGGCACGATGAAGGATGGCATTTTATCCAAAACAATGGCATCGCACACCCCCTATATTGGCATTACCATGACAGTGAATGGCAACAGTACCATTTTAATGGGCTGGAAAAGCTAAATCCAGATGTACCGGTATCCCATATTTCCATGTACGAAGCCTATGCCTTTGCCAATTGGAAAGGAATGCGATTGCCCATCGAATTTGAATGGGAAGTGGCCGCCGATAAATTGGCTTGGGGTCAACTATGGGAATGGACACACTCTGCCTATTTACCTTATCCTGGCTTTACCCAGGCCGAGGGAGCTCTCGGGGAATACAACGGGAAGTTTATGCTCAACCAAATGGTGTTGAGAGGCGCTTCGGTAGCTACGGCACAAGGCCACGAAAGAAATACGTACCGTAATTTTTTTCATGCCTCCAGTAGATGGATTTTTTCAGGGATTCGATTGGTAAATAAGTAAAATAGCATGGGAGAATTTTTTGAACACGTAAAAGAAGGACTGAGCAAATCCCCAAAGGAAATTTCGTCCCGATACTTCTATGATGCCAAGGGCGATGCACTGTACCAAGGTATCATGAAGTTGGATGAATACTATCTTCCCCGTTGCGAAATGCAGATTATAGCCGACAAAAGCCATCAGATTGCCAAAGATATTGCCGCGCAACATTCGTCTTTGCAAGTTGTGGAACTAGGGGCAGGCGATGGCTCAAAAACCAAGCATTTGCTCAAACAATTCCGACCCTATTTCAGCGATTTGGAATATGTTGCCATGGATATCTCCGAAAATGTGTTGGATATCAACCAAACGGAGATCAGAAATGAAATTGAATCCATTGACTACAACGGTATCGCCGGTAACTATTTTGAAACCTATCAATCCCTCACCGAAACATCCAACGGAAGATTGGTTCTGTTTTTGGGAGCGAATATCGGCAATTATACCACGGAGGAGGTAATCGACTTTTTTAAGTTTGTACAGTCTGGATTGGACAGGAACGACTATTTTTTGGTCGCTTTCGACCTTGTAAAAGACCCCAGAAAAATCCTTGCGGCTTACGATGATAGTCAAGGGATTACCAAACAGTTCAACCTTAATTTGTTGGAACGGATGAATCGGGAACTGGGTGCGAATTTTGATACCCGACATTTTGATCATTTTCCGTTTTATGATCCACTGACGGGCATAGCCTCCAGTCAAATTATCAGTATGAAAAAGCAGACTGTCGAGTTTTCCAATGGCTTTTCCGCATCCTTTGACCTATTTGAAGCCATCCACACGGAGATTTCCAAAAAGTTCTTTTGGAGCGATATTGAAGAAATCGCCGAGGAATCAAACATGCATATTGCACAGAATTATTTCAACACGAGCAAGGGATATTCGTTTGTTCTGTTTCAGCCGGCTAGCTAGTATTTTATTTTTTTTCAATTATTGCGCAACGCCTCGATGAGTTCTTCTTTATCCATTTTGGACCGCCCCTCAATGCCTACGTCTTTGGCTTGGTCATAAAGTTCTTCCTTTGTCCATTCCTCATAAGGACTCGCTTTTCCTCCCTTTTTTCCAGCGTCAGGTGTATTGGCAATTCTGGCGGATTTTTCTTTACTGTACCCTTGCTCGCGAAGGGCTTCGTATTGTTCTTCGTTTTGTATGCTTGGATTTGGCATCATTACATATTTTAGTGAAACGTAAAGACTTTCCTTACTTTACCGGAATATGGTCAAGTGCCGGGAATTAATTTGCCTCATTTGGGATTTTTATTGCCTTTGCAGATTATTTGGAGTTTGTCCAAAACTTGTCCCTACGAACGAATCACGTTAACATTAAGACGTAATGGGCTAAGTTACACTTATCTAAGTCGATATCTTAAAAGCTTTTAAAGGATGTTTTGGCATGACAGAAGTATTTACGAATGATTGGTCCCAAGTGATGGATTTTGCCCTAAAAGTGGGCATTGCAACCATTTCTGGCCTATTGATAGGGGTGGAAAGGGAATTTAAAGGCAAGGAAGCCGGTTTAAAAACAAATACCTTGGTCGCTATAGGTGCAGCAGTATTTGTATTGATTTCCATGCGTTTTTATGGTGAGGAATATACGGATATCACTAGGGTATTGAGCCAAATTGTTACCGGAATCGGCTTTTTGGGCGCAGGCGTTATTCTGCAAAATGAAAAAGAAGAGCGCGTAAAAGGCTTGACCACCGCAGCCACGCTTTGGTGCAGCGCTGGAGCTGGATGCCTGGCGGCCATGGCTATGTGGCTGGAATTGGCCATACTTACGGTATTGGTAGTAATCGTAAACATTTTTTTTGGATATATCGACGATAGATTGTCAAAAAACAGTAATTAGCTTCAGGAAAGTTGCTCGTCTAGAAAACCTTTTTTGGAAGGACCTAAGTGCCTGAAATTGAACAAAACAGACCTTAAAAATATTTGTAAGAAAAATATTTCATTTTTGAATACGATTACAATGAAATTCACGTTCTGGGATGTAAGGGATGATCTTTTGGAAAAGACATGGATTTGACTATTTTAAATAAAATTTGAATTATGAAGATGGCTGATGTAGAGCACAATAGAATAGAATACAAGCGCATTAAGAAATTAAGTGAGTTTGACCTTGATTATGGCAACCTCCACGAAGAATTCAAGGGTTTGGTGGAACTGGCAGCACATGTCGCGGGTACCGAAATTTCCCTGATCAATTTGATTGACCAGCACTCACAATGGAGTGTGTCCCGGCATAATCTGGATGTATTTCAGATGGATGTGGAATACTCCATTTGCCAACATACCATTCAGTCCGACCATATTATGGAAATACCGCACCTTGGGCGCGATGAGCGTTTTAGCGACAGGCCTTTTGTAAAGGCTGATGACGGGTTCCGCTACTACTTGGGCATTCCGTTAAAGGTAAAGACCGGGGAGAATATCGGGGCACTATGTGTGATGGACCATCAGGAGAAAAACGTTTCAGAAGAAAAGAAAAAGTTGCTTCGGCTCATTGCAAATGAGATTGTGGAGAAACTGGAGAACAAGTTAAATATGGATGAGCTTCAGGAAGCATTGGATAAAGCAACGGTGCAGCGCAATCAATTGGCACACGATGTACGAGGTCCTATTGGAGGTATTCTCGGTTTAGCTACAAGCACCGAAAATGTACCTTTGGAAGAAGAAGAATTCATGCAGTATATGCAAATGATCAAAGCATCTGCTGCCAAGTTACTGGAGTTGACCGACGATATTCTGGAAAGGCAGAAGGTCCAACAACAGGAAAACTACTTTAACCTATCTGGTTTTAAGCAGCATCTGGATGGGCTTTACGAACTTCCAGCCCGTAACAAGGAAATCCAACTGGACATTGATATCAACCAAAAAGAAGACCATCAAAAGTTTCCAAGAAGAAAGCTGCTACCCATAGTGGGAAACCTCATCGCGAACGCCATCAAATTTACCCCTTCGCAAGGAACTATCGGCGTGGACCTCGATATTTCGGGTAAAGATGGAAAGAGGAACTTAATGATCACGGTTAGCGACAACGGCAAGGGAATCCCAAAGGAACGCTTGGAAAATATTAAAAAATTAGCTTGGTTTGAGGACCATGGCACCGACAACGAAAAAGGGTATGGCCTAGGGCTTCAACTCGTAACTGAAATGGTCGAGGATATCCATGGAACACTGCATATCGATTCCGAAGAAGGGAAGGGTACAAGTGTATGTATTGTGGTACCTTTAAAGGATTAAAAAATATATCCCTTTTTGATGGTACAAAAAAGAATCCTTCCTTTTGTTCTGGGTTCCCTAGTGGTTTCTTCCTGTGGAAAACGAAGTAGAACACGCGTGATCACCGATTTGTCGCAACCGGTTTTTGATACCTTGGTTCCTTACGAAAAGCCCCTTAAGCCCTATGGTGTTGCTCTGTTTAAAGTGCAAGGTTCCGTAAATGATACCATAGCCATTCGGTTTTTAGGGTTGGATAGAAAATATATGGGCTCTTTTTCAGATAATATTAAAATGGAGTATTATGGTATGATTCCGGTAGTCTTTGAGTTTGATCCATTCCAGGCTAACGAGGGTGAGGTGAGGGTAGAATACTCCATTGAATAAATAGTCTTCATGCTCAGCAAATCCCTAAAGTCTGACTGAGACGATAATTCATTTAAAAATTCAACACAAATAAAAGGCTGCCTTTTTAGGCAGCCTTTCTCTTTTGGTAAACTATATCGTTTACATTTTCAACCGCATAAACAGCTCGTGGGTGTTGTTGTCCAGTCCATCAATTGGGTTTTGGATAGAAGTTTCATAAGCGTAGCCCAAATTGAATCCATTGCTGATGTTGAACAAGAACAGTCCGCTAATACTCTCATCATGTCGATAACTGGCCCCGAACTCAAAGCGTTCCCCAAAGTCCAAGATTCCGGTTACTTCCACAGAGATAGGGGATGCGTCCACATAGCGGAACATGCCCATGGTCTTAAGGTCCAATGTCTTTCCTAGCAAGAAGGTGTATCCGCCGCTCAAGTAGGCGTGCATGCGGTCCACACCCAAGAAAGCGTTTCCGTCACGTTCTTGCAAACGGTCCGGGGTCAACAGCTTTGGAGCAGAAAGGGATGCAAAATACCTATCGTGTTTCAAATAGACCCCGGCTCCCACATTGGGCGTAAAGCGGCTTTCGTAATCCATCAATGCGCCATCCTGACCAACACCGTAAGTGATAAGGCCCTGTGTATTGGCATCGTAGGAGTTCGCGCTTCCCTTGATTCCGAAATAAAGGGTGTGCTCTTCATCCAACTGGACATTATAGGACACATCAATGGCCACCCAAGTCTGTTGTTCTATAAAGGTTCTGTCGTTTAGAATGGAGGCACCGAGTCCCACATTTTTCCCGACCGGCATCCCGAAAATAGCGCTCTGGCTCTCCGGTGCCCCTTCGATGCCCGCCCATTGGCTACGGATTCCCAAAGCGAATTCCGCAGCCTCTGAACTTCCTACGAAGGCCGGGTTGTAAATGTTCATGTTGTAACGGTAAAAGGTATAGTTGGGATCCTGTTGGGCATTTGCCGTAGCGCAGACCACGAGGAACAGGGCCAGTAATCGTATGTTATTTAAAAGTTTCATTGTTGTAGTATGGTTTTTTGTTGGTATTAATAGTTGATAAATATCCAGCCCTGCAATGGTGCACTGCCATCGCCCAGGTCTATGATGTATAAATATGAACCTGCAGGAAGCTTTTCGTTTCTACTTTTATAAAAGCCTTCCCAATCGTTACGATAGGATTTTGTGGCGAACACTTCGTGTCCCCATCGGTTGTAAACCTTGACCACGTTGTTGGGATAGTTGTCTATCCCCGGGATGATCCAGGCATCATTGTTACCGTCGCCGTTGGGCGTAAAGGCCTGGGCAGGTACCAATAATGGTTCTTCGTCCGTTGGGAATGCGTCATCGAAATCGGAAACACCGTCGTTGTCGTCATCTTCGTCCATGGTATCGGGGATACCATCGCCATCGGTGTCCAAGGGTTTGCTGGACGCATCGGTTGGATCTGTTCCTTCCATCAGTTCTACCTCATCAGAATATCCATCGCCGTCATCATCCGTATCGGCATTGTCGCCAATACCATCTCCATCGGTATCCACAGTTTCACTGGCATCCATTGGGAAAGCATCTTCACTATCCGGGATTCCATCGTTGTCATCGTCGTTGTCCACATTGTCCCCTAGACCGTCCCCGTCGTTGTCCGTATCGGTTACGCCATCGTTATCATCGTCGTTATCTGCATTGTCGCCAACACCATCGCCGTCCACATCGGAGGTTTCGTTGGGATCATTTGGGAAGGCGTCCTCAGTGTCTGGCACACCATCATTGTCCGCATCATCGTCGGCGTTGTCGCCTGTTCCGTCACCATCGGTATCGGTATCCTCGGAAGCATCCTTTGGGAAGGCATCCTCACTGTCCGGAGTACCATCGTTGTCATCATCGTCGTCGGCATTGTCACCTGTTCCGTCACCGTCGGTGTCGGTATCTTCAGATGAATCCTTCGGGAAAGCATCCTCTGAATCGGGAGTACTGTCGTTGTCATCGTCGTCATCGGTATTGTCACCTGTTCCGTCACCATCGGTATCGGTATCCTCGGAAGCATCCTTTGGGAAGGCATCCTCACTGTCCGGAGTACCATCGTTGTCATCATCGTCGTCGGCATTGTCACCTGTTCCGTCACCATCGGTATCGGTATCTTCAGATGAATCCTTCGGGAAAGCATCCTCTGAATCGGGAGTACCGTCGTTGTCATCATCGTCATCGGCATTGTCGCCTGTTCCGTCACCGTCGGTGTCGGTATCTTCAGATGAATCCTTCGGGAAAGCATCCTCTGAATCTGGAGTACCGTCGTTGTCATCGTCATCATCGGTATTATCCCCCGTTCCGTCTCCATCGGTATCGGTATCTTCTGAAGCATCTTTTGGGAAAGCATCCTCTGAATCTGGAGTGCCGTCGTTGTCATCATCGTCATCGGTATTGTCACCAGTTCCGTCACCATCGGTGTCGGTATCCTCGGAAGCATCCTTTGGAAAGGCATCCTCGGAGTCTGGAGTACCATCGTTGTCATCGTCGTCATCGGTATTGTCCCCCGTTCCGTCACCATCGGTGTCGGTATCCTCGGAAGCATCTTTCGGGAAAGCATCCTCTGAATCTGGAGTACCGTCGTTGTCATCGTCGTCATCGGTATTGTCCCCTGTTCCGTCACCATCGGTGTCGGTATCCTCGGAAGCATCTTTCGGGAAAGCATCCTCTGAATCTGGAGTACCGTCGTTGTCATCATCGTCATCGGTATTGTCCCCTGTTCCGTCACCATCGGTATCGGTATCCTCTGAGGCATCCTTCGGGAAAGCATCTTCGGTATCCGGAGTACCATCGTTGTCATCATCATCATCGGCATTGTCGCCTGTTCCGTCACCATCGGTGTCGGTATCCTCGGAAGCATCCTTCGGGAAGGCATCCTCTGTATCGGGTGTACCGTCGTTATCGTCGTCGTCGTCCAAATCATCTGGTATTCCATCACCATCCGTGTCCTGCGAAGCGTTGATACTTGCGGTATAGCTGGAAGTACTCACCGCGTCATCGTTGTCTTTTACTTTGAAAGCGAAGGAGCTATAACCATCTCCATATTCGCCATTCGCAGTGGTATACGTCAACAGGGAGATGTCATCGATCATGTCGTTGATCTGTACTGCTGAACCATTGTACTCCAAGGTTCCTTTGGCGGGCAACGATATTACTTGGATACCATTAAAGGAATCACTGGGGTCCACATCGGTAAAAGTAAAGTCTGCTGCCGTAAAAGGGTAGGCGGCATCCTGAATCACTTCCACGGTGCTATTGGCTCCTGATGGAACATC
The DNA here is from genome assembly GCF_013407935.1 of Allomuricauda sp. ARW1Y1. GTDB lineage: Bacteria > Bacteroidota > Bacteroidia > Flavobacteriales > Flavobacteriaceae > Flagellimonas. Next base: position 230,354 of record NZ_JACBZU010000003.1, read on the forward strand.
GTTCACATTGGTGATGTTCAAGGTTGCGGTCACGGTCTGCGAGAAGGAAACAGCATCCTCAAAATTATAGGTAAAGCTGTCCGTTGCCGATTCGTCACCGTTGTGCTCATAAGTAAAGGTTCCATCTGGATTAAAGGTAAATGCTGCTGCGTGGGAAGGATTGGTAATGATGTGGTATACCAAATCATCTCCGTCGATTTCTACATCGTTGGTGGATACGTCATCGTTTAAAGTGGCATTTTCATCCAAATTGAAGCTATCGTCATTGGCTACTGGCGCGTCGTCCTCTGGCAAAATAGAAAGCGTAATATTTGCTGTCACTTTCTGTCCTTGGTCATCCAACTCGTAGGTTACCGTATCGGTACCATTTTCATTGGCATTTGGTGTGTAAATCACTTGATTGCTGCCATTCACCACGGCGTTACCTTTGGTACCTTGTGCGGTTATGGTCACCGTTGGGGTAGCACCCATATCGTACACATCGTTGTAGAGCACATCAATGGGGTCCGAAACAGTATCCTCGTCCAAAATGGCCAAATCATCATCAGCACTAACCACTAAGGTTACATTGTACGGACCAAATGTTGCGGTTCCCACATTTCCTGCATTGTCTTTAACTTCGGCGTGGATGTACCAGCCTGTGCCCCCTGTGTTGAAGGAAGTGGTCTTGGACTGACTATTGCTCCAAGAACTCCACGAAGCGTTGTCGGTGGCAGGTGCAGAGGCACTTTGGATTTTGGCAAATCGCTGCACGTCAAACCCGCTGCCACCATTTTCATCTTGGAACACCAACTGAATATCCGTGTTGGTATCCAAGTTTCCACTGGTTGGATTGGCTGTGATGGTCGGGTCGGTATTATCGTCCACAATGGTTAGCGTACGATAAAAAGGTTCCGACCAAACCCCTGTATTGGTCTGTGTCCGTAGACTTATAATATAATCCGCAGATAGATTGTTGTAGGCCGAAAAATCGGTCATGGGCGTACCAGCATTATAAATTTGGGTGTCAGAAGGATTTCCATCGGTATCATAGGTACGTTGGGTAACGATCCATTCCTGTACGGATAGGGTTCTTCCGTAGGGGTCTACGGAGTTATCCACAATTCCAATGGTCATATTGCCCGTATAGGTATTGATCAAATCGGGTTGTATATTGAACTGCGCAATGGGCAAATCGGTTGCTCCACCCGAACTGGCTGTTTTTTCCACGTAGATACTGGTTGGGCTACTCCAAGTACCTTGATGGTCCTGAACCCTTAGCATTACCAAGTATTCTCCATCGGGAACTGTATTTTTATCAAATTGTCCAATGGTCCAATCGTTGGTAGAGCCAGCGTCTACAGCCTTCCATTTCCATTCGGATTGGTTGATTCCGTTATTGGCCCCACCATCCAAATCGTATGAGGTGTTGTTGATGAACCCGGTATCTGCACTGTAGGTAAAACTGGCCACTGGTTTTCTGTGAAAGAATAGGGTAGTGGGCGCTGTTGGCAAATCCTCAAATGTGAAGGAGTATTTACCGGGTTTTTCGTAGAATTCCGGCACATCTTCCAAATACAATCCATCCCAGGATACTTTTCCGGTGTTGTTGGCAAAATGGGTCTCATCGTGGGTGATTTTCCATCGTCCCGAGGGATAACTGGCATTTGCCGTGTTCGATTTTAGCTGGGCGGGGTCCACATCGATTTCTACCGAGGTACCCGCAATAAAGAATTCCCCTGCGGTGACCGTTCCAAATTGATACTGATCGTAAATGTATTGAGACATGTCGTCCATCCAGGTCGACCAGCTTCCGGCATCCCGGTTAATAAAGGTACCCTGAGTGTTGTTCTGCTGGATAAAGCGCTCAAACTGTGCTTGGTTGGCATTGGTTCCCCATCCGATATAGTGAATATCCTCGTTGATGGTACGCATCAAGATTTCCGAAAGGTCTTGGTCGCTATCGAAATCGGCCACTTCAATGTCGTCCAAGTTGACGTTAAAGCGAAGTGCACTATTTCTCCACTGTGGCTCACGAAGTACATCCTTAAAGGCTCTTAGCTCCAATTTTTCGATATTGATATCCTTGAAATAGGCATTTTGTTGCTCATGGACATAGAATCCGTAACTGCCTGAAGGAAATGAGGTGTCGGTGATATCAAAAGATTGAATCCAGTCGGTACCCGCGTTGCCGCCACCACCTCTACGGGAAATCTTGATGTTGTCGCCCGACATTTCTATTTTAAAATCTATTTTTTGGCCATTGTAAAAGGCGGCGAACATATCGGCCCTATTCGCATCCCATCCGTAGGGGGCCGAGCCGGAGCGTCCGCTATTGGTGTTTACGGCCAAAATGGTGGTAACCCCGTTTTCTCTTTTTAAGATGGCCTCAGCCGGGAATCCGTCACCGTTGGCATAGTTCATCAAGTTTCCACAATAGGTATGGTTATCGATGATGTATGCATAAAAATTCTGATTGTCCTTCTTTCTAAAGATAAACCCAACTTCTGCGTGGGTGTATGGGGAACCGGAAAGTCCGAAGGTGGCCGATATGGTTCCATCGGCTACATCTCCAGTCGGATCATACATCGCATAGCCATAACCGTTGTATCTGTTTACGAAATCTGCAATGATTTGATTGGTTCCCGAATCGAAGGAAAAATAATCTCCCGTGTAGGAGGAGTGGACAGGAGGCTCCGTCCCGTTAAAGTTCATTTTGTTCCAGCTGTTAAAAATGTCGCTGGCATCTGCTTGATCGGAAGAAATGGAACTCCGCTGGAAGGCTTCAACCCTTAGTTTGCCCAGTGGGATACCTTTGGCGTACATGGCCTGCTCCAAATCGTCCTCAAAAGTCGAAAGGTCCAAATTTGCCGATCCAACAGTGACCATTACGTCCACATTTGGACCCTGTTGCACTGTCATATCTACCGTTTGGGCCTGAATGGTGCCACAAAGCAGAAAAAGGGTGAAAAGTGTTAGTGAGGTTTGTAAAAAATGTTTCATGGTTGGTTGTTCTATTTAAGTATTGAACTATGGATTGGCTGATTCATCGTTGTATGGTCAAAATCCAAACTGCCATCCAAAACGGAACTACAGTTGGTGGGAACCCCGATATTGAAATAGGAGCGTTCGCTGATCTGTTTTAACAGCGCAAGACCTTCTGGATTGGATCCGAGATTGCAGTCGTATACCAAAAGCTGGAAGTTGGTTCCCTGATAAAGGCCCTCGAGCATGGAAAATTCGAACTCTTGTTCTACTTGTTGGCCATCATAGGTTATCCCGCCAAGTTCAAAGGCATTATAGGTGGCATTAACGAACAAGTGAATGGTTTGTATCGAACTGTTTTGCTGAACATATTCCCGGATGGTTTTCCAGGGATTATCTTCTCCATTGATTTCCAAAAAGTGGCTATTGGATGGGAGTCTGTTCAGGACATCCTGTTTTTGGGCATATTGGGAATCCATAACTACCAATTCATTGGTTTGGGCTTTGGAAACTCCAATTACCACAAGGGTTAGAAGCAAAAAGCTTATTAAAGTTTTTAGGTTGATGACTGTTTTCATGGGTTTATTGAGTTTAGGTTTTCGTACATAGTTTTAGGGTTCAAGTTTTGTTTGAAAGTGGACATGAATCGTCCTGGCCGCGATTTGCAGCTAGTTTTTCGCCCGTGTCTGTAGCATTGGCTACATCACGTCATTTTTAAAAAACATCGAGAATGATCAATCGGAATAGTAGTGCTATATCATAATGGTCGGAAACTTTTATTTGAAATTCATTTCTTATTATTTCTTACAAAAAAGAATCAAAATATGTAATCTATTTCTTATTTACATTTTAAGAAACGGGGGTGTATATGCCTTATTTCAAAAAAAAAATCACCAAATTGATAAAAATCAATTTTTCCGTATTTTCTTACATATATTGAGAGGTATACTATTGAAATACAGCTGCAGCACTCCTGTAAGAAAACCCAATTTTCTTAAAGAGTAACAGAATTTTGTTCCATTTGGTAATGGATCGTTGGAGCAAATGCTCCGGTGAAAGGGTCTTTTTAGCTTACCTCTTTCATGAGCCTTGACAAGGTTTCCGGTCTCATGGCCAAGTACGATGCCAAGTGTTTCCTTGGAATACGCTCCACAATCTCTGGTTTTATCTTTTCCATGAAAAAGGCCAACCGTTTACGTGCATTGGGTATGCGTGCCAAGTAAACCCGGTGTTCTGCCAAAATGTAGTATTCTTCCATTAGAATCCGGTTGATGTGCCGCATTTCTGGAAAATGGTTCAGGCAGTATTTGTAGTCCTCGTATTCAAGGTAATCGCAATAGGTGTGCTCCAAACTTTGGATGTATTCCTGACTTTCTTGGTTTCGAAAAAAACCGGTAATGGAGGTAAATACTTCGTTCTCCGAATCGATCCATGTGGTGATTTCCGTGGATTCGCTCACAAAATAGCCGCGGACCATTCCCTTTTTGATGAGATATAACCGATTGCATACTTCGCCAGCTTTACTGATCAATTCATTTTTTTGAAAGGAGCAGCTTTTGATCTTGTCTATCAAATACGCTTTGAGGCTTGGACTGATGGGATAAATGGAATTGAGAAAGAAAACAATGTATAGGTTTTTTTCGGAACTCTCTTTGGCAGGCATTTAGTTATTGGTTTGGTTATCGTTTGTATTCTGTTTCAAAAGTAATACATCGTCTTGAATAGTAACGGTATCATTGGGTCCAACAAGGTTCGATCTATCATGATTTGTGTTTAAAGGGATGTTCCCATAGCCCCCGATAGTCCCTTTTCAAAAGAGCAGTGGCCTCGGCATCGTCCACAACGACCCGCTGCTCTGGATGATAAGCCAAAGGGCGCTCCAGTTCCATGGCCAGATTGGCCAAAATACAACTGGCCGTGGAAATATGTCCCTCTTCCACATCGGCAACAGGCAATCTATCGCTTTCTATGGCATCCAATAGATCTAGCATGTGGGCTCTTGTGGCAGGTGCCGTATGTAATTCTATATCTTTTTCCTTGAGATCTTCAGGATATTTTTCCCGTTCGTACACCACATCTTTTTGTATGGTCTTGCCATCTCCGTGGGGTATAAATTCATATTTAAAAACACTTCCTTTAAAGGTGCCTTTTTCTCCATAAATAAAAAAGGCCCACGGATATTCAGGGTCAGCTGGGGTTCCCCAACTTCGATGTTGCCATACACAATTGAGTTCGTCAAATTCAAAGATTGCGGTCTGTGTATCGGGCGTATTGGCTATGGAATCCTTTTGCACATAAATGCCGCCGGTGGAGCTTATTTTTTGGGGCCACCCCAGTCCAAGCATCCAACGCACGGTATCCAGCATATGAACGCACATATCACCAACAATACCGTTGCCGTATTCCATAAAGGCACGCCATTTTCTGTGCGGAAGCCCAAAATAGGGTCGTAAGGGGGCGGGTCCGGACCACAGGTCATAATCAAAATAATCAGGTATTTGTTGCGGTGGAGGATTGCCGTTCCAGCGCATATGGTAGTAGCAGCACATTTCCACATGGGATATTTTTCCCAATAGCCCGGCATCGATGATATTTTTTTTGCCCTCGATCAAGTGTGGGGTGCTTCGGCGTTGGGTACCGATCTGAACTTTTCTGCCCAACCTTCTGGCCGTATCCAAAATAGCTTCGCCTTCCATGACATCCAAACTGATGGGCTTTTGCAGATACAAATGGGCGCCGGATTCCATGGCTTCGATAGCCTGAAGGGCATGCCAATGATCGGGCGACCCGATCAGTACAATATCCAGGTTTTTTTCCGCCAACATTTTTCTATAATCACGGTAGAGTTTAGGTCTTTTACCGGATTTTTGTCGGAGGGATACCAAAGTTGCCGCTTCTTCCAGTTGTTTTTGGTCCACATCGCACAAAGAAACTACCTCCACGTTGGCGACTTGTATCAGTCTGAACAAATCGCTCTTGCCATACCATCCCGTGCCAATGAGCCCCACCTTCCACTTTTTTGGGGCATATAGCATATCCATACCGTAGGTTCCCATTGATGAAAGGGCCAAAGCGGCACTGGTGCTTTTGATGAAATTTCTACGATTTAGGTATCTATTTTCGGTTTTCATGGACTTAGGGTCGTAGTTTGCCATTAGGTTGGCAGTATTGGTTGGGTTGCTATGGGTTTAGACCAGTTTTGGAGTTGGTTCAATGTTTTTGTGCTTTTTCCTCGTCAAAGCTGTACAGATACGGTGCCTTGTTCGCCGCTCCTGTGTACAGTTTTTCGTGCCTTTTTAAGATGCCCATGCTCAATATTTTGCGTTGAAAGGTGGTTCGTCGCAGCTTCTCGTTCAAAATGGCTTCGTACACTTTGCGAAGTTCTTTCATGGTAAACTTTTCGGGCAGGAGATTAAGGCCAATCGGTTTTTTGCCCAGATCATTGCGAATGGCTTCCAAGGCCTTGTCCACGATTTCCTGATGGTCCATCATCAACTTGGGAAGCTTATTGATACTATACCAATTAATGGAATCCGAATATCTATTGGGCGCTGGCTGTACCTGATTGTAATCGATGAGCGAATAATAGCCCACTGTGATGAACCTTTCGAGTACCCAATGATCATTTGGTATTTCTATCCCCAACGCGCGGGCAATCTCTTTGGTGGTTTCAGGGTCCGACCGATGGAGCCTTCCAAAAGTGTGAAACTGCTCCAAGTGGATCTTGGTCAGACCGGTTCGTTTCATCACCCCTGTTTTTACGGCCTCGAGCAAATCCTGATCTCTCCTGATGTAACCACCGGGCAAGGCAAACTTTCCAGAATTTTGATACTCGAGTACCAAAATCTTTAATTCTTCGCCCGTAAAACCAAAGATTACGGTATCAAAAGAAACGTTGGCCAAATATTTATCTTCTGAGGGCAACATAGTGTTAACATCGCAAAATGTACATCAAAAAAAATTAATTCTGAAAAAATCAGGGCTTTATTGTAGCAATTTGATACAATATAAAGTAGGGACTATGGAAATCAGTTTTGGGAAAACCATTCATTTTCCTTACCACTACACCTAACAAAGTATTTGAAACAAGTCAGAAAACTAAGAAAGTTTTGGCTCTATGATGGTGTTCGGATGATTTGCTAGGAATGAACCTTACCGTATAATCCTACAACATGAACATGTGCAATCAATTTTAACATTTGGATTTGTATCAGAAGGCGGGAAGAAGTTGTAACAATCCAAAGGGTTTTTGTTGAAAATTTATATCGGTTCTCCAGACGAAGTGGAGTGGGCATTTTATGAGTATGGCCGCGACCTTAGGCGTATTAACGTTTTATTAGGATTCACATATTGACAATACGGATAAGTCAATTTTAGCGACATGAATATTTAATGTTAAAATATTGTCAATTATAAAATTTTAACTATTATTGTTCATGATTGAGACAATACCGTGATCGCAATCATACAAATTAACTAAACTAAATAGACTATCTATGAATCAAAACAGATGTAAAGTTTTGACAAAGTTGTCTTATGGCCTAAAGGCTTTTCAGACATTCTTCTTGTCAATGACAATGATGTTTGTGGGTGTGTCTGCATTTGCAGCGTCCCCAGACTTGGATGAAGCTACTTCACCCCCCTACCAATTGACCATAACGGGTACCGTTGTGGATGACATGGGAGCTCCTTTACCTGGTACCAACGTTATTGTTAAGGGTACCACCAACGGGACGCAGACCGATTTTGACGGAAATTACACCATTACCGCGCCTTCTGACGCTACATTGATTTTTTCCTATGTAGGTTTTAAAACCTTGGAAGTTCCAGTAAATGGGAATTCTGTTGTGGATGTGACCATGGTAGAGGATGCCGCTGCATTGGACGAGGTGGTAGTGACCGGTTATGGTACGCAGACCCGTGGTGATTTGACAGGTGCCGTTGCATCAGTAGATGTTTCCGAAGCCGTAAAACAGCCTTTGGTAAACGTTGCCGAGGCCTTGGAAGGTCGTGCAACGGGTGTTAGTATCACAAACGCCGGTAACCCAGGTGCCGCGCCCATCGTCCGTATTCGCGGTTTGGGAACACCCAACAACAACAACCCATTATATATTATTGATGGGGCACAAACTCAGGACCCCAACATTTTGAACACCATTAACCCACAGGATATCGCACAGATCAACGTGTTGAAAGATGGTGCGGCCTCTATCTATGGTGCAAGGGCTTCCAATGGTGTTATCATTGTAACCACAAAAAGTGGTAACTACAATCAAAACAAACTATCCATCAATGTAGATGTGTCCACAGGTTTTTCAAGAGCTAATCGTTTGCCAGATATTTTGAATGCATCTCAGTTAGGCGAAGTTATCTTTGAGAGTTTGACCAATGATGCGATTCGTAATGGGACAGATCCAGCAGCGATCAGACACCCACAGTATTTTCCAAACGGTGGTCAACCTCAGGTGCCTAACCAATTGTTGGGTGTGAGTTTCTTGGGAACTGGAGAAGAAGTGGTTGCCCCTGTTAGACCAGGAGGAACCAATTGGTTGGATGAGATTTTTAGAAGTGCACCCACCCAGAATATTTCAGCGACCTTCTCCAACGGTAATGAAAATTCCAAGTTTTCTGCCACTTTCGGTTATTTGAACCGTGAGGGTATTCAGTTGGAAACCGGATTTGAAAGAGGTCAAATACGTTTGAACTCAGAATTCAAAATTGGGAAACGCTTGACTATTGGTGAACACTTAAACGCTTCTTACAGTAATTCACAAAACGTAGGTGGTAACCAAACCCAATTGGCATTGCGACTAAGCCCATTGGTGCCAGTTCGCGATAACTTGGGCCGTTTTGCTGGAGCTTATGCCAATCCAAATGGATTGTCAAACGCCTCTAACCCAGTGGCCAACTTAACACGTGATGCGGATGACTTTTTTAGGGAAACCCGTTTGATCGGTGACGTTTATGCCAGCTATGCCATCACCGATAACTTGACTCTAAAGACCAGTATTGGTGGAAACATCAGCATTTTCAGTCAAAGAGACTTCTTGGCACTAGATCCAGAATCTGCGGAGCCAAGATCGACCAACACATTGACCGAGAGAAACCAACAGACACAAAGCTGGATATGGACCAATACCTTGAACTATGTCAAAAACTTTGGCGATCATAGCATCAATGCATTGATAGGTTTGGAAGCTGTTGAAAATACAGGAAAGAGCCTTCAGGTTTCTGCCACAGGATTCCTTTTTGAAACTCCTGACTTTTACCTGTTGGATAATGCCTCTGGATCACCTATCGTGAACCCAGGCAATACCTTCGATTTTGTAAACACACTATCCTCTGTTTTTGGTTCGGTAAACTACTCGTACTCTGACAAGTACTTGGTGAGTGCTACCTTAAGACGTGACCGTTCCTCAAGATTCTTGGGAGACAATCAGAGTGGTTACTTCCCTGCATTTAGCGGTGGTTGGGTTGTGAGCAACGAAGACTTCTTCCCAAGCACGGGATTGGTCAACCGATTGAAGTTGAAAGCCTCTTGGGGTCTTTTGGGTAACCAAGAGTTACCAGTGGATAACCCAGGTATCAACATCAACAACCTGAACAATGTAGTTGCCGATTACGTTTTCGATGGAGGTACCAACCTCAGATCTGGAGCAGTTTTGTCAGGTGTTGGTAACCCTAACATCCAATGGGAAACCAGTGAAACCTTTAACGTAGGTGCGGAATTGGGCTTTTTTGATAATGCCTTGGCACTTTCCTTGGAATACTATAAGATTACTACAAAGGATTTGATCGTTGCTGACGAAACTGTAATCAGTGATACAGCCATCGATGCCGGTGCACCGTATGTAAACCGTGGTAATGTGGAGAACTCTGGTATCGATTTGAACGTTTCCTATTCAGGAGCGGTTGGAAGAGACTTCAACTTCGGCGTAGACTTTAATATGTCTACTGTTTCCAACGAGGTGACCAGTTTGGATGGTTTCCTTATTGGACAATCCTTTAGGGGTGGACCGATTACAAGAACCGAGCAAGGACAACCGATTTCTTCTTTCTACGGTCGTGTAGCGGACGGTATTTACCGAAGTGAAGCAGAAGTGTCCGCAGGGCCTGATCAAGGTTTTGCCTCTCCAGCAGCTGGTGTAGGTAGAATCCGTTACGTAGATTTGAACGATGACGGCGTTATCAATGATGATGACCGTACTTATATTGGTAATCCAACGCCAGACGTAAACTTTGGTCTTAACTTGAGCGCCAACTACAAAAATTGGGATTTCAGCGTATTCTTTAGTGGTGTTGCAGGTAACGATATCTACAACTTTGATAAAATCTATACCGACTTCCCAACGTTCCCTGACGGAAATAGGAGCACAAGGGTTTTGGATGCCTTTAACCCGACCACAAATCCTAACGGATCACAACCCGCATTGAGCTATACCATCTTGAATGGAGAGACTAATTCAAGTTCATGGTTCGTTGAGGATGGTTCTTTTGTTCGATTGAAAAACTTGGTGGTTGGATATACCTTGCCAAGCCAATTGACCGATAAGTGGGGCGTTGCAAGTTTGCGTGTCTATGCGAATGCCAGTAACTTGTTTACGATTACAGGCTACGACGGTATCGATCCCGAAATTCTACCCCCAAGTGGTGCCAACTCAGCGTTTACCCTTGGTGTGGATGAGAACACCTTTCCTGTACCGCAGATATTTTTGTTAGGAGTAAATTTAAAATTGTAAAAAGATGAAAAAGAAGTTTATTTATTTAATGGCAATTCTCTCTGTCACCTTTTCGTGTGGGGATGAATTTTCAGATACGCCCGCAATTGGGGCTTTAAGTGACGACGCTTTGGCCAATCCACAAGGGGTAGACCTCTTGTTGACAGGTGCCTATGGTATGCTGGACGGATGGCGAAGTAACAATAAAGGAAATCAGTTTGCTGTTGGTGGCGATAACTGGTGGTGTGATGTTATCTCTGATGACGCCCACAAGGGAAGTACCGATGGAGACCAGATTGAGTTATATCAAATTGAAACCTTTGACTGGCAAACGGCCAACGATTACTTCCGTGCCAAGTTTACAGCACTATACGCTGGGGTAAACCGTGCCAATGCCGTACTTTCTGTAATCAATGGTATCGACCGGGATGCCTTGTTGCCAGCAGATGCAGCGGCGATTACTGGACAAGAGGCGGAAGCTCGTTTCTTGAGAGGTCACTACTATTTTGAGTTGACTAAAATGTACGGTAATGTTTCCATAGTAAGTGTGGAAAACTATGAAACGTTGGAATTCAACCAGCCTAATAGTGGTCCAGCTTGGGAGCAAATAGAATCAGATTTTCAGTTTGCCATTGAAAATCTGCCAGCTACCAGAGCGGAGCAACCCGACCCAGGAAGGCCAACGGCATTTGTGGCACGTGCCTACATGGGTAAAGCACACCTTTATCAAGGAGATTGGGCAAATGCTTTAACGGAGCTCAATGCTGTGATCAACAGTGGGGAGTTTGCATTGAACACCGAATATTTGGACAATTTCAATGCTGCCGGTGAAAATGGACCTGAGTCTGTATTTGCGATTCAGTATGCTGCAGATACAGGTCAGTCCTTCAATGGGAACATTGGAGGAACCTTGAATTTCCCCGGTGGTGGACCATTTGGTTCTTGCTGTGGATTTTATCAGCCAACCATTGATTTAGCCAATGCTTTCCAAGTGGATGCCAATGGACTTCCACTTTTTGATACCTTTAATGATAACGACTTTAAAAACGATTATGGTATCAATAGTGATGAGCCCTTTGAACCAGATACAACCACACCGGTTGACCCTAGATTGGATTACACCGTAGGAAGACGTGGTATCGACTACAACGGTTTTGGTGAACACGTAGGTAAGGAATGGATTCGTGCAGGATTCAATGATATTTCTGGACCATACCTTCCTAAAAAGAATGTGTATCAGGCCGAGGAGTTGGCAACCAATCAAGGTGCTGGCGCATGGGGTCAACAGCATTCCGGTATCAACTACAACATTATCCGATATGCCGATGTCCTTTTGATGGCTGCCGAAGCTGCCGTAGAAACAGGGGATTTGGCCACCGCATTGGACTATGTAAACCAAGTTCGTGAAAGAGCTGCCAACACATCAGTGGTTCAAGCCGTTGATGGCGGCGGTCCTGCTGCCAACTATCAGGTTGGGTTGTATGCTTCTTTCCCAGATGCCAACTTTGCCCGTGAGGCCGTTCGCTTCGAAAGAAGAGTGGAGTTGGGTATGGAAGGACACCGTTTGTTCGACCTAAGAAGATGGGATGTAGCAGACCAAGTAATCTCAGAATATGTGACCAATGAAACCCGTACCATTGACAATTTTGGTCCAAAAATGAATGCATATCAGCCTCAGTTTGATTTGATGCCGATACCATTGACCTCAATTGATTTGAGTGGTGGAATTTTGACACAGAACCCTGGATACTAATAATATTAGTCTGAGTTAGTTTAATTCAATTTAATTCGAGTGAATAGGTTGCCAATGAATTTTGGCAACCTATTTTAATTAGGGACCCACCCAAGTGTTAATAATCGATTAATAGTGAACTAATAAACGATTACCATTTTGTGCTGACCAAAACTCTTTTTACATTCTATTTTCAATCAATCTGCAAATATTCTCGACACCAATGTTCAAAAAAACCGTTTTAGCTGCACTCCTTACCGCTGTGGTGATATCTTGCTCCGATAAGAAGGATACTCTATTCTCCAAGATTTCATCCGACCATTCAGGGATTACGTTCAATAATCAAATCGTGGAAACGGACAGTTTCAATATCCTCACCAGTGAGTATATCTTTAATGGAGGAGGGGTTGCTGTCGGTGATTTTAACAACGATGATAAGCCTGATCTCTTTTTTACCGGCAATCAAGTACCCAACAAACTGTACCTCAATCAAGGAAATTTTGAATTTACCGATGTTACCGAGGCCGCTGGCGTTGCAGCAGCGGATAAATGGAAAACAGGCGTCGCCGTAATCGACATCAACAATGATGACCTTCTAGACATCTATATCTGTGCCGCCATGTACGAAAGTCCTGAAGAAAAGGCCAATATACTTTTTGTGAATCAAGGGGTGGACGACGATGGCGTTCCCATTTTTAAGGAAATGGCAAAGGAGTTTGGCATTGCGGATACCTCCAATAGCATGAATGCCGCTTTTTTGGATTACAATAAAGATGGCTATTTAGACCTCTACGTGCTCAATAATGTAGACATCCACATATTGCCGTCCAATTATCGCGAGAAAATCACGGACGGTTCCTCGTTGAGCAATGATCGACTATTTCGCAACAATGGTGACAATACCTTTACCGATGTAACCATGGAAGCCGGCATAACCATCGAAGGCTATGGTCTTGGAGTGGCCATTTCTGATTTGAATTACGATGGATGGCCGGATATTTATGTAAGCAATGACTATTTGAGCAACGATATTCTCTATATCAACAATGGGGATGGCACTTTTACCGATAAAATAAGCGACTACGTAAAGCACCAAAGTAAATTCTCCATGGGTTCCGATGTGGCGGATTTCAACAATGATGGCTACCTCGACATCCTCACGCTCGATATGTTGGCCGAAACCAATTATCGCCTCAAAACAACCGTCAAGGCCACAAATTACAACGATTACCAGATGAACGATCGTTATGGCTATGACTATCAGTACATGCGGAATATGCTCCAAATGGGACAAGGTCCCAATATGCCCTACAGCGAAATTGGCCTAATGGCGGGCATCGCAAAGACCGATTGGAGTTGGTCACCACTCTTTGTGGATGCCGATAATGACGGTCAAAAAGACGTATTGATCACCAACGGTTTTCCCAGGGATATTACCGACCTAGATTTTGGGGATTTCAATTTCAATGTTCAAAGATATCTTAGTACCGCCCAAATTTTGGATTCCATTCCCGTGGTAAAAATTCCAAATTATGCTTACCGAAATGAAGGAAATGGCCAATTTAAGGACGTGGGCGAGGAATGGGGCCTAAGTATACCCTCGTTCTCAAACGGCGCGGCCTTTGTCGATTTGGATTCCGACGGGGACCTGGACTATGTGGTGAACAACATTAACGATGAGGCCTTTTTGTTTCGAAACAACTTGGAAAGTCAAAAAACGCAGGAAAATAATTACCTTCAGTTGGATATTAAAGGTCCAAAATCCAATAAATCAGGATTGGGTACCAAGGTGGCCATTCGATTTGCCGATGGAACCTTTCAATATTATGAGCACCAACTCAACAGAGGTTACTTGTCCACGGTACACAGCTTGGCACATTTTGGATTGGGACCAAAAACGGATATACAGTCGGTAGAAGTGGTATGGCCCGACGGAAAGCATCAGATTATCAAGGACGTTGCTGCCAATCAAAAACTAGAGGTGGATTATCAACAGGCCAAAGACCTGAACGGACAACAACTTGCTTTTCCCTTGACTCCCAAATCAACCCATCCAGTGTACAAGGAAGTCTCAGGGCAGATTGGAGTGGATTACGTACATGAGGAAACCGATAAGGCCGATTTCTATCTTCAGCCCACGCTTCCGCATAAGTTAACGCAAAACGGCCCACGCTTGGCAAAAGGGGATATCAACGGCGATGGCTTCGAGGACTTTATTATTGGAAGTTCCTCCGGGCATTCGCCCATGATCTATCTGCAGGATGCCCAAGGTCATTTTACGGCAAGTGAACTGTTCCAAGACGATGAGAGCAAAAAATATGAGGAAACCAGTATCACCCTGTTTGATTTGGAAAATGACGGAGATTTGGATATCTACATGGTTTCCGGGAGCAATGAGTTCGATATGGACTCCCCCTATTACCAAGATTACCTGATGATCAACAACGGGAACGGAAATTTTGAAAAGGCATCAGATCAGATACCCGAAATAAAGTCCAGTGGTTCCGTGGTGGAAGCCGAGGATTTTGATGGCGATGGTTATGTAGATCTTTTTGTGGGTGCCCGCACACCCTTTGCGCAATACCCGAAGTCCGACCAATGCTATTTGTTGAAAAACGAGAAAGGTAAACTGGTGGATGTTACCGAAACCTACAACAAAGACCTGCGCAAGCCCGGTATGATTACCGATGCCAAATGGACCGATATCAATAATGACAATCGAAAGGATTTAGTCTTGGTCGGCGAGTTTATGCCGGTGACCGTATTTGTAAATCAAGGCAAAACTTTCGAGAAAATGCAACAAACCGGAATGCAACAATTTTCGGGGTGGTGGGAGTGTGTATTGGCGCAAGACTTTGATAATGATGGCGACGTGGATTTAATTGCAGGAAACTTGGGCAAGAACAATTTGTATCAACCCTCGCAGGAACGGCCAGTGACCATGTTGGCCAAGGATTTTGATAACAACGGTGCCGTGGACCCAGTCATGTTTGCTTATTTTAAAAGTGATTTTGACGATACAGGATTCAAGCCGTATCCCGTTAATTTTTGGGGCGATTTAATGAGCCAGAGCCCCATGTTCCGAAAAAAGTTCAATTATTACAGGGAGTTCGCCACTACCACCAAAAGCGAACTGTTTACACCCGAAGAATTGGAAGGTGCCGATGAGTTGGTGGCGAATCACGATGAAACCACATACTTCGAAAATGATGGCAACGGCCAATTTACCATGGGCAAATTGCCATGGCAAACGCAGTCGGCGCCTATCAAATGTATGATAACCACCAGCTCGGATAATGCAGTGGCAGATGTACTGATGATCGGAAACGACTTTGGCAATGAAGCCTTCATTGGACGGTATGATGCCTTCAATGGTGGAATATTGCAGGCGGATGACCAAGGCGGTTTCACTTTTAAAAATGCGGAAGAAAGCGGCTTTAAGGTGACCGGGGATGCCAAGGATATGGTACAGGTAGCAAATGCAAATGGAGGAAACCCTTATATCGTCGTCACACAAAATAGGGGAAGGGCATTGGTGTTTACCAAAACCGACTAATGTTTGGCTAGGCCAAAGAGATAAGAAAACTTGATTTTAGATTAAAAAAAAGGTTTGTTCTCCCTTAGAACAAACCTTTTTTTATGGGTTTACCTGGCGAGTCCCGCTTGAGAGAGCGTGATCAATAAAGCCAATTGAATGGATTCGTCGCCCGGCTCATCGTTCAGGAACCACTCATGCAAGGAATGCGCACCGCCTCCTTGGCCACCACGTCCAATACAAATCGCGGGAATGCCCTTGGCTACTGGAATATTGATGTTTGTGGAACCACGTCCCAAACTGGGTTTTACACCAAAATGTTGGGTTGCTGCCATGGCTCGTTGTATCAACGGAAGCGTTGCCGGTAACTCACCAGAGGGTCTATCTCCAATTTTAATGAGTTCATACGTAACTTCGCCACGAATACCGCTTGCGTTGTATTCTTTTATGGCCTTTGCTACGGATTCCTTAAAAACAATCTCGATTTCGTCGAGGTTCTTTGGGTCAATGGCCCGCATGTCAACTTCCATCCACGACTCAAAAGGAATGGAATTCACCGAAGTTCCGCCTCCAATACGGCCCACATTAAAACTGGTTTTTGGACTATGCGTTGATGTATATTCCCATGCAGCTTTGGAAAAAATATCGATAGCCTTGCCCAAGGCGTGATGCGGATTGGCTAAGCCAAAAGCACCCCAAGAATGACCTCCTGGCCCCTTGACCATTAATTTATAACGCTTGGAACCCAGTCCCGCATTGCTGATTCGTCCTAAACTTCCACCATCGATGGCAATCCATGCATCGATATCCAACCCCGATTCGTTGAACATATACTTCATACCACGCAGGTCTCCCAGTCCTTCCTCACCTACGGTGCCAACAATAAGCAAATCTTTTTCGGTTTTGATTTCTGCCTTGTTCATGGCCTTGAGCATACTGATCAGCATGGCCAAGCCTCGGGTATCGTCCCCGATTCCAGGAGCTTTAAGGGTGTCTCCAACTTTTTTTACGGTCACATCCGTACCTTCCGGAAAAACCACGTCCAAATGCGCATCCACCCCAATATAACCCGATGCTCCGGAAACACCTTTTCGCAATCCAATGACATTGCCCACCTTATCTGTCCAAATACTGTCCACACCAGCTGCCTCCAACATCTGGGCAAACACTTTGCCTCGCTCTGTTTCCATAAAAGGCGGTGCCAAAATCTCTGTTAAGGTGATCAAATCCTGAGTGGTGGCATCCTTTTGTGATTTGATATATCCAAAAGCCTCTTCCACTTTCTTATTTTTGGCCAAGCGGTCTACTTCTTTGGTATATTTTTTTTCAATTTCCTGAGCCGTTATGGTCATGGAAAATAGGCCCAGGCCACAGGTAAGGGCAAATAGTAATTTATTCATAGTCAAATAGTTTGTGGGTTGATATATGTTTCAAATGTGAGAGCTGAAGTCTCTTTCGATCTTAGCTTGCCAAATGCTTGCTGTAACCTAAGGGTCACTGCGCCAACCTGTTCTCCGTGAAAATACACATGATTCCCAAGCTTTGCAATGGCAGCCACTTGTGTGGTGGTACCCGTAAAGAAGGCTTCGTCCATTTGTTCAATTTCATTTTCGATCACGGCTTGTTCCAATACAGGAATTCCCAGCTCATGGCAAAGTTGAATTACAATCATTCGGGTAACACCATTCAGGATGTGTTCATTGGCCGGGTGGGTAATCACTGTCCCGTCTTTTACGAAAAAGATATTGGTATGGGAACCTTCGGTGATAACCCCGTCCCGAACCAAGGCGGCCTCATCGACACCATTGTTCATGGCTGCCTCATTGGCCATAATGTTTCCCAACAACGAAACCGATTTGATGTCACAACGGTGCCATCGGACATCGGGTACCAAAATAGCGTTCATTTTGTTGGGGTTGACCTTGGGCAATGCATAGGGTAGTGCATACATCATCACACTGGGAGTTGCTTCCTTTGGATACGCATGTTTTCGGGCAGCAATACCTCGGGTTACCTGCATGTAGATCAAACAAGACTTATCCACCAGTCCAGAGGCCCGAAACAGGGGTTCCAGATTGCGCTCAACTTCTTTCACGTTAAAAGCAATATGGATTTTATTTAAATTATTTTGTAATCGGTCGAGATGTGCTTTTTTGTAAAAAATGCCGTTTTCCAACTGCACCATGACTTCGTAAATACCATCCCCAAACAAAAAACCACGGTCAAATACCGATATTCGTGCTTCTTCGGATGAATGGATTTCACCATTGATAAACACTTTGGGAGGAAACTTTCCTTGGGGCAGCATAGTTTAGCAGCTTTACGTAAAAAAGGTTGATGTTCAAAAACTGTGAAGTTAACCGTTATTCCCCTTAACTGAAAATTTAGTATCAAAGTTTGATAGAGGACTTTTGGAGTTGACCACCGATGACATCCAGTTGGAATAATGGGTATTTGTCTGGAAGGTTTTCATTTTTGTTCACTTTTCCCGTACTTCACCAAAAAAGAGCGCTTATGATCATTTTTGTGGATATGGACGAGGTTATCGCAGATGCCTATCAAGCCCATATCGATATTTATAACCAAGAGTTTGATGCCCAATTTACAGCCGAAGAATGCATGGGCAGGGAGTTTTGGCAATGTGTCCCGCAGGAGCATCAACAATCGGTGAGAGACCATACACACCGCGATGGCTTTTTCAAAAATTTGAAAGTCATCGATGGCAGTCAGGACGTGTTGGAAGCATTGAGCAAAAAGCACGAAGTCTACATCGCATCCGCGGCGATGGAGTTTCCACAATCGCTTCGGGAAAAATCCGATTGGTTGGACCAATTTTTCCCCTTTATCCCATGGCAAAATCGAATATTGTGCGGGAATAAGCATGTGCTCAAAGGCGATGTGCTCATCGATGACCGAAGCAAAAACCTGGGCTTTTTTGATGGCCGGTCCATTATGTTCACTTCGCCCCACAATACCGAGGTCAAAACCTTTGAGCGGGCGGATACTTGGCGCGATATCGCCGATAAACTTTTGTAACTTGTGAACGCAATGGGGAATAAATTGGGAAAGCTTTTACTTTTGGTTGGTTTGATAATGTTTCAGGCCTGTGCCGCCCAATCCCATTTGGTGGCCGATGAGCTGGAAACCGTAACCAAGGAGAATTTAAAATACTATTTGTACTATCCCGAACATTATTTTGATTCGGAGGAAACCTTTGGACTGTTGCTTTTTCTTCACGGAGGTGGTGAATCGGGTAGGGCGCTGGAGGAAATAAAGGATACAGGTCCGCCCAAAATGCTGGCCGAAGGCAAGCAATTTCCATTTTTGATACTGGCCCCGCAAAATTCCCACGCCAAAAAATGGTGGAATACCGAAGCGGTCATTCAATTGCTCGATTCCGTTACAAGGATGAACAGAGTGGACAAAAACAGGATTTATCTATCAGGGCTGAGCAGGGGAGGAAGTGCCGCTTGGGAGCTTGCTACGCAATATCCGGATAAGTTTGCCGCCATGGCCGTGGTGTGCGGGATGACACCTTTGCCCTATGCACACTGGATAGACCAAGAAATGCCTATTTGGGTGTTCCATGGCGATCAAGACGATGTCATTGATGTGGAAGAGTCCGATAAAATGGTGGCTAAATTGCGAGACATGGGGCACGACGTCCGATATACCAGATATAAAGGCGTAGGACACAATGCTTGGGACCGGGCCTATACCACGGACTCACTGTATACTTGGCTTGCAAATCAAAAACGAAAGCATTAAGAAAGATGAAATATTCCCTAGTTGTATTACTACTTGGACTGATAGTATGCTGTCGGTCTAAACACAAAACCGAGGTAGAAAAGCCTCAAACTGCATCGGAAATCAAAATGGATTCGTTTGCTGCGGACACGGTTGTAGATAAAGCACCTGTTTTAAAAAC
This sequence comes from Allomuricauda sp. ARW1Y1, assembly GCF_013407935.1. Classification (GTDB taxonomy): domain Bacteria; phylum Bacteroidota; class Bacteroidia; order Flavobacteriales; family Flavobacteriaceae; genus Flagellimonas. Next base: position 250,231 of record NZ_JACBZU010000003.1, read on the forward strand.
CTTCGAAGGACTTGCCGATACCACGTTTGTTCGCTTGGCCGATTTTAGTGCTGATTTTGCCTACGACATGCGATATGCCACGGAAAACAATTTTTTAAAGGCCAAAGTCTACGATTGTGCCGAATGTTATACCCGTGTAAAGACCGCCAAGGCTTTGATCGCGGCCAATGCCGATTTTATGGAGCAAGGGGTCAAGATCAAGTTCTTTGATTGCTATCGTCCCAATTCGGTACAGTACAAAATGTGGGAAATTGTCCCCAATCCGCAGTATGTCGCCAATCCTGACAAAGGTTCCATCCATAATAAAGGCGGTGCGGTGGATATTACCCTAGTGGATATGGAGGGCAACGAACTGGACATGGGTACTGATTTTGACTACTTCGGAAAGCGGGCCTATCACGATAATATGGACTTGCCCCAAGAAATACTCGACAACCGAAAATTGTTAAAAGAGACCATGGAAGACCACGGATTTTGGTCCATTAGAACCGAATGGTGGCACTACAACCTCTCAGCGGCGTCCAATGATAGCGTGACCAATTTTAAATGGGAGTGTGAAGACTGATCTCCCCCAACAAGGAAACCGTTCCAGAATTAACTCACTATGCGAAATCAATCGGCAACTTTTGTGCAATCCACCACGATTAATGAGTCGTTCAAGGTTTTTGTGAAAAAAATATAGCGATTCCCACCATCCTTGATTTTGTGTCTTTTTCGCAGTTCTGCCACGGACTGTGGAAAGTTTCGCGTAGTAACATTGGCCTTGTTGATAGGAAGGGATTTCATTGCCTTTTTGGAATAAGGCACCACGCTTTCAATTTTGAACCTTCTTCCCGGAAACTCCAAGAGTGATTTGGAGGTATACAAATGGGAGTGGGGATGCAATTTATAAACCCCATATGCCTTGCCCACGCTTTTGAATCCCCCTGATTTCAGAACAGCTGCATTGGGTTCGTACAGATAAGCGGAGGGTTTCTCATATGCGATGGTGCGCACTGCTTCATCTTCCCAAATAAAATCAAAGGATTCGGTATGATCGGGCTGTATGTTCCTGGTCTTGATATGAACCCGACCCTCATATCCTTTTTCTAGTAAAAAGAGCAGTTCCTTCACCTCGTTCTGTACAGCGACCACATGGACTTCTTTTACGGATTCCAAAGTCTCAATAGCTTGTTTGATGTCCAATAAGGGTGATGTCTTCATCAAAAGGTGCGAGGCCCTTTCAAAGAAAAGTGGCAAATGTTTGGAAACATCAGGATGACAATCTTGCAACAAAAACACTTTCCCTTTGGCATCATCCCTACGCGATGGATCTACATAAATCCAGTCGAATCCTTGCTTTGAATTTTGCAGAAAAGTAATGCCATCCTCAGCTTGACAGGCAATATGCTCCTGCTCCAAAACCTTGAAATTATGAGAGGCGATTTCGCTCAGTTCTTGATTGATTTCACAGTGGAAAACCTCAGGAATTTGTTGCGCGAAAAAGTAGGTGTCAACCCCCAATCCTCCGGTAAGGTCTATGAGCGATTTCCCACTTACCAATTGCGATTTGTATCGAGCCGTAATCTCAGAGCTTGTTTGTTCGATGTGCAGCTTGTTGGGGTAGTAGATGCCCGGTTTTTCAAACCAGGTTGGGAGTTTGTCCTTGCACTTTTTTTTGGCTTCAATCTGTTGGGCCAATTCTTTTTGGGAAACCCCCTCGAAAACAGGTTTTGCCAACAGAACTGTCAGGATGTCAGTAATCAAATAATTATTGATATAATCCTGTATACCAGTATTTAAGATAAGTTTATTCAAACTTTTGCTATAAATTTTTGGTCAACTTCTTCACAAAAGAATTTTCGGCCAAAAACTCCTTCAAAATCACCTTTATGGCGGTATATCCGGGCACAGCGACCACCATTCCCACGACCCCAAAAAGCAATCCCGCGATGATAATGATCAAGAAGATTTCCAAGGGGTGCGATTTTACGCTTTTGGAAAAAATAAAGGGTTGTGAAAAGAAATTATCGATGAGTTGGCCAATGGTCAAACCAATAAAAACATAAAGCGCTTTGGGCAAAATCACCGTACTGAAATCCGCATCGATAAAACTGGTCATGGTTAGGATAATCATGGTGACCCCTCCGATGATGGGACCGATGTATGGTATGATGTTGAACAAGGCGCAAAGAAAAGCGATAACTATCGCGTTTTCCACTCCCACGATGAACAATGAAATCGTATAGATCACAAAGAGGATGAACAATTGTAAAAGGATGCCTGCGAAATATCGGGAAAGCAAATTGTTTATTTTGTCGATGGAGGTCACCAAATTACTTTCCTTGTCATTGGGCACAAAGGTCAGGATACCATTTTGCATCAGTTTGCTGTCTTTTAAGAAGAAAAAGGTGATGAAGAGAACCGAGAAAAGGCCAACACTAAAATTGCTCAATGTATTTACGATGGTATTCAAAAAATTGGGAATAAAGCCCAAATCGAGTCCTTGTAGCATATTTTCCTCGATTTTGGATTCGTCTAAAAGGTTGTTTACGCTGCCTGTGGAGGCTCCAAAATACTCTAGAGTTTGGATGTAGAGGGTGTTCAAGTCTGCTTTGAGGGCCTCAATGTCCAACAGCGATAGGTTTTTGCTCTGCTCGGCCACCAAAGGAATAAATAAGGCAAGTATCCCCAAGAACAGGGAAAGCATCAATACCATGGTCACCACTACCGCCAAGGTGTTGGGGAATTTTAGTTTTCTGCGCAGGAAAAGCACTATGGGTCTGCCCAATAGCGCAAGCACGGCTGCAATGGCCAAATAGACCAATACGGATTGGATTTTGTAGAAAAACCATCCTACGAGGACAACGCCTACTATGATTGCAACTGCCCGTAATATTCCGTTTGCGATAATCTTTGCGTTCATTGCTTAGCTTTTAAAGGCGTATTCCATAATATTGGCGCCCATTTGTAGCGCTTTGATTCGGATGTCTTCCGGGTCGTTGTGTACGGCGGGATCTTCCCAACCATCCCCTAAATCACATTCATAGGTGTAGAGCAATATGAGCCTTCCTTTTTCAAAAATGCCAAAGGCCTGTGGTCGCTTGCCATCGTGTTCATGGATTTTGGGCAATCCTTCGGGAAACTTGAACTTTTGATTGAAGATGGGGTGATCCGAACCCAGTTCCTCCAAGGGCCTTTCGGGAAACACTTTTTCCAGTTCCCGACGCAAATAGGGTTCCATGCCGTAATTATCATCAATATGAAGAAAACCGCCCGAGAGCACGTAGGTACGCAAATTTTGGACCTCTTCATCGTTGAAAAAAACATTTCCGTGTCCGGTCATGTGCAAATAAGGGTATTTGAAAATGGAGACACTTGCCACCTCCACGGTTTCCGGTTCTGGGTCGATTTTGGTATCGATATGGGTGTTGCAAAATGCAATCAAATTGGGCAAAGCTGTAGGGTTGGAATACCAATCACCGCCACCTCCATATTTTAGGATGGCCACTTGTTGCGCGTATGCCAAGGATAGCGAGCAGCAAAAGAGCAAGCATATCAAAAATGTTCGTTTGTTCATGTACTAGTGATTGACCTTACCTTCAAAAATAGCGTATTCCTTTGTAATATGGATAATGTGAAGTATTAGTTGTTGATGATGGCCACGGTGGTACAGGCCACAATGGCGGCCGTCTCTGTCCGTAACCTATTTCTGCCCAAGGATACTGGAATATATCCCTTTTCTTTGGAAAGATCAATTTCCCCTTTCGAGAAATCCCCTTCGGGGCCTATGAGAATGGTTAGGTCGTTATCGGCGATTACACGTCGTTTCAATTCCATTTTATCCCCATTTTGGCAATGGGCAATAAATCTGTAACCGAGGGTTTCGTTGGATTCCAAAAACTCCCGACAGGATATGGGTGGGTTTATTTTGGGCAGTACAGTTTGCAGGGACTGCTTCATGGCAGCTTGTAATACTCGCTCCATTCGTTCCAATTTGAGCGTCTTGCGTTCGGAATGGTCGCAAATAATTGGGGTGATTTCATCCACCCCGATTTCTGTCACTTTTTCCAGGAACCATTCGTAACGGTCGTTCATCTTTGTCGGGGCCACCGCCAAGTGCAAATGGTACCGCTTTGGAATCGATTTTTGTTGTGAAATGATTTCTGCCCGGCATTTTTTTTGGTCAGCATCCAAGATCTTTGCCTCAAATAAGTACCCCTTTCCGTTGGTAATGTGCAGCACGTCCCCTTCGGATTTTCGTAACACCTTTACAATGTGTTTGCTCTCATCGGGCGGAAAGGTAAACTGTTTGGCACTATTGTCCAGGGTGGCATTGTAAAAAAGCTGCATAGCAAAGGTTTTATAAATTAACCGCCGATGGCATATCTTGCCTTGGCGGCGATGCTCTGGTCGGTAAAGGTGCCTTTTTCATATTTAAGGTAACCTACTATACCGATCATGGCTGCATTGTCTGTGCAATACTCAAATTTAGGGATAAAGGTGCTCCATCCCAACTTTTCTTCGGCATCCTTCAATCTTTGCCGTATGCCAGAGTTGGCCGCCACGCCACCTCCTATGGCCACTTGGCGTATACCTGTCTGGTCCACTGCCATTTGGAGCTTATCCATCAAAATTTCCAGAATGGTATACTGGACCGATGCGCAGATATCGTTGATATTTTTGGAAACAAAATCAGCATCCTTTTGGGTCTCCCGTTGTAAAAAGTAGAGAATGCTTGTTTTGAGTCCACTAAAGCTAAAATTCAATCCGTCTACTTTGGGTTTGGGAAACTCAAAGGCGTGCGGATTGCCCAGTTGGGCATATTTGTCTATTAGCGGCCCACCGGGATAGGGAAGCCCCATTAATTTGGCACTTTTGTCGAAAGCCTCTCCCACGGCATCATCCAAGGTTTCTCCCAGTACCTCCATGTTAAAGTGGTCGACGACTTTTACGATTTGGGTGTGCCCACCGCTAATGGTCATGGCCAAAAAGGGGAACGAAGGCGTTTGTTGGTCGCCATCGTCTATAAAATGTGCCAAAATATGCGCTTCCATGTGGTTTACTTCGATCAAAGGGACGTCCAGACCCAAGGCCAGGGATTTGGCAAAGGAGGTTCCGACCAATAAAGAACCCATAAGTCCCGGACCTCTTGTAAAAGCTATGGCAGATAGTTGTTTTTTGTCGATATTTGCCTTGGCCAAGGCTTGGTGGACCACGGGAACGATATTTTGTTGATGCGCCCTTGAAGCCAACTCTGGGACAACACCTCCATATTGCTTGTGGATTTCCTGTGTAGCCACTACATTACTGAGTACTTTTTTGTTGCAAAGTACGGCAGCCGATGTATCATCACAGGATGATTCGATGGAAAGAATATATTTTTTTGATTTCTCCACAGGTTTTGGAACAAAAATTGGTCATCAAAGGTAAAACATAAAAACCCTATCAAAAAACTTCGAAAAATACTGTTGCGCTTCCTTTTGGCCATTGTCTTGCTGTTGGTGTTGGCTTCATTGATTCTTTCATTGCCGGCCGTACAGACAAGACTGGGAAAATATGCGACGGATTCACTGAACGAATCCTTCGGTACCAACATCCAGATCGAGCGGGTCAGTGTTTCCCTCTTTAATCTCAACGCTGGACTAAAGGGCATTTATGTGGAGGATTACAAAAAGGACACCTTGATCTATATCCACAAGGTTTCTACCTCCATTTTGAACCTCCGAAATATGGCCAACAACAAAATGGAGTTTGGAGAAATGGAATTGGACGGTCTGGTGTTCAACTTGAAGACTTACGAAGGGGAAAGCGATACCAATTTGGATGTTTTTGTGGATAAATTGGATGATGGAAAACCACGCGACCCCGGAACACCGCCCTTTTTTATGTCCTCGGATGAAATACAAATCCATAATGGCAAGTTCCGTTTGATCGATGAAAATCTGGAGAAGCCGGAAACGCTGAACTTTTCCGAGATAGAGATTACAGCGTCCGATTTTCAAATTTTGGGCCCTGATGTGTCCCTGAAGATCAATGACCTATCCACTTTGGCCAAACGGGGCATCCGTTTGAAAAATTTCGCTGCTGATTTTGCGTACACCAAGGAGCAGATGCGTTTTGATTCCCTTTTTATCAATACGGAACAATCCGAGCTGCAGGGCAATTTGGTGTTCAACTACAATCGTGAAGATTTGGCCAACTTTGTTGACCTCGTCAATATCGACGCCAATTTTACGGATTCCAAGGTAGCACTCAATGAGGTCAATGCCTTTTTTGATGAATTTGGACAGGACAAGATTGTAAACTTTACCGGTAACTTCAGTGGAGTGCTCAACCAATTGCAGGTAGACGATCTGTTTCTTTTTACCGACAACACAGGTATTCGCGGCGATTTTAGGTTCGACAATATTTTTAGCGAGCAGGCACCATTTGTGTTGCGCGGGGATATTGATAATCTTACCTCAAGTTATTATCAATTGCGTAGCATTCTGCCACAAATTTTGGGAAGGAACATCCCAGAGTCTGTACAAAAACTGGGGCAATTTACGGTAAGGGGTGAAACGGAGATCACCGAAACCTCCATTGATGTGACCGTAAACCTGAACACTGCCGTGGGCAGTAGCTACGTAGATCTACAGATGACCAATGTGCAGACGATTGAGGACGCCTCCTACATCGGTTTTATTTCCTTGATCGATTTTAATCTTGGGGAATTTATAGACAATGATAATCTGGGACTGGCCTCCATGGATATGAACGTGGAAGGAAAGGGATTTGTTGCCGAAAGTTTGAATACCGAGGTGTCGGGTGACGTCTACAAATTTGAGTTCAATAACTACGAGTACAACAAAATAAAGGTCACGGGTATTTTGAGAAACCAACTGTTTGACGGTGTCCTGTTGTGCAATGATGAAAATTTCCGATTTGACTTCCAAGGATTGGCCAATTTTGGGCAGCGGGAGAACAAGTTCAATTTTGTGGCAGCGGTGGATTACGCCGATTTAAAGGAGCTCAATTTTATCAACGACAGCATCTCCATCTTCAAAGGGCATGTGGATATGGATATTGAGGGGAACAATTTGGATGATATGGCAGGTCAGCTCCAGTTCACCAACACCACGTATCAAAATGCAAACGACACCTATTATTTTGAGGATTTCAGCGTAACCTCCACTTTTGACCGGGATACCATTCGTACCATAGAGATCAACTCCCCCGATATCATTACAGGCTATATGCGGGGCAATTTTAAGGTGAAGGAATTGGGGCAATTGGTGCAGAACTCTATCGGAAGCATCTACACCAATTATCAACCTTTCAAAATCTCAGGAGGTCAGTATGTGGATTTCAATTTTAAGATCTATAACAAAATTGTGGACGTATTCGTACCTGAGCTTACTTTTGACCCCAATACGTTTATTCGCGGATCTATTCAGGCCGATCAAAGCGATTTTAAGCTCACCTTTAAATCCCCAAGTATCGAGGCTTTTGGGAACGCTTTTGATAATATTGAGCTCAAAATCGACAATAAGAACCCCTTGTTCAATACCTTCGTTTCCGTGGAGGACATGTCCACCGTGTATTACGATATCAAGGATTTTAGCTTGATCAATACCACCTTGAAGGATACCCTGTTCTTTAGAACAGAGTTTAAGGGTGGGAGTGAATACAACGATAGCTACAACCTGAATTTCTACCACACCTTTAATGAAAATAACCGATCGGTGATCGGTCTCAAAAAATCGGATGTCAGCTTCAAGGGCAATACTTGGGTGCTCAATAAGGATGGGAACAGTAAAAACAAGGTCATTTTTAATAGTGCTTTGGACAGTATCCGGATAGAGGACGTAGTGATGGACAACAATAATGAGGAACAGATACGACTTAGGGGGGAGTTTGCCGATTCCACTTATAAGGATTTGAACCTGCAATTTAAATTGGTGTCCCTGGACAAGGTTACACCGGCCATTGACAGTTTGAAAATGAACGGAAAGGTAGATGGCTTTCTGAATATCCTTCAAAAAGATGGCAACTATCTGCCCACCTCCAGCCTAAAAATTGAAAGCTTTAGTGTAAACGACATACGCCTAGGTGATCTGGAGGTCGGTATTTACGGGAATAATGATCTTACCGAATTTGGAGTCAGTACGTGGCTCAACGACAACGGCAAAGAACTCATGAACGTTAACGGGAAGGTAACCAACATCAATAATGTACAGGAGCTGGACCTCAAGGCCAATTTTACCGACTTTGCATTGGAACCTTTCAACCCATTGGGGGAAGATATCATATCCAATATTAGGGGAAGGGTGACCGGCGATGCCACTATCACTGGGAATGTTGAAAATCCATCCATTAACGGTCTGCTGCAATTGAACGATGCTGGAATCGGTATCCCATACCTTAATGTGGACTACGATTTTGCACCCTATTCCCAAGTGCGATTGTTTGATCAGACCTTTTATTTTGAAAACGTACAACTCTCGGACGTAAAGGAAAAGACTACTGCTACCTTGGATGGAACCATTAGCCATACCGGATTTGACGATTGGTATCTCGGTTTGGATGTGGATACCAACAATAATCGCTTTATGATCTTAAATACCGAGTACGATGAAGAATCCTTGTATTACGGCACAGGGTTTATTAATGGTAGTGGAAGTATTTATGGTCCTGTGGACGCTATGACCATTTCGGTGGATGCTACTACGGCCGCCGGAACCTCGCTTAAAATTCCTTTGAGCGATGTGACCAGCGTTGGAGACTACTCCTTCATCAATTTTTTGGAAAAAGGGGAGAACAGTTCATTTGAGGAGGAAAGGGTCTTGGAAGAATACCAAGGACTCGAAATGGCGTTTGATCTTGCCGTTACCCCAGAGGCCGAAGTGGAGATCGTGGTAGATCAAACCACAGGGAGTTCCCTAAAGGGAACCGGGGAAGGTATTTTGTTGATCGAGATCAACACCAATGGTAAATTCAATATGTACGGTGATTTTGTTGTGGTGTCCGGGGAATACAATTTTAAATACGGTGGGGTCATCGATAAAAAGTTCAAGGTGCGTCCTGGTGGCAGTATCTTGTGGGAGCAAGACCCTTTGTCGGCTCAGTTGAATCTGGAAGCAGTGTATTCCCTCAATGCCAATCCGGCTCCCCTTTTGGACAACGCAGGCTTCACAGGTAGGATTCCCACAGAGGTGGTCGTACGGTTGGATGGTGAATTGGAAAGTCCCAATATCAATTTTGGGATTGAATTTCCGGGGACCAATTCGGTGGTACAATCCGAACTGGAATACCGCTTGCAAGATCCCACCATCCTGGAACGCAATGCCTTCTTCCTGTTGGCACAGGGTACTTTCGTAAATCCACAATCCGGGGGAATCAACCAACAGGCCGTAACCGGAAACCTGATACAAACCGCTTCTGGACTTTTCAATCAGATTTTGGCGGGTAACAACGATAAACTCAACTTTGGGGTTTCGTATGAGCAGGGCTATAACGATCCCAATGCCGATATTGCCACAGAAGATAGGATAGGGGTGACCGTGTCTACCCAGCTTTCGGACCGTATCTTGGTCAACGGAAGGGTAGGGGTGCCGGTAGGAGGTGTGTCGGAAACCGTGGTCGCCGGTGATGTGGAAGTCCAGATATTGCTGAACGATGAAGGAACACTGAGCGCTAAAATCTTCAACAGAGAGAACCAAATACAGCAGTTCTTGGCGGAACGGCAAGGGTACACCCAGGGCGTAGGTTTGTCCTATCAGGTAGATTTTGACAGTTTTAGGGAGCTTATGCAAAAGGTGTTCAACAAAAGGGAAAATCCATCCGAAGAAAAGGATCTACCAGAAGCCTTGAATCCCCCAGAACAGGTGATGGGAAAGGATAGTTTGATTCGTTTTTCCGAAAAGCCCGTCAACCTTCCCAATTCCATCCATTAATTTTATATTTTTAAATGTTTTTGTATTAATTTTTTACGAAAACGTTTGAGAAAGTCTTTCAAATCAAATAAATTATCAAGACATTCCAAATTTGGATAAAGTTTCCTAGCTTTGACCTCTTAAAAATTTGAATGGCTTCAGAAATTAAAAAAATAGGCGTTTTTACGTCTGGCGGAGACTCTCCTGGAATGAATGCCGCCATTCGTTCCGTTGTCCGTACCTGTGCATATTTGAACATTGAATGTGTGGGGATTTACAGAGGTTACCAAGGAATGATTGAAGGTGATTTTAAGACCTTGGATGCCCGTAGTGTGAACAACATTATTAATAAGGGAGGTACCATTCTAAAGTCTGCCCGTTGCGACGAATTTAGAACGAAGGAAGGAAGAAAGAAGGCTTACGACCAATTGACCAAGGAAGGCATTCAAGCCTTTGTGGTAATCGGAGGAAATGGAAGTTTCACGGGGGCCCTGCTGTTTACAGAGGAATATAATTTTCCAGTGATAGGAATTCCCGGAACCATCGACAATGATATTCTGGGGTCGTCCTTTACCATTGGTTTCGATACCGCCATCAACACGGTGGTGGATGCCATCGATAAAATACGTGATACGGCCAGTTCCCACAACCGCCTCTTTTTTGTTGAGGTCATGGGAAGGGATGTGGGCCATATCGCACTTAATGCAGGAGTAGGGGCCGGTGCCGAGGAAATATTGATACCGGAGCAAAACTTAGGTCTGGAGCGACTTTTGGATTCCTTAAAACGAAGCAAAGCTTCGGGAAAATCGTCCAGTATCGTAATTGTTGCCGAAGGGGATAAGATTGGTAAAAACGTCTTTGAACTAAAGGAATATGTGGAGCAGCACTTACCGATTTATGATGTAAGAGTGTCCGTGCTGGGGCACATGCAACGAGGTGGGAACCCAACCTGTTTTGATAGGGTATTAGCCAGTAGAATGGGCGTAAAGGCCGTGGAAAGTCTCTTGGAAGGAAAATCAAACCTTATGGTCGGTATTAGGGATACCAAATTGGTGCTGACACCCTTGGCCGAAGCCATCAAGGCACACACAGAAATTGACGAAGAACTCATCAGAGTTTCCGATATAATGACAACTTAATGTAAACACTAAAAAAGTAAACATGTCAAATTTGAAAATAGGAATTAACGGATTCGGTAGAATTGGAAGGTTGGTTTTTAGGGCCACCGTGAACAGGGACAACGTGGATGTTGTTGCCATCAACGACTTGTTGGACGTAGAACACCTTGCATATCTTTTGGAATATGATTCGGTACACGGAAGATTCGATGGTACCATCGAAGTGAAGGATGGTAACTTAATCGTAAACGGAAAAAAAATCAGGGTAACTGCCGAGCGCGACCCTAAAAACTTGAAATGGGACGAAGCCGGTGCGGAAATCGTAGCGGAATGTACAGGTATTTTCACCACTTTGGATATGGCGCAAAGCCACATCGATGGAGGTGCCAAAAAAGTAGTGATCTCTGCTCCGTCCAAGGATGCGCCCATGTTTGTAATGGGAGTAAACCACAAAGATGTTAAAGCTACGGATACCATTATCTCCAACGCTTCTTGTACCACCAACTGTTTGGCACCTATCGCCAAGGTATTGGATGATGCCTTTGGTATCGATGAAGGTTTGATGACAACAGTTCACGCCACAACAGCTACCCAGTTGACTGTGGATGGTCCTTCCAAAAAGGATTATAGAGGAGGTAGAAGTGCCCTTTTGAACATTATCCCTGCTGCTACTGGAGCTGCCAAGGCAGTAACAAAGGTAATTCCATCGTTGGAAGGCAAATTGACGGGTATGGCATTTAGAGTACCTACTGCCGATGTATCTGTGGTGGATTTGACCGTGCGTTTGGCGAAGGAAACTTCTTATGAGGAAATCAAAAAGGCGATGAAAACGGCTGCCGAAGGAGAATTGTCCGGAATTTTGGGCTACACCGATGAGTTGGTGGTGTCCCAAGATTTTGTGGGCGATGTGAGAACTTCCATTTTTGATGCAGATGCTGGAATCGAATTGAACTCCAAGTTCTTCAAAGTGGTTTCTTGGTACGATAACGAAACTGGTTACTCCAATAAATTGGTCGACTTGGCCTTGCACGCAGCAAGTCTTTAATAAATTACCTTAAGTATTATCATTTTGTCCTGAAGAGGATACCCTCCTCTTCAGGATTTTACTATAAAAATCTCGACGTATGATTTTGATTGTGGATAGTGGTGCCACCAAATCGGATTGGATTGCCCTCGACGAAAAAGGGGAGCAGTTATTTGTGACCCAAACTTTGGGCCTTAGCCCAGAAGTGCTGACCAAAGAGGTCATCGAGGATAGGTTGGCGAATAATTTTGAGCTTTCCAAGAACAAGGAAAAAGTACGTCAGTTGTATTTCTATGGTGCTGGATGCGGTACCGATAGGATGAAGAATTTTTTAAAGGCCATCTTTAAGGATTTCTTTCCCAATGCCAAAGCTGAGGTTAGGGAAGACACCTATGCGGCCATTTATTCCACCACCAAGATTGGGAGACAGGGCATCGTTTGCATTTTGGGAACAGGTTCCAATTGCAGTTACTACGATGGTCATCAACTCATCCAAAAAGTTACCTCATTGGGGTATATTTTGATGGATGATGGTAGTGGGAACTTCTTTGGGCGAAAATTGATCCGGGATTATTATTTCCATAAAATGCCCCAGGACCTTGGGATGAAATTTGCCAAGGAATACGACTTGGATGCAGATGTCATCAAGGAACACCTTTACAAACAGCCCAACCCTAACACCTATTTGGCCACTTTTGCCCGTTTCATTATTGAAAACAAGGAGCATCCCTATTGCAAAGGCGTCATCGAAAAAGGATTGCAGCAGTTCGTGAACAACTACATTATGCAATACGAACTGGCCACCAAAGTGCCTGTAAGCTTCGTAGGAAGCATTGCCCACTTTTTGCGTGACGAGTTAACGGCTTGTATTGAGCGCAATGATTTGATTTTGGGGGTAATCCGCCGCAGACCCATTGAAGGTCTGGTGGAATTCCACAGAGAGACTATTTAACGGCAATCATCGATATCTCCACATTCACGAATTTCGGAAGATTGGCAACTTCCACAGTTTCCCTTGCGGGAGCAGTGGCTTCGTCAAAATAGCTTCCGTATACCTCATTGATTTGTGCAAACTGGTTCATATCCTTGATAAAAATCGAGGATTTGATCACATGCTCAAAAGTCATTCCAGCTTCCTCGAGTATCGCTTTTAGGTTTTCCATGGATTGGCGCGTCTCCTTTTGGATGTCCCCCTCTACCAACTCGCCCGTAGCCGGGTCAATCGGAATTTGACCGGAAATGTAAAGTGTATCCTTTATGAGTACGGCTTGGTTGTACGGCCCGATGGGAGCCGGTGCTTTTGTGGTCTGTATGATTTTTTTCATGCATTGGAATTTATGCCAGTGAAGGTAAAAAATAAAGTGGTACGATCAAGGCTGACTTCTGTTTTCCCACTTGATGTCTTTCAACAGGGAACTCTTTATACCAATAAAGAAATACCATCGCTCAAACCTCCCAAACGGAGTCCAGTCGAAACTAAGGTTAAAACTGCCCAAATCCCTTTTAAAAGCGAAACGGGTATCGGCGAATCCTTTGTTCTTCAGATCATAACCAGAATTGAACCCGACTTCCCATTTTGGGGTAAGTGAAATATTCCCGGAGAACATGATGGAGTGGTTGGTAATTTCGTTCTGGCGGTTATTGTTGTTGTAGGAGGCCACATAGGTAAAGCGCGCATCCCACGGTAATTTGTTATTGTACAAAGGCTGCTCTTGGTTGGGGTCGTTGCCCCTATTGCCTCTTCCACGATTGAATTGGGATTGTTCCCCACGAACATCGTCAATGGCAAACGGGTTTTCACTAAAGTCCGACTGTTTTTCCTCATCACTCTTTTCCTTAACTCCACCTTTCTGGAACATTTCGCTGTTCAAGGAAAAGCTGGTATTGATTCGTGCACTGGTCAAACGTGCAATCCCCCCTCCATTATTGATGTTCAAGGTATTGATGCGTCTACCGTTATTGTCAATGGCATAGGGATCAAAGGTAGCGGCAAAGTTGATGGGGACGTTTTTAATGATTTCCGTTGCCCCGCTCATGCTGATAGGGCTTAACTTAAGGGAATCCGCTTCCAAATTATAACTGGCATTGAAGGTGAGGTTGCTCAAAATCTTCACCTTTCTGGGCTCCGTTGCCGTGGAATCCTTGTCACGAACCTTAGCTTCGAGCGAATTCTGGAGCGAAAAGCTAATGGAACTACCCCTGTTCAATGATGGCCGGCCATAAAGACTGGTTTCAAATGGGGTGTATTGTACCTCTTCACCTTCTCCGTTGGTGTAGGATTCATAAAATTGTTCAAAGGAAGGCGTGTATCCATAGCTGATGGAAGGTCGCATTACGTGGCGCAAGGCCTGTACTTTTTTGTCTTCCCCAAAATTCCATGTTCCATATAAGGTAGTGCCGATACTGGTACCCAAACTATAACGGTTGAATCGGTCGAAACCCGGAATGGTATCGGTAACCACAAGTCCGGATTCTTCATCAAACTCGCGTCGGATGGTTTCCAAGGCCCACACATCTTCATAGTTTCCGCTTAGACTAACGCTGAGGTACTTGGCCAATTTAAAGTTTGTCGCTATGGGAATTCGGTGTCGCGCACCCACTCGCGCATCATCGAACATACCACTTTTAAAAAATTCCTCTTCCGTGGTGGTGATGCTATTTTGGGCGTTTACATCGTACTGAAAGTTGATATTTTGAAAAACACCCTTTTTGGGTTCATCACGTTTGGCAAAGGGAAAAATACGCTCCATGCTTGCTTGGAATGTGGGCAAGGACATGTTGATGGTCTGCGTACGTGAGTTTTGTGTATGACTGAGCGTAATACTGGTATTCACCGAAGGGTATTCGGGAAACGTTTTGGAATAACTTATGGAGGAGGCAAAGGTGTTGGTCTGCGTATTGTTCCGGTTTACCTGGTTCAAGGAGTTGGTAAAGAACTGACTGGAGCCCAAATTCACCGAGGCCGAAAAGCGGGAATTGGGACTTGCCTTGGTATCCTGCGAATGCGAAATACGAATGTTATAGTTGCTCGTTCGACTGTAATCATCAAAACCTCTTTGGCTGGTCACCAAATTTTCATAACTGATATTGATATTGCCGCTGTATTTGTAACGTTTGGTGTAAACGGACCTTCCCTGAAACCCGTAACTCCCGTTGGTATAGTAATCCCCCGTAATACTGAGATCTACATAATCGCTGATAGGAAGATAGTACCCCCCGTTCTGGATAAAATACCCCCTTCTCGGGTCGTTACCAAAGGTAGGGAACAGGATACCGGCCACCCTGCCCGTGGTCAACGGGAAATAGGCAAATGGCATGGCAATAGGGGTGGGTACGTCTACGATGTACATATTGCTGTACCCGGCAATGATTTTCTTTTTGGGTACAAATTTGGCCTTTCGTACACGGATGTAGTAATCGGGGTTCACCGTATCGTTGGAGGTGGTCAGTTTACCCTCGTTCAAAAAGTAGACCGAGTCGTTCTCTTTTTTGGTCTTTTCGGCATACACCTTCATGGCGTCGCTCCCCAGTTGCCCCAATCCGGCTTGTTGCTCCGTCCTCGAGTTCCATATCAGTGCTTTTTGGGTGTCAAAATTAAAACGGATGGAATCCGGTCGCACCTCATTGTCGCCCTGCTTAAAAAAGGGAAGTTGGGAATAGTTGCCCAAGGAATCCTTCATACGGCCGGCATAGACCTCATTTTTTACGTAATCCATAACGATAACGCCAGCCTTCAGTTCCGTATCCTGATAGTAAATTTCCGCTTCGTCGTACAAGTAAATTTTGTTGTCCTTTTGACTCAGCTTGACATAATCCTTGGCCTTATATTTGATTTTGTCCAACAACAAAGGCTGTTTTTTTGGCACGGTATCTGTGTTTGTGGTGTCGGTTCTAATGGAATCGTTTAGGATGTTCGGAGGCAACAAAGGAGCGAAAATGGTATCCTTCACAGCCTTGATGGGCAAGGGCGTAATAGGGTCCTCCTGAGCACTTAAGGTAGCGATACCACAAAGAAGAACAAATAGGAAAAGTAAAAAATGTTTATTTGGTTGCAACGTGATAAATCCTATTTTTGTACAGGTCGGCTCAGTTTTGGGGTCAAACTTACATATATTTTTTGTTCTACTTATTGGTGATTACGATATTTTTAACCAATAGCGAACACTATAATTACACAGTTCTTATGAATAAAAGTCGGTTGACATTTTTAGTATTTCTTTTGCTGGTCTTTCCTTTGACCTCTTTTCACAAAAATGATACCGAGGTAAGGCCCAAAGATAAATTTATTGTGGTCTTGGACGCTGGTCACGGCGGACACGACCCTGGAAACATTGGGAACGGCTACTTGGAAAAGGAAATTGCCCTGGCCATTGTTTTGAAAATTGGGGAGGAGCTAAAAAAACACCCAGATATAAAAGTCATTTATACGAGGGATGACGATACTTTTGTCGATTTGTTCGAACGGGGCGAAATTGCCAATCAGGCGAATGCGGATTTATTTGTATCCGTCCATTGCAATGCCCATAACTCGGATGCCTACGGGGCGGAAACCTATGTGCTGGGGTTGCATGCCAATCGACAAAATTTTGAGGTGGCCAAAAAGGAAAACTCCGTAATCTACTTGGAGGATGATTATGAGCAGCGATATGCGGAGTACGATATCAATTCCCCCGAATCCGTGATTGGATTGACCATTATGCAGGAGGAGTTCTTGGACCAGAGTATTCTGTTGGGAAAAAAGCTTCAGGATAATTTTACCGTAAAGCTCAAACGTAAGGACAGAAAAGTAAAGCAGGCCGGTTTTATTGTACTGCATCAGACCTTTATGCCCAGTGTATTGGTAGAGGTAGGCTTTTTATCCAACAAAAGCGAAGGAAGTTACCTTAACTCCAAAAAGGGGCAGAGCGAGATGGGAACGGCGATTGCAAGTGCGGTCTTGGCCTACAAAGAAGAAATGGGCTATGCAGTGGCTCCGGTGGCAGAGAGTCTTAAGGTGGAAGATACCCCGGTAGCGGTGGATATTCCCAAGGAGACCACGGAACAATCTACTACTGTTGCCGACAAGCAACCGGAAGAAAAAACAAAGCAGACGGAACCACAGACCAAAGCACCTGTAGAAAGTACAGGGGTAATCTTTAAGGTCCAGTTGATGGCCAGTGGAAAAACCATACCGTTGGACGCCAAGAACTTTAACGGTTTGGACCAGTTATCCAAAGAACCTTATAAGAATATGTATCGATATATGTACGGTAATGCCAGTACCTACGAAGAAGCCAAGCAGTTGAAGAAAAACGCCGATGCCAAAGGGTATACCACATCATACATCGTGGCATACAAGAATGGGGCAAGGGTGCCAGTTTCAGCCGCGTTGAAGTAGCGATGCTTCAAATGGTCTCTTGAGAAAATTATTCCTAATTTTGTTTAAATCATAAACCGAATCTTTTGAAACTATCCAGGGAAATCAAAACTGGGATTATCGTAGTCGCTGGAATCGTAGCCTTCTTGTTTGGGCTTAGCTACTTAAAATCCTCTCCACTCTTTGAGAACAATAAAACGTTTTATGCCGTTTACGATGATGTAGGTGGTTTACAGCCCGGCACCCAAGTGTCTATCAATGGTTTCAATGTGGGCAATGTGACCGATATCCGTTTTAAGGATAGCTCGGGAAAATTATTGGTGACCTTAACGGTAACCAATAAGTTCGAATTTTCCAAAAACAGTATAGCTGAGCTGTTTGACACTGGTATCATCGGTGGAAAGGGCCTTCAGATTGTTCCCGTGTTCGATGATGGCCCAAAAGCCCAATCGGGAGATACCTTACCATCAAAAATAAAACCGGGCCTTACCGAATTGGTACAGCAAAAACTGACACCGCTTCAAATGAAAGTGGAAGGTGCGGTCTCTAATGCCGATTCATTGCTGATGAACGTAAACCAAATATTGGATGACCCCACCAAAAAACAGCTTCAAGAGGCCATAGTTTCCATGAACCAATTGGTGGGTTCCTTTAAGGCCAGTGCCGATAATCTAAATGTACTGCTCGAAAACAACAAAACCCAGTTGGACAGTTCTTTGAAGAACGTGAACCATATCACTTCCAATTTCTCCAAACTCTCCGATTCGTTGGTCAATGCCGATTTAGGAAAAACTTTGGCCGAGTTTCAAGGCACGGTGAGCAAGCTGAACGGTATTTTGGCCAAAATAGAGGAAGGTGAAGGCTCCTTGGGGAAATTGCACAAGGATGATGCACTGTACAATAATCTAGCCGAAGCCTCTAGGGAATTGGACTTGCTTTTACAAGACTTTAGACTGAACCCGAAACGTTACGTCAATGTTTCCGTTTTCGGCAAAAAACAAAAAGAGTACACACTACCGGCGGATGATCCCGCAGAACAGGAGAATCCAAACGAACCAAAAGAAAATAACTAATGGAATACGTGCCCAATATTTTATTTGCCCTGGCCCTGATCGCGGGCATTGGTTTTTTTGTTCGAAATGTCAAAAAATTGACCCGGAACATTAAACTGGGCAAGGACGTCGATGTAAGCGACAACAAAGCACAACGCTGGAAAAACATGGCAAGAATCGCCCTGGGGCAGACCAAGATGGTCGTTAGGCCGATTGCAGGTATCATGCATGTTATTGTTTATGTGGGCTTTATTATCATCAATATAGAGGTGCTGGAAATTATCCTCGATGGACTTCTGGGAACACATCGGCTGTTCTCTCCTTTGGGTTCTGTGTACAACTTTTTGATAGGTTCCTTCGAAATTCTGGCCCTTTTGGTAATCGTGGCCGTAATCGTTTTTTGGGTGCGACGGAACATCATCCGTATCCAACGCTTCATCAAACCGGAAATGAAGGGATGGCCCAAAACCGATGGGAACTTGATTCTGTATATCGAATTGGTACTGATGGTTTTGTTCCTTACCATGAATGCTGCCGATTTTCAATTGCAGCAGATGGGTGCGGAGCACTACAATAGGGCAGGAGCTTTCCCGGTAAGCCAATTTTTGCTGCCGCTACTGGAAGGACTTTCGGAATCCTCTTTGATTTTGGTGGAAAGAACGGCATGGTGGCTACATATTTTGGGCATCTTGGCATTTTTGAATTACCTCTATTACTCAAAGCATTTACATATCCTTTTGGCATTTCCCAACACCTATTATGGAAGGGTCAAGCCACAGGGACAGTTCAATAACCTGGCATCCGTTACCAAGGAAGTAAAATTGATGATGGATCCCGATGCGGACCCCTTTGCGGCTCCTGCGGAAGAGGACACTACAGAGGAACCGGAAAAATTTGGGGCTTCCGATGTGATGGATCTGAATTGGGTGCAATTGCTCAATGCATATACCTGCACTGAATGTGGTCGATGTACTTCCGAATGCCCGGCCAATCAGACCGGTAAAAAGCTGTCGCCCCGAAAAATCATGATGGATACCCGCGACCGTTTGGAGGAAGTGGGCAAAAATATGGATGCCAACAAGGGAGAGTTTGTTCCGGACGGCAAACAGTTATTGGACGATTACATAACCCGTGAGGAACTTTGGGCCTGTACCACCTGCAACGCCTGTGTGGAAGCATGTCCGGTGAGCATAGATCCGTTGTCCATTATTGTGGAAATGCGAAGATATTTGGTAATGGAGCAGTCCGCAGCCCCAATGGAACTGAACAATATGATGTCCAATATCGAGAACAATGGAGCCCCATGGCCCTACAATCAAATGGACCGGTTGAATTGGGTAAACGAATAAAAAAAGCACTATGAGCGAGCAATTGAAGGTAAAGACCATGCAGGAGTTTATGGCAGAAGGCAAACAGCCCGAAATATTGTTTTGGGTGGGCTCTGCTGGAAGTTACGACGACCGCGCCAAAAAGATTACCCGTGCCTTTGTGAAATTATTGAACAAGGCCAATGTTGATTTTGCTGTATTGGGAACAGAAGAGAGTTCCACAGGCGATGTGGCCAAACGTGCTGGCAATGAATTTTTATTCCAAATGCAGGCCATGATGAACATCGAGCTTTTGAACGGTTACGAAATCAAGCGTATCGTTACCTGTGACCCACATTCCTTCAATACCATTAAAAATGAATACCCGGAACTGGGAGGGAACTACGAGGTGCTGCACCACACCCAATACTTGAAAGAGCTTATCGATAACGGACGTTTGACAATGGATGGTGATGGCTACAAAGGAAAACGCATCACTTTTCACGACCCCTGCTATTTGGGGCGTGCCAATTCCGTTTTTGATGCGCCACGCGAACTGCTCACCAAGACCAAAGCCGATGTAGTGGAGATGAAACGATTCAAAAAAACGGCCCTATGTTGTGGTGCAGGGGGAGCGCAAATGTTCAAAGAGCCCGAAAAAGGCGATATGGACATCAATGTGATGCGGACCAAGGATGCCCTGGAAACCAAGGCACAGATTATCGCAACAGGATGCCCGTACTGCAATACCATGATGACGGACGGTATCAAAGCCCACGAAAAAGAGGACAGCGTTACGGTTCTGGATGTTGCCGAGGTATTGGCCAATTCACAAGGATTGTAAGAAATAGAAAGAATGAATCGGGTCAAAAAGGAAAGACCTATCAGATAGAAGATATGCTAGTAGATTTTAATGAATTGCCAGATAATGCCCGCATCTGGATTTATCAGGCTGACAGAAGTTTTACCGAGGAGGAATTGCAGGAATTGGAGCAGAGCCTTACCGAATTCCTAAAGGAATGGACCGCCCATGGGAGCCATTTGCATGCAGGCTTCGAGATCAGGTACAAAAGATTTATCGTCATCGGTTTGGACCAAACGAACGTTAGTGCTTCCGGCTGTTCCATTGATGCGTCCGTTCACTACATCCAAAGTCTTGAAAAAAAATACCAAGTAGAGCTCTTGGACCGGATGAATGTCTCCTTTAAACAAGGGGAATTTATCGCCTACAAACCCCTTAAGGACTTTAAAAAACTGGCGAAGGCCAGATCGGTTTCCGCCAATACCATTGTGTTCAACAATCTGGTGGCTACGAAGCAGGAGTACCTTGAAAACTGGGAAGTCCCAGCGAGTGAAAGCTGGCACTCCCGATTTGTGTAGGCTGCTTTTAAATTATCTTAATTTGTGTGCATTCCTCGATGAAATGCAATATTTTTATCAGCAATAAGTTCAGGTTTTAGACAAGATATTTATGCGGATAAACCTCAATATTCCCCTTTTATTACTTTTTTGCTTGCAAGCCCTTGGGCAGTCCAATCCCTTGATGGTCAAAGATTCCGTGGCACAAATGGCATGGGTCGAAAGTCAATATCAAAAAATGACCTTGGAAGAACGGGTAGGGCAGCTCTTTATGGTTAGCGTGGCTTCCAATCAAGGAAAATCGGCTACCGACAGGGTGAAAAACCTAGTCAAGGAACAGGATCTTGGGGGTGTCATCTTTTCGGTCGGAGGACCTGTACAACAGGCTGAATTGACCAATGCCTACCAATCCGTTGCCAAAGTTCCATTATTGATTGGTTCGGATGCGGAATGGGGTATGGCCATGCGGTTGGACTCTACCTATGCCTTTCCGTGGAACATGACCTTAGGGGCTATTCAGGATAGCACCCTTGTTGAAAAAGTGGGGTATCAAATCGGAAAGCATGCCAAACGGCTTGGGGTACATATCAATTTCGCACCCGATTTGGACGTGAACAACAATCCGCAGAATCCCATCATTGGCAACCGCTCTTTTGGCGAAGACCCCAAAAATGTGGCCCAAAAGGGACGTGCTTTTGTGCGGGGGATGGAGAGAGCTGGGGTTTTGACCAGTGGAAAGCATTTTCCGGGACATGGTGATACGGCTACCGATTCCCATAAATCATTGCCCATCATCACCTCTTCGGTGGAACGGTTGGACACTTTGGAACTGTATCCCTTCAAAAAAACTATGGAAGCAGGATTAAGCTCCATAATGGTGGCCCATTTGGATGTACCGGCACTGGAATCACGTGAGGGGCATCCCTCTACCTTGTCCAAAGCCATTGTTACGGATGTGTTGCAGAATCGGATGGGTTTTGAAGGCTTGGTGATCACCGATGCGCTCAATATGAAGGCTGTTTCCCAATTTGCTCCACAAGGCGAAGTGGAACTACAAGCCTTTTTGGCCGGAAACGATTTGTTGTTGATGCCCGAGAACGTGCTCAAGGCCAAGACAAAGTTTATGGAGGCCTATAACAATGGAATCATTACAGAAGAGCGACTGTCAAAATCCGTCAAAAAAATATTGATGGCCAAGTACAAAGCCGGATTGAACAATTACCGCCCTGTGGCCATAGAAAATTTGGTAGAAGACCTAAATAGTGTCGAAAACGATGTCATTTACGAAGTGGCTATGGAGGCTGCCATCACGGTTGTGAAGAACAATTTTTCGTTGATGCCCATCAAAAAATTGGACAACAAAAAAATTGCCTACGTCCATTTTGGGGATGATGAAGGAAGCACCTTTTTAGAAGCTTTGAACAAATATCAAAAGGTGACCCCGATTGCTGCCAAGGATATTGCGGAGTATAAGGAGCGATTAAAGGAATTCAACTTGGTCATTATCGGCTTTCACAAAAGCAACGATAGTCCATGGAAGGGACATACATTTTCCAAAAACGAATTGTTCTGGTTGGAAGAAATATCCAGATTGCGAACCAGCAACACCATTTTATCGGTCTTTACCAAGCCCTACGCCCTTTTGGATGTGCTCAACTTTGATACGATAGACGGGGTGGTGATGGGCTATCAGAACAGTGAAATCGCCCAGAAAAAAGTAGCCGAGGTCATTTTTGGGGCCATTGGCGCATCTGGAAAACTGCCTGTTTCCGCACATGCGGAGTTTCCGGTGGGCATAGGTTTGGAGATTGAACCCATTCAACGATTGGGCTACAGCATTCCTGAGCGGGTGGGCATGAGCTCGGAGCTTTTGGCCGAGGTGGACACCCTTGTAAACGATGGACTGGATTCCCTCATGTTCCCTGGGGCGCAGGTCTTGATCGCTAGAAGGGGAAAGGTAATCTATGACAAAAATTTTGGAAAGCCTACCTATCAATCGAACGATAGTATTACCTCAGAATCCATTTATGATCTGGCATCGCTGACCAAGATACTTTCTACCTTACCCATGATCATGAAGATGGAGGAAGAAGGAAAAATTGCCCTCAATGACACTTTTAAGGATTTGATGCCTGAATATGCCGATACGGAACTCAAGGACGTAACGGTCCTTAAGGCCCTGTCCCATTATGGGCGTTTACCTTCTTGGATCGCTTTCTATTTGGATACACTGACGAAGGACCGGAAACCGTCCAACGAATTTTATCGTGAAAATCCCTCCGAGGCTTTTCCCTATAAAGTTGCGGAACATCTATACCTCACTAGATCGTACAAAGATTCGATTTACGATAAAATCGGTAGGCAAAGCCTTAAGTCCAATCGATATCGATACAGTGATGTAGGGTATTACGTATTTAAGGAATATATTGAAAAAACCTACCAGCGTCCGATTGACGAACTAGTAGATGAATTTTTGTACAGGCCTTTGGGATTGCAGCGAACCTTGTTCAACCCGTTGAAAAAATTTCCAAAGGAAGCGATAGTTCCTTCCGAGGAGGACGACTACTACAGGTACCAGACTGTGCAAGGCTACGTCCACGACATGGGAGCGGCCATGCAGGGCGGTGTTGGTGGTCATGCCGGACTTTTTAGCACGGCAAATGAGGTGGCCAAAATCATGCAAATGTATTTACAGGGCGGTTATTATGGTGGCGAACGCTTTTTTAATTCCCGCACCGTAAAGCGGTTCAATACCTGCTATTTCTGTAATAAAAATGTGAGAAGGGGCGTAGGTTTTGACAAACCACAACTGGACGAGAAAGGTCCTACCTGCGGATGTGTTTCCAGAAAAAGTTTTGGGCACAGCGGATTTACAGGAACTTATACTTGGGCCGATCCGGAGGAAGAGATTGTTTATGTTTTTTTGTCGAACAGGACCTATCCCTCCGCAACCAATACATTATTGATCAAATCCGGGCTGAGAACACGCATACAGCAGGCCATTTATGATTCCATTATTAACTAGGTACAGAATATTGCCGTAGATTTGTTCTTATGAAAATAGCAATAGTGTGTTACCCTACCTTTGGGGGTAGTGGCGTGGTTGCCACCGAATTGGGGATTGCCCTTGCGGAACGGGGGCATGAGGTACATTTTATTACCTACCGTCAGCCTGTGCGCTTGGAACTTTTGGGCAACAACATCCATTTTCATGAAGTACATGTGCCCGAGTATCCCTTATTCCACTACCAACCTTATGAGTTGGCGCTTTCCAGTAAGTTGGTGGATACGATTAAACTGTACGATATTGAACTATTGCACGTGCATTACGCCATTCCCCATGCCTATGCGGGCTATATGGCCAAAAAAATGCTTCAGGAGTACGGCATCTTTATTCCGATGATTACCACTTTGCACGGAACCGATATTACCTTGGTGGGCAAGCATCCCTTTTATAAACCAGCGGTTACCTTCAGCATCAACAAATCGGATGTAGTGACCTCGGTTTCGGAAGCCCTCAAGCAAGAGACGTTGAATATTTTTGATATTGAAAAAGAGATAGAGGTCATTCCCAACTTTATAGAGACCACTAAATATCGAAAGGCATTTACCGATTGCCAACGCTCCATGATGGCCAAAGACGACGAGCGCATCATTACCCATATCAGTAATTTTAGAAAGGTAAAGCGAATTCCCGATGTCATAAAGATATTCTATCGGATACAGCAAGAAATTCCTGCAAAACTGATTATGGTAGGCGAGGGGCCCGAAAAGGAAAAGGCCGAGGACCTCTGTGAATCCTTGGGCATAAAAGATTGGGTGTTGTTTTTGGGCAATAGCAATGAGATTGACCGAATCCTTTGTTTTTCCGATTTGTTCCTGTTGCCATCGGAAACGGAAAGCTTTGGTTTGGCCGCGTTGGAAGCCATGATCAATAAAGTGGCGATCATTTCCAGTAACACAGGTGGTATTCCCGAGGTGAACATAGATGGTGTATCGGGCTATTTGGCCAATGTGGGCGATGTAGATACCATGTCGGCCAAGGCCATAGAAATTTTGAAAGACGATACCACTCTGGATAAATTCAAGGAAAATGCATACAATGTGGCATCCAAGTTTGATATCGTCCACATTCTTCCATTGTACGAAGACCTTTATGAAAAGGCTTTCAAATCCCGTTTTAAAAACACCTTTTGATTTTGAGATACCTGTTTCTCATAATGCTGCTCGGACTGATTTCCTGCAAGGCCCAAAAAGAAAGCAACACTCCTAGCGGTGAGGTGATTGAAGGACTGTTATTGCTGGACCATGATGATTTTACGAACATCGATACCTTTCAAACACGTGAGATTCGGGACACCAAAACATTGAACAAGTTCTATCGCGAGATCAATAAAACCCGTAAGCCTGGACTGCCCGTTCCCATGGTTGATTTTACCAAAGATATGTTGGTCTTGGTCTGTTTGGGCGAACAACAGGGCAAAAAAGAGGTCGCTCTGTCCCGATTAAGGCAAACCGAAACAGAATTATGGATTGCTATTGACTTGTGGGAAGAAGAGCAGGAGGGAGCGGTAACCATTCAGCCGATGTACTATCCGTTTTATCTGTACAAAATGCCATTGATCGATAAAAGTCTGCATTTTCAACGGGTTGAGAAATAGTGCTTTCCAAATCTTTTTTACTTCTTATCGAAAATTATCGCACTTAAAAGTGCAAAGTTCTATAAGTTAGCGGCTTGATTTAGCTTTGAAACCGAAAACCTCAAATCAATACAAATGAATAGTTTAAGACCCATTTTATTGGTCATGGCCTTTATTTTCTCCGCCTTGACCTTTGCCCAAGACCTAGAGTTGACCAAAAAGGACAGTATAGTACAAAGTTACTGGTTGGTAACCGTTGGAACCAATGCGGTAGATGATTCGGGAGATGAGTTCGGGAAGCTTTTGGATATTTATAGGGCTTGGAATATGGTCCCGTATCCTTCTAGAGTTAGTATCGGAAGGTATTTTAGGAACGGAATCGGCTTGGAAGCCATCGGGTCTTACAACCAATACAAAGAAGGGAAAATTATAGATAATGTGGTCAATCCGGCCGATGTGGACTATTGGGGTCTGGATTTTCGCGTAAGCTATGATTTGAACATGATTTTAGGGGAAACCGGTTTTTTTGATCCCTATGTTGGGATTGGAGCAGGTTATACTGATGCCAACAATCAAGGAAGAGGCACCTACAATGCCATTTTAGGTTTTAGGACTTGGTTCTCCGATCATTGGGGGCTCGATTTCAATTCTACCGGTAAATGGGCTATGAATACTGAAAATGGCACCAACCATATTCAACATGCCTTAGGGGTAGCCTATCGATTCGAAGTGGAAAAAGGCCTCTCCAGAAAAGGTGAAGAGAAACTGGCCTTGCTCAAAGAGATGGAAGAAGAACAACAACGGGTGCAGGATTCGATTGCTAAGGCGGAAGAAGAAGCCCGCTTGCTGGCCGAACGTTTGCAAAGGGAAAAAGAAGCCGCTGAACTGGCCGCGGCCGAAAAGGCCAAAAAAGACGCTGAGGATGCGAGAAGAGCAGCCCTTCAAAACAAAATCAATGCATTGGGCAATGTATATTTCAAACTCAATTCTTCGTATCTGACTTCGAATGACAAAGAATTGTTGGACCAATTGGTGGCCATTATGAACGATGAACCCGGATTGGAAATCAGGATTACCGCCCACACTGATTCAAGGGGTACCGAAACGTATAACCAATGGCTTTCGGAGCGCCGCGCCGAACGCACTGTTGAATATGTGTTGTCCAAAGGAATTGCAGCAGATAGGATAAGCCACGAGGCATTTGGGGAGACCCGATTGGTAAACGAATGTTCCGATGGTGTACGTTGTACGGAAGAGCAACACGCCAAGAACCGCAGGTCGGATTTTGAGATAGTGAAGTACTAGAAAGAAAACAACATATTACAAAAGCCATGTTTTTCAACATGGCTTTTTTATTTGAAGGGATGGCCGTTAAGAAGTAATCAACTGGTGATAGGCTTCCAATATGGGTTCTCGTCTAAAATCTTGAATACGTTGCAACAGGTTGGGCTTGCAGGCTTGCAAAAATTCGGGATGTTCCAATACATACTCCAATGCTTTCTGCATACAGGCTACATCATTTACTGGAGTAAGAATTCCATAATCCGTAAACATGATATCATCGGTTTTGGACTCATTGAGTTCCATCATTTCGTCGGGGCCGGATTTGCAATTGGTACTTACAATGGGCAGCCCGCAACACATGGCTTCCATAAGCACATTTGGGAACCCTTCGTTGAGGGAACCAAATAGAAAAAAATCCGCAGCTTTGAGGTATTGGAAGGGATTGCTCTCAAAGCCCATCAAAAAAACGCGGTTTTCCAATCCCAATCCTTGAATTTTCTCCTCCAGTGATTTTCGAAGCTCCCCTTCTCCAAAAATATAGAGGCGGAGATGGTTAAAGGGCAATACGGCATCCAACAAAAAAGTATGATTTTTTTCGGGGACCAGACGACCAATACTTACGGCATTGACATAATTGGAATCAAAGAAGTCCTGTATCGCTTCCATCTGTTGGATTTTATCGATATCGATGGGATTGTAAATGGTCCTAGTCCTTTCTTTGGCCACCCCAAAATTATCCACGAGATCTTGGGCACTCGCTTTAGCGTTGCTCACCACAAGGTCTGCCTTTGGGTACAAGCGCTTTACCAAAAAGTTATTGATCCTAGCCTGTAAATGATTGCCCCCGTACTGCATGCTCGGAAAATTACGTTCACTGACCATAAGTTTATAGGGATGACTGGTGAACCAGCGCGCCATGATGTTGATGTAACAGGGCCTTGTCAAGAGACTGAAGGAATGCGTAATGTTTTCATTTCGCAAAAAATGGGCGTAGCGGTAGGCCAACCAAGGGAGTTTTAGCAGTTTGGCAACTCCCGATTCATTTTTGCCAGACTTGTCTAGGTAATGGATGGGTACCTCTTTGGGTACGGGATAGGCCAGCTCCTCCTCGGTAAGCACCAACACCACCGCATGTCCTTTATTTACCAAATAGGGGAGTAGGTAAGAAGTAACCCGCTCCGCTCCACCTCCCGCCAAGGAGTTGATGAATATGGCTATTTTTTTTTGTGGTTGGTTCATTTTAAGTAAAACAAGATGTGGAGTTTTGACTATTAAATCAAACTTACGAGTGTGGGCCGAGTTACCTTCTTGAAAGCTCTAATATCTCATCGAAATAATCTCCAAACAGGGGACCGTTTGTGATTTGGTGTCCATTGATGCCTTGTCCAAAAGTGTTGTATTCGATTATTTTAACTTCAGACTTTTCATTCACCATAATATCCCACGAAACTAGTTTGAAGTAGGGAAGCTTAGTATGTAGATTTTTTATTGTTTCAACAATTTTGTTGTATTCGGGAATTGGAAACCCATCAAAAATAACCCCGCTTTCGGTTTCGGTTGTTTCAAAACCATATTTATCTACGGCATACTTTTTAAGTTTGCCCGTTTTGTCGATTCCGCATACCACACCTCCCAAAGCAAAGTTATCGGTAAAAACTCCACTTTTACCAATGCGGATTATTCCAGACAGTATTACCGTTTCAGATGGGCGTAAGTAAGATATGATGCGTACAGTATTGATAGAAGTAGGATTTAACTCTGCCAATTTGGGCGATTGTTTTAATACTTCTTGGACGGTGAAATCCTTGGAATACTCTGTGAAAATAGAGTCCAAGAGTTCAAATCTGTCTTTTGAGTTACTCAATTCGATTTTTTTAACTCCTTCACCACCATAGGTGCCCATTGAGGGTTTAATTACAAAATTATCTAATTGTGAAACATATTTTATTGCAGCTTCTTTTGAGTCAGGATTGTCATTGATGTAATAAAAACCGTTGCAATTTTTAACATATGTTTTTGGAGTTATTTCAGGTGTCAGGAATTTTTCTATCAAGTTTTTATCCTCCCAAGCCTTGAACAGGTCGGTTTTGTTCAAAGCAGGCTCGATATAACAATAAAAAAGTGACTCTGGAATGAAATCTATGCACATTTTGTTATATAATTGCCCGAAAAATCTATGCCATTCAACTGAGACATTCTTAAAACCATATTGGGCATATTTGGCTTTGATCTGATTCTTTGTTTTTTTATCCAAATATGCTGGCTTGGTATCTGCATTTAGTTTTGAGATTTTTTTGGTATAACCATACTCGAGTCTCTTTATTTTGGTATAAACCGCTATTTTACGAAGAGTAGTGAATATCATATATGAGTTTTAAGGTGAATTTGCCAGATTAAGTAAAAAACGCAAGATTACGGTTTAGGCAATGTGGAGTTTACCTCTAAAATATTCTTTAAGGTTAGTTTTTTATGTTTTTCAAATCCAATTGTTCACCTAATTCATAATCAAAGGAATTAGGGTTAAACTTTTCATAACCAGACCCTGGATGAAAGGTCAGTTCGCCAAAGAAAATGGATTCGCCAGTATTGTAGAAGTCCACACGAACATAGGTGAAATCCTTGGCTATTTTTTCTGCGAGCTCTTTCATCTTCATATATTGAAATGGTTTCAAAACGTCTTTGCCATTATCAAAAAACCATGAACAAGGTATCCTTACCCAGTTTACATCATAAAGGTTTCTTTTATGGTCCGTATGTCGGTCCAAATCGACCTGGGTAAACACCAACTTTCCATTAAAACAATGTAGTTTGTAATCGTCTGGAATGTTACCTTTGGGGTCGGTGAGTAACTTTTCCACCACGATTCTCGGCTCTATGTCCTTATATTGCCATTCCCGTGTACTGTAGTAATGATTTTCCCGTAACAGTTTTGCCAACACTTTTCTTTTGGCGTTCCAATCGATGCTGCTTTTATCCTTAACGATAATTCCTCCGGAACTATTATGGTTGGTTTTGATGATAACAGGATAGTTCGGAAGGTTTTCTGGTGCAATGTCTTCTGGGTTTTTGGTGTGCAGCACCAATGGGATGAGATACTCTTCACCGATGGTTTTTTTGATATAGCCCCGAACTTTATACTTATCCGCGGCTATTGTGAGCAAAGGGTGGCGCTCATAAATTTTGAGAAAATTGATTTTTTCATTGAGGGTACGTGGGTTTTTCAAATTCAGGTCATACCCCATACTGGATCGGAATTTATGTTTGAGCAAGGTTTTGTCTGGAATCAACCGTAATCCATATTCATAGAATAAAAAGAAGGGATGTAACACCACATAACCAAGACTGGTATTGAGGTATAGGTGTCGAATTTTTTGTTTCATATGTCTTGGATTTAAAAGATACGAATGATAGAGCAATTTGTTTAAGCCATTTTAGCTTGTAATTCTTTCAAAGAAATTCTCGTAATCAGAAATGATTTTTTTCCAACCGAATTTTTTTAAGACATGACTTGATACCTTTTTTGGGGGGAAGTTATCCAGCTTATGAATAAGCAGGGTAAGCTTTTCAACAAAATCGGAATCATCTTTAACCAAATATCCATTTTCCCCGTCAACCATAATTTCATTCATACCGCCAGGTGCATCGAAGACGATTGCGGGAGTACCGATTCCTAAACTCTCAATCAAAGCATTTGGAAAACCTTCAAAAAAAGAACCTTGAAGATAAATATGACTACTGGACATATGTTCGTATACTTCTTTACTCACGGGAATATGCTCAATTTTATCCGTAAGTTTATAATAGTCTGCTACTTTAAAAATACGATCTTTTTCTGTCCCATCTCCAATAATTGTGTAAGTAAAAGGAATTGTTAGTTTTGATAACCCCCCTATAATTCTTTCATAACCTTTTTGTTTGCTCAATCTTCCAACAGTTATAAATCTTAGTGGCTTTTTGACAGGAATGTCCTTTTTTGTTTTGATTTGTTCTGAAACTGGATTGTTGATGGTTGTAATTCTTTTATGGGCGTACTTGTCAATTTGGACCATGTCCTTTTTCATATCTTCTGACTGACAGATATAATAGTTGATACGCTGATGTGCTAAATCTGATATTTTTGAATCAAGAAAGCTTAAAAATCCTTTCTTTTTAGTTTGAGCTTTATGATTCCCTTTAAAGGAATCCCTAATGCTTAGGACAATTGTTTCTCGTGCTACACAAATGGTTTGAGGAAAAAAATATGAAACCAGACCAATTATATAATTTACATGTGTAAGGGAACCAAATGCAATGTGCGGTCTGTGCACAAAAAATAATCTAAAGATGTCAAAAAAAGCATTTTTGACATTTTGGTGCTTAAGGTAAATTACTTCCACTCCTTCTGTATCATAAATGGTGTCATTCTCAAAACCAATTACAACTAGCTTGATATTAAATTTTTCTTGACTCAAATTTTTTGCTATAAAGAGCATGACCCTTTCAGCTCCGCCAGGTGTAAGACTTGGAATAAATAGTAAGATTTTTATTTTTTTTTGAGCCACTTTATTTAAATGTGTTTGTTTCTTTTTTAGGAAAATAGTAAAAGCCTTTAGTATTATCGATTCTTGTTATTTTTAGAGCACTTGCACTTATTGAGAATGGGCTTTTATGTAGCCGATTATTCCTTTTGGTATGTTCAAGACGGCCGGAATTAGGCAACAGAGTTTTTTTCTAATTCCTAGCCTTACTTTTTTATCTTTATGGTAAAAACTTGCCTTCAAATATTCATACGAATATCTTCTATAGAAAGGGTGTGTGATATGAGAAAAACATGGAACATCATAAAGTTGATAATAAGAATTATAGTATTTAATTTTTTGTTGTTCCAGTTTGGTTTTTTTCTTATTGATCAATCCATCCGGACTTGAGAAATATTTTCTATGAACAATATTCACGCATAAAAAGTCATAATCTTGGTTAATTCGTTTCCATGTAGCCCCTTCTGGAATAAAAGATTGGCTACTATAACACATCTTATATTTCTTAAGGATTTCGGTTCTCCAGCTATGCCATTTTTCACCCGCAACCTGCTTTTTTCTTTCCAAAACTCGCTCTTTGTAACTTACTTGCCAAAAATTATGCGGGAATGGTTCTCCAACCAGTCGTCCATGTTCATCATCGGTCAATGTCCATATTGTTGCAATTTTTTTGGCATCCCTACTCAAATCAACACTTTTCCATAGCATTTTCAATTCAGCTATAGTCTGAGGTACAAAAGTATCATCACTATCCGCAATAATCGTAATTGGACGATTGCAATATTTGAACCCTTCATTTAAAGCGTAAGGCTTCCCCTTATTTTCTGATAATTTATGATATTGAATGGAAAATGTATTGGTTTCGCCTATCCAAGAATTCACTAGATTTTCTGTGTCATCGGTACTTGCATCGTCCATAATTATCCAATCAAAATCTTGATCTGTTTGGTTAAGCATAGAATTATACACTCGCTCTAGGGTATGGCATCGATTATATGTGGGAGTAATAATACTAAACATTATTTTGTTTTTTGTATAGTTTTTTGATGTATAAGTATATAACTGTTGAATTTCCAAGCGAAACCAATGAGGTTGCCAAAGCAAGTCCTTTTGTTCCCATAAGTTCCATTAAAATATAATTTAAGATTATGTTCAACGCTAAACTAACCAGAGATGACAGCACTAAAAAATTGTTTTTATTGAGAGCCGTCAGGTACTTATTCATTACAATACCTGTTACATAGAAAGGAAGCTGTAATAGAAACATCTGCTGAATAACATACACCTGTTCGGTATCTTGGGAGGTGAAGGCTCCTCGCTCAAAAAATATAGCGACAATGAATTTAGATAAGAAAATCAAGACTAAAGCTATTATGCTCATTAATATCAAAATTTTTCCTAATACGCTTTGCAAGTATTCATATAGCTTTTTCTTTCCCTCTAGGACCTTTTTAGAGAAATATGGCAATAGGGTATTCCCAATAGAAGCACTTATCAGACTTATTGTCACTATAGGTATTTTATATCCGTAATTCAGCGCGGCTATTGCACCTATTGCTAATTGGGCCGAAAAATATTGATCAACCATAGGGTTGACACCGTTTATTAAACCAGATGATATTTTTGCGGGAACTTGGCTTAACAATACTCGAATATTCTTGCTTTTAAAGTCTGGTTTTTTTAAAAAAATCACTTTTTTCTTAATACCTACGATAACTAAATAAACACAACTTAAAATACTTCCTGACAGCATTCCAAGTGCCAAGGTAATTTCTTGTAGTTGTTGTTGAAATAAAAGCAAAAGAACAATAGTGACTATTGGAACGAACAAATTATTTAGAGAGGAATAAAAAAACTCATCCTCGATCATTAAAAGACCTGTAATTAGTGAGGATATTCCCCAAAATAGTATACTAGGCAATATTACCCATAATTGGGTCTTTATCAATTCATAGTAGGTTGAATTATGGCCAGGAAAAAGTGATTCCAGATATATGTCAATACCAATGTAAGTAATTCCTATCATTAAAAGAGCCAACAGGATAGTGATTAAGAAGCTTGAGCTTTGAAAAGCACCCATGTGTTTTTTTGATTCTTTTTCTTGAACGTAATTGGGTATAAAAACACTACCGTACGAATTAAGAAAAACGCTCTGAATAAAAGTTGGGATTAAACTGGCAATTAAGTAAGTATCTAAAAGTTCTGATATGCCATATGTGTCAGCAATTAAAATTTCTTTAAAAAAGCTGACTCCTTTGACCAGCAGGGATACAATACCTACTGTTAGCATATTGGAAAGCAATGGGCCTTGGTATTTCTGCCAAGTAGTATGCAAATAGGAGTACCAAGTCTTTCTTTCTCTGGTCATTATTAACTATTGCTTGATTTTAATGCTGAACCCGGGTTTTCCAAAGAAAAGCGTTCAAACTTTTCTTTGGAATGAGAACTTTGTAGTTGAATTGATATCCACATTAGAATGAAAATGGAATACTCGTTGGTCATAAAGTTATGGTTGGTCATTAAAAAAAGAGCTATTGCAAGAAGCATCATCAACGCGTAAGGTTTTTCTTTAAATTGTCGATGCCCTTTGAAGAATAATTTTCCAAGAAAGCTTAAAAAGATTAGCAATGGCAATATGCCGCCTTCCCCCCACAACATTAAATAGGTGTTGTGAACCCCCCATTTCGTATTTGCCGCACCATTGCCAAAAAATGAATGATATCCATTTCCAAAAATGGGTTTACTAAATATTGCTTCATAATAACGAGCCCATGTCTCAGTTCGGGAGTCTTCATTCAAAGACTGAACATTACTTTTTTGCCCTCCTTCAATCAAGGCCCCCATCTGTTCCAAGCGTTCGTTTTTTACTGGAAGAAATTCATTAAAGGTGACCAATAAAACCAATGCCCCAAAACCAATAAGCAGCATCTTGGCATTTTTCACACTCAACCGAATGGACATCACGTTCAATAACAACCAAGTCACCATATACGTTCGGGACAAGGTGATTAAACCTAAGCTAGTGAATGACAATTTACCGAAAAGTTGAAGTGATCTTAAAATACTAAAACTTAGGGCTAAGCCCAACGAGCATACTAAACCAGCGTTATTGGGGTCTAAATAAAAACCACTATAGCGACCATAATCAGCCCTGGGGTTTTGAAAAAGAAAAATATTGGCTAGAATTGAAAAACTTCCAATAACTAAGAAAAACCAGAGCTCTTTTTTAGTAGTGTTTTTAACTACCTCATATCCACCCCAAATAATGATAAAATACTTTATAACCGTTACATAAAAAGTATATTGATCAGCTATATAAGCAGAGCTGACCAAAATACTTATCAAAAAGTATGATAACCCCAACCATAGCATTTCATAACTATTTCCAGTTTTTTTATTTAAAATAACATAGCTTAGTATTAGGCCGTAAGAAGAATAACTTAGCAGAGACGATAACGAACTGTTAATATATACAAGCGTAAACCCTGGAAAATTCCATAAAATAAGGGCTAAAATAGCATAGCGAAGAATAGGTAACTTTTCTGTTTGTTGGGTCATGAATCACTGGATATTTCCTGGAATAATGATTCCCAAAGATTTAAAATTTCATCTAGTAGATATGGACGCATTGAGTCTGGTCCATTTTCAGCAAGTTTAATTCTTAATGAATTATTTAAAATAAGCTCTTTCAATCCATTCTGAAATGCTTTACTATCCTGATCTTTTATCAATAGCCCATTATTTTTGTCTTCAATAAGTTCACTAGGTCCTGAAATACAGTCATAAGCAATACATGCCATACCATTACTCAAAGCTTCCATTAACACCATTGGAAGCCCTTCAAATTTGGACGGTAATGCAAATACTTGGGAGTTCTGCATTAGTTCTTTGAGGTTATTACAAAAACCCGGTAGGAATACTTGACTATCAATATTAAGCTCCTTACTTAAATTCGCTAACTCTTTGATTCCTTGTTCACCACTACCGGCAATGGTCAATGTCCAATCCTTATGTTCTTCTAGTAAAGGAGCAGCTATTCTAAGAAGGCTATCAAATCCTTTGTCTTGGTATCTATTTAAGGAACCTGCTGCTAAGATATTTTTTTTCCTTTTGATAAATGGTTTTAATTCAGTAGGATGAACTAAGGGGTTGGGCACTATAAACACTTTTTTGTTTTTTCTCTTGTAAAAGCTTAAGTCATATTTGGTTAGAATTGTAATTGCCGAAGCAAATGGATATAAGTAATTGCGTATGAATTTTGTTTTTGGAGTCAGACTGGTTAAATGATTTGTATGCTCGCTTACCACTACTTTAATTCCGAATATCTTAGCTATTGGAATCACAATAAGGGCATTTCTAGGCATGAAAGTTATTATTATGTCCGGTTTAGAATTTTTCTTTCGGATAAAATGGTATAGATTGAACCATGCTCTAACAGTCTGATTTTTTGTTTTTCCATGATGTAACTTTACTCGTTGTACATTTGGGTCAATGGAAAAGCCTTCCCCTTCGTAAAATGTAATCAGTGAAACTTCATTTGTTTTTGAAAACCCATTGGCCAAAGTAGTCATTACGCGTTCTGCTCCTCCTCCTCCTAAATTACCAATGATAAAATAAATCTTCATACTGATTAAAGTGTTAGTCTATCGCCCAATTTCAAATCCCATTCATAGGGTTTGACAGGTTTACTCCCAGATTGATGATATAATGTCAACTCTCCAAAAAACAGGTTGTCATTAATAACGTACCAATCCACTCGCAAGTATTTGAACTTTGAAGATAGTGTTTCCGATAATTCTAACATTTTATCATAACATATCGGCTTTTTAACACCTTTTTGGCTAGCTTTTGAGTAAGAGCCGTCATCAAGAAGAACTCCCCATTCATAAGGTTGTTTTACCCAATCTCTATCATACCAGTCACAGTGCTGTTGATTTGAACCTCGTCCTGTTACGACAGCGGTCATTTCAACCTTGCCATTAAAACAATGGACCTTGTAATCTGCTGGAAAACTCCCACTATTGTCGTTCAAAAGCTTTTCTACAATTATTAATGGTTGTATGTCTTTATAGACAAGTTCTCGACCAACCCAATAAAAGTTTTCTGCTAAATTGGCTCTTAATCTATTTTGAATTGATTTCCAATTGATGGGTTCATTTTTGTTTTTAATTACGATACCTCCTGAGCTATTATGATTAGTTTTTATAATTACCGGGTAATCAGGAAGATTTTCTGGAATAATGTCTTTAGGATTTTCAGTCATGTAAGCGAGCGGGATAAGATATTTTTCCCCTATCTCACTTTTAATGTAATCCCTTACTCGATATTTATCAGCTAGAAGACTTCCTAAAGGATTATCATTATTTAGTATTAACCAGTTGATTTTTTCGTTTAAGCTCTTGGGATTTTTGAGGTTTAACTCATGGCCAAAATTCTTTTTAAACCTTTTTAAAATAAATTGTTCTCTTGAGAGATACTTTTTGTGTAAAAAATATTGATAAATTGAAACAAAGGGCTTTAGTAAGGTAAAACCCAATCTAGAATTGTTATATATGTTTTTTACAAAAGATTTCATTCCTTAATTTTAGTGAAAAGTATTGACGAAAAAATTATACCAAAAAAAAAGCTGTTCAAAGGAACAGCTTAATCGATAATAAACATATTTTATTTTAAGGGATAAAATACCTATTTGTAATTCTTAGTTCAGGGTTAAAGAAAAAACAAATTCTTCAATATTAGTATATCCATTGCCATCATGGTCATCCGAAGGTTTGGCCATTAAATTGCCAAACGTTCTAATTTCCCAACTATCTGCCATACCATCATTATCGGTATCATAGGTATCTGGATGAGAAGCTGAAATTAAATCTGGAAACCCGCCAACTACAGCAATATCTGTAATCCCTTGGATTCCATTTTCATCAAACCAGTTACCAATCAATCGTGCATCTACGGGATCGGGAAATAGCACACTTGGACCTACGTCATTTAACACGACATCTACTACTTGTGAACTGGGCAATGGTACATAAGGGCTCGACAAACGCCTTGAAGAGCGGTTTACGGAAGCCCAGTTGCTATTCATCATACCGTGACTGTTTGTTCTCAATTGAATATTATCCGTTTGGTACATATAGCCTTGAGAGGCCAAGCCATTAGGGTTTTCATATCCGTTTAACTGATAAACATGGTCCGCTTGTCCGGGTGGGTAATCGAGATCAGCCTTAAAAACGTTTCCAATACTTTCAACTGTCGCAGGACCAAAACTTGTAGTAACAGCCCGATTGTAATTGTAAAGCACGTTATTTACAAATTCAAAATCGGTTTCGTCGCCATAGGTATGTTCAGGTACTCTATTGCCATTATTGGCCCAGTAATTCTGAATCATGGAAAAATTATGAACATTTAAGCCAATTAGAGCGGCATAATGTCCTGGCCCATCTATATTTTCTCCTAAAACAGAGTTTTGAAGTGTAACGTTTTGTGTTGGTGCATTTGTGGTAGAGCCTGAATTTCCAGTTATCGAAAATAATTCATCTTTCCCCCAGGTTAAGCTTACATGGTCGATAATTATATTTTCAACGATGGTATTTGAATTTTTATTTGTTATTCCTATTGGGTCTGATTCATTTTCACCAGCTACCCTGATTTTCAAGTACCTAATAATTACCTCTGAAGCCATAACTCTTATTCCAGCACCTCTAATAGTTATGCCGGGGAATGGAGCGGTTTGACCAAGTATGGTTATGTTAGGGTTTCTTATGCTCCTTTGCTCGGTCCATTCTATTTCACCGGCCACATCAAATACTACAATTCTAGGTCCACTGGCATACATGGCTTCCACCAAACTGCCTGGACCGGTTTCATTAAGATTGGTCACATGAATTATCCTTCCACCTCGTCCACCTACGGTATTTTGTCCAAAACCCTTGGCCCCTGGAAACGCTTTTAATGCCCCCATATCTACATCATCATATTGGGTATTCACCACCACGGAGGCAGTTTTATTGCCCGTGTTTCCACCTTTGCTGGCTTGTAGGGTATAGGTAAAATTATCCGAAACAATACCGTTGTTTCCAGCCTTGTTGGCGGAATCAGGCGCCGGGGTATAGGTTAAGGTATTGTCCGCATTAATGGTAAGGCTACCTTCGGTAGGTTCGGATACCTCCACAATTTGGAAGCTTTCCGTGTCCTGGACATTATCGTTCTTCAGAACATCAAGTGTAGAGGATCCTACATTTCCAGAAATGGTGAATTCGTCGTCCATGGCCTCGAAGGAGACGGACGGAATCAATTGTCCGTTTTCGTCCAATTGTTTATCCTTTTCCTCTTCGATTTGACTTTCAACGGTCGCATCGAATAAATCACTGTCCTTACTGCAAGAAGTGAAAGCTAGGGTAATTAACAACAATAAAGTGCTCACGTACGAAATGGTTTTGTGGGGCGCCATTTGAATACTGGGGTTAAGTGGGTTAAAGTTTATTGTTTCCGACTTGGAAAACAAATCTAAATCAATCGTATGTTTTGTCGATGAAAATTCGTTTTTTTTCGATGAAATACACTTTTCAACTTGCTGATTTTCTGGTTGCTTTAAAATAATCGTTGAAAATGAAGCTAAATCGGTCAAACTAACTTCACGACAAGACTGATACGGGGAGTTCCTTTTTTTGGATGTGGGGTTTCCCGATTATCGATGAATTACATCTTTTTTTAACATTGGCCTGCTTTTTTTAACAGTCTTAGCTTGTTGGATGGTTTGGCGGATTCATAAAATAGGAGGGAGGTGCAATAGGTAGATGTACGCCTAGCAGCAACCTTAATAGGACACAGCGAACGCTATGAGTAAATAGAGCTGCGGGAAAGGGAATAAGTGCCTATGTAAGGCACTGCGGCAATACCACAAAGGAATAGTGAACCAAGGTAAATGCTTCCTTAGTAATTTTGGAACCCAAGGCTTGGGTTCGGGTAAGGTCTATTTGTAAAATGCATTGTACCAGTCGACGAACTCCTGCACCCCCTTTTCAATGGGTGTGTTTGGGGTATAATCGTAGTCCTGTATCAACTCATTTACATCGGCCCAAGTGCTTTCCACATCGCCGGGCTGTATGGGCATTAGATTTCGTTTGGCTTCAGTTTGCAGTGAGGATTCGATGGCGTCGATAAAGGCCGTAAGCTTTACCTGCTTATTGTTGCCAATATTATAGATCTTGTATAGCTCGTCTTTTCGTTTGCTTTCTTCTATAGGGGTTTCAATTATCTTGGACATTCCGCCAACAATATCGTCCACATAGGTAAAATCCCGTGCCATATTCCCGTAATTGAACACATTGATGGGCTCTCCTTTCTTTATGGCGTCCACAAAAAGGAAAAGGGCCATATCCGGTCTGCCCCAAGGACCATATACAGTAAAGAACCGTAGTCCTGTAGTTGGCAATTGATATAAATGGCTATACGTATGGGCCATGAGCTCGTTGCTTTTTTTGGTGGCAGCATACATACTTATGGGCCTATCCACCGAATCTTCGGTGGAGAATGGTATTTTTTCATTCAAACCGTAAACGCTGGAGCTGCTGGCATATACCAAGTGCTTTACCTTGCCATATCGGCAACATTCCAGCAAATTGGCAAACCCTACCACATTACTCTTTACATAGGCGTCCGGATTTTCCAAGCTGTAACGCACCCCGGCCTGGGCGCCTAGATTACAGACTACATCAAAAGTATGGGTGTCAAAAAGTTGGTTCAAGGCATCACGGTCGGCCAAATCGAGCTTTATAAACTGCATTTGGTCTTGATGAAGGGAACTGCGGGTCAATTGATGGTCGGTTTCTGCACTGGTCCGCGCAATGCCCAACTGTTCCAAACGGGCGTACTTTAGCCCGACATCATAATAATCGTTGATGTTGTCCAAACCAACCACTGTATGTCCGTTTTTGATCAAAAGCTCACACAAATGGTAGCCTATAAAACCTGCCGCTCCTGTTACTAAGATGTTCATTGGCCGATATGTTTTGTAATTTGTTGGTTTGCCGATTTTTTCTCCAAAATTTCTTCCAGATACTGTTCCGTAGCCGAAGCCATTTGGTGGGTCGAAAAGGTTTCCAGAAAGGTTTTTCGGGAATTTTCGCCCAGTTTTTTAATCAAATCCCTGTCCTGTATCAATCCCAATAATTTTTTTGCCAGATATTGGGGGTCCTCTTTGGGAATCAAATAACCATTATGACCATCCTGTACCATTTCATGCACCCCCCCAACATCTGAAGCGATGATGGGTACTCCCACGGACATGGCCTCGCATATGGAAAGGGGAAGCCCTTCGAATCGTGAGGTCAGTACAAAAATATCTGATTTGTTCAAAAATGTTGGGATATCGTTGCTTTCCCCATGAAACGTAATCAGGTGGTCTATTTCCATTGCTTTAGCCAGTTCCACAAAGTGATGAAATAGATCACCATGTCCTACCAAATCTACCTGTATTGGTTCGTCCTTAAGTGTTTGAAGCGCCTTAAAAAGGGTGAGATGATCTTTTTGGTACGAAAACCGAGCGGTCATCAAAATATTAAGGCGTCCCTCTTCTTTGGGCGTATCTGCGTCCAAAAAGTCTGGGCTACCGTTATAAATAACACGCATTCGTGAAGCAGGAACAATTTTGTTTTTAGTGCCAAGGTCGAAATCAAACTGGGAAACCGTGATCAAATGGTCCGAAAACCGCCCCATTACCTTTTCCATGGCAAGGTACACGTATCGCTTTAATCCTTTTACCCCCGGGGTAAAGGACCAGCCATGTACGGTAAAAGCGTTGGGAATATCCAGCTTATGACAGGCCAATCTGCAAAGGATACCAGCTTTGGAGGAGTGTGATATGACAATATCCGGACGCTCCTGTTTCAAGGTACTTTTGATGGCTTTGTAACACCTCATATCGTTTTTGGGTGAAATTTCCCGTTTCAGGCTGGGAATACAAACTACCTTTATATTCAAAGCTTCCAATCGTTGGGTCAATGTCCCTTTTTGCCCGACCATCACCAGCACTTCGTGGCCATTTTTTACCATGGCCTCGGTATTGTTGTACAGCACCATTTGAGCACCTCCAATAGGTTCGCTAAGTGTGATGACCTGGATGATTTTCATTTGCTGTGAGGTATGTGTTTTGGATGAGGTATTTGTATGGGCTAAAATCATTCAAGGTTCCAAACGTATTCTGGAACCCTGAAATTTCTACTTTTTACTGCTCTGTCCGATTTTGTAAAACTTGAAACCAATGGCTTCCATGGTTTCATGGTCCAGAATCCTTCGTCCATCAAACACAAAGGCCGGTTTTAGCATGGAATCATGAATTTTTTGCCAATCGTAGGTCTTAAATTCATCCCATTCGGTCAAAATGGCAATGGCATGCGCTTCCTTGGCAGCTTCCATAGGGTCATTTACCACGGTTACCAATTGTTCCAATTCTTCGCGGGATTTATTCCCAAGGTATTCCAAGTCGGCAAAAACACGTTCCTTGGTCACTTTTGGATCATAAACGACAATGTTGGCGTTTTCTTCCAGTAGTGCGTCGGCAACATAGATGGCAGCCGATTCACGGGTATCGTTGGTATCCTTTTTAAAGGCCCATCCGTAGAAGGCTATTTTTTTGCCGGAAACCGTGTTGTACAAGGTGGAAATGATATTGTCCGCGAAGCGCCTTTTTTGGTAGTCGTTCATAATCACAACTTGCTCCCAATAATCGGCAACCTCTTGGAGTCCAAAGCTTTTGGCGATATATACCAAATTCAGGATGTCTTTTTGAAAACAGGAACCTCCAAACCCTACCGAGGAGTTCAAGAATCGAGACCCAATACGTGAATCATATCCAATGGCCTTGGAAACCTCTGCAACGTTGGCATCTGTTCTTTCACACAGGGCGGAAATCGAGTTGATGGAGGATACCCTTTGCGCCAAAAACGCATTGGCCACCAGTTTGGATAGCTCGGAAGACCACACATTGGTCTGCAGGATACGCTCCTTGGGCAACCAGTGTTCATATACCCAACTTAAGGCATCCTTGGCTGCTTGGCCGGAAGGTGTTTCCGCGCCCCCAATCAAAATACGGTCGGCATCCAATAAATCTTCAATTGCCGTTCCTTCGGCAAGAAATTCGGGGTTGGATAGGATTTCAAAATGAACCCCGTTCCCCGTATTGTCCAAAATACTTTTTAGAGCTTGTGCCGTTCTAACGGGCAAAGTGGATTTTTCCACCACAATTTTATCGTTTACGGCCACTTTGGCAATATTTCTGGCACATAGTTCAATATACTTCAAATCTGCCGCTTGCCCTTTTCCCTTTCCATAGGTTTTGGTAGGAGTATTTACGGAAATAAAGATCATATCCGCATCGTGTATCGCCTTGTCTACATCTGTGGAAAAGAACAGATTCTTTCCACGGGCTTCACCCACTACTTCCTTGAGGCCGGGTTCATAAACGGGAAGTTTGTCCAAATCTTCATCGTTCCATAAATCAATCCTTGCTTGATTGATATCTACTACGTTCACGGTAATTTCCGGGCATTTGGATGCAATTACTGACATGGTGGGACCTCCAACATAGCCAGCACCAATACAGCAAATATTCTTAATGGTTTTCATTTTTAATTTTTAAAGAGTTCAAAGATGATAAAAAAAACACGAGACTTGGGTTTGTTTTTAGACAAAGTCACTTTTTTTTGGATGAATGGGAACTATCCAAATAGTTAGTTGTTCATGGAAAAACACCGTTAAAAAAAGGATGTTGAACAACTTCCAATCATTTTTTGCCCAAACGGTATGTTCCATTAAACGATTTTTCAATAGATTGAACGAAATAAAAACACAATGATTCAAGTTCATACATAGTTTTACGTTCGATTTTGTTTACATACAACAGGAAGAAATCGAAATTATTTTGTTTAGGTCTTTAATTTATTTTGACTTTAGGGGTAGGTGAAGTGTGCGTACTAAGAATTGGTTTAAAACTAACCTTTAATCGTGGATTTTGGACTTTTAATCCCAAGGCGACGATTTAGACCCAATAATTTTTTAAAAAATCGGTTTCTTTGATAGCTAAAAGTTTTTAAACACCACAAAACGATAAAAGGACACCTAACAAATAACCAATGACAATGAAATTTCAACCTCGAAGCATCTTACTATTGGCACTTACAATTGTTTTATTGAGTGCCTGTGGCTCAAAAAAGGATGTAGTATATTTTCAAGACGCCGCGTTGTCCGGCCTGGAAACCCAAGTAAAGGAAAGCCGTGCCGCAACACGCTTTAAAATAGATGATCTTATCAGTATTTATGTTTCTACGCTGGACCCTGAAGCCAGCGCACCATTCAACCTTTTTAGGGGAACACAAGAGGGAGGCATTAGACC
This sequence comes from Allomuricauda sp. ARW1Y1, assembly GCF_013407935.1. Classification (GTDB taxonomy): domain Bacteria; phylum Bacteroidota; class Bacteroidia; order Flavobacteriales; family Flavobacteriaceae; genus Flagellimonas. The sequence goes on from NZ_JACBZU010000003.1 coordinate 294,175, forward strand.
CGAACAAGTGGATTACCTCGTGGACAAGGAAGGCGAAATCGATTTTCCCGTCATTGGAAAGCTGAAAGTGGTGGGATTAACGCCGGAGGAGTTAAGGGTGAAACTTACCGAGAGCTTAGCGGACTATCTGAAAGACCCTATCATCAACATTCGATTGAAGAATTTTACCGTTACGGTGCTGGGGGAAGTAAAACTACCTGGAACCTATTTGGTGAACGGGGAACAGATTACCATTTTTGAAGCTTTGGGGCTTGCTGGTGATATGACCATTAAAGGAATGCGAAAGAACGTTTTGGTCGTACGGGAGTTTGATGGGACCAAAGTCTATTACAGAATCGACCTGACCTCCAATAAAGCGGCCGAATCCCCGGTATACTATCTCACCCAAAACGATGTGGTGTACGTGGAGCCTAATAAGTCAGCCATCACCTCTTCCGCTTTGGATAACAGGGCCAGCATTACTGTATCCATACTCACGGCATTGATTACTTCAACCGTAATTTTAATTACCAGAAACTAGATACAGGTATCAATTTCAAATATAGAAATCCCCAATCTGAATACAAATATGCAACGAAATAGTTTAAAAGTTGAGTTGGACAAATACCTCAAGTACAAGTATTGGTTTGCGCTTTCGGTAGTATTCGCCTTGGCCGTGGCCTATTTGAATGTGAGGTATGCCACACCAAAGTATCAGGCCAATGCTACCATCCAAATTGTGGAAGAGAAAAGTGCGCCTTCGGAACTCAGCTTATTTAGCGATCTGAACTTATTGCCAGGAGGCTCCAAAAAGGTAGAAGATGAAATCGAGGTACTGCGTTCCAGGACCAACGTGAGACAAGCGGTCCTGAATTTGGGACTGGATAAAAAAGTATCCCATGTGGGGCGTATCAAAAATTCGGAGGTCTATGGGGGTGTCCCGGTGAAAATGTCGTTGGACTCCGTGGTCAGGGATGTTACTTTTAGTTGTTATATTTCTCCATTGTCCCAAACCAATTTTATGTATTGGACAGACAAAAATGAGGAACAACAAAAGAAAACCTTCGGCGAAGAAATTGAAACAACCAGAGGGAAACTGACCATCCTTCCCGAAGAAAGTGATAAGTTGAAACCGTACATTGGTGAAACCTTGAAAATAGATCTTTTGCCCATGGACGATGCTACCTTGGCTTATCAAAAAGCATTAGTGACGGCTATCGCCGATGAATATTCTTCCATTATCAATTTGACTATCCAAGATCCCGTTCAGCAAAAGGCTATGGATTTTTTGAATGAGCTGGTCAACATATACAATACGAACGGTAAAAATGATAAAAAAGCCATTGCCGATCGGACCGCAGCCTTTATCGATGACCGAATCGCCGATATTTACAGCGACCTTTCGGAGGCGGATCAAAGTGCGGAGGACTTTAAAGCGGGCAGGGGACTTACGGATATTCAATCCCAGTCCAATATCAATCTCAATGTAAGTGCAGCGAATCAACAAGAACTGCAGGATGCACAAATTCAATTACAGATAGCGAATAGCGTAAGCGACGAACTGGAGAGTCAAGATGGTTATGGGATATTGCCTTCCAATATCGGTTTGGCCGATCCATCCATTACCAGTACCACGGCACGTTATAACCAGTTGGTACTGGAAAGGGAACGACTCTTAAAGAGCTCCAACGAGAAGAACCCTGTAATTGTAAACATAGACGAACAACTGGAAAACCTTAAAAAGAGCATGCAGTCCAGTTTGAACAGTATGTCGAACAATCTCAACCTTAGGGTAAATAACCTGAGTTCGCAACTAGCCACCATCAACTCTAAAATATACTCGGCGCCCCGCAACGAAAGGGCCCTGAGGGAAATTACCCGTAAGCAGCAAACTGTGGAGGGGTTATACCTTTATTTACTTCAAAAAAGGGAGGAGGCCCAAATCGCCTATGCGTCAGCTTCGCCCAATTCAAAAATTGTAGACTCCGCATTTCCGGCCAGTAAATTCCCGGTCGCTCCAAAGAAGAGTATCATCTATTTAGCTGCATTTTTGTTGGGACTATTGATTCCTGCTGGTTTGATTTATGGATGGGATCTTTTGGATGACAAGATCCATAGTGCACATTCCTTGGAAAAATTGGTTTCCAGTGCAGGTGTCCCAGTGATTGGGGAATTGCCAAAACTTAAAGGAAAATCCATTAAAACCGTTGGAAAAGAGGATCGTTCGGTGCTTTCGGAAGCTTTGCGAATCATTAGAACCAACATGGATTACCTCCTTAAAATGGAACCGGCCAAAGGTTCCCGAAAAAATATTATTTACGTGAGTTCAAGTTTGCCTACAGAGGGCAAGACCTTTTTCTCTACCAACCTATCCCTAATTCTGTCAAGTACCGGTAAAAAAGTATTGCTTTTGGGAGCTGATATACGAGATCCCAAGTTTTACCTCTTCTTCAATAACGGAGATGAAGATGCGAGAAGTCAAAAATCCAATTTTAAGAAGAGCGCTGGATTGACCGAATACCTTTTTGATGAGGGTACACGATTTAAGGATATTGTAAATACCAATGAAATCAATGGCAACAAGGTGGATGTAGTTCATTCGGGTAAAATACTCCCTAACCCGTCCGAACTGTTGATGAGCGATAGGTTTGGCGAACTTATGGACGAGGTTTCACAGGCCTACGACTATGTAATTGTAGATACGGCACCCATGATGCCAGTCACCGATACCTTGCTGATCAGCCAATATGCCAATTTGTTGATATATGTGACCAAGGCCGATAAAACCACCGTGGGCGATATTGAGTTCCCTCTAAAGCTTAGAAAGGAAGGAAAGATCAATCACCTTGCCTTTGTTGTCAATGGGGTAAAATCCTCAGAACTGGGATACGGTGGCAAGTATGGTTATGGTTACGGAGCCAGAAAGAAAAAATGGTGGAAATTTTAATCCAAAACAGAACCATATAACTTCAAATCAGCACTCCCTTTGAGGCAATACAATTTCAAATCTCAATCAATTGACCATGGAAAATAGGAAACATGCATATCTTATTATGGCCCATAACGAGCCGGAATTGCTGTGTAAGCTATTGCAATGTTTGGATGATGAACGCAACGATATTTATCTCCATTTGGATCAAAAGTTCGATGCCGTTTCCGAGGAAGAATTAAAAAATCAATGTCAATTTTCCGAGGTTTATTTTATTGAGCGAAAGCCGATTTACTGGTCTGGATACAGCCAAATTGATTGTGAATTAAGATTGCTCAAGGCAGCTGTTCCCAATGGATATGCGTACTACCATCTGTTGTCCGGGGTAGATTTGCCCATTAAAAGTCAGGACTACATTCACAACTTTTTCAAAGAACACGATGGTAAACAATTTTTGTCCGTAACTAAAGTTAAAGATTGGAAAAGAGCAAGCCGTTACAAGTATTACCACTTCATTGAAATCAACAAAAGGTTGCCTAGAAAATGGTCACGGTCGCTAAGATATCCTTTTGCCATGCTACAGACCTGCCTGTTTATTGATCGATTCAGGAACAGTGAGTTAAAAGAATTTTATTGGGGGCAGGCCTGGTTCAGTATTACGCATGATTTTGCCAAGTATATCGTGGGTAAGGAACCATTCATTGCAGCGAACTTCGACCATGGTTTCTTTAACGACGAAGTTTTTATGCAGACCTTGTTAATGAATTCCGAATTTAAAGATAGTTGGTCTTCCATGGGTTACATGCGATTGATTGATTGGGATAGGGGGAAACCGTACACATGGACATCCAACGAATTGGATGAATTGTTGGCCACCAAGGCACTTTTTAGCCGTAAATTCTCCATGCATACCGACGCAGAATTGGTGGATACCATCATAAGGAAGATTTCCAAGTAACAGGTCCATTTGAATTGCTCCAACCACCGGATTTCAAAATTTAAACTGAAGATCGTCTAGAAATACACACTGCCTTCTGATGGTGTATTCCAGTTAAATATTGTCCTTTTTACAAAGTTTACACCATAGGTTTTGTAAGTATAAACTAACATGTCTGTAGCTGTATCAGTATGTTTTAGATGCAAATTATGCTGTAAGTAAGCCTAAATTTCGTGCCCTTCATTTCCTATTTATTTTTTGTCCAGATAACGAAAAGGATAACCATGATGTTCACATGGTCGTTGAACGGGAAACTTTTTGGTTTAATCGAATAAAAATGCTTCAATTCCGCCATAGGGGAGTATTCTTTTATTTTTGGATGCTAGAAAAAACCTGGCCAACATTGCTATGATTTATTTCAATACCATGGAAAAAAATTACTTCTCAAATGCATTTAGGGTATCACTTATAGCCCTTGTTTTTTTACTATGCGCTTTCAACTCAAACGTAAATGCGCAGATCAATTTTGATCAAAGTCAATTGAATTTTAATGGAAATGTTTCGGCGGGAATCACCTCGTTGATGTACGGCCCAGACGGAAGACTTTATGTTGCCGAGTATCCAGGAACCATTAAAATCTACACCATTCAGCGAAATAGCTCCACCGACTACGAAGTTGTTGGAGTAGAGTCCTTGTCCGGGGTTAAGAATATCGTGAATCATGATGATGATGGCACACCATGTAGTGGATCTGGAAATGCCTGTTCCAGTAGAGAGACCACGGGGCTTACCGTTGCAGGTACGGCCTCAAACCCGGTAATTTATGTGGCATCCAGTGATTTCCGCATCGGAGCTGGATCGGGTGGGGGAAATGGTGATGTAGGTTTGGATACCAACTCTGGTGTTATCACAAGATTGAGCTGGAATGGAAGCTCTTGGGATGTAATTGACTTGGTAAGAGGCTTGCCTCGCTCCGAAGAAAACCATGCCACCAACGGTTTGGAAGTGACCACCATCAACGGAACGGAATATTTGATAGTCGCCCAAGGAGGACATACCAACGGCGGTGGACCTTCCACCAACTTTGTATACACCTGTGAATATGCATTATCAGGTGCCATATTGGCCATAAATTTGGACGCCATCAATAGCTTGCCAGAACAAACGGATGGAAATGGACGTAAGTATGTATACGATTTACCTACCTTGGACGATCCCACAAGGGCCAACGTCAATGGAATCGAAGATCCAGACGACCCAGGCTACAATGGGATAGATGTAAATGACCCTTGGGGCGGAAACGATGGTTTGAACCAAGCTATTGTAGATCCCACAGGGCCGGTTCAGATTTTATCGCCCGGCTACAGAAATGCGTATGACCTTGTGGTAACGCAAAGTGGTGCTTTGTACGTTACCGATAATGGCGCCAACCAAGGCTGGGGAGGTTTTCCCGTCAATGAGGGCACTGCTAATGTAACCAATGAATACGATCCGAACGAGCCAGGAAGCCAATCCCCAACTCCTGATGGCGAGTTTATCAATAACTTAGATCACCTCGAATTGGTGACTACGGATCTTCAATCGTATGTTTTCGGCAGTTTTTATGGTGGACACCCGAACCCGGTAAGGGCCAACCCTACTGGAGCGGGATTGTATACCGACCCTGATGGTGGTCTTACTCCTGTATACCGTACATTGACCTACGATCCAGATGCATCAACTCCTGGATCTACGAATAATCCTGCCCTTGCTTTACCAGCCAACTGGCCTCCAGTACAAACTGCAAATGCGGTGGAAGGTGATTGGAGAGGACCAGGGTTGCCAAATCCGGAAGGGGACGATGATCAACCTGTGGTAACTTGGGGAACCAATACCAACGGAATCGATGAATATACCGCCAGTAACTTTGGTGGTGCCATGCAAGGAGATTTGATAGCGGGCGTCAATACAGGAACGTTACGACGCGTGGAGCTCAATGCCAGCGGAACTTTGGAGAATTTTACGCCTAGTTTTGCCAGTGGGCTTGGAGGGGATGCTTTGGGAATTACCTGTAATGGGGATGGGGAAATATTTCCAGGAACCATTTGGGCAGGTACCTTAAATGGTCTTATCATTGTTCTCGAACCTGCTGATTTTATCGAGTGCGATAATCCAGCTGGAGATCCCTTGGCGGATTTTGATAACGATGGTTACACCAATCAGGATGAGCTGGACAATGGCACCGACCCCTGTAATGGAGGTTCGCAGCCTTCAGATTTTGACAAATCCGCAGGAGCACCATTTGTGTCCGACCTCAATGATCTTGATGATGATAATGATGGTATTTCGGATGCAAACGATCCATTTCAAATTGGTGACCCCACTGTTGGGGGTAGTGATGCATTCACGCTTCCGGTCAACAACGATCTTTTCAATACCCAACAAGGTCTTGGAGGTATTTTTGGCCTTGGTATGACGGGTCTTATGAACAACGGCGATCCTAATCCAAACTATTTAAATTGGTTGGATAGAAGGGATGACCCGAACGACCCCAACCCTAACGACGTATTGGGCGGTGCACCAGGTTTAATGACCTCCCACATGACCTCAGGTACTGCAAATGGAGCAGTCAATACACAAGAAAAGGGATATCAATATGGAGTGCAGGTAGACCAAAATACGGGTGTATTCACCGTAATCGGGAATCTGGTCAATTTGGAAGGCCCTTTACGTATTTACGGTAATACCGCAGCAGTAGGCGGTGAATTGGGACACTTTATCGGAGATGGTACCCAAAGCAACTTCATTAAGATGGTGCTTACCGAAAATGGTATCACTGCCCTTCAAGAAATCAACGATGTGCCCCAGACGCCTATCAATATCCCAATTACGGAGGTAAACCGCCCAAGTAATGAAGTGATTTTCTACTTTGTGGTTGACCCTTCCAATGGGGAAGTGACATTACAATATGAACTGGATGGCGGTGGCCGTTTGACGGTCGGAACCATTACCGCTCAAGGAAGTATTCTTGATGCCATTCAACAAACCAATCAAGATTTGGCCGTTGGTTTTATAGGTACCTCCAACACCCCAGGTGTGGAATTGGAAGGTACGTGGGACTTCTTGAATGTTTTGGGAGAACAACCAACGCTTTCACAAGAAATTCCGGATATTACCCAAGCAGTCGATGCTGCTGATGAAATCATTGATTTAGATCCCTTTTTCGACGATGATTTTGGCGACGGGAATCTAACCTATAGTGTTCAAGGGAATACGGACCCCAATATTGGAGCTGTTGTTAATGGTAATGAATTGACCTTATCATTCCCATCCACTGTTACGATATCGGATATTACCATAAGGGCTACCGATGTAGATGGATTTTTTGTGGAGGATACTTTTAACGTAACCGTGACGGATGCTCCTGTTGTTCTTTTTAGGGTCAATGCTGGAGGACCTGAGCTACCTGCCATTGATGGTGGAATGCCGTGGTCGGCAGACGAATTGGGTAACAGTTCACCTTATTTGACCATTGCCGGAACCAATCAGGTGTATGTGACCTCTTCCATGCCTGCAGATGGTGCAGTGGATCAATCCACCACGCCATTGGAAATCTATGCTACCGAACGATTTGATGCTGTTCCAGGACTTCCCAATCTCACCTATGAATTCCCTGTTCCAGAGCCCGGTAATTACGAGGTACGCCTTTATATGGGAAATAGTTTTCCAGAAACTTCGGAAGCAGGGGAGCGTATTTTTGATGTGGCCATAGAGGGTACTACTTTACCCTTATTGAACGATATTGACCTTTCTGGCACTTATGGTCATCAAATTGGAACGGTGATAACCCATACCCTAAAGGTGACCGATGGTACCTTGAGTATAAGTTTTTCACACGGTGCTGTGGAAAATCCACTGATCAATGCCATCGAAATTTTGGATGCCTTTGAAAACGATACCCCTATATATGTGAATCCCATTGCTGACCAGCTCGGAAATGCGGGAGAGCAGTTGACAGGAAGTTTGGGAGTATCCGCTTTTGGAGGTGATGGAAATCTACAATATTCAGCAACAGGATTGCCTCCAGGATTAGTCATAGAACCGACCAACGGACAAATAGGAGGTACTATAGATGCGAGTGCTCCATCAGGAAGCCCTTACAACGTAACGGTGACTGTGGATGACAGCGATGGTCTAACCAGTGATACGGTATCCATCAACTTTACATGGGTTATTACGGAAACCTTTGCAATTCGAATCAATGCAGGAGGTAATCAAGTAAGCCCTACCGATATTGGACCCAAATGGGAGGATAACTCCGTGAATGGCTCTCAAACAGGAGGTAATTTTACCGTAAACACCGGAACAATTACCAATTTTGCTGGAACCATTTATGATAATAGGGACAGCTCTATCCCAGCCTACATGGACAACGCCACCTTCGCAGAAATTTTTCAGGAAGATCGTTACGATCCGGCTGCTGCTCCTGAAATGGAGTACACTATGGATGTGGAAAATGGGAACTATGTGGTTAACATATACACCGCCAATGCTTTTGACGAAGCCAATCAAGTTGGAGACCGTATCTTTGATATCCTTATTGAAGGTGTAGTGGTGGAAAGCAATTTCGATGTTATCGACCGCTTTGGCCATGAAGTGGCTGGTATGCTCTCTTATCCAGTTGAGGTTACTGATGGCGAATTGAATATCTTGTTCAATCATGGGCCTATAGAAAACCCTTCCTTGAATGCGATTGAGGTGTTTAAGGTGGATACCAACAATCCTACCTTCACCTTGGCAGCTATTACCGATAGAACAAATGAAATTACGAATAATGTGACCATCAACGCTTCCGCTACCGGAGGTGATCCAGGTGAAAATGCTACCTATTACATAGCAGGACAACCCGATGGGGTAACCATAAATCCATCAACGGGTGAGATTTCGGGTACCATCTCTGTGGCCGCAGCCAGTGGAGGACCCAATAACGATGGTGTTCATACCGTGGTCGTAACTGCCATGAAGCCATTATCGGCACCTTCAAGTCAAGTATTTACTTGGACTATCGATTCGCAATATTTGTGGAACGACAAAAACGAAAATCTCAATTATACCGCAAGACACGAAAATTCCTTTGTACAGGCAGGCGATAAATTTTATCTAATGGGAGGCCGCGAAAATGCGAGAACCATAGATATTTATGACTACACCTCTAATACCTGGACTTCGTTGATAGATTCTGCACCTTTTGAACTCAACCATTTCCAGGCCACGGAATACAACGGTCTTATTTGGGTTATTGGAGCCTTTAAAACCAATAATTTCCCCAATGAGGTTCCAGCGGAATTTATTTGGATATTTGATCCGGCAAGCCAAGAATGGATGCAAGGCCCCGAGATTCCTGAAAGCAGAAGACGGGGATCTGCCGGCTTGGTGGTCTATAATGATAAGTTTTACATCGTGGGAGGAAACACCGCGGGACATACCAGTGGATTTATCCCTTGGTTTGATGAGTATGACCCGGCTACAGGCACTTGGACACCATTGGCGGATGCACCCATTGCACGGGATCACTTTGCTGCCGTGGTCATAGGAAACAAACTATATGTGGCTGCTGGTAGACAATCTGGAGGGGAAACCGCTTGGAGACCTACTATCTCTCAGGTGGATGTATATGATTTTACCGCTGGAACATGGAGTACCTTACCCAGTGGACAAGATATTCCAACTACCCGTGGAGGCGCTTCTGCCGTCAATTTCAATAATAAATTGGTAGTTATCGGGGGAGAGGTACAAAATGAAGAAGTATATGGGGTGTTAACTGATGATGCCTTAAAAGTAACAGAGGAATTTGACCCTGTTTCATCTTCATGGAAGCGACTGCCCGATATGAACTATGAACGACATGGAACGCAAGCCATTGTATCTGGAAATGGAGTGCATATCTTGGCCGGAGCACCCAGTAGGGGCGGTGGTAACCAGAAAAACATGGAGTTTTTAGGGGAGGACAATCCCGTAGGGACCCCTTCCGTTGCCAGCACACTTTCGGTACCTGCTACCGTGGTGGTGAATGATGGGGAAACAGTAAATGTGGATATTGCTGCAATCGACGGTAATGTGGGGCTATTTGTAAAGTCCATGGCCATCTCAGGGGCGAACGCTGCAGATTTCAGTATTGCATCGGGTGAATTGAACAATGCCTTGATAGGTGTTAACGATACCCATACCTTGAGTATTTCCTTGGCTGGAACCGGTGCGGATCGGACCGCCATATTGACCATTGATTACGGCAATTCGAATACGGCAAGCATTGCATTGACCAATAATCCCAATGCTACCTTTGGCGTGACCAACCCAGGGGACCAATTTAATTATGAGAACGATGTGGTTTCCTTACAAATTGAGGCGACCAGTCCCAACGTTACTACCTACAGTGCAACAGGATTGCCACCAGATTTGACCATCGATGAAAATACAGGGGTAATCTCAGGAACCATTGATGATGGGTTTGTAAGCGATGGCGGAACAGCCTTCAACGAAGAAAACGGATTGGTCATTGTAGAGGCTGAATCTGGGGATACCACGGGCTGGGACATTACCACCTTGGACGGGGAAACGGGTATTATTGCTAACAACAATAGTTTTGGCAGTCAAAATGGATCTACTATCCCATACCAAATCAATATTACCCAAGCCGGTGTATATCGCTTTAACTGGAGAAGTTTTTATTCGGGAGGAAGCTCAACGGATGAAAATGACAACTGGCTGCGTTTCCCAAATAATGATGATGTATGGTTTTTTGGAGCAAAAAATTTAGGAGGAAACTTTACCGATGAGCAAGCTATTATTAACAATTTACAGGGAGCTCAGACCGGTATTGTCTTTCCTGGGGGAACTTCAAGGCAGACCCTTGCTACTACCCCAGAAGGACAGAGTAGCAATGGTTACTTAAAAATATACCGTAGTGGAGGTTCGTCAGAGGTGTATGACTGGCAGGCACTTACTAGCGATAACGACGCTCATGGCGTGTATGTCTGGTTTGTAAATCCGGGAACCTATACCATGGAAATATCCGAGCGTTCCGCAGGGCATGCTATCGATAGGTTTGCTCTTTACAAGGTTGGCGAATATGGTTACAATTATAATCCAGACAACTTGACAAACACACCGGAATCTCCCCAAGGAGGAGGAACCCAAGGGGACGGAGCGGCGGTGAACAGCCCATACAGCGTATCCGTTACCGTTACCGATAATGGAGACCCTGCAGGCAATGAAACAATTGACTTTTTATGGTACGTGAGTGCCGGAGATTTGATAGCCGCCCCGCAGGCCGATGTTACAAACGGAGTAGTGCCGTTAACGGTCAACTTCACAGGTAGCAACTCCTTGGATGATGTAGGGGTAACCAGTTACCTATGGGACTTTAAGGATGGACCCGGTTCCACTTCTACAGATGCAGACCCCACCTACATATTCAATAGTATAGGTACTTACGAAGTAGACCTTACCGTTGGTGATATTGATGGAAATTCGGATACAAAGAGCATAACCATTGAAGTTACCGGTACAGGTGTACCCCCTGTTGCCCTGGCAACAGCTAATGTGACCGAGGGAGAAGCTCCTTTGGAAGTCATATTTACAGGCAGTACGTCTTCTGACGATTTGAGCATCGATAACTATGCCTGGGACTTTGGAGATGGTAACCTTTCTACGGAGGCAGATCCTACCCATGTGTACACCACACCAGGAATCTATACCGCGATCTTGACGGTAACCGACATCGAAGGACTGACGGATACTGCTGAAATCACCATAACGGTAAATCAACCTAATGATCCACCAGTGGCTGAGGCCATAGCTTCGCAAGAGTCTGGCGTGGCACCATTGCAGGTTGATTTTACGGGAAGTGGTTCTACGGATGATGTAGGTATCATTAGCTACGAATGGGATTTTGCCGATGGCGGCACGTCCACCGAACAAAATCCATCATACACCTTTAACGCAACAGGTGTGTACGAGGTGGTGTTAACTGTGACCGATGGCGGCGGATTGAACGCTACCGATACGGTCACCATAACGGTAACCAATCAAAATCCGATTGCTGTTATCGCCGCGACACCAGATTCTGGGGAGGCACCTTTGGAGGTTTCGTTCACTGGAAGTGGTTCAACGGATAATATCGGAGTGGCATCCTATGCGTGGGACTTCGGGGACGGAAACACTTCCACCGATGCCGATCCTGCCCACATCTACACAGAACCTGGTAATTATACCGCCGAACTTACGGTAACCGATACGGAGGGCGCAACAGCAACGGCTTCTGTACTTATCCAAGTTACCCAAGAGGGAGGTAACCAGGCACCAGTGGCAGTGGCTGCGGCGAATCCTACGGAGGGTGTGGCCCCACTTGCGGTTATCTTTAACAGTGGCGGTTCCACGGACGATTTGGGTATCGATTCCTATTTCTGGGACTTTAGTGATGGTAGGACATCAACTAACCAGAATCCTAATCTCTCTTTTAACACACCAGGGGAGTATATCGTGAGCCTAACGGTGACCGATGCAGGAGGATTGTCTGATACCGACACCGTAACGATTATTGTATCTGAACCTAATAGTAATCAGGCACCTAACGCGGTGGCTTCGGCTACCCCATTGAGTGGAAATGTACCTTTGGAGGTCACCTTCACCGGAAGTGCCTCTACGGACGATGATGCAGTGGTAAGCTATGCTTGGAACTTTGATGACGGAGCTACTTCCACCGAGGCAGACCCTGTACACACCTATACCAATGTGGGTACCTATTCGGCTGAATTGACCGTAACGGATGCTGAGGGACTTACAAGTACTGATACTGTAACCATTACAGTTACCGAAGTGGGAAATACGAATCAAGCACCTGTCGCGGTAATATCTGCAACTCCTGAAACTGGAGAAGCACCTTTGGAGGTAACGTTCACAGGAAGTAATTCCACCGACGATGATGCAGTGGTAAGCTATGCGTGGGATTTTGGGGATGGAACATCTTCAATACAAGCTGACCCAATACATACCTATGCAAACATTGGTTCATACACCGCTGAATTGACGGTAACGGATGCTGAGGGACTTACAAGTACTGATTCCGTAACCATTACAGTAACTGAAGTAGGAAATACGAATCAAGCGCCTGTCGCGGTAGTATCTGCAACTCCTGAAACTGGAGAAGCACCTTTGGAGGTAACGTTCACAGGAAGTAATTCCACCGACGATGATGCAGTGGTAAGCTATGCGTGGGATTTTGGGGATGAAACATCTTCAACAGAAGCTGATCCAACCCATACCTATACGGCTCCTGGTACCTATACAGCCGAACTTACCGTTACCGATGGGGAAGGATTGACGAATACGGCTTCCATTGACATTGAGGTTACGGAACCAAACGAACCCAACACCAACGAGCCAGGCTCTGCCAAAGCAAGTATTGCTCCGAACCCTGTGCCGATAAAAGATGATTTTGCCAGTGTGCAAATAAGCGAGTTACCTGATGGAGTAGTGGTGACCAAAATTCATCTACATGATTCAACAGGTAGGCTTGTGGGAACTTATGATTCAGCTCAATTGTACGATGCCGAATTTGAGACCTACAGAATACCTATTTTCACTTTACGCAGTGGATTGTATTACACCACTATTGAATTGAGTAGTGGAGACCCTATAGGTATCAAGTTCTTGGTTTCCAACTAAAAAGTAGTTTGTTAAAATTTAAAAGGCCTCCAAATTGGGGGCCTTTTTTATGGCCATCAAAAAAAGTGCAGTATAGTTTGCTTTAAAAGGGAACAATCTTTGGCGGAAAGGCCTTTGCAGACGTTTTTTACCATTATTCAGAGACAATATGGAGCAGTTTATACATAGAGTCCACAAATAATCTCCCCAGGCTCATTAATTGCCCTGAAGTCCTTTTAAAAAGGCTGATTTAAACCCGGAATGGCCTTGAGCGAGATTTTTCTAGGTGAGCGTTTATGAAACTTAAATACCCCTAGAAAACAAAATCGTGGAAAGCGTTTTGAATATGATTCGTAGGTCCAGTACAATGGATTTGTTCTTGATATAATAGAGATCGTATTCCAGTTTTCTAATGGAGTCCTCCAAATTCTCCCCATACTTGTATTTTACCTGAGCCCAACCGGATATGCCGGGCTTCACCAAGTGCCTCACATTATAAAAAGGCGTAACCTCATTGAGCTTATCCACAAATACCTTTCTTTCAGGACGTGGCCCTATAAAGGACATATCTCCACGAATAATGGACCATACCTGAGGGAGCTCATCCACCCTGAACTTACGGAGTACTTTTCCAAACTTGGTCACCCTAGCATCGTTTTTGGTGGCCATTTTGGCACCTTTCTTCTCCGCATCCACTACCATCGACCTAAATTTGAACACTTTATATTCCTTACCGTGTTTACCTACCCTCAATTGGGTATAAAAGAGAGGGCCAGGATTCAAAAATATATTTAGAAGAAAAACAAACGGGATCGACAGCAAAAAGGCAAGGCCAGAAACAAATGTCAAAAAGAAATTAAAGGTGAAATTGGCGATTCCTTGGATGTAGTGGATTTTATTATTGCTTAACTGCAAGACTTCATAAAGACTGTCGTTGTGGGAATCAATGGGCAATGCTTCGTAGGTACTTTCATAAAAAGAGGTATAGGTAAGTACCTCTTTACCCGACAAAAGCGAGTTTACGAGCATATTTTCCATTTGTTTGGAAAAATGGTTATAACTCCTTGTGTTGATGATCAATGAATCAATATTGTTCTCCAATAATTTGTTTTCACTTATGGGATCGCTATTATCTGAATTGAGATAAGTAGACACCACTTTATAGTAGGTTTCATTGCCCTCCTCACCATTAATGTTGTTCACATTTTTCTGCAATGAATCCTCAGTGGAGGCATCATAAATATAAAGGACCCGCTTTACCGTGGGCACAAATTTGAATATATAATTAAAGAGCAAGCGCCACAGGGAAAGCTGGATAGGGCAGAAAATCATGAAAACCAACAGGTACAATTGCCAATAGGCGAAAGCAAAGAAAAAAGTGGTGACGAATACGATGGAAACCGTGAACAAAAAGGTGATGGTAAAAATCCGAATAATGGAGTAGGTTACGGATTTGGGCACCTTTTCCAAATTATAGGTCTCAAAAATATAGGCCAACAAAAAATAGATGACCACACCAATTCCAACAATAGCGATTTGATAGAACAAAGGGTCTTCGTTCTGGTAATCGACGGCCCTTAATACAAAGTTTCTAAGTGACAGACCGATAAGGGTAAGGTCACCCAAAAACAGGATGGATTTTCTTTCAAGAGTATTCAGTAGAGGTTTTGTACTCATATGTTACGGGCCAAATAGGGCTCAGAATTAGTTTTTTTGCGCAAGCGCCAAAGGTAAAAATCTAATAAACAAACGTTCAATTTTATGGATTAATATACAAACACCCGATTTTTTTGACGTTTGACGAAAAGTAGAATAGGTAGGCTTCTTCTGGGGTTTTTAATTCTATTTTTGGGTAAACCTAACATTCATTTTGTTATGACCAAGAACAATCTTCGCATCAATAAAATGTTCCCCGTACGGTTAGTTTTTATAATCGATATACTGTTGACCAGTGTATCTTTTGTACTTTCCTACTTTCTGTGCTCCCTTATCCTTCCGGATATTTGGAAACATGGAATGTTGATTCAATTGCCCATTATTGTTGCGCTTACCTCTTTAATTTTCCTGTTTATCGGTATTTATAAAGGTTATGTAAAGTATGATACCGTACGTGAGGTGTATAGCATTTTTAACGCTATTTGTTTGGCCAATATTCTGACCATTATCTTAGTGGTTGTCAATGGAAAACTTTTTATGGAAAAGGATTTGATGGTGCCCCTGTCCATCATTATTGTCCATAGTATTTTGAGTTTTAGCGCGTTGGCCATATCCCGATATACCTACAAATACATTACCTTAAAAGTATCAAAGCATATTAAGAACTCTTCCGTTTTGGTATACAACAATACCATGGAAGTTAAAAAATTAAAGTCGATGATTTCCCTTCTTGAAGAACGTAATGGGGAGAACAATCAGTTTTTGGTGCTCAACAGCGATCATTTTGTGAAACGCTTTAGTGACAAGTATATTTCCAAAGTGGACTCGTGGTACATTCATGAAGATTTATTGAGAACGGATGATGACCAATATATGGAGTTCATTGATCGCATCTTGAATCAAAACGAGACAGTGTATTTAGTCAATTTGGTAAAAACCTCCGAATCATCGGAATATGAGCTAACCTTGATCAATGTAAACGAAAATGGTATTTTGGTCGAAAAGGAAAGGAAGCTCAAGGAAAGGAAGAAAGTGTTTACAGAGCAAAAGGCGAGCGTAAACGAAAACTTGACTATACCCATTGGTAACAATCCCAATTTTCTAAACCAACAATCTGTTTAAAGATTTTCTATTATGTGTTGGGTTAACAGCGTTACTTATTTATAAGATCATTAACCTCTCCGAGAAGTAATTTAAAGACAAAACTCACGCTGTTTCCTCAGTTTAACACGAATACCTTTACAAACCCTAAACCATTGATTGATAGGCTTGTGCTTCGGCATGAAGTTCATCGATCTTTATGGTATTTGGTCTAATTGCCTTCTTCCGATCGTGTAGGCTCACGCCCGTGATATATCTTCGTAGTGTTCCCCGAATAATAGTTCATAAGGATATGAAACATCAAAATATTTGGGGGGTATTTCTCTCCGCTTTACGCAATACACTTCTTTAACCAAACCAACACTAAAATGAAAGAACACTACTCCACAGTGCATAGGTTCGTGGGATTCCTTTGCCTTTTATTCCTATTGATTTACGGACCTTCCCTGTCAGCACAGGTGAGTTTTTCACAAACTTTGCTCGATTATAATGGTAATCAGAACTTAAGCGGTGGCGTGACCGGCATGATGTTCGGACCCGATAACCGACTCTATGTGACTTCACTCCATGGGAAAGTGAACATTTTTACCATCGAACGAAACGGAACCAACGATTATCAAGTAACCGATGTGGAAGTATTGGATGATATTCAAGGCATCGTGAACCATGATGATGACGGTACGGCCTGTAGCGGAAGTTTTTTTCAGTGCAATAACCGGGAAACCATTGGAATAGTGGTTACAGGATCGGCCCAAAACCCTGTTTTTTATGTGTCTTCCAGTGATGTACGAATCGGTGCCGGTTCGGGAGGAGGAAATGGTGATGTGGATTTGGATACCAATTCGGGGGTCATTACAAGGTTTAGTTGGACTGGTAGTGCATGGGATGTAGTGGACATTGTTCGAGGCTTGCCTAGATCAGAGGAGAATCACGCCACAAATGGATTGGATTTGGTTACTATTGGAGGTAAACCCTATTTATTGGTCGCACAGGGCGGACATACCAATGGTGGAGGACCTTCAGTTAACTTTGTATTTTCCACCGAATACGCACTTGCTGCCGCTGTTTTGGCTATAGATCTTGATGCTATCAATGGTTTACCTGTTCAATTGGACAACGGACGGAAGTATATCTATGATTTACCAACACTTGATGACCCCACACGTCCGAATGCCAATGGCATTACCGACCCAGATGCTCCGGGATACGACGGTATAGACGTTAACGACCCTTGGGGGGGTAATGATGGCTTGAATCAGGCCAAAGTGGTGCCAAATGGACCTGTTAAAATACTTTCGCCAGGATACCGGAATGCTTATGATTTGGTTGTGACCAAATCGGGTGCCCTATATGTAACCGACAATGGCGCCAATGGGGGATGGGGCGGTTTTCCTGTAAATGAAGGTACTGCCAACGTTAATAATGACTACGACCCAAACGAGCCTGGAAGTCAATCCTATTCTGGCGGTGAACATATCAACAATAAAGATCATCTGCAATTGGTCACCACGGACTTGTCTTCCTATGTATTTGGCCAATATTATGGAGGGCATCCCAATCCTGTAAGGGCAAATCCTTCGGGAGCAGGTTTGTACACTGCCCCGGGAGATGGAAATGCGGGTGCTGTTTTTAGGACCCAGATTTATGACCCAAGTTCACCCGGCAGTGGATATACGAGTAACCCCGCTATTGCCCTTCCCGCAGATTGGCCTCCAGTTCCTTTGGAATTGGCCAATGTAGTTGAAGGCGACTGGCGCGGACCCGATGAGGACAATCCCGATGGACCCTTGGATGGCGAAATAGCCGTGTGGGGTACAAATACCAATGGAATTGCAGAATACCGAGCATCTAACTTTAACGGGGCCATGCAAGGGGATTTATTGGCAACCGCCAGCAATGGAAATATAAGAAGAGTACAGCTGACCGCTAACGGCCAATTGGAAAGTCTAAACCAAAGTTTTTTGTCTGGGACCAAAGGATATATCTTGGGAATTGCCACAACCGATGACGATGAAATTTTCCCAGGAACCATTTGGACTGGGGATTTGAGCGGTAATATACAGGTTTTTGAACCTTTGGACTTTGTGGAATGTATTTTGCCAGGTAGTCCAGGGTATCAACCCACTGCTGATAATGATTTTGATGGCTATTCCAATCAAGATGAAATTGACAATGGTACCGATATCTGTAATGGGGGGTCCCAACCCTCGGATTTTGATAGTCTGCAAGGCGGGACATTGGTTTCCGATTTGAACGACCCCGATGACGACTTCGACGGTATTCCCGATGTGGAGGACCCTTTTCAACTGGGTGACCCCAGCACAAACGGAAGCGATGCCTTTAGCTTGCCCGTAGCCAACGACTTTTTTAATTATCAACAAGGGTTGGGCGGCTATCTTGGCTTGGGACTCACAGGTTTTATGAACAACGGAATGGGAGACGGAAACTGGCTGAATTTTACAGATAGGCGGGATGATCCCAACGACCCCAACCCCAACGATGTTATGGGCGGAGCACCAGGCATTGTTACGATGCACATGACATCCGGGACGGCATTGGGAACTGCGAACACACAGGAAAAAGGACTACAGTATGGTGCCCAAGTAGATGCTTCCACAGGAGTTTTCCGAGTTACCGGAGGCATGGTAGGATTCACTGGAGCCTCGCGCTTATATGGAAACACAGCAGCGACCAACGGAGAACTAGGCTTTTTCATTGGAGATGGAACACAATCCAATTATATCAAATTTGTAGTCAATACCAATGGGTTTGTTGTCCTCCAAGAGGTAAATGACATTCCTGGCACACCGATTTCAGTCACCATAGCAGAATCTGATCGCCCTGAAAGCGGAATTCTATTTCATTTTGTGGTAGACCCAGCCAGCGGAACTGTAAATTTTGAGTATCAGATAGATGGCGCAAGTCCTGTTGCAATAGGTGAATTGACCGCAGAGGGCACGATACTGGAAGCCATTCAAAACCAAGGAACCGATTTAGCGCTAGGGCTCATAGGAACATCAAATACCGAAGGGGTGGAACTGGAGGGCAGCTGGGACTTTCTGAATATCAGTGGAAGCTCACCTATCGTGGCACAAGAAATATCAGATCTGGAAAAAATTGTTGGATCTTCCGATGAAATCATTGATTTGAACACTGTTTTTGATGACAATCAGGGAGTTGAAAACCTTGATTATGCTTTAATGAACAACACAAACCCTGAGATTGGAGCGAGCATAGTAGGGAATACACTAACTGTTTCATTCCCATCCACTGCGGCACAAAGCACGATTACCGTCAGGGCCACAGATAATGGGTCGCTGTTTGTGGAAACATCATTTAACGTTACCGTTATAGAAGAAGGTATTGTGTTGTATAGGGTGAATTCAGGTGGACCTACCATAGCCTCTATTGACGGCGGTATCGCATGGGGTGCGGACCAGACCTCGAATAACTCTCCCTATTTGTCAGAACCAGGATCAAACAGCTCCTATGTGGGCGGCATTACCAATCTGCATCCTACTGTCGATGCCAATGTTGCCCCTTTGGGCATATTCAATACAGAACGGTTTGACACAACCGGTGGAGTTCCTAATATGACCTATTCCTTTCCAGTTCCCAGCAATGGCAATTATGAAATAAGACTCTATATGGGCAACGGCTATTCAGGAACATCCCAGCCAGGAGATCGTATTTTTGATGTGCTCATAGAAGGAATTGACTTACCACTCTTAAAAGATATTGATCTGTCTGCTGCATATGGCCATGCGACGGGGGCCGTAGTAAGTCGTATCGTAAAAATAAACGATGGAGCCATTGATATCGAATTTTTGCATGGAGCCATAGAGAACCCCCTAGTTAACGGAATTGAAATTTTGGATGTAGCGGATAGCGACACTCCTATCTACGTATTTGATATACCAGACCAAATGAGCGGTCTTGGGGAGCAGCTCAACGGAAGTTTGATTGTAGATGCCAATGGAGGCGATGGTAACCTTACCTATTCAGCTGAGGGATTGCCGCCTGGACTTTTTATTGAACCTACCAACGGACAAATTGGAGGCACAGTGGAGGCAATCGCGGCGCAAGGCAGTCCCTATACCGTAACGATAACCATCGATGACAATGATAGTAGCTCCCAGGATGCAATGGTCATTAGTTTTCAATGGAGTATTGAAGGAGAATACCTTTGGACGGATAAAAATGAGGATTTGAACTATACAGCGCGACATGAAAACTCCTTCGTACAGGCAGGAGACAAATTTTATCTCATGGGAGGTCGTGAAAATTCTCAGACCATTGATATTTATGATTATACAACAAATACTTGGACATCGCTGGCCAACTCAGCTCCAATGGAATTCAACCATTTCCAAGCTACCGAATATAAAGGTCTTATTTGGGTAATTGGGTCTTTTCAGACAAATGTATTTCCCAACGAGGTTCCTGCTGAATTTATATGGATGTTCGACCCCGCCAGCCAAGAATGGATTCAAGGGCCCGAAATACCTGAAAACCGACGTAGAGGTTCCGCCGGATTAGCAGTCTACCAAGATAAATTTTATATCGTTGGAGGAAATACGGATGGACACGATGGGGGATATGTGCCCTGGTTCGATGTATACGACCCATCCAATGGAACATGGACAACATTGACCGATGCACCTAGGGCAAGGGATCATTTTTCAGCTGTGGTCATTGGTGATAAGTTATATGCTGCAGGAGGGAGACTATCCGGAGGCGCTGGCGGGGTTTGGGCGCCAACCATAGCCGAGGTGGATGTATACGATTTTATAAATGAAACTTGGAGCACCTTACCTAGTGAACAAAATATTCCAACCCCCCGGGGCGGAGCCGCCACGGTCAATTTTAATGACAAATTGGTTGTTATAGGAGGCGAGGTTGAAGATGAGGTGGTTTATGGTGTATTGACCGACGATGCCTTGAAGATTACCGAAGAATATGACCCAGTTTTATCTTCATGGACCCGACTGCCTGACTTAAACCATGAAAGACATGGAACCCAAGCTATAGTATCTGGTCCTGGGGTACATATCTTGGCAGGATCACCAAGTAGGGGTGGTGGGAACCAAAAAAACATGGAGTTTTTGGGAGTGGATTCCCCTGTAGGAACTCCAAGTCAGTCTAGTGTGATACAGGTTCCGGAAAGTGTAGTTTTCGAGAGTGACCAAATCGTACCAATTGACCTATCGGTAATAGATGGAAACGTAGGGGTATTTGTTCGATCTATGGAAATCACTGGGGCCAACGCTTCGGACTTCAATATTGATTCCGGGGACTTAACCAATGTTTTTCTTGGTCCAAATCAAACCCACACAATTACCGTTTCATTAAATGAAAATAGTCAGGTAAAAACAGCAAATTTGATTATTGAGTATGGCAATTCGAATACGGCAAGTATTGCGCTTAGTAATAATCCGGGTTCGGTGTTTTCCGTGACTAACCCGGGTGATCAAAATAATAATGAGGGAGATATAGTTTCCTTACAAATTCAAGCGACCAGTACCAACACCCTGAGTTATAGTGCCACTGGATTACCACCCAACTTGACCATTAACGAAAATACAGGAGTTATTTCGGGTACTATTGACGGTGGTATGGTAAGTGATGGAGGAACAGCATTCAACGAAGAAAACGGATTGGTAATCGTGGAGGCCGAATCTGGCAGCACCGCTGGATGGGATTTGACCACCTTGGACGGGGAAATAGGTATTATCGCCAATAATAACAGTTTTAGTGGTCAGAACGGGTCTACCATACCTTATGAAATCAACATTGAACAAGCAGGGGTGTATCGATTCAATTGGAGAAGTTTTTATTCGGGAGGTAGCTCAACGGACGAAAACGACAACTGGTTGAGATTTCCGAACAACGACGATGTCTGGTTTTTTGGTTTTGACGAATCGGCGGGCAACCCTGGCAACGAGGCTGCCATAATTGCTAACCTCCAAGGTTCCCAGACGGATATCGTCTTTCCAAGGGGAACATCAAGGATTACAACAGCGACGACTCCAGAAGGGTCAAGCAGTAACGGTTACTTCAAAATATACCGTAGTGGTGGTTCTTCGGAAGTTTACGATTGGCAAGCAAGGACCAGCGACAATGATCCCCATGGAATTTATATATGGTTTGTAAATTCTGGCACCTACACCATGGAAATCTCCGAACGCTCCTCTGGGCATGCTATAGATCGTTTTGCTTTGTACAAGGTTGACCAATATGGCTTTAATTACAACCCCGACAATCTCACAGACCTTCCCGAATCACAACAGGGAGGTAGTATGGGAGGTTCAGGGGCAGCGGACAATAGTCCATATAACGTATCCGTTACCGTAACCGATAACGGAAATCCTGGAGGTACCGAAACTGTTGACTTCATATGGTACGTTGGTCAAGTTGGAAGTAGCGGGGTTCCTACCGCAAATGCTTCTGCCGATATAACATCTGGCGATGCTCCATTGGAGGTACAATTCACGGGCAGCAATTCGTTGGATGATGTTGGGGTAAGCAGTTATCAGTGGGATTTTGGTGACGGCAGTTCGGTCTCGAACGAGGCCGACCCTGTCCATACCTATGCCAATGTTGGCACGTACAATGCGGTTCTGACGGTTACCGATGCCGATGGGCAGACCGATACGGATACGGTCACCATAAACGTGACGGGGCCCATCAGTGAGGGCGTGGTAAGCTTTACCCTTGTGGATGCATCCACGGACATGGACCTCTTGACCCTTTCCGATGGCCAGCAGCTGGACCTTGGCCCTACGGGCGGTCAGTCGCTCAACGTTCGTGCCAACACTTTGGGAGGACCGGGCAGTGTACTTTTGGAATTGACGGGCCCAGTGACCGTTTCCCGTCGTGAAGGAGTGACACCTTACGCATTGTTCGGGGACTCATCGGGCAACTATAATGAGGAAAACCTTCCCTTGGGAGACTATACGCTGACGGCCACGGCCTATAACGGGGGTACTTCGAGCAGCGGGGTCATGGGGCAGTCCTTGACGATCAATTTCTCGGTGGTGACCGGCGCGGGTGGAGCTCCCACCGCAGTTGCAACGGCCGATGTGGAATCGGGGGAAGCTCCCTTGACAGTGAATTTCACGGGCAGCAATTCCATTGACGATACCGGGATAAGCAGTTATCAATGGGACTTTGGTGACGGTAGTGCGGTCTCGACCGAGGTGGACCCTGCCCACACCTATACCAACGCTGGTAATTACAGTGCCGTCCTCACCGTTACCGATGGTGACGGGCAACAGGATACCGACACGGTCACCATCACGGTCACCATTCCGTTAAGCGATCCTCCTTCGGCATTGGCCCAAGCGGACCAATTGGAAGGCGATGCCCCATTGGAGGTACAATTCACGGGCAGCAATTCATTGGACGATGTTGGGATAAGCAGTTACCAATGGGATTTTGGTGACGGCAGTTCGGTCTCGACCGATGCCGACCCTGTCCATACCTATGCCAATGTTGGCACGTACAATGCGGTTCTGACGGTTACCGATGCCGATGGCCAGACCGATACGGATACGGTCACCATAAACGTGACGGGGCCCATCAGTGAGGGCGTGGTAAGCTTTACCCTTGTGGATGCATCCACGGACATGGACCTCTTGACCCTTTCCGATGGCCAGCAGCTGGATCTTGGTCCCACGGGCGGGCAGTCGCTCAACGTTCGTGCCAACACTTTGGGAGGACCGGGCAGTGTACTTTTGGAATTGACGGGCCCAGTGACCGTTTCCCGTCGTGAAGGCGTAGCACCTTACGCACTGTTCGGGGACTCATCGGGCAACTATAGTGAACAAGATCTTCCCTTGGGTAATTATACCTTAACGGCCACAGCCTATAACGGGGGTACTTCGAGCAGCGGGGTCATGGGGCAGTCCTTGACGATCAATTTCTCGGTGGTGACCGGCGCGGGTGGAGCTCCCACCGCAGTTGCAACGGCCGATGTGGAATCGGGCGAAGCACCCTTGACAGTGAACTTCACGGGCAGCAATTCATTGGACGATGTAGGGATAAGCAGTTATCAGTGGGATTTTGGTGACGGCAGTGCGGTCTCGAGTGAAGCGGACCCTGCCCACACCTATACCAACGCAGGTAGTTACAGTGCAGTGCTCACCGTTACCGATGGTGACGGGCAACAGGATACCGATACGGTCACCATCACGGTCACCATTCCGTTAAGCGCCCCCCCTTCGGCATTGGCCCAAGCGGACCAATTGGAAGGCGATGCCCCATTGGAGGTACAGTTCACGGGCAGCAATTCGTTGGACGATGTGGGGATAAGCAGTTACCAATGGAACTTCGGTGACGGCAGTGCCATCTCCAACGAGGCCGACCCTATGCACAACTATGCCGATGTGGGCATCTACAGTGCGGTTCTGACGGTTACCGATGCCGATGGGCAGACCGATACGGATACGGTCACCATAAACGTGACGGGGCCCATCAGTGAGGGCGTGGTAAGCTTCACCTTGGTCGATGCGTCCACGGACACGGACCTCTTGATCCTTTCCAATGGCCAGCAGCTGGACCTCGGCCCCATGGGCGGGCAGTCGCTCAATGTCCGTGCGAACACTTTGGGAGGACCGGGCAGTGTATTACTTCAATTGGCGGGCCCGCTTACTGTTTCCCGCCGTGAAGGCGTAGCACCGTATGCGCTTTTCGGAGATATATCGGGCAACTATAATGAGGAAAACCTTCCCTTGGGGGACTATACGCTGACGGCCACGGCCTATAACGGTGGTACGGCAAG
The DNA here is from genome assembly GCF_013407935.1 of Allomuricauda sp. ARW1Y1. Taxonomy (GTDB): domain Bacteria; phylum Bacteroidota; class Bacteroidia; order Flavobacteriales; family Flavobacteriaceae; genus Flagellimonas. The sequence goes on from NZ_JACBZU010000003.1 coordinate 319,243, forward strand.
TAGCGGGGTCTTGGGGCAGCCATTGACGATTAGCTTTTCTGTTGTTGCAGGTTTGGGTGCCAAAGGGGCTTCCTTGGATACGGTTGATTCGCAACGGGAAGTGGAAACTCAATCCAATAGTAATGGAAACACTGTTCCTTTTGACATTATTCTATTCCCGAATCCAGGTACAACAAATATCATATTGACGGCCATTAATGAGGATGCTGAGCTGCGAGATTTGATGTTTTTCAATTCATCAGGACAGTTGGTACGTAGATTCTTACCATCAAATTTTATGGAAGGAAGGAGTAGATATAGCTTTCCTATCCATAGTTTACAATCGGGAGTATATCATCTGAAAATGATGACTATAGATGGCAGGATATACTTCAAACAGTTAATTGTCAGAAAATAGTTCTGTATCGAATAGTGTAATAGTCAAATAATAAAAATTATAATAGCGCCTTTGCAAAAGGGCGCTATTTTTCTTTAAAGTTAATTAAAGGTATTGATGGTACATTGCTATTTACCAATTCGGAATTTGAATTCAATAAAAGGTCCGAATGGTACCATCGATTATTGGAAGTAACTGTTGAATTGCCTTCTTGGACACTTTTACCTCTTTTAACAAGGTAAGCTGCCTTATATTGTGAATATCACTTCCAACAAAATCGATAAGGCCATCATCCAGTAACTTTTTGGCCGTTTTTTGTACTCCACCACCGTACGCTTCCGAGCTTAATGAAAGTAAATTGAGTTGGAACAAAACACCATCAGCCTTTAAGGAAGGATATTTTCCGTACTTACCATGAAAGTACATGTACCGCTCTGGATGAGCCAAGATGGGAAATATCCCTTTCTTTTTTACTTTTTCAACGGCAATATCAAAATTAAAGGAAGGTTGTAAGTAAGACATTTCTACGAGCAAATGGTCCTTTCCTAAGGGCATAACCTCTTCTTCCTCCAAGATATGCTCAAAATTATCGTCAATCATATGCTCAGCGGCATATGATAAATTAATATCCAATATGGAACGCGAACTTAATTCTTTACTTAGCGTGTCATAAGACGCTTTTATAGTCTTAGGGGTGTTGTCGTAAACATTGTGCATAATGTGGGGAGTGCACACAAACGAAGCAATCCCGATTTCAGAGAAGCCTTTGATTAAGGATATGGAATCCTCCACCGTTTTTGCACCATCGTCAATTCCGGGCAAAATGTGGTTGTGGATATCTACCAACCCATGTAAGTGATCCACAAGGAATTCCTTTTTCTGAAAAATATGGAACATGTATAAAATTTGGACTTCAAAGATAAGGGATATGCAGACTTGAACAACCCTATCCATACCAAATTGGGACACTAAGATAGCCTAAACCAAAAAACCAACCTTTGGAGGTCGGTTTGATGGATTCACTACTTCTATATGTTTTAACTAAACTCAGGACTAAGATAAGGTTTCGTTGTTCACACTGCGACTAATAAAAGATCAAAAAGGTTAATGAAAGATTAATAGGGTTAACCATTGGGTAATTAGCTGGTATATTTTTGTTTATTTAGCGGTATGCTGACCAAGAGGAACCTCTATGTACTAGTTTTTGTGATTGCCGTTATTGGGCTATTGGTGGTACAATACCAATATTTGCGTGTGGGCCTTGGTTTGGCAAAAGCCCAGTTTTCGGATAAAATAGATAAGGCCAGGGAAAACATCAACAGTGAACTATCCGAAGTCAACTCGCTGACCTACACCTTGGGCAATGCCATACGAAAGGATACCTCGGAGGTCAAGATCGGGCTCGATAGCCTCCAAAAAGCCTCCCAATATTATCTGAACGATTATATATCCTATCAATTGAATGTCTCGGGAATCGATGCTCCTTTCACCTACACTTTGTACTCTAGGGATTCCATTACCTATGTAAGCTCGATTAAACCCCATCTCAGGGCAGAGAAAAACCTCACCTATCCGATAAAAGTACGGGGGTATTTGCCAGAACTGTTGAAAAAGGAAATTATCCTCGAAATTGGTTTTGAAGACCTGAACAACTACTTTTTAGGGCAGATACGAGGGCTTATAATTCCCGGGCTATTATTCCTTTTGATGATTATTGTGGTGGTCATTTGGGTCCTCAAATCATTTTATCTGCAGCGCAGTATCAATACCACCACCAACGATTTTATCAATAACCTGACCCATGAACTTAAAACCCCAGTTTTTTCCATTGGATTGGCGACCAAGATTTTGGAACAGGACATGCCCGAAAACAAAAAGGCGGTGGTCGAATTGATTCGAACAGAATCCGATAGGCTCAAAAAGCATATTGACAAGGTGCTGGAACTGGCCAGTATGGAATCGGGCAAAAAACTGCTGCAGTTTCAGGAAATCGATTTTAAGCCCGAACTGGAACGTATCTGTAATGGTTTTGCATTATTGGCTGAACATGAAGGCATCGATTTTGAATTTGAATTGGAAAATGGCCCCTACATCATTAAGGCGGAAAAATTCCATTTGGAAAATGTAGTGGCCAATTTATTGGAAAATGCCAAGAAATATTCCGATGACCCCCAAGTAAAACTTAAGGCCTACAAGCAAAAAGGACATCTTTTTATCAGTATAGCAGATAATGGTCAAGGTATTGCCAAAGAGGATATCAAAAAGATTTTCAGGAAATACTTTAGAATCAAAAATGGAGATGTACACAAAGTGAAAGGCTATGGCTTGGGGCTGTACTACGTTCAAAAAATTATTAAAATGCACCGTGGTACCATTCAGGTACAGAGTGAACCTGGACAGGGCACCACATTTACCCTATCCCTTAAACTGACAAAACATGGAGAAAAAATATAAATTGATTTTGGTGGAGGATGATAATTCCTTGGGCTACTTGCTTTCCGAGTATCTAGGGATGAAGGGTTTTGCGGTTACTTGGGCCAAAGACGCATCAGAAGCCATACAAAAAACAAAGACCAACCTATTTGATTTGGCCATATTGGATGTGATGCTCCCCGATATGGATGGTTTTGAGCTCTCCCAAAAAATAAAGGGAATCAATCCCAACCTACCTTTTATTTTCTTGACCGCTCGTTCCATGAAAATAGATGTCCTTAAGGGCTTTTCTTTGGGAGCGGTGGACTATTTGAAAAAACCCATCGACGAGGAGGAATTGGTCGTGCGTATCAATGCCCTTTTGGCCAGATTGGTGAACCCTGAAAATGAAGAGGTACAGGTTTCCCAATACGAAATAGGCGATTATATCCTCAACATGGAGAATTTTGAACTCAGTTTTAAGGGGCAACCTATTAAATTGACAGGTAAAGAATTTGATTTATTGGCGCTTTTGGCCAAAAATAAAAACCAGCTTTGTACCCACAAGGAAATCTTGACCACCGTGTGGGACAAAAATGATTACTTCAATAAAAAAAGCCTCAACGTATTTATCTCACATTTGCGTAAACATCTTTCGCAAGATCCTAAATTGAGCATTGTGAACGTAAGCCGCAGAGGATTCATGCTTCGGGTGGAAGGGGAGTAGACAACTGTTCTGGCTCGATTTTTGAGGTCTTTGTTCGCAAATCAACTCCCCGATGATTAAGTTTTTTAAAAAACATACGCAAACACCCTCGTTACGGCAATTGGACCAATTATACGCCCAAACCATTTGTAAGTGTCCCTTGCAAGAACAGATTTCGTATTGTCAAAGATTGATCGAAAGCGCAAAGTTCCATCTTGGGCAATCCTGCCCCAAAAAAGACGCTACGCACCTCAAACTACTAATCCAAGCCGCCAGTATAGAACTTCAGCGGCTACACGACAAAGGCAGTTCTCATTAGCTGGAATTTTTACCAAGTCCCCATTTTGGGCTAAAAAGCCTTATTTTTAGGATTGAAAATGATGCAAAATGAAAAAATCAATCCTCTTACTAGCCTTACTCTTGTTATCCATAAACGCATTCGCAACAGAAACCAAGCTGATGGTGCGCGCCAAGGCCAAAGACGCCAAGTTTGTGGGAAGTTCCATTGGGGGAGCACATGTCATCGTCCGGAATACATTGAATGGTGAAATACTGGCCGAGGGCAATACCACGGGGTCAACAGGCAATACTAATTTGATTATGAAAAGTGCCCACGAACGCTACACGCAATTGAGCGATGAAAACACAGCGGGTTTCTTGGCGGTGGTTGATATTGAAGAGCCTACCTTGGTTCGCGTAGAAGTCCTTTCTCCCGTACATAAGAAAAATGCACGGATACAGGCAAGCACGGAACTTTGGCTGATTCCGGGTAAAGACATTTTAGGTGACGGAATCATTCTTGAAATCCCCGGATTTGTGGTAGATATCCTAAAGCCCAATACCCACCAATACATAGCGTTGGAATCGATACCCCAATCAGGTTTGCCCATTGAGGCCCATATTGTAATGATGTGCGGTTGCCCCATTGAAGCTGAGGGTATTTGGGACTCCAACCTTATGGAGGTGAAGGCCATAGTGAAAAAGGATGGCGAAACCATAGGGGAAGTCCAGCTCACCAACCCAACCCAAAACACTTTTAAGGGTGCTATGACCGTTTCCGAAGCTGGATATTACCAAATCACGGTCTATGCCTACAATCCTCAAACAGGAAATACAGGGGTGGACATGGTAAATTATGTGGTAAGGGAATAGTTTTTTTAGACATTGCCTCATCTACATAAATTCAATTGCTTACAACGCTTAAAATCGGTACCTTTTCGGTGCATAATCCAACCAACCTTTTATGAGGCCGAAACATCTTTTTAAGTTAATCGGGTGTATCTTTATCATTGCATGCGAATCCCATCCCAAAATGGATGTTTTAGCCGAAGGTATTCCGCTGCAGATGGCCGAATACAGAAAAGGCCAAGTGTCCAACGTGGTTTACCATCTGTCTTTTGATATTCCTTCGGAAAAGGAAGAGCCGATACCCTCGATCCTGGAATTGGAGCTCGAAATCAATGACTTGTCACAGCCCTTGTATCTTGATTTTAATGCAGATGCCTCTCTGTTGAAAAGCATTCAAGTGAATGGGGAATCCCAAGAAATTGACCATCAAAAGGAACACATTATCATTGCGAAGGGAGTGAAAAAAGGTCCCAATACCATCAAAATCTCCTTCCATGCCGGAGAACTTTCATTGAACCGAAATGAGGACTATCTCTATACCTTGTTGGTTCCGGATAGGGCTAGCACCTTGTTCCCATGTTTTGACCAACCCAACATCAAGGCGAAATATGTTCTGGATATTACAGCGCCATCAGATTGGGCGGTACTCTGTGGAGCCCCATTGCAGAAACGTACTTTACAAGGTGATAAAGTGCATTATGCCTTTGAGACCAGTGACCCAATGAGCACCTATCTGTTTTCCATGGTGGCCGGAAAGTTTGAATCGGTCACCGAAAACCCGGGACAGTTTGATATGACCCTGCTTTATCGTGAAACGGATTCCGCCAAAATAGCCTATAGTCTCCCTAGAATATTTGACCTCCACCAACGGTCCATCGATTTTTTAAAGGATTACACCCAATTCGACTTTCCGTTCAAGAAATTGGACTTCGCAGCCATTCCGGGGTTTCAATATGGGGGAATGGAGCATGTCGGGGCCATCCAATACCGTCAAGGTTCCATTTTTTTGGACGAAAGCGCTACGGAACGAAGGCTCATGGGAAGTGCCAAGCTCATTGCACATGAAACCTCTCACATGTGGTTCGGGGACATGGTTACGATGGATTGGTTCAACGATGTTTGGATGAAAGAGGTTTTTGCCAATTTTATGGCCGACAAAATCGTTAATCCCGCCTTTCCCAACATTAACCATAAGCTGCAATTTATGATGTCCCATTACCGTGGAGCGTATGGAGAGGACAGAACCCGAGGTACCAATCCCATCAGACAGGATTTGGACAACCTCAAAAATGCCGGAAGTTTATACGGTGGCATTATTTATAACAAAGCACCCATTATGATGCGCCAACTGGAGGCGACCATAGGGGAGAAAGCGTTTCGTGATGGTATTCGGGAGTACATCAAAACCTATGCTTACGGGAATGCCACTTGGAACGATTTGGTCGATATTTTAGATGAAAAAAATCCGACCGACCTTAAAGCTTGGAGCGAGGTATGGGTAAATCAATCCGGAAGGTCCATCTTAACCGATGAGATCAGTTATCAAAATGGAAAAATTTCGAAGTTTACCATTTCACAACAGGCAGAAGATGGGAGCGATAAGCTATGGCCACAGTCCTTTGAGATTACCTTGGTCTATCCCGATAGCACCAGAACCATTCCTGTAGTTATTTCAGATCGTAGCGTGGAGGTGAATTTGGCCAAAGGACTCCCTAAACCCAAGACGATTATTTATAATTCCGATGCCTTTGGGTACGGACTTTTTCCTATCGATACAGACCATTTGGGCGCCATTGCCAAGCTATCTGATGAGGTGGCCCGTGCCTATGCCTATTTGAATACGTTTGAAAACGCCCTATCGGCAAAACTGGATCCCATTTTGGCTTTTGATGTATTTATGAACGGTGTCCTGAACGAGCCAAACGAATTTGTACATGGTATCATCAGTGGGCAGGCAAGCCACTTGTTCTGGAACTTCTTTACCCAAGAGCAACGGGTTGCGGCACAGTCGGAGGTGGAAGCGCTCCTTTGGAACGAGCTGTTTAAAGATAGATACCAACCCAACATCAAAAAAAACCTGTTTGAACTTTGGAAGGATTTGGCCTATTCCAAAAATGGAATGGAGCGTCTATACGCTGTTTGGAACAAAGATCAAAAAATTCCTGGACTGAGGCTTAACAAGGACGATTTTACCGAAATGGCACTATTACTTTCCGTGTATGACCACGAACTGGCAACGACCATTTTGGAAAGGGCCAAGGGCGAATTGGACAATCCCGATAAAATAGAGCGTTTTGAATTTTTAATGCCTGCGGTAAATTCGGACCAAGAGGTAAGGGCATATTTTTTTGAATCCTTTGAGAATCCCAAGAACCGTGAGAAAGAATCCTGGGTGGTGACGGCCTGTGGCTATTTGCACCATCCACTGCGGCAAAAAACGGCGATTGCACAACTTCCATTGGCACTCGATTTATTAGAAGAAATACAAAAAACAGGTGATATTTTCTTTCCGAAGCGTTGGTTGTCGGCAACAGTTGGTCAATATCAGTCTCCAGAAGCCTATCAGATGGTGGAATCATATCTTGGGGAGCATCAGGAATTGGAACCTTCCCTAAAGGGAAAATTGTTACAGGCTACGGATGATCTTTACCGGTTTACAAAAATGACCGGGAATTAGAGATTCGGTTTTGCTTCAATATTCAGAATTGTTTTAGCCCCCAAAGCATGATTTTGCTTTTTTTTATCATAAACTTTTATTGAAATAGGAGGTAAGGGATTATATTCAACCTCGAATACATTAAAATCAAAATTAGAATGAAAAAGGTCTTTTGGGGTATAGGAGCTATTCTGCTATTTTGTAGCCATGACATGTTCTTGAAATTGGACAATTATTTTCTGGAGCCAAATACGCAAGCCACAATCCAATTATTTAATGGCACTTTTGAAAAAAGTGAAAATGTAATCGATAGGAACCGCATGTTGGATGTAAGTTTGGTGGGCAATGGCCAACGCATCCAAGTCGACTCGACCCAATGGACCGAAAGAGATAGCATCACTTTTTTGAATTTTACCACAGGGAGTCCCGGAACTTGGGTGGCTGGGGTTTCGACCGCCCCACGGAACATTGCATTGGATGCGAAATCGTTCAATGATTATTTGGAACATGATGGCGTTGTGGATATGTTGGAATGGCGAAAAAATAATGGGGCACTTGAAGAGGATGCTGTTGAAAAATATTCCAAGCATGTCAAGACCATTTTTCAGGTAGGGGATAGCCTATCCGAAGATTGGAACACCGAACTCGGGTATCCCATTGAGTTTATACCGCTGGAAAATCCCTACGATTTGCACGCGGGTCACTCTTTAAAAGTCAAATTACTCTATGGCGGGAAACCTTTGGCTAATCAATTGGTCATTATCGGTTCACAAACAACTGGGGAATCCACTGCTATTGAGCACAGCCATGATGGTGGTGAGCCCCATAACCATGAAAGTGGAGAGACAGCAGACCATGATCATAACTCGGGACTTCAGCTTCGAACCGATGATACCGGTATTTTGGAGTTTACAATTGCCTCCGAAGGAATCTGGCATTTAAGAACCATCTACATGGTCCAATCCGAAGAGGAGGGGCTGACCCACGAGTCCAACTGGGCCACGCTCACTTTTGCAGTGGGTTCGGGACATAGTGCCGAACATGATGCCCATTCCGCAAGCGAGCATGGACATGCCCACGAAGAGGAGCAAGGTTTTCCATCCTACGTCTTCTGGTTGGTCAGTTTGGTGGTGATAGCTGGTCTTTTCCTGTATTTCAAAAATGTGAAGAAGTAAATGTTCGGATTTTTTAAGGTTAAACCGCTACTGCTTCTGGGTCTTTTGTTGTTTCCATCCATATTGTTGGCCCACGATGTAAGTTCCGGTGATCAGCAAATTTTGAACGATGGTGGATTGCTTTCCTATGTTTGGGTAGGAGCTAAACACATGCTTACTGGATATGACCATCTGTTATTTTTGGCAGGTGTCATCTTTTTTTTGAAGGGATTTCGGGATATCGTAAAGTTCATAACCGTATTTACCATTGGGCATAGTATTACCTTGTTGGGAGGAACCTACCTTGGTATTCAGGTCAATGAATATGCAATTGATGCCGTAATCGCATTGAGTGTGCTGTACAAAGGTTTTGAAAACTTGGATGGATTTGGTAAGCTGGGCATTAAATCTCCCAATTTATTGGGAATGGTTTTTTTGTTTGGACTTATCCATGGGTTGGGATTGTCCACAAGATTGCAATCTTTTGATATGGGCCAAGACCAAATACTTTTAAAGATCATCAGTTTTAACGTTGGTGTTGAATTGGGACAGATTGCAGCACTCATACCTATTATTTTACTCATCAACAGCTGGAAGGGAAAAACAAGTTATGCAGCTTTTTACAAGGCGTCCAATGTGTATTTGATGATTGCCGGTATTGGCTTGTTTGCCTATCAGCTATATTTGTTTTTCACCCATTCCCATTGACAAAGCGGTCTATCATTAATTCCTTTAAACAGGTTGAGTTACCGATAGATAAAATGAACAGAAAGAAAAAAGGCCCCTCACTGAAGTAAGGGGCCTCTTTCGTATTAACTACCGGAACTAAATTAGTTCTGGTCTGATGGTGACAAGTTCGGGTTGGCATCCAACTCCGCTTGTGGGATCTTGAAGATCCAATCATCGTTCACCGATGGACGCTCTACTTGGTACGCCTCTTGGTAAAGTACGGCCGATGCTCCGGAACCTCCGTCTGCAGCGTGGTCGATTCCTTCATCCCATCGGATTTTGTCCGTGTAGCCGAAACCTTCGCCCCACAATTCCAATCTTCTCTGGAACTTGATGTGATCCATCATGGACTCTTGGGTGTTGTAGATGGTGACGTCGTAAGCGCTGTCACGCTCTTCGCCCAAAGGTCTCAAAGCTTCCTGTGCACCTGGAATGTCGTTCAACATCGCCTTGGCCTCCGCCTCGATCAAGTACATCTCAGAAGTACGCATGTAGATTACGTCATCGGGATCGATAGATCCAGGATTGGCATTTTTCAACTTAAAGTGCATATACGGGTGCTGGTTGAATGAGTTGGTGATACCGTAAGTAGCATTGATTTCTGCTCTTCTCTCATTAAACCCTTCCAAATCATTTGCATAATTTGGGTCTCTTGGTAGACCTGTTTCTGGGTCAAGACCTCCTTGGTTGTTGGCGGCAGAACTGTTGGTGTTCGGCGCATCTGGAAGGAATACATCCCTTCTGTAATCCGTAGCTGGAATGGCATCCACCAATCTTCTATCGGCAATCTTTGGATTGTTCCTGATTTGGCTACCATTAAAGGTGTTACTTGCCAAATAGAAATAAGAACGGAAGAAGGTGGTCTCCGCAGCAATCACATTGCTTCCCCAAATGACCTCAGAAAGGTTGTTGGAGTTAAAACCGGACTTCCAATCGTCCTCGCCCATCAAAGGAAAGCCCTGACGTGCCATAACGGCGGCATCGGCAGCAGTTTGCCAGTCACCTTTGGATAGTGCTGTACGGGCCAAAAGACCGTAGGCCACGTTGATGTTCAATTGGGACTTGGTCTCAGGTCCACCGCTCGGTCTTCCCGTACCTTCTTCGAAACGATCGATGGCAGCAGCTAGGTCAGCCTCGATTTGGTCATAGATCTCCTGAACGGTAGATCTTGGCTCACTGGTGAAGGGAGACTCCGAAGAGAACAATAATGGTACACCTGGGTCGCTTGCAGGATTACCGATCAAGTAACCCTTGGCATAATGCTGCACCAAAGAAAGATAGGCGTAGGCCCTATAGGTGTAGGCCTGTCCCAAAATCTCGTTCAACTGTGGTGACTCCACCAAGGTTCCGTCGGTTCCTCTGTTGATCAATAGGTTGGCCCCCAAGATGATGTTGTACCTGTGGTACCACAACAATTCGCAGGTCAATGACGTCTGATCCGTATGTGAGTTCCACTGCATCTCCGTTCTCCAACCCAAGTTGTTGGCATTGGCGGAGTGGATCAAACCTCCGGAAAGGTTATCGCCAAGCGGTACCCAGTAGTGGTTGTTTGCCCTAGCTGTGTTTCCACCAGGGAATATGGTCTGTGACTGTGAATATAGTCCACGGTGCAGCCCGTTCAATATCAGCTGCATGTTGTCCTCGTTGGCCAACGCATCGGAAGCTGAAATGGCGTCCGTAGGCGTTGTTTCCAAAAAGTCGTCGTCGCATGAAGTTATGGCGATCCCTAGGAAAGCCAGTAACATTAGATTTATTTTTCTTAACATCATTTGATTTTTTTAAAAAGTTACGTTCAGCCCCATTGAGATGATACGGGCAGGGTTAAAGTCGTTACCTGCACCAGTACCCGCCAAGTTGAACTGTGGGTTGAGTCCTTTTCGTTCACTCTTGGTGTAAAGGTTTTCACCGGTAAGGGAAATCCTCAATTGGTCAAGGCCAAGTTGGTTGGCGATCTTGCTGTCGAAGGTATAGCCCAAGTTCACGTTACGCAATGCCCAGAATGAGGCATCTGTCAAGAAACGATCGGACTGTGTCCTTACCAAGTTAGGGTTACCGTTTTCCATACGTGGAACATCGGTAATGTCACCGGGTTGTCTCCACGCCCTTAAAATGTCAGGGTGCAAAGAGCTACCATAGTTTCCACTGTGCATCATAGCTGAGTACGCATTGTCCAATACGCTACCACCGATACCGTAGTTGATCAAGAAATCAAAGGAAAATCCTTTGTAGCTGATACTGTTGGCAATAGATCCCAATACATCAGGAATAGAGCTCTCACCTGTATAGGCACGCTCGGTTTCTTGCCAATCGTTTGTTGTGGCGATCTCGCCATTGGCATCCAACACGGGAACACTGTTACCGTTGTCATCCAACTCATACTGGAGGAACAACTGGTCTCCAGTTTCTGGATCTACACCGGCAGTTCTCAAAATAAAGAAATCAAACCTTGAACGTCCAACATCCCAACGCTTGGAACCGTTCACAAATGGAGAAGGCAAGCTGGTGATCTCGTTCTTGAAGGTCGAGGCCTGCAAGGTCACGTTCCATCTGAAGTCCGGTCTGCTAAACAGATTGGCGGTCAAAGCCATCTCCCAACCTGAGTTGTACATGTCCCCAACGTTCACGGGAACCTCGTTCAGACCATTACTTGGTGCAATAGGCAAGTTGTACAAAAGGTCGGAGGAGTTTCTCTTATAGTATTCCACGGAACCGTCCAAGAAGTTGTTGAACAAAGTGAACTCCAAGGCAACATCAAAGTTCTCGATGGTCTCCCATTGCAAATCCGAGTTACCTATATCCGTGTAGATAATGGCAGGATTGGCTGCGTTGGAAGTAATGGAGAATCTTGGCTGCGAAAGGAAGAAATCCAATAGGTCATCGTTACCTACCTCACCGTAAGAAGCTCTCAATTTCAATTGGTTGACCACTTCAGAACCTTTCAAGAAGTTTTCTTGGTCAATTCTCCAAGAACCACCTACAGAGTAGAAGGTACCCCATCTTGTATCAGCATCAAATACGGAAGAACCATCACGACGAACGGAACCACTGATGTAGTATTTGTTTTTGTAGTTATAGTTCAGCCTTGAGAAATACCCTTCGATACTTTTTCTTGTCGAAGAACCTCCCAAATCCACAATATTAGAGAAGTTATCAAACTCAAAAATACCGTTGGCCGCTTGAATGGTTTTCAAACCGCTATTTGAGGTGAAAGTTCTATCAAAACTTTCGTGTCCTGCGGTAATGTCTAAGTTGTGATCACCGAAGCTCTTCCTGTAAGTGATGATCTGGTTAAAGTTCTCCACTTGTCTTCTACTTCGATCTTCGCCATATCTACCGTCAGGCTGTGCATCACCGATTACGGCATTTTCATACTCTTTATTAAGAAGTTCATTGATGTCCCTACCGTAGTTCAATCGTACGCTAAGACCGTCAATAATCTCTTGCTCTGCAAAGAAACGGAAACCATAGGTATTGTTTCTGCTGCGCTCATCGTTCAACAACAACTCTTGTAGCGCGTGACGCCCTTGGCTAATAGGTCTTGACCCAATATTAAATTCTGGGAAGCCTTCACCGCTATCAAAGACAGGGTTTCCTTGTACATCCCTCACGATATTACCTTGGAGGTCGTTTACGTAAACAGGATAAACGGAACCAATGTTCTTGGCAAAACCAAATGGGTTCACAATACTTCCAGTACCAGCCGAACTTGGTGCTACAGCCTCGGTAATGGTGATGTTGGCACTACCACCAATGGTCAATTTATCGTTCACATCGAACTCTGCGTTCAAACGCGTGGTCAAACGATCAAAGTTGGATGTTACTACGTAGCTGTCCTCATCCAAATAGGATGCGGAGAAGAATACTTTGTGGTCTTCACCACCACCGGAAACGTTTACGTTATAGTTCTGGCGCACACCAGTTCTAGCCAACAAATCGTACCAGTCAAGACTTTGGTAGATAACGCTTGCATTGGGGTTCAACTGTCCATCCGTACCCACAATCTGGTCGTTAGGTACATTGAAAGGGTTGTATCCCAAGTTGTTGTAGATATTCGCAGATGCGAAAGCAGGATCACCGCCTCCGGCACTTGAATTCTTCAAAGCTTCCCACATGGTCTCGTAATAATCGCCAGGGGAAAGTTCTGGATAAAAAGGAATGGACGTGTCCACCAATCCGTACTGCATGGAAGCATTTACTTGGATACCGCCTTTTCTACCACTTTTAGTGGTGATGATCACCACTCCGTTCGCTGCACGGGAACCGTACAGAGAAGTGGAAGCGGCATCTTTAAGGATGGTAAAGGACTCGATATCCTCTTGGTTGATGGTGTTCAGTGCACCTTCGTACTGCACCCCGTCAACGATGAACAACGGATCGGTGTCACCGTTCAACGTACCCACACCACGGATTACAATACCGGGAGAAGAACCGGGACCAGTTGCCGAGGTAAACTGTACCCCTGTGGCACGACCTTCAATGGCGGCAATAGGAGAGGTCACGTTCCTAATGGATAGCTCTTCTGCTCCAACAACACTGGCGGAACCGGTAAAGGCCTCCTTGGTACTGGTACCATAAGCAGTAACAATAACCTCTTCGAGTGCCTGGGCATCCTCTTCAAGGGTTACATTGATCACAGATTGTGACCCAACTGCAATTTCTTTGGTTTTAAGCCCCAGATATGAAAAAACCAAGGTTTGTCCATTACTGGCAGAGATGGAATAATTTCCATCGAAATCTGTCTGCACACCATTTGAAGTGCCCTTCACAATAACATTTGCACCGGGTAGTGGCAGACCATCGGAGGCGGAGGTAACCGTCCCCGAGATTGTCCTACTTTGTGCAAACGTAGCCTGCACAAACAACATAAAAAGCAGTAGCAAAACTGCATTTGTTTTTGTCTTCATTAGAATGATTTTTGAATTAGTCAACCGCTAAAATGACCCTTTTTAAAAACAATTCCAATGAAACGGTCTTAAAAAACAACGATGATTTAATAAAAGAAATGCAAAAAAAGCGTTCACGATTTGATGATAATATAGCTAATTAAGAATATTTAATATAAATAATTCAAAATATTAAATTTAATTTGGTGATATGGCTCAAGGATAGTGTTAATATGGTGCATAATCCGCACAATACTAATTTTTTGTTAAACATCACAATTTGGTGTGTATTGTTGAATGCATTACTACCGTTTTAAGGGTTTAAACGAAGCCCAGAAAACTCAAATTTTCACTCCCTTTTCTGGAAAAAATAGTAGAATTTTAGTTGGCTATTTTACCTAATGCTTACCAGGGTATAAGTTGAGCTTTCGTGTTGTTGTTGTTACCCGTTGTAGTTTTACTTCCAAAGGAATTGATTAAAGGAGTTATTTTCCGATGCAGTATGTTACAATGCCCGTAAACATTGGGGTAGGGGCGTTCGAGGTGGAAAATAGGTGAAAACCTTTGTTTTCTTTTGGTAGTATTTTGTTTTCCATAACCCCAATTATTGAAGGATAATATCACTGTCTATGTTCAGTTTTTGATGCAAAGCTTTGGCTACTTTTAATGTGATTTCTCTTTTTCCGTTCAAATAATCGCTGATTCTGGATGCACTAGTATTTAGAAGAGCGGCCAAATCTTTTCGCTTTAGGCCCATTTCGAACATACGCAATTCTATCATTTCCTGTAAGGTAGGTAAACCTATTGGAAAATGGATTTCCTCATATTGCTCAATAATATCGCTAACCTCAATGAGTTCTTTGGACAATGGAGAATCTTTAGGCGTGTTATTATCAACTTCCTTCAATAGTTCCTCCAATCTAAGATTAGCTTCTACATACTGTTTATGTGATATGGTACTCATAACCTATAATTTGTCAATATTCTTTAATCTGTTATAGTCTTTGTGGTTGCCAACCCACCGTATATAAACTCGTCCTACTTGAAATAACACTATGGCAACAATTCGATAGTGGTTTCCTTTAATGTTGAATACATATCTATTATTCCCAACATTGTCAGCAGAGTTAAAGGTGTTTTTTAAATCGGCAAAACTTCTCCATTCAGCTTTCTTTGTTCGTTTATACCAATCTTGCAAGGCCACTCTAGCATTCGTCTCTTTCGAGAAATAGCTTTTTAGCTTTTTAAATGAAATGATGTGCACTTTGCCGACAAGATTTTAAATCAAAGATAACAAAAAATAACATTAAATGAAATAATATATCCAAATATGTAATTTTATTGCTATTCCATTTTGAAGAACTTAGAAAAAAATTGATGAGTTCTATCAAAAACAAATCTAGGTTTCTAAGAAAAGGAAGATGTTATTTCATTCATTGAAATAGCACCTTAGTTTGGTTTCTGTCATTTCAATAATAGTTGAGAAAACTGACCCAAGAAAATTGTTCATGTCAACGGTAAGATTTGACTTTTCTACACCAGGTTGAGCGATGGCAAACTCAAAAGCTACTTCTTTGTATTTCAATTCCTTTTTTATTTTATCAAGTTCTTTCAAATCGCCATGAAAAAACCTCAGGCCCTTCAAAACTCCCATCCCATTTCTTCTTTCCATATGTTTCAATAATTCCTCTGGTTTCCATTTATATCGAAGGGATACAATTGCTTGTCCACAGACTTCATACAAGTCAGACTTCCTTGCCCCAGACTTTTGCTTAGAATATTTACAATGTATAAGCTCAAATCTAATTAAATCTTCACTTGAGAAGATTCCAATTATATCTGCTTTTTCCCCCGAATTATCATCATTGAAAACAATATCAGCACCTCTCTCTATTAGGGATTTCATCATGTACTCTTGAATGGAATTTTCTCTTTTTATACCTTCCTTATATAGGGATTCAACAGTATATTTAACGTTTTCCCATTTAAGAGCCTCAACTCGGTCATCAGGAATTTTGCCAAATTCTGGACTTCCGTAATCAGTATGTATGCATCCTGCTATGGTACATCCGTTTAACAAGAACATCGTTGGGGGATTCTCTTCAAAAAACTTCTTTAGTGGCAGAGGTTCTCTTTTTAGACCTTCAACATTAAATTTAGAATCATCCAATCCATGAACGGTAAATCCGTTTTCTCCCCCAAGCAATATGTAAAACAAAATCTCATCACTGAACAGGTTTAATTTAAAATCTGCCCTATTCGATTCATACTTAATAGTAGTCAACGAGCATTCAGAAAGCAAATAGCTATTTGAATTGTGTTTCTGTATAGTAAGTTTATGTATCCGTCTATATAATTCCTCTGCCCAATCTGTTGCTAAAACATTTATATCTTCAGGAAACTCCTCTAATTGTACCTTTTTAGCAGAATCAACTAATAATTGATTGGAATCAATAGTTTCATCCGTAATCAATCGGCCTATATTTAAACACCAAGATTTCCATTCTTTTAAATTACCAATTCGCGCAGGACTCCACAATTTTCCTTTAACCGAGGCTCCAACACTAACTGGTAAGCCATCTCTAAACCCTATTCCAACAAAATCTGATTTTTTACTTCTTTTGCCTTCCTGCCATCTACTTAGTTCTGTTGTAACATCTGCTCCGCTCAACCTTGAATATCGATGTAGCTGATTGGCCGGTTTGAATATTCCGGCGTGTACTATGCTTAATCGTTTAATTGAATCAAAAGAACGAAAGACACAATCTCCATTAAGAATTATCGGCTTTTTTCTTGTAATCTTTTCTACTAATAAATTAAGGTCTAACCTTTTTTCAGAATATCCGATATATAAAATTTCTGTTTTTGGATCGTGATGCATAACAATCAAATCCCATGTCTGATCTTTCAAAGCATTAGTCCTAGCCCACTTAACTTTATCACGTTTTTGTGTCGTAAAGTAGAATATATTCTCTTCAGAATTAATGTATGGTTGAGAAAGAGCATATTTATTAAGGTTGAACGCATTCTTAAATAATTTCCAATCTACTTTTTTACATTGATAGGCAACACAACTTAAAGCTGGATAAACTAATTTTGGATTAAGTTCTATATCAGGTGAATCAAATCCTGAATATGGTTTACAGCCTTGAAGAAAAGTTAATAAAGATTCTGCCTCAGCCTTTTTTGCATCAGCTATCTCACTTATGACTTTTTCCCATCCAGAGCCTTCCTGAAATAGATTTTCGAGTTCTATAGACATTTTCTCCTCCGCATAGTTTACAACAAAAGAGGCATCTCCTAGTCCTTTTTTCGGCCTTGTAAATCTTCCAATAAACTGTAAAAGAACGGATAGAGACTTGTGAACTCCATGTACAGCAGCAATTTTGAATTCAGGGAAATCAAACCCCTCTTTTAACATATCAACACAAACGATTATATCAAATTCTCTTTTTTTTATGCGTTCAATGATTTGTTTTTTGCCTTTAATATTTGAATGGATAATAATAATTTTTTCATCTGGATACCACTTCTTGTAGTCTTTAAATAGCTTTTCCGCATGTACCTCTTTTTCCGCTCTTACCATCATGCAATGATTTTTCCATCCCTTTTTCCTGTCTTCTTGTAATCTTTCCATTGCAGTTTCAGCAATTGCCTTATCTTTCTTTTTGGGATGGAGCTCATCTACCGTAACTAGGGAGATTTTTGAGAAACACTTATCTTCCAAAGCTTTCGATAATGGGTAGTTATAGACTATTTTTCCTTCTATTGGTTTGCGATCATTTCTATAAGGAGTGGCAGTGAACTGAACAATTTTTGCTTTATCTAAAAGAGTTTTTATTTCTTCCCATTCATTCGCTTTTACATGATGGGCTTCATCGAAATAAACATGAGAAAAAATTTCTTTGAGACTTTGCTTTATTTCTTTTGGGGCTTGCGCAATTAATGCGGGGGTAGTTACAATTACATCAGCAGTTTTTAGAAAATCTACAGAATTATCTTCAGTTAATGTTTTATTGAGAACTATTATTGTTGGGTTTGGAAATGTTTGGGGGATTACACCAAGTTCACGTAAAATTCCCCAGCTTTCGAATTTTTCGGCGATTTGTAACTTTAGTTCTACCGTTGGAACAACCACCAAAGTTCTTTGTGCCTTATCCGCTAAAGTAGTCACTAACATGGTCTCTGTCTTCCCGGTTCCAGTAGGCAATACTATTGTAGAGACGTCATCAGAAACTGACCAATGTGATAAAAGTGCGTAAACAGCACCGATCTGAGCTGGCCTCAATTTTATACCAGATTCACCAACCCCACCAATTTTTACATCTTGGTAGCGTTCTTTATAATCACCAATAGTACTTTCTACACACCCCTTTATTTGATATCTATCCTTGTTTTTACCCTTTCCTTTTTCTAACACGGCCCTAAAAGATATATTCTCATGAGTAATTTTAAATGTACCATCATTCTCATGAACAGCTTTTAAGTTTCTTTTTTCTTTACCAAGAGCTAGTTGAGATAATAACCCTATTTTACTTTTTTTATACTTATAGAATACAGCATCTTCAATCTGTAGTTTTACTTCATAAGCTAAGTTTAGACTTTGTTGTTTCATATATTTTGCATTTCATGGAAATGAATTAACGGATTCATATTTAGTATGTTAAATATCGATAATGAGGAAAAGAAAAAAATATTTGTAGCTATAAACTTGTTAGGAGTATTCAACAATTCGTTTAGGCGTAAGAATTTAGGGATGAATGACAGGTTTAAAAGCCAGTGTTTGAATGCCAATACAGATTATTGGAATTTTTTTATCTCGTCCCAAATCCTTACCCAAAACTTTGCGCGTGAATCCTGTCCGGTTTTTGTAGTGTTCCGGCAGATAAGCGTGAAGCAAAAATCGGGCAGGGCGCAAACTACTTTTTGCCTTTGGGCTTGCGCCATTCTTCATAGAGGGCACCTGCTTCGGGGGTTTCCTCCATAAATCGCTCAAAGTGCCTGACTGCATTACTTTCGCCTTGGGAAAAAGCCGCTTGCTCCTTTTTGGGGATTCTTGAAACTTGGAATAGGGCATATCCCAAAACCAACAAGATGATTACGGATAATGCCCAAAAAAGCTTTACAGCCCATTTGGGAAGGGCCATTGACTTTTTAGTGTGGTAGATGACATTAGCCAAGAGCTTATTCTGTTCATCCACCGCTTTCTTTTGATGGTCATTGTATCGTTTTACGATAAAATCGATGTCCGAAGTGTCAGCTTGAATTTTATAGGTCATCAAAAAGGCTTTCAATTCTTCCATTCGGTTGACCGAGTTTTCGAAGCCTTTGATTTCTTCCGTTAGCAACTCCGCTATTTCATCTAATTTTGCCATAATCTTAAATTTCCATTCCTAATCCAATTGTTTTTTTGACAGCCAATTTGATAGCCTTTTTAGCGATGGTTGAGGCTAGGTTAGGGGATAGGCCCACAGTCTTTCCCAATACTTTTAATGTATTGTCTTTAGCTATTGTTTGAATAATGTTTTTGTCAAACCCGATTCGTTCGGCTATTCGCGCCATCGACATGGAACGATGCACTTCACTTCCTTTAAGATTTTGGCCTTTGTACTCAAAGCGGAAACCCCGCAACTGATTTGATTTGTTGATACTTGGAATAACTTCAACTTTCATTTGTTTCATGTATTTGATGTACTGATCAAAATCTTTGGGTTTCATTTCGGTAATTACCTTTTCATGGATTTGCTTTATTTCCTGTCGTACATTTTTCACAAGGTTCGATTTCTCTTGTTGCACTTCCCTAACCGTGGTCAAGCCTATTTCTTTTGCCACTCGTTCTGCAGCTTGTTGGCTCCGCTTTCCAATAAAATTGTCCTTGTAAGCCTGTCCTTGAAAGTTGATTCGGTTCACATACAAATGGATATGGACATGCTTCCTGTTTCTGTGAACAAAGGCAATCGCCTGATTCTCCTGTAATTTCATCTGTTTTAAAAAGCGTTCCGTGATTTCTTGGAGCTGTTTGTTTTTCATTTCTTGCCCATCCTTGATGGTCGGACTCAGCACGAAGCTCAAGGTGTTCTTTTTGCATTGATGGTTCTGCTGTTGGATGGTCCTGAACTCCTGGGTAATTTCTTTAGGGGTTTCTCCCGCCAAATATTGGCTATGGACAATCTCAGGTTTCTTTTCTTCCCGAAGTCCATAGGCCATGGAAGCAGATGTGTGCGATATGGATTTTCCCATCCCGATCATACCTTAAAACTTAAAAGGTGTTCCCTTATTTCTTTTGCTAAGTGGGTGACTTCATCCGCTAATTTTGGATTTCGTTTTCGAAACATATTCCCGATGCGTTTAAAATTGTTCTGGTACTGCAACAATAATTTATAGGCCTCGATTTGATCTTCTGATAAACGTTCAATAATCCTGTCATCAAATGCGGCACGGCGGCAGTACTCACTGATGGAAATTCCGCTCTTCTTAGCTTTAATTTTCAGAAGCTTCTTTTCATAAATAGAACATCGAAATTGTACGAACTCTTTTTTCATTTTAGATATTTCTTGATTTCCAATTTTTAAAATAATCACATCGGAACCCCTTTCTTAAATAACATATCGATTGCCAAATCAACAGTTCCGATCTTTTGCGACCAACGGGAGCAAAAGCAAGATTTGTCATGACAATGACACATCTTGAATTCTCACTCAGACGGATTTAAGGAGAAATGTTCCGTTTCTCTCTTTTCTCCCTATCCATAAAAATCATTTTCTGTTTTTAAGACTATACTGAAGAGCTTCGTTTTCCATTTCAGCTTTGGATTTTCTCCTGTTCTGCAACAACCAAATATTAATCTTCTTCTTTTCAAAGAATATCATTTTACCATTGGGTTTTGAATGTGGAATTTGTCTTCTGGAGGTAAGCTTGTACAAGAAGCTTCGTGAAACTCCCATATAATCGCAAGCCTCCTCAAAAGTCAACACGTCCTTGCTATTGGTCAATAACCTTTCTATACGGTCGAGTCGTTCTTCGATCTTCAAATAATCCATCATCTTTGATTTTAAGGTTTAACAATGGACAAAAGCTTTTGTTCTTTTTAATAGAATTCTTTCAGCAAACTAGCATAGGAAACAATAGGAAAGGCTTGCATTGCATGTGGTGCAAGCAAAAAAGAGGACAATGCAAGCAGATTTTTAGGAAAATGGGGTAAAAACGGCTTCCAATTCCTCGTTTCTTTTGGAAACCCTGTTTCTGGTCAGGGCGTTTCTAACGGTATTGTAGTTATATCGTCGCCCATCCTCGCGTCTCAGCAAATCGGAGTTTTTGATGAAATCAATAAGCTGCAAATCATTCTTGGGAAAGGTCAACTTGAACAGTTCATAAAACTCTTTACAAGCAGGGTTCTTTAATCTCAGATGAATCTTCGCATCATGTTCGTCCCAATTCTTTAAAAAGCATTTTATGAAATTGTCTTTTGATGTCTTATCCATAACAACCATATCATAGCGAATCATGTTGTCGTAAAGCTTCCCCAATTGGGCTTCACTGATTGAAATATTGAAATTTCTGGAGGATTTTAGTTTTTCTTTGATTTTAGGAATGAATACCTTCTTGAATCTTTTTGTCCAGGTCACTTGTGTCATGAATATTCCTCCTAAAAAAAGAAAGCAGCCAGCAACTAAGTAAAAAGTAGCAAACCGCCCTGGATGATCCAGGATTGCATTGAAACCCAACTGCATATTGAGTAGACCTATGGCATAGAACACCAATCTGGGCTTTTCCACATATTTGTCCCATTTGAAAGGTTCATTGAACATAAACCGCATGAGGAGTACCAGATATGGTGCTATAATCCTGATTGCAACATAAGCAAAGCAGGCGAGCATGATATACTTTAGAATGGGCAGCATCTCCTCAATTTAACATTTTTTCCTGTGGAAAGCCACAGTATGGGATGTAATGCCGCTTTTTACGACCACGTTCTTGTAAGATGTACTTTGTGGGTAGGGAAATGAAAGGTCAAGCGGTCTTTCCACCGCTTGTGCTTTCTCGCGGCTCTGAGGGTGTCGGAAAACCGAAAGGTTTTGCGACTTCCGCCTTTAGGTTTGTACTATAAATATTTGTGTTAATTTTTGAGAAAAGAAAGGGGTGAACTATGACTTCCGCTGGTCTATAGAACCAACCCCTGTATTAGTCCCCTTTCTTACTCTCAGTTGCTTATGTGCCATTTAGAATAGTAGTCTTTTAGGACTTTTAAAGGTCTTAGTAAAAGCAACTTCTTTATTAATCTAAATACCAAATTATGAAATTCAAAGACGCTATTGGAATCGATGTTTCAAAAAATACCATCGATGTATTTATTCACGGACCAAAACTGACACAGCAATTCGAGAACGATCTCAAAGGATTCAAAAAAATGTACAAGTGGGCAACGTCCCATTATTCGGGAGATGATTTTGACCACGTTATTTTTTGTTTTGAATATACGGGCATTTATTCTACACCCTTGTCAATCTTTCTGGACGACCTGAAACAAGCATTTATCCTGGTCGCACCACTGCAGATTAAAAAGTCGATGGGAATGGTAAGGGGCAAAAACGATAAGGTCGATGCCTATAGAATCGCAGAATATGCCTATTTGAGAAGGGATTTGATAAAACCGACCAAAATACCCTCCAAAAATATCATGAAACTTCAAAAGCTGATATCGTTAAGGGAAAAACTTGTGAAGCAAAGAGCGGGATTCTCAGCAGATTTAAAAGAATATCGAACAGTTCTTGGCAAAGAAAGACATGGACCTATCATCAATGTCCAAAACAAGATGCTAAATTATTTGGCCAAACAGATCAAGGCGATCGAGCAAGAATTGAAAGAGCTCATTAAAAATGACGAGCACATCAATAAGATTTACAAATTGGTAACTTCCGTGGATGGAATTGGTCTTATACTGGCCGTCAACCTGATAGTTACTACCAACTGCTTTATGAACTTTGACTGTGCACGTAAATATGCCTGCTATGCAGGTATTGCCCCGTTCGAAAAACAGTCCGGAACTTCGTTGAGATCCAAATCAAAAGTAAGCCACACTGCGAACAAGAACATGAAGTCCCTCCTAACTTTGGCCGCATTCTCGGCAATCCAGAAAAACTCGGAACTTAAAAATTATTATAGAAACAGGTTGGAAAAAGGAAAAAGCAAGATGGGTACAATCAACATTATCCGCAACAAAATTGTGCACCGTGTCTTTGCCGTTGTCAAAAGGCAAACACCATATGTGAACGTACATGCATTCGCAAACTGAATTTTAACATTTTAAGTTTGGTTTTACCTTAGAATACAGGGACATAGGACTGAACATAAAAAGAACTTTGTGTGCTCTCCTCGAAAAAATAGTGTCCCAAATTGTTCGTTTTACAATACTCTAGAAAACATCAAGTTCGAATCAATAACAGGTTTTTTTTTCGATAAGTCTTGATGAATTAACTGGTACTCTAAACAAAGTTGTGCCAAATCAACTCATAAATTGTTCATAGCATGTTTTGTTCACAACACATTTTGATTGAAAAAAATTGATTCCTATTCTTATATTTAAACAAACACTTCTATTGAATAAACCAAGAAATGAACTTCGAAACCGAAAAAAGATTGGCTGCATCAGAAGCTGTAAAACTAATCGAAGATGAAATGACCGTCGGGCTAGGTTCGGGGTCCACATCGGCGTATATGATTCGAATGCTCGGAGAGAAAGTTGCAAATGGTTTGAAGATCAGGGGTGTGCCCTCATCGGAGAGAACGGCTGCATTGGCACGTGAGAAGGGCATTCCCCTAATCTCTTTGGACGATGCTAAAAAAATCGACATCAATCTGGACGGGGCAGATGAATTCGACCCCCAAATGCGATTGATCAAGGGCGGTGGCGGAGCATTGTTGCGTGAGAAAATCATCGCCCATAATTCAAAGGTCAACATTATTATTACCGATTCGAGCAAGCAGGTCGAACGGTTGGGTAAGTTTAAACTGCCAGTGGAGACTATTCCTTTCGCAACCAAGAAGATTATCAGCAAATTGGAGGATATGGGCTTAAAACCGATACCTAGAAAAGCCAACGGAGCACTTTACGTTACTGATGAAAACAACTATATTGTTGATATTGACATCTGGGAACATAATGATTTGGAAATGTTGGAGTATAATCTAATACGAATTCCCGGAATTGTGGAGACAGGACTTTTTCTAAATACTGCGGATATGATTATCATGGGTAAAGGTGATGCAGTAACCGTGTTTCAAAAAAAATAAAAATGAGATTTCAATATAAAGGAAGCAACGAAGGAAGTTTCGACCTGATAGATACTTCGGAACAAAAGTTCAGTGCCAACGAACTCAAGAAAGATTGTTATAAAATCGTCTGGGCACGTAAAGATAGTATCTCACTTGGTGTGGACGGATATCGGGTATTGCTCAAGGAAAACCACCTTTTATTCGCCTCTTCATTGAACCGCCTCGATTTTGAGGTCGAGAACAAAGACGTGCTCCTCTATGCCTTCAACCGAGAGTTTTATTGCATTAGGGACCATGATTCAGAGGTTTCCTGCAACGGTTTTTTGTTTTTGGGCACCTCATCTCCCTTGGTTGTCGAATTGACAGAGAAAGAGCTTAAGAGTTTCAATCTGTTGTACGAGTTCTTTGTAGAAGAATTTGAAAACAATAAAGACCATATACAGGGCGAAATGTTGTTGGTCTTGCTCAAAAGATTGCTGATAATGTCCGTTCGGATTGCAAGAAAAGTATTGCCCGACGAAGATATGCCACAATTAAAGCTCGATGCCATTCGCCGATTCAAGTTGTTGGTCGAAATGCACTTTAGGGAAAAGCACAAGGTTCAGGAATACGCTGAACTCATGCATGTGACCCCGAAATCGATTTCCAATCTGTTTGCCCGTTATTTCCATAAAACGCCTCTTCAGCTCATCAATGAACGCATTATTTTGGAGAGCAAAAGGCTATTGGAGTTTTCCGACAGCAATGTCAACGAAATTGCCTATGCACTGGGATTCAACGAAATCTCACATTTTTCTAAGTTTTTCAAGACACATACAGGAGTATCGCCCAAGGAATATTTGAGGGGACTCAGCGCAGAAAACAGCTAGTCAATTTGGCATTTGAGCAAAATATACAAATGGCAATGATAAATCCGTAATAAGCTAAGCGGTATTGTGTCTTAATTTTGTACCAAACAAAAGGAGGAAAGGATATGAACAACAATAAGGATAAGAATATGCTGAATTGGGCCGATGTCATTCATTTTGCGACAAAAGGGAATCCAGAGCCTGATAGAAGGGTCGAAAAAACCGAGGCGGAATGGAAAGAAATCCTGACACCAGAACAATTCAGGATCACCCGTTTAAAAGGTACGGAAGCACCCCATTCAGGTGCATTGTGTAGTATTTACGAAGCGGGCAAATACAATTGCGTGTGCTGTGATACTCCTTTGTTCGATTCAACGATAAAGTTTAATTCGGGTACTGGTTGGCCAAGTTTTACCCAACCTATCAAAGAAAATGCCATTAAATACGAAAAAGATACGTCGTTCGGCATGGTGCGGGTAGAGGTCATGTGCAACACTTGCGATGCACACCAAGGACACGTTTTCCCTGATGGACCGGAGCCCAGTGGACTGCGGTACTGTATCAACAGTGAGGCACTCACTTTGCAAGAAGATAAAGAAGAGGCTAACAGTTAATAAAAGAAAGGTAATAAAATGGAAGTAATGACCGTAGGAGGTGGCTGCTTCTGGTGTGTAGAAGCCATCTTTCAACAAGTAAAAGGAGTTGAAAAAGTAGTATCTGGGTATAGCGGAGGCGATTGTCCCGGTCACCCGACGTACAGAGAAATTTGCTCTGGCCGAACCGGACATGCAGAAGTGGTCAAGGTCACCTTTGATCCCAAAGTGATCAGCTACGAAGAGTTACTTGTCATTTTTATGACCACACATGATCCTACTACGCTCAACAAACAAGGGGCTGATATGGGTACGCAATACAGGTCGGTCGTCTATTATCACAATGACGAACAAAAAGAGATTATTGATCAAGTAATCAAACAGTTGAACCCTTATTTTGATAATAAAATCGTGACCGAAGTGAGCCCTGCGGAAATATTTTATGCCGCTGAGGACTATCATCAAAATTACTACAATGAAAATAGCAGCCAAGGGTATTGTAGCTTAGTGATTACGCCGAAGCTGAACAAACTGCGAAAGATGTATGCCGATAAATTAAAGGCTGCTTAGAGAATGTTCTGAAATTTATGATAAGAGTTTTTATAGGTCATTTTGGATGCACTTCTAGGCAAAATTTTCGAGCATAGCCATAGCTACGGTCTAAAATTTTAACGACGAAGGGCACAAAAAGGGGCATAAAAGAATAGTCAATAAATATCAAAACATTCTCTCAATTCTCCGAGAACTTTATAGTATTGAAGTTCCCCCATTATATAGCCTGCAAAGGGGTGTGACCCACCCCTCGCAGGTCACTTAAAAACAACAATGAGAATTTTAATAAGTCCCGTGGTGTTCTGGGTGTTCTTTGCCCAGACCCAAGACAAAAGAAAGAAAATAAAAATGAACAAAACAGTTGAAAATAAAGTATTCAAGGCTCCTGAGTTTGATGTAAAGGAATGGATCGATGCCAATGGCGACAAAACGGATCAGATCAAACTGTCCGATTTTGATGGTAAGTTCAAAGTGGTGTACTGTTTTCAAAGCTGGTGCCCCGGTTGCCACAGCAAAGGGCTACCGGATTTAAAGAAAATGGTCGAGGCTTTGGAAGGGAATGATAAAGTCGCCTTTTTGGCGGTACAAACGGTATTTGAAGGCCATCATGCCAATACCTATGAAAATATGATCGAGACGCAAAAACAGTACGGGCTTAAAATTCCCTTTGGCCATGATGCCGGAGATGACGGCGAATCCAGATCGAACATCATGACCAATTACCGTACGGGGGGTACCCCATGGTTCATTTTGATCGATCAAAACAACAATGTGGTGTTCGCCGATTTTCATTTGAACGCCGATGCCGCGATTCAGGTCTTGAAAAGCGTTGAATAAATGTTGCGAAACGTTCCTGAAATAAAACTGTACGGGGCAGATGGCTGTCACAAGACACGCTATTACCAGTTGGTGCTTGAAAGCACCCGTCTGCCCTTTGCATTTTTGGATGTCGAAGCCGATGAGGGTCATGCGAGTGAACTTCGAAGCCTTTACACCAACGGAAAGTTGAACTTCCCGACGATAACCATTGGCAGAAAAAAGTTAAGAAATCCGTATAAAGATGAGCTGTTTAAATGGCTCCATAAATTGATACCGAGTATGCTGGAAATAAAACACGATAAAGAAGCCCAAAAGTTCACTATGGATATTAATGGGGAAGAAGCAAGGGTAGAGTACAATTTGCGCGATGGCAAAATGTACCTCGTACATTCTGAGGTGCCTTATCAATTGAGAGGGCGCGGCATAGGTAAAGAGCTGGTGCTAAAGACTTTTGAAAAATTGACGGAAGAAGGATATAAAGCCGTTGCGATATGTACCTATATCAAGGCCATAAAGAACCGGGACCCAAAATGGAAAGAAATAATCGAATAAAAAAGAAAGGAAAATAAATCATGAAAAAGTTGGATGATTCAAGTATAAAAGCATTGATAAGCCTGTTGGAAGACCCAAGCGAAATCATCTATAACGAAATTTACCAGACGATTGTGTTTTTGGGAGCAGAAGGAATTCCACATCTACAGACGGCATTTGATGAGAGTGAAAGCGATTTGCAAAAAGAAAGGATAGCGCAAATTCTTGACGAATTGAAATTGGCTAAACTGAATGAAGATCTGAACAATTGGAAAGAGTTCCGTTCCGATGATTTGTTGGAAGGCCTATTGCTGATTGCCAAATACGGCTATCCGAATTTCGATGAAGCCGAAATCAAGAAGACCATAAATGATATGGTTGCCGTTTTGAAAGATGAATTGGACGGAAAAACCGATGTGCAAATCGTACATCTATTGAACCAGACGATTTTGTTCGATTTTGGCTTTAACGGCAATACGCGTAACTATTCCGCGATCAATAATTCATTTATAAACAAAGTCTTTGAAAACCGCATCAGTAACCCCATTGGGTTATCGGCCATTTACCTTTTGGTGGCAGAGCGTTTGAACATTCCGTTGGTGGGCATCAACTCTCCAGGGCATTTTATATTGGGCTACGTTAATGAGCATTTTACCAAAGAAGGTGTTACCGACGGTTCCGTGATGCGCAAAGTCGATTTTCTCGTGGATCCGTTCAACAATGGACTGATGATCAATAATAAGGATTTTGATGCCATGTTGTTGACCATTCCCTATGACCTAAAGGATAA
Source organism: Allomuricauda sp. ARW1Y1 (assembly GCF_013407935.1). Taxonomy (GTDB): domain Bacteria; phylum Bacteroidota; class Bacteroidia; order Flavobacteriales; family Flavobacteriaceae; genus Flagellimonas. Next base: position 347,692 of record NZ_JACBZU010000003.1, read on the forward strand.
AAACCTGTTGCCCGCAACCAATGTGGCCATCGTAAAAAGGGTCATGAACAATCTGATACACGCATTATTTACGACAGGAGAGAAAAGTACGGCCCAAGAACTTTTGGACATCAATGAAGCACTTTGAGAAAAATGTACAAATCATCAGGTAGAATCGGTATGGGGAAATCCTGTTGGAGAACATAATTTTGAATAAAGAAGAAAGGAGTACATTTTGACGTTACAACTTGACATAAAAGATAAATTCAACGAGCAATTGCCCGCCGACCCGATTTTGGAAAATTCACGACGGCAGGTCAGAAATGCCTGTTTCTCGTATGTGGTGCCTAAAAAACCCACAAAGCCGTCATTGATCCATGTTTCGCCCGAAATGGCGGAAGCCATCGGATTGAATGCATCGACCACCAAATCACGGAAGTTTCTCGACATTTTTTCGGGCACCGAACTACTGCCCGATACAAGTCCGTATGCGATGTGCTACGGCGGACATCAATTTGGTAGCTGGGCAGGGCAGCTGGGCGATGGCAGGGCCATAAACCTCTGCGAGGTCGAACACCAAGGAAGAAATTGGGCCCTGCAGTTAAAGGGAGCCGGGGAAACGCCCTATTCCCGTTCGGCAGACGGCTTGGCAGTACTGCGCTCATCCATCAGGGAATATTTGTGTAGCGAGGCCATGCACCATTTGGGGGTGCCAACCACGAGGGCGTTGTCATTGACCCTTTCGGGAGATGAGGTTTTACGGGATGTGCTTTACGACGGCAATCCGGCCTATGAAAAAGGGGCCATCGTCTGTCGCACGGCCGAATCGTTCATCCGTTTTGGCAATTTTGAGATATTGGCCGCACAGCAAGATGCAAAGACCCTGAAGGCCTTGGTCGATTTTACCATCAAACACCATTACCCGCGTTTGGGCGTACCTTCCAAAGAGACCTATCTCAAGTTCTTCAAGGAAGTGGCCGTTAGGAACATGGAAATGGTCATCCATTGGCAGCGTATAGGTTTCGTACATGGCGTAATGAACACCGATAATATGTCCATTTTGGGACTGACCATCGATTACGGGCCTTACGGCTGGCTGGAAGGCTACGACCATGGTTGGACGCCTAATACCACCGACAGTGGGCAGAAACGATATCGCTACGGCACTCAACCACAGATCGTACTTTGGAATCTGTTGAAACTCGCCAATGCCCTGTATCCGTTGATCGAGGAGACGGAACCGTTGCAGCGTATTTTGGATGAATATCAAGAGGAGGTAAAAGTCGCTCATCTTGAAATGATGAAATCGAAATTGGGACTTTTCCTTTCAGATGTGGAGGATAAAGCGTTGGTGGAAGAATTGGAGAACGTATTGCAACTTTCCGAAACCGATATGACCATCTTCTTCAGGAACCTTGCCGATTTCAAAAAAGAAGATAGTGCGTCGGAAGGGTTAAAAGTGGTCGAAAAAGCATTTTACCTTCCTGACGAAATCAAAGGGAAAATTATGAGGCAATGGCACAATTGGTTCGAAAAATATGCCAAGCGTTTGCGAAAAGAAGATAAAAGTGATAGCGAACGAGCCGAGGCGATGAACAAGGTCAATCCGAAATATGTGCTGCGCAACTACATGGCGCAATTGGCGATAGACGACGCCGACAGGGGCAAATATGAATTGATCGATGAGCTGTTACAACTGCTTAAAAAACCCTATGACGAGCAGCCTGAAAACGAAAAATGGTTCGCCAAACGCCCCGAATGGGCAAGACATAAAGTGGGATGCTCCATGTTATCGTGCAGCTCCTAAAAATCGACAACTAACAATTTAAATACAGAGCAATGGATAAAAACAAGATCAAACAGGCGCTTATCGATTTGGAGAAAGGTCATATCGATGCGGCGGAGATGAAATACGAAGAATTTTTGTCGGGGAACCTATTGGACAAAACAGAGGTCATTGATGATGACGACCAATCACATCACAGGCAAAGTATCGAAATTTCAGACCAGTTGGAAGAACAGGCCCATGTGCATGCCGAGCACTTGGAGACCATCAACAAGATTTCCTTTCAACCAAAAGAAACGGTCGAACCTGGCGCGGTGGTCAGTGTCAATGGCCGTTGTATGATTGTCGCGGTTTCGAAACCGCCCTTTAAAATCGGCGAGAGAGACTTTTTGGGCATCTCCACACAGGCACCAATCTATAGTGCCTTGAAAGGAAAAAGAGCAGGGGATTCTTTTGAGTTCAACAACCAAAAATTCACGATTGAAGCTGTAAACTAACTATCGAGAATATGCAACGAGACAACATAATATATTGGGCCACTACCTTGATCATTTTTGGTGTAATGATGCTTGGCGGGGTAATGGATATTGTACAGCCCGAAGGGTTTGCCGAAAATGTGGCATCCCTCGGCTATCCGCTGTATTTCTTTACCATTCTTGGTGTGTTCAAGATCATTGGAAGCATTTTATTGGTCGTTCCCAAAGTGTCGATGAAATTGAAGGAGTTGGCCTATGCCGGTTTCTTTTTTGATCTGGTCTACGCAGCCTTGTCACATGGAGCAATAGGGGAATATGCAAAAATACTACCGCCTGTGGCCTTTTTAGTGATTTTGGCGGTGTCGTACAAGTACAAAAACAAGGTAATATCATGATAGTAGCGGCATTTAAGTACAAAGTGAATCCGGAGTTTCAAGAGGAGTTCGATAGGCTTTATGGCTATGCGGCGCAGCATGTGGCAGCCATTGAAGGCTATGATAAGCATGAAGTATACGATGGAGAAAATGGGCACCATATGTTGGTCGTCTATTTTAAGGACCGCGAATCTTTTGAAGTTTGGGATACGCACCCGGAACACAAAAAGTATAAGGAACGGGGTAAAACAGAAATTTTTGAATCATACGACGTTTCGGTCGGCGAGGTATTCGAAAGGCACATTAAATAATTCTTGGTCGCATGAAAAAAGAAGTCACGGTTTACAAAGGCACCGAAATTCAAGCGCAATTGGACGAGCACGAGCTGTCCCCGAAATGGAGGGTCAAGAGCGATAGTATTGTAAGAAACTTGGAGTTCAAAAACTTTGTCGAGGCCTTTGGGTTTATGTCTCGCATCGCCATTTTGGCCGAAAAGAAAAACCATCATCCCGAATGGTTCAACGTGTACCATAAAGTTGACATTACGTTGACATCGCACGATTTCGGTGGGGTAAGTAATATGGATATCGATTTCGCCAAGACCATCGAATCCCAACTTTAATTTCTTACCAATGAAAATCGTTGCCAAGGCAAGAATAGAAGGACCTGAAGCGTTCGGAGATGCAGCTATCATTACCAACGATAATGGTAGCCATGTCCTTCAACTGACCAACTTTTGGGTGGCACAAGGCGCTCCCGATGTACGTATCGTGTTCAGTAAAGATCCTATAGGGGTGGTGGCCGAACATAACATCAGGTTCATTGCCGAGTTGCCCGATGGACATTTTGAAGGCGACTTCCCAATCGACCATTTGAACGATTTTGATGAGATGAAAACACTTATCGTGTATTGCAAAAAGTTCTTTGCCCACTTTGGTCACGGAACTATCGAAAAGAAGAACTAATGACGAGTTCGATATAACAAATTGAAAATGAAAAAACTATGGAAGCAAAAAACAATATGATAGAAACGGTCAAGGAACTCAATAGTGTGGGTTATACCGAAGATTTTCGGTTGACGGGAGAAAAACTGCATTGGGTGGCGAAAAATGTGGATTACAACGCCGACCAATTTGAAGTGGATTATGCCTACAGGTTTGAGAGTTCCGATACGCCCGAAGACACCTCAATGGTCTATGCCGTAAGCATTCCGAAGAAAGGCACAAAAGGGGTTTTATTGGATGTGTTGGACAACTTTTCGTCGCTGCCCGACAACTTTGTGAACAATAAGGTGCGTGAAAAAGTCCCGACCGTACTCACACACGACGAAAGCAACAATGAACTGAAATTTGGCTTTGTACCCAAAGTGCACAAAAGCAAGTTCAACGAAAATCCGCATCGTTACGAATTGCGAAAGAATTTCCCCGATTTTCCGGCATGTCCCTTTGGTCAAAGTTTTTCAATGCTGGGTTATGACAAAGAAGTGGAACAATATGTTTGGTTGGTCACGAGCATCATTCGCGACGAAAGATTACAGGTCAACGATTATAAAAATCCGGAATAAGGAATAGGATGGCGCACCCCATTTTTGAGAAGATAAAAATGCTGCCCGAAGGCTATTCCGAAGGAATGTACCAAGGTAGAAAATATGGGATCACTAAGAATAGCTTCAATCAAGGGAATTCCTTTAAAGTCTATGCGGAGGAATTGGGGGGTACCGATTTCATCAGCCTAAATTACTATCGTACCAAAAGCCAGGGATTGTTGAAACCCTGTGAAATGCCCGAACAGAAAGTTATCGATTTTCTAGAAAACGTGTCGCTGGTCAAAAGTGAGCAAAATGTCAATATTGATAGGAGTAATGTATAATACGGAACCGGTGTTGATCAAGTAATTTTACAGGGAATCAATCAACGGTTCTTTTAAAATAATTGTGTAACAAGAATTAGAAATTATGGATAACTACAAGAAAGCATATATAGCGGGAGGCTGTTTCTGGGGCATGGAAGATCTCTTCAGAAAACGTCCCGGAGTGATAGATACCGAAGTGGGGTATCAAGGTGGCGAAAATGATAATCCCACTTATCAAAACCATCCTGGACATGCGGAAGGCATAGAAATTACCTATGACCCTACAAAAACATCCTTTAAGGAATTATTGGATTATTTCTTCAGGATGCACAACCCCACAACGGTCGACCAACAAGGTAACGATAGGGGATCGAGCTACCGTTCCGCGATTTTTTATCAGAACGATGAAGAAAAAGCCGTGGCGGAAGAAATGATCGCCTTGGTCGATGCTTCCGGTAAATGGCCGGGCAAGGTCGTTACGACCTTAGAGCCATGGTCAACATTTTGGCCAGCGGAAGAATACCACCAAGACTATTTGGTCAAGAATCCGAATGGCTACACCTGCCATTTTTTAAGATTTGAGGATAGTTTTATCAATAAAGCGCAAGAAGCGTAATTGTATGGAAGAAGCTTGCGCCGCGAACGCGGGCTTCTTCTTTCCATAAATTTTTAACACGACCTGAATATGAGCGAAGTAAAATTCAAGAATACACGATTTGACCCCGATAGCACGCCCTTCTTGGGAATTGCCAAACAAATGGCCCAGGCTTTCGGATATACCGCGGACTTAAAAACGGACAAAAAGTTGGCACAGCTGCTACGCTTGCGGGTGGCACAGAAAAACGAATGTGCGTACTGCATTATTCTCCACGCCAAAACCTCGCGCGACATAGGAATCGATGAGGCCAAAGTGGACAATATATCGTCTTGGTGGAATAGCGAGCTGTTTACCAAAAAAGAGAAAACAGCCCTCGAATATTGCGATGTGCTGACCGAGGGAAGCAACAAAAATTTTCAGCGCTACCATCAAGGAATGACACAATATTTCTCTGAGGTTGAGATTGCCGAGATTGCCGCCATTGTGATCAACATGAATGTCTGGACGCGCCTGAAGCTCGCTCAGGGCGAGACCCCGTATGTGGATTAGATGTTAAAAGGAGGGCACATAGCATTGGGTACTGCAGCCATCGGAAGGCCGGTGTACATCAACATCAAACAAGAAGATCCGGATACCGAGTTTTCGTTGGAAGCTTTCCGCAAAAAAGGGGTTGAGGTGCTCGAGACCGCATACAGGAAAGGCGTACGGCATTTTGACACCGCGCCCAACTATGGGCTGGCGGAAGATTTGTTGATCGATTGGATCAAGAAGAAGAACGACCGGTCACTAACCGCAAGCACAAAATGGGGCTATACCTATGTGGCCGACTTCGACCCGAATGCCACCGAACATGAGGTCAAGGAACATTCGCTCAACAAGTTGAACGAACAATGGAAGGTGTCAAAGGCCTTGCTGCCCCATTTGAAACTGTATCAGATTCATTCCGCAACTTTTGAATCGGGAGTGTTGGAAAATACAGAAGTGCTGAACCGATTGTATGAACTGAAGCAGGAATTCGGTTTGATAATCGGACTGACGGTTACGGGAAGCGATCAGGTTGATGTTTTGAAAAAGGCCTTGACGGTTCAGGTTGAAAATGAAGGACTGTTCCAATCCGTTCAGTTTACCTTTAATCTGCTCGACCAAAGTGTTGCTACAATGAAAAGTGAATTGGAGCAACTTGATAGCCCTATTTTAATCAAAGAGGTACTGGCCAATGGCAGGTTGATTCCGAATGATGATTACAAAAGCTATGCCCCACTTTATAACGAAATGAAAGGGTTGGCAAAGAAATATAGGGTTGGGGCAGACGCTATCGCCTTACGTTTTGCGATGGATAGTTTTAAAAACGCCAATGTGCTGAGCGGTGCCAGTAACGAGGCACATTTGACGGCAAACCTAAAGGCGGATACATTTTCACTGGCTTACGATGAAATGGATAGGTTAAGCTCATTTGCCATTGCACCATCGACCTATTGGAACGAAAGAAAAGAACTGCAATGGAATTGAACCAGCCCATACCCGAATGGAATTTGCTTCCGATTTTTTCCAAGGAAGTACCCGCGCTTAAAGATTTTAAAGGTAGGCCGTTGCTCATCCTTTTTTTCAATTTGGGATGTCCGGGTTGTAAAGGCAGGGCATTGCCCTATGCGAATAGGGTGGTAGTCGAAAATGGGGAACATATTAAGGTGTTGGGAATCCATACACGGTTTGAAGGGCCTGAATATGAGGTGTCGGATTTTGAAAAAGCGAAGGAAGACTATTACATCCGTTTTCCGTTTTTCAAGGATGCGAATCTGGCCGAGACCTTCCATAGGTACCAAGCAGGCGGTACCCCGCATTGGATATTGCTTGACAGCGAGGGGAAGTTGGTCTATTCCATCTTCGGTTCCGACCCCAACAACGCCTTGTTGCGATTGGATTTAAAAATAGGGGAGTTGCTTGGCGTATCCCACAAAAACGAAAATGAATAATTCAAAAGTAGAAACTATGAAAGCAATTTGGAACGATCAAGTCATCGCAGAAAGCGATAACACCGTAGTCATTGAGGGAAATCACTATTTCCCCCCGGAAAGTATTAAGAAAGAATTCTTTAAATCAAGCGACTTTCACAGCACCTGCCCATGGAAGGGTCAGGCATCCTATTACAGTTTGGAAGTAAACGGAAAGGAGAATGCCGATGCAGCTTGGTACTATAAGAATCCCTCGGAATTGGCCAAAGGCATCAAGGACCATGTCGCTTTTTGGAAAGGCGTTGAAGTTATTGAATCCTAGAATCCTAAGAAAATGTACGAATGGTATTTGCCCATCACGATCTTGCCCGGCCTGGGTATGTTGATTCTCTCAACGACGAGTCAGATGATGACCTTAAGCGCGGAAATCAGTTCGTTGCTGCAAGAGAAGTGTTCTCCTTTCCAACACAACATTTCCGACCAGAAGATTAAGCAATTGGGGCGATTAACCCGAGCTTCCGTACTGTTGTATTTGGCCGCTGGCCTTTATGTCTTATCGGGAATCCTTGGGGCCGTAAAGCAAACCATATCGCATTACAGCCTTTCGAGCCTTAGTTTATATGTAGGTACGCTTCTCGTGCTTTTGGCTCTGGGACTATTGATTTGGTACGCCTTTAGGGCGGTGGGCATACGAATGCAACAGCATGAGCACAACCATAATTTGTGAAATCAGGAGTGGATAAATTAGCGAAAATAGGATTTGGCGGAGGATGCCATTGGTGCACCGAGGCGGTATTTCAATCGTTGAAGGGTGTAGAAAAAGTGGAGCAAGGCTGGATTGCTTCCGAGGGAATGTACAGTTCGTTTTCCGAAGCGGTCATCGTACATTTTTATCCAGAGATAATTCCGTTGGAAATACTTATTGAAGTGCATTTGCGAACGCATAAAAGTACGTCGGACCATAGCATGCGTGAAAAATACCGTTCTGCCATATATGTGTTTTCAGTAGCGCAGCAAAATAAGGTCGATTCGATTTTAAAGCCCTTGCAATCTGAATTCGATGATGCTCTGATTACCAAGACATTGCCCTACAAAGCATTCAAGCCTTCTGAAGAAAATTTTAGGGACTATTACTATAAAAATCCTGAAAAACCTTTTTGCGAGAACTTTATCAACCCTAAGTTGAAGTTGCTTTTAAGTTCTTACAATGCCTACACCAAAACCGAAGAATTAACCCATTTAAGTAAATAACTATGAACGTTAAACTCAAGATACCTAATAGAAAAGGACACGAATTACATGCGCTTTTGGAACTTCCTGCCAATCAGAAACCGAATCGATATGCCATATTCTCACATTGTTTTGCCTGCAGCAGCAATATGACCGCGGTTCGGAATATTACCAGAACTTTGACCAATTATGGATTTGGGGTCATACGGTTTGATTTTACGGGCCTTGGAAGAAGTCAGGGCGAATTCGCAGAAAGCCATTTTTCTGCCAACGTCAACGATATTATCGATGTCCATAATTATATTAAGGAAACCTACAAGGCACCGGAATTATTGATAGGGCATTCGTTGGGAGGTTCGGCCTCGATCATGGCGGCTTCAAGAATTGAAGACATCAAGGCGGTTGCCACAATCGGTTCTCCTTCCAACATCGAACACACCAAAAAACAATTTGAATCTGGTTTGGAAGATGTAAAGTCTCACGGTAAGGCCGAAGTTGAATTAGGGGGGCGACCATTCATCATAGATTCCGACTTTGTCGAGGATTTCAGCAATACCGATTTGCTCGATGTAACCAAAAAACTCAGGAAACCCATTTTGATAATGCATTCCCCACAGGATAGGATCGTTAAACCCGACCATGCCCATAATCTTTTTGTCGCGGCATTTCATCCTAAAAGTTTCGTAACACTTGATGGTGCCGACCATTTGCTTACCAATAAGAACGACAGTATGTATATTGGCAACGTTATTGGGGCTTGGGTGGAACGCTATTTTGAGCCAATGGAAAACAAGATGTTGGAACCGGAAGGAGAGCAGCTCGTGGCCCACCTCGATTTGACCGAGAACAATTTTACCACGCAAATGCAGACCAAGCACCATAACATGATCGCTGACGAGCCTAGTTCGGTCGGGGGGGATAATTATGGACCTGGACCATACGATTATCTGACCGCCGCCATCGCATCGTGCACGGCCATGACCGTAAAATTGTATGCAGAAAGAAAAGAATGGGCCCTAAAGGAAGTGTACGTGTATATCACACATTCAAAAAAACATACCGATGAACTTCAAGGCGACTTTGAAAATCCGGGGAGGATCGATCATATCAACAAAAAATTGAAATTCATTGGCGATTTGACCACCGAGCAAAAAGAGAAGTTGAAGAATATAGCTTCCCGTTGTCCTGTACATAAGACTGTTGCGAGCGAGGTTCATTTTGACACCGAAGTGCTAGCGGAATGATAGGGAATTGAATTTACCTTCATCGCATTGTTTAAAGATGTTAACACCAAAACTTTTTATATGGGACTAATTGAAAACATAAAAACTTATTTCAAGAAAAAACAGAACAATGAAGAAACAGGTGCAGCACCCGAAGGAGTATGCCCGAATTGTTGGGGCCGCTATGAATATGATGGCGAGTACTACAAATTCATGAAGGGACAAAACGGGAATCCGAGTAAGGAGACCTACAACAGTTTCGTGGCCGATGTCGCCAGAAAATTGGATAAGATTACCATTAAGGAAAATACGTTTAGGTGCGAGACCTGTAAGGTGAATTATGCGCATGGGCATTAGAAATACATCACACGTTTACATTTATGATGTGATGCGTTGAAGAGAATCATTTTATCTTAATTATTACATGAAAAGAACAACATTATGAAAATAGCAATAAACGGCATGGGCCGAATCGGCCGTGCGGCGTTAAAAATTATCAACGAAACCTCTGGACTCGAGGTCGTCGCCGTGAACGATTTGGTGTCTGCCGAAAACATCGCATATCTATTAAAATACGACACGGTCTATGGTGTTTATGAAAAGGAAGTGAGTAGTACGGAGGACACGCTGATAGTTGATGGAAAGTCAATCAAATTTTATTCCATTCGAAATCCCGAGGAATTGCCTTGGAAAGAGAACGGTGTCGATGTGGTCATTGAAAGCACAGGGGTCTTTACTAAGAGCGAGGATCTCGACAAACATATCTCTGCTGGAGCCAAGACCGTGGTACTATCCGCACCAACTAAAGACACTGATATGCCCACTATCGTGCATGGTGTAAATACTTCGGATGAGGGCGTAAGCGCCTTTTCATGTGCCAGTTGCACCACCAATAATATCAGCCCGATAATGGAGATTCTTGGACGTAGAATCGGGGTCAAGAAAGCGATTATGACCACCATTCATGCCTATACTGCATCTCAGGGAATGGTCGATAGCCCCTCAAAGAAAAATTTCCGTTTGGGTAGGGCAGGAGCGGCGAATATCATTCCGACCACCACCGGAGCGGCCATTGCCACAACCTTGGTCATTCCTGAGTTGGAGAAAAAGTTTGATGGGGTTGCGGTAAGGGTACCCATTCCCGTGGGCTCTTTATCCGATATGACATTGGTATTGGAACGGAAAGTAAGCGTGGAAGAAGTCAATACTATTTTAAAAGAAGAGGCTGCTACAGCAAGGTACAAAGAGGTGCTCTCGGTAACCAACGACCCGATAGTATCATCCGATATCGTGAAAAGTCCGTATGCATCAACCGTTGACCTAAGCATGACTAAAGTAGTCGATGGCGACTTATTGAAACTCATGACATGGTACGACAATGAATGGGGCTTTACCAATCAAATGGTGCGGGAAATTGCTGCTTTGGGTTGACTCAGAGATATTTGAGAATTTTGGGTTTCATGGAAATAGTCCAACTGAATGACATAGAATATGATTCGTTCCTGAATCTCAATGTGCTTGAAAAAGGCACCGATGTGATAAGACATGTGATTATTTCCAGAAATTCTTACGGTGGGGGCGATTTGACCATTGATAACCTGGCATTTGAGCACTATGAGGATTTCGATGAATTGATTTCTTTCTTTTGGGTAAGGTTTAGAATGTAAACTCTTGGAAAGTAAATTGACATATGTTTCAACAGATTTCATGAGGAGAAATCCTTAATTTACGATAAAGATTGGAAGTATAAAATGATTAAACAATCCTTCAGACGTTCCTGTCTTTGCGAAGCTACTTAGGTATTGACTATACTAATTGATTTTGCCCGTTTTGACAGGGACTTAAGATGCCCGACATGATTTTAGGAACAAGTATGAATACATATCAGTTGTCCTGAAGAACGGCCTTTTTAAGGGACAGTTTGGACAAAATAACTTTTCTTTTCCCAGAGTGTCCCATTTCTGGTCCTTTTTAGTAGTACCGTTAATTGACCTTTTACGGGACACTTTTGAAATCAATTCAGGTAGAATTTATCCCATATCCAACTCAGGAATCATATTCGCTGCTTCCTTCATTTTCTCGTCGATAATCTTGGTGTAAATTTCGGTAGTGCGAATTTCTCGATGACCTAATCTCTTTGAGACGGTATAAATATCGGCACCGTTTTCTAAGAGCAATACGGCATTCGTATGTCGGGCACTATGAAAAGTAATATGTTTGGTGATTCCCGCGCGCATACACCATCTTAAGATTTCGGTATTGTAGACCGCTCCGTATTTTAGTCCTTTAAAAACTCTTTCGTTTTTATTCGTTCTTTTTCCTAGCAAATTTCTTGCTTGGCTCGAAATATAGAGGTATTCCAGCCCATCGGTCTTTTTTTGCCTAAAAATGATTCTTGAAGCTTCATCTTCATCCCGTACTTCGGCCCATAACAATTTATTGATGTCGCTCCACCGCAGACCCGTAAGACAACTAAAAACGAAAGCGTTTTTCAGAATAGGATATTTACATTCAGTTTGCGTCAGGGCTTGCAATTCTGAATAGGTCAAATATTCCCGTTGTGATTCGGCTTGTTCAAATCCTTTGACTGATTTGATCACATTGGCATCAATATAGTTCTCATTGTAAGCTTCTCTGAGCGCAGCTTTCAATTTATTGAAGTACGTGTATTTAGAATTTTGGGATAGGGGAGTATTGCTCTTGGTTTTGGCTTTGGTATCGAGGTACCTTCTAAAGCCTCTAACGAAAACTGTATCAATATCTTTTAACTGAATATGAGCAGGTGCATATTTTTTTAAATGCTTAAAGGCAGCATCCCAATTCCCATAGTTTCCTTTGGATTCGTAGCGTTCCTCTTGCAGAGTTTTATAAAAATCAAAAAGAAGAATATTCCCTTTTTTATTGTCCTTCATCTTATACTTTCCCTGAATGAATTCGGCTTTTCGAATAGCAAGAATGTTTTCCGCTAACTCCCAGGTTGCTTTATCTTTTCGTTTTTCATCAATGGATTCGGGGTGCTCAGAAACGTAAAGTTTAAGATATTCAAATTTTCGGCGGTGCTTTTTCACCCCGTCTTTGTCAATGGAATACCCATTGTAAAATTCAATAAACAAACTCAACCTGTTGTTTTTTAGCCGCTTACCTTTTAATGTAATTTTCATGAGGTTCGAATTTTGAGGTGTAATTTTTACACCTTTTCACCTCAAAAATTCAATGAGGTGTAAAAAAGGTGTAATAAAAGTACGAAAATGAGCTATTAAAAGAAACGAAGAAAAGAAATAGTTTTCAACAACTTATTGATAATCAATTAAATGAAAACAAATGAATTCAAATGAAATTAAAAAATCAACTTATTCATTTTCCGATGCAAAAGTTGGAAAAGATATTTCCCAAAAGATCGTCCGTGGTCACGCTTCCCGTAATTTCTCCCAAATGGTACAAGGCCTGTCGGATATCGATGGCCATGAGGTCGCTGGAAAGTTCCATTTCTAACCCTTCCTTTACTTTTTGAATTTCCTCCAAAGCCTTGAGCAGGGCGTCATAATGTCTACTATTGGTAATAATGGTCGTATCGCCGCTTAAAGCACCAGAATCGACTAATGATAGGAGTTTTTGTTCCAGTTCGGGGATTCCGGTTTTGAGCTTTGCGGAAAGGAAAAGTACATCAGGGATTTCCGAGGTGATTTTTTCGATTTGCTCAGGGTTCAGCAAATCGGTTTTATTACAAATGGGCAACAATCGTTTGTTGGGATATTTTTTTTGAATTTGTTGCAGTTCCCTTTTATCAAAGGCCATCCCGTCAAAAAGATAGATGATGAGACGGGCTTTTTCAATCTTGTCGAAGGTACGTTCAATCCCGATTTTTTCGACGACATCCACCGTTTCACGTATTCCTGCCGTATCTATAAATCTGAAATTGATGCCTTTAATGCTAATATGATCTTCCACCGTATCCCGAGTTGTTCCGGCTATCTCACTTACAATGGCCCGCTCTTCATTCAACAGTACATTCAGTAAGGTCGACTTTCCAACGTTGGGCTGACCCACAATCGCTACTGGGATACCATTTTTGATCACATTTCCCAGAGCAAAGGAATCTATCAGCTTTTTGAGAACTTCGCTAATCCGATTGAGTAATTCGTTGAATTGGGTGCGGTCGGCAAATTCCACATCTTCTTGGGAAAAATCCAACTCCAGCTCTATCAACGAGGCAAAATTCAATAATTCTTGTCGCAGTTCTTGGATTTCGTTGCTGAAACCTCCCCGCATTTGCTGCATGGCGATGTCGTGTGCAGCTTCACTATCACTGGCTATCAAATCGGCTACAGCTTCAGCCTGGCTCAAATCCATTTTACCGTTCAAAAAGGCTCTCAACGTAAATTCACCGGCCGAGGCGGAACGACATCCATTCCTCAATATCAATTGAATGATCTGTTGTTGGATATAGGGTGACCCATGGCAAGAAATCTCGACCACGTTTTCACCCGTGTAGGAATGTGGTCCCTTAAATAGGGAAACAAGCACCTCGTCCAACACTTTGCCATCATCCACAATATGACCTAAATGAATGGTATGGCTTTTTTGGTTGGCCAATTTTTTCCCCTTAATGGATTTGAACAAAGGGTCCATAAGGGTTATGGCATCCGGTCCGGAAACCCGAATCACTGCAATGGCCCCTGTTCCAGAGGGGGTCGCCAAGGCTACGATGTTATCTGTATACGACATGGCACAAAAGTACAAATTCGTTGTTGTTTGTAACATTTTTAGTGATTTGCATACTAATAAGTTGAACCCTTTAAATCAATCAGAAATGGAAGTCATCAATCAAAAAGCAGTTAGAACGGACAATACGTTGTTGGCCGTAACACATTTGACCCAATTATTGGGCTATGCCATAGGATTTGGTAGCCTAATCGTTCCTTTGATCATTTGGTTGTCCTCCAAGGATAGGGTAGAAGGGATGAACGAACATGGAAAGGCCATTATCAACTTTCAGATCAGCCTTATCCTATATATTATTATCAGTATTCCGGCCATCCTACTTTTGGGCTTAGGTATATTGGGTTTGATAGGTGCTGCCCTCCTAGGATTTATTTTGCCTATTGTAAACGCAGTAAAGGCTGCAAATGGGGAATCCCCGTCACAATTTATGACAATCAGATTTATATCATAAAACTAAAAAAGCTGGAACTTTTTGCTCCAGCTTTTTTTATTGAGTAGTAGTGAGTTTAATTGTTCAGCATCACAGGCATTACTAACATGGTCACATGCTCGCCCTCGTCCAATCCATCGATTGGGGTAAGGATACCTGCCCTGTTCGGTAAGCTCATCTCCAGAGAAACTTCATCGGACGATAGGTTGTTCAACATTTCCAATAGGAATCTGGAGTTAAAACCAATTTGCATATCATCGCCCTGATAGGAACAAGAGAGTCTTTCTTCGGCCTTGTTGCTGTAATCCACATCTTCGGCAGAGATATTGAGTTCGGCACCGGCAATCTTCAAACGGATTTGGTGCGTGGTTTTGTTGGAGAAAATGGAAACCCTTCGGACCGAGCTTAAGAATTGATTTCTGGCAATGGTCAACTTGTTGGGATTTTCTTTTGGAATAACCGCTTCGTAGTTTGGGTACTTGCCATCGATCAATCGACAAACCAATTCGGTGTTATCAAAATAAAATTTGGCATTGCTATCGTTGTATTCGATGGTCACTTCGGATTCGGAACCTGCCAAAATCCCTTTTAAAAGGTTTAACGGTTTTTTCGGCATTATGAATTCCGCCACTTCGGAAGCACTTACGTCCTGACGTTGATATTTTACCAATTTGTGTGCATCCGTGGCCACAAAGGTCAAATTTTCAGGGGAAAACTGGAAAAACACACCGCTCATCACAGGGCGGAGGTCATCGTTTCCAGCAGCAAAAATGGTCTTGTTGATGGCGGTTGCCAAAATGTCTCCCAATAATGTAGTGGAACTTGGATTGGAAACCTCCACAGCTTTGGGAAATTCGGCACCATCGGCATAGGCCAAGGCATATTTACCGTGGTTGGAGCTGATTTCCACTGTGTTGTTGTCTTCAACCACAAAGGTCAAGGGTTGTTCCGGAAATGTTTTTAGGGTATCCAAAAGCAAACGTGCCGGAACGGCAATGGTTCCTTCGGAATCGGAATCCACTTCCAAGACGGAACTCATGGTGGTCTCCAAATCGGAAGCCGAAACAGTGAGCTTACTTTCTTTTAAATCGAACAGGAAATTGTCGAGGATGGGCAAGGTGTTGCTGTTGTTGATAACTCCTCCCAAAACCTGCAATTGTTTCAATAAATATGTACTGGATACAATAAACTTCATCAAAGAAATACTTTAGTATAGTTGCTTTTTTAGCAATTTAACCCTTCCAAAGGGCCTATAAAATCAATAAAAACAAATATATCCCAAATGGATTTAGCAGAGAAACAAATTTATTAACACCTAAGCTGTGAATTTACGTTTACGGTAATACCCAAAAAAGACACCGAACAACAAGGTCAAAACCACTGGTAATCCTATGTTTATAAGCTGCCATTTGGTTTTTTGTGCTGCAATTTTCTTAACGTCCAATAAGGGGATGGCCACTTTTTTGTTTCGAATGTTAATAAGCCCTGTGTTGTCCAACATGTAATTTGTACTGTTCACCAAGAACTCCTTATTGCCGTAGAAGCTACTGGTCCACTTATCGTAACCTAATTCCAGCGGTCTACCGTTGCGCAATTGGTTTTTGATGACATCCCCATCGGAAATCACGATCATTTTATTTTCTGGACCCTCTTCCAAGGTGTTCTGCAGCTTGATTGGCTTGACCCGGTTCTTGTACATGGAAGTGAAACTTCCTTCGATCAAAACCGCTAGTGGCAAATTGCCATTGGTGTAGGTTTCCCGGTCGGGCTGTTGGTTGATCATATCCAAACTGACCACTCTGGGGATTCCATCTGTTTTTGACAAGGGTGAACTCTGCAATAAAATGGTTTTTTGGTAATCGTTTTCCAATACGTCCATGGGACTGGTAAACTGAAAGCGTACCGCTTCAATATTGGTGTTGATGGGATGATTGTTCTGTGAGAACACCATAGGGTAATACAACCAAGGCAACGGATTGTACTGTGAATCGTTTCCTTCGCCCGTGGCCAAAACAATTTGGGTAAAATAGAGGTCGTTCACCAGCACTGGATTGATACGCACTCCATATTTAAAAAACAGATCTTTCAAATTAAGCTCTCTGGGAATGGCTATGGCCTCTCCGCCACCGGCATAAATGCTGTCCATTTCCATAGCTACCTGATCTATCAACCAAATGGACTTGCCGCCCTGAACCATATATTGGTCCAGTACATACTTCTCTTGATCGCTAAATGCTTCCGTTGGTTTGGCAATCAGGGCAAGGTCGAATTCTTTCAGTTTGTCCAAAACATTTTGCGGATTGGTAGCCACCGAGTCTAGGGTAATGGCCCCAATGTTGTAATAATCCCGAATGGTAGTAAGATAATCGGCAATGTAAATATCGTCCAGTTCGCCATTTCCCTTGATGACGGCAATGCTCTTTTTTTCTTCAATGCTCAACTTGGTAAAGGCATCGGCAAACGCATATTCCAGTTGCTGTACCGAATTGTTGATGCGCTCCTCTGCCATGGAACCCAATTTGTTCTTGAGCAAGGGCACTCTCACCGTTTGATCGTTAAAATTGACCATGGCCCAAGGAAATACCAGTTCGTTGGAAACTTTTCCGTTTTCCTCAACGGTTACGTTTGCTGGCTGAAGACCCAAACTTTGCAACTGCGCAACGGTTTCCTGCGGATTTTCGCTATCCTCCATGGGGTCTACCAAATTAAATTTGATATTGCGGTTTTTGGATGCGAAGGATTCCAACAATTGGATGGTCTCGGCCTTCAGTTTGGCGAACTCTGCAGGAATATTTCCATCCAACAATACATCCACGATAACAGGTGTTTCAAACTTTTGCGCTACTTCAACGGCAGGCTCGGAGAGGGTATACCTTTTGTCTTCCGTAAGGTCGAACCGCGTGTAGACAAAACTGGCCAACAAATTGACGGCCACAAGGGCCACTATTACTTTTAAAAGGGTTACGGCAAACTTTCCCATCACCTTGGCAATTGTTTTAAACGTTGAAAAGTAAGGTGCAGAAACACTAAGGTCAGCGAGATAAAGTACATTAGGTCGCGGGTGTCTATCACGCCTCTTGCAATGCTATCAAAATGTGCTTTTGCCCCGAGCGATTGAACGGTTTGTTGGGTTTCCCCATCAGAAAATAAGGTCGCTATGGCATCAAACCCGTTAAAAATCAGAAAGCAGACCAAAATTCCCACCAAAAAAGCAATGATCTGATTATCGGATAGGGTAGAGGCGAATATTCCGATGGATGTGTAGCAGGCCATCAAAAATAGCAATCCAAAGTAAGATCCCAGCACCACGCCAAGATCATAGTTGCCTTCCACCATCCCCAATTTGGATATGGCAAATACATATACCAAAGTTGGAACAACGGCAATGATGCACAGCAGAAGGGCTCCCCAAAATTTTCCAAGGACGAGTTTCCAAATGGAGATAGGTTTGATGAGCAATAATTCGAGGGTTCCCATTTTGCGTTCCTCCGAAAAGCTTTTCATGGTGATGGCCGGCACCAAAAAGACAAAGATCCAAGGCGCCAGCAAAAAGAAGTTGCCCAAATCGGCAAAGCCGTAATCAAAAATGTTGTACTCGTTTTTAAACACCCAAAGAAAAAGACCGTTGAGCAATAAAAAGGAACCCACGATCAAATAACCGATGGGCGATGTAAAAAAGGACCGTACCTCTCTCTTAAAAATTGCGAACATTAAGATGGGTTTGTTGATTGAATTCTAGTTACGCTCCAAGCTTCGGGCTTATCGGCAAACAGTTTTTTGGTATTGCCCCAAACCTCTTGGAAGAAATCGGAATTTCTATAGTTGTTCAGGTGCGATTCCGTATCCCAAAAACTATAGGTGAAAAATATATTGGAATTTTTGATGTCCTGATACAATTCTACCATATTACAGCCTTCAAAAGCTAAAATACCACTTTTTGATGCTTCAAAGATTTTCTCAAAACTAGCAATATTTTCGGGTTTAAAAGTCAGTTTTACGATGCGTATCAACATTTAGAGGAAATTTATGGTTACCGTGTCCCTGTAATTGAGTCCCAAAAGGGAAGAGGCCCCACCAACCGAGTTGAGGTCACTTTTATAAATGGCCAGTTCTATGTAGCCGGCTGAATTGAACAGTGCCAAAGCGTCACCCGGACCTTTGCGCTGGTTGCGCTCCAGATTGTAGTTGATGATTCCGTTATAGCTCTGGTGTACTTGCCGTATTTTAGTGGTCCTTGCGGTAATTTCGAACTCACGTCCACTTCGGTAGGCTTCGAACAGACTTTTTTGGATATTGGTCACCACATTGCCGTAGTTATCGATGTAAATGACATTACCGGAGATGGTTCTCCCTTCATTGGTGATGCGGGGTTCAAAATCACGGAGTTCCTTCAAATTACTGAATGGTTTTCCGATTACTTCCAATTTACCGCCACGAGCAATATGGCAGGCCACCTGTACAAAAATATTCAGTACCGGAAAGGCGCCTGCTTCGGCATTTGGCAAATGGATTTCCACCACTTTTTCGGGCTCTACCTCAGAAGTTATCAAAGAAATCACCCCGCTGTTGGCACTCACAAAATAATGTCCGTCCACCAATACCACTATATGCTCATTTTCGGGAGAAATTTCGGAGTCTACCCCCACGATATGCACCGTTCCCTTTGGGAACGAATGGTAGGCATTCCTCAGGATATAGGCACATTCCTGAATATTGAAGGGACTGATGGCATGCGAAATATCAACAACATTGGTTTCGGGGAGGTTGCTCAGTATGGCCCCTTTAACAGCACCCACGTAGTGGTCCTTGTATCCAAAATCGGTAGTTAGGGTTATGATTGGCATACAATACTGTTGATATGTTTTTCCGCGTTCAAAGTGATTTTTAGTTAAGTTTGTTTGTAAAATTAGTCAAAAAAGAAAGAACGAGATTCTTCAAAAACAACTGTAACACCTCACTATTTTTGAACGAACTGATAATTGAACTTACGGAAATCAGCCCCCAGGAATTTTTCGGACAACAAAATTCCAATATTGAGCTGCTCAAAAAGTATTTCCCAAAATTGAAGATTGTGGCACGGGGCAACAAGATCAAGGTTTTTGGTGATGAAGAACTGCTTGAAGAATTCGATAAGCGTTTTGATGAACTCACCAGCCAATTTGCCAAGTACAACAAACTCGACGAGAATATGATCGAACGGGTGCTTACCAGCACCAGTAAGGCAGATTATGCCTCATCCTCCAGTAGCGGCGATGTGCTCGTTCATGGCGTGAGCGGCAGGTTGATCAAGGCACAGACAGCCAACCAGAGACGCTTGGTAGATGCCTGTAAAAAGGACGATATGGTATTTGCCATAGGTCCTGCAGGTACGGGAAAGACGTATACAGGGGTCGCTTTGGCAGTTAAGGCCCTCAAGGAAAAGCAGGTAAGACGTATTATTTTGACACGCCCCGCCGTAGAAGCAGGGGAAAATCTTGGATTTCTACCAGGTGACCTCAAAGAGAAGCTAGATCCTTACATGCAGCCCTTGTACGATGCGTTACGGGATATGATTCCTTCGGAAAAGCTCGAAAAATACATTGAGGATGGGACCATCCAAATTGCCCCTATGGCTTTTATGCGGGGTCGAACCTTGGACAATGCCTTCGTGATTTTGGATGAAGCCCAAAACACCACTCATGCGCAAATGAAGATGTTCCTGACCCGGATGGGGAAAAACGCCAAGTTCTTGTTGACAGGTGACCCAGGGCAGATTGATTTGCCGCGAAGGGTAATCTCTGGCCTTAAAGAGGCACTTCTTATTTTAAAAAACGTAGACGGAATCAGTATCATTTATTTGGATGATAAAGACGTGATTCGTCATAAATTGGTGAAAAAGGTAATTGATGCCTACAAGAACATAGAGCACCAAAATCAATTTTAGGGAATAATATGGGAATGAATACGCTGATGTCCACGGATTTTAACTTTCCTGGGCAAAAATCTGTTTATAAAGGAAAGGTAAGGGAGGTCTACACCTTGGAAAATGATATTTTGGTGATGGTGGCCACAGATCGTTTGTCCGCTTTTGATGTGGTCATGCCCAAGGGCATCCCCTACAAAGGGCAGATATTGAACCAGATTGCGACCAAAATGATGAAGGATACCGAGAACATTGTTCCCAATTGGTTGATGGCCACTCCAGACCCTAACGTCGCTGTGGGCCAAGCTTGTAAACCGTTTAAGGTGGAAATGGTTATTCGTGGGTACATGTCCGGCCATGCCGCCCGTGAGTACAAAGCTGGAAAAAGAATGCTGTGTGGTGTTCCCATGCCCGAAGGGATGCAGGAGAACGATAAGTTTCCAGAACCTATGATTACCCCGGCCACTAAAGCCGAAAAGGGCGACCACGACGAAGATATTTCCAAAGAAGATATTTTAAAGAGAGGGATTGTTTCCAAAGAAGATTATGAAATTCTGGAGAAGTACACCCGTGCCCTGTTTCAAAGGGGGACTGAAATAGCGGCCAAAAGAGGCCTTATCCTAGTGGATACCAAATACGAATTCGGTAAGACCAAGGATGGCAAAATTGTGCTGATCGATGAAATCCACACGCCCGATTCATCCCGTTATTTTTATGCTGATGGATACGAAGAGCGGCAAGAAAAAGGGGAGGCCCAGAAGCAGCTTTCCAAGGAATTTGTAAGACAATGGTTGATTTCCAACGGATTTCAAGGACTGGAGGGGCAGTCCGTTCCCGAAATGTCTGATGACTATATTGAGTCGGTTTCCAATCGATATATCGAACTCTATGAAAATATTACGGGCGAACCATTTGTAAAAAGTGATATCTCCAACCTCCAAGAACGCATTTTATCCAACGTAATGGAGTATTTGGAAAAATAGTTTACTAACATTAAGATTTACCCAATAAAACTGCATCCTTTTTAGGGATTTTACTTCTTTTTCACAGTCCTGTTGATACATATTTAAAGCTAAATTGATATATTTATGCTAAGTAAATATATCTACAATGGAAAGTTGTCCTAATTGCTCTTCAACCGTATTTACCAAAGCAGGGGTCGTACAAGATAGGCAGCGTTATAAATGTAAATCCTGCAACTACTATTTTACGGTTCCAAAGTTGGGCAAACAAATTGATGATTATTTTGTAAATAAGGCGCTACAGCTGTATTTGGAGGGGTTGGCCTATCGGGAAATCGAACGTATTCTCGGTGTTTCGCATGTGTCCGTGATGAACTGGGTCCGAAAGTACAATATCAAACGACCATACAACTCCAAATACCATCCAACCTACAAAATATTGAACCACTCCGAGCTACAAAAATACTTTCAAAACCCTGAAAATCTCAAAGGTGCTGGCCAGTTGGTAACCGAGCTTGGGGACAAGTTTATGCTCATAAAATGGGATAGGTTCAGGGATTAATGTATAGTAATTTTACAGAAAAGTATACTGGTTTTTATTTCAGCTTAATTTTTTTGGATGTTCGTAGGGCACATAACCCTCTAACAACCAAACTGAAATGAAACAAATGCTTATCGGAATGACTTTATTTTTATGCGTCGTTCCTAAGTCTTTCTCACAAGGGAATACCGAGTACACCGGTGGTTACAAAGTGAGTTTTAATGAAGATGGTACCAAGTATCTCCGTATCATCGCATGGGGACAATTCTGGGCCCAGTATTCAGACAACGTGCCCGAAGATGCCAGTAATCTTAACCTGAGTGTGCGACGCGCCAGGATTCTCACCTACACCCAATTGAACAAGAAGTTTTTGATTTTGACCCATTTCGGTCTCAATAGCTTAAACGGATCTAATTTGAGCCCTACGGGTAAAGGAGAATCCGCGCAACTGTTCTTCCACGATTTTTGGGGAGAATGGACTCTAAGCAAAAATGCAGCGATTGGGGCTGGACTCCATTATTGGAATGGTATTTCTCGTTTGAACAATAGTAGCACCCTAAACTTTATGACATTGGACAACAATCGTCCGTCTTGGGCGGTATTGGGCCTAAGTGATCAGTTTGCCCGACATTTGGGTGTGTACGCTAAGGGTAAAGTTGGTCGCCTTCAGTATCGGGTGTCCTACAACGAGGCTATTACCAATACCTTGGATTTGGGAAATGACCCTACTCCCAATGGAAGAGCAGTATACCGGGGTCGTGAATTATTGGGAGCTGGGGAAGCTGGCAAGGTGGTTCAAGGTTATTTTGATTACCATTTTCTCGACGAGGAGTCCAACTTTCTGCCCTACAAAGTAGGTTCGTACCTCGGTACCAAAAGAATATTCAATCTAGGGGCAGGCTTTCTCAATCACAGAAATGGGGCTGTGGTTATGGATGAGGTTGGCAATATGGAAGGGGAAGATGTAAACATTTTTGCGGTGGATGCCTTTTACGATGCACCACTTGGTGAGGATGGCTCAGCAATAACTGCCTATGCGGTGTATCAAAATAATGATTATGGTCGTAACTTTAACTTGGGACCGTATGGAACTGGCAATATGGTTTATGGCCATGTGGGCTATTTGATTTCTGGACCTGACACCAAATCGCGCTTACAACCCTACTTGTCTTATCAAACCAGGACCATTGATGCCATTGACGACAATACGACAAGATGGGGCGTTGGAGCCAATCTATATATGACGGGCCATCACTCCAAACTGACCTTGGAGTATGCAAATTCCAAGGTAGGTAATGCCGATGGAATAGGAATGATTACGTTACAAGCACACATTTATTTATAACAACTAAACCAACAAATTATGTCAGAAGAACAGCAAAAGGCCAAGGCCTATTGGAAAG
Organism: Allomuricauda sp. ARW1Y1; assembly: GCF_013407935.1. Classification (GTDB taxonomy): domain Bacteria; phylum Bacteroidota; class Bacteroidia; order Flavobacteriales; family Flavobacteriaceae; genus Flagellimonas. The sequence continues at coordinate 371,121 of NZ_JACBZU010000003.1, forward strand.
AAAACCTCAGATATTTATTGATACTACTGATTATCTGGTTCCTCGTCTCCTACGGGGCCGGCATCCTATTTAAAGATGCATTGAACACCATCCGATTGGGTGGATTTAAATTGGGGTTCTGGTTCGCCCAACAAGGATCAATCTATGTCTTTGTCATACTCATTTTTGTATACGTTCGCCTCATGAACAAACTGGACAAAAAATACGGATACGACGAGAAGTAATTAACCAACAAAATTTACAATTATGAGTGATGTACAAATTTGGACCTATGTCTTAGTAGCCTTGTCATTTGGTCTGTATATAGGAATTGCCATTTGGTCCCGAGCAGGATCCACCAAAGAATTTTACGTAGCAGGAGGAGGCGTTTCCCCTTTGGCAAACGGAATGGCCACAGCAGCGGATTGGATGTCAGCCGCCTCGTTCATTTCCATGGCGGGTATCATTTCCTTTGCGGGTTATGATGGTGCAGTGTATTTGATGGGATGGACCGGTGGATATGTGCTTTTGGCCCTTTTATTGGCCCCGTATCTGAGAAAGTTCGGAAAATTTACCGTACCCGATTTTATCGGGGAGCGCTATTACTCCAAAACCGCTCGGATTGTAGCGGTAATCTGTGCTTTGATTGTATCCTTCACCTATGTGGCGGGACAAATGCGTGGCGTGGGGATTGTATTTTCCAGATACTTGGAGGTGGATATCACTACAGGGGTGGTGATTGGTATGGTAATCGTTTTGTTTTATGCCGTTTTAGGAGGTATGAAAGGAATCACCTATACCCAAGTGGCACAATATTGTGTGTTGATTTTTGCCTTTATGGTCCCTGCGATTTTCATTTCCATTCAGATGACGGGCAACCCCGTTCCACAATTAGGATTTGGAGGCACCCTTGCCGATGGGTCGGGAACCTATCTGTTGGATAAATTGGATGGTCTTTCCACCGAACTTGGTTTTGCAGAGTATACCGATGGCTCCAAAAGTGTAATTGATGTCTTTGCCATCACACTTGCCCTTATGGTAGGAACGGCAGGATTACCGCACGTAATCGTTCGCTTTTTTACCGTGAAACGTGTACGTGATGCGAGAAAATCGGCAGGATTAGCGTTGTTGTTCATTGCCATCTTGTATACAACGGCCCCTGCGGTAGCTGTATTTGCCAGAACCAACCTGATCGAGACGGTAAGCGGAAAAGCCTATGATGATATGCCGGAATGGTTCAGTCGTTGGGAAACCACGGGATTGATAGCCCACAACGATAAAAACGGTGACGGTAAAATACAATATGTGGCCGCACCAGAAATAAATGAGCTTACCGTAGACCGTGATATCATGGTATTGGCCAACCCAGAAATTGCTGACCTTCCCGCGTGGGTGATTGGTCTTATTGCGGCTGGTGGACTTGCTGCAGCGTTATCAACAGCAGCTGGACTTCTGTTGGTCATATCATCATCTGTTTCCCATGATTTGATCAAAAACGTACTTAAACCAGACCTATCTGAAAAGGGTGAACTATGGGCAGCACGACTTTCTGCTGCCGTTGCAGTGGTTATTGCTGGCTATTTCGGGATAAATCCGCCTGGTTTTGTGGCCGCCGTGGTCGCCCTCGCCTTCGGTCTCGCAGCTGCATCTTTCTTCCCAGCCATTATATTGGGTATTTTTTATAAGAAGATGAACAGCAAGGGAGCTATTTCCGGTATGATTGTCGGTCTATGTTTGATGCTCTTCTATATGCTCAAATTCAAATTTGGAATTTTTGACGGTGGTAAGGAAGCTGTTGCCGGACTTCAGGATAGTTGGTGGTTTGGTATATCTCCCGAAGGCTTTGGAACCATTGCGATGATAGTGAACTTTATCGTTGCACTAGTGGTCAACAGGTTTACTCCAGAACCACCGGAAGAAGTACAGGAAATAGTGGAGCGTATCCGTATACCAAGCGGTGCAGGAGAAGCGTCTTCACATTAATAATCGGTTGCCAAAACGGTGCGGTATCAATTTACCGTACCGTTTTTGTAATTTTCCATGGAGCCAAGCATACGTTAAAAATGAAAAAGCGACATCAGCAGAAATTAATACTCATTTCCATAGTACTTTTCTTTTTATGGAACGTACCCTTCGTCACTTTATTCGATGGAGAGGGACAGGTGTTGGGTTTTCCCATATTTTACGTTTTCATTTTTTCGAGTTGGTTGATTGCCGTCGTTTTGATGTATATAATTTTAAAACGATTCTATGAGTAACTATGCCGTAGGATTGGTCATTGTGCTGTATTTGTCCATGCTTTTTGTTATTGCCTATGTTGCCGAAAAAAACAAAAGAAGCAAATGGACCAACAACCCTTATGTATACACACTTTCCCTAGCGGTGTATTGCACGGCTTGGACGTATTACGGCAGTGTGGGAATCGCATCGAGCTCCGGAATCAGTTTTTTGGCCATTTATTTGGGTCCTGTCTTGGCCATGCCACTTTGGATAGTCCTTATGAAAAAGGTAATCCGCATCTCCAAGCAGCACAAAATATCGAGCATAGCCGACTTTATTTCTATTAGATATGGGAATAACCGTCAATTGGGTGCATTGGTCACCTTAACCTGTTTGTTTGCCATTATACCCTACATTTCGCTACAGTTAAAGGCAGTCTCCGAAACTTTTTCCTTGATTTCGGCCAAGGGAAGTTATCAATCTACCGGATTTTTTGACGACTCCACCTTTTACATTGCATTGCTCATCGCCGTTTTTGTGGCCTTTTACGGAACCTTATCCACCGATACGTCAGAACACCGCAAAGGAATTGTGGCCACGGTGGCTTTGGAGTCCATATTAAAACTTTGTTTTTTCTTGGCGATAGGGGTCTATGTTGCCTTTTATCTGTTTGATGGCACTACGGATATTTACCAACAGGCAAGCCTACGGGAAAATTTTGACCAATTGACCACCTTTGGAGGACTTGGGAATGGTTTTAACTGGTTGTTCACCATTTGTTTATCCTTTTTCGCCATTTTTTTGTTGCCTCGTCAGTTCCATGTTGCCGTGGTGGAGAATGACAACGAGAACCATTTGCGCAAGGCGATTTGGCTGTTTCCGCTATACCTTCTCTTGTTCAATGTGTTTGTAATCAGTATCGCATGGGCAGGCAACATACGCTTGGATGCAACAGTGAACCATGATTATTACTCCTTGTTGTTGCCCTTGCAGCAAAACGACTACGGATTGGCCGTTATGGTTTTTATTGGTGGATTCACCACGGTAATATCCATGATCGTGGTCTCCACTTTGGCGCTATCCACCATGGTGAGCAACAATATTGTTATTCCCTACGGTTTTATCAAAACATTGGTAGAGGGAAACCCTGAGGAGAATGCGAAGCGCATCAAGAATATTAGAAGAATCTCCATTTTCTTATTGATTATCGCGGCCTATTTTTTCTATATCCGCTTTTCCGTGCAATTATCGTTGTATTCCATTGGTTTGATATCATTCTTGATCATTGCGCAACTGGCACCCTCTTTCTTTTTGGGATTAACATGGAGAAGAGGAACGGCTCGTGCGGCAGAAACAGGGATGCTTGTTGGCTTAGCGATTGTTTTCTATACCATATTTCTTCCTGTAATCAGCAATATAGTTAGGCCGAATGTAGATATTTTATCGGAGGGGTTGTTTGGATACGCATGGTTCAAACCTGCCCAGACCTTCGGATTTGACTATTTATCGCCGGAGAGCAATGCCTTTTTATGGAGTATGGCATTCAACACATTGAGTTTTGTTGCTTTTTCGCTTAATACCAAAGGGAACTATAGGGAAAGGAACTACGCTGAGATGTTTGTCAACCATGAAAATTATGGAAACCTACAAGAAGGAGGATTCATCTGGAAGGGCGAGGCCTATGTGGCCGATATCAAACGTCTATTGAACCGATTTTTGGGAGAACAACGAACTAACAGGGCCTTGCAGTTGTTCAATAGAAAATATAATATTTCGGAAACCGAGGAACGTGCGGATGCACGGTTGATCAATTTTTCGGAGAAACTTTTAACCGGAAGCATTGGGAGTGCCTCTGCAAAAATACTATTGGCTTCAGTTTCCAAAGAAACTCCCATAAGCTTGGTGGAGGTGCTTCATATTTTGGAGGAGAGCAAGGAGACCAAAGCCAACAATAAATTGCTACAGGAAAAGTCCAACGAATTGGCTGCCATGGCACAGCAGCTCAAATCGGCAAACGAGGAGCTTCGCATACAGGACAAACTAAAGGATGAATTCTTGGATACCGTCGCACATGAGCTCAAGACGCCGGTTACGTCCATCAAGGCCGCCTCCGAAGTTCTGGAGGATGCCGATATGCCAGCCGAACTGCGGGCAAAGTTTCTGGAAAATATAAACAAGGACAGTGACCGATTGGACACCTTGATTCGGAACATTCTTGATTTGGAAAAACTGTCAGGTAACCGAACGGAATTGGAAATGGAAGAACACGATATGTCGGATACTATACGAAAGGCGATAAATGGAGTGGAGCAGATTGCATCAAAAAAAGGGATGAGCATCAAATTTTCAAAAAAACAGAACGTATTTGCGACCTATGATGAAGACCGAATTTTGCAAGTGTTGACCAACTTGTTGTCAAATTCCCTTAAATTCACGGAACCACAAACGGGAAAAATTAGAATTCTTTTGGAAGAGCTCGAAACGGAAGTGTCTGTCGTTGTCAAGGATAATGGTCGAGGGATTCCCGATGAGGACAAGGCATATATCTTCGATAAATTCTATCAGTCAAAAAACCAAAACATCAAAAAACCACAAGGCAGTGGATTGGGCTTGGCGATTTGCAAAAAAATAGTAGAGAGTCATGCAGGGACTATTTCTGTGGACAAAGACTATAAAAAAGGAGCACTTATTAGATTTTTAATACCGAAGGAACAATGAAGCAGAAAAAAATACTGATCGTGGATGATGAGCCCAACATTTTGATGTCGTTGGAGTATGCGTTCAAAAAGAAGGATTTCGAGGTTTTTATCGCCCGGGACGGCACAGAAGCTATAGAAATATCGAACCGGGAAAAACCAAATCTTATTCTTTTGGATATCATGATGCCCGAAATGGATGGGTACGAGACCTTGAAACAGGTTAAGGACAACGAGGATTTGGCACACACCAAAATTGTGTTCCTATCGGCAAAAAGTAAGGAGAAGGATGTTGAAAAAGGCTTGAAAATGGGTGCGGACCGTTATTTGACCAAGCCATTTTCCATGAAAAAGGTAATTTCTGAAATAGAGGAGCTATTGGCCTAGCACAATTAAAAACTAGAAACTAAACGAATAATGTACATAATAACCAAACACAATATTAGATGAGTAATTATCATATCAAACACTTGGAGGAATATTTTCAGGTGTATCGAAAATCAGTGAGGAATCCCGAAGGATTTTGGGAAGAAGTGGCCGAAGAGCACTTTCAATGGCGCAAAAAGTGGGATTCGGTGTTGGAGTGGGACTTTTCAAAGCCAGAAATCAGTTGGTTTAAAGGAGCCCAATTGAACATCACCGAAAACTGTATCGACAGACATCTTCGCATCCGAGGAGATAAGACTGCCATCCTTTTCGAACCAAACGACCCAAACGAGGAAGCAGAACACATTACCTACCGCGAATTGCATGAGCGCGTGTGTAAATATGCCAACGTCCTAAAAGAACAAGGGATTAAAAAAGGCGATAGGGTGGTAATTTATTTGCCCATGATTCCAGATTTAGCCATCGCTGTTTTGGCGTGCGCGCGAATAGGGGCCATACATTCCGTTGTTTTTGCAGGGTTTTCTTCTACCGCACTATCCACCAGGATAAACGATTGTGGCGCGAAAGCTGTATTGACTTCTGATGGTTCCTACCGAGGAGCCAAGGTACTCGACCTTAAAGGCATAGTGGACGAAGCATTGGAAAAATGTCCTGATGTGGAAACCGTTTTGGTGACCAAGCGCACAGGAGGGAAAGTTACTATGAAAGAAGGTCGTGATCAGTGGGTGCAACCACTTTTGGATAAAGCCTATTCGGACTGCGTACCCGAAATTATGGATGCGGAAGACCCATTATTTATCCTGTACACTTCTGGTTCTACTGGACGCCCTAAGGGTATGGTCCACACAACGGGAGGTTATATGGTGTACACCGCTTACACCTTTAAAAATGTGTTCCAATATCGAGAGGAAGATGTATACTGGTGTACCGCAGATATTGGTTGGATCACTGGTCACTCCTATATTGTTTACGGACCTTTGGCCAACGGCGCCACTACGGTAATGTTTGAAGGAGTACCTACCTATCCCGACTTTGGTCGGTTCTGGGATGTGGTGCAAAAGCACAAAGTGACCCAGTTTTACACGGCACCAACAGCCATTCGGGCCTTGGCCAAGGAGAACCTTGATTTCGTGACCAAGTATGACCTTTCCAGCCTCAAAGTTCTGGGAACCGTCGGGGAGCCTATCAATGAGGAAGCTTGGCACTGGTACAACGACCATGTTGGGGAAAAGAAATGTCCCATTGTAGATACGTGGTGGCAAACTGAAACAGGGGGTATACTGATTTCGCCCATTCCATTTTCCACGCCGACCAAACCCACCTATGCGACCCTTCCGATGCCGGGAATACAACCCGCATTGATGGATGAAAACGGTCAGGAGATCAAAGGAAACCAAGTGGATGGCAGATTGTGCATCAAATTTCCATGGCCCTCCATAGCCCGGACCATTTGGGGCAATCACCAGAGGTACAAGGATACCTACTTCTCTGCCTTTGAAGGCAAATATTTTACGGGAGATGGCGCCCTGCGAGATGAGGTGGGCTACTACCGAATCACGGGAAGGGTTGACGATGTTATTATTGTGTCAGGCCATAATCTGGGTACCGCTCCGATTGAAGATGCCATCAATGAGCATCCTGCTGTGGCTGAATCTGCCATTGTCGGATTCCCGCATGACATCAAAGGAAATGCACTCTACGGGTATATTATTCTGAAAGAAACAGGGGAGGACCGTAATCGGGATAACCTGAAAAAGGAAATCAACCAATTGATCACCGAGCATATCGGCCCGATTGCCAAGTTGGATAAAATCCAATTTGTGGAAGGACTGCCCAAAACACGAAGCGGTAAGATCATGCGAAGGATTCTCCGAAAAATTGCCTCAAAGGATACCAGCAATTTGGGCGATACATCAACCTTGTTGAACCCAGAAGTGGTGGAGTCCATCATGAAGGAAAGTCTGTAAGCAGACATTATCAGATATGGGTAAAGGGCCTCTTATCGTAAGAGGTCCTTTATTTTTTTGGGTTTTAGTTTTTCTACGCTTCGCAAGAATGCAATGGCAGTGATAAAAGCATCGCCCAACGCCGTATGCCTATCCTTTCTGGAGATACTGTACTTTTTGGCCAGATCGTCCAAGGAATACCGCTCTTTTTTTTGAACTACGGTAGAGATCAAAAGCGTCCGAATATAAAGTGATTCGGTATCCAATGTTTTGTTCTTCAGCTTGGGAAGCCCGTTCCGTTTGAGTGCGGCATTGATCATATTAATGTCGAACATCACATGATGCCCTACTAAAACATGGTTTTTGGCATATACCAAAAAACGTTTCAGGGCTTCTAGTTCATTTAAGGAGTCCTTTTTGTGTTTTTTGAGAATACCATGGATTTCCGCACTTTCGGAGTCATAATGTTCCTGTGCGATATACACCTCAAAACTGTCCTTCACCACAATGGTGTTGTCCTTCAATTTTAAGGCTCCAATGCAAAGCATCCGGTCTCGGGTCAAGCTAAAACCCGTTGTTTCCGTATCCAAGACCACAAACGTATTTTCTGCGATATCATCCGGAAGCGGTTCCTTAAAATACGCTTCATACTCCCACCAAAAATCGGGTAGTTCCAAAGGTTTCTTTTTGGTGAATGGCCACATTAGCGCAACAGATTTTTGACTTGGAACCGTATTTCCAAGAGGGATTGGATTTCCTTGACGGTCTTAAAGGTTCGCTTGAGTTTGATTTTTTCCTCTTTGTTCAATTTATCCAAAGCAATATATCTTCCCGAATCGTTGTGCAGAAGCCCTTGACGGGTCCTGAATTTCAGCAATGCCTTGCTGGCGTAGGAACAGGCGAGATACAGTTCTTTGTTGTTGGGCTCCAGCTCTGCCAGTTTTTCGTAACGCTCTGCCGTATTGTTGATGGATTTGATGGAATGGGATAGGATGAGCACACGGGCCGCATCTATAATGGGCATGAGCACCCTCAATTTTAAGTCGAAAAAGTCTTTGTGCTCGCCATCCTGCTCCACTAAAAAATCCCTGAAAAATCCAGAGGGAGAAGGATTTTGTAGGGCTCCGCTTGCCAAATGGGTAAAGAACTGGGGATAACCTTGGACATTTTCAAAAATACTTTGGGAGAGTTCGTCGGCCAACGCTTTTTCCCCATAGGTCACATTGTAATCAAAAAAAATAGAGGATAACAGGATTTCATCCGGTCCTGGATTATGGATCCAGTGTTGGGTCACCTTTTTCCACTCATTCAAACTGTGGCACCAAGCCGGGTTGGAAGCCATCATTTCGGCAGGGCAGTATTCAAACCCTATGGTGTTCAATCCTTTCGAAATCCGTTCACCAAGGGCCAAAAAATAGCTCCGTGTCGATTCCAATTGTTCCTCGGGCACATCCGCAAAGATGATGGCATTGTCCTGATCCGTATTTAATAATTGCTCACCACGCCCCTGACTACCCATACTCAGCCATGTAAATGGAACGGGAGGCTCCGTTTCCATTTTTGATAAGGCTATTTTAATGACTTGTTTGGTAGAGGCATCATTCAGTTCCGAAATGATTTTGGCCACCAATCCCAAAGGAATATTTTGGTCCAGATAGCCTTGTAGTAAGTTCATAATGCCATGGCGGATGTTTCGTAACCTCTTGTATTTGGTTGCACGTTTGATGGCGCGTAAGAGCACGGCCGGGTTATTGCCAACAGCCACCATAATATCGTGTTTGGACAAGATGCCCACTGCTTTGGTATCCGTAGTACCATCTTCGGTAAGTACCAAGTGACTGATATCGCTCTTCATCATGGCCATCTGGGATTGTGCCAAAGTGAGCCCTTTGGGATAGGTGATCAGGGGAGAGGTCATGATGGATTTGGCCGTGGCAGTAATGGGAAATAGGCCGGTTGCCACTTTCTTCCGAAGGTCCTTATCGGTTATGATGCCAACCGGCAGCTCATCTTTCATCACCAGTAAGCAACTAATGTTATGCTTGGTCATTTTATCGGCTACGGTCTTAATTTTTGTGCCCTTTTTACAGGTGATAAGGTCCGTGGAGTATTTGATGGGTTGAAGATCCAATATTTTATCACTGGAATATTGATTGGAATCACCACTTTCTCCATATAATTTTCCGCGATGTTTGATGGAGTAGGGGTTACCGGTGTTGGAAGCAAAGCTTTCTATCAAAAAATTGCCAATACGTTTGTTTTCGAGCGCCAACGGTTTAAAGTCGCTAATGGGGATGGCGTACAGGATGGTTTCTTCGTAGGCCTTGGCTTCCAATTTGTAGCTTTCGTTGGCCAAAAGGGGGCGAAGTCCGAATACGTCGCCCTCATCACAGATATCCAATATTTGACTGGAAGCTGCTTTGGATAAGGAAACAGCCCCTTTGTTTACCACATAGAAATGGGAATGGGGGCTTTCGTTCTGCGAAAAAACGGTCGTATTGGTCTCCTTATGGATAATGGTCACCTCCAAGGCCAATTGCTCCAATTGTTTGGGCTCCATGGCATTGAAGGGAGGATAGTTTTTGAGAAAATCGGCGATGCGCTCGGAAATGGTATTCTTCATAGTCACCTAAAATTAAGGGAAATATGAACAACTCCGTTCACTTAAATCAAAATGCTTTGGTATTCGGGCAATGGGCGGAGCAATTTTATTTTCCGTTGCTTGCCCTGTTGTAGGCCCTTATCATGAGGATGGCCCAGATGGCCACCAGAACAATCACAACAATGGAAAACCCTAAAACGATATCATTTGCTGTCATTGTCCACAAGTTTTAGGTAGATCATCACGCCCAGAAGGGTTGGTGCCCATAGCCCCACAAAGAGGCCATGCTCCGTGTTGCCGGTAAGGAAGAGGTATTCCGCCACAATAATGATCATGGCGCAGAGCAAAAGCATGAGCAAATTGGGAGTCCCTAACTTTTTAAAGTAATTCATTCGAAGGTTGGTTTAAAGTCTTGAAGTTAGGAAAAAAAATACGGAAAAATAAAAAAGCCACTTAACTAATAAATCGTTAAATGGCTTTATTTTTTTGTAGCGAGAGGGGGACTTGAACCCCCGGCCTCCGGGTTATGAATTCTGGGTCATTTGTACCGATATGGTCTTATATGGTTTAATAATCAGTTGTTTATGAATTGATTACGAATAAACGTGTGTTCAAAAAAACCATAAAAATTCATGAAAAAATGCTAAATGTTGTACCTATGTTGTACCTGAATTTCGTATCTTTATACAGTAAAGATAGGGGCTATGGCTACAATACGAGCAGTTTTGAGAAGAAAGGCGAACAAGGCAGGGTTATTTCCCCTAGCAATTCGTGTAACTAAAGATAGAAAATCCACTTTTCTGTATACCGGTCAATACATCGATGAAAAGTTTTGGGACGCAAAATACAGTAGGATCAAGAAATCCCACCCGAATTCAAATCGATTGAACAATCTACTGACCAAAAAATTGTCGGAGGCTAATGATAAGCTGGTAGCAAGTGAGAACGAAAATGGTGAAGATTCAGTCAAGAGGATAAAGAAAAAAATTATTGGAAAGTCTAAAATGGATTTTTTTCAAGCTAGTGAGCTTTTTCTATCCAATCTCTTACAAAGAAAAAAATTCAATCAAAAGTACAATCAGGAAAAGAGGTTGGATATTTTTAAATCATTTTTGGGGCGAAAGGAACTATCCTTTTCTGATTTGGATTTCACTTTGTTAAAGCGGTTCGAAGCTTACTTGTTATATGAAAGGAAAGTCGCACCAAGAACCGCAATTAACTACCTAATGCTTATTCGTACCATTTACAATTTTGCGAGAAAAGAATATCATGTTGATAATAGCAATTATCCATTTGGCAAAGGTAAAATCCAAATAAAATTCCCGGAATCTGAAAAAATAGGGTTGAACAAGGCGGAGGTACAGCTATTGGAAACAGCATCCGACATTACCCCGGCACAGCAACATGCTGTTAATACATGGCTTACAAGTTTTTATTTCGCAGGCGTACGTGTCGCAGATGTTATCAAGTTGAAATGGCGCGATTTTAAAAATGGTCGTCTTTATTATAGAATGGGCAAGAATCAAAAATTACAATCGCTTGTTGTTCCAGATAAAGCAAAAAAGATTCTAGATGAGTATGCTGCCTCTAGGAAAAGCAAGGATGATTTTATTTTTCCATATCTTGATGAGAGCGACTTCAAAAATGAAAAGAAGCTCGCCATTCGGATAAAAACAATTACTCGCAATCTCAATCGACGTTTAGAACTTGTCGCTGAGAAACTGGGAATTGATAAGAAATTGTCCATGCATATTGCCCGCCATAGCTTTGGAAATATTTCCGGTGATAGGATTCCGCTCCACATGCTTCAAAAGTTGTATCGACATTCATCCATTACCACTACGGTGAATTACCAGTCGAATTTTATGCATAAAGAAACCGACGATGCATTGGAAAAGGTCGTTAACTTTTAAGAACATCCATTACTTCTTACATTTTGTCGAAAGGTTTCAATACAATCCAAATATTCAGATACCTTGTACCTTTAATAATTGTATTTGATGCAAGTTGTCTGCCTACAAGAAGAAGCTTTTTATGCGCTATTTGAAAAAGTAGTGGAGCATTTAGAACAAAAAAGAGCCGATAAACCCGAAAAATGGATTGACGGTGAAGAGGCAATGTTCCATCTGAAAATAAAATCTACCACTACATTGCAAAAATTGAGGGATGAAGGTAAAATCAGATTTTCCCAACCTCAAAAGAAAGTTATTCTATACGATAGGGATTCAATTAATGAGTACATCGAGGCAAATGTTCGTGAAACTTTTTAGTTATGGAAGAAAGTCTAAAAATTGATGAGGAATATAAAAGGGCATTCAATCTTGGCTATGACTTGGCTAAAGAATTGAATTTGACCTCCCCCATGTTTCGTGAAGCAAATCAAAATAGCATCTACTCAACGGCTATGCAGGCAGGAATGGCCGAGTTTTGTAGCGAAATAGCAGGAGAAAAGCAAACAGAATTGGGTTTGGGCCGTAATAAGAGTGTTAAACCTAAGAGCGACAAAGACAAGGGATTCAATATCTCTATTTGATAATAATACTTCTCACAGCATTTACTCCTTTGCAACCCAGTTGCACCTAAATCTTGTTATCTTTGCAGCGTGAAAGTTTTGGCAATCATACTATCGACATACTTCTTGGTGCTCAATGTAGTGCCTTGTAGCGATTCAGGGAATGTTGCCGACGATTCCCAAACCGTTTCAGTAGTTGATTTTGATGGCGACCACGGTGACGATTGCGAACTCTGCTCGCCATTTTGCCACTGCCACTGCTGTCACGTTCACACGATACACTTTGGTATTCGTAACTTCGAACCGTTTCAAGCGACCATTACTCAGGATAATTTTGCCCACTTCGACAATATAGGTAAGGATATTACTTTCTCTCTCTTTCAGCCCCCGCAGGTTTAATTCAGTTTTACAGGATAGCCATATCCGGTTTTGAGGTTTTCAGCTTTAGAAAACTTCAAATGGTGTATTTCGTTTGCACGAAAGCACAATTTCAATTTTAACTGAATTAACACCTAAATCTATGATTAACAGAATCATTGATTTTTCAATCAATAACAAATTTATTATCGGTCTGCTCACCTTGGCACTCATAGGTGCCGGTATCTACAGTATGACCCAGGTTCCCATTGATGCTGTACCGGATATTACGAATAATCAGGTACAGGTCATCACGCAATCGCCCAATTTGGGTACAGAGGATATAGAGCAGTTCGTGACCTATCCCGTGGAAGTGGCGATGAGCAACCTTCCTGATGTCAAGGAAATCCGTTCGGTATCTCGTTTCGGACTTTCAGTGGTAACGGTTGTTTTCGATGATGATATGGGAACCTACCTACCTCGACAGCTCGTTTCCGAAAAACTGACCGAAGTACGCGAACAGATTCCCGAAGGTTTTGGCCAACCGTCCATCGGGCCAATCTCAACGGGGTTGGGCGAAATCTACCAGTACACGCTTGAAGTTGAAGAAGGATACCAAGACGACTACTCGGCTACCGAACTGCGAACAATTCAGGATTGGATTGTCCGCAGGCAAATGGCGATGGTTCCCGGTGTTGTGGAAGTGAATGCATTTGGTGGGAACAAAAAACAGTATGAAGTATCCGTTGACACTGACGAGCTGCGAGCAATAGGTGTCACGATCTCGGAAGTCTTCCAGACCCTTGAAAGCAACAACCAGAATACGGGTGGTGCCTATATCGAGCGTAACCATCAGGCCAATTTTATCCGTGGCGAGGGTCTCGCCAGAAGTGTTTCGGATATTGAAAATATGGTCGTCAAGACCGTTGAGGGTATTCCCATTAAAATCAAGGATGTGGGAACTGTACGTATCGGAAGTGCGGTGCGCTATGGTGCATTGACCAAAGATGGTAAGGGCGAGGCCGTTGGCGGTATGATACTGATGCTTAAAGGGGCGAATTCCAACGAGGTCATCGAAAACGTGACTCAGCGAATGGAACAGATTCAGCAATCCTTGCCTAAAGGCGTGGTCATTAAACCGTTTCTTGACCGTAGCGAACTGATTGCCGAGACCACGGGAACGGTGACCACTAACCTATTGGAAGGTGGCCTTATTGTCATTTTCGTGCTGGTACTGCTTTTAGGGAACTGGCGTGGTGGACTGATTGTGGCCTCGACCATTCCCTTATCGCTGCTGTTTGCCTTTATATTGATGAACGTATTTGATGTCTGGGCCAACCTAATGAGCTTGGGGGCTATCGATTTCGGTATCATCGTGGACGGTGCGGTAATCATTGTGGAAGCCACGGTGTTCCTAATGTATTCCTACGTGGCTAAAAAGAATACGGTCAGCTCGGAAAAACGGGATGATATTGCTGCCAAGGCTTCCAAAAAAATGATGAATGCAGCATTTTTCGGTCAACTTATCATCCTTATAGTATTCCTTCCCATATTGGCGTTGGAAGGCGTCGAGGGCAAGATGTTCCAGCCTATGGCACTCACGTTCATCTTTGCAATGATTGGTGCGATGCTGCTCTGCCTGACCTATGTGCCGATGGTATCCGCCTTGTTCCTGAAACCCCAAGAATCCAAAAAACAATCCTATGGCGATAGGTTCGTGCATTGGATAGAAAGAAAATACGAACCCTTGCTAACGAGGGCACTTTCAAAGGGAAAAATAGTCGTCGGTATTGCACTTGCCCTTTTTGCGGTGACCATAATTGTCTTTACCAGAATGGGCGGTGAGTTTATCCCTCAATTGGATGAGGGCGACATCGCCTTTCACGCCATTTTGAAACCCGGAAGTTCACTCTCGGAAACCATTGAAACCACGACTAAGATAGAACGCATCGTCAAGGCTGAATTTCCAGAAGCGGAAACCGTCCTGAGCCGTATCGGTGTGGCCGATGTGCCCACCGACCCTATGCCGATGGATATTGCCGATGTCTTTGTCATCCTCAAGCCGACCGATGAATGGGTATCTGCGGAAAGTAAAGATGAACTTGTCGAAAAGATGAAAGGTGCCATTAGCATCGTCCCTGGTGTCAATTTTGAGTTTACCCAACCTATCGAAATGCGCTTTAACGAACTGCTCACAGGCGTTCGTGAAGACATTGCCATCAAGTTGTTCGGTGAGGATTTGGACGTGCTGGCAAGCAAGGCCGAAGAAATGGGCAAAATCATTGCGACCGTACCCGGTGTGGCCGATATGAAAGTCGAGGCCACCGACGGACTGCCACAGATAACAATTGATTACAACCGAAATAAATTGGCACAGTACGGTCTGGAAATCGACCAGCTCAACAATGTGGTACAGGCCGCATTTGCGGGCGGTAAGGCAGGTGTGATTTTCGAAGGCGAAAAGCGGTTCGATTTGGTAGTTCGGTTGCAAAAGGAAAACCGCCAGGATATCGAGGATGTTCAAAATCTGTTCATCAATCTGCCCAACGGTTCCCAGATACCCTTACGGGAAATTGCGGAAGTGAGCTATGAACCCGGACCGATGCAGATAAGCCGGGACAACACCAACCGAAGAACGTATGTGGGCATCAATATCCGTGACCGGGACGTAAAGTCGGTTGTCGAGGACATTCAGGCAAGACTGGATGCAGAGTTTAAGTTGCCAGCAGGTTATTACATCCGCTACGGTGGTGCATTCGAGAATCTGGAACGTGCAAGTGACCGATTGCAGACCGTGGTTCCCATTGCGCTGTTGCTCATATTCATCCTGATATATTTTGCGTTAAAATCCTTTCCGCAGACCCTGATGATTTATCTGGCCATCCCAATGGCCACCATAGGTGGTGTGTTCGCCCTTTGGCTCAGGGATATGCCTTTCAGTATTTCGGCAGGGGTCGGTTTCATTGTGCTTTTTGGGGTTGCCGTACTGAACGGATTGGTAATGATAAGTGGGCTCAACGAACTGAAAGAGGAAGGTGTTACCGATTTGAAAGAACGTATCATCGAGGGCACTAAACGACGGGTACGCCCCATAATGCTCACGGCTTTTACCGATATCCTTGGGTTTCTGCCTATGGCGATTTCCGCATCCGCAGGGGCGGAAGTTCAGCGACCGTTGGCGACGGTCGTTATTGGTGGATTGATTACATCTACCTTGTTAACCCTTTTTATTCTTCCCATTTTCTATCAATGGGTAGAAAAACGTTCGGAACGCAAGATAAAGGTCAATCCGAAAATCGTAACCGCTTCTGTGGTGGTCTGTTTCTTTTTTGCTTTCGTGAAAGCGGAAGCGCAGCAAGTTCAGCATAACGATATGCTACCCATTGTTACTTTGAAACAGGCGGTTGAAATTTCCAAGGAAAACTATCCGCTCTTGAAAACAAGACAACTGGAAATCCAAAAGCAGAACGCCTTGAAGGGCACGGCCTATGATTTAGGGAATACCCAAATGTTTACGGGCGGTGAGGAAATTTTGGACGGCCAGGGCATCTATACCATAGTAGGCGTCGGCCAGCAGAACATCAACCTGTTCGGTATCGGTGCAAAGAAGCGGTTGCAAAAACAGCGTATCGCCTTGGCGGAAACCACATTTGACCTGTCCGCACTTCAAGTGGAACAGGAAGTGAAAAAGGCGTGGTCAGAGGCCTATCAGCAACGGCAGAAATTTGAACTCTATCGTGAACTGGATTCCATCTATTCCCAATTTGAAAAGGCCATTGAACTAAACTATAAAGTAGAAGCTATTTCACGTTTGGAATATTCATCGGCAACGAATCAGGCGTTGCAAATCAGCAACAAACTGCAACAGGCCGAAAGCGATTACGCAATTGCCCTACAGAAGCTTAATCTTTGGTTGGTTTCCGACACGTTCTATACCGTTCACGATACCCTTGATGTAAATGAAGTGGCAGTACTGGGAATTCCATCAACCATAGAAAGCCATCCAGAACTGGAACTTTCGCAAAAACGGATTGAGGAAGCCCAAGCCAGCTACCAAGCTGAACGTTCCGATTTGTTGCCCAATCTCAACCTTCAAGGCGGACTGCAACGCGTGAACGGCAGTAGCGGGTTCTACACCTATCAGGCAGGAATATCCCTTCCGTTGTTTTCTGGTGCCGAACGCAGTCAGGTCAAAGCTGCCAAATTGGAAAGCGAAATCGCAAAAGCCAACGCGGACTTTACCAAACGCCAACTGCAATCAGAATACCAACAAGCGTTGCAAGCCTATCTAAAATGGGAAGCATCCTGGCAATTCTATAAGGACAAGGCCTTACCGCTTGCCGAGGAACAGCGACAAGGCGCATTGTTGGCCTATAAGGAAGGCGCTGTGGATTATGCAGCCTTTACCCAAATCATCAGGGATGCCATACAGACGGAAATGGATGCGCTAAACGCTCTCGACAATTATCTAAAATCAGTTTTCGAACTACAATATTTCAAGCGATAAAATGAAGAATCTATCAAAATATACAGCTATTGGTTTGTTGGCGATGCTTTTGGCGTTGACCGCTTGTGGCGATTCCAAAAAAGAATCCGCAGAGAACAACAAAGACAATCCGGAAACGGAAAAAGCACATTCCGAGGGCGAAGCCAAGGAAGTAATGCTCACGGCCAAACAGTTTGACGCCCTACAAATGGAAGTCGATACCCTGAAAATGTGGAATATGAACGGGTACGTGGAAGCCAACGGGCAGTTGGAAGTCCCGCCACAGAACGAGGCTACTGTCACAACGGTAGTGGGTGCCAACGTGGTGTCCATCGAGGTCATTGAGGGCGATAAGGTCAGCAAGGGGCAGACCGTCGCCTACCTATCTCATCCCAACATCATCGAAAAACAGACCGATTATCTCGATGCTTTCAGCAATAGCCAGTTTCTCAAGAAAGAATACGAACGGCAAAAAACATTGTATGATGCAGGCGTGGGCAGCGGTGCCAACTTTCAAAAGGCCGAAGCCGAATACCAGGCATCCCGAAGCAGGGTCAACGGTCTCGAAGCGCAACTGCAACAATTGAGCATTAGCGCATCTGGCGTGCGGAACGGTACTATATATCAGCGGGTGGCACTTAGAAGTCCCATCGAAGGGTTTGTGGAAAAAGTAGCCATAAAAACTGGCCAGTACGTGGATCCGCAGACCGACCTAATGGAAATCGTGGACACCCATCACGTACACGCAGACCTGATGGTTTTTGAAAAGGATGTCCATAAGGTGAAGGAAGGCCAAAAAGTGGTATTCAATGTACAGTCGATTCCGGGAAAGGAACTGACTGCCGAAATCTATTCCGTAGGAAAGACCTTTGAACAAAACCCGAAGGCGATTCACGTACACGCCGAAATTGAGAACAAGGAAGGCAACCTGATTCCCGGGATGTACATTCAGGGGCGCATCCAAACGGAAAATACACAAACTAAGGCGATGCCCGAAGCTGCCATAGCAGCCGATGGTGAACGATTCTTTGTATTCTCGGCCGAAAAGGAAGGTGACGATTGGTCGTTCAGACCCATTGAAATCACCAAAGGCACCCACGATGGCGATTGGATTGCCATTGATTTTTTGAGCGAACAAGAACCGAATACGCAGTATGCCGTCAACAACGCTTACTATCTAATGGCGGAACTAAAAAAGGGCGAAGCGGAACACAGTCATTAAGAATATGGAAGCAAAAAGAAAACAAGACTTAAAAACAGCGAGGACACTTCAAATCTGGAACGTCATCTATGACCTAATCGAAGTGGTTGTCTCACTTCTAGCGGGATTCACAGCGAACAGTTCGGCACTTATCGGTTGGGGGCTTGACAGTACCATTGAGGTCATAAGCGCGGGAACCTTGGGTTGGCGATTACACGGTGAAATCAAGGGAATTGACGACAAGCGCGTAGAAAAACGTAAAATGATAACGCTCAATGTCATCGCCATATCCTTTGCGCTCATCTGTGTATTTATTTCCTATGATTCCATTTCAAAACTTATCAGTCAAGAAACAGCCTCGTGGTCTACCGTCGGAATAGTGATTCTGTTGGTTTCCCTGATAGTGAATCCAATTTTGATTTACTACAAACGAAAATATGGACATAAGCTCGACAGTCCAGCATTGCTTGCAGATGCTAAGGACACCTTTATCTGCCTCTACCAAACCGTGGTCGTACTTACGGGGCTATTGCTCGTACAATGGTTGGGCTGGTGGTGGGCAGACCCTGTTGCAGCTTTGTTGATAGTTCCCTATGCCGGAAAGGAAGGCTGGGAAGCCTTTACCAAAGCGAAAAATATTAGAAAAACACTCGGTAAAAAATGAAAGAAATTGAAAAAAGATTGAATGAAAACGATGTGCGCCCCACGGCGATGCGCATTCTGATTTATAAGTATATGGCCGAAAATGAAGTTGCTGTTGCCCTGACGGATATTGAAAATGCTTTCGCGAAAGCGGACCGAACTACCCTTTTCAGAACCTTAAAAACTTTTGAACAAAAGGGTGTGGTACATCAAATAGACGACGGAACTGGTGTTCATAAATATGCGCTATGTGAACCAGGTTGCAATTGCGAGCTTGAACAAGATTTGCACCTGCATTTCCATTGTAACAATTGCGATGAGACCGTTTGCCTGACCGAACATAAGATTCCGCATATAAACCTGCCCGAAGGCTTTGTGGCAGAGGATGCCAATTTGGTATTGAAGGGCATTTGCGACAAGTGCAGCGGACAATAATGCACTTCCGTTGCATAGGTCAGATACATACCTTGCACTTCAAAAATGAATAATAAATTATGAAATTTAATACCACCATACCAATAGGCCTTAGAGCATTTTATTTAGATGAACTGAACCTCTATCGTTCTTCATTGCAAAGTGGAAATCTGACCCAAGCTTGGCACCATCTTGAACGTTCCCATATCCTTGGCCAATCCTACCCGTTGGAACATACCTATACCCATTGGCTAATGTTGAAATTTGGCTTACGCCAGCGAAGCATAAAAGAAGTTCTGGGTCAAGTGTTGCGTCTTTTGGTCGGTGGCTGGAAATCATTTATTGACCACGTACCTATTGGAAATACGGGTGGTATTAACGTACCGCCTTTGAAAAGAATGGAAATGCCCGAAGACATAGCCAAAATTTTAAAGAAATACCGAAAAACTGAATGAAAAAGAAAAAAGTAAACTTACGGGATTTAGACCCCAAAGAACATCAAGGGGAACACAGTCACGATGACGGACATAACCATAGCAGTCCCGAAGAAGCATCCAATTTTAAGACCTACCTGCCCGCTATTTTCAGCTTTATAATGCTGATTACTGGTATTGCAGTTGATTATTTTGATGCGTTTCCTTTTTTTAAGGGATGGGTGCGGATTGTTTGGTACACCGTTGCATACATTCCTGTTGGGTTTCCTGTAATCAAAGAAGGCTGGAACAGTATCAGGAACGGCGATTTTTTCACGGAATTTTTCCTTATGTCCATCGCTACCTTGGGGGCATTTGCCATAGGCGAATATCCCGAGGGTGTGGCCGTAATGCTATTTTATGCCGTGGGCGAACTCTTCCAGAACGCTGCAGTAAATCGGGCGAAGGGAAATATAAAGGCACTCTTGGATGCACGACCCGATGAAGCATTGGTTCATAGAAATGGGGATTTTGTTTCGGTCAATCCGGAAACGGTCGAGATTGGTGAAAGAATTCAGGTTCGCGTAGGCGAAAAAATTCCTTTAGACGGCATTTTACTTTCAGAAAAAGCATCGCTGAACACGGCTGCCATTACCGGTGAAAGCAAACCCGATACCATCGCCAAGAGCGAAAAAGTCTATGCGGGAAGCATCAACTTGGATGGGGTCATTGAAGTAAAAACGACCAAAGAATTTAAGGACAGTTCCATTGCCCGGATTTTGGATATGGTTCAGAACGCCACCGCCCGAAAATCTAAAACGGAACTGTTCATTAGAAAATTCGCCAGAATTTATACACCCATCGTGGTTTTCCTTGCCATCGGACTGACGTTTTTGCCCTATTTCTTTGTGGACGATTATGTGTTTAGGGATTGGCTCTACCGCGCTCTGATTTTCTTGGTAATTTCCTGTCCCTGTGCCCTGGTCATATCCATTCCCTTGGGCTATTTCGGCGGATTAGGTGCGGCATCCCGTAACGGTATTTTATTCAAGGGTGCGTCCTTTCTCGATGCGATGACCAAGGTGAATACCGTGGTAATGGACAAAACGGGTACCGTTACCAAAGGGGTTTTCAAGATTAAGGAAGTGGTCAACAAATCCGCTTTTGCAGAAGCGGAATTTATGCAATACCTGATGGCGATGGAAGAGCAATCCACCCATCCCATTGCAAAGGCAATTCTGGAATATAAGGCCGATGGTGCGGATTTTGAAGCGACCGAAGTTTCTGAAGTGGCAGGAAAGGGACTGAAAGGTAATGTCAACGGAAAGCAGGTATTGGTAGGCAATAAAGCCTTGATGGTTTCCAACGGCATCGAAGTTCCCTCTGAGACCGATACTATAGTCGAATCCATAGTAATGGTAGCCATCGACGGAAAGTTTGCCGGAAGTGTAACCATTGCCGATGAACTGAAGGAAGATGCCCACCAAGCCATCAAACAGATACGAGAGGCGGGTATCCCTAAAATCATAATGCTCTCGGGCGACAAGGATTCCATTACCCAACAGGTGTCTGAAGAATTGAATATCGATTGGGCGAAAGGTGGTCTGCTACCGGAAGATAAACTGAACGAAGTCGAGAAACTCAAAAAACAACCTGATACCACAGTAGCCTTTATGGGCGACGGTATCAACGATGCGCCAGTACTTGCTGCAAGCGATGTAGGTATCGCAATGGGTGGTTTGGGAAGCGATGTGGCCATCGAAACAGCGGATGTTATCATCCAGACCGACCAACCGAGCAAGATAGCGAGAGCAGTCAAAATCGGTCGTTCCACCCGTAGGATTGTCTGGCAAAACATCGGTCTGGCCTTTGGGGTAAAGGTAGTTGTTCTTATCCTTGGTGCCGGTGGTTTGGCATCAATGTGGGAAGCGGTGTTTGCCGATGTTGGGGTAGCATTGTTGGCAATTTTTAATGCTGTGCGTTTACAGAAAAAGAAATGGGAATGATATAAATTTTAGAAGAAATGCTATATTTCAATTATGCCTAAAAACAAACCAGTAAAACAGCATTATATTCCTCGCTCGTACCTTAAAAATTTTGGTGTTGAAGGAAAAAACGGCAACTATTTTGTTGATGCCTACAAGTTAGAAGATGAATTTCTGTTGGAACAAATCAGTACAAAAAGTATTTGCTTTAAAAAGAATCTCTACACGATTCCCAATGCCGAAGTCGATAAAAAATATGCTTTGGAACATCACTACGCTGAACACGTAGATTCAGAGTTTCCAAAGATTTATACGCTACTGACAGATGAAAAGGTAATGGTTCTAACGCCTGAACAAAAAAGACAGGTATTATACGTTTGCCTATCGCTCTACTTCCGTACCCCAAAAGTTCTTAATCATCAGAATGCGTTCACTGACCAAATTTTAGATAGGATGTTGCTATATGCTAATGCTAACGGCGATGTAAAGTTCACTTTTGAAGAGGAAAAATATGAGTTCAATAAGAAAGACATTGATACGGTTAGACACGAATTCAAAGAGCGGAATAGACTAAAATTCATAGTTAATCATTTGGAAAGGTGGAAAGAATTTGTAGACTTCAAATACGATTGCACTATAAATGTACATCGAATCGATGATGCGAATGCACCTTTAATTACCTGCGACAATCCAGTCTCGATTCGTGGCATAAACTCAACCCGATTCGAAGGTCTATTTAATCCAGATTCGGTAATTACCTTACCACTGGACACTAAATATTATCTGGAAATCTTTCCGAATAGTATTGCCGACGGTCAAACCAGAATTAACAGAATGGTTCAAGATAGGGATTACGTTTTTACAACGAACGCAATTATCCAAAGTAATGCAGAAAAATTGATAATTGGTAAACCCGGAACGATTGAAAGGCATTTCGAGATTCAATCAAGCTATGAAGATGACGAGAATGCTGAGAGGTTTGTTGAAAAAGCAAAATTCAAGCTTGAAGAAATGCAAAATTTTCACAAAATTTGCGAGACTTCAGGATTTCCATCAGATGAAGCGACTGCACAGCTCAAAAAAATGGTGGCTCACAAGTATTTTAAGAACGAAAATCAGTTGCTACAATTGAAGCGATTGCTTATTGTAATGGGACAGTGGAAATAACAATGAGCTTGAATTCTATCTTGTAATGAATATATATTTAAATATTTGCTTAAATAATTATATAATTGTAAATTTGCTAAAAATTAATTATGGCTCTTGAATTAAGTTGCACCCGTGCCGAGGCAGACCAGAAGCAATTGATGCGCTGTCGTGATACGTTGAAGACAAGTTCAGAATTAATCAATGGTGTTGGAAAGGTACTGGCCCTGGCAGGTAATGAGACCAGACTAAAGATTCTTTTCCTGTTGAACGAGGAAGGTGAGCTTTGTCCATGTGATTTTTCAGATATTTTGGAAATGAGTGTCCCAGCAATTTCACAACACATTCGAAAAATGAAGGATGCCGGATTGATTACTTCGAGACGAGATGGCCAAACGCTATATTACTCTTTGGTCAAAGATTCAAGCGAAGTGTTGGAAGCAATATTCGGTAGGCTTAAAGAAAACAAAAAAGTAGCATAGAATGAACACATCTAAAGCATCAAATGCAGCTTGTACTGGAATAATTTCAGCAATAGCGGCATCAATATGCTGCATAACCCCAGTTTTGGCATTGATTGCAGGAACAAGCGGAATTGCCTCGACATTTTCTTGGGTAGAGCCCCTTAGACCTTATCTCATAGGCCTGACCCTATTGGTACTTGCATTTGCCTGGTACCAAAAGCTGAAGCCAAAATCCCAGGACGAAATTGATTGTGCCTGTGAGGATGACAAACCCAAGTTCATCCAATCAAAAATGTTTTTGTTTTTGATGACAATTTTTGCGGGTATGATGTTGGCGTTTCCCTATTACTCACATTTTTTCTATCCCAATCCTAGCATTGGGAAACAGGTCGTTTACGTATCTGAAAACAATGTGGGTGAATTGAACTATTCCATTCAGGGGATGACCTGTGCAGGATGTGAGGCCCATATTGAACACGAGGTAAATAAATTGGAAGGTATTTTGGAAGTGGATGCGGACTACGGAACATCCAGTGCTCTGGTGAAGTATGACAAGAGCAAAGTAACACCTGATGAGATCGCTTCCGCCATTGGAAAAACTGGTTACCAAATCATTGAGTAATGGAGGTTATCTTAAAATCCACGATTACCTGCCCTAACTGTGGTCATGAAAAAGAGGAGGAAATGCCAACCGATGCTTGCCAGTTCTTTTATGAATGCAATGATTGCAAGCAAGTAATTCGTCCAAAAGAAGGCGATTGTTGTGTATTTTGTTCTTATGGCTCTGTCGCCTGTCCACCCATACAGAATCGATCTTCCTGTTGTTGACCAAAATATTTGGGGACCACCCCATCCACAACCGTATATTGCAATGAAATTGAAACCTATGATACCGAAAGATTTAAGCCAAGACATCAAGACGAGACTTCAAAGCATCAACGGACAGGTGAGCGGACTGGTCAGGTTATTGGACGAGGGTTCTGACCCCGAAAAAATTCTGGTTCAGTTCAAAGCCGTGAAGAATGCATTGGACAAGGCACATTATCTGCTCCTTGATGAGACCTATCGAAAGACCCTTGCCATTAAGATATCGGAAACTGTTGAGGCTTGTCCTGGAAATTGTGGCAACGAAGAACGTATCGAATTTATAAGAAAGCAATTTCCAGATTTGGAATTGGACAGCCTAACGGAAAAGATGAAGGAAATTGATGCGTTAAAGGCCAAGCTCGAAAACTACAAAAATGATTGACCCCACAATCACAACCTATTTAATGACCCGCACGTGTGGGTCATTTTTTTTGAAATTTTATTTGGAGACCACCCCACCCACCATTCTACCTTTGATTCGTTGTTTGAATTCAATGACGCGTAAAGAAATTTTAAATAGATAAAAAAATAGAAATATGAAACGTCAAGTGTAACCCTCCCTTTTCTCGGACCATTGGTTAGACAACTTTTGTTTGTTCTTCCAAGCAAGCTTGCTTGGAAGAGAATTCCTTTTCATAACGTTCCGGGGTGATCCCACCCAGGGCCTCGTGTGGCCGTTTCATGTTGTAATCCTTTATCCATTCCTCGGTCAATATGCGTACCTGTGAAATATCCTCGAACAGATGTGCATCAAGTACATCCTGTCTGTAGGTACGGTTGAACCGTTCAATGAACCCGTTCTGCATGGGCCTTCCCGGCTGTGTGTACTGGATATCTATCCCTTGGGCCTCGCACCATCTCGTGAAATCGAGCGCAAGGAACTCGGGGCCGTTGTCCACCCTGACCTTTTCGGGCCTACCGTGTTCCCCGATGGCCCTCTTCAGTACCTGTACCACGCCCATGGCAGGGAAACTGAACTCGGCCTCCACGCCGATGGCCTTCCTGTTGAAGTCATCGATGATGTTGAACGTCCTGAACCTTCTCCCGTGCACCAATGAATCGCTCATGAAGTCCATGGACCATGTCATGTTCGGACCATCGGGCAGCACCAAGGGCTCCTTGACCCGCTTGGGTACTCTCTTTTTGGTCTTTCTCCTCAAGTTCAGGCCCAGCATCAGGTATACCCGCCTGACCCGCTTCTTGTTCCATTTATGGCCTTCCAGTCTTATCCGCTGATAGTATTTGTCCTGTCCTTCCCTTGGCTTGGCCACGGAAAGTTCCAACAGTTTGTCGATTACCTCACTGTCATCTTTCACAGAGCGGTAATAGTACATCGATTTTGGGAACGTCAATGTCCTGCAGGCCCTGGTGATGCTTACCCTGTAATATTCCCTCAGGTAGGCCACCATGTTTTTCCTCTCACCGGGGCCTACCACTTTTTTGAGAGCACGTCCTTGAGCATCTTGTTGTCAAGGGCCATGTCCGCATACATCTGCTTGAGCTTGCGGTTCTCCTCCTCAAGTTCCTTCAGGCGCTTGAGCTCGAGGCTGTCCATCCCCGAATATCGTTTCTTCCAATTGTAAAATGTGGCCTTGTGGATGCCCATCTCCCTACAGATCTGGTCCACTTTGACCCCTGATTCGTACTGCTTGATGCAGGATACGATCTGGCTCTCGGTAAACTTGGTTCTCTTCATAATATCTGACTGTTAAAATTAAACTTTTTGTCTAATTCAAACCAGTCCGATTTTTTGGGAGGGTTACAGTCGCCCTTAACATATCTGATAATGTCATCTTTTCGGCAATTTTCGAATTGGGCAAACAAATCTTCCAAGGGCTCCAATATGCCCAATGAATCATTGGGCTGTCCGCTAAATTCTGCAATCCTTTTCCAATCTCCTGCTAAATTATTTTCGGTAAACAAAAGGTTGACTTGTTGTGAACTTTGGTCGTCTTTTTTGCAAGACCACATAACCAACAAGGAAAGTGATAATATGTAAATTGTTTGTTTTGGCATTACTTGATTGACATAAAGTTACATCTTATCCTAACACTAAGTACATCTATTTTAAAGAACTATAGTTAGATAGGTTCCAAGTTGTTTTAAATGGCCATTCACTAAATAATTTCAAAATACAAATAAGATTCTTGCATTGGAATTTAGACCTGTTGGGTTGTTAAGGCCAAAAAGGTCTATCCGATTAGCGATGTTGCTTTTACGTTTCCCGTCGTTTTCCTGAAATCTCAAGTATTTTGACCTGATAGACAATCGGATTTCCCCTTTCGTATAATTTGCTCGAAAATTCATTGATAAACTGAACCTCTCTCCGTTCTTTTCTACGGATAATGCTCTTCACGCCTTCGGTAAAAAGGTGTAACTTTTGTTTGGCAATGTTGCCCTCTAGTTCTTCGAATGTACCGTGCACCATGGCCGATTCCCAATTGAACATCGATTGTATTTCTTCGACCTGTACGGTGACGGAGTTGTTTTTTCGCATCGCATCGATTTTATGGCCTTCCGAGGTATAGCTAATGATCGTATTGTCCGTAGGGTCAAAATAATAGGTAATGGGAATCACATGGGGCTTCCCTTGCCATAGATAAGCCAAGTGGCCGAGGTAATTGTTCCTGAGTACGCGTTCGATTGCGCTAGTTGTTAAATCTGTCATTGTTATTGTTTTTCGATATTACCAATCGTTTTATATGTATTGTGTCAAGTGTAGTTACCGCTTGTATTCCGCCACTGATTATAGATTTTTTTAAGCTGTTGTGCCGCATGGTTTGCCGCTTGAATCGTAAAGGCGGATAAACGAGTTAACCATTTAACCACTTGCCAACATATTATAATCTATAATTTTTTAAAAACCTTAAATGCGGAAGAAAGGTTAGAAAAAACATGGTTGTGCGTACCATTTGGTAAGAAATCCAATTACCCAACTTATTGAATATACCGGCTCTTTGTCTTAGGCTCTCCTTTGTAATTTCGCTACACTGGCTTATAACCATTTCAAAGTCAGCCCGAAGGTTTTCGGCAAATTCTCCGGAATGGACTTCTACGTTCATTTCAATACTGCCATAGCAACTAAGACTGTTCAAGTTAAATGAACCTATGGTAGACCATTTGTTGTCAACCACCGCAGCTTTACCGTGTACTACGGATTTGTTCCATTCAAAAATTCTCACATGACCGTCTAGAAAAGAGGAGTACAAATGTTCGGTTGCCCTACGCACCAAAGGCACATCGCTAATACCCGCTAAGATCACCGTTGTTCTTATTCCTCTTTTACACGCCTTTTTCAAAGCCTTTGCCAATCTGTTTCCAGGTAAAAAATACGAGCCCACGATTACTATTTCCTTTTTGGCATGTATAAAGGCGTTCGTGTAGGCATCACAGACTTCTGTTTTTCGCTGCAGCCAGTCGTTTTGTAAAATTCCCACGAGTGCGCTACCTGCCGAATGTAATACTGGCGGTATTTTTTTTGAACTCCCTTTTTTGAAAAAATAATCGCTACACAATTTTTGTAGATTTTCAGCTGCCGGGCAGTTCAACTGAACGGCATAGTCCAACCAAGGTTCCGAACCTGTGGTTCCGTGGTATTTATCGGCAATATTGATTCCGCCTATCAATGCCATTTTTTCATCGGCGACCACAATTTTATGGTGCATCCGCCTGCCGATATAAAAATTGTTCAAAGAGAATAAAGGCGAAAAAAAACGAAATAAAATACCATGCTGCACCAAATCCTGGGTAAAACTATTGGGTAATGCAGCGCTACCATAGGCATCCAATAAGACATATACCTTTACTTTGCGTTGAGCGGCTTTCTTCAAACAGGAGGCTATACGGTTTCCTGTTTCATCATTTTCAAAAATGTAGGTCTGTAAATGGATTTCTTTTTCTGCCTTATCGATTAACTTTTCCAGCCTTAAAAAATAGTCTTCTCCCGAACGAACCAATTCAATATATTTCGAATCGTCAGCAGCATTTTGAAGTGCCGTTTTACTACGTTTTCTAACTGCATATCTATGGTCCATTGTTACCCTTTTTTATGCTGGTTGGCCAATAAGGGCCCGTCAATCCCTTCATTTGGTCGCTTCAAAAAGTAAACCAGTCCCATAGCACCCAAAATGGTTGCACCGGCAATAATAAAAGGGTAATAAAACCCTCCCGCTATCAGCCAAGTCCCCAATACCGGACCCAAAATTTGACCGATACTGTTCGTGGAACTTTGAATGGATATATTCCTTCCCGTGTTTTCCCTGGAAATCAAAGAAACTGCCGAAAGCAGGTTTGGTGTCACCATGGCTCCCCCAGCTGCGAAAATTATTATTGTTACATAAATGTATAGTTCACCGCTTACAAAAGGGAAGACAATTAACGAAACACCGGATATTAATAACCCCAATGTTATTTGCTGCTTTGAGGTCAGTATTTTTTCGCCATAGGTCGCAAATACAGGCTGTAAAATGGCCATTACAGAACCACAAAGCATAAAACCAATACCCACCTGATTGGTTGTAAAGGCCAACTCATCCTTCGCATAAATTGAAAACACGGTCTCAAACAAGGTAACCACAAACTGCATCGCAAAGGATAAGAGCAACAAAATGATAAAATAGTTACTCAGGGAAAAACTGAATTTGACTGCCTCAGAAGCAATACGATTTTTTATTTCGGTATTCTTCAGCCATTTTATGATTATCAGCAATACCACAAAGCCCAAAAGAGCGGCCAAAATAAAGGGAACCGAAAAACGGTCTAAGTGGAACACTCCAAAAGAGTATGTATAGTGTAGGTTCGTTTGCGACAGAAATCCCCCCAGAACAGGGCCAAATATCACACCGGAACTGATAGCGACCCCGGACCAGGCCATTATTTTGATTCTTCGTTTTTCTGAGGTAATATCACTTAAATAGGCATTACTGACAGGAACGACCGCTGACGTAAAGATGCCCCCTATGATACGGGCCATATAGAGCATCGACAGGGAAGTGGCAAGACCCGTTAGCAAGTTCATCACGACAAATCCTACAAGCCCCAATAGTATTATAGGTTTACGGCCGTATTTATCGGAAAGCTTGCCCCAGACGATAACGAACAAGAGCTGGAACAACGGATAAATACTGGTCAACATTCCGATATGGAAGTTGATAAGGTCCGTATCCAGATTGTCTTTTAGAGCCAGTCTTTCCGTGTAATAGGGGAGGGTAGGCAATAAAATACCGTAGCCGAGCATTACCACAAATAAACTCAACAGCACTAAAAATATCCTGTTGAGTTTGTCCTTTCTATTCATTACTTTTTCCCGATTTTTCTTTTCAATAACTGGGCGTTAATGGCAACGATAATTGTACTCAAACTCATAAATACAGCACCTACTGCTGGGCCTAAGACAAAACCGGATGAATATAAGACACCTGCGGCCAACGGGATAGCCACTACATTATATGCCGTTGCCCAAACCAAATTCTGAATCATTTTGTTATAGGTGGCTTTACCGAACAGTATGAGGTTGGCAATATCTTTAGGATTGCTATTCACCAGAATAATGTCGGCTGTCTCAGCGGCCACATCTGTACCTGAACCCACTGCTATGCCAATATTTGCCTTTGCCAATGCCGGTGCATCATTGACTCCATCACCTGTCATAGCCACAAACTCTCCTTTGTCCTCCAGTTCATCAACAATTTCGACTTTTTGATGGGGGAGTACCTCGGCATAATACCCATCCAAACCAAGTTTGTCACTCACAGCTTTGGCTGTTTTTTCATTATCGCCCGTAGCCATTAAGACTTTGATGTTATTCTTTTTGAATACTTTGATGGCATCGGCAGATTCTGGCCGTATTTCATCAGCCAGCGCAATATAGCCTGCTAATTTTCCATCTATTAGAACAAAAACTACGGTCTCTGCGGCATCGCTGTAGGCATCTTCGGGAATTTCGATTTTTTCATCCCGAAGATATCCCGGACTTACTACCTTGACATCTTTACCCTCTACGATTGCCTCTACACCCTTGCCCGTTATGGCGTTGAAGTTTTTGGGCTTTGGAATCTCAATGTTCTCTTCTTTGACTTTTTTGATGATACCTACGGCAATGGGGTGTTCGGAGCTTTGTTCCAGAGCGCTGGACAGCCTTAGTATTTCATCCTCGCTGTATGATTTGTCGACCGACTCGATTCTGTTCACCCCAAAATCACCTTTTGTAAGAGTTCCGGTCTTGTCAAACAACAAAGCTGATATTTTACGGGATTCTTCAAAGGCCGTTCGGTTCCTGATCAATAAACCATTTTGGGCAGATACTGCGGTAGATATTGCGACAACTAACGGAATGGCAAGTCCTAATGCGTGTGGACAAGCAATAACCATAACAGTCACCATTCTTTCCAATGCAAAAACAAATGGGAAACCTAAAATTAGCCAAACAGCCAATGTGCCAAAGCCAATGGCCAAAGCAATATAAGTCAGCCATTTGGCTGCCCGATCCGAAAGGTTCTGCATCTTCGATTTTGTGCGTTGGGCCTCATCGACCATCTTGATTACCTTGTTTAAGTAACTGTCCTTTCCAGTATGCTCTACCTTTACCCTTAAGGTACTATTGCCATTTATGGAACCTCCGATGACCTTATCTTGCACTTCTTTTTTCACCGGCTTCGACTCGCCTGTGAGCATCGATTCGTTCAGGTAGCTGGATCCTTCAGTGATGATACCATCGGCAGGTACTTTCTCGCCGGGTTTAACCAATATGATGTCATCTTTTAGTAAATCCTCTAGTTTTACATCTTGAATTTTATCGCCCACAACTTTATGGGCCTCAGCGGGCAGCATACTGACTAAAAGTTGGAGTGCCTTGGATGCTCCGAGCACCGATTTCATTTCCAACCAATGTCCCAACAGCATGATAACGATCAAGGTGCTCAATTCCCAGAAAAAGTCCTCACCAGGGAGGCCGAAAACCGTGGCGGCGCTATAGAAATAGGCTACACTTATGGCCATTGAGATTAGGGTCATCATACCAGGACCCTTGGATTTTATCTCATTGTAAAAACCTTTTAAGAAAGGCCAGCCGCCCCAGAAATAGACGAAGGTGGATAGTGTAAATAGGATATATGGATTTCCGGGAAGCAATAGGTCATACCCAAAAAAATCCTGAATCATGGGTGAGAAGAACAGAATGGGAATGGTCACAATCGTGCTTACCCAGAACCGTTTTCTAAAGTCCTCCACCATCATTTTATGGTGGTCGTGACCCATTTGTCCGTGAGCGGGATTGTGTCCCGAATGGTCTCCACTTCCATGATCCATTTTTGAATGGTCTTCTTTGGTGTGTTTCATTTTGGAATGATCTATTTTTTTGTTCTTTTGATCTTCGTGATTGTCCATAGTATTCTATTTAAGGGTTATCGTAATTTTTTTCGCATTGCTTCCGAGATATTTTCAGCATAGACCCCATAGGCATCTACCAAAAGCCCCTTTATACCATCTTTTGATGAAATGGCATAAAGAACACTGTTATCGTCCGTACTGCTCATACCTTCAAAACGATGGGTTTCATCCACATCAAAATCTTCAGGATGGATTTCCAATTCCAATGAAGCACATTTTATACAGTCGGGGGCCAAATTAAAATCATAGGTATATCCCCTGATCTGTAAATCATTAATTGCCTCTGATAGGGTGTCATAGTTTCTCATCATTTGTTATTTGTATGTCATCGTAAAATAGCTACCGTCTTTCTCGGTAAATTTCTGGAATGATAACAAGTTCTTACTTGTAAGTTTTTCACTTGCAACATAGTCCAATTGTTTAATTCGTATTCCTATGGCGTAGGCCTTTATGTTGATTCTGGATTTGATTGTTTTTCCATTTCCATTGGATTCCAACACGCGGTCATAAATTTTAATCTTACTATTGGAACCAAAGAAGTTCAACAATCCCGAATCAAAGCTCATTTCGAGTTCAACATTCTCTAAGTTCGCAAGGTCATAGAGTTCCTTGAAATTTTTGGACACTGTATTGATTTCGGTTTCCTTGGATTTTGGCTTTGAAAAAGGAAAGGCCATTACCATAATACTGGATTCATCAGGTTTGCATCGGTAGGTGGTGGTATATTTATCGGTGGAAGCTCCATTTTCATCAAAGAGTTCGGTCACAACCTCTATTTCATAATATCCATTGGCTTCTTTTAGCTTTCCGGCTTTAAAAGTTTGCTTGTTCAGAAAGTCTCCATTTTTATCAAAATTTTCCCGTACAACCAGTCTATCGGACAATTGCCCGATCAACATTTTATCTTGTGGGTATGCGGAAAAAATCATAAAAACGTATGCTATTAAGTACAATCCTATTTTCATATGTGGTGCATCAATTCTTTTACTTCCTTGGCGATTACATCGCTCAAATCAATTTTATTTGACTGGTGTGGAATCGTGTTGCAGGTAATGATATCCTCCACATATGCGTCCCACAGATCCTGATAGGCATTTCCTGAGAATACGGCATGGATACCTATGCAAATCGGTGGTTTCATTCCTACATTTTTTAAATGTTCCGTTGTTTCTATCATGGTCCGGGCGGTAGAAATAATATCATCTACCAAAACCGGTGTCGCTTCCTTATATTTATCTACATCGGGCACGGAAACCTCAACATCACGGTCGCCATGACGAACCTTTTGTAACACCGTGAAGGGTACTCCCGCTTTTTTTGCCACATCTGAAACCCATTGCTCGCTCTCGGAATCGGGTCCGATGAGTACCGGATTATGAATGTTTTCCTTGATGTATTTTGATATTTCGTCCGCCGCATGGATGACCCTGTTCGGAATATTGTATACCTCCCTCAACGAATGTATTCTATGCAAATGGGGGTCAATGGTCGTGATGCTATCGGCAAAACCTGAAATCAATTTACCGAAAAACCCGGAGGTAACCCCTTCTCCTTTATTGAACACCTTGTCTTGTCGCATATAGGCCAAATAGGGAACCACCAAGCAAGTGCACATAGCGCCCAAAGATTTTGCGGTGTGGCTTAAAAAATACAATGGCAATAGTTTTTCATCGGGTTCGTGCAAGGTGCAGACCATGACCACACATTTGTCTTTTACATCGGAAAGGATTCGAGTATAAGATTCCCCGTCAGGAAATTTGCGTATGGTGCATTCCCCGATTTCCACTTTCATTTTCTCCGCTAACAATTCCGTGAGTTCTTGGTTTCCCGGAAGACTGAATAATATAGTTTGCATTTGTCCTTTTTTTTATTCTATTGTTATAATATCGTCATGGCTCTCATAATATTCCAAAGCATAGTTCAACTCCCCTTGCGATTCTGCAAAGAGCGTATAGAGTAACTGGCCTTTTTCTATTTCATGGTTCAAATGAACGTTCAATAAAATACCGGCAGATTTGGATTGGGGCGCACCGGATAGTTTGGCAAGTTTTGCAATCTTTCTATTGTCGATACGTCGTAAAACACCTGTTTTTTTTGCTTTTATTTCGAATTTATACGGTTTTAGAAGGGGTTGTTTAAAATTACCTTGGGCTTTACAGATAGCGAGAAATTTGTTGTATGCCTTACCTGATTCCAATAGCCCTCTGGCGGTTTGCTTCCCTTTTCCCGATTCGATTTCGCCAGAAAGCTCTAATAGTTCGCCTGCCAACAGAACAGCCCTTTCTGTTAAATCTTTCGGGGCATCAACTTCATTCTTGAGTACACTAAGGAGGTCCATTGCTTCAAGGGCTGGACCAATACCTCTGCCGACTGGCTGTGTGCCATCTGTAATAACTACTCTTGTATTAAGGCCAACAGCTTTGCCCACGACTTCGAGGTGTTCCTTAAGCTTCATGGCAGCGTCATTGGTACGAACCTTGGCCGTTTCGCCGACGGGAATATCAATGACCACATGGGTAGAACCTGCTGCCGCTTTTTTGGAAAGTACCGATGCAATCAACTGCCCTTCGCTATCAATATCCAAGGCTTTTTCAATTTTGATGAGCATATCATCTGCCGGACTTAATTGCGCGGTACCACCCCAAACAAAACATCCTCCTTCTTTTTCAACAACAGCTTTGATTTCTTCCAAAGAAAGGGTAACATTGGTCAATACCTCCATGGTATCGGCTGTTCCTGCCGGGGAAGTAATAGCTCTCGATGATGTTTTGGGCATGGTAAGCCCGTAGGCTGCAACAATGGCCACAACGATAGGCGTTGTTCTGTTGCCTGGCAAACCGCCGATACAATGTTTATCGACCACGATTTTCTTGTTCCAATCCAATTGTTTTCCAGAAGCGATCATGGCTTTTGTGAGATCCGAGATTTCATTGACATCCAATCTATTTCCGGCACAGGCCGTAATAAAAGCCGAAAGATGAATGTTGGAGTAATCTCCTTCAACGATATCCGTAATAATTTCTTCGAAGGCCGTATAAACTAATTTTTGATTGTAGATTTTGGCCCTTACATGGCTTAAGGAATCTATAGGTTCCAAGTGCGACACCCTTAGTGTTTCATTTCCGGACACTTTTAATTTTTTCGCCGCCGCTTCCGATAAGCCTATCTCTCCGGCTAGCAGTACATCCGATGTTATTACATTAAGACTGGCAACGATGGACGTGCTGAAACTGGATACACGGATTCTTGTCAATGCTTCAAAACCTTCGGAAACGCATACATGGCAATCTTCCCGCATATAGACCACATGCTCATTCTGTGTATAAATGCCCAAGTGTTTATATTTTAAAGTACTTGATTTTTCTCCCATAACTCTTTTCGTTATTTTATATTTAATAGTTCTGGTGATGCCCCAATAGTATTCCTATAATCAAGCCCATAAGCTGATCTGATTAGTTTCTACGGATTCTATGCTATATAAATTGGGAATTTCAGAACCCCAATCATAGGTTTCCTTAAGGCCTTTTTGCAATGCCTCCGCACTTTCCTTCTCTCCGTGAACAATAAATATCCGTTCCGGTTTCTGTTCGACCTTGCTTAGCCAATCCAATAGTTCGGCATGGTCTGCATGCGCCGAAAGACCTTCTATTTCTGCCACTTCCATTTGAAAGGATACTGTTTTTCCGTATACTTTCAATTCCCTGTCGCCTTCCAGCAATTTTCTTCCCCGACTTCCTTCGGCCTGATAGCCAACAAAAAGCAATGTGTTATTGGGGTTTTGAGCCTGGGTTTCGAGGTAATTAAGCATTCTGCCCCCTGTGAGCATTCCACTTCCGGCTATGACGATTTTAGGTGTATCATTACTTCTCAATTCCATAGTTTCATGATAACTGCTTACCACGGTAAAATAGGAACACATTTCGTCGCACTCGTTATCTTCCAACCTGTGCCAATCTCTAGTATGATGGAACAGTTCCAGTACGTTGGCCCCCATTGGGCTGTCCATAATCATCTGTACTTTGGGAATTTTATTTTGTTTTAATAACCTCCAAAATATCAGCATCATCAATTGGGCACGCTCTACGGAAAAACTTGGTATGAAAAGGCTTCCGCCCCTTTCAATGGTTTTGTTGACCAATTTTTCAATTTCGGGAAGTGCCTCCGCCTCTTCGGGATGAAACCTGCCGCCATAGGTCGATTCCATAAAAAGAACATCCGCCTTTTTTGGTTTTAGCGGGGGATATAGCAATAAATCGTTGGTTCTGCCGATATCCCCTGAAAAAACAAAACGTTTTCCGAGAACATCCAATTCAATGTAGGTAGCACCTAGGATATGGCCGTTGTACTGAAATCTAGCCTTTATGTTTTTCATTAAGGGCAGCCATTGGCCGGGGGGTACTCCCTTAAAAAAGGGAACGGTTTTTTCAACATCCTTTAAGTCATAAAGTGGTTCGGCGGGGCTGTGTTTGGAATAACCTTCCTTATTGGCACGTTCGGCTTCCTGTTCTTGAATCTTGGCACTATCGTTCAATATGATTTTGGCAATGTCCAGGGTGGGGTACGTTCCATAAATGGGTCCCTTAAAACCCTGTTTGACCAATCTGGGCAGATAGCCTGTATGGTCCATGTGCCCATGCGTAAGCAAGACCGCGTCAATTTCCGAGACTTCAACGGGTGGATACTCCCAGTTTTTTAGACGTAGTTCTTTTAGCCCTTGAAAAAGACCACAATCAATCAAGATTTTGCGTTCGCCGGTATCCAAGAGATATTTTGAACCGGTAACGGTTCCGGCAGCTCCTAAAAAGTGAATGTTTATTTTGTCGTTTTTCATTTATAGTACCCGTTTAGTTTCCCCCACAGCAGGAAGGCGTGTTCCCCTTATCTTGGTTCGATTTGCATAACACCGTTATTTCTTTATATAAATCGTGAAAGTCCTCTTTGATAAGAAAAGCTAGTTTCTTGGCCGATTTAGGTTCGGAGTTTACCATCTCCAGTAATGTTTCAAAGGCCTCTTCAAGTAACCTTGGTTCATCTTCCATTGCTTGGTAAAATGGCTCTAGGTCTATACTGTTCTGTTTTTGTAATGTTTCTGTTCTCATCTGTTTTCTTTTTAGGATTGATCAATGTTTATTGGTTTAATGTGCTGTGCATAATTCTTCTGAATCTTCGAGAATTTTTTTTTGTCGTTGCTTGGCGATACCTATTTGCCCCAAAAATGATGGGTTTTCGCTAATGTCCTTGCAGAGCACAATGCCCTTATCCAATAATTTGGATTTCTCGGCCTTTGTCAATGTTGTTAAAGAGGTTAAGGGATGTAGGCCGGATCTGTCTATGCGTTCTTTCAGACCGTTCCCTTTCGGATAATCCCAACTTGTAAGCATCAGCCCAACACAGGTACCATATTGTATGGCATCGGTGGTAAAGCGGGTATTGGTATAAACACCCCCTTGATGAAACTTGGTTTTATGGCCTTGCTGTTTTTCCCATTGTTTTTCCACATCCAAAAATCTTGATTGGATATAGAGCGGGATTTTCACATTGCAAAACCGGCCCTGATCACTATGGTATTTACATTCAATCATATAATGCTTGTTGTCTTTTTCAGCTATCACATCTACTTCATGCTGTACACAATTGCCTTGAACGATTACCCCGACTTTTGTATCAAAACCTTCTTGACTCAATATGGCCCCAACAAATTTTTCAAAGGGATAACCCGAAGGCCCGAGTTCCATAAGGGCTTTTTTTAGTTTATACCGCGAAGCGCTCACACGGGCCTTGCTCTTTAGCATCCTAAAGGCACTTCGGTATATTTCTTTGGTGGTCATGCCATGGGATACACTGTCCCTAATTTCATTGGCAATTTCTTGAACAAGCGTTTCGTCAGCCTTTGAACGGCGCAATGATTTGATGAGCTTGTTGATATCGAATTCCTCAAGTTCACCGGAATATTTTCTTATCTGTACCTGCTGGGGCATTCTCTATATTTTAATGGTCATCACTGGTAGCGAAGAATGGTTGGCGACCCCTTCTGTAATGCTTTTTGAAAACAAACTTAAAAATCCTGTATTCCCATGTGTACACATGGCAATCAGGTCCGCTTTGTTCTGTTTCAAATATGTATTGATGCCGGTTTCAACTTGGTTCTCATTATACACGTTCATGGAGAAATTCTTGAGTTCGGGAAAACCCTCCAAAAACTTTCGTATGGGATCTAGGCCAAGGGCGATACTGTTATGGTCCGATGCCGTGTTGATGCGTAATAGATGAATTTTCGCATTACATTTTTCTGCGATAGAGAGCACTTCCCTAAAGGCATCGCTGACATCTTCCAAAAAATCTGAGACAAAGACGATATCCTTGAAAGGAAACCTTACATCATCTTCTTTTACCACAACGACCGGTACATCGGATTTTCTTACCAAACGTTCTACGTTACTTCCGAGAAGTTCACGAACTATGCCCTTGGTGCCACTGCTTCCTGTAACGATGAAATCATGGTCATAGTGGCCTGAATGTTTCAGGATGTTGTCTTGATCAACATGAAATTGTAAAAAGGTCAGGCATTTTAGATGTTCTTTTTCGGCCTTTTTTTCCAGTTCACGTAACGAGGCTTTCGCTTTTCCAATTTTTTTGAGGGTTTCTGGATACCGTTTTTCCTTTTGCTTATCCAATTTGACCCAATCGACAGGAGTCTTTAATAAATGGAAAAAATGAATTTCCGCATTATAAAGTTTGGCGATTTCAATGCCCAAATCGGCGGCTTTGTTGCAATTTTCTGAGAAATCCGTGGGTACGAGTATATTTTTCATAGTGCTATTGTTTTTAGGTTTATATAGATTTAAGTACTTCCTATGGAAGCTTGTCGTTTTATTTGCTGGCTACTTCGTTTCCCGAGTCGATTTGTTTTTCAAAACAATCCAGATTATGTATGGTGGTTTCGGCAATATTGGTCAGTGCCGTATCGGTCAAGAAGGCCTGATGGCTCGTTATCAGAACATTATTGAAGGTCATCAAACGAGCGATTACATCGTCCTGTAAAATCTCGTCAGAATGGTCTTCAAAGAACAGTCCTTCCTCTTCTTCATAGACATCCATACCAAAATACCCGACCTTTCCGGTTTTTAGCCCATGGATGACCGCTTTGGTATCTACCAGACCGCCTCTGCTCGTATTGATGAGCATAACACCTTTTTTCATGACCCCAATTTGCTCGGCATCTATTAAATGTTTCGTGTCGGTAGTCAAAGGCACATGAAGGCTGATGATATCCGATTCGCTGCATAGCGTTTTGCAGTCGGTATAGCTGGCACCAAATTTTTCTACTAGGTCTTCATCCTTGTTGACATCATAGGCTAGAATTTTACAGCCAAACCCATGAAGGATTTTGACCAAGACTGCGCCAATCTTTCCGGTGCCCAATACCCCAACCGTTTTGCCGTTCAAGTCAAAACCAGTGAGTCCGTTTAAGGAAAAGTTCTGTTCACGCACTCTATTGTTGGCCCTAATTAGTTTTCTGTTCAAAGCCAATATGAGTGCGACCGTGTGTTCTGCAATGGCGTAAGGCGAATATGCGGGAACACGAGCCACCTTGATGTTTATTTCATCCGCCTTTTCCATATCCACATGGTTGTAACCAGCCGAACGAAGAGCTATGTATTTGACTCCAAATGCAGCTAATTTTTCTAGTACGTTGGCGGATGCATCATCTCCTGTAAATAGGCTGATGGCCTCCGAGCCTTTTGCCAAGGGAACGGTGTGCTCGGACAATCGTTCCTCTAGTAGCCTCAATTCATGTTTGCCGTCATTGGCGGATATTAAGTAGGATTCTTCAAACTTATGGGTGCTGAATACGGTTGTTTTCATTTGCGTTCTAATTTTATTTACCAAAAATCTTTACGAGTTCGTACAATTCGTCTTGTACCTGGTGTTGTTTTACCACTTGGTTAAAAGGCGTGAGGCTAAGTTCGTTGTTGAGAATACCGACCATAACGCTCTTTTTTTCGTGCAAAAGGGCCTTTACCGAAGCTGCCCCAAGTCTTATCCCCAACATACGATCGGCAGCGGAAGGGTTTCCACCGCGTTGCACATGCCCCAGTTTTGTGATACGGAGGTCTACCTTCGGATTTAATTCCTTGATCTTTGATGCCGCTATTTCGGCACCAAGTTCATCGCCTTCGGCAACTATGGCAATTAAGGCTTCTTCGCTATCATAAACACTTGCCTTTTCGAGCAAACGGACAAAATCTTGTCCGCTTTCCGGCACTAAAATGGCATCGGCACCTACGCCCAATCCAGAATGCATTGCTATATATCCACAGTCCCTTCCCATTACCTCAATTAGAAATATTCGGTTATGTGATTCTGCCGTATCCCTGATCTTATCAATGTTTTCGATTGCCGTATTCACTGCGGAATCAAAGCCCAAGGTGAAGTCGGTTCCGGCCATGTCATTGTCTATGGTGCCCGGAATACCGATAAATGGCAGTTCGCAAATCTCCGAAAAGGCGAGCAGCCCCTTAAAAGTACCATCACCGCCCACGGCGATAAGTGCATCGATGTTATTTTTCCGAAGGTTCTCTAGGGCCTGCTGTCTTCCCTCTTTAGTTAGGAATCTTGCGCTTCGTGCGGTCTTAAGAAAAGTACCGCCCCGATGCACTAATTTTTGAAGTTCCCGGGTATCCAATTCGACTAAATCTCCATCGATTAGGCCTTCATAACCTTTACGAAAGCCACTTAATCTTATGCTGTTCACTTCGGCAGTTTTTGCAATGGCAAATAAAGCTGCATTCATACCTGGGGAATCCCCTCCCGAGGTAAATACCCCAATATGTTTCATATTCGTGTTCATGATTTAGTGGTTTTAAGATTAGCGGTAATCAGATCGGGTATTTTTCCGTAAAACCGATTGAAAACCATACAAGCCGTTAAGTCTCCGGTAACATTCACAGCAGTTCGGAACATGCCGAGCAAGCGCTCCACCCCGATTATTATGATAATCCCCTCAGAAGGTATTCCGGCCCCCGATAGTACCGAAGCCAGTATGACAACGCCACCTCCGGGTATGGCCGGGGTTCCGATCGAGGCCGCAACGATCGTAACGACGACGACAATAATATTTAAAAGGCCCATTTCAAGGCCATAGGCCTGTGCTATGAACAAAGTCGTTATGGTCTGGTAGAGGGCCGTACCATCCATGTTTACGGTAGCCCCGATGGGAATTATGAAATTACTGATAGAGCTATCTACTTTCAGTTCTTCCTCTGCTGTTTTCAGCGATAAGGGCATGACCGCCGCAGAACTTGTAGTCGAGAATGCTAAAAGCTGGACATCCGTAATTTTTCGTAAAAATTTAAGAGGATTAGTCCGGCCAAGTGTGCTTACCAATAAGAGGTAGATAACAATCAACATAAATAGGCCCAACAGTACAACGAGTACATAAAAACCCAAGCCTGAAAGGGAGCTTAACCCGACACTGGATGTAAGCTGGGCCATCAATCCGAAGACTGCCACCGGCACCAACAACATGGCCCACTTTACTACGGTCATACAGATTTCCTGTACGGCACTCAAAAGTAATTTTACCGGTTTGAGCAAATCATTTGGTAACGACAGAACGGCTACCCCTATGATAATGGTAAAAATGACAATGCTCAACATTTCGCCACTTACCATAGAGGCCAATGGGTTTTCGGGCAGTAAATCCGTTATGGCATTCGGAATATCATTTATTCCAAAGGATAGTTCCGAACTTTCGGTATTATCGGCCAATGCATTTGCATGATCCATTTCCGCCTGTTGGTGCAGATACTTTCCAGGTCTGAACAGCGCGGCTAGCACCGTTCCTATGGTTACCGATATAATTGTTGTTGATATAAAATATAAGAGTACACCACCCCCCAACCTTTTTAGATTTTCCTTGTCGTTACTGGCTATGCCCGTAATGATAGAAGCCACGATCAAGGGAATCATGATCATTTGCACCAATTTGAG
This sequence comes from Allomuricauda sp. ARW1Y1, assembly GCF_013407935.1. Lineage (GTDB taxonomy): Bacteria > Bacteroidota > Bacteroidia > Flavobacteriales > Flavobacteriaceae > Flagellimonas. Next base: position 412,817 of record NZ_JACBZU010000003.1, read on the forward strand.
GAAGAGCATTCCCGGTAGGGCCAACCAATTTCCCAACATATCGGCAGTCGCCTTACTGACCCAACCGTTTTGAGGACTTAATAATAACCCGAAACCTACACCCAAAAACAAAGCGATAATCACTTTTAGCCATAACCTGCTCTCTACCAGTCTCTGCAAGTAATGATTTAATGATTTTAAAGATTTTATTTCGGTTTCGAACATGGTGTTTTATCACTTAGGCTATCGTTATTTTTTCCTCCAAATAAACACTTTGGACCGCATGCAATAATTCTACCCCTTCCTTAATGGGTCGTTGAAAAGCTTTTCTTCCCAGTATCAGACCCGAGCCTCCTGCCCGTTTGTTTATGATTGCTGTTGTAATGGCCTCGGTCAAATCGGATGCTCCTTTGGATCCCCCACCGGAACTGATCAGTCCTACTTTGCCCATATAGCAATTGGCAACCTGTAAACGACACAAATCGATGGGGTGTTCGGTGGTTAGGGTTTCATACATGGCATCGTCATATTTCCCAAATTGAAGGTCTTTAAAACCGTAATTTGAAGTGGGCAGTTTTTGTTTGATGATATCCGCCTGTATCGTTACCCCAAGGTGGTTGGCTTGTCCCGTTAAATCTGCAGCGGTGTGAAAGTCCTCTTTGTCCGTTTTGAAAGCGTCATTTCGGATGTAACACCACAAAATCGTGGCCATACCGAGGCTATGGGCCTCGGCGAAGGCTTCCGCAATCTCCACTATCTGTCGATTACTTTCCTTAGATCCAAAATATATGGTCGCCCCAATAGCAACTGCGCCCATATCCCAAGCGTCCTTGACCTTTCCGAACAAGGTTTGGTCGTAGGCATTGGGGTATGACAGTAGTTCATTGTGGTTTATCTTCACGATGAACGGTATTTTATGCGCGTATTTCCGAGCGTACAGACCTAATACACCAAAAGTCGAGGCCACCCCGTTACAACCTGCGCCAATGGCCAGTTTTATAATATTCTCAGGGTCAAAATAATCGGGGTTTTTATAGAAGGAAAAAGCGGCACTATGCTCGATTCCCTGATCTACGGGAAGTATGCTTAAATACCCTGTATCCTTCAGGTTGCCATGCCCGTACAATTGGGCAAGACTTCGAAGCGTTTGTGGATTACGATTGCTGTTGACAAAAACTTTGGAGACAAAATTTTTATCGGGCAATTGCAGTTCATCCTTGGTAATCTTTTCGCTAACATGATCTAAATAGAAGGACGCTTTGTCCCCCAACTGCTCTATTAATTTTTCGTGAGTGTTCATTCTTGTTACTATTGATTAATACCTAGACTTTTATTGGTCTTAGCGATGGATTTATTACCATCCATCTCGATTCCGGTAAGTGCCCGAATGGCGTCGATCGTCTCAGGAATTACAATCGCTTGATTGTCCACAACGTAGGCATAAAAGAGTTCATCGCCCACCACTTTTAGCATATCTTCCCATAGGGCTACTTCGTACATGTCGCCCCAAGGCCTGCCCATATCCAAAAACATTTCCTTGATGGTATTGTTGGAGACCAAGCCTTGATCGTAGTGAATAAACTTGATTCTACTTGAGGTTTTGAGGGCGTTCAACACCTCTTCCTTAGATGTTTCTTTCTTTAGCTTCACGTTCCAGTAATGCATGTGGCTCAAGGTTTGGGGAACTTTGACCGCTGAAGTAATGACATCCAAATCCGGATCTACACTCTGTGCATCGGGACCTTGGTGGCTCGGGATTTCTTTTTCCGGTACCATGGTGTTCATAATCCCTCCTAAATGACTTTCCCAAGGGTCGGTCGCCCTTCTTAAAAGTGTGCCACGTGCATAATCCAGTAAATTGGCCCTTTTTAAAGCGGTCAATGTTCTCAAGATTGATGTGGTATTACAAGAAACCACTCGGGTTGCATTGATATTCAACGCCGTGTTATAATTGTTTTCAGCACTAAAGGAGTGGCCTGTTGTCTCGTGCTTTTCGCCACCGTGCAGAATGAATTTGATGTTGTGTGTTTTATAGGTTTCCACATTTTTCGCCGCAATCTTTTTTGGGGTACAATCCACCACAAGGTCCACTTTATCCAATAAGTCCTGCATATTGCCCATTACCGAAATGCCCGAAGCCTTCATTTGTTTTTCTGCTTCGGTGGTTGCCGCATAGATATCATAATCCTTTCTTACAGCGTTCTGTATGCGCCAATCGCTGATAATGTCGCAAATCCCGACTAGTTTCATGTCATCCTGTACCTTTATGGCATCGGCAACTCTTTTGCCAATGACCCCGTATCCTACTACTGCAATATTTTTCATTTTCAATTGTTTTTAGTGATTCAGTATTTATTCTTGGGTTGATGTGTATTGCGCATCAACTTTCTTTGTTCTTTTGAAACTTCTTATGATTACCCTATTACTTTTTTCGTAGGTAAAATAGCTGATGGCCCAATTGAAGCCCACCAATAGTTTGTTCCTAAAACCACTAATGGAGACCAAGTGAACAACAGACCATAAAAGCCAAGCGGCATATCCACCGAAATGAAACTTCCCCAAATCAGCCACCGCTTTTCTCTTGCCGACAGTGGCCAATGAACCTTTATCTTTATATGTAAAGGGTTTTGAAGGCTTTGAAAGCATGGTGTTGAGAAGTACTTTGGCCAAATGTCTGCCTTGTTGTATGGCGGTTTGGGCTACTTGGGGATACCCTTTCGGGGTCTCATCTGTGATTACCCCGGCGATATCCCCAATGGCAAAGACATTGTCCATTCCATCAACTTTTAGGTGGTGGTCCGTTTTTAGACGATTGCCCTTGACAATAGACGTCTCATCGAATCCTTTTGGAAAATCTCCAATTACCCCCGCTGTCCAAATCAAGTTCTTGGCTAAGAGGGTCTTGCCGCTTTTGGTTTTGACCACCCTGCCATCATAGTTGCTAACGGATTCTTTCAACATCACCTTCACGTTCAGATTCTCTAAATAGGTCAGCGTTTTTGAAGCGGCTTTGTCCGACATGGCAGAGAGCACTTCATCCATAGCTTCCACTAAATAGATGTTCATAATGGAGGAAGGATACTCGGGGTAGTCTTTGGGTAGGATGTATTTGCAGAATTCGGCCAGTGCCCCAGCCATTTCTACTCCGGCGGGACCGCCACCCACGATCACAAAATTCGTGAGGGCATCGCGTTCCTCATCATCGCACGTGATCGCGGCCTGTTCCAAATTTTGCAGCATCATGTGGCGGATATTTAGGGAATCCCGGATATCCTTCATCCCCAAACTATTTCTTTCCACTTCTTCCATACCGAAGAAGTTGGTCTTTGTTCCCGTTGCCAAGACCAGATAATCATAGGTAAGTTTTCCTTTGTCTGTTATGACGGTATTGATGGAGTTTTGAATTTCCTTTACCTCGGCCAGCCTGAAGCTCACATTCTTATATCCCTTGAATTGTTTTCTAAAAGGGAATACAATGCTATCGGGTTCAAGCCCACTGGTGGCTACCTGATAAAATAAGGGCTGAAACTGATGAAAGTTATGGCGGTCAATAAGTACCACCTGAACATCTTTATTTTTCAACCCTTCCACCAATGCCACACCCGCAAAGCCACCACCTACAATGACTATTCTTGGGAACCCGGAATCCGGCAAGCAGATTGCATCCGTCACTTTGCATGTACTGTTGTTGCTATCGTCTAACATTTGGTTCTTGCCTGCTAACTTTTCAATAGTTTTTTTTCTCTTTTGAACCGCGTTTTCGGACTATCATGACGGAACAGTCGGCATGTGTTGCCAAGGACTGGGAAACCGAGCCGAGCAAAAATCTAGAGAATGCGCCATGGCCCTGCGACCCGACTACGATCAAATCGGCATCAAAGGCTTCCGCCTTTTCTAAAACTACACTTTTAGGAAGCCCCTCTACCACGGCTGTTGTTATCGATAATACGTCATTCTTGTCCCTTAATGATTTTGCAGCTTCATTAACAAGATCTTCTGCCGATTTTTTCGCATTAGAAACGGTTTCTTCATAATAATTTCCAAGCGTGCTGCCCAAGGGTAGGGCACCAGGAGCGGCCAACATGGGATTTTCGAACACATTCAAAATACATACTTCGGTACCCGCAGGGAACGGCAGCGTCGCAAGTTCATCTATGGCGACTTTACTAAAGTCAGAACCATCTATTGCCAATAGTATTTTCATCTTTTTAAATTTATTTGTTCATGATTAATTATGCTTAATTCCCATATAGCCAAATCAACTTATGGCCAAGGGTTTCATCAATTTTTTCCAATACAAATGCTCGTATAGCCCTGACCAGTACATTCCGAAAGTAAAAGCGAACAAAAGCTCTTCTATTGGAATGCCGGCCACTAGAATATCACTAAGGTTTTCCAGATTCCAGAAAAGTTCTACATAGTTGGGATAGAACGGGAGTATACTTCCAAAATAAACAAAGTACAATGCCGTGAACAGAAATCCACTTATCCAGATTTTGGTCTTTAAATCCGGACGGCAGTATAGCGTGGCCATTCCACCCAAAAACATGGCTGCAATGCCACAATAGATATGATTCAATGGCGTGAAAAGGGCCAATACCAAAAACACTACTGCCGGGACGAAAAGGATATATAGGTGCAACCGGTGCCTTTCATGTTTCCGTTCGCTATGCGGTATTTCAACATATTTTCGCTTAAAAATAAGATTGTACAGTACCGTGCCTATGCCCCCTATGGAAAAAGAGAAGATTAGGCTTTCAATATCGAATCCCGTCTTTATCGCCAAATCGAAAAGCGATGGCGGATGCCAATATTCGGGAACAAAAAGGGGTTCGGTAAGCCCAAAGGGCATGGTTATCCAACTCATCTTCAGCATTTCTCTTCGAGAATCTTTCTTCATCAGATAGACCACGCCCCAGAGGGCTAGAATAATAAGGGACCATATGAACCAGACGTACTGCATTTATCGTTTTAGCTGTGCATTGTAAAAAGCTGCGATCAGCGCTCCTGTCAGCCATCCGATAATGAATGTTTGGATCATCCCAATTATAGCTTCCCAAAAAGGAACATCCATGCGAATAATACTGGTTGTGTCAAGCCCATGGAGCAGGCTGTTGAAAAAATCAATGGTTCCTTCCCTGCCAGCCGTAAACATGACGACCATACAGCCAATGTAAAGGATGGCGGCAGTGAGACCGAATGCAAATCCGAATTTTTTAATGTTTATACGGTTCATGATTTCTGTTTTTAGTTATTTGTCCGTTTCCAAGGTTTTTTTTGAATCTTCATATTCTTCCTTGGTTATTTCTCCTTTTGCAAATCGTTTTCTTAGAATTTGCATGGGATCTTCATTGCTCGATTTTTGGTAGGGTACGTCGTACGGGATAAAGAAAATCCAAACCAGTAGTACGAGCCAGATAATCCACCATATAATGTGCATGCCGCCCCAATGTCCTTCGAAATAGTGCATAGCTAAAAGTTTTAAATGTTAGTAATTAATTAATTCAATTCTGAAATTGTATAACCTTCAAGTCGATTCAACTGTTTCTGCAGATCATCGACCGAAAGGTTCGATTTCATACTAATCTTGGCGACTCCTTTCGGACTTAAAAAAATCTTTGCCTCCTCAATGTCTTCATGAGACTCCAATACTTTTTTGACCTTTGTTATGCAACCGCCACAACTGATTCCGTCTATTTGATATTTTCTTTTCATTTTTTTTGCGGATTTCAGTGTTGATGCTGTTTTTGGTCGTGCTTTTCCTTTTCTTCCTTTTTTCTTTTAAGGTTATCCTCCGTTAACCCATGGGTATGGCCACCATGTCTCATGGGCATCAAGAGATGCACCGCGAACATGATTACTATGAACGTAAACAGTGTGAGGTTGCCTTTAATGCCGAATGCTGGTGCAAAAAAGATGAAAAGAAGCGGAAGTCCGCAACCGAGTATCATCCATATCCAATGATTTTTCATGATTGAAAATTTAAAAATTAAGCCTTAATGGTGTTCAGAATGGTCTTGCTCAGATGGTTCCATTTTATTTGAACCGTCCATCATGCCCATTCCTTTCATATCCATTCCCTTGTCGCCCATCATCTTCTTACAAGACTCCATACAATCTTCGCTCATCATGCCCTTTTCGTGCATCATTTGCATCATATTGCCCATCATTTTTCCATCTTGCATCATGGATTGCATCATGTTTTTCACCATCATACTGTCGTTCATCATCATCTGCATTCCCTGGCCCTGCATCATGGTACCCATCATCTTTTGATTGCCCTGCATCATCTGCATGGCATGGTCGTTGCCTTGCATGTTGTCCATGAATTCAGTCATGTAACTGTGGTTGCTGGCAATTGCATCAAAGAGTTCCGTTCTCGTTTGCGAATTTTCGAGCATTGCATTAGGACCTGTTTTCTGGTTGCAACCGGATAGACTTACTAAGCCAATTGCCAGTAAAATAATTGCTGCTTTTCTCATCTTATTTGATTTTAATTAAAATTATTTCAGTTATTCGTTTTGTATTTATCCCTAATTGTCATGTTTTAGTAGCATTTTCAATTCTTTTTTTAATTCTAAACATTAGCTTGTTTTTCTGGTAATATCCAAGGTTAAATCTATGTATTGCCAAAAGCCTTTGTTTGCATAATTCTCTTTATTATCTATATAATTTCGTCAAAGAAATTTCGTTCCCAGGCTTGATCATTTTTATAATCGGTCATGCTCATGCCCATGATTTCCTTGAACTGTCTGGATAAATGGTTGACACTGCTGTAATCTAGCATATAAGCGATGTCAGAAAAAGTAAGCTGCCGTAACTGAATGAGCTCTTTTACTTTTTCGATCTTGAGCTTGATGAAATACTTTTCTATAGTGATATTTTCTTTCTTGGAAAACATCTTGCTCAGAACCTTGTAGTCTCGATGTAGTAAATTGGCCAAATAGTCTGAGGTTTTCTCCTTAATGTTGATAGGGACGTTGGTAACCAACGATATCAAGGCAATCTTGATTTTCTCGACTATCATTTCCTCTTCACTTTTGGCTATTTCAAAACCGTTGGAATGCAGGACGGCCATCACTTTTTGGTCTACTTCGACAATTGCTATTTCTGGAGCCTTTACCGTAAGTTTCCCAAGTTCAAGGGATAGTATGGTAATGCCCAAATCATGCAATTCTTGCTTTATGACCTTTAGGCAACGCCTACAAACCATATTCTTTATCCAATATTCCCTTATGGAATCCATGGTACATGTATTATGGTTTACATTAAATCTCAACAGGTAAAACCCTGTTTGGCAATCAATCTGAATGTTCTGCCGTGGGAATAGGGTACGACAAAAAGGGGCCACTTAAGAGGTACGGCCAATGCGAAGAGCGGGCTATTGCATAAACAATCCGCTTAATTAAAAATCAAATTAAGAAAGTCTCGTGAAGAACTAGCAAATCCTTCTGAATCAACGGAGGTTTATAGTTTTTGAAGGGAACTACATTTTCCTCAAGTCCTTCGAAAAGGTTTATATAGGAGTAGATAAAGGCCTTTAAGAAAGTAAATGTTAGGGAATCCAGTTCAAAGGAAACTTTCTGTAGTTCATCACTGCCTTTGTTGACAAAATTGTCGCTACTGCAACAATCTTTTTGCCCCAGAGTGCATTTGTTTGACGTGTTTTCTGGATTTTGAAGTTTTTCATCGCAAGATTTAGCTTCCCCAGTAACAGATAAACTCACCAACTTCTCACAGCAAAAATGCATATTGGCCGTAAAGGAAGTTGTTGTGAACAACACAACTGCTGTTAAAAAAACCGACAATATTTTCAAGAAAAATCGCCTCACATTATAAAATTACAAAATTTTGTTTACCCCCAAAAAAAATCGATTTTTTGATAATCTCACTTAATTATCTGAAAATCAAATATATATTCGGTAATCCACATAACCATAATAACAAATGTAAACTAAAGGCTTAAACAAATAAATGATATTTATCATATCGCCGATAATTGATTTTGTTCATACGTGACTTGAAAGAAAATCAAGGGATTAGATTTCCAAAATTTTGTTAAACAAAAAAAGAGTGTTAAAATTTTTGTAGTTTTACAGATCGGATGAAAAGTTTTTTTCATAAAATAACATCGTTTACAATGGCACTATTAGTGCTGTTATCAACCTTCTCTTTTTCGGTTGCACAACACTATTGTGGTGATGTTCTGGTTGATTACTCTTTCTTGGGCCATGCAGAATCTTGCGGCATGGAAGTTCAGGAGACAGCAGAGTTACCAGATTGCAATTTGGTCAAAGCCGATTGCTGTAGCGATGAAGTCCTTACCGTTGATGGCCAGAACGACTTAAAAGTATCTTTCGAAAAATTAAGTTTTGAACAACAACAGTTCGTTGCTAGCTTTATCTACACCTATCTTAATCTTTTTGAAGGACTACCTGAAAACATAGTCCCGTTAAGTGATTACCCCCCTCCGCTTTTGGTCAAGGATATTCAGATCCTAGATCAGATTTTTCTCATTTGATTTTTAAGTAATAGCATTTTCAGCCCAACTGATAGCAGTTTAGGGCTTATCCTGTTTTCGTTGGTTTCCGGCCAGCACTTCTAATTACTTAATCATCAATACCATGCTGAATAAAAGCATCAAATTTCTTATCGAGAATAAATTGGTAGCCGTTTTGCTCCTAGTCCTTTTTGTAGGCTGGGGAACCGTAAACGCTCCGTTTGAGTGGAGCACTGGCTCATTACCAAGAGATCCCGTGGCTGTAGATGCCATACCTGACATCGGGGAAAACCAGCAGATTGTTTTTACCAAATGGGACGGTCGTTCCCCACAAGATATCGAGGATCAGATAACATACCCATTGACAACCTCACTTTTGGGAATACCGGGGGTAAGGACCATCCGTAGTTCCTCCATGTTCGGATTTTCAAGTATCTACATCATATTTGAAGAGGATATCGAGTTCTATTGGAGCCGCAGTCGAATCCTTGAAAAATTGAACTCCTTACCGAGCGGTTTACTGCCCGATGGGGTCAACCCTGCATTGGGGCCGGATGCCACAGGACTTGGACAAATCTACTGGTACACTTTGGAGGGACGCGATGAGAAAGGAAATGTCACAGGCGGCTGGGATTTACAGGAGCTTAGAAGTATTCAGGATTTTTATGTTAAATATGCCCTATCGTCAGCAAGCGGTGTTTCAGAGGTGGCCTCTATAGGGGGTTATGTACTGGAATATCAGGTAGATGTGAACCCCGAACTGATGAAGCAATACGGTATTGGGCTACAGCAGGTGGTAAAAGCGGTAAAACAAAGTAATCGTGATATTGGGGCACAGACCTTGGAAATTAATCAGGCCGAATATCTCATTCGCGGGCTTGGGTATGTGAAGTCCATCGAGGATCTACAGAATGCAGTCGTTACCTCTGAGGATTACACGTCCATCCGCCTGAAGGACATTGCTAATGTTTCCTACGGACCGGGCACACGGCGCGGCATATTGGATAAGGAAGGCGCAGAAGTTGTCGGTGGCGTAGTAGTTGCACGGTATGGTGCCAATCCCATGGAAGTCATCAATAATGTCAAAGATCAAATCAATGATTTAAGTGCCGGACTGCCCTCAAAAGTACTTGAGGATGGCAGAACATCCCAACTTACCATCGTTCCTTTTTATGATAGGACCGAACTTATTCAAGAAACGCTAGGCACCCTTAACGAGGCCCTGACCTTGGAAATATTCATTACCATTTTGGTCATCATTATCATGGTCTTCAATTTAAGGGCATCCATCCTGATATCGGGACTGTTACCGGTTGCAGTGCTCATGGTGTTTATTGCCATGAAACTATTCAATGTGGATGCAAACATCGTGGCACTCTCGGGTATAGCCATTGCCATTGGAACCATGGTGGATGTAGGGGTCATACTCTCGGAAAACGTCATACGGCATTTGGACGAAAATGAAGAGGGCCTACCCATTAATACCGTTGTCTACAATGCCACCGCAGAGGTGTCGGGGGCCATATTGACCGCCGTGATGACCACCATCATCAGTTTTATTCCAGTGTTCACGATGATCGGGGCCGAAGGAAAACTCTTCAGACCCTTGGCCTTTACAAAAACCTTTGCGCTTACCGCATCCATTATCGTAGCCTTATTTTTGATACCACCATTTGCAGCCTTTCTATTTAGAAAAAAAAGCATAAAGAAAACTACTGGATACGCCGTTAATGGAATATTGATACTTCTAGGGATTATAGCCCTTGCTTATGGCTTTTTATTAGGATTTATATTGATTGCCTTCGGTATAGTAGGCTTGCTAAAAAATCCGGAATTGGCATCACGTATTTATACTGGATTTTCGCTTTCCGAAGAACGAGCCAATCTTATCAATATCATTATTTCGGCCTTTGCCATTGTTTTTGTTTTGGCGGGATATTGGAGACCGCTCGGTCTTGATAAGAGTATTTTTTGGAACTTGATTTTTGTTTCGCTTATATGTTTCGGACTACTGGGCTTCTTTACCATATTCCGGAACTACTATACTAAGATTCTTCGCTGGGCATTACGGAATAAGCTGATATTTCTTTCCATACCCACTGCCATTGTGGTATTCGGAGTAATGATTATGCGCAATACGGGCAAGGAGTTTATGCCTTCATTGAACGAAGGTTCCTTTTTGTTGATGCCTACCTCTCTCCCGCACGCCGGTGTCGAAGAGAACAAACGGGTATTGCAGCAACTGGATATGGCCGTAGCCAGTATTCCTGAAATCGAAACGGTGGTCGGCAAATCCGGAAGAACCGAATCCGCATTGGATCCGGCGCCCTTGTCGATGTATGAGAATGTCATCCAGTACAAGCCGGAATACATGCTCAACGCTAAACGGGAGCGCCAGCGGTTCAAGGTCAATGAAGATGGCCTCTTCGAACTCAGGGACGGCACCTTTGTGACCAATCCGAACATGGTTGTAGATGATGAAGGAAATTACGATGAATCTGCCATAGTTTCTGCATTCTCTGTTAAACAAAAGGATTTGATTCCCGATGATGATGGGGAATATTTTAGAAACTGGCGGCCTGAAATTGAATCCCCCGATGATATTTGGAACGAGATTGTACGTGTAACGAAACTTCCAGGCGTTACCTCCGCGCCCAAACTGCAACCTATTGAAACCCGCTTGGTCATGTTGCAGACCGGTATGCGTGCGCCTATGGGTATCAAGGTAAAAGGGCAAGATTTAAAGGAAATAGAAGCCTTTGGCCTCAAGCTGGAGGACATTTTAAAGGAGGCCGAGGGGGTCAAGGATGAAGCCGTGTTTGCCGATCGAATTGTCGGAAAGCCGTATTTGCTTATAGATATCAACAGGGAGCGTTTGGCACGATACGGCATTACCATTGAAGATGTGCAAAGCGTGTTGCAGGTAGCCGTTGGGGGTATGGTGCTTACCCAAACCGTTGAAGGACGTGAGCGGTATGGCGTACGCGTGCGGTATCCAAGGGAATTGCGAGAGAATCCAGCAGACTTGGAGAATATTTATGTTCCTGTTGAAAAGGGAAGCCCGGTTCCTTTGAGCGAGTTGGTTACCATTCGATATGAACAGGGGCCACAGGTCATCAAAAGTGAAGACACTTTTTTGGTGGGTTATGTGCTGTTCGATAAGTTGGACGGTTTTGCAGAAGTCGAGGTGGTCGAGAACGCGCAGGCCCTTATACAAGAAAAAATAGATAATGGAGAATTGGTGGTTCCCAAGGGTATCAATTATTTGTTTACCGGTACCTATGAAAACCAGCTACGTGCCGAAAAGACATTGTCGGTCGTAGTACCGTTGGCATTGGCCATCATATTCTTGATTCTTTATTTCCAATTCCGTTCGGTAGGTACCTCATTGATGGTGTTTACCGGGATTGCTGTTGCCTTTGCCGGAGGTTTTCTGATGATTTGGTTCTATGGTCAGGATTGGTTCCTGAACTTCAACTTTTTTGGGGAAAACCTACGAGACCTCTTCCAGATGCATACCATTAACCTGAGTGTTGCCGTATGGGTCGGGTTTATTGCGCTCTTTGGTATTGCAACCGATGATGGTGTGGTCATGGCCACCTACCTGACCCAAACTTTTGATAGAAACAAGCCCGATTCCCTTGTATCCGTTAGGGATTCGGTTGTCGAAGCAGGCGAAAAACGTATCCGTCCGTGTTTGATGACGACCGCTACCACTATTCTGGCACTGCTTCCGGTATTGACATCCACTGGCCGTGGCAGTGATATTATGATTCCGATGGCGATTCCTTCTTTCGGGGGAATGCTTATCGCCTTGATTACCTTGTTTGTTGTTCCAGTGTTGTACAGTTGGAAGGCCGAGTTTCAATTAAAAAGAGTATCCAAATGAAGAAATATCTATACATCTTGATTGGAATAGTTTCCATCGCTTCCATGAACGGACAGGAACTGGAAAGCCTTATCCAACAGGCCGAACTCAACAATCCGGAAATCCAGGCCTTTGAGCTGCGGTACAATATTGCCTCCGAAAAAGTGAACGAGGTCAACACTTTGCCCAATACTGAGGTAAGTGCCGGACTTTTCGTAAGCGAGCCCGAAACACGGACCGGAGCACAGAAAGCACGGTTCTCGGCAAAACAGATGATTCCGTGGTTTGGTACCATTACCGCCCGTGAAAATTATGCAAGCTCATTGGCCGATGCCCAATACGAAGAGCTGGTCATTGTCAAAAGGAAATTGGCGTTGTCGGTATCTCAGTCCTATTACCGATTATTCTCGATTAGGGCGAAGCAAAGCGTTTTGGACGAGAATATAGAATTGCTGGAAACCTATGAACGATTGGCCTTGACCTCGGTAGAAGTTGGTAATGCCTCCGCAGTAGATGTGTTGCGCTTGCAGATTCGGCAGAACGAACTGCTTCAGCAAAAAGAAGTTTTGGAACAGGAGTATCTGGCCGAACAAACGCTGTTCAACAATCTATTGAATAGGGACGAACAAACACAAGTCGAAGTTTACGAAGGGCTTACGGTACCCGAACAAGACCCGATAACGGAAGAAGGAAGCCTTGACCTGCATCCTGAACTTTTAAAGTATGACAAGTTGTACGAGTCGGTCGAACAATCTGAAATCTTGAACCAAAAAGAAGCCTTACCGAATCTTGGTTTCGGATTGGATTACGTACCCGTTGCCGAAAGGCCTGATATGTCTTTCGATGATAACGGAAAGGACATCTTGATGCCGATGGTATCGGTGTCCATCCCGATATTCAACAATAAATACAAATCCATTTCACAACAGAACAAATTAAGGCAAGAGGAAATAACCGCCCAAAAGCAAGAACGAAGAAACAAGCTCGAAACACTTTTGAGCGAGGCCATTAACAACAGAATGGCTGCCAGGATTCGTTTTAGGACCCAAACAAAAAATATCGGACAGGCCAAGGACGGAGAGGAAATTCTTATCAAAAGTTACGAGACCGGAACCATCGATTTCAACGATGTGCTCGATATTCAAGAGCTTCAGCTTAAGTTTCAAATCAATAGAATAGAATCCATCAAGGGCTACTTTGTGCAGTCGGCCATTATCAATTATCTAAGGAGCTAATATCAATTTAGATAAGAGCAAGATCTATAGATTGAATTTAATAAAATCTAATAGCATGACTAAAAAAATAGAATTATGATCAGAAAGATAACAATGATGTGGGTACTTCTCATTTCATGCGTAGGCGTTGCCCAAGTAGGGACCAATGGCCAAGATAGAAAAGAAGAAGGTAGACCGGTTAATGAGTACAACCTTACTATTGAAGAAAATGAAATGACGCTCGCTGGTGTAACCGCTAAAGGAATGACCATCAATGGCGGAATTCCCGGTCCAGTTTTGGAATTTAACGAAGGGGACCTTGCCATCATTAACGTGACCAATAAAATGGATGTGGAAACATCGGTGCATTGGCACGGTTTGATACTTCCCAATTTTTATGACGGTGTGCCTTATTTGACTACGCCACCTATTAAACCAGGAACAACTTTTCAGTACAGAATCCCAATAAACCAATCGGGCACCTACTGGTACCATTCCCATACGATGCTACAGGAGCAAAGCGGTGTTTATGGGTCTATTATTATTCACCCAAAAGAAAAAACTCTGGAATATGACAAGGATTTGGTTGTGGTACTCTCTGATTGGACCAACGAAAATCCTATGAATGTTTTGCGAAACCTTAAAAGAGGAAATGAGTGGTATCAGGTCAAAAAAGGTACGGCGGTTCCTTTGAGCCGAGTTATCAAGGAAAGTGCATTTGGTGCACAACTGAAATTTTGGAGAGACCGTATGGAAGGAGCCGATATAGCCGACATCTATTATCCGGCATTTCTGACCAATGGAAAATCATTGGCCGAGTATCCCGAATTCAAAACAGGCGAAAAAGTACGTCTTCGCTTTATCAATGCATCCGCCTCTACCTATTACTGGATGGATTTTGGCGGTGGCAACCCTATGGTCGTTGCGGGCGACGGTATTGATGTGGAACCTGTACTTAAAAGCCGTTTCCTTTTTGGTATTGCCGAAACATATGATGTTATCGTAACCATTCCCGAAGGTACTTTGGAAGTTACCGCCACCGCTCAAGATGGTTCTGGTAGCACCTCGTTGCGCTTGGGACAGGGAAGCCTGTATCCTGCAAAAAGAATTGAGAGACCTGACAAGGTTGCAATGATGAAACAAATGGCCAAAATGGATATGAAGATGGGCGCACCTGCAATGGTGGGTAACAAAAAGAAAAAAACACCCGAGTTTTTGAAGGAGAATTACGGGATGAAAATGGATATGAAAGATGGCCGGATGAATATGGGAATGCAAGATAAAATGTCAATGAATAAAGGCGAAATGGGCGATAATATGAAGATGGACAAAAAGATGAACGGTATGGCAGGAACGAACCCGCCTGCCGGACGGGCAGGAAAAGATTCAATGCCAATGAAATCTACCGAACCTTCGCATAAGATGGGAGGCCATATGGGGCACGATATGCCTATGATGAAGAAAGACACTTCATCTTTTGATTACGATACTCGTAAAACCTATTTCAACTATGATTTCTTAAAAGCGAGGGAAAATACCACCTACAAGGCTGATTTGCCCGTAAACGACATTCTATTGAACCTGACCGGAAATATGCAACGCTATGTGTGGAGTATGAACGGTGTGCCACTTTCAGAAACGGATAAGATTAAAATAAAGGGTGGTGAAGTAACCCGCATTACCCTTAACAACCTAACGATGATGCACCACCCGATGCACCTTCACGGTCATTATTTTAGGGTAATCAATGAAAATGGTGAGCGCTCGCCGTTGAAACACACCGTGAATGTGCCACCGATGCAGAAAGTGGTCATCGAGTTCTATAACGAGGAGTATGGCGATTGGTTCTTTCACTGCCACATCCTGTACCATATGATGGGCGGTATGGCTCGTGTATTCAGCTATGATACCCCAAGGGATGAAAGGATGAAAGGTTTTCCCGTTCAAAAACTGATTGACGAAACAGACCATTTCTATTCTTGGGGATTGTTGCGTGCAGGCTCAAACTTTAACGAACTATTTCTAATGTCAAGCAATATTCGGAATGGTTTTGCTTTACGGGCAGAGTTCGACTATGACAAAAACCTTGAAGCCGAAGTGAACTATGATAGATACCTAAATGATTGGGTGCGCCTCTATGTAGGAGTGAATACCGAAACGTCCACACCCAACTCATATGACAACTTCAATACGGTAGGTCTAATTGGTGTAAAATACTTTACACCTTACCGATTTAATGTAGATGTGAGTATGGACCATCAATTGCGCCCAAGGATTCGTCTGGACAGGGAAATCCTGATTTTTCCAAGAATTTTTTTGGAAGGTGAATATGAATATCGAGCAGACTTTGGTTGGGTGAACGATATTGGGGATTCATCTTATCAAAGCGAAACCCAGTGGTTGGTGGGAGCCTCTTATATCCTATCCCGAAATTTTTCAATACAAGCAAATTACAACAACCGATATGGCTGGGGTGGCGGCCTTTTAGCCCGATTTTAACAAGTAACAATTTAAAACAAAAAAAATGAAGACAGTAAAAAGAACAATGAGCACAATGGCACTTGCTGCCACAATGATTCTAACCGTTTCCTGCAAGGATGGAAACAAGAATGAACCAGCTGCACCTATGAGCAACGAGATGCATCAGGAAACGATGGATGACAAGGACGATATGGCTATGGGCAAAAATCAAGATGCCAAGGCCGAGGCCATATTAAAGGGCTATTTCAATCTAAAAGATGCTTTGGTAAACGATGACAATTCCAAAGCAAAGGAACTGGGCAACACCTTGGCACAATCGCTCAAATCCTTTGATGCATCGAGCTATGCGGACAGCGAGCAGAACGAACTAAAGGACATCATCGAAGATGCCACCGAACACGCCGAACATATTGGCGAGAGCGATATAGCACACCAACGCGAGCATTTTAAGACGCTCAGTAAGGATATGGCCGATATGGTGGCGATAACAGGAACATCAATGAAAATTTATGAGCAATACTGCCCAATGTACGATAACAACAAAGGCGGTGCTTGGCTCAGTATGAACGAAGAAATCAGAAACCCCTATTTCGGTGCCCAAATGCTGAAATGTGGAAAGGTGCAACGTGAAATCAATTAAGTGAAAGTAGTAAAAATCATAGCGTGGATAGCATTGATTGCCTTTGTGGTCATCCAATTTTTCCCTGTGGATTATAACCAGAGCGAAATAGTGCCACAAACCGATTTTATGCTCGTGAACAAAGTACCTGCAACGGTTGAACAATCGTTGCGGGTTTCCTGCTATGATTGCCACAGTAACAATACCAATTATCCTTGGTATAGCAAAATTCAACCATCTGCTTGGTATTTGGAACATCATATTAAGGAAGGAAAGGCAGAATTGAATTTCAACGAATGGGATGACCTTTCAGACCGTAGGAAAACCAGCAAATTAAGGTCAATTATAAGCCAGATTGAGGATGGTGAAATGCCTTTGGATAGCTATACACTGATTCATTGGAATGCTAAACTGGATACGGTTGCAAAAACACAAATCATAGAGTATCTGCAACGGTTAAAGGATAATTTATAAAGTCCTGAAAGGGAAACGCGGCTTTTTTCATTGGTTGGTTAGTAGAATGCGTTTCCCTTGTCAGGCGCTATATTTATGAGAAGAGAATTTCTTATCGTTTCTATTGCAATCCTCGCAGTTTTAGTCGGGATGTCATTAATCTACCCAAAAGTGCGGTGGGCAATGCTTGTGGTCGTCCCGCCCGTTTTTTTGGGATTCATCGATTATTATCAAAAGGAAAATAACATACGTCGCAACTATCCCCTTTTCGGTAGGGTTACAGAATTATTGGAGAAACAACGTCACGTCGTTCAAGAAACGGTTTTATTGAATAGAACAGAGGGAAAACCTTTCAATTGGATACAGAAAGAAATTGTTTATAAACGTGCCGAGGACGCGGTCAAAAACCAACCTTTTGGAACGCAGATTCCGTATTACGAAGTTGGTCGCGAATGGTTTACCCATTCCACCTATCCTGCAAAGGAAATCAAAGATGATTTTAGGGTTACCATAGGGAGTTCAAAATGCACAAAACCCTATTCGGCAAGCATCCTAAATCTGGCTGGAATGAGCTATGGTTCCATAAGCAAAAATGCGACCCTTGCCTTTAATGGTGGTGCAAAAATCGCAGGCTTTGCCCAAAATACTGGCGAAGGTGGATTTACCCCCTACCATCAGGAATATGGAGCCGACGTTATTTTTCAGTTTGGCACTGGATATTTTGGATGTAGGACAGAAGATGGGAATTTCGACCATAAAAAATTTGCGGAAATCGCATCCAATGAGGTGGTCAAAATGATTGAGATAAAAGTCTCACAATGTGCAAAACCCGGTTTTGGTGCTATTCTTCCTGCCAAAAAAAATACCGAGGAAATCGCAAAGTACAGGGACGTAGAAAAAGGAACCGAAATTTTATCGCCACCACATCACGCCGCATTTGGTACTGATTTGGAAATGATTGCCTTTATACAAGAATTACGAAAGCTTTCTGAAGGGAAGCCCATAGGGATTAAAATGTGCATCGGGCAGAAAGACGAATTCGAACGAATGGTTCGCACTTTTACTGAAAAGCAAAACTATCCAGATTTTATAGCCATAGACGGTGCAGAGGGTGGTTCCGGTGCTGCACATATGGAATCGCTACATTGGGCCGGGCTTCCCATAATTGAAGCGATACATTTTGCACATTCCATTTTAAAGAAATATAAGCTTCGTGATGAAATAAAATTAATGGCAGCAGGAAAAATAATATCGGCTTTTGATATCTATAAAATGTTGGCACTTGGTGCCGATGCCTGCTACAGCGCAAGGGGGATGATGTTTGCCTTGGGCTGCGTACAATCCTTAAAATGCAATCTGGATACCTGCCCTACGGGAATCACCACAATGGTACCTTCAAGGGTCGCATCATTGGTAGTAGAAGATAAAAAGACCAAAGTAGCCAACTACCATAAAAACACCATTGAAGCTTTTAAGGAGCTGCTAAAATCAATGGGAATTGAAAATAGAAGGGGTATCGACAAAAAGTACATAATAAGAAGAATCAACGAGAATGAAACAAAAGGCTATGATGAGATTTTTATGGATAACTAATAAGAATGGATAAAGAAGAGGACATAGAAACCACAAGAGCGTTTTATGGGCAGCTTTTCGATAGCTCAAAGTATGTTCTATTGGTGATGCTTTTTGCTTCAGTAATAGAACTGTTTGCGCTACCTACTATGGAAGGGTCTTATGCTATGTTTATCCTACTGGCCTTAACATTACTAAAGATAGGATTCATTATAGCCTTGTCCTTTAACCAACTAATGAAGATAATTGGTCAGAGCCATCTATTGAGCCACGTACTGGTGTTGTTTGGATACCTGATTGTGTTGATAGTTTTCTCGTTTGCAATAGATTACACAGCGTTGCAGTTTGTGGATGCTATTCATTTTAAAATGGACAACAGTATTGGCAATGATGGACTGTCAGTATTTTTTGATTTATCCTATTTCAGTTTGATAACATTCTCATCAGTAGGATATGGTGATATAGTCCCAATTTCCTTACCCGCGAAAACCTTGGTGGCGCTTGAAGTGGCACTACGATTTTTCGTCCTGGTCTTTGGTATCGCAAATGTGAATAGAATACGAGTAAATAAATAACCCTTAAAACTAAAAGTATGCAAACACTAAAATTAACCACAGTAACAATGTTGCTCATAATAGCGACAAGCCCGCTATTTGGTCAAGATACAAAAACAGAAAAAGAAGCAGTGCTTTCAGTAATGAAAAGCTATAAGGATGCCCTACAAAACCTAACGACCGAAGGTACTTTCGAATTATTTACCGAGGATTCGGAGGTTTTTGAATCGGGAGGTGTCGAGGGTACGTACAACCACTATATAGAGCACCATTTAGGACCGGAATTAGGTCATTTTGAAAAATTCGAATTTTCAGATTATGAAATCGATGTAAAGTTAGATGTACCCTATGCCTTTACTACCGAAACATACGTATATACCATTGTCCTCAATCCGGACGACAAGGGAAATAGCCGGACCATAAAGAAAAAAGGGGTAGCAACCTCAATCCTTAAAAAAATAGATGGAAAATGGAAAATAATAAAAACCCATTCATCTTCAAGAAATACTAAGTAACAACCGATGAGTAGATATATTTCAATAAGTATAGTGTTCGGTCTTCTTCTTATTACCAGCTGTAAAGAGAAGAAAACCGAGCCATTGCCAGAACAGGAAAAAGAAACAACCACAGACCAACCGCCAAAAAAAGTGTTAAGCCCCCACACCTCTGCAATGGCGACCATTGGTAATGCGCACATCCATATTGATTATTCATCGCCAGGGGTTAGGGACAGGATGATTTTTGGTGGTTTGCTGGCGTATGACCAAGTCTGGCAAGCTGGAGCACATATGGCTACGTGGATAGAGACAGATACGGATTTAGAAATAGATGGTAAGGAATTGAAAGCAGGTAAATATGGATTTTTTACCATTCCTTCAAAAGAAGAATGGACCATCATTTTAAATTCCAATTGGAACCAGCACGGAAAGGATGAATATGACGAAAAAGATGATGTAATACGATTTAAGGTAACACCGATTATTGCAGATAGTCTAAAAGAACACTTAGAATATAATATCAAGAAAATTAGTGATACTCAAGGTGAGATAACATTAGCGTGGGAAAAAGTTAAAGTAGTAATTCCATTCAAAGTAAAATAACAAGATAGGGTCAACAAGTATACGATAATAAAAAAATTAAAACCACGTGTATCATCAAAGAATAAAAAATAATACAGTTTAAACCGTGAACGAATTTTTAAAACAATGGGGCGAAGCCGCCTATACGACCACCGGATTTTTCTGGATGGCGCTTTGGGCATTCATTTTGGGTTATATCATCAGTAGTATGATACAGATTTTCGTGACAGAAAAACGGATGCAAAAAACAATGGGCGAAAACGAAGGCAAAAGTGTGCTGTTGGGCACGTTTTTCGGTTTTATAAGTAGCTCGTGCAGTTTTTCTGCTCTGGCAGGTACAAAATCCATTTTTAAGAAAGGGGCAAGTTTTGTGTCTTCCATTGCTTTTCTGTTGGCATCGACCAATCTCGTAATTGAATTGGGCATTATTATTTCCATCTTTTTGGGGTGGCAATTTGTGGTCGGGGAGTATGTTGGGGGTCTATTGCTGATATTGATTTCTTGGATTCTTATTCGGGTCATCAATCCAAAAAAACTTATTGAAAAAGCCCGTAAGAATCTCGAAAATGAAGATGATGATGAGATGGACGGTTCCAAAGGTTGGAAGAAACAAATAACTAACGAAGACAGTTGGGCGCGCGTTGCCAAAAAATATAAGATGGAATGGCAAATGGTTTGGAAGGATGTCACCGTTGGCTTTACCATCGCTGGAATCGTAGCGGCCTTTGTACCCGATTCCTTCTTTCAGACCCTTTTCATAAACAGTGGCCAGGGCAAAACGGATTTCACCTTTCTTGAAATTCTCGAACATATCGTGGTCGGTCCCGTAGCGGCTTTTCTCACATTCATCGGCTCTATGGGAAACATCCCTCTGGCGGCATTGCTGTTCGGTAAAGGGGTCAGCTTTGCGGGCGTGATGGCCTTTATCTTTAGTGATTTGGTGGTCTTTCCCGTTCTGCGCATCAATGCTAAGTACTACGGTTGGAAAATGTCATTTTTCATTCTGTTTCTATTGTTTACGGCACTGATTGGCACTTCGCTGGCCCTGCACTATGGTTTCGATTTGTTGGGAATGCTGCCCGACCCAGCACAGGTCAAGATTCAGGACAAGGAACACTTTAAGATTGACTACACATTCTATCTCAATCTTGTCTTTCTTACAATCTCAGGATACTTGATATATCTGGGCTTTTATAAGAAAAAGGATGTAGAACACTCTATGAGCGAAATGGCACCCAAAAGCCCTTTGCTCGAAAAGATTTTGAAATATGCGGCCTTTATCTGTTATGTATGGCTTGCGAGTGGATTGATTGTAAAATTTTTAGTGAACTAAATTACAGATAGTAAATTAATTATGGTCAATAGAAAAACAGCAAAACGGATTAGAAAATCGCACCGATACTTAGGAATTTTTTTGGGCATCCAGTTTTTGATGTGGACGATTAGCGGTATGTATTTCAGTTGGACGGATATTGACGAAATACACGGCGACCAGTTTCGGCAAGACCCAGTCGAGGCATCCGCTTTTACCGATTTGATAAGTCCATCCGAGGTAAATCTTGAAGAAGCGATAGTTTCCGTAGAACTTCGGGAAATTGATGGCAAACCCTATTACTGGATAAATGACAAGCAACTTTTTGATGCCAAGACGGGTAAAGAAAAGAAAGCAATTTCAGAAAGTGAAGCCTTGAAAATCGCTGAACGGAATATGTTGCCGGAACTTCAAGTAAAAGGAATCGAGCGTATCGAGCAAGTGGGAAGCCACAGCGAATATCGTGGCAGACCGCTTCCAGCCTATGTTGTCAGTTATGAAACGCCTGAAAATATCAAGGCTTACGTTTCAGAAAAAGATGGTGCGTTCCAAACCCTACGTCATCGGGATTGGCGATGGTTCGACTTTCTGTGGATGACGCATACGATGGACTATAACACTAGGGACAATTTCAACACGCTATTGCTTCGAAGCTTTTCGCTTTTGGGGCTCATAACCGTGCTGAGCGGGTTTACGTTATGGTACATATCCTCGCCCACAATTAGAAAAATAAAAAACAAACGGGGCCGGGTTAAAAAGCCTGATTAAAAGGTTGAAGAACTATGGAAGTAGAGAGAAAAGAAGAAAACGGAGCGACACGTTTTGATACATATAGCGAGGGTGCCTACATCCTAGTATTCATAGTAGTATTATTTGTGCTACATACATTATTAGAGGTTCTTCTTTTTGGCCTATTCGATAAATTTTGACCGATGTTCATCCCTAAAACGAAAAAAAGTAAGCGAATTAATTCCGATCATTAAAAAAATAGCATAACATCTTAATTTGAATCCCATGAACAAAAACATCATTTATACCGCAATAGCAGCCCTGGCCATTGGCTTATTGGGAGGGTACTTAATTTTCAAAAACTCAGCAAACGAACAGATGGCAGTAAAGGACACTTCTGACATGTCGGATAGCCATGACCATTCAAACGAGTCTGAAGCTCAAATGTGGACCTGCTCAATGCACCCACAGATCATGCAGCCTGAACCGGGCGATTGCCCTATTTGCGGAATGGACTTGATTCCAGCTGAATCAGGTGCTGACGGCCTTACCGCTGACCAATTCAAAATGACTGAAAATGCGTTGGCACTTGCGAACATACATACCACCAAAGTTGGTATGGGCGCAACTGATGGAGGTTCTCTTAAACTTTCTGGAAAAATCAGGGAAAACGAAGAGGCCAATGCTGTTCAGGTGACCTATTTTGCGGGGCGAATCGAAAAGCTTTATGTCAATTACGAAGGGGAAACCGTTGCCAAAGGAAAACTACTGGCAATGATTTATTCTCCAGAACTCGTATCGGCGCAACAAGAATTGTTGACGGCATCTTCGTTGAAGGAATCACAGCCTCAATTGTATAAGGCGGTGCGTAACAAACTCAAGCTTTGGAAACTATCCGAGGCACAAATAGATAAAATCGAACAATCTGGCACAACAATGGAAAATTTTCCTGTCTATGCCACTGTTTCTGGTACCGTTACCAATATCATGGTAGAAGAGGGAGACTATGTGAAACAAGGGCAGCCCCTGTATAAAATTGCCAATTTGAACAATGTCTGGGCAGTGTTCGATGCCTATGAAAATCAAATAGCATCGCTGAAAGAAGGCCAAGAAGTGAAAGTAACCACAAATGCCTATCCGAACGAAGAGTTTACGGCAACGGTATCCTTTGTAGATCCATTGCTAAATTCAAAAACGAGGACGGTAATGGTTCGTGGCGTTCTCGACAACAAAGATAACCTGTTGAAACCGGGCATGTTCGTCGAAGGAACCATAAAGGGTTCGAAAATAACGGAAGAAAATACGTTGGCCGTACCCGCAAGTGCCGTAATGTGGACCGGTGAGCGGTCTGTGGTTTATGTAAAGCCAGATGCCGACAAGTCGATATTTGAAATGCGGGAAGTAACGCTGGGTAGTCAGGCGGGTGATGTTTACACTATTGTAAACGGACTCGAACCGGGCGATGAAGTAGTTACCAATGGTACATTTACGGTTGATGCGGCAGCTCAGTTGAAAGGTAAAAAATCGATGATGAACAAAGAAGGGGGCAAGACCATGACGGGACACGAAGGTCATGCAGGAATGCAGGGCAATGACCAAGCCGCATCGGGCAGTAAAACAGATCATTCAAAAATGAACGAAAGAATGGATGTTGACAAAACATTCCAAAGCCAGTTGAACGGGGTTTTTGAAGCTTATCTGGCGCTCAAAAATGCCTTGGTCGCCGACGACCCCGAAGGGGCGCAAAGTTCGGCAAAAAATGTTTCGTCAAATTTAGAGAAAGTCGATATGAAACTGCTCGATAAAGAAAACGCCCACAACCATTGGATGACACTTCAAAAAGAAATGAAGTCTTCTGCCGATGCCATTGGTAGTACATCTACCATTACTGAGCAAAGAGATCATTTCAACCATCTATCGTCGCACATGATTGGCAGTATACAATTGTTCGGTGTCGGCAAAAAGGTTTTTAAGCAATTTTGTCCGATGGCAAACAACAACAATGGAGCTTACTGGTTGAGTGCTGTTGAAGAAATAAGAAACCCGTACTATGGCGATGCCATGTTGACCTGTGGAGAAATTAGGGAAACAATAGAATAAGGAGATGACATGTCCTTAAAGTTGCAATAGTGAAATTTACACCAGACAAATATAAATAAGAAGATTTTGGCATCATGAGTCAAAAACGAAGGGAGAGAAGAATTCAACAAAGAAAGGAGAGCAAGAACACAAGAAGGGAATCTAATCGAAAAACGGGATTCTATGCTGCACTAGCGATAGTCATCTTGTTTGTAGTCACGGTCATCTTGGTGGTGTTGAGAGCGATTTGGGAACATCGGGCCCATCTATGATAATCGATAAAGTGAGTGCAATGAATTTATAATTCAATTATGAACAAAATGCTGCACATTAAAAATATGGTGTGCCCAAGATGTGTTACGGCGGTAGCCAGTGTTCTGAAAAAGATGGGTATTGGTTATTCCAATATGCAGTTGGGCCAAGTTATATTGAATGATGCACTGACGGCAAAACAAGAAAATCAATTACAAATCGAGTTAAATATGCTAGGTTTCTCCTTGATTGGTAATCGTAGGTCGCAATTGATTGAGCGTATGAAAAATCTTGTGGTCGAAAAAATTTTTCATTCACGACAAGAATTTAAGGTCAAATGGGCCGCCTATGTTAGTTCAGAAATAGGCCTGGATTATAAATATTTGAGTTCACTTTTCTCATCGGTGGAAAGCATCACTTTTGAACAGTATATCATTAACCAAAAAATTGAAAGGGTCAAGGAACTGCTCATTTATGACGAGCTAAGCCTAAAGGAAATAGCCTATCAGTTAGACTATAGCAGTATAGCCTATTTGAGCAACCAATTTAAAAAAGTGACCGGAATGACACCTACCCAATTTAAGAAAGGTGCTATTCAAAATAGAAAATCTTTAGATGATATTTAATTTCTACTATTAGGGCCGCAATAACCTCCCGAGGCAGCCATTACCCGCATATACCTTAAATAAATAACCTTGTTATCAAATGGGTCAAGGTTCGTCTTTTTACGAACAACAGGCATTTGTAAAAAGCATTATTTTCAAGCCAAACTTTTTTAAACCACCTTTAAGAGTAAAGACTACAATTAAATAGACCATAGCATGAAAAGAACATACGAAATAAAGGGGATGACCTGTAACGGCTGTAGAGGGCATGTCGAAGACGCACTTTTAAATGTAGCGGGAGTGGCCGATGTATCGGTCGATTTAAAAAATGCGGAAGCTACCGTAGAGTCGCAATTTGAAGTACCCCTCGAAAATTTACAAAAAGCATTGGAAAATAACGGAGGACAATATAAAATACAACCCAAGAATAAAGTCGGTCAAACCTGATATGCGATAGTTTAGATGAGATTAACTGTCAGGCTAAAATAGTATGGGAACGATACAATAATCGAAAGTCAACGAATAATCACAATAACCAGATAAAACATCCACAATGGAAGAAAATCAAAAGAAACACGATAATTATTTAAAGTTTTTTGCAATGGTTGGCACCTCAATGGTCGCCATGTTTTTTTTAATGTACACACACTCCTACCAAATCATTGACCATTTTTGGTATAGTGAGACCCGATTTTTTATGACGCTTATCATGGGCGGATCAATGGTCATAATTATGCTGCTGTATATGCTGCAAATGTATAAGGACCGAAAAAAGAATGCTTTGGTTTTAGGTTTGGGTGTTTTATTGATTGCAGGTGGAATATGGCTGGTTCGAAGTCAGGTCACGGTTTCGGGGGTTGATTATATGGAGGGTATGATTCCCCATCACTCCATTGCTATTTTGACGAGTGAACGTTCTCAAATAAAAGATGTCAGGGTGAGGAAACTTGCGGATGAAATTATCAAGGCGCAGCGCAGGGAAATAATGGAAATGCAGTGGTTGATAAACGACATCAAGAAAAATGGAATAGTAGAAACAGAAGAAGAAAAAGAAAAGCGTCCTCTTCCCAAATTTGAAGGGTCGCTTACCGAGGAAACGAAGAATCTGAACGATTAGGAGAAGATAAGACCTGTATCGATTGTAATACTAAAGGTTTTCCGAAACTAATTTTTCTTTACCATAGAAAGGCATTTGAAATTGGAGAACCTTTTTTATGTCGCCGAATTCAAAAAATCAATTTCCAGTTTAGAAGAGGCCCACGATGCTGAATAATGCGTTATTATTTCTGAAAATTCTACAACTCTTTCAGCAAATAACGTAACTACTTTCCCGTGTTCTATTCCGAAATTTGTGTTATAAAAAATAGAGTAGCGGATGGAAACGACAGATATATTAGACACCAAACCCAAAGGACAAAAAGCAGGAATCAAAAAATCCTTTCCGGTAACAGGTATGACCTGTGCCGCCTGTGCGGGCAGTGTGGAGTCAATATTATCGCATACCGAAGGCGTAAACAAGGCCACCGTTAATTTTGCCAATAATTCGGTTTTGGTCGATTACGATGAAAGTACTACTGAAGAAAAACTTCAGAACGCGCTGCGTGAAGTGGGCTATGATATCATTATCGATGCCGAAGACCCAGTGGAAGCACAACAAGAGCTTCAACAAAAGCATTACCAAGACATAAAAAACCGTACCATTTGGTCAGCTATTCTGACGCTGCCCATCTTCGTACTTGGAATGTTCTTTATGCAATGGGAACCTGGAAAATGGGTGTCATTGGTATTGACTATTCCTGTTTTATTTTGGTTCGGGCGTAGTTTTTTTATCAATGCCTTTAAACAAGCACGGTTCGCTAAGGCCAATATGGATACATTGGTCGCATTGAGCACGGGAATTGCCTTTCTGTTCAGTGTTTTCAATACCCTTTTTCCAGAGTTTTGGCTTAGCCGTGGCATTGAACCGCACGTCTATTACGAAGCGGCCACGGTCATCATTACCTTTATTTCCCTCGGAAAATTATTGGAGGAAAGGGCAAAATCGAACACTTCATCCGCAATAAAGAAACTGATGGGATTACGGCCCAAAACGTTGAAGATTATTGAGGACGGCTTGGAAAAGGAGATTCCGATTTCCGAAGTTCAGGTTGGGCAGACCATCTTGGTGCGACCTGGTGAGAAAATTCCTGTGGATGGTGAAGTTTCAAAAGGGAGCTCCTATGTAGATGAAAGTATGATTACGGGCGAACCTGTTCCAGTACAAAAATCCAAAGAAGCGAAAGTGTTTGCTGGTACTGTTAATCAAAAGGGGAGTTTTCAATTTACGGCTGAGAAAGTTGGTGGCGAAACCCTGCTTTCCCAAATCATAAAAATGGTACAGGAAGCGCAGGGCAGCAAAGCCCCCGTACAAAAATTGGTGGATAAGATCGCTGGAATATTTGTTCCCATTGTATTGGCCATATCCATTATCACCTTTATCGTCTGGATGTCTATTGGAGGTGATAATGCGTTTTCTCAAGCTTTATTGACTTCTGTCGCTGTATTGGTCATTGCCTGTCCTTGTGCCCTAGGGTTGGCTACACCTACTGCTATAATGGTAGGTATCGGTAAAGGTGCCGAGAATAATATCCTTATAAAAGATGCCGAAAGCTTGGAGTTAGGTCATAAAGTGAATGCGATCATCCTTGATAAAACGGGTACTATTACCGAGGGCAAACCCTTGGTGACCGATATTCATTGGGCTGAGAGTAATAAGGACATAAGGAAATACGAACTGATTCTTTTAGCGATTGAAACACAGTCCGAACATCCATTGGCCGAGGCCGTGGTCAACCATTTTAAGGAACAAAATGTTCAACCCACTGAAATTGCCTCTTTTGAAAGTATCACAGGGATGGGCGTTAGAGCCGAATTGGAAAATGGGACGCGGTATTTTGTAGGTAACCATAAATTAATGGTTAAGAATGACATTCAAATCGATGCTGCATTAAAAGAAGCATCCGAAGAGCTGGAAGACAAGGCAAAAACGGTCATATTCTTTGGCGATGATACGCAAATATTGGCAATCCTTGCCATTGCGGATAAGATTAAGCAAACATCCAAAAAAGCGATTGCCACACTACAGGATAAGGGAATTGAGGTCTATATGCTCACGGGGGATAACAACAAGACCGCTTCAGCGGTAGCACAACAAGTAGGGATAACCAACTACCAAGGGGAAGTATTGCCCTCGGATAAAGCTGCTTTTGTAGAAAAATTACAGGCAGATGGAAAAATAGTGGCTATGGTGGGCGACGGTATCAACGATTCCCATGCCTTGGCGCAAGCCGATGTAAGTATCGCTATGGGCAAAGGGTCTGATATTGCGATGGACGTTGCCAAAATGACCTTGATAACCTCGGATTTACAATCTATTCCCAAAGCGTTGCAATTGTCAAAGAGAACTGTTTTGGGCATCCGTCAAAATCTATTTTGGGCATTTATCTATAATATTATCGGTATTCCGATAGCGGCCGGCGTGCTATATCCCATCAATGGCTTTCTGTTGGACCCGATGATAGCAGGGGCTGCAATGGCCTTCAGTAGCGTTTCGGTTGTCGCCAATAGCCTACGGTTAAAACAAATAAGACTATAACAATCATAAAATTCAGAAACTATGAAAACTTTAAAATTCAAAACGAATATCAATTGCGGTGGTTGCGTCTCTAAAGTGACCCCATTTTTAAACCAACAAGAAGGGGTAGAGAGTTGGGAAGTGGACACCACTAATCCTGATAAGATATTGACCATTAAAAGTGATGGTGCTTCGGAAGAAGCAGTAAAAGCTACCTTACAAAAAGTGGGGTTTAAGGCAGAGTCTGTAACGTAATACCCTCGATATGATATGGCTTACGTTATCCCCATAGGTGTCATTCTTCTTTTGATTGTTCACTTTTACAAAAAAGCACAACGGCGAAAGGTGCAGCCTTTTCCAGAGCATTGGCACGGGCTGTTGTTGGATAACGTGCTATATTATCGAAATCTTTCAAAGCAAAGGCAGGCGGTATTTCAGCAGCGAATGATGCAATTTTTGAGTGAAGTCTATATTGATGGCGTACAATTGGAATTGCAAGAGCTCGACAAGATTTTGATTGCCGCAAGCGCTGTAATACCTGTTTTTGGTTTTGAGGAATGGCATTATACCAATTTGAGCGGAATACTGTTATACCCAGACAATTTCAATGAGGATTTGCAATTTAGCAGTAAAGATAAGTCGCGTAATATTGGCGGAATTGTGGGAAACGGACGTTTTGAAAAGCAAATGATATTATCCAAGAAAGCATTATATCATGGCTTCAAGAACCAAAGCGATAAAAATAATACGGGCATTCACGAATTTGTACATCTCATTGATAAACTCGATGATTTCACGGATGGAATCCCAGAACGGCTGTTGGAGCACCAATACACAATTCCATGGTTAAAATTGATCCATAAGGAAATGGAAGCCATCAATGCCAATAAATCTGATATAAGAAACTATGGCGGAACGAATGAAGCGGAATTTTTCGCCGTGGCCACCGAGTATTTTTTTGAACGACCTGATTTACTCAAGAGAAAACATCCTGAACTTTATAGGATGTTGGTCGATTGTTTTAGGCAGGAATCTAGAGTTTTAGAAAAGGAACCTTTTAAGAAACCGATTTTTTAGTCTTGGGTAGAAAATCACCACAATGTAATTGCAAATTTGGATGTTTTTCCTGAACATGCTAAAAGATGGATGCGTAGGTTTTTTCTATACTTTCAATTTCCTCTTGGGATAATTGATCAAATTCTTTTGTCCTTTTGTTTTTCGATAGTTTTCCGCTGTTTTGATTGAGGAGCTTGATCAACAGATCTACTTTGTTATCGGGCAAATTGACCAACGCATTGATTTGATGCGTCATTTGGTCATATTTTTCCAGAAAATCCAGCTCTTCGGGGATGATCTTCTCAATGGTCTCCTCGACACATTCATAGAGAAACTCTGTCTGCGATGTGGCATCAAAATAACGATAGAGGTCGATGGTGTCGTTCAAGATTTCAACGTTGTGGTCAGGGGTCGGTTTCCATTCAATCAAATCAAGTCTGGGTGATGAGAAGTGTTCCAATATGTCTTGATACTCTCC
The DNA here is from genome assembly GCF_013407935.1 of Allomuricauda sp. ARW1Y1. Taxonomy (GTDB): domain Bacteria; phylum Bacteroidota; class Bacteroidia; order Flavobacteriales; family Flavobacteriaceae; genus Flagellimonas. The sequence continues at coordinate 443,260 of NZ_JACBZU010000003.1, forward strand.
GATTCGATTCAGTATGGCTGCTGAAATCGGAAAAATCATATCCCTCTGGGTGTAGCCCATGCGTACCAATATATGATGTATGATATACCGATGTATCCTGCCATTTCCGTCTGATAGGGGGTGGATGAACACAAAACCAAAAGCGATACTGGCCGCTGCCAAAACTGGGTCATAGCCACTGCCTTGCAGGAGGTTGTTGGTTTCGATCAATCCACCAAGCAATGATTGCAAATCTTTTGCCTTGGCCGAGATATGATCAGGCATTGGAAGTAAGCTCTCACGGTCATGTTCACCGATAAACCCTTCGCCTTTGCGAATGCCCATGTGCTTCAATTTCTTGGTGCCGATTACTATATCCTGAAGACGCTCTATCTCTTCAATCGTCAACGGCTTTTTACCTGCCTGTCCAATGGCCTTGCCCCAATTTCTTGCCCTCATGTTCGGAGGATATTCCCCTTCGATGGCAAAGGATGCTTTCGAATCTTTTAGCAAAAGAAATGCGGCCGTCCTTCGTATCAAGTCTTTATTTCTTCCCTTTAACCCTTTTTCCATGATTTCAGGAAATTTTGTAGAGGTGAAAGCCTCCAGCTTTTTGGTCTTACGTATCATGGGACAAAATTCCCTGATACCGGGCAAGTTATTCTTTACCCGATGCCTCGTACTATTTTCAACCGGACCCACATATTGATGCTTGGGACTTACAACTTCAACGTAGTTGCCGGTTTTTAAATCGGGAATGTCCAGCGTTTTATCGAAAAGCCATTCATACAGGAACCAGACCCTTCTGGAATATTGGCCCGTGGGCTCGTTCTGCATCATGCTCATTGCAGGGGTATGACCCACGGCCGAAAAAAACTCTTTTAAAATGAGCAAATCAATACCTTCATACTTCAGCGCAAAAGTGAGATGGCCTATGGCACTATCCTCGGGCATGTACCGTTTTGCAAATACCTGCCATTCTAGGGTATTGTACCGCTGTTGTTTTTCCGTTACAATGGCAAGTCGCTCCGGTAGCGGCAATCGTCTATTTCTTGTATCCTCGATAATTTGTAGCAGCCAACCATACCCGACCAAAATTCCTTCCTCTGGTAAGATCCTATCATGAAAAGCAGTTATTTTTCGTGAATATTGATTATTCATATATTTATTTCATGAAAAATAATTACAAATATAACATGAAAATTGGTTACTTTTCATGAAAAACAGTTATTAATGGTGAAATAACATGAAAACATGTTTCATATTATCGGAAGAGAGTTAGGCAAAACCAATAAGCCTTTCCAATTTCGGTAAATCGATAATTCTTTTGGTGTGGATAAAGGAGCCAAAAGCGATGCTTATTTCTGATGTTCCTTTTTGAACAGAATTTTATCAAAAGAGATTCGCTTGGTACTTATTTTAAAGAACTATTTACCTCTCTTGGGCTCACTACTTAATACCCTTAAAAAACTCTTCAAGTGTAATTCCGTGGATGGTAGTGATTTTCAGTAATGTAGTGATATTGAAATTACCACCTTTTTCTATGCGCCAATAATTTTTACGAGATAGGCCGTTATCGGTGGCAAAGGTCTCATAACTGCTATAACCCGAATTTATACGCAGCTCTTTGATGCGTTTCGCAATAGCCTTCTTTCTTTTATGGTTTTGTGAATTCATCTTCGGGGATGAATTTCCATAAAACGCCACAATAAAATTACGTCCTTAAGAGCGTGTTATTTCACAATTTATGATAGCTTTGTGTAAAAGGTGTAATTTCTTACAATAACAAATCATTAAGAATACAAAAACCAAATATATCTTTTGTGGCAATTCGGAGGCCTTGACCTTGTTTCACGAATCGAAAGAGAAATTGATGAAATCAGATTGCTACGATTACATGGTATTTCGAATTACCAAAAATGATGGGATGCAAGAAGAGAATTTTAACGAGTGGCAAGAGTGTTTTAAAATAGATGAGCTCACCTACCATCAGTTACATCATGACCTTTGTAAAAAATTGAGGGAGATGATCAAAAATCGCCAAGGCAAAAATTAAATTTCATATTGTACCTTTGAGATAATAATTCAAACATCGCGATATGCGAAAATACTTGCCGATGGTTGTATTTGTCCTTGGATTGATTTCCTGCGATAAAGACGATGACAATGTTGCCGAGGAGGATAGGGCAGAAGCCCTATTCGGCCAATGGGAGTATGAGGCCATAGGTTCCAACATCGCAGTCGATATTAACGGGGATGGCACAGTGAATGATGACTTTTATAATACAAACGAAATTCGGCAGTGCCTAAAGGATAATTTGACGTTTTTCAGCTCTCGGGGCCCTGGGGAAAAAAGTGCATTTTCCATTAATGAAAATGGGCTATCGTGTGGAGAGGTGCCAGCTTTTCAGAATGTAGAGGATGATACCTACGAGCTTATCAATAATGAGATTATCCGGTTTGATAACCGTAGCGACTGGACCATCATAGAATTTACGCAAAACCGACTAGTTGTTGAAGAAGAGGATTTTTTGGATGAGCGTAACGTAGTCATTACCTATGTCCTAAAAAGAAGTTAGCCCTAATGTTCTTGAGGTGCGCAAAAACAACCCCTTTACACCCTAACGACCCTCCCAGTCACTCTTTCACTCCATTGTCCATTGGTATCCCTGACCCTGACCTCAAAGTCCTGATCTAAATAACGTAGTCTGCTTTCTCTGGCCTCTTCCTCCAACAGAAAGTACCGGTCCACACCATTGCCCACGGCCTCATTATAGTTGAATACCCGGGTATCCCATCGATTGTCCCTTCTATTGTAAATCCTGATCTCCACACGGTCCAAGGTGGCGCCCCCATAGGCCTCGGAACATCCGATATCATAACAAGTATATATCCTTACCTGATAATCGCATCCATTGAGTCCCCCACAACTGACATTGTACTTTTCTCCTTTTACAAAAGCTACGGGCCTTCTCAATGTATCCACAAACGTGCTTCCGGTTTGAGATTCCCCCGTTGAGTTCTCCACCTCAAAATCAATGGTGAACGTATCCTGACTATCGGGATAAAAGGTGAGATTAGTGCTCCCATAGTTCAATGGAACGGTTTCACCTTCATCATATCGTGACCCAGAGAGAAGAAAATAACCCGCCCGATTACCCTCAAAGGAAAAGGTCATCGTATAGGAAACCGTATTGTCATGGGTGCCTATGGCATTGGTGATAACGGTTATATTGAATGCCTCCCCTTCAAGGCGTTCACCAGGAGCCTGACTTATGGTCAGATCGAATGGCTCGACGTATCGCTCATAATCGATATCCACGCTTTCGTTTTTGGGGACATTGGAAGAGGACATGGTGTTGAATACTATATTGTGCAGACCCTCCGAAAGGCCGGTATAGTTGCCCGAAAATGAACCAACGGGTACTGGGAATGCCTCTCCCGGGCCATAAGAGTTCCCGCCAATTTCAAAAGTACTGTTTGCGTTGCCGGTAGAATAGTACATGGTATACGTATCTCCGCCAAGGCCGATTTCAGTGATGTTGAAGTTAATGGGTACGGCCTCTCCAATAAATGCGCCGGGCGCCGTGGCATTTACCGTAAGAACATAGTCTTTCGGGCTGACATTGACCGTAATTGGGACAGGTTTTTCCAGCCCTGTCTCATTTTTGGCATAAAAAGTCATGCTGACCGTTCCCTCGCTGATGCCCTCCAAACTCCAATTGAAATTTCCCTTGGGAACATCGTAGCTATTGCCCGGGCTAACGGGGTTTCCATTGGTGTCCCTCAATAGTGCATTGCCGTTCATTGTAAACCGCATGGTATAGTCCGAAGACCCTACGGTTTCCGAAATATTGAAGTTTACCGAGGTCACCTCCCCAACAGAAATATCCGACTTTTGGATACCACCGGTGAAAGAAAAATCAACTTGTTGATATGCTATCGTTATAGGTGCCGTCGCATGGGTCACGCCCGATCCCGACTCGACGCTAAAGACCAGATTATGCTCACCGGGCTCAAAACCCGTATAGAATATATTGTTTATGTCCGCGGTCAAGTTAAATTTCTCCCCAGGGCCATAGGAGTTTCCGTTGATGCTTATCCCACCACTTTTTCCTGAGGTAAAGAATGCCTCATAGGTGTCATTGGTACCTTCAGGTTCCTCATCGATGTTCACAATGGCCGAAACGGGAATATTGGTAAATTCGGATGTTTTTGATGGCGTGAAGGTCACCTCGAATTCATTTTGCTTGATTTCCAGGTCGATGATGACCGGTTCAGAGGATTGTCCAAAGTTATCCGTTACCACAAAGGAGACTCTGTGGGTGTTGGTCGTTTCTGGAATATAGAACAGTGAGAAATTACCGAAGGCAACCGGATAATCGGTTGAATTTCGGAGCTCTGTACCGTTCATGTTGCGCACAATTCCGTTTCCCTCCAGAATTTCATAGGAGACGCTGTATTCTATATTGTTCGTGTTCCCATTGGATTTTATATTGAAGTTGAATTGGGTCCGTTCATTGATGAACACCGAATTACTTTCCGAGTTGCCGGAGAATGTGAACGGGATATTGGCGACCTCGATCTCGACACTGTCCCGTTTTTGCTGACCATTACTGTCCCGTACATCAAAATAGATTTTGCGCTTTCCCAGGTTCGTACTCGTAAATGAAAAATTATAAGTATCGGGGGCAATGGCTCTAAATTGCCCCGGTTCCATAACCCCGCCGTTCTGGTCCCTTACGGTTCCACCGCCCTCACTCGAATTGGAAAAGGAATGGGTAATCTCATAGGTCACATTCGAATTTTCATCCTGAGTTGCAAGGTCTATAGCAATGGCCAAATTGGTGTCGAGCTCCACCTGCGAAGAGGAAGCCGTTGTATTGAGCGTAAAACCAAGGTTGAGCACGGTCAATACCAATTCTTCGGTCAAGGTGGCGCCATCAGGGGCTTTGGCGGTAACGATCAGTTTATGTTCACCCAAATTCTCGGGTAGGTAAGATAGTTCGGAAATGCCTTTTGGCAGGAAAAATGGATTGCCCGCATCAAAAACCTCATCGCCCAAATATAACTTGCCTGAGCCGTTCTCGATCTGATACGTTATTTCAAAATCCCCTATGGTATCCGGACTTTCCGTTTCCTTATCACGTATAAGTGTAAGATTGACCGGGTTTTTTGAATTGATGATAAATTCGTTAAGTCCCTTGTTGAGCAAGAAACTGAAACTGGCATATTTGGCAAGGTGAAGCAGTTCCAATCTCTTTTCCCGTGCGTTGGAATCCCATGCCAAAAAGTTGATCTTGTGCATACCGGTATCAATAGCTACGTAATTATAGGCCCAATTTTTATCGGTTATGCTCAATGTGTCGTTCTCACGTATCGTGTCCCCCTCCATATTCAAAAAATAACCTTTTGCATTGGCTGCAGAGTACTTTAGGAAATAATTTATTGTAGAGATTTCCTTTTCCGGAACCAGGGAGAATGCGGTCCTGGTTTGTTCGAATACAAAACTTTCCTCCGGATGTTCCACCGAGAAGCTGAAATCGAAATCGTCCAGAATGACTTCCTCAAAATCCTTGCTGCAGGCAATCGCCAATATAGATAACAGGGTCAGAAGCCCCATAACTACTCTCGTAGGTGTATTTAGTTTTTTCATTTTCGATTGGTTTAAAACAGAAAGTAGCGGAGCCCGATACCGGCATAGGGATAAAAATTCCCAACATCGCTATTGACGTGGTAGTATTCATTGGCCTTGACCAAAAGGGAAAAATCGTTGCTTAAAGTCAGTTCCCCTTCAATACCAACATAGGCACCGTAAATGAACTTGCTGTCCGCGTCGATAATGGCTCCGGTTTCCAAAAGGCTGTTACCATTGTTGATGACCTCGTATCCGATGATGGCCCCACCACCAATGTTCAACGCATAACTTTTAAAAGTTCTTTGTTCCAGAACTTTGAAAAAATAGCCAGGTTGCACGGTAAATATGTTATAGGGTATGGCAAACGATCCTTTATCTTCTGCCACCGCCGCAAAAACACTTAGCTGGGCATAACGACTGCGGTTCAAATGGTAATTATAGGTGGCCATAATGCCAAAACCATCCTCGGCATAGCCACTACTTACACCTATTGACGAGGCATAATTCCCCTCTTGGGAATAGCCGGTAAGACATGCAAGGATTACTAAGATATTTATGAGTTTCTTCATATTCAGAAGTGTATGGGGTTGTTGATGATCTCATGTCCGATTTTTAGGGAAAGATTTCTGTTTCCGGATTCTTCGTCCAGTTCTACCACGACCTCTTTCTTTTCGTCCAAGGCAAATTTTTTAAATACGATCACAAAATGGTTCTCGCTTTTTCCGGCTACGGTTTTGGGCTGTTTATAGGTAAAAACAGGGGTAAGCTCCATTCGTTGGTTGCTACTACTGTTTCTATAATTCGTGGCTATCTGGTGCTTTATAAAGTTGATATCCAAATCAAGACCTTCCTTATTCTCAATACGAAATTGAAAATAGAGTTCATCTTGGTTGTAATAGACCCCCTTAAGCCAAAGGAATACGTTGTCCAACCTAGCGAAATACCGACTAATTTTGGCCTTGTCGAACTGCATATAATAGCATCGAAGCCGATAATATTCCATCGGGTCTTTTTCATAAAGCTCTTTCGTTGCCCTGTCTATGGAATTGTCGGGGTTTTGTGATGATTTTTCGGATAACTCAGGTACTACTTCTTTGACCTTATCTTCATCAATGCTAATCTCGGAAGACCTATTTCTATTTTGAGTACTTTTTTTAACTCCGTCAATGTTGGTAATGGCCATTTCGGGTTTGATATACCAAGTGAATTGCTTGGGCCGTTTGGTCAGTTTCAAAATGAAATCATAGACTAGTCCCGATTCCGTTATTACGGTATGGTTCGTAAAGTTTTTTTCATCGGGAGCAAGCTCGTCGTAATACAGTTTTAAGATTCTTCCATGGAATTTACTCCCACTAGACTTTGGAAGGTCGGCTATAAACCCAAAATCATTGCCGATGATACTTTCGGAAATATTTTCCGGAAATATCAAAATCGTCTTGTAATTTCTGGCAACCTCTAGCGTATCGCTACATTTCTGTGCAACACATGCTGAAACGAAAAAAAATGTGGATATGAAAAGTAATTTTCTTGCCATTCGTTCAGGTTTTGGGTACCAAATAAACACGGTCGCCGTTGACTAGTAGAATCTTGTCTTGTTGCCTGTATTTTTTCTTCTGGAAAAAATTGCCGAAAGAGCGTATAAGATTTCTGGTCATGGAAGTTTCCGAGAATTCGCCGACGGCTTCGGATAGTTCATTGATTCCTTGCTCTTGGACCTCTGCGTTAAATTCGTTCAGCAACTCGCCAGCGCGTTCATTGTGCAATCCGACCATACCATCCTCTTGGTCGATGGCCTTCAACAGAATTCTTGAATTGTCAATATTGGTTACTTCCAGCAAAACCCGTGAGCCCTGCAGATTCGATTGGGCATATACGAAAGTGTTCTTGGGGAATAGCTTGCCATTGAAGTTGACATCCTCCCGTAAGATAAGCGTGACCCGATTGCCGGGCAGGATAAATTGGTCACGATAGATAGCTGCATCAATGGAAATTGAACTAGCAACAGGTTTGTTTGAAGATTCCACATAGGGAGCGGAGTAGTCCTGACTTCGGGAGAGCCGTTCATCACGGGCTTCCAACATCATCTTTCGATATTCCAGTTTTTCTCGAAATTCAGTTTTTGGATTGGTAATCGATTCTTGTTCTGGCGGAAGTATAATTTCAGTCGAACTTGTCGATGGACTATCATCGAATGAAAAGGCGTTCAGCTCTTCCAGAACCTGTGCTAAAGAATCATTTTGCCGTTTGGCATCAACAATATTTTTTAAGATTCCAGTAGAACGAGACCGCTCCAGGGAATCCTGCTGTGACTTTTTATAAAGCTCATTGGGATCCTGTACTTCAAGTTCATTTTCCTGTCCAGGTAGGTGGTTATTGTAACCGTCATCCTTGGCCAATGGCTTGGTATCCTGTCCGAACGAACCCAGACTGTTCACCAAGAAATATATCGTCAGGAGAACTACGACGGGAGCCGATAGCGCAAATAATTTGTGCTGTCTAATCCATGTATTAAAAGTATCGCGGTCAAGTTTCATTGCAAATCATTGTTTTCCAAAACGTGGAATCGAATAATCTTTAGTCCGTTCAGGTTATTCGGTGTCGATTTGGTCTCCAAAAGAAAACCACTGGTCACTAGATTTCGATATTCCGTCCTTTCATTCTTGCGTATTTTTTGTTTTCCCATAAACCGAAAGGCAAATGGATAAGCGGAGTAATCAATCCATATCGAATCTTGTTCCACTTCAATGGAGTAGTCGCTCTTTGCGACATCCTCATAATAATTTTGGTCCAGCAGGCGATTGTAAAGCCGCTTGCCGGAGTGGTCTACCATATAGAGTGCCTTGCCCTCTATATTCCGTTTAATAAATCGTAGGTCGGGTTCTAGCGAAAAGAACAGTTCGTGGAAATTTATTAAATGCCCTTCGCACAAAATATCGAGCGCACGTTGGGGATTGTCGATGCGCACGGCGGCTAACTTCTGTCCGTTATCAAGCAAATAAAAACGGTTTTTTGCACTTTCGTTCGTCTTATACCCAAAGTAAATATTGAACAAAGTGCAACCCACCGTAAGAGCTAAAGATAAATAAAGTACCCTGTTGCTATTGGTACGAATCTTGTTTAAATCGTTGAAAATGTGATAAGTATCGTTCATCTGTTTATGTGTCATCGTTAAAAATCCATATTCATCGGTAAGGCGTTCACTGTATTAATGTTCTTACTCCCTTTGTAGCCCCTCCCGTCTTGGCATCAACTGCTGTTTGGGCAGCCTTTTTCGTATAGTGTTTTGTCTGCTCCTTTAAATGCCCTGCACTTACGTTCATACCCTGGACAATGAAGTTGGACAATACTGGTGCCTTGAGGTACATAAAAACGTTCATGAAAATCAAAAGTCCACTTGTAAGTACCAGCCCTAAATCGGCTTGTTCTCCCTGAAGTATCGAGCTAATGAGTTTGTCCAAAATGTTCAACATAAAATTGTCAATGAGGTAGAGCATAGGAATCCAGAGGCAAACGCTCATAAACTTTTGCAGCCATGCCTTCCACATACCACCGAATATGGGAATGAATGAAAGTCCAATGTTCAATGGGCCGAAAATGATAAGAACGAACAGATAGATGACCGACATTGCCTTAATACCTATGAATACTACGGCGGATATGACTGATGCAATCATAACCACCACGGAGGTTATGGAACTTAGAACGAACGCCTGAAAAGCTTCGGGGTCGGCACTCAGTAATACCCATGACCATGCATAGTCGGAAGAGGATTTGACTTGGGCCACCAAGACCTTCGTTTGCAACACATCCCAAGAAACATCATTGGCTTTGAAGGAGTTGCCGATTCCTTGATAGAATTCAAGGATGGTCATTGTGACTACCTTATAATTGAGCAATAAGGCAGCCAAGGGAACCCATTTCAGGTATTCCAAAAAAACCGCCCTTGTTCGGGGGTTTACGAAAACCTTCAGCCCAAGCAGGGCGATACCGATATAGGCGAACTGCTGGCCGATATCGACAATCGCATCGGTCGCCTCGAACGCGTCTGCGATGTACCGGTCGAACATTTCGTTGACCGTCTCGCGTATTCCCTTTTCCGTGACCTGCATTTTCTCCTTCTTATTCTTTGTTCATGTTTATCAAGGATAACTTGGCCTCCCGAAAAGCATTTATCTGTGAGAGTTTGTTATTATAGGCGATCAAACCGTCCAGAAGCTGTTCAAGTTTTGAGTTGATGCCGCTAACTTTCTTAAGACGTTCTTCAGGAAGGATGATGGATTTGGTTTTGATAATCCCATTACACTGTTTGAACAGGTTTTTGGCCTCTAAAATCGCATTGGCCGTGTAACCCGCAAACTCCTGAATTTCGTCTTGCTCTAAATGTTTCCATTTTTGGATGCTATTTTTAGAGCTTCTATAGGCTTCAAGAATTTTGTCCCTTAGCTCCATGGTCATACTGACATCCGTCGATTTCATTACATAATCGGGAGAAGTCTTTTTGGCATCGAGCTCTTCCTTTAGGATCTTTCTTGATTTGGAGGTCTCATTGTTGTTCTTTTCCATCAGGTTGATCAACCGCGCCAAATTCTTGTTGACGGCTTTTAGCTGGATATTGGTATTCATCAATTGGCTGTTGACCACGCCAACGCTGGCATTGGTTGCGGCATCTGTTACCGGAATTTGGCCTATCATGGCCATTGGGAATAGTAAGGATAGGTACAATAGTGTTTTTTTCATGTTTTCTGGTTTTGAAGGGAATTGGCATAGGCGTAAGCCTTTGCGGTCAGTTCCCAATTGTTATGATTGTTTCTGTATAGTTTTTCGATTCTCGAACTTTCTGTCGGATTTGTTTCGTAGATACATTTTTCTTCCAAAGAGGTTTCCACTCCGTACACCTTTACCTTGTCCATCCAACAAAAGGCGACCTCCCGCAGTTTTCTGCCTTTGGGCAAGTCTTTGTTGATGGAGAGAATGAGTTGTTTCTGTTTTTCGCCCAATCCCATAATGGCCTGGATCTTATCGAAGGATAGTGCAAAATCTCGCATGTCCAGAAACACTTTAATGTGCGAATTGACTACGATGGCATTTTTAATAATTTCCGAGGAAATGAAATCGCTTACTTTTTGGGATATAAAAATGGGCTGACCGCCTAATTTTCTTGCCATTCTTGATTGACCGTTGAAGTACGATTCCAGTTCTGGGGTAATCAAAGCTTTCCAAGCCTCATCAACCGCTATGATTTTATTGATGGATAGCTTGGATGGGTCGTGCATCTTCTTGTTGAAGATGTCCATTATCATCAAAGCGGTTATCGGAAACAACAAGTCGTTGTCAATCAGTTTTCCCAATTTGAAGTACACCACCTTTTCCTCGCTAAGCCCTGTAATCCTATCGTCCACTTTGTTCAACAAATTTCCCCTTGGACCTTCAGAGCCGTATTTTTCCAGTAGGAAAAGAAAAACATGGGGGTCGAACTTTTCCTTTGGGATTTTCTTGGTCCTAGTCAAAATCACGGCCTGCTCCTTGCAGTATGCAAAGAAAGTGTCGAATTTGAAGTTGGAATCCCCGTTCCGCCACATGGTTTCATAGTAGCGCGAAACCAAGAGTTCAAGAACGGTGTTTGTGACCTCTAGACCATTGCCCTTATTTTTATTATCTGTAATGAGTTTTAATAGGGATACCAGATGTAGCAACTTACCTTCCGTCAAAGCCTTTCCCTTGCCGGAAGATTCAATGAAGTCGTACTTGTCCAAAAGAAAGGGATTGAAAGTAAATGGACTGGCATCATCATGTTGTAGAATAACCCCACCGAACACCTCGGTCAGCTTGTCGTATGAATTGCCGTCCTCCATGATGACGGCCTCGCCACCTTGCCTCAGTTCAGAGGCGATATAGTGGTTGACATAGTAGGACTTGCCTCCACCGGACCCGGAGGCGACCAGCATACCACGGTTAAATATCCAATCTTTTTTCTCCGGTTCGCGGTACACGCTTACGGATAATGGGCGCCCTGAAATACGATCCACCAGACGCAAGCCTTCGACAGCTTCGGAGGAATCTTTATAGCCACCCTCAAAGTAGAGTAGGGCAGAGGCCATATCGCTGGGCATGGGCATGTACATATCAGAGGAAATGCCGATACCGTTTCCCGGCACCCCTGCAAAAAATAGGTTCTTCCGGTCTATGGTATTTTGTTTCGCATTTATTTTCAATTTCTTGAAAGCGGATGCGATGTCGTTTTCCATTTGTCGTTGACGGTCTTTTTCCTCTTCAAAACCGAATACGTTCAGATGGTAAAAGACCGTTTCCCTATGGCTTTCAAGAACGTCTTTGGTGTATTCATATATTTGGTTGGCGTAGATAGTGTTGCTGTCATCCCACCTCCCCGAACCGAACCGCTGAAAGTTTTTGGCTTTTTTTCGAAGTCCTGCCAAAACTTTTTCTTGGTTCGGCACATAAATGTATTGGTTGATGATATGTTCATGGGGCACCTTAAAGCCCAATGAAAAAAGGTTTCCTATTGGAAAACGATTGTGCCGAGTCGTGAACTTGCCGTATAGTTCGTGAGAGCCGATATGGTCTTTGGTAAACTGGTCTAAGTTTTCAAGCGTGAAAAAACGCCCTTGTTTGCGCCCTATGTTAACCGTGTTGCCGCTAAAATCAACATCCCGCAGGTTCGTATTTCTTTCGGACAGTCCGAAGTATTTAGCATACAGCCCATTTTCAGAAAACAGGTCCTCGTATTCCAATATTTTCGATTTGACCAGTCCGGTAGCATTAATCAAGTTATTGACGTTCGCCACCTGATTCTCGAAATGGGCCAAGGCGTCCGTATCAATAAATTCCGTGGGAACGGTTTGGTTCAAATAGAAATCCCTGTTCTTTCCCAAGAAACTGTTCGCCCGTTTGGAGCTGTAGTTGATATAGTTTTTGGGAACTATGCTGATATACAGATAATGGGTTCCTATTAAATAAGGGCGATCTTCAAAATGGTGTTCGTTGGCCCGCTCCAAAAAGTCCCCTTGCTGACGTTCCTTGATAGGATTGTAATTCTCCTGAAGGAAAAAGTCCTGTCTGTGGAGTAATCGGTCCGGTCCCAAAACTGCGATAATATTGAAGAACTGCTCCTGTAGGATTCCATATTCCGAGGCATCCAAAGTAAATACTTCGGGAAGCTCCAATTGCAAGGGAATCGTTACGCACCCTTTTTCCTTAGCGATTAGGGATTGCCGTTCATACCCGTATATGGGGAAGGCGTCCCAAAGTGCTACCTGTTTTTCCATAGCACTAGGTTTTTAAAGGAATTGGAAACTTTAATGGCATTGGGTCTTTGGGAATCTGCCAGTTTTTTGACAAACCCGTTTGCCCCATAGGTACGGGAATAGAATAGCAAAACAAGGAAAATGATTACGATAACGATAGCTATCAAGAGCAAGGCATAGACCATTGGAATAAAAGTGGAAAGCACCAGACCCAATAGTATGGCCGTTAGTACCAAATACAGACAATACATAATGTATTTGGCCTTCAGTCCTTTATATAGGACATCCTTTTGCAGTCCCTTTTGGATAGGGATGTAATGATTCTCCATAAGACGGGAAATTTAAATATTGGCAATCTCCTCGCCGATGGCGATCAATGCAAAAAAGATGGCAATACCAATGACGGCCTTTCCCAACTTGTTGGCAAGGTCGGTCTGTTGATCGCGGATATACAGATAGGCAAGCCCTGTTATCGCAATGGCGACGCCGGCAATAATCTTGATGATGTCCACTATCTCACGGGAAAGGGTCTTTGAATCGTTCTTGAAGTCCTGCGCCTCTTGTAGAAGCTGTTCAAATTGCCCGAAGGAGCAAATAGGAATGCAAATCAAGATTAGAATTAGTAGAAAGGGTTCAGGTTTCGGAATCCGGCGGGTCATCTTCCGCCATATCCGTGTTGCGGATAATTTTGAGCTTTTCATGCTTTTTGCGAGTTAAGGAATTTGAATCATCATCCAATGAACCCTCTTTAAAAGCTTCCAGAAGTTTTGAAGTGTCTTCCACTTCATCGATCTGGTCGAGTACAGCTCCTAAATCCGTCTGTTCATTATTTGATTTATTTACAAATTTATTATTTAAATGCAAATAAGCAAGTTTTTCTGAATCTTTTTTATTTGAAGTTCTTTTTTTCTTGAGCAAAACCCAGGCAACATATCCGTAATAGATAAGGGCCAAGCCTATCAATATGTACCAGTAATTGCTCATTCTTGTTTTTACTCCTGTTCAATAAGGTTTAGGAGTTTTCTATATTTTTGATGAATAAAATCTTCCAAGACCTTTCGCATCAAATCATTGCGATGAGTCTTAATATCCAGTTTATAGGATGCCCCCCGTGCCAATTTCTCATATTTGGCCATGCAATCCCTACTTAGGGAGAGTACAAACGATTCCTTTTTGTCCCTATAGTTTTCTGTGTTCAGAAACTTTTCGAACTTTTGGACGGCGTACCCATTCCCATCCGGTGCGTTTTCAAACTGTTTTGGCTTGAAATCTTTATTGGTGGCCTTTTCGTCCTTTTCTCTAACGGATTTTGGCACAAAATGTTGTTTTTCCTCTTGGCTCCATTTGTCTGGCGAACGTTCGTTTTTCAATCCTTCCAGAACATCAACGGTTGCCTTATTTTTTTCCGCCATCTTTTGGATGAGGCCAAGCGTGTCTATCTTCCGTTCTTTTTTCATCGTTCTGCTTTTTACTGCGTTAATTGGGCAACTTCCTCAAAAAAATGCTTGATGTCCTTTGAGCCCAATTCCTTATGGTCGGGAATGGGGTAGAGGGTGTTTCGGTAACGTTCCTTGTAAATGGTCTTGTCCTTGACCACACTTTTCATCATCGGTATATCCGCGTTCAGGAACTGTTGGCGTAGCACCGCGAACTTGTTTTTCTTGACCAACTTGTATTTGTTGAAGAATAAGTGGATACTTTTCAGTATGCGCTCATCATTGTCCAGGAAATTGTTTTTCAGGGTAAAATAGAAGTGGGAAGTACTGTCGATTTCCAACTCGTCATGATCGAATGGTACGAAAACGTGCTCCACATATAACAGACCTTTTACCATTTCTACGTTCAAACTCCCGGGAAGATCAAGAATGATATAGTCCACGAGGCCATAGTGCTTCGTTATGGCGTCCTGTAGGTTAGCAACGGTAACTGGTTCTATGGGATAAAGTTCCATGGATTGCCTTTCCTCTTCGTCCAGCGATTCCAATTCGCGCTCTCTTTTGTTGTAAATAGAGTATTGGGGGTTGTCGGCATCCAACAGTACCACTTTTTTGCCCTTGGCATAAAAAAGGTCGGACGCTAGGATGATGTTCAAGGTCGTTTTTCCGATACCTCCTTTTTCGCCAACGACACTAATGATCTTTGTTTCCATAATTCGAGAATTGTTTCGTTCATTGATTAAATAATTAATGTATTGATGAAGGCCGTAACCAATGAATTACATACCTAAACAATTATATAAATAATGATGAATATAGAATTATAAAATATTAATAAACAAGTATTTATAAATTATTTTTTGACGTAAAACCATATAAGACCATGTGGAATCAAATGGATCCAGGAACCAAATCGATATGGTCTAATGAAAATAATTTTTTCGTGAAATTGCATAGGGAAAGCTAACCAAGACTCCATTAATGAAACAGTATTTTTATGCCCTGATTAGGGATATTTCAGATGGATAATTATTCATATTCCATAAAAACACTAATTGTTTTATTAATAGGAAAATTTTGAAATGGGGCCATTTCATGTGTTTCCAAAGTTCCTGTGGAAGCCAAGGAAGCCTATCGGCACCCTTGGCCCCCTCGGAACCATACAAAAGCCCATGGGACGAAATCGTCCCATGCACTTTTTTGGCCCATCCAAAGAAAACTTAGGTTCATTTTCTACCCTATTCCATGATTATAGATTCCCAAATCAGACCATTTAAAAGTTAAATCTATACCCATTTGACCCCATATGCCCCAATATGGTTTTATAGTTTAAATAATTGATTATTAATTAGTTATATTCAAATCGAATCGCTTATATTTATCCGTGAAACGGATAGCAAGCTGTATTCTAAGTTACTTAGAATTGTCTACTTCTGACGAAGTGTTTTGCTTTAAAAGCATTGAAAATGGAACAGGGAAAAAGAGGTCGAAAGCGACTAGGGAAAAAGAAGCGATACCATAACGTAATGCTCCGTTTCAACGATTCGGAATATTCTAAACTGAAATTAATCTGCGAATCCTATGACCTTGACCCTTCAAAAAGGGGAACCATAAGTCCATTGTTAAGAAGGCTTGTACTGAACCAAAAGGCTGATGAAAAAGACAAGCTTCCCAATACTTCAAATCTGGCATACCAAATCAATAGGATTGGGAACAACATCAACCAATTGGTCAAATTGGCGCACCACAAGAATTTTAGGAATCCGAACAGCCTTTTGGATGTCGAGATACGAAAGACCAACGAACTTTTAAATACCCTCATAGGGATTGTTTTTGAAAAAGAACCACAATGATCGGGAATATTATATACGGAGAGACCTGTCAGGGAACATTGAAATATGTCTTTGGCAAGGTAGGCATGCGCATACTCGGTTATGGGAATATGTGTTCCGAAGACATATCGACAAAATTCTTCGGAGATGTCCTCTTTTTTCAGGGACAGCGTAACGCCACCAAAAACCGTTTCGCCCATATTAGTCTGAGCCTTCCACATGGGGAACACCTTGATGATGCAATTTTTTTTAAAATTACCAAAGAATATATGCAGGGCATGGGCTACGGTGAACAGCCCTATGTCGTGGTCAGGCATACCGATACCAAACACGAACACGTACACATCGTGACCACGAACGTAAAGGAAGATGGAAAGGTGCTCAGCATCTTTAACAGCTATCGACGGAACATCGCGGCTCACCAACATCTCGAAAAAAAGTACGGACTATCGCCATCCCCTAGCACCAAACAGGAAAGGGAACTTCCAATCTATCGCTTTCCGGAATATCAGTTTAAGCCCAATGATGCCCAAGGTACCCGATTCTATATACAAGATGTACTCAACGGTCTATTGCATAAACACAAGGTGCGGAGTTTTACCGAGTTAAAACACTTGGCAAAGCCCTACCATATCATGGTAAAAACAATCACCAATGATAACGGCAGGGTAGGGGTAGCCTATGGAATCGATAATCAAAAGAAATACAGGACCCAATTTATAAATGGGTCGGTCGTACATCCAAAGTTAAGCGGACCGAAACTTGCCGCCTTTTTTAAAAAGAATTCCAAATCAAAGCTGTTGCCGATACATCGAAAGCGTTTGGAAAAGCAGTTGATTACTACCTTTAAACTTTTTGAAAGTATACGACACGAAGATCTGCCAGATGTGCTAAAGTCCTATCAGAATATCGACTGCGAGCTGTTGTACGATAAGATCGGGCCGGTAAAGGAATTGGTCATTTATGACAAATCGGGTTATGTCTTTTCCGGCTCCGAAATCAGTTCCAAAAAAGACTTTATCCAACATCCCAGATTAGCGAGCGATATGACCGGTGACACTTCCTTGGATCGAAACGGAAAGCAATTTTTGCTTGAAATCCGTAAACTGATAAAAAATGCTTTTTACGAATCGTATTTGAATTCGAATAAAAGCAACAGGCTCTTATCGGAATTTGTGCTAACGAAAAACCTGAACGACCTGCTTCCCAATATCGTAGGTTCGGAGCGTTATTCTTTCCTGAATTATTATATGGGCAAGGAAAGCGACGAAAACCTATTGAAAGTACTGAAAAACGAATTCGAGGACACACGAAAGGAACTCCATGAAGTGGAATCAAGAAAAGAAGCCAAAACCTTGGAAGAAAGGGTTTCCTTATTCAAAAAAGTGTTGGAGATGGATGTATTCAACGCCTCCGAAAATAAAAGTCTTCAATTTTATCTATTACAGGGTTTAGGACTCAATTATGCTGATAGTGAAGTGTCTTTTGGTAATTCCCATTCCTTTTCTTTTGCAATAGGGGGTTACCATATTCCAAAGGAGAGCAAAAACTATATATCCACCGGCAGTATCAATCAGAACGTAAAAGTGCTCGAAATGCTTACCGGAGCTGAAAAAGGCCGGGGAACGGATTTAAGCGCGACTTCTTTCTTTCTGCCATTATTACTGCCCGAACTTTATGGTTCGATGAACCTCGGATACCAAAAACAGTTCGAAATCCATAGTTTAAAGGCATATCTGAGAACGGCGGAGCAGTTCAATATCCATCTAGAAAAATCGCCCATCGATTATATAAATTTGTTTAATGCCAAGGGATTTTATTTTGAGAATAAAGAGGGAGTTCTGCACCTAAGCTCACACTATTCAAAAAATGAAACCGGTATTCCGCTTTCCAAGAAAACCCAGGCATATCTAAAATCCAGTCCGGATTTGGATGCTGTCCTGGCCAATCAAATGGAGTCCGTCAACATATTGAACTCGGAAGGTCAATTGGACCTTAAAAATTTGTGGGTTTCCTATCTGATTGAAAGAGGGTTTTATAACAGGGCCGCTTACGTGATGGTTCACGAAGGTGTTAGACCGAATTTACATCGGGAGGCATTGGAATATCACATGGATAAAGGATTACGGATTAGCATACATAAGCTATCAAATACGAAAATCAATGCGCAACAAGCTGCTATTTTGCTCAAAACCGTGTATGCCTTTAGTTCGCTTTTGGGAGGAAAATATAGGGAGAAAGAGGCATTCAATGGGTTTAAAGATGAGTTTACGGATTATTCCAAGCGCAGGAATATTTTTATGTAGGTAGGCATAAAAGGTTTACTTAGAATATCTCTTTCAACAATGCAGCGATATCATTCTTTACCGTGGCGTACTCGACCATATTTTTTTCGGGTATTTGGTGCTGTAGGCTATTGGACCAAGCAGCTATAAGGGCTTTGTGACTATCATCATTGAGCATCTGATTGATTCCGGTAAAAGCAAGGTCCTTAAAGGCCATTTTTTCGTGAAAGGCTTTTGTTACCGCTGTCCATTCGATATTGGGCACATTCTTAGATAGATACCAAATATCATAAAAGTCCCTTGGAGCCGTATAAGACCTTTGAATCAACGCCCGTAGTTTTTCCGCTAAAACCTCGTTCAGCGAATAGCAGGGAACGGATAAGGGTTCCGACGATAACACATCCGAATAGGGGTGATGTACTTTTCTCATTTCAAATGGAAACACCAATTTTTCAAACAGGATAATCTCGATTTTAATACTGGTGGTCCACCGCTCCGGTACTGGAGGTGCCTGATTTCGTGAATGGTCGGCACCCCAAAATTTGATGGTTGCCTTATAGCCGGTCAACTTTTCATTGAATCGCAAAGGGGAAAGTTCTTGGATATGAAGCGGAATTTCTGAACGCTTCGTAATCAATCTCGCGATCTCTTTGAGCATTTTTTTATCCAATGCGAATTCGGGATTGATGGAAGTAAAATCCAAATCTTCCGAGAATCTGTAATCCGGAAAGTAGCATTTTCGAAGACAAGTACCGCCTTTAAATACAAGGGCCTCCCTGCATTTGGGAATGGAAAAAATACTGTCGATAAAATGGCCCAAGACCCAATCCTTGTCTATGGTCGATTTCAAGACACCGTTCGCCTCGGCATATTTTTCTATTTCCCGTTTGAACAGCATCAGTAGATTTTATTGGCTATGCTGATAAGTTCTTCCGAGCTAATGTTCATGCGCAACCGCCAGTCGCGTACGTATTCCCCCGAATCCCTTCCTTTGGGATCAAAAGGGTTATAGGCCTCTTTGACCTGCTGAAGGGCATAGCCAACAAATGTTTTCATTCCCGGTTTATCGAAAAGTTGGGCCAAGAACCCCATTCTTTTGGTGGCTGCAATATTATTGATGGCCCGGCAGTAACGAATCATCTTCTTGGAAGACAATTTTGCCTCTGCAAATGCCCGAATCAATTCCGCATACCCGCCGGAGTATTTGGGGAGATCGAAACAATCGACCAAGGTTTTTTCCACGTCTGTAATGGCGTACCTATGGTTGCCATAACCTTCCTTTTTGACACCATCCCTTTTCCGCTCGGCTATGGTCACGAACTTATAGGCTACACCGAAGATTTTTTTGTCCTTTTTTAATTTTGTGGTCTGGACGAAAACGGTGTTGGGAAACTGTTCTGTAAGCCCATGTAGGTTTAAGGCCGACCAATAGGCAATGGCACCATCGGGCACCAAAAAAGAACCGATTACTTTTTCGTCCCTAAAATTGGCACGGCAATATTTGCCCCTTTCGATGCGGGAGAACACTTTTTTATGGACCAGGTTCTCGATGATTTCGTTGATATCTCCCTCTTGGTCCGGAACAAGCCCTTTCACATCTTCCAAGGAGAAAATGTCCATTTCGTATTCATCCAACAATAGCATAAGATCCAATTGTGATTGGGTCAAATTTTCGGATGTGTAACTTCCTCTTGCCATTATATTTTGTTAAACGATAAACCTTAAAAAATGGGGTTTATCTATAAATGAAATATCAACAAATATAATGATTGAGTTTTAATTAAATCAAAAAATCTTTTACGAAATAACAGTACCATAAAAGGTCTATTAACGAAACTACTAAAAAGAACGAGAAATGGAACTGGGTACGGATTTTGCATACAAGTATCAGCTCCGTGCCGTAAATGGGCCGATTTAAAGAACTATAACCTAGAGAACTAAAAATTAATGATTAGCTAAGATCAGATGGTTGAACCATCAATTCAACATCCGATAATCGCTCGGGGAGTACCCCACCCTACTTTTGAACAGCCGGGTAAAATGCTGTGGATATTTGAACCCCAGTTCAAAGGCAATCTCACTAATGCTTTTATCCGGATCAAAAATCTTGTCCTTGGCAATTTCTATGAGCTTGTACCTAATAAATTCCATGGCACTCTTTCCCGTTTCCTTTTTGACCAGGTCACCAAAATAGTTGGGGGACAGATGTTGTTCCTCCGCAAATTGGCCGACCGACGGCATCCCTTCATTTTTGGCCTTCCCCGATAGGATATAGGCGTTCAGGGAAGATTCAAATTGCTCAACGACACCTATGTTGACCGAATCGCGGGTGATGAACTGTCGGTCGTAAAACCTATTGCAATAATTGAGGAAGAGCTCAATATTGGAGATGATGACAGTTTTACTGTGCTTGTCGATATTCTGTGAAAGCTCGTACTGGATTTTGTCAAAGCAATCCAAAACAAGCTTCCTTTCTTTCTGCGAAATATGCAAGGCCTCATGAAGCTCATAAGAGAAAAAGGAATACTTCCCCATCATCGTACCCAATGAAGTTCCCCGAATCAAGTCGGGGTGGAACAACAACGCATGTCCCGATGGTGGCTTATTGTAGTCTATACCGGATATGTCGATGACCTGACCTGGGCCAACAAATACGAGCGTGCCATCTTGGTAATCATAGTTCTGCCTCCCGTATTTCAGGGTGCAGTCCTGGCCCTGTTTTAGAAATACGGCGTAAAAATGGTAGCGTACCGAATTCACCTTGTTCACCATCGACCAGCTTCCCTTTGAAACGTCCAGAACGTTCACGAGCGGGTGCAGGGTCGATAGCTTAAAGAACTTGGCATAGTCGTTTATCGTAATCAAATCATCACTATTCTTCATACCCTTATTTTTTGATAAAGTTAACAGTTGTGTCTGGAAATAATGTCATAAAAAAATGTGAATCCGTAATACGGGTAGGTAATTCCGTAGTGCGGGTAAGTCACATGTTTTGAGCGCTTTGTAGCTTTGTTAAAATCTTTTGACGGTATGAAGACCAAAACATTTGAAATCGCCCAGAATCTGGCAGAAATCTCAAAACAGAAATGGCATTGGATGATAGAAGGGAATTTTGATTCGTTGGATGCCCTAATACACCCTTCCGCGATTTTCGTGCACATGGGAGCGATCCTAAACAAAGAAGAAGAAATCAACGCCATGAAAAGCGGCTGGATCGTGCCAAAAAGTGTGAACATTCAAGAAGTATCATTAAAGAGAGAGGGGTCTACTGCAATTGTCTTGAGCAAACTTCAACTCGCGGCAGAAGTTAGTGGTAATGCCGTGAGCAACCTTTTCGCGGTAACCGAAGTGTATATGGAAACCGAAGGGGACTGGAAATTGCTTTCGCTTTCTTTCACCAAGTTACTTTCAGAAGACGTGAAGATCGGCGAACGTTAACAGGAACTATGAAATCAAAATTCAAGAAGGTAGAAAGGCTAATTATGGAAACAGTAAAATTGAACAACGGAGTAGAAATGCCAATCCTTGGATATGGTGTTTTTCAAGTACCGGATTACGAGGAATGTAAAAACAGTGTCTTACATGCTTTGAAATCGGGTTATAGAAGTATCGACACGGCCCAGGCATATGCAAACGAAAAGGCGGTCGGTGATGCAATTAAAGAAAGCGGCATTCCGAGGGACGAAATCTTTGTCACAACCAAACTATGGGTTTCCGATTATGGTTATGAAGCTGCCAAAAAAGCGTTCCATATCTCTTTGGAAAACCTGAAATTGGACCATTTGGACCTATATCTCCTACATCAACCCTTCGGCGATGTGTACGGATCATGGAGGGCTTTGGAGGAGCTGTATAAAGAAGGTAAAATCAGGGCCATCGGGGTGAGCAATTTTTTTCCGGATCGATTGGTGGATTTGTTAAGCTTCAATGAAATTTCCCCGGCATTGAACCAAATCGAGACCAATGTGTTCTACCAAAGGGAAGAAGACCACAAAGTGATGGTTGAATTTGGGGTGCAGCACGAATCATGGGCACCGTTTGCAGAAGGAAAAAGCGAATTTTTTGAAAATGAGTTGCTCGTCAACATCGGCAGGAAATATCGAAAATCGGTGGCACAAGTAGCATTGCGCTGGATTATACAAAGGGATATCGTGGTGATTCCAAAATCGGTCACCCCTGAAAGGATCGAACAGAATATCGATGTGTTTGATTTTGAACTGTCCCAAGAAGACATGAAGGCCATTGCAGCACTGGATACCAATACCAGTAAGTTCTTTGACCACCGTGATCCAAAAATGGTGGTGCAGTTCCGAAAGTGGGCGGAAGGTTTATAATAAAATTTTGACTAGGGTCCGTTTGATGGAGATCCGGATGGTAACAATATGTAACAATTTTAAAAACGATCAATGAGAACAAAAAAAATAGTACTGGCCATATGGTTGGGTGCACTATCCATAGGATTTGCCCAGACAGAACCTATGGTCATCCAAGACCAAGGCAGTTTTGCTATTGGAGGAACAGTAAAGAGCAATCCCGGTACGTTCGATGCCATTAAAAGAACTCCTGAGGGACAGACCTTCCACGGTGACCATGCCTACATTTT
This sequence comes from Allomuricauda sp. ARW1Y1, assembly GCF_013407935.1. Taxonomy (GTDB): domain Bacteria; phylum Bacteroidota; class Bacteroidia; order Flavobacteriales; family Flavobacteriaceae; genus Flagellimonas. The sequence continues at coordinate 466,295 of NZ_JACBZU010000003.1, forward strand.
TTATCAGATACCTGTGGATGCCCGTCAATATCCCTTGGTGATGTGGCACGGTATCGGACAATTTTCAAAGACCTGGGAGACTACACCTGACGGTCGCGAGGGCTACCAGAACATTTTTTTGAGAAGGGGCTTTAGTACTTATATTATGGATCAACCGAGACGGGGCAGGGCAAGTAAAAGTATGGTAGAAGCTTCCATTACCCCGACCCCCGATGAGCAGTTTTGGTTCAATATATTCCGGGTGGGCGAATGGCCCGATTATTTTCCAGGCGTACAGTTCGCAAAGGACGAGGAAACCCTGAACCAATATTTCCGTCAGATGGTGCCCAATATAGGCGGGTTTGACATCGAGGCGATAATCAATGCGGCCTCAGAACTGTTTGAAAAGATCGGGGATGGTATTCTGGTGACACATTCCCATTCCGGGGGATTTGGTTGGGCCACTGCTATGAAAAATGACAATGTTAAGGCCATAGTGTCCTATGAACCAGGATCGGGTTTCCCCTTTCCCGAGGGTGAGGTCCCTCCACCTCTGGAAAGTTCTGCCGGAGCTTTACAGGCCATTGGCGTACCTCAAGCCGAATTCTTGAAACTGACCAAAATCCCCATCGTAATCTATTATGGAGATTTTATTCCAGAAGAATATGACCCCAACCCAGGTACCGACGGCTGGCGGGTACGGCTTGAAATGGCACGGATATGGGCCGAAGCGGTCAATAAACAAGGAGGCGATGTTACCGTGGTCCATCTGCCCGAAATTGGCATCAAGGGCAATACCCATTTTCCGTTTTCGGATCTGAACAATGTGGAAGTGGCCGATGTAATGTCCGCATGGTTAAAAGAAAAAGGATTGGATAATTAAAGTGAAATTTCAAGATGATAAACGAAAACACATTGTTGCACTTAAGAAAAATTGGGTTTGGTCTTGTCACGGTTCTGTTGCTTGTCAACTGCAAACAGGAAGAATCGCTGAGTACCAACACTTGGACAACCTATAAGGCGGATGAAAAAAGTACGAGCTATTCGCCCTTGGACCAGATTAACATTTCCAATGTAAACCAATTAACGAACGTCTGGACCTTTAATGCCGATGACCTGGACGACGGGGAAGAACCAGCGGTATCGAGCCAGGCCAACCCCATCATTATTGATGGTGTTATGTATGCGAATTCAAGGAACCAGACTGTGTATGCCATCAACGCTGCCACCGGCGAAAAATTATGGGACTTTAAGGCATTGGGTGAAGGTGAACCCACAGCGGCCAGTAGAGGCGTGACATATTGGGAAGATGAAGATGGTGATGACAAACGAATACTGTATTCCGCGGGAAATTACTTATTGGCCATAAATGCCGAAACCGGCGAAGCGATTACTTCCTTCGGGGAAAATGGAAAAGTAAACTTAAACCTGGGTGTGCGTGACGATCCGGAAAAAATATCTGTCACCTTGACCACTCCGGGAAGCATTTACGATAACCTCATTATAATCGGGTCGAGGCTGCCGGATTATTATGGTGCGCCTCCGGGTTATGTCCGAGCGTATAATGCAAAGACCGGAGAACGGGTTTGGACGTTCCATACCATTCCGCATCCAGGGGAGCCTGGATATGAGACATGGCCTCCTGATGCTTACAAATATGCCGGGGGTGTCAACTGTTGGGCAGGTATGGCCATCGATGCTGAGCGGGGGATGGTCTATCTGGCATTGGGATCTCCTTCCTATGATTTTTATGGGGCCGATAGGGTCGGTGCCAATCTTTACGGAAATTGCGTTCTGGCATTGGACGCCGCCACGGGAGGTTACAAGTGGCATTTTCAGACCGTACACCATGATATTTGGGATTACGACCTGCCCTGTCCGCCCAATCTAGTGACATTTGAGCACGAGGGAAAGGTGGTCGATGCGGTGGCCCAGGCCACGAAACAGGGCTTTATCTTTGTGCTCGACCGGGATACGGGAGAACCAATTTTCCCGGTAGAGGAGCGTGAGGTGCCCGAATCCAATCTTCCCGGCGAGGTTGCCTATGAAACACAGCCCTTTCCGTTGAAACCTGCACCTTTTGTTCGGCAATCGATGACGGAAGACGACCTGAACCATTATTCCGAGGCTGACCATGATTCCATTTTAAAGAAATTTCGATCGGTGCGCTATGAAGGTCTTTTCACCCCTCCAGACCTTAAGGGTACCCTTTCCATGCCAGCTACCCGTGGTGGTGCCAATTGGGGCGGTCTGGCCTATGATCCAGACACTGACTATCTTTACATTCGAGGTAACAACCTGCCCGAAATACAGACCATTGTGGATGCCGACAAACACTTTGCGGCCCAGAACAATACCCGATATGAATTGGGTAGGGTTACATACGAAAAACATTGTGTCGCCTGTCATGGAGCCGATAAGAAAGGTGTTGGGCCGACCATTCCTACCTTGGTAGGTTTAAAGGACAAGGTGGCTGAAGAAGAAACCCTTGAGAAAATACGTAAGGGGGGCGGTATGATGCCGGGGTACATGGGCGTACTTACAGAGCGCGAAGAGAGGGGCGTTTTGGCCTATCTGTATGACCTACAGGATACTTCTATTGAGGAGAGCCAGGAGGAAATCGCCGATGGTGAGAAGCCGGTACGGTATATGAACATCACGCCATACAGAACATGGAGTGACCCTAGCGGCAACCCTGCCCTAAAAACCCCTTGGAACACCTTGAACGCACTGAACCTATCCACTGGGGAATACGAATGGCAAATCCCCGTGGGCAATGATGAAAATTTACAGGAAGAGGATGGTCCTGAAACTGGTTTGTTGGCACGATCGGGGCCTATGGTCACCGCGGGGGGACTGGTTTTTATAAGCGGTGCGGAGGATAAAAAAATATGGGCCTTTGACAAGAAAACTGGCGAAATGGTCTGGGAACAGGAATTACCTGCCGCAAACAATGCCAATGTTTGTTCCTATTCCATTGACGGAAAACAATATGTGGCCCTATCCATAGGGGGGACTGAAGAAAATCCTTCGGGCTCTATAATGGCATTTGCTTTGCCATAAGGGTTTGAGTAGATACTTGACCCGCTAGTGTTAAACATCAATGTAATAGTATTGATATAAACAAACGATTATTGGTAAAAAGACATAGAGATGAAAAAAATCAAAAAGTACATGAACTTATTAGTTCTCTGTTTACTGACCACTATTCTAAATGTAAACAATGTTCTCGGGCAATCGTATGAAGATCTTCATACACCTGAAGAGCCTCTTATCTTGAAATCACAGGGGAGCTTCTATATCGGTGGTGAGACCGTACAGCAAACCCGCGATGAAATGGGCTTTTTCCCGGGCAATTCGATTACGGTGAACCAAATGTATGTGCGATATATGGAACCTATAAGCACCGAAGAAAAATTACCCATCGTCATGGTTCATGGCGCAGCCTTGACAGGGAAGTCCTGGGAAACAACCCCGGATGGAAGAATGGGTTGGGATGAGTACTTTGTGCGAAAAGGGCATGCAACCTATGTGGTGGACCAAGTGGGCAGGGGACGTTCCGGATTCAACCAGGCCAAAATCAACAACGTTCGTTTAAAAAAGGCAGAACCTTCTGAGTTACCGGTTGCCTTTAGATTTCCCGATGAGTTTGTACGGCCAAATTTTAGGATTGGCCCAAAGCCCAATGAGAATTTTGAGGTCACCCTGTTTCCTGCAGAGTATCTAGATGAGCTCTCCAAACAAGGTGTCCCCGATATGCGGGGTGATGTTAGAAGTGTTACAAGCAACTATAAGGCACTTAGCGACTTAGCATCAAAATTGGACAAGGCCTTGCTTATGGGTCATTCGCAGTCGGGAACTTTTCCAATGGACGCTGCTTTGACAAACTCGGATGGCATTGTCGGTATTGTTTCGGTGGAGCCGGGAGGTGTACGCTTCGATCTGGATAATGAACAACTGAAGGTATTTACAAAAATCCCAATCCTATTCATTTTCGGGGATTATCTTGATACTCAGACGGGAGCAGGTTCACCGAATGACACTCCCTTCTGGCAGACGGCATATAATCAATCCATGGCCTTTGCCAAGACTGTCAATGAAAACGGTGGTAATGTGAAGATGCTCTATTTACCAGATACTGGTAAAGGAGGAAATAGTCACATGCTTATGCAGGACACCAATAATCTGGAGATAGCCGATATAATCGTGAAATGGATTAAAGAAAACATAAAGTAGGAAAGACAAGAAAACTCATGAATAAATCAACGATAAAAACTTGGATGGGCATCTTGATGTTGCTGATAGGGCTTTATCCCTTGCAAGGGCAACACAATACACCATCAGAAATAGCATTGACCGAGGAACAGAAGAACATCGTAAAGATAGCCTCCCTCACCGCCCAAGGAAATTTGGAGGAATTGGATACGGCTTTGAACGAGGGACTGAACAATGGACTTACAGTCAACGAAATCAAGGAAGTGGTAGTGCACCTCTATGCCTATTGTGGTTTTCCAAGGAGCATTATGGGCCTACGCACCTTGTTAAAAGTATTGGACGACCGAAAGAAAGAAGGGATTACGGATGAATGGGGAAAGGAAGCCTCACCCATCTCGGATACACGTTCGAAGTACGACCGTGGCATCGAGAGCTTACAGGAGCTTACTAAAACAAATATGGAAGGCCCCAAACCGGATTACCAACAGTTTTCACCTGAAATGGATGTCTTCCTCAAGGAGCATCTGTTCGCCGATATTTTTGAAAGGGATATATTGACCTATGCACAAAGGGAATTGACCACGATTTCTGTAATTGCATCCCTGGGTGGCCTTGAACCCATGCTAAGGGGGCATTTTAACCTTTCCCTAAACGTGGGCTTGACGCCTGAACAACTGAACACATTTATAAGGATTATCGAAACGACAGCAGGTAAGGAACGCGCCGAAGCGGCCAAATCCGTTTTGGATACCGTCCTAAAGGATAGACAGTAAAAGAACTAAATACAATAATATGAGAAGCACTAAAAATGTAGTGGGAATACTAATAACAATGATTATTGCGATGGAAAATATGTACGCACAGACCGACACCAACACCCAAGTGCAGAATCCATTTGGACTGGTGTATACCGGGGCGATCACAGAAAATATTAATGGTAAGGTCAATATTCATCCAGTCAACTATGAGTTGAACGGATTGAAAATTGCGGCAAACGTATATACACCACCCAATTATACGGCATCGCAGACCTATCCGGCAGTTGTCATCGCCCATCCCAATGGTGGAGTGAAGGAGCAGGTCGCCGGACTGTACGCGCAGCGGATGGCGGAAGTGGGCTACATCACCATTACCGCAGATGCCGCTTATCAGGGAGCCAGTGGCGGTGAGCCCCGAAATGTGGACACCCCTTCCAATCGTATTGAGGACATCCATGGAATGGCCGATTTTATTTCGAAGTACAAAGGTGTCGATCAAGGGAACATTGGGCTTTTGGGCATCTGCGGGGGAGGCGGTTATTCTTTAAAGGCCGCCCAATCGGATAAACGCTTTAAGGCGGTAGCCACGTTGAGCATGTTCAACTCGGGCGAAGTAAGGCGCAATGGATTTTTAAAATCCCAAGTAGGAAGTATCCAAGAGCGTTTGGACCAGGCTTCAAAAGCCAGGGCACAGGAAGTCAGCGGCGGGGAGGTATTGTATGTCGGTGGGGGTACACCTTCTTTGACGGATGAGCAGATAGCGGCACTTCCCTTTGAACTGTACAGGGAAGGTTATATCTATTACAATAAAACACATGCACATCCCAAATCGGGCGGAGGGTACACTATGAGCAGTTTATTGGACTTGATGACTTGGGACGCGACCGATGGAATAGAACTTATCGACCAACCACTACTGATGGTTACGGGCAGTAAGGCAGATACTTATTATATGTCGGACAAAGCCTTTGAAAAGGCGATTAATGCCAAAACAAAAGAATTGTTTCTGATTAATGGTGCCACCCATATCGAAACCTATTGGAAACCTGAATATGTGAATAAGGTGGTATCCAAATTGACAAGCTTTTTTCAAGACAATCTGGTAAAAAATGATAGTAATGAATTATAGAATGTTATTTGGTCTGACCTTTATGGTTTGTTTGGCCCTCTCCTGTAAACCAGAAGCCAAATCAGAAACTATACCCGAAGAGCAGCCACAAAAGGAGTTGCTATTTGACAAAGGCGCGAAAATCACGAACAGCAACTTTGTGGGGACCGCATGGTTGCAAATGTTGGTGGATGCCGACAGTATCAACCGAAACTCCGTGGGAAGTGTCACTTTTGAGCCAGGGGCACGTACCAACTGGCACTCCCACCCTAATGGCCAAATCATTATTGCCATAGGTGGAAAGGGTTACTATCAGGAAAAGGGAAGTTCCAAGCGAATTTTGCAAAAAGGGGATGCGGTAAAATGCCCACCGAACATTCCCCATTGGCACGGGGCCAGCACAGATGATGAATTCATTCAAATAGCAATCACCAGTCGAGTGGACGGGCCGACGGAATGGCTCGGAAAAGTTGAGGATTCTGTATATTTAAAATAAACTTGAGTTGTCGGCCATGTAACATATAAATTTCTTCAAATGAAAAATCTAATAATTATCTGCTTCATACTTTCACCAGTTTATTTTAACGCACAAACACCGGAATATTCGGTTACCTCCTATATGGATGAAGGCACAAAGGCACCCAACACCCATTATATTGGGGAAGCTTGGTTGAACGGCTTGATTCACGATGATGGCGAATTGGGCTACAACATAACAAAGGCAACGTTTAAAGCCAACTCCACTTTGGACTGGCACAAGCATTCATCGCCACAGGTCTTGATCTATGTTGAAGGTGCAGGATATTACCAGGAAAGAGGAAAAGCCCCTGTTATCGTAAAAGCGGGAGATGTGGTTCGATGTGAAAAAAATGTAGAGCATTGGCATTCATCGACCAAAGAAAGCGATGTCACTTACCTTGCCCTATATGGAGGGGAAACACCAACAACTTGGACCGAAGTTCTTACCCAAGAGTACTATGATAGTGTTGCTGAAAAACTAAAAGGTAACTGATAGCAGGAATATCTACATCGTTTAAGAAATGATTAAATAATCATCAATGGATAAGTTAGTCCCGTAAAACGAACGTTTTTCGATACTATTAATTTTCCATGATGATTCTTTCAAATCTTCTTTTTAAACTTCATCAATGCCTCAACGATATCGGACTCCAATTCGCGGTACTCCTCCTGTACATCGGTCTGGTAGACTACGTTCTCGCCAATATTGTGTTTGGGAATGAATTCATTGTCGGGCGTTAGAATCCATGCCATATTGTAGCCTAGGGTATAATAGTACAGTACCAACTTGATTGATGTATAGGAAAACGTACCTCTTTCCACATTGACAAGGGTATAATAATCGATGCCAAAGCGTTCCGCCAATTTTTTTCGTGAAAATTCGCTGTCCCGCTTGTTGCCAGAATCTTTTTCGATAAGTTCATCGCGTATCTGTCGCAATCGCTCCCCGATGTAGCTAAAATCCTCCGAAGAGGCACGCATTATTTCCTCAATATCTTTCATGATTTTTTTTCATTGTGTTTGTTGGTCCACCATTTCTACTGGATAGCTCGAATATAAATCCGTTAAGTCCTTGTCATCGAAATCTTGGAACACTTCGGTTCGATGGGAATTAGAAACTCTCTCAAATGTAGGGATTTCGTGTGCCTTTCTGAAGGCATCCGCCAATTCCCTGCTGGCCCGTTTGTTGTACTGCTTCATAAAGTGTTGGGCAATTTCCTCTTCTTTTTCCAAGGATTTTCCGATTTGGTCACCTGTCTTTGTTTTGTCGAAAACGGCCAATTCCGGTTTTTGTCCCGTGCAACTTTCATACTCTGCGGTCACGAGATCATCCACATCCTGAATTACCTTCAGAAAATTGGCATCGAGAATCCGTTCGATTTCATTGTTGACAAGCATCCGGTCCACCAATTTCACGAGGAAGGATTTCAGTCGGTCTTTAGCATCCTCTTTGGCAATGTAACCTTCCAACTCTTGTAAATGGTCATACATTCGGAGTTCGCTTACCAATTTGATGAACTGCATCCGTTTAATGGTGTTGGGATAGTATCTTTCGGCGAATCCGTCAATATAGTTCTTATAAAAGCCCAGATAGTCCAATTGGTGGCAATCGATTTTTTGGACGGTTTCAAAAAAGTCAAGTGTCTGCATCAGTTTCAATCGGTCGTTGACCAGTTGACTATGGTTCTTGCTCCTAAAGTCCGTGTGGCTCGGGATTTCGTGCTTCCCTTGTATTTTCTTTGACTCCATGTTGGGCCTTAGTAGTCCGAAGCATAGCTTTTGCTCTATGGGGTGTTCAAAAGTATCTGCCACGATACCCCCAAAATGCCCTGTGGACATACTCGTGATCTTGCTTTTGGGCAAAAGTTCGGAAAGTATCGTACTGAAATTGACTGTTGTATCGTTATTGGAAACGGCCTTGCTCTTTTTTTCCTGATGGATGCGCCCAAAAATATCGCTGATGCGACGTGCCGTTTCTCCTTTGGCTGCACCGCTGAACACGTTGGAGCAGTTGTCGAAAATGACCTCGGCCAGTTCCCTGCCATAATCCGCTATCAGTTGGGTAATGCTCTGAATGCCTAATACGGTGGCGACATAATGTGACCGACCAGTATCGATGATTTTACGCAGCCCCATAATGAATACGGTGGGAAGTTCATCCAGAATTAAGCCCAAGGGTCTTCCGCCTGGTTTGTTGACGACCTGTAATATCTTATTGATATATAGTCCAATCGGGGCGGCATAGACCTCCGAGCGATCGGGATTGTTTTGGATACATACGATCTTCGGCTTTTTAGGGTTGTTGAGGTCCAACCGAAAATCGTTGCCCGTCATGATGTAGTAGATTTCCTTGTTGGCCAGCATCGAAAGCGAGATTTGGGCACTTGCCGTCTGACCGGCCAATTGTTGGCCCGCCTGCCGTTCCATAGCATCCTTGAAGGGAATCATTAGACTACGGACCTCCACTTCACGCATCATGATGGTCAGGAGATATTCAATATTGACCGTCGAAAGGGTAATCACATGGGGCAGGGTACAGATATTCTTGCCCGTTTCTTCCGATTTTTTCTTTAGGTACCATATTAGTCCCGATACGAAGCTGATGGCACTCTTGGAAAAGAAATCGCTGCGCTTGATCCAGTCCTTGTTCAGATTTTTCATGATGATGGTCGCCGCATCGGCGGCATCGGTCTGGTTGCGCATCAGATAGGGGTCGATGGGGTTGCAGCGGTGCGATTTTTCAATGTCGTCAAAACTCAGGGTATAGAATTCCGGCATTTCGGTAAGTTCATTTGACTTTGCTGCCGTTAGCCTTTCCTTTTTTCGCATCCAATAGTTGTAGGCGATCTTGCTCAACGTATCGAACTTGAAATCATAGATGAGCAGGGTAAAACCCTTTTCAATAAACTGTTCGATGATTTCTTCGATGAGCGCAAAGGACTTTCCGCTTCCTGGCGTACCGATTATCAATAGGGCCCGAAAAAGGTTCACGAAGTTGATCCAGCCCTTGCGCAATTTTCCTTTGTAACGGTATTCATAGGGAATATTGACCGAATGTGGGGTATCTATCCGTTTTTCGGTCTGCCTAAAGGTCTCGTTCTTTTCGTTGAATGGGTCGTCTTCGGCTTCGTTGCCGTAATCCATGACCTGAAAAAGATGCACTGCACCTGAGACCGAGAAGAAGAATCCAAGTATATAAAGTGCCAAGGAACACCATAAAAGTCTTGACTGGGACGGGACCAGATAGGCTGTTAGCAGGAGCAATACAAGGCCAAGACCGAAATAGAGAATCCCTGTTGTAAGTGACTTGCCCTCCTTTTTTCTGGGGTTGTATAGCATGACCGCGCCCAAGATGCACATTAATAGCAGTCCGCGACTGGCAAGGGGTCTTTGCAACGCTTCAAAGCGCAATAAAAAATGGTAACCGACGTCGGACAGTTTGGAATCCCATTGCCCGTATTGCAGAATAGGGTAGTATGCCACAAAACCAATGATGGCAAAGACCGCAACCGAAAGCAACATGGCCGAAAATGCGAGATTCTTGTCGTTCATGACCTAACCTTGGAATTTTGGAAATTTATTCCGTGTTTATTGGAACATCCGCTCTTTCCATTGTTCGACTACCGCAGAGGAGGCGATAGGGAAAGCCACTTCTTTTTTTCGGATATAATCCACCGTCTCGTCCATTAAAAGGCCAGCCTGCTCATTGATGAACTTAGCATAAGTATCCGCTTTTTGCAATCGGTGTTTCAGTTCCAAATCGTTTTCCTCGATGAGCGTGTCCAACAGCGCAACGTAGTATTGATTGTCCCTTAATTCTTCGGATAATGGTTCCATGGTCTTCATGACAGAATGTTTTGTAAGTTATTGTTTTTTGAATTCATTTTTGATTTTTGGTTGCCCTGTTCGGAAACTTGTCCGGTACTTCTCTTAAAGTGCGCTTTTATGGCGGGGTAGGGAATGGCATAGGTATAGCTCAAGCCAAAATCACACTCCACCCCATTTTCCTTAATGGATTTCACGACACCTTGGTTGGTGCCGCCCTCCGGTCCTTTGACCGTATTCAGTTCGATTTTATCATCAACAGCGATATTTTGCCGTTGTACGGTTTCCATTCTTACGAACTTCTCTTTTTTGGTAGCCTTTAGGTCGTCGTTCCAATCTTTCCCCTGTGATTTATGGAGGTCGGCCCCGAACGGAAGGTAAAGGGCATTAATGGTCTCAAGTATGGTTTTGAACACTTTTTGCTTGCTATGGGTAATATTGGCCACTTCCTGTAACGAAAATTCCAAAAGGATTTTATCGGAGAATCCGATACAGCGGACGGGACCGAAAACCAAATCGTCTTTCCGGATATCGGAGGTTAATTTCTCGTTTAGGATTTGGGTATGGTGGGGAAGTCGGCTCCTTATCTTTTCCGTGTAATGGATGCGTACGCTTGCATTGTCGGAGCGAAATGCGGTCTCGATATAGACATTCGGATTGTACTCGTTAATCAGGGCCGCAAAGACTTTAAGATCGAACTCACAGCCCTTGAGGTCATTATCCAGAATGGATACAAGTCTTGTACTTTCGTTTGTCAGCATAGGTCGAACCAGTTGCAGAAAATGTTTTAGCTTTTCTTGGTAGATGTTTCCCCCGAAGGACACATAAAAATTATCAGGTTTCCCGTGAAGCTCGTAATAGGAGAGCAGGTCGATACCACTTTCCCCGAAGATGATTTTTTTCGGATTTTCAATGGGTTTGGAATGAAACAACAGATGGTCCTTTTGGTTCAAGACCAAGCGAAACTTTTTGGTTTCATTGTCCTTTTTACTATGATAAGGCTTGTTGTAGAGGATGTAATTTTTTGCATTACCGTCCAGATCGTATTTCGGAAAAGCAATGTTGGCAATCCTGCCACCATTGTCACGAATGTGGTAAGCGTTGAAAATTCGGCCTCTAAACAGTGGGCTGTTAAATGTTTTCGGGGAGATACTTCGATGTATCCGTAGATAGTGAGAATTCCGCAGGGGTGTTATATTGTAATTTTCTTCCAAGGACTTTGCTCGGACCTTCGTTTTTTTGGGTTGTAAAATATCGGTTTGCACGGTATTGGCTTGGTTGACGATTTTCAGTCCGGCCTGTACTGCCTTATAAAAGTTAGCGCTACGTCGCATCAAGTATTTGCAGAACAATCCCTTGTCAAAGGAATCGTTTCGATTAAAATAGGTAACGGGATTCCTTTTCGTTTGAAGGACGATTCGGTCCTCGTCATTTTGAAATTCCATGGAACCTGCGCTTTTATTGATGAGTTTATATCCGTTCCGTTGTAAGTACATAGCGAAATCGACCTCTTGGTTGATCTTGGCAATCAATTGCTTATAATGTTCGGGGTTATCTCCATAGTTCGGACTTTTCATGGAAAGGCTTTAAAATGGCCGACACAGTTCACATGTCGGCCATTAAGTTGACTTAGTAATAGAAAAAATTACAGGCTCATGGCCGCGTTAGGCTGTTTCTTTTTTTTTAAGTCGCCTACCGTCATTTGCTCCTTTTTGCCTACCTCCTCGTTCTTGGCCTTTTCCAATGACCGGTACCGAAATGTTTCCGTTTTCGGGTTCCAGCTTACCAAATAGGTCAATGGCCCTTTTTTGGTTTTTCGAATCGTGATCTTGGTCTCGATGCCTTTGTTGATGGAATCTGCCTGTTCTTGCGTTAGTTGCTGGCCCAAGATCCACGAATTGCTTGACGGTATCGATTTAATCCGGATATCGTTCAACCGTGGCTCGTAGTACGCCATTTTCTCGAACTTTTCCCCATTTAGGGATGTGCCGGTAAAAACTACGTTCTTCCCTTCCTTTACCATGGCGTTGTATTCCTCCTTCGTAAATTGGTATTGGTAGGCCTTGGCATCCTCCAGTTTTACAGGTTGTTTACGTTTAATCTGTACATCAAGCCTGGAACCGGAAACAGGGCTATAGACCAACTGTACCATTCTTACGCTTTCCTGAATGACCCCATCTTTGGGTTGTGCGGTGCTAATCAAATATTCCTGGCCTTTGATGATCCTATCCTGCACATTGGGCTGCAGCTTGTCAAAGCTGATGTAGGCACCTTCAAGTCGCTCCTTGGCCTCGCCCACCGCAAATTTTTGGTCGGGAAACTTTTGAAGTTCTAGATACTTACTGTCCTTCTCTATTTCGAAGGGCAAGTTATCTGCCGTCTTGACTTTGAACGTGGTATCGTCCACGGATATCGCCTCGCCCCTTTGCCATACCTGATTGAGCTTTACGAACACTTTTTCGATTTGTTTTTCTGCTTGTTTTTCCATTTTTGAGTGATTTTTAATTGTTAAGGAATTTGAATTTGTTTAATTTTGAATTTAACAAGTGATTCAGGAGTGATTTGCTTGTTAAGGAATTTGAGGAAAGAGGGCGGGAGCGCCCTTTTTCCATTTTTACATTGCCATTCTATAGTCCTTCCATTGCCCCTCCTTTCCTTTTTGTTGCTGACCTTCGGTCGATTCCCATTCCGAATACCAATTGTGGGATGTCGGTTTAAGTATTTCGATGGCCTTGTCCAAATAATTCTTATAGTACGACCAGACCAACAACCTGATGGCATTGGCTTCCAACGGTAAGCGGACCTTGATCTGTTCCCCGTCCTTGGATACCATGACGCTATATCGGTTCAACCGGTTCTGGTCGATAATCTTATTGTATTTCATAAAACTTTGGGCCAATTCGGTGTTGAACTGTCGGGTATGGTTGTAAAATCGGGAAAAGGATTTTTCGTTCCCTATCGGAAAATGGAGTGCCATATTCCTGTCGGTCAAGCTCAGCTTGAAATCAGAATCTTCCACGTAGGATATGAAATGGAGATCGCGCAGATACCCTTCCAGTTTTTTGTCGCCGGTAAAACTCAAAAAGAGCTTATCGACCTTGGTAAGTCGTTGAATCTGGAACAGTATTCGGGTCGTTTGGGTATTGATGGCACCCAGTGCGAGGTACACCACATTGTTCAAACTGAACTTTCTATGAAATGCCAACGCTTCTTTAGGATCTTTGAACAGGAACAGCCCATCGATTTTTTTTGGGATGTTGGAATACCACAACGAATGTTTAATGGCCGATTCCCTAAAAGGCAGCACTCCTTTATCGGTATCCGCAAAATAACCACATACCTCGTTCTGGATGTTGAACAGCGGAAATAGGATTTCGCCCTCTTTGTCTTGAAAGATACGCCCATCAAAAGGGCCCATGTCTTCCGAACCGGCGTAAAGCCCGTCCGCGTTTATATCCAAGGGGCGGCCGTAATCGCGAAAATGGTTGAAGTCCTCAGAGACTAGTTTAATGGGTTTTTGAGAATTATTCGCTAATAAAAGCGATTTGTTTTCCAACACCATTTTATAATAAGCGTCCACTTTGTCCCATAGCATTTCCTTGTTCTCCCCTTCGGTCTTCGAGACATAGGCGGTAATCAGGTCCGAGGCAGATAGCTTTTCCTCTGGCCGTTCTATGGTATAGTACAGATATCCTTTATCGGAATAGAGGACCACGTAGTGCGAACCTCCACCCTTGAAGATATAATGGGTCTCTTCCTGCCGGGAAAGTTTAAAGCCCAAATCCGCGAATAGTTTTGGGAGGTCTATGTGATGGTCCTCGGAAAGCCATTTCTTAATCATTTCTTGCTTATTAGTAAATAAATTATAAATTTGTACATAAAGCAAATATATGAATTTTTTTGAATCTGCAAATTTATGGGTTAAAAAATTACGGCTTGCTGGGCATAGTTACGTAAGGGGATTGGGCCCGAAGGAACTGGCACATCTTCTATTACTGATACTTCTTGGCCTTTTCTATGTTGTTGGAAACGGTTTCGGTTTTTCGGACACAAAGCTTGAAGAAACAACCGTTGTCATGGAAAACTATACGGAACTTCTCCAGACCAATTTGGAAATTATCCCTTCCGACAGTACCATGGTGTACACGGAACGGGAACAGTTATTAGCGGCCATCGAGGAACGGATTGCCAAGTACCTATATCAGATTACCGATTACTCCTATATAACGGCTTTGCAACCGTATCTGACGTACCGACCGGAACTGTTACACCAGCTTCCTTCGTGTGTTCCCTTGGAGAAAGGCGATTATTCGTTGTCGAGCGGTTTTGGCCTTCGTGTCCATCCTATTTCAAAAAAACCTACTGCCCATTTTGGCATCGATCTGGCCGCTCCATCGGGCAAGCCCGTGTATGCCTCAGCTGCGGGAACCGTGGCGGACGTCATCCGTTCGGAAAACGGTTACGGTACACATATCATCATTAGGCACCGGTTCGGATTCAAGACCCTCTATGGGCATTTGGACAAAGTGTTGGTTGTCAAAGGACAGACCATTGAGCAAAATGAACCCATTGCCACGGTAGGCAGTTCGGGAAGTTCCACAGGGTATCATCTGCACTACGAAATCTGGAAGAACGAGAAGAAAATAGACCCAAGACCTTCTTTCAACTTAAAGAAAACCATCTATGCCGAGGTCATGAATACAAAACCAAGCAATCATGGAAAATAAGAACAAGGAAAATGAAGGCCACGTTTTTGAAATAGCCATGGTAACAAAATCCTTCGTTTACTATATCGACGACAGCGAATGTGATGACAACGGTAGTGTGAGGATGTACGAAAAAGAATCGGGCCAGTTGGTATCGGATAACTACATGGCCAATAGGGACCTGCACGAGAACCTGTTATATTTCAATTACGAGTGGATCAGTGAAAGGCTCCAATATTCAAGAAAATGTATGGTGGAGGAGTGCAAAATCAGTCTTGCCACAGCATATTATCAAGAGAATGAAACCGAACATAGGGGAATTCTCGGTTGGTCGGAAATCGCCAAGCTCAAATTTAACGATGCCCTATCGGAGAATTTAGGATTTACACTCTCAAAACATGACTTCCGGGAAATTCTTAAACATATCAATCCCAATAAAAATAAAGGTCTGACTATGTAGTATACGTATCTCATCAAATTCCTTAACTCACTCACTCATGAAATACTCAAAAAAAAGGTATCTCGACCATTTGGTCAGGACCTTGGACGCACTCCATGCCCCGGAAACCGTCCAGCACCTGTTTATAAACAACCTCGGTTTCGGCAATATCTACGATATACTAAAAAAAGAAGAATATCGAACCGTTTTTATGGAACGGTTGGAACGTTATTTCGGTTCGGAATATGCGCCGACAGTTTTGGAAAGCTTAGAGAAAAGCTCCCTTAACTCCTATTTTACGCCTGTTCCAATTATAAAGTCCCTTGCTGCATTTTTAGATGGATTGGAAGGCTTTGACCCCAAGACCGTCTTGGAGCCGAGCGCGGGTAACGGGCTTATGATTCGGGAATTGTTGAAGCAGTTTCCGTCGGCACGATACACCGCCTTTGAAAAGGAAATATTGACTACCCGTATTTTGGAACATAATTTCAAACCGAAAGCCAATGTCAGGATTTTTGGTGTCCCTTTTGAAAATCTGGCCCAGACCGATGCGGACAAGGCCTATGACTTGGTAATCAGCAACATCCCCTTCGGTGCGAACAAGGTATTCGATACAGCGCTGAGTGGTCATCCATTACAGGCGCAGCTTTCCAAGAACATCCATTCCTACTTTGTCTACAAAAGTTTGTCGTGCTTGAAACCGGCGGGGGTTTCTGTTTTGATATGTACCAAGAACTTGATGGACAAGGTGCAGTATGCTCCCATCCGAAAACACTTGATGGAAACCAACAATTTCTTGGGCGGCGTTCGCTTGCCCGATTCGGCCTTCGCTCAGGAAAATACGGCGGTGGTAACCGATATTTTGATTTTTCAGAACAATCAAGGGGTCGCGACAACGACCGAACAGCAAAAAACAAATGCGCTGTTTTCCGATACCGTTGAAATCGATGTAGGCGAAAACAGCGTTCAGTTCAGTTCCTACTTCTCGATCTACGGGGAAAAAGTTTTGGGCGATATGGAAGAAGGTGGCCTTTACGACCGAACCGATTACACCGTAAAGAACGCAGTCGGTTTGGAAGCTCTGCAAGAAGCCATAACCCAAAGATTGAGCGGCATTCATTTGGCGGAAAAAAATGAAATAATAAAGAAAAAACCCATTGAATTTACGCCAAAAGAATCCGCCGTGCCTATTTCTCAATTGCAGTACCAGGGCATCCTAAAGACCGGTAATCTGGTCATCAGGGAACAGAGGGTGGCCAAAATACTCGAGAACGGGTCATTGGAAATCTTGACCATCAAGCCAAAGGAGTTCGACAAAATTTCCAAGATTCTGGCCTTGCGCGATACCTACCTTGAACTATTGGATACCGACCGTAGCAAGGGACAGGAAACCTTGGACAGCCTTAATTACCAATATGACCTGTTCGATTTTCAGTATGGAAAACTGCACGATAAGGCCAACTATCCCTTCGTGACATTGGACATTCAGGGCCAGATGCTCCTGGCCTTGGAAAGACCTGAAAACGGCACTTTCGTTAAAGCCGATGTTTTAATCAATCCTTGGAGTGGTCAGGCAGAAACACCCGAAAAACTATCGTTGGAGGATGCCATCTATTTTTCGTTGAACAAATACAATGGCATCGATAGGGACATTTTGGCCAAGATGACCGGAAAACCCAAGGAATCGGTCATCAAGGATGCCCTAGAGCGACAATTGTTGTTTCTAAATCCAGAGGGGAACGAGGTGGTGCTGGCTCCCAAGTTCCTTTTTTTGTCGGGAACCATCTACAAAAAAATCAATTTTTATCGCAAGAACGATTTCGGCCCCTATCAATCGTACGTGGATAAAAACTATATCGACAAAGCGGTCTTGGCCTT
Source organism: Allomuricauda sp. ARW1Y1 (assembly GCF_013407935.1). Classification (GTDB taxonomy): domain Bacteria; phylum Bacteroidota; class Bacteroidia; order Flavobacteriales; family Flavobacteriaceae; genus Flagellimonas. The sequence goes on from NZ_JACBZU010000003.1 coordinate 483,722, forward strand.
GGAAGAGGTGAAACCGCCCATTACACCTTTTGAGGACCTTGACATCAAATTGCATGAACCGTGGTTTCCATTGGAGATTACGCAGGCTTTCCTATACGATACCTATCAAACGTTGGTTAATATCGCCTATAACGAAAGTACGTCGAAGTATATGGCCAAGATCGAGAGCTACGAATTTCAGGAGGTTCGAAAGTTCTATGTACGGAGCGAAAACCGCAGTTATTATTTTACGGACATCCTGGAAGGTGCGCTCAACTCGACCATACCCTATATCTCAAAGGGGCCGAAAGGAAACAAAAAGACCGATAAGGCGAAGATGCAGGAAATCCGTATCAAGTTTGAACTGCTCTACAAGGATTTCCATAACTATATCTTGGGAAAACCTGACCTAAAACGGCGACTGGAGTTTATCTTCTATAAGATGTACGATGCCAAGGTACACCCCAAATACGATGGCAGCTATCTTAAATTTGAGGGGCTACAACAGTTTACCCCGTACCAAAGCCAACAGGACACCGTGGCAGGCATCATCATCAACCAGGGATTGCTCGTCAATAAGGAAGTTGGTTTTGGTAAGACCCTGGATATGGCCTTGGCATCTTTCAAACTGAAGGAACTCCATTTGTCCAATAAGACCTTGATCATCGGACTGCGATCCACCGTAGTGCAATTGGAAAGGGAACTGCTCAATGCCTTTCCGAACATGAAATTGTTGGTCGCCCATGACAAGGTGGTCAGCGGCCTTGCCAACCGGAACGCCTTTTTTGCCAAAATCGCCGCTACCGAATGCGATGTGGTACTGATGAGCCACGACACCTTTAAGTTCATTCCACAATCCCCAGAGGTCATCCATTACATCATCAGCGAGGAACTGGCCAACCTTGAACGCGACCTGAGCGTCATCCATGAGGACAAATACTCCATCAGCAAAAGAGTACTCAAAGGCCTGCAACAACGACGCGAGAATCTGAAGGCCACTTTGGACGAGGTGTATTTTCAGATGCAACAAAAACAGAGCGAGGTTATCAATTTTGATCAAATGGGCTTTGGGCACATCATGATCGACGAATCGCATAAGTTCAAGAACCTGATGTACACCACACGGCATAACCGGGTCGCGGGACTGAATACCAACAAAGGCTCCCAGCGCAGTAAAAACCTTTTGGTGGCCATCCGAAATCTACAAATGGCAAAAGAAAGGGATTTTCAGGCCACTTTTCTATCGGGTACTCCCATATCCAATTCCATTACCGAGGTCTATGTGCTGTTCAAATACCTGATTCCGAACCGAATGCGGGAAATGAACATTACCTCCTTTGACCAATGGGCCCAGGTATTCGCCAATAAATCCTATGAGTTCGAGCCTACGGTTTCGGGCGATTACAAGGTGCGCGAGCGTTTCCGCTCCTTTAAGAAAATGAAACTCTTGTCCTCGCTCTACAATGAGATTTCGATTATCGTCAACGGCACAACGCACCAAATCGACAGGCCCAAAATGCAGCTCGATGTCCATACCCTAAAGCCCACCCCCGCCCAATTGACCTATTTTGAACGGATAAAGGAATTTCTACAAAGTGGCGACAGCAACCTATTATATGGTGGAAAGGAATATACCGAGGAACAGAAAAGTGCCTTGTCGTTGATAGCCCTCCATCATATGAGGAACGCCTCCATTGACCCCAGGTTATTGAATCAGGAACTGGATGACCCCGGGCAGGCCAAGTTGCGCATTATAGCTTCCGAAATCCATAAAACCTATACTGAAACCAATGCTTTTAAGGGCACACAGGCGGTTTTTTCGGATTTGGGCGTGCCCAAAGAGCATTTCAATATCTATGATGAACTCAAGCGAATTCTTGTGGAAGAATATGCCATTCGCAAAGAAGAGGTCGTGTTCATCCATGATTTCAAGACCGATAAGAAACGCTTGGAATGCTTTAAAAGGGTCAATGAGGGGGTCTACCGCATCATTATCGGCTCCACCGAAAAATTGGGAACGGGCACCAACATCCAGCAGCGTTTGGTACGGATACATCATGTGGATATTCCCTATCGGCCAACGGACATTGACCAGCGCAACGGTAGGGGAATCCGAAAGGGCAACCTTGGTGCCAAGCAACATTTTGGGAACAAAGTAATCGTATCTTTTTACATTGTCGAGAACTGTACCGATGCCCTGATGCTCAATAACGTCAACATCAAAAAGAACTTCATCGAACAATTGACCAATGGTACGATACAGTTCAACAGACTGGATATGGGGCCGGTCAATGACGAAGGTTCCATTGACTACAAAACCCTCTTGGCCGTAGCAAAGAATGACCCGCTGTATCTGGAAAAAGAGGAATTGGGCAAGCAGCTTGAAGAGCTCAAACTCGAACGTTCCATTTTTAAGAAGAACCGCTTGGAGGCCGAGAACAATATCAATTTCTATGAAAACGAATTGCTGAAAACGGGCAAAAATATTGACAATCTTCAAAGGGATATGCCCTTGTGGGAATCCGTTTCCGATAAGAAAGTATATTTTTCAATGGTATCCGGGGCATTGAAATTGGACAACAGGTCAGAAACCCTCACCATTGGAAAGACGCTCCAACATCGTCTGGAATCCAAGAGAAAAAAGGTAGGCGAGCATACCATTGTCTCCCTTTTGGATGCAGAATTACGGCTCAGGGTCGCCGATGCAGAGGAACATCGTTTGTATGTCAAGACCCCTAACGCCAGCTACAGTTACGGTTCGCAGAAAATCGTGGCCAACCCCCTGAGCATTGCCGAGTATATGCACAATGCCTTGGCCAAGATACCCAGGACCCTCAGAACACAGACCGAATTGAAAGACGATTATTCCAAGGCAATAGGGGCCAATAAAAAAGTATTGGAACTTGAATTCGACAAATCGGAGCAGTTGGAACAAATGGAACGACGGTTGGAAGAAATCAATACTTCCCTAGAAGACAAATACGATGTGGAACCGGAAGAAAAAGAATCCAACGTGAAGGCATCCACCAAAGAAGCATCTTGTCCCCAAAACATTTCTTTATGAGTTTTTGGGCGTTGGCCGGGCTATCCGCTATATCGCCCTTGCGGACCCCAAGGTTTCGTAAGCCCAAAAAGAGCTCCGTTGTCGCTTTTTTGGTCAACGAAACCTAACGGCCCACTTCGGTCAATGCCGCTACTATCCCTAACGCTTTAATCAACTTATAACCATTCTCTCAGTAAAACGTCTTACAGGCGACTTTTGTTCATTTCGTTCTAACCAATCATTAAATAATTTCAATTCAGAAGCTCCGCAGTTAATCACATATTCAACACCCATGATTACAAGAACGAAATAATAAATTCCCGGTTCAATAAATAGGAAATCCAATTCGTGTAATACCTCATAAGGTTTAGGGTTGAATACAGGATCTACAAACCGTACTTCCTCAGAATAAATTCTACGCTGACTATAAATCCATTGTTCCCCCTTTCCTAAACGGGCGTATTCACGTAATGGGTCCAGTTCAGGCATGTCAATGACTTCATTTAGATTCGACTGGTTATAACCCGCTTTTAATGCAAATAATTCCAGAGCCGTCTTGGCAAGGAAACGAGACATATGGTAATTATTACTTTCGGGCATATCCACAACTTCAAACATCAATCTATTGACCTTTTTGTTGCGTATTAAGTTAATCACTTTGCTATCATCACCGCTAAAACCTAGACTGTTGCCATCCATATACATATCAAACCAGCCACCATCCTTGTGTGGAAATAATGTATTGTAGGGAATGCTTCGCCCTTTTTTGGACTTGATATTATTTCTAAATCTTACGTTTTGGAAATATTTCATCTCCAATAATGGCTTCTCAATTTTTATGGCAAAATATTGGTTGCATTCGTCACACACCACACCGGGTCGAAGAATTAATTCTTTGTTGCCCAAAGACTCTGGAATAATATGCTGAACACTTGAAGATTTGTCGGACGGTTTTTTGCAAAAAATACAACGCATATTTCATAAATTTAAAACAAGCTAGTTTGTATTTCAATATCCGGAGTGAAAGTGCCAATTATCAAAAACGGATTTTTAGAGCGATAGTGAAATGCCTTGGTTGTGCCTAAATACAAATGCAAGTCTTTTTTCAAAGCAAAATAATCGAAGTATTTCTGTTTCACTTTCTTAACGGCAATCGATTCATTTCCTTCTGCTGCGGCAAGTGTGTTCCTATATAAGGCTCCGATTTCCCAATCTTCGATCATCATCGTACTTGACACCCCGTTTTCATCTTCTATAACGTAAGAAAATTTATAAGGAAGTTTTGCTACCACCTCAAAGGGTTCTTCTTCCATTTCGAATAAATTTCCTTGTTCTTGCAGCGCTTTTTGTTCGTCCAATTTTTTCTTATCCCATTCGGCCGAAACTTTCTCGACTTTGAAATCGGTTACCTTAGTAGGCTTAAAGACGGCAAGGGAAGTGCAAATGTCCTTATTGTGCGCTTCGGCTATCAGTACTTTTATATCGGTGTAAACATTTCCAAGAACAATTTTTTTGCGTTTGTACCAATTGCCCTTGGTATCTATTGTATTCAAAAGTGTAATCGGTGTGTCAATAGTGGCCGGACGAAAACTTTCAGGCCTAAAGTCCTTATCATTATTTACAATATCTAATTCAATCCACTGATATTTTGTATACTTTTCATTCTTTTTTAGCTTCCTAAACGGTATGGGATATAATCTTATCCAAGAACCATCCTCCAGGAACCCAGCAGTACAAACAAGCTCTCCATATTTTGCAGAAAGTGAAGGGTAGGTTTTTACTGTAATAAGAACTTTTGTAAGCGGCATTATTTTAAATATGCTTTAAATCGTATTCAAAATTTGAGGATTTGTGTAATTTTTCGGCTAAGTGTGTTCTATGGCATTGACACGTATCGGCTTCAAAACAAGTAAGTGCAATTCGCCTATGTTTTTCCAATAAACCGAGTATAAAGTTTTGACTTTCGATAGTTTCCTTGAGTACGGTTTCCTTATAGTCATTAAAAAGTAAATCATAGTCTTCTTGCGTATTTAATTCACTTCTTTTACTGGAATCAATACCTACATCCGGAATATGGATATACTCAATGCCCAATCGACTACAAAAACTGCTTAAAGTCCTTTTGCTAAATCCGAACTTCTGGCTCAAGGGATTTCTTCTGACGTCAATAAGAAGGTGGACATTGTTCTTTAATAATCTATTTAAGTATTCCTCCAATGAAATACCTTCATACCCAATGGTAAATAAAGCTTTGGATTCATCATTAGGACGTGCATTTTCAACTCTTTCAAAAAATTTTTCTGGAAGAATTCTATCCGCTATGATACTATTGGTGGCATAATATGGGAAATTGATATAGGTGTGTTTTGTAATGACATCCGTTTTCATCTTTCCGTATAGCTCGAAAGTTTCGTTGACAAACTGCTTATCTGTTGAGGTAAGCTCATTGTAATATTTCTTCTTTAGATTGAGCCTGTACGTTTTTTCTGATTCAAGTAACCAATCATGTTTTACCATAGCTGCCAAATCCGCTTTTAGGGAATACGAATAGCAGCCATATCGATAAGGAACGAAATCATAGCTCGGTTCTTTCTGCATACGGGTCAACAAAAACATAAGTTTTTGAAGACGGGTGCTTTCCATTCCATCTTCAAACTTTTCTAGTAAGGCAAAAACCAACTTTCTTCGATAAAACATGGTGTAAAATTACTTATTAATAGCCAAAAAGATATATCAGGGTTATCCCAAATGAATAGACGTACTAGATGCAAACGTAGAATACTCATTTTGATTGTTGTCTCCGATGTATAATCAAGCGCCCTATTGGGCGCTTTTTTTGTGGATAGGGAGAAGGAAGTCAGGGGTGGATTTTTGCCCGTTTTTCCGAGGGTTTACAAAGGTATGGGCGTATCTTGAAGGTAGAAAAATCAGCTAAAGGGAATGCAGCTTCAGGCAAACGAAATCAAGGTCAGTTACCAGGGTAAAATCCAAGCCAAATATTGGCACAAAATCAATTCATCCGAAGATGCAGCACAGTTACTTTCTGCCCATTGGGATCAAGATACCATTTCCCTACATGAATCTTTTAAGGTGGTTCTTTTGAACAATGGCAACAAAGTAAAGGGCATTTACGAGGTTTCCAAAGGTGGGATTACAGGGACTTTGGTTGATCTCCGTATTTTGTTTGCTGTCATACTCAAGACCGTTTCAGTGGGGATAATTTTGGCTCACAATCATCCTAGCAGTACTTTAAAGCCTAGTGAAGCCGACCTCAAATTGACCAAAAAGATTAAAGATGCCGCCAAATTCTTCGATGTACAAGTGCTAGATCATATCATATTGACTCCCGACGGCGGGTACTATAGCTTTGCGGACAATGGGGTTTTGTGAACGGTAGGGATTGCCCGCAAATTTATTTATTTCACGGGGTAAATTTTAGTCGTTCCAAATACAGCTTAAAATTGCTTTGTCTCCCAGTTGAATGCATTGTTCATAAAAACCAACTTCAGCATGCTTTTTCACATTAAAGTCATGTAAGAACCAATCCAATGCTTCAATGGATTCGGGTTCATTCGGTAGTTGATGGCCATCGTAAAAATCCATTGCCACCGAATTTTCTGGCACATCCATGCCCTTAGGCACATATTGAAGCAAGAAATCGTTAGAAAAGCTACTCCATTCGACTTTTCCTTCATTGCTAAAAATTATGGCTATAGGAAAATCTCCTAGCGAGAGATATTTTATGAGCGTAGAGGTAATGGACGTTTGAAAAAAATCAGCCACCGATTTTATCAAATCCAAGTTGAAAATTTGTCCACCTACTTTTTCAATATATAGATGCGAAGGCATAAGCAATTCTGCCGCGAATTTGTTGGCTTGCTTTTCATGAGGGCCTTTAGCATACCACTCGCTTAGAGTTTTTTCATCATCATTGTGAACTTGATTGTTCAACAATTCCCTATGGAGCTCGAAATGGCCAATTTCATGGGCAATAACAAATCTTCTCTTTCCTTCATTGTAAATTTTATTGTCGTAGGAGATAATCGCTTCATTACCATCAATCATTATTCTTCCTTGTGAACCATCTATGTTCAATGCTTTTATGTCAGTGACACCTCTGGAATAGGCAATGTCTTCACATGATAATGCAGTGGGGTCATTGATTAAGCCGCATTCTTGCAAAACCACCCTTGCTCTTTTAGAACCTATATCACTAGGAATTTCCTTCATTTTTTAAATCTTCCTTAAGCTCTCTAACTAAGTCCATAAACCTTCTGTCCTTTAGCATTTCTTCTTTATCCTGTTCTGTTATCCTCTCAAATTTACTGAATAGCTGCGGCGCTAATTTTTGGTATTTTGGTTGGGCTAGCAAATCTTCCACAAATTGATTTTTCCCAATTTCATTGATTAGAGATTCTAAAATTTCTTTTGCTTTAGCTTTAAGACTTTGCTGCATTTCTGATTTTGCCGTAGTGTTTAACCTTCTGATGTACATGATATGCTTATCGAACTCACGATTAGGATTTTCCTCCACATAACTTAAAATATCATCGTCTGGCAGCATTATTATAGCTTCCTCAAAAAGTTCAGAAAGTCTCTTTATGATTTCCGTATTATTCATTTTGTAAGTTTAATGGATTGTGTTGAAACGTAGTCTCTAACCTTATTTTTCATACGGTCGGTAACCTTGTATAACTTCTTTCGTTCCCATCCTGTTTCTGCACAAATCTCATCGTTAGTTTTTCTATCCATGATCAGCAGCAGTAGGGTTTCCATATCAGGGTTTCCATCTATTGCCTGTAAAACTGTATTTAACTGGTCTTCATAAAATTTTTCCCGCTCCTTTATTTCCAGTTCCTCATCAAAAACCTCATCAAATAGATAAGCAACGTCCTCAAATTGGGTGGTGGATTTCGTAATGGCATCATTATTAGAAGTCCCTTTCATATACTTACGTACCTTTTCCGATATCAAACTTCCGATTATCCGTGAAAATTGTTCGGAAAAGGAATATTCTTCTTTCCATTCCCAGATACCATCATATAGTTTGTCAATGGCCGCCTTTACATAGTAGTCGAATGGAGAAACCCCCAGTTCTTTTTGACTATGACATCCATATTTAGTTTTACCTTTCACCCGATAATCAATCAACCGTCTTGCCTTTTCAAGGGCAATTCGCCATTCCTCCTCGTTTAACTCGGTCAGTCTTTGTTTTGTACTCTTTTTATTCATCAAAAGCCGCTTTATTCTAGATTAACTGAAATATGAGATTTTTTTCCTTTCTGGGGTAACATTGAAAAAGTTCAGTTAATAAATAAGTGAAGCCGCAAAATGCTTCAAATCATAAATTTAACTTTTTTGTTTAACTAAATTTTTTTGTTATGGAAAATCCAAAATTCCAAATTTTTAAGGACACAGCGGATGAATTTCGCTTTAGATTGAGAGCCAGAAATGGTGAGATTATTTTGCACAGTAGTGAGGGCTACTTCTCAAAACAGGGCTGTCAGAATGGTATTAGTTCGGTAAAAATAAATGCGCCGTACGACAGTCGTTATAGCCGAAATACAAGTGTGAATGAAAAATATTACTTTGTGTTGAAAGCCGCTAATGGAGAACCACTGGGAATGAGTGAAATGTACAACTCAAGTTCGGCCCGTGAAAACGGGATTTCAGCAGTTAAGCGGGATGCACCAAATGCGCCTATTGAAGATTTAACCGTATCTAAGAGTTCATTTAGTCGATGGTGAAATACTCTGTGGTCGATTAATGCAGGCTGGCTTTGTTCTAAAATAGACAAAAAACCAGCCTGTATTGCCGTTTTGTAGGCGCGAGACCTTAATATAATAGGAATCTGGCTATCGGTTCCTTTATTTTCCTAAAGTTTTCATCCGCTCAAAAACGGCTTTTTCTTCAGGTGTCAACATGATACCCGAAATTTGCTTGGCCGTAACCACAAAACCAATAACCGCTTCCCTGTTCTTAAATTTTGGGTTAAACTTGCCTCGAGTTGAAAACAAAATATTGACTCCTTCTACGCCAACTTCTTCCAATGCCTCATAAATCTCGTTGATCAGACTAGGAGCTATTTGTGGAGCATCATTTATCAGGCGTTCAATATCATCTTTAGAAAACTTACGCATTCCATAAAAGTAAATGTTTTATTAGATTTGACATATCTTGTCAAGAATTTTATCGGCAAATTATGGAGCTTGGTGAATTGATTAAATCAGCTAGGGAAGGAAAGGGATTATTGATGCGAGAGCTTGCAGCCAATATCGAGGTAGATATTGCCCAAATAAGTCGATTTGAAAAAGGGGATAGAAGGCCTACAAAAGAGCAAATCTTAAAATTAATCGATGTATTGGAACTTGACAAAGAAGAAGTGCTGACGCTTTGGCTCAGCAACAAAATTATCAACGATGTAGAAGGGGAGGAGGTTGCCTTGCAAGCACTTAAACTGGCACAGAACAGAATAAAAAAACGAAAGCACTAACCAACTATATGCCAACATTTAACAGATTACTGGATAATTACAGAAAAATTGCATTTTCGGAACGGGACAAAGGCGACCGCTTCGAAAGGTTGATGGCCGCCTACTTGCAGACCGATCCTAAATATGCCGATCAATTTAAAAAAGTTTGGTTGTGGAATGAATTTCCGGGCCGAAGGGATTTGGGCGGAGGCGATACGGGCATCGATCTGGTGGCCCTGACCCATGATAATGATTATTGGGCCATTCAGTGCAAATGCTATGCGGAAAATACCACCATTGACAAAAAGGCCGTGGATAGTTTCCTTTCTACCTCCAGCCGAAAATTTAAGAATGACGATTTAAAGACGGTTTCCTTCGCCCATCGTTTATGGATCGATACGACAGGCAAACGTTGGGGCCGCAATGCGGAGGAAGCCATTCGAAATCAAAACATCCCCGTTTCAAGATTGGGTCTTTACCAGTTGGAAGAGGCTCCCGTTCAATGGGAAAAGATTGACCAAGGCATTTCAGGGGTGGCGGCCCGGGAACCGAAATATGAGGTTCGTGACCACCAAAGAAATGCGTTGGAACTTACCCATACCCATTTTAAGGAGCATGATCGTGGCAAACTCATTATGGCCTGTGGTACGGGAAAGACATTTACGGCACTACGTATCGCCGAAAATGAGACCAATGGCAACGGCCTGATTTTATTTTTGGTGCCGTCCATCGCACTTTTAGGGCAAACCTTAAGGGAATGGTTTGCCCAATCAATCAATCCGATCAACCCAATCTGTATTTGCTCGGATCCCGATATTTCAAAAAAGAAAAAGAAAGGGGAAGATGCCGATTTCTATAGTACCATAGATTTGGCCTTGCCTGCATCAACGGATATTGCGAATATCAAAAGACAATTTGCACACTATAAGAAGCAGGGTAAAAAGGGCATGACGGTTGTTTTTTCAACGTATCAATCCATTGAAGTAATCGCAAATGCGCAGCAAGCTTTAAGAAGCAATTTGGGAAATGAAGCCATTTTTGATCTTATCATTAGCGATGAGGCACACCGAACCACTGGTGCTAAATTGAGCGATGAGGAAGAATCGGCCTTTACAAAGGTGCATAACAATGATTTTATAGAGGCCAAAAAACGGCTCTATATGACGGCTACACCTCGCATGTATGATCCGAAGGCGAAGGACAAGGCTGCCCAGGCAGATGCCGATTTATGGTCGATGGACAACATTGACCAATACGGCGAGGAGATTTACCGAATCGGATTTGGGGAAGCGGTACAAAAAAACCTTTTGACCGACTATAAAGTATTGATTTTGACGCTTAGCGATCAAGATGTGCCGCCTTCGGTTCAGCAAATGATCATGGATGAGGAAAGGGAAATCAATGCCGACGATGCCTCAAAATTAATCGGATGTATAAATGCCCTGTCCAAACAGATGTTGGGCGATGATGGTTCTCTTAGGGAGGTAGATCCGGCACCAATGAAAAAAGCCGTGGCCTTTTGTTCGCGCATCAATCCCACGGCATATTCAAATGCAACGGCTTCTACGGTTATTGCCGAATATTTCAATACGGTATCGGACGAATATTTGGAGGCCCTGCCAAAAAAAGAACAGGAACAGCGAATAAGTACTGCCGCTAAACATATCGATGGTACAATGACCGCTCCAGAGCGGGATGAACTTTTGTCCTGGCTTAAGGAAGATAGTAAGGAGTGCCGCATTTTGACCAACGTACGTTGCTTGAGCGAGGGGGTCGACGTACCCTCCTTAGATGCCGTAATGTTTCTATCGGCCCGAAATTCAGAAGTAGATGTCGTACAATCTGTTGGAAGGGTTATGCGCCGTTCCGAGGGTAAAAAGTACGGCTATATAATAATACCTGTGGTAATCCCTTCCGACGTTGAACCGGAACATGCCTTGGACGACAACAAACGCTATGCCGTCGTCTGGACGGTACTGAACGCTCTACGCGCACACGATGACCGCTTTAATGCCACCATTAATAAGATTGACTTGAACAAAAAGCGTCCAAATCAGATATTGATTGGACGACCAGATGGCACTTTCGATGAAAACGGGAATTATGTAAATGAACTCGGCGAAAATTATAAGGCCAATGAAAAGATAAACCACCAATTTGCCATGCAATTTGAGGCATTGCAAAATGTGCTTTATGCAAGGTTGGTTAAGAAAGTGGGCGATCGGCGCTATTGGGAACAATGGGCTACCAGCGTGGGGGACATTGCCAAACGTCAGCAAGAACGCATTTCGTTTCTCATACAGGAGAAGACCGAACACAAAGCGGCCTTTGAAAACTTTCTAAAAGGCCTGCAGAGCAACATCAATTCTGCGATTACGGATAAGGAAGCCATTGAAATGCTCTCCCAGCACATGATTACCAAACCGGTATTTGAGGCACTTTTTGAGGGTTATTCCTTTGTGGACAACAATAGTATCTCTCAATCCATGCAGCATATGGTTGCCCTGTTGGAAGAAGGGGCTTTGGAAAAGGATACCAAGGATTTGAACAAATTCTACGAGTCGGTTCGTATGCGGGCCGCAGGGATAGACAATGCCGAGGGCAAGCAAAAAATCATCATTGAATTGTATGATAAGTTCTTTAAGACGGCTTTCCCGAAAATGGTGGAACAATTGGGGATTGTATATACCCCCGTTGAAGTGGTGGATTTTATTCTGCACTCCGTAAACGATGTTCTTAAACAAGAATTTGATCAGACCATTTCAGATGAAAACGTACATGTATTGGATCCGTTCACCGGTACGGGCACCTTTATTACTCGATTGATTCAATCAGGACTTATCAAAAAGGGAGACCTACCACGCAAGTATGAAAGCGAGTTGCATGCCAACGAGATAGTACTTTTGGCTTATTACATTGCCGATGTAAACATCGAAAACGCTTACCACGATGTAATAGGCCATGAAGGAAACTATGTGCCTTTTGATGGAATATGCCTTACCGATACCTTTCAACTCGGGGAAACCAAGGAATCCGTCATTTTTTCCGAAATGTTCCCTCAAAATTCGGAGCGATTGGAGATTCAGAAAAAAGGCCCAATTCGTGTCATTGTGGGCAACCCGCCGTATTCTGTTGGGCAAAAATCGGCCAATGACAACGCCCAAAACATGAAATACGAAAAGTTGGATGCTCGTATCGCTGATACCTATGCCGAAGCTTCCACCGCCACCAACAAAAACTCCTTATATGATTCCTATATAAAGGCCTTTAGATGGTCTACCGACCGTCTTTCACCTTCGGATGGCGGCATCGTCGCCTTTGTCAGTAATGGAGCTTGGTTGGACGGAAATTCGCAGGATGGGTTTAGAAAGGTTTTGGAAAAGGAGTTTTCCAGTATTTGGGTGTTTAATTTAAGAGGGAACCAACGGACTTCTGGCGAACTTTCTAGAAAGGAAGGCGGCAAGATTTTTGGTTCCGGATCCCGAACGCCAATTGCCATAACGTTGCTCGTTAAAAATCCCAGAAGGAAAAATGAAAAAGCCAGTATTCACTACCATGATATTGGGGATTATCTGAGCCAAAAGGAAAAGTTGGACATCATTGACAAATTCAAATCGGTTTCCAATTCCGATATGAAATGGAAGATTTTAAAACCCAATGAACATGGAGACTGGATAAATAAAAGAAATGAGGCTTTTGATGAGTTTATTCCGATTGGGGATAAAAAAGGGGATGAGCAATTACATTCTTATTTTGTTCCATTTTACAGTAACGGATTGAAAACCCAAAGAGATGTTTGGTGCTATAACTCCTCATTAACAAAACTGGTGGAAAATATTACTACTCATCTGGATTTCTATAATGAAGAACGGGTCAAATATTGGAGTAATGGTAGGGATGGGAAAAGTGAAATCAGAAAGAATATTTCTCGCGATTCAACAAAAATTAGTTGGACCAGAGCTTTGGTCTGGGACGCAGAAAAAAACAAAGAGCACAATTTTAAAGACGGAAATTTTGTAATCTCAAGTTACCGACCTTTTTTCAAACAACACCTTTATTTTTCAAGGGCATTAAACGAAATGGTTTACCAAATTCCTAAACTGTTTCCTAGTTCTGAATCAGATAATTTGGTGATATGCATTTCTGCACATTATAGGGACGGAAGTGTCTTAATTACTAATAAAATTCCAGACCTTCATTTAAATGGAGATACACAAGCCTTCCCATTATACTATTACGAAGAAAAGGAAGAGGTACAGGGCAATTTATTTGATAGTCAGGAAGAAGATCAGTATTTAAAGCGAGATGGTGTAAGTGACTTTATATTGCAGAAAGCCCAAAAGCAATATGGCAACTCGGTAACCAAAGAGGACATCTTCTACTATGTATATGGTTTTTTGCATAGTCCGGTGTATCGCAAAGCCTTTGCCAATGACCTTAAAAAGATGCTGCCCCGGTTACCTTTGGTAGAAGAACCCCGTGATTTTTGGAAGTTCAGTAAGGCAGGTAGGCAATTGGCGGATTTGCATATCAATTACGAAACGCTGCCCAAACCCGATGAGGTGCTGGTCATGAAATCCGTTGGTGAACCCATTAACTACAGGGTTACCAAAATGCGATTTCCCGCCAATCATAAAACTGATAAAAGGGATATCATTTATAACAAACATATCCTAATTCAGAATATCCCGAGTAAGGCCTACAAGTATACGGTCAATGGGAAAAGTGCCATCGAATGGATCATGGAACGCTATCAGGTCAAGACAGACAAGAAAAGCGGTATCATCAACGACCCTAATGATTGGAGCAAAGAGCATAATAATCCAACCTATATTCTTGATTTGCTATTAAGCGTAATTAATGTCAGTCTCCAGACGGTGGATATTGTAGAGGGGTTGCCTAAAATGGATTTTGAGTAGATATGATTGGTACTATTTTAAAGTATGAAGACTTTTTCAGTGACCCTGCACCGAAAAACAAATTTGAACTAGTCAAACACATTCCACGGTGCGAGCTTATTGCCAATTATTCCTCGTTAAACCATATCCTTAAACGGCCGTTGGACTTGGATTTTGATTTTTCATTTAAAAATCAAACCAAACTAATTACAACTCTTTATCAATTACATCAAGAACCTAGAGGCATTGAGTACTGCCAAAAGCATTTGAATAAATTTCGAGAACTTTTTGAAAAAAGTAAAGGTGGTGTAGCTATTTGCACAAGGACGAGCTGTTTGTTCAGTTTAAACGAAATACTATTTTCGGAAGAAATAGAATTTGAAGAAAAGAAAGGGGTTAAATTCTATCCTGATGACTACCTAGCCCTATTTAAGTTTCTCCTATTGTGCAACGCGGAGATGCTCTCCTATAATGAAGCATATGATGATGAAATTACATCTGAAAAATTAGGGGATAGGTTTTTTGAAACCTTTATGTTTAAGGAAATTCCGAATAATCAATATTTCTACATTCAGAATCCAATAAACCTATTGGAACGTGGCAGACAACTTTTCAGTTTTTTAAAGCGGAAGTATGATAAAGAGCTTGAAGCATTTACAGAGGACTATAAAATAGATTCCCCTGAACATTTTATTAGTATCATAGCCAACCATTTTCTATTTAAGTCCGGGATGGAACAGATTCAGGCTTATCGCGTGAAACGAACTGATAAGGATTTCATCGAGAGAATGAATATGCTAAGTATAAGGGGTAATGGAAAGCCAAACACAGGGATAAAAAAGTTTGAATTTTTGGAGATTAAAAAATCCCCCATGTATTGTGTCGTTGGGGAAGAGGAGAACATTTATATCCTGATGGATAACACTTTTTTGATTGAAAAGTGTTATGAGTTATTCTTTTGGGACTTCTTTTTTGATGTTTTGAAAAAGAAAGGTAAACGTATAGAAGAATGGGGAGGTGATGTTGGTCTTTTCTTTGAGGATTATGCGAAAAGTGTTTTTGAATACTGTTTCAACAACCACAAGGATATTATATTAAAATCAACCAATGAATTGCTCATTGAGGGTACCGAATATGCTGATTTCTATATTAGGAGGAAAAGAAATATTGTTTTGATTCAAGCCAAGCGATCCTACGTTCCACAGATAGGTTACAAGGAGGTTTATTCCTTAGAGGACTTCGAGAATCTAAATAAAGACGAATTCTACGATAGGTTTGGCCTAACTCAAATCGTGGAAATGTCCATAAATAAATTCGATGAATATGCTCCTCGAATTGACGATCGACTACCGCAAAATAAGTTATTTCTATACCCAGTATTGCTGATTAATGAGCCAATAATTTCGTTTGCCGTTACTTCTTTCATTTTCAACAAGAAATTCGAAGAACTTCTTGAAAAATATGGTATAGAAAAGGAAAACAAGAAATGGCGTATCAGTAGACTTGTCGTTTTACATATAAATGAGCTCGAACGATTGCAAGAAGGTCTTAACAAGAGGGATATGAAATTTGACCAGTTTCTCCAAGCCTATGCCGACAATACCAACGTTGATTTAGCTAAGAACTATTATGCACCTTTTCTAACGGTTGACAATTATATCAGAAAAAAGGTGAAATCATCTGCCATACCTGAGTACATAACAGAAAAGAACGAAGGTATTTTTAAACAATTACTTGAATTCGGAAAATCAAACCAACCAAAAGAATGATTCAAAATACAGACAATAAACCCTTATCAGAACTTTTTAGCGCAGATAACAAAGTCAGCTATCACATTCCAAAATATCAGAGAGAATATGTATGGAGTAAGTGGGATTGGGAGGCGTTATTTGACGACATAGAAGAAAGCGGGGGAGGCCACTTCCTCGGTTCGATAATATGTATTAACACAGAGAAAGATTCACATAAACCTGCTGATTTAGAACTGGTGGATGGTCAGCAAAGAATGACTACCATAAGTTTGTTTTATCTGGCCATTTATCAATTTCTTACCGAAAATATTCCGGAGGACTCAGATTTAAAGCACCAACTTAAATTGTTGAATTTAAGAAACAGGATTACTCTTGAAAATCTAAAAATGCCAAGACTAAGTCCATCCCTCTCAAATCACAACTATGATGATTATCTCTGGATTTTTTCTGAGTTGGTGGATGAAGTAAAAAATTCTGGTCGAAGACCAAAGAATTTTGGGAATAGGAGAATCTCAAAAGCTTTCTATTATTTCTATGATAGATTGTATTGGATTGGTGAAGATAAGAAGGCCATATACAATTATGATAGCGTACTACTCTTATTGGATAAGCTTAATAGCGCAACCTTAGTAAAAATCGATGTTGCAACCCACGCAGATGCATTCACGTTGTTTGAAACCTTAAATAATAGAGGTGTTCCACTTTCTGCTATTGACTTGATTAAGAATAAACTATTGGGACATCTAGAAAAGGTGGATAAAACAACAGATCTAGATGCAAACTTTGAACGCTGGAATGCAATTATTACCAACCTATCGGACGAGTATAAGGTGCAAGAACGATTTTTACGTCAATTTTATAATGCATTCAAAAATGAAAAGGAGATAGTGGTCGAAAAGCAACCAAAAGCCTTAAGGTCCAATCTCATCTGGATTTACGAAGAGTTAATAGAACGGAATGTACATAGTTTTTTTGACCGTTTGGAGGAGGCATCAATTATCTATTCCAAGCACATCCAATATGAAACTGAAGAAAACTCCAACGAGTTGATAAAAGCCTTAAGGGGCTTAGAGAACGTAACTGCCGCGGACGCATATATGCTACTGCTTTTTATAGTAAAGAAATTTGATATTACAGAAAGTGAAAAAATTAAATTGGTTAATCTTCTCTGTAATTATGCTATAAGAAGGAATGTTACGGACACACCACCAACAAGGGATTTGACTAATCATTTCATGGATATTATTGTGGAGGCAAATAAAATGGATAATTATTCATACGATGAGCTTAGATCAATAATCCTGGATAAAGGAAAACCGGCATCCGATGAACTATTCGAGGAAAAACTATATGGTAATTTGTATGAGGAAAATGTTGGGGCCACCAGATATATTCTTTCTTCCATAGAATTGGCAAATACCGAAACTCGAGAGATTTATAAGAATTTTTATGCCAGGGAAAAAAGGAAATTCGTTTGGACAATTGAACACATATTTCCCCAAGGTGATAAGATACCTGACCATTGGGTTGAAATGGTTGCTGGTGGCAATAAAGAGAAAGCAAAGAAGATTAAGGAAAAATATGTTCACAAATTGGGCAATTTAACTCTCACTGGATATAACTCTCAGCTTAGTAATATGTCTTTGGATAGAAAGCAGAACAGAAAATCAAAAGATGGAAAATATATTGGCTTTAAGAATGGACTTTATTTAAATGAAGACTTAAAGTATATTCCTACTTGGGGAAAGTCTGAAATGGAAAATAGAACAAGCTTATTGGTAGCAAAAGCAATGGGCATATTTGAACTTTAACTATTGTGCAGCTCACCAAAACAGATTTTATTCAATTTCTTAACTGTCCTGAATCACTTTGGTTGTTAAAAAACAGACCCAGTGAATATCCCAATGGCGAATTTTCTCTGTTCTTGGATAAGCTAATAAAAGAAGGTTACGAAGTTGAAGAATACGCAAAAAAGTTATTTCCACAAGGCATTGAAATACCTTTAAATGCTGCCCCTGATTTAAGTTTGAGCGTACTACACAAGGAAAAAATACTTTTCCAACCATCTTTTATTGCCGACAATAGTGTATTTGCCAGGATAGACATACTTGAAAAATTGGATGATGGGGGGTACCATATTTATGAAGTAAAATCGTCTACCTCGGTTAAAAAGGACAATAAACACAATCACGTTAAAGATGCTGTAGCCTTCCCTAAAAATAGGACAGTTTAAAATTCAGATTTTCTAACTTTAAATTTTAACTGTCACATGAAAAAAAGCAAGTTTACCGAGAG
>NZ_JACBZU010000004.1 GCF_013407935.1 Allomuricauda sp. ARW1Y1
GCGTTCATCCTGAGCCAGGATCAAACTCTTCATTGTATTTCCTTGAATGTCTGTCCGACACCCGGAAATCCCGAGTCCCCGCATCAAAATGGTTCCTTCTTAATTCTACGCTGTCGTTACAATATGTATATGAACTTCTTCATTCTCTTAAAAACTGAGTCAAACTACATTACATCAATCGTCTCATCAGTTTTTGCCATTTACCTCGTTGGCAAAGCGGCTGCAAATTTACAACTGTTTTCTAAACCGGCAAGCTTTTTTTGAAAAAAATCAAAACATTTTCTTTGCCTCAAAAACGATGTCTTTACAAGAACTTACCTCAAAACACCTTGGTGTTTTTCGGGCTGCAAATGTAAAACGCTTTTTTGGATTACACAATGCTTTTTTTGTGTTTTTTTCAATCCTATCGATTCGTCAAAACAATACGTCAATCTGCCTCTGAACTTATCCAAAAAAAAAACAAACCTTTTGTTGTTTTCGGGCTGCAAATGTAACACCATTTCGGCAACAAACAAGAGCTTTTTTGGCCTTTTACCCACAATAAGTATCAACTCACTGGAAACGAAGCAGATAAAAATACAACTTTTTTTAAACTTACAAAAACACCTTTGCCTTGCCTTTTCTTCCATCCAAACCAATGAAGTCTATCCTATCTAAAAGGTGAAGAAAATCAGCATGTATTACAACTAACTATTGTAGCATCTACACAAGGTATTATCTTTGTCCTCTGGATTACATAATATAGAAGTTTACACAACATGATAAAAATCACACTGCCCGATGGTGCTGTAAAAGAAATTGAAATGGGAACTACACCCATGGATGTTGCCAAAAGTATTAGTGAAGGATTGGCCCGAAACGTCATTTCGGCCAAATTCAACGATACCACCGTTGAAACAGTAACCCCTTTGAACGAAGACGGGACCTTGACCTTATATACATGGAATGATGATGAGGGAAAAAAGGCGTTTTGGCACTCCACTTCGCACGTCGTGGCACAGGCACTGGAAGAGCTTTATCCTGGCATAAAACTTACCATAGGACCGGCTATTGAGAACGGTTTTTATTATGATGTTGATTTTGGAGACCAGTCCATTTCCGAAAAGGACTTTCCGAAAATCGAAAAAAAGGCATTGGAAATTGCCCGTGGCAAGCACGATTATAAAATGAGAAGTGTTTCCAAAGCGGATGCGCTTTCCTATTATAAGAATCAGGGAAACGAATACAAGGTAGAACTCATCGAAAATCTCGACGACGGAACCATTACCTTTTGCGACCACAGCACTTTTACCGATCTATGCCGTGGGGGACACATTCCTAATACGGGAATCATTAAAGCCATCAAGTTATTAAGCGTTGCCGGCGCCTACTGGAGAGGTGATGAAAACAACACCCAGCTGACCCGTGTATATGGCATTTCGTTCCCAAAGCAAAAAGAATTGACCGAGTACTTGCACTTATTGGAAGAGGCCAAAAAAAGGGATCATCGAAAATTGGGCAAGGAATTAGAGCTGTTCACCTTTTCGCAAAAGGTAGGTCAAGGCCTTCCCCTGTGGTTGCCCAATGGAGCGGCCCTTCGTGAGCGATTGGAGCAATTCCTGAAGAAGGCACAAAAGAAAGCGGGTTACGAAATGGTGGTCACTCCCCATATTGGACAAAAGGAACTGTATGTTACCTCGGGCCACTACGCCAAGTACGGGGAAGACAGCTTTCAGCCGATACACACTCCAAAAGAAGATGAGGAGTTCCTATTGAAGCCGATGAACTGTCCACATCATTGTGAAATATACAACAGCCAGCCCTTTAGCTACAAAGATCTTCCCAAACGCTACGCCGAATTTGGTACGGTTTACAGGTATGAGCAAAGCGGCGAGTTGCATGGCCTAACGCGGGTTCGTGGGTTCACCCAAGATGATGCGCATATTTTCTGTACTACGGAGCAATTGAACGACGAGTTCAAAAACGTAATCGACCTTACCTTATATGTATTGAATTCCCTTGGGTTTGACAACTTCACTGCACAGGTATCCGTAAGGGACCTGGAGAATCCTGAAAAATATATTGGAGCCAAGGAAGATTGGGAAAAAGCCGAGCAGGCCATTATTGATGCGGCCGAGGAAAAAGGGTTGAACTACGTAGTGGAAAGTGGTGAAGCCGCATTTTACGGCCCCAAGCTGGACTTTATGATCAAGGATGCGCTTGGTAGAAGTTGGCAATTGGGCACCATCCAAGTGGATTATAACCTTCCCAAGCGATTTGACCTTACCTATAAAGGAAGTGACAACGAATTGCACAGGCCTGTAATGATTCACCGTGCCCCCTTTGGAAGTATGGAACGGTTTGTGGCGCTATTGCTGGAACATACGGGAGGAAACTTCCCGTTGTGGCTGATTCCGACACAGGCTATTGTTCTGCCTGTCAGTGAGAAGCATGAAAAATATGCGCAAAAAGTTTTGAATTCGCTAGAAAATCACGAAATTCGCGCGCTCATTGATAACAGGAACGAAACGGTAGGGAAGAAAATCCGCGAGGCAGAGCTCAAAAAAATCCCTTTTATGATCATTGTTGGGGAACAAGAAGAGGAGTCTGCCACCATTTCGGTCAGGCGACACGGAGGTGAAGATTTGGGCGGTTTAAGCGTTGATGCATTTTCGGACTTGGTAACTACTGAAATAAATAGTACCTTAAAGTCGTTCTAAAAAATTAAGTTTAATTAAAAAGTTTACGTCATAGCAATTAGAAGAAGATTTAGACCCCAACCAAGGAGGGAAAACAAAAACCCTCACAACATCAATGAGAAAATAAAAGCCCGGGAAGTTAGGCTTGTCGGCGACAATGTTGAGATGGGTGTTTACCCCATTTCCAAGGCAAGGGAAATAGCCAACGAACAGGAGTTGGATTTGGTAGAGATTTCACCAAATGCCGAACCGCCTGTTTGCAAGGTAATGGATTATAAAAAGTTTCTTTACGAACAGAAGAAACGCGACAAGGCCATGAAGGCCAAAGCGAGCAAAGTGGTCGTAAAGGAAATAAGGTTTGGGCCACAAACGGATGACCATGATTACGAGTTCAAGAAAAGACATGCAGAAAAATTCTTGAAAGATGGTGCCAAACTAAAAGCCTATGTTTTCTTTAAAGGACGTTCCATCGTTTACAAGGACCAAGGCGAAATATTACTGCTCAGGCTGGCCCAAGATTTGGAAGAACTTGGAAAAGTGGAGCAAATGCCCAAATTGGAGGGCAAGCGGATGACGATGTTCATTGCGCCAAAGACGAGTAAAAAATAAATCGGACCGAGTCCGGTACAATAAGCGGAGTTAAATACTAGGAAAATGCCTAAGATGAAAACAAAATCCAGTGCCAAAAAGCGTTTTAAGCTTACCGGAACTGGTAAAATCAAAAGAAAGCACGCTTTCAAGAGTCACATTCTGACGAAAAAATCGAAAAAGCGTAAGCTAAAGTTGACCCATTCGACCTTGGTTCACCCAGCGGATGAGGACAACATCAAGGAACAATTACGTTTGAAATAATCGTTCCAACGGTACATTAATTATTAACCATGGAGTCAGGCTCTTAAAAGACCTTTAAAAAAGAGGCGCCTGCTACAAAAAAATGACATTATGCCAAGATCAGTAAATTCAGTTGCTTCACGAGCTAGAAGAAAAAAAGTGATGAAGCAAGCCAAGGGTTACTTTGGAAGACGTAAAAACGTTTGGACAGTAGCCAAAAATGCGGTAGAAAAAGCAATGCTTTATGCATACCGCGATAGAAGAAACAAAAAACGTACGTTCCGTTCCCTATGGATCACCCGTATCAACGCCGGTGCCAGAATGCACGGAATGTCTTACTCTCAATTTATGGGTAAAGTAAAAGCCAATGGAATAGAGCTCAACAGAAAAGTTCTTGCCGATTTGGCCATGAACCACCCAGATGCCTTTAAGGCCATCGTTGAGAAAGTAAAGTAAAAAGTTAATATAAACTTACCCCGCTTATTGAAAGATCCCGCCTTGTGCGGGATCTTTTATTTTATATCATCTTCAACGGCTTAAATTACTCCGGAGGATCGTTTGCTTCCTGAAGTGGCGTGTTCATCCAATAGTCCTGTACTGCCTCTACCGATTCATCTGTGACCACATGGTCAAACAATGGCCGTTCCTTTTCCATGGGAACCCCATTTTCATCACCATCATTTCCCTGTAGTATGCGCTGGGTAAAAAATTCCCTGTATTGCAGATATTCCTTTTGCTCGGAATGACCCAGCATATTCCCGTAAACATCCATCAACCCTTTCACTTTATACACCATACGCTTCTTAATAGCTTCCCTATCATTTGAAAAATAGGCTGTCTCATCCTTTTCCGAAGTAAAAATGGGTCTTATAAATACCTTGTCTTCCTCTTCATGACCTTTCAATAGCTCAAAGGCCAACTTCTTCTTTCTGAAAAATACTTCATAATGCTCCTTGTCCAATGTGGAAGAAATGTTCACTGGATTGTTAAATTCTAGCCAAGTTATCTTATTGTTCGTATCGATAGTTATGTTCTTCAGCATGAATGCAGGGGACAGACGCACCACGAACCGATTGCTAAAGGAGAGGTAATTCAGGAACATTTTACCTTGGTACGGCCGATATTCCGATTGTATGTGGAATATCATCCGGGAGGAATCTTCATTGGATGGTTCGCTTCCCTCCTTTTTCTTGTTCCATTCATAGGCCGCATAATCTAACCCGTAAATGGAGTAATCCGTTTTGGAGATGATGATTCTCCCTTTTGCCCTAACGTTCTCTTTATAGGTATCAAACAGCACACTATACAGCCATTCCCCATCCAAGTACACATCACTTCCCATTTGAAAATCATGATTGTGAACAAAATCCCTTCGAAGATTGTTCACAAATGAATAGGAATCGATGTCATAATTACGTACGGCATCGTGAACCCTAAGAATAACCAGCTCATTCCCATTATAAGAAGGCAGAAATCCTTGGGCAATTACCTTATTCTGATTTTCGTAGTCGTAGGACATACTCGAAATACTGTCCCTTGGAAAATCCATGTTCTTCACCAAGCGGTAAATCTGGTATTTCGTGGTTTTGGCGTCACTTTTATGAAAACCTTCGTCTCGAACCTCAACAATCGACTCATTCAAATTGAGGTACGTTCGTTCATCTTGTTGATAATCCCTATAATATCCCACAAGGCTAAAAGGGTCCTTTGAAAAATTTCGGGGGATGGCCCGTATAGCCTTCCTAACAATCCGTTTGGCCAAAGACCTTTTGGTATACCCGACCACCGTGGTCTCCTGTAAAGCTATGGTCCTTGGTGTAAGATAAATGGTATTGAGACGGTCTTCCGACAATGCATCCATGGCAACGGAGACAGACTCGTACCCCAAAGATGAAATAAGAAGACCTTCGTATTCGGATTTGAACTCCATCGGAATCCTAAAACTACCATCCTCATTGGATATAACCCCTTTGGAAGAGCCTTCCAAGAGAATATTGGCAAACACCACAGGTGCTTTTGATACAGAATCCAAAAGACGTCCTTGAATAAATTCTTGGGAAAAAAGCACACAGGGCAGTAGTATGGCAAGGGCGAGTAAACGGGTCCTCTTTATGTTCATTTTTAAGGCTTGTTTGGTCGATTCAACCACAATAATTATACCAAGCGCCAAGCTGATTAATTGCCGAATGCGGTCAATACCAATCTTCTTCCCGAAGCACGGTCACGGTGTTCACAAAGATAAATACCTTGCCAAATCCCCAAGTTTAACCTGCCATTGGTAATCGGTACTTGGACCGACGATCCCATAAGCGAAGCTTTAATATGGGCGGGCATATCGTCCGGTCCCTCATAATTGTGCACGTAATAAGGCGCGTTTTCAGGGACCATTTGGTTGACATGGCTCTCAAAATCCGTTCTAACCGTGGGGTCGGCATTCTCATTGATCGTCAAACTGGCCGAAGTATGCTTGATGAAGACCTGTAAGAACCCGGTATTGATGTTCTCGATATCCGGCATTGCATCAAGTACCTGTTCCGTAATTAAATGAAAGCCCCTTTGATGGGCGGGTAATTGTATTTCCTTCTGATAAAAATTCATGCTAACATATTCTCTACCCCAATTTAATATAAAGTTTACCAAAACAGCCCCACAGTTCGGCGAATAACAGATAACTTTGCAGCTTAATTTGTTGGCATGGACCTATCACAGATAAAAATGGTGGTTACCGATATGGACGGCACCTTGTTGAATTCCAAACATGAGGTAAGCCCCCGTTTTTTTGAAATCTACCAAGAACTCAAAAAGAAGAATATCGCTTTTGTGGCCGCTAGTGGGAGACAATACCACAGCATGGTCGATAAATTGGAGTCCATCAAGAACGAGATTTTGGTGATTGCTGAAAACGGAGCCCTGATCAGAAAACAAGAGGAGACCTTGCTCACCACGCCCATCAACCTGTCCGAAGTGCACCGAATTCTCGATACCGTTCGCCCGTTACAGAATGTTCATCCGGTGCTTTGCTGTCAAAACAACGCCTTCGTGGGTGGTGATTCCGATGAGTTTCTAGAAATGCTCCGCGAGTACTATTCCGAATTTGAAATTGTAGCCGACCAGAAAACAGTGAACGAAGAAGTCCTTAAAATTGCCATCTACCACTTCGAGAACTCTGAGGAACACATTTATCCGCACGTGAAACACCTGGAAGGTGACCTGAAAGTGAAGGTATCCGGGGCCAACTGGGTGGATGTTTCCAACATAAATGCCCACAAGGGCTACGCACTCCAAAAGGTGATGGATGAATTCAAGATTGCATCCCACGAACTTATGGTCTTTGGAGATTACAACAACGACTTGGAAATGTTGGAGCTTTCCGATTATAGTTTTGCTATGGCCAATGCGCACCCCAATGTTTTGAAAACCGCCAAATATACCACCCATAGCAATGACGATTTTGGAGTGGAGCGTATTCTGGAGAAATTGATATAATGAAATCACCCCGCCTTAAATAGTTCTCTCCGAGCAATTTGCTTTTAGAAAATTTGTACCTTCAAGAACAAACTATAAAAGCAGCAGCATGGCACCCTTAAAAAAAGACGACATCAAACAGGAAGTTTTTGACCTGTATGACAAATATGCCCATAACCAGATTGACCGTAGGGAATTCATGGAAAAGCTCTCTGTTTACGCAGTGGGCGGCATTACCCTAGCCTCTTTGATGAGTTTTGTAATGCCCAATTACAAGAATACACTGACCGTATCGCCCAATGACCCGGAACTGGATTCCAAGTTCATCACCTATAACTCTCCAAAGGGCGGTGGCGAAATCAAAGGATTATTGTCCAAACCAAAAAATAGTTCGGGCAAAATGGGCGGTGTGGTTGTGGTACACGAGAATCGCGGACTCAACCCCTATATAGAAGACGTGGGGCGAAGAGCTGCAAAAGCCGGTTTTATTTCATTAGCTCCGGATGCGCTTACTCCGCTTGGAGGTTATCCCGGAAATGATGATGACGGAAGGACCATGCAACGGGAACGAGATCGCAACGAGATGTTGGAGGATTTTATCGCCGCCTACGAGTATCTCAAAAATCACGAAGACTGTAATGGCAAAGTGGGTGTGGTCGGATTTTGTTTCGGCGGATGGATTTCCAATATGATGGCCGTGAAAGTGCCGGATTTGGCCGCTGCCGTTCCTTTTTATGGAAGTCAGCCCGAAGATGATGAAGTAGCACAAATCCAAGCTCCCCTATTGATCCATTACGCTGGATTGGATGAGCGGGTGAACGCGGGTTGGCCTGATTACGAAGCAAAACTAAAGGAACTCGACAAAGATTACGAAGTGCATTTTTATCCCGATGTCAACCACGGCTTTCATAACAATACCACACCACGTTTTGATGAGGCCTCGGCCGATTTAGCTTGGAAAAGAACCATTGACTTCTTTAAAGAGCACTTGGGTTAGGTCTTCTGCTTTTTTTTGCGGGCGGCGGGAAACAACACGTTGTTCAAAATCAATCGGTATCCTGGTGAAGTTGGGTGCAATTCCAATTCCGTTTTGGGGTCCCCTACCCTATGCTGGTAATCCTCTGGATCATGTCCGCCATAAAAGGTGAAGAAACCTTTCCCTTTTATACCATGAATGTATCGGGCCTCTCCATTGATTTTGTTCTCGCCCAAGACCATTACCGTGGGCTTCACTTCGTTTCGGGTATAGGCAGTGGTCTGCCCCATAAACCCTTTTACCAAACTCGTATGGTTTTGCGTTAGCATGGTAGGTACAGGGTCCCATTTAGCGGAAAACTCCATCAAAGAAAAATAATCCGATTCTCTGGGTACGTTGGCACGTTTGTTTGTCATATCGATGGAGGAAAACTCATATCGGATGGGGTTCCGTTCCAAGGTAAAGTTGGTGAAGGCAAATGTCTTGCTAAAATCCAATTTGGCTTGATAGTTCGCATCCGAGGGGTCCCCATCGAACATGGGCTCACAGATATCCACTCCCTCTGCAGCAAGGGCAATATCAAAACTATCGGTTGCGGAGCACATGGCAAACATAAACCCACCCCCAATCACATAATTTCTGATCTTGAGGGCAACGGCCAATTTCTCTTCGGAAACTTTTGAGTAGCCCAAGCTCTGCGCCAAAGCCTCTGCGTTGGCCTTATCCTCAATATACCATGGAGCCGCTCGATAATGTCCGTAAAAGCGGCCATACTGGCCTGTAAAGTCCTCATGGTGCAGGTGCAACCAATCGTATAGCGCCAATTTATCGCCAAGGACTTCAGTATCGTATATGGTGGTATAGGGAATCTCCGCATAGGTCAGTACCATGGTTACGGCATCGTCCCAAGGTTGGTTCCCCTTTGGGGAATACACCGCAATCTTTGGTGCTTTTTCAAGGATAACGGCATCCTGATTCTGTGATGGACTGCTGATTTCATCCAAGATTTGCTCGGCCTGCGCATCGGATAAGACCTCAAAGGAAACACCACGAATTTGGCATTCCTTTCGAATCGCATCACCATCAGGCAACAAAAAAGAGCCGCCCCGATAATTGAGCAGCCATTGCACCTTTTGCTGCTTGGACAATACCCAATAGGTAATTCCGTAAGCTTTTAAATGATTTTTTTGACCTTCGGCATCCATCGGTACCAGGATGACCGAGGCAAAAGATTGTAAAGAAAGTAAGAGTAAAATAAAAAAAAGACCTCTTGACTTCGCTCGAGGTGACAGAAAGGTTGCTATTTTAAAAAGGTACGTCATTATCATCTGGGTCATCGTCACTGTTCATTGCGCTGCCAAAAGCATCATCCGCACTCGGATAATTTGGCGTCGCAAAGGGATTTTCTTCGTCCGCATTCATCTTCGATTGGAATTCGAACGGGGAATCAAAGTCATCCAAGTTATCAAATTTACCCAGAGCACCCACAAATTTTAACCTAATATTTTCTAAACCTCCGTTACGGTGTTTGGCCACAATAAACTCGGCTTGACCTTGGGTCGGGGTGCGCTCCTCATCGTCCCACTCGTCAATTTTATAATATTCCGGCCTGTAAATAAAGGAAACGATATCCGCGTCCTGCTCAATGGCTCCCGATTCCCTCAAATCGGAAAGAATGGGTCGTTTACTGCCTCCCCTTGTCTCCACGGCCCTTGATAACTGGGATAGGGCAATCACGGGAACGTTGAGTTCCTTGGCCAATGCCTTTAAGTTTCTGGAGATAGTGGAGATTTCCTGTTCACGGTTCCCTCCTTTTTGGCTTCCACCTGCCGTCATCAACTGCAAGTAGTCGATAATGATTAACTTGATGCCATGTTGGGATGCCAATCGTCTGGCCTTGGCCCTCAAGTCAAATATGGAAAGTGATGGAGTGTCATCAATGAACAAAGGTGCCTTTTCCAAGGTCTTTACTTTTACATTGAGCTGTTCCCACTCATGCTTTTCCAGCTTACCGGTCCGTAACTTTTCGGAAGACAAGCCTGTTTCGGAAGAAATCAAACGGGTAATCAACTGCACGGATGACATCTCCAAGGAGAAAAAGGCGACGGGAATTTCTGAATTCACCGCAATGTTCCTAGCCATGGATAGGGTCAAGGCCGTTTTACCCATACCGGGACGTGCTGCCACAATAATCAAATCACTGGGTTGCCATCCAGAGGTCAACTTGTCCAATTTATCAAAACCGGAGGGGATTCCACTCAACCCCTCTTTGTTGGATATTTCCTCAATTCGCTTTTTGGCCTGTATCACCAAATTTTGGGCGGTTTCGGCCGAACGTTTGAGGTTTCCTTGGGTGACTTCGTACAATTTAGCCTCCGCATTGTCCAGAAGGTCAAAAACATCGGTGGCATCACTGTAAGCTTCTTCAATGATATCGTTAGAAATCTTGATCAGACTTCTTTGAATGTATTTTTGAAGTATGATCCTGGCGTGAAACTCAATATGCGCCGAAGAGGCTACTTTTTGGGTGAGTTTTATCAAGTAAAAATCACCTCCTACAGCTTCCAGCTTTCCATCCTTCTTTAATTGCGCCGAAACGGTTAATAAATCAACCGGTTCGGAAGATTCGAACAATTTAAAGATGGCTTCGTAAATATATTTGTGGGAATCCTTATAGAAAACATCTGGATGAAGAATATCGATGACCTCATCCACCCCTTTTTTGTCAATCATCATCGCGCCCAGCACAACCTCCTCTAAATCAACTGCTTGAGGTGGTATTTTTCCCTTCTCCAAATTGATAAGGGTGGATTTGTCCACGCGATGTCCAACAATGGGGCTAGGTTTTTCCATGAATGCGAAAGTAGCTAATTAACCTTTAGTTAACTTTAATTTTGACGGATGTGATTTCCACAGGTACTCAACAATTTAAATGTTGATAACTTAAAATACCTGTTGATAACATAAAAAAAATCGGGGATATTACCTAACAAAAAAGATAAGTCCCCGAAAAACAAGATTTATTCGCTGAAA
The DNA here is from genome assembly GCF_013407935.1 of Allomuricauda sp. ARW1Y1. Classification (GTDB taxonomy): domain Bacteria; phylum Bacteroidota; class Bacteroidia; order Flavobacteriales; family Flavobacteriaceae; genus Flagellimonas. Next base: position 10,984 of record NZ_JACBZU010000004.1, read on the forward strand.
ACACCCATGTTGGCGTATTTATCCATACGGTTTTTTACCAATTCTTTTGGTGATAACTTTTTGAGTTCTTCGTAATGGGAAGAAATTTTGTCCGCAACGGTCTCAAAGGTCTTTTGTCGGTTCGAATGGGCTCCACCAAGGGGCTCCTTCACGATTTCATCGACCAACCCTTGCTTCTTCATATCGGTGGCGGTCAATTTGAGGGCTTCTGCAGCCTGTTCCTTGTATTCCCAGCTTCTCCAAAGAATGGATGAGCAGGATTCTGGGGAGATTACGGAATACCATGTGTTTTCCAACATCAACACCTTGTCCCCTACTCCAATGCCCAAAGCACCTCCAGAAGCTCCTTCCCCAATAATGATAACGATGATCGGGACTTTAAGACGGGTCATTTCCAAGATATTTCTGGCAATGGCCTCACCTTGTCCGCGCTCTTCCGCCTCAATGCCGGGATAGGCACCGGGAGTATCCACAAAGCACACTACTGGAATCTTGAACTTCTCCGCAGATTTCATCAAACGCAATGCTTTCCTATATCCCTCGGGATTCGCCATACCAAAATTTCGGTATTGACGGGTCTTGGTGTTATATCCTTTTTGCTGCCCAATGAACATATAGCTCTGGTCGCCGATTTTTCCCAATCCGCCAACCATGGCCTTGTCGTCCTTTACATTTCTATCCCCATGAAGTTCCAAAAAGGTATCCCCGCAAATGGCGTTGATGTAATCCATGGTGTACGGCCTGCTGGGGTGCCTTGAAAGCTGAACCCTTTGCCAGGCCGTGAGGTTTTGGTAAATATCCTTTCGGGTCTTTTCGAGTTTTTTCTCGATTTGCGAGCAGGTCTCGGTAACGTCAACATCACTTTCTTCCCCTATCACCATACATTTTTGAAGTTGCTCTTCAAGTTCTTTGATGGGGAGTTCAAATTCTAGATATTCCATGGGAAGTCTTTTATTTTCACGAAAAACAATGGGGACAAATATATAACATTATGGCATACTCACCTGAAATATACAAGTCTTTTAACGTCAACAATATACACTATTTTGGACAGATTAGCGCTTGGCTTTCATGAGCATGTAAACGGCAAAAACGCCAAAAAGAAGGTTGGGTATCACCACGGCCAATAGCGGTGAAAAACCCGATTGCTCCGCCAATGTCCCAAAAACCTTGTCGAAAAAGATGTAGACAAAGGCCACCCCGATACCAAAGGCCAAATTGAGCCCCATACCGCCCCTTCGTTTCATGGAAGAAACAGCTACGGCAATTACGGTAAGGATAAAAGCTGCAATGGGAAGTGCCCACCGTTTGTACTTCACCAGCACGTAAGCATTGATATTGGATGCGCCCTTTCTTCGCTGGTCTTCTATAAAGTCGTTGAGCTCAAAAAGGTTTTTGGTTTCCGCTACGTAGGACACTGGGGTAAGGTCATCAATCTGAAATGAAAAGATGGTATCCAATCGCCTTTTGGCCTCGATATATTCAGTTTCGTTGCGCAAGGTGCGTTTTTCGTAGTTCGTCAACCTGTAAAGGCTATCATCCTTTACCCACCGGATGTTGCTAGCGGAAATCTTGTAGTCCAGTTTACCAATGGAATCGAAGTGCTCGTAAGTGAAATTGTAACCAATCTGACGGTTGGGATCAAAACTGCTCACGTAAATGTAATCCCGTTCGTTCAATTGGTTGAAGATATTTTCCGTTACACGGTCGCGCTTCCCTTTTTTAAAGTATTTGTACTCAAACTCATTGAAACCAATACTGGCATGTGGCACAATAAACATCCCCATCATAAAAATCAGAATGGCCACTAGGGTTGCCCCTACAAAATAAGGTCTCAAAAACCGCCAAAAGGAGACGCCGCTGCTCAAAATCGCAACGATTTCGGTATTACTGGCCAATTTGGAGGTAAAAAATATAATCGATAGAAACAAAAAGATGGGCAACAACAAGTTTCCGATTACTAAAGTAAAGTTGCCGTAAAACACAATGACCTCTGCCAAAGGGGCCTCGTTGTCAATGATTTTCCCAATTTTCTCCGCTAAGTTGGCCATGATCCCAATGGGCACGAACAACAGGAGCATCCCCATAAAGGTAATGAGGTAGCGTTTAAGGATGTATCTATCGAGTATGGTAAGCATTACAGTCGTTTATCCATTTGGTTCACCATCATGGTCTTCCACTCCAAGAAATCTCCGGCTAAAATACGTTCTCTTGCCGTACGCACCAACCACAAATAAAAGCCCAGGTTATGGATGGTGGCAATCTGCTTGCCCAAATACTCGTTGGCTGCAAATAAATGTCGCAAGTAAGCTTTCGAATACTCGGTATCCACAAAGGTGATGCCCATTTCGTCTATGGGAGAAAAATCGTTTTCCCATTTTTTGTTTTTGATGTTGATGGTGCCGTGCGCTGTGAACAACATGCCATTGCGTGCATTTCGAGTGGGCATTACACAATCGAACATATCCACACCAAGGGCAATGTTCTCCAAAATATTGATGGGTGTTCCCACACCCATTAAATATCTGGGCTTGTCCTCTGGCAATATATCGCAAACAATCTCGGCCATTTCGTACATCTCCTCGGCAGGCTCTCCCGTGGAAAGTCCACCAATGGCATTGCCTTCAGCTTCCACGGATGCAATATATTCCGCTGATTGTTTCCTTAAATCTTTGTAGGTAGACCCTTGAACAATGGGGAAAAAACTTTGGGAATAGCCGTATTTGAATGGAAGTTTTTCCAAATGATCGATACACCTGTCCAGCCACCTATGGGTAAGGTGCATGGAACGCTTCGCATATTGGTAATCGCAGGGATACGGGGTACACTCATCAAAAGCCATAATAATATCAGCTCCAATGGTGCGCTGTATTTCCATCACATTTTCAGGGGTAAATACGTGCAGGGAGCCATCAATATGGGACTTGAACTTAACGCCTTCCTCCTTAATTTTTCTGTTATCGGAAAGTGAATATACCTGATACCCCCCGCTATCGGTCAAAATAGGACGGTCCCACCCCATAAATTGATGGAGTCCGCCAGCTTCTTCCAGAATCCCAGTGCCAGGCCTGAGGTACAGGTGATACGTATTTCCTAAAATAATATCCGGATTTATTTCCTCCTTTAGCTCCCGCTGATGCACCCCTTTTACCGAGGCAACCGTACCCACGGGCATAAAGATCGGGGTTTGTATGGTACCATTGTCCGTAAGCAATTCCCCGGCCCTTGCCTTGGTTTTTCCGTCCTTTTGTGTTAAGGTAAATTCCAATTGTTCGTTTTAGAACCGCAAATATAATTAACTCGGTTTGGCCAATCCTTAACAAAAAAATAAAGTTTCTGGAAGCAAGTGACCTAAAGGCTTCATTGCCAAACTTGTTTTAGACGAATAATGCCATTACATTTGATATCTAAATATATAAGACACCATGCCGAATACGCAAGAATTACAAGACCTGGTCGTACAGGTAAGAAGGGACATTTTACGAATGGTCCATAACGTAAATTCGGGGCACCCGGGAGGATCCTTGGGCTGTACCGAGTTTTTTGTAGCACTCTACAACGAAATTATGGAGTTAAAGGATGGGTTTGATATGGACGGAATCGGGGAAGATGTCTTTTTCCTGTCCAATGGTCACATTTCGCCCGTTTTTTATAGTGTTTTAGCTCGAAGAGGTTATTTCCCATTGGAGGAATTGAACACTTTTAGGCTAATCGATTCCAGATTACAGGGCCATCCCACCACGCACGAAGGTTTACCAGGGGTCCGCGTAGCATCCGGTTCTTTGGGACAGGGCATGTCCGTAGCCATTGGTGCCGCTCTGTCCAAAAAACTGAATGGAGATGACCATTTGGTATTCAGTTTACATGGTGATGGTGAATTACAGGAAGGGCAAAACTGGGAAGCAATTATGTACGCTGCCGGCAATAAAGTGGACAATCTTATTGCAACAGTGGACAGAAACGGCCAACAAATTGATGGCGGTACGGAGGATGTACTTCCCCTAGGTGATGTTGCGGAAAAGTTCCGGGTTTTTGGTTGGGATGTACTCGAAATAGAAAACGGAAACGATTTGGAACAAGTTATTGCAGGCCTAAAGGAAGCCAAAAGCAGAACAGGAAAAGGAAAGCCGGTTTGTATTGTGATGACCACCGAAATGGGCAATGGAGTAGACTTTATGATGGGCACACATGCTTGGCACGGTAAAGCGCCAAACGATGAACAACTGGCCACAGCATTGGAGCAAAACCCAGAGACCCTAGGCGATTACTAATCATAGAAAAAGATAGAATGACAAAATATACAGATCAAGGAAAACAAGATACCCGTAGCGGTTATGGCGCGGGAATGACAGAATTGGGGAGAACCAATCCAAACGTGGTAGCGCTTTGCGCCGATTTGGTAGGTTCCCTAAAAATAGAAACGTTTATCGAAGAAAATCCCGAGCGCTTCTTTCAAGTGGGCATCGCCGAGGCGAATATGATGGGTATTGCGGCTGGCTTGACCATTGGAGGCAAAATACCCTTTGCATCCACATTTGCCAACTTTGCCACAGGCCGTGTCTACGATCAAATCCGTCAATCCATCGCCTATTCCGATAAGAACGTGAAAATATGTGCATCCCACTCTGGTTTGACCTTGGGCGAGGATGGCGCGACCCACCAGATTTTAGAGGATATCGGTTTGATGAAAATGTTGCCCGGGATGACCGTTATCAATCCATGTGATTACAACCAAACCAAGGCAGCTACCATTGCGATTGCTGAGCACCATGGACCGGTCTATCTTAGATTTGGACGACCCAAAGTGGCCAATTTTACCCCAGTGGACCAAAAATTTGAAATCGGGAAGGCCCTTATGCTCAATGAAGGTACCGATGTGACCATTATTGCTACAGGTCATCTGGTTTGGGAAGCTTTGCTTGCGGCAGAAAGTTTGGAAAACCAAGGCATCTCCGCAGAGGTCATCAACATACACACTATAAAACCGTTGGACGATAAGGCTATTTTGGATTCCGTTAAAAAAACAGGTTGTGTGGTGACTGCCGAAGAACACAATTATTTGGGTGGACTCGGAGAAAGTGTGGCACGAGTGCTGGCTACGCACCATCCTACCCCTCAAGAGTTTGTGGCAACACAGGATACTTTTGGGGAGAGTGGAACGCCCGAACAGCTGATGGAGAAGTATGGATTGAACAATAAAGCCATAGAATCGGCCGTTTTAAAGGTGTTGAAACGTAAGTAGTTTCAACTATCCCTTTTGGGGATATTCAACTTCTAAAATGAACACACTTATGAAAAAAACGTTTCTAGTAGTAGCATTTGCACTTATGGGCGCTGCTGTAATGGCACAAAGCGGCTCTGGTTTTGGAATCAAGGCTGGACTTTCCTACAACAAAAATGGGGATTTGATTGGTTCTGTCGGCGATGGCGGTCAGGATATTATTGAGGGCGCCGAAGGCAAAACGGGATATCATTTTGGTTTTTGGGGAAAATTGGATTTTCCAAAGATTTACCTCAGACCCGAATTGGTGTACTCGAAAACAAAAAGTTCGTATGACGTGGACGGAAACTCCCAAGATTACGATGTGTCCAAATTGGACCTGCCTGTTTTGTTGGGCTATAAATTGATTGGCCCCCTACACATTTTTGCTGGACCTGCTTTTCAATATACCTTGAACAACGATTTGGGCGATTTGCAGGTAGAAGACGTGGAAAACGACTTTACCGTGGGCCTAAACGTAGGTGTTGGAGTCAACATCGGAAGATTGGGCCTTGACGTTCGATATGAAAGAGGATTCTCTGAAAACGAAGCCCGTTTTATTGGAAACAATATTACCGACGTTTCTGGTAGAGTGGATACGAGACCATCACAGATCATTTTCTCAGCACTATTGAAATTGTAATAGTACATGTTGATCTAAAAAAAATCCCCGTTGAAAGCAACGGGGATTTTTTTATGTACTATATTTTCGTTCTGACTAGTTGGAATCACGATCCAAGTAATCCGGAATCCCATCCCCATCGGAATCGGGATAAGGGATAAGAATCTCCCCATTATCGTCCGTGATCTCTGTTCGTGTAGATACCCCATCGGCATCATCATCTGCATCCCTAAAATTCGCCAAACGACCGCCCAATGCTTCTTGCTCAAAATCGGTGTTGTCGTCGAACAAATATCCATTACCGTTCAAATCTTCCTCAATGGAGGGAACACCATCATTATCGTTATCCGTATCCTCGATAAAAAGTCCAAGCTCCACTTTAAAGATAAGGGGGGCATATCTTGGAATCAAAGAAGATGGTGGGTTATTGAAATAGGCCAAACCGGAGGGCATTATAATAATTCCTACACTACTATTGGAAATACCGTAGGTACCATCAGGATTATCGACAATCTGATCGGGTGTTCCTGATTTCATTTGTGCAATCCCGTTGGCATAACCCCGTACCGTAAAGGGCAGTTCTTGCCACAAAAAATCTTGGTTTTCATCAAAAGTGGTTCCATCCAACAAAGTTCCCTGATAGCGAACCAAGGTGGAATCGGCAAAAGTAGGATTCGCTCCTCCTCCGGGTCTTGCTTCAATATAATAGAGCGTATGCGGGATATCTTCCTCCCCGGTGTCCAATCCCAAAAAGCTTGAAGATACGTTTACGGTGAAGGTTTTGTAGTCTTCCTCTATCAAAGGTCTCTTATCGGCATTGGCTCCTGCAATGGTGTCGATTACAATCCTGTAGTTGAACCCTTCTGGAGGTGTTTCAAAATCCTCATAGTTGTAAAAATGGGTTCTCATGAACTCTTGTATGATCTCGTCGTCCTCTGGTGATACCTCGCTCAATAATCTGGGCGGCACTTGTTCGATTCCTCCGTCGTCGTCATTGTTGCAGGACAGCAGTGTTACCGCAAAACCAATAAATACTAAAATTCCGTACCTCATCAAGTCTGTAATTAGGCGCGCAAGATACAATTTTCCATTATTTTTGTTTCGCCCCTTAACAAAGATTTGCGAAGACCATGCGAATAGACAAGTACCTTTGGTGCACCAGATACTTTAAAACAAGAAACATTGCCTCCACCGCCGTAAAGAAAGGTCAGGTGAAAGTGAATGGTGATTCCGTAAAACCATCGCGGGAGGTATACCCTATGGACAAGATCGTGGTCAGAAAAAACCAAATCGACTATCAGCTGACCGTACTGGACCTGCCTGAAAGCCGCGTTGGGGCCAAATTGGTGGATATCTACCGCAAGGACACCACGCCCAAAGATGCCTTTGAGCACAATGAGTTACTGCAGTTTGCCAAAAAGCACTATCGCAAAAAAGGACTTGGCAGACCTACCAAAAAGGACCGAAGGGATTTGGATGATTTTTTGGATGAATCGGAATAAACCGTTTTCCTATCTTTGAAACAAGTATCCACAACTATGATGAACCGTATTCTTACCCACGACCAAATTCAGCATATTACCAAACGTATCGCCTACCAAATCTACGAGTCCAATGTGGATGAGGAGGAAATTATTGTGGCCGGAATTACGGGCGGTGGGGAAAGTTTTGCCAAAAAGATCGTTGCTGTCCTCAAAAAGATAACGGATGCCCATATTGTGATGTGCAAAATGGATATGGACAAAAAGAATCCGCTAACGAGTGGTGTCACCACCTCCTTGGGGGAGGAAGCCTACAAAAACAAATCCATTGTTCTTGTGGATGATGTGTTGAATTCCGGGACCACTTTGATCTATGGCACCCATCACTTTCTAAAAACCCCGATAAAACGACTAAAAACCGCTGTACTGGTAAACCGCAACCATAAAAAATACCCGATTAAGGCGGATTTTAAGGGGATTTCGCTGTCCACTTCGTTGAACGAGCACATCCGAGTGGATTTTGAGCCCAAAAACAACGCAGTGTACCTAGAGTAGTTTCTTGATTTCAGCTACCACTTCCTCTGCGGACAAAGGGTCGCAATCTACCCGGTGTTCGGCCTGCATATAAAAGGGTCGACGCTCGAACAGATGCTTGCCAACGAACTCTGGCAAATCATTATCCGGAATATTTTTTACAAGAGGACGGTATTCCTTCTCTTTGGTGATACGTTCCACTAAAACCGGTATGCTGTGGTTTAAATAGATGGAATTGTCTGACTGTTGTAAAATGGTCTCCATATTGTTGGCATAACAAGGAGTCCCTCCTCCAGTGGAAAGCACCACTGCTGTATGTGAATCCAAAACCTCTTTTAGCATTTGATGCTCCAATTTGCGAAAGAAAATCTCGCCTTTTTCAGAAAAAATATCTTTTATGGATTTTTTTTGCTGCTGTTCGATATAATCATCCAAATCGACAAACGATGTCCCTAATTGCCTGGCCAACAATCGTCCAACGGTCGACTTTCCACTTGCCATATATCCCAGTAAAACTATTTTCATATCGAAGAATATTATCCGATTTCAAAAAAACACAAATTTATCCAGAATTCACCTTGGAAAATAGATTATTGATGTTATATTTGCACCCGCTTAGCCAAACAGCTAGGCACTTACTGAAAGACCTGATAGCTCAGTTGGTAGAGCATCTCCCTTTTAAGGAGAGGGTCCTGGGTTCGAGCCCCAGTCAGGTCACTTTTTTTATTTCAAAAAAATTCATAAAGTCTGTAAACTATATTTTACAGACTTTTTTATTTTAACAATCTATCGGTTGTATTCTTTTTCCTAGTCCGTATTTTTGATACGGAAAAGAACATTGATTTACTTGCTTATAAGCCAACCTAGGGTGGAAGGCAACGGTTAAATAAGGAATCAGGACAATAACACCTCAGCATTAATATACGGACTATGCAACAACTTGGAATAATCGGAGCTTGGCAAATCATTTTAATCGTATGTGGATTGGTACTTCCAATTATCGCTTTGATAGATGTCATCCGAAATGAATATACCAAGAACAACAAACTAATCTGGGTTTTAGTGATTCTATTGATGAATTTCCTCGGAGCGCTACTTTACTTCTTGTTTGGGACTTCACAAAAAATCAAAAACAATTAAAGGTTTCAATTGTCCTCGTTATAAAACGAAGTTGGGCTACCTGAAGTTTCAAGGGGTGGACATATCCCAGCAATAAATCGTAGTATCTCTTCTTTTGTTAGGGTGCTACGCTTAACATCCCATCAATCCTACTCCATATTCACTATCCAATGCCCCTTTAAGGCGCTACCATTCTCTTTACTACCATCCCAACGAACACCACAACCCGCTCATATCATTTATGAAATTGTTTCCAACTTTCATTGGGTAATTTTTATACTTATAAATATTTTTTTAGCTTTGTCTAAATTTAATTTTAACCCCACAAAAATGATTCGATTGAAGTATCTCATATTCTTCTTTTTAACCATCCCATTATCCCTGATTTGGGCCCAAGACAATGCTGTCACAGTTTCTGGTAGGGTAACATCCAACGGAAACCCTGTCCCCTACGCAGCAGTCTATTTGAAGAATGGAAATCTCGGTGTCAATACCAACATCGATGGTCAATATCAACTTGAAATCCCAATTGGTAAGCATATTCTGGAAGTAGCTTCCCAAGGCTTCCGGACCAACTCGAAAAATATCACCATCACAGCAAATCAAAATGCAACCTTGAACTTTGAATTGATTGAAGATGCGCTTGGCCTAGACGAAGTAGTCATCAGTGCCACTCGAAACAGGGTGGAACGTCGGAGTGCACCCGTGGTCGTGTCATCCCTAAAACCAAGATTATTGACGGCTACACAATCCATTTCAGTAGCCGAAGGCTTAAACTTTACCCCCGGTGTCCGCGTGGAAACCAACTGCCAAAACTGTGGGTTTACCCAAGTCCGCTTAAATGGATTGGATGGTGCCTATACCCAAATATTGCTCAACAGCAGACCCATTTTCACCTCCTTGTTGGGTGTTTATGGATTGGAGCAAATTCCAACCAACATCATAGAACGTGTGGAGGTGGTTCGCAGCGGAGGTTCGGCACTCTACGGCTCCAATGCCATCGCGGGAACGGTAAACATTATTACCAAAGATCCTATCTTGAATACATGGGAGATTGGAAGCAATATGGCCATTGTAGGGGGCGAAGCATGGGACCGGGTGGTCAACTTCAACAGTTCCATTGTCGCCGATGACCTCTCCAGTGGCGTCACCTTCTTTGGGGCCTACCGAAACCGGGAAGCCTATGATGCGAACGATGATGGTTTTACCGAGCTGGTGGAACTTCGTAATACCACTGTAGGTGCAAAAGCATTTTTTAGGCCTACCGATAGAAGCCGTATCTCATTGAATTTAAATGCCATAAGAGAATACCGCAGAGGTGGTGACAGACTGGAACTGGCTCCACAATTCACCGACATTACCGAGGAATTGGACCACGATACCTTTATCGGTGGCGCCGATTATGAAATTGATAGCAAGGATGGCACCCAAAAGACTCAAGTGTATTCTTCTGTCTCCTATACAAATCGTGATAGCTACTACGGGGGACTGGGCGGTGCCAGAACCCGGCAGGACAGCCTATTGGCCAATAATGCCTTTGGCACCACCAAAGACTTGGCGTGGGTAAACGGGGTGCAGATTACCAAAACATTCAATAATAAAGACGTTTTGACAATGGGAGCCGAATACAATTATAGCGCCACGGAAGATCAAATTCCCGGCTATGATCGGCTCGTTGACCAAAATGTGAATACCTTGGGCGGATATGCACAATACGAATGGAAACCTTCCGACCAATTTTCTGCCTTGCTCGGAACCAGATTGGACAACGTGAATGTTTTCGGGAATTATTCGGTAGGAGGTCTCGAGAGGGATTTGGACCTCAACCAAACGGCCCTTTCCCCTAGGTTAACGCTATCCTATAAACTTACAGAAGCATGGCGTCTTCGGGCCGGATATGCGCGAGGATTCAGGGCCCCACAAACCTTTAACGAAGATCTGCACATCTCAAGCGTAGGTGGCGAACCGCAGTTCGTATTGTTGTCCGATGATTTGGATACCGAATTTTCAAATGCCTTTACCGGTTCCGTAAACTATTCCAAAACCAAAGACCTGCTACAACTGGATGTATTGGTGGAGGGATTCTATACCCTTTTGGAGGATCCGTTTACACTGGTCAGCACGGGAGCGGCGCTGTCCAACGGTTCCATATTGGAAGAGGTACGAAATGGTGAAGGCGCCCGAGTCTATGGCTCCAACTTTGAACTGGGTCTTTCGCCTGACCCGGAATGGCGTTTTCAATTGGGCGGAACCTTACAAAAAACCGAGTGGAACCAACCTCAAATCCTTTTCGAGAGCGATGGTACCCCGGGGGAAAGTGACATTGTTATCGATGAATTTGTTAGAGTACCCGACTTTTATGGGTATTTGAACACCACTTGGATTCCCAGCGAAAAGTTTAACGTGGACGTCACAGGTACCTATACGGGTAACATGACCGTCCCAAGGGTCATTAGCGATAACGGCTTTTTGGAACTCAACGATTCAGGTTCGTTTTTTGATATGAACATTAAACTGGAAACCCATTTTGATTTCAACGAGTCCTTTATGATAACCCTATCGGGTGGTGTGACCAATATCTTTAATAGTTTTCAGGATGATTTTGATATTGGTCCTGGCCGTGACTCTGATTACGTTTACGGCCCGGACGCTCCGCGCGCCATCTTTTTTGGGCTAAAATTTGGTAAGTTACATTAAGACCAAGATTACTGTAAACTTTGACAATGTTACGTATACTCTTTTCTAGCATTTGTTTGATTTTTATGATCGCTTCTCCCCTTTTCGGGCAGAAACAAGAAGTGGAGTGGCTTAGTTTTGAACAACTGGAAGATTCCCTTACGGTACAACCCAAAAAAGTCCTGATCTTTTGTAATGCAGATTGGTGCGCCTACTGCAAAAAAATGGAGAGAGCTGCATTTAAGGACGCCAAAGTTACCTCCTTGCTTCGCAATGACTATTATGCTGTAAAAATGGATGTTGAAACCACAGACACCATTGTTTTTGGTGGACAACATTTTATCAATAGTGAACTGGGCAAAAAAAGAAGCCCCATTCATCAAATACCCCAATTATTGGCTTCACGGGAAAATGCCCCCTTTTCCGTGCCTGCCCTCGTTCTATTGGATACCGAGTTCAAAGTACTCGATAGGTTCTTTGAGTATCTGTCCCCAAAAGGGATGCACCAATTTTTATCACAGGAAGACTGAGTAACTGGTATCCTTTTTTTACGAATCCCATCACCAAAACTACGTTTTGAAGGTCCTTTTAATCAAAATCGAATCCTTGCATCTAACCTCTCTAACCTTGACTCTGCCGCTTTTTAACCCATTTACATAAAATATGTTTATGGTTTAGGTAATTTATTTAAATAAAAATTTATGGTTTTTTACCCGCATATTTGCACTGTAACATAAACATAACCGAAATGGGTACAAAAGCATTAACTGAACAAAAAACAAAAAAACAACTCAATACCCCTGTAAAGATTGCCGTTGCCAACGGTGACGGAATCGGTCCCGAAATCATGAAAGCTACCCTGCGCATTTTGGAAGCTGCAGGAGCCCCGATTGAACCTGAATACATCGATTTGGGTGAAAAAGTCTACCTATCCGGCAATACCTCCGGAATCGACAGCAAGGCATGGGAAGCCATCCGAAGCAACAAAATTATTTTCAAGGCTCCCATAACCACACCTCAGGGAAAAGGCTACAAAAGCTTGAACGTTACCCTGCGAAAATCCCTTGGCCTTTTTGCCAATGTACGACCAGTATCCGCCCTTTCCCCCTACGTACCCACCAACTTTCCCAAGATGGATGTGGTCATCATCCGCGAAAACGAGGAAGATCTTTACGCTGGCATCGAACACCGCCAGACACAAGAGGTCTACCAATGCCTAAAACTTATCACTAGGCCAGGTTGCGAGCGTATTATTCGATATGCTTTTGAATATGCCAAAGCGTTCGGAAGAAAAAAGGTCACCTGTATGGTGAAGGACAATATCATGAAATTGACGGACGGACTGTTCCATCAGGTTTTCGATGAAATCGCACTGGAATACCCCGAAATCAAAAACGAAACACAGATAATCGATATAGGTTCTGCCCGTTTGGCCGCAAGTCCAGAGGATTATGATGTTGTGGTCACGGCCAACCTTTATGGTGACATAATTTCCGATATCGCCGCGGAAGTAGGCGGTTCGGTGGGCATGTGCGGTTCCGCCAACATTGGTACCGAAGTTGCCATGTTCGAAGCCATACATGGATCTGCACCCGACATTGCCGGGAAAAATGTGGCCAACCCATCCGGTCTAATCAACGCAGCCATCTCCATGCTGGCCCATATTGGACAAGCTGAAGTGGCGGATAAGGTGAAAAATGCTTGGTTGACTACCTTGGAGCAAGGCTTCCATACGGCCGACATTTATCAGGAGGGTGTCAGCACCGCAAAAGTGGGCACTCAGGAATTTGCCGATAAGGTCATCGCTAATTTGGGTCAAACCCCGAGCACGCTACCCAAAAGCTTGATGGTTCAAGGAAAGGGAACCATACAACTACCAGCATATGTCCGTAAAAACGAGACCAAGGAACTGGTAGGCGTGGATGTCTTCTTGGATTGGCAAGGTATGGATCCCAACGAACTCGGTGACGCCCTCGCGAAACTAGAGGTCTACCAACTCAAGCTGAAAATGATCACCAACCGTGGAGTAAAAGTATATCCCGAAGGGATCAAAGAAACATACTGCACTGACCATTGGCGATGCAGGTTTGTGGGGATGGGTGCGCAAATTAGCGGCCCCGAACTTTCATATGCGCCCATCACCTACGAACACATTGTGGCCCTGTTGTCCAAATTGCACCATCTAGGTTTTGATGTGATCAAAACAGAAAACCTATATGAGTTTGATGGCAAACGAGGGTTTTCGCTAGGTCAAGGAGAATAGTACAACCATTTTGGATGTGTTTTGAGCGAGCGTATCGATCCTTGTGGTCGGTGCGCTTTTTCCATCCAAAAAATACCGTACTTTGCGCAACTTTTTTAAAGTAAAAAGTCTGATAAAATAAAAATTGTCATGGTATTAGGTCCAGATGAATTGGAAAAGGCGGTAGCCATTTTGAAAAAAAACGATGTTTTGGCCATCCCCACCGAAACCGTTTACGGATTGGCCGGAAACATTTACAGCGAAGAAGCCATTGCCAAGATTTTTGAACTGAAGAAAAGACCGCTCAACAATCCACTGATCGTGCATCTCCATAAGATGGAACAGGTCCATGAAATTGTAGCGGAATTTCCGCCGAAAGCGAAATTGCTTGCCGAACAATTCTGGCCAGGCCCTTTGACCCTTGTGCTTAAAAAGGGAAACAACGTACCCGATTTGGTAACGGCAGGTAAGGACACCGTTGCCATCCGAATTCCCGATCATCCGGTAACATTGGCCCTGTTGGAAAAGCTACCTTTCCCCATCGCTGCTCCAAGTGCCAATCCCTTTAATAGGATTAGCCCCACCAGTGCCGAGCATGTACTTGGATACTTCCAAAATACACTGGCTGTTTTGGATGGCGGAGCTTGCAAAAAGGGTATCGAATCCACTATTATTGGTTTTGAGGGCGAAGAACCCATCCTGTATCGATTGGGTTCCATTTCCAAGGAAACCATAGAAGACGCCATTGGTGAAGTCCGTGTTCAAAATAAGGCTAAAGCAGCGCCGAACGCCCCTGGCATGTTAAAAAAGCACTACGCCCCTACCACCAAAACCTATTTGACCGACAACGCCAAAGAGATGGCGTACATGGCGGAAGGAAAAAAAGTAGGATTGCTGCGCTTCACAGGAAAGTCCGAAGACCCCAATTATCGTCATATCGAAATATTATCTCCATCCGGTGATCTAGCGGAAGCCACAGCCAACCTTTATGGCGCATTGCACCGATTGGATAGCATGAAACTCGATATGATCATCGCCGAGCGGGTGCCCCACATAGGACTTGGAGTGTCCATCAATGATCGACTGGAAAGGGCAACCCAATAACTATCCAAACATAGCGCGGCATGATATGCTTCCCGATGTGGAATACGTGAGCAATGTCATAAAAATACGCTGGTTTTAGCCCTAATTTTAAACGAGTTTAAAAACAAGAATCATGTACAACTCAGAAAAAATAGGGAACGAATTCTATCAAAGTCTAGGCAAACTGTTCTATTTCGTAGCCATGGCCGACCATACCGTAAGGCCCATCGAGATTAAAAGGTTGCGAAACTATGTCCGCCAATACTGGTTGGATGTGGATGAGATTGAAGATGAGTTCCATACCGATGCCGCTTATCAAATAGAAATTGTTTTTGATTGGTTGGATGGGGAAGAAAAGGAAGGTGAAGCGTATTTTGATGAATTCAAGGAATTTTACAAAGAGCATCCCGAGAAATTTTCAGAACCCATCAAAAAATTGATTGTGGAAACCTCCGAAGCCATAGCCAAATCATTTGCTGGAAAGAATAGATCGGAGATGTTGGCTATCTTTAAGCTCAAACAACTGTTCAATCATTGATGGGCCTAGAAAAATACATTGACCACACCAATCTAAAACCTACCGCAAGCCGTCAGGATATCGTTGCGCTCTGCAAGGAAGCCATTGTAAACGACTTTTATGCTGTTTGCGTAAATGGGTGCCATGTGGCCACGGCTCACGAAACGCTTAAAGGAACTCCTGTAAAAGTGGCCGCGGTAATCGGTTTTCCACTAGGCGCCATGTCCACCAAGGCCAAAGTGTGCGAAGCCATGGATTGTATTGAGAACGGTGCGGATGAAATTGATATGGTCATTAATGTTGGATGGATAAAGTCGGAACGCTTTGATGCCGTCCGCGATGAAATCAAGGCCATCAAAAAAGCCATTGGACCCAAAATTTTAAAGGTGATCATTGAAACCTGCTACCTTACCGAAGCCGAAAAAGAGCGGGCTTGCCTACTGGCCGTTGATGCAAAAGCCGATTTTGTGAAGACCTCCACGGGCTTTGGCAACGGGGGAGCCACTTTGGCCGATGTGCAATTAATGAAGCGCGTGGTAGCGGACCAACTTAAGATCAAAGCCTCCGGTGGTATAAGAACCAAGGAAGAAGCCCTGAAATATATAGCCCTTGGCGTATCGAGAATAGGCACATCTTCTGGCCCGGAATTAATCAAATAGCACATCATGAGCATACACATCGAGGCCAAAAAAGGAGAAATAGCAGATACGGTTTTAATGCCCGGTGATCCATTGCGTGCGAAATGGATTGCCGAAACCTTTCTCGAAGACTCCTTTTGTTATAACCAGATTAGGGGAATGCTAGGCTATACGGGCACCTTTAATGGTCAACGGATTTCTGTTCAGGGCAGTGGTATGGGCATGCCTTCGGCCATGATCTATCTACATGAACTCATCAAGGACTACGGCGTAAAGAAGGTGATCAGGGTCGGTTCGGCTGGTTCCTATCAAAAAGACATTCAACTCAATGATGTTGTACTGGCCATGGCTGCATCGACCACATCGGGCATCAATAATTCGAGATTTATCAATTCGGACTACTCCCCTACCGCCAACTTTGATCTGTTCATCAAAGCGGTAAATTATGCCCAAAAACATGGGATTCCCATAAAGGCAGGCAATGTGCTCTCTTCGGATGAATTTTATGAGGACGACCCAAAGGCCTACGAGCATTGGGCAAAGTACGGTGTTCTTTGTGTGGAAATGGAAGCTGCGGGCATTTATACCATTGCTGCAAAATATAACGTAAAAGCGTTGACCATATTAACCATTTCCGATTCCTTGATTACCGGAGAACAACTGTCGGCCGAAGCCCGGGAAACTTCATTCCAGCAAATGGTGGAAATCGCTTTGGCCGCCGCAATGCCATAAATCAAACTTTGAGCTAATCGTCAGTTGTGGGGATGTATGCTGCCGACACGGGAAGTTCAAAAAGCTCCAAGGAAAAATAAGGCAATGCTGCCAGCAAATGATCAAAAATATCCGCCATTACATACTCATAATTCTCCCATCGCTTATCCGAACTAAATGCATAAATCTCTAGGGGAATCCCCTGCGGTGTGGGTTGCAATTGGCGTACCATTAGGGTCATTTTTTTATTGATGGCAGAATGACCCTCCAGATAATTGGTCACATACTTTCGGAACACCCCAAAATTGGTAAGGTTCCTACCATTGACCAATAACTCTTTATTTATCTGGTTATCCTGATTGTGCGACCTGATCTGCTCGCTCCTAGTGGTGATATATGCTTCGATCAATTGAATTTTTTTCAAACGCTCCACTTCTTCTTCCGTGAGAAAGCGGATACTTTTCTGCCGAATGATCAACGAGCGCTTGATCCTTCTTCCTCCAGATACCTGCATGCCCCTCCAGTTTTTGAAGGAATCGGAAATCAATGCATAGGTCGGGATTGTGGTGATGGTCATATCAAAGTTCCGAACTTTCACGGTCGCCAAACTAATTTCCACAACGTCCCCGTCCGCCCCATATTTTTCAAAAGTGATCCAATCCCCTATCCGGACCATGTCGTTTATGGTGACCTGTATGCTGGCTACCAATCCTAAAATGGAATCCTTAAAAATCAACAATACCACAGCGGAGGCCGCACCCAAGGCAGTGAAAAATTTCCAGACCGTGGTGTCCGTCACTATGGCGAAAATGGTCAGAATCCCAATGATCCAGGCGAAAATCATGAAAACCTGTACATAGCTATCAATCGGCTTGTCCTTAAATTGGGTAAGGGTTTTTAGATAACTGTTGACACTTTTGAAGAATTTGCGAAAAATGACGAGGGTCAAAAAGACAAACAAAATCTTGATGGTCTTAAGGGCAATCACCTCTGCATAATCAAAATCTTCAAAAGCTACTGGTACAAACCTCAACAAAATGAATAAGGGAATCACATGGGCTACATACCGTGGTACCCGGTGTGCCACTAAAAAATTATCAAAATTGTTCTTGGATTTTCGGGCCAGGCGCACGGAAACAGCCCGCAAAATCTTCCAAAGGAGGATATCCAAGAAAAATACCAGCACCAAGACCACCAATACCAGCACAAAAAGATTGATGTATGCCGCCAAACCATCGGCCATGCCCTGTTCCAGTAAGTAGTTGTAAAGCAAACGACCTAAATCCTTGTCCATAATCTTTTTGGAAAATAAAAATTTGACACAAAATTACGGGATTTTATCTACCCTACTATGCAGGTTTCACATCATTTTAAGTGAGTTTGGGGAAGTTTGGCCTTAATGTACCCGAAGAAAAGAAAAGGACTTTCCCACTTCATAAATTCCGATTTCAAGACCTTCCTTTTGCACAAAAAAATTATATTTGCACACCAAAAATCACGAAGGCCCACGTGGTGGAATTGGTAGACACGCTACCTTGAGGGGGTAGTGTTCGTAAGAACGTGCTGGTTCGACTCCAGTCGTGGGCACAAGAGAAAACCGCAAGCCATTGCGGTTTTTTTGTTCAACACTCCCTGAAAAATCCGCAATCCTTTCCCCAAAACCCTGATTTTTATACAGCGGTATCCAAATTTTATGATAAAAAACTAGGACGGCATCTATTTAATCGTAAATTTGTTTAACGTTTAAATGAAAATGATGAACAACGTAAAAACTTCCTTCAGTATTCGGGATATGGAGAACCTTTCGGGAATCAAGGCGCATACCATTCGGATTTGGGAAAAGAGATACAACTTGTTCAGCCCAGAACGAACGGACACCAACATTCGTACCTACAGTCTGGAGAGTCTGCAAAAACTGCTGAACGTCACATTGCTCTACAACAACGGTTACAAGATTTCCAAGATTGCCAAATTGGGAGAAGATAACATCCCGGTTTTGGTCAATGAAATCATCGCTGAAAAAAGCGAAAAGAGCCATGCGCTGAACTCCTTTAAGTTGGCGATGCTCAATTTTGATCAGGCGCTCTTCCTGAATACCTACAATGAGCTTACGGAAGATAAAACATTCACACAGATCTTTAACGATGTCTTTTTACCATTGTTGAACGAACTTGGGCTTTTGTGGCAGACCAATACCATCAGTCCTGCCCACGAACATTTTATTTCCAACTTGATCAAGCAAAAAATCTATATCCATACCGAGCAGCTGCAGTTCGAGGCACCCACGAAAAAGGACGAGGTGTATGTGCTCTTCCTCCCAGAAAATGAAATCCATGAGTTGGGGCTCTTATACGTAAACTACCAATTGGCCTTGAATGGTTACAAAACGGTTTATCTGGGCCAGACCATGCCTGTTGAAAGTTTGGAAGACTTGCTCAAATATTACACGAACATCAGATTTGTTTCCTATTTTACCGTATCGCCGACCAAGGATGAAATAGACACCTATTTTAAGCGCTTTGGCGAAGTCCTTAAAAAGTCCCCAGGTTCCAAACTGTGGGTACTTGGTCATCAAATCCAGGAATTTGACGACGATTCCGTTAAAGACCCCATAATCATATTCAAATCCATCAACCAACTGTTAGATTCGATTTAAAATCCAATGAAAAAAGTTATTGTAATCGGTTCCGGTTTCTCTTCCCTTTCGGCCTCTTGCTACTTGGCAAAGGCGGGATATGAGGTAGACATGTTCGAAAAGAACGACACCGTGGGAGGAAGGGCCCGTCAGCTGATAAAGGATGGGTTTACCTTTGATATTGGCCCAAGTTGGTATTGGATGCCCGATATTTTTGAAAAGTTCTTTGCCGATTTTGGCAAAAAGACCTCGGACTACTACCATTTGGACAAATTGAACCCCGCTTACAAAATATTTTTCGAGGATGATGTGATTACCATAGGTGACTGCATGGAAAGCATCTGTGAGGAGTTTGAGCGCATCGAATCCGGTAGTAGCAAGCATTTGAAACAGTTTATCGGTGAGGCTCAGGAAAATTATGACATCGCCATAAACAAAGTGGTTTTGCGTCCTGGCCTTTCCCCTTTGGAGCTCGTAACCAAGGAAACCGTGCTCAAAGTGGACCAATTTTTCAAGACCATAAGTCAACAGGTCAGAAAAAGGTTCAAAAATCCCAAATTGGTGTCCACCTTGGAATTTCCTGTGCTGTTTTTGGGAGCCAAACCCAGTAAGACGCCTTCTTTCTATAATTTTATGAATTTTGCCGATTTTGGCCTCGGTACTTGGCATCCCAAAGGCGGAATGTATGAAATCATCAAGGCCATGAAAGGTGTCGCAGAGGAACTTGGAGTAACCATACATACCAACAGTCCCGTCAGCCACATCCTAGTGTCAGAAGGAGAAGTACTGGGCATACGAAGCAAAGGAAACAATCACTTGGCCGATTATGTGGTCAGTGGGGCGGATTATCATCATTCCGAGACCCTCTTGGACAAAAAATACCGACAATATTCGGAGGACTACTGGGCCAAAAAGACCTACGCCCCTTCCTCCCTATTGTTTTACATCGGCTTTGATAAGAAATTGAACAATATCGAGCACCACAACCTGTTCTTTGACACCGATTTTGAGCAGCATGCACAAGAAATATATGACCGTCCACAATGGCCGAGCAATCCGCTGTTCTATGCCAATTTCCCCTCGGTAACGGATGCCTCCATGGCGCCGGAAGGCATGGAAACGGGCTTTTTCTTGGTGCCTATCGCTCCGGGCTTGGAAGACACCCCTCAACTACGGGATCAATATTTTGATATTGTGATGGACCGATTTGAAAATTTAACCCATCAATCTGTAAAAAATTCTGTAATTTTTCGGGAAAGTTTCTGCGTAAACGATTTTGTGGAACAGTACAATTCCTATAAAGGAAACGCTTATGGAATGGCCAACACGTTGCGCCAGACCGCTTTTTTAAGACCTAACCTCAAAAGTAGCAAGGTAAAAAACTTGTTCTTTACCGGTCAGTTGACCGTACCCGGACCAGG
This sequence comes from Allomuricauda sp. ARW1Y1, assembly GCF_013407935.1. Taxonomy (GTDB): domain Bacteria; phylum Bacteroidota; class Bacteroidia; order Flavobacteriales; family Flavobacteriaceae; genus Flagellimonas. Next base: position 31,923 of record NZ_JACBZU010000004.1, read on the forward strand.
GGTCCCACCATCCCTGATATCCGGTAAACTGGTGGCTGATTTAATCATTAAAGATGAAAACCGATGAAAACTATTTTTGACAACGTCTCGTACGATTGCAGTAAGATCGTAACCAAGTCTTACAGCACTTCCTTTTCCTTGGCCACCAAAATGCTGGCCCCATCGATCAGGGCCGATATTTACAATATTTATGGTTTTGTGCGATTTGCGGATGAAATCGTGGATACTTTTCATGATTACGATAAAGCACAACTGTTCGATGCCTTTGAAAAGGACATGGAGCGGGCCATCGCGGATAAAATCAGCCTAAATCCAATTTTGAACGCATTTCAGCATACCTATCATAAATACGACATTCCGCATCATTTGGTGGAGTCATTTATGAAGAGTATGCGGATGGACCTGACCAAGAAAAACTACGAGACTTTTGATGAATACCGGGAGTACATCTATGGTTCCGCTGATGTAGTCGGCCTAATGTGCCTCTGTGTATTTGTGGATGGGGACAAGGAAAAATATGAAAGGTTGAAAGAGTCTGCCATGGCACTAGGGTCAGCGTTCCAAAAGGTGAATTTCCTCAGGGACCTGAAAGCGGATTATGAGGACTTGAACCGCACCTATTTTCCCGACACTGACCTTTTGGAACTCGATGAAGCGTCCAAAAGACGCATTGTCAATGAAATTAAAGCAGATTTCGCCTTGGGTTATGCAGGTATCGTTGAATTGCCGGAACAGGCTAAGTTTGGCGTTTATACTGCATACCGCTATTATAAAAAGCTGTTGCAAAAATTGCAGAGCACTCCACCTTTAGAAATAAAAAATACCAGGATACGTGTGCCCAATTATCAAAAATTCGGACTTTTGGCACAATCTTACGTTAATTATAAACTACAATTGGTACAATGAAAGTAACACTTTGGATATTGATATTTTTGGCAACTTTTTGCTTTATGGAATTTATGGCATGGTTTACCCACAAGTATGTGATGCACGGCTTCTTATGGAGCCTTCACAAGGATCATCACAGAAAGGACCATGACTCTTGGTTCGAGCGTAACGATGCCTTTTTTATCTTCTATGCCGTAGTGAGCATGTCCCTGTTTTATCTGGGCAGCGCCACTTCTTTCTGGTATGGTTGGCCGTTGGGCTTCGGCATATTGGCCTATGGAATCGCCTATTTTATGGTACATGATATTTTTATTCACCAACGCTTTAAAATGTTCCGCAATGCCAATAATTGGTATGCCCGTGGAGTTCGCAGGGCGCACAAAATCCATCACAAGCATCTAGGGAAAGAAGATGGAGAATGTTTTGGGATGTTGGTGGTTCCCTTCAAATACTTTAAGAAAAAGTAGTTATTGGGCCAACAGTTGGTCCAAAAGATTGCGGACCTTGTCCGAATTCCAGTTGGCCGCACCTGTTTTGTCCACCACCACATCGCCTTTTTTATCTATGATGTAGGTAACAGGGATGCTTCCGCTCTCCAACGCTTTTGGAGCGGCCGATACCTGAAAATAGACAGGTAAATCATAACCCTTTTTCTCCAAAAAAGTCAGCACTTTTTCTTGGTCGTCATTGGCTACAAAGGCAAATTCGACCTTGTCCTTATAGTCTGCATATAGTGTCGCAAAACCGGGAAGCTCAGCCACACAGGGTGGACACCAAGTGGCCCAAACGTTGATCACGATCACTTTGCCCTTTTTGGATTGAAGATTGGCTGGTTTGCCTTCCAAATCGACCCAGTTCCAAGTATAATCCTCCAAAACTGAACGCTTTGATTCTTCTACCGTGCTTGGACTGACAATCGCTGCCATGGCTTTGTTGGCCCACACGCGCACATGAAATCCTACTGGGGTAAAAAGAATGAGCAATATCGCTACAATCCAAATAACATTGCCGACCTGTTCCTTTGTAATTTTCATTCTGCAATCAATTCATCCAATAACTGGTACACCTTTTTCGAGCTCCAATCCGAAATGCCTTCTTCATGGATTACGATATGGCCCTCCTTATCGAGCAGATAGGATGATGGCACCTTACTGGCATCCACCGGCATCTTCTCTCCTATGATCAAATAGGTGATAGGGAAGGAAAATCCATGCTCCTCCATAAAAGCTTCAACGGGTTCTTGCTCTTCATTGGTAATGATATAAAAATCCATTTGCCCTTTGTATTTGTCGTACAATTCCTGAATACTTGCAAGCTCCGCTTCGGAAGGCAGTCGCCAAGAGGCCCAAAAATTGATGAAGACCACATTTCCCTTGGATTTTTCAAAATTGAAGAAGTTCCAATCAGCATCCTTTAATCGCCAATCGTAATCCGTAATCTGTTGACGCTCCGTTTCCTCAATGACCGCTGGGGAAAACGAGAAGAGCCTGTTCAACCAGATTTTCCCATAATATCCAATGGGAGTCACAAAAAATGACAGGACAAAGAGAATCAAAATGATATTGAGGACGGTCTTCTTACTGATTTTCATGGAATGGTTTTTCTCAAAAAATAAAAACTCCTGACATCAATAGTCGATATCAGGAGTTTCAACAGATTATTTTAGATACAATTAAGCATTTTGTTTTTTGATCAAGTTCAAGGCCGAACCTTCATTGAACCATTTGATCTGTGCATCGTTGTAAGAATGGTTTGCCATAATAGTGTCTTTGCTACCATCGGCATGCACTACCTCAATGGTGAGTGGCTTGTCCGGTGCAAACTCTGCAACATCCACAAAATTGAAGGTATCGTCTTCTTGGATCAGATCATAATCGTTCTCATTGACAAAGGTCAAGGCCAACATTCCTTGTTTCTTCAAGTTGGTCTCATGAATCCTTGCAAACGATTTCACCAAAACCACAGCTACGCCCAAATGTCTCGGTTGCATAGCCGCATGCTCACGGGAAGATCCTTCACCGTAGTTATGGTCTCCCACAACAATGGTCTTGATACCTTTCTTTTTGTACTCGCGCTGGGTATCTGGAACTCCACCGTACTCCCCTGTCAATTGGTTCTTGACAAAGTTAGTTTTTTGGTTGAAGGCATTGACTGCTCCAATTAAGGTATTGTTGGCAATATTGTCCAAATGCCCTCTAAAGCGCAACCATGGTCCCGCCATGGAAATGTGGTCCGTGGTACATTTTCCAAAGGCCTTGATCAGCAGCTTCATACCTTGAAGGTCTTTTGCAGTGATAGGCTCAAAAGGCTCCAACAATTGTAGTCTTTCAGAACCTTCGGCAACGATTACCTCAACTCCGCTTCCATCCTTAACGGGCTCTAGGTAACCATTCTCCTTCACTTCAAAACCTTTTGGAGGCAATTCCCAGCCTGTTGGCTCATCCAACATCACTTCTTCACCGTCCTCATTGATCAACTTATCGGTCAACGGGTTAAAGTCCAAACGACCTGCAATGGCAATCGCAGCGGTCATCTCTGGTGATGCCACAAATGCGTGGGTATTCGGGTTACCGTCCGCACGCTTTGCGAAGTTTCGGTTGAAGGAATGTACGATACTGTTCTTGGGTGCGTTCTTTGGATCTTCATAACGTCCCCACTGACCGATACATGGTCCGCAGGCGTTGGTGAAGATTTTGGCATCCAGCTTTTCAAAGATTTCGAGGATACCGTCCCGCTCCGTTGTATATCGTACTTGTTCCGAACCTGGGTTGATTCCAAACTCGGCCTTTGTCTTCAGCTTTTTGTCCAAAGCCTGTTGTGCAATCGATGAGGCTCGAGATAAATCTTCATAGGAAGAGTTGGTACAAGAACCTATCAATCCCCACTCCACGGCCAATGGCCATCCATTTTTCTCCGCCTTTTCCTTCATGGTCCCCACTTCTGTGGCCAAATCCGGAGTAAATGGTCCATTGAGCAATGGTTTCAATTCGGAAAGATTGATTTCGATCACTTGATCAAAATACTGCTCTGGATTGGCATATACTTCGGGGTCTGCAGTCAAGTGTTCTTTTACTCTATTGGCTTCATCGGCCACATCGGATCTATCCGTAGCTCTTAGATAGCGCTCCATGGACTCGTCATAACCAAAGGTTGACGTGGTAGCACCGATTTCAGCACCCATGTTACAAATGGTTCCTTTACCGGTACATGACATGGACGTGGCTCCAGGGCCAAAATATTCTACAATGGCACCCGTACCGCCTTTTACGGTAAGAATTTCGGCTACTTTAAGGATAACATCCTTGGGTGCGGTCCAACCTGATAGTTTTCCGGTCAACTTTACACCGATCAATTTAGGGAATTTAAGTTCCCAGGCCATTCCGGCCATTACATCCACGGCATCGGCACCACCTACTCCAATGGCCACCATCCCCAGTCCACCGGCATTTACGGTGTGTGAGTCGGTTCCTATCATCATACCGCCCGGAAAGGCATAGTTCTCCAAAACTACTTGGTGAATGATACCTGCTCCCGGCTTCCAAAAGCCGATTCCGTATTTGTTCGATACAGACTCCAGAAAATCAAAAACTTCCTTGCTGGTCTCGTTGGCATGTTTCAAATCTTGTGCGGCACCTTCTTTGGCTTGGATCAAGTGGTCACAGTGAACCGTTGTAGGAACTGCCACCTTGTCTTTTCCAGCCTGCATAAATTGCAACAGAGCCATTTGGGCCGTTGCATCTTGACATGCAATCCTATCGGGGGCAAAGTCAACGTAATCCTTGCCTCTAACAAAGGCCTTTTCCGGTTTACCGTCCCAAAGGTGGGAGTATAAGATTTTTTCTGAAAGTGTAAGGGGCTTGCCCACCAATTCACGGGCCTTTTCCACGCGTTCCCCCATGGAAGCGTAGACACCCTTTATCATGTCTATATCAAATGCCATTCTACAATTGAGTTTTTAAGATTTTCGTAATTCGGTAAATTTACTAAATCGTATAGTAATTTGGAATTAGAATCGAACTAAATCCGTCTTGACCAAATTATTTTTACAACAATTCTGTGATAATTTTTTCTTCTGTGAGACCTTCAGCTTCCGCTTTGTAGTTTTTTAAAATCCGGTGACGAAGGATTCCCAAGCTTACCGCCTTTACATCTTCAATGTCCGGAGAGAACTTCCCGTGGATAGCGGCATGGGCTTTTGCAGCCAGCACCAAATTTTGTGAAGCCCTTGGCCCAGCGCCCCAATCGATGTAGTTTTTTACAAAATCCGGTGCGTCTTCTTGCCCTGGCCTTGTTCTGTTCACCAGCCTCACGGCATAATCGATAACATTGTCTGGCACTGGTATGCGACGAATCAAATGTTGCACTTCAATGATCTCTTCAGCATCAAAAAGTGTATTGATGGTCACCTGATCATCGGTGGTGGTGGATTTGACTACCTGTATTTCCTCCGCGATGGACGGGTATTTGAGTTCGATGGCGAACATAAAACGGTCCAATTGGGCCTCTGGCAAGGGATAGGTTCCTTCTTGCTCAATGGGATTCTGTGTAGCCAGTACAAAATAGGGCTCATTGAGCTTGTACTGCTTTCCGCCAATGGTTACGGCCCTTTCCTGCATAGCTTCCAACAAGGCAGCCTGTGTTTTGGGTGGCGTCCGGTTGATTTCGTCCGCGAGGATGATATTCCCGAACACAGGACCCATAATGAATTTGAAATTGCGGTTTTGGTCGAGCACCTCACTGCCCAAAATATCACTGGGCATCAAATCGGGAGTAAATTGTATCCTTTTGAAATCCAATCCCAAGGTCTGCGCTATGGTATTGACCATCAAAGTCTTCGCCAGACCGGGAACACCTATCAGCAAGGAATGTCCTCCAGTGTATATGGACAAGAGTATTTGTTCGATGACCGCCTCCTGGCCTACAATGACCTTTGCGATTTCCTTTTTTAGCTCTTGATGCTTTTTAACCAGATTTTCTACTGCAACAACATCCGACATACAATTATTCCTTTACCCAGTTGTTCGCAAAATCACAGTCCCTATTGTCCGGATCTACGTGAATATAGGTGTCTTCGATATGTTCGTCCATCCACTCCTTAATGGCCTTGAATTGTTTCTCGCGAAGAGCCAATTCCTGTATCTTCATATAATCTTTCGCAAAATCGGCCTCATGTTCATCATAGCGGTTGGAAATCTTCATGATCTTGAACTTTGGAGGTCCCCCTCTTGGGTCATCCTCGCGAATAGGCCTTGAAATTTCCCCGTCTTTCAGGTTTCGTACCTGATTGTAAAGGGTAGGGTCCATTTTGGTCAGTTCAAAACGGGAGTCGAAGTTGATTGGGTTTCGTAGCAATCCACCATCGAACTTGGTCTCTTTTTCATCGGAAAAGTTCAATGCGGCTTCTGCGAACGTATATTTACCATCCAAAACCTGCTGACGGATGCTATCCAGTTCTTTCACCGCTTTGTCGATGGCACTTTTAGGAATATCTGGAATCATCAAGATATGTCTTAAATCCAATTCCTGACCCCTGATTTTTTCGATATAAATAATATGATAACCAAAAATGGTTTCAAAAGGCTCTGAAATTTCCCCTTCCCTAAGGCTGAAGGCAACATCCTTAAATTCCTTTACAAAAGGTGTTTCCTTGGTCATACTGTAAAATCCACCTTTTGATTTTGACCCTGGGTCTTGTGAGTACAAAATAGCCTTCACATTGAAACTAGCATCGTTCTCCAACACATCTTGACGGATTTCCTTCAGTTGGTTGATGACCTTTTGCTTTTCCTCTTCAGGGGCTTCCGGCTGTTTTACAATCTGGGCAATTTCCAATTCCGCTCCAAATACTGGGCGCTCATCTTCTGGAATTTTATAGAAGAACTGACGCACCTCCTCAGGGGTCACTTCAATTTCCTCAACGATTTTTCCCTGCATCTTTTCAGAAAGCATCCGCAGTTTGTTGATTTCAAACAGCTCTTCGCGGAAACTTTCCATATCCGATTTTTTGTAGTAGCTCAGCATCTTCTCCACACTACCGATCTGTTGGGTCAGTTGCTGGATTTGACGATCACTTTGGGCATTCACCATATCGTCGGAGACCAATAAACTGTCCTGCACCGCTTGATGCGCATACAACCGGTCCTCCATAAGTTTGCCCAATAATCCGCAGCGGGTTACGTCTTCTGTGGACGCTCCTTGGTTCTGCAAATCGATCAAGGTCTTGTCGATATCCGATTCCAGGATCACATAATCGCCAATGACGGCAGCGATACCGTCCAATTTAACCCGGTTGGTATTAGTGGTGGAATCTGTCTCGCTCAAAGCTTGGTCCACTTCCTGTGCCTGCACCATTCCAACAATCGCCACTAGTGCGATGGAAAGTGCCTTAATTTTCTTTGTCATAAACCTCAAATTCATTCTTCTTGATAGCTTCATCTATTATTTCGGTTTCTAGTTTTTTTACATAATTCAAACGTCTCCGGTTGAGTATCAATTGCCTTATGTCCGGTTCCACATAATCGAACGGGGCTGTTTCATTGACTTCCAGAACGTTGGTCACCCAGCCCAAATATACCTCTAACGAGTCTTGTAGCTCAAAAAATTGTGATTTTTTTAAGTGGGATTCCTCATTTGCCTGCGTCAATGGGGGTATTTCCTCGATTACCCGACTGGCACTTACCCAAATGGAGTCGTTAAAATGGATTTTTTTGAATTGGACCGCTATGGAATCCAAATACCGTTTATCAGCCTCGTCCCAATTCTTGATTTTTTGCTCTACCCCATCGCGGTCCAGAAATTGTTCGGACATGCCCACAAAACGCAACTGCACCAATTTCTCGTTCAGTTTGAAGTTTTCCTTCTCCCTATCGTAAAATTCTTGCAACTGGTTTTTGGTGACCGCAGTATCTTGGGATTGGAGCACCAAAGCCTCAATGTAGGCACGTGTGTAAAGGTCCGATCTGTAATCCGAGACCAAACGGTCAAATTCCCTCAGCTTTTCTTCAGGCAGATTGATCTTGGATTTATCGAGCAGTAATTGCTTCGACGCCCAATTGTTGATGTAATTGGTCACGAAAATGGTGCTATCCTCGGCCGTCATGTCATCTCGTATCAAAGACGCGACATCTTCCTTGTAAAGATAGGTATCGCCTACCCGTGCCAAGGGTTCCTTTTCCTCTTCCTTATTGAACATCCCCTCGCAGGAGGAAACCAATAGCGCCACAAAACAGCATAGTAGGAAGAACCTATTTTTTTGGAGCTTAAGCATTTCGCAAAAATAACAATTACAAAATCCCTTACAAGAAGGTTCTCATATCATTAACAGAATTTTTTGGTTGGGGATAGATGCACAGAAATTGCTACATTAGTGCAAAACCAAACCAACATGAAGTATACTACCGAAGTCGTTGTGAATGTACCAAGGGATGAATTTATCGAAAAAATGATAGACCCGGAGAACATGAAACACTGGCAAAAGGGACTATTGGAATTTGAGCAACTTTCACCCAACCCTGGACAGGAAGGCGCCCAAATGAGCCTGAGCTACAAAATGGGAAAACGCGAACTTAGCATGGTGGAGACTATCATCAAAAAACAGCTTCCAGAAGAAATGCACATGACCTACGATACCAAAGGCGTGCACAATATTCAAAAAAACTACTTTAGGGACGAAGGAGACAAAACCCGATGGATTTCCGAGACGGAGTTCCAATTCTCCAGTTTTGGAATGAAATTGATGGGACTTTTGATGCCTGGGGCATTTAAAAAGCAGTCCTTGGCATACATGGAAGATTTTAAGGCATTTGCCGAAAAAGGCGAGTCGGTACTAAATAACTAAATACAATGGATAAACTTTTGGATAGAAAAATCAAGATTATTTGGGATTTTCGTGGACCCAGTGCGGCCCATACGGCAGAACATTACCTAAAGCACCTTAAGGAGTTCGTCGAGGTCGAAGAACTGAAGTACGACCTAGGAGGGGTGGAACATTTCAGCCCAACCCATAGCATTGCCTTTTTGGTAGTGGCGGAATTTGAACTCAAAGAGGTGCGCAGCATCCTAAAACCACATAGGGGTCAGATATATACGGGTGAAATATAAGGTATTGCTTATGTGGACCAGATTCGTAATCTTAGGCACGGCTTTGTGGGTCGTGTCCTGTGCAAAAAATGACACCCCCCCACTGGAGAAAGCCCTTGCTTCCCAGAGCCCGAACATTCAAAGGGTAATGGACAATTTGGATGCCTACGAGGTCCAAATTCGCTATACCCAAATTGACCGACGAAACGATAGCGTAATATTTACGGACCATGATTTTCAAGTGGACGCGAACAGCTATTTTTATCCGGCCAGCACGGTAAAGTTCCCTGCAGCCGTGGCCGCTCTGGAAAAGTTGAACGAGATTGACTCCCTATCCATGGACACCCGCTTTTTTGTGGAAGGCGATTCGGTACAGACCACCTTTGCCAAGGCAGTTTCGGAAATCTTTGCGGTTTCGGACAATGCAGCGAACAACCGCTTGTTGGAGTTTTTGGGGCAGGACGACCTCAACCGCAGGATGGAACGAAGAGGGGTCAGTCCCATTAGGATTGCCCATAGACTTTCCACGGATAATGCGGACGATGTGACCACCAAACCTTTGGTTTTTTATTTGAACGATTCGACCACGGCCTTGAGCAGCTCCATTATTAATGCCGCCATTCAACCTCTGGAACTTAACGACATCAAAAAAGGAAAAGGATATATAGCTGGGGAAACCTATCAACAGGGTGCCTTTGATTTCAGTTTGAAGAACTACTTTCCCATCGATGCCCAATCCGCCTTGTTGAAACGAATCATCTTCCCGGAGGCGTTTCCCGAAGCCCAACAGTTCAAGCTGAATAAGAAACAACTGGAATTTCTGTTGGAGGCTATGCATACCTTGCCTTCAAAAGTGGGATACGACCCTGTGGACTATTACGACAGCTATGTCAAATTTTTCATGTTTGGGGACCTAACGGAACCCATGCCGAAGCATATCAAAATCTACAACAAAGTGGGCTATGCCTATGGCACACTAACGGACAACGCTTACATCAAAGACACCAAAAACAACATCGATTTTATGTTAACGGCCACTATTTTGGTGAATAGTGATGAAGTCTTCAATGACGATGCCTACGAATATGACGAGGTGGGCATACCCTTTTTGGCGCAATTGGGTCGGGAACTGTACCAATTAGAGTTGAAACGGAAAAGATAACTTCAGCTTACCTTATAAAATAGAAAAGCACCGCCCCCGCGGTGCTTTTCAGCATCAAAACGAACAACGCTTACTTAGTTGGGCATTACAACATCCTCAATAATATGGATCACTCCATTTGAGGCAACGACATCGGTTTTGGAGATTTTGCTCCAATTCCCTTTGGCATCTTTCAAATAGATACCGTCGTCCTTTTTCATAGCAGTCAATTTCCCACCGTTCAAGGTTGTAAGTTCTGCTTTACCGTTTCCTTTTCCAAGGGCAGCGGCCACATCAGAGGCCATTAGCTTTCCAGAAACCACGTGATAGGTTAAGATTGCGGATAGTTGTTCTTTGTTCTCGGGCTGCAATAGGGAATTCAAGGTTTCGGAATCGATTTTGGCAAATCCTGAATTGACCGGCGCAAATACGGTAAAAGGTCCATCACCTTTCAAAGCTCCCACCAAATCAGCGGCCTTGAGTGCAGTGACCAAGGTTGAAAAGTCATCTACCGATACGGCAACATCAACGATGTCCTTAGATTGTGCTGTAGTTGTTTTAGGTGCCAACAAAATTGCAAAGGCGGCTAGTGCAAAAATTAATTTTTTCATGTTTTCAGATTTAAATTTTAATGATTATTGTTTTTAAAGCGCTTTCTATTAGTATTTACACATGCTTTTACCTTCTGGATGAAGTCTGTGGTTTTTTATCATATCTTTAACATCGACAATGAGGACCACAACCAACGATACAGAGCTTATAAACCGATTGCTTTCCGGCGACGACACGGCACTCTACCAACTTTACGATAAATATTCCGGGGCACTTTTCGGGGTCATACTCCGAATGTGCAGGGATCAAAATAAGGCGGAGGACCTGTTGCAGGAGACTTTTATCAAAATTTGGAAAAGTATTGATGGTTATGATGCATCCAAGGGAAGATTTTACACCTGGGCATACCGGATTGCACGAAATACGACCCTAAATGCATTGAGAACCAAGAACAAGCTCATCCAAACGGATGATTTAAGTGTATATACTAATATCAAGGATGATGAAGAGGCACCGGATTATTCAGAATTGAAAGGTTCCATCAAATCTCTGGAGCCCCACCATCAACAGGCAATTGCACTGGTATATTACAGCGGGTACACCCATAGGGAGGCCCACGAAAAGATGGGGGTCCCGTTGGGCACCTTTAAATCCTATGTTCGACAAGCACTAAAACAATTAAGGGAGACGTACGGTACCAAGTTGGTCTATATTTGGGCCGTTTTAGAATTAATGGCATGATGGAAAAGAAAAAGATATTGGAAGAAGGACTTCTGGAGCTTTATCTTACCGGAGAGCTTTCAGAGGAACAGGCCTCCATGGTGGAAGAAGCCCTGGGCCAAGATACAGCACTACGGGAGCAGTTTGATGCCCTGGAAGCCGACTTTGAACGAATGGGCATGGAGCAGGCCATTGCACCACCCCCAGCCGTGAAGGCAAGAATCAAAGACTCAGTACAACCTAATTTGATACGCAAGACCAATTGGACGCCCCTTTCCATAGCGGCAGGTTTTGCCCTGATTTTTGGTCTGAGCAGCTTTTGGCTCTATGAAAAATGGCAAAATGCCGAAAGTAACTTGGAGACGCTGCAAACACAGACAGATAGATTACAACGTCAGGTAAATAATCTGGAATCTGAATTTCGATTGACTTCCAATCGTCTGGAAAGCATCAACAATCCCGATGTGATTCCTTTGGTACTGTACGGAAACCAAAAGGCACCTAATGGAAAGGCGGTTGTCTATGTAAACCACAAAAACCACTTAGTACTGGTCAACCCCAAAGGCCTACCCGTTTTGCCAAGTGATAAGACCTATCAAATGTGGAGCGATGTGGACGGGGAAATGATCAGTATGGGCACACTGCCCACCGATACGGAATTAGTGTCCTTAAAATATATCGAGAACGCGGAATCCCTTAACATCACTATTGAACCTGCGGGGGGAAGCGACCATCCCAATGTGGAACAATTGGTTTCCTTCGTTACCCTTTGATGTTTGGAAAGTACACTAAAATTAAAGTGGGACATTGACCAAGGAAGAATCCTTTTTGCAACGTCCCACTTTCCGGACTAAAATCCTTAAAAATCAAGAAACCTCACCCAACCATCTCTGGTTGTATGTTCCAATTTTCGTTGGCCAAGAGTACTTGGTCAAAATCAATGCCTTCGATGGGCTTTAAGGTCTGGCTAGCGGCATCCCATTCTATTTTTCTGCCCAATTTCCACGACAGACCTGCCATATGGGCCGAAATTGCTTCATCGAAGCCTTCGTTGATTCCACAACTGACCTTTCCTCCATTTTTAATAACGCTCAACCATTCGCGCATATGCAAAAAGGTAGAGTCCACACGAACACCATCAATGTAGGTCCACATAAGCCCTTTATCAGCAAAATATTGCGAAGTTGCAGAGGATACCGCATCGGTAGCGGTGCCTGCAGGATCATATTGATAAATGGGCACATCGGGTCTCATTTTTTCAGCTTCCAGCATTTCGGCATATCGGGTGGATGCGCCATCTGGCCAGACAGTCAAACGGTTGCCCAATTCCATGGTGGCATCGTGGCCCATCAAAACAGTGGGTCTGTTGAAGCCGTTGCCCAAAGTAGCACTATAGCAGAATGTCATTCCTTTTTCCTTGCCCTTGGTTTGGCTGCTGCCCGTACTGAAATCGGGGAATTCCATATTCACCTGTATGACATCGGGAACGTTTCTGCCATCATTATGGGTGTATATTCCCCCCGAAGCACTCACCGAAGCAGGTATCCCCATATTGAGCACACAGTTCAAACGGTCGTAATCGTGGGTCAACAAATCCCCAGAGAGTCCAGAGCCATAGGCCCACCATTTACGCCATCTAAAAAAGTGGTTCTTATTAAATGGCACCTTTGGTGCAGAGCCCAAAAATTGCTCCCAGTCGATAGTTTCAGGACTGGCCTTTTCATGGATATCATAGTTCCAGGCACCATTGTCATCGTTCCTGTTGGTATTGGTCTGAATCAATGAGACATGGCCCAAGGTTCCTTTTTCCACAATATCCCTGGCCGTTCCAAAGCTAAGGGTTTGTCTGTGTTGGTGTCCCACGGCAAAGACCGCATCTGAATTTGCTGCGGCTTCGCGCAATGTATAGGTTTCACCTACGGTATGTGTCATCGGTTTTTCCACATACACGTGCACATTGTTGTTCAAGGCCTCGATGGACATGGGAGCATGCCAATGATCAGGGGTAGCAATCACCACAGCATCCACTTCACCGCTACGGATCATATCGGTATAGGTGGTATATCGCTTTACTTTATGGTCCGCTGTGGAAAAGGAATTGATAAACGTTTCTGCCCTCACATCAAATATGTCGCAGATACCCACCAATTTGACATTGAGACGTTCTTGGCTTTCAAAATCCTCCAATCGTTTGTTATTGGGGTCTTCTTCGGCGGCCAATCGCATTTCCTCCTTCCATTCATCCGTTGCAAATCCCAAGGCCCTTGTCAACTGTTCGCCCCGTATACCAAACCCAATGACCCCGATACGAACAGGGTCTCCTCCTATTCCGGGTACGGCTGGGGGCAGTGACGGTTTTATATTGAGTTGCTCCAATATTTCCGAACGCTTTTTTCTGGAACCGACAGAGGTCGCAGCTCCGGCCCACCATACAGCGCCCAATATGGGAAGGCCTCCCAATCCTATTAACAGGTCTCTTCTAGTCCATTTCATTGCTCTTGGGTTTTAAGTTTATGCTTTCTGAGATAGTCCAATCCAAAATACCGCCCCGTAGGCAGTTGGTAGATTACGATACAGGCCACCATTTCAATCAAGTTTTTGTTGATGAGCCAATAGTTCCCTTCCACATTCATTTGTGTAAGACCAGGAAAGGGTGGGTGAGCCAAAAAGTAAAGGGCAAGCAGGCCAATGCCCACTATAGCGCCAATACGTTCAAAAATGCCCAAGGTAAAGGTCACTCCTACTACCATAAGGGCAATAATGTTCAAGGTATCCACCCAACCAATGGTAGCATCCCCAATCAATAGGGTAAAGAACCACTCAAATGGTCCTTGTGCAGTGGCCAGGTACCCGAATGAGGTCCACTCGGGATTGTACATTTTCACCACACCTTCAAATAAAAAGTGCCACCCTATAAAAATGCGAAGCAGGGTGACGCTTGCTTTTAGTTTATTGTGATTTTGGTTCATAATGGTTATAGTTAATTGTCATTATTCAATAATAGCTCATCCAAAATGGCATAAAGCAGGGGATTTGGGGACCATGAACATGAAAAATGGTTCAATCCCCTAAAATTAGATAAGAGTCCAATTACAAACCATGACCATTGTCAGTTTTGACGGTTTAGAAGAAACGGAAAACAAAAAAGCCATTGTGTCAACGCGCAAAGGGATTGCGCGATATACCAACAGCTTTATCGTATATGGGATGCAACGGGAAGTTGCACTAGAAAATCTACATTAAAAAAACAGGATTACACGGGTTCCCCAAAAAGGTCGTAGTCGGATGCATCCGTGATCTTGATGTTGGTGAAATCACCAATTTTCACGTAATGTTTGGTCGCATCGATAAGTACCTCGTTGTCCACATCGGGGGAATCAAATTCGGTACGACCGATAAAGTGGTTCCCTTCTTTCCTATCAATAATGCAACGGAAGGTTTTACCAATTTTTTCCTGATTGAGCTCCCACGAAATCTGGGATTGGATTTCCATGATAGAATTGGCCCGTTCTTGCTTTACGTCTTCGGGAACATCGTCCTCCAACTGGTAGGCATGGGTATTTTCCTCATGGCTATAGGTAAAACAGCCCAAGCGCTCAAAACGCATGTCCCGCACCCATTGTTTCAAGGTCTCAAAATCTTCCTCAGTCTCTCCGGGATAACCCACAATCAAGGTGGTTCGTATGGCCATTTCGGGTACCGCCGCCCTGAAATCCTGTAACAGTTTTGTCGTTTTGGCTTGGGTGGTTCCTCTACGCATACTTTTAAGGATACTGTCCGATATATGCTGCAACGGAATATCGATGTAATTGCAGATTTTGGGTTCGTTGCGCATCACCTCCAACACATCCATAGGGAAGCCCGTTGGGAAAGCGTAGTGCAAACGAATCCATTCAATACCCTCCACTTGGGCCAAGGCTTGGAGAAGTTCGGCCAAGTTTCGTTTCTTATACAAATCCAGACCATAATAGGTAAGGTCTTGGGCAATCAAAATCAATTCCTTAACACCATTTGCTGCCAATTTTTCGGCCTCTTTCACCAAATCCTCAATAGGGGTGCTACGGTGTTTACCGCGCATCAAAGGAATCGCACAAAAGGAGCATGGCCTATCGCAGCCCTCGGCAATTTTAAGGTAAGCGTAGTTTTTTGGGGTGGTGGTCAAGCGCTCACCAATCAGCTCGTGCTTGTAGTCGGCCCCAAGGGCCTTCAATAAATTGGGAAGATCGGTAGTCCCAAAATAGGCATCTACATTGGGAATCTCCTTCTCCAAATCGGGTTTGTAGCGCTCGCTCAAACAGCCGGTCACAAAGACCTTGTCCACATCACCGGCCTCTTTGCGCTGCACGTATTCCAAAATCGTATTGACGCTTTCTTCCTTTGCATTGGCAATAAATCCGCAGGTGTTGATGACCACTACATTGCCTTCCTCCTCATGGGCAACTTCCTTGTTGTTGGCACGCAGTTGTCCCATCAACACTTCGGAATCGTAGACGTTTTTGCTACAACCCAAGGTCACCACATTGATTTTGTTCTTTTTAAGCGATTTTGTGCGCATAGTTCCTTAAAATGGAGTGCAAAAATACAACAACACAATGCATTACAGCCCGATTAGGTCATAATTTTAAAAAGGCATTTAGTTTTTGTATCCCTCTGGAATCTTTCGGGCCTTGGTCAAATCTTCAAAGGCTTTACCAATGCGCAATAACTGGACTTCCGAGAGTGGCTTTCCTATAAACGTCAAGCTTTCAGGTTCGCCATTGGCCTTGTAGCCCATCGGAACGGTCAATGCTGGGTATTCTGCCACGGCTGCATAACCTGCGTGGTAGTTGTTGATGCTCAAAACGGCGTCCAAATCTTGTTCTTCCAAAATTTGAAAGAATGCCCTACCCGATTCTTTTAAATTGATTTTGATTTCCTCAAATTCCTCTGCCGAAGTGGAATCCGCCAATATCCCGTCCAATCGCTCTTGGCCATAAGGAATTCTAACCAAAGAGTCCTGTTGGTTGAATCTTACTACATCTTCAACGCTATCCACGGAAACCACATCCTTATTTTTGACTTGGGCTGCGATATAAGCCGGCAAGTCTTGCTTCATATCCAAGTTCAGCAAGGTTACGAAACCATCTAAGGGAATGTTTTCGGGTTCAAATTCGATGATTTGTGCTCCCGCAGTGCGTAAGGCTTCTACATTGGCAGCGTAGATAGAATCCGCTTCCATAAGATTGGTCATCACCCCAAGTCGCAAATCCTCTATCGATGCTGAGTCCATCGCCGAGGACAACATACCTGTTTCAGAATTCAAGGACTTGGAGTCCTGGCTGTCCTTGCCCAACATGGCATCCAATAAAATAGCGTTGTCCGTTACATTCTTGGTCATGGGGCCCGGCGTATCGAGGGTGCTGGAAATAGGCACAATTCCTGTTCGGCTCAACAAACCAATGGTCGGTTTTAGGCCTACGACAGAGTTCTGACTGGAAGGCGAAAGTATGGACCCCGAGGTTTCGGTTCCCACGGCACCTACGGCATAGTTGGCAGCTGTGGATGTTCCGCTTCCTGCACTGGAACCACCTGTATCAAAAACCCGTCTTCCGTAGGGATTCAAGGTTTGTCCCCCTACAGCACTTTGTCCATTTGGACAAACGCCACAAATAAAATTGGCCCACTCGCTCAAATTGGCCTTGCCCAAAATAAGCGCGCCTTTTTCTTTTAAACGTTCCACGATAAAGGCATCATCTGTTTGGCTTTGCTGCAAGGCAATGGCACCTGCCGTAGTCTTCATTTCGGAGGTCCCAATGTTGTCCTTCAACAATATGGGCATTCCGTAAATGGGATGGTGGTCGCCTTGGTTGGCGTCCAACTTACGGGCTTCTTCCAGTATATTGGGATTGAGCGCGATAATGGTGTTCAGGGTAGTATTATTGGGAAGTTCGTACTTGTAGATTCGGTGCAGATAGAAGAGCACCAAATCTTCGTAGGTGAACTCACCAGATTTGATATGGTTTTGGATAGTCGGGATATCCTGCTCCAAGACCAAAGGCTTCATACGTTCATACTTTTCATCAGTATATTGGGAAACCTCTTCGTAAAGGGGCAAAAACACCTCATTTTTGTCCAAAACTTTACTTTGGATAAACTTATAGCGCATTCGTGGGCTTTCATTTTCTGCACTTGCCGCTACTTCCGAAGAATCGTTGTAGGGCGTCCAAAGAACAACATCGTCTTTAGGTGTTGCTTCTTTTTGTTTACAGGAAATAAATCCAATCAGGATAAAGAAAAGTAAGAGGTTTTTGTACATGGCTGTTTATATGTTGAAAAATGAATCGACGAACTCATATTTATTAAATACCTGAAGGTCTTCAATGCCTTCCCCGACACCGATGTATTTGACCGGAATCTGAAACTGGTCGGAAATTCCAATCACAACGCCGCCCTTGGCAGTACCGTCTAATTTGGTCACTGCCAAACTGGTGACCTCGGTGGCTTTGGTAAACTGTTTGGCCTGTTCAAAGGCGTTTTGTCCGGTGGAACCATCCAAGACCAAAAGTACTTCGTGGGGCGCATCGGGCACTACTTTTTGCATTACGCGCTTTACCTTGGAAAGCTCGTTCATCAAATTGACTTTATTGTGAAGACGACCTGCGGTATCGACCAATACTACGTCGGCCTTTTCCGCCACTGCAGAATGTAGCGTATCAAATGCCACGGATGCCGGGTCACTTCCCATTTTTTGTTTGATGATGGGCACATCAACTCGTTGGGCCCAAACCTCCAACTGGTCAATGGCTGCTGCACGGAAGGTATCCGCAGCTCCCAAAACCACTTTCAGTCCTTTGGCCTTGAATTTATGAGCCAGTTTTCCAATGGTTGTCGTTTTACCTACCCCATTAACGCCGACCACCATGATCACATAGGGTCTTTTATCCGTAGGTATGCTTACCTCACTGGCTTCCCCTGAATTGGTTTCGGAAAGCAGTCCGGCTATTTCCTCGCGTAAAATGGTATTGAGTTCATCGGTGCCCATATATTTGTCACGGGACACCCGTTCTTCGATACGCTCAATGATTTTAAGAGTGGTATTCACGCCCACATCGGAAGTAACCAAAACTTCTTCCAGATTGTCCAAGACCTCGTCATCGACCTTGGATTTACCGGCCACCGCCTTGCCCAGTTTTCCGAAGAAACTGGTCTTAGATTTTTCCAGACCTTTGTCCAAGGTCTCTTTTTTATCCTTTGAAAATATATTTTTGAATAAGCTCATCCTGTGTTCTTTGAGAATGACCAAAGATAGCAAAGTAAGGGGAGTTTTGTTTAGTCTAATTTTAGAATAAGCCCTATCCGATTCCTTTGGGATAGCAAACAAATAGCATCTCTTAAACCCAAGAAATGCAGCGTTTTACCATGTATACAAAGTGCTTCGCAACAAAAGTTGCAATCAAACCTAGATAGTGGGCTATTTTTGACCTACCTCAACAACAACCTTTACATGACCAAAAGTCTAAACAAACTATTGTTTACACTATCCATCGCAGTATACTTACCTGTCATGGGGCAGGATACCTTTGCAGATAATTTTAGCGCTGTCTCCTACTCCAATAATGATGGCACCCAAAGTTGGTCCACCAATTGGCTGGAATACAACGATAACAATAGCGCATCGAACGGATATATCCGCATCACCGGCGGGGAATTATTCTTCTACTATCTATGGAGTGAGAATATAAGAAGGTCGGCAGATTTAAGTGCTTACACTTCGGCCACCCTGACCTTTGATTGGAGGACTTCGAGTTTGGAGAGCGGAGAAACGCTTTCCATTGAAATTTCGAGCGATGGTTCCTCTTTCACAACATTGGATACGTTCACAGGTAGTCAAACTGGCTCTTTTAATCAAGATATTTCAGCCTATATGTCGGCCAATACCACCATCCGTTTAATAAAAGGCGGTGGCAACTGGTCCGGAAGTAACGACCGTGCCTACATTGATAACATATTGATTACGACAACATCTGTCCCATCCACAGACACCGATGGGGACGGTGCCATAGACGTAGTCGATTTGGACGATGATAACGACGGAATCACGGATGAAGAGGAGTATTGCTCCACTATTAGCGCTTCATTTCTAGCTTCCTCCGATGTGGGGGAACGTAACGTGGTGATCAACCATACGGATACTGGTTACTTGCGCATCGATTTTTCTTCCATGGATAATTCCTTTCAATTGGATATTAACGGTACTACAGTGCACCCCTCCATTTTGGAGTTTGAGAATGGTGCCCTGGGTCCCGGTGACGAGTACTTTGTTTTTCAATCTGATGGGAGCTTTATCAGTCAACCATGGGTCGCCAACTCCAACGGCATCCCAAGATTGCGTTTGGTCGTGGACGAATATGGAATGATTAGCCTGTACGGAAGCAGAAATACCTCAGCCACCTCCTTGGAACTCATGGAGGCACAAGGCGGAACTCCGTTCAATACCATAGCTTGGATACCGGGCAACAACAATACCTTCACCTTGACCAACCAACAAGGACCGGGACCAGAGGGCTTCACTGGGGAACTTTTTGCCAGTGCTATCTGCGATACGGATGGTGATGGTATCAGTAATCACCTAGATCTGGACTCGGACAACGATGGATTATTCGACCTGGTGGAATCGGGTGCATTGGAAGAACCCGGGGTCAACGACAACAACAATGATGGTAGAATTGACGGCGCAGTAAGCAGTTCGGGAACGAATGGAATTTATTCAGGGATTGAGGACAACGACACACCCTATGCCTTATTGACTTACACCATTTTTGATTCTGATAGTGATGGCACCTATGATGCCTACACCCTGGATGCTGATGGTGATGGTTGTACCGATGTGGTGGAGTCCGGTTTTACGGATAACAATGATGATGGGCTTTTGGGGCCAAATCCTGTTACCATAAATTCAGAAGGAATGGTAACCAGTGGCTCGGACGGCTATTCTGCACCAAACGACAATGATTCCAATACGATATTTGATTTTAGGGAAGCGGGAACTGCCCCTACGATTAGCTCGCAACCTGTGGATGTGACCACCTGCCCTGGATGTACCACAAGTATCTCCGCTACGGTGACGGCAGATCAGTACCAATGGCAATTCTACAATGCCAGTTCGTGGGTAAATCTTTCCGATACGGGGATTTACTCCGGTACCTCAACAAATGTATTGACCATTACCAATCCAACCCCGAACGAAAACAGCACCCCTTACCGTCTGGTGGTAAGCAATGATGCGTTTGTATGTGGCACTACAACGAGCAATACGGCCACATTGACCCTACGGGTGAACACGATGATCACCAATAGAAGGGTAACCTATCGCGTCAATAAAAACTAGTTGATATAGACCCAACAAAAAAAGCCGCTAAAAAGCGGCTTTTATTATTTCGTACAAGGAAAGTTCCTTATTTACTGTTCAACCAGTCATTCACCAACTCGGGCGCCATTACGGACTCCACAAAGGTGTAAGCTCCCGTTTTTGGAGATTTCACCATTTTAATGGCCTTGGTCAATCTTTTGGAGGACGACTGAAGTGTTGCTACTGTTTTCTTTGCCATGGCTTATGTTTTTCTGCTTTTTACTTGTAAAAAGCGATTACTTAATTTCTTTATGAACGGTCATACGCTTTAGGATAGGATTATACTTCTTGATTTCCATCCTATCTGGCGTGTTCTTTTTGTTCTTGGTGGTAATATACCTAGAAGTACCTGGCATACCAGATTCTTTGTGTTCTGTACACTCTAAAATTACCTGAACCCTATTTCCTTTCTTTGCCATTGTATCGTACTTATAATGCTTTTACAACTTACTTTTTGGAATTGATTTCCTTCAAGACAGCAGAGATTCCTTTTTTGTTGATGATTTTCAACCCACGGGCAGATACGTTCAAGGTTACCCAACGGTCTTCCTCGGGAATATAAAATCTCTTCTTGGAGATATTTGCATCGAATCTCCTCTTGGTCTTATTGATAGAAAAGGAAACGTTGTTTCCAAACATCACCTTTTTTCCTGTTACTTCACAAACTTTAGACATCTCCCTAACTATTTGAGTGATTTTATTGAGGCTGCAAATTTATACCTTTTTAACGGGACGTACAAAATTCTTTTTCAGAAATTTAAAATTTCTTTGTACAGCAGCTCAAAAGCCTTGTTCACAGACTTTTCCACTACCCTTTCCCTATGCTTGCCCATCACGAATTTTTGGGCAAAAGTCCGCTTGGGACCACTTATTCCAATGTATACCGTACCCACCTCAACATCGGAGTCACCTTTGGTGGGGCCTGCATTTCCAGTGGTGGCAATGGCAAAATCGGTCCCTAGTTTCTCCTTAACGTTTTGCGCCATGGCGATGGCCACTTGTTCGCTCACTACAGAATGTTCATCGATCAGCGCTTGCGGCACCCCCAACACCTTTATTTTGGCCTCAGTGGCATAGCAAACCAAGCTTCCTTTAAAATAGTGGGACGCTCCCGGGACCTTGGTGATTCGTTCTGCAATACTTCCACCGGTAAAACTCTCTGCCGTGGATAGGGTCATTTCCTTATCTTTCAACAATGCGCCTATCTGCTTTTCAACACGGCCATCTTCCTCTTCCTCCCCGTAGATGATATCCCCAATCAGCGGATACATTTTCTTGACCTCCTCGTCGATTCCTGCCATCAGGGCTTCCTTGTTCTCTCCTTTTGCCGACAAGCGAAGCCGCACACTCCCTAGACTTGGCAAATAGGCAAACTTGATATAGGAGGGCAAGTTATTTTCCCAATCTTCCAGTTTTTCCGCGACGGCACTCTCGCCCAAACCATAAGTCAAAATGGTTCTATGAACAATATGCGGACGCTCGTAATCCTCCACGATTTTGGGCAACACCGATTTGAGCATCAGGTTTTTCATCTCGTAGGGAACGCCGGGAAGGGATACAAAGGCTGTTTCCCCTTTTTTCATCCACAATCCGGGCGCCGTTCCAAAGGAATTATGCAAAACCGTTGCTTTGGAGGGCACCATCGCCTGTTCACGGTTCAGATCGGAAATGGGGGTTGAAATATACTTTCGGAACAATTCTTCAATATGGTTCAAAACAGACTCGTCCCTGACCAATTTATCATCAAAGAACTCACATAGTGTATGCTTGGTAACATCATCCTTGGTAGGACCCAAACCTCCTGTTATGATAACGACTGAGGACCGCTCACCAGCTTCTTGTAAGGATTTTAGGATATGCTCCTTATCATCTTGAATCGAAGTGATTTGATAGACAGAAACCCCTATTTTATTCAGTTCCTTGGCAATAAACGCCGAGTTGGAGTCCACAATCTGCCCGATGAGGATTTCATCCCCAATGGTGATGATCTCGGCTTGCATCTAAAGGTCAAAATCATTTTTAAGCTCGGCAACTACTTGCAGCACATCCCTTTTAAGAATCGGAAATTTTTCCTCGATTTCCGACATACTGCCCGCAGTTTTCCCCAAGGTTTCTATTTCAAGAGCCTTGGCACGTGTCTGCTCCATGCCCAAAATATCCACATTCGGCTTTATCTTGTGGGCCAGTTTGTAAATATTTTCGTAGTCTTTATTGTTGATGGCTTTTTCCAAGCCTTCCAAATCCTCAGGGACTTCTTCCAAAAACACAGAAACAACGGAAACGATGAAATCTTCATCTCCTTCTGCCATTTCATTGATTTTATCGAGGTTGTATATCATTATCTTACATTAATGTCAAAAAGTTGTTCTCCTTCCAAAGTACCGACAAGGTAGTCATTTGGGCTTACTTTACCAACACCGGCAGGCGTTCCGGTAAAAATGATATCGCCCTTTTTCAGCATAAAAAAAGTGGATACGTAGGCGATGATTTCATCTATCTTCCACAACATCAAGGACGTATTTCCATCTTGGACCGTTTCTCCATTTTTTACCAATGAGAAACTGAGGTCATCCATACTTTGAAATTTCTTTTTGGGCAGCCAATTACCCACTACGGCGGCTCCATCAAAACCTTTGGCCTTTTCCCAGGGCAGTCCTTTGGCCTTTAGTTTGGACTGAAGGTCGCGGGCGGTAAAATCGATACCCAAGCCCACCTCATCGTAATACTTATGGGCAAATTCCTTGGCAATATGTTTTCCCACTTTTTTAATTTTCACCAACACCTCCACTTCGTAGTGGACATCATTGGAGAATTCAGGGATGTAAAAATCCTGCTCTTTGGGCAATATTGCGGAGTCGGGCTTTATAAAAACCACAGGTTCATCCGGACGCTCATTTTTCAACTCTTCAATATGGTCTACATAATTACGTCCTATACAAATCAGCTTCATAGTGTGTACGGGGGTTAACGCTTGCTTCTATTAAAACTTGTTGTTGAGCTTGCTCAACTTTATCTGGGTAAGTACTTTTTTGGTGTACAGCGGAAAGTCGGCATTCAAAATCCAACCAAAATAGCCAGGTTCCTTTTCCATGACTTCATCCACCGTTTTCCCCTTATGTTTTCCAAAGGAAAATATGGGATTATTGTCCTCGTCCAATCCAATAAAACCAGCAAAATCCAAATTTTGCCTTCTGGTGGTGAACTCGGAGAGTTTCTTAATATCATTTTCCAGTTCGGGGTAGCGTTCCAACTGTGCCAAAAGCACTTCATAGGTTGCCAAGGTGTCCGCTTCGGCACTATGGGCATCTTCCAAGCTTTTGTTACAATAAAATTGATAGGCCGCCTCCAAAGTGCGCTTTTCCATTTTATGGAAAATGGTCTGCACATCCACGGATACCATGCTTTTCATATCAAAATCGATATCCGCACGGAGCATTTCCTCAGCCAATAGCGGAATATCGAACCGGTCGGAATTAAATCCGCCTAGGTCGCTGTCCCTGATCATGGCATAAATTTCCTTGGACAATTGTTTAAAGGTGGGCTCATTGGCCACTTTCTCATCGGAAATACCGTGTATGGCGGTCGATTCTGGCGGAATGGGCATTTCTGGGTTTACCAACCACGTTCTGCTCTCCTTGTTACCGTTCGGATATACCTTTAAAATGGAAATTTCGACTATCCGATCTTTGGCCACATTGGTTCCCGTGGTCTCCAGGTCAAAAAAGCAGATAGGTTTGGTCAATTGTAATTGCATGTTGGGACTTTTAAATGAACATCACTAGGCTTCTAAATTAAGCATAGTGAAAGGAATACGGGTGCTTTTTGGCTATATTTCCCTATTGATGTCCCAAGCTTCCAAATAATCGGCCACTGCTTTTACGAACATTCCACCCAAAGCACCGTTCACAACCCTATGATCATAACTGTGCGAAAGGTACATTTTACTACGGATGCCGATATACTCCCCTTGGTCGGTTTCGATGACCGATGGCATTTTTCTTATGGCACCCAAGGCCAAAATACCAACTTGTGGTTGATTGATGATGGGTGTTCCAAAAACGCTGCCAAAAGACCCTACGTTCGTCACCGTGTAGGTACCATCCTTGATTTCATCGGGCTTTAACTGATTGTTTCTGGCCCTATCGGCAAGATCGTTTACCGTTTTGGCCATGCCCACCAAGTTCAATTGGTCGGCATTTTTGATGACGGGCACGATCAAGTTACCATCGGGCAGGGCGGCCGCCATTCCCAAATTGATGTTTTTCTTTTTGATGACCTTGTCCCCATCCAACGATATGTTCATCATCGGATATTTTTTTAGGGCCATGGCCACAGCTTCCATAAAAATCGGAGTAAAGGTCAATTTCTCGCCTTCACGTTGTTGGAACGCATTTTTGACCTTGTCACGCCATTTGACCACATTGGTCACATCCACTTCCACAAAACTTTGTACGTGCGCCGAAGTGGATACGCTCTCGATCATATGATGGGCAATCAATTTGCCCATACGGCTCAATGGGATGATCTCATCCCCTGCGCCTACCGTTACTTTGGATTCTTTTGGTTTTTCCGGCGCTGCTTTTGGCTGCTCCGTTGCCACTGGTGTTTCTTTCTTGGCTTCAGGTTGGGGAGCAGTATGCGCTTTGGGCTGGTTTCCATTGGAACGGCTCTCCAAATAGGCCATAATATCGTTCTTCGTGACCCTTCCTTCCTTACCGGTGCCTGCAATGGCCTCTAACTCGTCCATGGACACGTTTTCTTCCTTGGCGATGTTTTTCACCAAAGGTGAATAAAAACGCTCGGAGCTCGAATAATCCGGCGTTGCTGTGGAAACAGACTCCTTTACACTTGCCATTTGGGCTTCCAGTTCCTGTGCTGGAACGGCTGCTGGCTCCTCCTCGGTCATTTCCTCACCAGAATCATCATCGGTTGTATCATCGACCTCTCCATCAATCTGGATAACGGCTACAACTTCACCTACTTTTATTACGTCGTCTACATCGAACCGCTTTTCCAACAACACCCCATCCACCTCGCTGGGCACTTCGGAGTCGACCTTATCGGTGGCGATCTCAAAGACGGCCTCATCCATCTCAATGGTATCGCCCACTTCCTTCAACCAATTGGTCAAGGTGGCCTCGGCGACACTTTCTCCCATTTGCGGTAATTTCAATTCAAATTTTGACATATTCGTATTTATCAAAGTGGTTTTGATTTGTATTTTACAAAAATACTAAAGAAATCGACTTATTTTTGATTTATGTTCACTAATTCGCTTTTATCGAACTTTCAAAAGGCACCCTATTGATAATGCTCCTTCCCAAAGTCACTTCATCTGCGTATTCCAACTCATCACCCACCGAGATTCCCCTGGCTATGGTGGAGGTGGTGACCTCCAACCCTTCCAATTGTTTATAAATATAAAAATTGGTAGTGTCGCCCTCCATGGTGGAGCTCAAGGCCAAAATTAGTTCTTTAACGGTTCCCCCCTTTACTTTTTTGACCAATTGGGCAATGGTAAGGTCTTGCGGACCGACGCCTTCCATTGGGGATATTTTACCGCCCAGCACATGGTAAAGACCGTTATACTGTGAGGTATTCTCTATGGCCATCACGTCCCTAATGTCTTCCACCACACAGACCAAGGTCTCGTCACGCTTCGGGTTTGCGCAAATCTCGCAAACTTCGGTATCGGAAATGTTATGGCAGTTTTTGCAAAAATTGACCTCGCCCTTCAATTTTACCAACGCATGGGCCAGCAACTCCGTACGTTCTTCCGGCTGTTTGAGCAGGTGCAGCACCAATCGCAATGCCGTGCGTTTGCCTATTCCGGGCAATTGCGACATCTCGTACACTGCGTTTTCCAATAGCTTCGACGAAAATTCCATAGCATCAATTCTATCACAAAATTACGATTTTACCTTTACCAATTTACTTTCGTACTTTGCAATTCAAATTACATATATGACAGCTACCCAAATTCTGTTGCTCATCGGCGCCTATTTCTTGGTGCTTATCCTTATCTCTTATTTTACCGGAAAGAACGATTCCAATGCCGATTTTTTTAAGGCGGGCAAGCAATCGCCTTGGTATATTGTCGCTTTTGGTATGGTGGGCGCCTCATTATCGGGGGTGACCTTTATCTCTGTTCCGGGTTGGGTGGGCGATAGTCAATTGACTTACATGCAAGTGGTTCTTGGGTATCTATTTGGGTATTTTGTGGTGGCGTTTTTGTTATTGCCCTTGTATTACAAATTGAATCTTACCTCGATATACGAATATTTGTTGGACCGCTTCGGAAAGGTCAGCCATAGGACCGGGGCCTTTTTCTTTTTTGTTTCGAGGGTGTTGGGTGCTGCGTTTCGATTGTATTTGGTGGCCATAGTGCTTCAGCAGTTTGTGTTCGATGATTTAGGGGTTCGTTTTGAGTTTACCGTGGTCATTTCCATTTTATTGATTTGGCTCTACACCAACAAAGGTGGTATCAAAACAATTGTTTGGACCGATACCTTGCAAACACTCTTTATGATTGTGGCCGTCATCCTTTCCATAGTGATGATCAACCAAGAACTGGGGTGGAGTTTTGGGGAGTTCCTAGCTTCGGATGCGCTAAAAAACTATGATGATTTTTTAGTGACCGATAGTTTTCTGGACAAAAGCTACTTTATCAAGTCCTTTGTGGGCGGGATGTTTGTTACTATTTGCATGACTGGTTTGGACCAAGATATGATGCAAAAGAACCTGACCTGTAAATCGTTGAAAGATGCACAGAAAAATATGGTCTCCTTCAGTTTTGTACTGGTCGGAGTCACCTTCTTGTTCATGCTTTTGGGCGCTTTACTTTACATTTATGCGAATAGGGATGGAATCGCGATTCCCTTGATGGATGGAACACCCAAAACGGACCTCCTTTTCCCTGAGATTGCCTTGAACGGGGATTTGGGGCTGGCCTTGTCCGTTACCTTCATGCTGGGCCTTATCGCCGCGGCATATAGCAGTGCGGATAGCGCACTGACCTCGCTCACCACCTCCTTTTGTGTCGATTTTTTGAATGTTCAGGAAAAAGAGGAAAAGGAGCAGAAACGAATCAGGAAGCGTACCCATGTGCTCATGAGCGTTGCCTTGGTGATCGTAATCATCGCTTTCAAGTACATTCTTAGCAGCAATGTCATCGACAGTTTGCTTACCGTTGCCGGATACACCTACGGCCCCTTATTGGGACTCTTTGCCTTTGGTATTTTTACCAAGCACCAAATCAAGGACAGTTATGTTTGGATTGTAGCACTTGCATCCGTGTTGACCATTATTTTGATCGCCAATGTACCCGTGGCATATTTGGGCGGTTATCAGGTGGGCTATGAATTGTTACCGCTCAACGGATTGTTGACATTCATCGGGCTTTGGCTGATACGAACCAAAAAATCGGTTCCTACCACTAGTACTGTCCGGTAGCCAATAACACCAAGGTACAGGCCACCTCCACCTCTACTCCCTCTGCTTCAAGGAGTTTGTAGAATTCTGGATTCTCCGTACCGGGGTTAAAAATGACCCGTAGTGGTTTTAAATCCAATATTTGCTGATAGTAGGGTTCTTGATTTTTTGGATTTAAATATAAAGTTACCGTATCAATATTTTGAAATTCATCCAAGTTGTGTTTAATTTGCACTTCTGATACAGTTCCCCCACGTATCCCAAATGCGGTCGTCTCAATATTGTGTTCGACCAACCTACGTATCGCTATGTTACTGTATCTTCCCGGGTTTGTAGAAGCCCCTACAACAAGTGTTTTTGACATTTGTTAATTTTAGTGTTAAACTTAGAATTGACTGTAACTTTTGCATGCAAAAGTCGTCTTTTATTCATAACTTATTGTCATTGGTAAGACTGTATTTTTATAGTTAATGGTTAGTGTTTAGTATAGCTTATCAATGTTTAACCCCGGCCAAAAGCCGGGGTTTCTTCTTTTATGACCTGTTTTATTGGTCATCTGAATACATCACTCCTTACAAGCTTGTCTTGACCTCATCGGTGTCTTTAAAGAATGTTAAAATGGCCCGAAGCTGTAACATTCTATCCTAAAGTGCGTCTATATAGTGTCATCAATCATCGATCAAAAAACGAACAGCTCATGCAAAGTTTCTTTCACCTAAGCATCTTTCAGATGTTTATTTTCCAAAAAACATACAACCTATTCGGCAACATGATGGATTGGCGAGCATAATATCAGTTAAATAAACATTGATGCCTCATATTCGAGTGTTGGTTGGTTATCTTGTGGGGGCATTAATCAAAAACCCCGATCTTTTCAGATCGGGGTTTTAATTTTATAAATGGTTTGGCGAACCTACCAGCGTATAATCACACTGCCCCAGGTAAAGCCACTGCCAAAGGCGGCAAGCACCACCAAATCTCCCTCTTTTATTTTACCGGCCTCCCAAGCCTCGGTCAAGGCGATAGGTATAGAGGCAGCAGTCGTATTTCCATATTTCATGATATTGTTGAAAACTTGATCGTCCTTCAAACGAAACTTATTCTGAATAAATTGGGAAATCCGCAGGTTGGCTTGGTGGGGTATCAGCATATCGATGTCTGCCGGGGTCAAATTATTCTTGGTGAGCCCTTCCATAATGACCTCGCTAAAGCGGACCACTGCATTTTTAAACACGAACTGCCCATTCATATGTGGATAATACGAAGTATCGTCAGGGTCATTGTCCTCAATGATATCCAGTACCCAACGTTTGCCCATTCCAGGGGCTATCAATGAAAGTTCTTCGGCATGTTGCCCTTCGGAATGCAAATGGGTGCTCAAAATTCCTTTGGAGGTATCCTCTTCACGGGTCAGCACCGCAGCTCCGGCGCCATCTCCGAAAATTACGGAAACACCCCTACCCCGTGTGGTCATGTCCAATCCTCGAGAGTGCAGTTCAGAACCAATTACCAATACGTTCTTGTACATACCGCTTTTGATATACTGGTCGGCCACGGAAATTCCGTACACAAAACCAGAACATTGGTTTCGGACATCCAGCGCACCTACAGTACGCTTCAATTGGAGGTCCCGTTGCACCAACACGCCTGGACCGGGAAAATAATAATCGGGACTCAAGGTGGCAAAAACAATAAAATCGATTTCATCCTTATCGATGCCCGCTCGCTCAATGGCCTTTTTAGCGGCTTCAACCCCCATGGAGGTCGTGGTTTCGGTATCTTTTATAACATGGCGCCGCTCTTTGATTCCCGTCCGCTCTTGAATCCACTCATCATTCGTGTCCATCACTTTCGATAAATCATCGTTAGTGACCACATTTTCAGGGACGTAAAACCCTAATCCAGCAATCTTGGAATTGTACATTTATTATAATTTTTAAAGAAAAATGATAGTTACAATTTGAAAATTAATAAATATTCCCTCTAAATATTCATTATTCCGCCAAAATAATACTTTTTAAAAGTTGTATTTTTAAAAACTTGAAAATCTTAACGCAATTAATTACTAAATCAGAATTATGAAAAATTATCTCTGGGTATTTTGGGCACTGCTCTCCATTGGCTTTGTCCATGCACAGGAAAAACTAACGTATCAAAAGCCTTCCGAAGAAATACTGGAACTGGTGAACGCACCTCTGGCCCCTAGTGTTCTCATTAACGATGAGGGCAACTACATGGTATTGCTCTACAGGGACTACTATAAAACCATTGCCGAATTATCGGAAACCGAGCTGCGTTTGGCCGGTCTTCGCATCAACCCAAAGACCAACATTGGGAGCCGAACCAACTATTATAATAATGTCATCGTCAAAAAGATCGGTGACAACGAAGGTGCTCAGGTAAAGGGGCTACCTGAAAATCCAAGGCTGGCCAACTTCAATTGGTCGCCCGACCAATCCAAAATAGCATTCACCAATACCACTACCGAAGGTGTGGAGGTGATGGTTCTCGATTTGAAATCGGCAACGGTAACGGCCATTACCGAAACCAATGTGAATGCGAACATGAGGGACATTATCAATTGGTTCAAGGATGGAGAATCCGTTTTGGTAAAAATGCTGCCCGAGGATAGAAAACCACTGATCAACACCGATGAAGCCGTTCCAGATGGACCTACCATCTCCACCAACGATGGTAAAAAGGCACAGAACAGGACCTATCAGGATTTGTTGAAAAACCCAAATGATGAGTTCAACTTTGAGCAATTGGCCCGATCGGAACTCTACAAAGTTCAAATGGACGGTACCAAGACGAAGTGGAAAGATGCCGACCTGTATACCAGCATCAGTTTTTCACCGGATGGTGAATATGTAATGACCGTAACCTTGGACAAACCTTTCTCGTACTTGGTTCCTTACTACAGATTCCCCAATACCACAATCGTTTACAAAAAAGACGGCACCAAGGTGAAAACGCTTCTGCAGGTGCCGCTTATCGAAGATTTGCCCCAAGGGTTTATGGCCACACGAACAGGCATGCGGGACATTAGCTGGAGAAACGACAAACCGGCAACTTTGACCTATGTTGAAGCCTTGGATGGGGGCGACCCAGAAAATGAAGTCCCGTATCGCGACGAAGTTTTTGAAATTGAGGCACCTTTTGATGGTGAAGGAAAATCCATCCTTAAAACCAAAAACCGATTTAGCTACATCCAATGGGGCAATGATAATGTTGCTATTGCCCACGACCGCTGGTGGAACAACAGAAATACAAAAACGTATCTGTTCAACCCCTCAAATCCTGATGCGGAAGCAAAAATCATTGAGGACAGAAACTACCAAGATGTGTACAGCAACCCGGGAAGCTTCGTCACCAAAAGAAATGAGAACGGCGCTTGGGTGTTGTCCTTGGACAAAAACAACAACGCCTATCTTATAGGTGATGGGTATACCGAGGAAGGACAGTTTCCGTTCGTTGAAAAAATGGATTTGAACAGCTTGAAGAAAACAAGGCTGTACACCTCAAAACTAGAGGGGAAATTGGAAAATTTGATCGAGTACGACCCCGAAAAAGACCAATTATTGGTGCGTATCGAATCAGCCAATGAATATCCCAATTACTATTATAAAAGTTTGATCAAGAGACGTGGACCTATACAGTTGACCGATTTTGATAATCCATACAAGAGCATCCAAAACGTGCACAAGGAAGTGATTACCTATAAAAGGGACGATGGATTGGAACTTTCCGGAACCCTTTATCTTCCCGTAGGCTACGATATGGAGAAAAAAGAAAAGATGCCCATGATCCTATGGGCCTATCCAAGGGAGTACAAGGACAAGAACAGTGCTTCGCAGAATACTTCAAACCCCAACGAGTTCACCTATCCCTATTGGGGTTCGCCCATCTACTGGGTCACCAAAGGATACGTGGTGCTCGATGGAGCGGCTTTCCCGATCATTGGGGAGGGAGATGAACAACCCAACGATACCTTTAGGAGCCAGTTGGTGGCCAATGCCAAAGCGGCCATAGATGCAGTTGACGAACTAGGCTATATTGACAGGGACCGCATTGCCGTGGGAGGTCACAGTTATGGCGCCTTTATGGTGGCCAACCTACTTTCGCATTCCGACTTATTTGCAGCTGGAATCGCCCGTAGCGGTGCTTACAACAGGACTTTGACGCCCTTTGGTTTCCAAAGTGAAGAAAGAAACTATTGGGAAGCACCCGAGGTGTACTACACCATGTCGCCCTTTATGCATGCCGATAAGATGAAAACTCCACTGTTGTTGATCCATGGGCAAGCGGACAACAACTCGGGAACCTATCCCATGCAAAGTGAACGCTATTTTAACGCGCTCAAAGGATTGGGGGCTACCGTTCGTTTGGTGATGCTACCAAAAGAAAGCCACGGATACCGAGGCAAGGAAAGTATACTCCACATGCTTTGGGAACAAGACCAATGGCTGGAAAAATATGTGAAGCAAAAGAAATAATTGAGTTACAGCCGTAAAACAAAAAACCTGTTGGAATGTCCAACAGGTTTTTTTTATAAACCACAATAATCATCAATCCATATACTTTTCAAAGGAATTCACCTCCACATGGGCCTTTAGGTCATGCAATAGGTTATAGAGTCCGAAAAAGGTACGGTTGATGTACAAAAAGTGTTTGGAACCGCGGTTCCCATTCATCTTGCGTATTTGTTCATCCTTGGAATACCGTTCGCTTAAATTGGCAATCTGGGACCAGAATCCCTCATCACCGAAATCGAAGGTTTCCTTATGGAAGGGAGAAGTAAAAATGGTCAACATTTCTTTAAAAAGAGCCTTGAAAAATTGTAGCTCCTTCTCCGAATCGGTCGGTGTTAAAATTTCCAGTTCATACAGCTTCTCCATGAACACCTCATCATTGTTGATGTTTTCTGGCTTGGCCAGCTCAAAATAAGGCACATAAAATTCTTCTGGGATTGCTTTGATACAGCCAAAATCGATGGCAATCAACTCCCCTGCCCCACTGACCAAAAAGTTACCTGGATGTGGGTCGGCGTGCACCCTTCTCAAGGCATGGATTTGGAACATATAAAAGTCCCAAAGGGCCTGACCGAGCTTGTTCCCCAATTCGGAATCAAAATCGGTTTTGGTAAATTCTCCCAAATGCTTGCCTTCCATCCAATCCATCGTCAAAATGCGTTCGCTGGAAAGGTCACGGTAGTATTTGGGAAATCTCATGTTGGGAATTACAGAACAAGCTTTGGTAATCTCATCACTCTGTTCCAGCTCCAAAATGTAATTGGTCTCCTCTACCAATTTATGTTCTACTTCCTTAAAGTATTTTTCGGAATCCTTTCCTTTTAGGTTGAACATTTTGATGGCCACAGGTTTCACCAGGGCCAAATCGCTGCTAATGCTTTCCGCCACACCGGGATATTGGATTTTTACGGCCAACTTTCTTCCGTCCTTTTCGGCACGGTGCACTTGGCCTATGCTTGCTGCATTAACGGAATCCTTTTCGAACTGATCAAAGACATCCTCGGGATATTTGCCCAAGTACTTCTTAAAGGTTTTGCGCACAAGCGGTGCCGACAAGGGGGGTACCGAAAACTGGGAGAGCGAAAACTTTTCTACGTAGGCCCGTGGCAAAAGATTTTTCTCCATGCTGAGCATTTGCGCAACCTTTAGGGCGCTTCCTTTTAAGCTTTTTAGCCCATCGTAAATATCCTCGGCATTGTCTTGGTCCAAAGTATCCTTCGAGGTCTTTGGGTCCACCAATTTTTTGCCGTAGTATTTTACGTAGTTGCCGCCGATTTTAACACCTGTTTTCACAAGCTTCCCGGCCCGCTCAATCTTGCCGGTGGGAATGGTATCCAGACTTTTCATGGGCCTTATGCGAATTTCTCCTTGTACAGGAATTTTCCAAAGTCCACGATTTTTTCCAAAGGTGTACTTTCAAATATTTGAAATATAGTAGTTACCGATTTCTCAATGGCAATATCCGTTTTTTCCAGTCCGGGCGAGCCATCCTCCATCCAAAACTTTAAGATGAACAAAAATTGCAACCAAGCGCCTTCCGAGAAAAGCGGTGCATTATATCTAAAGATTTTCAGGTTCTTTTCCTCATTGCGTTCCTCGATCAGGGTAGATGCGAAATCCTTGAACTTTTTTCGTAGCCCTTTCAATTGCACTAAGCCTTCCATGGAATGCTTGTGCTCGTTCATGATGAAAAGGACATAGCTCCTGTTAAGCGTCAAATTTTCGAAGAAGGTAAAGAAAAAGGTAAGCATCTTTTCCTCATTGGTCATCGACTCGTAATCCTTGTTCTTTTGCATCACTCCATAACTATTATCGAAGAATTTGGTCCAGATGGACTTCTGAAGCGTGTCAAACGAACCAAAAAAGCCGTAGAACTCCTCTTCGGTTATTTTGTTTTCCTTGCAAAATTTGAATACCGAGCTTGGCACCTTTTCATGCTCCAATACGGACTCCATGAACAGGCTTATAATTT
Organism: Allomuricauda sp. ARW1Y1; assembly: GCF_013407935.1. Classification (GTDB taxonomy): domain Bacteria; phylum Bacteroidota; class Bacteroidia; order Flavobacteriales; family Flavobacteriaceae; genus Flagellimonas. The sequence goes on from NZ_JACBZU010000004.1 coordinate 66,626, forward strand.
TATCCTCGGTGATTTTGGATTTTGATGTTTTTGCCATTGTGGTATTTTTTATGGATTACTAATGTCGTGTGTAGTCTTGCTTACAAAATTAAGCTTTTAAAGAAAATGCACTTCCGAGCGAAAGTGCATTTTCACAACCTAACCAATAAATAAACAAACTTGTTATAGTATTACTTTTTCATAGCAATTTTCCCATAACGATGTAAAGATACTTATTATGTTTAATCTTTTTGAAAAATAAATAAACAAAATTTTGTTAAAACTGTCCATTGGGCTGTCAGCCCCTGTAAAATGCCAGTTTGTCAGATTTTGAGATCTGGTATTTTTTTTGACCAAAGAGGATTAAAGATTTAAAACGATAAGAAAAATGGCTACAGGTAAAATCAATGTTTCAGTTGAGAACATTTTTCCCTTGATCAAAAAATTTCTGTACAGTGACCACGAAATTTTCTTGAGGGAGCTTATTTCCAATGCTACTGATGCGACCTTAAAACTAAAGCACCTTACCTCCATTGGGGAGGCGAAGGTAGATTATGGAAACCCAATCATTGAAGTGAAGGTGGACAAAGACAATAAGCGCATCCATATCTTGGACCAAGGTATTGGTATGACCGAGGAAGAGGTAAAAAAATACATTAACGAAGTGGCCTTTTCCGGTGCCGAAGAATTTTTGGACAAATACAAGGATGCTGGAAAGGATGCGGGCATTATCGGACATTTTGGCCTTGGTTTCTACTCGGCATTTATGGTCGCCGAAAAAGTGGAGATCATTACAAAAAGCCACAAGGATGAGCCAGCAGTGCACTGGATTTGCGATGGTTCGCCCGAATTCACCATTGAGCCCAGCGACAAATCAGAGCGCGGTACCGAAATCATCCTTCACATTGCAGAGGACTCTACCGAGTTTTTGGAAAATTCCAGAATTCGACAATTGTTGGTCAAGTATAACAAGTTTATGCCCATACCGATTAAGTTTGGGACCAGAAAGGAAACCCTTCCCAAACCAGAGGGCGCCAAAGAGGACGAACCGGCCCCGACCAAGGAAGTGGATGACATCATCAACAACCCCGAACCAGCTTGGACCAAGCAACCCACGGATTTAGAAGAGGAGGACTACAAGAATTTCTACCGTGAACTCTACCCCATGCAGTTCGAAGAGCCGTTGTTCCATATTCACTTGAACGTGGATTATCCGTTCAACCTGACAGGAATTTTGTACTTCCCTAAACTTACCAATGACCTCAACATTCAAAAGGATAGGATACAACTCTACCAGAACCAAGTATTCGTTACCGATAATGTAGAAGGGATTGTTCCAGAGTTCTTGACCATGTTGAAAGGGGTCATTGACTCTCCTGATATTCCATTGAACGTTTCAAGGTCCTATTTGCAGGCAGATGGTGCCGTTAAGAAGATTTCTTCCTACATCACCCGAAAGGTGGCGGATAAATTGACATCCCTTTTCAAAAACAACCGAGAGGACTTTGAAAAGAAATGGAACGACATCAAGGTGGTCATTGAATACGGTATGCTTTCCGAGGACAAATTCTTTGAAAAGGCTGACAAGTTCGCCCTTTACCCAACCATCGATGGTGATTTCTACACCTTTGAAGAGCTAGAGAACAAGATCAAGGACAATCAAACCGATAAGGATGATAAACTGGTGATTTTATATGCTTCTGACAAAGAGGCACAGCACAGTTATATCGAAGCGGCCAAAAAGAAAGGATACGAGGTCCTTTTGTTGGATTCGCCCATTGTTCCGCACCTGATGCAGAAATTGGAAACCAGCAAGGAGAACCTATCCTTTGTGCGCGTGGATGCCGACCATGTGGATAACCTCATCAAAAAAGAGGACACTACCATTTCCAAGCTGTCCGATGAAGAAAAAGAGAAACTAAAAAAGGAAATCGAAGAAGTAACCAAGGACAAGGGGTATACCATTCAAATGGAGGCCATGGAAAGTACCGCCTCTCCCTTTATCATCACCGAGCCGGAATTTATGCGCCGGATGAAGGAAATGCAGCGCACTGGAGGCAGCGGCATGTTCGGCATGGGCAATATGCCCGATATGTACAACCTGATCGTGAACACCAATCACGAACTGGTGAGCGAAATATTGAACACCAAAACAGCCAAAAAGCGGGAAAGATTGATCAACCAATCCTTGGATCTGGCACGACTATCCAAAGGATTATTGAAAGGTGAGGAACTCACCAACTTTATCTCCCGCAGCTATGAGATGATCAAATAATTTGGATTTGTACTATAATCAACAACGCAAAGCCGCTCCAAAAGAGCGGCTTTTGCATTTTATGCCTATCTTGGTGTAGCAAACCAATCAAACCGTGGGCAATAACGATTACAATAGTCCGGCCTTTAAAAAACTATTGGATTCCCTTCAGCAGCAAAGCTGGGAACTGGAACTCATTATTTCGGGTTTTGCTATTTTTGGACTTTTCACGGCTTATGAACCCCTTCGTTTGGAAATGCTGCATGCCGAAAACGAGGATTCTGTCTACAGTTTTCTGGTATACCTTATTTTGCACATCGCATCCTCCATTTTGCTTTTCAACTTGTTGTTGCACGTCATCCTTCGAGGGCTTTGGATAGGCGCATTGGGCCTCCGATATGTTTCTGGCGATATCGAATTTGAGAAGCTGCGCTATTCCGAAAAGTTCACCAACTATCTAAAAAAGCGTATCGTATCCTTTGATCGCTACATCGCCAACTTGGAAAATTATTGTAGTGTTCTCTTTGCCATTTCGTTTCTGTTGATTTTCTACGTGTTGGCACTCACCATGATTATTTTATCCATAGTGCTGGTGGCCAACTTTATTTTTGATAACGACCAATTGCCGGACGCACTGTCCGCGACTTTGGGCACCATCCTGATCATTCTAATCATCCTAGGAATGCTCCTTACCTTTATCGATTTTGTGACCCAGGGCTGGTTAAAGCGGAAAAAGTGGATATCCCGTGTGTACTTCCCCGTGTATTGGATATTCAGTTTTATCACCCTTTCCTTTTTATATCGACCCTTGGTCTACAATTTTTTGGACAACCGTTTTGGCAAACGATTGATTTTGCTATTGGTTCCCATTTATATTGCCATTTTGATGGTCACCACTTTGGAATACCGACATTCCAATTACCTGGAAAAAGACCTTGAATCGTCCAGTTTTTTTGCCAACAAGGAGAATTATTTGGATATGCTAACGGACAAAGAGGACTTCCCGGGAAGGATGGTGATACCCTCCAAAGTAATCACCGAACCGTATTTGAACGTTTTTGTGCCTTTTTCCGAAAGCTTGGAAAACCGGATTTTTGCCTACAACGATTCGCTTTCCCCGAAAATAGACCGTCGCGGACTTACCTCCAATATGCAGGTGACCACCAGTTGGGATGATGAGATTACCAGCCGAAGCCAAAAGGATAGTATTCGAAGGAAGTACCTCAGCACCTTTAATGAAATCCACTCCTTTCGTATTGACAGTCTGGAACTGGACGAGGATTTTATCCTGACCACGGGAATCAACAATACGCTTGGTTTTGAAACCTATCTCAACATATCGGACCTGGAACAGGGCAAACATATTTTACGGCTTCGAAGAAAAAGAAAGGTCAAGGATAGTGTGGTCAGTCAAACAGATGTTATCTTGCCGTTCTGGTATTATAAAAAATAGGTTGTATGGCACCATGGGATTTATATGTTATGGCAGGAATGTATGTGCTGGCTGGAGCTATGCATTTCATCAAACCAAAAATGTACATGCGGATTATGCCCATGTATTTACCAAACCATAGACTTTTGGTCTATTTAAGCGGTGTTGCAGAAATTTTACTGGGAATCGGCGTTTGTTTTGATGCTACCCGTACATTGAGCACTTTTGGTATTATTTTGATGCTAGCGGCCTTTCTCCCCGTCCATTTTTACATGCTTTCCAGTGAAAAAGCCGCCGCTGGGATTCCCAAATGGATTTTAATCCTCCGAATCCCCCTTCAATTTTTCTTGATGTATTGGGCATACTATTATGCCTATGTTTAACCCAAGGTTTGATCCATTTGCTTTTTTAACCAGCCCACCTGTACAAAAAACATAAAACCGAAAAGCAAAAACGCGTACACCATGATCTTGGATGAGGTATACTGATCCACCCATTGCCAATCCGTTTGGAACCACGCATCCATATGTATGCTGGCGAACCAACCTTGTCCGCTATCCATTCCCAGCTGTGCCCCAATAAAAACCAACAAAGCAACAAAGGCGATAGATACGCCGGACAACATCTTTCCGGATACCAACGGCTTATATTGAAACACCTCTTGTTGCGCATCGGCTTCCAATTTGTGCAGGACTTTTTGGGTAAAGTCTACAGAAGGTGATTCCAATGGGGCATCTCCCATTAACTTATCGATAAATGTTTCCAGTTTTTTATCCTCTCGTTTATCCATTGCTTTGCAAAATTTCTTTGTTCACACTGTTTTCCATAATACCGGCCAATCGTTTCCTGGCCCTGAACAACCGCACCTTTAAGGTATTTACGGGCAGGCCGGTCGCTTTCTCCATCTCCTGCAGGCTACTTTCCTCGAGATAAAACAAGGTAAGAATTCCCGCATCTTCCGACGACAATTGCGCCAAGCATTGCCTTATGATTTCGCTCCTTTCTTCGTCGGCCATTCTTTGAAAGGCATTGTCCAAATCCGCGTAGGCAATTTTATTGATATGTTCCAAGTCGGTAAGGACACGTTCCTTTTTTATTTTCTTGAGCTGGTCCAAACAACTGTTGTAGGCAATCCGATATACCCAAGTCGATAATTTGCTATCCCCCTTAAATTTAGACAAGGATTTGTACACTTTAATAAAAACATCTTGCGAGACTTCTTCGGCCTCTTCCCGGTTGCCCAACATCCGAACGGCCAGCGTATAGACCAAATCCTTATAGCTATCCACCAAATCGGAGAATGCGCGGGTGTTCCCCCTGCGTATTTCCGAAATCAGTTCTTGTTCTGTATTGGTCAGCATTGTTCATAGGACGCCAAATGCTCCATTTAGGTTACACCGAAAATAAAATTTTTAATTTGATGTAACCTGATTTGAAAAACTGTCGTCATAGCTTATGAACAAATAAATTATCAAATAATCAGTAAAACGAACAGTTATGGGATCAGAAGTAATTATCATACCTATTATTTTCGGAGTCATTTTTGCGATTGCCTACCTTTATTTTTCAACGAGGAACAAGGAACGATTGGCCTTGATCGAAAAAGGAGCTGACGCCAGCATCTTTGTTAGAGGTAAAAGAGATGAGGCCGCTCCGGTATGGAAAGTCCTCCTCCTTAACCTAGCCCTATTGCTCATGGGTATTGGAGCGGCGATTTTTGTTGCCTCCCTATTGCACTATGGTTTAGGGGTGGATGAAGAGGTAGCCTATCCGGGCACTATTTTCCTCATGGCAGGCATTGGGCTTTTTGTAGGTTTCAACATGACAAAGAAATTGTATCGGGAGGATTAATTCTTCACGACAACAATTAAACTGAAGGACCACCGCCACCAGCGGTGGTTTTTTTATACCTTGCTGTTATGAAAGTAATCTCAACAAATCTAGGGGAGCCGACCAAAATCAATTGGAACGGCAAACAAACCTTGACGGGTATTTACAAATATCCTGTGGATCAACCGATTTATCTGGATACCGAAGATGTACAGGGCGATACCGTAGTGGACCGAAAATACCATGGCGGTATATACAAAGCCTGTTATTTGTTCTCGGCGGACCATTACGATTATTGGAAGGCAAAGTACCCCCAATTGGAATGGGACTGGGGCATGTTCGGGGAAAACCTCACCATACAGGGCTTGGACGAAACGCAATTAAAGATCGGAAGCACCTACCGATTGGGCACGGCCTTGGTACAAATTTCGCAACCAAGGGAACCCTGCTATAAATTGGGCATCCGTTTTGGCAATCAAGGGATACTGAAACAACTCATCGACCATGGTCGTCCCGGGACCTATATTAGGGTTATGGAGCCCGGTACCGTATCAAAAGGAGATTCCATGGAATTGGTGACGGCATCGGAAAGCCCTTTGACCATAGCACAGTTCTATGAGCTGCTTTTTGCCAAGGAAAAGGACCAGCATGTATTGCAACAGGCGCTCCATAATGAGGCCCTACCGTTGGGAAAAAGGGAGAAACTTCAGAAATGGGCATAAAAAAAGGGGAGCCTCCCGGCTCCCCAATGCACATAAAAATTAACTAAACAAACTATCTTACAACCATTTTCTGCTTGTAGGTACCGAATTTGTCCACTACAACAATGGTATATTCCCCTCTAAAGGCTTTTTCGAAGTTGAATGCTTTCTCAACAACGATGTCACCGTCGATAGCCTCGTCAAAGACAAGTCTTTCTTCGCTATCGTATACTTTCAATAGTACCTTTCCCTTGGATACGTTCAAAAGGTTCATCATAACTTTTTGACCTTTCCTTACAAATACGGGATCAAGGTTTACCTTTACCAAGTTCTTTTCAACTTCATATTTGGCAACTGTCTTTTTACCAAATTCTGTTGCTGTCGTGTTGGCAACCGCAATTGCACTGATTAAAAGGGCTGCTGCTACTGTTAGGTTCTTAACTACTTTCATAACATTTCGTTTTTTTAAGATTACAGTACAAATGTAGGACGCAATAGCGCATAGAAATACCACTCCTTTTTCCAGTTTATGTGCTATATTAACATGGTATATCATTTAACATAGTATTAATGATAAAATAGCATAACTTTGCGGTAATTTTGTTGACATTTGTACGACAATGGTAGTTGTAACTTTATCATTGCGAACAAAAATTGTAGTACATGATTCAAAAACCGGCATTTGAAGCGATCGCTCCCAGTTTTGGGCACTCATTTACCTTTCAAAAGTTTAATGAAAGTAATGAGAACAAAAACAATGGTTGGCATTACCATCCAGAGCTAGAATTGGTTTATGTGAACGGGGGTTCTGGAAAAAGACAGATCGGTAGCCATGTTTCCTATTACAGGAACGGTGACCTTATATTAATAGGGTCCAATTTGCCCCACTGTGGATTTACGGACAAGCTGACCGGTAATAAAAGTGAGACGCTTGTACAAATGAAGGCCGACTTTTTGGGAAGTGATTTCTTCAATATTCCCGAAATGAAAAATATCCAAAAGCTGTTCGAAGTTGCCAAGGGAGGTATTGCCTTTAGCGGAAAGACCAAAATGAAGGTGGGTGAAAAAATGGAAATCCTGGAATACCAGACCGATTTTCAGCGCTTGCTTTCCATACTCAACATTTTGAACATTTTGGCCACCTCCAAAGAAATGCACGTTTTGAACGCGGAAGGCTTTTCAATTGAAACTGAATTAAAGGACAACGACCGCATCAATGTCGTCTTTAATCATGTAAAAACACACTTTAAGGAAGATATCAGTTTGGAACAGATTGCCGATATGGTGAGCATGACGGTACCCTCCTTCTGTAGATACTTCAAAAAAATCACCAAAAAGACCTTTACGCAGTTCGTAAATGAGTACAGACTGGTGCATGCTTCAAAACTTTTGGCGGAACAGCCCATAAGCATCACGCAGGTGTGCTACGATAGCGGCTTCAACAACTTTTCCCATTTCAATAAGTCCTTCAAGGCCTTTACGGGGCAAAATCCTTCGGAATACAGAAACCAGTTGAAAACCGTTTTGCAATCCTGATCGCTTAGGCAAATAGGTCGTTCAACACCTTTGCCAAGCGAAGTCCTCCTTTTTGGAGCTGCTCGAACAAAAGGTCGTTGTAGTCGTAGGAATAGCGATAGCCCAACTTTTCCCCTATTTCCACGGAATCGTAGAGCTTTGCACAAATCTCATGGGATTCGTCCACCCAATCGTAGATGGTTCCCGCCTGGATTTCCTTTCTTTCGGCACGACTAACTTCTACCAGTTCACCGGCCAGTTCGGTATAGGTCATACCATAAGATTCGATCATATTCTTGTCCCAGACCCGGTGCAGGTTGCTTCCCTCTCCAAACCATTGCACTTGAATATCGTTGCCACCCTTATCCTCTGCCCTACTCGCATGCATCGGTTGGTGCAGGTCTCCTATCAAATGAATCAGCATCTTTAAATAAAAGACCCGGTCCTCACGGCTATTGTTTTTATCCTTTACCTTGGCCGTACATTCCTCAATGGCCATTACAATATCCCCATATTCACTTTTCTCCGAATCCCGATAACTGGTGCCCAAGGGATAATTCACATAATGCCAAGCGGAATATTTGGAAAACGCACGGTCTGCTTTAATGTCATCGGCAAAGGTGGAAACGAAAGCCAAACTGTGCCCATCCAACAAATCGTTCAAAGCCCGTTTGGCCTTTCCCGTCAAATAAGCCTCAGCAATTTCACCTGTAACGCGGTGGCCCGTTTTTCCCCAAGTGGTATTTGCCAAAACAATAACAGGGAGCAATAACAACAATAATGTGATTTTTTTCATTTGAAACGACGCTTAGGTTGACAAAAAATACGGCGATTTTTATTTCTGGAAATTTCTGAATGTTTTGGCAAAGAACAACCGATTTTAAAATTTTGGGATTTTTTTAACTATGTAAACTTTACATTTGTTAAACCAACTAAACTGAATCAATGCTCAAAAAAAGTTTTGTACTCGTTACAATCCTCTGTTCCTACGTTCTATTTTCCCAATCCGATCCGAAAAGTTTTACGGTAAAATATATCGATGACATTATCAAAGTTGATGGTATTATGGACGAAAGTGTTTGGGAAATTGCAGAAAGCGCCTCCGATTTCCATCAATACTTTCCAAGCGACACCACGCTTGCCTTCCAGCAAACGGACATTAAGATGCTGTACAACAATACCACCCTATATGTTGGCATCAAACTTAATACCGAAGGGGACAACTACGTGATTCCCTCCTTACAACGGGATTACCGCGCTGGGGGCAATGACAACATCAGTTTAATGTTCGACACTTTTAACGACGGCACCAACGCTTTCCTATTCGGGATGAACCCCTACGGCGTACGTCGTGAGGCACTCATTTCCAATGGTGGTTCCGGGCCCAGTGGTTTTACCACTTCGTGGGATGTAAAGTGGAAAGGTGAGACCAAAATCTACGAGGGCTACTACATTTGCGAGCTGGCCATACCCCTCACCTCTTTTAAATTTAGGCAAGGTGAGACCAAATGGCGGTTCAATAGTTATCGCTTTGATATGCAGTCGAATGAAACCAGCAGTTGGATGAAAATTCCACAAAACCAACTGGTGTACAGTTTGGCCTTTATGGGCGATATGATTTTTGAAAAGCCCCTTGGAAAATCGAGAACCCCCATGGCCCTCATTCCATACATCAATGGTATTTTGGCGAAGGATTATGAAAACAATGAGGAGTTTAACAATTTCAATGTTGGGGGCGATGCCAAAATCTCCATTGGCAACGGAATGAATTTGGACGTAACCCTTAACCCCGATTTTTCCAACGTACAAGTGGACAATGTCATCGTCAACCTTTCCCGTTTTCAAGTGGCCTTGCCCGAAAGACGACAGTTTTTTATAGACAACAATGACCTTTTTGGCTCCTTTGGAAACGAAAGGGATGCCAACCCCTTTTTCTCAAGAAGAATTGGTATTGCCAAAAACAAGGATGATGAAACCATAGAAAATGGAATTGTGGGCGGTGTTAGGCTCAGTGGCAAATTAAATGAAAATTGGCGGCTCGGTCTTTTGAACATACAAACGGAAGAGGACGAAGAAAACGAGATTGCCAGTAATAATAATACCGTGTTGGCACTCCAAAAAAAGATGTTCTCGCGTTCCAACCTCAGCTTCATTTTTGTGAACCGACAAAGTTTTGGGGAATACGATTTTCTGGAAGAAACGGACAGATACAACCGTGTGGTTGGCTTGGATTACAATCTTGCCTCCGCAGACAACACGTGGACGGGTAAATTCTTCTATCACAAATCCTTCGCAAGGGATATTGGGAATCGTGATGCCTCGGGAGGTATGGACCTCCGATATAACTCAAGATTCTTCAATTTTGGGCTTCGTGGAAATTTCGTGGGCAACGACTTCCGATCAGATCTCGGGTTCGTGCGCCGACAGGATATTGTGGCCGCAAGGCCTTTTGTCGAATTCAATTTTTGGCCCCAAAAAGGAAAACTGAATTCCCATGGATTCCGAATTAGCCCAAACGCTATTTGGCGACCCACATTAGATTATAAGAATACGGATTACAACATCTTTTTGAGCTGGCAGGCCAGATTTAAGTCCCAAGAAGAGTTTTCGGTACGGATGTTTAACCGCTACACTTTCTTAACTGAAGAATTTGACCCCACAGGAACAGATGGTGCGGTGGGACTGCCAGGAGATATAGGCTATTATTACACCAGCTACGAGATGCAGTTCCAAAGCGACAGAAGAAGGGTGTTTTCCTACTCGGTGCAACCTGGTTATGGTGACTTTTACAACGGCAATCGATTTGTTATGGAAGGTGATTTAAGTCTACGTCTCCAACCCAAAATGTTGCTTTCCCTTGGTGTCAATTATAACAGTATCATGCTACCTGAGCCCTATGCAAGCCGTGAAATTTGGCTGGTAAGTCCAAGAATTGAACTTACGTTCAATAAATCCGTTTTTTGGTCCACCCTAATCCAATACAGCAATCAGGCTGACTATCTAGGAATCAATTCAAGGCTGCAATGGCGCTTTGCGCCGTTATCCGACCTATTTTTGGTATACAACGACAATTATTTTGTAAACACCTTCATGCCGCGCACTCGGTCCATTAACCTAAAATTGACCTACTGGCTGAATATTTGAGAGGTATTGACTTTTAAATTGGAAAAAAATATCCTCCGGATACACCCCTGTTATTTTCCTATATTTGAGGTTTTAGCATCACATCTATGGACCAACTACCATTTACCCAAGACACTGTTATCTTCGGGCTGCTTTGCCTCTGTCTAGGCTTTGTATTTTATACCTCATCCATCAAAACAGGATTCTGGAGCAAGTTTTATAGCGTGGTTCCCACCGTGCTTATGTGCTATTTGTTGCCAGCCATTTTAGCCAGTATTGGAATCATAGACGAATCGTCTTCCAACACCTATTACGTGGCCAGTAGATATCTGCTGCCAGCTGCTTTGATCTTGATGACGCTCAGTATAGACCTAAAGGCCATCATCAACCTAGGGTCCAAGGCCTTGGTCATGTTTCTGACAGGCACAGTGGGTATCGTTATTGGTGGACCCATTGCCATTTTGATCGTGTCCATATTTTCCCCCGAAACGGTTGGGGGTGTTGGCCCAGATGCAGTTTGGAGAGGATTGGCCACCATTGCAGGGAGCTGGATAGGTGGAGGTGCCAATCAAGCAGCAATGCTCGAAGTTTTTAAATACAATCAAGAAAGTTATGGGGGCATGGTCCTCATAGATATTGTGGTCGCCAACCTCTGGCTGGCCATCATCTTATTGGGCGTGGGCAAAACCGATAAAATTGACCGCTGGCTCAAAGCGGATACCTCTTCCATTGAAGATTTGAAGGTAAAAGTATCGACCTACACCGAAAAAATAGCCCGTGTAACTACCCTACGAGACTTAATGATGTTGCTGTTCTTCGCCTTTGTGGGAGTGGGCATATCCCATTTGGCGGGACACCACTTTGCCAATTTCCTTCAAAACAATTTTGAGGTCATCCGTAACCCACAGAAAATTTTGTCGTCCTTAGGTTCGGATTTCCTTTGGATGGTGGTTTTCGCCACAGCCATAGGCATTGGGCTTTCCTTTACAAAGGCCAAAAATTACGAAGGTGCAGGAGCAAGTAAAGTTGGGGGCATGTTCATTTATATTTTGGTGGCGACCATAGGTATGAAAATGGACTTGGGCAAGGTATTGGACAACCCTGGACTTATCGCCATCGGACTGATTTGGATTACCATTCATGCAGGACTGCTAATTCTGATGGCAAAACTGATCAAGGCACCATTCTTTTTCTTGGCCGTGGGCAGTCAGGCCAATGTGGGCGGCGCCGCATCGGCTCCCGTTGTCGCTGCGGAATTTCACCCTTCACTGACTTCGGTGGGTATCCTATTGGCCGTTTTTGGCTATGTGGTAGGAACGGCAGGAGCCTATTTGTGCGCTTTGTTGATGGAAGTGGCCTCCAATGTTTAATATTTTGAGAAGATTGTGCATCTTTGCCCAGCTAAAATTTTAAGATGAAGCGGATATTGTTTGTTATACTGATAGGAATCGCTGTGCTTGCCTGCGAAAAGAGCACGGAACATACCATGAACCTTAGTGGGAACATTAAAGGATTAAAAAAAGGTACCCTCTATTTGCAGCAATTCAAGGACTCTACCTTGGTAGTGTTGGATTCTCTACAAATTCAAGGGGATGGCAATTTCAGTTTTGCCCAAGAGGTGGAAGAACCTGAGATTTTCTATTTGTACCTTAAAAAAGAGGATAATAACGACATCAACGACCGTATTACCTTTTTTGGGGAAGCTGGTAACATTATCATCAATACCGCATGGAACACTTTTGACACGAATGCGGAAATTTCAGGATCAAAATCCCATAAAAAGCTGGAGGAATTCTATCAAATGGCTTCTAAATTCAACATTAGGGAACTTGGCCTGATCCAACAAGGGTCATCCCCCGAAATGCAGGAGGATTCCATCGCTTTGGATTCCATTCAACGCTTGATCAATCAAAACACGATTGGCCGATATCGATATGCGCTTAACTTTGGGCTTAGCAATACCGATTCTTACGCCACTCCCTACATAATGATGACCGAGGCACGGGAAGCCAATCCGAAATACCTGGATTCCATTTACAAAAGCCTTGCTCCAGAAGTGGCATCCTCGAAATACGGAAAGGAATTTAAGGCCTTCTTGGACCAGAACAATTAAGCTTCAAGGCTATTGAGCCGCTCCACAAGCTTGGTGGCTTTTTCTTCCAGTTCGTTACGAATGGACTTGAAGTGGGTTTTGGAGTCCTCTACTTTTTTCTGGTTGATTTTATCCATAAGGTTATCATAGACCTCAATGGCTTCATCAATGATCACGGTTCCTTCTTCGGATTCTTTATTGCCGGAACCGGCTTCCCAGATATAAACTGCTTCAATGATGTCTCCCAGTACATAATTGACATCCTTTTTTAAGTCACGGATACTTGGCATAACACTGTGGTTTTGATTAAAGATACTATTAAATAGTAACTTCTAAAAGTTTGGCGTGTTGGGTATCAATTTCCAAATGGGTACTGGAGGCGGCAACAAGGGCTGTCTCCCCTTTTTGTATGGACGTGCTTCCCCAATCGTTGGTAATGGTAGCCTCACCTCCCACGCACATATAAATGGTGAATGAGTCCCTTTGGGACAAATCTTGTTTCATGGGTTGGGTCAACGCCAGGAAATTTGTTTTAAAATAAGGGCAATCCACCATGCCGTTGGTTTGGTCTGTATCGTTGGCATAATTTACCCTGAAATCATCCTTTTTTTCGTAATCGATGGCGTCTACGGCCAAACTGGTGTGCAGTTCCCTTAAATTGCCATCCTTATCCCTGCGGTTGAAATCGAATACCCGATAGGTAATGTCGGAAGTCTGTTGGATTTCGGCCAACAACACCCCGGCACCAATGGCGTGTATCTTTCCCGTGTTGATAAAAAAAGTATCCCCTTCTTTAACCTCTTCATAGTTCATCAAATCGGTCAGTGTGCCTTCCTCAAGACTTTTCACATATTCTTCCTTTTCCACGTCTTTGTTGAAACCTACAATCAGTTTGGCACCTGGATCAGCATCCATAATGTACCACATCTCCGTTTTTCCGAAAGAATTATGTCGGCTCTTGGCCAGTTCATCATTGGGGTGTAGTTGAATGGAGAGGTCCTGTTTGGCATCAATAAACTTGATAAGGATGGGAAAATCGTTCCCAAAGCGTTGCACCACGCTATCGCCCAGTAACGCTTTGCCACTTTGATCCATCAAGTTTTGTAGGGATGTCCCCTCCAAATCGCCATTGGACACCACGGAAATATCCCCTTGCACACCAGAAAGTTCCCAGCTTTCACCAGTAATATCACTTTCGATAGGCTTGTTCAACACTTCCTTTAGCTTGGTTCCTCCCCAAAGGCGTTCTTTGAGTATGGGCTTGAATTTTAAGGGGTATAAGTTCATTTTATCCGGTATAGGTCACAAAATTGCGAGGAGTTTCGTAGAGTACCACTTCCAACTCCTTTTCGGCCTCGATATGTGGCCTGAGTTTATTCCAAATGACTACTGCGATATTTTCTGCCGTAGGGTTCAAATTCTTGAATTCGGGCACATCTAAATTCAGGTTTTTATGGTCCAATGGGTCCAGCACCTGTTCCTTGATCAAATCCTTGAGTACCTTGAGGTCCATCACAAATCCTGTTTCTGGGTCGATTTCCCCAGTGACGCTCACGATCAAATCGTAGTTGTGTCCATGGTATTTGGGGTTATTGCATTTGCCAAAAACGGCGTTGTTCTTCTCCTCGTCCCAATCGGGCCGAAACAATCTATGGGCCGCATTGAAGGTCGCTTTTCTACTTGCCTTTACTTTCATTGTGCAGGAGTATTTTCCAAAAGATGGTCATAAAAACGTTCAAAGATAATTTTGAACCAAGCCGTGTAGTGCTGAGGATTTTGGTCCATATCCTTTTTGATATCCGCTGGGTACATCCATTTCCAATCGGCTACCTCATCCGGATTGATATTGGGTTCATCCTCAAAATATCCCACCATGACGTGATCAAACTCGTGTTCGGTGAGCCCGTTGTCAAAAGGAGCCTTATACACAAAATGGAACAGTTCCTTGAGTTCTGTGGTAAAGCCCATTTCTTCCATGAGCCTGCGTTTGCCCGCCTCCACATTGCTCTCCCCTTCCCTTTGGTGGCTGCAACAGGTGTTGGTCCATAACAGGGGGGAGTGATATTTGTCCTTGGCCCGTTGTTGTAGCATGGTTTCGCCTTTGGCGTTCATCACAAAAACAGAAAATGCCCTATGGAGCAGCGCCTTTTCATGGGCTTCCATTTTGGGCATTAGGCCTATGGGTTCGTCTTGTTCATTTACCAATATTACTTTTTCCTCTTTCATATGGTAAAAATATGACCTTTGAGGTAAAATATGTGGTAAAGGCTCGTAAATTCTTCCTAAAAGAAGCGCGGTGATTTTAGGTTTCCGATGTTTCTGATGAAATCGTATCTAAGGATAATCTCGAAGGAACCATCGTTGAAGGTAGCGGCTCCCAACTCCGTAATCTCACGATCGTAGGCCATGCCCACCATAAACTGATCGGACAGCATAAAGCCAATAAGACCGCTGAAGGCAGCATCCCAACGATAAGCAACACCGCCTATAAACTTTTCGTTGAACATAAAATTGGCGGAAAGATCTACTTGGAGTGGCGCTCCTTGGACGGCTTTGGTCAAAAGGGCCGGTTTAAACTTGAGTACGGGATTGAGGTCCCAAACATATCCAGTTATCAAATATAAGGTCATCTGTTCTTTTGCAGTAGAGATGGAGGATGTATCAAAATGCGTGGTCTCCAATATTCTAGGCGCAGAAAGACCTGCATAAAATCTGTCGGTATGATAGTACACCCCCGCTCCAATATTTGGGGAAAATTTATTTTGAATATCCTGCTGTGACTGCAATTGAGGGTCTATCTCAAACTCATCGAGCTCGGAGAAGCGAATATCCAACATGTGGGCACTGGCCTTAAGGCCAAAACTCAACCTTCCTTCCCAAGAGGTTTGGATGGTATAGGAAAAATCGACATCGAAATAAGTCTCGGAAGTAGGCCCGATCTTATCATTTACAATGGAGAGTCCAAGACCCACTCCACGATACCCCACTGGGGTGTGCAGGTTCAAGGTCTGTGTTTCCGGAGCACCGTCAAGTCCCAACCATTGGTTACGGTAAAGGGCGGCAATGCTCAAATGTCCGCGCGAACCTGCATAGGCCGGATTCACGCTGACCGTGTTGTACATGTATTGGGTGTACTGTGCATCCTGCTGCGCCTGCACGTTTACCACTCCCAAAAACAGAAGGGCAATCAGCCATTGGATGTTTATGTTGACGTTCTTTTTTTTCACAGTAACCATTTTATCTGTTTATGTATATGTAGCCTGTTAGCTGTTTCATATTTCCACTTGTCTCTTGATAATCAATAACATAGAAGTATGTCCCTACAGGTAATTTATTGTCCTTGTCCACAGTGATCCTTCCTTGGGATGTACCATCGAATACATTTCCGCTGGAGGCATAGGCCTTGGTCTGGAAGACCATTACGCCCCATCTGTTGTATATCCTCACCGTGTTGTTCGGATAATTTTCAAGTCCGCGGATCTCTAAGGTATCGTGTACACCATCCCCATTAGGTGTGATGACATTGATGACATCAACCACTTCTTCATCGGTAGTCAATTCACCCAAATCTGGGTCTAGGTAATCCGGGATGCCATCTTCGTTGGTATCGTCATTGGCGTAATTACCATCTGCGTTGGTATCCTCATCCATGGTCTCGATACCATCGTCATCATCGTCCGAGTCCCTGAAATCTGGAATACCATCACTATCATTATCGGGCAAGGCCGCACTCGGGTCGTCCATCCCGTCATTGATATCGATATCGATCATGGTCTCGCCTTCGTATCCATCATCCAAACCATCGTTGTCCTTATCGGAACCTATCAAAGTTACTTCTGGTAAGCCATCATGGTCCAAATCGTGTCCTTCAATGGCATCCGGCACATTGTCGTTGTCACTATCTTCATCCACATAATCTGGAATACCATCATTATCGGAATCCAACGGAATCAGGCCAAGATTGCCATCAGCTTCGTAAGCATCATCCAAACCATTGCCGTTGGCATCTGTCATGCTTGGTGCGAGGTAACCCAAAGCAGGCTGTGCCTCAATATTGTCCGGAATTCCGTCATTGTCACTATCGATATCGAGGTAATCTGGAATTCCATCTCCATCGGTGTCCGTTGGGTTAGTGGATGGGTCATCATCACTATCCGCATTTAAATCCTCAAAGGCGTCCACGATGCCATCGTTATCACTATCGATATCCACACCAAGGTCATTGACCACTACAGTTATGGTCGCCGTATCACAGTTCCCATTGTCATCACAAACGGTATAAGTAAAGGAATCCGTGCCCGTAAATCCAGGGTTTGGCACATAAGTAATATCGTCATCGGATGGATTGTTTGCCGTTCCATTGTCGTTTAACACCACGTTTCCATTGGATGGGTCGGTCGCGGTAATCGTTCCAAGCGTTGGGATGTCATTGTCATTTGCTCTCCATGATATCGCAGCATCAACACCGATATCCGTGGAAACCGAATCATCGATGGTGTCCACAATGGGCAGCACATCAATGGTCACCGTTGCGGTGCTACAATCCCCGAAGGAATTACAAAGGGTATAATCAAAACTGTCGCTTCCGTTGTAATCTGGGTATGGGGTGTAAGTGACCATATCATCCGAAGGGTCGTTTGCCGTTCCGTTGTCATCAATACTCACTGCCCCGTTCGCTGGGTCGGTCGTCGTTAACACTCCAGTAGTAGGTATGTCCGCATCATTGTCGAAAATAGGCACAGTTACCGATGCATCTTCGTTGACAGTGATCAAATCATCTGAAAGGTTTGCGGCTTGACTCATACATACCACTGTAAATCTGGGTAGCGAGGTGCTGTTGCCTACTTTTGTGATGGTCGCCACATATCGCATTACGGTCTGTGTACTGGTTACTGTGGGCCTTGATTGATCACCGGGAAGAGCAGGACTCCAACTTACTGTGGCTCCCGAGGGAACACTGGCCGAAATATCCAAAGTCACCTGATTATTGGGTGCTTCACAGTCGGTCAAAATAAAATATCCCGTTGCATTGGAACCACAAAGTGTCCCATCATACGTGGCAAAATACACACCGGGCTGGGTCGCTTCATAAAATGAATTGGTCCCTAAAACGGTGGATGTATCCGATGCCTCATACCAGCGATAATTCGTTTCATCGCCCGTATTGGGGGCCTGCAACAAAAATTGGGCACTGGCAAGATTCATTCCTATAAAGAAAACGAACAGTCCAATGTATAAAGACTTATATGAGGTGTTAGATTTCAAAATCGACTCGTCTTTGACCATTATTATCTTACCACAAACACTACGTTGATCAATGCATTATAATCGGCTGGCTGACCAATTATGTCGTAGGTCAACACTCCATTGGCATCAATACTCATATTGTCGAACACCGTTGGGTCCGCATAGGTTACGTAGTAATACAATTCGGCTGCACTATACGTTGGAAGAGCGGTAGGCGCTCCTGCACTTGATACTGCCGGTGTTCCATATTGCGCCACGTATTGTGCATACAAATCAACAGTTCTTCCTGTTCCGTTTGTTGAAGCATCAATGGCGATGGAAGGAGGGTAAAATATTCTTGCCGCTTTTGATGTGATCGGTGCTATATCTTGAATGACATCCTCAACGGTAGCTTCAGTATTTCCGTCTCCATCCACATCTACAGGTGAATCTGAATTCACTTGTGCTGCCGTTTGGTCGTCCGTATCGATATCAGCCAAGGCTACTTGAAGTGTACCGTTGCTATCCTCTATCTCAAGATTGGCTCCATTCACTTCAAAACGCGTATTGATTTCGTTGGTGACACTGGCATCGGCATCGTCCACGTTGTCCACATTGTCTGCGAAGTCTGCTGGAACTCCTGTCAAGCTGCTCCACTGTCCGTCGAAATCATCGGTGGAATCCAGATCCAAATTCGCAGGGACATTGGTCAAGTCTCCAAAGTCTCCTGAAAAGTCATCCGTGCTGTCCGTGTCCAGGTTGGCAGGCACGTTGGAAAGGTCTCCAAAGTCACCGCTGAAACCCGATAGGTCAAAATCGTTGCCGTTGGGGGTCACTGTCACTGTTCCGTCGGTAGAGGTGATGGCCTGCAATTCGTTCGCTGGGTCATTGTCAGCATCGTCCACATTGTCCACATTGTCGGCGAAGTCCGCTGGGATACCCGTCAAGCTGCTCCACTGTCCGTCAAAATCGTCGGTGGCATCCAAATCCAGGTTGGCAGGGACATTGGTCAGATCGCCAAAGTCTCCTGAAAAGTCGTCCGTACTGTCCGTATCCAGATTCGGGAACTCGTTGTTCACCGCCGTAGCCACTTGGGCGTCGGTCAATTGAGTATCATTATCAATATTGTCCGCAAAACCTGCTGGAACTCCTGTCAAGCTGCTCCACTGTCCGTCAAAATCATCTGTGGAATCCAAATCCAAGTTTGCAGGAACATTGGATAGATCTCCAAAGTCGCCAGAAAAGTCGTCTGTACTGTCCGTATCCAGATTCGGGAACTCGTTGTTCACCGCCGTGGCCACTTGGGCATCGGTCAATTGGGTGTCGTTATCGATATTGTCCGCAAAACCTGCTGGAACACCTGTCAAGCTGCTCCACTGTCCGTCAAAATCGTCGGTGGAATCCAAATCTAAATTGGTGGGCACGTTGGTCAAGTCTCCAAAGTCTCCAGAGAAATCATCCGTGGCATCCAAATCCAGGTTGGCAGGCACGTTGGTCAAATCACCAAAGTCTCCTGAAAAATCATCGGTACTATCGGTGTCCAGGTTTGGGAACTCGTTGTTCACCGCCGTGGCCACTTGGGCATCGGTCAATTGGGTGTCGTTATCGATATTGTCCGCAAAACCTGCTGGAACTCCCGTCAAACTGCTCCACTGACCGTCAAAATCATCGGTGGAATCCAAATCTAAATTGGCGGGCACGTTGGTCAAGTCTCCAAAGTCTCCTGAAAAGTCGTCCGTGCTGTCCGTATCCAGATTCGGGAACTCGTTGTTCACCGCCGTAGCCACTTGGGCGTCGGTCAATTGGGTATCATTATCGATGTTATCGGCAAAACCTGCTGGAACTCCTGTCAAGCTGCTCCACTGTCCGTCGAAATCATCCGTGGAATCCAAGTCCAAGTTCGCCGGTACATTGGTCAAATCGCCAAAGTCGCCAGAAAAGTCGTCTGTACTGTCCGTATCCAGATTCGGGAACTCGTTGTTCACCGCCGTGGCCACTTGGGCATCGGTCAATTGGGTGTCATTATCGATGTTGTCCGCAAAACCTGCTGGAACTCCCGTAAGGCTGCTCCACTGACCGTCAAAATCGTCAGTGCTATCGGTGTCCAGGTTCGCTGGAACATTGGAAAGGTCTCCAAAGTCTCCGCTAAAACCGGATAGGTCAAAGTCGTTGCCGTTGGGGGTTACCGTCACCGTTCCGTCTGTGGAAGTGATGGCCTGTAATTCGTTTGCGGGGTCGTTGTCCGCATCATCCACGTTGTCCACATTATCGGCGAAGTCCGCTGGAACACCTGTCAAACTGCTCCACTGTCCGTCGAAATCGTCGGTAGAATCCAAATCCAGGTTGGCCGGTACATTGGTCAAATCGCCAAAGTCGCCTGAAAAATCGTCTGTGCTGTCCGTGTCCAAGTTCGCTGGAACATTTGATAGGTCCCCAAAGTCTCCGCTGAAACCTGAGAGGTCGAAGTCGTTGCCGTTGGGGGTCACTGTCACCGTTCCGTCTGTGGAGGTGATGGCCTGTAATTCGTTAGCAGGGTCGTTGTCCGCATCGTCCACGTTGTCCACGTTATCAGCGAAATCTGCAGGAACTCCTGTCAGACTGCTCCACTGTCCGTCAAAATCGTCGGTGGAATCCAAATCCAAGTTGGCCGGTACGTTGGTCAAATCGCCAAAGTCTCCTGAAAAATCGTCTGTGCTATCAGTATCCAAGTTCGCTGGAACATTGGATAGGTCCCCAAAGTCTCCGCTGAAACCGGATAGGTCAAAGTCGTTGCCGTTGGGGGTCACTGTCACCGTTCCGTCTGTGGAGGTGATGGCCTGTAATTCGTTCGCTGGGTCGTTGTCCGCATCGTCCACGTTGTCCACGTTATCGGCGAAGTCCGCTGGAATCCCGGTCAGGCTGCTCCACTGTCCGTCGAAATCGTCTGTGCTATCGGTGTCCAGATTTGCTGGAACATTAGTCAAATCATTAAAGTCCCCAGAGAAATCATCCGTGCTGTCCGTATCCAAGTTCGGGAACTCGTTGTTCACCGCCGTGGCCACTTGGGCATCGGTCAATTGAGTGTCATTGTCGATATTGTCAGTAAAACCTGCAGGCACTCCTGTCAAACTGCTCCACTGTCCGTCGAAATCGTCTGTGCTGTCGGTATCCAAATTCGGGAACTCGCTGTTCACCGCAGTGGCCACTTGGGCATCGGTCAATTGGGTATCGTTGTCGATATTGTCCGCAAAACCTGCTGGAACTCCTGTCAAGCTGCTCCACTGTCCGTCGAAATCGTCGGTGGAATCCAAATCCAAGTTGGCAGGCACGTTGGAAAGGTCTCCAAAGTCACCGCTGAAACCCGATAGGTCAAAATCGTTGCCGTTGGGGGTCACTGTCACTGTTCCGTCGGTAGAGGTGATGGCCTGCAATTCGTTCGCTGGGTCATTGTCAGCATCGTCCACATTGTCCACATTGTCGGCGAAGTCCGCTGGGATACCCGTCAAGCTGCTCCACTGTCCGTCAAAATCGTCGGTGGCATCCAAATCCAGGTTGGCAGGGACATTGGTCAGATCGCCAAAGTCTCCTGAAAAGTCGTCCGTACTGTCCGTATCCAGATTCGGGAACTCGTTGTTCACCGCCGTAGCCACTTGGGCGTCGGTCAATTGGGTGTCATTATCGATGTTGTCCGCAAAACCTGCTGGAACTCCCGTAAGGCTGCTCCATTGTCCGTCAAAATCGTCGGTGGAATCCAAATCCAAGTTGGCAGGTACATTGGTCAGATCGCCAAAGTCGCCAGAAAAGTCATCGGTACTATCGGTATCTAAGTTTGCAGGTACGTTTGATAGGTCTCCAAAGTCACCGCTGAAACCGGATAGGTCAAAGTCGTTGCCGTTGGGGGTTACCGTCACCGTTCCGTCTGTGGAAGTGATGGCCTGTAATTCGTTTGCGGGGTCGTTGTCCGCATCATCCACGTTGTCCACATTGTCTGCGAAGTCTACCGGAACCCCGGTAAGGCTGCTCCACTGGCCGTCGAAATCATCCGTGGAATCCAAATCCAAGTTGGCCGGTACGTTGGTCAAATCGCCAAAGTCGCCTGAAAAATCGTCTGTGCTGTCCGTGTCCAAGTTCGCTGGAACATTGGTCAAATCATTGAAATCTCCAGAGAAATCATCGGTACTATCGGTGTCCAAGTTCGCTGGAACATTGGATAGGTCCCCAAAGTCTCCGCTGAAACCTGAGAGGTCGAAGTCGTTGCCGTTGGGGGTCACTGTCACCGTTCCGTCTGTGGAAGTGATGGTCTGCAATTCGTTCGCTGGGTCGTTGTCCGCATCGTCCACGTTGTCCACGTTATCGGCGAAGTCCGCAGGGATACCTGTCAAGCTGCTCCACTGACCATCGAAATCATCCGTGGCATCCAAATCCAAGTTGGCAGGAACGTTGGTCAAATCGCCAAAGTCGCCTGAAAAATCATCTGTACTATCAGTATCCAGATTTGGGAACTCGTTGTTCACCGCTGTGGCCACTTGGGCATCGGTCAATTGGGTGTCGTTGTCAATATTGTCCGCAAAACCTGCAGGGATACCTGTCAAGCTGCTCCACTGTCCGTCGAAATCGTCGGTGGAATCCAAATCCAAGTTTGCAGGAACATTGGTCAAGTCTCCAAAGTCTCCAGAGAAATCATCCGTACTATCGGTGTCCAAGTTCGCTGGAACATTGGATAGGTCCCCAAAGTCACCGCTGAAACCGGATAGGTCAAAGTCGTTGCCGTTGGGTGTTACCGTCACCGTTCCGTCGGTGGAAGTGATGGCCTGTAATTCGTTGGCAGGATCGTTGTCCGCATCGTCCACGTTGTCCAAATTGTCGGCGAAGTCTGCTGGAACTCCCGTCAGGCTGCTCCACTGTCCGTCAAAATCGTCGGTACTATCGGTGTCCAAGTTCGGGAACTCGTTGTTCACCGCTGTGGCCACTTGGGCATCGGTCAATTGGGTATCGTTATCGGTTCCAATAAAGGTTATCGGTGAACCATCGCCATTGTCGAACGTGTAGGTTCCATCGAGGTTGTCCGTGATCGCTGACTTGTTGATTGTTTGAGACACCCCGTTTTCATTGACATAGGTAACAGTGCCATTGTTGTTATCGGTTAGGTTTGTGATGGTCTCCGCTATACTTACCGAAGCTACGTTCAGGTAAAGCGCCCCATCGGAACCAAAGGTGATATTGTTGTTGGCATCGTTGCTGATCAAATCCACTTGTTCAGTTCCGCCGCCATCAGTGATGCCCAAAACACCATCGGTTATGGAACTACCGGTGTTGTACTCGTTGCCCACAACGGAATCGGCATCGTCCACGTTGTCCACGTTATCAGCGAAATCTGCAGGAACTCCTGTCAGACTGATCCACTGTCCGTCAAAATCGTCGGTGGAATCCAAATCCAAGTTGGCCGGTACGTTGGTCAAATCGCCAAAGTCGCCTGAAAAATCGTCTGTGCTGTCCGTGTCCAGATTCGCTGGAACATTGGTCAAATCATTGAAATCTCCAGAGAAATCATCTGTGCTATCAGTATCCAAGTTCGCTGGAACATTGGATAGGTCCCCAAAGTCTCCGCTGAAACCGGATAGGTCAAAGTCATTGCCGTTCGGGGTTACTGTCACCGTTCCGTCAGTAGAGGTGATGGCCTGCAATTCGTTGGCTGGGTCATTGTCCGCATCGTCCACGTTGTCCACGTTGTCGGCGAAATCGGCAGGAACCCCTGTCAGACTGCTCCACTGACCGTCAAAATCATCTGTGCTATCGGTATCCAGGTTCGGGAACTCGTTGTTCACCGCCGTGGCCACTTGGGCATCGGTCAATTGGGTATCGTTGTCGATATTGTCCGCAAAACCCGCAGGAACTCCCGTTAAGCTGCTCCATTGCCCATCAAAATCGTCGGTGCTGTCGGTGTCCAGGTTCGCTGGAACATTGGAAAGGTCTCCAAAGTCTCCGCTAAAACCGGATAGGTCAAAGTCGTTGCCGTTGGGGGTTACCGTCACCGTTCCGTCTGTGGAGGTGATGGCCTGTAATTCATTGGCAGGGTCGTTGTCCGCATCGTCCACGTTGTCCACATTGTCGGCGAAGTCCGCTGGAACTCCATTAAGGCTGCTCCACTGTCCGTCAAAGTCATCCGTAGAATCCAAGTCCAAGTTTGCCGGAATGTTGGTCAAATCTCCAAAGTCGCCAGAAAAGTCATCGGTACTATCTGTATCCAAGTTGGCAGGAACATTGGATAGGTCTCCAAAGTCACCGCTGAAACCGGATAGGTCAAAGTCGTTGCCGTTGGGGGTCACTGTCACCGTTCCGTCTGTGGATGTGATGGCCTGTAATTCGTTCGAAGGGTCGTTGTCCGCATCGTCCACGTTGTCCACGTTATCAGCGAAATCTGCCGGAACACCTGTCAAACTGCTCCACTGTCCGTCGAAATCGTCGGTGGCATCCAAATCCAAGTTGGCAGGGACATTGGAAAGGTCCCCAAAGTCTCCGCTGAAACCGGATAGGTCAAAATCGTTGCCGTTGGGGGTCACCGTTACCGTTCCGTCGGTCGAGGTAATGGCCTGTAATTCGTTTGCGGGGTCGTTGTCCGCATCGTCCACATTGTCCACGTTATCGGCGAAGTCTGCAGGAACTCCTGCCAAGCTGCTCCACTGTCCGTCGAAATCGTCGGTGGCATCCAAATCCAAGTTGGCAGGCACGTTGGTCAAATCACCAAAGTCTCCTGAAAAGTCGTCTGTACTATCGGTGTCCAGATTCGCTGGAACATTGGTCAAATCGTTGAAATCACCAGAGAAATCATCCGTGGAATCTAAATCCAAATTGGCAGGAACGTTGGTCAAATCGCCAAAGTCTCCTGAAAAATCATCTGTGCTGTCCGTATCCAGATTCGGGAACTCGTTGTTCACCGCTGTGGCCACTTGGGCATCTGTCAATTGGGTATCGTTGTCGATATTGTCCGCAAAACCTGCTGGAACTCCCGTTAAGCTGCTCCATTGTCCGTCAAAATCATCGGTAGAATCCAAGTCCAAGTTGGCAGGTACGTTGGTCAAATCATTGAAATCTCCAGAGAAATCATCTGTGCTATCAGTGTCCAAGTTCGCTGGAACATTGGAAAGGTCCCCAAAGTCTCCGCTGAAACCTGAGAGGTCAAAGTCGTTGCCGTTGGGGGTTACCGTCACCGTTCCGTCTGTGGAAGTGATGGTCTGCAATTCGTTCGCTGGGTCGTTGTCCGCATCGTCCACGTTGTCCACGTTGTCGGCGAAGTCTGCCGGAACCCCGGTAAGGCTGCTCCACTGTCCGTCGAAATCGTCAGTGGCATCCAAATCCAGATTGGCAGGGACGTTGGTCAGATCGCCAAAGTCGCCTGAAAAGTCGTCTGTACTGTCCGTATCCAGATTCGGGAACTCGTTGTTCACCGCTGTGGCCACTTGGGCATCGGTCAATTGGGTGTCCGTATCAATTAAGGCTGCCAAATCTGCCAATGCCACAGCAAAGGTGTTCGAATCAGAGTCGGTGATAACCAAATTCGTATTCGTACCATCAATCCCGAAAGACGTCACCGTGGTGTTTGAATCTGTTAACGTGTCGCTCAAACTGCTTAAATCTACATTGACGCTTCCACCATTTTCCAAAGTAAGCGATAGTGTATTGGTTGCATCGTTAAAGGTGAAACCTGTGAGCTGTTGATCATCCGAAGCGGTCAATTCCCATGTATCCCCATCCCAGAAGTAAATGGTGCCTGTGTTGGTGTTTACATAAATATCACCAAGGTCTGCTCCCGCCGGAGTTGTTGCTCCTGAACCCGAGACGTCAGTTCCTTTTAAGACTTCGCAGTTACATTGGTCCTGAAGGGTTACCGTGGTTTGCGAAAAAGCTATTCCTGTTGAAAAAAGAAATAATAGGGCTAGAATGCTCTTCTTCATGAGGTTAGTATTAGTTGAGGATGATATAAACCTTTGTTTGTTGATTTTCACTTGTTCAGTTGACTTTGATGGAGGCAATACAATACGCCCAAATTTCAACTGCATACAAAATTACCCTGAGTTTTAGCCGTAGAAAATAATTGTTGTGAACCTGTTGAATCCCATTGTATAGTGTCTGATTTTTGAGGTTACCTCCTATCATTTCTTTGGTTTTCGTTAACGCACTTTATCGATGAAACCCAATAATAATGGGATAATTCGCACATCAGACATTATCGTTTATATTCAATTTTCTTCATTTTTGAGCAAAAAAAACGACCCCAAAAAGGAGTCGCTTTACATTATAAAATTGAACCAGATCTATTCAAATATGATGAACTCGGATCTACGGTTTAATTGATGTTGTTCTTCTGAACATGGTATGCCGTTAATGCAATCATTTACCAATCTGGTCTCTCCAAATCCTTCGCCTTCCAGCCTATCTGGGGCAATACCCTTCGATATCATGTAGTTAACAGTGGATTCGGCCCGTTTTTGGGACAACCAAAGGTTGTAGGCATCAACTCCCCGGCTATCGGTATGGGAGTTTACCTTGATTTTTAAACTTGGATATTTCTCCATGGCCACGATTACCTTTTGAATCTCAATCTCCGCATCGGGTCGTATATCGTACTTGTTGAGGTCGAAGTAGATGGTGCTCAATTGCAGCAATTTGGCCAAGTCGTCACCAAAACCTCCTGTCACCAAATCGCGCTCCAGATAAAAATCAACAATCCTTGGCTTTCCGTCAGATATGGGCAGATATTCTTCTGCCGGAACGTAACCGTCCCTTGATGCCCTAACAAAATTTCCTTTGGAACAATCGAGCATCAGTATGTAGTTTCCATCAGAATCGGTAATGGTCGATGAAATCTCATTATTTTCTTCGTCGATTATCTTAACGGTGGCCCCGGCCAACACTTCATTGGAAATACGATCTCTAACGGTACCCGTGACTTCTTGGATACAGTCCAGAGTAAGTGGTTCGGTCTCCACGAATTCATAGATGTCGTCGCCTCCCATGCCTCCTTCGCGGTTAGATGCGAAGTATCCTGTTTTGTCGTTTGCCCTGTAAATGAACGAAAAATCATCTTTGGGCGAGTTTATCGGCCTTCCTACGTTGACTACTGGCTGTGAATAATCGTTATAGGTGATTTTTGTGGCAAATACATCCAATCCTCCCAATCCTTGATGCCCATCCGAAGAAAAATATAGTACCCCTTCTTCTGTAATATATGGAAAAGTCTCCCTTCCAATGGTATTGACGTTACTGCCCAGGTTTTGGATGGGACCATAGGTTCCATCCCCTATGATTTCGGTGACAAATATATCGGATGCCCCTAGGCTCCCTGTCATATCGGAAACAAAGTAGAGCTTCTTTTCGTCTGGACTGAGCATGGGGTGCGCCACGGAATAGGAATCACTGTTAAAGGGGAGCTCTACGATATTGGTCCATTCACCATCAACATACTCGGCACTATAGATTTTAAGACGAATTATTCCTTCTTCATCCTTTTTCCTTCGACCGTCGAAAAAGTTGTTCCGAGTAAAATACATGGTCGTGCCATCTTTGGTTACCACAGATGTGGATTCATGCAAACGGGTGTTTACGTCCCCCTCCAATTTTATCACCTTCCCTTGGGAAGCGCTATCGGCATCCACCTTATATAAGTCCAAAAAGTCACTGGCGTTCCACGTATGCCGATATCTGGCAAAGTTTCCTGTATCCCTGTCCGATGCAAAAATGAGCCCCTTCTCGTAATAGGCCGCAGCAAAATCGGAATATGCACTGTTGTAAGGAAATGGCTTTATATCGTATCTACCTGAATTTTCTTCGATTTTGGCCATATAATCCATATCAAAATCCACCATGGCAGCGGTCAACTCCCTAAAGTTTTCCATTACCCTGTTCGATTCTTCATAATTCCCAATGGACTTTAAACTCTGCGCATAACGGAAGATATCCTCTACGGACATGTCGTTCGGATAGCTTTTCTCCAACTTTCCGTAGGTGTCGGCAGCTTCTTGATACTTTGCATTGAAATAGTAGGAATTACCCAATTTTTTTAAAAGGTCGGACGAAGAATAGCCCCTGTCCAACACTTTTTTGTAGATATCGATGGCCGGACTAAAGGAATATTGTTGATAGCGCTCATCGGCCCTTTCCATGATCCGTTCAATTTGCTTATCGGGAATACTGTCCTGTTGCGCTGTTGCCTTTTGAAAGCATCCGTAAATGATTATCGATACTATGAGTATTCTTTTCAGCATGCTGTACTATATTAAAAGAATCTTGGTGATATGGTCCTTTGGAACGATTTCAACAATTCCAAGCGGAGAAATACTTCAAACGATCCATCGTTGAACTGTGTCCCACCCAATTCGGTGGTCTCACGGTCGTATGCCAATCCCAACATAATCTGGTCTGTTACCTGAAAACCTACCAACCCACTTACTGCTGCATCCCAGCGGTATGCTGCACCAAAACTAAATTTGTTTGCAAAAAGGAAGCTGGCGGACAAATCTACCTGCAATGGAGCACCGGATACTGCCTTGGTAAGGAGTGCGGGTTTAAATTGAAGGTCCGCTCCAATATCAAACACATATCCTGTGATCAAATAAATATTCATACGCTCTGCGGACAAAAAGTTGACCCCATCACCTGAATTATCATTATCAAAATATTCCGATTCCAATACATTGGGAGCGGATAGGCCTGCATAGAATTTATCCGTGTGATAATACACACCAAGACCAAAATTCGGCGTAAACCTATTGTCTATGTTGTTCTGGTTGACCACTTCTTGATCAAAGTTCCGGAGTCCATTAAAGTCAAGACTCAACATATTTCCTCCAGCCTTTAATCCAAAGGATAATTTGGCATCCATGGCCAAATCAATGGTATAGGAAACAACAGCATCCAAATAGGTTTCCTGCACTACACCGTCACCTATATTATCGTTTACGATGGAAACGCCATAACCCAATCGGCTGTTACGAATTGGTGAGTGAAGGTTAATGGTAAAGGTTTCGGGAGCGCCGTCCAAGCCCACCCATTGCGAACGGTACAGGCCTGCAAAACTGAGTTGACCCCGTGATCCTGCATAGGCTGGATTAACACTCAACGTATTGTACATGTATTGCGTGTACTGGGCATCTTGCTGGGCGTTTACTCCCGAAGCCATGATACCCACAAACAATAATGTGGCGAATAAATATTTTTTAGTCATGCTATACATAAGGTTATCTGCTCAAATAAATGTATTCGGAGTCCGTGAAGCTTCCTTGCTCTGTCTCATAATTGAAAATATAGAAATAAATACCCGCTGGAAGGTAATCATTTACACTTATTGCCGACTTGCCACGCACACGGCCGTCAAAAACATTATTGATGTTGTCGTAATTGTTCGCTTCAAAAACCATGGTTCCCCAACGGTTGAAAATCTTGATGGTACTTGATTTGATATACTCCGTACCTCGAATGAACAGGAAGTCGTTTTTCAAATCGCCGTTTGGTGTCAACATTTGGTTCACTTCAATGGCTTCAACAACCACCTGAACCGTTGCCGTATCGCAATTATCGGGATTGCCAGCTTCGCAGATGGTGTACTCGATGGTATAGGTTCCGGGCTGTGTTCCAGAACTTACCGTTACACTACCGTCTTCATTTACCGTGAGTTGATTGGTAGGTGTAGA
This sequence comes from Allomuricauda sp. ARW1Y1, assembly GCF_013407935.1. Lineage (GTDB taxonomy): Bacteria > Bacteroidota > Bacteroidia > Flavobacteriales > Flavobacteriaceae > Flagellimonas. The sequence goes on from NZ_JACBZU010000004.1 coordinate 96,444, forward strand.
ACTCAATATAACATCACTCAAGGACACCGGGGCATCATTCAGGGTGTCATTCAACAACACATTACTGTTGGGAATAAGTCCTCCTCCGATTCCTGCGTTATAGCTATCGTCCACAGCATCGATTACATTATCTTCTCCCTGGGTCACTTCCACTGTCACTATAGCTGTATCACAATTATCCACATCCATGATATCGCAAATGGTGTAACTAATGGTATAGGTACCTGGCATAGTGCCCGGAACAACACTCACACTTCCATCTTCGTTCACCATAAGGGCTTCGGTAGGGGTCGAAGTCAATATTACATCCATTAGGGTAGCAACGGATTCGTTGACGGTATCGTTGGAAAGCACGTTGCTTCCGGAAATCATTCCTTCTTGTTCAGAAGTTGCCGTATAGGTATCGTCCACGGCGTCAATCATGTTTGCACTTCCTTGCATTACCTGAACCGTTACGGTAGCGGTATCACAATTATCCACATTTAATACATCACAAATGGTATAATTGATGGTGTAGGTTCCGGCCATAATACCAGGGGTCACACTTACCGTTCCATCCTCGTTTATTGTAAGTTCGTCCGTAGGTGTCGAGGTCAATATAACATCTGCAAGGGTCAGCGGTTCTCCGTTCAAGGTATCATTGGACAACACGTTGCTATCGGCTATGACACCATCTTGACCTACTGTTGCAGAATACACATCGTCCATGGCATCCAGGGTATTGGCACCGACTTCAATAAAAATAGTCGCCGAGGCACACACATTGGGATCCAGCAACACATTACAGACCTGATACTCAATCGTAACAGTTGAATTGGACTCGGACAAAGTGGGCAAGTAGTTCACAAATCCAGTCTCGGCATCAAAAGTTACGGTTCCTGCTGCATTACCTCCAAGTCTTGATAGACTGGTAACACCTAGATTGATCTCATCAGCATTGGGAAGGAAATCATCATTTTCCAAAATATTGATGGCCACCTCGGTCAAAGCAGGAGTTGAACCGAAGTCATCGTTTGCAGTTGCGGTCAGTGGGTCTGGATCGTTCCCATTGGGGTTCCCGTCCCCATCACAATCCAATACATCCCAATCTGCCGACTGGGGCAAAGTGATGCTATCGGGATTATAACTACATGGATCTAGCGGATCGGTTCCGTCGTTCTTCTCGTCTTCGTTGGTTACTCCATCTCCATCACAATCCGAAGCGTTCCAGGTGGAATCAGGATTTACAGTTTGGCTATCCAGAACGAAATCACAGGCGTCTTGAGGGTCGGTACCGTCCTCTTCCTCATCACCATTGGTGACTCCATCGCCATCGCAATCAGCTGTCAAATAATTGCCAGTCTGTGGTAAGGTGATGCTATCAGGATTATAATCACATGGGTCAAACGGGTCTGTTCCGTCCTCCTTTTCATCCCCGTTTGTAACGCCATCCCCATCGCAATCAGCTGTCAAATAATCTCCTGTTTGCGGTTGGGTAATATGTTCTTCCACAAAATCACAAGGGTCAGTAGGGTCTGTTCCGTCCTCTTCTTCATCTTCGTCGGTTACACCATCACCATCGGTATCCGTGTCGTTGTTCGGGTCCAAATAGTCAGGAGTGCCATCCCCATCGGTATCATCATCAGTGGGGTCATCATTGCCATTGGCATCTTCATCAGGAGTGTTGATAGCATCCCCGTCGTCGTCAAAATCACGATAATTTACATCCCCTTCGCCATCACGATCAGGTAAGTCGGTTGCTGGATCATCAATCTCATCATTGACATCGAAACCATCATTAATGTCGCTTCCTTCGTAGCCGTCATCCAATCCGTCCCCGTCGGTATCCACACCGGTGTAGGTCCAATCTGGAATTCCGTCGAAATTGAAGTCGTTCCCTTCATTATTATCGGGAACCAGATCGTTTTCACTATCATCGTCCAAATAGTCTGGGGTACCATCACTGTCGGTATCCTCAAGAGACAGACCAATGGTCTCACCTACTTCATAGGCATCGTCCACACCGTTTTGGTTAGTATCCTCTCCAGATGGTGAAATGTATCCAAATGTAGGTTGGGCCTCCACGTTATCCGGTATGCCATCATCATCACTATCAATATCAAGCCTATCTGGGTATCCGTCATTATCATTATCCACATCATCGCTAAAATTGACTGTTTGTGGATCTTTAAAGTTGTCCAAACAATCAAATTGTATACCAGCTTGCCTAGCTACGTTTGTTTTAAAATTGTCATCTATATCAGCCTGTATACCAAACCGAAACACAAAGGAATCTATGGAAACAAACTCCACCGCTACGTTGACCGATGAAACTTGATTTGAAATGCCATCATATTCCCTGCTTCCACCGTTGACCAAAAAGCCTCCAGTGGTATTTTGAACTGTAATCTCATTGTCGGCATCCAGGGTGTAACTTGCAGGAGTATTGAAACGATTGTATTCTTGGTAATCACCATTACCGTCCACATCAATAAAGTTGGCGCTCAACTCCTCCAGTACCACCGGTGTGGAACTTCCATTTTCGACGAACGAAATCCTGAAATCCACATAAGGCCTTCGTTGTTCGGACGTTGTGGTGAAAAATATCTCAGGTTTAAAAAATTCTGGATCAGTTTGGTTTTGGTCGAGAAACAATATCTCTCCGTTTACGACTTCCTCAATCAATACCAAGGCATCTAGTCCGTTAGCAATATTTGAATAGCGATAAATAGCTCCTTCGGAAAGCGGCATGCCCGATTCCAATACCGGTTCACTTCCAAAATTTAATTTAGGGACCGTGCTACAATCCAAATCCGTGCTGATGACACTGGATTCATTTTGATCTAAAATACCATCATTATCAGAGTCTAAATCCACGTAATCTGGAATACCGTCACCATCTGTGTCAATGGGAACAATTCCGTTACCAGCGCCGGGGTCGGTTTCATACACATCGTCCAAGCCGTTGCCATCAGTATCTTCCCCAGAAGGCAATTGAAATTTGTTAAAGTTTTGAGCTTCATAATTGTCCAGTAATCCGTCACCATCAGAATCGATGTCCAAGTAATTGGGGATACCATCTCCATCGGTATCGGTGGGATTGGTTTCAGGGTTGTTATCTCCGTCCAAATTGGCATCTTCCAAAGTGTTCAAAACACCATCATTGTCAGCATCCAAATCGATATGGTCCGGGACTCCATCCCCATCCGAATCGGTAGTGCCGCTAAAAGGATGCATTCCGATAGGATTTAAATTGGGAGGGGTCGCCGAAATAAGGGCGGAATATATGGTAAATCCTAAGACCAGAAGTAGCAAAGCAAACATGCTCTTCTTAAGGTTAAAGAAAGTAATGTTCTCCATAAATGATAAGTTTTGGTCAACTGATCACCATGGCAACAAGTGGTTCTCGTAAGCTGTAAGAAAATTGGGGTTTTCTTAATTATGTTCTTCTATCTGGCCTGTTTCGACACATATCTACACAAACAAGTCACATAATTAACTCATTTGTTTTTTACCTCCTATTTTAATCGATAAAAGGCGATTTCATCATCATTATTTACCTGATCTGCCTGTTTTCCAAATGGATAAACCCAACACCAATGGCCAACAACAGAAAAACGGCCGAAAAATACTTCTCTTTTTCTTGATGGCTAGTGTATTTCCTGTATTTTTTTCCTTTTATATCAACAATTCCGAATCATCCCGAAAATGAGCGGGAAACCATATAAATCCATTATTTTTGCCGAAATTTTTGTTGATGGAATTCGAAAAGGAAATAGCGAAGCGAAGAACTTTTGGTATTATCTCCCACCCCGATGCCGGTAAAACCACTTTGACCGAAAAGTTGCTTTTATTCGGTGGTGCCATTCAAGAGGCCGGAGCCGTTAAAAGCAATAAAATCAAAAAATCGGCCACAAGTGACTTCATGGAAATCGAGCGCCAGAGAGGTATTTCGGTCGCAACTTCAGTATTGGCCTTTATCTACAAAGACAAAAAAATCAATATCCTGGATACCCCTGGACACAAAGATTTTGCAGAGGATACCTTTCGTACCCTCACTGCGGTGGATAGCGTAATCGTTGTGATTGATGTGGCCAAAGGTGTGGAGGAGCAAACCGAAAAACTGGTCGAGGTTTGCCGGATGCGCAATATTCCCATGATCGTTTTCATCAACAAATTGGATCGCGAGGGTAAAGATGCATTCGACCTTTTGGACGAAGTGGAACAAAAGCTTGGACTAACGGTTACGCCTTTGAGTTTTCCCATTGGGATGGGCTACGATTTTAAGGGCATCTACAACATCTACGAGAAAAACATCAACCTATTCAGCGGGAACAGCAAAAAGAATATTGAGGAAACCATCGCTTTTGATGACCTCAACAACCCGGAACTGGAAAAAATCATCGGTACCAAAGCCGCTGAGGAACTTCGTGGCAACTTGGAACTTGTGGAGGGAGTATATCCCGAATTTGACAAAGAAGCTTATTTGAAGAGTGAACTGCAACCCGTATTTTTTGGTTCTGCACTGAATAATTTTGGGGTAAGGGAACTGTTGGACTGCTTTGTAAATATTGCCCCCTCTCCGCGTCCCAAAAAAGCTGAGGAACGCTTGGTGCAGGCCAATGAAAAGGATTTTTCAGGCTTTGTATTTAAGATCCATGCCAACATGGACCCTAAACACCGGGACCGATTGGCTTTCGTGAAGATTGTATCGGGAACCTTTGAAAGAAACACTCCCTATTTGCATGTCAGACAAGGAAAAAAACTAAAATTCTCGAGTCCCAATGCCTTTTTTGCCGAGAAAAAAGAAATTGTGGATGTTTCATACCCCGGGGATATTGTTGGACTCCACGATACGGGCAACTTTAAGATCGGGGATACCTTGACCAGTGGTGAAGAACTGCATTATAAAGGTATACCAAGCTTTTCGCCAGAACACTTTAGGTACATCAACAATGCCGACCCCATGAAGGCCAAACAATTGTACAAAGGTATTGACCAGCTGATGGACGAAGGAGTAGCCCAGTTGTTTACCTTGGAAATGAATGGAAGAAAAGTAATCGGTACCGTTGGGGCCTTACAGTATGAGGTAATCCAATATCGTTTGGAGCACGAATACGGTGCCAAATGTACCTACGAAAACTTTCCGGTCCACAAAGCCTGTTGGGTAGAGCCCGAAGATGAGAAAAGTGAAGAGTTCCAAGAATTTAAGCGAGTAAAACAGAAGTTTTTGGCCACCGACAAAAAAGGGCAGTTGGTATTTTTGGCAGATTCTCCGTTTTCTTTGCAAATGACCCAACAAAAATACCCTTCAGTAAAACTGCACTATACTTCGGAATTCGAATAGTCTTCCCAAGGTTGACACACCAGTAGACCACTGTAGGCGAATTGGTTGCACTCACCATGTAAGTTTTTTTCGTACCTTGATTTGAGTAACCAATAAATAATCAAATTATGAATACATCGGTAAAACCGCCTGTTTGGTTTTGGGTGGTAAGTGTTATTGCACTCTTATGGAATTTACTGGGAGTGATGAACTACCTTAATCAGGCTTTTAATCAAGTTGCCCTAATGGAAGCCATGGACCAAGCGCAACGTGAGGTATTTGAAGGAACTCCTGCATGGGCCACTGCCGCCTTTGCCATTGCGGTCTTTTCAGGAACCTTGGCATCCATCGGTCTTTTAGTACGAAAAAAATGGGCGCGTCCGCTTTTTATCGTCTCCTTGGTAGCCGTTGTGATACAATTTGCACATTGGCTATTTATTTCCAATGCCGTGGAAGCGTTTGGGCCGTCTACCTATGGCATGCCAATAGTGGTCGTCCTTATAGGCATCTACTTGATTTTCTTTGCTAAAAAGGGAATTGAGAAGGGCTGGTTAAAATAAAAAAAGGTTGTCTAAAAGCTGGTTAACTGTCAGTTCGAGCGTAGTCGAGAACGTAAAGTTTTTTGTCAATCAATAGGTTTCGACTGCGCTCAACCTGACAACTCAAATTTCATCTTTTTTAGATGACCTTTTCTATGCTTCACCAGTAGGTCCAAAATTTAATGGAATGGCGGGCTGTTCGTAATCTTGTATGGTGCCGTGTGTCTTTTCAAAACGGCTCACATTATCGTTGAGTGCCTTGAGCAGCTTTTTGGCATGCTGGGGCGTCAAAATAATCCTGCTCTTTACCTTCGCCTTGGGAGCGCCGGGCATCAAGCTGATAAAATCCACTACGAACTCCGATACGGAATGGTTGATGATGGCCAGATTGGAATAGGTCCCCTCTGCCGTTTTCTCATCCAACTCTATATTGATTTGCTTTTGGTTTTTCTTGTCTTCCGCCATAATGTCTTAAAAGAAAAACCCCGGCCTTTCGGCCAGGGTTTGTTGTTATTTAGAATTTGAATTCCTCTTTTCGGGCCATGATTTCATCGTACTCCTCTTTGGAACCTACAATGATGCTATCATAATCCCTCATACCGGTACCGGCAGGAATCTTATGTCCTACTATCACATTCTCCTTCAATCCTTCCAAACCATCCACTTTACCGCTTACAGCAGCTTCGTTCAATACTTTAGTGGTTTCCTGGAACGATGCGGCAGAGATGAATGACTTAGTCTGCAACGACGCTCTTGTGATACCTTGCAAGATTGGTGTTGCAGTAGCTGCAACCACATCTCTTGCCGTTACCAAGGTCTTGTCCTCTCTTCTTAGAATCGAGTTCTCGTCCCTTAGTTCACGTACGGTCAAGATCTGTCCTGGTTTCAATCGTTCCGAATCACCGGCATCTTCGACAACTTTCTTACCGAAAATCTCATCGTTCTCGTTGATAAAGTCGTCTTTGTGCACCAATTGATTCTCCAAGAAAATAGTATCTCCTGGATCTTCGATTTTCACCTTTCTCATCATTTGTCTTACAACAACCTCAAAGTGCTTATCGTTGATTTTCACACCTTGTAAACGGTATACTTCCTGTACTTCGTTCACCAAGTATTGTTGTACCGCAGATGGTCCTTTAATGGCCAAGATATCTTCTGGTGTAATGGAACCATCGGACAATGGCATACCTGCACGTACGTAGTCATTCTCCTGAACCAAAATTTGGTTGGACAATTTCACCAAGTACTTTTTGATATCGCCTGTCTTGGACTCGATAATGATTTCACGGTTACCTCGCTTGATCTTACCGAAGGATACCACACCATCAATTTCGGAAACAACGGCTGGGTTGGATGGGTTACGGGCTTCGAAAAGCTCGGTTACCCTTGGAAGACCACCGGTAATATCCCCTGCCTTGGCAGATTTACGTGGGATTTTCACCAAGATCTTACCTTCCTTCACCTTTTCACCGTCATCGATCATCAAGTGGGAACCTACTGGTAGGTTGTAGGATCGCAATGTTTCACCTTTACCATCTTTGATCAACAAGGTTGGGATCAACTTCTTGTTTCTGGTCTCGGAAATTACCTTTTCTTGGAAACCGGTTTGTTCATCGATTTCAACTTGGTAAGTAACTCCTTGCTCGATATTCTCGTAAGCGATTTCACCAGAGAACTCGGAAACGATGACACCGTTATAAGGATCCCATTCACAAATCACAGTTCCTTTGGTTATCTTCTCACCATTCTTGATGTACAATTGAGAACCGTAAGGAATGTTATTGGTACTTAGGGTAATTCCAGTTTTTGGATCTACGATCTTCACTTCCGAAGTTCGGGAAATCACGATGTTGGTTTTGCTTCCATCGCTACCCTGACCTTCAACAACACGCAAGTCCTCGATTTCGGCGATACCGTCGAATTTGGATTCCAACTTGTTGTCCTCAGAAATGTTACCTGCAATACCACCCACGTGGAAGGTACGCAAGGTCAACTGTGTACCAGGCTCTCCAATGGATTGCGCAGCAACCACACCAACGGCCTCACCTCTTTGTACCATTTTGTTGGTCGCAAGGTTTCTACCGTAACACTTGGCACAGATACCTTGAGCTGCCTCACAGGTCAACGGTGAGCGTACTTCTATCTTTTCAATTGGAGCTGCCTCGACCCTTTTCACATCGACCTCATTGATTTCTTGGCCTGCTCTTAGGATCAATTCTTCGGTCAATGGGTTGTACACATCGTGCAACGATACCCTACCCAAGATTCTTTCACCCAAGGTTTCAACAATCTCCTCATTTTTCTTCAAGGGTTCTACCTCGATACCTCTCAAGGTTCCACAATCCTCGCTATTCACGATTACGTCTTGTGAAACGTCCACCAAACGTCTGGTCAAGTAACCCGCATCCGCCGTTTTCAAAGCGGTATCCGCAAGACCTTTACGCGCACCGTGGGTAGAGATAAAGTATTCCAAAATCGACAATCCTTCCTTAAAGTTGGAAAGAATCGGGTTTTCGATAATTTCACCACCACCTGCAGTAGATTTTTTCGGTTTGGCCATCAATCCACGCATACCGGTCAACTGGCGAATCTGCTCTTTGGAACCCCTCGCACCGGAATCCAACATCATATACACAGAGTTGAATCCTTGCTTGTCTTCACGAATTCGCTTCATGGCCAATTCGGTCAACATAGCATTGGTGGATGTCCAAACGTCGATTACCTGGTTGTAACGTTCGTTATTGGTGATAAGACCCATGTTATAGTTCATCATAATGCCATCGACTTGCTCGTTGGCATCGGCGATCATCTCCTGCTTTTCGGCTGGAATGATGATATCTCCCAAACTAAAGGATAGACCACCTTTAAAGGCGAAATCGTATCCCATGGCCTTGATTTTATCCAAGAATTCGGCAGTGGTAGGTACATCGGTCACCGCAAGAATGTCCCCAATAATGTTCCTTAGGGCTTTCTTGTTCAACACTTGGTTGATGAATCCTGCTTGTTCTGGCACTACGGTGTTGAACAATACACGACCCACAGTGGTCTCGATGATTTTGTAAACCAACTCACCTTCTTCGTTAAAGTCCTTGGCCCTTACCTTAATACCGGCATTAAGCGATACTTTTTTCTCATTGAAGGCAATTTCCACTTCCTCGGAAGAATAGAAGGTCAAGCCTTCACCTGCAACAGGCTCCTCTTCGGTGGACTTTTTCTCTTTGGTCATATAGTACAATCCCAAAACCATATCTTGGGATGGTACGGTAATCGGAGAACCGTTGGCAGGGTTAAGGATGTTCTGCGAAGCCAACATCAATAGTTGTGCTTCCAAAATGGCCTCTGGCCCCAATGGCAAGTGAACTGCCATCTGGTCCCCATCAAAATCCGCGTTGAATGCGGTACACGCCAAGGGATGCAAACGAATCGCCTTACCTTCAATAAGTTTAGGCTGGAACGCTTGGATACCCAATCGGTGCAATGTGGGGGCACGGTTCAATAGTACCGGGTGTCCTTTTAGGACGTTTTCAAGAATGTCCCATACCACGGGCTCTTTCTTGTCGATAATCTTTTTGGCAGATTTAACGGTCTTTACAATACCACGCTCGATCAACTTACGGATGATGAACGGTTTGTAAAGTTCGGCTGCCATATCTTTTGGAAGACCACATTCGTACAATTTCAATTCCGGTCCAACGACGATTACGGAACGGGCGGAGTAATCCACACGTTTACCCAACAAGTTTTGACGGAAACGACCTTGCTTACCTTTCAAAGAATCGGAAAGGGATTTTAACGGTCTGTTCGATTCTGTTTTTACCGCAGATGCTTTTCTGGTGTTATCGAAAAGGGAATCCACCGCTTCTTGAAGCATACGTTTTTCATTCCTCAAGATCACTTCTGGTGCCTTGATTTCCATCAAACGCTTCAAACGGTTGTTACGGATGATTACCCTTCTATACAAATCGTTCAAATCGGATGTGGCAAAACGACCTCCATCCAACGGCACCAACGGACGCAATTCTGGTGGAATCACAGGAATCACTTTCATGATCATCCACTCTGGGTTATTCTCCCTGTTTCCTTGTGACTCACGCAAAGCCTCTACCACTTGAAGACGCTTCAAGGCCTCAGTCTTACGCTGCTTTGATGTTTCTGTGTTTGCCTTGTGACGAAGTTCGTAGGACAATTGTTCCAAATCGATTCTGGACAATAGGTCGATCAAACATTCGGCACCCATTTTGGCGATGAACTTATTGGGGTCGGTATCCTCCAAGTATTGGTTCTCGGTAGGAAGCGTTTCCAAAATGTTCAAATACTCCTCTTCGGTCAAGAAATCCATTTTGTGGATTTCGTCACCTTCGGGACCTTTGGCAATACCTGGCTGGATGACCACATACCTTTCGTAGTAAATGATCATATCCAACTTTTTGGATGGCAATCCCAAAAGGTACCCTATTTTGTTGGGCAGCGAACGGAAGTACCAGATGTGCGCTACGGGAACCACAAGGTTAATGTGGCCCACACGGTCCCTACGTACCTTTTTCTCCGTCACTTCAACACCACAACGGTCACAAACGATACCACGATAACGGATTCTCTTGTACTTACCGCAAGCACACTCATAATCCTTTACAGGACCAAAGATACGCTCGCAGAACAATCCATCACGCTCTGGTTTGTGCGTTCTGTAGTTAATGGTTTCGGGTTTCAACACTTCCCCACGGGACTCGGCCAAAATTGACTCTGGAGAGGCCAATCCTATGGAAATTTTGTTGAACCTTTTTTGTGCGTTATTATCTTTTATTCTAGCCATAACAATATGGTGATGATATAATTAATGTAATGATAGTATTCTACTCTTCCAAACGGATATCCAAGCCCAAACCTTTAAGTTCGTGCATCAATACGTTGAAAGATTCTGGCAACCCAGGTTCTGGCATGGTCTCGCCCTTTACGATGGTTTCGTAGGTCTTGGCCCTTCCGATCACATCATCCGACTTAACGGTCAATATCTCCCTAAGGGTAGATGATGCGCCGTAGGCTTCCAATGCCCAAACTTCCATCTCTCCAAAACGCTGACCACCGAACTGTGCCTTACCACCCAATGGTTGCTGTGTGATCAAGGAGTATGGTCCAATCGATCTTGCGTGCATCTTATCGTCCACCATGTGGCCCAATTTCAGCATGTAGATCACACCTACGGTTGCACGTTGGTCGAAACGCTGACCTGTTCCACCGTCATACAGATAGGTATGTCCAAATCTTGGAACACCGGCTTCATCGGTAAGCTTGTTAATCTCGTCCAAGGAAGCACCGTCGAAAATTGGTGTCGCATATTTCTGACCCAACTTCAATCCGGCCCAACCCAATACGGTTTCGTAGATCTGACCGATGTTCATCCTTGAAGGTACACCAAGTGGGTTCAATACAATGTCCACTGGGGTTCCATCTTCCAAGAACGGCATATCCTCTTGACGTACGATTCGGGCAACGATACCTTTGTTACCGTGACGACCCGCCATTTTATCACCTACTTTTAGCTTACGCTTTTTGGCGATGTACACTTTGGCCAACTTCATGATACCTGCAGGAAGCTCATCCCCAACGGAGATGGTAAATTTGTCCCTTCTCAGGTTACCTTGAATATCGTTCAATTTGATTTTGTAGTTGTGCAACAGATCGGCAACCAATGCATTGGTTTTGTCGTCCGTTGTCCAGCTACCTCCTACCAAGTGAGCGAAATCATCTACGGCGTTCAACATCTTAATGGTGTATTTCTTTCCTTTTGGAAGTACTTCTTCACCCAAATCGTTGATGACACCTTGTGATGTTTTTCCGCTGATCAATCCGAACAACTTCTCGATCAATACATCTTTCAGTTGTTGGAATTTCACTTCGTAGTCCATCTCCAATCTTGCGATGGCTTCTTTGTCTTCAGAACGCTTTCTCTTGTCCTTAATGGAACGTGAGAACAATTTCTTGTCGATTACCACACCTCTCAAGGATGGAGAAGCTTTCAATGAAGCGTCTTTTACGTCACCTGCCTTGTCACCAAAGATGGCACGCAATAGTTTTTCTTCCGGTGTTGGATCGGACTCCCCTTTTGGAGTAATCTTACCGATCAGAATATCACCAGGCTTCACTTCGGCACCGATACGGATCATACCGTACTCGTCCAAATCCTTGGTAGCCTCTTCGGAAACGTTTGGAATATCGTTGGTCAACTCCTCCGCACCCAATTTGGTATCCCTTACTTCCAAGGAATACTCATCGATATGGATGGAGGTAAAGATATCCTCACGTACCACTTTTTCGGAAATCACGATTGCATCCTCAAAGTTGTATCCTTTCCAAGGCATAAAGGCAACCTTCATGTTTCTACCCAAGGCCAATTCACCTTTTTCGGTAGCGTAACCTTCGCAAAGCACCTGACCTTTTTTCACCTTGTCGCCTTTCTTCACAATAGGCTTCAAGTTGATACTGGTCCCTTGGTTTGTTTTTCTAAACTTCACCAATTGGTAGGTCTTCGAGTCTTCGTCGAAACTTACCAAGCGCTCTTCGTCGGTCCTATCATATTTTATGGTAATCTTCTGTGAATCCACATATTCCACGACCCCGTCTCCTTCGGCATTGATCAACACCCTGGAATCGGTAGCTACCTGTCTTTCCAGGCCTGTACCTACGATTGGTGATTCTGGTCTCAACAATGGTACGGCTTGGCGCATCATGTTCGATCCCATCAAGGCACGGTTCGCATCATCGTGCTCCAAGAAAGGAATCAAGGAAGCTGAGATAGATGCAATCTGGTTCGGGGCAACGTCGGTATATTTTACCTCTGTTGGGTCCACCACTGGGAAATCCCCTTCTTCACGGGCGATTACTTTTTCTCTTTCAATGGTACCATCATCTCCTAATGGAATGTTGGCTTGGGCAATCTTCATTCCCTCTTCCTCCTCTGCACTTAGATAGATGTGGTTTTTGGTATCCACTTTTCCATCTTCCACTTTTCGGTAAGGGGTTTCCAAGAAGCCCATATTGTTCACCTTAGCAAATACGGACAGGGAAGAGATCAAACCAATGTTCGGTCCTTCAGGTGTCTCGATCGGACATAATCTTCCGTAGTGTGTGTAGTGAACGTCACGCACCTCGAAACCGGCTCTTTCTCGGGAAAGACCTCCCGGCCCTAGTGCGGACAATCTTCTTTTGTGTGTAATCTCGGCCAACGGGTTGGTCTGGTCCATGAACTGGGACAACTGGTTGGTACCGAAAAAAGAATTGATCACAGATGACAAGGTCTTCGCGTTGATCAAATCAATCGGGGTAAACACTTCGTTGTCACGTACGTTCATACGCTCACGGATGGTACGCGCCATACGCGCCAAACCTACACCGAACTGCTGGGACAATTGTTCCCCAACGGTTCTTACACGACGGTTGGACAAGTGATCGATATCATCAATCTCCGCTTTGGAGTTGATCAACTCGATCAAATATTTGATGATGGTGATGATATCTTCCTTGGTCAACACTTGTTTGTCCATTCCAATATCCAATCCCAACTTCTTGTTCATTCGGTAACGACCTACTTCACCAAGATTGTAACGTTGGTCGGAGAAGAACAATTTGTCGATAATGCCACGAGCGGTCTCTTCATCTGGTGGCTCGGCATTACGCAATTGTCGGTAAATGTGCTCTACCGCTTCCTTTTCGGAGTTGGTAGGATCCTTTTGCAAGGTGTTGTGGATAATGGCATAGTCGGATTGCGCATTGTTCTCCTTGTGAAGCAAAATGGTCTTCACATCGGCATCAATGATCTCATCGATATGCTCTTTTTCCAAAATGGTATCACGATCCAATACAATTTCGTTTCTTTCGATGGAAACCACTTCTCCTGTATCCTCGTCCACGAAATCCTCATGCCAAGTGTTCAACACCCTAGCGGCCAATTTACGGCCCAATACTTTTTTGAGCCCGCTCTTGGAAACTTTTACTTCCTCCGAAAGGTCGAAGATTTCCAAAATGTCCTTGTCCCTTTCAAAACCGATGGCTCGGAACAATGTGGTTACGGGCAACTTTTTCTTCCTATCGATGTAGGCGTACATCACCGAGTTGATATCGGTGGCAAATTCGATCCAAGATCCTTTGAACGGGATTACCCTGGCCGAATACAATTTTGTTCCATTTGCGTGGAAAGATTGTCCAAAGAAAACCCCTGGAGATCTGTGCAACTGGGATACTACAACACGTTCCGCACCGTTGATCACAAAGGTTCCACTTGGAGTCATGTAAGGGATGGTACCCAAGTACACATCCTGTACGATGGTCTCGAAATCTTCGTGCTCCGGATCGGTACAGTACAATTTTAGACGCGCCTTGAGGGGAACGCTGTAGGTGAGTCCACGCTCGATACATTCTTGGATGGAGTATCTTGGCGGATCAATGAAGTAATCCAAAAACTCAAGTACGAACTGGTTTCTGGTATCGGTGATTGGAAAATTCTCCATGAAGGTGTTGTAGAGACCTTCGTTTCCTCTTTCGTCAGATTTAGTTTCAAGCTGGAAAAAGTCTTGGAACGATTTTATCTGAATGTCCAAGAAATCCGGGTATTCCGGTATGTTCTTAGCGGATGCGAAATTAACTCTTTCAATAGTGTTTGTGAACATCTATGGACAAATTTTGATCGTGAATACTATGTGGGTTCGTGTACGGCTTTATACACTCCTTATATAAATAGGCTAAGGTCTAACCAAAAAATGGAAAGACCTTAACCAAGTTCTAATGGGAAAAGCGATTATTTAAGCTCAACTTCTGCTCCTGCTTCTTCCAATGATTTTTTGATACCTTCAGCTTCGTCTTTGGAAATACCTTCCTTAACAGCTTTTGGTGCGCTGTCTACGATATCCTTAGCTTCTTTCAAACCAAGACCGGTCAATTCCTTAACCAATTTTACAACTGCCAATTTAGAACCACCAGCAGCGGTAAGGATTACATCGAATTCAGTTTTTTCCTCAGCAGCTTCTTCACCTCCACCAGCGGCAGCACCACCAGCAACGGCTACTGCAGCAGCAGCAGGCTCGATACCATATTCTTCTTTTAAAATGTCGGCCAACTCATTTACTTCTTTTACCGTAAGGTTTACCAACTGTTCTGCAAAATCTTTCAAATCTGCCATTTTTCTATCGTTTAATAAAAATGTTTAAAAATATACTTAGTTTATTGTGCGCGAATTATTCTCTTTCAGATAGGGTTTTAAGGATACCTGCCAATTTACCACCTCCGGACTTAAGACCAGAAATAACGTTCTTGGCGGGAGATTGCAACAATCCGATGATATCCCCGATAACTTCCTCTTTGGACTTGATTTCAACAAGTGCATCAAGGTAATTATCCCCGATGTAGATGGCCTCTTCAATGAAGGCGCCTTTCAATACGGGCTTATCTGATTTTTTTCTAAAGTTCTTGATAAGTTTCGCAGGTGCGTTCCCGGTTTCTGACAACATCAAAGATGTATTGCCTTTCAATACTTCGGGAAGTTCACCAAATTCCTTATCAGAAGCTTCCATTGCTTTTGCAAGCAAGGTGTTCTTTACGACCGCAAGCTTAATGTTCGCCTTAAAACACGCCCTTCTCAAGTTGGAGGTGTCCACGGCATTCAATCCTGATATATCCGCCAAGTAAATGTTCGGATTATCGGCCAACTGTGCAGTCAAGTCTTTTATTACTGTTGCTTTTTCTTCTCTTGTCATAGTTAAAAAAATTGAACTACCAGTTATTGAACTGCTTTTGGATCTAATTGAACACTAGGACTCATGGTACTGGACAAGTAAATACTCTTCATGTACACACCTTTTGCAGCAGAAGGCTTCATTTTGATAAGGGTGTCGATCAACTCCCTCGCATTTCCTGCGATTTTGTCCGCAGAGAATGAAGCTTTTCCGATTGCAGCGTGTACAATTCCGGTTTTGTCCACTTTAAAGTCTATCTTACCGGCCTTCACATCAGATACCGCTTTTGCAACATCCATAGTTACTGTTCCGGTCTTTGGATTGGGCATTAAGCCCCTTGGCCCCAAAATTCTACCTAGTGGTCCCAATTTACCCATAACGCTTGGCATGGTGATAATCACATCAACATCGGTCCAACCGTTTTTGATTTTCTCCAAATATTCGTCCAATCCTACAAAGTCAGCACCAGCTTCTTTGGCCTCTGCTTCTTTGTCTGGAGTCACCAATGCCAAAACTTTTACGTCCTTACCTGTTCCGTGGGGAAGGGTAACAACACCACGCACCATTTGGTTGGCTTTTCTTGGGTCTACGCCCAAACGAACTGCCAAATCAATGGAAGCGTCAAATTTTACATTGGTTATTTCTTTTACTAAAGCTGATGCCTCTTCCAAAGTATAGAGCTTATTCTTGTCTATCTTGGCGTGGGCCTCTTTCTGCTTTTTAGTCAATTTTGCCATTTCTTAATTGCTTTCAGATTTTAAAAAGGTCTTGTTCCGGCTATTTTCAGACCCATAGATCTTGCAGTACCTGCAACCATACTCATTGCAGACTCCACGGTAAAGGCATTCAAATCCGCCATTTTGTCTTCGGCGATTGCTTTTACTTGATCCCAGGTTACCGAACCATTCTTAACCCTGTTAGGTTCTCCCGATCCTTTTTTAATCTTGGCTGCTTCCATCAATTGAACTGCCGCAGGTGGTGTTTTTACAACAAACTCGAAAGATTTGTCTTTGTAAACGGTGATAACAACAGGTAAAACTTTACCCTGTTTGTCCTGTGTACGCGCATTAAACTGCTTACAGAACTCCATGATGTTAACACCAGCAGCACCTAAGGCGGGTCCAACCGGTGGCGATGGGTTCGCAGCACCTCCCCTAACTTGTAATTTAACTACCTTATCTACTTCTTTTGCCATTGTTTCTAATTAAATTTAAAGTGTGTCAATTGGAAGCAACACAGCTTTATATATGTAACAGCTCTTGTTATACTTTTTCTACTTGCATATAGCTGAGCTCCAATGGTGTCTTTCTTCCGAAAATCTTCACCATTACCTCTAGCTTACGCTTTTCCTCGTTGATTTTTTCCACGGTTCCATTGAATCCGTTGAAAGGTCCATCGATTACCTTGACCGTTTCGCCCAATACAAATGGGATTGCAACATTGTCCGTATTCACGGCCAATTCATCCACCTTACCAAGCATACGGTTTACTTCTGACTTTCTTAGCGGAATGGGGTCACCCCCTTTAACTTCGCCCAAAAAACCGATTACATTGGTTATGGAACGAATAATGTGGACCATTTCACCGCCAAGATTGGCCTTGATCATAATATATCCTGGAAAGTAAACCCTTTCTTTATTGATTTTCTTTCCATTTCTGATCTGAACAACTTTTTCGGTAGGCACCAGAACTTCATCAAGATAGTCGCCAAAACCGGCTCGCTCTACCTCGCTTTCAATATAGCCCTTGATCTTGTTCTCTTGACCACTGACCGCTCTTACTACATACCATTTTTTCTCCAGAACCTCAGACATATCGACCGATCTTTACCCTATTAATTTTTCAAAATACAATGTGATCAAATTACTGAACAAGGAATCCACTCCCCAAGTTGCCAACGCAAACAAGATGGAAAATACAGCTACGATTACCATTAGGTTGGAGGCTTTACCTCTTTCCAACCAGGTAACATTGTTCTTCAATTCTTCAAATGATTCCTTTATGTAAGTGACCATGATCTATGTATTTTGCTTGCATGCTTCGACTGTGCTCAGCACAAGCTCCGGAGAGCTGTTTACCTTATCATGCTAATGTCTTTAACTTTTGCACGGGAGGAGAGACTCGAACTCCCGACACCTGGTTTTGGAGACCAGTGCTCTACCAACTGAGCTACACCCGTTTATATTTACACTGAAAGGTATCCCGAAGAAATCGGGACACCCTTGAGTGCAATTTTATAGTAATCGAATCTTAATCTAGAATCTCGGTAACCTGACCAGCACCTACCGTTCTACCACCTTCACGGATAGCGAAACGTAGACCTACGCTCAATGCGATAGGCTGAATCAAATCAACAGTGATTGTCAAGTTATCTCCAGGCATTACCATTTCAACACCATCAGGCAAGTTAATATTACCTGTTACGTCAGTTGTACGAACGTAGAACTGAGGACGGTAGTTATTGTGGAATGGAGTGTGACGTCCACCTTCTTCTTTTTTCAAGATATACACCTCTGCTTTGAATTTTGCGTGAGGCTTAACAGAACCTGGCTTACAGATTACCATTCCTCTTTTGATATCGGATTTCTCGATACCTCTCAAAAGAAGACCTACGTTATCTCCAGCTTCTCCTCTATCCAAAATCTTACGGAACATCTCAACACCAGTAATGGTAGAAGACAATTTCTCAGCACCCATACCAATGATATCTACAGGGTCACCTGTGTTGGCAACACCAGTTTCAATACGACCAGTAGCTACGGTACCACGACCAGTAATGGTGAATACATCTTCGATTGGCATCAGGAATGGCTTATCAACCTCACGTGTTGGCTCCTCGATCCAAGAATCAACCGCATCCATCAATTCCATTACAGTGTCAACCCATTTTTGCTCTCCGTTCAAAGCACCAAGTGCAGAACCAGAGATTACAGGTCCGTTGTCACCATCGTACTCATAGAAAGAAAGCAATTCCCTTACTTCCATTTCAACAAGCTCCAATAGCTCCTCATCGTCCACCATATCAACTTTGTTCAAGAAAACAACGATACGTGGAATACCTACCTGACGACCCAAAAGGATGTGCTCACGAGTTTGTGGCATTGGACCATCTGTTGCGGCAACCACCAAAATAGCACCGTCCATCTGGGCAGCACCTGTAACCATGTTCTTTACGTAATCCGCGTGACCAGGACAGTCAACGTGAGCGTAGTGACGGTTAGCAGTTTGGTACTCAACGTGTGAAGTGTTGATAGTAATACCTCTTTCTTTTTCTTCTGGCGCGTTGTCGATGGAGTCAAAGCTTCTAAGCTCAGACAAACCAGCGTTTGCCAATACAGTGGTAATAGCAGCAGTCAATGTTGTTTTACCGTGATCCACGTGTCCAATGGTACCAATATTTAAGTGGGGTTTGGAACGATCAAAAGTTTCCTTTGCCATTTTAAAATAATTTTAATCTTAGTTTATATTAGTGTACAAATCGTTTTGAGCCAATGAGGGGATTTGAACCCCTGACCTCTTCCTTACCAAGGAAACGCTCTACCCCTGAGCTACACCGGCCTATGGGTTATCAGGTTTAGAGTTTAAAAGTTACAAGTCTAGCTCGTTAAAACTTCAACCTTCGTCTTGAAACCGCAGTTTCAAATTTAGAGCGGGAGACCGGGTTCGAACCGGCGACATTCAGCTTGGAAGGCTGACGCTCTACCAACTGAGCTACTCCCGCATTTTTTTTGGGCCTAAACCCAAACATTCCATTATTTCAAAAAACCTTTTATCCCAATTGTTCCGACGAACAATCTTTGTGGGGGGAGCAGGATTCGAACCTGCGAAGGTAAAAACCAACAGATTTACAGTCTGTCCTCGTTGGCCGCTTGAGTATCCCCCCGCCTTATTTTCAGTAATTTACGAGCCGATAGAGGGACTCGAACCCACGACCTGCTGATTACAAATCAGCTGCTCTAGCCAGCTGAGCTATATCGGCATTTCACCGCTTTTTATTCACTAAAAAAGCCCGCTATTTCTAACGGACTGCAAATGTATATATTTATATTTTAATTCAAAATAAATTTTGAAAAATTTTCGTCAGGCGTTCGCCCTCATCTTTTCCTTCTTTTTCACCAATTGTCTTTCCAAGGAACTACAGGCGGAATCCACAGCCTCCTCAAAGGACTTGCATTGTTTTTTGACCATGATTTTATCCCTGGGGATGAACACCATGATTTCCACAATCTTATTTTCTTTTGCACTTGTGTTTTCCACTTTGAGATACACATCCGATTCAATGACCTTGTCATAGAACAATTCCATCTTGTCCATTCGCTTTTGGATAAAGTCAATGAGTTTACCATCAGCTGTAAAATTTACCGATTGTGCGTTTACTTTCATAAGACGACGTTTTTAGTACTGTCCGGGACAGTGAAGTTAAACAATACAAGAATGCTACTTCTTGTTTCTTGGATGGGCCTTCTGGTGTACCTTCTTGAGTTCGGCAATACTGTTGTGCGTGTACACTTGCGTAGATGCCAAACTTGAATGACCCAATAGTTCCTTTACGGAATTTAAATCTGCCCCCCTGTTCAGCAAGTGCGTTGCAAAGGTGTGCCTGAGTATGTGTGGACTCTTTTTTACCTTGGGGGACACCAAACTAAAATACTTATTTATAGTTCGATAAACAAGCGTTTCATAAATTTTAAGACCTTCTTTTGTTAAAAATAGATACTGCGAATCGACTACCTTTTCCAACTTGGAGCGTTCTTCCAAATAGCTCTTGATTTGCTCCACAGTAGAGGACAAGATGGGAACGATACGCTCTTTGTTCCGTTTGCCCAGCACTTTGAGCGCATTACCGGAAAAGTCAATATCCGTCACCTTTAAGTTCACAAGCTCAGCCCTTCGCATTCCCGTGGCATACAACAGTTCGATGATGAGCTTATCACGGATGCCTTCAAAATCATCTTCAAAAGGAATTTCGGAGAGTACAGTCTCCATCTCCATTTCAGAAAACGGCACCTCTACCTTTTTGCTTGTCTTGAGCGCTTTGTGCTTGACCAAGGGGGAGACGGAAATGTCACCAACCTTCAACAAAAAACGGTAGTAGGCCTGAAGTGATGAAATCTTCCTGTTGATACTCCTATTGGAAACTCCCTGCTCCGATAAATGAACGATCCAATTCCTGATCAAGGGGTAAGAAACAGTTGCGATATCGTGTTCATCATGCTGCTCCTTGCAGAAACCCGAAAAGCTTTTCAAATCCCTCTCGTACGCCTTGATGGTATGTTGGGAGTAGTTCTTCTCCAATCTCAAATAGGATATGAAAGCAGACAGCGACATATATCAAAGGTAAGGATTCAATAACGTATAGATATAAAACGAAAAATCCCGTTCCAATATTGGAACGGGATGGATATATTTTGTTGAAGCTGTAAGCCTATACTTCTTCTTGGTCCCTAAGACCTTGAATGTACTGTGCTTTTTGAATTTGCGCTCTACGCTCCACAGAAGGTTTGGTGAACTGCTGTCTTGATCTTAACTGACGCATGGTACCTGTTCTGTCGAACTTACGTTTGAAACGCTTCAAAGCTCTATCGATGTTTTCTCCTTCTTTTACTGGTATAATTAACATGGGCTACAACCTCCTTTCTTTAAAATTTTGGTCTGCAAATATACAAATGAAATTCAATGGGTAAAGAAATATTTTACTTTTTTGATTCTTCCTACACCATTCGCTTTTTGTACTCCTTTTTATCCACAATGATCTTGGCCAAAATTTCCCTCAAAATTTCCGAGGTACCTCCCCCGATGGGACCCAACCTACTGTCGCGGCTCAAACGCGCCATCGGATAATCTTCGATGTAGCCATAACCGCCCAAAAACTGAAGACAATTATAAATGACCTCATCGGCCATTTTTGTGGATTTGAGCTTGGAAATGGTAGCCTCTTTCACCACATAGGCACCCTTTTCCATTTGTGCTACGGTAGCGTAATTGAACTGTTTGCAAAGCAACATATCGGAATAAAGATCTACCAATCGATGGCGTAGTGCCTGGAATTGATCTATGGTTCTGCCAAAGGCCTCACGCTCGGACATGTATTGCAAAGCATAATCCAAGGCAAATTCCGCCCGGGCATGGGCATTTACGCCCATCACCAAACGCTCCAAGGCAAAAGCTTCCATGATGTAGGCAAAACCTTCGTTCTCCTCTCCCAAGAGATTGGCGGCCGGCACCTCTACATTGTCAAAAGCCAATTCTGCCGTATCCGAAGCACGCCAACCCAGCTTGTTCAGCTTGTTGGCGGAAACACCTTTGGCATTCCGGTCCATAATGAACATACTGATACCCTTATTTCCGGCATCCTTATCCGTTTTGGCAGCAAGTATGATGTAATCCCCATACACCCCGTTAGTGATGAAGGTTTTGGAGCCGTTCACAATATAAACGTCCCCATTCTTCTCCGCAGTGGTTCGCATAGCTGCCACGTCACTGCCCCCAAAAGGTTCAGAAACACCCAAACAACCAATTTTTTCGCCCAATACACTGGGCTCCAAATAAGCGCGCTTTTGCTCGTCGTTGGCCAATTTGTTCAAATAGGTCATGGCCAAATACTGGTGGGCCCACATGGCCGCGGCAAAACCACCGGAATTTATTTTTTGTAATTCTTCGAGGAAAATAACAGTGTAAAAAAGGTCGAGGTCCAAACCGGAATACGACTCAGGGGTCATCAAACCAAAATACCCCATTTCGCCAAATTTGTTCCAAATAGCCCTATCTATCTTTCCGGTTTCCTCCCATTGTTCTATATGGGGAACTACTTCTTTCTGTAAAAAATCCTTTAAACTTTCGCGGAATAAGTTATGCTCTTCCGTGAAGTACATATCGTTCATAGCAACTATTTTATAGAGACAAATATAACGCTATTCTATCTAGTTTTTCTGTTGGAAATCCGTCAACCTGACTTAAATCCCCAAACGATGCAAATAAACCATTTTTATCTCGATAGGCAACGATATTGAACGCCAAGGTCTTGTTGATGTAAACCAACTGGGACAACTCATCCGAAGTTGCTTTGTTGACATTGATTTTTACCACAGTGGGAGGGTCTTGCACTTGATATTTCCGTAAAGTCCTTTCCACTACTTCGGGCTGCAAACCGTACACATCGTACAATTGCTCGTTCACCAAAAAGCCGCCCAACCTATCCCTGAACTTTACAATTCTCTGGGATAAGGTGGCCCCAATACCATATATAGTTTCCAATTCCTCCACTGTAGCCTTGTTAAGGTCCTTGACCTGGGCCGCAACAGGCTGTTCTGAAACCCACTTTGATTTTGTTTTTGCCTTTCCTGCCCATTCCGGAAATTTGAAATAGGGTGCCATTTGATGCAAAAGGGAATCGGAGACTTGGGTAACAGCTTGAAATTCTTCCGCAGAATTCACAAAATTGCCCTCTTTTCTAAACGTGGACAGCCTATCCCATTCGGTCGATGACAGCCCCAAGGTGTATGCCTTGTAATCGGAAATATAATTGGGATTAAAAGGAAAAATCCTTTGGGATGCTTCAAACTGTTGGATTTTAAGGCTATCCAACTTGGACTGATCCACTGCATTCAGTACAAAATTATTTTTCAGGGGTGCTGGATTTGCTTTAACCAAATAATACAAGCATTGAAGCAGAACCACTATCAGCAATAAAAAGAAAATCCCACTTCGTTCCTGTTTGTTGAACCTGAAGTGGGATTGTTTTCTCATTGTATGTTTACACGGAAAGGATTAGCTTTTCAACTTTTTAAAGAGTTGGCCTGCCTTTAACTTCGTTAGATAACCATCCAAATCTTTGCGCACCTCACCGGACATGATATACAATCCGATAATGTTCGGGAAGGACATGGCCAAGATCATCATATCCGAAAAGTCCAGTACAGCACCCAAACTTACGGAGGCTCCAACAACTACAAATACCAAGAATAGCATTTTGTAAATCATTTCCGAACGCTTGCTCTTTCCAAAAAGATAGGTCCAAGCCCTCATACCATAATAAGACCAGCTGATCATGGTAGAAAAGGCAAATAGGAATACCGCTAATGCCAACACGTAGGGGAACCAAGAAATTTGGCTACCAAAGGCATCGGAAGTCAATTGGGCTCCTGCCATTCCTTCCACTTCATGCATTCCTGTGAAAATCAGAACCAAAGCGGTAAGGGTACACACCACTACGGTGTCGATAAACGGCTCCAACAAAGCCACAAATCCTTCGGATGGTGGATGGTTGGTTTTTGCCGCACTGTGCGCTATGGCAGCGGAACCTACACCAGCCTCATTCGAGAAGGCCGCACGTTGGAACCCGATGACCAAAACACCCAGAATTCCACCTTTTAAGGCTGAAGGGCTGAATGCACCGTCCACGATCGCAGAAAATGCTGGGCCAATATTTTGAATGTTCATGATGATTACAGCCAAGGCTGCTACAATATAGATGGAAGCCATGATGGGCACAATCTTACCGGTCACCTTTGCAATACTGCTGATTCCACCGATAATCACCACACCTACCAAGATGGCAGTGACCACACCAAACCAAAATCCGTTACCGGCAAGCACCGGGAATTGTCCTGCCAATTGCTCAAAGGATTGATTGGCCTGGAACATGTTCCCTCCTCCAAAAGAGGCTCCCACGGCAAGCAATGCAAAAACACCTGCCAATACTTTTCCAAAACCTTTCAGGTTTCTTTTTTCCAGTCCGTAACGAAGGTAGTTCATCGGACCACCGAATACACGCCCATCAGGAAGGATATCACGATATTTTACCCCCAAGGTACACTCCACAAATTTGGAGGACATCCCTAGAAGACCACAAACAATCATCCAAAAAGTAGCCCCAGCTCCTCCCAAGGATACGGCAACCGCCACCCCTGCAATATTACCCAAACCTACGGTACCGGAAACTGCGGTAGCCAAAGCCTGAAAGTGGGTTACCTGCCCAGGAGCATCCGGATCATCATACTTTCCTTTGGCAAGGTCAATCGAGTGTTTAAATCCTCTTATGTTGATGAAGCCCATTCGAAGGGTAAAGAACAACGCACCGAACACCAACCATATCACGATAAATGGAATACCTTTGATAATGGGATCGCCATTGGGGTGCAACATCGCTACGGGCTCGTCGTACTCGATTTCGGCAAAATAATGTGCGCCCTGCTCAATAACGTGTTCTTGATTTTCGGAATTATAGATGACGTTACCTTGCTTAACCTTTTGCACCAACTTTCCCTTGGCATTGGCCTGAATGGTAATATCTCCTCGTTTGTCGCTGGTAATAATGGCAACATCTTCCCCTTCAACAACACTTGCTCTGTTTTCCTTGAGCCATTCCTTTAAAATGAACTTATCTTGGGTTTCATTGCTCCAATCCGGAATACCGATCAATTTTACATCAGCGTAAGCAACTGGATCATAAATTCCGATGGCAGCAAAAGGGTCCCAAAACAAAACGGAGCCCAAACCACCTACTGCAGGGGTCATGGTTCCGTTAAAGACTTCTGTTATGGATTGGGTTTCCACTGTAAATTCCTTGGTCACCGAATTACCGGCAGCGTCCGTGACCACCACAGTGTACGCGATGCCTTCTACAAGGCCTTGGGCCGATTTTGAAGTGAGCGGGGTTTCTTGATCGCTCCACTTGTAGGTATAGGGCTCTACCCCTCCATCTACTTCAAGCTCAATAGCCCCATCATTGATATTATCGGAAACATTATAGGTTTTGCCAACTACGGTCAATTCCTGTGCAAAACCAGTGGTCAATGCAAAAAAAGACAATAGAGAAAGAAAATACTTCATATATTGAAATTAGTTAGTTTTCGGTATGGTAAAGGCAGCAATATCCAAAAAAAAATCAACGCTATCAAATTTTATGTTTTTTTAACTAACCAATCTGAAACATTTGATTTAATTTCCGTATTTGCTCGGGCCGTCCCAGTACAATCACCTTGCTTTTGGGTTGTAGAATGAGGTCTGCCTCTGGGTTGATGATATAGTTTCCTTCGGGATCGATATAGCCGATAATGGTGCAGCCTGTTTTTCTTCGAAGATCCAGATCGCGCAAAGAGTTGCAATCCATCTGGTCGGTAAAGTCTTCAATGCTGACCTCTTCCAAGTTGGTCGTATGCTCCCCTTCAATGGAAAGTTGATCCAAAAATGTAATCAAATCTGGCATTACCACCAATGAAGCCATATGGTCGCCCCCAATTTTATCGGGCATGATCACTTTATTAGCCCCAGCAAACTCCAATTTTTTTACAGAGGTGATTTGAGAGGCCCTACTAATGATGAAAAGGTCCTTATTGAGTTGCCTAGCGGATAGTACAATAAAGAGGTTGGCCGAATCATCGGGCACTGCCGTAATCAAATATTGTGCACGTTCGATGCCCGCCTGGATGAGCACATCATCCTCGTTGGCATCACCTTCCACAAACAATACCGTTTCCTCGTGCCGTTCAATAATTTCCTTATCCTTTTCTATAACCACAAAAGGCTTTTTATAGGCTATTAATTTTTCCGCTGCCTGCATACCGTTCCTACCAAAACCGCAGACCACCACATGGTTGGAAAGACTATCTATCTGTTTCTTCACTTTTTTCTTTTTTAGTAGTTCGAGCGAGTTTCTACCCAGAATATATTCCGTGACCACGGAAATGGCAAAACCAAAGATAAAAACACTGGTAACGATTAAAAATACAGTAAAAATCTTTGCATTGGCATCCAATGGCCTTACCTCCGAAAACCCGACCGTAGTAACCGTAATAATGGTCATGTAGATGGCCTCCACCCAAGTGAAATCGGATAAGATTTTATACCCGACCACCCCGAATACGAGCACCACCACCATTAAGGAAAGGGCCAATACTATTTTGGAGCGCATCAGTCTTATCATTGATTAAAGGTCAAATACAGAGGTTCTTTTGGTGTAAATCAAGTCTTTGATCCGTAGCCAAAATGCGATAAAAAGGTATAGGGCAAAACCAAAACCCAAGGTCACAAAAGTCAAGTAAATGAAACTGGTTCGTACCACACGGGCACGTATGCCCAAGCGTTCCGCAATCCGTCTACAGACCTCGAAACCGCGCTTTTGAAAATAATATAAGGTATCGTAAAACAAAGACATGGTTAAAATTATGTATTTCTCTTTAATAATTGGGTGCCGATGGCGCATTGCATGCATTTATTTTTCGTGCAATAATTACTGTAAAGCTGCAATTTGGCCTGACTCTCCAAGGCGTTTTGCGTTTTTGCACCTATACGCCCAAAATTTTTGATGATGGAGTTGTCTTCCGCGTCCAGCTGGGACAACAGCTCAATCAAATCCTCGTTCATGTCCTGCCCCGTATATTTGGCATAACAGAATTTTAAGGGCAGCAGAACATTCATGATCAGAAGATCCATAAAGCCTTTGGACAATCGCTTGGTGCTTTTTTTGGAAACCTTGCCGAACGTATAATGGTTATCCCAGTAAGTCCCTGCCGCAACTTCCAAAGTTGTGTAAACATCTTCCTTGCTATTGAGCAGCATCAGTTCGGAAAACAAATGGTGCCTGCCCGAATACAACTGTACCAATTGCGAAACCCGAATCGTGGGGAAGTTCGGTGGTCGAAGACCAAAAAACGCAGGCTTTGGTGGGGTTTGGTCCAAACTAAATTTATGCGCCAAATACTGAAACTCCTTTTGAAGTCGAGTGTAGTAGGTATCAGAACAATCATCTTCACCCAAAAGCCCAAAATGGCCAAAAAGCAGAGCCTCCAATTGCAGGGGTTCATTATTGACCTTTCGCATCACCGAAAAATCCAACCGTTGTGCCCGTTCCAAAAAATGGGCGCCGTTGACGGTCGATCCAAAACTTTTGGCCAACAACATAAACAAAACCGCCTCCCAGTCATTTTTGGTTGCCTCCAATAGTTCTACTATCAATTCAGACTTGTGCTCTAGCCGTTCGATGTACAAGCGGTGGAGCCAATTCTCCACCAAAAATTCATCAACGGCCTTCCAATCCTTTTCACAGTTGATAAACGTAGGCCTTGCGTTTTCAACCAGCTCGCGATACCGGTCCAACAGTTCATCAGAGACATATTGGCGCACTTCCAATGTCGGTATCTGGGAACCGTCTTTCCTAAAAACGGCAATGTCATCCTCCCATACTACGTGGAGAATGACATTGTCGTAGTTTTCATCCGATTCGTGATGGTGCACGTACCAATCCGAGGATTTGAGGTGCATCTCGACATTGCCAGCCCAGAGCTGGCCATCGATTTCGACTCTTGCATCAAAAAAGTCTGGGCCTGCCAAATGGTTTTGGATTCCAGTTGCCTTAATGGCAACCGAGGTTCCATTAGTGGTACGCAGGCCAATCTTTGGAAGCTTGTTGTGCCTCCAAATAAAATAAAGTAGGTCTTCTCGCATTGATTTGGGACAAATGGAGGTCTACTCTGCTACATCGCCTTCCCAGTTCATAAAGCCACCTTCCAGATTATAGGCATTTTCAATTCCGATACTGTTCATCAAGGCGCAGGCCTGTCCGCTTCGGTTGCCCGATCGGCAGTAGACGTAATAGTTTTTGGACTTGTCCAGCTTTTCGAGTTCGTCCATAAACTCTTGTCCCAAATAAATATCGATGTTGGTAGCTCCGGGAATATACCCCTCCTCTACCTCTTCGGGGGTACGCACATCCAAAATAAAGGCGTTATCGTCGTTTTGCAGTTGTTCCGCCCACTCTTCTTGTGATAGATCTGACATTATTTTTCAATTTAGATTCCTACAAAAATAAAAATCCGAAGCGTTACTCCGGATTTCTAACTCTTTTATTTTGATGATGGCCTATTTGATGCCACATCCGATAGCTTTTGTCGTTTTCGGGTTGATTTCGTTGCCGGCCAACATCGCATCCACGGCATTCTCCACAAATTTCTCATCCACTTGTGAAGCATCCTGATAATTGTCGTCGATAGCTCCAATGTATTTCACTTGGTTCCCCGAAGCTGTTTTTTGCAATATGAAAACGTGGGGCGTCCGTGTAGCGCCATACGCCGGATATACCTTTTGGCCCTCATCGAACAGGTAGGGAAAAGTAAAGCCTTTTTCCGCAGCGCGCTCCTTCATTTTGGTAAAACTGTCGCCCGGCTTGGCGTTGGGGTCATTGGGGTTAATGGCAATCACAGGAACACCCTGGGATTTGTATTTGGCGTCCAAATCCATGATCCTATCCTCATAAGCTTGTGCATATGGGCAGGTGTTGCAGGTAAAAATCACGATAAACCCTTTGGCCTCCTCAAAATCGGATAGGGATACCATGATGCCATCCACATTTTTCAGTGAAAAATCGGTGGCCATATCGCCCACTTGGTAACCTTTATCCAAACTATGTTCGTTCGCCACTTTAAAACCAGTGGCAAATGCTGCCACAAAAACGACCAGCAAAGCTGACCATCCTAAAATTCTTGCTCTTTTCATGCTGTACTATTTTGTAAATTGATGTAATGCTTCGTTAAGTTCTTCGTACGTGAAACCACGTTCGTAAAAAGTTCGTTTGTCCTTATTATATATTAAGGTAGCCGGAATACCTCCGCCCCATTCTTCGGACACTTTGGGAATCCAATCATTCTGCTTGGGATCATCCAATATCACCACTTCGGATTGAATGTCTTTGTTCTCCACATAAGGCTCCAAACGCGACTTCCACATATTGGGCATATCCAAATTGACCAAAATAACTTTCACATTGTTATCCTTTTGCTCGGCATTGATTCGCTCAAAATGGGGCATTTCCTCCACACAGGGCTTACACCAAGTAGCCCAAAAGTTAATGACATAGGTGGCACCATCATCTTTGTGCAGCAGAGGTTCAAAGGCCGCAAAATCATACACCGGGAACTTGACATCGGTATCAGCGGTTTTTTCCTTGGATATGGTAGCGACCTCTCCTTCGGCTTCATTCGGCTCTTTTTTCTTTTCGGCACAGGACCCAACCATCATCGCTAGGGCCAAAACAATCAATCTCTTCATTACCTGGTTTTTAGGCTCTCTAAAATACACACCTAAAAAATGCCATTCCATTCTTTAACAAAAATTTATCGACCCAAAATTTGGTGCATCCATCAAAATCATTTTACATTTGTATATACAATTATTGTTTGTACATGAATGTTGAAGAAGTCATAAAAACCTCAAAAAAAATTCCCTTGGAGCCCAGGACGATTATACATATGGAATTGGTTCACAATAAAATCAGTGAGATGATGACCGCCACGCTAAAGCCCTTTGAGGTTTCTATACAACAATTCAATGTACTTCGCATATTGAGGGGCCAACAGGGAAATCCAGCCAATCTTTCTACCATAAACGAAAGAATGGTGACCAAAATGAGCAACACTACCCGTTTGGTGGATAAACTTATTGCAAAAGGTTTTGTGAACCGATGTGTGTGCCCATCCAATCGCCGTAAGGTGGAGATTCTAATCACCGACTCAGGTCTCAAGGCGCTATCACAAATGGATGAAGCTTTGGACAAGGCCCATGACACCATCTTGGTAAATTTTACCAAACCAGAACTCGAACAATTAAATCAACTATTGGATAAATTTTAAACTAATGAGCAACGTTTTAGAACATAGAACATGGCGCTACGCCACCAAAAAATTCGATCCCAGTAAAAAGGTATCGGAAAATGACCTTCAAACCTTGTTGGAGGCCACTCGCCTAAGTGCATCCTCTTATGGGTTACAGCCTTACCACGTATTTGTGATCCAAGATCAAGACCTTAAGGAGCAATTGAAGCCGGTCTCATGGGGGCAGTCACAGATTACGGATGCATCGCACATCATCGTTTTTGCCAATGCCACCGATTTTGGGGAAGAGTTGGTAGATGATTATTTAGTCAACGTTAGCGAGACCAGGGGAATCCCAACTGACAACTTAAAAGGATATTCAGACTTTATGAAGTCCAAATTGATGGACCTACCCAAGGATATGAAAAGCAATTGGACAGCGAGACAGGCCTATATCGCCTTTGGAAATTTGATGCAGGCAGCGGCCGAGCTTAAGATTGACACTTGCCCAATGGAAGGCTTTGAGACCGAAAAGTACAATGAGATTTTAGGACTCAACGACAAAAACCTGAACGCAGCGGTTGTATTGGCAGTTGGTTACCGTTCTGAAAAAGACGAAACTCAGCATTTGCCCAAGGTGAGAAAATCAAAAGAAGAATTATTTACACATATATAAATCATTAACAATTAAAAACAGAAATTACAACAATCATGAAAAAGACAATTTTGAGCTTAACATTAATGACCCTTGTGGGTTCATCCGCTATCGCAAACCCGATCAAAGAAACCAAAGAAGTAAAAACAACGGAAAGTACCGTTACTTGGAAAGGCTACAAAGTAGGAGGTTCTCACACAGGAACCATCAGCCTTCAATCCGGTGCCTTGGAATTTGACGGGGAAACCTTGGTAGGTGGAGAGTTTGTTGTGGACATGGCAAGCATCAACACCACCGATTTGGAAGGAGAGTATAAGGACAAATTGGACGGTCACTTGAAATCCGACGACTTTTTTGGCACTGCCAATCACCCAACAGCCAAATTGGTGTTCACCAAAGTGACATCAACCGGAAAAAACTCTTACGATGTTACTGGCGACCTTACCATTAAAGGTACTACAGAGCCAGTGACTTTTGAGGTATCCGTTTACGGTGACAAAGCAACTGCTTCCTTGAAAGTGGACCGAACCAAATACGATGTAAAATACGGGTCAGGCATCATCGGTACTGCCAAGGACAAATTGATCTATGATGAGTTTGATTTGGTAGTTGATCTACAGATGTAATCAACTCCTATTTAGTGTGTGGAAATCCCGTTCGAGCTATTCTTGGACGGGATTTTTTATTTTAAACAAAACATTGTTGTCCCGTTAAAAATTCCTCCCTATATTTGAGCCTATGATTATTGGAACAACAAATAACTGGTGGTGGAACAACTTACGTCAAATGTCGTGAGCTAAGTCCCCATTATAACCATATAAGAGGCTTGTCATCACGACAAGCCTTTTTCATTTTTAAGAACTTTAGATTTGATTTCCGCGAAGGCGGAAATCCTAAATATTAAAAAATGAGTTTTTATGTCTATATCATATCCAATAAGAAAATGGGAACCATTTATATAGGCTATACCAACGATCTAAAAAAGAGAATGTACAGGCACAAAAAAGGTATCGGGAGTAAGTTTGCAAGTAGATATAATCTTAAAACATTGGTCTATTATGAAAAATTCAATTTCCCAATGCCTGCCATAAGAAGAGAAAAACAATTAAAAAAATGGAATAGGAGTTGGAAAATCAACCTGATAAAAGATTTTAATCCAAATTGGGAAGATTTAACCTATTTCTTTGATTAACCAAAAATAGATTTCCACCTGCGTGGAAATAGAAACAAAATGACTTATTCATTAAAGACCCATTACAAAAAAATCCTCGCGGACACGATCACACCCGTTAGCGTTTACCTGAAGATCAGGGACAAATTCCCCAACAGCATTCTTTTGGAGAGTAGCGACTACCACGCGAACGACAACAGCTTTTCGTATATCTGTTGCAATCCCATTGCTTCTATTAAAGTGGCGAACGAAACCATTACACAGCGTTTTCCCGATGGAACAAAGAAAGAAATAGCGATTACCCCGGAAACCGATGTTACCCAAGTAATCCACAACTTCGGCAAGCAGTTCAAAACCAGTCAAAATGGCTTCAAGTTTATTTATAATGGGCTATTTGGATATATGGCCTACGATGCTGTTCGTTATTTTGAAGATGTGGAGATTTCCAAAAAGGAAGATTCGGCCCATATCCCAGATATTTATTATGCTGTTTATCAGAATATAATCGCCATCAACCATTTTAAGAACGAGGCCTATCTCTTCGCCCACTGCTACAATACCGAAAGTAACGTGGAGGAAATGGAGCAACTTTTCAGCGTACGCACCTTCGCTTCCTACAATTTCACCAAACAGGGCAGACCTGAATCCAATCTTGAGGACGAAGACTATAAAGAACAAGTTGCCCTGGCCAAAAAACACTGCCAGCGTGGCGATGTATTCCAATTGGTTCTGTCCAGAAGGTTCAAACAAAAGTTCAAGGGAGATGAGTTCAATGTGTATCGGGCGCTCCGATCTATCAACCCCTCCCCTTACCTATTTTATTTTGATTATGGTGACTTTAAGATATTCGGAAGTTCCCCGGAAGCACAATTGATCGTGAAGGACGGCAAAGCCGAAATCCATCCCATAGCCGGAACCTACAAACGTACCGGAAATGATGAAAAAGATGCCGAATTGGCCAAAAAATTGGCACAGGACGAAAAGGAGAACAGCGAACACGTGATGCTCGTTGATCTTGCCCGAAACGATTTAAGTCGCAATGGCAATACCGTAAATGTGGAAACCTATCGAGAGGTACAATATTTCTCCCATGTGATTCACTTGGTATCGAAGGTAACCGGACAAAAGAAAGAGGACAGCACCACGATGAAAGTAGTGGCCGATACCTTCCCCGCGGGCACCTTGAGCGGCGCGCCAAAACATATGGCCATGCAGCTCATAGAAAAATATGAAAAAACAAGCCGATCCTACTACGGGGGGGCTATTGGTTTTATGGACTTTGAGGGCAACTTTAACCACGCCATCATGATACGCACCTTCCTGAGCAAGGACCACGAATTGTACTACCAAGCCGGAGCCGGTCTGGTAGCGGCATCCAACCCCGATGACGAACTACAGGAAACCTACAATAAATTGGGCGCATTGACCAAGGCGCTGGAAATCGCCGAAACAATCTAAGCATGGGACGAAAGATTTTAATGATAGACAACTACGACAGCTTCACCTACAATTTGGTGCACTATCTGGAAGATTTGGATTGTGAGGTCACAGTGAAACGGAACGATCAGCTCACCTTGGAGGAGGTGGAACCGTTTGAATACATCGTACTTTCACCGGGACCAGGGATTCCCGATGAAGCTGGATTGCTGAAGGACATCATCAAAACTTATGCACCTACCAAACGTATTTTTGGAGTGTGCCTGGGACTACAGGCCATTGGGGAGGTATTCGGAGGAACATTGATCAATCTGGACCGAGTTTATCACGGAGTGGACACCACGATTACTGTTACTAAAGATGACCCTATTTATCAAAATATGCCCAAAACCCTTCAGGTAGGTCGGTACCATTCTTGGGTGGTTGACCCTAATTTGCCCGATGATTTGGAAATCACAGCGGTAGATGAAAACGGACAGGTAATGTCACTTCGGCACAAAACCTACGATGTGACCGCAGTACAGTTTCATCCCGAATCGGTTTTGACCCCCGAAGGAAAACAAATGTTGAAAAATTGGTTGGAAAGCTAGAAATATGTCTTTCCTGCGGAACTCTGAGCGTAGTCGAAGAGTAAGCAGGAATTCAAAACAATAACAAAATAGATTCCTGCCTTCGCAGGAATGACAAAGAAGAACAATGAAAGAGACCTTAAATAAACTCATCAATCACGAAATTCTCCCCAAGGAAGAAGCCAAGCAAATTTTGGTGAACATTGCCAAAGGGGAATACAATACCTCGCAAATTGCTGCATTTTTGACCGTTTACATGATGCGAAGTGTAACCATCGAGGAGCTCGAAGGGTTCCGCGATGCCCTTTTGGAACTTTGCTTGGCCGTTGATCTCGCCGAGTATGACCCTATCGATTTATGTGGAACAGGCGGGGATGGCAAGGACACCTTCAACATCTCCACCCTAGCCTCCTTTGTGACGGCCGGAGCGGGAATCCACGTCACCAAACATGGCAACTATGGGGTTTCTTCCAAATGTGGCAGTAGTAATGTGATGGAGTTTTTGGGCATCAAATTCAGTAATGATGCTGATTTTCTAAAGAAAACCATTGAGGAAGCAGGAATTTGCGTGCTGCACGCGCCCTTGTTCCACCCAGCCATGAAAAATGTGGCCCCCATCCGCAGAGAACTGGCCGTGAAGACCTTTTTCAACATGTTGGGCCCTATGGTGAACCCCGCCTTTCCAAAAAATCAGATGGTCGGGGTGTTCAATTTGGAACTGGCCCGAATGTACGGGTACCTATACCAGAATACGGACAAAAAGTTCACCATTCTAAATGCCTTGGACGGATACGACGAAATTTCCTTAACGGGAGATACCAAGACCATTTCCAACCATACCGAAGCCATGTTAACGCCTGCTGATTTTGGTGTGGAAAAAGTTTCACAACAAGAAATTACCGGAGGGGAAGATGTGGCCGAGTCGGCACAAATATTCATGAATATTTTACAAGGTAAAGGTACCAACGCACAGAACAATGTGGTTTGTGCCAACGCAGGGGTCGCTATTGCCACTGTAAAGGGCATCACCCCAAAAGAAGGCTTTGAAATGGCTAAGGAATCCTTGCTAAATGGTAAGGGATTGGCGGCTTTGAAAAAATTGCAATCTTTATCTAAATAAAGTCGGTAGTCAGGAGTCCGAAGTCCGAAGTATAGGGAGACGAGAAATAAATCAAGAGCATGATAGTGTCAAAATTCAAGTTTGAAAAGATAATTGTCTGGCAAAAAGCCATGGATTTTGGAGAAGCCATAAATGACATAACAAAACTCTTTCCAAAAAACGAGGTCTATAATCTCAGCTCTCAAATAAGACGAGCAGCTGATTCAATTGCATTGAATATTTCAGAAGGAGCTACCGGACAGACAAACCCTGAGTTTAAGAAATTCGTAGGTTATGCCATTAGATCTTTGAGCGAAGTGGTTACCTGCCTACATAAAGCGAATAGAAGAAACTATGTCCCAAACGAAACTTTTGATGAGCTTTATAATGAAGCCTTCAATTTAATGAACATGTTGGTCGCTTTTAGAAAAAATATAAAATAATTATAAAAAGCTTCGGACTTCGGACTACCGACTTCGAGCTTCCTTCAAATATGAACATTCTAGAAAAAATAGTAGCCGATAAGCGCAAAGAGGTCGATTTGAAAAAATCACTCATCACCCTGCCCCAATTAGAGGCGTCGGTAATGATGGAACGCACCTCCGTCTCATTGGCAGAAGTATTGCGCAAAAGTAACTCCGGCATCATAGCTGAGCACAAGCGGCGTTCCCCGTCCAAATCTGTCATCAATCACGACTTGAGCGTTCAGGATGTGGCCAAGGGATACACCGATGCAGGTGTTTGTGGCATATCCGTGCTCACTGACGGTAAATATTTTGGCGGCTCTTTGGACGATTTGGTACTTGCCAGGGCTTCAACCAACATCCCACTTTTGCGAAAAGAGTTCATCATAGATGAATATCAGATTGTGGAGGCCAAAGCCTACGGTGCAGACGTGATTCTATTGATTGCCGCTATCCTATCCAAGGACGAAATCAAGAACTTGTCCGAACTGGCCAAGGGAATGGGACTCGATGTACTGCTGGAGGTCCACAATGAAGAGGAACTGGAAAAATCCCTGATGCCGAGTCTGGATATGTTGGGGGTGAACAATCGGAATCTTAAATCCTTTGAGGTGGATTTGGATATCAGTAAAACATTGTCCAAAAAAATCCCTGATGATTTTTTAAAAGTTTCCGAAAGTGGCATTAGCTCTGTCGAAGCCATCCGTGAGCTCAAGGAATTTGATTATCAAGGATTTTTGATCGGGGAGAATTTTATGAAAACGGATAATCCTGGTAAAAGTGCGGAAGAATTTATAACCAAAATAATCTCGTAAATGTCACTTCGAGTGATTTGCCAAAGGTAAATTGTATCGAAAAGCAATCGGTCTAGATACATTTTGAAACAAGTTTCAAAAAACTCGACCTGACTAAATGTATACCATGAAACTAAAAATCTGCGGCATGAACCATAACCCCGAAGAGGTTGCAAATTTGCGACCCGATTATTTGGGGTTTATTTTCTGGGAACCTTCCTCCCGATATTTTTCGGGAGAGATGCCGGTCTTGCCCAGTTCCATCAAAAAAGTTGGCGTTTTTGTGGATGCGCCTATAGAAGAAGTTTTGCAAAAAGTGGCCCAGTATCAGTTGGATGCCGTGCAACTCCATGGAAAGGAAAGTGCTGCATATTGCATGGCGCTGAAAGATTGCCTCCTGTCATTTCGAGCGCCCGCCTACCGGACAGGCAGGCAGTCGAGAAATCAGACAGGTTTTAACAAAAATGAGGTCTCGACTGTGCTCGACCTGACAGATACGGAAATCATCAAAGTATTTTCCATCAAGGATGATTTTGATTTTAACGTATTGAAGGGTTATGAAAACGTATGCGATTATTTTCTTTTTGATACCAAAGGAAAACTCCCCGGAGGAAATGGCTATGCCTTCGATTGGTCCGTTTTGGAAAGATACCCCTCCCATAAACCCTACTTTTTGAGCGGAGGCATTGGATTGGATTCCAAGGAACAACTACAAGCCTTTTTGGGGAGCCCAGCTTCAGCTCACTGTTTTGCCATCGATGTGAACAGTAAGTTTGAAACGGCCCCAGGGCTAAAAAACATTAAGGATTTAAACCTATTTATTGAATCGCTCAAAGGCGGTCAGAACCAAAAAAAGAACCTATGAAAAGTTATCATGCTGACGAACGCGGATATTACGGCGAGTTCGGGGGAGCTTTTATCCCCGAAATGCTCTATCCCAACTGTGAGGAACTGCGGCAAAACTACCTCAGTATTATGAAGGAGCCCTCGTTCCAAGAGGAGTTCCATCAACTGTTGAAGGATTATGTAGGACGCCCTACCCCTTTATACCTTGCAAAACGCTTATCCGAAAAGTACAACACCAAAATCTACCTGAAACGGGAAGATCTATGCCATACCGGAGCCCATAAGGTCAATAACACCATCGGCCAGATATTGATGGCCAAAAAATTGGGCAAAAACAGAATTATTGCAGAAACAGGAGCGGGTCAGCATGGGGTGGCCACGGCTACTGTGTGTGCCTTAATGGGCATTCAGTGCGTGGTGTACATGGGAGAAATCGATATCGCGCGCCAAGCCCCAAACGTAGCCCGAATGAAAATGTTGGGGGCCGAGGTACGGCCGGCCACATCGGGCAGTAAAACCTTAAAGGACGCTACCAACGAAGCCATCCGTGATTGGATCAACAATCCCGTGGACACCCATTATATCATCGGTTCGGTGGTAGGCCCTCACCCCTATCCCGATATGGTGGCCCGTTTTCAGTCCGTGATTTCGGAAGAAATCAAACGACAACTACAAGAAGTCGAAGGCAGGGAAAATCCAGATTATGTGGTGGCCTGTGTTGGGGGCGGTAGCAATGCGGCTGGCATCTACTATCATTATTTGGATGTTCCCGAAGTGGGCATCATTGCCGTTGAGGCTGCCGGAAAAGGAATTGATTCCGGTGAAAGTGCCGCTACATCAGCACTTGGAAAAGTGGGCATTATCCATGGCAGCAAAACCCTGTTGATGCAGACCCAAGATGGACAGATTACGGAACCCTATTCCATTTCTGCAGGATTGGATTACCCGGGCGTAGGTCCCATGCATGCCCATTTGTACGCCTCGGGTCGTGGCGAGTTTATTTCCATTACGGATGATGACGCCATGCAAGCTGGGCTGGAACTCTCCAAATTGGAAGGTATCATTCCAGCTATTGAAACCTCGCACGCGCTGGCCATTTTTGAAGAACGGAAATTCAACCCGGATGACGTAGTGGTGGTCAACCTATCAGGACGAGGTGATAAGGACCTTCAGAACTATATTGATTATTTTAAATTATAGATGTTAGACATTAGATATTAGACGCTAGAGTCCTAATTCTAATATCTCACATCTGAAATCAGGATGTATGAACAGAATCAAACAAAAACTACAGGAGGATAAAAAAATCCTTTCCATATATTTTTCAGCAGGTTATCCCAAGCTTGACGATACGGTAAAAATCATCGAAGATTTGGAGAAAAATGGGGTCGACCTTATCGAAATTGGGCTTCCTTTCAGCGATCCCCTGGCAGACGGCCCTACCATTCAGGAAAGCTCCACCGAAGCCCTTAAAAATGGCATGCATACCGCCTTGCTCTTTGAGCAATTGAAGCATATCCGAAAAACGGTCTCCATTCCCTTGATCATTATGGGGTATTTTAATCCAGTGCTACAATACGGGGTAGAGGCATTTTGTGCCCAATGTGAAAAAATTGGCATCGATGGACTCATCCTGCCCGATTTGCCGTTGGATGTTTATAAAGAGGAATACGAGGCCATTTTTAAAAAGCATGGATTGATCAACGTTTTTTTGATTACCCCTCAAACTAGCGAAGAACGCATCAGGGCAATCGACGATGCATCCGAAGGCTTTATTTATATGGTAAGTTCGGCAAGTACTACTGGAGCTCAACAAGGTTTTGGCAGTGAACAATCGGACTATTTTGACCGTATTGCGCAAATGGATTTGAAAAATCCGCAAATCGTTGGATTCGGTATCAGCAATGCCGAAACGTTTCAACAAGCCACCCAAAAAGCTAAGGGAGCTATTATTGGTTCGGCCTTCATCAAACACCTCACTAAAAATGGAGTTGATACTATTGGTGACTTTGTGAAGCAAATTCGCTAAATTTCACCTCTAAAATTATTCCAAGACAACATGAAAAAAACGCTGTTACTTGTCTGCTCACTCTTTGGTTTTTCGCTTTTTGCCCAAGACGATGTGGCCATAAAATCGCAAGTGGCCGATGCCATCAATGAAATTCGTGAATTTATCGCCATTCCCAACAACGCGCTCGATGCCGCGGACATTGACCGAAACATCATGTGGCTCAAGCGAAAGTTCGGTGACAGAGGGTTCAATACGGCGGTTTTGGAAACTGAAGGACTTCCCTTGTTTTTTGCAGCAACCCCCGTAAGCGGAGAAAAGCCAACAGTTCTCATCTATATGCATTTTGATGGACAATCCGTAGACCCCTCCAAATGGGATCAGCCGAATCCATATCAGGTTGTATTGAAAGCTCCAAAGGATGGAGGCTTCGAAACGGTGTCATTCGATGAATTGGATGATGACATCAATTACGATTGGCGTCTGTTCGGACGGTCCACCTCTGATGACAAATCGCCTATAGTAATGCTATTGAACGCCATGGACCTGTTGAAGAAGGATGGCAAGGAAATACCCTTCAACATCAAGGTTATTTTGGACGGCGAAGAGGAAAAGAGCAGCAAGCCCCTTCCTGCGGCCGTAAAGCAATACCGTGAATTGTTGGAATCCGACTTTTTGATGATCGTGGACGGTCCGGTCCATGCTTCGGAAAAGCCCACTGTGGTTTATGGTTGTCGCGGCATTACTACCTTGACACTGACCACCTATGGGCCCATCAAGCCACAACATAGCGGGCATTATGGCAACTACGCCCCAAACCCAGGGTTTCAATTGGCCAAGTTGTTGGCCACCATGAAAGATGATGAGGGCAGAGTCACCATTAACGGTTATTATGATGGTATTTCCATCAATAAAACGACGGATTCCATTTTAAAAAGCGTTCCCGATAGTGATGAGGCCATAGCAGAAAAACTACAATTTAAAACAGCCGAAAAGGTAGGTGGTTTTTATCAGGAAGCCTTGCAATACCCGTCCTTGAACATTCGTGGACTGGGCTCTGGTTGGGTCGGTGATAAAGCAAGGACCATTGTTCCGGAAAGTGCTACCGCCGAATTGGATTTACGATTAGTTGTAGAAAGCGATGGCGACCGTCTCAAAAAATTGGTAAAAGACCATATCGGCAAACAAGGATACAAAGTATTGGACCACGTTCCTTCAAAAGAGGAGCGGATGCAATTTGATAAAATCGTGACCGTGGAAGAGGGCAGTGTTACGGACGCTTTCCGCACTGAGCTGGACAATCCTTATGGTGATTTCATTGTGAAGACATTACACCAAACTTTTGGGGAAGAGGTGATTCAAATACGCACTATGGGTGGCACCGTACCTATCTCACCGTTTGTCAATGAATTGAAAATCCCAGCCTTTATTGTCCCCGTGGTAAACCCAGACAACAACCAGCACAGTCCCAACGAGAATGTCAAAATTGGGCAGTTGGCCTATGGCATCAAGGCCTTTTATGGGATTCTTTCTTCGGAAATGAATTAAAAAAACTCCCGATACTGCATCACCCTGAAATCAAGTGTATTGAATTCAGGGTTTTTATTTTTTAGGTCCTTGTAGGCCGGTAAACTACCAACGGCACGGTTGGCTGCTCCCGAAGGTGCTGTCAGGGAAACGGTTTTTATCGTTCTCGACTGCCTGCCCGTCCGGCAGGCGGGCGCTCGAACTGACACAGAACTCGAAGTAATCGGCAATTCCAAATGATGGATACGAGGAACTATGTCTGATACGACTTTTAGTTTGAGACCGTGTTCCTTCAGCTGTTTTCTAAAGAAGTATTCAGGTCCATTTTTACTGTTCCCACCCATAAACAAAAGTGTCTCGATGTTGTCGTATTCTTGCAAGTAGCCTACCAAATCACGAAGCACCACATTTTGCATCCCCAAGTCGGATGCGTCAATTTTTTCGCGTTCAGCACTTTCCACAATATCGCAGACGCCAATCTTGTTTTTCATCAAGAATTGTTTCCGTTGCTCCACGGCTTCTTGGGTCGTTTCATATTTTAGACCAAGATGGAAAATGCTATCCAAAATGGGCCATAGCTGTCCGTTACAACTTCCATAGCAAAAATCGACATCCTGTGGTTTTAACTCACCGGTAGTAAAACGAGGTGGTGGCAAGGTACCCACAATCAACTTTGTGGCCTTTTCCAAGAGAAACGGTTCGTACGGATGTATATGCTTAAAGACTTTTTTGGCCAATCCTTTGACTATCTAGGCAGAGTTTCGACTCGCGTTGATGTTACCGTAAAGCGAACGTGTCACAATTTTCTCGTACAATTCCTTGTACTCTGAATTTTGTGTGATATGGTACAAAGCATTCTGCTGAATCACCAACAGGGGCAATACAATCTTTTCCCTGATTTTGACCGACTCCCGTGATACGGCTTCGTCCTCCATCAACATTTTATCGCCCGAAATCTGCAAGAGCATTTTTTTGGATAACTGGAACTCGTCGTGCAAAATGTTCCAGAAATCTCCAAACTCAGGGTCCTCCTTCATGTAACCGGTCAGATTAAAATTGGATTTCGCCAACGACATCATACTGTTGTGCATCAATGCCCTGAAGAATGGCACCTCTTTGTATAACTTTTTCACTTCGGATAGTCTTCCTTGCTCTTTCAAGGCACTTATGGCAGTTCCCAGACCAAAGTATCCGGGCACATTCTGTTTGAGTTGGCTCCAAGAGCCTACAAAAGATATCGCACGCAAGTCTGATAAGGTCAATTGTTTTTTGTTACCTCGTTTTCCAGGTCTACTGCCAATGTTTGCTTTGGTGTAGTACTTTAATGTACTTCGATGTTCCAAATAGGGCATAAATTTCTCATGCTGCTTCAACGCATCGTACTTCTCAAAGCTGAGCTCTGAGAGTTCTTCAATCAATTTACGCTGGGCAGCGGAAATGGTAAGTTCCTTACCGAAGAGGTTGTTGCTCAATCCTGCCGTGAGCAACTGTTCGGAGTTGTGGATAAACTGCTCTTTGGTACCGTAGGTACTGGTTATGGTCTGTCCCTGAATGGTAAGCTGAATCTCATGATTGGCGACATCCTTGGTCTGGGCTGCGTAGAACCTGTGCGTTTTTCCTCCGCCCCTTGCTGGCGGTCCCCCCCTACCATCAAAGAAAATAGCGGCCACACCGTTTTTCTTACAGACCTTGCTCAATGTCTCCTTGGTCTTTAAAATGGACCAGTTGGCCTTTAAATAGCCACCGTCCTTGGTACCATCCGAAAAGCCCAGCATTATGGTATGGATATCCCTTCTTCGTTCCAAGTGCTGGCGATATTGTGGAATATCGAATAAGGTTTGCATCACTTCCTCGGAAGCATCCATACCCTTCATAGTTTCGAACAATGGAACAATATCAAAAGTGATTTCCTTTTCGTCCCATCCGCACCATCTAAACAGCCCGAACACGAACAATACGGAAAAAATATCTTCGGAATTGCTGATGATGTAACGGTTGCAACCATCTTCTCCGTTCTTTTCCTGAATGGACTTAAGGTTTTTGATATTGACAATGGTATCTTTTACGATATCATCCTCGAAATCCTTTGGATTGAGTTGGAAGTTTTTCTCCAGCAATAGTTTCACCAATTCCTGTTCCTTGAGCTCGTCGATACTTTCTTTAATGATACCCTCTTTCTTGAGGACACTTTCCACCACCAATAAATGCTTACTGTGATCTTGACGGATATCCAGTGTGGCAAAATGGGTCTTAAAAATATGGACCTTATCCATCAGTTGGTTCAATTCGTCCAAATAGAGATCGTGATAATCTGAGCGCAGTTTTTCCCTGATGTTTTCCAGGTAGCCAATAATTTCTGAATAGGAAATGGCGGCGTCCACGTTGAACATGGCATTGTACAATTTTGAGCTCAAATCGTTCAAATCTTCCTGCATCCCTTTAAAGGTGAGTTTTTTACGAAGTCCCTTCAATTCGTTGTAGTAGCATTTCATCAAAGTAAGCCTAAGTTCATCGGCTACCTGCTTGGTGATTTCAGCGGTTACGTAAGGGTTTCCATCCCGGTCACCTCCGGGCCAAAATCCAAGCTTCATTAGGTTGTAGTTCTCAAACTTGTCATCCCGAATATTGCTCTTTACATACTGATACAGTTCCCCAACCGCATCATAATACGTATGCCTAAGAATGTAAATAATGTTTTTTGCTTCATCCAAAGGCGTTGGCTTTTTGGCATTGATCAAAGATGTTAGCCCCAACTGCTGCAAGGTCACATCAATATCGTAGATTCTATCTTGATCAATGAGCGAACGAAGTTCCGCGATAATATCCAAAATAGCCGGGGTATAAAACTGGGTTGGGTGGGCCGTTAAAACGATACGCGCACTAAAGGTGGACAGTTTTTTGGATACCTTGTCCCAATTTTTGGTGCGGTTTACCAGCTCAAAATAATCCTTAATGGTCAAGGAACTACTGTATTTCTGCAGCTTGGGAAATGCCGAATCCTCGACACTATCATAGAGGACCACTTGCCGCTCCACATATTGGATCATCCGGAACATAAAATCCAACCGCTCCCTTTCATCCTGAATATTCACAAAATTGGAAAAGAACACTTCCAATATTTCCTGTGGATCTTTACCTTCCTTCAGTCCCTTTTCGCATTGATCGAGCAAAAGCGGAACCAAATTCCCCACATTTTCCACGTTCTTGTAGGGCAAGCTCAGGAATAGGCTGTTGTAAATATTGAA
Source organism: Allomuricauda sp. ARW1Y1 (assembly GCF_013407935.1). GTDB lineage: Bacteria > Bacteroidota > Bacteroidia > Flavobacteriales > Flavobacteriaceae > Flagellimonas. The sequence continues at coordinate 140,413 of NZ_JACBZU010000004.1, forward strand.
CTTATTGGTTACCGATTTTTTGAATTCTTCTAACCGTTTAGTCTGCTGCATGGATTTCGTTTATGTTAGTGTTATCAATGGACGTTCACTCAAAGGTCGTGAATAAAGTGTAACCTCTGGGTTAAATTTAGGCGTATCACAATTTAAGGTATGGGCACTTCAATCGTAACATCATACCCCATTTGGATAACTTAAAGATTACTTCGGATTTTACCAAAGTTTTTTAACGAACAAACACAGGCTCGTTTTTCTTCACTGTATGCTCCTCGCTATACATGTAGCCATCGTGGTCAAAATTCTTGATATCGTCCAAGGTTTCGGCACCCTTGTCCAAAATATAGCGCACCATGGAACCACGGGCTTTTTTGGCGTAGAAACTGATCACCTTTAGTTTATCGTTTTTCCAATCCTTAAAAACGGGGGCTATAACGGGAACCTTTAGCTTTTTTTCGTCCACGGCACCGAAGTATTCGTTACTGGCCAGGTTTACAAATAATTCATCCTCCTGAAGCTCTTCATTCAAAGACGCCGTGATTTGGTCCTTCCAAAACTCGTAAAGGTTCTTTTTACGGCCCACTTTAAGTTGGGTGCCCATCTCCAATCGGTAGGGCTGTATAAGGTCCAGTGGCTTTAAAACACCGTATAGTCCCGACAAAATCCGAAGTGTGTCCTGTAGATGGTCCAACTGCTCTTCGGGAATGGTGTATGCATCCAAACCTTGGTATACATCCCCGTTAAAGGCATAAACCGCAGGTCTGGCATTATCCAGGGTAAAAGGTAGTTCAAACTGTTGGTTGCGCTCCCAGTTCAAATCTGCCAACTTATCCGAAATGGACATAAGTTCCGATAGTGCCTTGGGTTTTTTCTTCTTCAAAACGGCGTTCAATTTTTCCGCTTGTTCCAAAAATTGGGGCTGACTGTATTTTGAAGTAGGCAAAGCAGTCTCGTAATCAAGCGACTTTGCCGGGGATATGACAATTTTCATGGTATTCCTTTTTGGTAAAAATAACGAGGATTTTCGTTTTTCGGAAGGGGATTCCAAAGGTGTTTTCAATCTTTGGATTGAGGAAACCTATGATTCGTGATGCTTGGCATAACTCCGCCATTTTTCGATACCGGCGACCATGTCTTCAGGCAACTCGGAATCAAACCGCATAAACTCTCCGGTGACCGGATGCTCAAAACCAAGGGTTTTGGCGTGCAGGGCCTGACGCGGCAGCACTTTGAAGGCATTTTCCACGAATTGTTTGTATTTGGTAAAAGTGGTCCCCTTCAAAATCTTATCACCACCATAGCGCTCATCGTTGAACAGGGTGTGGCCAATATATTTCATGTGGACGCGAATTTGGTGGGTCCTACCGGTTTCCAAGCGGCAAGACACCAAGGTAACATAACCAAATCGTTCCAAGACTTTATAATGGGTCACCGCCTCCTTACCGTCGCTCCCATCGGGAAATACCATCATTTGCAGCCTATTTTTGGGGTTGCGGGCGATGTGCCCCTCTATGGTCCCCTCGTCCTCTTCCACATTGCCCCAAACCAAGGCTACGTATTCCCGTTCGCTGCTTTTTTCAAAAAATTGCTGCGCCAAATGGGTCATGGCCGACTCTGTCTTGGCAATGACCAACAACCCAGAGGTGTCCTTATCGATGCGGTGCACCAATCCGGGTCGGTCCGAACTGTTGTTGGGCAAATTCTCAAAATGGTAGACCAAGGCATTGATCAAGGTCCCCGAGTAATTTCCATGTCCCGGGTGTACCACCATTCCAGCGGGCTTGTTCACCACAAGAAGTACTTCGTCCTCGTACACAATGTTCAAAGGAATGTTCTCGGGCGTCAACAAAAACTCGTAGGGCGGATGCTCAAACATCACTTTGACCTCATCCCCTGCCTTAACCTTATAATTTTGTTTGACGATGGCACCGTTTACCCAAATGTGCCCCCTTTTGGCGGCCTGCTGGATTTTGTTTCTCGTAGCATTCTCAATAAAGTTCATCAGGAATTTATCCACACGAAGTGGTTCTTGCCCTTTTGATGCCACAAAACCATGATGTTCATACAGATCATCTTGGGAAAGCTCGTCCTGATTATCGGAAATATCCATATTTATTGGGAGTCTGCCTGTACTTTTGCACTACCGGGAATGGTTCCATTACCACAGATCAACTCCACTTGCGAAGTTTTGGGCAATCGGTCGCCAGGTTTAATGTATTTCCCTTTGTGCTTCATTCGGTACACCATGTCCTTTCCGAGTTCATCGATATAGGTTACACGCTCCACCTCAAGCCCTACCGCACGCAACATGGAAGCTGCATTTCGTTGGGTTACTTGGATGATATCCGGTACCGTCACTTTCTTATATCCCGATGGGTTTACGGTAAAATAAATCTTGCGATTGGCCTTTACCTTATTGCCTGCTGGTGGATTTTGGTCCAATATGGAAAATCGTGGATACTCTGGATTAAAATCGGAAGAATCCAATACTTGATATCTTAGTCCTGCCTCCTCTACGGCCTTGCGCATCTCCATCACCGACATTTTGGAAAAATCGGGAACCTCCACAAATTCACCGTGATTGGTGGTGCCCTTTAGCCATTGCAAAGCAAGGAACACCAAAACAAGGACTGCTCCTGCCGCCAATCCCAATTGGATCAAAAAAGTCTTGCTTTTTAAAAAGTTCAAAAAATTCTTCATGTAGTTCACCTTAACGCAACAAATATAGGAAAGCCAACCCTTTTTTCTTTACTTTGGTCCAGCGATATTTTACCAGCCAATGAAAAAGAACATTGCCATCATCATGGGGGGCTATTCCAGTGAGCACGGTATTTCCATCAAAAGCGGAAATGTGGTATACAAGTATCTGGACAGAGACAAATACCATCCGTACAGGGTAATCATCACACGTGAAAAGTGGTTTTATCTCGATGAGAACAACCGAGAGTTTCCTATGGAAAAATCCGATTTCAGCCTTAACATCGATGGTAATGAAATTCACTTTGATTGTGTTTTCAATGCCATCCACGGTACTCCCGGTGAAGATGGGTTGATGCAAGCCTACTTCGAACTTTTGGGTATTCGCCATACGTCTTGCAACCACTATGAGGCCGCGCTCACCTTTAACAAAAGGGACCTGTTGAGCACTTTGAAACCTTATGGCGTTCCCTGTGCACAATCCTACTTTTTGAACAAGGGCCAAGATGTGGATGAAGATGCCATTGTGCAAAAGGTGGGACTGCCCTGCTTTGTAAAAGCCAACCGGGCCGGTAGCAGCTACGGGGTGTCCAAGGTGTACCAAAAAGAAGAACTTGGAAACGCCATAGAAAACGCATTTAAGGAAGACACACAGATTATCATAGAATCTTTTTTGGATGGTACCGAAGTCTCTGTCGGTGTCATCACATATAAGGACAAAGTAACCGTGCTACCGGCAACGGAAATCATTTCGGAAAACGATTTTTTCGATTTCGAGGCGAAATATTTGGGCAAGTCCAAAGAAATAACACCAGCGAGAATCTCGGAAAAACAGGAATCCAATGTGAGGCAGTTGGCCGAGTTCATTTATAAAACGTTGGGATTGAAGGGGTACACCCGAAGTGAGTTTATTTTTATTGGTGACGTGCCCCACTTGCTGGAAATAAACACAACTCCCGGACTGACAGAGGAAAGTCTCCTACCGCAGCAAGCCAGAACAGCTGGAATTTCCCTTGAAGACCTTTTTGACAGTGCGATTGTTGAAGCTTTGCGCTAGAAACCGTATTTTTAAACAACTTTAAAACACAACATGAGACGCGCACTCTTCCCCGGTTCCTTTGATCCATTGACATTAGGCCACTATGACATCATTAAAAGAGGGATTACCCTTTTTGACGAACTGGTCATAGCCATAGGAATCAATGCCGATAAAAGCTACATGTTTTCCTTGGAGGAACGTGTTAGGTTTATTAAAGAGGCCTTCAAGGACGAACCCAAGATCAAAGTGACTACTTACCAAGGTCTTACGGTGGATTTCTGTAAAAAAATCGGTGCCAATTTTATTTTAAGGGGACTGCGCAACCCTGCTGATTTCGAGTTTGAAAAGGCCATTGCACACACCAATCGCAAGCTTTCCGAAATTGAAACGGTGTTTCTGTTGACCTCCTCCGGCAAATCGTACATCAGCTCCTCCATTGTTCGCGACGTTATCCGAAATGGCGGGGACTACTCCGGTCTGGTGCCGGATACGGTCGTGGTCAAATCCTAGTTTACATTTTAATTTTGTAAGTTTTTTCTTTATTTTTATGTAACAACAAACAATCCTCAAACGAATAAATACAACACTGTGGGTTGTTTTCACAACAATAAAAATTGTAATTCGGACAAATAGCTCTACTTTGGTCAGAAATTTCTGAGTAGGTAGAACGTTTTTTAAGCATCCCCCGAGTTTTGAAAGCAGTTGAGAGAGTTGATCCATTTTATGTTTTGAAACAGTTGCCCAAGGCAACAGCGCTTATTTCCCAAGAGGGTACTCTTTTGGATGCTTCCTGCTCTTGGTTAAAAATGTTCGGACTTGCTTCCTTTACCAAGGGAAAAGGTCCAGAAATATTTACCTTGTTCCCCGAGAAAATCGAATTAAAGCAGCAACTCAAGGACAACCTTTCTTTCACCCTTGAGCATACCATCAAAGTCAACTATACCACCCTACACCTCAAAAGCCATTTTGCTCCCTGGTTCGATGAAAAGGAAAATGTAATCGGTACCATTGTCCAAACGGACGATATCACCTCCGAAGTAAAAAAACAAGAAGAATTGGACTGGCTCCATAACATTTTGGAGACCAAGATGGAAGTGTCCAAGACCGGTTGGTGGGAATATGATTTAAAAACCGAAGAGTTATTCTGGTGCAAAGAAACCAAACGCATTCATCAGGTTCCGGAAAATTATCTGCCAAACGCGCAGGAGGCCATCAATTTTTACAAAGTGGGATACAGCAGAAACAAGGCTTCCATGCTGTTCCATCGAGTAACCAATAACCTTCAACCTTACGATATCAACCTTTTGCTGGTGACCTATATGGGACAAGAGCGATGGGTACGTATTACGGGTAAACCTTTGGTAAAAAATGGAAAGATCATCAAAGTATTTGGAACGATCAAGGATATTCATGAGGAAGTGATGGCAGATACACGGGTAAGGGAACACCAGCAGTTATTGTCCACTTTGGTCGATAGCCTCCCCTTAAACGTATACGTAAAGGATCTGGAATCCAGAAAAATTTTGGTCAACAAGAGTGAATGCAACTATTTGGGCAAAAAACCAATTGACCTCATCGGTAAAACCGATTTTGACCTTTTTGAAAAAGAGTATGCCCAAATTTCCCGTGAGGAAGACCTTCAGGTCATGAAAAACCTGACCCCTATTATTGGAAAAGAGACCAAAAGTGTCCTTAATGGTAAGGTAACCCACCATCTTACCTCCAAAATCCCCTATTTTGATCTGGACGGCAAAGTCTGTGGCCTTATTGGGATGAGCATGGACATTACGCACATGAAAAAGAAGGAGGAACAATTGCGGAGCCTCAACGCCATTGCAGTGATGCAAAACCAAAAACTGATCAGCTTTGCACATATTGTTTCACATAATCTAAGGTCGCATTCCGCCAACTTTTCCATGTTATTGGGATTTCTAGATGCTGAAAAGGATCCCACGGAAAGGCTGCGATTGATCAAGATGCTGCGCCAAGCTTCCGACAATCTCTTGGAAACCTTGGCCAACCTGAACCAAGTGGTAGATGTAAACTCAAATACCTTGGTGATCAAAAAAAACGTGCACCTACGCCATGCTGTGGTAAAGGTATTGCAGGACCAGTCGGCACTATTGGAGCACAACCACGCACAGGTAACAAACCATGTTCCTGAGCAATTACAGATCAACTGTGTACCTGCCTATCTGGATAGCATATTGTTGAATCTGGTATCCAATGCGGTCAAGTATAAAAGTCCCGACCGTAAACTCCAGATTACCATCAATGCCCTAAAATCCCAAAAAGGGATTGAACTGAGCATATCGGATAATGGACTGGGAATTGATCTAAACAAATACGGAAACAAAATATTTGGAATGTACAAAACGTTCCACAACAGAGAAGATGCCAAAGGCTTTGGGCTTTACTTGGTAAAGAACCAAATCGAGGCCATGGGCGGAAGTATAACAGTGCAGAGTGAAGTAGATAAAGGCACTACATTCAATGTAAGTTTTAATGAAGAAAGTTAGTTGTATTTTTATTGTGGACGATGACCCCATAACTGTTTTTGGCATCAAAAAAATGTTGAAGTCTGTAGCGGAATGCGATGACATCCAAATTTTTCAAAATGGCCACGAGGCCCATGAAGCTTTGAAGGAAAGGAACAAAACCGGAGGAACCATTCCCGAGGTCATCTTTTTGGATATCAACATGCCCATAATGGATGGATGGGAGTTTTTGGATGAACTGATCCAACTGGAGATCAAAGAGCAGATCGTCATCAATATGATCACATCGTCCATAGACCCCTTGGATCATAAAAAATGGGCAGAATTTAAGGACCGCTGCCCCTATCCGCTCAACTTTAAGAACAAACCCATTTTCAAAATCGAAGCAAACGAACTGGGTTGTATGGGGATTGCGTCGTAGATCATAATATTCTGTATTTTTGGCACTTGCAAGTACACCATTTGTGCAACCTAAAGTTCCCGAAGCATTTTGAAGCAGATTATTCTTTTTTTGTCCGTAGTTCTCATTATCTCCTGTAAATCTGAAACACAGGACGAGCAATCCTCGTATCCTACCCATTACGAACTTTCGGAAGGCAAGGAAACGGCGACCTATCAACAGACCATTGATTACTACATGGCCTTGGCCCGCGAATTTCCAGAAATCAATATCCAGACCATTGGCAAAACGGACAGCGGCTACCCCTTGCACACCGTTACCTTTAACCCTGACGGGGACTTTAATTTTGAAAATATCCGCAAGGAAAAGACCATCATCCTTATCAATAATGGGATACATCCCGGGGAAAGTGATGGAATCGACGCCACCATGATGCTGTACCGCGATTTGGCCACAGGTGTATTGGAAGCTCCAAAGAACACCGTATTGGTTACGATTCCGGTCTATAATGTGGGCGGTGCGCTCAACCGAAACTCCACCACCCGGGCCAATCAGAACGGTCCAGAATCCTACGGATTTCGGGGCAACGCCCGAAATTACGATTTGAATCGTGACTTCATAAAAATGGACACCCAAAACGCTAGAACTTTTGCCCAAATATTCCATATGGTAAAACCCGATGTTTTTGTGGACAACCATGTGAGCAACGGGGCCGATTACCAATACACCTTGACCCATTTGTTCACACAGCACAATAAATTGGGAGGTGAAATGGGCAAATACCTCCATGACACTTTTATGCCAGGTCTCGAACAATCCTTGATTGAAAAGGAGTGGGACATTACCCCCTACGTTAATGTGTTCAATGTTCCGCCGGAAGAAGGTTTTAGCCAATTTATGGACCACCCCCGATACTCCACCGGCTACACCACCCTATGGAGCACTTTGGGGCTAATGGTAGAGACCCATATGCTAAAACCCTACCAACAACGTGTGGAAGGCACCTATGCTTTGATGGAAAGCTTGATTGATGTAGTGGAAAAAGAGCACAACACGATCAAAACACTCCGTAAGGAAACATTGGAATCCAATTTGGAGCTTTCCGAATACCATTTCAATTGGCAAGTGGATACCACACAAACCAGCATCCTCAACTTTAAGGGGTATGAAGCAGAACGGCTGACAAGTGAAGTAACCGGTCTACCACGATTAAAATACAATCGCGATAAGCCCTTTACCAAAGAAACCATTTATCAGGATTATTATTACCCCATGGATACGGTGACCATTCCAGAAGCCTACATTGTTAAGCGTAGTTGGAACAGGGTAATCGAGCGGTTGGATGCCAACAAAATACAATACATACCCATAAAAAAGGACACCACCCTTTCGGTGGAAGTGTATAGTATTGAGGAATACGATACCAGAAATTCGCCCTACGAAGGCCACTATCTCCATTCGGATACCAAGGTATCCAAAAACGTAAAGGACATCCATTTTAGGGAAGGCGATCTTTGGGTACCTACAAGACAGCCCGGTATTCGGTACCTGTTGGAAACCTTGGAGCCCCAAGGAGCGGACTCATTCTTCAATTGGAACTTTTTTGATACTGTTTTACAGCGAAAAGAAGGCTTTTCTCCCTATGTTTTTGAGGATGTAGCTTTGGAAATGTTACAAAAGGATTCTTTGTTGGCAAAAGAGTTTGAAGCCAAAAAAGAGGAAGACCTGAATTTTTCGAACAATTGGTATGCACAGCTCAATTGGATTTTTGAGCGTTCCGTACATTTTGAAGAGGCCTATTTGACCTACCCCATCTACCGTGTCGCCAAAAACAGTGAAGCTGCGGGATTGTTCGCCAATTAGTCAAAGGGCCAATCCTCGAATAGCACCTTAATGTTGTGGTAGGAGTTCTTTAGTGCTTTTTTGGTCTTGCGAGGACCTTTCCATTTCACTTTTTTGATGCCTTCGGATTTTTCTGCGACCAATTTGCCCGTATAGTCCGTTGACATAATGAACCAGTGGGTCTGCTTCAATCGATATTCCCCGTTGCGCTTAAAAATATGGTAGGTAGTATGAAGGAACCGCTCGATGACCAAATCTTTCACCCCTGTTTCCTCCTCCACCTCGCGAACAGCAGCGCTCTCTATGGACTCCCCCTTATCCACCTTACCTTTGGGCAGGTCCCATTTCCCATTTCTGTAAATGAAAAGCACTTTCCCTTTTTTATTGATGACAAAACCACCGCCCGCAACAACCACGGGGATTTTGTGCATGAACAGTTTGAGGATCTTTTTGTCGTCAGGATGATATAAATACGCCTTTTTCAGCTTCTTTTTGGACAATAGGCGAATCGCCTCAACTATGGAATCACCATCCAAAGAAAACAAATTACCATTGGAATCCTGGGGTCGCTCGTTTGTTAAGATCAGTGGAGCCTCATTAACAAAAACTTCATACATTTGCGCAATGGTTTTAGATAAGGGAATCGCAAAAAAAACAGCAGAGCTGTTATTACAAATTAATGCAATTAAGTTGGAACCTGAAAATCCTTTTACATGGGCTTCAGGTTGGAAATCGCCTATTTATTGTGATAATAGGATTATGCTCTCTTACCCTGCGGTAAGAAACTTTGTTCGAGAAGAAATTGCAAAGCAAGTAGAGAACCTCTACGGAAGGCCCGACGTGATTGCCGGCGTGGCCACGGGTGCCATCGGAATCGGTATTTTGGTAGCAGAGGCCCTAGGTCTTCCTTTTGTTTATGTAAGGCCAAAACCAAAAGAGCACGGTAGGCAAAATCAGATTGAAGGCTATTTTGAACCCGGACAAAGTGTTGTGGTCATCGAGGATTTGATCAGCACTGGCAACAGTAGCCTTAATGCTGTTCAAGCCCTGAAGGAGCAAAACGCCGATATCAAAGGAATGATTGCCATCTTCACCTACGGTTTTCCCGTTTCAACCGAAAACTTTGAAAAAGAGGGTGTGGAACTGCATACCCTCTCCGACTACGAGAATTTGATAGAGCAGGCTTCCGACACCCATTACATAAAAGAAAATCAATTACAGACCCTATTGGAGTGGAGATCGAATCCACAACAATGGAAACCATAGTTTACCATGCACATTGAGACCTCAAAAAAAATCGTATCCAAAAGCGATAAAGAAGTGTTTGAATTCCTGACGGATATCAAAAACTTTGAAACCTTAATGCCCGAGAATATCGAAAAATTTGAAGTGTTGGACGAGAATACCTTCAAGTTTGCCTTGAAAGGTATGCCGGAAATTGTGCTACGGCTCAAGGAACAGCATCCAAACGAAAAGGTAGTCTTGGGTGCAGCCAGCGATAAATTACCGTTTACACTTACAGCTGACATCAAAGCTTTGGATAATGATCAAAGTGAGGTCGGGCTAAGCTTCGAAGGGGAATTCAACGCCATGATGGCCATGATGATCAAAGGACCCATCACCAATTTTATGGGAACCCTGTCCAACAATATGGACAAAATCGGTCAGTAAAGAAGCGTTACCTCCTTTAGATCAAATTCCTTTAAAATCCGGTCCTCCAGTTCGATGACCAACTTTCCGGAGGTGGACACCCCTCGGATATAACCCATTAACCGCTCTCCTTTCGCGTTGGCAAAGGTCGAGGGCTTATCTCTTCTGAACAACAGTTGCTCGTAGGCGGGCAGCAATTGGGTGACTGTTTTAGCTTCCACGGTATCCAGTTGGAGTTTAAGGCATTCCAAAATGGTATGAAGGAGTTCGTCCAAATCGAAATTCCTACCAGTCACCAGCTTCAAGGAAGACGCCTTGTCCAAAACCCCAAAATCCGTCTGGTTTACATTAAGCCCGATGCCTATGATCGCTTCGCCCACTTTATTGCCCCTAAGCAAGTTTTCTATCAAAATGCCACAGATTTTTCGCGAACCTGACATAATGTCGTTAGGCCATTTGATCTGTACATCAGGAATGGCTAGCTTGTTCAAGGCATTGAAAACGGCCAAGGACACTGCAATATTGAGCGCAAATTGATGCCGGACACTCATGGCGTCAAACTTTTTTAAGACACTGAACGTTAAGTTTTTACCTCCTTCAGAATCCCAAACTGTATTCATTTGCCCCCTGCCCTTCAGCTGCCTACGGGTTACGACCACGGTATAATCCAAAGGATTTTCCGAGCGCAACAAATCTTTCAAAAAGATATTTGTGGAATCCGTGGCATCAAGTTTGAGTATCTGAAAATGTTTTCCCAATGTGACAAGCCTTTACGATTTGTTAAAAACTAGGGCTAAGAAAACAAAAAAAACATAACTTTGTAAAAACTAAACTTTTTGAATGCAGAAAAAGAAAGCTAGCGCAGATGAATTGATTGCCTTGATCCTGGAAGGAATAGAAGACGTTAAAGGAGTTGACATAAATCTACTGGACCTTAGGGAAATCGAAAATACAGTTTGCGACTACTTCATCATCTGTAACGGTACTTCCAACACACATGTGAACGCAATTGTATCCTCCGTGCAGAAAAAGGTCAGCAAGGCCCTGCAGGACAAGCCATGGCATGTTGAGGGTTCTGAGAACGCCGAATGGGTGCTTATGGACTATGTCAACGTTGTGGTGCATGTATTTCAAAAACACATTAGGGAATTCTATGATATTGAGGGGCTTTGGGGAGATGCCAAGGTCACTATGGTGGAAAGCAGTTACAATTCTTAAAAAAAATGGCAAAAGAAAACAACCCAAATAATAATACACCAAAGAAGCCACGTTTTAGTTCGTGGTGGATATATGGCGTAGTCATCGCATTGATTATCGGCTTCCAGTTTTTTGGTGGAAGCAATTTTTCAAGTACGGAAAAAACAACAACCTCCGAATTACAGGAATTCTTGCGCAATGGTGATATCTCCAAGATTGTCATCATTACCAATACCAGACAGGCCAAGGTATACCTCACCGAGGAGGCCATGAAGAAGGATGTTCACAAAGGAGTGGCCGAAAAGCCGCTGTTCCCATCAACCAATCTGGTTCCCCAGTATGTATTGGACTATGGTGACCTTCAGATTTTCCAGAACGAAATCACCGAGATAAAGAAAGAGAACAACTTGGATACCATTGTCGAGTTTGACACGGAATCCAATGTACTTGGCGAAATATTTTTGACGCTCTTACCATTTGCCTTGATCATTGGTATTTGGATCTACCTGATGCGTAGAATGTCAGGCGGTGCTGGAGGTGGTGCTGGTGGACAGATTTTCAACATAGGGAAGTCCAAGGCCAAACTCTTCGACGAGAAAACCGATACCCGTACATCGTTCAAAGATGTTGCTGGTTTGGAAGGGGCCAAGGAAGAGGTTCAAGAAATTGTGGAATTCCTTAAAAACCCGGATAAATACACTTCACTTGGTGGTAAAATCCCAAAGGGAGCCTTATTGGTAGGCCCTCCGGGAACGGGTAAAACCCTTTTGGCGAAAGCCGTAGCAGGTGAAGCCAAAGTTCCTTTCTTCTCCTTGTCCGGTTCGGATTTTGTGGAAATGTTCGTAGGGGTTGGAGCATCAAGGGTGCGTGACCTTTTCAAACAAGCAAAGGATAAGTCACCCGCTATCATTTTTATTGATGAAATCGACGCCATTGGACGAGCTAGGGGAAAAAACAACTTTACAGGTTCCAATGACGAACGTGAGAATACCTTGAACCAGTTATTGACCGAAATGGATGGATTTGGAACCAATACCAACGTAATTGTATTGGCCGCTACCAACCGTGCCGATGTTCTGGACAAAGCCTTGATGCGTGCAGGACGTTTTGACCGTCAAATCTATGTGGACCTGCCCGACCTCAACGAAAGAAAAGAAATATTCGAAGTACACCTTCGTCCTATAAAAACCGCCGAAACCCTGGATTTGGACTTTTTGGCCAAACAGACCCCAGGTTTCTCCGGAGCCGATATTGCCAACGTTTGTAACGAAGCGGCATTGATCGCTGCCCGTAAGGAGAAAAAAGCAGTTACCAAACAAGATTTCTTGGATGCCGTGGATAGAATTGTGGGCGGTCTGGAAAAAAAGAACAAAATTATCACCCCAGAAGAGAAAAAGACCATTGCATTCCACGAAGCAGGTCACGCCACGGTAAGCTGGATGCTGGAACATGCCGCGCCTTTGGTGAAAGTGACCATCGTTCCTCGAGGTCAGTCGCTTGGAGCTGCTTGGTATTTGCCCGAAGAACGTTTGATCGTACGACCAGAACAGATGTTGGATGAGATGTGTGCCACCATGGGAGGTAGAGCCGCTGAGAAAGTGATGTTCGGAAAAATTTCAACAGGGGCATTGAGCGATTTGGAGAAAGTGACCAAACAGGCCAGGGCCATGGTGACCATTTACGGACTGAATGACGAATTGGGCAATATCACCTATTACGATTCCACGGGTCAAAACGAGTACGGCTTTACCAAACCTTATAGTGAGGAAACGGCCCAAAAGATTGATCAGGAAATATCCAAAATGATTGAAGCGCAATATCAAAGGGCCATTAAATTGTTGGAGGACAACAAGGACAAACTCACCGAGCTTGCCGAACGTCTTTTGGACAAGGAGGTCATATTCAAGGATGATTTGGAAAAAATCTTTGGACAGCGCCCTTTTGAAAAAGAGGAAGAAAAGTTGGAGCCAGCAGAGTAATCGCTACAAACAACATCTAATCAAAGGAGTTATATTGATTAAGTAGAAAGAACACAAAACCATTAATGGGAGTTTTTAAAAAACTTTTCGGAGGAGGAAAAAAGGTTTCCAAAGAAACTGCGGAAACCCGGGGAGAACACATGCCCGACCTAAAAATTCCCGTTGATGAAAAGTTTACCATCTACTTCAAAAAAAATGGTGGAAAGTTCATTTACTGTGAAGATTTTGCCGAGGTTTCCGAGGCCCTCAAAAACATCGTTTCGGAAAACGACTGGCAAAACCACCTCTTCTATTCGCTGGACCCAAGGATAGAGACCAAGTTTGCTTCGGAAAAGCTTCAATTCACCAACAATCGTAACGAAAGCGATATTTTCTTTACCACCTGCGAACACTTGGTGGCCCATAATGGGTCCATTTTGGTGTGTTCCCATCAAATCAAGGAAAAGAAACTGGACGAGTTACCGTCCAACCTCATTGTGTTCGCCACCACGAGCCAGCTGGTAGATTCCATTAGCGAAGCACTCAAAATAATCAAGGAACGGTACCAGAAAAACATCCCCAACAATATCACCACCCTAAAGCACTTTCAGCAAACACCCGAAAATAAAGATGACTTTCTTTCCTATGGGAGTGCTTCCAAAAATGTATATCTTTTACTCCTAGAAGATTTCTGAGTAGATGAGAGAAATTTTAAGACGCTCCATAACAGGGGTAATTTACGTAGTACTTCTGTTGGGCGCAGTATTTTTGAGTTCGGACGCCTTCGACTTTCTTTTTATGGCCTTCGGACTTGGATGTCTGTATGAGTACAAGCGAATTGTAAAGCTAAAGGGGTACTACATCTTCATGGCCTATTTGACACTGTGGTGGGTTTTTATTTACCTCACCAACGACACTATGGCCGTGAACATGCTCATGCTTTGCACCATCGCGGTGGACATTGCCCTATTGATGTTCCTGTTCTCCAAAAAACCCAAATATTTCAATGACGTACAGAAATTCTTGATCGGGCTCTTCTATATTGGTGGCGGGTGTATTTTTTTGACGATGATACCTTACAAGATTGATGAATTTGCCCAATTTTTGATCATGGGCATCTTTATTTTGATATGGGTAAACGATACATTTGCCTATCTGGTGGGACGAACTTTGGGACGCACCAAACTTTTTCCTGCAGTTTCCCCAAAAAAAACTATTGAAGGTTCTGTCGGAGGTCTTATTTTTGCACTGGTCGCCGCCTATTTTTTATCGTGGTACGAAACACGGCTTTCGATAATCGAGTGGATGGCAATGGCTTGCTTGATCGTGGTTGCAGGAAGTTTGGGCGACTTGTTGGAATCCAAGTTTAAACGAATGGCCGGTGTAAAAGATAGCGGCGCTATCCTGCCGGGACATGGTGGAATCTGGGACCGATTGGACAGTTTGGTGTTTGCCGCACCATTTGCATATTTGATTTTAAATATTTTCTCCTATGTTTCATAAAGAGGGTCAAAAAATAATCATATTCACTTTTTTTATAGTGGTGGCCATTGTATTGGCGGCACAATACACTATGGATTTGGAATGGGCCCGAATGACGGTTCAGATTGCGGCGCTATTGCTTTTGGTGGCCATCTTGCAATTTTTTAGAAACCCAAAGAGATTGGTGACCCCTAACTTTGATGAAATATTGGCTCCAGTGGACGGAAAGGTCGTGGTAATCGAAGAGGTGGATGAACCCGAATATTTCAAAGGAAAGCGAAAGCAGGTCTCCATTTTTATGTCGCCCGTCAATGTTCATGTTACCCGTTATCCCGCCAGTGGTACTGTCACCTACTCCAAATATCACCCCGGAAAATATTTAGTGGCTTGGCATCCCAAATCCAGCACCGATAACGAGCGAACCACGATAATACTGCATACCCCAAAATTTGGCGAGATCGGATACCGACAAATTGCAGGTGCCATGGCACGAAGAATCGTAAACTACGCCGAGGAGGGCGAACAGGTTACACAAGGGGAAGATGCTGGTTTCATCAAATTCGGTTCACGGGTGGATTTGCTTTTGCCGCTTGACTGCGACATCACCGTAAAACTGAATCAAAAAGTAATCGGGGCACGCACGTGCATTGCATCGGTAAGACCATTGGATGACTAAGGAGGAGTTACATAAACGATTTGAGGATGCCGTTAACTTTGTTAACGACTACACGGATCCACTTCCTGCGGACCTCTTATTAAAACTCTACGCCTACTTTAAGATTGCCAACAAAAATTTTGAAAACCCCGGCAGTCGAACTCCGCTCATCAATGCGTTCAAGGCAAATGCACTCTTTCAGGCCAAGAGCATCAGTGTGGAAGAGGCCATGGAAAACTATGTGAACATAGTTGAGAAGGAGCTTAAAAACCTTTAAGAGGCCCAATCAGCCGTCGCAAAGGATTTCTCCACATAAGTAAAGTAAACACCCCCGAAAATAGTAATCAAGAAATAGAGGGCCACCAGATAGCTCCCAATGGATACATAAGCATCGATGCCAAACCAATCGCCCGATAAATAGATTAGTACCAATCCTGCCACACCCCGAATCACCTCAATCCAAACAGCATACGATTTTCGGTCCATTAGGGTGGTGTACCCATAAATACCGACAAAGATAAACGCCCCAAACAACAGCAAGCCATCAAATCCGATTTCCAAATAGCTGTAGAACATAAAAAGCATCAAAAAAGTAGTTGCGATCAATTGGAAAAGGGCATATCCCTTTAACCAAGGTGAAGTTTCGGGACTGTATTTTTTGAAATTGTAGACATCTTGGATAACCTCAACCGGATATTTGTCCTTCACGTCCTGCGGACGCCATCCTGTGGGCATAAACCATATCCGAAGTTTGTCCCAATAGCTTCGGGTGCGCCATGCGTCCTGCATCAATCGCCATATATGTTGAAAATTGATGATGATGGGATTCCAAGTATTCGCCGGTTTCAGCACCCCGTATTGTGGCGGCACATCATCCAACTCCTCTTGAAAGGTACCGAACATGCGATCCCAAATACAAAAAATCTGTCCTAGGTTTTTGTCGATATACTCTGGATTGATGGCATGGTGCACCCGATGTTGCGAAGGGGTCACGATAACATATTCCAGAATCCCCATTTTGCCAATATACTGGGTATGGTACCAAAACTGGGCAAAGAGGTGTATCGGGGCCAATATGGCGATCACTTGATTGGGAACGCCCAATAGGGCGGCCGGAATCAACAAAAGGGCATAGTACCCCAACAAGTTGGAAATAGGCTGCCGCAGCGCACAGGCCAAATTAAACTCTTCACTGCTGTGATGTATCACATGCTGGTTCCAAAAAAGATTGATGTGATGGCTCAACCTATGGTTCCAATAACCGGCAAAATCCAAAGCAATAAAAGCCACCACCCAGACCAACCAAGTTGCCTTGATCTCGATAAGTGCCAAATGTTCCAACAAAAAGGGGTAGCTCACCAAAATAAGCACAAGGCCCAATGAATCCTTCACCACATTGGTCAAACCTGAGCTAAGACTGCTCACGGTATCCATGAGGTTGTGTTTTTGATCCTTTACAAATCGGCCATACAAAATTTCGATAAGTACAAGACCGATAAAAAATGGCGTGGCATATAACAATGCCGTTGCATACGATTCCATTTCAAAAATTTAAACGTTACCCGATGCAAACATGGGATTTGCTGCCCTTAAGTTAGTCCAAATTTTTAAATAATTGAATATCGTTGGCATCGGTCAAGTCGGGAATATGTTCGGAACGTGGTATACAAAGTACGGCTTTAGGGTGGTCGGCCACCAACATTCCAACAGCCTTCGGAAGTTCCTTTTCATTACGAACCGGGTCCATGGGGCAGTTTTTCAAATATGGATAAACCTCAGCTCCAAAAAAACTAAAAATGTTCATGCTTACCCGAAGCTCGCCCGTGGCATCTTTATATTGGGGCACATCCTCCACATCTGGTTTTTCAATGATTTGCCGTAAAAATCCATCCGAAGAAATATCCATTACCGCAAACTTGGCTATGCGCTCCTCGGTATACTCAAAACCAGAACTGCCATAGCTAATCAACGCATGAGGGGCTTTTCTATCTTTCCTTAAATCCTTGAGGGCTCCAACAGAATAAAGGTTATCGCCATTACAAACCGTAAAAGTGGTCCGTTGCAATTCAGGGTATTGATCCAAACATTGCTGAAGTGCATCAGCCGTACCCAATGGTTTTTGGCGTCCTTCGGGAACTTCTTGCACGGCCAGGTGGACTTCCAGGTCTTTGGAAAACATCCTTTGATCTTTCAATTGTTGAAAGGCGGTATTTTCCGGGCTGGTGATCAAGTACAGTTTGGTGTATCCTGCCTCCACCGCATTCCGTACCAAATAATACAAAAAAGGATGCCCTTTCTTACCTACGGGAATCAAGCTTTTATGGGGAATGTGGTCCATAATGGTTCTTTCTTCCCTAGCTTTTAGACTTCGCTTCATACGTGAGGACGCACCCCCTACCATTACAATCAAACTCGTGTTTTCCATCTTTCTCAATTCGTTAGGTTCACCGCATAGACAGCTTTGGCCCCATGGTCCAAAAAGGCGCGTTTCACCCTTTCCTCCGTATCCTCCGTTACCATGGCTACCATACAGCCGCCCCCTCCCGAACCAATGGTCTTTGTCCCAAGGGCTCCGGCTTCGCGTGCGGCCTTCATCATTTGTGCCATTTCCAAAGGGGTATTCTTGATTTCATCTTCAAGGATACGCTGGTGCTGGTTCATCAAATCTCCCAAAAACAGGATATTCGGATTTGGTCGGAGCAGCTCCTTTTTTGCTTCCAAGGTAATATGGTAGTTATAAATAGTGGCATACCAATAGCCTTTAAGTTCTTCGGGAACCAAATCGATATATTTTTCGTAGTCTTTTGGCGTGGCTTGCTTCAAATTGAAGTCGGTATGTTCATTTTGGACCGATGCCACCGCCTGTTGAGCATATACCCGAGCATTTTTGAGTACTTCCAATGTTTTTTTGGGTACTCCCGATTCCGCCACGAGCAATTTTCCCAAATCGGCCTTTAATCGTGTACTTTCACCTGTTTCCGTATCGATATAAATGAGTCCTTTTTGAGCTATGGTATACTGGTCCATGAGTCCTCCGGGCTGATCAAAGAACAGAACTTCGGCCTCATAGGCCCACTTTCCAATTTGTTCATCACTGATTTGATGGGATTTGCCTGCTGCCTCGACCAAAAAACGTATCCAAGCGACCACCAAGGCCGAAGAACTGGACAAGCCAGCATTCAATGGTATGTTTCCAGTAATCTCCACATCATAGCCTTGCTGCCAATGGAAGTTATTCTGTCTTAAAACGGCCATCACCGATCTAAAATAATCTCCTGATCTGACCTCCTTCAAACTATCTTGCAAAGCAACGGAGACCCCATCATCAAGATCTAATAGTTTTATAGTGTAGCTCCCATTGGAATTGGGTACTCCCTTAATCTTGATGTAACGGTCTATGGTTCCCGCAATAACGGGCAGACCTAAATAATCTTGATGGTCGCCGTAAAAACAGATTCGGGCCGGAACTTTTATGTCAATCATCAATTTGCTCTATTAATCAACAATTTCCAAAGGTGCAGTTTCTTTCCAGTTGCCCCTCGTAAAATCAGGGAAAGGCTGGGGCGCCCCACCGCTGGCCACGGAACGTTCACTCAATGGGGAAACTGCACTCCACAAACAACCCTCGTACACATTTTGGTCCAAAGGAAGTCCTTTCTGGAGGCATTCCACGATACGGTACACCATGATGCCATCCATGCCTCCATGTCCACTGCCCTTGGCCGCCTCGTTCAGTCTTTTATAAAGAGGATGGTCGTATTTCTCGTATAATTTTTGAAGTTGCTCCCCTTGCACCCAAGAGTGATGGTCTTTGGTAAGCCCTTCCACCCCACCTTCCAATGCAACACGGGTTGGGAAGCCAGCCAAAATTCCTTTGGTTCCTTGCACTAAGTTTAATCGAGAATAAGGTCTTGGACTGGTTTCGTCCCACTGCACCATAATGGTTTTTCCCATAGCGGTTTTAATGATGGATGTATTTAAATCTCCACCTTTAAAATCGAGTCGATTCCATTTATGGTCGGATGGATAATTTTTCTCGGCATATAGTTCACGCCCCCTCGCTGGCGTGGAGAAGGAAACCAAGCTGCCAAAAGTATCATCTTGCCGTGCGAGGTTCATATATTGGGCCACCGGTCCCAGACCATGGGTAGGATATAGGTTTCCATTTCGTTTGGCATAGTGGTAGGTCCGCCATGAGCCCGTACCTCGCTCCTGCTCTTCCATTTGCCATCGTAATTCGTGAATGTACGCTGCTTCCCCGTGCAAGATTTCACCAATCACCCCTTGTCGGCACATATTGAGGAACATTAACTCATCCCGACTGTAATTGACGTTTTCCAACATCATACAGTGTTTTTGGGTGCGTTCGCTCGCATCCACAATATCCCACATCTCCTGAATGGTGGTTGCAATGGGTACCTCAACAAAGGCATGTGCCCCGTGTTCCATGGCACCGATGGCCATTGGGGCATGGTTGGCCCAATTAGTGGCAATAAAAACAATATCTGGTCGCACTTCTTTTAGCATGGTTCGCCATGCATCCTCATCACCCCAGTATGGTTTGATGTTTTTATGCCGATTTTCCCCGGCCGCCTCTTTTACCCATTGGGTCTTTTCTTTTACCAAATCTTCATACAAATCACAAATGGCGACCACCTCGGTACCTTCCAGCGCAGCAAAGAACTTGGCATGGGTTCCCCCTCTGGCACCTACACCAATGAAAGCGGCACGCACCTTTTCCAATTGAGGTGCAGCAAATCCACCCATATAGGTTGATGCCAAAGGGCGTTCCAAATTGGCTTTTAAATACGATGGAGCAATGGTTATCGCGGCAGCAGAAAGTGAAGTTTTTTGGATAAAACTTCGTCTATCGAGGTTTTTCATAAGTGCAAAAGACGTTGGTTATTGTTCGTCCAAAGTATGAAAAATAAAAAGAAAAGGGAAGCAGACTTCCCTTCTCAAACTCATGATATGACAGCCAAAGTTATTTTAAACTGGCTAGGCTTTTTTCCAAGGTCTCGATTTTGGCCTCCGCGTCGGCCGCTTTTTTGCGTTCCATGGCCACGACTTGCTCGGGAGCATTGTTTACAAAGCGTTCGTTGCCCAACTTTTTTTCAACGGACTTCAAAAATCCTTTGGTATAGTTCAGCTCCTCCGTAATCTTGGCTATTTCCGCCTCCACATCGATAGCTCCGCTAATGGGAATAAAGTACTCGTTACTTTTCACCCGAAACGTCAGGGCGCCATCCAAACTGGCATCTATGGTTTCCATGGTCGAGAGGTTGCCCAATTTGATGATGATGGCATCCATTTGGGAACTTACGCCTTCGGCATTCAACATAAAAAGCTCCAACGCATCTTTCTGCGGGATGTTTTTCTCTTTTCTGATGGTTCTGACTCCGGAAATGACCTCCGCAGCAAAATCAAAATCTGAGATCAACTGGGTATTCACCTTTTCTGCTTTTGGCCATTGGGAAACGATAAGTGCCTCCTCTGGGCTGCGTTCGGCAATGTGCTGCCAAACCTCCTCGGTCAAGAATGGCATAAAGGGGTGCAACAGTTTTAGGTTTTCCTCAAAAAGACGCAACACCTCCTCGTATGTTTTCCGATCAATGGGTTTCTGGTATTCCGGTTTTACAATTTCCAACAGCCACGAGCAGAAATCGTCCCAAACCATTTTGTAAATGGCCATGAGGGCATCGGAAATTCGGTATTTGGAAAAATGGTCTTCTATTTCAACCAAAGTCTGATTGAATTTGGCCTTGTACCATTCGATTCCTTTTACTGCGGCTTCGGGCTGAGCAATATCGGCTGTCTCCCAACCTCTTACCAATCGAAAGGCGTTCCATATTTTATTGGCAAAGTTGGCTCCTTGTTGGCAAAGGGCTTCATCAAACAATAAATCGTTACCTGCGGCGGAGCTCAATAAAAGGCCCACACGGACTCCATCAGCACCAAAATCATCTATCAATTGGAGTGCATCGGGGGAGTTCCCCAAGGATTTGGACATTTTTCGACGTTGCTTATCGCGAACCAATCCTGTGAGGTAAACATTTTCAAAGGGTCGTTTTCCTCTATACTCATACCCGGCCATGATCATTCTGGCCACCCAAAAGAACAAAATATCGGGTCCGGTAACCAAGTCGCTGGTCGGATAATAATAATTGACCTCATCATTTTCTGGCTCCAAAATACCTCCAAACACGCTGATGGGCCATAACCAAGAGGAGAACCAGGTATCCAATACATCTGGGTCCTGTTTCAAGTCTGAAGCTCGAAGTCCGAGGTCCGAAGTTTTTTCCTGTGCCAGTTTGAGTGCTTCTTCCGGAGTTTCGGCCACGACAAAATCCTCTTTTCCATCACCGTAATAATAGGCAGGAATCTGCTGACCCCACCATAATTGTCGGGAAATGTTCCAATCGCGGATATTTTCCATCCAATGGCGATAGGTGTTATCGAACTTTGATGGGTATAGTTTTACATCCTTGGTTTCCAAAACCCCTTCCAAGGCAGGTTTGGCCAAATTTTCCATCTTTAGGAACCACTGATCGGACAATCGGGGCTCGATTACAGCTTTGGTCCGTTCGGAAGTACCCACTTTATTGGTATGCTGTTCGGTCTTCACCAAATATCCCTTTTCCTGTAGCTCTTTCACAATCTCCTTTCGTACCTCAAAACGGTCCTTCCCCTCGTAGTGCAATCCAAAGGAATTGAGACTGGCATCCTCGTTGAAGATATCGATAACCTCCAAATTGTGCTTGTCCCCAAGATTTTTATCGTTTTCGTCATGCGCCGGAGTAACTTTGAGACATCCAGTCCCAAACTCAACGTCCACATATTCGTCCTCAATGATAGGTATGACTCGGTCGCAAATGGGCACAATGGCCTTTTTGCCCCGTAAATGACGATATCTTTCATCATTGGGGTTGATGCAGATGGCGGTATCTCCCAAAATGGTTTCTGGACGCGTAGTGGCAATGGTCACTTTCTCGTCAGAACCTTCAATGGCATAGGACAAATAATACAGGTTGCCTTGTCGTTCTTCATAAATGACCTCCTCATCCGATAGGGTGGTCTTGGCTTCGGGATCCCAGTTCACCATTCGGTACCCCCTGTAAATCAAACCTTTATTATATAAATCAACAAAAACTTTGATCACCGATGCTGACATATCGTCATCCATAGTGAATTTGGTGCGATCCCAATCGCAGGAACACCCCAGTTTTTTTAACTGTTGCAAAATAACCCCTCCGTACTCGTTGGTCCAGTCCCAGGCGTGTTTCAAAAATTCATCACGCGACAGTTTTGACTTATCGATACCATCAGCCTTCAATTTGGCAACCACCTTGGCTTCGGTAGCAATGGATGCATGGTCCATCCCGGGAACCCAGCAGGCGTTTTTACCCAAGAGCCTTGCCCTGCGAATCAAGACATCTTGAATGGTATTGTTGAGCATATGGCCCATATGAAGCACGCCCGTTACGTTGGGCGGGGGGATTACAATGGTATAGGGCTCCCTATCATCGGGCTTGGAACTGAAGTACTTATGCTCCGACCAGTAGGCATACCAGTGCTCTTCCACCCGTTTTGGGTCATATTTTGATGGAATTTCCATGTTTCGGTACAGTTTTTGTTTAATTGGACTGTGATTGGTTTTTTTTGAAGGGAAAGCTAAATGTTAATTTTACGCTATTCTTCGGATGAGGGCCAATCCAGAAATACGAAACAAAAATAAGTAACGTTATTCTATAACAAAAGAATTTTGGATGCAGGTATCAAAACATCTACATTTGAAGTTCACCCAAAAACCAAAAATGATGAAAAAAACTGTACTCATGCTGTTTGTAGGGCTCTTATCCTTAGGGGTATATGCTCAAGAGACCGCTAAAATCGAATTTAAAAGCGAGACCATTGATTACGGAGAAATTGAAAGAGGTAGTGATGGTGTCCGTGTTTTTGAATTTACCAACACAGGTGATGCACCTTTGGTGATCAGCAACGTTAGATCTAGCTGTGGATGTACTATCCCCAAAAAGCCTGAAGAGCCCATTATGCCTGGTAAAACTGGTGAAATCGAAGTGAAATATGATACCAACAGGGTTGGCCCCATTCGTAAGGCCATTACGGTAACCTCAAATGCCGACACGCCTACAAAAGTGTTGAAGATCAAGGGTAATGTAAAAACTCCTGGCGCAAAGTAAGCGTTAAGAAATATCGATGAATAAAGCCCCGAACCAATGGTTCGGGGCTTTTGCTTTTTAATCGTCGTCAAACATTTTTTTGAGGACAAAGGTGAACAACAGATCCTGATTGTATCGTTCGATGAGGACTTTTATCCGTTTCCCTTCCTTTTCATTGATCATTTTAAGGATTTCCTGCAATTTATATTGGTGTACCCTTTTCCCATTTACGGCCAATATCACATCGCCCTCACGGAGTCCGGCTTCGGCGGCCGGACTTCCCGCACGGATACCGGATACCACGATTTCGGGGACCAAGCTCAGTCTTGTTTTGTTTTCCAATAAAATCTGGACATTTCCAAAAGTATCTGCATTGTCCTCTTTGACAATCCCATTGGCATCAGCAATGCGCTCTGCTATGTACCGTAATCCGTTGTGCTGCAAATCTATTCCCGCCAAATTATACTGAAAGGGTTCTTTAAAATTTCCATTCTTTTTTAGGGTGACCTTAGCTCGGGCATAATCAAAAACCATATTGAACCGTTTGAGTACTTCGCCTCCAAGACTTCCGTTACGATCACCAAGGCTATCCAATCCTTGGAAAGATTCCCGATACGGAAAGGCCACTTTGGCTTCATCCAACTTAAAACCACCTATCTGGACCCCATCAATCTTACTGCGTTTTCCGTAAATGTCACCGCTAAGGCCCCGCCCCAAGTGATCTTCGTAGTTTTTCTCAGGGATTTCCAAGCCTTTTTCAGGCTCAGGAAACAGCCATAAGGCATCACTACTGCCCGTATCCACCAATAATTTTACGGGAATATTGGCCGTGTCCTTCATGAGCACGGTTCCTTCCACATAGGCTTTTCGACGTTCTACCTTTAATGGAATGGTTTGCCTATTGCGTCGTTCTTTGTGTGTATAAAGTTCAGGGTTGTGCAGTTTTAGCTTCTTGCTATTGTAATTAACCTCAACAATAAAATCCCTAAAAAGGTCATAGCCCATAATACCGTGAACAGGTATTCCCAAACTGGTAGAAAAGTCAATGCCCCTATCCATCACCACATATAAGTCTTGCGAATAGTTTTTGGCATCGCCCAAGGTAAATCTGTTTCCTTTGGAACTCAGTGCCTTCATCGGTTCACCATCACCAAGCCCACGTATGGTTACTTCCGATACATTATTGATGGGAACGGAATCGGATTGGGAAAGATTGAAAAGGATGGGCTTGCTCACCCCAGAATCCAAAATAAAAGTAAGCTCCACCCCATTGATCTCCACTGGGATAATAATCAGGTTATTGATGAGCTCAAACCGAATTTTTTGATGTTTTTTATTGCTGGGCAAGGCAAACCCCTGTGCCCAAATAAAATTCGGCACAACTAAAAGAAGCGTAAAAATCAGAGCAATTCTTTTCCACATAAGCAACCTTATTGCATCTCCATTAAGAAATATACAAATAAAGCTCCATAACTTGCTATACTTTAACATTTTAGTAGACAAGGAAATTATCCTCAAACTTGTTGTTTTCGATACTAGGTTTTCTCATTTTTGCGAAAACTTTAGTACATGCCAAGTATTTCGAACAAAGGGGTACAGATGCCCGCATCGCCCATCCGTAAATTGGTGCCCTACGCCGAGGCTGCCAAAAAAAAGGGAACACATGTTATTCATCTCAATATTGGACAACCCGATATCAAAACCCCCAAAGTGGCGCTCGATGCGGTGAGAAACCACACCATTGAAGTACTTGAATACAGTATGACCCAAGGCTCCGAGGCCTATCGCAAAAAAATTGCGGGCTACTATGCCAAACAGGACATTTTTGTGGACTCCGAGGACATTATTGTGACCACAGGTGGTTCGGAAGCTTTGTCCTTTGCCATGGGAACCATTATGGACAACGATGATGAAATCATCATTCCCGAACCCTTTTATGCCAACTATAACGGTTTTGCGACGGCTGCAGGTGTAAAGGTCAAACCGATTGCTTCATCCATCGACAATAATTTTGCACTTCCCCCTATTTCAAAGTTCGAGGAGCTCATCACCCCAAAAACCAAGGCCATTCTTATCTGTAATCCGGGGAATCCTACGGGATACCTATACAGCAGGGAAGAAATCCATCAACTGGCAGAACTAGTAAAAAAACACGACCTTTTTTTGGTGGCCGATGAAGTGTACCGCGAATTCACCTATGACGGAAGGGAGCATTACTCCATTCTCCAGGTAACGGGACTGGAGCAACACGCCATTGTAGTGGATTCCGTTTCCAAAAGATACAGCATGTGCGGAGCACGAATCGGATGTTTGATTTCGAAAAACAAAGCTGTAATCGACACAGCGATGAAATTTGCGCAGGCCCGTTTGTCCCCTCCCACCTTTGCACAGATTGCTAGTGAAGCGGCTTTGGAAACACCGCAATCCTACTTCGAGGAGGTCATTGATGAGTACGTTGCCCGAAGAAATCTATTGATTACCGAGCTCAATAAATTGGAAGGAGTAAAAGTGGCCACTCCACAGGGTGCCTTTTACTGCGTTGCCGAACTGCCCATTGCAGATGCCGACCATTTTGCCCAATGGTTGCTGGAAAGCTTTGAAGTAGACGGGAACACCGTGATGGTGGCACCGGCCGCAGGCTTTTATGCAACACCAGGCCTTGGAAAAAACCAAATAAGAATTGCCTATGTGCTCGAAAAAGAGCAACTTGTAAAGGCCGTCCAAATTTTGGGCAAGGCCTTAACCGAGTACAACAAACAGTGAACATACAGGAAAACATATCCTTAAAAAACTACAATACCTTTGGTATTGACGTTAAGGCACGGTTCTTTGTTGAAATAACCGGTCTGGTGCAGCTCCAGAAAGTACTGGAACTAAAGGCCTATCCCAAAAAATTCATTATTAGCGGTGGAAGCAATATGCTGCTCACCAAGGATATCGATGCCTTGGTCATGCATATTGCCCTCAAGGGTATCACGGTAGTCGAGGAGGACGAAAACAGCGTAGAGGTTAAAGTGATGGCAGGCGAAAATTGGCACGAACTGGTGCTATGGAGCTTGGAGCGAGGTTACGGCGGACTGGAAAACCTTTCGTTGATTCCCGGTAATGTGGGAACAGCACCCATTCAGAATATAGGTGCCTATGGGGTTGAACTCAAGGATGTATTCGTGAGCTGTGCGGCCATGGATGTAACAACCGGAGAGTTGGAAGGCTTTGATAACGAGGCCTGTGCCTTTGGATATAGGGATTCTATTTTCAAAAACGAGGCCAAGGACAAATACATCATCACCTCGGTGGTCCTAAAACTGACCAAAACGAACCATGTACTGCACACGGGATACGGCTCCATCGAGAACGAGCTCAAGGAAAAGGGCATTGTACACCCCACTATTCAGGATATTTCGGAAGCAGTAATCGCCATCCGAAGGAGCAAACTGCCGGACCCCAAAGAAATTGGAAACAGCGGAAGTTTTTTCAAAAACCCGGTCATTTCAAAGAAGGCCTTCGACCGATTCATCAAAAAACACCCCGACGCCCCTTTTTATGAGGTCGATGACAACGGATTCAAGATACCTGCTGGTTGGCTGGTAGAGCAATGTGGGTTTAAGGGAAAACGGTTCGGTGATGCTGGTGTGCACGACAAACAGGCCTTGGTACTGGTCAATCATGGGAATGCCACCGGGCAGGAAATCCTTGACCTCAGCAAAAAGATTCAGGAAGAAGTATACAAGCAGTTCAAGATAAAAATACAACCGGAGGTCAACATCATAAAATAACCCTCGCATTGAAGACAATAACGAGGGTTATACCAAACCAAACTAACCAAACTTATGTATATCGAAAAGGGCTGTTACCCTTTGTGTTTCCAAAATCCTACGAGACAAAAACGCTTTTTCCGTCGTAGCTTTGTCTTATATACGAGATAAATCCTATTTTAGATTTTGGGCGTTCAAAAAAAAATGCCAAAACCACCATAAATGAGCACACTGATCGAGAGACATATTGTTTCGCTCCTTGCCGAGAAAGACGACAAGGCGATTTCCCTACTTTACGAAAATTATGGGGATACCTTGTTTGGTGTCGCCTTTAAAGTGGTAAAGGACGAGGATCTGGCCCAAGATGTTCTTCAAGAAAGTTTTATCAAAATTTGGAAAAAGGCAGATACCTATGATGCCTCCAAAGCAAAGCTTTTTACATGGTTGTTTCGCATTGTTCGCAATACGGCCATCGATAAACTGCGAAGCGTCAACAATAAATCCGACAAGGAAATCCAAATCGATGTTTCGGACGTATATAATGTTGGAGTGAAGGCCATTAACCCGGAACATCTGGACATCCAAGAAAACTTGGATAAAATTGAAGATAAGTACAGAATTGTTTTAGAGGCCCTATTTTTTGAAGGAATGACGCAGCAGGAGGCAAGTGATGAATTGGATATCCCTCTCGGCACCATAAAGTCCAGACTAAAAATCGGACTTAGGGAACTTGGAAAGATTTACGGTACCACCATGTCCTTGCTCTTTATCTTAAATCTATTGTCATGAAGGAGAAAGTAAAACTATTTTTGGAATCCGACATTTTGGAGAAATACCTTTTGGATGACACCACCAAGGAGGAATCCCAAAAGGCAGAACGCTATATTGCCATGTACCCCGAGGTCAGGGAAACCTACGACGAGCTTCAAAAAAATCTGGAGACCTTCGCCAACATGTACGCGAGAAAAACTCCAGAAGGCCTGAGGGAAATTATAATGGCAAGTGCCAAGAAAGAGACCATGATCAGCAAAAGGTTCTGGCGCTATGCTGCGGCAGCAAGTATCGCCATCATGATTCTTACTGGATCTTCCATCTTCTTCTGGAACCAAAACAAAACCCTGCAAGAGGAAAACACCATGGTGACGAACCAAATCAAGTATTTGGAAAACAATATGAAGGACCAATTGGCCGATATGAGGAACCAATTTATTGTCCTGAACAACCCGGCCACCAAAAAATATGCCGTGAGAGGTGAACGCGAAGCCAAGGAACTAAAGGCCATAGCATATATAAATCCGGTAAAAAAACTTTCCTACATCAATGTGAGCAATGTGCCAGAGCTTCCCGAGAACAAGTGCTTCCAGATGTGGGCCGAGGTGAACGGTGAGTTGGTCAACTTGGGCGTAATCAAAAATTTTGATGAAAAGGACAAACTCCTTGCCCTACCCTACGCAGACAATGCCGTAGGCTATATCACCATTGAGCCAGAAGGTGGAAACACCACGCCATCGGTGGACAACATTGTGGCGAACATCAAATACAACTAAGCCAAAGGGCTAAAGAAACTCTAAATCCGCTTGTCTTAATTAGCTATTTTGTACCTTTGTGCAAAAGATGGATTATGAAGTTAGTATTGGTTACCATTGGACTTTTAGCACTTGCTTTTGCAGGTATCGCCATTAAGATTTGGGGTAAAAAAGACGGAGAATTTGCCGGAACCTGTGCAAGTCAAAGCCCTTTTTTGAACAAAGATGGAGAAGCATGTGGATTTTGCGGAAAACTTCCCGAGGAGCAGGACTGCAAAAAAGATACGGTGACCCAGACCCAATAATCCCCATCCGTACAAAGAGACAAGATTCATTTTTTGGAAAAAACCGAGGATTCCATTCAGGAGATTATCCAAAAGGCAAAAGAAGGAAACCAAATTGCCTTTAGCAACCTCGTTGATACTTTTTGGAACGATGTTTACGGCTTTCAAATGCTTCGCACCAAAAATGAGAACGATGCGGAGGACATCACTATTCGCACATTTTCCAGAGCTTTTGACAAAATTGACACCTACGACGAGAACTACGAATTTAAGACGTGGCTCATCACCATTTCCAAAAACTTACATGTAGACCTTCTTCGAAAGCGCAAGAGAAGCCTGATCAACGACATGGAATCCCGTGGAGATGAGGTAAAAAAGGTCTTGGACGAAACCCCATCCGTCGAGGATCGACTCATCACGGAACAAAACCTGGCCAACCTGCTAAGGGACATCAAAAAACTAAAACCGCACTATCAAGAGGTCATCAACCTAAGGTACTTTCACGAAATGAGCTATGCCGATATCGCCAAAGAACTCAATGAACCCGTTAATAATGTGAAAGTGAAACTGCTCCGGGCCAAAAAGCTGTTGGCCGAAATCATCAAAAAAAAGTGACCCCTTCACCACTATTAAGTTTCCTCACCAGTTTCGTATCTTTGTAAACCAAAATTAATCGTATGAGCACAAGCGTAGCAGAAAACGTTCATCCACCTAAAGGAAAACCAAAATGGCTTAGGGTAAAATTGCCCACAGGCAAGAAGTACACCCAGCTTAGGGGACTTGTGGACAAGTACAATCTGCATACCATCTGTACCTCAGGCAGCTGCCCAAATATGGGCGAATGTTGGGGAGAGGGTACGGCCACCTTTATGATTTTGGGGAATATCTGTACGCGTTCTTGCGGCTTTTGTGGGGTAAAAACAGGCCGTCCGGAAACCGTGGACTGGGCAGAACCCGAAAAAGTGGCCCGTTCCATAAAAATCATGCAGATCAAACATGCGGTGCTCACCTCCGTAGACCGGGATGATTTGAAGGATATGGGTTCGATCATTTGGGCGGAGACCGTAAAGGCCGTGCGACGAATGAATCCCGATACCACCATGGAAACTTTGATTCCTGATTTCCAAGGCATTTCTACCCATTTGGACCGAATCCTTAAAGTGGCTCCAGAGGTGATTTCCCACAACATGGAAACCGTGAAAAGGCTGACCCGTGAGGTCCGAATCCAAGCCAAATACGAAAGAAGCTTGGAAGTACTGGACTATTTGAAGAAAAACGGTGCCAATAGAACCAAGTCTGGAATTATGCTCGGTTTGGGAGAAGAAGAGCACGAGGTCATCGCAACCATGGAAGACCTGCGAAAGGCCAATGTGGATGTAGTAACGATTGGGCAATATTTGCAACCATCAAAAAAACACCTGCCCGTAAAACAGTTTATTTTACCGGAACAGTTTAAAAAATATGAGGAAATAGGCTTGGAAATGGGCTTTAGACACGTAGAGAGCGGAGCCTTGGTGCGATCCTCCTACAAAGCACACAAGCACATCCACTAGCCCATCCGCCTCCCCCGCCTATGAAAAACATTACGGTTGGAATAAATGGCTTTGGGCGCATTGGGAGAACCCTATTCAGGCTCCTGCGGCAGCATCCAAATATACAGGTAGTCGCCATCAACGACATGGCGAATGCCGAAACCTTGTCACATCTGCTCAAATATGACAGCATACATGGGGTACTGAATACCGATGTAACCTACAAGGGCAACCATATTTTAGTGGATAATAAGGAAATTCCTGTGCTCAACCACCATCATCCCAAAGAAATCGACTGGAAATCACATGGTGTGGATATTGTGGTGGAATCCACAGGAAAGTTCAAGACCCGAGAGGACTTGGGTCACCATTTAAAAAATGGAGCCAAAAAAGTGATTCTCTCCGTACCACCGATGGACGATTCCATTAAAATGGTGGTATTGGGCGTAAACGAAAAAATTATAGCTCCAGACGACGATATTATATCCAACGCCTCTTGTACTACCAACAATGCCGCTCCCATGATCAAAATCATAAATGAGCTATGCGGCATAGAACAGGCCTACATCACCACAGTACACTCTTACACTTCGGACCAAAGTTTGCACGATAGCCCGCACCGCGACCTAAGACGGTCAAGAGCGGCAGGACAATCCATAATCCCTACCACCACAGGAGCCGCAAAGGCCCTTACCAGTATTTTCCCCGAGCTGTCTGATGTGATAGGCGGATGCGGAATAAGGGTCCCGGTTCCCAACGGCTCCTTGACCGACATTACCTTTAATGTGGTCCAAGAAACCTCTATTGAAGAAATAAATGCTACCTTTAAGGAGCAAGCGGAAAGTACCCTAAAAGGCATACTCAACTATACCGAAGACCCTATTGTTTCTATCGATATAAACAATAGTTGTCACTCTTGTACGTTTGATTCTTTGATGACATCGGTGATCGGCAAAATGGTAAAGATCATTGGATGGTACGATAACGAGACTGGATATTGTTCCAGGATTATTGATTTAATAGATTTGCTCATAAAGAAAAACTACGTTTGATTTCAACCTTGGCCAACAAAAGGATAAGCGTTACCACGCTACTTCTACTGTGCATTTGGTTTTGCACACAGCCTTTTTATGCCCAAAGTATTGGTAATTCAGCATCCGGCGTGAAGACCATTTTCGACGATTTTATGAAGTATCGTCACGAAAACAATGTAGAAAAAGCACTGGAAACCCTCAGCGAAGCTGCCAATATTGCCGAAAGTAACGAAGACTCCAAGTTGTTGCTGGACACCTATCATCAGTACGCCCGCCTTTTTTTGGAAGAAGGAGACCCAGAAACGGCCATATTTTACTGGGATAGGGCAAGTATTCTGCTCAAGGACACCTCTTATTCCTATGGAGAGGCATTCCACTTGTATTTGGATGCCGCACTTCGCTATGGCGAGGGAAACAATTTTCAGGCGTTAAAACAACTTGAGGAGTCAAGAAAAGTAAGTAACAACCGAAACCTCACCAACAATATTTTATTGCTGGAAGCACGAATCTATTCCAACATCGAAAAATATGATGATGCGGTCAAAAACTTACATGCCCTAATTGTCAACTCAGATGAAGAGGAAAGGGCCTATTTGGCCACGATGGCCAATCTGGAACTGGCCAAGATCAGTGTGACCTTAAATGACCTTGATGAAGGAATCATCCATTCCAAGGCCGCCTTGGAACTGGCCCAAAAACATGGCTACTCCAAAGAAATCAAAAACGCCTACGAGCAATTGTCCAATATCTACGAAAAAAAGGGGAACTACGGGGAATCCTTGGTCTACACAAAGGCGTTGGCAAAACTGAAGGACTCCGTTTTCAATATCGAAAAGGCAAAATTGGATGCAGATACTGCGGATAAGGTCCGTTTCGACCACCAAATGAACGAACTCAACAAACTGCAGGCCAAAAACGAGGAGCTGAGCGAGTCCAAAAACCGCTCTGAGATAACAGCGATATTAACCTCTGCTTTTTTGACAATCATTTCCCTATTGGCCGTTTCGCTCTTTAGGAACAACCAAATCAAGTTAAAGACCAACGACCTGCTTTATACCAAGAACAAGGAATTAGAGTTGGCGAGAGATGCAGCTGTATCGGCCATGGAAGCCAAGACCAACTTTTTGTCCACGGTAACGCACGAACTTCGAACACCACTCTACGCCGTAACAGGGCTTACGCACCTGTTGTTGGAAGAAAATCCTTCGGAACACCAAAAAGAACATCTGAAGTCGCTCAAGTTTTCAGGGGAATACCTGCTGAATTTTATCAACGACATTTTACAGATCAACAAGATTGATGCAGAAAAATTGGAACCGCTCAATATTGAGTTTAAACTGCACAAAGTGCTCGAAGATGTAGTGGAATCGCTGCAACAGAATGCCAATGAAAAGAAGACAGAGCTTATTTTGGATTATGACCCCACCATTCCAAAAAAGTTGATGGGCGACCCCATCAAGCTATCACAAATCTTCATGAATCTTGTTGGGAACGCATTAAAGTTCACGAAAAATGGTAAGGTGGAAGTCATTGCCAAAATGCTGAAAAAAGATGAGGACCAAGTAAAATTATATTTTGAGGTCCGCGACAACGGAATAGGTATTTCGGAAGACCAACAGAAAAATATCTTTGAAAGTTTTGAGCAGGGATCTATTCAGATCAACAGGGAATACGGTGGAACAGGGCTCGGCCTAACCATTGTTAAAAGCCTATTGGGACTGTTCGGCACTACCATCCAATTGGAAAGTGAACTGGGCCATGGAAGCTCATTCTATTTTGAGCTGGATGTGGATTACGAGGCCAAGGAAGGCGAAGAGGTCCCATTTGAACTGAATGTTGAGGAATTCCAATTTAAGGGACTGCATGTATTGGTCGTGGAAGACAATAAAATCAATCAGGTAATCACCAAAAAAATGCTCACCAAAAAAGAGATTACCTGCGACATTGCCAACAATGGTAACGAAGCCATTGATATGGCAAAAAATAACACCTACGATGCCATTCTGATGGACATCCACATGCCCGGCATCAGCGGTGAGGAGGCTACGCGACAAATACGCAAGTTCGATAAAAACATTCCTATAATTGCCTTGACCGCCATTTCTTTGGATGATAGTTTGGATAGTTTTTATGAAGCTGGTTGCAACGACGTGGTCACCAAACCCTTTAAGCCAGAAGTGTTCTATCAAAAAATTGGGGAAAACATTTTTAGAAGCAAAATGGAAGGTTCTGTTTAGAGCAATGCTCGAACAGCATTCGCCAAATAAGCTTCATCTTCGGAAGAAAAACTATGGGCCACTTCCAAATAATATAGATTTTCTGCTTTGCCCTGCAAGCGGACAAAATCCTTTTCCGTGGTCACAATCAACTCGCTACCCTTAAAACCTTCAATCTCCCTCTCCGTAAATGGGTGGTGGTCTCCAAATTTAAAATGATTGAAATCCAACCCTTGCGACTTTAAAAACTGAACCAACGGGCCAGGTTCGGCTATTCCTGTGACCAAAGCAAACTTTTTGTTCTTGAGATGGGACAATGGAATCTTTTTTTGGCCACCGTCGGATACAACATCTTTATAGGCAAAAGCTGCGAACAATACCTTCTGATCCGCATTTGGTTTTAGTTTTGCAACCATGTCCATCCTATCTTTTTCCGAAAGTTTATCAGGACATTTGGTTACAATGATTACATCTGCTCGTTTACCTTCCCTTTTGGAATCCCGCAAATCCCCAGTGGGCAAATACCAATCATCCCTATAAGGCTTTTGATAGGTAGTGAGCAAAATGGAAAAGGTCGGTTTTACCTTTCTATGCTGAAAGGCGTCATCCAAAACAATCATATCCGGTCGGACCAAACGCTCCAATTGTTCAATACCGTTGCGCCTATCAGCATCCACCGCGATAGGAACTTCGGGAAATTTTTGATGGATTTGGTAAGGTTCGTCTCCAAGCTCCAACACCGTACTTCTTGGCCCGGCCAAATAAAACCCCTTTGACTTTCGCTTGTATCCCCGGCTGAGAACGGCTACACGATGATTGGACAGCAATCTCAATACATATTCTGTCATTGGTGTTTTGCCCGTACCGCCCACACTCAAATTCCCCACACAAATGGTGGGTGTACCGTATGATTTGGATGATAACATACCCACATCATACAAATAGTTCCTCAAGTAAACGACCGCGGCATATACCAACGAAATGGGGAACGCTATTTTCCGGAGTAATGGAAGCATTGGACGAAAATATAATATTTTATCTTTAGGCCACTTAACAATTTTAAAATGACCGTTAACGACATCGCAAAAGTGCTTGAAGAACTAGCTCCTTTGGCCCACGCCGAAGATTTTGACAACGTAGGGCTGCTCGTCGGCGACCCCAACATGAAGGTGGAAGGGGCATTGGTAACACTGGATACCTTGGAAAATGTGGTCGATGAGGCCATAGCTAAAGAATGTAATCTGATCATCAGCTTCCATCCCATCATTTTTAAGGGACTTAAAAGATTAACAGGGGCCACCTATGTGGAACGGGTAGTACTAAAGGCCGTTGCCAACAATATTGCCATTTACAGTATGCATACGGCATTGGACAACAGCAAAATGGGGGTCAATGCCAAAATTTGCGAAGTATTGGGCATCAAAAATCCGCAAATTTTGATTCCAAGATCCAATAGCATCAAAAAATTGACGACCTATGCACCTGTTGCCGATGCAGAAAACATCAAACGGGCGCTCTTCAAAGCTGGCGCTGGAGAAATCGGCAACTACAGCAACTGCAGTTTCAGCTTGGAAGGCACTGGCAGCTTTAAAGCAGGTAACGGGGCCAACCCTACCGTTGGCAAATTAGGTGAGGTCCATTTTGAAAAGGAGGCGCAAATCAATGTTATTTACTCCTTTGAAAGGGAAAAATCCATTTTAAACGCCCTTTTTGAAGCCCACCCTTACGAAGAAGTGGCCTACGAAGTATTGACGCTGGAAAATAGCAATCAGGATTTGGGCATGGGAATGATCGGTACCTTGGATACGGAAATGGACGAGAAAGAGTTTTTGATACGTACCAAAGAACGCTTGAATGCCAAAGTGGTCCGCCACTCCGAATTATTGGGGAAAAAGGTCAACAAAGTGGCCGTGTTGGGCGGTAGTGGTGCTTTTGCCATTGGTGCCGCCAAGAAGGCTGGAGCGGATATTTTCATCTCAGCCGACATGAAATATCATGATTTTTACCAAGCCGAAAACCAATTGGTAATCGCCGATATGGGGCACTTTGAAACTGAGCAGTTTACAAAAGATTTATTGGTTGATTATCTTACGAAAAAAATTCCTAATTTTGCAGTCTCTTTATCGGAGAGTATAACGAATCCCATCAAGTATTTATAACATATATGGCGAACAAGAAAGAAAGCACTGTGGAAGACAAGTTGAGAGCATTGTACGACTTACAGCTCATTGATTCCAGAGTGGATGAAATCCGCAACGTTAGAGGCGAATTGCCTTTGGAGGTACAGGACTTGGAAGACGAAGTTCTTGGTCTTAAGACCAGAATGGACAAATTGAAAACAGATGTTGAGACCATCAACTACGAAATCACTGCCAAGAAAAACCTTATCGACGAGGCCAAAGCGCTTATCAAAAAATATAGCGAGCAGCAGAAAAACGTAAGGAACAGCCGAGAATTCAACTCGCTGACCAAGGAAGTGGAGTTCCAGGAATTGGAGATTCAACTAGCTGAGAAGAACATCAAGGAATTCAAGGCGCAGATTGAGCAGAAGAAAGAGGTTATCGCTGCCACTAAGGAAAAATTATCCGAGCGCGAAGGCCACCTAAAACACAAAAAAGGTGAGTTGGACGCCATTCTTGCCGAAACGGAAAAAGAAGAAAAGGCCCTTTTGAAAAAATCCGAGGAATACGAGGACAAGATCGAGGAGCGTTTGATCCAGGCTTATAAAAGAATCCGTCAGAACGTAAAAAATGGTCTGGCCGTAGTTCCCGTAGAGCGTGGAGCTTCTGGAGGTTCCTTTTTCACCATTCCACCACAGGTTCAAGTAGAGATTGCATCCCGCAAAAAAATCATTACCGATGAGCACAGTGGTCGAATTTTGGTAGACCCGTTATTGGCCGAAGAAGAACAAGAACGCATGGAAAAGCTTTTTACTAAGCTATAATCCAAAATATTTTTAT
Organism: Allomuricauda sp. ARW1Y1; assembly: GCF_013407935.1. Taxonomy (GTDB): domain Bacteria; phylum Bacteroidota; class Bacteroidia; order Flavobacteriales; family Flavobacteriaceae; genus Flagellimonas. The sequence continues at coordinate 177,312 of NZ_JACBZU010000004.1, forward strand.
ACCAATAATGAGCCACCTTTCGGGTGGCTTTTTTTGTTGGCACAGTCATTTCGAAATGAGGGCCACCTTTGAGAAATACAAAGCAGGCAATGCCCGGTCCAGTGCCGAACGAATTCGAAGTACCGCAGGAAATCTTAAATCCTTTCATCTCTCAAAAAAATGTGAAATTAGTATAACACGACCGTTATAAAAAGATGTCTCGACTGCGCTCGACATGACAACCCATAGAAAAAACGTTCCAAGAAAAACGTCATGCCGAACTAGTTTCAGCATCCACCGCTAATTAGAGGAAATTCGTGCTATTTGTGTCAAACAACAGAAGAAAGAGATTATCGACTGTGCTCAAGATGGAATAGTTGACATCCTACTGTTCCAAAAACTCCAAGATTTTATCCTCCACCTCTTGGGAATCCCACTTTTCCTCAATTTTGGGCATTTGCATCACCTTTTGCATAATCTCCTCCTGTTGGTCCCCAATGGCCAAGGCCTCGGCGTAGGGCCTGTCCGAAAATGTTACACGGCTGTACACCGGAATCCATTTATCGGGATATTTTGCAGCAAAGTGCTTTTCAATCTTCTTTTGCAATAGAAATTTAGGGTCGGCCGTTTTACTGCTCATCTCTACAAAGTTCCGATAGCTCAATTCCGCAATGGCATCGGCATTCGGCTTTCGCTCCTCTTGGTATTTGGAGAAAATGGTCTCCCAATCATCACCGTGTTGCCGCATGAGTTGGTCGAGTACGTAAATATCCTCGAACCCGGCATTCATTCCCTGCCCATAAAAGGGTACAATGGCATGGGCAGAATCACCCACTAGAGCCACTTTGTCCCAATACGTCCATGGGTAGCATTTCATGGTGACCATGGCACTGGTAGGGTTATTGAAAAAGTCTTTGGTGAGGTCCTCAATCACCTTGCGCACGTTGGGAAAGTACGTTTTAAAGAATTCCCTGGCCTGCTCTTCGGTTTGGAGGCTTTCAAAAGAAACCTTGCCCTCAAAAGGCAGAAACAAGGTACAGGTGAAGCTTCCATCAATATTGGGCATAGCAATGAGCATAAACTCGCCCCTTGGCCAAATATGAAATGAATTTTTATCCAGTTTGTGCGTGCCATCTTCATTGGCGGGAATGGTGAGCTCCTTATAGCCCACATCAATAAACTCCTGGGAATAATTATACCTACTTCGTCGCTGCATTTTGTGCCGTACCCTTGAGAAAGCACCATCGCAACCAAAAATCAGGTCAAAATGGTACTCTTTCCATTCACTTTTTTCGGATTCCCCGGTAAAAATCTTTGCTTCGGGCAAATCAACATCCCAAACCTTTTCATTAAAACGGAACTGTGCACCAGCCTCTTCGGCAAGGTCGATCATCCGTTTGTTCAATATCCCTCTGGAAATGGACCAAATGGCCTCCCCTTCCTTTCCGTACTTTTGAAAGTAAACAGGTTTGTCATTCACATGCATTGCCCGTTTGTCCAACGGAATGGCAATATCCTTAATTCGGTCACCGATACCAACCTCATCCAAGGAACGCCATCCTCTATTGCTCATGGCAAGGTTAATGGATCTTCCTGAAAACTTAATGGTTCGAATATCCGGTCTTCGATCGAACACGGTCACCGTGTGACCAATTCTTCGTAGATAAATTGCTAACAGGGAACCCACCAATCCGGAACCGATGATGGCTATATTTTTTGGAGTCTGTGCCATAAATGCCCAGTGGGCGAATTCTGATTAAAGGTGTAAAAATAAACATTTTGGTCGGTACAGTCGGGCGATTTCAACCTTTACCCGCTTTGAATCTAGTTTTGTTTAATTTTTAATTATTTTTGTTAAACAAATACTGATTTTGGCACATAAGAAACAGCACCTTCCCACTAAAACGTGTCCCGTTTGCCGGCGTCCCTTCACTTGGAGAAAAAAATGGGAAAAAGACTGGGACCAAGTGGTGTACTGCAGCGAACGTTGCAGAAAAAACAAAAACAAGCATGAAAACTAGCCTTATTTGGTTTGGAAATAATTTACGGGTATCGGACAACGAAGCCCTTAGTTTAGCATCAAAAGCCGATAGATTGATAGCGGTCTACTTTTTTGACCCTAGACATTATGAAATCGGTCCATTTGGCTTTAAGAAAACGGAGCGGTTTCGGGCAAAATTTCTTTTGGAAACAGTACAACAGCTTCAAAAGAGGTTAAAAACTCTAAACATTAGCCTACTGGTCTATCTGGAACAACCAGAAAATCGCATTCCAGAATTGGTGGAACGCTTTCAAATAGATACCATTTATCTGCAAAAGGAATGGACATCAGAAGAAGCCACTGTCTTAGCAAACGTAAAGCGAAAGGTTCCGGAAAATATCCAATTCCATGAAACCTTTGACCAATTTCTGTTTCATCCAGAAGATATTCCTTTTGACACTTACGAAAAGATTCCTCTGGTATTTACGGTTTTCCGTAAAAAGTGCGAAAAACACTGCGAAGTAAGGCCTTGTTTTGATACTCCACAACCATTCCCAACAGATAACCTCGTTGAAGAAACTCCCAAAATGCCTACTTTGGAAGAACTTGGTTTTTCCCACTTTGAAATGGACCAAAGGTCGGCCTTTCCTTTTAAAGGTGGTGAGGATGAGGCACTCGAACGCTTGCAACATTATTTTTGGGATACCCAAAAACTGGCTTACTACAAAAAGACCAGAAACGGACTTGTGGGCACGGATTACAGCTCCAAGTTTTCCCCTTGGTTGGCCAATGGTAGTATTTCCGCTCGAACGATTTATTGGGAAGTAAAGCGTTTTGAAAAAGAGATAAAGAAAAATCAGGACACCTATTGGCTCATCTTTGAGCTGATTTGGCGTGATTACTTTAAATATGTATCCTTAAAGCACGAGAACCAGATCTTTAAAATTGATGGTATCCTTGGAAATGATTATGATTGGCACAACAACAAAGCTGCCCAACATGATTGGATCAATGGGCAAACGGATGATGATTTTGTCAACGCCAATATGATAGAGCTGAAGGAAACGGGTTGGATGAGCAACCGTGGCCGACAGAACGTGGCCAGCTACTGGTCCAAACACCTGCAACAAGACTGGCGTATCGGTGCCTCCTATTTTGAAGCAATGCTCATCGATTACGACGTACACAGCAATTGGGGCAATTGGATGTACAATAGCGGCGTAGGAAACGACCCTAGAAATCGGACCTTCAATACCAAACGGCAAGCGGAGATGTACGATCCCAATGGAAAATTCCAAAGGCTGTGGCTGCAACACTCTTTATTTTAATCCATGAAAAAACTTCGACTGATCCTTGGCGATCAACTCAACCTTTCACATAGCTGGTTCCACGAAACAAGCGATGACCATGTATACCTAATGGCGGAAATGCGTCAGGAGACCGACTATGTAAAGCACCATATCCAGAAAGTGGTCGGCTTTTTTAGTGCCATGCGAAATTTCGCGAACACCTTGGAGAACAATGGCCATCAAGTGATGTATTTCACCATTACCGACAAGGACAATCCGCAAAACTTGCCCGACCTCATCAACCAAGTAATCGAAACGCGGCAGATAGAAAAATTTGAGTACCAATTGCCTGATGAATATCGATTGGACGAGCAGCTAAAGGATATTTGCCAAACCCTTTCCATTCCCAGTGAGGCTTTTGACACCGAACATTTTTATACGTCACGCGACGAACTCAAAAATCACTTCAAGGGCAAAAAACAATTGATAATGGAAAGCTTTTACCGCATGATGCGGAAAAAACACCATGTTTTAATGGAAAACGACCAGCCCGAAGGCGGAAAATGGAACTTTGACCAGAGTAACCGCAAAAAATGGGATGGTTCGCCCAACATTCCCAAGGAACTTTCCTTCGACAAGGATGTAAGCCATATTGTGGAAGAAATCGAAAAGGCCGAAGTGAAGACCTTTGGCAACATCGACCCTAAAAACTTTGCTTGGCCTACTACCTACGAGGAATGCCAAAAGCTGTTGGACTTTTTCTGTTCCGATCTACTGACTTACTTCGGGGATTATCAAGATGCATTGCATACGGAGCAAAAATACCTGTTCCACTCCCGATTGTCCTTTGCGATGAACAGCAAAATGCTTTCCCCAAAAGAGGTTGTGGATGCTGTTGTAAACCATTACCATAACCATAAAAACGATATCCATATTTCTCAAGTGGAAGGATTTGTACGCCAGATTTTGGGTTGGCGCGAGTATATGAGAGGGATTTACTGGAAAGAGATGCCCCAATATGCCCAATTGAACGAATTGGATAACCATAATCCATTACCAGATTTTTTCTGGACGGGCAAGACCAAAATGAACTGTCTGCAGAAGTCGATTACCCAAAGTTTGGACGATGCCTACGCCCATCATATTCAAAGATTAATGGTGATAGGCAATTATGCGTTGTTGACCCAAATACACCCCGATCAAGTGGACGCCTGGTACCTCGGAGTGTACATCGATGCTCTTGAATGGGTGGAAATTACCAATACCAGGGGGATGAGCCAATTTGCCGATGGAGGCATTGTGGCCACCAAACCCTATGTAAGCAGTGCCAACTACATCAACAAAATGGGCAATTATTGTAAGGATTGCCACTACAGCCATACTAAAAAGACAGGTGACAAAGCATGCCCGTTCAATGCGCTGTATTGGAATTTCTTGGATGAGAAAAAAGCTCATTTCAAAAACAACCAACGCATGTCGATGATGTTGAGCTTGCTGGAAAAGAAAAGCAATGATGAATTGAATGAGTTAAGGGAAAGGGCCCAGCAAGTGATATCCCATCCGGATCAATTTTGATTTTAACGATTCTTTAATATCCGAGAGTAGCTACCCTGCCGTATATCTTTAAAATATTCCGCTTCGGCGCCTATATATAAAAAGTCCTTCACAATGCATTGCGAAGGACTTTTCACTTTTTTGGAACTATTGTTTTCTTATTTCAGGATTTCATCCACGATCCCATACTCCACGGATTCTTCGGCACTCATCCAGTAATCACGATCAAAATCCTTCATCACCTTTTCATAGGGTTGGCCACAATTTTCCGAAAGGATCTTGGCGCCCAATTCTTTGGTCTTGATGATTTCCCTAGCTTGGATTTCGATATTGGAGGCTTGTCCCCTTGCGCCACCACTGGGTTGGTGGATCATCACTCGGGCATGGGGCTGTATAAACCTTCTTCCCTTTTCCCCTACCGATAACAGTATGGATCCCATGGACGCTGCCAAACCGGAGCATACCGTAGATACCGGACTTTTGATTTGCTTGATGGTATCGTAAATGGCAAAACCGGAGGTTACGTATCCCCCTGGGCTGTTGATGATCAATTGGATTTCCTTATGGTTCAACATATCCAAGTAGAGCAATCTGTCTATGACATGCTTGGCAGAGTCGTCATCTACTTGGCCCCAAAGGAACACTTTTCGGTCCTCTAACAGTTTTTCTTGGATCAATTCCTGAACTTTTCCTTTTTTTGAACTCATTATATAGCTATTGTAAGACTTCAAAAATAATCAAATTCCAAGGAAGTTTAGGCACTTGTTTGCCACAATGACCCGATTATGATTTTATCTCCACCTTTTGGGAAACCACATCCTTTATCGGAATAATAAATTTTCCCTCCTTGGTCTCTAGGGTAAGGCTGTTGTTCTCAATGGCCTTTATGGTCCCTTCATCTCCGTTGATCACAATTCTATCGCCCACCACATACGTCTTGCGGGTGTAGAATGCCCTAAGGATATCGGCCACGATCTCACGGGACCCCAACCCTACCCCCAAAGCGAATGCCAATAGGAAGGAACCCATGATCAGGGTAATGTTATTGGTGATGATTGTAGTGTCGACACCTGCTTGGTTCAATGCTGTGATGGACATAAAAATGACAATCACGTAAAAAAACAGGTTGCTCACGATGTTGGACCCCCCGAATTCGAGTGAATCGAACAATCGCTTTATGGTCTTCTTCACAAAGTTTCCAATATAGAATCCGAGCATCAACAAGGCCAGTGCGCTAAAGAAACGAGGTAAGTAGTGTAAAAGGTTGCCTATTTCCTGTGAAATGATCTTCCAGTCCAAAATATCCGCAGCCACGATCAAAAAGACCAAGATCAGAAACCATCGTACAAATCCCAAGATGATTTTTATAACGTCTACATTAAATTCACCCTTGCTGGCCACATCCATTCCATTGATCCTATCGTTGAGCAGATCAACTTTGGCCAGTTTTAGGATTTTCTTTAATAGGAACAGTACAATTTTGATGACGATCCAACCTAGGCACAAAATGACCAAGGCCCCCAAGATTTTAGGAAAGGCCGATGCAATCTCTTTGCCCATCCCCGATAGTGAATCAAGGGTCACATTTTTCCATTCGTTAATAGTCTCCATAGTTGTTGTTTATTTATAGTGTTCTGTTAAGTTGATTAGTTGTTTCCCATGGTTCTGAATAGTTTGCGCAAAGCACCCCCCAAATTGATGGAGAAGAGCGAAGCCATGTCCATGATCAACTTTGCCGCCGCAATGTCGTTCATGACCTTTTGCTTCATTTCGGGAGGGGCCTCGTGTAGGGAGGCCTCCAGTTCCTTAAATGGGTTTTTGTGTTTCTTTGCCATCTATTCCAAGGTATTATAGATTTCCACTAGTCGTTCCTTTGCTCTTTTAATGCGCATTTTCACCGCACTTTCCCCAATCTCCAACAAGGAGACCAGATCTTTGATGCTGGCCCCATCTTGGTATTTTAGCAGCAGCAACGATTTGTCCTCTGCCGCAATCAGCTGCAATGCCTTTTTGAGTTTGTCCGCTTTCATTTCAAACAAGCTCTCATCGGGCACTTCTTCGGTAAGCTTATGTTCGGAAGTTTCCACCTGAACGGACTTGTCCCGTATTTTCAGTTGTTTGTTCCGGTTGACATAATTGACACAAAAATTATAGGTAAATGAGTAGAGCCATGTAGAAAACTTCGATTTGCCCTTAAAGGTTCGAAGTTTGATAAAAAGGTGAAGGAACACATCTTGGGTGAGATCCTCCGCTTCGTCCGCGGATTTTGCGAATCCGTAACATTTGTTATAGACCATTGTAGCATAGCGGTCGTACAACTTTCCAAAAAGCATGGGGTCGTTGTCCGCAACAATCTGTTTCACCAATTCCTCATCAGATAGCTGCACGTATAAGTCTTCCTTTTCCAAAAACGCTTTGTCGGGGTTACTTATAAGTATGAGAAACAGGTTTTTTAAAAAAGTCACTCCAAAAACAGATTTATTTGACCCAGCTTTTTAAAATGGGGGGCAAATTAACGGATTTTCCTAGTATATTTGGTTAAAAACCAGACATGAAGACCTATTACATCGCCGGACTGCTTGCCTTTTTATTTTTTACCGCTTGTAAAACGGAACCGAAGAAAACCGAAACTGCGGCCGAAACTACCGAAACCGAAAAAACCGTTCCCGAACGGATTGCGGAGGCCCATGGTTTTGAGCATTGGAAGGATGTGGAGCGAATTACCTTTACGTTCAATGTGGACAGGGATTCCATGCACTTTGAGCGTAGCTGGGATTGGGAACCCAAAACCAATATGGTAACGGCCATTTCGGGTGCGGACACCTTAAGGTATGACCGGAATGCCATGGATAGTATTGCACTAAAGACGAATGGAGGTTTCATTAATGACCGGTACTGGCTCATGGCTCCCTTTAACCTCATGTGGGACGCCAATAACTATACGTTTGAACATACAGAGGAGGCTACGGCTCCCATTAGCCAAGAACCCATGCAAAAGCTGACCATTGTGTATGCCAATGAAGGTGGCTACACCCCTGGCGATGCGTATGATTTCTACTTTAAGGATGATTACATCCTTCGGGAGTGGGCCTATCGCAAATCCAACCAAGAGGAGCCCAACTTGGTATCCACTTGGGAAGATTATGTAGAGATGGAAGGCCTACAGTTGGCACAACAGCACAACCGACCCGATGGAGGCACCAGCCTTTATTTTACAGGGCTTACCGTGAGTAAACCATAAATTCATTTATATTGTTTGCAAACCTTTGAAATTCTTAAAAAATTGAATTCTCTCCCATAGGATGGAATTTAAAACTATTATAATTTTTTATCATTTATTTAGTCATTAAAATATCGATTGATAAAACTTGTTTGTAAGAAAATATTTATCGAATTTCGTTTCGACAAATCAAAATCAACCTTTGAAAACAAGCCTACCCCTAAAGCAATCAATCGTCATTTTTATGACGGCTTCCTTCCTCAGCATATGCAGTATATATTCCCAAGACAAAAGTGATTGGGGTCTCAACTTTGGCGCTACGTACACCTCACTTTGGGGAAACGATTATGCAAGAGCTGTTAATTATGATGTTGGAATTCTATTGGGACTCCATTATGGATATGAGTTTACCCCCGGTATCATCTTGGTAGCCAATGTAAATTACGAACGCCGCACCATAGATGGAAATGGAATTTATTTTAATTATGAGGGTCGGCCTACACAGGAATATAATTTTAAGGATAAATACCATTATCTAAATATCCCGATTCTGATTAAAGTACCTTTTGGACAAAAGGAACTCTGGCACATAGATTTTGGGCCATTTATAGGTCTTCTTTTAGACGACTCCATTCGAAATGAAGGTATTAATTCATCTTTTAAAAGTACGGATTACGGGCTTACCGCTGGTTTGGGGAAGGAATTTCCATCAAAAGGCAAATCCAGTTATATCCTCGAGCTCCAATCCGAACTAGGACTTGCAAACACCATGGATTTTGAAAGTTTTGATCCAAATGCACAGACCAAAAGAACAAGCACAATTAAGCTTATTTTCACCTGGGTTTTTAATTAGAATAACGGTTATCATGAAACATCTTTTCAACATCTTTTTATTACTAGCCATTTATGCATCATCCCCCGTTCAGGCTCAAGATTACGACCTCGTGCCCAATAACAAAGCGGTTGTTTATTTTGTACGGGCAAAATCCATGGGGTCCCTGGTGAATTTCACTTATTTTGATGGAGAAAGAGCAATTGGAAAATTCAATGGAAGGAAATATCTCCGATATGAGTGTGACCCTGGAGAACACCTTTTTTGGGCACGGTCCGAAAACAGGTCCTTTGTTGAGGCCGATTTAGCAGGCGGAAAAACTTACATGATAGAGGCACTTCCCAGAATGGGAGGGCTTAAGGCAGCTGTTAAATTGGTTCCTGTTGATATTGAATCCCACAACATGAAAAAAATCACAAAGCTATTTTCAAAAAAAGATAGGGTGCAGTTTACAGAAGAAGAGATTGACGAACTTCAGAAAGAAATGACCGAGGTAATTGTCCGTGGAATGGAAAGGTACCAACAAGGCAAGGAGGAAGGCGAAGAAATGGCAAAACTAATGCCTAAAATGACCATTGATTTATCCACCATTCGCGCAAGTTCCAATTAAATTACACCTAACATTTAAGTCCTGGATTGGTAAATGGCTAGAAAACGCTGTTATTTTAAAAAATACTCACCTCCCCCTTCTCCTTAGGAAAAACGTAATCCCAAAAACCAACAGGGCCATGCACAAGAGCAACATAAAGCTATAATTGAGCGAGGCGCTTTCCGCAATAAAACCGAGAATTACAGGACCCAACAAAAACCCGATATACCCAAAGCCCGCGATAAAGGCAACACCTTGGGAGGAATCCACGCCCTTCACGTTGCCACCAATACGGAACAATTCGGGTACAATCACCGAAAATCCCAACCCGTTTAGGGCAAAACCGATTATGGACCAAGTGGTTTGTTGGGTCAGCACCAAAAAATAGCCACAGGCCGCAATGAGGGCACCCAACCCCACCAGCTTTATGGAGCCAATCCGTGCACTGATGCCATCACCCAAAAACCTACCAAGCGTCATGGTAGTGGAAAAAGCCAAAAAGCCCGCACCAATAAGCAATTCTGGGGCCATAGTCATTTCCTTGAGATAAAGTCCGCTCCAATCAATAATAGCGCCTTCACTTCCAAAGGAAACAAAACCAATAATCCCCAATAACAATAAAGGTTTAAAAAGTTTGAAGCTGAACGGCTCCTTTTCCACTGGCGCTGCTACAATGTGGATGTAGTGCTTTCTAAAATATAGGTTGATGATGAACACCAATACCACCGTTATGCCCATGTGCAACACAGGACTTCCTATCACCGGAATTAAAAAACTGCCCAAGCCTACCAAAATACCTCCCAAACTAAAAAAGCCGTGGGCCGCAGACATGAAGTTTTGCTTATCCTCTTTCTCAATCTCAGTGACCAAGGTATTTATGGCAATATCGATAAAACCGTTGCCCGCCCCAAATAGATACAGCGCCGCCATCAAAAGATAATAATTAGGGGCCATTAGTGGCAGCATGGCGGTGGCAGACACAAAGATGACACCAATCCAAGAGGCCCGTCCAACCCCGATACGGTTGATCAACTTGGATGCCATGGGAATGATCGTAAAAACCCCAAGCGACAAACAAAACAGGGCGATGCCCAGATCAGCCTTGTCTATCCCCAGTTTTTCTTTAACAGTGGGAATATAAATGGCCCATGTACCGAACCAAATATTGATACTGGTAAACACCCAGGCCGTTCCAAAATATCTTGGATTGGACAAAATCAGTTGTAAGGACTTCATAAATGGTCTTGGTTGGTTGGATTCATGTAGTGCTACATCTTATTTACGTTGTATGCCCGCTTTTAATATCTGTCCAAAACGGTACATATCTTCGTAGGAGCAATAAAATGGTGCAGGTGCCAATCGAATCACATTGGGTTCCCTCCAATCCGTGATGACACCGTTCTTCATCAAATAATCAAAAAGGGACCTGCCCTCTCCATGCAAAAACACTGAAAGCTGGCACCCTCTATCTTGGGGCGTGATAATCTCGAAGGTACTATCCACCTCTTTATCGATTTCGTGCAGTACAAACTCCAAATAGGCCACAATGGTCTTTTGTTTTTCGATAAGCGCATCCATACCCACTTCATCAAAAAGCTCCAAGGAGGCCAAGTAGGGCGCTACGGAAAGTATGGGCGGATTGCTCAACTGCCATGCGTCGGCACTCTCAATGGGGTCAAACTCGGGCTTCATCAAAAAACGGGTCTCCTTTTTGTTACCCCACCAGCCTTCAAAACGGGGAATATCCTCTTTCCCCAAGTGGGTTTCATGTATAAAAATACCTGATGCGTTCCCAGGCCCGCTGTTCATATACTTGTAGCTGCACCATGCGGCAAAATCGGCACCCCAATCATGCAAATGCAATTTGATATTTCCCACACCATGGGCCAAATCCCAGCCTACAAAGGCGCCAACACCCTTTCCTGCCTTGGTGATTGCCTCCATATCCAACACCTGGCCATTGTAATAATTCACACCACCCATCAACACCAAGGCCAGCTCATCGCCCACCTCTTGGATTTTTTGGATGATATCCTCCGTCCGCCAAGCATGTTCACCTTCCCGCTTTTTAACCTCAACTATGGTTTCTTTTGGATCCAATCCATGAAAACGCACCTGACTTTGGAGCATGTATTGGTCGGATGGAAAGGCTTTCTCCTCACAAATTATCTTGAATCGCTTAGCCGTGGGCCTGTAAAAGGAAACCATCAATAAATGAAGGTTTACAGTGAGCGTGTTCATCACCGAAATCTCTTTGGGTTTGGCTCCCACCACCTTACCTAATCCTTCGGCAAGCCGCTCGTGGTAATCCCACCAAGGTTTATCGGCATAAAAATGTCCTTCCACGGCGAGTTCCCGCCAATCCTTCATCACCTCGTCCACAAACCGTTGGGTTCGTTTGGGTTGCAGCCCAAGGGAATTCCCGGTAAAATAAATCACATCCTTTCCGTTGACCTGAGGGTAGTGGAACTCATTTCGGTACGGGGCCAAGGCATCGGAAGCGTCTAATTGTTTGGCGAATTCAAGTGTATTTTGGAACGTCATTTTTCTTTTGGTTTGTCCCAAAAATACAACTTGTGGGGGTAATGTGGCGAAAAGAAAACTATTCCAACCGCATTTCGATGATGTGTTTTTTAAAGCCCACCTTTTCGTAGGCTTTAATGGCCGAAATATTGTCATTGTAAACGGTAAGCCGTATCTCCTGAAACCCTTTGGCATGCGACCATTGTTTGAGCTCTTCCACGATTTGAGCATTGATCCCCCTACCGCGATAGGCTACATCGGTATACATAAAACCCAAATAAGCGTACCATTCATGATCGAGGTAATGCCTGGCCCGTTTGGGAATGGCATAGCCTGAAGCGACTATCTTCCCTTCAACTTCGGCTACCACCACATGGGATTCGCTATCTTGAATCATAGCACCAATATCGTAGTAATTGATGTTTCCACTTTTTATGGTCACATCGAAGGGGCGTTCCGCCTTAATGATTTCTTGTTCAAAATTGAGCAGTACGGTGAGGTCGTCCATAGTCGCCGCCCGAACCGTTACCTTTGGTAATGTCATGAAGTTGTTTTGTTTAATAGGTACACCAATGTAGTTGTTTTCCCTATTTTTGCGAAAAATATCACATGCATTTCCTATCACCCATATTGGAAACATATATTGCCAACCATTCGGAGGACGAACCGGAATTGTTACAGGAACTCACCCGTGAAACCCATTTAAAGGTAATCCAGCCCAGAATGATTACGGGACATTTTCAAGGGAGGGTCTTGAGTATGTTGTCCAAAATCATCCACCCAAAGTACATTTTGGAAATCGGGACCTATACGGGCTATTCGGCGCTTTGTTTGGCGGAGGGGCTTCAAAAAGATGGGGAATTGCACACCATTGAGGTCAACGAAGAACTCCATCCCATGCAGCGGAGATATTTTGATAAAAGCGGGCATGGCTCCCAAATCCATCAACATATTGGGGATGCACTGGACATTATTCCCAGCTTGCCCCAAACTTTTGACCTTGTTTTTATTGATGCACAAAAGGTCAACTACGATGCCTATTTTGAGGCGGTCATCCAAAAAACAAGACCGGGCAGCATTATTCTTTCGGACAACGTACTCTGGTCGGGAAAGGTGGTGGAACCGTTGCAAAAATCGGACAAGGCCACGGAAGCTTTACTGGCTTACAATCAAAAATTAAAAGAGGATAAAAGGGTGGAGACCGTTCTTTTGCCCATTAGGGACGGACTGACCTTGAGCCGGGTGCTATAAATCGTTCGTACAGCACATAAAACAACCAGCCAGACAATAGTCCAACCAGCATTCCAACCAAAATATCGATGGGAAAGTGTACCCCGACATAAATTCGGCTCATCGCAAAAAGTATGGGCCAGATAAAAAATAAAATCGCCCATTTTACTTTGTGCCTCAGGAAGAGGAACACCAACATGGTAATCGAAAACGAACTGGAGGCATGTCCAGAGAAAAAACTATAATCCGTGGGTGTTTTTAGTATTCGGATAAGGGTATTGATTTCTTCCGTATTGTTGGGACGTAGCCGCGCTACCGAAATTTTGGTGACATGTGTTATCAATCCGATGAAAACGGCGAGACCCAAAACCATCAGAAACCTATACCAAGCTTCCTTTTTGGGGAACTTCAGAAAAAATAACGCTACAAATAACAGAAAAAGGGGAATCCAAGTGGTGAATTGGGTGACCGTGGACCAGAAAACATCGTATTGTTCTATGCCCAGCCCATTGAGATAAATAAAAGTGTCCCTATCCCATTTGAGCAGTCTTTCCCACATGGATATTTATTTATTGAGATCTCGTTTGATGGAACCGGAAACTTCGTTCACATTCTTCTTGACATCGTCAATTTCCTTTCGGATATTCTTGGTAAAGTCGGTATCCACGTCGGCGCTTTTTTGGATTTCGCGCTTAATATCGTCGGTGGCATCCCTGAGTTGGCGCATTCCTTTGCCGAGCCCCCTGGCTATTCCAGGGATTTTATCCGCACCAAACACCATCACCACTACAAATAGGATGAAAAATATCTCGGCTCCGCTGATGAATAAAAATTGCATGGCACAAATATAATCAGATCTTAGGTTCAAAATAAAAAAAGCCCCGTGAAATCACGGGGCTCTTAACATAGTTTTTTGGAGTCTTATTTTCCTTTGATGTTCTCCTTGAACTTATCAAAGTCGGACTTCTCTTCTTTCTTAGGCCATGAGTTGTTGGTGGTATCGATATCGGCAGTCTCCAATTTGGGGTCTACCACAATTCCTACAATCTCCTTTTGGGTGGCCATTACTCTTTTCACCTCAGCATCGTTCTTTCTCCAGATTTCTGGTGGATAGGTTACGCTTTCGGTGGTGCCATCTGCGTAGGTATACTCCACGATCAATGGCATCGGGATACCTCCTGGCTTATCAAAAGTGATTTCGTAGAAATACTTAGGCTCTTTTACCTGAGACCTTTCGGCTTCGGTCATATTGTCCATCATAAATGCCTTCAAGTTTTGGGAAGTCTCTGTTGGGGACTTTCCTTTCAGTTCAGGCTCAAAGTCCTCGCTGTCTTCCTCGGCCAAGTACACCAATGGTGGTAGGTCGGCTTCGGTAAGATTTCTATCGGCCATATATTTTTCCATTTCCTTGGTAGGCTTGTTGGATACATAGTACTTTTTAACGCCCTTCACGCCAATGTCTACATAATCAGTGGTGTAGAACCATCCTCTCCAGAACCAATCCAAATCCACTGCAGATGCATCTTCCATGGTGCGGAAGAAATCCTCAGGGGTTGGGTGCTTGAACATCCAACGTTGCGCATAGGTTTTAAAGGCATGGTCAAAAAGCTCCTTGCCCATTACGGTCTCCCTAAGAATGTTAAGGGCCGTAGCTGGCTTGGCATAGGCATTTGGACCAAGCTGGTACACGTTCTCCGGATTGGACATGATGGGGGAAATATAACTTTGGTCTCCTGCCATGTAGGGAACAATCTTGGATGGCTCCCCTCTTCGGGACGGGTATTTTTCGTTTGGAGCGATAACATCAGGATAGTTTTCACCAAATTCTTGCTCGGCCAAATACTGCATGAAGGTATCCAATCCTTCGTCCATCCAACCCCACTGACGCTCATCGGAATTGACGATCATTGGGAAGAAGTTGTGTCCTACTTCATGGATAATCACACTGATCATCCCATACTTTACCCTATCGGAATAGGTACCATCCTCGTTAGGACGACCATAGTTCCAACAAATCATTGGGTATTCCATTCCTTGGTTCTTGGCATGAACGGATATGGCTTTATGGTATGGATAATCAAAGGTGTGTTTTGAATAGGTCTTTAGGGTCTGTGCCACGGCTTTTGTAGACTGCTCTTCCCAAAGGGGATTTCCTTCTTTGGGGTAAAGCGATACGGCCATCACATCCTTATTTCCTATTTTGACGGCCTGCATGTCCCAGATAAATTTTCTGGAGGTAGCAAAGGCGTAGTCCCTTACATTGGTTGCCTTAAACTTCCAAGTCTTGGTATCGTTGGAAAATCCTTTTTCGGCAGCTTCGGCCTCTTCTTGGGTTACAATGAGCACAGGCTTGTCGTACGACTTGGTAGCTTGCTTGTAACGCTTCATCATTTCTTTGGAGAAAACTTCGTCACGGTTCTGAAGTTCCCCTGTGGCATCCAGCACGTGGTCGGCAGGTACCGTGATACTTACCTCGTAGTTACCAAAAGGCAAAGCGAACTCGCCGCTTCCCCAGAACTGGTGGTTTTGCCATCCTTCGACATCGCTGTAAACCGCCATTCTTGGAAAGAACTGGGCGATCACATACGCACGGTTTCCGTCTTTTGGGAAATATTCATATCCCGAACGTGCTCTGTTTACAGTGTGGTCTGGAATGTTGTACCACCATTTGATGGAAAATGAAATCTTCTCACCGCTTTTTAAAGCCTGCGGAATGTTC
The DNA here is from genome assembly GCF_013407935.1 of Allomuricauda sp. ARW1Y1. GTDB lineage: Bacteria > Bacteroidota > Bacteroidia > Flavobacteriales > Flavobacteriaceae > Flagellimonas. The sequence continues at coordinate 193,228 of NZ_JACBZU010000004.1, forward strand.
ACTCGCATCATGGTTTGGTTGATGGTGTACGACAATGGTTTGCCATTGGCATCGGTTACGGATTCGATATTGAAACCGCCATCAAAAGGTTCACTGATATAGGTTTGCGCAAAATTGTCGGCGGTGTAGGCAATGTTCACACCGTTTCCATCACGCAATGGGGATTTGGAATCCTTGGCACGTACATTTTGGTCCAACTGCACCCAAAGAAACTCTAGGTCGTCTGGCGAATTGTTATGATAGGTAATGGTTTCCTCTCCGCTGATTCTCGCGTTCTTGTCGTCCAATTGGATGTCCATTACATAATCGGCCTGCTGCTGGTAATAATCGGGACCTGGTGCCCCGGAGGCGGACCGATAGGTGTTGGGAGTTGAAAACTCCTCATACAATTGTTTGAATTTACTCTGGTTGTAATGACCGGGCTCCCGTTCCTGTTTCACTTCGCCCTCTTCTTGCGCCATGACCATGGCACCAAAAAGGAACAACACGGAAGCAAAGCAATACTTAAATCTGTTCATTTTCTATCTGATTTTATAAGGGTGAAAAATAACTAATTTTAACCAATTGTTAAGAATAGGTTATAAGTTTAACATTCCTTTATTGTTTTCCCGAATGAGCACAAAACTTTTTTTGTTTTTCTTCCATTTGACATGCACGATGTTCTTTTGCTCATCGAACAGATCGGTAAGGATTTCGTTCTGTACGGACATGGTTTTGGTTTCCGATAAATTGACATTGGAAATTTCCAAATAGCAGATTACGACATCGGTGTCGTACCGCTTTCCAAGAAAAGTATAATTGGCAGGTTCCCCGTCGAGTTCCACCAAAAATTTTGTCCTGAAGTATTTTTCGATATACTCATCTGCCACCTTGGATTCATTCGGTGTCGCCAATTTGGCTTCAATTCCATAGCGTTCCTTAAGAAGTTTATCCAAATCATCAATAAATATCCGGCTTGTAATCTGAAAGGCGGCATCATCCTCGGAATAGTTAATATTGGTAACGCTGACGTAGAATTTATGGGCTATTGCAAAAGATACCATTAGAAAAAGTACCATAGGAAGCAATACCATTTTTGATTTCTTGAATTTCATCATCGTATCATAATCTTTAATTGGGAAACAATGTTACGGTTTTATGCTAGCTAACGCAATTAACTTGCCAAATTCGTTTAGATATCAGAATTGAGATTTTAGATGTTAGATATTTTATTGCTGACTCCCGACTTTTGACTTTTGACTCCAACAAAGATTTCTCTACTGCCCCTTCGACTGCGCTCAAGGTGAGGGCTCGAAATGACAAGAACCCTATTGGTGCTAATTCGTGAAATTCGTGTCAACTCCCAACTCCCAACACGAAACCCATAACTCCTAACTTACCACTCCCGACTCCTAAAAAATCAATCCAAATCATTGTTCTCCCGATATGCCCTGCTTTTCCGAATCATGATATCCAAAATTTGCAGTTTGTCCTCGGAAGCTATCGCATTTTGAAATGCTTCGTCCACTTCGCAGAAATACATGAAATCGTCAATGCGCTCCATGGGAATCTTCAAAGTGGTCAAAAACAGGGAATCTCCATAAAATCCTTGCACTTCTTGGGTCTGGGCATAAGTTCTATCAATTTTTACCCGGTTCTTGAGCATTTTTGTACGTCCGGTGATGGCATTGATGATGGGATTCAGGCTCATACCCCCACCGGCTCCGCCAAGTCCACCCCCAGCGGTTACGCTCATGGCAGATGCTTCTTGCAGCTTTCGTTCGCTCTGTGTGGGTATCCGACGATGGGCATTGGGCAGATTCAATGCCTCGGCAGTCACATCTTTTTCCAGTACTACCCGGTCTATGTCCTTTGTGAGGTCTCCCGTAAGATTATAAGGGGTCACCACCACTTCTTTCAATTCGTTCACAAACTCCTGCATGGGAACCTCAACAAAGTTGGCATTGTACAGGGTTTCGGTGACAGGTACTATTTTTCTAAGAAAGTGTACGGCAGAGAACACCAAGGTATCGTTCACGCTGACCTCGATGGCAAAATTCCCGTCCAAATCGGTGATAACGGCGTTTTGGGTGCCTAGATTTTGGACCACAACCCCGACCACATCCTTATCTTCGCTGACCACTCTTCCCTGCAATACCTTTTCCTCACCAGATTGGGCAAAGACCCATTGGGTTACAAAAAACAATACCGCAAGCCAGCAGTTTTTCATTCTTCGTTCAAGGTTGCCAGATATTCTTTGCTCTGGGTCACTAGAAAATCGATCAACTGAAATTCGTTCTCCTTTTTAAGAAGCGTCTGTGAAGGTACCTTATCGTCGCAGTATAATAGAAAAGCATCTATTTTATCCTGTGGAAGTCGAAGATCTACGACAAAAAATTCATCATCGTATACTTGGCGAAGCACCTCGCTTACCTTTAAAGGCTCCCTTTCCTGTCCGCTCTCATCCTGCGACTTGAACAGCGCCTTGAAAATGTTCACGAAGTTGATACCATCCCGCATCCCTCGGGTAATCCGGGAATTGGCCACATTTTCTACCTCTGTGCCACGATCTATTTCGTATTCAAACTGTTTAAAGTCTTCGTTCTTGACCTCTAGGAAACGTTCTTGATTTTCTGGGGTAACAATCACCTCGTCCAACTCCTGCACCTTTTCGTCCACTTCGACCACCAAACGGTTATTCGCCAAAATTTCCGGGGTTACATCCACCACTTTGAGCTGATAGTTGATGGCGGTAAATACCAACTGATCACCTTCCTTCACTTCAATCATAAACTCACCGTTATCGTTGGTAATGGTCGCCCGCCCACTAGTGGAGTTGATAACATTCTCATTGGGCACGTTGGAACTCCTATACAGCACCTTTCCCCTCAGCATGGTGCGTGAATCCTGTGCTAAGCACCAGCCGCTCAGGAGCAAAGAGAACACTATCAAAAATGTATTTTTCATGTATACGTGTTTACTACAAGTTAAAGAAAAACCTTGACACCGATATAAAAAATTAAGTGGTTCTAAACTTTTGTTAATTCTGCGTTGCCAAATATAGGAAAGTGCTTTCCGTTCACCCGTAAATTTCGTGTTTGGACGGTATTTATGATAAAAATTGGAACATAAGTTTAGTTTTGCTTTTTACGTTTGGTGAAATCCTCAAATAACTAACACTGTGAAAACTTACATTGTCTATTTGGTCATTGGCCTAGTGGCGATCAACTCCCTGAGCGCGCAGGTAAAAATCGGTGACAACCCGCAGAACTTGAACCCCGCATCGTTATTGGAACTTCAAAGCTCCAATCGTGTTTTGGTCATTACCCGGGTTACCGATGCCCAAATGAGCGGTATTTCCCCACTGCCCGGTGCCGTGGTCTACAATACGGACCAAGGCTGTTTGCACTATTACAATGGAACGGAGTGGATCAATATCTGTGAGGAGTTGGACAATTCGTTTACCGTAAGTACAAGGGCTGATTCCCTTCAACAGGTGAATCCCAATGCAAGGGACAACACCATTGCCATTTTGGAGTCCATCAACCCAGATGGGAGCACCAATTATAATTTTGAGGTCAACCGAATTACGGGCGCGAACATTGTGGATACGTCCATCAACGGCTCCACCAAACTGCAAAACGAATCCGTGACCAACAACAAACTGGCCGAAAAGTCCGTAGGACTACGGAATTTGGCCGATGCCACCAATACTGGGGACCTGTTGATGTACAATGGAACAGCATGGAACTTTGTGAACCGTACCGACCTGCTGAACACCCAGTTGGACAGTATTGTGGGGAACGAGGTGATTGGTCCCACCGATGCCACTCTTCTTTTAAATGGTGCTGGAAGTCAAGCCGACCCGTTGACTTTGGATGTGGCCGAAGGCGGAATCACCGCTTTTGAGATTGCGACCGATGCAGTGACCACGGATGAAATTTTAAATGGCAACATACTTACAGAAGACATTTCGGATGATGCGGTGACCACCGTAAAGATTATTGACGGGGCGGTGACCAACGCCAAACTTGATAAAGCGAATATCCCTTTAAGCGGATTTGCTGCAGCCGCAGCGAATGTTGATTTGGGAAACAATAGGATTATTGATCTTGCTGACCCTGTGGATGCTTTGGATGCTGTGAACTTACAGTCTTTGAATGCGGCAATTTTGGCTTCTGAGTCTAATGATAATGATACCGATGCAATCAATGAGTTACAGGATTTAGACTTAGCCACAAATATTTTGACGCTTAGCAATCCAGCAACACCAGGAAATCAAGTCGATCTCAGTTCATATTTGGATAATACAGATGAACAGGACATTGATACAAATGGAAATCCAGGAAATATTCAAATTGATAACGGAAGCGTCCTGAATCTAAATGTAAATGATGCTGACTCAAGCCCGACAAATGAAATCAACACTCGTTTCGAGGTCGTGGGCACCAATCTTGAATTAGAGGATTCTAACGGAACGTTGCCTGTGCCACTTGCTGACATTGCTGCAGGGGTCAATACGGACAATCAAGACATCAATACGGACGGAACGCCAGGAAACATACAAATTGACAATGGAAGTGAGTTAACCCTCAATGTCGACGATGCCGACCCTAGCCCGACAAACGAAATCAACACTCGTTTCGAGGTCGTGGGCACAAATCTTGAATTAGAGGATTCTAACGGAACGTTGCCCGTACCTTTGGCTGATATTACCGCAGGGGTCAATACGGACAATCAAGATATCAATACGGACGGAACGCCAGGGAACATCCAAATTGACAATGGAAGTGAGTTAACCCTCAATGTCGACGATGGCGACCCTAGCCCGACAAATGAAATCAACACTCGTTTCGAGGTCGTGGGAACAAATCTTGAATTAGAGGATTCTAACGGAACGTTGCCCGTACCTTTGGCTGATATTACCGCAGGGGTCAATACGGACAATCAAGACATCAATACTGACGGAACTCCAGGGAACATACAAATTGACAATGGAAGTGAGTTAACCCTTAATGTGGAAGATGCTGATGCCGACCAGGAAAACGAACTCTCAGACCTGTTGCTCACGGGAACACTCCTCGAACTGACCAACCCTGCTGCAGGGGCCACAGGCGCAGACCTCTCCTCTTTAAATGAAACAGTTTCCGAAGGTGACGGAATTACAGTCATACAAACCGCAGAAGATTTTGTGGTTTCAGTCACCAATCCCGTTGTGGCCATGGGAAAAGTTAGCGCCGATGCTTTGACTGTAAATGCTACTGGAGTAGCAGCTGTCTCTGGTGTAACAAGGACTGGTCTTGGAAATTATTCTATCCTTTTTGATAATCCGAGACCTAATGGAGATTATATCATACAATTAACATTGCAGAATACAGCTCATAATGTATCTATCAATGTTACTGCTCAAAACCCTAATGGATTTGATGTAACAATTTCAGAAACGTTTATTGACAACATAACAACTCCTGGCACACCGACATTAGACTCAAACCCCATTGATGCAGAGTGGTTTTTTACAGTAACCGACTTTATTCCATAATTTTGAAACCCCTCCTCCACATAACCGTCCTTCTTTCCGTCTCGTTTACCTTGGCCCAGAGCGGGCTGTACAATAGTGGCAATTTTACGGTGCAAAACAATGCCCAAATAGGGTTGCATACCGATTTTATCAACGATGGCAATTTTGATCAGACCACCGGACTCGTCGGGTTTTATGGCAATAGGCCCATCATCGTTTCGGGAAGTATTCCCCCCACTCTTTGGGACACCGAGATTTTGATGAGCGGCAATGTCTTTTTGCAAAACACCCTGTTGGTACGCAACAATGTCAATTTTATTGATGGGGACTTTTTAAGCCCAACGAACATTTCGGCGGTAAACCTTAATTTTATGGACACCGGATTTTTTACCGGGGAAAGCGATGCCTCCAAGGTCACCGGCTTTGCAGCAATCACCAATCAGGATGTTTTTTCCTTTCCTGTGGGCGATTCAGCGCAGCTCAGACCACTGATCCTAAATTCCCAAGGCAATACACCCTTGGCGGTTTGCGCTTATTTTTTTGAGAATCCTTCCAATCCCGACACCATTTTACAGGGTTTCGATACCGAACAAAAAGTCAGGGATATTGGAACGGTATCGGACCGTGAATTTTGGATCATCCAAAGTGATGTGCCTGCACAGGTCACCATTTCGTGGAACAGCCGAAGCTCCTTGGCCACTATACCCAATGCTACACTGGAATCCATCATTGTGGTAGGCTGGAGCAAAGCGTCAAACCAATGGGTCATTATAGGAAATTCGGCCATCAGCGGAGACCTTGCACAAGGGTTTATCACCTCGCAAACCTTTGTTCCGAGCGATTATGCGGCCATTACCTTTGGTACCATTCCATTGCCCACGGATACTTTTGCAGTGGAAAACCCAACCCTTGGCAATTATTTTTTAAGTCCCAACGGGGATGGCATCAACGATTTTTTGGTCATCGATGGGATGGAAGAATCACCGAACAATAGCTTGCGCATCTTTAACCGCTTTGGTCAAAAGGTGTTTGAAAAGTTCAACTACATCAACGAATTTAATGGGGTATCCAACACGGGAAGTTTTGTGGTGAGCCAAGATGCTGGGCTACCCGAAGGTGTCTATTTTTACTTGGTTTCGTTGGACGACCTAGAGTTGCAGTACACGGGCTTCCTTTTTCTGGACAGATAGTCTGGGTCCTAAATATTTCAAAAGACGAATTAAAAATACTTCTTAACTTGGTGCAAAATTCGTTTTCATGAAAAGAAGAAACTTTATCAAAACCACCTCGGCTTCGGGATTGGCCTGTGCCCTCCCGCCTCTACTTCCCACGATTTTCGACCCAAATTATTCTGCAGAAGAGTTAATGGGGAAAGCCAAAATCGAGTTGTTTGGTGAAGGCATCAACCTTAGAAAAGAGGCTTATGAGTCCTTCTTGGAAATGAAAAAAGCTGCCTATTCGGATGGGTTTGACATCAAAATGGTATCCAGTTACCGCGATTTCTTCCGGCAGCGGACCATTTGGGAACGGAAATATCTGGCCTTTACCGAGGAAGATGGCATGACACCCTTGGATGCCATCGACAAAATTATAGAGTACTCCACCATTCCAGGTACGAGCAGGCATCATTGGGGTACGGATATCGACATTATTGATGGCTTCCCAGAAGTGTCCGGAGATGTACTTGAGGCCGACAAATTTGAGGCAGGCGGTCCTTTTGAAGGCTTAAAACAGTGGTTGGATGAAAATTCGACCAAATATGGGTTCTATCTGGTATACACCAACAATCCTAGACGAAGGGGCTTCAAATATGAGCCATGGCATTACAGCTACGCGCCTCTTTCCATTCCCATGCTCACCGAATACCGAAAGTTGAACATTCTGAAATTGCTCCAAAAAGAGGATTTCTTCGGTATCGAACACTTTACCAATAGGTTTGTGCGCACCTACATACAGGACAATATTTTGGACATCAACCCCGTATTGCTGTAACCGTTTTTTTGTATCTTCCGTTAGCTAGAACACTACACCATGAGAAGAGGAAGTTGGAGGATACGCATCCTTATCGGCTTGGCCATCGTAGCCTTTGCCTTTATTCGCCGCTGCAGCAACCAAGAGGAAAACCCCTATACCGGTAGAACGCAGAACATTGACATGACGGCAGAGCAAGAGATTGCCATAGGGTTACAAAGCGCACCCCAAATGGCACAACAGCACGGAGGGCTCTACCCCGATGAACAGCTACAAGCGTTGGTGGACGCCGTTGGCAACAAACTGGTAAACAACAGTGTGGCCCGTGAGACTCCCTACCAGTACGAATTCCATCTTTTGGCCGATGACAGCACCATTAATGCATTCGCACTTCCGGGCGGACAGATTTTTATCACTTACGCCCTTTTTTCCCAACTGAACGAACCACAACTAGCGGGCGTTTTGGGGCATGAGATAGGCCATGTACTGGGAAGGCATTCCGCCGAACGTATCGCTGAGAGCAGTTTTTGGCAGACCTTGGCCACGGGAGCCTCTGTTGGTGGAGACATGGGGAACCTGGTCGCTGGGATTGGGCAAAACACCTTATTGAAAAACGGGAGGGGAGACGAACTGGAAAGCGACGAACTGGGTGTCCTTTTTATGATTGAATCCGGGTACGACCCTACCGAGATGATCACCGTCATGGAAATCCTGAAATCGGCCGCAGGCCCAAACAGGGTGCCAGAGTTCCAAAGCACCCATCCCGACCCCGAAAACAGGATAGAAAAAATAAAAGAGGCCATCGAAAAATATTCCGGTCGATAGAATTGGCTGTTTATCGATAAAAAAGGCATTCTGTCTTTTATTCCTTATCTTTGATTAAACCCGAATCCTACCTACGTTCTCTTAATCTTTTTATGCGGTAAAAAGAGAGAACATATGGGAACACTAGTACACTTTAAAGATCTCTATTTAGAGGCGTTTGACGATTGCAAACCTAGCTTTGTCGTATATTTCTTGAAGGGATATTCGATATTTTGCGCGGTCATGTTGTTCATGGCCTTTTACGCATTTTTGTACAGAGCTTTTACAGGCTTTGAATTCTAAGCCGCGAGACACACTCTTTTGCAAGGACACTATAATTATGTAAAATGAGCAAAGGCCCCATCCGTTTGGATAGGGCCTTTTTCGTTCGACGAATAAACTCCTTTTCTATTTTTTCATAGCAGTTTCCAAAACAGACTGAGCTTCAGTTGCATTGGACATTTTTGCGTACTTCATGGCGGTCATCCCCCCATCGCAGCGCATTTTCAGGTTGGCCCCATTTTCAATGAGTACCTTCAAAACTTCCGCCTTGTTGTACCTGGCGGCATAATGGATAGGAGCCCTTCCCAAAGATTTTTGGTTGACATCCTCTCCCAGTTCAATAAACTTTTTTACAGTCTCTACATCTCCTTGCATCACCGCCTTGCAGAAAGCGCTGAGTTCATCGGGAGCTACCATTTCAAAGTTGACCGTGCTGTTAGTGGCTACAGGTTCGTTAGCAGTAATGCCGCTTAGGGCCAACATGGAAAATGCGGCCACTGTGAAAATTGTTTTTTTCATGATGAATGTTTTTGATTAATGAATTTACTTGTTATAAAAATAGACTTTCAAAAACCCGTCCTGTTACACGATTAACAGTTATATAACTAAATTTTAACTATCCTTCAATTTTAACATAAAATAATTAACAATTCCGCAATTATAATTTTAACAAAAAGCTAGGGCATCCAAGGAGATCATTTTACTTTTGTAGTACAACTTTCAACTATGAACAAAAAGGTTATTCTTATGATTTTGGATGGTTGGGGCAAATCTCCCGATCCAAATGTTTCGGCCATTGAAAAAGCAAACACACCATTCGTTGATTCACTCTATAAAAACTACCCAGATGCGGACTTGCTCACCGATGGCATGAACGTAGGGCTACCTGAAGGACAGATGGGAAACAGCGAAGTGGGGCACATGAATTTGGGAGCTGGACGTATCGTATATCAAGATCTGGCAAAAATCAACAAAGCCGTAAAAGAAGACACCTTAAAAAACGAACAGGTCCTTAAAGATGCATTCGACTATGCCAAAACCAACAACAAACCCGTCCACTTTTTGGGACTGGTGAGCGATGGTGGGGTGCATAGCCATATCGACCATTTAAAGGCTTTGATCACAGCTGCCGATGAAAGTGGGGTAGAGCACGCCTATATTCATGCCTTTACAGATGGCCGTGATGTAGATCCCAAAAGCGGAAAGGGCTTTTTGGTGGACTTGGACCAATTTTGCGCGGACAAAAAGACCCAACTGGCTTCTGTAATCGGAAGATACTACGCCATGGATCGTGACAAACGATGGGAGCGGGTAAAAATGGCCTACGACGTGGTCGTAAACGCCGAAGGCGAAAAAACCCAGAATATTGGGGGAGCCATGCAAAAGAGCTATGATGAAGGGGTAACCGATGAATTTATCAAGCCCTTGGTCATAACCGATTCCAACAATGAACCGCTTGCCAAAATCAAGGATGGTGATGTCATCATTTTCTTTAATTTCAGGACTGATAGGGGCCGTGAGCTCACGCAGGCCCTGAGCCAGATGGATTTTCACGAGCAAAACATGCACAAATTGGACCTGTATTATGTGACCATGACCAATTATGACGAATCCTTTAAGGGCATCAAAATCATTTTCAACAAAGAGAACATTAAGGACACTCTCGGTGAAACCCTTGCCAAGCATGGCAAAAAGCAGATTCGAATAGCCGAGACAGAAAAATATCCGCACGTTACCTTCTTCTTTAATGGTGGACGCGAGGAGCCTTTCGAGGGCGAACAACGGATTCTTTGCCCGTCACCCAAGGTAGCCACATACGACCTTCAGCCAGAGATGAGCGCTTATGACATTCGGGATGCCATCATTCCCGAGCTCAAAAAAGGGGAAGCCGACTTTGTATGCCTCAATTTTGCGAATCCTGACATGGTAGGCCACACCGGGGTTATGGAAGCAGCCATCAAAGCGTGTGAAACGGTTGATGAATGCGCGAAGGACGTTATTACCGCCGGATTGGAAAACGGTTATTCCACCATTGTAATTGCCGACCACGGTAACTGCGACACCATGATCAATCCTGATGGCAGCCCCAATACGGCACATACCACCAATCCAGTTCCTCTAATTTTGGTGGACAAGGACATCAAAGAAGTACAGAATGGCGTTCTGGGGGATATTGCCCCAACCATACTAAAAATGTTGAACGTTCCGCAACCCGAAGCCATGACCCAAAAACCATTGGTTTAGGTCAAATACCTTTAAATCGATAGAATCAATTTATCTTTGCCGCATGATTAAAGTAAAAACAGCAGAGGAAATTGAATTGATGCGCGAAAGCGCATTGGTCGTATCCCGTACCTTGGGTATGTTGGCCAAAGAAATAAAGCCCGGTGCCAACCCCTTGAAGTTGGATAAAATGGCCGAGGACTTCATTCGGGAACAAGGAGCTGAACCTGGCTTTTTAGGGATGTACGATTTTCCGAACACGCTCAACTGGAGCCCCAATGCACAAGTAGTACATGGCATTCCGGGAAATGAACCCCTTAAGGATGGGGATATCATTTCTGTGGATTGTGGGTCCGTAAAAAATGGCTTTTATGGTGACCATGCCTATACATTTGAAGTGGGTGAAGTGGCCGAGGAAACCAAAAAACTGCTTAAAGTCACCAAAGAATCGCTTTACTTGGGAATAAGGGAATTCAAATTGGGGAACCGCGTAGGCGATGTGGCCTATGCTATTCAAAAATATACCGAAGACCACGGCTATGGGGTTGTCCGGGAATTGGTAGGTCATGGTTTGGGCCGTGAACTGCATGAAGACCCCCAAATGCCCAATTATGGAAAAAGAGGACGAGGTAAAAAGTTTGTCGACGGAATGGTAGTAGCCATAGAGCCCATGATCAATATGGGAACCAAGCGTATCAAGCAATTACGTGATGGTTGGACCATTTTGACTGCTGATGGCAAACCTAGCGCCCACTTTGAACACGATGTTGCCCTGATTGATGGAAAACCAGAACTGCTGTCCACTTTCCAATATATTTACGAAGCTTTGGGCATCACCAGTGATGAAGAGGATGAGTTTCGTAGTAAGAAGTTGGTGCTGTAGTGATCAGTAATCTTTATATTGACACGAATTTCACCAATTTCTCAAATAAATGTCCCAAATCATTTATAAAAACGAATCCTACTTTTTGATTGGTTTGTGCATGGATGTTCACAGTGAGCTTGGCAAAGGATTCAGTGAAGCAGTTTATAGCGATGCCCTTGAAATTGAATTAAAGTCCAATGGCGTTCCATTCCAAAAAGAAGTAAAGTTTGACATCATCTACAAAGGTGAAAAGCTGATGCATCACTATTATGCAGATTATTTGGTAGACGGGAAAATCATCTTAGAGCTTAAGGCCGTCGAAAAAATCACCAGTGGACATATCAAACAAACATTGAATTACTTGGCAGCATCAAAAATGAAACTAGGATTAATTGTAAACTTTGGTGAAGATAGTTTAGCCTATAAAAGAGTAATATTACAATCCAATTAGAGGAAATTCGTGTAATTCGTGTCAAAACTGTTTAAATATTTTCTGAATCTAATCCCTCGTCCTTTACTCATCCGATTGAGCTATTGGGTGCGTCCGTTGATTGCCTTTTCCCTAAAGGGAAAAACATATACCGACCCCATCGATGGAAAAAGTTTCAGGAAGTTTTTGCCTTACGGATACGAAAATCCTCGTGAAAACGTCCTCTCCCCCTCTACGCTATCCCTGGAAAGGCATCGACTCTTGTGGCTCTATCTCAAAAATAAGACAGACTTCTTTACCAGGCCCATAAAACTGTTGCACTTTGCACCCGAGCAGGCCTTTTATCAGCGCTTTAAAAAGTTGGACCATATTACCTACACTACTACTGATCTGAATTCGCCATTGGCCGATGTAAAAGCGGATATTTGCCACTTACCTTTTGATGACGACACTTTTGATGTCATCTTGTGCAACCATGTGCTGGAGCATATCCCCGATGACACCAAAGCCATGCAGGAGCTTTACCGTGTGATGAAACCGGGAGGTTGGGGCATATTTCAAATTCCGCAGGACCTAAAAAGGGAGCAAACCTTTGAGGACAATACCATTACCGACCGAAAGGAGCGGGCACGGATTTTCGGTCAGTACGACCATGTACGCATTTACGGAAGGGATTATTTTGATAAGCTTCGTAGTGTAGGCTTCAAGGTTGAAGAAGTGGATTACACCAATACACTTCCAAAGGAAGATGTAGAAAAGTACCGTTTGGCCAAGGGGGAAATCATCCCGCTGGTAAAAAAGTGATTATTTCTTGACCAAGGTTTCAAAGCCAGGGGTAAAAAACTCTTGTGTTGCCCCATTTTTGTCCAAATAGATGATATAGGCTTCAAGTTCATCATGATTCTGAAGTACATCCTTTGAGTCTTCCAGATCCAACGCCATAAAAGTGGTGGCATAAGCATCGGCCACGGCACAGGTCTTAGCAACAACGCTGGTGGCCAATACATTGGAATTTTTGGTATATCCCGATTTCGGGTCGATGGTATGCACAAACTTCTCGCCCGTTTCTGGGTCTACCCTAAATTTTCGATAGTTTCCAGATGATGCCATGGCCACATCCTCCAAGGAAACGATTTGCTTCAGTTGACGTCCTGTTTCCACTTGGGGGTCATCAATACCTACGGTCCATTGCTTTCCGGACACCAAATTAGTTCCCTTGGCCAAGACTTCGCCGCCAACTTCAACAAGATAATTCTTAATACCTTTTTGGTCGAGCATAGCTCCCAATCTATCAATGGCATAACCTTTGGCCACAGCATTGAAATCGAAACGAATGGATGGATGTTCCTTAGTTATGGTATTATCTGTATTCAGTTTCACTTTTTCCCATCCTACATATTGCAACAAGCTGTCCACACGAAGGCTATCGAGCTCTATCTGCTCCCCTGGTCCAAAGCCCCATGCGTTTGCCAAAACACCGATGGTAGGGTCAAAATAACCGTTTGAAGCCTTATGGACCTCGCTAGATACCTCAAAAACCTCCCTAAACATATCATCTACCTGAATGGTGGAGTCCCCAGCATTGATTTTTGAAATATCAGAATCAGGAATATAGGTGGACATAGACTGGTTAAGCACCTGAAACACCGAATCAATTTCTTGTTGGTAGTCCAACTCCCCATCCGCAATATAGATGATGGAGTAGGTGGTTCCCAAGGCATTGCCCCAGGATTGGTTTTTGATGTGCTCTTTGGGTGTACAACTTGCCAAAAAAAGCACCATCAAGATTAAAGTAATCGGTTTGTTCTTCATCTATATTTCAATTAATCCTTGATAATCCACTACATATTCCTCGTTCAGATACAACGGCTCGGTCCTATCCGCCGCATTGGAAAGCCCCACGCCCGCAAAGTAGGTTCTTGCCTCGAACTTTTCTGCATGGTTCTTGACTTTCTGCATCAATTCCTTATCATATTCCCTGGGATTGAATGGAAATTCCACATTACGCACGACAATGAAGTGTAGTATCTTTTCTTTAAGACACACATATTGAGGATTTTTTTTGAGTTTACTGTTGATGGCCATAAACTCAAATCCATCCGCTTCCATCTCTCGGCCCACAATGTTCATGGCCAAGTTATGAAGTTCCTGTTCTGTTAATTCTCTTCCCATACCTAACAAAAAAACCGATGCTGGGAGCATCGGTTTGGTTTTATATTCCCTCTCGACAATGCTCGAGGTGCTATATCATCTTGATTTCTATCCACCAAAGTCATCAAATCTGATATTCTCATCTGGAATACCAAAGTCCTCGCCCATTTTTTGAACGGCTTTGTTCATCAATGGAGGTCCACAGAAATACAATTCGATGTCTTCAGGGGTTTCGTGATGGTTCAGGTAGTTATCGATAACGCAGTTGTGGATAAATCCAACAAATCCGTCGCCTTCCTCATCATTGATATCTTTCTTCACCTTCCAGTTATCCTCTTCCAATGGCTCAGAAAGTGCCATATAGAATTTAAAGTTGGGGAATTCCTTCTCCAATTGCTTAAAGTGGTCGATGTAGAACAGCTCTCTCTTGGAACGTCCTCCGTACCAATAGGTCACTTTTCTATCCGTTTTCAACGTCTTGAACAAATGGTACAAGTGGGAACGCATCGGGGCCATACCGGCACCACCACCTACGTATAGCATCTCTGCTTCGGATTCGTTGATAAAGAATTCACCGAACGGACCGGAAATGGTTACAGGATCGCCTTCTTTCAAACTAAATATGTAAGAGGAAGCAATACCTGGGTTTACGTCCATCCATCCGTTTTTGTTACGATCCCATGGTGGGGTCGCAATACGGACATTCAACATAATTTCTCTTCCTTCCGCAGGGTAAGAAGCCATAGAATAGGCTCTCTCAACCGTCTCGGGGTTCTTCATGACCAATGGCCACAAATTGAATTTATCCCATTCCGCTTGGAACTTATCTGGAGTTTCATGCTCCTCAGGGTGGGCGGTGATATCGATATCCGAATATTTTACCTCACATGGGGGTATTTCAATTTGGATATATCCACCAGCCTTGTAGTTCATATCCTCTGGAATTTCCACTACAAATTCTTTAATAAAAGAGGCTACGTTATAATTACGCACTACTTTGGCATCCCATTTTTTGATACCGAACACCTCTTCTGGAATCGTAATTTCCATATCCTGCTTTACTTTGACCTGACAGGCCAAACGCGCTCCTTCTTGCAATTCCTTTTTGGAGAAATGAGGAGTCTCCGTAGGAAGCGCCTCTCCTCCACCGGAGAGCACATGGCACTCGCACTGGATACAAGTTCCACCACCACCACAGGCGGATGGCAAGAATATTTTTTGATTACCCAAAGTGGACAACAACGATCCACCAGAACCCACTTCCAACTCTTTTTCGCCATTAATGGTAATGGTTACGGGGCCAGATGGTGATAATTTTTCCTTAGTGAACAGCAACAATGCCACCAACACTAACAACAAAACAAGAAATGCAACTACTGTTATTAAGATAGTACCTCCGGTACTTGCGGCTAATATCATCTTTTATTTGTTTAAGGCTTCGTTATAAGAGATTGCTTTTTCGTCTTCCTCAATCTCCTTTTTAATTTCTTTTTCCTTTTGGGTCTCCGCAGTGGTGCTTTGGGTCTCCTCTGGTGGTTCGTTATCCCCGGTAAGCATACCACCGAAGCTTTGGAACCCGATTCCCATCAAACCTGTTATGATAAAGGTAATGCCCAATCCGCGCAAGGGTGCGGGCACATTGGAGTAACGAATCTTTTCACGGATGGCGGCAATGGCCAAAATAGCCAAGAACCAACCAATACCGGAGCTGATTCCGTAGTTCAATGCCAAACCGATGTTAGGGATATCCCTGGTCTGCATGAACAAAGACCCCCCAAGAATGGCACAGTTTACCGCAATCAATGGCAAAAAGATACCCAAGGAGTTGTACAAGGATGGAGAAAATTTCTCCACTACAATTTCTACCAGCTGAACCATCGTCGCGATAGTTGCAATAAAAAGAATGAAGGACAAAAAGCTTAGGTCATAATCGGCATATTCAGGACCCAACCATACCAAAGCTCCATCTTGAAGCAAATATTTGTCCAACAACCAGTTCAATGGTACGGTAACACCCAATACGAATATTACGGCTGCCCCCAAACCTACAGCTGTGGTCACTTTTTTGGATACGGCCAAATAGGAACACATGCCCAAAAAGACCGCAAACACCATATTGTCTACGAAGATTGATCTAAAAAATAATTCTAAATGCTCTAACATGCTTCCTCAGTTTATGCTTCTTCAATTAATGCCCTGTTTCTGGAGCGTTGCACCCATATAATGATTCCTACGACAATCAGCGCTGCAGGCGGTATGATCATAAAACCGTTGTTCTCGTATCCGATGGAGTACAATCCGGTTTTGGCGATGGGGTCTCCAAGCACTTTGATTCCGAACAATGTCCCAGAACCTAAAAGTTCCCTAAAGAAACCAACAATTACAAGGATCACACCATATCCCAACGCGTTTCCGATCCCATCAAGAAAGGCTCTTCTTGGGCCATTTCCGAGTGCGAATGCCTCAAAACGTCCCATGATGATACAGTTGGTAATGATAAGTCCAATAAAAACGGACAAGGTTTTACTAAGGTCATAGGCAAATGCCTTCAACACTTGATCCACAATAATTACCAAAGCGGCAACAACCACCAACTGGACAATAATCCTGATTTTGGAAGGGATAATATTCCTGATCAATGATATGACCACGTTACCTACTCCCATTACAAACAATACGGATATCGCCATCACTACCGAAGCTTTCAATTCTGCGGTAATCGCCAAGGCAGAACAGATACCCAATACCTGAATGGTAATGGGGTTGTTATCGGCCAACGGGTCTTTTATAAGATTTGCATCTTTTTTTGATAGTAGCGCCATATTAATTGGATCTAATAGTTTGTAAATAAGGTTTGTAAAGCTTCAAGCTCTCTTTTATCATGGCGCTTACCCCGTTTCCGGTAATGGTAGCACCTGCCAAGGCATCCACTTCATTGTCTTCTTTATTTTCGTTTAGGGGATCGTTGTTTCCTTTGGCTACCTGAACACCTTCGTATGTATCCCCGTCCATTACGGATTCTCCTTTAAAGTCATCCATAAAGAAACGTTGGTTAATGTTGGAACCGAGTCCGGGCGTTTCTCCTTTGTGATCAAAAAAGACCCCTTTGATTTCCATATTCTCTCCAACGGACATATATCCCCAAATAGCATCCCAAAGTCCTTTACCGTACATAGGGATGATATAATATTTCTCACCGTCCTTTTCTCCGACCAAGAGCGGAAGTTCTGCGTTTCCACCGCTTTTGGCTTCAGCAAGTGCCTTCTCTACGTTGATCAAATAGGCGTTGTCCCTTTCAACCACTTGGGAACCGTCCCATACCAATTGTTGGGTGATGTATTTTGAAAATGCGCCCTCTACCTCGGAAGTAGGCACAAAAGAAACATCTCCATCGCCTTCATTCTCATTGACACCCATGGCATAAAGGATGTTCTGTTGCTTTTCAAAGCGCACGTTCTCATCTATCATTGGCTTAAGGCCGGACGCAACAAAAGCAAGGAGCGATCCGACAACAACAACCATTAGCACTGCAAAAATTACAGTGTAGCCATTCTTTTCTGTATTGACTGCCATAATTACGCTGTTTCCGTTTTTAGTGAATCAACCTCATCCGAAGCTTTGGGATAGATGGTTGCAGTTTTCAATCTCTTCAATCTCTTTTTGATATTGCCCTTCACCACGTAGTGGTCGATGGTAGGTGCAAATACGTTCATCAATAGGATGGCCAAGAATACGCCTTCTGGATATCCTGGGTTGAACACCCTAATCATGACGGACAGGAATCCGATGAAGAATCCGTAGTACCATTTTCCTTTATTGGTCTGTGAACCCGTTACCGGGTCGGTTGCCATGAAAACGATACCGAAAGCCAAACCTCCTACGATCAAATGCTGCCAGAAGGGGAAGCTCATCAAAGTGTAGAATTTACTGTATTCGGGAAGCCATCCAGCGTCCACGATACCATTAAAGATAAGTCCCATGGCCAAGGCACCGATTACGGCACTCACCATGATGCGCCATGAGGCTATTTTGGAAAAAATCAAGAAGAGTCCTCCCAAAAGAATCAACAAGGTGGATGTTTCACCCACTGAACCTGGGATAAATCCGTAGAACATATCTGCCAAGGAATAGGAATAGTCCGAACCTTGGGCCAATGACCCAAGAATGGTCTCTCCGGAAATGGCATCGGCAGTACCTGCTCTTTCCACCGCTTCGTGTACCCAAACTTTGTCACCACTCATCCAAGTTGGATAGGCGAAGAACAAAAAGGCTCTAATCGTCAATGCGGGATTTAAAATATTCATTCCGGTACCTCCGAACACTTCCTTACCGATAACAACGCCAAATACAACGGCGATGGCCAACATCCAAAGTGGAGTATCAACCGGCACGATCAAAGGAACCAACATACCCGTTACCAAGTATCCTTCCTCTACCTCGTGTCCCTTGATTACGGCAAACAAGAATTCGATGGCCAAACCGACACCGTAGGAAACAATGACCAACGGCAATACGGTGGTTACTCCAACCCAGAAATTGTCCCAAGTCAAGAAATGCTCGAAAAGGGAGAAATTCTCAGGAAAACCGTTGATTGCCGAATAATGTTGATATCCTGCGTTAAACATTCCGAACAACAAACAGGGCACCAACGACAAAATAACGGTGTTCATGGTGCGTTTCAAATCGTCAGCAGCACGAACGTGAGCTCCCGAATGGGTCGTTTCATTGGGAGTATAAAGAAAAGTATGCAGTGCGTTAAAGGCCGGGGCCATTTTTTTGCCCTGATACTTAAGTTTTAACTGGTGTAATTTTTCTTTCAAAGCCATATTATCCTAATTCTTTTTGTAACAAATCCAATCCTTCCCTGATTATTTGTTGGTGCGGTTGTTTTGAAATACAGATGAATTCCGTCAAAGAGAAATCCTCAGGGGCCACTTCATAAAGGCCCAATTGTTCCATTTCGTCCAAATCCTTTACCATGCAGGCCTTTAACAATTGAAGCGGGTAGATATCCATTGGAAAAACCTCCTCATACCTTCCCGTTACCACGAAAGCCCTGTGCTCGCCATTGGTATTGGTATCTAAATCGTATTTCTTTTTGGGCTGCAACCAAGAAAAGGTCAATGCCCTTGTGGACGATATTTTATCGAAAACCGGCTTGTTCCATCCAAAAAACTCATAATCGTCGCCTTCTGGAATGGCCGTAACCGTATTATTGTAGAAGCCCAAATATCCTTCTGTATTGGTTTTGGTGCCTGTCAGCACATCGCCATTGATCAACCTGAACCTATCTTCCGTTACACCACTGGCATATAAAAAGGTAGAGATTTCAGCACCAATCTTAGTCCTGTAGTATTTCGGTGCTTTGATCACTGAACCAACCAACGCAACTATTCGCTCAGCATTGAATTTACCGGTCAGCAAAAGCTCACCCAACATCACAACGTCCTGCGGCGAAAGGGTCCAAACCACCTCACCCTTGTTGACGGGGTCTATTTTATTGATCTGTGTGCCTACCAATCCTGCTGGATGTGGACCTGTGATTCTATGAAGCTCAACTCCTTTTAAATCAACAAAAGGTGACCTTGCATTGCCCTTCCCAACTGTAACATGGATTTTTCCAGGGGTCATTTTGCTCAATCCCATTATTGCAGCTTGGATTTCCTGCTCCTTGCCCCTTAAGGCAAAATCCGGGTCGGCCTCCAAAGGAGCCGTGGAATAGGCGGAAATAAAAATAGCTTTGGGAGTGGCACTGGGATCAGCGATTACATCGTAAGGTCTTTGCTTGATAAAAGGCCATCCACCACATTGCAAAAGGTAGGATTTAATGGCCTCACCGTCCGCCGTGTCCAAATCCGGCACCTTGTTGATCATGTACTGTTGTTCTTTGTCAGCAAGAATCTTTAGCGTTAAGATTCGCCTCCTAGCCCCCCTTACGATTTCCACAAGTTCTCCGCTGACAGGCGAAACGAAGTGCATGTCTTCGTTGTTCTTGTTATAAAAGATTGGCTCGCCAGCTTTTATCTCTTCACCTTCCTTAATCAACATTTTTGGAGTGATTCCGTGGAAATCATCTAAGTTCAGGGCATATACGTTACTCGCAACGGCATTGGCTATAGTCTGCTCTGCTGCCCCGACGAGGTTGATGTTCAACCCCTTTTTAATCCGGATGTCTTTAGACATATTATTGTAGACCTTAGGTTATCAAAATCGAACGCAAAAATAGCACTAAAAGGATTGTTTTCATAATAATTAACTATAAAATTGGGATTATAACGAGCTTACTTCATCGAGCACAGTTTTTGTTTAACTTTACCACAAAATAGTGTCCCAGATGCGTTTAACCTACATTGTAGTTCTTTTTGGTTTGATGGCCCGGCCAACTTTTAGTCAAGTGATGGAGGAGGTGGAGCCACCGGAGAATATCAAATCGATTGTTTTCAAGGGGCCGACGGAAGATCAATTTCCCGTCATCCAACTGGGCGAGCCCATCACCTTGGAATTCGACGACCTGCTGGCCAATGAACAGGACTACTATTACAAAATCTTTCATTGCGATTACGATTGGACACCTTCCCAATTGTTAAAATCCCAATATCTGGACGGAGCGGACAACCAGCGTATTATCGACTACGAAAACAGCTATACCACACTACAGCCCTATTCCAACTATCGACTCACCATTCCCAATCAAAACGTGAGGTTGAGGGTTAGCGGCAACTACGTACTGGAAGTATACAACAGTTATGGCGACCTTCAGTTTTCCAGAAGGTTTGTGGTATACCGCAATGTGGTGAATGTGGCCGGTGTGGTAAAAAGGTCAAGGGACTTCAATTTCATCAACACCAAGCAAGTGGTGCAATTTACCATCAACACCGCTGGTTTCAATGTGGTCAATCCAAAGCGGGAAATCAAGGTGGCCATCATCCAGAACCACCAATGGCCCACGGCACTCTATAACATTCCACCCCAATTCACCATTGGTACCGAACTCGTGTATCGTTACAATGAGGAGACCAGTTTTTTTGGGGGCAACGAATACCTGAATTTTGACACAAAAGACCTCAGGTCGCCCACTTTTGCCATTTCCAAGATTGAAATGAGGGAGGTGTACCACCACTACCTGTTCACGAATCAATATCGTTTCGACCAGGAATACACCTACTTTCCTGATATCAATGGGGATTTTGTGGTCAGGACAATGCAAGGAGAGGATGTTTCCCGCGAAGCGGAATATTCCAAAGTGCACTTTAGTCTACCCTACAGTAACCTGATTGGATTGGATGATGTGTACGTCATCGGAAAGTTCAACAACTACGCACTTTCGGAGGAGAACAAAATGACCTTTAATGAAGAAAGCGGGAAATTTGAAGTGACCCTGCCCATTAAACAAGGGTTTTATAATTATAAATATGTAGTGCAGCGCGAAGACGGCACCTTAGAACCCAATTTGGTCAGCGGCAATTTCCATTTTACCGAAAACAACTATCTCATCTTGGTGTACTACCGTGATTTTGGTGAAATGTACGATAGTATAATAGGTATAGGCTCCGTAAACTCTCAAAATATTAGCAATTAATTATCTTTACCCTATCCTTATATAAATTATATGGCCAAAAAGGGTGGGTTGATTACCAAAGGACGGTACGAACTAAAGTTCCGTGGCGTGGAGTGCTTAAATTGCGGCCACCCATTGGACATTAGTGACAGGTACTGCCCCAATTGCTCCCAGGCCAACAGCACCAAAAAATTAACGCTTAAGGATTTCTTGGACGAGTTCTTCTCCGGGCTGATCAACTACGACTCCAAACTGCTAAAAACCCTTTCCGCACTTTTACTAAGGCCAGGTAGCATCACTAAGGATTATGTAAATGGCAAACGAATCACCTACACCAATCCTTTCCGCTTTTTGTTGAGCTTGGCCTTTCTCTACTTTTTGATGTTTACTTACAACAATAATTTTACAGGTTTGGACAAGGCCGCACGGGAATTCGACGGGAATATTTATGGCGGCTCCCCGATCAGTTTTGATGTGGACTCTGGCAATTTTGAAGTGGACAGCACGGCGCTCGAAGAACAGTCCGATAAGACCAAAAACATGTTGGACTCCTTAAAGAAAACAAATCCCGGTGTTTTGCTGGGCATGAACAAGTTGGACTCCATTAAGGAAGCCGACCCAAAATTGTCCGAACAGCTCCAATACATGGACTCCATCGGGGTGTTTGTGCAAAGTGCCCAACGTAAAGAAAGACAAAAGGATTCCTTGATGAAGGCCGACCCTTCGGCCTATTTTAAAAGTCTGGGGAATGGGTCCGGGCTGGAAAACTTTTCCAAAAAAGCTAAATTTTTTGGGTATTTCATCAAACAGGACACGCTATATAGTTTTGATGAGGCACGGGAAAAATATGGCGTGGAAGAAACCCTGACCAACAAAATGGCCTTTAATAGCGCAAACAGTATTTTAAGGGCTATAAGAGAACCTAGCAACTGGATCAACAGCACCATTTCCAAACTTCCTTTTATCATATTTTTCTTTATCCCCGTGTTCACCGTCTTCATTTGGTTGGTGTACATCAGAAATAATAATACCTACACCGATCATCTTATTTTTAGTTTTCACAATCAGTCCCTCTTATTTATCTTGCTCATCCTTAGCCTAACATTGGATACCATTTTCAACTGGAACAGCTCGGGAATCTTTCTGTTGATTTTTGGCATTTACCTGTACAAGGCCATGCGAAAATTCTATGGACAGGGAAGGTTTAAAACAATTGTAAAGTATATTTTTCTGAACACGGTATTTATGATTTTAGCATTTTTCACTATCATACTTACGTTTGCAGGAAGTGGTTTAACTTATTAATATGTTTACACAGGTCACTAAAGGAATCAAAGTTTCGGTCCGCACCACTTTTGAGGGCACCTTCTTCAAAAATTACAAGGTGCACTATGCGTTTGGCTACACCATCTGCATTGAAAATCTCAGCAAGGATACCGTACAGCTCACCGCAAGGCATTGGGATGTGTTCGACGCCCTTAAGGAAATGGAGACCATTGACGGCGAAGGTGTTATCGGCCGAAAACCGGTGATAAAGCCAGGTGGTTCCCATACGTACAGTTCAGGTTGCCTCTTGGCGTCGCCCGTAGGAGCCATGCGTGGTCACTACCACATGGTCAACTTTACCAACGCCAAGGAGTTTGAAGTGGACATTCCCACTTTCAAGTTTGCGGCGCCATTCGCGATAAACTAGTACGGGTCATTTTATATTCCCTACAGGTTTCACTACCTTTGATAGAATTGTAAAACACTAAAAAGACATTTCTATGGGAAAAGGATTTTTTCAAGTTCCGACGGCTTACAACGAACCTGTATTGAGCTATGCTCCAGGTTCTCCCGAACGAGAAGAAGTACTGAATCAATATAAGGCATTCTACAACCAAAAAGTGGACATTCCACTTTATATCGGTAGCGAAGAGATAAAGACGGGCAACACCAAGCCACTCTCTCCTCCCCACGACCATAAGCACATAGTGGGGCATTACCACTTGGCGGAAAAAAGTCATGTGGAGAAGGCTATTTCCAACTGTTTGGAAGCAAGAAAGCAGTGGGCCGACCTTACTTGGGAACAGCGCGCCGCCGTTTTTCTGAAGGCTGCCGAGCTGATTGCAGGGCCCTACCGCCAAAAAATGAACGCCGCCACCATGCTGGGGCAATCCAAAAATATTTACCAGGCTGAAATCGACTCCGCTTGCGAAATTGTGGACTTTTTGCGTTTCAACGTAGAGTACATGTCACAGATTTACGGGGAGCAACCCGAATCGTCCGAAGGCGTTTGGAACCGCGTAGAGTATCGTCCGCTGGAAGGATTTGTTTACGCCATCACCCCGTTCAACTTTACCGCCATCGCCGGAAACCTTCCCGCAAGCGCGGCCATGATGGGCAACGTAGTAGTTTGGAAACCAAGTGATAGCCAAATCTATTCCGCCAAAATCATTGTGGATGTGTTCAAGGAAGCTGGACTGCCCGACGGGGTCATCAACGTGGTGTACGGAGACCCGGTCATGATTTCCGATACCGTACTTGCCAGCCCAGATTTTTCTGGGATTCACTTTACCGGCTCTACGGATGTTTTTAAATCGCTTTGGAAACAAATAGGAAACAACATCCACAACTATAAAACCTACCCAAGAATTGTTGGCGAAACTGGAGGGAAGGATTTCATCATTGCCCACCCAACGGCAAAACCACAACAAGTGGCCACCGCCATTACCCGAGGGGCATTTGAGTTCCAAGGACAAAAATGTAGTGCGGCATCAAGGGTGTATCTGCCCAAGTCCACAGCCAATGAAATCTTGGAATTGGTCAAAAAGGATATTGCTTCGTTCAACAAACCAGGGTCGCCCGAGGACATGAGCAATTTTATTACCGCCGTGATCCATGAAGGCGCTTTCGATAAATTGGCGAAGTACATCGACAAGGCAAAAGCAGATAAAGATGCCGAGATTATTGCCGGAGGAAATTACGACAAATCCGTAGGTTACTTTATTGAGCCGACCGTAATCCTGACCACCAATCCACACTACGAGACCATGTACACCGAGCTTTTTGGCCCTGTGGTCACCGTGTATGTGTATGAGGACAAAGACTGGAGCGAAACCTTGAAATTGGTGGACGGCACCTCTGAATATGGTTTGACGGGAGCTGTCCTATCAGGCGACCGCTACTCCATCGACGAAGCCACGAAAGCATTACAGAATGCAGCCGGCAACTTCTACATCAACGATAAACCTACAGGGGCCGTTGTGGGACAACAACCCTTCGGTGGAGCACGGGCTTCCGGAACCAATGATAAAGCCGGATCTATGCAGAACTTGCTCAGATGGGTTTCCCCTAGATTGATCAAGGAAACGTTTGTGACCCCTGAGGATTACCGCTATCCATTTTTGGGATAATCACAAAAACCACTATTTTCAAGGCCGTCATTCACCAATGGCGGCTTTTTTGTTCAACCTAATCCCGAGTATTCATGCCCAGACCCTATATTTTGGCCGAGACCAATTGGAAACACCTAAAAAACGAATCTTTCGATTTGGCCATACTGCCTTGGGGCGCTACCGAAGCCCATAATTACCACCTGCCATACGCCACCGATGTCATCGAAGGGACCTCTATTGCCGAGGAATCTGCGCGCATTGCCTGGGAGAAAGGTAGCAAGGTAGTAGTGCTGCCCACCATCCCTTTTGGAGTAAACACAGGGCAATCGGATATCTATTTGGACATGAACCTGAATCCCAGCACCCAATTTGCCATACTCAAGGACATCCTGACGGTATTGGACCGTCAAGGAGTGAAAAAGTTCATGATTTTGAACAGCCACGGTGGAAACAATTGGAAGGCCATCGTTCGGGAATTAGGGCTTCTTTTCCCCGAAATGTTCCTTTGCATCACCAACTGGTTTAAACTCGGCAGTGAATCCGGGGTGTTTGAACTACCGGGAGACCATGCCGATGAAATGGAGACCAGCTTGATTCTGCACTTGACCCCTGAACTGGTATTGCCCAGAGAAGATTGGGGAAGCGGCAAGGAATTCAAGAACAACATAAAAGCCTTTTCCGAAGGATGGGCCTGGACCGAACGCCCGTGGTCCAAAATAAGTGAAGACACCGGAGTCGGCGACCCAAGCAAGGCAACAGCTGAAAAAGGAGAAGTGTTCTTTAACATGGTCTGCGCCAAAATGGGACAACTTTTAGTGGATATCGCAGAAGCAGATATCAACACCTTGTACGATTAACGTACCTACCTGAATTACACGCAGTTGAGCATCAAAAACCACAAGAATGATGACTCTAATGTAATTTATATGTAAATTTAACGTTAACTAATTGTAAACTAAATGTAATGTGTCTATCTTTACATTTTAAAATCAATTTGTTATGACAGCAGGAATAAACGCATGGGGAAAATTGATGATCAAAAAGTATCAGCAATTATGGCAATATGCCAAGGACTACGCCAGAAAATGTAGATTGGTGTATAAGAGGATGTACAGTATTTAACTAACCCTTGTACTTTTGGGGCAAGTACACCACTTTTTTGGTCTCGAAAAACTCCTCTTCAAAATATTCATTCAAATCAAATACTTGGACGGTCTCATAACCTTTTAACTCTTCGGTAAGGTCGCCGCCCTTAAGGTAAAGTATGCCATTTTTTCGCTGGTGGGAGGAATCTTTTTTGATTTTTCCCTTGGTCCAGTGCACAAAGGTGGGCATAGCGGCCACCGCCCTGCTTACAATAAAATCGAACTGGCCCGGAATCTCCTCTACCCTGGAATGGTAGGTTTTCACATTCTGCAATCCAAGTCCTTCAACGACCTCATCCACCACTTTGATTTTTTTTCCAATGGCGTCCACAAGGGTGAACTTCACGTTTGGAAATAGTATGGCCAGGGGAATACCGGGAAAGCCACCACCAGTGCCCACGTCCAAAATCTGGGAACCTTCGTTGAACGTTTGGATTTGGGCAATCCCAAGGGAATGAAGCACATGGCGCAGATAAAGCTCATCAATATCCTTTCTGGAAACCACATTTATTTTTTGGTTCCAATCCTTGTACAACGCTTCCAGTTTGGCGAACTGCTCTTGTTGTTCATTGTTGAGCGTCGTAAAATATTTAAAGACAAGTTCCGCTTTCATCTACAACCATTATTTTTGACAAAACTAATACTTTTAACGACCTTAACACCGTTCTAACATAACCTTGTTAACCTAAAGAAGCATTTTAGTTACCTTTGTAAAAAATTTTTTTTTATGAATACGAATACCATCCGGTTTTCACGAAAGGATTCCGCACAATTTTTCAGAACATTGAACAAAAGAGTGAACGAATACTTCAAAGAAAATAACCTCAAGAAAACCGGGAACTGGAAACTTCACTTGAAAACGATAGTGATGTTCGCCATTTTTTTGACCCCCTATTTTTTAATGTTGACCCTGGATTTACCCTTTTGGGGCTATTTGTTACTTTCCATAACCATGGGCGTGGGAATGGCCGGAGTGGGAATGAACGTGATGCACGATGGTAATCACGGAGCCTACTCCAACAAAAAATGGGTAAACAAGCTCATGGGCAGCAGCATTTACATTTTGGCCGGAAACGTCTACAACTGGCAAGTACAGCATAATGTGCTGCACCACACCTACACCAACATCCATGAACACGATGAGGACATGGAAGCAGGAAGGATCTTAAGGTTCTCCAAGCATGCCGAATGGAGAAAGCACCACAAATTTCAACACTACTATTCCATTTTGCTTTATGGTCTATTGACCTTTAACTGGGCAATCACCACAGATTTCCAACAGATGTACCGTTACATGAAACGGAAATTGAGCTATGGTAAACTGCCCAATCCAGTCATCAACTGGAGTACTTTGGTCATAACAAAAGTGATTTACATAACCATTTGGATCGTGCTACCATTGATTTTTGTAGACATTGCCTGGTGGCAGGTACTTCTTGGATTCTTTATCATGCACTATGTGGCAGGAGTTATCCTAAGCGTTGTTTTCCAATTGGCACACATTGTGGATCATGCGGACACACCGCTTCCCGATGAAGCCGGAAACATGAAAAACACTTGGGCCATCCACCAATTGTTTACCACCGTGAATTTTGGCACCAAAAACCGTATCGTAAACTGGTTTACCGGCGGATTGAACCATCAGGTGGAGCATCACATCTTCCCGAACATCAGCCACATCCATTACACAAATATTTCCAAAATTGTGAAACAAACGGCACGGGAATTCAATTTGCCATACCACGAGTACAAAACTACCAGAAAAGCTATAATTTCGCACTTCAAACATCTGAAGGAGCTGGGCAAAAATCCAGCCGTTCAGTACCAGTAAAAAGAAGCACTAATGAGCAACCATCTATCTGACAGGATCAAGAACATGTCCACGTCAGCAACTTTGGCCATGGCCGCCAAAGCACGGGAATTACGAAATGAAGGAAAGGATATTATCGGCTTGAGCTTGGGGGAACCCGATTTCAACATTCCCGATTTTATCAAGGATGCCGCCAAACAGGCCATCGACGAGAATTATAGCAGCTACACACCAGTAGATGGATATGCGGAGCTAAAGACCGCCATTTCCAATAAGTTCAAAAGAGATAATAATCTTGATTATAAGCCTAACCAAATCGTGGTTTCCACAGGAGCAAAGCAATCGCTGTTCAATGTGGCCATGGTGGTTCTGAATCCAGGGGACGAGGTGATATTGCCTGCACCCTACTGGGTAAGCTATAGCGATATCGTAAAATTGGCCGAAGGCGTTCCAGTGGAAGTCCTTACCCAAATCGATACCGATTTTAAAATGACGCCCGAGCAATTGGAAGCGGCCATCACCCCCAAAACAAAAATGCTCTGGTTCAGCTCGCCCTGCAACCCCAGCGGCTCAGTGTACAGCAAGGAAGAATTGGAAGGTTTGGCCGAGGTACTTAAAAAGTATCCAAACATTTATGTGGTCTCCGACGAAATTTACGAACACATCAATTTTGCTGGCGGACACGTAAGCATAGCCGGGATTGATGGCATGTATGACAGAACGGTGACCGTGAACGGCGTATCCAAAGCCTTTGCCATGACGGGCTGGAGGATCGGGTACATTGGAGCTCCCGAATGGATTGCCAAAGGATGTACCAAATTACAGGGACAAGTGACCAGTGGCGCAAATGCCATTGCCCAACGTGCAGTTATCACAGCATTGGAAGCTCCGGTAAGCAAAATCAAATACATGATTGACAAGTTCCATGAAAGAAGGGACCTTGTGCTTCAGCTCTTGGGAGAAATTGATGGGTTCAACCTAAACGTGCCAGAAGGAGCATTTTATGTATTCCCAGATATTTCCGCATTCTTTGGAAAAAGCTTGAACGGTGTTGATATCAACAATGCCTCGGATTTTTCGCTCTATTTGTTGGAACACGCCAATGTGGCCACCGTTACAGGTGAGGCGTTCGGAAATCCAAATTGCATCCGTATTTCCTACGCAGCATCAGAAAATGAATTGAAAGAAGCCATTAAGCGTATCAAAGACGCCTTGAGCTAATTGAGAATATAAATACCAATTAAAGGACCTTAGCTTTGGCTAGGGTTTTTTTTTGGATACAATTCAGACCATAATTTCTACTGCATATCCTTAAAATAAAACGATTGGGTTTTTATTATGATTCCTTCTCCTTGACCTTTGCTATATTTACTCTGAACAGGGATGTTCCCCAAATAACCGTGTCACTTAACTCATAGGTTTAGTATCAACTGCTATGTACCATAAAATTATACTTTCATTGTTTTTGATGCTGATGAGCATCGACTGCGGAGCACAAGTCTTTGGAAAGGTTACCAACTCGGAACAAGAGCCTCTTCCCTTTGTCAATATCTATATCGAAGGTACTCTTAATGGAACCACTACCAATGATGCCGGAACGTATCAATTGCCTTTCTCTTCCGGTCAAGAGCAAACCATCGTTTTTAAATACTTGGGCTACAAGACAGAAAAGAGAACCCTAGCAGCCAATCAGAACAGCGTTGAATTGAACATGGTACTCCAAGAGGAGAGTGTACAATTGAGCGGGATTGAAGTGAATGCCAAAGAAAATCCCGCCAATTACATCATTCAAAAAGCCATTGAAAAAAGAGCTGACATTAAAGAACAGTTGGCCAACTATACCGCAAGTTTCTATTCCAAAGGATTGATCCGCATCGAGGGTGCTCCCGAACGAATCCTAGGTCAGGATTTGGGAGATTTTGGAGGAGGACTGGATTCTACACGAACGGGTATCGTATATCTTTCCGAAACTGTTTCCAATATTGCAAAAAAAGACAAAGATTTTACCGAGACCATTGTAGCCTCCAAGGTGGCAGGAGACGACAATGGATTTAGTTTCAACGCGGCCTCCGATGTTGATTTCTCCCTATACGACAACTCCTTTTCACTCGGAGGTGCCACCCAGTTGGTATCTCCCATAGCTGAAAATGCCTTTAATTACTACAACTATGAGTTGGTAGGCACCTTTTATGATGATGGAAATATCCTGATCAACCAAATCGAAATCACACCAAAGCGGGAGCAGGACAAGACCTTTAGTGGTACCATCTACATTGTTGAAAACGACTGGTCCATTTACGCTGCCGACCTTCAAACTACTGGACAGCAAGCGCAGATTATTCCTGTGGATACTTTTTTTCTGAAACAACGTTTCAATTACTCCCCAAAACAAAAGTTATGGCTCAAAGTATTGCAAAGTCTGGATTTTAAATACTCCATTTTGGGTTTTAAAGGTGATGGTCGATTTACAGCAGCCTATAAGGATTATGACCTTGAGCCCAATTTGACCAAATCAGACTTTACCAATAAAATCTTGGATTTTGAGGAAAACGCCAATAAAAAAGACTCACTATACTGGTCAAGTCTACGCCCTGTTCCATTGACACAGGAGGAAAAAAAGGATTATCTCAAAAAGGATAGCATTCAAGTTATCCGGAAATCCGAACAATATTTGGATTCGATAGATGCGAAGGGCAATCGATTTAAATGGTCAAACCTATTTTTGGGCTATACCTACAGCGATACCTTCAATGAAACCTATTATGTGGCGGGGTCACCAATTCAGAATCTGTCCTTCAACACGGTGCAAGGATGGCATGGCTCGCTAACGCTGGATTATATAAAATTAAATGAGGAAAAAGGCAGCCGATTTAGCCTTGGCGGAGCCCTTAATTATGGGCAGTCCGACAAACGTTTAAGGCCCACTTTTTCCATGTCGTACCGTTTCAATAAGTTCTCCAGGCCCTATCTAAGGTTCAGGGCGGGCACAGAGGCGGTTCAGTTCAATGGAGAAGAGCCCATCACTCCGATAGGCAACACCATTGCCACACTTTTCTTTGAAAATAACTTCGCCAAATTCTACGACCGTACCTTTACGGAGGTCTTCCATTCCATAGAGTTGACCAATGGGATTCGAGGAAATATATTGGTTGCCTACGAAGACCGCAAGCCGCTCTTCAATACTGTATCGAGCACCCCATTTAGTTCCAACCTTGCTGATTTTTCGTCCAACAACCCTCTGGACCCCACCGACACCAATAATGCTGGCATTGTGGACCATACCTTGGTGCGGATGGATTTGGGGTTCCGTATCAGGTTTGGCCAAAAGTACCTGAGCTATCCCAACGAAAAAGTCAATATCCCCAACGAACGGTATCCGACGCTCACGCTGGGCTATGAAAACGGTTTTTTGTCCAACAACAGCGACAACCACTTCCACCAGTTCAAAGCCGGCTTGTTCCAAGCCTTTAACATTGCCGATAAGGGACGTTTTGCCTACAATTTTAGAGTAGGCAGCTTTTTGAATGCCGACAATATTTCATTTGTGGATTATCAACATTTCAATGGCAACGAATCCCACGTCACCGTAAGAAGCTATATGGATTCCTTTTTTCTACTGCCCTATTACAACTTAAGCACCAATCAAAGCTATTTTGAAGGGCATGTTGAGCATAATTTCAAGGGTTGGTTCATGAACAAACTACCCCTATTGCGCAAACTGAATGCCCATTTAATTTTTTCAGGCAAGCTATTGGCCACCGAAGGAAATACGCCCTACACTGAGTTTGGCATTGCATTGGGAAATTTAGGCATTAAAAAATTCCGGTTTTTACGTGTAGGATATGCCCAAAGCTATTTTAACGGCAAGGTGGAAAGGGGCCTCAACATAGGGCTGACCTTTCCGTAGTGGGTAAATTCTTCCCCGAATTTCAACTTTGATACATTGACTTGTGGTTCAATGCCATCCGTTGTTATCCTTTTTGATTAACACAGTGCATCAAATTAAAAACGATTGTTTTTGAAAGGGTTCGATGAACTTAGGTCTTTTTCCAGAAATAAGGGGTTAGGACAATCAGCACCGTAAAGAGTTCCAATCGGCCCAAGAGCATTAAGAAGCCACACCACCATTTTCCAGCTGCCGGAAGACTGTTATAGTTGCTCACCGGGTTCAAGCTACCCAAAGCAGGACCTACATTACCCAGGGAGGAGGCAGAACCACCCACGGCAGAAACAAAGTCCAATCCCAGAAAACCAAGCACCAACGACCCGATAATAAACAGCAACATATAGAGTACGAAAAAGGCGATTACATTATAGACAATATGCTCTGTTACCGTCTTTTGATTGTATCGAACAGGAATCACGGCGTTGGGATGGAGGGTACGCTTAAACTCCAAAATTCCATTTTTAATGATGAGCAAGTGGCGCATCACCTTGATTCCCCCTGCCGTGGAGCCCGCAGACCCTCCGAGGAACATCAAACCGAAAAAGAAAACCGTTAAAAAAGGGGTCCACGAGGTAAAATCTGCCGAGACAAAACCCGTGGTGGTAATAACCGCTATCACTTGAAAAAGACTATGCCTAAAGGCACTTTCGGCTTCACCAAAAATCATGGGGTGAAAATCGGAAACCGGAACATCTGCTTTGAAGTAAACGCCCAAAGCAACAATCAGTGTAAATATCACGATAAACCCAAAATAATATTTGAATTCCTCATCCCTTAAAATACGCTGTCCGCGACCCGTGAGCGCAAAATAACTAAGTACAAAATTACTTCCTGCCAAAAACATAAACAGAATAACGATATACTGAATCAAGGGTTGGTCGTTCCAATAGGCCAAACTGGCATTTTTGGTAGAAAAACCTCCGGTGGACATGGTTGCCAAGGCATGGTTGATGGCATCAAAAAAGGACATTCCCGCAAATTTGAGCAATAAACTTTCCAATACGGTGTAACCAAAATAAATCAGCCACAGACGCTTTGCGGTATCGGTAATCCTAGGGTGGAGCTTGTCACCGCCCGGACCAGGCGCTTCAGCGGCAAACAACTGCATTCCTCCAATACCGAGCAACGGCAATATGGCAATGGCCAGAACGATGATCCCCATTCCCCCGATCCAGTGCGTAAGGCTTCGCCAGAGCAAGATGCCTTCGGGCAGGGCCTCAATATCATCCAGAATAGAAGCTCCCGTTGTGGTATAGCCCGACATGGTCTCAAAAAAAGCGTCGGTAATGGAAGGTATG
This sequence comes from Allomuricauda sp. ARW1Y1, assembly GCF_013407935.1. Classification (GTDB taxonomy): domain Bacteria; phylum Bacteroidota; class Bacteroidia; order Flavobacteriales; family Flavobacteriaceae; genus Flagellimonas. The sequence continues at coordinate 226,588 of NZ_JACBZU010000004.1, forward strand.
GCCCCGGAAAATAGGTAGGGCAGGGTTCCCGATATAGACATGATGATCCATCCGAAGGTCACAACAATGTACCCTTCCTTCCTTTTGACCTCTTTTTTATGACCACGGGTGTAGAACATGGCCATGATTCCAAAAAGCATGGTAACAATGGCGGCAAGCATAATATCCATGGTAACGCCGTCTTTGTAGATACCGCTCGTCAAGGCTGCCAAAAGCATAAAGGAACCATTGCAAAGCAGCAATAGCCCCATAATATGGATAATGATCTGTGTATTGAGCTTCATTAGAGGAACAGCTTTTCTATCCGTGGAATGGCTTTGGGCAAGCAGCAGACCACAACCTTGTCCCCTTCCATGATCCTAAAATCACCAAGGGCAATTATCCCTTCTCCATTTCTGATAACCCCACCTATACTGGCCTCTCTGGGAAAATTCAACTCTCGGATAATCTCTCCGTTCACCAAGGAGGTAGCTTTCACCTCAAACTCCAAAATCTCGGCATTTAAATTGTTCAACCGGGTCAAGGCCAATACCTCGCCCTTACGGATGTATCTGAAAATACTATTGGCGGCAAGGAGCTTTTTATTGATCAAGGTGTCAACTCCAATAGAGTGGGACAACTGAAAGTAATCCATATTTTCCACCAAGGCGATGGTCTTCTTGATCTTTTTGTTCTTGGCCACCAAGCAGGACATAATATTGGTTTCGGAGTTCCCCGTTACCGCAATAAAGGCATCCATGGATTCGAGGTTCTCCTCTTCCAGGAGTTCCACGTTCCGTCCGTCTCCGTTTATAACCAAGGCATGCGGTAGTTCGTCGGCAATATCAAAGGCCTTTTCCTTGTTCTTTTCAATCAATTTTACGTTGAATCTTTTGTTGCAAAGGTCGCGTGCCGTTTTAAAACCAACTTTGCTTCCTCCCAAGATCATCACATTTTTGATGTCCTGTTTTTGCATCCCTGAAAGTTTGTACAACTCCTCTACCCCTTTGTCAGAAGTAATAAAATACACCTGATCGCCTTCTTTGAAGACGGTATCACCCCGCGGGATCAAAGTGAATTGGGTACCCGTACGCTGCAAGGCGATGGGCATAAAATTGAGTTCCGGGAAAATTCGTGCGGCTTCCTTGACCATTTTACCAACAAAAGGCGCGGTTTTGGGCAGAATTACCCCAAACATGGTCAACAGACCTTCTTCGAATTGGTAGGTATCGTTAAAAGCGGACTGATTGAGCATCAACTGGATTTCCATGGCGGCAAGTCGCTCGGGAGAAATCAGTTCATCGATGCCCAGCTGCTCAAACTTGATCAGTTCCCGGTTGTCCATAAACTCGGTATTGGATATACGCGCCATGGTCCGCTTACAACCCAACTGCTTCGCAAGAACACACAAGGTCAAATTGGTGGTCTCCGATGCCGTAACCCCGATCACAAGGTCCGAACCGTCCACTTGGGCATCCTGCAAAACCTGGATAGAGGTCGCATCGCCGCGAAGCACCCGAATGTCCAAATGGTTATCCGCATAGGACAGTCGTTCCTTATCGGTATCGATCAGGGTAATTTCCTGCGCTTCGTAAGACATTAATTTTGCCAAATGAAATCCCACTTCACCAGCACCTGCAATAATGATTCTCATGGATTAGAATAGGATGTGTTCTTAAATAAGTTCAATTTGCACCATACAACTTGTGCAAGGATTGGTACGCCCAACGTAAAGTCCATACTTTTAAACAACTACGGGAAAATAAATTCCGTCAGGGGGCAAAATTACACAAATATTTTTGTCTTCATCCCCTAACCTAAGTTGTATATTTGCGATCAAATTGAAGTAATGTCGAAAAAGGTAACCCCGTACAAAGAATCGGAGCTTGGTAAAAAAGAGCAGGTAAGGCAAATGTTCGATAATATTTCGGGAAGCTACGATGGTCTGAACCGCGTAATTTCCTTTGGAACAGATGTTAAATGGCGTAAGCGCATCGTGGCCTTTTTAAAGGATAAATCCCCCAACTCCATCTTGGATATCGCAACGGGCACCGGGGACCTGGCCATTGCCATGGCCAAAACAGGGGCCGAAAAAATTGTGGGCCTCGACCTATCCCCCGGGATGTTGGAAGTAGGAAAACACAAAGTGGCCCATAAAAAACTGGACAGCACCATTGAAATGGTGGTGGGCGATAGCGAGAACCTGCCTTTTGAGGACAACTCCTTTGACGCCATTACCGTTGCCTTTGGGGTACGTAATTTCGAGGACCTGGAAAAAGGACTGGAAGAGATTTACAGGGTACTCAAGCCAAAAGGACATTTTGTGGTATTGGAAACCTCCGTTCCCACAAAAACTCCATTTAAACAAGGATACAACATCTACACCAAACATATTATGCCCTCCATTGGCAAACTATTCTCCAAGGACAGATCGGCCTACACCTATTTGAGCGAATCGGCGTCTGTTTTTCCACATGGGGAGGCTTTCAACAATATTTTGAGGAAAATTGGGTTTATAGGAGTAGAGAACAAACCACAGACAATGGGTGTAGCATCCATTTATGTTGCTTCAAAATAGATTGATGAAAAATCTCCTGATTTTCTTTGGACTGATTGTACTATCATGCCCAATGGCCCAAGCCCAGTTTGGAGGCGATCCAATATTGAACCTTCAGAACGAGGACAAAAAGTTCCTTAATTGGGGGTACTATCTCGGTTTTAACCAATACGATTTCCAGTTTGAATACAAAGAAGACATAGGAAGGGATATTTTGGTGGATAAGAGTTTTGGTTTCAATGTGGGGTTGATTGGTGAACTGCGAATCAACGAGTTTTTGGATGCCCGTTTTGAACCGGGTCTACTGTACACAGCCCGAACTTTGGGTTTTCCCGGTTTTACTAATCAAGCGGATGCCATTCGCGAGGTACGGTCTACCTACATTCGATTTCCACTGTTGATCAAGGCCAGCACCCGGAGAATCGGAAACTGGAAACCATTCATCACAGCTGGGGTGTACACGTCCATCAATCTTGGGAGCAATGAGGACAGCTTGGACGATAACAGCACGGGGCAATTCCGTATGAAACAGAATGTGTATGGGTATGAACTGGGATTCGGGATTGATCTCTACACTGAATATTTCAAATTTACCCCATCCATTCGTGGCGTTTTTGCGCTAACGGATGAACTGGTTCCCGACAATGACCCAAACAGCCCATGGACCGGAAACATAGCAGCCATGCGAACAAGGGGCATTTTTATCAATTTTACCTTTGAATAACTTATCCTCTTCGGATTTCGTTCAATAGGATGGCCGTTGCGGTGGCGACGTTCAAACTTTCGGTGGTGGCCCCACCAAACTGCGGAATCGATATCCGCTCAGTAATCAACTTGCCGATTTCCTCTGAAATTCCGTTGGCCTCATTGCCCATAACCAAAATGCCATTTTCACCCAAATTAGTGCGATAAACAGAGGCTCCGTCCATATAGGCGCCATAAATCGGACGTTCCGATTCACTCAGATAGTCAGCAATATTGGTATAGGTAACGGAAACCCGTGCAATGGAACCCATGGTGGCCTGCAGCACTTTGGGATTGTAGCAATCTACGGTATCCTTAGAGCACACCAATTCATCTATACCGAACCAATCGCACAATCGGATGATAGTGCCCAAATTCCCCGGGTCTCTAACCGCGTCCAACACCACAGTCCAATCCGCTTTGGTTTTATCCCTGAGCTCCATCATGTGAAAAACACCCAAAATACCGCTGGGATGGGTCAAACTGCTCATTTGTTTCAACACTTGGGGCGAAACCAACTCCGCATCTTCAAACTTTTTCAAAAGGGTTGAATCGTCAACAAAGAGCGCAAAGGGCTTTACAGTGGCCTCCATCAGTTCCCGAACCACCTTTTCGCCTTCCACTACAAAAAGACCGTGTTGAGATCGGTACTTTTTTTGCTTCAAGCTTACAACTAGTTTAATTTGGTTTTTTGTAACCATCTAAATCGTGTATTTTTGGCGTCTATGAGTGGTTTTGGTGTATCGTGCAACTGGGCAAAAATAGGATTATTGTTGCTTTTGCTAAGCATTTTGGGTTGCAATACCTTAAAAAAGGTTGGGGAGGATGAACTATTGCTCACCAAAAACACCATTCTGGTCGATGACGAAAAAGTGACCAGCAGCGAAATAAAAGGTCTTATCACCCAAAAACCCAACAGCAGCGTACTGGGGTACCCTTTAAAGCTGAACCTCTATAACCTTGCCAAAGAAAATCCCGACTCTTCCTTTGAAGATTGGCTGAACCGAAAAGAAAAAAGGGAAAAACGCCTGAACAATCTGCTCTCCGAAAAGCAGGTAAACCGCCTGAGGGAATCCTTCATGGTAAAGGGCGCGAGCGAATTTCTCAAACGTATCGGGGAACCTCCGGCGATTATCGACACTTCAAAAACAAACAAATCTGTCAGTAAGTTAGAGGCGTACTACAATACCAAGGGATACTTCAACAACTCAGGGGAATACGAAATCATCCCCGGAAAAAACAGTAGAAAGGCACAAATCGAGTATCGTGTGACACTGAACAAGCCCTATATAGTGGACACCATTCAAAAAAACATCACCTCGCCCGAGTTGGATTCCATTTATAAAAATGCCGAGCGTAGTAGCCTTGTGAAACAGGGAGAACAATTTGATTTGGAAAAATTCACCTTGGAACGGGAGCGGTTGACCAATCTTTTCCGGAATTCGGGAGTCTACAATTTTCAGGAAAGCTCCATCAACTACAATATTTTACGGGATACCACCCTCGCTGCGGACGACCAATTGATGGATGTACAGTTGAACATCAAAAAATTTCGAAGTACCAACGACAGCACCGACACCAGCATGCCCTATAAAGTGGCACGACATAAAGAAATCAACATTTATGCGGATTACGATATTGGTGGCGGCACGGACACCTTGCAAAAAGTGGAGTACGAGAATTACAACATTTACTATAAAGGAAAATTAAAGTACAGGCCAAAAGCACTTACCGATGCCGTTTTCTTTGAAAAAGATAGTATCTACAGGGATTTGGACCGTATTCGTACCTACAGGCAGATTACGAACCTCAATACCTTTAAGTATCCGAACGTTGAGTTTATACCCGATTCCACACACACCCATTTGGAATCGAATATTTACCTAGCTGCCAAACCCAAATACTCGTTAAACCTCAATTTTGACGTAACCCATTCGAACATTCAAAGGGTGGGAACTGCATTTAGCGCCGGTGTAATTACCAGAAATGTATTTGGCGGTGCGGAAACCTTGAATGTCTCCGCTCGCGGTTCCATTGGTCTTTTGAGCGACGCATCCTTGTCCAACGAAACCTTTACCTCCGAACTTGGTGGTGACATCAATATTACATTCCCAAGGATCTGGCTGCCCTTCAACACCGAGAGGATTATTCCATACTACATGCTGCCACAGAGCCGACTATCGGCCGGTACCAATTTTCAAAAGAACATTGGTCTGGACAAACAGTCCCTTAACTCCGTCTTGTCGTTCAACTGGTCTCCCACAGAACGATTAAAGAACAATATAGAATTGATAAACGTTGAGTTTGTGCGCAATGTGAACCCAAACAATTTTTTCAACGTCTACCGGAATACATTTTCCAATTTGGACGACATCGCCGATGCCTTTCAGGACGACCCTAAGTATGCGGATTTGTTCAATCCCGTGGATGAAGAGGGCGAGGATCCCCGATTGAACATTCCAAGAGGTGCCAATGATTTTGTGCGTCGTGTGCTGGAGGGTGAAATCCCAGTGAGCAACGACGATTTTGAGCAAGTGAACAGCATTGCCGAAAGACGTAGACGACTAACGGAAAACAACCTCATTTTTGCCAGTAACTTTACCCATACCAAAAACAGCAAATCCGGAATCAACGATTTGGATTTTTACCAATATCGCATCAAACTGGAAAGTGCGGGCGCTATGCTTTCCCTGCTCACCAATGTGATTCCCTACAACCAAAACGACCAAGGCCAAAACCTTGTTTTCGGTGTACCCTTTTCCCAATATGTAAAAACAGAATTCGATTACATTCGCCATTGGAGCATTGGAGGCGGTCAGGTCATCGCTTTTCGAAGTTTCTCCGGAATTGCGATTCCCTACGGCAATGCAGACAATATTCCCTTTGTACGAAGTTACTTTGCCGGTGGCTCCAACGACAACCGTGCATGGAATGCCTACGAATTGGGCCCGGGTAGAACCAACAACATCAACGACTTTAACGAAGCCAACCTAAAACTTGCCTTAAATCTGGAATATCGATTCCCCATTGCCGGAGACGTAAAAGGTGCCCTTTTTGCCGATGCTGGGAATATTTGGAACGTATTCGATAACGAGAACAACCCAGAAGCCATTTTCAGCGGATTCTCCTCATTGGCCGATATTGCACTGGGTACGGGATTGGGCTTGCGGTACGACTTTACCTATTTTGTATTCAGGTTGGATGTAGGATTCAAAACCTACAATCCCGCCAGAGAGGGTTCGGATCGTTGGTTCGATGGGTACAACTTTAAAAGAGCGGTCTTTAACATCGGGATCAATTATCCCTTCTAGAGCAAATATTTTATTACTTTTGTTTCCTATTTAATTCGAAACCAATTTAAACTATGTCCCACAATATAAAGCCCGGCGTTGCTACCGGGGATGAAGTACAAGCAATTTTCAACCATGCCAAAGCCAACGGATATGCACTTCCGGCCGTTAATGTGATCGGATCGGACAGTATCAATGCCGTCATGGAAACCGCTGCCACACTAAACTCTCCCGTAATCATTCAATTTTCCAATGGAGGGGCCCAATTCAATGCTGGTAAAGGACTTTCCAACGAAAACCAACAAGCTGCCATTTTGGGAGCCGTTGCAGGAGCAAAACATGTACACCAATTGGCCAAGGCTTATGGAGCTACCGTGATTCTTCATACCGACCACTGTGCCAAGAAACTGTTGCCTTGGATCGATGGGCTTTTGGACGCTAGCGAGCAACATTATAAAGAAACTGGAAAATCCTTGTTCAGTTCGCATATGATCGACCTTTCCGAAGAACCGCTCGAGGAAAATATTGAAATCTGCAAAAAGTATCTTGAGCGCATGAGCAAAATGGATATGACTTTGGAGATTGAATTGGGAATCACTGGAGGAGAAGAAGATGGCGTGGATAATACGGATGTGGACGATTCCAAATTATACACCCAGCCCGAAGAAGTAGCCTACGCTTATGAGGAACTTTCCAAAGTAAGCCATAGATTTACCATAGCAGCTGCATTTGGTAACGTTCACGGGGTATACAAACCTGGAAACGTAAAATTGACACCAAAAATCTTGAAAAACTCCCAAGAGTTCATTACAGAAAAGTACGGAGTAGAGCACAATCATATCGACTTTGTATTCCACGGAGGTTCCGGTTCCACAGTGGAGGAAATCCGCGAAGCCATTGGTTATGGGGTCATCAAAATGAATATCGACACCGATCTACAATACGCATTTTTGGAAGGTGTTCGGGACTATATCCAAGGAAAAGCAGATTACCTACAAGCCCAAATTGGAAACCCAGAGGGTGAAGACCAACCCAACAAAAAGTACTACGACCCACGTGTTTGGCTTCGTGAAGGTGAAAAAACCTTTATTGCCCGCTTAAAAAAGGCTTTTGAAGATTTGAACAACGTGAACACCCTATAATCCTTTGTTTAATTAAATATTGATTGCATGTCGTCTTGGTTTAAAAGAAAGGAAAAAGGAATACAGACCGCTACGGAGGAGAAGAAAGACACCCCAAAAGGGCTGTGGTACAAATCCCCTACCGGTAAGATTGTGGAGGCCGAAGATTTGGCCAAAAACTTTTATGTAAGTCCAGAGGATGATTACCATGTTCGAATAGGCAGTAAAGAATACTTTGAGATTCTTTTTGACGATAACAAGTTCCGTGAGCTGGATACCAAAATGACTTCCAAGGACCCCTTGAAGTTTGTGGATACCAAAAAATACTCGGACCGTTTGCAGGCCGCCCAGAAAAAAACGGGCCTCAAAGATGCCGTAAGGACAGCAGTAGGCAAATCCCAAGGAAAGGATATTGTGGTCGCCTGTATGGACTTCGCCTTTATTGGTGGCTCCATGGGTAGCGTTGTCGGCGAAAAAATATCAAGGGCCATAGATGTGGCGAAGAGGAAAAAGATTCCTTTTGTAATGATTTCCAAATCAGGAGGCGCCCGTATGATGGAAGCTGCCCTATCCTTGATGCAGTTGGCCAAGACCTCTGCAAAGCTGGCACAATTGGCCGAAGCCAAGATTCCATATATTTCTTTGTGCACCGACCCTACAACGGGGGGAACCACGGCGTCCTACGCCATGCTTGGTGACATCAACATTGCCGAACCAGGTGCCTTGATAGGCTTTGCAGGGCCCAGAGTGGTAAAAGACACCACAGGAAAAGACCTTCCCGAAGGTTTCCAAACTGCGGAATTTTTGAAAGAACATGGTTTCTTGGATTTTATCACACATCGACGCGATTTGAAGAAAAAAATCAATCTGTACATAGATTTGATCACGAATCAACCCATAAGAGAATAATAAAAGCCCCGAAATCGGGGCTTTTTCATTTACTGTCGGTTCGAGCGCCGCCGGCCGGACGGGCAGGCAGTCGAGTACCTTTTACTTGAGAATTATTTCCTAAACCGTCGTAGATACACTTCCTCTTCGGTGCCATCAGCATTAGTAAGCGTACCTTTGGCATCGCAACTACCATCACCAAAATCGAGACGCGCGGTATTCCCCAAACGAGAAATATCCAAAACGCCACTTACAATAAATCGACAAGACAGTTCCCGTCGCAAGGGAGTAATCACTTCTTTTACAAATTCATTCCCTGCCCTACTGATATAGGTGCGCTTTCCAGTGATCAGGAACACATTATCGCCCCAAAACCCTGTACCGAATCCTTCAATCCATTCCCGGGTCCGGGTACCTGTAAAAGAAGCTGTATCCCCATTGGGCCATGTGGCCACAAAAGTAGCGTTGGCCGTTCCCTGTGGATTTCCGCTTTCATTGCTTCGCACCCTCACAATAGTGGCATCACCTTCTACCAAAACATCGTTAAACGTAAAATCCTCCAGGGTCAGTTCCACCCTATTGGAAGCAGCTTCCAAATCCAAGACATAGCTAAGGTTCACCTTTCCACTGACCAAATTTCCGGTGGGCAGCTCACATCCTTCCCCAAAATCTAGGGTAACCTCTCTCATACCTTGGTTCAAAACAACCGATACGGTAACGCAATCCGGCAGATAATCCGAACTATAATTCCCTTTTGAAGTGGCAGCAATCTCTTCCGTGGCGTATACATCTTCGGCAATGCTCATAATTTCTTCGGTGATCATATCCGTTTCGTCACTAAATTGTAGCTCTGTGGCCGACATGACCTCCGCCGTGGTGAGTTCCTCCTCATTTGAGGAATCTTTGCTGCAGGATACAAACATCAATAATAAGGTACCCGTAAGCAAAGAAGCGATTCCAGTTAAATGGATTGATTTTAGTCTCTTTTTCATACTGATTGAATTTATAGGTTTGCTTCTTGGATAGAAACTTTGGGAAAAGGTTTAATTTCCCATTAAAATTCGTAGATTAGGAAAAAGAGTTTATCTTTGCAGGCTGATTGCTCAACCTGAGCACCGCAAAGGAACTGACAATCAATACATAAAAATCATTTAAAAAAATATTGGAATGTATTTAACAAAAGAAGTAAAAGCCGAAATTTTCAAGAAATACGGCGGCTCTGAGAGCAATACCGGTTCTACGGAAGGACAAATTGCATTGTTCACGCACCGTATCAACCATTTGACAGGTCACCTTAAAAGGAACCACAAGGATTACAACACCGAGCGTTCTTTGGTGGCATTGGTAGGTAAAAGACGTAGTCTTTTGGATTACCTAAAGAAAAAAGACATTGAAAAATATCGTTCCTTGATCAAGGAATTGAATATTAGAAAATAAAACAATCGGGGAGGCTTTGGCTTCCCCTTTGTTTTGATTGGACGTGTTCCGATCACCCAAAAGTCCCGGGCAACCGGGCAAACACAAAAAGCTACAAATAGTTTTTCATTGGTCAAGTGCCTCCAAGGCACACACAACAACAACACAACCCGACCGCCCGGATGGCGGTAGACCAAATGTTTAACGACCCCGCCATAAGGCAGGGTAAGATTATTTTTATGATTCCAAAGACATTCAGAGAGGTCATAGACCTTGGCGACGGTAGAGAGATTTCTATCGAAACCGGAAAACTGGCAAAACAGGCCCACGGTTCTGTTGTTGTCCAATCAGGCAAGTGTATGTTGTTATGCACCGTTGTCTCCAATTACAAAGCTTCGGATGTGGACTTTTTGCCACTTACCGTTGATTATCGTGAAAAATTTGCTGCGGCAGGACGTTACCCAGGTGGTTTCTTCAAAAGAGAGGCCAGACCGAGCGATGGTGAAGTATTGACCATGCGTTTGGTGGATAGGGTATTGAGACCTTTGTTCCCCAAGGATTACCATTCCGAAACACAGGTGATGATCCAACTCATGTCGCACGACGAAGAAGTGATGCCTGATGCAATGGCTGGATTGGCCGCTTCCGCAGCCATCCAACTATCGGACCTTCCGTTCGAGTGCCCTATTTCTGAGGTACGCGTAGGTAGAGTCAATGGCGAGCTCATTATCAACCCAACCAGAGCCCAACTTGAAGAATCGGACATCGATATGATGATCGGTGCATCTGCAGATTCTGTGATGATGGTAGAAGGTGAAATGAGTGAGATTTCCGAAGAGGAGATGGTAGAAGCCATCAAATTTGCCCACGAAGCTATCAAAGTACAATGTGCCGCCCAAGTAAAATTGGCTGAAGCTTTTGGCAAGAAAGAAGTTCGTGAGTACGAACCTGAAACCGAAGATGCCGATCTGGAAAAGAAAATCCACGACATGGCTTACGACAAAGTTTACGAAGTAGCCAAGGCAGGTTCATCTAAAAAAGAACGTAGCGAAGCCTTTGCTGCGATCAAGGAAGAAATCAAAGCCTCCTTTTCCGAGGAAGAATTGGAAGAGATTGGTGATTTGGTTTCCAAATATTACCATAAAGCCGAAAAAGAAGCCGTTAGAAACCTTACCCTAGAGGAAGGACTTCGTTTGGATGGCCGTAAAACTACCGATATCCGTCCCATCTGGTGCGAAATCGATTATTTGCCATCGGTACATGGTTCTGCCATCTTTACCCGTGGCGAGACCCAAGCATTGGCTACGGTCACTTTAGGTACCTCAAGAGAAGCGAACCAAATAGATATGCCATCCTATGAAGGTGAAGAAACATTCTATTTGCACTACAACTTCCCTCCTTTCTCCACTGGTGAAGCAAGACCCATTCGAGGTACTTCACGTAGAGAAGTAGGTCACGGTAACCTGGCGCAACGTGCCTTAAAAGGCATGATTCCTGCGGATTGCCCATACACCGTTCGTGTGGTGTCCGAAGTATTGGAATCCAACGGTTCCTCTTCCATGGCCACTGTATGTTCCGGTACCATGGCATTGATGGATGCTGGTATTCAACTGAAAAAACCAGTTTCCGGAATTGCCATGGGATTGATTACCGATACCGAAACTGGTAAATATGCGGTTCTATCCGATATCTTGGGTGACGAGGATCACTTGGGCGATATGGACTTTAAGGTAACCGGTACTGCAGACGGTATCACAGCCTGTCAAATGGACATCAAAGTAAAAGGGCTTTCCTACGAAATCTTGGTAAAAGCCTTGATGCAGGCCAGAGATGGCAGAATGCACATTTTGGACAAATTGGTAGAAACCATTGCCGAGCCAAGACCAGAGGTGAAATCCTACGCACCTAAAATAGTGACCAGAGTAATCCCAGGTGAATACATCGGAGCCTTGATCGGTAAAGGTGGTGAAGTCATCCAAGAACTTCAGAAAACAACCAAGACCACTATTGTGATCAATGAAGATCCTGATACCGAAGAAGGTATCGTGGAAATCTTGGGTACAGATCAAGATGGTATCGACAAGGTATTGGCCAAAATCGATGCTTTGATGTTCAAACCGGAAGTAGGTAGCGTTTACGAAGTAAAAGTCATCAAAATGCTTGACTTTGGAGCTGTGGTGGAATACACCGAAGCACCTGGCAATGAAGTTCTGCTCCATGTATCCGAATTGGCATGGGAACGTACTGAAAATGTATCCGATGTGGTGAACATGGGTGATGTGTTCGATGTGAAATACTTCGGGCTGGACCCAAGAACCAAAAAGGAAAAGGTATCAAGGAAAGCCTTGTTGCCAAAACCTGAAGGCTACAAAGAGCGCGCACCAAGAAACGATAGAGATGGTGATCGCAGAGGCGGTGACCGTAGAGGTGGTGGCGACCGCAGAGGTGGCAACCGCGATAGAAAGCCGAGAAGGGATTAACTATCAACCTTTCTAGATATAGAAACAACCCCGGGGAAATTCCTCGGGGTTTTGTTTTTTAATAGAGTCAGGGTCTTACATTGTCACTTCGAGCGCAGTCGAGAAGTGGTCGATCTCAATAGCTAGAAATGAGGTTTTTTTAAAAAAATGTAACTAAAATGTAACTTTTTCCGTTTGATGAACGTATAACCTATTGAGCTCCGGTTCACAAAACAAAATTTGAAGGGATAATTAGATGAGACAGTTAAAGATTACAAAACAGGTTACCAATAGGGAAACCGCGTCGTTGGACAAGTATTTGCAGGAGATTGGAAAAGTGGATTTGATTACCGCCGATGAGGAAGTGGAATTGGCACAGCGCATTAAAGCGGGAGACCAGGTTGCCCTGGAAAAATTGACCAAAGCCAACCTTAGGTTCGTGGTTTCTGTAGCAAAACAATACCAAAATCAAGGGTTGACACTTCCGGATTTGATCAATGAAGGAAACTTGGGCCTTATTAAAGCAGCCCAGCGTTTTGATGAAACCCGTGGATTTAAATTTATTTCTTACGCTGTTTGGTGGATTCGTCAATCCATTCTTCAGGCCTTGGCGGAGCAGTCCCGTATTGTTCGTTTGCCGTTGAACAAAATCGGTTCCATCAACAAGATCAACAAAACCTTTGCTTTCTTGGAGCAAGCGCACGAGCGTCCACCTTCCGCAGAGGAAATTGCCAAAGAATTGGACATGACCGTGGAAGATGTGAAGCAATCCTTGAAAAACTCGGGTCGCCACGTATCCATGGATGCACCTTTGATCGATGGTGAAGATTCCAACCTATATGATGTACTGCGCAGTGGGGAATCCCCTAACCCAGACAAGGAACTTTTGCACGACTCCCTTCGTACAGAAATCGAGCGTGCATTGGAAACCTTGACTCCTCGTGAAGCCGATGTTATCCGACTTTACTTTGGTTTGGCCGGACAACATTCCATGACCTTGGAAGAAATTGGGGAAACTTTTGACCTGACCAGGGAGCGTGTTCGCCAGATTAAGGAAAAAGCTATCCGAAGATTGAAACACACCTCCAGAAGTAAGATTTTAAAGACTTATTTAGGATAAAGGGTAAAAAACACACGAATAATTACAGTTAAACTATCCTTAAATTTGATTTTTGGCAGGAAAGTTGTAATTTAGTAGGATATAACAGTTTATCATGACTGTTCGTTTTTTGATTGATGAATAAACTCCGGCTGATTACCGGAGTTTTTTTCGTTTAAAGATGGCCCTAATTGGCTAACTTTGTAACATGAACAAATCAATGATTGCCCCTTCGCTACTGGCATCCGACTTTGCCAATCTTCAACAGGAAATAGAAATGGTAAATCAAAGTGATGCCGATTGGTTCCATTTGGATATCATGGACGGGGTATTCGTACCCAATATTTCCTTTGGAATGCCTGTGATAGAAGCCATTGCCAAGCATGCCAAAAAACCGTTGGACACCCATTTAATGATTGTTGACCCAGATAGGTACATCAAAACTTTTGGTGATTTGGGGATAGACCACCTTACCGTCCACTACGAAGCATGTCCACATTTGCATAGAACATTGCAAGCCATTAAGGCCGAGGGGATGAAAGCTGGTGTGGCCATTAACCCGCACACTTCGGTGAATTTGTTGGAAGATACCATTCAGGATATTGATATTGTTCTTGTGATGAGCGTAAACCCTGGATTTGGCGGACAATCCTTTATCGAGAACACCTATCAAAAAGTAGCCGACCTGAAAGAACTCATCAACCGCAAGAATGCGAAAACCTTAATCGAGATCGATGGAGGGGTAAATGCAGAAAACGCCAAAAAACTGGTGGACCATGGAGCAGATGTGCTGGTAGCGGGCAGTTTTGTGTTCAAAAGTGAAGACCCAACGGCTACCATTAAAGAATTAAAGGAAAAAATTGCCTAATGCAGGAGTTTGATGTTGTCATTATTGGAGGCGGTCCCATTGGGATTGCGTGCGGATTGGAAGCGAAAAAACAAGGGATTTCCTATATCATCATTGAAAAAGGGACCATAGTGAATTCATTGTTCAATTATCCGGTGAACATGCAGTTTTTCTCTTCCTCGGAGAAGTTGGAAATCGATAATATACCCTTTATCAGTAAGGAGGCCAAACCCAAACGCAATGAAGCTTTGGAATACTACCGTAGGATTGTGACGTCCAACCAACTCAACATTCATCTATTTGAAAAAGTGCTGGATACCGAAAAACAGGAAGATTCCTTTTTGGTAAAAACTGATAAGGGTGAATATGTTGCGAAAAATGTAGTACTCGCCACTGGCTTTTACGATTTGCCCAACACCATCAATGTCCCCGGGGAGGATTTGCCCAAGGTATCGCATTATTACAACGACCCCCATTTTTATGCCAGTCAAAAACTGGCTGTTATTGGGGCCAGTAACTCGGCGATAGACGCGGCATTGGAGTGTTGGCGCAAAGGTGCCGAGGTCACCTTGATCATCCGTGGCCCGGAGGTAGGCCCAAGGGTAAAATATTGGGTACGCCCCGACATCATCAACCGTATTGAGGAAGGCAGTATCAAGGCGTATTACAATTCGACGGTCAAGGAAATCAGGTCCAACGAGATTATCATCGAAACCCCAGACGGTGAAGTTGTTTTGGAGAACGATTTTGTACTGGCACTTACCGGGTATCGTCCCAATTTTGCCTTTTTGGAAAAACTGGGGATTGCATTATCCGACGACGCGAAACGATTGCCCAACTATGACCCGGAAACCATGGAAACCAATGTCGAGGGCCTATTTTTGGCAGGCGTCATCTGTGGCGGAATGGAAACCCATAAATGGTTTATCGAGAACTCCCGTATCCACGCACCCATTATCATGAATGCGATCAAGCGTAAATTGGAATTGGCGGAACAGAAGGCGTAATAGGTTTCAATGGAATTTTAAACGGGACTGCAAGGCTCCGTTTTGCTTCAGCATAGACCTGCCATCACGAAAACTCAGGTAAGCATGTCCTTTTTGGTTGTTGAGAATGCTGATTTCACATAACATGCCCCAGTGGCGTGCCACTTCTCTCCATGCCCACCATAAGGAATGCTTGGGATCGTAAATATGGGTCGCTTCCCCTCCTGCCCCGTTCACTTCGATAATGCTAAAGTTGCGACCTTGACACAAATCTTCAAAGGAGTTGCACAGCACATCCAACCGTCCATAGTAAAACCCGTTCATTTGAGAGCAGATGGCATCGATGGTTTCCTCCAAATCTTTATTGATGCGATGGCTGATATCCATAAACTTGGCCCCGCGGGTATGGCTTCCGTAGGGGACTAAAACAAATGTTTCCCCGTCTTTCAGCACTTCTTCCAACTGGTTACCGTATTTCTTTTGCAATACTTTTAATTGTAGATGACTGCGCGGGTTCTTCTTAATAAGTTCCAACATACTGCTATGGCCATCGCCAGTGATGGAAAGAAACTCCTTGGCCACCACTCCGGTAACCGTACCTGATGGTTCCCCGGGCCTGCGCACATAAAAAACGCCCACTTCTTTTTGATACGGAATCAGTTCCTGCACCAAAAAATGGGAAGGGCTCCATTCCACATACTGCGCAAATTCATCTTTATGATGAATCTTCTCTACACCAAAGGCCTTCATCCCAATATCCGGCTTGGCAATAAATGGGAAATCAATGCCTTGGTCCCCTATGCGTTCCAAGGTCTCGTCAGCAGCGGCATTTTTATCCACGAACAAGGTTTTGGGGATGAACTGTGGAGGGATCATTTGATAGATGTCCATTTTGGAAATCATCGCCATGCCACCATTCTTCATACCCGGATTGGCGGCGTTAAAAAAGAATATTGATCTCGCTTTGAAGGAATAGTAAAGCCACACAGGAAACATGGGATAGTAGATCAACCAAAAGGGCCAATATTCCCAATGAGTGATACGATGCCATGTCAGTTTGAAAAAATCCATGGCTTTTAGAGCGTAAGTTGGTTGGATGTAAAAGGCACTTGAAAAGACCTATCGTTCCGTAAATCCAAATGTCTCATTGTGGTTCCGTCACTATCCAAAACCACTTGGGTGACACTAAAGGTTTTTAATCCGGTTTCCCGATCAATGATAAACCCATTTTCAAAATCGTATTGGTTATTGGAATGGAAATCCAATATCTTTTCAAACGAAACAGCATTCGTATCCGCCATGAACTTCTCAAACAACTGTTTTCGGTGTGCAATGACATCATCATGATATAAAGTTGCGGATGACCAAATATGATTCTCTTGGGGATCCAAGGGCTTAAAATATTTCTGGTGACCATCCCATCTGAATTCCAATAGTTTCTTATGAAAAAGCACCAAGGTAAAGGGCTCGATTCGATATAGATCCATCTCTTGCAAGAACACAAAGGGCTCTTCTGATGCTATGATATCCAACAGCACCAATCCCCTACTCTTGGCATACTTTCCGTTTGATGCGTGATTTACGAAGGCCCCGTTGAGCAGCACGGCTACGGCGCCATCTTCCTTCAGTGCGAACCAGGTACCTCCCGCCTTGGGGTCTTTGGGAAAAAGTACTTTAACCTTACCTATCCGCTCTTCGTTTGGCTTATGGGCAGAGGGGCGAGATATATGTTCGTCCCTGTTGGAGGTAATCCAATAATTTTCACCTTGCGAAATAAAGCTTACTGTGCACATTCCTTTCTGTATTGCATGGTAGATGGCGCTACTCCAAAGGAGTCTGGTAGCTGTTGGGCGGAAAAATGCCGAATCCCAACCTTGATCAAGGCTTGGTGATGTATGGTGTGCTCCAAATTGTACATCACCTCCCTAAAATAATTGGACTCCAGATTACTTTCTTCACCACCCAGTTCATAGCTGATCCGAATTGACTTGTTCGGTTTTACCAAATGCCCTTGAATGTAGGAAATGCGTTCCAGGGCATAATTCAAATCCTGTTCAATTTGAAGGTTACGCTCCCTACGGTCGTATGAAATCTCGGAAAGGTCGTATCCATGTATCAAACAGAGGTAAAGTTCGATTACATGTCGGGTATGCTGCCCTATGGAAGCATTGGACAAGGTTTCGCAGGATTGGGAATAACAGTCGGCCGGCAACTCTAAAAGCACCTGCTTAAACTGCTCCAAGGTTTCCAAGGATGATTTGAACATGATAGTTTAGATATTGGTTTTGTATTCGTTTTTTGATCAATTGGAGTATAAGATAGAAAGAATAATCAATTCTTGATCCGCTCCCAGTTTTTATCTGCCCTGGAAACCAATTCGTTCGGAGATTCGTTGCGCCAAAATTCCAAGGTGTTGTTTTTGCCTTTATTATAAAATAGATAGAGTTTATCTTCCCTGATTTCATACGTAAGTGGGTCTACACTCACCTTTTTACCATTAACGGCAACAGCATAGGCACAATAGCCCCCATATTGTGGCAAATAGGCCTTTGGGTCGCTCTGGAACTTTTGCAAATGGGCTTTGCTCGCAAATTGGAATTTGGTACCGTCGTATGTTGTAGTAAACTCCTTTTTTCCTTCCAACGGTTGCCCTTGAAAATAGGAGACGACATCGTAACCTTCGACGGCATAGCCCCCTTTGGTGTTATAATCCACGGCTTGGGCAAAACCAAAAGTTCCGATTAACAGAAAAAGTGTATTAAAAATTAAGCGCATAGTCTTTTTTATTAGATGGTTTGTATAGTGAATCAGCTCACTACTCCACCTTTAGTCCATAACCAGATACATTCCTTTCAGTTGATGTGCTGAATAATTCAATTTGAAGCGAAGCGATGCTTCAATTTTTGGATGAAGTAATTCCAATAATGAGATTAAAAATGGTCAGAAGCATTAAAATTTCGTAGGATAAATCTTATTCCATTTTTCACAGATCAACCCAAAAGGCCCATCCGTCAATTCAAAAGGGGCATCCGTCAATTGGTTCAAAATCGGATAAAATCTCCATCTAACTTTGACATCGAAACAAACAACCTCCATCTAAGATTTTGGCCAACGAAGGGTAAAGAAACACTAACTGTGAAAACCCGAAACCAAGTCCAAAATGGAACCTTAACAAAGATCAAAAATTATGAAAACAACAACAACTTTGAGTTTTTTGAAAATGGGTCTGTATGCGATTATGGGCCTTAGTGTACTCTTAACCTCTTGTTCCCCTGAAGACGGAAAGGATGGTATTGACGGTATTGACGGTATTGATGGCAAAGATGGGGCCCAAGGGCCTGCTGGACAAGATGGGAATGCCAATGTGATAGCTTCGGATTGGCAGACAATTCAGTGGGATGAAGGATCGCTTCCTAATTTTGGCACCATGTTAATCGATGTAAAGGATATCGATTTGGAAGAATTTATAGCAACTGGTGGTGTGGTGATGGTTTATTTAAGATTTAGACAAGAAGGCGTATTCGATGAAATAGTACCTCTTCCATTTACAGATGCTGAAACCTATTTCTACTTTTCTATATTCTCTAATGAAAGCGTGTCTGGTGTATTGTTAAGAGCCACCAATCCGAACGATAGTATTTTTGTTTATGAAGATACCGAAACATTTACTGTCCGTTACGTACTAGTACCAGCAAATGTGTCAGAAGCAAACGAGTTAAATCTGAACAACTATAAAGAGGCTTCCAAGATTCTAGGGCTATAAACCTACCTATTACATATGGAACCACGCAAGCCCGATGCACATCGTTTATGTCGCATCGGGCTTATTCTTTGTTCGTTTATCGAAGATTTTGGCATTACATCGCACCATATCCCTAGAAAAGCCTGTTAAACGCATAAAATGAAATAAACCGGGCATTGGCAGCGTTCAAAACAAGAAATATGTTCGCTATCCCAATGGCGGACCCAAAAAGCCTACTTCATGCGCCGCATAACTCCCCCCACATCCTATGCCGGTATTTCGGTCCTGTTTTTATTATGGTCCATCGTCTGCAATGCACAACTGCATCCAGAAAAAATCGATTCCGATATTATTTCCCTTCGTTCCCAAACCTCTCTGTTTTTCGCAGGAGAAAAAGCTTATAACTTTAAGGAAATCCAAGGACATAAAGAAGCGGATTTTGTTCCATTGACCAGTGTAAAGGAAAACCTCGGGTTTTCCAATGAGTATTATTGGTTACAATTCACATTGGACAACCCAACTGAGGAGTTTGGCAATTATTACTTGGAAACTGCCAGACCCATTACAGATGTGGTTGAACTTTTTTTGGTGGATGAAAACGGAAATGTGAAGAAGCAAAGCAGCGGTGATCAAATCCCGTTTGCCAAAAAGAGTGTCCAGCATAGAAAATCAATTTTTGACATACGGCTAAAGCCCCATGAAAAGTTACAGGCTTTTTTACACCTAAAAAGTGATGGTGAAGTGGTCATGCTTCCCATGAACCTATACCAAGAGAGCAGCTTTTTTGAACTCACCTACAAAGAGCAGGTGTTCTACGGTTTCTTTTACGGGATTTTGATTCTCGCCTGCATCATTTACCTATTCTTCTTTTTTGCCTTAAGGGACCGGGCCTTTTTGTATTACCCGCTTTATGTACTTTTTATTGCATTGATGCAGTTCTCGTTAGATGGCTTTTTCCATCAATATTTTACCCCACAGGGAGGATGGCTGTCCGATCGGGCCGTACTGTTGACGGCTTTTGTTTCCCTTTTCTTTTTTGGCAAATATGGTGGCTCCTACCTCGATTTGAAAAAAAATAGCCCTGTGTTGCACATCGCCAACCAGGTATTGGCCTTTTCTTTGATTGTAGGACTAACCCTATTGGCCGTTGCTCCCTCATTTGAGTACTGTTATCCATTGGCCAACGGATTGGGCATCTTGGTTTTGGCCCACATGATTGTATCCATTGTGGTGTTGAAAATCAAAAAAGTAAAAATTGATCCTTATTTCATCATAGGTATTTCCTTCCTGCTTATAGGGTTTATCGTTTTTATCCTGAACAATTTCAATGCCATCGAAAATTCATTCCTTACCAGTAATGGAGCCAAATTTGGGATTGGATTGGAAATCGCATTTCTGTCCATTTCCATGATCAATAGAATCAGGGACCTCAGGATGCAAAATGAGCAAAACCAACTATTGGCACTGCAACGAGCGGAAGATATGAACCAAATCAAATCGTCCTTTTTATCCAATATCAGCCATGAATTGCGAACGCCGTTAAACTTGATCATGGCGGTAGCCTCTTCACTCAAAGAGGAAAAACAGGATAAGGAACTTGAAGAAAAATGCAAAATGATTCTGAACTCGTCCAAGAACCTTTTGGGGCATATTGAAGACATTCTGGATTTTACCGTTATCGAAAAGGGAGACCAAGAACTCAAAGAGGTACCCTTTGAACTAAAACCTGCTTTGCAGAGAATACTAAATCAACAACGAAAAAAAGCTCTTGCCAAAGGATTGGATTTTACAGATGTGGTTGATGCGAGTTTACCAGCCCGAATCGTAGGCGATAAGGCCAAGCTCACCCAAATCCTAAATCACTTATTGGACAATGCCATTAAGTTTACCAACGTAGGCGGTGTGGAGATAGCCATTGATTGTAACAAGAAAGGTAATCGGACGTCGCTTCAGTTTACAATCAAGGATACGGGGATTGGTATATCCAAGGAAAAAATGAGTACGGTATTTGAATCGTTCACCAAGAAATCGTTTATGGACAAGCGGGAGTTTAGTGGATTGGGCCTAGGGCTTTATATCGTAAAAACCTATGTTGATCTACAGGAGGGAACCGTTGAATTTGCAAGCAATGAACCTAAGGGTACCATCTGTAAATTGAATCTGAATTTTGAAATTGAGGAAGATGAAGAGATTTTGGACATTGTACCCAATACAAGTATCCGTCCAGAGGAACCAAAAGCCTGTAGTGTGCTATTGGTGGAGGACAACAAAATGAACCAAACAGTGGTTAAACTGCTCTTTAAAAAGAGTTGGCCAAAAGCGAAGCTGTACATTGCCAACCATGGAAAAGAGGCACTTGAACTGCTCACAAAAGAAAGCTTTGATTTTATTTTGATGGATCTGCAAATGCCCGAAATGGATGGTTTTGAGACCACGTCCATCATAAGAAGCGGAAAAGCTTCCTGTGAGCCTGAAATTCCAATTATTGTATTGACAGCCGACAACACCGCAAAAACCCGCAAGAAGATTTTTGAACTAGGCGCCAACGACTTACTGACAAAACCCGTCAATGGACCCCGTTTGTTGGCAAAAATGCAGAAAAGTATACTGCCCGATACGGACATAGACAAGGTGGCCTAAACCTTCCAAAAACAAAAAAGCAAGCTTAAAACTAAAGCTTGCTTTTTTTGTGGTGACCCAGGGAGGATTCGAACCCCCAACCCTCAGAGCCGAAATCTGATATTCTATCCAGTTGAACTACTGGGCCAATATTTTTTAAACTATGAACTCAATTTTGCCTTAACAATGGCTGAAATGGTCTTCCCGTCAGCCTGCCCGGCCAATTCTTTGGAAACAATTCCCATTACCTTGCCCATATCCTGCATTCCCGATGCTCCGACCGAATCGATGGTCTGTACCACCACTTTTTCGATTTCTTCTTCGGTAAGTTGCTCTGGCAAAAACTTCTCGATCACGGCAACCTGAGCCAATTCTGGTTCTGCCAAATCCTCACGACCTTGCTCTTGGTAAATTACAGCACTATCCTTCCGCTGCTTTACCAATTTCTGAACCAATTTTATCTCATCCTCTTCGGACAACTCCGCTCCAGCACCTTTATCGGTTTTGGCCAGTAAAATTGCTGACTTAATGGCTCTTAATGCTTCCAAGGCAACAGTATCCTTTGCCTTCATCGCGGCCTTCATTTCTGTCATTACCTTATCCTGCAAACCCATGTATTCTTATTTAGAGCGCGAAGATAAAAAATAAACCCGAAAGTATGGTCACCTTCGGGTTTATGCTTTCCATAAAAAATGGATGTTAATCTAAACACTACTAATCAACATTATCGTGCAAAAAAGAGTTGTTGGAGCGCAATTGCAAATCATCGTTACTATCCTCTCCCAAAGTGGTCCTAGAGACTTTCTGTTCCTTTGGAACATCATTCAGGTCCACTCCTTGCCTTTTGTAAGCAGGCTCTTTTTCAATGTCGTCTATACTGCTCCTGTTGTTTTGGAACTTATAGTTAAAATTTTTCAGTTTTCTTCTGCGCTCATCGGCACGGTTCTTCAAGATATCGCTGATGGAACTGTTCATGGGGTCAAGGCTATCCATGGTTTCCTCGTTTTTTCCAGAACCTTCGCCCTCTTCCACTTTCACGGTCTTCTTCTCAAAAACCAGCTCGTTCTCCACTAATTTTGGCTCGTGGGTCTCCGCTTTGGATTTGGCACCTGTCAACCTTTCCTCCAATTCCATATACTCTTGGAGGTCGTATCTAGTCTCGCCCTCTTTCTTGTATTCCAAAACAGGTTTTACCTCTACGTAGTCGTTTACCTCTACATCCCCTAAACCATCATCATCCAGATTAAAGGTTACGGTATGTTCCTTTTCATCCGACTCCTCGGTTTCGTTGTTCAAAGGCATATCAAAGCTAAGCGTAAACTGGTCTTCGTTACTCTTTGATGGTACCACTTCGGCATCTATCACATCAAAATTATTGATAACATTCTTTGCCTCTATAATAACAAAATCATCCTCCACCTTATCTGCGACTACTTCCTCATAGAACACATTGAAGTTTCTGATATAGCTCGTGGTCGGAATCAAATCGGGATCCTTTGATGGTATTTTTGGTGCTACCTTCTCCTCTTCCATTTCCATATCCATATCCAAGGTATGCTTCACCACTTTCGGTTCTGGCTGAGGGGTTGGCTCCGGTTGTGGAGCCGGTACTTTTTCCGTTTGGACTTCTTGCACCGAGGTAGATTCCGGTGTCAAGTCTTGCTCCGCGATTTGTTCGTCTTCCAAGGTATAAAACACCTTTTTGGACTCTGTATTTACAATATTGTCCTGCTGGTCAACATTGAATCCTGTCGCAATAACAGTAACTGCAATGGCTTCACCAAGGCTTTCATCTTCTCCTACCCCCATGATGATGTTGGCTCCGTGACCTGCCTCTATTTGAATATGGTCGTTGATCTCACCGATTTCATCGATGGTGATTTCCTGCGAACCGGAAACAATCAATAGCAACACATTTTTGGCCCCGTTGATCTTATTATCGTTCAATAATGGCGAATCCAAAGCCTTCATGATGGCCTCCGTTGCCCTTGCAGAACCGGACGCCGTCGCGGAGCCCATAATGGCAGTACCACTATTGGACAGTACCGTCTTGGCATCCCTAAGGTCAATGTTCTGGGTGTAGTGATGCGTAATTACCTCTGCAATACCCCTTGCTGCAGTGGCCAAAACTTCATCAGCTTTTGAGAAACCTGCCTTAAACCCAAGATTGCCGTATACTTCCCTAAGCTTGTTGTTGTTGATGACGATCAGGGAGTCCACATTGGCACGAAGCTTTTCAATCCCCATCTGTGCTTGCTTGTTCCGCATGGCTCCTTCAAACTGGAACGGCATGGTAACAATCCCTACAGTAAGAACATCCATTTCCTTGGCCAACTTGGCTATTACGGGAGCCGCACCTGTTCCGGTTCCACCGCCCATTCCGGCCGTAATAAATGCCATTTTGGTATTGTGCTCCAACATGGCCTTTAAATCTTCCATACTTTCCAAAGCGGCCTGCTCCCCAATTTCTGGGTTGGCCCCTGCACCCAATCCTTCCGTAAGGGATACCCCTAGCTGGATTTTGTTGGGCACCGGACTGTTTTGCAAGGCTTGGGCATCGGTGTTACAGATTACAAAATCCACTCCGTTGATACCGGCCTGGAACATGTGGTTGATGGCATTGCTTCCACCTCCACCAACTCCAATTACTTTAATTACGTTGCTCTTGTTCTTGGGCAAATCAAAAGCGATGTTGTCAAATTCAGTGTTCTTACTCATGACAGTTGTGTTTCTCTATTGGGGTTATTATTCTGCGTTGTCCAAAAAGTCCTTCAACTTTTCTGACCATTTATCAAAAATGGATTTTCTCTCCGGATGGGTAGCTGCGTTGGTTTTCGCTCCCATCTCGTTTTCCTCGCCAACCAATACTTCTTCCTCCTTGAGTTCTTCTTCTTGGTGCTGCACCTTTCTATTTTTCTTCTTGGCCTCCAAAGAGTTCATCAACAATCCGACCGCCGTTGCATAGAGTGGACTGGCCACTTCTTCATCGGAATCTCCCGCTAGATGCTCGTTTGGATAACCAATTCTGGTATCCATGCCAGTTATGTATTCCACCAATTGTTTCAAGTGTTTCAATTGGCTTCCCCCACCGGTCAGCACAATACCAGCAATCAACTTTTTCTTTTGTTCCTCGTGGCCATAATTTTTGATTTCCACATAAACCTGCTCCACGATTTCCACCACTCGGGCGTGAATGATCTTCGAAAGGTTTTTCAAGGTGATTTCCTTGGGCTCACGGCCTCTTAATCCCGGAATGGATACGATTTCATTGTCCTTGTTCTCTCCGGGCCAGGCGGAACCAAATTTTATTTTAAGTAATTCGGCCTGCTTCTCAATAATGGAGCAGCCTTCTTTGATGTCTTCTGTGATGACGTTACCTCCAAATGGAATAACAGAGGTATGACGGATGATGCCGTCCTTGAAAATGGCCAAATCCGTGGTTCCACCACCTATATCGATTAAGGCTACACCAGCTTCTTTCTCCTCTTGGCTCAATACGGCATCTGCGGATGCCAAGGGTTCCAAGGTGATGTTCCCCAAGTCCAATCCAGCACTTTTGATGCACCTTCCAATATTTTTTATGGAGGACACTTGTCCGACAACCACATGAAAATTGGCCTCCAATCGACCACCGTACATTCCCACGGGCTCCTTGATTTCGGACTGACCGTCCACTTTGTACTCCTGAGGCAGCACATGAATGATTTCCTCACCCGGAAGCATTACCAATTTATACACTTGGTTGCAAAGCTTGTCCAAATCATCATTGTCTATCACTTCTTCCGAGTTGGGACGGGTGATGTAATCACTGTGGTGTAGGCTTCGGATGTGCTGGCCTGCAATGCCAACTACAACGGAGCCGATTTTTAGGCCAGAATTCAACTCGGCCTGTTCCACTGCCTGCTGTAT
Source organism: Allomuricauda sp. ARW1Y1 (assembly GCF_013407935.1). Taxonomy (GTDB): domain Bacteria; phylum Bacteroidota; class Bacteroidia; order Flavobacteriales; family Flavobacteriaceae; genus Flagellimonas. Next base: position 252,244 of record NZ_JACBZU010000004.1, read on the forward strand.
GGACGAAATGGTCTGTGTGATATTGTTGACCACACCACGGTGAACACCCAAGCTTTTAGACCGCCCGGTGCCCAAAATCTCAATTTTCCCATACTCATTTTCCCTACCAATGATCGCCACGATCTTGGTAGTTCCTATATCCAACCCAACTGAATAATTACCTTGTTCCATACGTTAAATTTTGGTGCAAACCACTTGATTGTTGAATTCCAAACTCACTGTTGCATAATCCTCCAAGGAATTGTCCTTGGCTGCCTTTGCATAAAAGGCCATAAAATTTTTGAACTTTTTGTTCAAATTGTCCACTCCGCCCAAATTCACCACAAAGTTTTCCATGCGGAACTTGAGCTGATATTTATTTTCATCCTCGATATGTATCCCAATGACATTTTTTCGTAAAAAATCATCATTGTTGATATAGTCCAAAATCACATAGGCGTCCTCAAGGGTTTTCCCTGTGATTTTCCCTGTAATGATGGGCACCCTTGCTGAATGGTATCTTGACAACGGCATGCGTTTGCCCTCATCATCCAAATAAAATTTGGAGGCACCTTCTATTCTTCCAATTGGCTTTCGCTGAACAATCTTGGATACAAGTTCCCCGTTTACAGTGAGATAGACCTGGGCATTTTTGACCATATCGTTGGATAGTATAACCTCCTCTATGCTATTCAAAACTAACTGTTCTTTGGGCCTATTCTCTAGGGCTCCGTATTTTTGTATTAACAATTTATTAACCGCATCTTCAGTTAAATACAAATTGTTTTCACCAACAAATTTTACGGTCATACCCTGCACCGTTCTGCGTTCGTTTCTTTGGTCGGCAAAACCGTAAAGCGCAATTACGGCAACCGACAAAAATGCGAGTTTGATGTAATCCCAATTAATGCGCATAACCCAATATGTTTTTGATTTTTGGCACTTCCATTCCAATATCCCCTGCTCCAAGGACAACCAAAACCCCTGTTTTGCAGTTCTTTACCTCTTCCAATAATTCCGATTTCGACATCAGTTTTTTATTGGGGTTTTCTATTTTATCCAACAGCCATTGCGATGTGACACCCTCAATAGGTTCTTCTCGGGCCGGGTAAATGTCCAATAGGATGATTTCATCAAAATCGGAGAGACTTGCCGCAAAATCATCTGCAAAATCTTGTGTGCGCGAAAAAAGATGGGGCTGAAAAATCACCGTTATCCTTTCCCCAGCGTGCATTTCGCGAATCGCTTGGTGCACTGCACTGATTTCCGTTGGATGATGCGCATAGTCATCGATAAACACAAAATCTTCTTCCTTGATTTGATATGAAAACCTGCGCTGAACCCCCTTGAAAGTCTCCAAAGCTTTGGCAAGGCGGTGAGGTGGGCAACCTGTTTGCACCGCCATCGCAAAAGCAGCTAATCCATTGAGCAGATTGTGTCTGCCCGGCTTGTTGAACTTTACGTCCTTGATAACCTCGGAAGGTGTTACGATATCAAATATGTAGGCTCCATGTTCAATTTTGATGTTTTCTATGCAGTAATCAGCACCATCCTCTATGCCAAAAGTGGTTCCTTCCAAAGGAAGTCCCTTGCGTACGAAGAGCTTTCCACCCGGCTTGATTCTTTCCACAAATTCACGGAATGAATGCTCCAACTCCTCCTTGGTACCGTAGATATCCAAATGGTCGGCATCCATGGATGTGACACAGGCGACCGTTGGTGTTAATCGTAAAAAGGAACGATCGAACTCATCAGCCTCCACTACCGAATATTCGGTGCCATCCAACACAAAGTTGCTATCGAAATCTTCAGAAATACCGCCCAAAAATGCGGTCATGGGCAATTCACACTCCTTCAGCAAATGGGCCAAAATACTGGACGTAGTGGTTTTACCGTGTGTACCAGCAACAGCCAAACAAAAGGAATCCTTGGTGATGATGCCCAACACCTCCGAACGCTTTTTAAAGTTGAAACCTCCGTTTTTGTAAAACTGGAATTCGGAATGCTTTGAAGGAACTGCAGGAGTATAGACCACCAAAGTATTCGGATGCTTGAAGGTATCGGAAATCAAATCGACATTATCCTCAAAATGCACGGAAATACCCTTCTCCATCAAGTCATCGGTAATGGGCGTTGGGGTGCGATCATACCCTGCCACCTCTTTACCCACAAATTTGAAATAGCGCGCCAAGGCGGACATTCCAATGCCGCCAATTCCGATAAAATAAACGCTATGTATATCTTTCAAACTCATAAAGTCTTCCTCTCAGTTCGTGCACAACCAATAACAAAACTCAAGAACAACCGCACCTCTCGACTGCGCTCGAGGTGACACTTATCCATATTTTGCAAATCGTTTCCCTGCATTATTTCTTTAATAATTTTTCAATTTCATCCACAATATGTTCCGTAGCCTTGGGCATAGCCATTTTTCTAATGTTCTTTCCCAATTTTTCCTGGAGGGCTTCGGAGCCCATTAGGTTTGAAAAATTGGTTTCAAATTCGGCATCCAATTCATCCTCCTTAAGCATGATGGCGGCGTCTTTGGACACCAAGGCCTTTGCGTTTTGTGTTTGATGGTCCTCTGCCACATTGGGCGATGGTATAAAAATCACCGGTTTGCCCACCAAACAGAGTTCCGAAACCGAACCGGCACCGGCTCTTGAGATGATTACATCGGCAGCGGCGTAGGCCAAATCCATTCGATTGACAAAGGCCATAACTTTTACTGTATCCGAATCATGCGTTTTATAGGCTTCGTAATACAGTTTGCCGCATTGCCAGAGCACTCGGAGGTTTTGCTTTGCAAAAAAATCGACCTCCTTTTCTATCAATTGGTTGATTCTGCGGGCTCCAAGGCTCCCACCCAATACCAATACCGTTTTTTTATCTCCTTTCAGTCCAAAAAAATCAAGTGCTTCTTCTTTATTTTTCGAGACAGCAACCAAATCCGTGCGGATAGGATTTCCAGTTTTCACAATCTTTTCTTTTGGAAAAAATCGCTCCATCCCATCATAGGCCACGCAAATCTTCTCAGCCCTTGCCGCCAACAATTTGTTGGTGATGCCCGCAAAGGAATTTTGTTCCTGCAACACGCAGGGAACACCAGCCCTTTGGGCCATTCGCAGCAAAGGTCCGCTGGCAAAGCCACCCGTGCCAATGGCCACATGGGGTTTAAATTGTTTAATAATGTTGCGTGCTTCCAACAAACTACTTATCACTTTAAAGGGAAACATGAGATTCTTCAATGTCAGTTTCCGTTGTAATCCACTTATCCACAAGCCTTTGATTTCATACCCAGCTTGCGGTACTTTTTCCATTTCCATTTTATCCTTGGCTCCAACAAACAAGAATTTAGCATCGGGATATCTCCGCTTCAACTCGTTTGCGATGGCCACAGCCGGATAAATATGTCCGCCCGTTCCTCCTCCAGAAAGTATAAACCTATATCTGTCCACTTAATACTTCTAAAGGGTTTGTTTCATCTATTCCATGGGATTGCTCCTCTAGATTTTCCTTTTTGTTACTGGCACTCAATACAATTCCAATGGCCATGCAGGTCATCCAAATGGATGTTCCGCCCATACTGATCAACGGTAACGGCTGACCCGTAACCGGGAATAATTGTACCACCACCGCCATATTGATAAATGCCTGAAACACGATGGGCAAGCCTACGCCTATCACCAACAATTTTGAAAAAACCGTTTTGGACGAATGCGCCACAACCACAATACGAAACAGCAATAAGAGATAAAAGAAAAGCAAAGCTCCCCCGCCCAATAAGCCATATTCTTCAATGATGATGGCAAAAATGAAATCCGATGTACTTTGGGACAACATGTTCTTCATCACGCTTTTTCCTGCTCCTTTGCCCACTACGCCACCTTCGGCCACAGCAATCTGGGCCAAGGTCAACTGGTGCAGATCATCCTTATCCGCTTGCTCGGGATGGATAAAGGTTTCAATCCTTGATTTCCAAGTTCCAGCACGTTGTGGCAATACCTCTGGCGCCTTGAACAGCACAAACAGGAACATTCCTGCGAATACGATTCCAGTAGCCACCATGGCAAGCAAATATTTTAGGGGGTATCCTCCCAGAAAGCATAGCACCAATACCATTAGGCTAATGATGGCTGCGGTTGAAAAGTTTTCGGGAAGAATCAATAGCACCACCAAGGCAACTGGGAGCCAAAGCGGCAAAATACTTTCTTTAAAAGTAATCTTGACATCCTTGATTTTTGTTAGATATCTCGCAATCCAAATCATCAACACTACCGATGCCAAAGTGGAAGTCTGAAAATTGACCCCAACCAAAGGAATCTTGATCCATCGGTTGGCCGTTACCCCACCTATTCGGGTTTCCACAGTTAAGGTGTAAATCAACAACAGGATGACAATGGGCATGGCAATGATGGACAGCCCTTTGAAATAATGCGTAGGTATCCTGTGCACGGCGTAGATGATTCCGAAGCCCAAAAACAGGAGCACCGCATGCTTGACCAAATGGCCAAAAGTGGTCCCATCCCCGTTTACATAGACCAAATTGGTACTGGCGCTGTACACGGGCAAAAATGAGAAAAGTGCCAAGAGGGCCACTACGCCCCAAATGGCTTTATCACCTTTCAGATTTTTGAAAATTGCGAACACGTTCTACAAATTTTTTACGGCGTTTTTAAATTGGTCTCCCCTATCCTCATAGTTTTTGAACAGGTCAAAACTGGCACATGCCGGCGAGAGCAATACGGCATCCCCTCGTTCCGCTATCTTATAGGCCACTTTCACGGCTTCTTGCATGGAATAGGTCTCAACCATGAGGTCTATCACATTCCCAAAAGCATCAATCAATTTGGAATTGTCGGCACCCAAGCAAACAATGGCCTTAACTTTTTCTCGCACCAAAGGCATCAATTCCGCATAGTCATTTCCTTTATCAACTCCGCCCACAATCCAAACAATGGGTTTTTTAATCCCGTCCAAAGCATAATACGTAGCGTTTACGTTAGTGGCTTTTGAATCGTTGATGTATTCCACATGATTGATCTTCAACACCTTTTCCAATCTATGGGGTACGCCCTGAAACGATTGAATACTGTCGCGAATGGCCTCTTTTCTGACCTTCACCAACATGGCAGCCATACTTGCGGCCATAGTGTTTTTTACGTTGTGCTGACCTTCCAAGGCCAAAATATCTTCACTCATTTCCAAGGTTTTATGTTCTAATTTTATTTTTATCGTTTTGTCTTCCAACCAAGCTCCCTCTTCCAATTTCCGTTTTACCGAAAAGGGCACCAATTTGGATTGAATAGGGTGCTTTTTCAATGCTTCCCGAATCACTTCATCATCTGCGTCATAAATCAAGTAATCGTTGGCATCTTGATTCATGGCTATCCTACATTTGGATGCGATATAGTTCTCAAATTTGTACTCATATCGGTCCAAATGGTCGGGCGTGATATTGGTGATCATGGCGATATGCGGTTTAAAATCTACAATACCGTCCAACTGAAAACTGCTTATCTCCAACACATAGTGGTCAAAGTCCTTTTCAGCCACCATTTTGGCGTAACTGTCACCGATGTTCCCTGCCATACCCACATTTAGCCCCCCATTTTTTAGAAGGTGATAGGTAAGCATGGTAGTGGTGGTTTTTCCGTTACTTCCTGTGATTCCAATCAAAGAGGCATCCGTATATTTCGATGCAAATTCAATTTCCGAAATCACGGGCACCCCTTTTTCGACCAGGGCTTTTACCAATGGCACCGAATCAGGAATACCTGGACTTTTCATCACCAGGTCAGCATTTAAAATTTTGGCTTCGGTATGCTCACCAGATTCCCATTCAATCTCAAAATGTTCAAGAACTTCTTTATATTTTTCTTGGATTTCGCCTTTGTCCGAAACAAAGACCTCAAATCCTTTTTGCTTTCCCAAAATGGCAGTTCCAACGCCACTTTCTCCTCCTCCGAGTATCACCAAACGACCCATGGTTATCGAATTTTAAGGGTAACGATACTGATGATGGCCAGCATGATTCCGATAATCCAAAAACGGGTCACTATTTTACTCTCGTGATAGGATTTTTTCTGATAATGATGGTGCAATGGCGCCATCAAGAATATGCGCTTACCTTCTCCGTACTTCTTCTTGGTATGTTTGAAATACCCCACCTGTAGCATTACGGATAAGGACTCAGCAAAGAAGATTCCGCATAAAATGGGAATCAATAGTTCCTTTCTAACAATAATGGCGATTACGGCAATGACGCCCCCGATGGTCAAGCTGCCCGTATCTCCCATAAATACTTGTGCGGGAAAGGTGTTGTACCATAAAAAGCCCACCAAGGCACCAGCGAAGGCGGCAATGAACACCACTAATTCCCCCACGCGAGGGATGTAGAAAATATCGAGATAGCCCGAGAACAGTATGTTTCCAGATATCCAGGCAAAAATCCCAAGGGTCAATACTATAATTGCCGATGAACCTGCTGCCAGTCCGTCGATGCCATCGGTCAAATTTGCACCGTTGGATACGGCTGTCACGATCAAAATCACAACGGGAATAAAAATGAGCCACGCATAGTCTTCCGCTCCTTCACCCATCCATGAAATGAAATCGGCATAATCGAGCTCATTGTTCTTGAAAAATGGGACATTGGTCCGGAGTGTTTTGGTCTCCTTACCAAAAACCTGCTCTACTTGAAAACTCTTGGTTATGGTGGTGGTGTCCTTCTCTTTGATGGTTACCTCTGGGTGGAAATAGAGGGTCAGCCCAACAATCAGTCCCAAACCTACTTGGCCCATCACTTTAAACCTTCCTTTCAGCCCCTGTTTGTCCTTTTTAAAGATTTTGATATAGTCGTCGATAAACCCGATGATGCCCATCCAAATGGTGGTTACGATCAAAAGGATGACATAAATATTTTTAATATCAGCAAAAAGAATTACGGGCAATAGGGTCGAGATGATGATGATCAACCCACCCATGGTAGGGGTTCCCGCTTTTTGTTGCTGCCCTTCCAAGCCAAGGTCGCGAATGCTTTCGCCTATTTGTTTTTTCTGAAGGAAAACAATGATTCGCTTTCCGTAGACCATCGCTATCAACAGGGACAACAACACGGACATGGCCGCCCTGAAGGTGAGGAACTGAAAAAGTCCCGCTCCGGGAAGCTGGTATTGTTTCTCTAGATATTCGAACAAATAGTATAGCATGGACTACATTACTTTTTTAGGCTTTCCAGCGCTTCTTTTACTTCTTTGAAATCGTCAAACTCTACACGGACGCCATTGGTCTCTTGATAGGTTTCGTGGCCTTTTCCCGCCACTAGGATAATATCGTTGGGCACCGCCAATTTGCAGGCAGTCTTTATCGCTTGTCTTCTATTTTCAATGGACAATACTTTTCGAGCGTTCTGGGCCTCCACTCCCGCCTCCATCTCTTCGATGATGGTTGTGGGCGATTCGGTCCGAGGGTTGTCCGAAGTAAATATGGCGTGATTGCTCATTTCTGATGCGATATGACCCATAACCGGACGCTTAGACTTGTCACGGTCACCACCACACCCCACTACGGTGATGACGTTTTCATTTCCAGTCCTCAATGCATTGATGGTTATCAACACATTTTTTAGTGCATCCGGCGTATGGGCATAATCAACAATAGCCGTTATTTTATCTTTTGATATGTAATATTGAAACCTGCCATCCACATTCTCCAACTCGCTCATCAATCTCAGGATCTCCATTTTTTCGAGTCCCAAAATATCCGCAGTGGCATAAATGGCCAGTAAATTGTACGCATTGAAATCCCCTATCAACTTGGTCCACAACTCATTGTCATCAACCTTTAACAACTGACCATTGAATTGCTTTTCCAAAATTTGGGCCCTGTAATCGGCAAAGGATTTTAATGCGTAGGTATATTTTTTGGCCTTGGTGTTCTGTAGCATCACCAAACCATTTTTATCATCGATATTGACCAAGGCAAATGCCTTTTTGGACAGTCCATCGAACAACTTTTTCTTGGTGTCCCTATACTCGGCAAAGGTTTTATGGTAATCCAAATGATCGTGGGACAAATTGGTAAAAATGGCCCCTTCAAAATGCAATCCTTCGGCCCTTTTTTGATGGATTCCATGAGAGCTCACTTCCATAAAACAGAACTCCACTCCAACCTCGTTCATTTTGGATAGATAGTTGTTGATGGTGAGCACATCGGGAGTGGTGTGGGTAGCCTTGTATTCCTTGTCATCCACCAACACTTTGATGGTGGAGATCAATCCCACCTTGAATCCAGCTTTCTTGAACAAATTGTACAAGAGTGTGGTCACTGTTGTCTTTCCATTGGTACCTGTTACCCCGACCAGTTTCAGGTTCTTGGATGGGTTACCGTAAAAATTGGAAGCGATTACGGCCAGGGCACTGTTGCAATTGTCTACCTGCAAATAGGTGACGCCGTTCACCATGAGCTCGGGCAGTTCCTCACAAACGATGGCCCTAGCCCCTGAGTCTACGGCTTTTTGGATAAAGTCATGACCATCGGCCACAGTACCACGTATGGCCACGAACACATCATCCATCTCCACCTTTCGGGAATCAAAATGCACATCGTTCACCATCACATTGGTATCCCCGCTCACTGCAGAGAGACTTACTCCATATAATATGTCCTTCAATAACTTCATGAAAGCTCCAATACTATTTTTTTGACCTGTTTGATGCTGGTCCCTTGATTCACTGATTGATTTTTAACCTTTCCATTACCGTGCACCTCCACTTCTATTCCCAAATTTTCCAAAAGTGAAACGGCATCCATTCCGCTCATTCCTCGAAGATTGGGGACTGTACTGTGCTTTTTCTGCACTTGGGCAAAGTATTGTTTGTAGGCTTCATCCAGCTTTTTGTCCTCTATCAGTTTGCTGTCCACCTCATCGACCATGGGGGAAATGGCATGGATCTTTTGTGCCATGGACTTGAATACGGGGCCCGATACATCGGCTCCGTAGTAGCCCTCTTCCTTATCCGGCTCATGGATTACCACGATACAGGAATACTTAGGGTTGTCTGCAGGAAAATATCCGGCAAAGGAGGAGATGTAGGCCAACTTGTCCGGGTTCTTCTCCACATAATTCTTTTGCGTAGTACCGGTTTTGCCAGCCATGGAAAAGTTTTTGGAGTATAGCTTATGGCCTGTACCATAATCCTTTTCCACTACATCCTTTAAAAGTTGTTGCGCTTTTTTTACGGTTTCCTTGGAACAGATAGAGGGATTGAGCACCTCTCGGTCAAATCGCTTGACCACCTTGTTTCCCTCCCGTACTTCCTGTATCAATCGGGGCTTTACATATGCACCATCGTTGGCAATGGCATTGTAAAAGGCCAAGGTCTGAATGGGAGTAAGGGATACCTCGTACCCATGCGACATCCATCCTAAGGAGATTCCGGACCATCCTTTATCTCCAGGATATCGAATGACGGGGTCGCCCTCGCCTATGATGGGAAGATCTAATTTTTTATGAAGGCCCATGTTCATCAAGCGGTTGACGAATTTTTCGGGCTGCTCCTTGTAATTTTCATGAATGATTTTGGCAAAAGCCGTGTTGGAAGAAACAGCAAAGGCCTCTGCTACAGAAATCTTTCCGTATCCGCCCCATTTGGAATCCTTTACTACACCATCATAAATACGGTAGCGTCCCTTTTCCGTATCAATTACGGTACTCGTATCGACCACCTTATCTTCCAAGGCGGCCACCATGGACATCAATTTAAAGGTAGAACCGGGCTCGTGGGATTCCCCGACGGCATAGTTCAATTTTTCATAATATTTTCCTTCGGAAGTACGTCCCAAGTTGGAAATCGCCTTGATTTCACCCGTCTCCGTTTCCATGACCACCACACAACCGTGGTCGGCCTTATACTTTTCTAGCTGTTTTAGCAATTCGTGGTGGGCAATATCCTGTATGTTGATGTCGATCGTAGACACCACATCGAGCCCATCCTTGGGCTCCACTATATTGTCCAGACCTACGGGCTTCCATTGTCCCTTGGCTATTTTTTGCTTCAATCGCTTCCCTTCTTTGCCCCTCAAATAGGTTTCCCCAAAGGCACCGTCCAACCCAACTCGGGTATAGTACCCATTTTCATCTACGCGCTCGTAGCCGATACTCCTGGCAGCCATTTTCCCCAACGGATATTCACGTACCACACGATGGGTCTCAATAAAACCACCCTTGTATGGACCCAAGTTGAACAAAGGAAACTGTTTGATGCGCACATAATCCAAATAGCCAATGTTTCGGGCCACTAATTTGTAGCGGTTGCCATTGGCACGTGCTTTACGGAACAACTGACGATAATAAGAGGAAGGCCTATTGAACATATTGCCCAACGAATCGGAAAGCGCCCCCACGTAGTTCTCGAAATTTTCTTGGGAGACCGTCTGGGCATCAAATCGAATCTCATATTTGGGAACCGATGCGGCCAGCAAACTACCATCTTCCGAATAAAGGTTTCCGCGATTGGGCTCAATGGTGAACATCTTTTCGGTCTTGCTCAGGGCGAGCTCCTTGTACTTTTCGCCTTGCACCATTTGAATATCCACCAACTTTACCACTACGGCAATGGCCAAAACAAGAAGTCCCCCGGCTACGAGGTACAGTCTGTTCATGATATTTTTTTCCGTAATGGCCACTATTCCGCTGATTTAACTTTGATTTTTTTGGGTGGGTTTTGTGATGGCGCCAATCCTTTTTCGGCCACCACTTCCCGCAAGGTCGATTCGAGTTTCAATTGTTGCACGCTGGAACGGGCCTCGAAAAACTCACTTTTGAGTTTTCTCACCTCTTCGTTCAACTCGGCAATCTCCAGCACTTTTTTATCGGCATTGTGACTACTGGAAATCATCAGTGCCGCCAAGAAAGAGGCAAACAATAGGAACATCCAGTTCTTGGGAGCATCCCCGCTCACCAAAAACTTTCCTTTCAGTATGTCCAGTAATCCTTTTCTCATTTCATATTCGTTTTATCGTTCCCACGTAGGCGGGAATCTAGCTATATGCGCTCCGCAATCCGAAGCTTTGCACTTCGCGCCCTATTATTTTGGGCTATTTCTTCTGCTGATGGCGTAATCAATCCTCCGACTTTTTTTAAGGGCACATCAATGTTTCCATAAAAATCCTTTTCCGGCTCACCATCGAATCTTCCTGCCCGGATGAATCGTTTGGCCAATCTATCCTCCAAAGAGTGATAGCTGATGACGCTCAATCTCCCACCTTCCTTCAACACCGCAGGCACCTGCTCAAAAAATTCCTTGAGCACCTCAATCTCTTGGTTGACCTCAATCCGAATGGCCTGATAGATCTGCGCCAAAATTTTATTCTCTTTCATTTTGGGCAAAAACTTGTTCAACACCTTTTTAAGGTCATCCGTAGTTTTGATGGGCTCTTCCGACCTAGCCTCAACTATGGTCTTGGCCATGGCGTTGGCATTTCGCAACTCGCCATATTGAAAAAGAACCGATGCTAAATCTTCTTGGGAATAGGTGTTCACCACCTGATAGGCCGATAGTTCACTGCTTTTGTCCATCCGCATATCCAAATCCGCATTAAAACGGATGGAAAAACCACGTTCGGCCTCATCGAACTGATGGGATGAAACGCCAAAATCTGCCAAGATTCCATCAACTTTCCGAATGCCATAGAACTTTAAAAACTGTTTGAGGTAGCGAAAGTTCTGATTGATCAATTGAAACCGGTCATCTTCCAATGCATTCTGCAAAGCGTCTTCATCTTGATCAAAGGCGAACAATTTTCCGCCATCGCCCAATCTTTTCAAAATTTCTTTGGAGTGCCCTCCGCCACCAAAAGTGACATCCACATACACTCCATCTTTTTTTATGTTCAATCCGTCAACCGACTCATGCAACAGCACCGGATTGTGGTATGCACTATTCATCGTCGTCAAAAATCTCCTCGGCCAGGTCGGCATAATCCTTCTCTCCTTCCGCCAAGACTTTTTCGTACATATCCTTGTTCCAAATCTCGATTTTATCAAAAACCGCATTCAGCACCACTTCCTTATCTATCGCGGCAAAATCAACGAGGTTCTTTGGAATTTGTAGTCGTCCGGAATCGCCATCTATACTGACCTCCTTCATGCCTGCCACAAAATTTCTCACAAAAGCATCGTACTTTCGGTTGATTTTGCTTTTCTTCATCACCTTCTGCATCAACACATCAAACTCGGCCTTTGGGTACAACTCCAAACACTGCTGAAATACCGACCGCTTGATCACGAACCCATCCTTGATCACGGGCAATAGCTGATTCTTCAAAGAAATGGGCAGTAACACCCTTCCTTTGAAGTCCGCTTTGCAATCATGTTGTCCGATGATATGGGTCACTAGAAATCAATTGGTTAGTTAATACAACTCAAATATATAGATTTTATTTCCACATTTCTCCACTAAACACCACTTTTGTTAATAAATTCTCCACTTTTAGACGAAAAGCACATCTTCTTACCCTCAAATGGAAGCTGAGTTTTCTTATTGATGGGAAATGTGTTTTGTCCGGAATTGAAAAACTTCTATCGGTTATGTTAAAAACCTAAAATCTTTGTGATATGAAATTCCTATATTTGCCCCTCTTAGTACCAACTGACTATAGATGGAAGAGCACTTAATTGAGGACGGGAAATACCGCTATATAGAAAAGGGAGAAGGTACTCCCATGATCATATTACACGGTTTGATGGGAGGATTGAGCAACTTCCAAGGCGTCTCTGAATATTTCCCTCAAAAGGGCTACAAGGTTCTAATCCCCGAATTACCTATTTACGACATGCCCCTTCTAAAGACCACGGTAAAGAATTTTGCCAATTTTTTGGAGGGTTTCATTGAGCACAAAGGACTAAAGGATGTTATTCTATTAGGTAACTCACTTGGTGGACACATTGGGCTTTTGCATACCAAAATGTTCCCGAAAATGGTCAAGGCGTTGGTAATTACGGGTAGTTCCGGACTCTATGAAAGTGCCATGGGCGATGGTTACCCAAAGCGCGGTGACTATGAGTTCATCAAGAAAAAGGCAGAGGATGTTTTCTACGACCCAAAAGTAGCTACCAAGGAGATTGTGGACGAAGTCTTTGCAACGGTAAACGATCGGATGAAACTGGTAAAAACGTTGGCCATTGCCAAGAGTGCAATCCGCCACAACATGGCAAAGGATTTACCACATATGCACACGCCAACCTGTATTATTTGGGGAGAGAACGATACGGTTACCCCGCCAAACGTGGCCAAGGAATTCCACGAGCTTTTACCGGACTCCGACCTATTTTGGATAGAAAAATGTGGCCACGCCCCTATGATGGAGCACCCCAATGACTTTAACCGAATTCTGGAAGCTTGGCTGAAAAAGCGTAACTTCTAGGCATGAAAATCACCTCGGCAGATTTTGTAATGAGCAACTCCAATGTTGCCAAATGCCCCAATGAACCGTTGCCCGAATATGCGTTTATAGGAAGATCCAATGTGGGAAAATCTTCCCTGATCAATATGCTGGTAGAGCGCAAGGCGTTGGCCAAAACCTCGGGCAGACCGGGCAAAACGCAGCTCATCAACCACTTTAAGATCAACAACAATTGGTTTTTGGTGGACTTGCCGGGATATGGCTATGCCCGTGTCTCCAAAAAAGACAAAAAGACCTTTCAAAAATATATCACCGAGTATTTCCAAAAGCGCAAACAACTGGTCTGCGGTTTTGTTCTGGTCGATATACGCCACGAACCACAACCGGTGGATCTGGAATTTATGGAATGGTTGGGTACCAACCAGATTCCCTTTGCCATCATTTTTACAAAAGCGGACAAGTTAAAGCCCAATGCGATTGAACGACAGGTGAATGCTTATCTGCAAAAACTGTTGGAAGGTGCTTGGGAAGAAGCTCCTCCACATTTTACCACTTCATCGAGCAACCGAATGGGAAGGGAAGAGCTTTTGGATTTTATCGATGGTATTAATCAAGACTTTTTCAGCAATACCTGATTGGATTTTCCGAGAAGCTGTCAAATCAACAGTTTTCTTGCTAGCTTTAAGGCATGGATACGGTAAAGACCTATCATCAGGTGAACAGAGCGGATGGCTCCCAAGATTTTGGAATTTCCAAAATGGAGGATATTTACAAAAAGCGTGACGGGAAACCGGATACACCTCATCGTCATGATTTCTACACCATTCTGATTGTAAAAAATGGCAAGGGTCGGCACACTATCGATTTCAAGAACTACGAACTCTCCAGCAATCAGATTTATTTTATTGGTCCAGGCCAAGTGCACCAACTCACGGAAGAGCTTCCCACCCAAGGCTATTCCATCGTGTTTTCCTCCCAGTTTTTGGCGATGAACCAAATTTTGGTCGATTTTATAGAGGATATCAATCTTTTTAATGATTTTGGCAGCACCCCTCCTTTGGAACTGAGCAAGGCAGAAATGGCAAAAATTGACCGCTACGCCATGGACATGATGGAGTTCATGGATTCTGGACATGCCTATAACTATGACGCCATCGGGGCATTGCTCAAACTCATACTAATCTCATGCCATCATCTATGTTCGCTCAACCAGTTGGACGTGCAGACCATGGAATCGGGAGGTTCCCTCGTTCGAAATTTTAAGCGATTGGTGAACCAAAACTATAAGGAATGGCACCATGCTTCGGCCTATGCCGATGCCCTGAACATTACCCCAGACCACTTGAACCGAGTGGTGAAATCGTTGACAGGTAAAACCGCAAAAGAGCACATACAAAGCCGGTTGACCACTGCGGCCAAACGTATGCTTTACTTCACAACGCTTTCCAACAAAGAAATTGCCTTTGAATTGGGGTTCTCCGAACCAGCCAACTTCAGCGCCTTCTTCAAAACCTGTACGGGCTTGGCACCCAGCAAGTTCAAACAAAGTGCCTGATATCGGATTTTCATAAGTCCTTCCCGTATTTTTATACGGTATTATCCTTTGTTTGTGAGGATCTTTGTATCAAACAAAAATCTTAAAGCATATGAAATCCGTTTTACATAAAGCAGCAACACGAGGCCATGCCGACCATGGCTGGTTGAATTCGCACCACACTTTTAGCTTTGCGGGATACCATAATCCTGAGCGTATGAACTTTGGTGTGCTGCGAGTGCTCAACGATGACCGAGTAGCTCCCGGAAAGGGCTTTGGAACCCATCCACACGACAACATGGAGATTATTTCCATTCCCTTGGAGGGTGACTTGGAACATAAAGACAGCATGGGAAACACGAAGACCATCAAACAAGGTGATGTCCAAGTAATGAGTGCTGGAACTGGAATACAGCATAGCGAGTACAACAAGAATGATGATCAAGAGGTCAAGTTCTTGCAGATATGGGTCTTTCCTAACAAACGTAATGTGGAACCACGATACGACCAGATTTCCATTCGGGATATTGAAAAGGAGAACACCTTTTACCAGGTTCTTTCCCCAAATCCAGAGGACGATGGTGTTTGGGTACACCAAGATGCTTGGTTCCATCTAGGGAAATTTGAGGCAGGTGTCACCGATTCGTATGAAATCAAAAAGGAAGGAAATGGGGTGTATGCCTTTATTCTGGAAGGAGAAGTGGAAATTAATGGCCAAAAATTGGACAAACGGGACGGTTTTGGAATTTGGGACACCGATGCATTTAACTTTACATCGATTACCGAGAGTAGGGTTTTGCTTATGGAAGTCCCGATGAGCCTAGACCAAATTGGACGTTAGGCCATCCTTTAAAAAAAGCCTCTTTTTAGGGGCTTTTTGCTTATTTTAGGGTCATAAATATCATTAACCATGACCCAAAATCCTACCAATAAATTTACGCCGGCCGGTTTTATAAAACTGATGTCCTTTTTGCACATGGGCATTGCCGTGACTCCCATTATACTTGGGGCACTTTTTTATTTCAACAACGATGATCCAAAACTTTTGGTTTCGGATTCCAATGATGTCTTTTTGGCCATAGTCCCCATAGTGGCCCTCGCCAGCATTTATGTTAGCGACCTTATTTTTAAAAAAATAGTGGCCTCCATACCCCAAAATGAAGGACTCAGGTCCAAACTGGCGAAATTCCAGACAGCTTCCATTATCAAATACGCACTATTGGAAGGAGCATCACTTTTTAGCATCGTGATTTTTGGGAACACCCAAAATCTATTGTATTTGATTATCGGTGCCTTCTTACTATTTTATCTTTTTCTGCAACGCCCCACCAAACAGAGAATTGAGGCGGCATTAAACCTTCAGGGAGCGGAAAAAGCAAAATTTAATCGCCTTGATGAACCCTTGGTCTAATACGTTATTTTTTCAATTCCAGCTTTTCCGCGAAATAATCACAGAAATCCTTCATCGTAGCCGTCATTTTTTCGTCTTGGGTCGCTTTGTAGAAGGTGTCGGCCATCGTCACCAAGGTTTGATGAAAGAACACCTTCATCTCGTCCACCGGCATATCCTTGGTCCATAAATCTATTTTGAGGGATTCTTGGTTGTTGCTGTCCCAAACGGACAATAGCATGGCTTTGGCCTCCTCTTCGTTGATGCCACCATCCTGTGCCGACCATTTCAATTCCTCGGGAACTCGGTTCTCGTCCAATCCAACTTTTAAAGTGATTTCCGAAGTATGTGTTACTGCCATTTATCGTTTTGGTTTGTAATTTGACTGTTTTAAAATTTCATCCGCGGGCATTTCCAGCAATTGTTGAAGACCCGTATCCGTTTTTTCCATAAAGGCCCGCACAATTTGCCACCCCATGTACCTTCCCAAACGTGGTGGGGATTCATTGTCCAGCTCCAGACCAAATTTAGTGAAGGGTGCTGGGTCCAGAAATTTACGGTCCAAACCTGTGTCGGTGCTGTACAACAGCTCCCGCTCCACAAAGTAGGTCCACATTTGCTCCTCATTGGCCGTAGCCCAATCCATTTGCTCTTCCGAGTAGCCGATTTTTTGGGCATCCGTAGCCGATGGAATCAATTTATCCTTCAGGTACAATTCCTTACCATAATAGACCATGCGGGAGAGAAGTGTCCGGTTTCTTGGATAGGAAATCACCTTTTTGGCAAAGGCATTGGCCACATCCGAAGCCAAAAACTTTTTATCCAAAGAAGCAGCAATGTAGCGCTGCATTCCTTCGTAAAAGTGATGATCTTCGCCCAAATAGTTATCTAGGCCGATAAGCAAAAGTGTGTCTGTCAATATAATCCGGTTCTCGTACCTCACATCTGAAGTCAAGGTTACAATATGCGGTATCTCAGTATCTGGAAAGTAATATTTGATGTGCTTGAACAGCGACTCCAAATCGGCAGCCTCCTCTTCAAAATCTCTAAAAGCCTTGTCTACTTCTTCGGAAAGCTCAATTTGAATGGTATCGGACAACTTGGCCACCCATACGCTATCGGGAAACTGTTCTGGGAACAGATAAGGATATTTTTCCATTAATTCGGGAATTTCCGTAGCAGAGGCATCGGCAAATTCTTGGTCGAACCTTGAAATACGGAGATCAACGGGAACTTTATCGATTTCAGCTTCCGTTTTATCGGTTTCCCCACAGGACCAAAGCACCAAGATAAGAGCCAAAGGCATCCCATGACCTATCCTATTCCTAAAGTATTTCAACAACCGCTTCATTTTTAAGGGTACAGGGTTTAAATTTACAGGGCACAAAGGTAAATTATTGAATCTAAATAGGAAGATATGCAAACAGAAAAGGTAATCGCACATATTGTTGATTGGTTAAGGGACTATGCCGAAAATGCCAAGTGCAAGGGTTTTGTCATTGGGGTGTCGGGAGGTATCGATTCTGCGGTCACCTCTACCTTATGTGCCAAAACTGGATTGGACCTTTTGTGTTTGGAAATGCCGATTCACCAAGGTAAAAATCAGGTAACCCGTGCGGACCGACATATTGATTGGTTGATGGAAAACTTTCCCAATGTGTCCAGACAACCCGTTGACCTTACTCCCGTCTTTGACAGTTTGGTGGGTGCTTTCCCAAAAGTGGATGATGAGGAGGAACGGATGATGTCGCTTGCCAATACCCGGGCAAGGCTCCGGATGACAACCTTATATTATTTTGCTGCCCTTAAAGGGTATTTGGTAGCGGGAACCGGGAATAAGGTTGAAGATTTTGGCGTAGGCTTCTATACTAAATATGGTGACGGCGGTGTAGATCTCTCCCCTATTGCCGACCTGGTCAAAACAGAAGTGTACGAACTAGGAAGAGTGCTGGGTGTCAACCAAGATATCATGGAGGCAGCCCCCACCGATGGACTCTGGGGAGATAGCAGAACGGACGAAGACCAAATAGGGGCATCGTACCCCGAACTGGAATGGGCGATGGACATGGACGATAAGGGTAAAACCGCAGCCGATTTTACGGGTCGGGAAAAGGAAGTTTTCACTATTTATAAAAGATACAACACCGCCAACAAACACAAGATGGTTCCGATTCCCATTTGTGAAATTCCAAGTAATTTAAAGTAGCGGTTCACCCTAAAAACCTTAGATTAAGACGAAAAAAACCATATAAAAACTATGGTTTTAAGAAAAAAATTACACTTTTACATGATTAAATTGTTATCTTGCTTGCTAATTATTGTAAGTTTTTAGCCACTAACCATTCATTAAACAAATCTTAAGAAAATGATAAAAGTATTGATAGCTGATAACCATCCGGTTGTAAGGCTTGGTATCAAAAAGGTACTTGAATCCAGCTCTGACATTGAAATCATTGCAGACGTATCAACTACCGAAGAGCTTTTTAATACATTGAAATCCATAACCCCCGATGTAGTTATTTTGGAGATGGACATTCCCGAAATCAACGGAATTGCCACCCTAAGAAAAATGAAACAGGATTTCCCTGACATTAAAACTTTAATGTACAGCGGACAGTCCGAAGATGTGTACGCCCTGAGCACCATACGAGCCGGTGCCTACGGATACCTTTCCAAAACTGCCGATTTGGAGTATATTATTTCAGCCGTAAGAAAAGTAAGCGAAGGCAATATGTTCATCACCAATGAACTGGCCCAAAGACTTGCCTTCGACGAAAGTACCCAAAAACCAAGAAGATTCTTTAGAAAACTCTCTTCCCGAGAAGTTGAAGTATTGAAACTCTTGGCCAGCGGTAAGCGAAACAAAGAAGTAGCAGAGGGATTAAATCTGAACGAAAAAACAGTAAGCACCTACAAAGCACGATTGATGAAGAAGTTGAACGTGGATAATTTGGTGGACTTGCTGCAACAGGCCAAAGCCCTGGAACTCTATTAGAAATACCCAACCAAACCAACTATTGTATTGACCCTTTTCAATTGTATTGGAAAGGGTTTTTACGTTTAGGAAAGTACGCGGTTCAATTTGGCGTTCAAGAGTTTGTTAAGTTGAAGGTAGTTCATGATTTCCTCCAAAATTTCGGTATTGTCGCCCACGTGGTCCTGTGTTTTTTCCTTCAGCTTTTCAATACGGTTTTTAATAAGGTTGCACCGAAGGGTTAGAATAGTCTCCCCCACCAATTGTGCCACTCCTATTTTTTTCTCCTTGGGATAAATGTCCCGTCTCTCCCAATCATGGAGCACATATTGTTCCTCCTCCATCAATATGGAAGACACCTCGGCAACGATTTCTTGATCAAGTTCCGATAAAAAGGTACTCACCGAAAATTCGGTATCCTCGTTAAGCCGCTCTATCAATTTGTAATAAATGGTCTTGAACTGCTCATTCGTCAGTTCAATCTCATCATCCTGTAGATCCAAATACACTTTTTCATATACTTTGGACTCTACAATTTCAGGCTCCAGCACTAATTCACCATTTTCGTTTTCTTTCAGCACTAAGTCCTCAAATTCCTGCTTTTGGTTACCATATAGTAAAAGGACCTCAATAATCTTACGTTCCAATTCGTACTGAACATCCACCTTTTCCACCACCGCATCGTTCTTGACCACTTCAAAGGCCCTCTGTTCTTGTTTGGCCTTTTTTACAGTTTCGGTTTGATGTCTTTTGTCCAGCTGCGCCAAGGTATTGTACAGGACTTCTTCAGAAATCTGCATCATCTTGGCACATTCCTGCACATAAATTTCCTGTCGGATACGATCGGGGATTTTACTGATACTGTTTACAATATCCCGCACCGTATCGGCCCTTTTGATAGGGTCGTTGGCGGCTTCCTTGGCCAGCAAGGAAGTTTTGAACTGGATAAAGTCCATGGCATTCCCCTCCAGATACGCCACCAAATCCTCGTAGGTATTGTTCTTGGAAAAACTATCGGGATCCTCGCCCTCCGGAAAAGTGCACACCTTTACGTTCATCCCCTGTTCCAAGATCAGGTCGATACCGCGAAGGGAAGCCCTAAGTCCTGCAGCATCACCATCAAAAAGAACGGTAATGTTCTTGGTCAACCTATTGATGAGCCGAATCTGTTCGGGGGTCAATGCGGTTCCACTGGAAGATACCACATTCTCAATACCGCTTTGGTACATTTGGATGACATCCGTATACCCTTCCACCAAAAAACAGTTGTCCTCTTTGGCAATGGCCTGTTTGGCAAAATAAATTCCGTAGAGCACCTTGCTTTTGTGGTAAATCTCGCTTTCGGGCGAGTTCAAGTATTTGGCGGCTTTCTTATCGTTCATCAAAATACGGCCACCAAAACCGAGCACTCGGCCACTCATGGAATGGATGGGGAACATGACCCGCCCTTTGAAACGGTCAAAGGTCCTGTTCTCGCCCCCTGCCTGTTCCTTGACAATGGTCAGCCCTGTTTTTTCCAAAAACTCCAACTGATACCCCTTATCCAAGGCGGTTTTGGTAAAGGCCTCCCACTCATCCAAACTATAGCCAAGGCCAAACTTTTTGATGGTCTCGTCCGTGAATCCACGTTCCTTGAAGTAAGACAGCCCTATGGCCTTTCCCGGTTCGCTTTCCCAAAGGGTCTGGGCAAAATACTTTTGGGCATATTCCGAGACCAGATACATGCTTTCCCGCTCGTTGGCCTGCTCCTTTTGCTCATTGGTCTGTTCGGTTTCCTCAACCTCAATATTATATTTTTTGGCCAAGTACTTTATGGCTTCGGGATAGGTAAAATGTTCGTGCTCCATCAAAAAAGCCACCACATTGCCTCCTTTCCCGCTACTGAAATCCTTCCATATCTGCTTCACAGGGGAAACCATGAAACTAGGGGTCCGTTCATCCGTAAAAGGACTCAATCCCTTAAAATTGGACCCTGATTTCTTCAATTGTACAAAATCACCGATCACCTCCTCCAAACGGGCAGTCTCGTATACTTGGTCTATGGTGGTTTTTGAAATCACGGTACTGTATGAATCTAGCGGTTAAAGGTAAATAAAAACAATGTTTTTGGTGAATGCAAGAAGGAATTCCATCTTTTACATTTTGTATCTTAGAGGCTCTTGCCGTTGAAGCAAGTAAACTAGATTACAAGAAATATGAAGATCAAAAAAATGGCAAGTACTCGTTGGGCCATCACCACCGCACTATTGACTTTTATTGTATCTGCCTACGGCCAAATGGCCAAAAAAGCGGGTCCCATTATCGAAAATGGCGAAGCACAAGTGGTCGAAGCCTTTTCCGACCCCAGCAAATGGATTCGCCACGACCTTTGGGTAGAAACGGAGTTTGATTCGGATGGTGACGGAAAACTAGACCGTATGCACGTAGATGTCACACGACCGGAACAAACCGAAACAGAAGGACTACAACTTCCCGTAATTTATGAATCCAGTCCCTATTATGCAGGTACCGCAGGAATGGATAAAGGTATTTTTTGGGACGTAAAACACGAACTGGGAGAAGCTCCAAAACCGAGAACACATCCCAACGTAACACGTGTTGGGGAACGCCCCATTATTTCAAACTCCCAAGTGATGACATGGGTGCCCAGAGGCTATATCGTTGTCCATTCCTCTTCCCCGGGCACAGGGCTATCGGAAGGTGCTCCAACTGTGGGCGGCGACAATGAATCCCTTGCCCCAAAAGCCGTTATCGATTGGCTCAACGGAAGGGCCAAAGGCTATACCGAAAGGGATGGGGACACCGAAGTGAAGGCTTATTGGTCCACTGGAAAGGTGGGCATGACCGGCACTTCGTACAACGGGACCCTACCATTGGCGGCCGCGACAACGGGAGTCGATGGACTGGAAGCCATCATCCCCATTGCCCCGAACACTTCCTATTACCACTATTACCGTTCCAATGGATTGGTTCGGTCTCCAGGAGGGTATTTGGGTGAAGATATTGATGTGCTTTATGATTTTATCCACAGCGGTGACGAATCCAAAAGAGCCCGGAACAATAAAGTAATCCGTGATACGGAAATGAAGAACGGACTCGATCGTATTACCGGTGATTACAATGACTTTTGGGCCGGAAGGGATTATCTGAACGACATGAAACCCATGAAAGCGGCCTTATTAATGTCGCACGGTTTTAACGACTGGAACGTAATGCCCGAACACAGCTATCGGATTTATAAAAAGGCCAAAGAAATGGGATTGCCTGTCCAAATTTATTATCATCAGAACGGACATGGCGGCCCACCTCCTATTTCGATGATGAACCGCTGGTTTACCCGTTACCTGTACGGGGCAGAAAACGGGGTAGAAAACGACCCCAAAGCATGGATCGTGAGGGAAAATGATGCAAAGGACAACCCAACTCCCTATGCAGACTATCCCAATCCGGATGCCAAGGACGTCACATTTCACCTAAGTCCAGGTGCCCCAGGAAAAGGTGGATTGTCTACGGATAGGCCAGATGATGCTGGAACCGAGACCTTGGTGGACAATTATTCCTTTTCAGGCTCCAGTTTGGCAAAAGCGGAGACCACCGAGCACCGATTACTATATGTCACTCCAATATTAACCGAGGATGTGCACATCTCCGGCATACCCAAAATCAAGATCAAGATGGCCAGCAGCAAACCTGCTGCCAATTTATCCGTATGGTTGGTTTCATTGCCATGGTCGGAAGCCCTGAACACCAAAATTACCGATAACATCATCACGCGTGGATGGGCCGACCCTCAAAACCATCGATCATTGACCGAGAGTGAACCTTTGGTTCCAGGGAAATTTTATGAAATGGAATTTGAGTTGATGCCCGATGACCAAATAATCCCAAAGGGGCAACAAATTGGCTTGATGATATTCTCCAGCGACAAAGAATTCACCCTCTGGCCGGAGCCCGGCACCGAATTGACCGTAGATTTGGAGGGAACTACACTCACCCTGCCCATTGTAGGTGGGAAATTATGATGGTTTTGGATGGTCAACTGACCAAAATCATGTAACTTAAAGGAGATATTCATGAACTTAGGGGAGTTTAACCAATACCTAAGTTCTCATGAAAATCTTGATCATTTATGGCACCGTGGAAGGGCAAACACGAAAAATTGCCCGGTTTATGGAACAAGTCCTTCAGGAGGAAGGCCATCAAGTAGCTATTGCCAACGCTGTGGAGGAACCTCCCGCCCCGAACGATTTTGATGCTGCCCTTATCGGGAGCTCCGTACATGTGCAGAAGTACAACACCTTGATCAAGGATTATGTGCTAGAGCATTTAGATACCTTGAATAGCATGCCCACGGCTTTTTTTTCAGTGAGTATGGCCATGGCATCTTCCATTAAAGAGGAACACGAAGAGATAGCGCAGGTAGCCGAGGACTTTTTGAAAGAAACGCAATGGAACACTGCGACCGTTTGGCATATCGCCGGCGCTTTGAAATACACAAAATATAATTATTTCAAAAAGCTGATCATGCGTTCCATTGCCAAAAAAGAAGGAGGGTCCGTGGATACAGACAAAGACCATGAATACACGGATTGGACCAAAGTCAAGGAACAGGTCCTGAGTTTTTCGAACCGATTAAAAACATAATCAACATATATGGACAGACATAGTTTTACAACACTTTCAGAAGCAATAAATACATTGACACAAGAGGACGGATATAAAGAGGATTTTGAGGCCGACGAAACGTGCATTAAGGCACTCTATTCCAAAAGGGAGTATCAGCCTGATGACCTCCAGATTATCGATTCCTATCGGTTTGAGGGAATGACCAATCCGGGCGATCAGTCTACTGTATTTGCCATTGAGGCAAAGGACGGTACCAAGGGTACCATGGTGATGTCCTATAGCGCCACCAGTGGGCAAAACGAGGAACTCATTAAACAGATTCCGTACAAAAAGGATTGATCATACGAACAATTTGCCCACCGAAGAGGGTTGGTGCAACAACCATCCCGTAAGGCTAAATCTACTTTTGTGGGCCTTGAGCACTGCATGGGGCACTTCGGCACTTTTAAACATGACACAGCGGCCCGCCAAGGGTTCTACCAAAAAACTGGAACCATCTTTTTCGAAGATTTCGAGCTCGCCACCATCCCCTTGTTTCCAGTCATCGTTCAAATAGATGATCATGGAAATCATCCGGTTGTTACGGTTTTCGAACTGGTCCAAATGCTTATCGTAATGACCACCCGATGGGTAATGGGCCAAATGGAATTCATATCCCGACAGACTGAGGTAGCAATATCGGTTGAAAATATGCATCGTCTCATCCAGCAGGCTCCAATAGCCTGTTAATTGGGCGTCACGGTTCCTGTCCAACCAATAGGTGAAATCCCCCCGTATTTTCGTGTCGATTTGATGATCGGCATGGGCACCTATTCCCGCCTCCTTAAAACTGGGCAGCTTACCGAGAAAAAAAGTTTTGATCTCCGTATACAGCTCGTCCCTCAGAAAGTGGTCGATAATCACATAATCCTTACTGGAGATATCATCCATCCAGGACAACCAATCCTCCAAACCGTGATAGGCGTTCAATGCTTCAAAAATGTGGGCGAATGTAGAAAATAATTAAAAACGAAATTCATTTTTCTTTAATCATTTGGAAAACGCTAATTTTGAACATATCAACATCCAGTAGCCATGATTCTATTCTTTGGAACACGACCCGGCAAAAAAGAGACCAAGGTACTTACCCGCGCAACATGTCCCTATTGCAACCAAACTGGGACATTGACAGTAGTGGCACAGCCCAACTATGCCCATTTGTTCTGGATTCCGCTATTTACGATCAATAATATCCGCTATGCGGAATGTTCCCACTGCAAAAAAGTCTACTACAAGGAAGATTTTACCCCAGAAATGGAACAAGCCCTACTGAAATAAAAAACGGCCGGGAAACCCGACCGTTAGCTAACCCATTGGAGTGGTTATATATCAAACCGAAGGCCCAGTGATATATTGTTTTGTTTGATTTCCGCATCCTTGAAAATTGGGTTCAAATCGTATTTGATGTAAAGCAACACCCCATCGAAGCCCATGTATCCGCTCACACCATAGATAAGGTCGCTACTGTTGTAATCCCTTTTGAGCTTGTCCTTTACATTTTCGCCATCACGATTGTACTTTAATTTTTGACGAGTACCAAGGTTGAATCCGCCGTAGCCCCCAAAACCAAGTCTAAATTGATCTCTGATGGAGTATCGCATGCTGCGCTCCGTTTTTCGTAATCGCGAGGGACCAACTTCAAAATGAACGGGGAAAACTAGATTGTCCATTCGAAACTTGGATTTATCCAAATCAAACTCGAATTCCTCCAAAACGGTTTGGTTTCCTTCTTGAACAAAGATTCGGTTCCCGTCAGGTTTTAGGCCATTGAACTGGAAAGAAAAGCCATAATTGAACCGAAGCCAATTGGAATTTTTAAAGACCCTGGTACGCCATTGCCAGCCCATTTCAAAAAAACGGCTTCCTCCAACTTTATAGGGGGTATCGTTCAAGGACTGCCCTTCAATCAAAGCATTGTTTAAACCAACGGCCATGACAAAATCGGAATACGTTCGCCTATCGTATTTAATCTCCCGGTTTCTTGGATTTCGTCTAAAGCTGATAATCGGTTTGCCATCGATAAGAATACCCAAACGTCCCCAATCATCATAAATGGTATCCGTTTCGGCTAAGGTCAGCACCTTCCCTTTGTTTCGTTCCAGCAAGGCAATTCTGTTATCGATAATGGCCACGCGATTTTCAATGTTCAGGGCTCGTTGTTTGGCCACTTCTTCCTTCAAAACCCTAGCTTCGTTTTCAGTGATATCACCATTGTCCAAACGCTGGTTGATATCCCTTACCTCCAATTTCAGGGCTTCCTTCTCTTGTTCAATGATGCGCTGTTTTTCCAACTTTAGCGCATCAATTTTCTGTTGATAATCTT
Organism: Allomuricauda sp. ARW1Y1; assembly: GCF_013407935.1. Classification (GTDB taxonomy): domain Bacteria; phylum Bacteroidota; class Bacteroidia; order Flavobacteriales; family Flavobacteriaceae; genus Flagellimonas. Next base: position 278,516 of record NZ_JACBZU010000004.1, read on the forward strand.
CTTGTCCAAAAGCCGCTACGGAACCAAGGAACAAGACTAAGATGGTTGAATAAAATGCAATTGTTTTCATGATTGTTTTTGGATTATAAACCTCCCTCCTTCCTGCCGTTCGGGCAGGAAGTTGTAAGAGGTTTGACTTGATTGATGAATAATTCTACTGATTTCGGTCTGCCACCGCAGTACGTAATTTTAGGTAACCTGATTTGAGTGCATCAAAGATTTGGTCACGGAACGTCTCGTCCAACTCGTCTTCCACTTCGGCCAGCAGCGACATGGCATCGACAGAGCCGCTTTCCGTGAACAACTTATCCGTTAAGATTTGGCGTTGGGCCGCCCTCAAAAGGGAGTCTACCTCGGCATCGGTTACATCCTGGTGCGCATGCTCCATCAGTTTTACCTGTGCCACCACTTCTTCCACTTTTTGGGCAATCAACGCATCCGAGTTGATTAAAATTTCATCCTTTAATGGGGTTTTGGTTTCTTCCTCCGCTATCCTATCGTTGGAAAAAGGCTGCTCGAGATTCAAAGGCTCCTCTATCTCGGCAATCTTGGAGTCAACCTCAATCCCAACAACTTCCATTGAATCCTCAAGAGGTTCGACATTGGTATTTTGTTCGGGCTCAATCGTGGTTTCGGGTTTTATTGCCGTTTCCACTACTTGGTTTTCCTCTACTCTGGGTGACTCGTTCGTGAAAAAGAAAACCGACACCAATACCACACCCACTACACTGGCGGCGACGGCATATAGCAACCAAGGGGTTCTCCTTTTGGGCGAAGGTCCTTTGACCTGTGAAGCAATCTTATCCCAAGCACCTTCGGACGGTGCAATGGTTCGCTCCTCCAGTTTTTCCTTGATATGTTTTTCCAATTTATCCATATCCCTTATTGTTTGTTCGCCGATTGTGATTTGGGCGACATTCCTTTTAAATTCAAATTTTCCTGAAGCATCTTTCGGGCCTTGAACAGTTGTGATTTTGATGTGCCCTCCGTGATTTCGAGCATATCGGCGATTTCCTTGTGCCCGTACCCTTCCATGGCATACAACAAAAACACCGCTTTATAACCTTCGGGCAGTCCATCGATCAAATGCTGCACATACTCCACATCCAAAAGACCGCTATTGTGCCCAAAATCAATGTCTTTTGTTTCTTCCATGATTTCATCATCGTAAACCACAAACTGTCTTTTCCGCAAATAAGAAATGCTTTCCCGCACCATAATGGTCCGAATCCAACCTTCAAAACTGCCCTTAAATTGATAAGAACCTAAATGATTGAATACCTTAACAAATCCATTGATCATCACGTCCTCAGCAAAATGCAGGTCCTTAATGTACTGCCTGCAAACGCTCAGCATTTTAGGCGAAAATCTATCGTAGAGCTCCTTTTGGGCCTGTGGGTCTCCCTTGATCGATTTCTTGATTAACTGCTTTTCGTTGCTATGTAGCGTAATGATTTTCAAAAAAGTTTGGTTTACAAAAGTGCTTCTATTAATAGAGACGGGATACAAACACAAATAGTTGCCTGAAAATTAAAAATTTTCAGTAAAATATTGATTTTCAATTTATTAAAAATTATTTTTTTCGGTCTACCACGTAGTTGACCATAAGTTTGAGGGCACTTTTGTATTCGGAATCGGGATAATTGTCCAAAATGGCCAAGGCTTCATCCTTGAACTCCAGCATCTTCACCACAGCATAATCCAGTCCACCTTTTTCCTTCACATAGGCAATGACTTCCTTGACGCGCTTTTTGTCCTTATTGTGTTTTTTGATGGAGTTGATCAACCACTTTTTCTTTTCCTTATCACTCTGGTTTAAGGCATAGATCAAAGGAAGGGTCATTTTTTGTTCCTTGATATCGATTCCAGTGGGCTTGCCGATTTTTTCGGCGCCATAATCAAAAAGGTCATCCTTTATTTGAAACGCCATGCCGCAGAGTTCCCCGAATTTCCGAAAGGTTTCCACTTCTTCCGAATCGGGACGCACGGAACAGGCACCCATGCTGCAACAGGCTGCAATCAAAGTGGCGGTCTTTTGGCGGATGATATCATAATACACCTCTTCCGTAATATCCAAAAGTCTTGCCTTTTCGATTTGGAGGAGTTCCCCTTCGCTCATATCACGAACGGCATTGGAAATAATGTGCAATAAATCATAGTTCTTGCCTTCCAAAGAGACCAAAAGGCCTTTGGAAAACAGAAAATCCCCCACCAAAACGGCAATTTTGTTTTTCCACAGGGCATTGATGGAGAAAAAGCCCCTGCGCTTGTTGCTGTCGTCCACTACATCGTCATGAACCAAGCTCGCAGTATGTATCAACTCAATAATGGAAGCTCCGGTGTAGGTCCGTTCGTTGACTTCGCCGTTCAACAATTTGGCGGTCAAAAAAACAAACATCGGGCGCATTTGCTTGCCCTTTCTGTTGACTATGTAATAGGTAATCCTATTGAACAATGCGACTTTGGAGGACATAGACTTGAGGAATTTTTCCTCGAAAAGCTGCATCTCATTCTCAATGGGCTCCCTTATCTGCGAAACGATTTTCAACGTAACGGGTGGTGTTTGGTTTTGAAACCCTAAAAGTAGGGAAAATGAAAGAGTTGATGGAATGAAATCCGAGTTTTAAGATACAGTCCTCAAACTATCGATGATTTGCAGGAAATGAGGACCAAGGGTGAAGGGGAAAAGGTGAAAGGGAAAAATGGAAAAACAAAATGTCTCCTGTCTCCTGTCTCCTGTCTCCTGTCCCTTGTCTCAAAACTAGCTCTTGTTTGCTAGCTGACCACAGGCGGCATCGATATCCTTTCCACGAGATCTGCGGATAGTGACCGTGATCCCGTTGCGTTCCAAGGTATTCTGGTACATTTCCACCGCTTGATTGGAGGCTTGTTGAAACTCGCCATCATCAATGGGGTTGTACTCTATCAAATTTACTTTTGAAGGGGCAAACTTGCAGAACTTGACCAAGGCATCGGCTGCTTCTTGGGTATCGTTGATTCCTTTCCACACCACATATTCGTAGGTAATCCTGTTCTTGGTCTTGCTGTACCAATATTCCAAGGATTCCCGTAAATCTTTCAAAGGGAATGTGGCATTAAAGGGCATGATGGAAGTGCGAACCTCATCAATTGCCGAATGCAAGGACACCGCCAAGCCGAACTTGACTTCTTCGTCGGCCATTTTTTTTATGATTTTGGGTACGCCGGAGGTCGAAACCACAATGCGCTTCGGAGACATACCGAGTCCCTCGGGCGATGTAATCTTATCGATGGCCTTGAGCACGTTGTTGTAGTTCATCAAGGGTTCGCCCATCCCCATAAAAACGATGTTGCTCAACGGACGGTCAAAATACAATCGGCTCTCGTTATCTATCGCCACCACTTGATCGTAGATTTCATCGGGATTCAGGTTTCGCATCCGCTTTAAACGTGCGGTAGCACAGAATCGGCAATCCAAACTACAACCCACTTGACTGGAAACACATGCCGTGGTTCGGGTTTCGGTGGGTATTAGAACGGACTCCACGACCAGACCATCGTGCAAACGCACCGCATTTTTAATGGTACCATCCGAACTGCGCTGCATTTGATCCACCCGAATGTGGTTGATCACAAAGTTATCCTTCAACATTTTACGGGTTTCCTTGGAGATGTTGGTCATGGCATCAAAATCGTGGGCAGACCTTTGCCACAACCATTCATAGACTTGGTTGCCCCGGAATGCTTTATCGCCCTGCTCCACAAAAAAATTGCGGAGCTGTTCCTTGGTCAATGCCCGTATGTCCTTTTTTTTGACTTCCACTAGCTAAAGATAAGCAAGAAAAAATCCCGCTGGCCATAAGCGAACGGGATTTCTGTTTTACGAATATTCCGTTTTATAGAATCAGCATGGCATCCCCGTAGGAATAGAAACGGTAACCTTCCAAAATGGCCTGTTTGTAGGCCTTTTTCATGAGGTCGTGCCCCATAAATGCCGAAATCATCATCAATAATGTGGATTTTGGCAAGTGAAAGTTGGTCACCATACAATTGGCTATGCTGAATTCATAAGGAGGGAAAATAAACTTGTTGGTCCAGCCCTCAAAGGTATTCAACGTATGCTCGGATGAAACGGCACTTTCCAAACTTCTCATCACCGTGGTCCCCACAGCGCAAACTTTTCTTTTGTTGGCTTTAGCCGTATTTACGATTTCGGTGGCCTTTTCATCGATGACCAACTCCTCACTATCCATTTTGTGCTTGGACAGGTCTTCCACCTCAACCGGGTTAAAAGTCCCCAATCCTACGTGAAGGGTAACCTCGGCAAAGTTGATACCTTTAATTTCCAATCGCTTGAGCAAATGCTTCGAAAAGTGAAGTCCTGCAGTTGGGGCGGCTACGGCACCTTCATGCTTGGCATAAATGGTCTGGTAGCGTTCCTCATCTTCTGGTGTGACCTCCCTTTTGATGTATTTTGGAAGTGGGGTTTCTCCCAATTCCCTCAATTTTCTTCTAAAATCGGTATAAGAGCCATCGTAAAGAAAGCGTAGGGTCCTACCTCTTGATGTGGTATTATCGATAACCTCGGCCACCAAACTTTCGTCCTCCCCGAAATACAGTTTGTTTCCGATACGAATCTTTCGAGCTGGATCTACCAACACATCCCATAAACGCTGTTCTTGGTTTAGTTCCCTCAACAAGAAAACCTCGATACGGGCTCCTGTTTTTTCCTTGTTTCCAAAAAGTCGGGCTGGAAATACCTTAGTGTTGTTCAAGACCAAGACATCGTCTTCATCAAAATAATCGACAAGGTCTTTGAACATTTTATGTTCAATTTTTCCGCTATCACGGTGAACCACCATTAGTCTGGATTCGTCCCTGTGTTCCGCAGGATATTCTGCCAATAACTCTTTAGGCAATTCAAAATTGAAGTTTGATAATTTCATGTGGACTTTTTTTCGATTTTTTAAAAGAGGGGCAAATATACAACCTACCCATAGCGGATGTCAAGTAATTTGATGATTAAATGTGGATTACAATTCTTGGACCAGGAATCCAAGCGTCTTTAGGTCGCTCCAAAAATCGGGATAGGATTTGGAAACCACTTCGGCATCGTTCACGGTAAAATCAGCCTTGAGAGCCAGTGGTCCAAAGGCCATCGCCATTCGATGATCGTTATAGGTATCGACCGAAACCTCTGGTTTCAAGTTGTTTTGCGGGTGAAGGGTCAAGCTCTCGGCATCAATTTCCACTTTGGCCCCAAACTTACCCAATTCGGTCTGCAATGCGGCCAATCGGTCCGTTTCCTTTATGGGCAGCGTATGCAATCCAGCCAAATGACAACCTATGCCCAATCCCAAACAGGTCACAGCGATGGTCTGTGCAATATCCGGGGCATTGGACAGGTCGTACTCCAAGTAATTAGTAATGGGTTCGTTGTTTTTTTTCAGCACAATGGAGTTGTTGGAAAAAGAGGTCTCAACTCCGAAACTTGTATAGATTTCGGCCAAAATGCTATCACCTTGCAGGGAATTCTTTTTGTAGGAAGCCAGTTGAATCTCCGAGCCTGCTTCGCAGAGGGCTGCTATGCTGTAAAAATAACTGGCGGAACTCCAGTCAGATTCCACCACCAAGGTAGTATCGGCAACAGCTTTTTGGGGTGCAACGGTGATTTTGTTTCCTTCAAAAGTCGTTTCAACCCCGATTTGTTCCAACAGGGCCAGGGTCATTTTGATATAGGGTACCGATGTAATCTTCCCTACCAGTTCCAACTTTAGGCCGTTTTTCAGGCTCGGGGCAATCAGCAACAAGGCTGAAATGTATTGACTACTGATATTTGCAGGAAGGGAAACTGTACTTTTTTCCAATGTTTTCCCTTTGATGTTCAAGGGAGGGTAGCCTTCCTCTTTTAGGTATTCGATATCCGCACCCAAGGAGCGTAACGCTTCGACCAAAACTTGGATAGGTCGTTCCTGCATACGTTCTGAACCCGTTAAGGTAACGTGCTTACCTTCTTGCGAAGCAAAATAGGCGGTTAAAAAACGCATGGCCGTTCCTGCGTGGTGAATGTCCACTGTACCTTCGGATTTGCCCAATCCTTTCTGCATGACTTCTCCATCATCCGAATTGGAAAGGTTCTCAATTTTGATATTGGGAAACAGTGCCTGCAACAACAAGGAGCGGTTGGTTTCGCTCTTGGAGCCGGTAATGGCAATGGACTTTTGGATTTTTTTGTGGTCGGGTGCTGAAAGTTGGAGTTTCAATTCGTTTGGGTTTGCATGAATGGTCAAAACTAGAAAAAACAGGCCTAATGTCCTGTCAGCGGGCCAACTTTATTTGAGCTTTTTGTTATTTTGATGACGGTCGTGGTCACGTTTGGTCTTTAGGTCCAACTTTTTATCAAAAGCCTTTTGCAGGTCGATGCCCGTTTGATTGGCCAAACAAAGCACCACAAAGACCACATCGGCGAGTTCTTCCCCTAAATCTTTGGCCTTGTCGGATTCCTTTTCGCTTTGTTCACCATAGCGTCTGGCGATTATTCGTGCCACCTCTCCCACCTCTTCGGTGAGCTGGGCCATATTGGTCAGTTCGTTAAAGTATCGGACCCCGTGGTTTTTGATCCATTCATCAACCGCTTTTTGTGCATTTTCTATGTTCACCTCAGAGGAATTTAAAATCTGCACTAAGGTACTAACAATACTCTTTTAGACCTTTTCAAACACCAAATAACTTTGGTTGATGCTGGTCACAGCCTGTTCAAACAACTCTTTTATAAATAAATAGCCCTCACTTTTGTATTGTGTTGAACGCAATTGAAGGTTAAAGAAAATGATGACATTGTTCTCGGATGTAGAACAGTTAAACCTAAGCACTCCACTCCCTCCCGGAAGTGCCAAGTTGTTGTTTTGTGGAAGGCTCTTCACCCGATAACCTTTTGGGATAGTAATGTTGGCCATGTACTTGTAATTGCGAAGGTACCCAAAATCGACAGGGTAGTTCCTCTCTGAGCTTTTGAAAGGGTTACTTTGGAAAAAGCGAATCAAAAACGGGTTAAAATAAATGCTGGTAGAGGTATCCAAGTTTTCCAACTCGAAGCTAAAATGTTCCATTAACAAATTGTCATTGGATTTCTCGGCATCCAGCTCATATTGATCTATGTAAAAGTCACCATTGGTATTCTTTTCCACCTCATCCAAATATTGCTGATTGGTAATACTTGATAAATGGTTTCTTTTGAAGTAGGCTTCATATCCTCGGGACATCTCATCAAAAGTTCCTCGCGCAGTGCCCTCATCTAAATTTAGGTCAAGCTGAAGCATCACTTCCTTGCTATTCCCTTTGGGCGATTCGATGTCGTACCAATAACTTTCCCCATCGAGGTCCATAACCCTTCCATAATAGTTCAGGCAACGGTAGGGAAGCATTCCGAAGGGAAGCTGTTTTTCCGTGGCATCCAAAAGATATGTGGTTCCGTCAATATCGAGTTTGGCAATTACATAATTAAAATCCGACATTACTGGATGGCTTCTTTTTGGAAGCCCGTGAGCCCTTGTGGAGAGCAACATCAAATCGGCATCCATTCCTGCAGCATTGAGCAGATTGATCAAAGTAATGTTGATTTCCGCTACGTTGCCAACACCCTCGTCAAATGCTTTTTTCACGTTATTGTCCCGAAAGATTCCAAACTTTCCGTTCCAAGAATAATGGGATTTCACAAAGTTGTAAAGATTGAGTGCCTTTTCCTGCTCTTCCTCCGTACCAGTGATGATGTCTATTGGTACGTTTCGTTCAAAATAGTTCTTTTTTCTAAGTTGCCCCCCGATATCACGATCTGATCTAAATTCCTTATCAACATCTTTCCAAGATTTGGTATACCGCTCTTTAACCCCCCGAAAACTCAGGTATTCGGATAGCTCAAACTCCAAACGAGATTGATAATTAGAAGCGGCAAGCATATATTCCTCGTCACTTTTAAAAGCAGGCACATCTTCCATAACGTACTTGAGCACCTCGCAGTCCGCTTGTTTATTGACGTTGGGAATACTAAAGCAATTCTCTTTTATTGTTGCTTCATTTACCGTTAAGGGCAGGTTTCCAAATAAAGATCGGTTATAACTGTAGTTCCCAGGGATCTTAGCATTATACTCCGTGTAAACCTTGGGAATGTCGTCTTGGAAATCCCATCCGTTTAAGTTGTAAAAAAAAGGGGACTGAACTTCATAAGTAAATTCCAAAATAGATCCTTCCTGCACATTGGAAAAGGTAAATCTTTTCTCCGACCAATGTTCGTTGACTTCGGCATCAAATATATTATTGTCCATCACAATGTGCTTTAAGCCATCTGTATGGGTTATGGCTCTAATATCGTTTACCTCTTCAGTACCCGTATCGGAATGGTAGTACGGAATACGGATATCTGCCTCCGAAAACCCCTTTTTGTCCAATATCTTGATTTTGGCATGATACTTTTTTATCAACCAGACATACCCTCGCCTAACTTCAAAGAAATTGTCTCCTTTTTCAAAAAGATACACTGCATGGGCCGTCGTATCCTTTTCATAGGTCTTGAATGCAGATTCGAAAATGGTCAGTTCTCCAAATTCCAATTGCTGTCCCTGCAAAACCATATGCTGCAGAAGCAGCAAGAGAATCCCTGTTTTTTTCATAGGTGTGCTACAGTTTGGTAAGGATTACTTTTTCAGCTTCCTTTTTCACGATATGACCGTAAAACTCCTTTAAATCTGGATAATAACTGGCTGGAATCACATGGGTGTTAAGTTCCGTTTCTACACGGGCGTTAATGATGTTGTTTTCGGCAGATATGATGTACTTAAACTGTCCCATGTTTTCGGGAAGGGCAACCGCAATGGGTTCCGGGATTGACTCTACAGCATATCCTTCGGGAATATTGATGGTAATCAAGTATTTATCCGTCCAAGGATATCCGTAATCGATAGGGAACTCCCTCTTTTCTGTTTTGAAGGGGTTTTCACTGGTAGTGAGATAAAAAAGAGGTGATAGGTATAGTTTCCCTGCTATTTCCTCATAAGCTGATTCTTTACTATAGCTGAACGTTTGAACAACGGGTTTGGACAAGTCGTCTTGATTTTGGAGTTCAAAATCCGAAATTTCCAGGTCGCCGTAGCGCTTTTCCAGCTCATCCAAATATGAATCCTCGGAGCCTTCCCCAAAATTGTTCCTAAAAATAAAGGCATTGTTTGCGGTATACTGCTGACGGTACCTGCCATGAATGGAACCATCATCGTTTAGGTCAACGCTCATCATAACAGCATCGAGTGATTTTGTTTTTGGGGTAAGATCTACTTGAACAGAAGTACCGTCTTCTTTAATCAGTCTGCCAAACCAGTTCAACGCACGCATGGGCAGTACATCGGGAAATGCATTTTTTTCGGTCGCATCCAAAAGTACAAAGCCATTATCGAGCTGGAGCCCTGCCACTACATAATTAAAGCCATCGCTGGTAGGCAGTAAAGGGATACCGTGCGATCTTGTACTTACCAAGACAGGATCTGCTTGCAATCCGGCATACCGAAGCATGGCTATCAGCATCAGATTGATCTCGGCCACATTGCCCTTGCCTTCTTTATAAGCTTTACGAATGCCTTGGCTGCTGCAGCCCACACCTACAAAATTATCCCAGTTCATTTTGTTCTTTACAAACTGGAATAGGGCCATCGCCTTTTCTGAATCGGATGAAAGCCCATTTAGGACTTGGTCCACATCATCATCAAAATAGTTTTTCCTGTTCAGCTCATCTCCAAAACTGTCGTAGTCGTAAATGGATTTTGCCACATCCTCCCAGGTTAAACTGTAGTTTTTAAATGGTTGGTTGGGAAAACGGGTAGAAGCCAGTTCAAATTTTATCGATGTTCTAAAATTGTTGATATTGCTGGTATATTTTTCCTCGAGCAGTGCAGGAATACCGGAAGCTTTCATGGTATAGATGTTTTCCAAAAAGTTTAGGGTCCCACTTGTTCGTGTGGTTCTCCCTAGGCTGCCTGTTTGATCAGAGCTTCTGTAGGAAACGTTAATCGTTCTATTTTCATTGGATTGATCAAACTTGATGGCATGAAATCCCCTGCTATATTGCTTAAAGTAAAAATACTCCGGAATCTCCAATCGTATTTCTACATCGTCCACGGGAATATCATATTGAAATTTGAACTCATCGATACTCCAGTACATGGGAGATACAATTTTATACTCAATGTCCAACACACTACCTTCCTTAACTTCTGGCATGGTGATGGAGGCCTTGTTCCTGTATTCGTTTACTTCTTCAATAAAAACACCGTCATTCTTCAATTTGGTATCCACAACTTTTCCATTCACCATATTATAGGTAAACCCTTTTATACTGGAAATATCCTCCTTATTGGTACCTCCTGCATATAGTGGAACTTGAAGGGTGGCCCAATCAAACCCCTCCTTGTTGTAGATTTTAATCCGGTAATGCACCTCTCTCACAAGGCTCCAGCCTGTTTCATACTGATAATTGTATCGTACCCATTCATTTTTGTGCAATATGGCCGCATTGGCCTCTGGATAAAGGGCATGTTGTGTTGCTGATACCTCCTCTTCGGACACTTTTCCAAATTTTACTTCTTCGGCACTTACCACTGCTTGCTGAGCCAGCAAAAGCAGAAAAAACAATCTTAATTTCATGACTTCTTTTTACTTAAAACGATTTTTGCGTTGTCATATCCGGCGACCTTCTTTCTAAAATCCCGATATAGTTTATAATCTTCCTTTGGATACTCTCCTGATTTGATGAGCAGTCGCCTTTTATAAACAAGGACCCCAGGTTCTTTTGGCTCAACAGATACGGCATAGGAACCAAACTTGGTATCTTCTTCTATGGGAAGTATCAAGGTTTCCACAACATAGCCTTCGGGCAAACGGATGGTAAACTCATCCTCATCCAAATATCCCCTAGAAATGATCAGCGGCATTTTTCTGTTTCTAACTCTATCGGGAACCCCCAAATTTCTGTTGGAAATGTTGGGTGCGAACAAGAGTTTGTCACCCGCACTGGAAAGGTAATTGTCGGCCTTAAAATCAACCGTTTCCAGAAATTCGATCTTATCTTCATTATTCTGATAGGCTACCTCTCCAAGCTGCAAATCTTGAACGTAGCTCCAGTATGATTTGTAAAATTCCTCCTGCTCCGATCGTGTGTTTGTGGTTCGCCAATATTTTTGGTCGTACTGGGATCCCCTTGAGAATATTTGTACATGTCCGGTTACATTCCGTTGGTTTCCCACTTGAACATCTGCCTTGGTAAGTTGATAATTTTCTTCATCTGGATTTCTTTTGGTCCGCACCATTTCTCCACCCTGTGGGGTTATTTTTAGTACATTTCTATTATCGGTAAACGTCCCTAAATGGTTTACGGGAGTGGTTTGGCTGGTACACTCCAACCAAATTTCATCGTTCTCCAAGGGTACGTTTAAAAAAACATGGTTCCCTTGGATAGAAGGAAAATCCTTGTCCAAATGTCTGATCTGTCTTCCCGCATGTACAACTGTGTAATAGGACTCGACCCCTACAGCCTTCAGCAGTGCCTTGGTATAATTGGTAAGCCCCTTGCAGTCTCCATACTTTACGCGGTCTACATCTGATGCACTGATGGGCATCCAGCCGCCTATCCCGAGCTGAACACTGATGTATCTGGTATTTTCCTGTACATAATCGTACACGATCCTGGTTTTCTCCAAAGGATCGGATATGTCTTTTACCAAGTTTTTCACATGAGTAATCGTGGCTTCGGACAACTCATCCCTGCCCGCCAACAACTCATCGTTCATCCACTTGCCCAACTCCTGCCAAGTAGTAGCCCTACCATTGACACCCTCCAAATGAAACTCGTTCATAGCGATTTTTACTTGGGGTACAAGATTGCGAAACGATGGGGATAATGGTTCCCGCTCCATGGGCACCAAGTTTTTAGCCTTGTACGAGATGCCATTGTTCATTTCTTTCGCAGCAATCCCATAGTCACCAAAATTCACTTCCTTATGTCTGAAGGGTATGCCGTTCTCCACGGTAAAGGAAAACTCACTTCTCTCGGTACCCACCCGATAATCATCCAAAAAGGACCAATTCGGGGCAAAAGCGGTGTTAGGAGTTGTATAGACTTTACTAAATTCGATGGTATAAGGATATTGTGAAGGGGTATAGCGCATGACCAAAACCCTTGAATCCGAATAGAGCGTTCCCCCACTAATGGCACTTTGGTCCAAAAAATCCCTTTTCTTAATTTTTTTGATTTCCTCACCACTCGCATTATAAACAATCGCCTCCAAGTCGGAAACCTTGTCATTTTTTTCATAGAAGGCAAAAGCATGTACATGCTCATCCCCATTTTCGTTAAGAACGGTGACGACACGCTTGCTGGTTATGGTCATCTTGTCCAGAGCTTCGACAACTACATCCATTTTATCCAAACGAACTACGGCATCGGCATTATCCAATAGTTCTTTGGGGATGGATGTTAGACTGTAATCTTGGGAAAATGAATACTGAAAAAGTAAGGTTGAGAGTAATAGAAAATAAAATCGCATTGGTTGTAGGAAATCGTTTTTTAGGACAACGCTAAAGTGGTTAATTTCCTACAATAACGATATTTTTTTCGACAAAAAGCACCTATTCCTTATTTTTTGTGTCAATTATTATGGTCACGGGACCATCATTGAGTAGTTCCACTTTCATGTCGGCCCCAAAAATACCTGTACCCACCTTCTTTCCAAGCTTTTGCTCCAAAACCGCTACAAATCTTTCATACATGGGAATCGCAACATCAGGTTTTGCCGATTTGATGTAAGAAGGTCTGTTTCCTTTTTTGGTTTGGGCATGCAGGGTAAATTGGCTTACCACGATAATTTCTCCGTCAATATCGACCACCGATCGGTTCATCACATCATTTTCATCATTGAAGATGCGGAGATTTACGATTTTGTTTGCTAACCATTCCACATCCTCTTGGCCATCAGCATCCTCAATCCCCAATAATACCAAGAGACCATCCCCGATAGAGGAAACGACCTGACCATCTACGGTAACACTTGCTTTGGATACTCTTTGCAATACAGCTCTCATAATATTCCCTACCTATATGTTTGATCTTCCTCCCCAGTTATCATCTGAACATAGCTTCGGTAACGGCTGGCGGCTATTTCATCACGTTCCAAAGCTTCCTTAATGGCACATTTAGGTTCGTCCAAATGGAGACAGTTATTGAACTTACATTCGGATTTTAATGCAAAAAACTCAGGAAAATAGTCTCCAATTTCTTCTTTCTCCATATCCACAATGCCAAAACCTTTGATACCGGGCGTGTCAATGATACGGGCATCAAAAGAAAGGTCGTACATCTCGGCAAAAGTGGTGGTGTGCTGTCCCTGCATGTGTTGCTCGGAAATCTCTGCGGTCTTGAGTTGCAGTCCGGGTTCCAAGGCATTGACCAAAGTTGACTTGCCTACCCCCGAGTGCCCAGCGAACATGCTGGTTTTGCCAAGCATCAGTTCCCTTACTTTATCTACATTCGAGCCCTGTTTGGCTTCAATCTGAAGGCATGTGTACCTTATTTTGGTATATAGATCTATTAACCAGTCAACTTCGAACCGTTCCTCCTTGGAGTAAACGTCCATCTTGTTAAATAGCAGCACCACGGGTATGTCGTAAGCCTCGGCAGTCACCAAAAAGCGATCAATAAAACTGGTAAAGGTTGGTGGATTGTTCAAAGTGACCAATAAAAATACCTGGTCCAAGTTGGCGGCAATAATATGGGTCTGCTTGGAAAGCTTCACTGATTTACGGACAATATAGTTTTTTCGATCTTCGATAGCTGAAATTATCCCAACTGTTTCATCGCCAATCGTTTCCAACTCAAACTCGACCATATCCCCCACGGCAACAGGATTGGTGCTTTTAATGCCCTGGGTACGGAACTTTCCTTTGATTCGGCACTCATAAAACACTCCCTCCGAGGATTTTACGGTATACCAGCTTCCCGTTGATTTATAAACAGTTCCGTTCACTTTTTGTTTATATTTTGATTACAAAGAAACAATATTCCATCTTCTTCGTTATATATCTTTATCAATAGTTTTAACAATCATCATCTTTATCTATTATGAAAAAAATCATTTTGGCTGCTGTGGTCATGTTTGCAGCAAGTTTTACCATGAGTGCGCAGCAGTACCGGGTCATTACCAGTGTTGAATCCATCGTCCCCAATGGTTTGGGAAGATCCAGAATCATCAACGCTTTGGAAGAGAAAGATTACAAGGAATTCACCACTGTACAAACGGAGGATGACAACACGCGAAACAAGTCTGATCGAAGTGAAATCCGTGTGAAGAATTTTGAGGAGACCAAACTTTTGAACTTCTATAACCTCGGTGGTATCCGATTCCAGAATATCGCAGCCAACGATGCCGTGATCACTTCCATGATCAACGATATGATTTCCAACGGATGGGAATTGGCCTTTGTGGTAAGTGGTGTGGAGAGTGAAGGCGGAAAAGGGGATGGACAGGGAATTTTCATTACCCGATATATTTTTAGAAAATAACCTTACCGACCGATATAAAACCAAAAAGCCCTCCAAGTTTTGGAGGGCTTTTTTTGTAGACAACAAGTTTCATTAATTCTTAATGTAGACCCTTCCGCCCACAAAGGTTCTTTTGTTCACCGTTTGCGGATTTCCGTAAACGTGTACATCGCCTCCTGCCCTAACATTGACATCCACCAGCTCAGAAGCAAATACATCGGCCTCGCCGCCTGCGGAAATCTTTACATCTGTGGTACTGGTGCGCAGTTCCCTACCTTCAAAAATACCGCCGGTGTTTATGACAACGGTTTGGTTTTTGGCCAAACCCGAAGCTTTCACGATACCGCCAGTAACCGCGCGTATGTCGGCATAATCCACATCCATTCCAATACGGATGGTGGCACCTTCTTGGGCACGCAATTCAATTTTGCTTTTCTGCACCATCTCGTTACAGGTAATCTGGGCACCTTCGTTGCCGTCAATAACATCCAAATCGGTGTAATAAACCTCAATCATGGTGTCCTCCCCCTGAAACTTTTTGTCCAACTGCATGCGCAGCTTCAAAGTTCCATTTTTGTTGGTCCATTTGATATCGTCCACATTCCATCCTTTAATCATAATTTTGTTCTCATCGGATTGGATCAAATTGACCTCGATCAAATCAAAAACCTTGATTTTGTTGAATTCACCCACCTCGGTATCAATGATTCGTTGCGAAAACATGACCAAGGGAAGCAAGAGCATTCCAAGTGTGTATAATTTTTTCATGATAGCGTGTTTTACCCTTAAAAGATACCCTTTCTTTCGTTTTGTTACAGTTTGAAACAAAAAAACTGTTTGCAGACCCGAATTTATCGGGACCACAAACAGTCTTTGCAATCAAGCTGATGAAAAATCCGCCTAGGCGTTGATGATTTTTTCTTGGTGGTTGATGGATTCTTGGTGAATCGCCTTGAACATTTTCAAAACAAATTCTTCGCTCAAACCTCGCTGCTCGCCTTCCAAGATCATGTTGCCCAGAATAGCATTCCAACGGTTGCTTTGAAGTACGGCTACGTTTCGTTGTTTTTTCAATTCTCCAATCCCATCGGCAACCTTCATTCGTTTGCCCAAAAGATCGATCAATTGGTTGTCCAGTACATCAATTTGTGCCCTAAGGTTACTCAAACTGTTATTGTACTCTGCTTCCTCATCGGTTTCTTTTCGGATTCTAAGGTCTTTCATGATTTGCACCAATGTTTTAGGGGTAACCTGCTGTGCAGCATCGCTCCAGGCATTGTCCGGGTCGTAATGCGTCTCTATCATCAACCCATCAAAGTTGAGATCCAATGCGGTTTGCGAAACATCAAAGACCATGTCGCGTTTTCCGGTAATATGGCTCGGGTCGTTAATGATGGGCAAATCAGGGAATTTGGTCTGCAATTCGATGGCCAATTGCCATTCTGGAATATTCCGGTATTTGGTTTTTTCGTAGGTTGAGAATCCTCTGTGGATCACACCCAACTTTTCAATATTGGCGGAGGACAACCTTTCCACAGCTCCCAACCAAAGCGAGAGGTCCGGGTTAACGGGGTTCTTGACCAAAACAACTTTATCCGTCCCTTCCAACGCATCCGCTATTTCTTGGACAATGAATGGGCTTACGGTGGAACGTGCCCCGATCCACAGCAAATCCACGTCGTGCTCCAAAGCCAAGTCCACATGAGCCCTATTGGCAACCTCCGTAGCAGTTTTCAGCCCGGTTTCTTCCTTTACCTTCTGCAACCACTTCAAACCAATGGCCCCGACTCCCTCAAAGTTTCCTGGACGCGTTCTTGGTTTCCAGATTCCGGCACGGTAATAGCTCACATCGGTATCCTTTAGCTCGTGTGCTATTTTTAACACTTGGTCTTCGGTTTCCGCACTGCACGGTCCCGCTACTACCAAGGGATGACCCAAGTTCATGTCATCCAACCATTTCCTCATTTCCTTTTTGTTTTCCATAATACGTCCTATTTTTTTGTAAGTGGTATTCCTTTTAATATTTGTTTTATTCTATTGGTATTGCTCATTTCTTGATGGACATGCTCAAAATCGTTGTCCAAAATCAGTTGTTTGAAAGCCGTAAGGTTCTGAATGTACTCCTCCAAAGTTTCCACCACATTGTCCTTGTTCTGTTCAAAAATGGGGGTCCACATATCGGGCGAACTTTTCGCCAAGCGAACGGTGCTCTCAAAACCACTTCCCGCCATGTCAAAAATATCACGCTCATTTTTCTCCTTCTCAATAACTGTCTTTCCCAACATAAAAGAGCTAATGTGTGATAAATGGGAGACGTAGGCGATATGTTTGTCGTGCGCTTCGGGATTCATATACCGTATCCGCATTCCGATATCTTGAAAAATAGCCAATGCCTTTTCTTGAAGCTTGAATGCCGTTTTCTCCACCTCGCAAATAATCATTGTTTTGCCAGCGTACAACCCCTCCAAAGCTGCTGTGGGACCTGAAAACTCCGTTCCAGCGATAGGGTGACAGGCCATAAAGTTCCTTCGCTTGGGGTGCTCCGCGACCTGCTCACAGATCAAACGTTTGGTGGAGCCAGCGTCCATGACCACGGTTTCATCGCCAGAAGCATCCAATATCTTGGGCAATTCGTTGACCAATACGTTTACAGGAATGCTCACGTAGACCAAATCTGCCGTAGCCAGTGAATCGTAGATTCCTTTTTTATCGATTATCCCAAGTTGTAAGGCCTCATCGAGATGGGCATCACTTGTGTCCACACCAATAATTTCCGCTTCGGGATGTAGTTTTTTTACATCCTTTGCAAAAGAACCGCCAATCAATCCAACTCCTATAATGACTACTTTCATATCTTAAAATCTTGCAATGGCTTCTTTGATCCTTTCTTCTTTCACACATAGCGAAAACCTGATGTAGCCCTCACCATTGCTACCAAAAATGGTACCTGGCGCAATAAATATGTCCTTATCGTACAAGATCTGGTCTATAAATTCCTCGGATGGCAAAGCCCCTTTTGGCAGCTTGCACCAAACAAACATTCCCACTGCATTTTTATCGTAAGTACATCCTAAGGTATCCGCCAATTCAAACATCAATTCGCGTCTTGTGGAATACACCCTATCCAAGGCCTCGAACCATTCAGGGCCACTTTGCAAAGCAGCAATCGCCCCCATTTGAATGCCATAGAACATCCCCGAATCCATATTGCTCTTTACTTTCAAAATTGCCGTGATATGGGCTGCACTGCCCAGCACCATCCCCACACGCCATCCGGCCATGTTGAAGGTCTTGCTCAAACTATTGAGTTCCAAGGTATGTTCCTTTGCTCCCTCAATGGACAAAATACTGGTTGGATTGTTGGATAGCACAAAGCTGTACGGATTGTCGTTTACCAATAGGATGTTGTTCCTTTTGGCAAAATCCACCAAAGATTCCAATTGCTCCATGGTGGCGGTGGCGCCCGTTGGCATATGCGGATAGCTGATCCACATCAATTTTACTTTGGAGAGGTCCTTTTTAGCCAGTTCGTCCAAATCGGGAAACCAGCCCTTTTCCTCCTTTAGGTCGTAGGTGACCGGCACACCCCCCACTAAATTGGTCACGGATGCATAGGTAGGATACCCTGGGTTGGGAAGCAACACCTCATCACCTTCGTTCAAAAAAGCCATGCTGATATGCATGATGCCCTCTTTAGATCCCATTAAGGGCAAAATTTCAGAATCTGGCTCCACTGCTACATCGAACTTTTGCTGATAAAAATCGGCAATGGCCTTCCTCAACTGTGGCAAACCCTGATAGCTTTGGTACTGGTGCGCACCAGCATCGATAATGGAATTCCGAAGCGTTTCCAATACCTGAGGGGATGGTGCCAAATCCGGGCTGCCTATCCCCATATTGATGATGGGCTTCCCTTGGGCCATTAATCCCCTAACCTCTCTCAACTTTTTCGAGAAGTAATATTCCTGAACGCTATTTAATCGATCCGCTGTTACCATTACAACAATGCATTTTTATATTCTCCCAAAACCTTGAAATCCTCTGCCATGATCTGCATCAGGGATTTGGTTTTGGCAAAGTGCTCGTATTCATCAAAAGTGACATCTACAAAAAAGGCGTATTTCCAAGGAGTCTCGATTACGGGCAACGACTGGATTTTAGTCAGGTTCATGTTGCAATCGCTCATCACGTTCAACACAGTGGCCAAACTCCCCCTTTTGTGATCGGTGATAAACCGTAGAGATGCTTTATTGATTTCCTCCTCCGGGAGTACTTTGTTCTGCTTTTTTAGGATGATAAATCTTGTGGAGTTGTTGACAATCGTCTGGATATTGTCCGCGATAATTTCCAGATCGTAGAGGTCGGCAGCCATTTTAGGGGCAATCGCGGCAATATGCCCCAACCCTTCCTCTTGAATCCGCTTCGCAGTCTCAGCGGTATCCACACTTTCTACCAATTTGATCTGCGGATGGGCTTTGAAAAACTCTTTGCACTGCAATAACGCCATCGGATGCGAATGTACCTCTTGAATGTCATCAAAGGTTTTTCCCTTCATCACCATAAGGTTGTGATGGATGTTCAAGTAATGCTCCCCGATTACGTGGATATTATTATGGTACACTAAATTGTAATTGGGAATGATGGACCCAGCTATGGAATTCTCAATGGCCATAATGCCCTTATCAGCCGCACCTACCAACAAACTGTCGATTACCGCATCAAAGGAATTGCATTCCAATAGTTCAATTCCTTCTCCAAAAAAATCGATGGCCACTTGATGATGGTTCGATCCTTTGATTCCTTGTATGGCGACTTTTAAAGACATTCTTTTTGTATGTTAGATCCCGAAACACCTTGCCTGCCGGCAGCAGTTCGGGATGAATTCAATCATCAAATTGGCTGTTGCCAACTTGGATTTCATTCAAAAAAAAAGCCCCGATGTATCGGGACTTTATATAGTGGTTATACTTTAAACGTATCTATAACAGTCCCGCTTCCCTCTCAAAAAAGAAGTAAAAATAAAAACGGTTCCAGAAATACGTGTTTGTCATCTCATTGTTAATTGTCGGCTAATTTAGGTATTCAATTGGAAAGACCCAGAGATTCCCAAATTTTTTTTGATTTTTTTCAAAAAAGACATTTTCGCTGCACATTATTTTATAGAAATGATACTTTTTTACGAATACTGATGCTTCCATTAATTTCCATAAAAGCGTCGTCTCATTTTCTGGTTTTTGAAATGTAAGGTTTACAATGACTAAAAGTGTATTTTTGAAATCAAAGAATTCAACGGAATGTCCATCACTGTTCAGAACATTACAAAAACCTTTGGTACACAAAAGGCATTGGACAATGTCTCTTTTAGCATCAACAAAGGGGAAGTTGTTGGTTTTCTAGGCCCTAACGGTGCCGGGAAATCTACCATGATGCGGATTTTGACCACCTACTACAAGGCAGACCAAGGGGAGGCAGCCGTAAACGGATTTGATGTGTTGAACGATGAAAAATCCGTTCAACAAAGTATCGGATACCTTCCAGAACACAACCCACTATATCTTGAAATGTACGTGAAGGAATATTTGGCCTTTAATGCAGATGTATATCAGGTGGATAAATCCAAAATCCAAGAGGTAATCGAACAAACCGGATTAACCCCAGAAGCACATAAAAAGATAGGTCAATTATCCAAAGGATACCGTCAACGGGTTGGGCTTGCGGCGGCCTTGCTGCACAATCCCGAGGTCCTTATTTTGGATGAACCCACCACAGGGCTTGATCCCAACCAATTGATCGAAATCCGAAAATTGATTCGTGAGATAGGAAAGGAAAAGACCATTTTACTTTCCACACATATCATGAAGGAAGTAGAGGCTGTTTGCGACCGTGTGATCATCATTAACAAAGGGCAATTGGTGGCCGATAAAAAGCTCGAGGAACTTCGCGAGGCAGAAGAACAAATCATCGAAGTGGAATTTGACTATCGGGTGGAGGAACAGTTACTGCAACAACTACCCGATGTTTCCAAAGTAAAAAATACCGGTGGTTTTATCTACGAAATCACTTTTGGCACTTCCAAGGACATGCGGCCTGCTGTTTTTGATTTTGCACACGACAATAAATTAAAGACACTCCAACTCAGCAGAAAAAACAAAAACCTCGAAAGCCTTTTCACCGAACTTACTTCTTAGTTTTCCTGTTATCCGATTTGTGGGCAGAAGACCTCCGAATCAGATGGAAAACCGTTCCAAATATGGTACTTTTGCAGTCCAGAAGATATTGGACATATGAAGAAGAACAGCGCCAGATTGGAACTTTCAAAAGAGGAAATGCAAAAATACGGGTATGAGGTTGTTGATGCTATTGTAGAACACTATGCCACACAAGCAGAGAAAATGCCCGTAGCTTCCGGCTCCCGCGAAGAAATGGACTCTTTGTTTTTGGAGGAGGCTCCCGAAGAGGGTTCCGACCCATCGCAGGTACTGCACTTTGTTTTGGAAAAGGTGATGACCAATAGTGCCAATATGGCCCACCCTAAATCATTTTCCTTTGTTCCCGGTCCCAGTAATTATATCAGTGTGATGGCGGATGCCTTGGCAACAGGCTACAATATTTTTTCTGGAGGATGGGCAGCCAGTCCGGCAGCAGCGGAGCTGGAAATTGTTACCATTCAATGGCTGTTGAAAATCTTTGGTTTTCCCAAGAAAAAGGGCGGGGGTATTTTTACCAGTGGTGGCTCCATGGCCAACCTTACCGCAGTAGTCACGGCACGCAGGATCAAATGTGGTGACGACTTTTCAAAAGCCGTCATCTACCTTTCCGATCAGGCACATTCTTCCAATATCAAAGCCATTCGTGCACTCGGTTTCAAAAAGGAACAGATTAGAATCATCCCTACCGACAACGAACTCAAGTTTTCCGTGAACAAACTGAAAAACTGTATTGCCAAAGATAGACTGGAGGGTCTTCAGCCATTCTGTTTGATAGCGACAGCGGGAACCACCAATACCGGAACTGTTGACCCCTTGGTAGAATTGGGAAAAATCTGCAAGAAAGAGGATATCTGGTACCATATTGATGGTGCTTACGGAGGAGCGGCCATCTTATCCCAAAAGGGCAAGCAAGCTATGAAAGGTATCGAAAAGGCCGACTCCTTGACCGTAGATCCACATAAATGGTTCTTTCAGCCGTACGAAATGGGGTGCCTCTTGGTGCGAAACCATAAAAACCTGAGCCATACTTTTACCGAAAAGCCAGAATATTTAAGGGACATCGAGGGCAATACATCGGAGATCAATTTTTACGATCATGGTATCCAACTGACCCGAAGATTTAGGGCCTTAAAATTTTATATGTCCTTAAAAACCTTTGGTTTGAAGGAGTTCCGTGATGCCATTACCTACAATATTGATCTGGCCGAAGAAGTGGAAACCATGCTTCGCGGCAGCAAAAGTTGGGAAGTGGTGTATCCGGCCACCTTGGCGGTCATCAATTTTAGGTACAACCCCATCAACAAAACGTACTCTGAGAAGGAGTTGGACAGCATCAACCAATACATTTCCGGAAAAGTGATGGAGTCGCGCAAGGCCATGCTTGTCACTACCATTTTGAACGGCCAAGTGGTATTGCGAATGTGCCTCATCAACCCGCGAACTACCATGAAAGACATCACCGATACTTTTGATTTGTGCAAAACCTATGCTCTTGAAATTGAGGAGCAGCTGGCCAGCAAGGTCTAAACGGTTGGATGCTCAAAAAGAGCGTTGATTGCTTCATCCAAAATTGGCTGCACCTTGGGGTCGGTACAATTCATCAAAACAGCAATTACTTTTTTGTGCTGCGGATACACGAAAAGGTTGGTGTATGCGCCAACGCTATTGCCCACGTGACCCACAAAGGGCCTTCCTTTGGCATCTTGGCTCAGTTGAAATCCCAATCCATAATAGGTCGGTTTACCGTCAATGATTGTTGAAGTCAACAATTGTTCATAGGTCGCTTCTTTGAGCAACTTATGTTCCATGATGGCCTGTCCCAATTTGCCTATATCCTCGCAGGTGGACAAATAGCCACCGCCTGCCAGTTTGTAGGTGTTATTTACCTCAACTGCCTTTGTAAAACCTAGTGCCCTTTTGGTGTAGAATTGGGCTATGTTCTCAGCTTTCTGCACGGACCGCTTTTGGGTGCCCAAACTGACATTTTCTGGTGGTGGAAACGTATTTTTCAATCCCAAAGGCATCAAAATCTGCTCCTTTACATACTGCTGAAATGGAATTCCACTGGCTTCTTGCATGGCCAAGGACAACAATACAAAATCAAAGCTATTATACAGATAACTGGTGCCGGGTTCAAAAAACAGTGGGTCGTTTTTAAAGATTTCAATCCCTTCTTTAATGGACAAATCCTGATTCAAAGCATATTCCTTTCCCCGATAGCCTCGAATACCAGCAGTATGGCCTACCAATTGGCGAAGCGTGAAATCATATTTCTTTTTGGGATAGTAGGGAACGTACTTGTAAAGGGATTCATCCAAATCTAACACACCATCTTCCACCATTTTACCTAGGGCGAGCGCGGTAACACACTTGGAAATACTTGCGATACGGAAAACCGTACGTTTGGGGTGTACCTTTTTTCGTTTTTCCAAATTGGCGAAGCCATATCCTTTTTCTAGTACGTTTTGCCCATCTTCCAAGATGGACACTGCCAATCCTGGCACTTTTTTTTCTGCGACCAAATTGTGGAATAGCGCATCTGCCTTTTGCCATCCAACAAGTCCGTTCAAAGGTTGGACCTTTGGAAGAGGTGCAAAGAAATTTTTAATATGTGAAACGAAATTTCCCAAGAGTCAGTTTGAATATCGAAAATAAAGAGAAAAATGATGTTTTTTGAAAATCAATGTCAATCCTCAAAAATCAATCGACCATTGAAAATTTCTTCCACATCGATTTCTGGCGGGGTATTGACGCTGATTACATTGCCCGTCCCCCGAATAACGCCCGATAAGCGTTGCTGCGGATTCACAAAAACATCATTGGAACCTCGGTGATTGACATTTACATTTTCCGAAACTAGATTTTCTGCTTCAATTCTTGAGTCTCCAGCTGCTACACTAACAGTAAAATTTTTCGTTTCCCCACGAAGTTTGAAATAAGCAATGCCGTTCACCACAATCCTCACATTGGTAGCACTAAGGTGCATATCAAAAGAACCATCCGTAGTGTCTGCTTCGGGATTATTAAAACTTTCGGCAACCAGATTGAGGTTGGGGTATGTCAACACCCCATCACTTGAAATTAAAAGTCCGGTGCTGCTGCGTATGTCGGTGAGGTTGGGAGCAGTCACATAAATTGTGGTCAGCCCGTAGTCGCGTACAAAATTGCAGCCATTTTCGTTCCGTAGAATGAGACGGTTGTCCTCTACCACAGCAGAAACCTCATTGAGCAAATATTCCCCAGTTTCCACTTCAACGCCATATGTTTCTCCCTGTTTAACGACCAAATTGAGGTTTTCAAAAACAGTAATCTTGCTAAAATCCGACACTTCGATGGGCCGGCGCACCAAATCACCAGCGTTTTGGAAACAGTCGGGAACATTGTCGCCGTTGCAAGAGATTAACAGAAAGGTGAACAGTATCAAAAACACCCCTAAAGTCCCCTCAAGGGGACACTTCGTATTTTGTGTTTCGTACTGTATCCTTTTCATAATCGTATTCCTATTCCAAATTCAATGGCCTCTGCCTTCGCCCCATGCGATTTAAGGGTCACGGCACCAAAAACTTTATTCCCAAAATACCGTTTCAACCCTATCCGATTGTATACCCTACCTTCAAAATCAAAGGGATAATATACATAATACCCCAATTGGGTCACCACGCTCAATTTGTTCACAAACAGTTCATGGCCTATAAAAACCCCTACCCTTTTATAATCCGTATCGGGGGCTACTTCAAGTTCGGGAAAAGAAATGGACTGATAGCGTATCAATTCTTTTAAAAAATTTGAAAAGAAGATATCGGTTCCCAATTGAATGGCACTCCGATTGCCCAATCGTTTATCCGCATAGGCCGAAACTATGGCAAAGCCATATTGCCCCATGTTGATGACATCGCTCTCATTGACCCCGCCACGAAGCACCAAATTATATCGGATGGGCTCTTTGATTCTTTCCTTGGGTTCAGGTTCCAAGTAGTCCATTTCTACGGCTTGGTTCAGATCATACGTGAGCCCAAAATTGAAAGCCATCGTATTGGTGGAGGTGTTGGGAGCCTTAAAGTTTGCATTGGAGTAATGTAATAGGGAAATCCCAGCCTTAAAACCCAGTCCAGCTACAATGTTCTCCTTATGATAGTTGAACATCAACATGGTGGAACTCAACAAATGGGTACCGTAGGCATTGTTCCTAAAGTTTTCGGTCCTATCGTACGGATTGGTGTTATACGAGATACCCTGCGCGACCCTAAACTGCAAGTTCCGTTTGAAGAAATAAAAATTATAATGCGCATACAATCCAAAATGCTTACCCAGGGTTGGATTGTTCATATCCTGATAAACAAAAGAAAAACCGGTATCGGGATATCCCAAATCGGCTTCCCAATCTTCGTGACCGAATCGTTTCCTGTTGAAACCGATAATAACCCCGCCGGGGTGATTGGTAATCAAATGGGAAATATCCGGATTGTGTAGAAGAATGGAACCATAAAATTGGCTGATATCCAAGGTATACTTCTTGGGAATGTCACCGTCTTGGGCAAATCCAAAGCAAAAAAACAACAGAAAAACCAAGTACAGTAGGTGCTTCATGGGACGCTAAAGTAGGAAATTAAAAAAGTTCCCGAGCTATGTCCATGATATTATCCGATTTACCCATGGAGTAGTAATGCAACACGGGCACTCCTGCTTCCCGAAGTTCCTTGGATTGTTGAATGGCCCATTCCACACCCACTTTACGGACTTCCTTGTTATCCTTGCAGGCCTCCACGGCATCGATAAGATCTTGCGGAATATCCACCCGGAACACTTGTGGCAATAAATGAAGGTGTTTTTTTACAGCAATCGGTTTGATTCCAGGAATGATTGGCACATCTATTCCCATTTCTCGGGCCGCTTCTACGAAAGCAAAGAATTTTTTATTATCAAAAAACATCTGGGTGACCACATAATCCGCTCCCAAGTCCACCTTCTCCTTTAAACGTTTTAGATCAGATTGAAGCGATGGGGCTTCCATGTGTTTTTCAGGGTACCCTGCCACACCGATACAAAAACTGGTCAACTCGCTTGACTCAAAAGTTTCGTGCAGATAATTTCCTTTATTAATGTTCTGAATTTGTGCAACCAACTCTGTCGCATATTGATGCCCGCCTTTGGTGGGAGTGAAATACTTTTCTTCTTTTCTTGCATCTCCGCGCAAGGCCATCACGTTTTCAATCTCCAGATATTGGCAGTCCACCAGCAAATACTCCGTCTCCTCTTTGGTGAATCCACCACACAGCACGTGGGGAACGGTATCCACATCATACTTGTGCTTTAATGAAGCGCAAATGCCCAAGGTCCCGGGACGGGTACGAATCAGTTTTTTGTCCAACAGACCATCTTTTTCCTTATAGATGTATTCCTCGCGAGAGGTCGTCACATCAATGAACGGAGGTTTGAATTCCATCAAAGGGTCGATGTTGTTGTACAGTTCCTGAATGCTCTTTCCTTTTACGGGCGGCACAATTTCAAAACTGAAAAGGGTTTCGCCGTTCGCCTTTTTTATGTGGTCGGTAATCTTCATCGGTTATTCATCAACAATATTGGGAGCTAGCCATTTTTGGGCTTTCTCCAAAGTTATATGTTTTCGTTCGGCAAAATCCTGAACTTGGTCCTGTTTTATTTTTCCCAAACCAAAATACTTGGCCTCGGGATGTGCAAAATAATACCCACTGACACTGGCAGCGGGCCACATGGCCAGACTATCGGTGAGTTTCACCCCTATTCTTTCCTCCACCTGCATCATTTCCCAAATGGTTAGCTTTTCCAAATGATCGGGACAGGCAGGATAGCCAGGTGCCGGTCGGATGCCACGGTACTTTTCCTTGATCAATTCATCGTTGTCCAAATTCTCGTCAACGGCATAGCCCCATTGTTTGGTACGTACCTCTTTGTGCAGATATTCAGCAAACGCCTCGGCAAACCTATCCGCCAAGGCTTTGATCATGATTGAGTTGTAATCATCGTGGTTCTTTTCGAACTCCGCAGCCAATTCCTGTGTTCCAAATCCTGTGCTCACACAAAAGCAACCAATATAATCCTGAATTCCAGATGCTTTGGGCGCTATAAAATCGGCCAAGGCGATATTGGGTACCCCAGCCCGTTTTTTGGTTTGCTGGCGAAGGGTCCTAAACAGGAAGGTTGCATCTTTTGTCATTTCGATCGCATCCGATTCATCACCTCTTGCCTGCGCTCGGGGTGACAAGTGCACTTCAATATCATCTTCGTTGACTTGATTGGCTGGAAACAATCCGAAAATAGCCTTGGCCTTCAACAACTTTTCGTCCAATATTCGCTGTAGAAGTACCTTCGCATCCTTAAAAAGTTCCTTGGCCTGCTCGCCAACCACTTCATCGTTCAAGATATCAGGATACTTGCCATGCAAATCCCAACTTCTAAAAAATGGAGACCAATCGATAAAATCTACCAGTTGTTTCAAGTCAAAATCGTCCCATACCTCAATACCCAATTGGTTTGGCTTTTTGATGTCCGATGGCTTCCAATCGATTTGAAGCTTGTTTTCCCGAGCCTGATCCAAGGTTAAATATTCCTTTTGCTTGCCACGTTTTAGAAACTTCTCCCTAAAACTTTCGTAATCCAGTTTGATGGATTTTTTATAGTTGGCGGAGGTCTCTTCCTGCAATAAGTCGCCCACCACGGTTACGGCCCTGGAGGCATCATTGACGTGCACCACGGCTTGACTGTATTGCGGGTCGATTTTTACAGCCGTGTGCGCCTTGCTCGTTGTCGCACCACCAATCAACAAGGGAACATCGAAGTTTTGGCGTTCCATTTCTTTTGCCAAGAAGACCATTTCGTCCAATGAAGGTGTAATGAGTCCGCTCAATCCAATGATATCTACTTGCGCTTCCTTGGCCTTATTGATGATTTTCTCTGGGGGTACCATCACGCCCATATCCACAATTTCATAATTGTTGCAAGCCAGGACCACGCTTACAATATTCTTTCCGATGTCATGAACATCACCTTTCACGGTGGCCATCAATATTTTTCCGGCCGCCTTGGCATTCTTGTCTTTGGAAGCCTCAATATAGGGTGTCAAATAAGCTACGGCCTTTTTCATCACACGGGCGGATTTGACCACTTGGGGCAAAAACATTTTTCCGCTGCCGAACAGATCACCTACTACATTCATTCCCGTCATCAAGTTGCCCTCGATGACTTCCAAAGGTTTGGCTGCCTGTTGGCGGGCCTCCTCCACATCTTCGATGATATATTGGTCAATGCCCTTCACCAAGGCCCGGGTAATCCGATCCTGGAGCGGGTCTTGCCGCCAAGACAAATCGACCTTGCTTTCCTTGGCTGTTCCCACAACGGTCTCTGCAAATTCGAGCAATCGTTCGGTAGCATCGTCGCGCCTGTTGAGCAGTACATCCTCCACGTGCTCCAATAAATCCTTTGGGATATCATCGTACACCTCCAACATAGTTGGGTTTACGATACCCATGTTCATTCCAGCTTTGATGGCATGGAACAAAAAGGCGGAGTGCATGGCCTCACGAACGGGGTTGTTCCCCCTAAAGGAGAAGGATACGTTGCTCACACCACCACTCACGCTGCAATAGGGCAGGTTTTCCCGCACCCAGCGTGTGGCCTCGATAAAATCGATGGCGTTATTCTTATGCTCATCCATACCCGTGGCCACGGGAAAAATGTTCAGGTCAAAGATGATATCCTCGGGAGGGAAATTCACCTCGTTGACCAAAATATCGTAGGAACGCTTCGCAATCTCGATGCGACGTTCGTAGTTGTCAGCTTGCCCCACCTCATCAAAAGCCATTACGATCACGGCTGCACCGTATCGCTTGATCAATTTGGCATGATGGATAAACTCTTCCTTGCCTTCTTTCAAGCTGATGGAATTCACCACGCATTTACCTTGCACCACTTGAAGACCGGCTTCAATAATTTCCCATTTGGAACTATCGATCATGATGGGTACACGGGCAATATCGGGTTCGGAAACGATCAAATTCAAGAACCTGACCATGGCTTCCTTACCGTCAATAAGGCCATCATCCATATTGATGTCGATGATCTGGGCCCCACCCTCCACTTGTTCGCGGGCGATATCCAAGGCTTCATCGAATTTTTCTTCTTTGATGAGCCTTAAAAAACGCTTGGAACCTGCCACATTGGTACGTTCCCCCACATTGATGAAATTACTTTCCGGGGTGACGACCAAGGGCTCAAGACCCGATAATTTTAGGTATCGCTGTTCTTTATTCGTTGCCATAAGCCTTCGCTATGCGTGCGTCAAAACTTTTCGAGGTTCATAATTCTTTACCACTTCTGCAATGGCCTTGATATGTTCCGGAGTGGTGCCGCAGCAACCGCCTACGATATTGACCAATCCTTTTTCCACATACTCCTTTATTTGAATTGCCATTTGTTCGGGTGTTTCGTCATATTCCCCAAAGGCATTGGGCAATCCCGCATTAGGGTGGGCGGATATGGCAAATTCCGATTTTGCCGACACCACCTCCAAATGGGGCACCAACTGTTTGGCTCCCAAAGCGCAATTGAAACCTACGGACAAAATGGGAATATGGGATATCGAAATCAAGAAGGCTTCGGCAGTCTGACCGGACAATGTTCTGCCCGAAGCATCGGTGATGGTTCCACTGACCATCACTGGCACATTGATGTTTCGTTCTTCCTTCACCTCTTCAATGGCAAAAAGTGCTGCTTTTGCATTTAGGGTATCAAAAATAGTCTCCACCAACAAAATATCGGCACCACCATCGAGAAGGGCTTCGATTTGTTGTTTGTACGCTATACGTAGCTCATCAAAGGAAATAGCGCGGAAACCCGGGTCGTTCACATCGGGCGACATACTGGCCGTTTTGTTGGTAGGCCCAATACTACCCGCCACAAACCTCGGTTTATCGGGATTTTTATCGGTAAACTCTTGGGCCACTTCCTTGGCAAGCTTCGCCGACTCATAGTTCAGTTCGTAGACCAATTCTTCCATGCCATAATCGGCCATGGCTATGGTGGTCCCAGAAAAGGTGTTGGTTTCGATGATGTCCGCCCCCGCTTCCAAAAACTTGCGATGGACTTCCTTCACCGCATCGGGTTGGGTCAAGGATAACAAATCGTTGTTGCCCTGCAGATCACTGGGCCAATCCTTGAACCGCTCACCCCTAAAATCGGCTTCCTTGAATTTGTAGCGCTGCAACATGGTACCCATGGCCCCATCCAGCACTAAAATCCGTTGTTTCAATATGTCTTCAATTTTTCCCATAACATAGTTTTCCTTCAAAAGAAGGATGTGGCGAAATCAAGAAAAGTGTGTGGATACGTTGCGGTATGCGTTTCGTTATCCTTCCCCCTATACCCATGTTAGGTATGAATACGCTCCATGTGGCCCCCAAACAAATTGCGGACCGGGGTAGAATGTAGCACCTTCTCGAAGACGAGGGTTGCTAAGGCTTCAAAGGGTCCAATCCCTCCACCTTTCTTGATAACACTTTCAATTTATACATGAACTGAACTGCAAAGAAACGGTACTCTCCAGTCAAAAACAAAAAAACCTCCCAAAATCGCTTTCGGAAGGCTTTTCGCTTCTAAAAACAACTAATTTTCTTAGTTGATGCTCTGCACCACTTCTTTTTTGGCCTCTTTTTTGGAACCATCAAACCCTTGTACGCCCCCAACGGTGGTATACTTCATCACAAATCTTTTATCGGGGTTGATGATTTGATACGCATATTGGCACATCACGGCCGCTTCGTGAAACCCGGACAGGATCAACTTGAGTTTGCCCGGATAGGTATTCACATCTCCAATGGCAAACACCCCTGGGATGTTGGTCTGATAATCCTTGGCATTGTTCACCTTGATGGCGTTTTTCTCGATTTCCAACCCCCAGTTGCCCAATGGCCCCAATTTTGGGGAGAGTCCGAACAGCGGGATAAAGTAATCGGTTTCCACATAGGTGGATTCCTTTTCACCATCGTTGTATTCAATAACTACTGCATGCAAATCTTCCTTTCCATGTATTTCTTTCACTTCGGCCTTGGTGTAGAGTTGAATCTTGCCCAGTTTGGCGAGTTCGCGTGCCTTTTCAACCGAATCCAAAGCTCCGCGGAACTCATTTCTTCGGTGTACCAAAGAAACTTCCGAAGCCACATCGGCCAAGAAAATGGCCCAATCCAAGGCAGAATCGCCACCACCGGATATGACCACTTTTTTGTCCCGGAACTGCTCCGGGTCCTTGATCATATATTCTACCCCTTTGCTTTCAAAAAGTTCAATGTTGGGAATAAGGGGCTTTCTGGGTTCAAACGAGCCCAAACCACCCGCAATAACAACAACCGGGGCATGATGCTGGGTTCCCTTGTTCGTGGTCACGATAAAGGAACCGTCTTCTTGTTTGTCCAAAGTCTCCGCACGCTCACCCAAGGTGAAACCGGGCTCAAAAGGCTTTATTTGCTCCATGAGCTTATCCACCAAAGTACCCGCCAAAATCTCCGGATAGGCAGGAATATCGTAAATAGGCTTCTTTGGATATATCTCGGAACATTGCCCGCCAGGCTGTGCCAAGGCATCGATTAAATGACATTTCAACTTGAGCAATCCTGCTTCAAAAACGGTAAACAGTCCGGTTGGACCGGCTCCAATGATAATGATATCTGTTTTGATCATATTTCTCTTTTTAAATAGTCTTAAAGTCCCCTTCCACTGCCTAACTGCAACAAGCGAGCGCTCGGGATGACAAAATCTGACCCGATTCTTGATTTAAATTTTCTCTAGCAATTTTATTTCTTGATGTTGGTAGCTGTTTTGGATATCCACCATGTTTTGACGATGATTGACCACCTCCCCAATCACAATAATAGCTGGATTGGACAACTGCTGCTCCCTTACCTTGTCCTCAATCGAAGTAACCGTGCCAATTCCTATTTTTTCGTGTTTCGTGGTTCCATTCTGAATAATGGCCACTGGGGTATCCTCTCTACCTTCCTTTTTGAAGAGCTGCATGATTTCCCCAAGTTTGGACATTCCCATAAGTATGACCACGGTGGCATTTGATTTGGCTGCCAAAGCCACATCGTTGGATAATTTATGTTCTTTCGTGGTCCCCGTGATTACCCAAAAACTTTCCGCTGCTCCCCTTTTGGTGACTGGAATGTTTTGTGAAGCGGGTACGGACAATGAAGACGAAATACCTGGAACCACATCCACTTCCACCCCAAAGGCTGCGGCATGCTCCATTTCTTCGGCTCCCCTTCCAAAAACGAAAGGGTCTCCCCCCTTTAACCTGACCACGTGCAATCCCAGCGTCGCGCGTTCCACAATCAAATCATTGATTTGGGCTTGTTGGTACGAGTAACATCCTTTGCGTTTGCCTACAAATATTTTTTCGGCTTTGGGAGCATATTCCAATAGTTCGTTGGACACCAAAGCGTCGTACAGTAGCACATCGGCATTTTGTAAAGCCTTTACGCCTTTGAGCGTTATCAAATCCTCATCGCCCGGGCCTGCGCCCACCACTGTCAACTTTCCTCTACGCATGTTGCAACTCTATTTTTCTGAACGCTTCCAATCGTTGCAATACCTCTTTGGCATCTTGCAAATAGGATTTTGCAAAGGCTTCAGACGGTTCGTTCTTATTCAATTGAAGGGCTATATTGGCAAACCCGCCCTCAAAGGCTATTTTTCCAGATTCCACATACAGCTCATCAAAATCCTTGACGATACTGGCATGGGTATTGGTCTTCACTTTTTCCGATGTCAATAATGCTTTGGCGGAATTGACTATGGATTGATAGGAATAATAAATGCTCGCTGCCCATTTATTTTCTTGGAGGGTTTCTTCGGCTTTTTCAATCTTCTCTTGACTCTCCAGGAAGAGGGTTGCCACAAGGTCAACTATCACGCCTGCACACTCTCCAATTCCTATCTCTTGTTTATACTTTTCCTCGTTCCCCCAATCGATAAAATCATCTTGGGTGAGATTTTCAGTATCGGTCAATGGTTTTAGAAAATCATAGAAATATAACTGCCCCTTTTCCTCATAATAATCGGTGAAGGAGGCTCCATTTCCGTTGGCTTCAAAATCGTCCAAAATAAGACGCAAAGCCTGTGGGCCTCTCTTGCTTGGGATTTTGGCTACTTTATCCGCAAATCGGGCCCTGCCATCGCCAAAATTTCCACCTCCCAACAAAACCTGAAGCGCAGGTGCCACCAACTTATCCTTGGTCCGAACAGACATTCCTTGGAAACCGATATGCGCCATATTGTGCTGTCCGCAGGCATTCATGCACCCGCTGATCTTGATAACAACATCTGGATTTTTGATGTATTGTGGATATTCCGCCTTGATGACCCTTTCGAGTTCGGCTGCGATTCCGGTACTGCTGGCAATACCCAGATTACAGGTATCGGTTCCGGGACAAGCCGTTATGTCCAATGCTTTGTTGTATCCCGCTTCGGCAAAACCAAGTTTTTGGAGTTCCTGATAAAAGAAGGGAACCAATTCCTCCTTCACGTAGGGAATCAAAATATTTTGTCTGAGCGACAAACGAATCTCTCCGGCCGCATAGTCCTGAACCAATTGGGCCAATTCGCGTGCCTTGTCGGTATAGAAATCTCCCAAAAGCACCTTGATACCGATAGCCACAAAGCCCTCTTGTTTTTGGGGCACCAAATTGGTGGATTTCCAGTCCTCAAAGGCTTGTTTATCCTCAATAACCACTTTTGGCGTTTCTACCTCGGCCACCTTCACTTCAGGATAACTATCGATTTCGATGGGATAGGTATGATGTGGAATCGCCAATTGTTCTTCTTCCAGCAACTTTTTGAATCCATCGAGACCCAAATCCTTCAGCAAGAACTTCATTCGGGCCTTTGCCCTACTTTTACGTTCCCCGTACCTATCGAACACACGGATGACCCCCTCCATCAACGGGATGATTTTGTCGGTGGGCAAAAAGCTGTATAGTTCATCGGCATGCCTCGGCTGTGAACCTAATCCACCTCCGAGCATTACCTTAAAACCTCTTTCACCATCCTTTTCCTTGGCAATAAAGCCTAGGTCGTGCATATAGGAAAGTCCGGTGTCGGCATCGCTTGCGGAGAAGGACACTTTAAACTTCCTTCCCATTTCCTGTCCTATGGGATTCCTAAGAAAATACTCAAAAACGGCCTGGGCGTAGGGAGAAACATCAAAGGGTTCGTCCACATCGATTCCGGCAGTTTCGCTGGCGGTTACGTTCCGCACCGTGTTTCCACAGGCTTCTCTCAGGGTAACCTTGTCTTTTTCCAACTGGGCCCAAAGTTCAGGAGTGCGTTCCAAATCGACGTAATGGATTTGGATATCCTGTCGGGTGGTGATGTGCAACCTTCCTCTGGAATACTCATCGGAAACATCGGCAATACGGAGCAATTGGTTGGATGTGACTTTTCCGTAGGGCAACTTGATTCGAATCATCTGAACCCCAGGCTGGCGTTGTCCATATACCCCACGTGCCAAACGCAGGCTACGGAATTTTTCCTCGTCCATTTCACCACCTTTGAACTGACGAATCTTCTTCTCCAATTCGATGATGTCCTTCTCAACCACCGGGTTTTCCATTTCTGTTCTAAAGCTTTGCATAATCTAGTTTTCCTATCTGTTTTATAGATTTTATGTAAAAAAACGCCCCTTCTCCCTTGCTAGACAAAAGAGAATTATTCTATAAATCCAACACCTGCTGTATTGTTCGTGCGGCTATCAATAATGATAAAGGAGCCATTGGTTCGGTGATCCTTGAACTTATCATAAAAAATAGGCTTGTTGAGTCTTAACCGCACCTTGGCAATATCGTTCATCTGCAGTGAAGTCACATTTTCCTCGATTCCAGAGTAGTCTGGATGGATTTTGTGCTCAATGGCATCCACTTTGGCCAACACCTTGTTTACACCATGTTGAAGCACATACTTACCTCCGGGAGTGAAACTGGCACTATCCATCCACGATACCGTTGCCGAGAGTTGTTTATCAATCGTAGGCAAGTCACCTACCTTGACCAACATATCCCCACGGCTTACGTTGACCTCATCTTCCAACGTTATGGTCACCGAAGACCTTCTTGGAGCCGTTTTGTACTGTTTATCATAAAAATAAATGTCCTTTATCCTGGATTTGGTCATCGATGGCAACACCACAACTTCGTCGCCCACATTGAGCTCCCCGCCATACACTTTTCCTGCAAATCCACGAAAATCGTGGAATTCCTCCGTTTTGGGACGGATAACGTACTGCACCGGAAAACGCGGCGTTCCCGTGTTGTAAATATCCTTCTGGTCCAGTTCCTCCAAATGTTCCAAAAGGGTTTGACCACTGTACCAGAGCATATTTTTGGAACGATTCACCACATTGTCGCCCTTTAGTGCACTCACTGGAATAAAGGTGATATTCTGGTCTTGGTAATCTCTCTTTTTCATCAATTCCTGAAAATCGGACTTGATCTTAGTATAAGTTTCCTCCGAAAAATCGACCAGATCCATTTTGTTGATGGCCACTATTACATCCTTAATCCGTAACAGATTATTGATAAAAAAGTGGCGATGCGTCTGTTCGATAACACCTTTTCGTGCATCGATCAAAATAATGGACGCCTGTGATGTCGAAGCTCCGGTAACCATGTTCCTAGTGTATTCCACATGGCCAGGGGTATCGGCGATAATGTAACTTTTGGATGGGGTGGAAAAGTAAATGTGGGCCACATCTATGGTGATACCCTGCTCCCTTTCGGCCACCAATCCGTCGGTCGCCAATGAAAAATCAAGATAATCGTACCCTTTTTGTTTACTGGTCCGCTCGATGGCTTCCAATTTATCGTCTGTCATGGATTTGGTGTCGTACAATAATCTTCCGATCAAGGTACTCTTACCATCGTCAACACTACCTGCTGTTGCTATCTTTAAAACTTCCAATGCTTTATCTTCTGTTTTTCCACCAAAGTGGGATTGACTTTTTATTTTTAGAAATATCCTTGTTGTTTGCGCTTTTCCATCGCCGCTTCGGAGCGCTTATCGTCGATTCGGGCACCACGTTCAGAAATTCTGGAGTCCCTGATCTCAGAGACCACCTTGTCTATGCTATCGGCATGCGATTCCACGGCCGCGGTACAACTCATATCACCAACAGTCCTAAAACGCACCATCCGCTCTTCCACTTTTTCATCCTCGGCCCTAAAAACAACCTCATCTTCCGCAGACCATATCAGTCCATCCCGAAGGAAGGTTTTTCGTTTGTGAGCGAAATAAATGGATGGTATTTCGATGTTTTCCTTTTGGATATAGCTCCACACATCAAGTTCGGTCCAGTTACTGATTGGAAAAACCCGCACGTTCTGTCCCATTTCGATTTGCCCGTTGAGCATATCAAAAAGTTCAGGGCGCTGGTTTTTCTCGTCCCATTGGCCAAAATCGTCCCGGACCGAAAAAATACGTTCCTTGGCCCTTGCCTTTTCCTCATCCCTTCGGGCACCCCCGATACAGGCGTCAAACTTAAATTCCTCTATGGCATCCAACAAAGTTGTCGTTTGAAGCATATTCCTGCTGGCGTACTTTCCGGTTTCCTCTACCACTTTTCCCTCATCGATGGAATCCTGAACATTTCGAACAATCAGTTCCACACCCAATTCTTCCACTAACCTATCCCTAAATTCAATGGTTTCGGGAAAGTTGTGTCCCGTATCGATATGCATCAATGGGAATGGAATTTTGGCCGGCCAAAATGCTTTTTGTGCCAAACGTACCAAGGTGATGGAGTCTTTTCCACCGGAAAACAACAGAACAGGCTTTTCAAACTGTGCTGCAACCTCTCGCATGATATAAATGGCCTCGTGCTCCAACGCATTGGCACTTGGCCTATCAACTCCGTTCAAGGTTTGTGGTTTTTTGATTTCTTCTGTGAGTGTGTCCAAAGCTTATTTCTATTTTAACCTCTCGACTGCGCCTGTCTGGCGACAAAGGCAGGCTCAAGGTGACAATTCATACTTTTTTTAGGTATGCAAACCGCATTCACGATTTGCCAAGACTTTTGTTGGATCAAAATATTTGTGCTCGTTGGGTAATTGGCGGGCTTTTAGGTAAGCATCCAATTGGGTATCGCTCCAATGATAAAAAGGACTTACTTTCAGCACGCCATCTTTGCTCAGACTCAATACATCCAAGGAATCACGATGAGCGGTCTGACCTTTTCGCAGGTTAGTGAACCATACATCAGGTTTATGTTCTTCCATCGCCCTACGGAAGGGTTCCAATTTTACCTGCTCCGTAAATTCTTCGTGCAAGGGGTCATCGATTTGAGGGATACCCATAACAGCGTCGCGATGGGCGCTTGTTTGTTTGGGCACATAGAGCTTAACATTGAGTCCCAACCGGGAAATCAGCTCTTCCGCATGTTTATAGGTTTGGGGCGTATTGTAGCCCGTATCGCACCAAATTACCGGGATATTGGCATCAACTTCGGTCACCGCATGAAGGATGGCCACTTCATACGGTCTAAAATTGGTGGTGACCACAGGTTTTTTACCATGGTTAATGGCCCATGAGATGATTTCCTCTGGTGGAATGCCCTTAAATTGACGGTTCAAATTCTGAATCTCTTCTTGTGTCAATGCCATTGCCTACTATTTTATTTACCCCACTTGATGGAGTTCCAAATTCGTTCATGAAAAAAATAAAGCACCATTTTGGTGACCAATTCCACCAAACCAATTGAAAACGCAAGACTTAGGGTACCGGTTACAATCCATGAAATAATGATGGTATCCAAAGTGCCAACTATTCGCCAGCTAATCGATTTTACTATACTCCGCTTGGGACTTTCGGAAGCACTATCTTTTGTGTAGGTGCTCTGCTGTTTTTCGCCTTTTAAAATCAATTGATCGGTTATCATTTTTGCTCCTTTATTATCCTACTGATTTGGTAGGAATTTCAAAAGTAAACTTTATTTTGAGAACGAAAAGCAAATTCTATCTTAAATTTTCGGTTTACCCTATAGTTTTAGTAGATTATCGAAAATAAAGATGAACTTTTAGGGATTTCGAATTCAAGAAAATAGATGGATCAACAACTTATCAAAGTAAATCGGCGAGGGAGTTGTTGCGGTAAACATCCAAGGCGCTATCACGTACTTGAAGCATAAGTTTGTGAACGGAACATTCTTCCTCATCGGGACAATCGTCACATTTTTCGTAGAAATTCAGGCTTACGCAGGGTACCATGGCTATCGGTCCTTCCAAAACTCGCATCACGGTAGTCATGTGGATTTCTTTGGGGTCTTTGATCAAATAATATCCACCACCCTTTCCTTTTTTGGAGCCCAACAGTCCATTGCGTCTTAGGGTAAGTAAAATACTTTCCAAGAATTTTTGGGAAATGTTCTCGCACTTGGCGATCTCGGCAATCTGAACAGGTTCCCGTCCCTCGACCCTTGCGAGATAGGTAAGTGCCTTAAGTCCGTATTTTGTCTTCTTGGAGAGCATCTTACGAAGATAGGGAAAATTAACACTGCATGGACAAAACCCGCCGCCAGAAAGATTAGCCCAATGCTTGGGCGATGTCCGCAATAATGTCGTTAATGTGCTCCAGACCTACCGACACCCGAACCATTCCATCAGAAATACCAACGGCATTGCGCTCTTCGGTAGTCAGCTTACTGTGTGTGGTGGATGCAGGGTGCGTAACAATGCTTCGAGCATCGCCCAAATTGGCGGAGAGGGACAACAGTTGGATGCTATCGAAAAAATTCCGACCAGCTTCCAGGCCTCCCTTCACTTCAAAGGCAACTACACAGCCTCCTGCTTTCATCTGCTTTTTGGCTATTTCGTATTTGGGGTGTGACTTCAAAAATGGGTATTTTACCCATTCAATTTTATCATGGCCTTCCAAGTAGGTAGCCAATTTCAGGGCGTTTTCGCAATGCCTATCCACACGAATCGCCAAGGTTTCCAAACTTCTGGATAGCACCCAGGCGTTGAAGGGCGACAATGCCGGACCGGTTATTCGGGAAAAGCGGTATACCTTATCCATCAATGCTCCACTACCTACGGTGATACCAGCCAAGACCCTTCCTTGACCGTCCATTAGTTTGGTACCGGAGTGGATGACCAAATCCGCACCAAATTTTATGGGTTGTTGTAAATAGGGTGTCGCAAAACAGTTATCAACAATAAAAATGAGGCCGTGTTTCTTGGCTATTCGAGACAGTTCCTCCAAATCCAGGACGTCCACCCCAGGGTTTGTCGGAGTTTCTGCATAAAGAATTTTGGTGTTGGGCCGAATCAATCCTTCGATTTCCGAAAGGTCATTGGCATCAAAATAACTGCTTTCGATATTCCATTTCGGAAAAAACTGGGTGAACAGAGTATGGGTAGAGCCAAAAATACTTTTGGACGAAACCACATGATCCCCGGCATCCAACAGTGCGGCCAAGGTCGAAAAAACCGCTGCCATTCCTGAGGCGTAGGCAAAACCGCTTTCCGCTCCCTCCATTTGGCAAACCCTATCGATTAACTCGGAGGAGTTGGGGTTGGAATATCTGGAGTAAATATTTCGTTCCTTTTCTTCTGCAAAAGACGCACGCATATCCTCTGCATCTTCAAAAACAAAGCTGGAAGTCATATAAATAGGGCTGGAATGCTCCAAATTTTGACTTCGCTCCATTTGTGTCCGTATGGCTTTTGTCTCGAATTTTTTGTCTTTCATTGTCTTTACTTTTTTCGGTGGCTGAGCGTAGTCGAAGCCACTTTATTTTTTCTCCTTATAATATTTAAAATTCGTCTCGTTTTTGCACTCGGACAAATTTGGTAGCGCATCAAAATCTCCAGTTATCAATGCTTCCTTCTTTGCTCTCGACCATCCCTGAATTTGTTTTTCACGTTCAAAAGCCGTCGCAATATTTAAATACTCTTCTACATATACCAACTTAATCGGCAATCTTTTCTTCGTATGATTTGCACCTTGGCCATTATGATGTTCATTTATTCGTTTCTGCAAATCAATAGTGCTGCCGGTGTAGTAACTTCCATCTGAGCACTCCAATATGTAGAGGTATCCTTTCATTTCTCAATGTGGCTTCGACTACGCTCAGCCACCGTAACAATTATTTGAATCAACTATTTCGACTGTGCTCAACCACCTTTACGATTTTTTCAACTAGCTATTTCGACTACGCTTATCCACTGCATTCACTAACTCATTTCTTTCCTTTGAAACATGCTCAAGCTACACTTTCTCCGCTATTCGCAAAATATCCCCGAAGACGCCTCTCGCTGTCACCGCGGCTCCAGCACCGGCGCCTTGAATCACCAGGGGCTGTTCTCCGTAAGATTCTGTATAAATTTCGATAATGGAATCCGAACCTTTTACCTGTCCCAAAGCACTTTCTTTGGGCACGGAAACCAATTTCACTTCTAAAATCCCCTTATCCTGCTGCAAATCGCCATGTAGATCGCCCACATAACGTAGCACGTGGCCCGATTCTTGGCTATCCTTGATTCCCTTGTAGTTATGGTCCATTTCAGCAATGCGCTCCATAAACTGTTCAAACTCCAAGGTTTGAAGTTCTTCTGGAATCAGGTTTTGCACACTGATGTCGGAAAACTCATTTTGAAGATCCAACTCGCGGGCCAAAATCAACAATTTTCGCCCCACATCATTACCTGACAAATCTTCCCTCGGGTCGGGTTCCGTAAAGCCTTTTTGCATTGCTTCCCTGACAATTTCGGAAAATGCCACTTCCTTCCCAGAAAAAGTATTGAAAATGTAGGACAGTGATCCCGAAAACACGCCTTTGATTCTTGTAATGTTCTCCCCGGAAAGATGCAATAGTTTGATGGTATCTATCAAGGGAAGACCTGCACCAACATTGGTTTCATAGAGGTATTGTTTTTGATTTTTGTCCAAGCATTTTCGTATGGACCTGTATTTCTCAAAGCTCAGGGTATTGGCAATCTTGTTAGAAGAGACCAAATCAAAACCATGGGCAATCAACGGCTCATATTGCTCCACAAATGTTTTGCTCGCCGTATTGTCCACGGCGATCAAGTTCTCCAAATGGTACTTTTTGGCAAAGGCCGTAATGTCTTCCAGTTGATAGGGCCGACCTTCCTTTTCCAAACGTTCTTTCCAATCCGCTCCCACGCCCGAAGCATCTAGAAGTACCTTTCTGGAATTGGCTACGGCAAACACCTTTAGGTCGATACCCTTTCGCTCCTCAATGTTGTTTTTTGAATCCAATATTTGGCTGATCAACGTACCCCCCACATTACCATGTCCAAAGAGGGCCAGATTGATTTTCTTGGCAATTCCGAAAATCTGTCCGTGAATGACATTGATGGCTTTGTTCAAATCAGATTTTTTGACCACCATGCTCACGTTCTTGCCCGTAACCGTGTTATTGAACAACAACGGAATAATCTGGTTTTTGGCCAAGGCGTTGAAGGGCTTATGGAAACTGCTCAGGTCCATTCCTACAATGGAAATCACCGAAACATCCTTGACCACGGAGATTTGGTTGATATCCTGGGAGGAATAATCGGTTTCGAACTCCAAATCAAGTACTTTTTTGGCTTTATCCGCCTTAGAGGCATCGACCACCAAGCCAATCCCTCTTTCAGAGGAACCCTGTGACACAATGCCCACACTGATTCCATTTTGACCCAAGGCCCTAAAAATCCGCATGTCCACCCCAACTTTACCGAGCAATCCCCTGCCCTCCAAATTGATGAGTGCCATATGGTCCAGTACGGAAAGGGATTTGATTCCGCCGTTTTCGGTCTTTGGGCCGATTAATGTCCCTTGGTTATTATCATTAAAGGTATTGCAAATGCGCAAGGGTATGTTTTTTTCAATCAGAGGGATGATGGTCTTCGCATGCAAAATATTTGCCCCAAAGTTGGCCAATTCGTTGGCTTCTCCGTAGGATATCACATCGATCAAGCGAGCATCTTCCACCAAATCCGGATTGGCGGTAAAAATTCCGTCCACATGGGTATAATTGATCAACTCGCCCGCATCCAAAAAGTTGGCCAATAGGGCAGCGGAATAGTTGCTTCCGTTTCTGCCCAAAGTTGTTGTGGAACCATCCCGGTTGGAACCGATAAACCCAGTAACAATGGGAATGGTATCTTTTTCTAGTTCATGGAAATAGCGGAGCACATTTTCCTTGGATGTTCCTTGGTCCACCTCTGCATTGCTATAGTTGTCGTCCGTTGTGATCAACTTCCTCGAATCAAAAAGCTTTGCCTTTAATCCCTTGGCATTGAGCGCAGCGGTTACATATTTGGCGGACAACAATTCGCCAAAAGATAGCACCTCATCCTTGGTCTTTAAACTGTAATCACCCGTTAAGGAGACTCCGTTTAATATTTTCTCTATGGTGGCCAGCTCTTCGCCAAGATCCACGCCATCGAAATTGTTCTTTTGATAGTCGGCAAACTTTTTAAGGTCTGTCTGGAAATCGGCTCCTTTGGACGCTTTTTCCAACAAACTCTCCAGCTGGTCCGTAGCTTTGCCCCGAGCGGAAACCACTACTGCAAAATGCTCCTCCTCTTCATATCGTTTACGAATAATCCTCAACACTCGGTCTATCCCCTCACCGTTGGCCAACGATTTCCCGCCAAATTTCAAAATTTTGATACGCTCCGTATTCTTTTGGAAAACGGTCTCCAACAATTTTTCCAACTGTTCAAACTCCATCAAAAAGGCATCATGTCCATGCACGGATTGTACCTCACCGTAGGTCACATTGGTATTGGCCTGGGCCAATCGCTTAAAGGTTTCCTTGTTTTCTTCAGCGGTGAAAAACAAATCGGAATTGACCCCGACAATATGGATTTTGGTATCGCTCTCCTGCAATGCCCTAAAGGCTTCTTCACCGTTCCGGGTAATGTCGATGGACTTTAATAATTGGTTCATCAACTTATAGGCGGACAATTGGAAACGCTCCTGCAACTTTTTACCGTGGTGCATCAACCAAGATTCCACATTGAAAACCTGTAGCTCTTCATTGGTACTTCGCTTAAATCGTTCTTTGAACGATTCCGGTGTACGGTAACACAACATCGCATGCATGCGCGCATCGTGCACAGGCTGTTTGGAGTTGACCAAAAATTGTTCCTGAATCTGACAATTGGCAATGAGCCAATCCGTGGACTTCCAATCAGATGCCACTGGAATCAAATGTTCTGTGATGTTTGGGTTGAGAGCTGCCATTTCCCAGGCAATACCTCCCCCAAGGGAACCACCGATAATTACGAACAATTTCTCGATATTTAATTGTTCCAATCCCCAAAGGAATATCCTTGCGATATCGGCGGCGACAAAATCCTTGTAGTTATCGATAACAAAACCATCGAAACCATTGCCCGG
Source organism: Allomuricauda sp. ARW1Y1 (assembly GCF_013407935.1). Taxonomy (GTDB): domain Bacteria; phylum Bacteroidota; class Bacteroidia; order Flavobacteriales; family Flavobacteriaceae; genus Flagellimonas. The sequence goes on from NZ_JACBZU010000004.1 coordinate 321,710, forward strand.
AATGTTAAAGGACAAAATGGTGTATGTGTCCGTATCGATACATTTTCCTTCCCCGATCAAATCGGACCACCATCCATCTTTTCCTGCCACATTGGAATTGCCGGTAAGTGCATGATTTACCAAAACAATCGGTGCCGTGTGCAAGGGTTTTCCAAAAACCTGGTATGACAATTGTATGTCCTGAACAGAACCACTTGCTGTTTTAAAATCCGATATGGCCAAATGCCTTAAATCCATACAAAAAAGTGATAGGCCCAAGGGCCGATGATTACTAAAAAATAAGGTTATAAGAAAAGATGGCAGAAACTACCCGTGTTGTTATCTATTCCCTGAGGGATAGAATGTAGCACCTTCTCGACAAGCGTCAAGGGTTGCTAAGGCTTCAAAGGGTCTATTCCCTCCACCTTTCTTGATAACTTACAATACATATTTGAACTTCGTGGACAAATATACTGATGGAAAGGTCGATTTTCCTAATCTTTTGGAAAATTTTCAAAAATCGACCTCACCAATAGCTTTTTATTTCAATACCGTAAACTCAATATTGGAATCGGTAAATACGGTATGGGTCTGTGTCTTGAAATCGGATTCGTCCGCCTTAAAGATGTTGTCCACGTAGGTTTGTGGATTCAAATCAATAAGCGGAAACCAGGTGCTTTGTACCTGAATCTGCAATTTGTGCCCCTTTTTAATGGTATGGAACACATCTTGAAGCTTAATGTTCACATCGGTTTTCTCGTTGGGCGTGAAGGGCTCTGGATCGGAAAAGCTATTTCGGAACCTGCCGCGAAGCACCTCGCTCCTCACCATTAAATGATAATTGCTCAATTTAAGGTGGTCCTGCATTTCCTCATTGGTCTCGGCATCCGGTGGGTGCACATCAATGACCTTTACGATCCAGTCGGCGGCGGTGCCCGTAGTGGCTACCTTCAATTTGGCCATAATATCTCCTGCCAAAGTAAAGTCTTCTTGCATGACATCGGTTTCAAAAACCAACACATCGGAACGACGGGCCGCAAAACGCTGATCGTCCGTCATGTATTTGCGTGGGGTAAATACCGTTTTTACATCTTCGGAATACGGAACGGGCTTCTTTACGTCGCTGATAAACCGGATTCCCTTGATTTCTTTTTGTTCGGTGGTGAGTTCTTGGTTGTCCGAAAGGTACATAGTCTGTTTGGTGGCATTCTTTGGTGGCCATGTATCATATTTTCTCCATTCCTTCTTTCCTGAATCGAACACATATGCTTCGGGTAGGCCAGAATCCTTGTCTCCCTCCCCTTTCAAAAAGTGATTGAAAAACTTGGTCTCAATTTCCTTTTGATAGAACAATGAAATGGAATCTCCAAAATAATAATTGCCTACGGCATTGCGCACCTTGTCCCGTGCCCAAGCACCATGATCCCATGGTCCGAACACTATGGTATTGTAATTGTCCTTGTTGTATTGTTCTATGTTTTTGTAGGTTTCCAGCGGTCCGTATAGGTCCTCGGCATCAAACCAGCCGCCTACGATCATGGTGGCCACACTGCTCTTAACGTTCTTTAAATGTTGGATCAGTCCCCTGCTCTGCCACATTTCATCATAATTCGGGTGTTCCTTGAGTTCGTTCCAAAAGAAATCATCGGTTACACCTTCGGGGCGCATTGTTGGGGTGTCTGCCGTTTCGTATTCAAAAAAGTAATCGAGATTTTTCAAAGGACCTGCATCCAAAAAGAACTGATATTGGTCCTCCGTGGGCAAGCTGGGCAATGTATACCATGCCGTATCGATGGGAGCATCCCCATTGGGCCGTGGGGTCCCGAAGAGCGAAGTCGCCCTAAAATAGCTCAACAAATAAGCACCATTATGGTGAAAATCATCAAAAAAGAAGTCACCAATACAAGCTTGGGGCGAAGCGGCCTTTAAGGCTGGATGCGCATCCACAGTGGCGTAGGTGGCGTAATAACCGGGATAGGAAATCCCCCAAACACCCACATTTCCATTGTTATTCTCCACATTGTTTACCAACCATTCAATGGTATCGTAAGTATCCGAGCTCTCATCCACCTGATCATTCGAAGTTTTATTAGGAATGTAGGCCCTCATATTTACATAATGGCCTTCGCTCAGCCATCGTCCCCTTACATCTTGGTAAACGATAATGTTTCCCTCTTTCATCAAATGTTCATTGGGACCGATTTTTGTCCTAAAATTGCCTTCGCCGTAGGGTCTGGAACTGTAGGGGGTACGTTGCATGATGATGGGGTACTTTTTGGAAGTATCCTTAGGGGAATAAATGGTCGTGTGCAGTTTTACCCCGTCCCTCATCTCAATGTCAACCTCTTTTTTGGTGTAGTTATCGGCAACATAGGTATCTACCGTTTCAGTTTGCGTTTTGACGGTCTTTTTACAACCAACGGCAACAAACAACACTAACATTCCAAGGAACAGGATTCTGAACGAACTTCTCATACGTTTAATTTTTGATAGGCTAAAGCTACTAAAGTTCGGGAGAGTATGCCAATAAAAAAAGGAGCCCAAAAGCTCCCTTTTTCTTTTATTGATGTTGATGGATCAAAGGCCAAAGGTTTCCTTTACCTTATCCACCATATCCAATTTTTCCCAAGTGAAGAGTTCCACTTCTTTTTCAATACGCCCATTGTAAGGGGATTCAAAAACCTTGTTTACCGTTCTGGGCTCTTTTCCCATGTGTCCGTAAGCGGCTGTTTCCAAATAAATAGGATTACGAAGTTTCAAGCGTTCCTCAATGGCAAACGGACGCATATCAAAAAGTTCAGATGCTTTTTTGGCTATTTCACCATCACTCATTTTTACATTTGAAGAGTTGTAGGTATCTATAAAAATAGAGGTGGGTTCTACCACTCCAATAGCATAGCTCACTTGCACCAAAATTTCACCTGCAACCCCTGCGGCCACCAAGTTTTTGGCCATGTGCCGTGCAGCATAGGCCGCACTTCTATCCACTTTGCTAGGGTCTTTTCCGCTAAAGGCACCACCTCCATGGGCCCCTTTACCGCCGTAAGTGTCCACAATGATTTTCCTTCCGGTAAGACCCGCATCACCATGGGGTCCTCCGATTACGAACTTTCCGGTTGGATTAATGTGGTATTTGATATTATCGTTGAACAATTTCTGGATACTTTCCGGCATCAGTTGTTTCACCTCTGGAATCAAGATATTGACGATGTCGCTCTTAATTTTCTCCAACATGGCCTCGTCGGTATCAAACTCGTCATGCTGAGTGGAAACCACTATCGTATCGATGCGTTGGGGAACATTGTCATCAGAATATTCAATGGTTACCTGGGCCTTGGCATCCGGTCTCAAATATGAAATTCGGGTGCCTTCACGTCTCAAATCGGCCAAAACCTCCAAAATTTTGTGCGAGATGTCCAATGCCAAAGGCATATAATTGGACGTTTCAGTGGTAGCGTAGCCGAACATCATCCCTTGGTCACCTGCCCCTTGCTCTTCTTTGCTGCCGCGATCTACGCCTTGGTTAATATCTTGCGATTGTTCGTGAATCAGGGAAATTACACCACAGGAATCCCCGCTGAACTTATATTCACCTTTGGTGTATCCAATTTTGTTGATGACCTCTCTAGCAATGCTCTGCAAATCCACATAGGTATGGCTTTTCACTTCCCCGGCCAAAACAACTTGTCCGGTGGTCACCATGGTTTCGCAGGCTACCTTACTTTCAGGGTCAAAGGCCAAAAAATTATCCAATAAAGCATCACTGATTTGATCTGCAATCTTATCGGGATGTCCTTCACTAACAGATTCTGATGTAAATAAATACGCCATTTCCAATTTTTTAAAAAATGTAAAGATTTGACCAAAGTGCGAAGAAGTTCTTAACCTTGAAGAAGGGGCACCAACCGAAGCCAGCGCGAACTGCTTTAGCATTTTTACTCGCCCTTTTTGGGCAATCGAGGTTGCAATCAGTCAAATCTTTCCTCGTTTTGAGGGGCAAAAGTACATATTTACCGCTTATTTTAAAACTTTGTTCGCACCTAATCCAACATCGCCCGTTTGAACCAGTTTATTTTCGATAAGCGGATTAACTTTGTATATTGCGGCGATTAGATTTCCCTCATACCAACAACTAAAAAATATTCACATCATATGCATATTGCTGTGGCAGGCAACATTGGGGCCGGAAAAACGACGTTGACCAATTTACTTGCAAAACATTACAAGTGGGAGGCCCATTTTGAGGATGTGGTGGATAATCCTTATTTGGATGACTTTTATACCCAGATGGAGCGTTGGAGCTTTAATCTTCAAATTTACTTTTTGAACAGTAGGTACCGCCAAATCCTAAAGATCAGGGAGAGTGGAAAAAGTGTGATCCAAGACAGGACCATTTACGAGGATGCCCATATTTTTGCACCCAACCTACATGCCATGGGGCTCATGACCAACAGGGATTATGAAAATTACAAAGGACTTTTTGAGTTGATGGAAAGTTTGGTCCAGCCGCCCGATCTTTTGATATACCTTCGTAGTACCATTCCCAATTTGGTGAACCAGATTCATAAACGCGGACGTGAGTACGAGAATTCCATTTCCATTGATTACCTCAGTCGTTTGAACGAGCGCTACGAAGCATGGGTAAACACCTACCAAAAAGGAAAGTTGCTCATTTTTGATGTGGACAACATCAATTTTGTAGATAATCCTGAAGATTTGGGTGAAGTCATCAATCGTATCGATGGAGAAATCCACGGTTTGTTCGAGTAAGCTACCTTAGATACCAGCGTAACACCTTTACAAATTGCAACAACTTTGAGTTTGAACTCCGTTTTCAGGCTGGTGTGCCCTGTTTCCCTCATTCAAATGTACCGTTGACTCATTCCTGATTTACATCCGTCATTTTTCAAACTAGTTTAGGCTTGGGATACACCCACTGCTATTAACTAGGCCTATGGCCAAAAACTTTGAAAATTATGGAACCGAAAAAAAATCCGCACCTTGATGTTAAGCGAAACAGCATGCTCTACTTTTTCATGGGGATGACATTTGTACTTTTAATGGCCTATTTGGCATTGAACTGGAAAACCTATTACTCGGATGACACCTGGGACGTGGGGGCCGTAAAAGTAAATGAAGACTTGATCGAGGAAACCCCTTTCTTGAAGTTGAAACTTCCCGACCCTCCACAGCCCAAAATCCAAAGTCCTCCCAAAATCGAAATTGCAGAGGATGATGAAAAAGTGGAAGAGACGGTTATTGAGGCAAACGACGTAGATCAGGACACGGAAATTTCCGATATTGAATCCATTGATGTGGTAGAGGATGATATTCCTGACGAGATTCCGTTTATCCTGATTGAAAACGCACCCATTTTTCCCGGTTGCGAAAACCAAAGGACCGAAAAGGAAAAAAGGGCATGCTTCCAGGAACAAATGTTAAAACATATCCGTAAGAACTTCCGGTATCCTGAAGTCGCCCAAGAATTGGGACTGGAAGGTCGTGTAAATGTCATTTTTACGGTACAGAAAGATGGGAGCATTGGCGATGTTCGCCTGCGAGGTCCACATGAGAGTCTAGAAAAGGAAGCTGCGCGCATCATCTCCAAATTGCCAAAGCTGCAACCTGGAAAACAAAGAGGTACACCTGTTAAAGTACCCTACTCCATTCCCATCACCTTCAAATTAAACTAAAACTTTTGACGTTCAACCATTAAGAGAAACTACGTAAACTAAAAAAACCACGCCAATGGCGTGGTTTTTCCAGCTTTGCGGTAAAGCGCGAGCTAATCCTTTGCCTCGGCACTCTTATACGCTTCAATTTGTTTATCCAATGCTTCTTTGGTATCGGCGGTAAACTCCTTGGTTTCTTCCACCATCTCTCCATCTACGTTGGAACTTGAGGTAACCACTGCTTTGTAACCTCCGTCAGCGGTATTGCTTACCTCTACACGAATTTGCTTTTCTACCATCTTGGATTCTTTCATTCCCTCTTCGGTAATGGTAATCATGGTACCATCTTCCTTCAACATGCTTACTTCGTCTGCTGGCGAAAGACTTACCAAACTAGGGGCAATAACCAGTGCCACAACGGACATTAATTTAAGTAGAATGTTCAAGGAAGGACCTGAAGTATCCTTAAAAGGATCCCCAACGGTATCCCCAACAACGGCTGCCTTGTGGGCGTCGCTACCTTTACGACCTTCACTTTCAATAGTTTTTTTGGCGTTATCCCATGCTCCACCAGCGTTCGATTGGAAGATGGCCATCAAAACGCCTGCTGTGGTTACACCAGCCAGCAATCCACCAAGCATCTCAGCACCTCCGATAAATCCTACTGCTACAGGAACGGCTATAGCCAATAAACCAGGCAATACCATTTCCCTAATGGAAGCTTGTGTAGAAATCTCAACACATTTTTCATATTCTGCTTTTCCATCCGCTGCTTCAAAAATCGCTCTGTCTTCCTTGCTCGCCTTGGAAAGGTCGGTATCGTACTTACGCATGATTTCCAAAGCTGCTTTCAACTCAGGAATGTCCTTAAATTGTCGGCGTACTTCCTCGATCATGGACATGGCAGCTCTACCCACTGCATTCATAGAAAGGGCTGAGAATACGAAGGGAAGCATTCCCCCGATCAACAATCCAGCCATAATATCTGGTCTGGACACATCAATCGACTGTACACCTGCAGTTTTCATAAAGGCGGCGAAAAGTGCCAATGCGGTCAATGCGGCAGATGCAATCGCAAAACCTTTACCGATTGCTGCGGTAGTATTTCCAACGGCATCCAATTTATCCGTTCTATCACGAACCTCTCCAGGAAGTTCGGCCATTTCGGCAATACCTCCTGCGTTATCTGAAATGGGTCCGTAGGCATCAACAGCCAACTGAATTCCCGTATTGGCCAACATTCCGACCGCTGCAATCGCGATTCCGTACAAGCCGGCAAAATAGTGCGATACCAAAATAGCGGCCGCAATCAATATAATAGGTATGGCTGTGGACATCATTCCCACGCCAAGTCCAGCGATAATGTTTGTGGCAGAACCTGTCTCGGATTGACGCACAATGGAGTTCACAGGTTTGGTTCCAGTTCCTGTATAATATTCGGTTACTTTTCCAACCAACAATCCGGCCACAAGACCTGCAATGGTCGCCCAGAAAACGCCCATGGAAGTGAATTCTTTTCCACCTTCAACCCATGTTTCAGGGAGCATAGCATTGATTATAAAGTAGGAAGCGACCAACATAAGGCCTGCAGAACCAAATTCACCGATATTCAGTGCAGTCTGCGGATTTCCTCCATCCTTAACCCGAACAAAGAAGGTTCCGATAATGGACATGATGATTCCCACTGCCGCCAAAGCCAAAGGCAAATACACGGCACCAAGACCGTCAAAAGCAGCCTGAAATTCGGGCAATCCTGCAAACACAGCACCCAAAACCATGGTTCCGATTATAGAACCTACATAGGATTCAAAAAGGTCGGCTCCCATACCGGCAACATCTCCAACGTTGTCCCCAACGTTATCTGCAATGGTTGCGGGGTTCAACGGGTGATCCTCTGGAATTCCCGCTTCGACCTTTCCAACCAAATCAGCTCCCACGTCGGCAGCCTTGGTGTAGATACCTCCACCCACACGGGCAAATAGGGCAATGGACGAAGCTCCAAGAGAGAAGCCCGACAGTACATTCAGTACTTCGCCAATCTCCCAACCTTGTCCGCTATAGATCATAAAAAGCCCGCTCAAGCCCAACACGCCAAGTCCCACAACGCCAAGTCCCATCACGGCACCTCCGGCGAAGGCCACTTCGAGGGCTTTGCCCAAGGATGTCCTTGCTGCATTGGTAGTTCTCACATTAGCCTTCGTGGCCACTTTCATCCCAATGAATCCAGCCAAGGCTGAACATATAGCCCCAACTACAAAGGAAATGGCTACCATTCCATTGGAACCGGCTTCGTTACTTCCTTTAAAGTAAAGCAACACGGCCACACAAAGCACGAAAATGCTCAGTATTTTGTATTCGGCCTTTAAAAATGACATTGCACCATCGGCAATGTTCTTGGCAATCCTTGCCATTTTTTCGTCCCCGACCTCTTGTTTGGAAATCCATACGTTCTTGATTAAGACATACAGAAGGGCCAAGACACCAAATACGGGCAAAAATTTTACGATTAAATCCATAGGTTAGATCATTTAGAATTTTTTAATGCTCGCTAATGTAGTAAAATACGAAGTAATAAAAAAAATGCGCCTTTGATTATTAAAAGCGCATTTTTTTAAAGTTATATTTAGGCAATCTATATGGTGTAGGCCCGTCTTTTTTTGTGGTCGCTTTCTTCGTAGCGCTTTACACATTCGTGGTAGATTTGAACGGCTTCGTTAACGTCTCCCCATCCACCGGTATCTACTTTCTTCTCTTCCAAATCCTTGTACACTTGGAAAAAGTGTTCGATCTCTTTCAATCGATGTGGGTTCAGTTCGCTGATATCGTCCCTTTTGCTCCAGATGGGGTCGGAAACGGGAACGCAAATAATTTTTTCGTCGGGACCTTTCTCATCGGTCATGTGGAAAACGCCAACGGGTTTTACTTCCACCACCACCATAGGATAGGTGGGTTCGGTACAAAGTACCAAAACGTCAAGCGGATCGCCATCCAAGGCCAAGGTCTCTGGAATAAACCCGTAGTCCCCTGGGTACATCATTGAGGAAAATAGGGTCCTGTCAAATCTAATTTTGTTGAGGGTAAAATCGTATTCGTACTTATTTCTGCTTCCTTTGGGTATTTCTACCAGTACATCGAAGGTAACACGTGGTTTCTTTGCCATGTCAATAATTAATTTGTGGTGCAAAAATAACCACTACAACTGGAATAGACCCCATAAATCATGGGTTTCCTGCTGATTAAAAGCTAAATCCGAAAGATCCCGTGATCCCGAAAGCCCTTGCATCTGGATTATCGAGATAATTCCCCCTAAAATTGAAGTCGATACGAAGTATTTTGAAGATGTTCCCTACCCCGAAGGAGTACTCCCAGTAAATTTGGTCGTCCGGTGCGATCAAGGGAATATTGGTGGGTGCGCTCAAAGCAATATTCGCTTCCGACAATTGGCCCCAAGCGCCTCTTAGCCCCACAATCTCCCTAAGATTGAGTTTGCGCAGCAAAGGAATCCTTGAGAACAACCTTCCATTAAAATTATGCTCCAAGTGCACAGTGGCATAGGTATCCGTCACAAATTCATAAAAATCGAGGTTGGGGAATGTATTATACAAGGAAAACAGGGTTTGGTTTCCCGGTATCACGCTCAAAAGGGACAAAGGCACCTCACCAAAGGTTTTGCCCAGCTCCACGCTGCTCGTCAGCCTACCCAGACCTCCGAGTTGCCAAGGTTGCTGATACGAAAACTGTACTTTTTCGTAGTCAAAATCGCTTTCCAGAAAACCATCCACACCTTTGGTGTATTTGAGCACAAGGGTACTATAATTGTCGTTGATGTCCGATCGCTCCACGCCATAGCCAATGGTGCGCTTTCCCGGAGTATAGATCAAGGTCGTATTCAGGTCAAACTGTCTTACCTCCGAAGAAATTCCGGTTGGCGAATCCGGGTCAATATAATCCAGACTGAATGCTTCCAGCAGTGCAGAACTAAGGGTTCGGAATGATCCCCCGACATTAATCCTAAAATTTTTTACGGGTTCCATCTCTACATTTAGGGTGGAAAGGTTGATATTGGTCAAACGGTCGTTGGCACCCACTGTAACCAATGAGGACGAGGCAATGCTGCGACCCAATACATCATTGGTACTGGTCAAGCTAAGGCCCAATTGTTCAATATCCCTGCGATTGCCCCCTGAAACAATCAAACGATTTTTACGGTCCAACAGAAACTTGCCCGAAAATCCGTGTTTGAACTTTTTATCATTGAAGCCGTAGGCCATATAACCTTCCAAACGCCAGAGATCATTCTGACTAAAATAGGTACGGGCTCCTGCACGCAAACGGATACCTTCGGCATCGTTGTAACCAAAGGTGCTGTAAATGTCACCAATATCGAGGTTCCACTTATCGATTTCGACATAGCCAGACCCCAAAATGCTCACAATGTCATAATAGGTGCGGAACTTGGGTACGGTCTTAAGGGTGTCCAACAGCTTAAATATCCCCGATTCATCGTCGTTGAGACTTTCCAAGCGCGCATTTTGCCAAAAAATACTGTCCTGCGAGAATACCCTCGGATCGTAAGGGTCGGCAACCGCCTTATAAAATGCTTCGGGACGGGGATTATTAAAAGTATAATTGTCAAAAACAGTGGTACGTTTTCCGTACACCCCTCGGGACTCTTCCTTTTTGGAAAAGCTAAAATCGCTCAGCATATAATCCCGCTTCAACAAAAAGACCGAATCGCTGACCACCTCAAAATCCTGTTCAATATAAATTTCCTTCACCCAGTTAATGTTGGCACTTTTGGTGACCTGCAGATTGATTTTTTTGATGGCGAAGGTGGTGTCGTTCACCCAAAAGTCGCCCTTAAAGGTGAGTTCATTCTTTCTCCTGGGATAGTAAATAATATTGTAGCACCATTTGTTATCGATAAAGGTACTATCCGAAAGGACATAGTTGTAGACATCGATGCCCGTTCTGGATAAGGGACTGGTAAAGCTCTTATCAAAAAACTTGAGGTAGTTGTCGTAGATATTGTAATCGGAATAGAGGTCTTCTACAAAGGCAGTTATGGCCTGATTACCACTAAAACCAGAATTTTTGTTCCCCAGTACATCTTCCTTCTCCCTTTCCATTTCGTTATCGCCGTAAACCTTGGAAAATGTTTCGTTCAAGAAAATGGGCAAATACGTCTTTCCTGTGATTCGAGAGGTATCCAAATCCTCGAACATAAACTCCAGTCCCTTGAACAGTTTACTTTTGATGAGTGCACTATCTATAGTATTGAGGTCGAACTCTATTTTTTCGTACTTATCGTATTGGTATTGGTTGAACTTACGCACCCCGTTCTCTCGTTTTTTCGCCCAAATTTTCCGCAAAATATCGATGGCAGGGTTGTTCTTTTTGGATTGCTTGCCAGTGTACACAATCACTTCCTGAAGCTGTTCTGCAGATTCCACCAGTATGATTTCCATTCCGTAGTTTATCTTCTGCTCCAAAACCACTTCTTTGGTTTCATACCCTATAAAAGATACTTTGATGGTATCGTAGGTCTCATCAGACTCCAAATAAAAGCGTCCATTGTCGTTGGTGATGGTACCTTCGGAAGAGTTCACAAAAATAATGTTGGCAAACGCAATGGGTTCACTGGTCTCATCCGTAACCACACCTTCAATTTTGGTCTGTGCGCTAAGGCAAGTAATAAAAAGTAGAAAAAAAGCGGAAAGGATTCTTTTCATAGACAAGAATAAGGGACATGATGGTAAGCGACATAGGTTTGTCTTATCCAACTTTAGGTCAAATTTGGTTCAAACTAATTTGTAATCAAAACAATATTCCCTAAAAAAAAGCCCCGTCAACAAAGTTGACAGGGCTAATATACCGTACAAATATGATTCTAAAGCTTATATAACACTTTCTTAACAGCCTTGATAACGTCTTCATGGTTGGGTAACCACTCGGCCAAAAGTACCGGGGAATAAGGCGCAGGTGTATCTGCGGTGTTCAATTTAACGATTGGAGCATCCAAATAATCGAAAGCCTTGTCCTGAACATGGTAGATGATTTCGGTGGCCACGTTACCAAAAGGCCAAGCCTCTTCCAAAATCACCATTCTATTGGTTTTCTTTACGGAAGCGAGTATGGCTTCGTGATCCATCGGACGAACCGTGCGCAAATCAATAATTTCACAACTGATGCCCTCCTTCTCCAACTCATCGGCAGCTTTGTAGGCCTCTTTGATTATTTTTCCAAAGGATACGATAGTCACATCGGTTCCCTCCCTTTTAATGTCCGCAACACCCAATGGAATGGTGTACTCGCCTTCAGGCACTTCACCTTTGTCACCATACATCTGTTCCGATTCCATGAAAATCACGGGGTCGTCATCGCGGATAGCGGATTTCAACAATCCCTTGGCATCGGCCGGGTTCGAAGGAACCACCACCTTTAGGCCAGGGGTGTTGGCAAACCAACTCTCAAATGCCTGGGAGTGGGTTGCGGCCAACTGTCCCGCAGAAGCCGTAGGGCCCCTAAAAACAATTGGACAATTGAACTGCCCGCCCGACATCTGACGGATCTTGGCAGCATTGTTTATAATTTGATCAATCCCCACCAAGGAGAAATTGAAGGTCATAAATTCGATGATCGGTCTGTTTCCGTTCATGGCAGAGCCTACGCCGATACCGGCAAAACCAAGCTCCGAAATTGGGGTATCGATAACGCGCTCTGGTCCGAACTCATCCAGCATCCCTTTGGAAGCCTTATAAGCACCGTTGTACTCGGCTACCTCCTCGCCCATCAAATAAATGGTATCATCCCTTCGCATTTCTTCGGACATAGCCTCCGCTATCGCCTCCCTAAACTGTAATGTTTTCATTGAATCGTACTAAATAGTTATAGTCTGCTTAAAAACGCAAGCAAAAATAGGAAAAACTAGCCGAAACTTACCGGGACAAAATCCAAAAAAAGAACAAAATTTATTATGCATGCATAATAAATTTCGGATTTTATAATTATATTTGGAGACCAAAACCTAAAGTATATATGAAGATCTTAGTTTGCATAAGCAACGTACCGGATACCACTTCCAAAATCAACTTTACGGAAGGCGATACCAAGTTTGACACAAACGGGGTTCAATTTGTGATTAATCCCAATGATGAATTTGGCCTTACCCGCGCTATGTGGTTCAAGGAAAAACAAGGTGCGGCCGTTCATGTGGTCACTGTGGGAGGTCCCCAGACCGAACCAACCATAAGAAAGGCGTTGGCCATTGGGGCCGATGAGGCCATTCGTGTGAATGCCGAACCTACCGACGGCTTTTTTGTGGCACAGCAACTGGCCGAAGTCGTCAAAAAAGGGGAATACGACCTGATCATCGCCGGAAGGGAATCCATTGACTATAACGGTGGTATGGTTCCCGGCATTTTGGCCACTTTATTGGACATGAACTTTGTAAATACGTGCATCAGCCTAGAGATTGATGGCAATACAGCTACCGCAGTTCGCGAGATTGATGGTGGAAAAGAAAAGATTAGCACTACACTTCCACTGGTCATTGGGGGTCAAAAAGGATTGGTTGAGGAAAGCGACCTCCGCATTCCCAATATGAGAGGTATTATGATGGCGCGCAAAAAAGCGTTAACCGTAGTTGAGCCTGTTGATGCTGCACAACCCACGCAAGACCAAAAATTCGAAAAACCCGCAGCCAAGGGGCCCGTTAAGCTGGTCGATGCAGGAAACGTTGGCGAATTGGTAGAACTATTGCACAACGAAGCGAAAGTGATTTAAAGTCAAAACTCAAATTCAAACCACCAAATACCAACATTTGGAATTTGGGATTTGAAAAATTGAAATTTCAGAAAATATGTCAGTACTAGTATATACAGAATCCCTAAAGGGAAAATTCAAGAAAAATGCCTTCGAAGTGGCCTCCTATGCGTACAAAGTGGCTCAAGATATGGGCACCACCGTTACTGCGGTGACCTTCAATGCAGAGGATGATGCCTCTTTGGGAACCTATGGGGTTTCCAAGGTGCTAAAGGTTTCGGATGACTCTTTGACCACCTTTAATGCCAAAGCTTATGCCGAGGTGTTGGCAGAGGCCGCCAAAGCCGCCGATGCTAAGGTAATTGTGTTGAGTTCCAGTGCGGACAGCAAGTTTTTGGCACCTATCCTTACGGCCAAATTGTCCGGTGGCTATGTGCCCAATGTGGTTGCTGCGCCCGAGAGCACTTCTCCTTTTGTAGTGAAGCGGACCGCCTTCAGTAACAAAGGATTTGCCATGACCGAAATATCATCGGATGTAAAGATTATCGGTGTTTCCAGTAATGCTTTCGGTGTGGTGGAAAACAATATATCCGCTTCAGTTGAGGATTTCAGCCCATCTTTGGACGACAATGACTTCACCGTAAAATCCGTAGAAGTGGACCGCGTAGTCGGAAAAGCGACCATTGCCGACGCTGATATTGTGGTCTCCGGCGGACGTGGACTTAAAGGTCCTGAAAACTGGAACATGATCGAAGATTTAGCAGACGTTTTGGGTGCAGCAACTGCCTGTTCCAAGCCCGTTTCCGATATGGGATGGCGACCTCATGGCGAGCACGTAGGGCAAACCGGAAAGCCGGTTGCCAGCAACCTTTATATTGCCATAGGAATCTCTGGAGCCATACAGCACTTGGCAGGAATCAATGCTTCCAAGGTCAAAGTGGTCATCAACAACGATCCAGAAGCACCTTTCTTTAAAGCAGCCGACTACGGAATTGTCGGTGATGCCTTTGAGGTAGTACCGGAACTCATCGAAAAATTAAAAGAATTTAAAGCCCAAAACGCTTAAATTTTGTTAATTTGCCCATTGCAAGGGGCTGTTCGGATAACTGGCTAAGCCGCTTATTTGAACAGCCCTTTTGCTTTAGGAGGAGATATATGAGTTTAGTACGATTAAAAATAAAGGGAATATCTTACAGCCAAACGCAAAATGGCGCTTACGCCCTTATTTTGAACGAAGAGGAGGGCGACCGTAAACTTCCCATTGTCATAGGTGCTTTTGAGGCCCAATCCATTGCCATAGCATTGGAAAAGGAAATCAAACCGCCCAGACCCTTAACGCACGATCTTTTCAAAAACTTTGCGGACCGGTTCAAGATTGTGGTCAAACAGGTCATTATCCACAAACTGGTGGACGGGGTGTTCTATTCCAGCATTATCTGTGAGCGTGACAATGATGAGGAAATCATCGATGCGCGCACCAGCGATGCCATTGCCCTAGCCCTACGCTTCAATGCTCCGATTTTTACCTACAAAACCATTTTGGACAAAGCAGGCATCTTCCTTAAATTCTCTTCCAAAGAAAAAGAAGAGGACGAGGACGACAGCATCATGGTGGACGAGATCCTTCAAGAAGGTGAGGCCGTTGAGATAGAATCAGGCGCAGATACCCATGGATACCGCGAAATGTCCTTACAAGAACTACATGCCGAATTGGACAAGGCCGTTGCAAGCGAAGACTACGAAAAAGCCGCCAAGTTAAGGGATGAAATTTCCAAGCGTAAATAAACAATCACCCTACATGGCGAAGAAGACCCAAAGTTTACTGTTACTGTTATTCCTATGTTCGGTCGCTTTTGGCCAAAATACACTGCCCGCAGATTCACTTAACCTTGCCATCGGTACTACTATCACCCAGGATATTCCCGTTGAGGAAACCTCCCAGATTGTTCCCAACCAAGGTTTTACCCTAAACACACTTTTGCGTGGCGCCTTGGGGATGACGGTGCTTATTTTGATATCCTTTTTGTTCAGCTCCAATCGAAAAGCGATTAAATGGAAGACTGTTGGAATAGGTCTCTCATTACAGGTTTTGATTGCCATCGGGGTACTCAAGGTCCCTTTTGTACAATACATCTTTGATCAAGTCGGAAACCTCTTTGTGAATATTTTGGAGTTTACCCGGGCGGGTAGTCAATTCCTCTTTGAAGGATTGGTGGTCGATATGGATACTTTTGGATACATATTTGCCTTTCAGGTACTGCCTACCATCATATTTTTCTCTGCCTTGACCTCCGTTCTATACTATTTGGGCGTGATCCAAGTGGTGGTAAGATGGATGGCCTGGCTGCTTTCCAAAAGTTTGGGCATATCGGGAGCTGAAAGTCTTTCGGTAGCCGGGAATATCTTTTTGGGCCAGACCGAGGCCCCACTGCTCATCAAGGCCTATCTGGAAAAAATGAACAAATCTGAAATCCTGTTGGTGATGATAGGTGGAATGGCAACCGTAGCAGGAGCCGTGTTGGCCGCATACATCGGATTTTTGGGTGGGGACGACCCAGAGTTGCGCCTCGTATTTGCCAAGCACCTTTTGGCCGCATCAGTAATGGCAGCCCCCGGAGCCATCGTTATTTCAAAAATATTGTATCCCCAGACCGAAGAAGTCAATACCGATGTAGAAGTTTCTTCGGAAAAAATTGGGGACAACATATTGGATGCTATTGCCAATGGAACTACCGAAGGGTTAAAGCTCGCCCTGAATGTTGGTGCCATGCTTTTGGTATTCGTAGCTTTCATTGCCATGATCAATGGTATTTTAGGGTGGATTGGTGATTTTACCACTTTCAACAACTGGATTGCGGCCAATTCGCCATACACAGAATTTTCCTTGGAGTCCATTCTAGGAACGGTTTTCGCTCCCCTCATGTGGCTCATTGGCGTAGCCAACGAAGATATTATGCTCATGGGACAGCTGCTCGGGATAAAATTGGCAGCAAGTGAGTTTGTGGGATACATTCAGCTGGCAGACCTTAAAAATGTTTCCAGCGGGGTACACTTTACTTACAACAAATCCGTCATCATGGCGACTTACATGCTTTGTGGTTTTGCAAACTTCGCCTCTATCGGTATTCAGATTGGGGGTATTGGTTCTTTGGCGCCCGGCCAGCGAAAAGTACTGTCCTCCTTTGGGATGAAAGCTGTTTTGGGAGGCTCCTTGGCATCGCTGTTATCTGCTACCATCGCCGGGATGATTTTGGGGTAGTTTGGTAGAGGGGCAAAGGGTAAAGGGCAAAGGGTAAAAGGCTAATAGTCTTTTTTAAGAATCAAAAAAATCAGAACATAAAATTCAACCTCGGAATTTTAAACAAATCAAACCATTGACCATTCACCCATACCCCTTCTGCCCAGTTAATAAACTCTTTATAAGTCTTGCCCATTTCTGTTTCAAGAATCTGCCTATTGGATTAATTTCGAGGGATTGATTTTTGGTCACATCAGAGCTATTGCCCTGAGCGAAATCAAAGGGGCGTCGAGATGGCCTAAATTTAATCGAATAAGATTTCTCGATACCATTTTCCGCTCGCGGAAAACCACTCGGAATGACATTGTAACGGAACAAACAGCATGAAACAGTACCACGACCTTCTGAAACACGTATTGGAGCACGGCAACCAAAAAGGGGACCGCACCGGAACAGGGACCTTAAGTGTTTTTGGCTATCAAATGCGGTTCGACCTTGCGGAGGGCTTTCCCATGGTAACCACCAAAAAACTGCACCTAAAATCCATTATCCATGAATTGTTGTGGTTTTTGAAAGGCGATACCAATATTGCCTATTTACAGGAAAATGGGGTGCGCATCTGGAATGAGTGGGCCGATGAAAACGGTGATTTAGGGCCCGTGTACGGACACCAATGGCGCAATTGGAACAGTGAGGAAATCGATCAGATCAAAGAAGTGATCGACACCTTAAAAAACAATCCGAACAGCAGAAGAATGTTGGTTTCGGCCTGGAACCCCAGTGTGTTGCCCGATACCTCGGTATCTTTTTCCGAGAATGTGGCCAACGGTAAGGCCGCGCTCCCGCCCTGCCATGCTTTTTTCCAATTTTATGTGGCCGATGGCAAGCTTTCCTGCCAGTTGTACCAGCGCAGTGCGGACATTTTTTTGGGCGTTCCGTTCAATATTGCTTCGTACGCCCTATTTACCTTAATGATGGCCCAAGTATGCGGCTACCAACCTGGGGATTTTATACACACCTTTGGTGATGCCCATATCTACAACAACCACATGGAGCAGGTGGAACTGCAATTGAGCCGCGACCCACGCCCCTTGCCCACCATGAAATTGAACCCTGAGGTGAAGGATATTTTTGATTTTACTTTTGATGATTTTGAACTCTTGAACTACGACCCACATCCGCATATTAAGGGGGTGGTTGCTGTCTAAGGTAGAGCATCAAAATATTATTAGCTATGCTCAGAACTATTTTTATCATTTGTACTCTGTTCACATTTGGGAGTGTGTTTCCACAAAGTGATTTTGAGTACTTTCCCCAAGAACAGATACTAATTCCGGCATGCGAGAGCAATTCAAATAAAAGTGAATGCTTTTATGAGTATTTAAAGAATCAAGTGATAGCCTTTATTACCGACAAAAAGAGAGTAAAACAATTCCTTAAATACGATAAAGACACCTTAAAAGTAGGCGCACGCCTGGTATACGGACTCAACAATGACATTATTTCTGAAAAAAGTTTTGTTGCCATTCAGGATAAAAAGCTGGGCAATAAATACAACGAGGACCTCAAAGATGTTTTTTATACCATCGACATAAGTCAAATCCAAAACAGAAAACCACTTGCCTCAATACATGTATTTTCTTTTGATTTCTTGATTGATAAAAATGGTGAAACCATAGCTTACAAGCATATCAAAAATAAAAATGTCTATTCAGGTGGAGAGGTGCATGAGATTCCAAGGTTCCCCGGTTGCGAAGAATTAAGCGAGCAGCAAGCCCGCACCTGTTTTCAAGAAAAAATGCAGAATCATATCAAAGCTAATTTTAATTACCCAAAATTGGCCATGGAAAAAGGCATTTCCGGAACAGTATACATCATTTTTGATATTAATCGGGACGGAAAAATTGAAAATATCAGATTAAATGGGGAATACATTTTAAAGGAAGAAGCTTTGAGAATAATCAAACTACTACCAAACATGTCTCCTGGAATGGTAAATGGAGAGCCTGTAAAAGTTCCTTATTCTATTCCAATGCACTTTCGACTCTAAAACAAATCCTTCCAACATGAAACCCACCTGCTAGTGATAGTCTCATGTGTCATGACCGATACAACTCCCATACTGCCTCAATAACAGAACGAGTGTGAAGCCTGTCTGTCGACCAAGGCAGGATTGCACTACCAGTAGGCTTTAAATCATCATTTTCTAAGCTCCAGGATTACCTTTCTCAGAGCGGTTACCACATTTCGAATATCTTCTTTAGAAAAGGAACATTCTTCTACATAAAAAAGCATTTCGATTCCCATATCCAGCACATTTGCCAATTCGTCGGGTGAAGCATAAGCATCTTCAAATAATTCAGAAAAAACTATTACCGTGGTATTTTTTGCCGCATCTTCCATGGTCATACTAAAATATGACCCTAAAATAGGTGATATTTTTAAATCGTCATATTTTATTATGACGTTTCTTCTGTTTTATCTGGTCAATTTTGCTTTGTTAGGATATCTTCAATGTTGACCAAGCAGGAATTATCAGTTAAAATCGGAAATCGAATCAAACAGCTCAGAAAAGAGAAAAATATTTCTCAAGCTGAGTTGGGCAGGTTATGCGGTCGTGACAAACAGCATATCGAACTCATCGAAAACCACAAAGTTTCCGCAAACACCTATACGCTTTACACGATTGCAATTGCTCTTGAAATTGAGTTTATAGAGCTGTTCAAGTTTTAATTATCAACCATTAGCCATGAAACCCAACATCATCACCCTTTTCGCCGCCCTATTATTCGCCAGTTGTGGCGAAGAGCCGAAAAAAGAAACCACCGAAACACAGGAAATTACCGTGGAAACAAACCAAGAAACTGCTGTACCTCAACTAAGGCATGTGGTACTGTTCAAATTCAATGAGACCTCATCGGCTGAAGAGATAGCCCAGGTAGAAGCTGCCTTCGATGCATTGCCGTCCAAGATATCAGAAATCAAAGGTTACGAAAAAGGCCTCAACAACAGCCCTGAAAACCTGAACAAGGAACTTACCCATTGCTTCCTGTTGACGTTTGAAAGTGAAAAGGACCGAGATACCTACCTTACCCATCCGGACCATGTGGCATTTACTGAACTTGCCGGCCCACACATTGCCGATGTGCTAGTGGTGGATTACTGGGCGAAGTGATTGTTTTGGTACATCATACCGAAATAACTTACCTCTTCGCAAGATAAGTTTCAGCCTATCGCCAGATGACATCGAGATTCATGAGATCCTGAAACAAGTTCAGGGTGACGCGGAGAACTGTTGAAAAAAAGAACCGCCATCAGCTTTGGGGCAAACCAATGGCGGATACTGTGTTTTAGACCTCTAGAACGGCGTTCTCGGCTCCGGCATAATCGTTCCATTGGAAACGATCGGCCTCACCATCGTTCTCATAAGCACCGTCGATCAAATATCTGAACTCGTAGCTGTTCTCAACGGGCAGTTCGAACGTTCCTTTAAAGGTGCCGTTCTTTAATTTCTTCAAAGTGCTCTTTTTAGGGTTCCATTTGTTGAAATCCCCGACTACTGCAACTGTTTTTGCCTCATCTGCAGGAACGGTAAATGTTACTTTGCAAACAGGCTTACTTTTTAGGTATTGTTTCTTAATTGCCATGGTACCAAAAATTTTAATTCCGGTACAAAGCAATGCATAAAACCATTTATTTACAATTAGTTACAATCGATTTATCAATTTGATAAAATCCAGCTAACCCGATGATTACTTTTATCAAATTAGCTATTGGTTTTTTGCCGATTACGAGGTTGATGTCCAACGTTTTAAAAGTGTTGCCACAACATCTATTTCCTCCACGGTATTGTAAAAATGAAAGCTTAGCCGGATGCCATCGCCCCGAAGTGAGGCCACCACATTTTCATTGGTCAATTTTTGGAACAGCTGCTCATCGCCCTTGACACTAAAAATGGTGCTATGTTGCTTGCGTTTGACCACAGCAGGCTCCAAAAGGTCGAGTTCGGAGAACGCCTGCAACGCATGCCGGGACAGCTTTTGTAATTGCGCCTGTACATTTTCCTGACCAATTTCGTCCAAAAAGGTAACGGCGAATTCCAAACTTCCGAAATTTAGGGAATCCAAATGGCCGGGCTCCATGTATTTGCAGAAGGTGATACTGTTTCGCTTGGAGGCATCGTTGTCCACAGAACCGTTCCCAATACCGCGCAATTCAAACTGGTCCATCACCGCCTCCTTCACCAAATAGAATCCATTGCCATAGCCGGCCAACATCCATTTGTAGGCACTCGCACCCAGAATATCGATTCCGGAATCCTCAAAATCGAAGGGTTCCATGCCACAGAATTGGGTGCCATCGGCAATGATGATCAAATTGGGAAACTCCTTTTTCAGGTTTTTTAAAAATTCAAGATCTATCCGTACCCCATTAACCCATTGCACCAAACTGAGCGCCAAAACGTCGAAATTACCGCTCTTCACCTTGGTGTGGATATTTTCTTCCATATGCTCGTCGGCATCTACATAATCCCGCTCAAAATTCCGTGTCTCAAAGGGCCAGTTGACGCTTGGGTAATCTTTATTGACCAACAGGACCTTTTTGTCCTTCGGCAAGCCTTCAAGCAGTAGATTGAACCCTAAACTAAAGTTGGGAACCAAGGCCACGTTCTCGGGTTTGCAATTAAAAAATCTACCTACAGTCTTTTTAATTTCTGGCATATGTGCAAACCCTTTGTTTTTCATTTCGCTGCCGCCAATCAGGAAATCCAAGTCGTGCCCCTGTCGCCATTCCATGAGGTCTTCGCTCAAAAGACCTGCCGAGGCAGTATTGGCATAAACGCATTGGTTGAGCACGGGGAATTTTTTTCTAAGGTTCTGCATGTCGGGAATTTTGTCTGTAATTCGGTTATCTTTGTTCATAAAGATAGCCATTCCATGTTGTCATTTGGTAAAAAGAAGAAATCGGAAATAGATTTGGAGCAGCACGAGCTTTTGGAGCATGCGCACCAACGCATCAAACAAAAGAAAAGGCTGTTTTCCCATTTTGTCATCTTTTTGATCGGTAGCATTTTCCTGATTCTGGCCAACAAGGTCTTCAAGTACGGGGAGTCCTATGATTGGTCCATTTGGATCGTGCTTTTCTGGGCGTTCCTGTTTGCCCTGCACGCCTTTAATGTGTTTGTGACCAGCAAGTTTATGGGACAACAATGGGAGCGCGAGCAACGCGAGCGCTTGGTCGACCTTCAGAAAAAACGCATCGGTGAGATCCAAAAGGAAATAGAAACGGACTTTCCGCTTTCCAAAATCAATAAAAAAAAAGATCAGTGAGGAGATTGGTCATTATTGCGGCCGCGGCCGAAAACAATGCCTTGGGCAAGGACAACGAGCTGGTCTGGCATTTACCGGACGATTTCAAACGATTTAAAACGATCACCTCGGGGCATAAAATCATTATGGGCAGAAAAACCCTGGAGAGTTTCCCAAAGCCACTGCCCAACCGCACGCACATTGCCATTACCCGTGATGAGGACTATCAACCCAAATTTCCATGCACCATAGTACATTCCTTGGCGGATGCCATTGCTTTGGTAGACGATAATGAAACTGCTTTTATTATTGGTGGAGGGGAAATCTATAAACAATCCATGGACCGCGCTACGGATATTGAACTGACAAGGGTGCACGGATCGTTCGAAGCTGATGCTTTTTTCCCCGAAATCGATACGGACCAATGGGAACTGGTGAAAGAGGAACATCATCCAAAGGATGATAGGCACCAATACAGTTTTACTTATCTCACCTATAAAAGGAAATAAGCTTCTGGATTCCCATTTTTAGAAGGGGTGAAGGTTTCATCCGACTAAAAATCAAGATAGGAAACCTTTGCGGAGGGCGTATTTACAAGTGTTTTTAGGACTTCGGTATCAGCATTGCTGTAAAAGAGGTGCTCGGGCGAATCCTCCGTGTTGGAAAGTAAGCTGTTTTGCTCCAAAATGGCCTTGGTCTGCCGTGCCACCGCTTCTCCGGAATCGATGATATTGATGTGTTCTGGCAGTATCTCCTTCAACACCGGTATCAAATAGGGATAGTGGGTGCACCCCAACACCAAACAATCGATATCCTGATCGAGCATGGGCCGTAGAAACTCGAGGAGGAGGGTTCTCATTTCCTGTGATTCGATTTTACCGGCCTCAATGAGTTCCACCAATCCTTTTCCTTCCTTCTCCAATACCGTAATCCCTTCGGCAAAGAGTTTGGAAGTGTTATGGAACAGACTACTGGAAAGGGTGCCTTTGGTGGCCAACACTCCTACTTTTTTGGTTTTGGTTTGCAATGCAGCCGGTTTAATGGCAGGTTCTATACCGATAAAAGGGACGTTGTAATGGGAGCGTAAGTAATCAATGGCGTTGGTGGTGGCGGTGTTGCAGGCCACTACAATGATCTTACAGTTTCTTTTGAGCAAGTACTCGGTATTTTTGATACTAAGCCTTACAATCTCTTCCTTCGACTTTTCGCCATAAGGGGCATTGGCACTATCGGCCAAATAAATGGTGCTCTCGTGGGGCAACATTTTGGCGACCTCCTTCCAAATAGAGGTACCTCCCACTCCAGAATCAAAAATGCCTATTGGATTTTCCATGCCTAAAAATAGGTGCTTCACTTTTTACGGCATAAAAAAACCGCTTTTAAAAAGCGGTTTTTTATTTTATGTCCTTTCTCAATTAGAAACCTAGTTCCTGCTTTACTGCTGGCAAAAGGTCTTTTCCTTTGGAAACTAGAAGTCCCAATCCTGGGCTGGCGTCGATTACGTAGTCGTAACCTTGTGCAGCAGCTACTTTTTCGATGGCCGCTTTTGCCTTTTCAGAGATGGGAGCAAAGAGTTCCTGCTGCTTTTTTTGCATTTCCTGCATGGCAGCTTGCTCTGCTTCCTGAATGTTTTGCTCAAAACCTTGAAGCTCTACCGCTCTTTGCTCGTTTTCTTCCCTTGTTTTGGAAGTAGCTTCGTTTTGGTATTGGGTATACTTGTTTTGAAGCTCGGTCATGGAGCTTTGGATGTCTGCTCTGTAGGTTTCCTGTAATTTCTTCAATTCGGCTTGTGCAGCCTTCATCTCCGGCATTTCAGACAATAGTTGCTGTACATTAATGTGTGCAACCTTGCTCTGTGCATTTACAAAACCCGTAGCCGCTACAAACAATACGAGGGCTACCGCAATTCTTTTTACATTTTTCATGATTCTCAACGTTACTTTTTTGACTTTAAATTTAGTGTTTCAATATAAACTATCCTATTGAATCCTTTTGTTGTTCCTGCGCTTTTTTTCGTTCTTCCAATTTTTCCTTCCTCTTGGCCTCACGCTCTTCCAAAAGTTTTCTTCTTCGTTCTTCGTATGCTTTTTTACGCTCTTCGCGCTCTTGCAGCTTTTGGGCCCTTGTTGCCTCCGCAGCTTTCTCCCTTTCTTCGAGGGCTTCGGCAGCCTGTTCCTGGCGTTCCCTAAGGGCGTCGCTTATCTCGTCTTCCTCTTCTTGGAACTGCTCCAATCGATTTTGCTGCTCTTGTTTTTTATTGGAGGCACTTATTTTTCTGGCGCGTCCTATCTCCCTTAAAACCAAGTCACTAATATCGTGCCTTTTTTCGGAGTACAACATTACAACATCTGCGGATTTATCAAAAATAAAATCGTATCTTTTATGGGCTCCGATTTTTTGTACTTCATTGAACACTTGGTCCTGTATGGGCTGTATCAAAAGCTGCTTTTGCAGCACCAAATCCCCTTGCGGCCCAAATCGGTCTTGTTGATAATCGAGCATTTCCTTTTCCAATAACTGGATTTCCTCTTCTCGCTCCAAAATTAGCTCGTCCGTCAACAGCACCTTTTCGGCCATCAAATCTTTCTTCATCTGCTCAACAACACTTTGCTTTAGCTCTATTTCCTGCTTCCACTTTTGTGCTTTGGCATTCAATTGTTCGGTAGCGTCCCTGTACTCTTCCACATTTTCGAGGATATATTCCATATCCACATATCCGATACGGACACCACGCTGGGCGAACCCGTAAAGGGAAGTCATTAGAACTACTGCTGATAAAAGAACTTTGGTATTCATCTTTGATTCCGCGTTTGTTATAGAAAATATCGTGCCAAAATTACTAATTAATTAGAAATAAGCTATTTAACAATAAGCCCAGCACATTTTCCATGTATTAAAACTGCTGCCCGATGATGAAGTGCGTTTGCCAGCCGCTTGGTCCAACCGATCCTGGTCGGGCATCGGTATCGAAGCCATAACCAAAATCAATCCCCAAGAGTCCGAATGCCGGCATAAAAATACGTAGCCCCACTCCGGCAGATCTTTTTAATTCAAACGGATTATAGTTGCTAAAATTGTTGAAGGCGTTACCTGCTTCCAAAAATGACAGTGCGTAAATGGATGCCGATGGTTTCAATGTTAGCGGATAGCGAAGTTCCAAAGAGTATTTGTTGTAAATGGTACCCCCTTCCTGTTCCAATCGATTGGTAATCGGGTTGGTGATATATGGGGTAAGGGATTGGTTATCGTAACCCCTTAACTGTACTACATCCCTACCGTCCAAGGTAAAGTTTCCGAGACCATCTCCCCCTACGTAAAAACGCTCGAAGGGTACATCTCCAATATCCTGGTTATAGGCACCTAAGAAACCGAACTCGGCATTGGTGCGCAACACCAGTTTACCCACAATAGAAGTATACCAATCTCCTCTAAATTTGATTTTGTAGTACTCCAGTAGTTTAAATCTTTCTTCTTCCAACAACTCCAAGTTGTCCCGAAGCCTGTTCAATTCCAATTGCTCTTCTGTATTGGCTGGTTCACCAATTTCTCTGATTCTTCGATTGACCTCGTCCACATCATCCCTTAAGGCTGCAAAATCTTTTCCGCCGAACAATGAGTAGGGTGGTGTAAACTTCGCCGTCAATTCAAAGTTGGAACCTGAGGTTGGGAAAATTCTACTGGGCCCTTGCGAACTTCTTGACAAACCGAAGGTATAGGTCAAGGCATTGGAACTTCCGTTACCAAAATTGAAAAGTCCACTGGCAAAATCGTTAAAATCGTACAATTGGTAGCTCACAGAGTGCGATAGCGTAAAGAAATCGTCAGGCCATTGTACCCGTTTTGCCAAACCGGCGGTGATTCCTGTAATGGCAAATCCCCTGGACTTGTCAATATCGAATCTACCATTTGGATTGAACTGGGTGGCAAATTGTTGTGTACGTGACAGTGAGAAATTGAACCTAACGGGTTTTTTTCCTCCCAACCAGGGTTCAGAGAAATTCAAACTGTACACGCGGAATGTCCTACTGGCCTGCAGTCGCAAAGCGAAAGTTTGACCATCACCCATGGGAACCGGCTTATAGGCTTCTTTATTAAAGATATTTTTGATAGAAAAGTTATTGAAGGAAAGCCCCAGAGTTCCAATGAAACCACCGCCCCCAAAACCTCCTTGGAGCTCGATTTGACTAGATCCTGCTTCCACCAAGCTATAATTGATATCCACAGTACCTTCATTTGGGTTGGGGTTTTGGATGTCCGGTACAATTTGCTCGGCATCAAAGAATCCCAATTGGCCCAATTCGCGAATGGTCCTTACAATATTGGATTTGCTATATTTTTGACCGGGACGCGTCCTGATTTCCCTGTAAATCACATGGTCGTTGGTCTTATCGTTCCCAGAAACGGTCACATGGTCCAAAAATGTTTCTTTACCTTCAATGATACGTATTTCAAAATCAATGGTGTCATTCACCGCAGAAACCTCAACCGGGTTAATGGTCGAAAATAAGTATCCATTGTTTTGGTAAAGGTTGGTGAGATCCACCGCATCTGGATCGGAATCGTCGGCAATGCGTTCCTTGAGCAAAACACCATTATAGGTATCCCCTTTTTTGATACCGAGTACTTGACTCAACTGTCTATCAGTATAAACGGAGTTCCCCACAAAGTCGATATCCCCGAAATAATACTTATCACCTTCCTCTACTTCAATGGTAAGCTCAATGTTTTTGTCATCCAGCTTTACAAAGGTATCCGAAAGCACCCGTGCATCCCGGTAGCCACGTTCGGCATAGGTATCGACCAAGTTATCCAAATCCTCCTCAAAGTCCGCCGCAATGTATTTGGATTTCTTCCAGAAACGGTAAAACTTCTTCTTCTTGGTGTTCTTCAGTGATTTTCTCAAGCGTTTGTTGGACAGTTTTTCGTTGCCCACAAAGTTGATTTTCCTTATTTTGACCTTATCGCCCTTGCTCACATTGATGACCATGTTCTCCACATTGGTTCCCGAGGTATCGACAGAAGTGGCGATGTTCACTTTAGCATTAAGGTATCCCTGCTTTTTATATTTATTCTGAAGGTAGTTCTTGGTGTTGGCAATTAAGCTCTCGGTGATTTTTTTCCCTTTTTTCAGATCAGTGTCTTCGATAATATCCTCTACTTTACGCTTTTTGACGCCGTATACGGTCACGCTGTTCAAAGTGGGTCGCTCAGTAATGTTCAGTTCCAGAAAGATGCGATCGTCCTCGATCTTGGTATAGTACATTTCCACATTGCTGAAGAGGTCCAGGTTCCACAACTTTTTGATCACTGCACTGATTTCATCGCCGGGCACCTTGATGGGCTGCCCTACACGAAGACCGGTATAGCTCTTTACCGTTTGCTCGTTGTAGCTCTGCAGTCCGGTAACCGTTAGCCCCCCCAGAATGTATTGCTTGCCGTTCTCGAAGTCGGTTTCTTGGGCAATACCCTGAAATGTGAATAAGAATAAGGGGATAAAAAGGGCCGAAAGTATGTAGTTTGTGATACCCTTAGTTAAGTTGTTCGCTCGTTTTTCCAAATCGTCGTTCTCTATTTTGGTAACTTAGTATGGCCTCTACCAAATGGTTTTCTCTAAAATCGGGCCAAAATACATCAATAAAATATAATTCGGCGTATGCAATCTGCCAAAGTAAAAAATTACTTATCCTACATTCGCCACTGGTGCGTATAAGTAGGTCTACATCAGGCAAAAAGTGCGCGTAAAGATGTGTATTTATTACTGTTTCATCAATATTTTCGGGGGAAATTATGTTATTTTTAACTTTGGTCGCAATCTCTTGAACCGCTGTTTTTATCTCTTCCCGTGAGCCATAGCTCAGTGCGAGGGTGAGCGTCATCCCCGAATTGTTTTCGGTTTTCTGCATCACCTCGGTGAGTTCTTTGTGCACCTTAGAGGGCAATGTTTCTATTTTCCCTATGGCACGTAATCGAATATTATGCTTGTTCAAGGTCTTGAGTTCCCTTTTAAGGGCGTTGACCAAGAGTTTCATCAAGGTATCGATTTCGGTTTTGGGACGGTTCCAGTTTTCGGTGGAAAAAGCATAAAGGGTCAAAAAAGGAATCTGGAGCTTGGCACAACTTTCCACGGTCTGGTTAACGGACTCCACGCCGTTCTCATGGCCGAACATACGGATCTTGCCCCTTTGTTTGGCCCATCTTCCATTACCATCCATAATGATGGCCACGTGCTGCGGCAGTCTTTCTTTGTCTACGTCCTCTAGTGTGTGCATCTTATTGAAAACAATCCTGGCAGGGCTTACGTCCAAAGGTATAGGTCAATGTTATACCTGTAAAAACGTACCAGTCGTCGCTCAATATATTCCCGAATCGGAATTGCTCAAAATTGGAACCTTCTGGGTTGCTTGCGTCCAAATTGTCCGTGAACGTATACCTGGCCCCAATTTCGGCACCAAGAATCAAGAATTGATTTAAACGATACTTAGCCCCAACCGTCATTGGAATTGCAAAACTACCTTCTTTTTGGTTAATATCCTGCATTTGAAGGGCATCAATATAATTAAAATCGTATCTGAAGTAGGTAATACCGGTGTACAAGTAAGGTGTGAAGGCAGGTCCGAGCTTATGGAGGTTGTATTCCACAAAGTTGATTTCCAATCCTGCGGAGAACTCCAAAATGGAATTATCCACCCTATACCCTCTTTGTTGGCGCGATGGCATGTGCGATTTGGAATCGTCGGCAGTGACCTCTCCGTAGAGCACACTTGCGCGCCATGCATAGCGTTTTCCTTTGTTCCATTTAAAGATACCGCCAAAAGCTGGCCCCGAGGGCAGAATATAATTGGTCCTTCCCACATCGCCTATCATGTTGGCGCCTCCGGCAAATACCCCTATTTCGTAGGTTTGTGCACTCACCTTGATCACACAGCATAGAAAAACAGCCAAAACTATCCGCATACTATCCAAAAAGTTACTAGAGTTTAGAGTAAAGGAAGGTCAATAGATTCGTAATTAAATTTGTTCTCCTTTGTAAAACAGCTTTTCGCCCCTTTTATTGTTTGCCGGACCATCAATTGCGGCGATCTTCGCCCCAAAGTAATTTGTTCCGCAAGGTTTTAAGGAAACTTTCCGATTTATACTCTATCATTTTTATGGTGAAATCCGCTTTTTTGATTCGGATTTCCTTCCCGTTGGGGATATCGGCAATTCGGGAATCCAAGGACACCAAATGGGTCTTTTCCCTTCCCGAGACCTTCAACCGGATTTGGGTATTGTCCGAAATGACCAAAGGACGGGCATTGAGATTGTGGGGCGCAATGGGCGTCAACACCAACGACTGTGCCGTGGGAGCGATTACGGGACCACCGCAGCTCAATGAATACCCTGTGGAGCCTGTTGGCGTGGAGACGATAAGCCCATCGGACCAATAGGAGGTCAAATATTCATCGTCCAACCAAGTTTCCACCGTAATCATGGAGGTCGTATCCTTTCGGCTTACCGTGATCTCGTTCAAGGCGAAATTAAGCCCGTTGAATTCATTAAGGTCCGTGTTGAGTTCCACCTCCACCAAAGTACGCTCCTCAATGGTGTAATGCCCCGCTTCAAACTCGGTCACCAATTTGCGGACATTGGCTTTTTTAAAGGTGGACAAAAATCCCAAGCGGCCGGTATTGACCCCTACAATGGGAATACCGTAGTCCTTTATATAGGTTACCGCCCGAAGCATGGTACCATCACCGCCAAAACTCACGAACATATCGAACGAAGGGTCCAATCCTTCGGATTGCGTAAAGGTCCCCTTCACTTCCTCTTTGAGGATATTGCCCACAAGTTTGTTGAAATTCTCTTCAACATAAATGGAGGCACTGGACTTTTTCAGCTCATCCAAAAGCTCTTCTACGCACTGCTGGTCCTCAGGTTGAAAGGACTGTCCATAAATGGCTACCTTCATTACTAAACGTTAAGATATTTCTCTAGATAGTCGGAACGCTGCTTCAAATCTTCCATAAATTGATCATCGCTGTTCCCGAATACAATGGTGTAGTTGTACCGCCTAAAGGTTTGGGCCACCTCATTCAAGCTCTGGGTGCCCACTTTTAAGGTGATTTCGACGATATCGTTTTGAGAGTCTGTGATAAACGCGCCTAACAAACGGGCATTGTTGCCCTCTACAATTTGCGCTATCTCACTGAAAGAATAGTCCTTGATTCCTATGGAAACGACCAAAATGGCCCCCGGTTCCTTAAAAAACGGGGTGTCGATAAATACATCGACCACATCCTCCAAATCGTAATATCCGGAAATCAATTGATCCTCATCCAAAACAGGCAGAATATTGGCCTCATTACGTGAAAACATTTCCAACACGTCCAACCAAGCGGTTTCCTTGGTCACAAAAAAGTGCTCCAGTTCAAACCTGAAATCGTCTATCTTCTTGTCGGGCTCAAAACAGGCCAGGTCGTTTTCCGACAGCAAACCCAAAAAGATTCCGTTTTCCGTAACTCCAACATGGGAATAGGTGGTCTCCTCAAAAAAGGCAATGACATCCTTTAAGGTTTCCCCGATCTCAAAAATCGGGACTGTGTTGATTATTCTGTCTTGAATCTGCATAACCGTTGTATTAGGTGCAAAATACTAATTTAAAATGGCAAAAGGCATGCCGAATTCTTATTTTTGACCATCTAAAAGAGAACTACATGACAAAGTTGAGCGTCAACATAAATAAACTGGCTACTTTAAGGAACTCAAGGGGCGGCAATGTCCCCAATCTGATTACTTCCACCAAGGATATAGAATCGTTTGGAGCTCAGGGCATCACTGTTCATCCACGACCGGACGAACGCCATATTCGCTACCAAGATGCACGAGATTTGAAGGAGGTGGTCACTACGGAATTCAATATTGAAGGAAATCCCATTCCCAAATTTATTGATTTGGTGCTCGAGGTAAAGCCCACACAAGTCACCTTAGTGCCCGATGCCGAAGACGCCATCACTTCCAATGCGGGTTGGGACACCATAAAGCACAAAGAATTTTTGGTTGATGTTATCCAAACCTTCAAATCAAATGGCATTCGGACCTCCATTTTTGTGGACCCCGACGAAAAAATGGTGGAGGCTGCCGCAGCCACCGGAACGGACCGAGTAGAACTTTACACCGAAAGCTTTGCCCACGAATTTGCCAAAGGCAACAAGGAAAATGGCATAGCACCTTTTGTAAAGGCAGCCGAGATGGCGCATAAGGTAGGTCTGGGACTCAATGCGGGGCACGACCTCAATTTGGACAACATTCAGTTCTTCAAGCACCACATTCCACATTTGTTGGAGGTTTCCATTGGGCATGCCTTAATCTGCGAATCCATTTATCTGGGCTTGGAAAATGTCATCAATATGTATTTGCACCGACTGAAATAAGAGAACTACCCAAACACGCATCGGTTCAAACACAAAAAAATACTACATGAGCGAACTATTACATTCAAACATACTAGGAGAGGGACAGCCATTGCTTATTCTACATGGTTTTTTGGGCATGTCCGACAATTGGAAAACCTTGGGCACCCAATATTCCGAAAATGGCTTTGAGGTGCATTTGATTGACCAACGAAACCATGGGAAAAGCTTTCACTCGGACGAGTTCAATTATGATGTATTAAGTGATGATGTTGTACATTACATGGACCAACACAACATCCCATCGGCCTACATACTAGGGCATTCCATGGGAGGTAAAACGGCCATGCAGCTTGCCACTTCGCATCCGGATAGGGTAAAAAAACTGATTGTAGCCGATATTGCCCCAAAATTCTACCCACCACATCACGACTTCATCTTTAACGGACTCTCCCATTTGAATTTTGACAAAATTTCCGATCGCAGGGAGGCGGATGATGAACTATCGAAACATATCAAGGAAAAGGGCATACGGCAATTTCTCCTCAAAAACCTGTATTGGGTGGAAAAAGATAGGCTTGGTTTTCGTTTCAATTTTGAAGTCCTCAAAGACCGAATGGAGGAAATCGGCGAGAACATATCTGGTAGCGCAGTATACGATGGCCCTGCCCTATTTTTGCGAGGTGATCGCTCCGAATATATCCAACCAAACGACTTTGCCGAGGTCAAAAGGCACTTTCCAAAAGCAACCATTGAAACCATAGACAAAGCGGGGCATTGGCTGCATGCAGAAAACCCCAAGCAGTTTTACGAAAAGAGTTTTACTTTTCTGAATTCCTAAAATCCACCCGTTTTTATTATGCATGCATAATTTTTTCATTCATTTAATTGTCTGAATGACAAATTTGATATAGATTTGGTTAATTCTGGTTCTTACCAAAAATTAACATAAACTAACTGTAACAGATTTTTTGATATGAAAAAGTTTTATGCCTTTCTCCCATTTCTAGGCTTATTCTTGATAGCATGTGAAGAGGACACCGTAGTGCCAGAACCGGCTGGTCCCGATCCAGTGGAATACACCTCAGGAACTGCGGATTTCTCCAACTACGTAGCCATAGGAAACTCCCTCACAGCTGGATTCTCGGACAACGCCCTATTTATTGACGGCCAAACAGCATCCTTTCCCAATATGCTAGCCTCCAATTTTGCCTTGGCAGGCGGTGGAAGCTTTGAAATTCCATTTATGGCCGACAACCTAGGAGGAATGACGCTAGGTGGTAATCAAGTGGCAGGAAACAGATTGATTTTATCCTTTTTGGGTGCAAGCCCAAGCCCTGTGCCCGTTGAAGGCCAAGGCTCCACTGAAATTTCAAACAAACTATCCGGCTCATACAATAATATGGGAGTGCCAGGTGCAAAAAGCTACGAACTGCTCGCACCAGGATACGGTAGTGTATCAGGCGTAGCCATGGGAACTGCAAATCCATACTTCGCTCGATTTTCTTCCTCTGAAACCGCCACTGTAATCGGTGATGCGGCAGCTCAAGGAGCTACCTTTTTTACCCTTTGGGCAGGAGCTAATGACATTTTGATTTATGCCACTGGCGGAGGAACTGGTGTGGACCAAGCTGGAAACCTTGATCCAAGCACCTATTCCCGAAACGATATTACCGACCCCAACGTATTTGCAGGATCACTGGACGCCATGCTTCAGGCCATGACAGCTAATGGTGCAGGCGGTGCCATCGCCAATTTACCGGATGTAACCGACATTCCATACTTTACCACAGTGCCACACAATCCCATTCCTTTAGATGCTGCAACCGCAGCCTTTTTGAACAGCGCGGAAGCTTATGGCGCATACAATGCAGGTTTGGCTCAATTGCAACAATTGAACCTGATCACACAAGAGGAACTGGAAAAAAGAACGATCACCTTTGCC
Source organism: Allomuricauda sp. ARW1Y1 (assembly GCF_013407935.1). Taxonomy (GTDB): domain Bacteria; phylum Bacteroidota; class Bacteroidia; order Flavobacteriales; family Flavobacteriaceae; genus Flagellimonas. The sequence goes on from NZ_JACBZU010000004.1 coordinate 355,006, forward strand.
GCTGGTGAAGGAAACGCTGTAGTGATTATCGATGAGGATTTAACGGACTTGACAGCATTCAACCCAGCATTGATCAATATGAGACAAGCGACCGAAGAAGACCTTATGGTCCTTACCTCAAGAAGTTTTATCGGAACCTTGGCCGATCCCAACAATCCAACCTCCATCAATGGTGTGGCAGTACCCTTGGCAGACCAGTGGGTATTGACGCCAGAGGAACAAGCTACCGTAGAAACCGCTTTAAATGCATACAATCAGACCATAGCCGGTTTGGCCGCTGCATACGATTTGGCCTTTGTGGATGCCAATGCACTTTTAAACCAACTTAAAACCGACGGCTTCCAACAAGCGGATGGAAGCGTAGTGGATGCCACTTTTGCAACGGGAGGAGGATTCTCATTGGACGGCGTACACCCTGCACCACGCGGGTATGCCATTATCGCCAATGCGTTTATTGAAGCGATCAATACCAAGTACAATTCGAACTTGCCCGGTGTTAATCCATTGGACTACACTGGACTTTATATTGACTAAACAAACATAATTTTCTTTATCTTAAAGGCACCGTAAAGCACGGTGCCTTTTTTATTGCAACAACCTAAAACAAACCTATGAAACTCATTTTACGCCTTTTGTTAAACGCCTTGGCCGTAGTCATACTCAGTTATGTATTGCCCGGGGTCGGAGTGGATTCCATGTTCACCGCCATTATTGTTGCCGTGGTGCTCAGCCTCCTCAATTTTTTGGTAAAGCCCATATTGGTCATCCTCACCTTGCCCATCACCATACTTACCCTAGGGCTCTTTCTTTTGGTTATCAACGCCATTATCATTTTGCTAACGGCCAATCTTATCGATGGCTTTCAGGTAGTGAGCTTCTGGTGGGCGGTCATCTTTAGCCTTTTGCTAGCCGTTTTGCAGGCAATTTTGCATTCGATTTTAAAAGAAGACCAATAGAATTCGTACAGTTTGAAAGTCAGTGGTTTAAAAACTTGGCAGCAACACAAAAAAGAGTTACTTTTGCATCCCATTTTTAGAAAGCAAATAGGTAGGAAATGAATATAACCAAAGAGCAGATTGACGATCTTAATGCAGTAGTAAAGGTTGCCATAAGCAAAGAAGACTATCAGGACAAAGTAGAAAAAATCCTAAAGGATTATAGAAAACAGGCCAACATACCTGGCTTCAGAAAAGGACAGGTTCCCATGGGTCTCATCAAAAAGCAATACGGCAAAGCTGTTTTGGTGGACGAAGTGAACAAATTGCTACAAGACAATCTGAACAAATATCTCACAGAGGAAAAATTGGATGTTTTGGGCAATCCCCTGCCCAAGCAACAGGATAATTTTGATTGGGACAAGGACAATTTGGATTTTGAATTCGAATTGGGGTTGGCACCCAGTTTCGAGGTCAATCTTAAGACCAAAAAACCAGTGGTCCAATACAAGATCGTAGCCGACAAAAAAATGATCGAGGAGCAAGTAGAGCGCATCCAAAAGCAATACGGTAAGTTGATCTCCAAAACAGAGGTGGGCAAAAACGATGAAATCACCGGCTTCTTTGCCAATGAGGAAGCGGAAATTGACCACAAGACCACTATCGAAATGGGCAAAATCAAAAGCAAAAAAGCCATTGATGCCCTCACCGGTAAAAAAGTAGGAGATACTATAACACTTTCCACAAAAGGACTTTTTAAGGAAGACTACCTATTATCCAGCGCATTGGGCATTGCCCGTGACAAGGCAGATGGCCTAAAAGTGGATGTTAGCTTTACCATCGAAGAAATCAACGAGAGGGAACCAGCAGCCTTGAACCAAGAACTTTTTGATAAATTGTTCGGTGAAGGCAAGGTAACCTCAGAAAAAGAATTGAAGGACAAGATCAAAGAGGATTCCGAAAAACAATTTGAGCAGCAGTCCGATCAAAAATTGTTGAACGACATTACGGAAAAACTCATCGAGGAAACCAAGTTTGACCTTCCCGCAGAATTTTTGAAGAAATGGATCCAGATCAGTGGCGAAAACCCATTGACAGAGGACGAGGCCAAAGAGGAGTTTGAAAAATCCGAACAAGGACTTCGTTACCAATTGATCGAAGGAAAAATCATTCAAGAAAACGAGCTTCAGGTACAGTTTGACGAATTGAAGGAATTTGCCAAAGGATTCATCAAATCCCAAATGGCACAATACGGCCACATGGACCCGAAAGAAGAGGAATTGGAGAGCGTGGCAGCAAGGGTCATGAGCAACCAAGACGAGGTAAAACGTCTTTCGGAGCAGTTGATGAGCCAAAAGCTTTTGGACCTTTATAAGGAAAAGGCCAACCTAAAGGTGAAGGAAGTCTCTTATGACGACTTCATCAAGGAAGCATACAGCTAAGGCTTCGCTAAAAGAAAATTAAGTATCTTTACGGTGCCGGAAAGCCAGTTTTTCGGCACCTTTTTTTTAAGATAAATCGAATCAAATCCTATGGATTACGGAAAAGAATTCAAAAAATACGCTACCCAACATCATGGTATCAACAGCATGTACTATGATAAGCTCTTGAGCACCATGTATCCCATGAACATGACGCCCAACATCATTGAAGAGCGACAGTTGAACGCCGTGGCAATGGACGTTTTCTCCAGATTGATGATGGACCGCATCATTTTTATGGGCACAGGAATCAACGATCAGGTGGCTAATATTGTCCAGGCGCAGTTGCTTTTCTTGGAAAGCGCCGATGCCTCCAAGGACATTCAAATCTACATCAACTCCCCAGGTGGAAGCGTGTATGCCGGTTTGGGCATTTACGATACCATGCAGTTCATCAAACCCGACGTCGCCACCATTTGTACAGGTATTGCCGCCTCGATGGCCGCTGTGCTTTTATGTGCAGGACAGGAAGGAAAGCGAAGCGGACTGCCCCATTCCAGGGTCATGATCCATCAGCCACTTTCCGGGGCCCAAGGCCAGGCAAGCGATATTGAAATTGCGGCACAAGAGGTGCTTAAAATCAAAAATGAGCTTTACGAGATCATTTCCAAGCACTCAGGACAGTCGTTTGACAAAGTGTACGAAGACAGTGACCGTGATTACTGGATGAAGGCACCAGAGGCCAAGGAATATGGCATGATCGACGAAATATTGGTCAGGGAAAAGTCATAAGTAAAACCAATTGATTAAAAAACAACCACTTAAGGCAGAACAAATCCATTTTTTTTGCGTTATTGTTGGTTGAAGATTAGAATATATGGCAAAAGAAAACTTGGAATGTTCTTTTTGTGGTAGAAAAAAGCCGGAAACCAATTTATTGATTGCCGGCCTTGATGCGCATATTTGCGATAGATGCATAGAACAGGCCCATAGCATTGTAGCCGAAGAGTCCAAACAATCCAAAAACCAAGATCTCTCCTCCGAACTGGTCTTAAAAAAACCTATCGAGATACACGATTTCTTGGACACCTTTGTGATTGGACAGGAACGAACCAAAAAAGTAATGTCCGTAGCGGTGTACAACCACTACAAGCGATTATTGCAGCCCAAGGGCAAGGAAGAGGATATCGAAATCCAAAAGAGCAACATCATCATGGTTGGACAGACCGGTACAGGGAAGACCCTTATCGCCAAGACCATCGCCAAGATGCTGAACGTTCCCTTGGCCATTGTGGATGCGACCGTTTTGACCGAGGCCGGTTACGTGGGTGAAGATGTGGAAAGTATTCTTACCCGACTGTTGCAGGCCGCGGATTACAATTTAGAGAAGGCGGAGCGTGGTATCGTTTTCATTGATGAGATCGATAAGATTGCACGAAAGAGCGACAACCCTTCCATTACCCGGGATGTATCCGGAGAAGGGGTACAGCAAGGTTTATTGAAGCTTTTGGAAGGTACTACGGTAAATGTGCCACCAAAAGGAGGGCGTAAGCACCCGGACCAAAAATTCATTGAAGTCAATACCGAGAATATCCTTTTCGTGGCTGGGGGTGCCTTTGATGGCATCGAGCGCATCATCACCAAACGCTTGAACATGCAAGCCGTGGGCTACAGCGCTTCCAAAGCCGAGGAAAATCTCGACCAAGAAAATATCCTGCAATACATTATCCCGAAGGACTTGAAAGAGTTCGGTCTTATCCCTGAAATCATAGGGAGGTTGCCCGTACTGACCCATATGAATCCTTTGGATGCCAAAACATTGCGCGCCATTTTAACGGAGCCCAAGAACGCCATCATCAAACAGTACGAAAAGTTGTTTGCCATGGACGATATCGAGTTTTCGATAACGGACCAAGCACTGGACTACATTGTGGAAAAAGCGGTGGAATACAAATTGGGAGCCCGAGGATTGCGCTCGCTGTGCGAAGCCATCTTTACCGACGCCATGTTCACCCTGCCCAGCAGCGATGAAACAGAGTTCAAAGTGACCAAGGGATATGCCGAGAAAAAACTCTCTTACGAAACCGTGAAAAAACTAAAAGCAGTCTCCTAGACTGCTTTTTTTGTTACTTTTTCCAACAACTCCAAACAAACGTCGGAGATTATTTTTTCATCAGAATACAGATGATGCCCAAAATTAGGGATTACATTGATGTCCGCCCCAACAGCATCCATCCAATCTTCATCTGGCCTAAACTCATCGCGTTCTCCAAATATTAAATTCAAATCCGTATTGGGCTTCTCATTCTCAAACCTGATTCTGGTAGAAGAAATAGCTGTTAAGGATTTTACAGGCAAACCTTTCAATGCAGCTTTGTAAGCAATGTTTCCTCCCATACTAAATGCCAGGTAATGCGCGGGCGTCTTTTCCTTGCGCAATAAATTTCTAACGGCAGTATCTATACCCCCATCAACAAATGCCCTGTGCACATTCTCTTCCGAAGAAATGACCACATCGATGTTGCCCAACTGTTGGCAATCGTAAAATTCAATGTTGTAATACTGTTGCAGGTAGCCAAAATAAGAAGTAATCCAGAGGCCCTTCTTAGCGCCCCACATGTCCGAAATAATAACAAGTTTTTCTGCCATGATTCTAATGGTTTTGTGTTTACAAATTGATTTGTTGGTGGGAATTTCATCAAATAACGCAGTAAATCCGCTTTTATTTGTTCAAAAGAAATCTTTCCACGACGAACGGGCCAAATTTACGAAAACGTTTTCGTAAACTGTGGACGAATGTCATTTTTCTTGGATGAGTGACCTATTGCACGTTCATTCGAAGCAACTCTTCGATACAGCCACGCTCATTGGAAAGTCTGGGTATTTTGTGTTGCCCACCCAGTTTGTTGTGCGATTTAAGCCAGTGATGGAAAAGGTTTTCCCTTGCTACATGCACCGTGGGCATCTTTAGGGTAATGTTGTTGTAACGTTTGGCCTCGTAGTCGGAGTTTAGGGCCTTTAGTGCATTGTCCAGCATTTCGGTAAAATACCCCATGTCGGCCGGTGGCTTTCTGAACTCGATGATCCATTCATGGGCACCTTTTTCCTTATCGGTCATAAAAATAGGTGCTGCGGTGTAATCCATAATTTCCGCTTCGGTTTTAAGACACACCTGCTTTAAGGCTTCCTCTGCATTTTCAATGATCAGTTCTTCACCAAATACGTTGATATGGTGCTTGGTCCGTCCCGTGATTTTGATACGATACGGATTTTTGGAAGTGAACCGAATGGTATCGCCAATTTTATAACGCCACAATCCGGCGTTGGTGGTAATCACCATGGCATAATTGACCCCCAGCTCTACCTCCCATAATGGAATGGCCTGGTCTCCTTCGCCTGTGGGGCCCATGGGGATGAATTCATAAAAAATACCATAGTCCAACATCAACAATAATTCATCTGAATTGTTCTGGTCCTGAATCCCGAAAAACCCTTCTGAGGCATTGTAAGTCTCATAAAAGTTGAACCTTTTGCGGGGCAACAACTTTTTGTATTGGTTCTTGTAGGGCGTAAAACTCACCCCTCCATGAAAGTATACTTCCAAGTTTTCCCAAACTTCAAAAAGATGGTTTTTCCCTGTTTTTTCAAGTACTTGATTCAAAAGCACCAACATCCAAGAAGGCACTCCTGCCAAACTGGTCACGTTCTCCCGTATGCTTTCCTCTATGATCGCCTCCAATTTGGTTTCCCATTCGGTCATTAACGAGACCTTGTTGCTGGGAGTACTGCTGTATTCGGCCCAAAGCGGCATATTATCGATTAAGATTGCCGAAAGGTCACCAAAGAAAGTCCCATTATCCTCGTACAGTTCCTTGCTCCCGCCCAGACGTAGACTTTTGCCGGTAAACAATTGGGAATTCTCATTGTTGTTCAAATACAGGCAAAGTAAATCCTTGCTGGATTTGTAATGACAGTCCTCCAACGCTTCGGTACTTACCGGGATAAACTTGCTCTTTGCATTGGTGGTACCGCTGCTCTTCGCAAACCACTTAATGGAGGTAGGCCAAAACAGGTTCTGCTCTCCCCTACGCGTGCGTTCGATGAGCGGAGCAATATCCTCGTAGGTCACAATAGGCACCCTATTCCTGAACTCTTCATATTTGGGGAGGTCTTGGAAACCATACTGCTTACCGATCATGGTGTCTTTGGAAAAATCCAGCAACTGCCGCAAAACCTCATCCTGAACATCCAATGGATACTTTAAAAAAAGCTCTATTTGGTGGTAGCGCTTCCGTAATAGCCAAGAAGCAATGGAATTGAATAATGGTATTGGCATTTTAGGTATCTTTAACCAAAGAAACAAGGTTGGTACAACCGCTAAAATAGCTTTTCTAACATAGATTTTCAAATAAGATAAACACATTCATTTTACTATGCTATACGAGGGAGTCTTGCGAAAGATGCGAACGGAAATAGGAAGCCCGATCCAATATTTTTTGGTCTTTGAGAACGACTTTATCAACATGAACCAAGGGCTCGATAGGGAGCTGCAGATCGATTTCATCAAATTCCAATGTTTGAACTGTGGGGAGGACCGACCTATCTATCGACAAGGATTCTGCAAGTCGTGCTTTTTTGAAACGCCCCGAGCCGGGGATTGGATCATGAAACCCGAACTGAGCAAGGCCCACTTGGGCGAAGAAGACCGTGACCTTGAGTACGAGAAAAAAATGCAGCTTCAGCCGCACATTGTGTATTTGGCCAACTCGAGTAGCATTAAAGTGGGGGTGACCCGTAAATCGCAGGTACCCACTCGCTGGATAGACCAAGGTGCGCACGAAGCTATCGAAATTTTAGAGGTTCCCAATCGATACTTGGCCGGAATTACCGAGGTGGCACTCAAAGACCATGTGAGCGACAAGACGAGCTGGAGAAAGATGTTGCAAAACGACATTGAGGATGTAGACCTAGTGGAATGGCGCAACAAACTCAAGTCCAGTATTCCCGATGAGGCCATAGATTACTTTTTGAACGACAGGGAAGAAACCCATATGGAATTTCCTGTACTAAAATATCCCGAAAAGGTAAATAGCCTTAATTTGGACAAAACCCCAAGCTATAAAGGTGTGCTCAAAGGGATTAAAGGGCAGTACCTCATCTTTGAGGACAATACGGTTTTTAATGTACGGGGAAGTGAAGGATACTACGTGGGGATAGATTTTAAATAAAACTGGATCATAACCAGAGAAAATGAGCCAAAAAATCAAACTAACCGAAGCGATTTCCATTGGAATAGGCGGCATGGTGGGTGGTGGAATTTTTGCGGTTTTGGGTTTGGCTGTGGATTTGTCCAAAGGCGGCACCCCCTTGGCCTTTCTCTTCGCTGGGATTTTATCCCTAATCACATCCTATAGTTATGTAAAGCTTTCCAAAAAATATGCGGACAGGGGCGGAACGGTAAAGTTTATCACCCAAGGTTTTGGGAAGACTATATTCAGTGGGGGCATTAACAACCTTTTATGGGTAAGCTATATCATTATGCTCTCGCTTTATGCATCGGCATTTGGATCTTATGCGCCAAATCTGCTCCCCATCACGGGAGGCGAACTGGATTTCCACCTTTACGCCAGTGGTATCATCCTATTGGCGGCCATTATCAATTATTACAGCATTAAGGTTGTTGGCATGATTGAATCCTACGCAGTTATCATTAAACTGGTGATTCTTATTGCCTTCATCGGCATTGGACTGTACGGTTTAATAGGAAACCCCAATCTGGAACAATTGTCTCCTGAAAATTGGGAAGCACCATTGCAGCTACTTACTGGGGGCATGGTCATATTTGTGGCCTATGAAGGTTTTGAATTGATTGCCAACTCTGCCCCCGACATTGAAAACCCGGATAAAAATATTCCACGAGCTTATTATATCGCAATTATTTTTGTGGTATTACTCTATATCATTATTGCAGTGGTCACAGTAGGTTCGCTGCCTTTTGATCAAATCAAAACGGCCGAGGACTATGTTTTGGCAGAAGCTGCCAAGCCTATGCTGGGGCAGACCGGATTCACCATCATTACCATTGCCGCCATGATTTCCACCTTCTCTGCAATCAACGCCTCAATCTATGGAGGAAGTCGGGTGAGTTATGAAATTGCCGAGGAAGATGAGCTCCCACATCAATTCACCTACCAACTTTGGAACCAACCCATTGGATTATTGATTACCGCAGGTCTTACCTTGTTGCTCACAAACACCTTAGAATTGGAAAGCATTTCTACTGCGGGGAGCGTTGGTTTTCTTTTGGTATTTGCTATGGTAAACTATGTGGGCTTTAAGCTATCAAAACATACCGCAAGCCGGAAGGGCATCCCATTGACCGGGTTCATCTTATGTCTTATTGCGATGGTTGTCCTGCTTAAACAGCAATTTGAAAGCAACAAAATGGGGGTCATCGTCGCTCTCTCTATCATTGGTGGCTGCTTTTTGATTGAGTATTTCTATAAAATGAACGAGGAATAAAATTTGTTCCAAAACGTATATTTCTGCCAAAACTCGACAAAAAAGCTTATTTTCAGTACTTTATCCATTACCACCAAACCAAAAACCAGCTTAAATGAGAAAATTCCCAAATGCATTTGTCATTCTGTTGGGTGTAATACTTTTAAGTTGGGTATTTACCTATTTAATTCCCCAAGGAAGTTATGAGAGAATTGTGGACGCTGAAACCGGGGTGATTCGGGTAGTAAGCGACTCCTACACGCAAATCGACTCCAGTAGCCCTTCCTTTCTTGATTTTCTGGTCTCCATTCCCAAAGGTATTGCCGAAAGAGCTGAACTCATCGTTCTTATCCTGTTGATAGGTGGCTGTTTTTACCTCATTGAAAAAACGGAAACCTTTAACCATAGTTTGGTAAAATTGGTTTCTTCCTTAAAAGGAAGGGAGGATTTGGCACTTTTGACCGTAGCCATCCTATTCATCACGGGTGGTGTCACTATTGGGCTACAGGAAGAAGTCGTTGCTATGACCCCTATACTTTTGTTGTTCGGCAAAAGTTTGGGATACAATTCATTCACCATGATTTTTGCCAGTTACGGCTCATCCGTAGTGGGCAGTTCATTTAGCCCATCCAATCCTTTTGGGGTTCTTTTGGCACAAAAAGAAGCTGCCTTGCCCTTACTTTCGGGCAGTTCCTTTAGACTGGTCGTACTTTTAGGCGCATCCTTGGCTTGGATTTTATATCTTCTTTATTATGCCAAAAAACATAGGATCGAAAGAATACAAATGCCGACCCACAACAAAACTATGGGTGGTCGTAATAAAGCAATACTGCTGTTATTGGGTCTTACGTTTTCTATTGTAATTATTGGCATAGTTCAGTTTGATTGGGGGTTTAGTGAGATGTCCGCCTGTTTTTTTGCCCTTGGCATCCTCTCCGGCCTCATTGCAAAAATGGGATGGAACAAAACGGGGGAAACCTATATTGAAGGAATGAAAGAAATGGTATTTGCCTGCATCATACTTGGTTTGGCCAACAGTATTTCAATTTTATTGACGCAAGGAATGATCATGGATACTATTGTTAAAGTCCTATTTGGTCCCTTGCAGGGTTTCTCTCCCGCTGTCTCGGGAGTACTAATGATGATTTCACATGTCCTTTTGCATTTTCCAGTGCCCAGCTATTCTGGGCAGGCCATTTTGACCTTGCCCATTTTGGTCCCGCTATCGGACTTAGTCGGGCTTTCCAGACAGATATGTGTTTTGGCCTTTCAATATGGCGCTATAATGGGCGATATGATCGTTCCTACCAATGGAGCACTGATGGCCGTAATCGCAATAGCAAAAATACCCTATAATACATGGTTCAAATTTGCCATAAAACCCACGCTGTTAGTACTCCTCATCGGTGCCATTGCCATTGTTGCTGCCGTTTTTTTAGGATATCACTAATAACCATCATTTTTGTAGATTAGACACTGTTTTTTACCAGATCATGCTCAAAGTCTTTAGAAGAATACGAAAGAAATCCATTGCGGATAAAAAGGTCAGCAACTACTTGCTGTATGCCATTGGTGAAATCGTGTTGGTCGTCATCGGAATTTTGATTGCACTGGCCATCGACAATGCCAATCAACAAAGCATCAAACGGGAAAAGGAGCAAATTTACCTCATGGGACTCCGAGATGAGTTCGAGACCAGTCAGACCAAATTAAAAGAACTGATATCCTTCAACAGGCAAAGCTATGAGGATTCGAAGAAAATCTTGGTCTATATGGTCGACCCGGAGAACCTGCCCAATGAGCAAGAGCTCGCCAATTTGCTTTACAATGCCTTGGCCTTCGATATTTCGTTCAATCCCAACAATTCCCTTTTGATGGAAATGATCAATTCGGGAAGTTTAAAGGATATCGCCAATCCGCGCCTGCGCATCCTTTTGACCAATTGGATTTCCAACATCGAGGACATATCCAAACAAGAAATGATGCTGGCCAATGAACGGGACAAGATACTCGATATGTTCCGCAGCGAAGAAAACAGCATCAAAACGCTGTATGACCTCACTGGGGTTTCCGATGAATTAGGAATTCCCCCAAGTTCGGACCGGACAAGCAACCGGAACCTCCTAATGTCGAAAGAATTTGAGAACAATATGCTCATGTTCATCCTCACCAGTATCAAAACGGAAACTGTGCATTACAATCCTTTGATGCAAAGTATAGATGAGATTTTGAAAACCATTGATAGCGAAATCAACCCATAAAAAAAGCTGGCTAAAAATTGGCAATGTCTGAATTTTGTCCGGTTGAGCGTCCATCTGAAGTAGAGAGGCAGGCGAAACCTATTGATTACCCGTATATCCTAGGTTCTCGACTGCGCTCGAACTGACATATAATCCGCTTTTGAGATAGGCTACTTTCTTTAATTCACCGTATCCTTTTTCTTTTTCTTGAGGAGTCCGCCCAAAATGGATTTGGCAGCATCCTTTACCTCATCACCCTGTTTGGCTTTTGTAGAATCCGTTGTGGTGGTGTCCTTTTTTCCGCCTAAAATATTGCCGATGACATCCTTTACCCCATCGTTTTTAGTGTTGGTGGTATCGGATTCGTCCTTTTTAAAGACATCGGACAATAGGTCTTTGGCTTTTTCCTTACCCTGACCTATCAGTTTCTGCTTTTGCATCTCCACCAATTTGGTAGTCAAGGTTTTTACGCTGGACGTCAGGTCGGTACTCACGGATGGATTGGTGAAGTTCCCTCCAATGTTAGCCGTTACGGGAACGGTGACCTCTCCCAAACTCTGGTCGTTCAATTGTGCGATGAGCTTATTTACCTCCGAGCCCAAATATTTGGCAGGCACGTTCAGGGTTGCGGCGTAATCCATTTGCTTGTCGAAGGAGTGGCTACCGTTCACATCAATGGCAATGTCCTTATACGTAAGGGTAAAAGGCTTCACTTTAACCGTTCCATTATCAAAGGTCAATGCCGTTTTAAGGCCATCCAAGTTGATTTCCTTGGTGTCCAAAAAGTTGAGTTTACTGTCCAATGCCGAAACCAAGGGTGCCTTTTCGGCATCCAATTTTGGGGAAAGCAGTTCTGCCAGCAAATTACCTGATATGGTGGCCAAGTTTGGCGTAAAGTCTTCCTTCAAGTTCCCCGAAATCTTAATATCCGAGTTTAATTTACCCTGAATTGCCGTGGCCAAAGGAGTCAAGGTTTTCAATAATTCCAACCCTGCAAAGGACTCCCCAATGTTAAAGTTGTTCATGCCCAGGTTCATATCAAAGGTAGCGGTTTCTTGTTTGGTGGAAACGGACCCTGAAAGCCCCAAGGTACCCCCGAACAAATCGGAAGTCAAGTTTTTTACCGTTGCCGTCTCATCCTTGATGATCAAGGTTCCTTTGACGTTCTTCAGATTCAGGTTATCATAAACCACGGTGTTCGCAGCGGCATCGATGGTACAATCCAAAAACGACGGTATTTTGATGCGCTCCTCCCCTGTTGTGGTTGAACCCGTCTCCTTTTCCCCGTTTTCAGGTTCCGTATTATCCGCGGTTTCCTCCATCATAAAATCGTTCAAGGCAAACCTATTGGAGTTCAAGGTAAAGTTTCCTTCCACATTCTCATCATTGAACATAAAGCCCAATAAATTGGTCAATGTTCCCTTGGCCTCAAAATCAGTGCTGCCCGTTTTACCGGTAAAGGAATCCAAGGAGACCTTGTCCGGATTAAAGGAAACGGCCGCAGTGTTAATGGTCACAGGATTTTTAAGTTCCTCTGACGCATATTCAAATCCGGAAAGGGACGCCTTTCCCGTTGTTCTGGTATTCTGGTATTGCTTGTTCTCCAAAGAGGCCATATCGAAGGCCGTGGTAATGTCCGCATTCAGAATGCCCTTTAAATTGAAATCTTCGGGTACGGGATAGGCCTGCGAAATATTGGCCAAATTGATTCTTCCGTCCATGTGGGCGTTCACTTTGGTATTGCCCAACAACTCGCGGATATTGGCATTCAAATTGAATTTATCCTCGTCTATCAGGAAAGACAGGCGATTGATGTCCACATAGGTATCTTCCGTAATCCCTGTTTCGTTATTGATTTCCGTATCGATGTACACATTGCGAACCGATTTGGGCAAATCGGGATATTTGAAGGATGCATTCTCCGAATTGATGGCAATTTTGAAGGTTGGGATATGCTCATCGTCCACTACCCCTTTAAACTGTCCGTTTACCTCAAAATTACCTGTCGTCTGCACGGTTTCAATGTTCGCAGCGTAGGCCTCAGGAATCACCGCCAAAAAGTTCTTAAAGTCGGAAGAGGGTGTCTCAAAAGTAATGTCCACCTCCTGATTGTCTTCGTTGACCTTTACAAAGCCCTCGAATACCAAGGGCAACTGGTTTACCAAGGCCTTGTTCTCCAAAAAAGTATACTTGTTTTCGGTGAGATCGATACCGATCAAGGCGTCCAAATTGATTTTGTTCCTGTTCAAGTATTGGGTACTGTTCATTTCAAAGGACACCAAAGCATCAGTAAGAGTTTTAAGCTCCGATTGCTCCAAAGAGAGGTCCCCCGTTCCCGAGTGGTTCATCTCCAAAATATCCAATCTCATCCCGCTGGCCATGTCCCAGTACACTATTTCTGCATTGGAAATGGCGTAGGAGTTCAGGTTCAACGTAAAATTATCACCGGAAGCTTCTGTGGTAGCCGCGGTGGACGCTCCGCTTTCCTTGGTAATATCATAATTGGCATTGCCGTCCTTATCTGCTTTGATGAGCAATTTTGCGCCATCGATGTTCAGTGTTTTGATCTCAATAGGTTCTTCCGCAGATTTGAACAGCTCCTTGATGGACATGGAAAGTGCTATTTCCGATGAGGCAAACAAGGTATCGCCCTCAAACGGAGCCTTGTTGACCAATGATAAATTGGCGAGCTTTACATTCGCGTCCGGAAAGCTTCGGAGCAAACTCAAATCAGCATCCTCAAAATCAAAAGTGGCGTTGATGCTATTGTTGACTTTTGTTTTGATAATCTCCTCAATTTTGCCTTGAAGAAACAGGGGAACGGCGATAACGATCGCTAGTAGGACAAGTAGGGTTATGGAGGTAATCTTTAGGACTTTTTTCTTCATACTTCGGTGTTTTACAACAAATTAAAGGAGAAGTATCAATCCAAAGAAATTTCTTCCCCTATATTTAAGTTAAATCTTTTTCGCATCAGATATACGAAAAAATAGAGCAAAGGGGTGTCGAGAATGGCAATCATTACCTTGAAAATAAAACCACTGATCAGCAGTCCATAAAACTTGTCCCACGGCAACACGCCAAAAACGCACAACAGCCCAACCACCGTGAACGTGTCTATAAATTGGGAGGAAAATGTAGAAAAGTTGTTCCGCAGCCAAAGCATGCGACCATTGGTAAGCCGCTTCCAGAAGTGATAAATGGTAATATCGATATACTGCGCCCCCAAGTAGGCCAGCATGGAAGCCAAAACGCCCAATGGCGACAACCCAAAGACCGTGGTAAAGGTGGTATCATCGACCGGGGATGATGGAATGGCCAAGGAATAGTTGGCCACCAAAATAATGGTCATAGAGAAGAAAGACGCAAAGATTCCTGCTGTCACCACCTGATTGGCCTTTTTTTGGCCGTAGATCTCGGAAATTAAATCGGTGATCAAAAAGGTAATGGGATACGGCAAAATACCCACCGAAAGCTCAAAAAGCGGAGCTCCAAATACCTCCACATCCCCAAAAGGGCTCCACGAGAAAAACTTTTGAAAAATAAGGTTGGACACCACCAGTGAGGTAATGAACAACGCCCCGAGATACAGATATATGGAAAATGCTAACTTCTTGTCCTTTTGCGTCATATGTGTTTGAAAAGCCCTTAAGCCTTGGTTGGAAAATCTACTTAATGTTTAAACTGAAGGGCATCTTGGCCTGAATGCCTTCTTGTTTGGTAAATTGCTTGAACTCCTTTAAAACTTGGTAGGCCTCGGTTCCAATTTCTTCTTGTATGATGGATTCCCCGATCTTGGTTTTGGCCGAACCAAAATCTTCCATGAACAGCTCAAAATCGGATTTGTATTTAGGATACTTGCGCAGCCCGTAGGATTCCAGACCAGCCATTTCTGCCGCGGCTTTGACCGCATCGTCCAAACTTCCCAATTCATCTACCAAGCCAAGTGCCTTGGCATCAGTTCCGCTCCAAACCCTGCCCTGTGCCACTTGGTCCACTTGCTCCACCGTCATATTTCGGCCTTTGGACACGCGATCTAAAAAGGTTTGATAAGTCTCTTCGATACTTTCTTCAAGGACCTGCCTAAAGGTATCCGTCATGGGCTCAAAAAAGGAATAATCCACTGAATTTTTGTTGGTACCTACCTGCTCGGCATTGATACCAACGTTTTCCGCCAATTGGTTGACGTTCGGAATGGTTCCAAAAACCCCTATAGATCCGGTAATGGTCGTGGGCTCGGCAAAAATTTTGTCCCCTCCTACGCCAATATAATATCCTCCGGAGGCCGCAATGGTTCCAAATGAGACCACTACAGGCTTCTTTCGTTTGGCCAATTGCATTTCTCTCCAAATGATATCGGAAACGAGAGCACTTCCACCAGGAGAGTCCACTCGGAGTACAATCGCCTTTACACTCTCATTGTCCACTGCTTTGTGGAGGGCATCCACGATAAGTCCTTGCCCAACATAATCCTTTCCGCCTTCGCCTCCCAAAATTTCTCCCTGGGCATAAATAATGGCAATTTTATCGGAACCTGTTCGGATTTTCTGTTTGTTGGCCTTTTGTATGTAATCCCTCAACCCAACATATTCCACGTCCTCATCTTTGGAAAGTCCGATTTTCTCCCTCATCAGGTCTTCGTATTCATCAAAGTACAGGGCGCCATCCACAAGTCCGGAAGCGACGGCATATTCAGGGGTCCGCCCTCCAAGAGTATCGGCTATTTGGTTCAGGTCTTGAGGCGAAAGGTTTCTGGATGCTGAAATATCGTCGACCATCACGTTCCAAATGGAAGAAATGAGCTCTTTTATCTGGGCACGGTTTTCCTCGCTCATGGTGTCGGACAAAAAGGGCTCTACCGCACTTTTGTACTTTCCATGGCGTATGACCTCCATTTTGATTCCTGATTTTTCCTGCAATTCCTTATAAAAAAGCACTTCGGTGGCCAATCCCTTAAAGTCCATCGCACCTACCGGATTAATGTACACCTCATCTGCCGCACTGGCCAAGTAATAGTCGCGCTGCGCATACACATCAGCATGTGCCACCACGAACTTTCCGGAAGATTTAAAATCGATTAGGGCGTTGCGTATTTCACGGGCTTGGGCCATTCCTGCCTGTAGAAATCCAGTGGTGATGCTTATGCCCTCAATATGGTCATCGTTTTTGGCAACTTCTATGGCATGTAAGATTTCATCCAATCCCAGCTCCGCTGTCCAAAGTTCGGCAAAGGGATCGTTCGCATCCTTTCCCGTATAGTCCAAAATCGGTGTTATAAAACTGATCTCCAACACCGAGTTGCGTTTGACCACAACACCATCATCCGCACTGCCCACCAAGGCCATAAAAATAAAGAACATGCCCACAATGATCATAAAGGCCATTAAGCTCCCCAAAATTGAGGCAAGTAGGTTTCTTAAAAACTTCATGCAATAAAAATTTAATACGTATCAAAGATAACCAATGTAGGAATGTTTTGTTTACTTTGTTTCTTCGATTATGGGCAGAAAGCAAAAGGTATATCTTTCATTGGGAAGCAATTTGGGAAATCGGCATGCGAACCTCCAAAAGGCCATTTTTCGCATTCGGCAAAAGGCAGGTTCCATCTTGGATATTTCCTCCGTTTACGAAAACCCGGCGGTCGGATTCGACGGGGAACCTTTCCTGAACATTGTCATTTCCGTTTTGACTCCCCTGCCACCAAAGGAATTACTGGATACCATTTTACAGATTGAACGGGATTTCGGCCGAATCCGAAATGAAGGCGGTGGGTACCGCTCCCGCACACTGGATATTGACATTATTTATTACGGGTCGGAGGTCATTAACCATGATGATCTGGTGGTTCCCCACCCCCACATGCAGCACCGGAACTTTGTTCTAAAACCTTTGGCCGATATTGCCCCGCAATTTTACCACCCCGTGCTGTCCAAGGATACGCGGAACCTATTGCAAGAATGTAGTGATCGAAGCCAATTCACCAAAACAAAGCACAAACTGTTCAAGGACAGGTCGGGGCTGTTTTCACAACTACAGCTCATCGCCATAGAAGGCAACATTGGTGCCGGAAAAACCACCTTGTCCAAAATGATCTCGGATGACTTCAACGCCAAATTGGTATTGGAACGCTTTGCCGACAACCCTTTTTTGCCCAAATTCTACGAGGACCAGGCCCGCTATGCCTTTCCACTGGAAATGTCCTTTTTGGCGGATAGGTATCAACAGTTTATGGATGACACCTCCCAGTTCGACCTTTTCAAGAATTTTATGGTAAGTGACTACGATATTTTTAAATCGCTGATTTTCGCCAAGGTCACCCTGCAAAAAGAGGAGTTTAACCTATACCGAAAGGTTTTTAGTTTTATGTACAAGGAGGTGAAAAAGCCTGAAATTTATCTCTATCTCTACCAAAATACCGAACGGTTGTTGGCCAATATCAAGAAAAGGGGGCGCGATTATGAACAAAACATTGCCCCTGAATATTTGGAAAAGATCAATCGTGGGTATTTGGATTTTATCAAAAGTAACCCCACACAGAACAGTATTATTCTGGATGTGGGCGAACTCGACTTTGTTAGCCACCCCGAGGATTACGAATTCATCATACAAAAACTGGAAGACCACATCCTTTCCTCAAACTTTTAAGAGAATTTTTAGAAAATGTTTGGATATAACGAATGGTTTTATTTTATTAGCACCCTCAAATTGAGAAACTAACTAACTCAGACTTTACATAGGGCCCTGTTTTGCAGGGCCTTTTTTATTTTTTGGCATTTTGTTTGGACCATAAATCCCATACCACTACCCCCGCGCTCACGGAAATATTCAGGGAATGTTTGGTCCCGAACTGGGGAATTTCCAAAACGGTATCGCTAGCGTTGACCACTTCCTGTGAAACCCCCTTCACCTCATTTCCAAAAATCAAAGCAATGGTTTTCGTTGCGCCAACCTCAAAATCGTTCAACATAACAGCATTCTCCGCCTGCTCCACAGCAACAGTTTGTACTCCTTGCTGTTTAAGTTCCCGCACCACCTCCAAAGTGTCCTTTCGGTATTCCCAATCCACGCTTTCGGTGGCGCCCAAGGCCGTTTTGCGAATATCCTTGTGCGGTGGGGTGGCCGTAATGCCACAGAGATAAATCTTTTGGACCAAAAAGGCATCGGCCGTTCGGAATACGGAGCCAATATTGTTCAAACTTCGGATATTGTCCAAAATGATGATGATGGGTGATTTTTTTGCTTCCTTGAAACCATCCACATCCAACCGATTTAACTCACTATTTTCCAGTTTTCGACTCATTTTTTAAACATTGGGGTCAAAATATCAACAAAAATTTTTGATGGCTGATGAAAACTATATATTCGTTTGCAGCAGACACATGGCTTGGTCCTATTTGATTTCATCTTCGGTGAAGTCGAAAGATTGACAATAACATCTCGACTGCGCTCGATGTGACAATGAATTCCGTAATGATAAATTCCCAAGCAGGGCAAAAATAACAGAATTAAATCGCTTTGGCAGCCAAGAAAAAGAATACAAAGGTTACCCCGTTAATGCAGCAGTACAATGCCATCAAGGTAAAACACCCGGATGCGCTGTTGCTGTTCCGTGTGGGCGACTTTTATGAAACCTTTGGAGAGGACGCGGTAAAGGCCGCCAAAATTTTGGGCATTATCCTTACCCACCGTAACAATGGCGGGGACAAGACCGAACTGGCCGGGTTTCCGCACCACTCCCTAAACACCTATTTGCCCAAATTGGTGAAAGCGGGACAGCGCGTGGCCATCTGCGATCAGTTGGAAGACCCCAAACAGACCAAAAGCATTGTAAAGCGCGGCGTCACCGAATTGGTGACACCCGGAGTTGCCTTGAACGATGACATCCTCACCGCCAAGAACAACAACTTTTTATGTGCCGTCCATTTTGGGCGCAGCAAGTTGGGTGTTTCCTTTTTGGACATTTCTACCGGGGAATATTTGTGTTCGGAAGGTTCGGTGGAACAGGTGGACAAACTGCTTCAAAACTTTTCGCCCAATGAGGTATTGGTTTCCAAAAACCACAAAAAGGATTTTGTGGAATGCTTTGGCAAGCACTTTCACAGTTTCTTTTTGGAAGATTGGATTTTCCAAGAGGATTATGCCGAGGAACGCTTGAACCAACATTTTGGCACTAAAACCCTAAAGGGTTTTGGCGTAGACCATCTCAACCACGGTATCATTGCCTCTGGGGCGGTGCTGCACTATCTCTCCGAGACCCAACACAGCCGTCTTCAGCACATCAATAGCATACAGCGCATTGCCGAGGAGGAATATGTATGGATGGACCGTTTCACCATTCGTAACCTGGAACTCTATCATTCTGCACACCAGAATGCGGTGACCTTATTGGACATTATCGACAAGACGCTGTCCCCCATGGGTGGACGCCTGTTAAAAAGATGGTTGGCCCTGCCGTTAAAAAATGTGGAAAAGATTCGGCAACGCCATGAAGTGGTCGCCCATTTAAAAAGCGAGGAGTCCCAATTGAACAGGATTCAGGGCCACATTAAGCAGATGGGCGATCTGGAGCGTTTGATCTCCAAATTGGCCACGGGGAAGATCAACCCCAAAGAAGTGGTCCAACTCAAAAACTCTTTGGAAGCGGTGGTGCCCATCAAACAATTGGCCCTCAACAGCTCCAACGCCTCCCTACAACATATCGGGGAAAGTTTAGACGATTGCGAAGCCCTTCGATCCAAAATAAAAGAGGTACTCAATGAGGAGGCCCCGGTGAACATTGCCAAAGGCAACACCATCGCCGAGGGTTATTCGGAAGAACTGGACGAATTGAGGGGACTGGCTTTTTCCAGCAAGGACTATTTGGATAAAATGTTGGAACGGGAAACCAAGGAAACCGGTATCACTTCCCTAAAAATCGCTTCCAACAACGTTTTTGGATATTATATTGAAGTTAGGAATACCCACAAGGACAAGGTTCCTGAGGGTTGGATTCGCAAACAAACCTTAGTGAATGCAGAACGCTACATCACTGAAGAACTAAAGGAATACGAGTCCAAAATCTTGGGTGCCGAGGAACGCATCTACCATTTGGAACAGCAGCTTTTTGAACAGTTATTGGTATGGATGCAGGAGTACATTGCCCCCGTACAGCGAAACGCACACCTGATTGCCCAATTGGATTGTCTTTGTGGCTTTGCGCAGTTGGCCAAAGAGAACCATTATGTGGAGCCTACCGTAAACGATTCAACCTCTATTGACATCAAGGAAGGTAGGCACCCCGTCATCGAAAAGCAATTGCCCATTGGTGATGCCTATGTGACCAACGATGTGCTTTTGAACCGCGAAGAGCAACAAATCATTATGATCACGGGGCCGAACATGAGCGGTAAATCGGCGCTCTTGCGTCAGACCGCATTGATCGTGCTCTTGGCCCAGATGGGCAGTTTTGTACCTGCGGCCGAGGCCCGTTTGGGCGTGGTAGACAAAATTTTTACCCGCGTTGGGGCAAGTGACAATATTTCGATGGGCGAATCGACCTTTATGGTAGAAATGAACGAGACCGCCTCCATCTTGAACAACCTATCGGAAGGCAGTTTGGTGCTCTTGGACGAAATAGGTCGTGGTACCAGTACCTATGACGGTATTTCCATCGCTTGGGCCATTTCCGAGTACTTGCACGAGCACCCGGCCAAGGCAAAAACACTGTTTGCGACACATTACCATGAGCTCAATGAAATGACCAACACCTTTCCTCGCATCAAAAACTACAACGTTTCGGTCAAGGAATTGGAAGACAATGTGCTTTTTTTACGGAAATTGGTGCCCGGAGGCAGCGAACATAGTTTTGGAATCCATGTGGCCAAAATGGCGGGAATGCCGCAACAGGTGATTCAAAAGGCAAACAAAATCCTTAAAAAACTGGAAAAATCGCACTCGAGCGAGGAGATGACGGACAAACTGCAAGCTTCCCAAAACGAGATGCAGTTGAGTTTTTTCAATTTGGACGACCCCTTACTGGAAGAGATCAAGGAAGAAATTTTGCACTTGGACATTGATACACTGACACCTGTGGAGGCATTGATGAAGCTGAACGAGATCAAGCGGTTGTTGAGCAAAAAGAAAAAGGCATCTTCCTAAAAAAATTCTTTTATTTTAATAGAAATATTATAAATTTGCATCCGCGCTTGGGAAAAGTGAAGCGTTCTTTAAAAATGCGAAAATAGCTCAGTTGGTAGAGCATCACCTTGCCAAGGTGGAGGTCGCGGGTTCGAATCCCGTTTTTCGCTCGACTTCGACTCCGCTCAGTCACCACGGGTGGAGTTTTTTTTTACATACAAGTCCTGCTCGAGTGGTGGAATTGGTAGACACGCCGGACTTAAAATCCTGTGGGCATTTTGCCCGTGCGGGTTCAAGTCCCGCCTCGAGTACAGAAAAACCCTGCAAATCAATGGATTTACGGGGTTTTTTGTTTTTAAAAGATGCCTTATTCCAAATTTTTAGTCATCCATCGGACTTCTTACGTTTAATAAGGTGGGTTGAGAGACTTGGGTGTAAATCATGGTAGCCGATGACAATATCCCTTCGGGAATGCAAAACCACGCACGCAGTGCGCTCCCCTTTTGCTGATCGCCATCAATGGGCCTTGTACATTCCACCATATAACCAACGTATGTTTTTCCTATCTTTAACTGGAGCGACAAGCAAAAGCTAAAGCCATCAACCACACTTATACCGAATGAGGCGAAACGATGGCTCCCCGTGGGGCACGCCTCACACGCCATAAACAAGGCCCGTTGTAGCTAATTTGCGATCTGAATCGTTTTAATGAAAAATAAAATAGAAAATATCCACTTTTCTCGGTTTGTTAATCAGTCTATACCTTTTGAAATTCTTTCAATTAAAGAAATCTATGATAAATTTGATAAGATTCATTTTGATTTATCTAACCCACATAGAATCGAATTCCATGCGCTTATTATAATAACAGAAGGCGTAAGTAAGCATGAAGTGGATTTTAAAAATGAAGCGCTTTCCCCTGGTACAGTTCTTCCTCTAATAAAAGATCAAGTACATGCATTCAACAAAGAGCTTACCGTAAAAGGTTATGTTATTTCATTTGAAGAAAATTTTATTACACAATATTTAAACGAGAAAAACCTTTTCCATTTTTTACACATTTACCATTCACCAAGCATCCTAATTGCTAAAGAAAATTTAATGCTGTTGAATCCATTTTTAAAAAGCCTTAAAGATTTGCAAAACGACTCTAACACTAATCTAAAAGCCGAAATTGTGAATTCCGTTTTTATGGCTTTGCTATTTCAAATCAAACGTCTATCAATCTATCAACATAAAATTTATAAAAGTCAGCGTTTTAAAAACTTTATCCTTTTTAAACAATTAATTACGCAGTATTACAAGGAAACTCATAATGTAAATGATTATGCTAATAGGTTATCTGTTTCCTACAAGTATTTAAATGATATATGTAAAGAAATAAGCCAAAAAACCGCCAAAGAATTTTTAGATAGTTGGCTATTGTTAGAAATAAAAAGAAATATTTCTGAAAATAAATACACTTCTCAAGAGATTGCCTATAAAATGGGCTTTAACGAGCCCTCTAACTTCATTCGTTTCTTTAAAAAGTTCACGGGTTTTACACCAAATCAATTTCAACAAAAAACTGGTAAAATAAACCTCGGTTAGATATTGACTATCTAAAATCTCAAATAGATATTCATTTAATACTTGTTCTTTTAAATCTTTGTATCAAATAAAAAAGGATACATATGAGTCTTAAAGAACAACTAAAACAAATGAAAGAGGCAACCTTAGAGCGCATGCCTCAATCAATAATTCAGGTTTTTGAAAACAGTATTGATGAAATCAAAAAAAACGGATTAAAAGAAAAAGCCCTTAAAATTGGAGACAAAGTTCCGGATGTACCACTAACAAATATTGACGAAGGTACTGTCCTTCTAAGTGAACTACAAAAAACAGATTATCTAATCCTAAATTTTTACAGAGGTGGATGGTGTCCGTATTGTAATATGGAACTACGGGAATATGAAAGGTTAAGAGAAGACTTTAATCAGTTAAATACGGATATAATAGGTATTAGTGCAGAAAGAATAGAACGTACTAGCCAGACCCCTCATAAGAATGCATTGTCTTTTCCTGTACTTACTGATGTAAATGCTCAATTGATGAAAGAAATAGGAATTGTATTTCAATTAGACAAAGCATCAAAACAAGAGTATATCAATTTTGGAATACATCTAGATGAAATTCATGCTAATAGTAGTTTCGAATTACCTGTACCTGCTGTTTACGTAATAAATAAGGATAGAGAAATAGTATATGTCCATATAGAAGAGGACTATATGACAAGGCTAGAGCCTTCAATCTTATTAGAATTTATAAGAAATAAATCAGTAAAAGCTGAATTTTAAGTTTAATGAAGCATCAACGCAATATAAATATAAAAACATTAATCTATACAATAATCATAGGTCTACTTTTTAGCGCGTGTTCTAAAACGGAAAAAAGTAGTGCTCTTAAAATTGAAAATAAAATGAATAAACAAACATCAAAAATTATCAATATTGACAATCTCTCCGTTTTCTATAGAGAAGCAGGAGATAAAAACAAAGAAACAATTCTCCTTTTACATGGTTTTCCATCATCGTCATATATGTATTCAGAACTTATTAATGAACTTTCTAATAATTATCATCTCATAGCACCTGATTATCCTGGTGTAGCCTTCCCTTTTTTGTAGCCTTCCCTAAAAATAGGACAGTTTAAAATTCAGATTTTCTAACTTTAAATTTTAACTGTCACATGAAAAAAAGCAAGTTTACCGAGAGCC
>NZ_JACBZU010000005.1 GCF_013407935.1 Allomuricauda sp. ARW1Y1
CAAGAACCGTTTCGGGGAAGAATTCTTCCCCGAAACAGACGACATTAATGATAATTTTATGAATTTAGCGATGTCCTAAAAAAGGGAAGGCTACAAAGCAGTTGGTGAAAAAATCAAATTACTACATTCAAGGTATCATTATTTTAAACAAAAAATATCCTCTAAGTTGGTTTATAACATTATTTGTTTTAATACTATTTATTATTCCAACATATCTTAAAATCTTTATCCATAAAGACAGTATTTTCTACAAGACTAAACATTACGTAGAATCACATCTCGTTAAATATGAATATGAGTTATTTAAAGAAAAGTATAACGAAATATTTAACAACAAATACGGCATGGATCTGCATTACGATGAGCATTTTTCTGATGCACCATTCAACACAAAAAGAAAAGTAAATAAAAGGGATTTACTCAAAGAGGACGATTTATTGGATAGCTTATATGCCTAAATATGAAACCATAGAGAATCATGTTGAAAGACGGACTTACATCCAAGGTAAGTTCCGAGGTAAATTTATTGGCTATTTCGACCCAAGAAAGTCAGATGTTAAACATGAAAATTTTTATGACCTTGAAGTAATCTCTGGAGAAATCACTACCATAAAAAATGAGAATAACATAAGGCATTGGGAAACTGGAGAACCAGAAGAATTCCAAGAAATTGATAATTTCCTTACCAAACTACCAGACAATCTACCTCTTGAAATAATTGATGAAAAAGGGGGCACTAAAGCTTATAATGTCAATTTGAACGACAAAAAATTAAGTGATTATACGCTTTCAAATCAGGTGTATGAGGGAAATAAAATTTTTGGTGACATTACCGGTGATATTTCTGGTTATTTAAGACACTATGATACCGAATATATCAAAGTGGAAATTGAGGAAGAAACACCCAAGAAATTAAGTTTGACTTCTGACAGGATTAAAACTAAAAAGCAAACTGGAAACTCAGAAGTTGATGGTGATTATAAGCGTTGGGAATATTATTATTCCGACAAATCTACTTATTGGGGTTCTTGGGTAAAGCAATCAGGTACAAAAAATTCTAGTTTTTCGTTTTGGGAGATATTAGGGTTGCTGCTTCAAACATTAATTGGAGCTATTTTTATTATTCCGCTTCTAATTTTTGGTTGGAAAGTAATTTTACCTATCGCTATTATTTTGGGTGCAATTTATTTGTTTTCCTTATTGAGCAGTGTTATTATTAGCGTGTCCAAATGGATTTTTAGATTTGCTGGTATTGTACTTTTAGTATTGGTGGTATTTGGAATTGTATCATCAATAACCAATACGCTAAAATATCCAAACATAAAGAAAACAAATGTTGTAGATGATGCTGATGAAGTCACAGTAATAGAAGATAATCCTATTTTAGGTGATAGTATAATTACGCACCATAGAATTTGGGAGGATTATGCAAACAATCTATATGAAGCAGACCTGAAAATGCGATTTTCAGATTATAAAGATGCCTATCAATTAAGAAATAATCTTTCAATTCCCCTAAACACCACTTCTCAATACAATAGAATTGTTTCAACAATTTATGATTACGACTTAAATCAACTTGATTTAGTTTATTCAACATTAGACAGTTTAAAATTTGAAAAAAAGCTGAATAAAATTGCATTTGCAGAGGTCATTGTTTCAATGATTCAAGATATTCCCTATACGCTTATTCTAAGCGATGATTGTAATGCCGATAACTATAACGATACTTTTATTGAAGAATATTTAGCGAGTAAAGGCGATTGCCAAGGATTTACAAAATATGGCTTGCTTACGCCGGTAGAATTTGTATCTACCTTAAAAGGAGATTGCGATACTCGAACACTTTTACTTTTCACAATTTTTAATCACTACAACTACGATGTTGTTATGTTATCAAGTGAACTTTACAAACATTCAATAATTGGAATTAATTTACCATACAACGGGATTTCAAAATCCATAAATGGTATAAAATATTTCGTTTGGGAAACCACAAACAAAGGCATTCCGCCTGGCATTATCTCTCGTGAAATATCAGATATGAGGTTTTGGAATGTTTCATTAAAATCGAATAAAAAACTATCAATATGACCAATTTTTTAACTTTTCTAGCAATAATCTTAAGTACAGCAGCATCTCTATTTTTGTTGAATAGTTTTATAAAATCCAAACTAAAAACCAAGCTCTCAGCAAATGAAAATCCAATAAGTATTTCATATTTTAAAGGTATTTTGTTTTTGGGACTAGGCCTATTGCAAAGTGAATTAATTCATACTTTTCAAACACTTATAAAAATTCTTCCAAGCCAATTAGCTGGTAATAGTTTAGTGTTAAAAGAAATATCGTTTTACTGTGCTTTTTTTGGAATAACATTGCTTGTTTTTGTAGTACTTTTTTGGTTGTCAAGCCTACTTTTCAGTTTATTTAACAAAGGTGAAAGCATTTTTGTAGAAGTTGCCAATGACAACTTAAATTCGGTCATATTATTTTCAGGTATAATGTTAGCCTTTGTATTTGCAGTCAAAACAGGATTAACACCATTATTGGATGAATTTATACCTTATCCTGAAATGCCACTTTACAGATAGATGTAGGACTAGTTATAAAAATAATACCAACCGCTCAATTCTTTTTTCGTTATCGAAAATATTGAAAACACCTTAATACAATGATGTTCAATGCCACTCAACTGATTTGCACCTTGTTTTTAATCGAATTAAATCATGGACATATTCTTGGTCATACCCATAAAGAGCCTATTAAGACCAATCGACAGCGGAATAATACAATGGATATGCCACTATGTCCTCCCTATACATGTTTTCCAATTAAATAAATCACCTCATGCTAAAAAAGCTAGCGTTCCTTATACTTATAGTCTTCCACTGTGTCGTTCTGGGGCAGCATAAAGAAATTAAACTTTTATCTTGGAACATCAAAGATTTTGGAAGGACCAAAAATAGTGAAGAACTCAATGAAATCGCTGAAATCGTAAGGGATGCTGATATTTTGGCCATTCAAGAAGTAGTTGCAGGTTATGGAGGAGCCCAAGCGGTGGCCAAGCTTGCCGATATATTAAACCGAAAAGGGGCGAAATGGGACTATGTCATAAGTGACCCTACAAACAGCCCTAAATATATTACAGAGCGCTATGCTATTGTCTGGAAAACCAACAACATAAAAATAAAAAATCGAGGTTGGCTTGTCTCAGAACTAGATTCGTTAGTAGACCGAGAGCCATTTTTACTTGATTTATATGTTGAAGGAAATAAATTCACCCTGATCAATTTTCATTCCAGGCCCTATAATAAAGACCCCGAAAGTGAAATCATCGCACTTTCTAATTTCATCATTGATTCACTAGAAACTCCATTGATCATTGCTGGTGATTTTAATGTCGATGAAAAGATACCTGTTTTTGATTTCTTAAAAGATAATGGTTTTAAAGCAGCCATATCCAATGCAAAGACCACTTTAAAAAGAAAATGCGACGGAACTGATTACCTCAATCACCCTATCGACAATATTTTTTATTCCCAGGATATTTACAAGACGGAAGGAAAAACTATTGATTTTGTGAAATTCTGCGATGAATTGGAAGATGCCCGTAAATTATCGGATCATTTACCAGTACTATTAAGATTTAAGATAAACTAAAATAAGGTTCAATCCTCCCAACCACAGAGCGTACGGCCCAAATCCTTGGCCTTGGTCAAAGTGACCTCATATATCTTGGTAGAACAGTTGGAAAGGCCCCTGCAGTCTTTGCGATAGTGATATTTTTTGCTTCCGTTTCCCATGCATACATAGACCATGGTATCATTATTGGAAGGCATACCGTAGGCACAAAGCACAATAAAAAGTACCGGGAGCAAAAAAATTCTAATCCTCATAGTAATCAACTGCTTTCAACAATAGGTCCTCGAACTGGTAAATATCGTCCACCGTCTCAATCGGATGTCGGGTCTCCTCCTTGTGCTGATCAAAGGTCCCTAAGTATTTATTGCCCCCATTGAGATGTAAACGACAGAGGGGTTTTCGGTTGTTATCGTCCAACAAGATACCAAAATAGGATTGGGTATCCCTATGCACGATACGATCGACTGGGAGTTTTCTGCGCAAAATGGCCACCACAATACGATATGCGTCCATTTCTTCCTCGGTGGTTTTGACCTTGCTTAGTTTTTCGGGCTCCTTGTCCTCTTCTTGTTGTTTTTGCGCTTCCTTATGAAGCGCTGAATTCAAGCGATCGTTCACCTTCTCGCTAATGGTTTGGGTAAAGGCCTTGCTTACCAAATCGGTAAATTCCCCCATTACCTTTTCAGTAAGCCGGCCAGTATAGATCCGTGATGCGAAGAGCCTGACAAAATCATAGCTTGGCGCTTGCAGTTCTTCCCCAATAAGTTTTTTTATTTCCTTGGTATATTTCAGGGAGCTCGCATTGTCCACAATTTCATCGACGTTAAAGTTCGTCTTATGGAATTTTGCAATCTCGTTGACTACATTCTCCTTTAACTGAGTGATATCGAATTCCAAAAAAGGTTTTTCGTCCATTTTATTGGTTGATTCCAAATCGGTAAAAAATTGATACTCGATACCATTGGTCAGCAGGGCAAATCTGGTTTTGGTCGTATGGAAATACCGGAACAATTGGGAATTATGGGCATTCAACTTTTCTTTCCAGTTTTTACACTCAATGATAATGATGGGAACACCATTCTGAAAAATCGCATAATCCACCTTTTCACCTTTTTTCAATCCCAAGTCCGCGGTAAACTCCGGTACGACCTCGGTTGGATTGAAGGTATCATAACCCAAAACGTTTATAAATGGCAGTACGAATGCGTGCTTGGTGGATTCCTCGGTATCTATTTTCTCTTTGAGTTTGATAACCTTTTCGGCCAAGACCTTGAGTTGATTCTGTAGTTCCATCTTTGGACATATTTTTAACCAAACCTACCCCTATTAAAAAAAAATCCCTTACAGATTTCCGTAAGGGATTGTCAAGTTGTGCAATTCACGTGCAGTAAGCTGAACTATCCTACACTTCTATTGCAGTGGTCAGTGTGTGATATTATATCAATTCTCCTCATAAAAGAAATCATGGAGTTCTATTAGGCTACCTCTTTTTATTTGTACAAGGTCACGGGTATCTTTCAAGAAAATACCTAAGGACCTTTCATTATAAACAAATTTCATTTCGTTGGAGTAATCCGTTACCACATACATGTCTCCTTCCATTTTATAAAATGGAATCATATTTTTTCCTTTAACCCTGACTCCTCTATTGACAATCTTTCCATTCATAATGTCACTCTCCAAGTCGGAGGTTACTCCAGAGGCCACTTTTACGTAAGCCACCATCATTTTTGTCCATTCTGATTTATTGATCATAAACCACTTAACCTTATTGAAATCAATGCCATATTCATTAATCCATCCATGACTGGTGAACCCAAGAAGTACATATTTTTTACCGTTCAGAACAGGATTGTCTTCTGGTTCAAATTCTTGAATCTTGAAAGTGATTACGGATGCGGATGACATGTCCTTTACTTTTTTTCCATCAAAGTCAACTGTCTTTAACGAAAAACTGGACATTTCCGGATGGTTGGACAAAACCCATTGCGTTGCAGTGAGCTCTGCTCTCTCCTTCATTTGTTCAACCGCTGCCACACCAGCCCCAACCAATGCCAATGCTCCCACGGCACCGGCTATAGCTGCCCCATCATTCTGGGCTTTGAGCTGTTTTGGAACGATCAGGCAAATAAAAATCGATACAATGACCGTCATTTTGAAATTTCGGGCTGACCTAAAGCCAATGGTACTCTTATTATTGGAGTTACGTAGAGTTTTACTAGCTGTGTAGTTGGCAAATGAGTGTTCCATTTTGATGATATTGATGTTTCAAATTTATTTTCAAAACAAAAAAATCCCTTACAGATATCTGCAAGGGAAATTCAAAGGTTCACTAACAACTTATAAATCAGATTTTTTCCTCCCGAATCATTTTGGCAATCAAATGATTGGTGTTCTTGGCCCCAAATTCATCGAACATTTTACTGACCCTCTTGTCAATGGTACTTTCACTGTTGGGGGTGATATGCTCCTTTTTGAACTTTTCCGAAATCTCTTTTTTCGTTAACCCTTCAGCCAAACACTGTAAGATCATCAAGTCGAACTCTTCCAGTTCAAATACATTATTGGAAACATTCAGATCAATTTCTGGAGAAACATAGGTTCGGTTGTGGTACACTTCCTGGACCGCCTTTACCAATTCCGTAAGACCATGCCGTCCCTTACAGACATAGGCATTGATTTTCTTTTCCTTAAAAAGTGAATTGATCTTGGACGGATTGTCTTCCATGGAGTTCACGATGACCTTTATGTCCGGTTGTACCGCTCTGGCTGCTTTAATCAGTTCTAATCCAGAGGTGAGTTTGCGTTCCACATGATCTCCTTTAAAAGACAGATCTGTAATCAGTAATCCATAGGGTTCATTTTGGCCCAAGGCAAGTTTTAAGCGATTAAAGGCCTTATCACAATAAAGTTCGTCCTGGATGAATGGAATTTGCAATTTCTCACGCAACATTTCCGATATCCCTTGATTGGTATCCTGAAAATCTTCTGCTATCAATACTTTTTTAAACATTGCGATGCTTTGAATTATAATGGAATCATGATGTAAGCCTTAAAGCCCTGACCCTTATAGGAATCAAAAGTAATGCTTCCTCCAATGGCCTGAATACGCTTTTCCGTATTCCGAAGTCCATTTTTGGCATTGAGTTCCTTTGGAGATGCCCCCACCCCATTATCCGAGTAATTGATTATTACTGATTTTCCTGTGGATTTAAAAACAATGGTGACCATGCTGGCTTTACTATGCCTACCCATATTGATCATCAGTTCCTGTACTACCTTAAAGAGCACTTTTTGTGACAAAGGGGCCATTTCATTCCATGGGACTTCCTTGATACCTGTCATGAATAGGTTCGCTTCACTCGGGGTCCTAAAACGGAGCATTTCCAAAAACGCTTCTTTAAATAATTCTCCAGTGGCCACTTCATTTACCTCCCTTGAAAAGTTTCGGCTTTGATGGTAAAGCCCATCCAATTTATCCAAGACAGCTGTCTTATCCACATCTGTATTTAACATTAACATGGTTTGGTTGAGCCCTGCACCAAAATCGTCATGTAACCTTCGTGACATCTCTGCTTCCGTCTCCAGTGTCGCCTCCAACCGTGTCCACTCATTCTGTTCCTTTAAACGTCTGGTACGTTGTCTAAAAAAATAGATGGCAAAACCTAATCCCAATAACAATACCAGGGAACCTAAGTAGGATATGGTTTTTTGATTTCGCTCTTTTGTGGCCAACAAGGCTTGTTCCGCCTTTTCCTTTTCCAAGCGCAATATGGATTCCTGTTTTAGTCTATCATCATATTTGTATTTTGCGAATTGGGTCTTGACCATGGTTTCTTTAGCATCCAGACTGTCCATCAAAAAAATATATCGGTTTCGGAGCTCCACATTTTCGGGGTTTAGCTGCATTAGGAACTTTAATGCATCGGTCTCCGCCCTTGGCACCTTGATTTTTTGGGACACCTGAATGACCGAATCAAAATAAGCTTTGGACCTGTCGGACCTATCTTCCATGTGAAATTCACCCAGATGGGTATAGCTAGCCAATTGCCCACGCCAATCCTTTTTTTCCTTTCTGATTTGAAGGGCTTTCAAAAATGAAGCCTCAACATCCTTTTTTTCTAGGAGCCATTGGGCATAGGACAAATTATCCAATATCCTTGCATAAACCACTGCTGATGAATCCAATCCTAGATGACCCTTGATTCTATTTAGAAGAACTATTGCCTCTTCATATCTTCCATCATCAATATAAGCGGCAGCTAGATTATTCTCAAATGCTATCTTATCATACATGGAGCTACTACTGTTAATCGCCTTGGTATAGTAAGATACTGCATCCTCAAAGTTCAATAACTTCCTGTGATTGGTGGCCAAGAGCCCGTAACATTGGACAATGTCAGTACTGTCACGAGATTCTTTAAAAAATTGAAGAGCCTCGGTCACGGTTTCCTTGCTCCCAAAAAAATCATTTTGGTTCTTCTGGATTACCCCCATAAACAATAGGCACTTCCCTGTCCAGCTGCTGTCCTTTGCCAACTCGAATTGGCTTTTGGCAGCACTGTAATTTTCAAATGCCTTACGATAATCAGATTGAACCTGGTCATAATAGTACCCCATCAGGTAGTAATGGGATCCTGATAATCTAGGCCTACCAAATCGGGATTGCACTGTAATGAAGCTGTCATGATGCAACACTAGACTATCGTAAGACCCTGCCTGAAATAACAAGGAACTCTTTTGATACATCAACATTCCATAAATAGAATCCTCCTTTAGATTCCTTGCCAAATAAAGAGCCCTATTTATGCTCTCCTTTTTTTGATGCAGTGGAATATCCTTTTGTAAGGCAAGGTTATAGTACCTATGAATACTGTCGTAAGAATCAGATAAATCATTGGCTCCGTTCTTATTGGGTGGGCCACAAGAAACAAAAATCGTCGCTATGATCAGCAATATATACCGTTCCAAGTATAAGAGGTTAGTTTATTAAAAAAGCCATGCCTGATTTCCAGACATGGCTCAAATTAGTAAAATTATTCTTACTGATCGCCTCCTCCCGGTGGTGGCGGAGGTGGTGGTGGCGTCGGGTCTTGGTCGTCTCCTTCGGTAGCGACCATGTCGTATTCGCTCTCAATCTCAGCCGTATCGGTAGTGGAACATGAGAACATAAACATATTCAAAACAACGGCCATTAAGGCCAAAAACACTTTTTTCATTTTTATGAAATTTTAAAGTTGAACAAAGAGGGGGCTGACCGGATTTTCCGGCGCGTTGGTGCTTTTCAGCCACCTGTGAGTTTGGAGTACTCCTTTGCTAGTGTTGGAAAGTGGAAACTGCATGTGACCCTTTAGGTTACTTTCCAATGAACCCTATACAGGTCACATTACAGCATCCCATAAAAATGAATTTTCTAGAACGGCTATGTTAGCAATACATAGCAGAATCCATTTTCTGCAACAAATTAAATTGAAGTGTTCCTTTGGATTGCAGACACGGATCGGACTTGTATTCGACAAGTATTAGACACCAGTGATAACAAGGGCTCACGAGGGAACCCCTCAAGGATTCGTCACTAGGAATTTTGTATTTTTAACCCAAATGGAAGACAAAAGGATCGAATTTCTGGTAAGGAAAGTCTTTAAGAAGGCCGAAAGTGAAACCGTTTCGCACTCAAGATTTGCCTTGGCCACCCATATAGCATCAAAAACGGATTTGAGCTCCAAGACCTTGGAAAGGGCATATGACAAGTATGTTACGCAAGTCAACACTGATTACAAATTACAGCCTGACAGTATCAATTTGTTGTGCACCTATTTGGGATTTAAAGATTTTACGGAGTATGTAAAGGCAACAACATCCCAAGGAACGACTCCCGAGGAAACGATTGATGTCCATAAAAAAGGGAATAGCCGGCTTTGGGTATTCGCAGGATGCTTGATTGCCCTTGTAACCTTTACCGTGTTATGGCAAAGCAGGAAAGATAACAGTGCGGACAACAGCTGTATGACGTGGGCTGACACTATATATGTCCCAGTATCCTGCGATACAGGCCCATTATCAACATATGGAACCCCAATCGTCCCCATGGATCCCATAAAACTGAAAAATTTCAAAAAAGTAGAAGTGGATATGGCAACCCAATTTTTTTCTGAACAGACCGGACAACCACTTATTTGGTATTACACCAAAAGTAACGATGAGACTGAATACTATTCCGCCCCCGGATTACATCCCATTACTGGTAAGACCTTAAAGGCTATTACGGAACATATCATCATGACCCGTATACCATTGCATACCAATCGGGAAGATTCATACCTGAAAGAATAAGAGAATTCAATAGTATTACTAAGGATTAAGAACAATGGGGTTTCATTTGGATGCCTTTACTGTAACGCATGCATCCCCATTAATGGTTACGGTTATCCTTTAAGGACCTCCGATACATATCGCTGTATATCAAAATCTACAAATGTACTTTTCACAGGCTTATAGAGTGGATGTCTGGGATGTCCCTTTTGCGTTGGCTCCTGAATCATCTTCCAATTGACATCCAGGCCCTTTAGAGCAGCAAACATTTCTAAAAAGCACATCTTCAGATAGGGTCTATATTCGATCAAATTACCAAAGGCCAGCCATACTGTATCGATATTGTATTCTATTAGGGTGCGTTTCACTATGGATAGATTTTCTTTGATTGCATGAGGATTGACCTCATAATCAATTTCGCTGATGTCCGTGGCCCTTTGTGGACAAATGTTGAACATCACCCAACCATCATACCCGTTAAACTCGGCAATACGCTTAACCGAACCCAAAGTATTGTCCAGGTCGTCCGGTCTGGCTGTACTTGGATTTATCCCGATGCAGCCAACCATTCGATTTCCTTTTTCGCCCAAGGCGTACCTTAATTCATTGCTCCCATTGTTCATGTAGATCCATTCTATGGGTTTTACATGTTCCATACGTTATTTCTTTTTCAGTTCAATCCTATCATTGTTACCTTTCCATTGATCTACACGGTCGCCCGAAAACCTCGTCAAAAGCGACTTCGGCTTGTTCTCGAATCAACTTGTCACTGTCCTTCATTTTGAATACGATAACCATCCAGCCCCAAGAGTTATAAGGTTCTTGGTTGATGTTGATTCCATTTCTACCTGAGTTATCCATTTTTAGGCATACTCCATAGTGCACACCCTATCCAGAGTGCGAACTGTTATAGGTATCATTGGCCAAATGGCTGATAACTCTTTTTTTTGTAAAATATGAATGTCCTCGATATATCACTTTATAATTCGTATAATTTAAAGAACAACTGTCAATACCATTGACCTGATGGTCGGTCAAAATCAAATAAAACCCTGAGTTGTACCATAATTTGTCCAAATCGGTCTCATCACGAATTTGCAATACCTGAAAATCATTGGATTTCTTGTAAAGATCCATTGATTTGAAATAATCCATCAAATCGTTTTTAATTGTCCCTTTTACTTGTTCGATTGATTCCCTATACTTCGTGATGTGTTGTTTCATTGGCTTTGGCTTTAGATATCCTATATATCATTTTCGAGATTAATTTGGACCGATTTCCAATTTCATTGCGTTGTAGTTTATAAAAATACCATTCTTATGATTCCTCTCTTTATGGAATCGCGTAAACCAAATTCACAATTCATGTTACACAACAAAAATCTACGTCCCATCTATCTTTCAGATACTTGATTAACGAAATCACCTATCGCCCCGTTTTGGAACGAGCGGATTTTATCTTAAATCATCTGAGTGAACATTAATTTTCCAATACCTGTAATCTTTTAAAGTCTGTTTATTTGAACAAGGTACTCACCTCCCGATGCACCTTCAAGTAGTGCTGCTCCAAATCCTTCTCGGAGTATTCCCTAGCTTTTGGTAACCCTTTCGGGATATCGGGCCTCGGAAATCGTACCTTTCTATCCTTCCCGTCCGCAAATACTACGAACTCCCCCTGTTTTAACCGAAAGAACACCTCCGCCCTGCGTTTGGACACTTCCTTCTCCCCTTCCGTAATCCGTCGCTCCAGATTCAGGCCCGAGCTCTTGCTTACACTTCGGGTAGGTATCTTGACCAGCTTAAAGAAACGCTCGTAATATCTAGCGGTATCGGGGTCGTTTACCTTCCCAAAAAACTGGTACGATAAATTGGAAAGGATGGCCTTGCTCGCCTTTTCCCCATACATCATATCGTTCTGGACCTTGTCCTGAAGCACATATACACTCACAATATCATAGCTCCTCAGGGTAGCCGGAATGCGGTGCATGTTCAATAGACGTAAGGTGGAAGCCTCCTCCAAGAGCATAAAGGAGGGCTTTCGATGTCGCTGGCTCATCTGTTTGGAGATGGTATGGATGATGGTAGCGATCACGGGCGAAAGGGAAGCATCCTTTTGCGGATTGTTGACCAAGGCGATGACACAAGGGTGCTTTTCATGATTGATATCCAAGGGGACCTCATCGGCGGACAGGACCATAAATATCTTTCGGGTACTGATCTTTTTAATGGCATTGGCCAGCGTACTGAGCACCCCTGCCGT
This sequence comes from Allomuricauda sp. ARW1Y1, assembly GCF_013407935.1. Classification (GTDB taxonomy): domain Bacteria; phylum Bacteroidota; class Bacteroidia; order Flavobacteriales; family Flavobacteriaceae; genus Flagellimonas. The sequence continues at coordinate 12,215 of NZ_JACBZU010000005.1, forward strand.
CTGTCGTTCGGAACCCACCCCGCTGATAAAGGCATCGGCCATGGCTCTGGAAGTAATGTTTCCCCGCAGGAACTTGATCAGGCTTTTGGTGCCCAGCTGTTGGTACAGTGCCATGAGATGGGGCAAGGTACAATAGGCCGGATAGTCCGTTTTCAACCGCCAGATGAGCCCACTGATCAAACCTTCTGCAGCATCCTTAAAAAAACGGGAAGTACTGTTCTCGTCGGAGTCCCTGTGTTCCATCAGGTTTTCCAGAAGCACCCGGGATACTTCATGTACACTTTCCTCATCGGGCAGGTAGTGCGGCGCGATGGGATTGACACGATGATGGATGGGCCCAAAGGACACGATCCGAAAGGGAATCTGTTCATCCTGCCAGAGCGGATAGGCCATTTCCGTGATCTCAAAATCCTTGTAATCATGGATGATCCCCGAGAAATTCTCCTTTTGGAAATGCTGCAATAGACCATAGATCACGCTCTCGGTCTTTCCGCTACCTGCAGAAGCCATCACCGATATCCCGCGACGGATATTCCCCAGTACCAAGGCCCTTCCCTTGACCTTCAGTTTGACCTCAAACACCTTGGATGGTTTGAGTTTGTCCATATGGTAATCCACCCAAGCATAGAGTACGGTATGCATAAAAAACAAGGGAAGCCAAAACACCAAGGCCTGCTCCAAAAAGAGCGTCCATCCCCTGCCCCATCCCACCACTACCATAACCAACAGCAATACTCCCAAACCCCATATATAGCCTTGCTTAAGATACCGGTGGACCGCCACGGAAAGTCCCACGCCCATGATCCAAACCACCATAACTATGATCCAACTGATTTCCATACTGCGCTATTTTAAATACCGATGGAACCCGATTCCAATGCCTTCCCGATGCACTTTTTGAGCTGCATCATGGCCTTGTAGGCCAATTGGGCCTTGTTGGTGGGGATGCTGGGCACTTTGACCCCTGCCTTGAACAACAATTGGCGGGCAGCCTGCCTTTCGTTTGCCGGTAGGCCCAACAGGGCCGAAAAAAACCGTTTGGGGTCTTTGTCCAAGAGGTTGCGGGCGTTGTAGGTCTCCACAAAGTTACGTTTGTACCCGAACTGCCGGTCAAAGGTCTTCTCCGCTCCACGGTAGAATCGGTCCCTATCAAAGCCCTGTTTGACCTTCTCCCCATTAAGGATGGTTTCCGAGGTACGGAATTTGGAACCCGGTGACAGGCTATGGGTATTGGTGATATCGGTACGGCTGACAATGATATGGATATGGCTCTGGTGCCCCTCCTTGGCCATGCCCGGAACGATACGCTTACCGTTTTGTTGGTGGGGGGCTTCGTGTTCCAGGACCTGTATCCGCTGCTGAAGTTTAGCTATCTCCCCTTGCACCCGTCCTTGTTGTACGGCCCTGACCTGATGTTGCAGTTCCAAGATCTTACTGGCATAGGGCTGGTTCTCCTTGACTTGTCTGTCCTTTTCGGAATAAGTGCGTTCCCGTTCCAGTTTGGCAAAATAAAGGATATCCCTAACGGTCACTTCCCGGTCCCGATAAAAAGCGGCGGCATAGGTTTTCATGAGTTCACGCGTATACTGTCTGAGCTTTTCGGGGTCGTTGCCGATATGTCGGAGTTCCGCTTGGGAAGGACTGACCATAATGGAATAGAACTTGGGGTCCCGTTTGGACAGTTTGGCGGTATTGGCATCAATCTCTGCAATGACCCGCTCCGCATCGATATCGTGTTCCGTCTGGTTAAAAAAGCGCTCTTGCTCCTCCAAGGACTTCCCTTCGTTTTCCTTTTCGAGGTAATTGACAAAATCCCGGGCACTGCCCTGATATTGGTTTCCCAAATGTTGGCGTGTGATGGCGATGTACATGCTTATAGATTTTGAAGTTTTGTTCTATATTTTTCTATGGCCCCTGGCTTGAGGTCCAGTTTGAGGAATTCCTTGCCGAAAGGATTTTTGGCCACGGTCACCTGGTCCAGTACATGGCCAAAATCCGCTTTCAGTTCGTCCAGCTGTTCCTGCAGCCGTTCGTAAACAATCTTGGGCACGGTGATTTCGGTATCGTGCAATTCCGGTTCGGTAGGCTGTAATTTCTCGGTGAGCTGCTGTTCAAAAAACGTAAAGTCCCCTTCCCATTCTTCCCCGGATTCAGGGTCCAGTTCCTGTTCGAAGAGGGCCTGGATCATACTGACCGTGGGCAGGGTCTGTTCTTTCTCGATACTGCGCATGATGGCGACCATGGCATTGAAGCGTCTTTTGATCAGGTATTTGAGGCTGGCCACGGTTTCGTGCATCCGTTCGTCAGGAGAGATACCGTTATGGTCAAAGAACTCCACCATGGCCAGCAGGGTCATGGATTGGGACTTCCCCTGTCGTTTGGCGAACGCCCTGAACTTTTGGGTCACGGAGACCTTTATCCGTAGACCTGCAAATGCTTCCTTTTCGTATCCTTTGTCCATTTTTTCAACAAAAATTCCTTGGTTTTACTGGTCCCAGCCGATTTTTTCAACAAAAACGGAACGGACCGGATTGTTATCATTTTCCCAAAGCCCCTGTATATGGGGCCTGCGGGGCAACTGTGATTGGTAGCGCTGCGCCAGCACGCTATCCTCTTGCTCCTCCTTTTCGTCCCGCAGGGACCAAAAGTTTTCGCACAACGGGGTTCCGTGCCCTTCCGAAACTTTCATCTGCAATGGCAAAAAAAGTTGCGGTACAAGGTCTATGGACCCATTGCGGTGGTTCCTAAAAAGTCAAATCGATGGGTACGGACTTTGGGAAAGTCAAACCTGTCCAGGTGGACAGTTACCATGGTCATGCCGTACGATTGTACCATGGACTGTTATGGTCTTAAAGTTACGCAATTGGGCTTTTGGAACACAGCAAAACCCAATCATAATGATTGGGTCGAATTGTTGTCCGTACCTTATGGAATAAGGCACGTATGCACACGGTTTGTACTGTTTTGCTAAAGTTCATATAGCTCAGGGTCAAACCCATCGGGATAGTCCCTTGGGTCGTGGTCGTTCGTTTCGCCATTTTCGGCTTCGTACATCCTATTTTTTTCAGTCATCGTTCCAAAATTTATAGGATGCCGTTGTCCGCAAAACTGTAGTAGCGTCCATCGGGGGCCAAGATGATATGGTCGATCACATGGACATCGAACAATTGTGCCGCCGCTTTGATCTTTTGGGTCAATTGTTTGTCGGGCTCGCTGGCCTTGAGCTGTCCGGAGGGGTGGTTATGGGCAAGGATAATCCCGACCGATAGGGTCTTGAGCACAATGGCAAAAAGGATACGGACATCCACCAAGGTACCCGTGATGCCCCCATGGGAGAGCGGATAGATGCCCTTGACCTTGTTGGAGCGATTGAGCAATAAGATCTTGAAGGTCTCGTGCAATCCTATGGTATCGGCATCCCAGTTCTTGAAGAGCAGTTCCGCCACCTCCTTGGAATTGGTCAGGGACAGGGCTTTCAGGGTACTGAGCTTCTCCCGATAGCTGATCTGTATTTCGTTGACTTTATGTTCCATACTTGTAGTATTATGGGTCAAAAAAGGGAAGGGGCACCCAAGCTTTTGACTTGGGCACCCCTTGCCTTTACTCCTCGTTGGTGTTTCCGCCCAACAATAGGATCTCGCTGGCCACCACTTCGGTGACATAGCGTTTGTTCCCTTCCTTGTCCTCGTAGGAACGGGAGGTCAGTTTCCCCTCGATGGCGATTTCCTTGCCCTTGGTCACGAAGCCCTCGATGATGTCGGCCAGCTTCCCCCATCCGATGACGGTATGCCATTCGGTATTGGTGATGCGTTCCCCTTGGTTGTTCTTGTAGTGCTCGTTGGTGGCCAGGGTCAGGCGTGCCACACGCTTGCCACTCTCTAGATTGGTGATCACGGGATCTTGTCCCACGTTTCCGATCAGCTGCACTTTGTTTCTCAATGTACTCATGATAAAAAGTTTTAAAGGCCTGCCGTCTTCCTTAATTGGACAGATCAGCAAACAGGGTTAAAATTTCCCCTTTGTTTTTTGGTCATTGTCTCCCAAATTTTAAGGGGCGTTTGTTTGCTTCTTACATGCGCAGCATTATAAAAGAAGGGGGTTCTGTCAAGGCTTTTGGACAGGAAATCGGGAGGCTCCGCGACGTAGCAAAACCTTTGGCCGTGCCAAAGGCAGGCAGGGTTTTCAAGGAAGTGGATACCCTATTTACGGACAAAACAGGGCCTGGCCTTGACAGGTTCGATAAGGGCTCTTGGGCATTCCTTCTGACCCAAGGGCAAGGGAGCGTACGGGAAGTTGAGCGAGTGAAGTCCTTGGTGTCCTGATTGGAAGGCACCGGGCACTGCCCTGTTTTTCGATGCACCGAAAAACAACTAGGGCTTCTTTTATTACGGGACCCTTAAAATTTGACCGACGGACAGACGGATTTTGCGACCTTACAGGCAAATCCTCAAGAAGGCTTTGCCACGGAAGGACGCCACAAAAATCTGGATGGACGGCTTCCTTATTCCATGAATATAATAATTACTGCAACCCAAGCCTTGTATCTTGTTATGAACGCATGCGGGTATAGAAATCAAAAGAGCCAGCTAAATTTAAATCTGTCCATGCATTTGATAGAAAAATTTCAAAAAATATTGCCCCATCGTTCAAACAAGGATAGCGCATCGCCTACTTATCAACTACAGGCATTTCTACTATTTAAATACCAGTGACGTATATGTCTTGACCACCTGCTTAAAAGCTCCTTCTATCACCTAGGATACTCTTTTCTGTCACCATGTTGTATGGATAATGGAAGTACAGACTTCCCAACATCTGTTTGGGAACACTCCCTTTTGAGGCATTAAAACCGCATACCTCATCCTTATTGGAATGTTACACTTTATAACTATTAACCAAAATCTGGTGAAAATTACTTTTCTTCGAAAATTACGGTACATAATCCACTGATTGTAATCAGAAACCAGTGCATCCGCTGCAAGTTGTTTTACCTTGTGTCGAATGTATGTACAACTATTTATTCATCATCATCATCAAAAAAAACGAAGTATGTTATTTAAACTATTAAAAATGTCTAGTCTATTTCTATTTCCTTTAGTCCTTTCAAGTATCAGTTTGAGAGCAAATGAACTTGATATTAAACAAAACCAGATTACCTATTTGATTACAGTTACCGAGAACGAGCCCAGTATAGCGCAGGTAACCATGAAATTCACACCACAGGACAGTATTTTATATATGGATGGCAGTGCACGCGCATTCGACAATAGCTGGGGCCATTTTCTACATGACATCAGAGCCTACGATAGTCAAAAGAATAAAATTGCGATTGAACAGTTAGAGGGTCCAAAATGGAAAATTGATGCGGACCAAACCTCCCCAATCACAGTGGCCTATAATGTTCATCTCACCCATACAGATCACAAGTGGAGTGGAGGAATTGATGGCGTGGCATATCCCACGGATTATGGTGTGTTTTATACGGGGAGAACATTATTTATGGTCAATGGGACGCAAAGGGAAGATATTTCGGTAGGCTTTGATTTACCCAAAAACTGGAAAGCCACAACACCATGGGAATCCAGTGTAAAAGATTCATCCATGCTTGAAGTGGATGGTTTCAACGACCTTTTGCAATCCGTAATGTTTTTGGGCACACACAAAGAAATCAATATCAAAAGAGAGGGTCTGGAATTGATTTTTGCCTTGGGTACCAAGGAAACCATAGAGCAAGAGGAGGAATACAGAGAACTTGCCAATGGTGTCTTGAATTACTACGTCAATCTTATTGGGGGCAACCCTAATCCCCCGATCTTAAAAAAAACCTTACGATCGGTAGTAGTGGTCAACACCTCGGATGCCACTGATGGTGAAGCTTTGGGAAACCATATTAGTGTCTTGGTGCAGAAGGATGGAGATGATTTTTCAAAACTGATATCCAGATTTATATTTGCCCACGAATTCTTCCATCTTTGGAACGGTAAGTCCTTCTCACCAAACTCCGATAATTTGGAATGGTTCAAGGAAGGGGTCACCAATTATTATACCGTGAAGGCGTTATATCACATCGGCGTGTTGGATGATGACAGTTATTTAAATGTACTTTCCGAGTTCTTTTACCAGCGATATGCCGATGACAAAGGGGTAGGCACTTTAGCCATGTCAGACGGCGAGGCCAAACACGACCATTGGGGCTTGGTGTATGGTGGTGGCATGTTTGTGGGCATGGCCCAGGATATCATGATTAGGAATGCCACAAATAACACCAAAAATTTGGATATGTTGATGAGAACGTTGTACCAAGAATATGGAGGTTCGGAAGAACAATATGACTTGGATGAGATATGTATGCGATTATCCCATTTAAATGGAGTGGACCAATCTTCGTTTTTTGATTCTTACATACATGGCCCATCAAAGTTTCCGATAGAGACCTACTTACAACTCGCTGGGCTAGATGCTTCAATTGAAAACGGGAAGCTGCTCATAAAAAAGAGAAATAGCGTAAATACACTGGAAAAGCATATTTTCTATGGCTTTTTAGGAAAGTAATCCAGTACGCTCATTTTAGCGTCCATTACCATTAGGGAGGCGTTTGAAGACCGTAACAATCATCAAGGTCAGCATTTACCCTTAGGATTGGCAAGCAATCTTTGACCCCATGGCAATCATGTATTCTACCTCAACGGGAACGGAAAAAAAATTCAAAAAAACCACAAATATCATCCTAGGCCCGCTATTGCAGTGCGCGCAAGGAACCACTAAAATACACTGTTCGAAAATGCAAAATCATCTCCATTGGCTTACCATCACTGTCATACTGATTTGTTGCCATCTGGATACCAACGCCCAGTCATTTGAACTCTTATCCCAAGCAAATCAAGTTTATGATGAGCATAATTGGGAAAGGGCCTTTGACCTCTATACCGAGATTACCGCTGGCAATCCTTTTAATGGGGAGTATTGGCACAGATTGGGCTTGATTCAAAAGCAACAACATGATTATAGGAAATCGATTGAATCGTTGAAAAATGCCATTGCATGTGGAAGCCATTTAGCAGAGTCGTACTATACCATTGGTATCAATTATTCCTTATTGGGAGACTCGGCCCGGGCACTCATCCACTTAAGGCAAGCGATTCGCCATGGACTAAGCAATAGGCAGGAACGACTGCTCAACGATACAGATTTAGATCGACTAAGAGGTCTGGACTCCTTTAAAAAACTAATCCCACCGGACACCTCAAAAACAACTTCCCGGATAGCACAATGGCATGAGGATATACAGTTTCTTAAAAGTCAAGTTGAGCTTACCCACTACAGGTTGCCTGACTTTTACCCTCAAAAAAAATGGGATGAAGACTTCAAAAACTTGACCTCCCAAATAGCGGAACTGAAGGACTATGAAATCATTGTGGCCTTGATGGGGCTTATGCATCAAATTGGTGTCGGACATTCTTATGTCATGCCACCCTCTTCCGGAAAACATCAATTCCATCAGATTCCTATAGAACTTTACGATTTCCGGGATGGGATTTTTATTAAACAAACATTGCCAAAATATAGGGCCTTGGTCGGAAAAAAAGTTATTTCAATCAATGGCATATCCATTGAAAAGATATTGGAGGAAGCATCCACGGTGGCCATTGCGGAGAACAAAATAATGAAAAGGCGATCAAGTTTGTTGTATGCCACATTACACGAAGTTTTGATGACATTTGGATTGGCTGCGGATTCGAACACATCCATTATCGGTTACCGTGACGAGAACGGTGAGGAAAGAACATTACCGGTGAAACATCAACTTTTTTCACCTGACACTTTCCTTAACAGAAAAACCATGGAAGGCTGGGTATCCATGGATAATACTTTAAACCCACCTTTGTTTTTATCCAGGCTTGAAAAAAAATATTGGTTCACTTATGTATCCGACCCCCAAATCGTGTATTGCCAAATCAATGAAATAGGAAATGAAAAAGAGCAATCCTTAAAGGAATTTGGCGAAAACCTTATAAGGTTTATAGAAACCAATGAGGTGAAAGCGTTAATACTGGATTTACGATTCAATCTAGGAGGCAGCGGAAGGTTGAACAAAGATTTTTTGACCAATATAATTAAATCTGAAAAAATCAATAAACACGGTAAATTGTTCACTGTAATTGGAAATATGACCTTTTCTGCGGCGATATTATTGTCAACTCAATTGGACCAATACACCGAAAACATATTCATTGGAGAACCCAGTGGAGGAAGACCAAGCCATGTCGGTGATGACAATGAAATAAGTCTTCCGCATTCCGAATTGAAAGCCTACGCCTCTAAATCATTTTGGCAAAGTCCGGTTCCCTATGATGAACGTAATTGGATTGCACCAGAACTATTTATCCAACCCAGTTCAAAGGAATGGAAACAAGGTATTGACCCCTGTCTTGATAACGTAATAGAAATCATCAACAAAAACAATCAGATCCAACCTTGATCAGTAAATCTTAGTTGAGTGTAGTATGTAATCCATGAGCACTATCAGGTGAATCACTACTGCAGATCAAACAGGGCCAAGAAACAATAATAATTCTTAATTCAAAGTGCCATATATCCAAGATTATGGAATAAACCCCAAATTGGACTATACGTTATCGGATCCTTGTTTTGATATCAGAAAAAAAGAGACGATGCATTCATAATCGCTTTTTCAAACTGATGTCAAAAGGGTCGTCACCATTTCGGGGCTTGATTTTTAGTATGAGGGTATCCAAACGCTCCCTATCCCCTTTACCCGCAAGAAATTCACAAAGTTCTTGCGACACTCCATTTACTTCCAAAATTTCATCCCCATAATGGATTTTATCCTTTAGTGGCTCATCCCAAACAAATCCAATGACGGGTTTATCACCATCGACAGTTGCTGTAAAACCAAAACCAGGGTTGGAACTATTTTTGATATGGGAATCAACCTGGAAATAAAACTTTTTCTTTCTGTAATCCAGTGTCATCGTGCCATAGTTGAGCAGTTCCGCACCAATTTTAGAATCAGTGTCATTGGTGGTAGTGGTGATGTAATCGGTCAAGCTAAGGTTCCCCAATTGAAACTTGGGCAAGACCAACCGATAATGCTCCGCTCTCGGTCCCTTGCCAAAAAGACCAACCGAACCCGCTCCTATGCCCTTACCCACCTCCTGAAATAATTTCTTATCCTTTAGAATCGTGTAGTTGGTCTTGGAGATGGCATACAGTTTATCCATTCCCGTATCCACCAGCACCCTTTCACGAGCCTTATCCGTCCCTTTGAGGCCAATCCAGATATAGGGACTGTTTTGAATACCCAATAACTCCATTGGAGCGGAAGTAGCCTGGGACAATGACAATATATTTGCTTTATTGGCCAGTCTCAGTATTTTTCTTTTACCATCCAGTTGGATGACCGATTTACGGAGCATATTACTTCCTATGATCCCATCAATTCCATAACACTTAAATACGGGATCATGATTAAAATCGAAGACCAGTGATGGGGTCTGAAGGAATTCAACGTTTCCTATCTTCAAACTTTCCAATGAGACCACTTCAAGGAACTTCTTATTACCGGTTGCATCCCTGACGCCTATCGACCCTGCTACTTTTGGCTCCAATAAATCAACCAAATCTTTGGAGATCATATTGGGTGCCCCGGTGTCAAGAATGAAGGTGTAGGTGGTACCGGCGATGCTTACGGGCACCAATATCTTTCCTTTGGAAACATCAAATTTGATTTCCTCCAAATAGCTTTTCGGGCTAACCTTTCCCCGGTCCAATCGTATATTCTGCGCCCTTGTATACGAATTATGGAATACCAGGAACAACAGTAAAACAATTGCTCTTCCCATAAATTGCTTCAAAATACACAACTTATACCACAAATCATCGGTTCGTTTTCATTGGCAAGCAAAATCATGATTCCTTTTTATGGGTAAACATCATCTGACGGTATGGGCAATATTTCGTAGATAACCAAAAAAGGGTGGGCTTGATCATATCATCAGAGGGCTAATTCAAAAAATCAATCAATGAGAACAAAAATTAATGGATAAACTGTATGTTCCGAACTGAAAGAAGATGTATGTCGCTACCCATCCCTTATAATGCTTTGGCACAAAGCAAGTACTTTCTTTCAGAGCATTGGTATATACTTATAATACGTAACATCCAATTTTAACATGTGTAACATCAATCCAAGGAAGCATGGGCCACTCCCATTGCCCATCGTCACCAAACTCCATGATATTGGGGGCAAAAGAAACCATTCAAAGCAGGACGAAAACGGGATACCCAGACCAAAAAGGACCGAACCCATTACCCACCTCGATAAGAGATATAATACCCATGATTCCAATGCAGGTTAGGATGAATTATCGTTGAAGCTCACTTAAATAATCGGTGTCCCCTTGGTCAAAGGTGCTATCTAAAAAAGTCCCTCAGACTGAAGTACTTCTTCAATGGCGATTGTAATTTCCATCGTAGGATAGGGTCTGATGTTCCCCAAGACCACGATCAAGACCTCATCATTCAAATACCGATGGATGTTACAGATATATCCGTACATGGAACCTCCATGCCTGACAAGCTTACCTAGGCCATCCCTTTCCGTATTGCGATGATATGACTTGACCTTAAAACCATATCCATAGCCACCAAAGGCGGATGGAGAACCGTCGAATAAGAGTTGTTTGCTCCTCGCGTTTACCAAGATATTTGAATATAACGCGAGATCCCACTTGGATATATCCCCGACATTGGAATAGATATCACCACCCCCTTTGGCATAGGCTATATAATTTTCATCGGCCCTAACAAACTTACCCGACTCCAGATCATAGCCCAAGGCCTTGTCCACTGCTTTAGATGCGGTTCGTTCTACCCCTGTATACTTCATTTTCAGCGGTTTAAAAATATGCTTTTCCAAATAGTCCTTGTACGGCATTTGGGCGACCCGTTCCAAGACAAGAGCCGCCAATTGGTAATTGAGATTGGAATATTCATAACGTGTCCCCGGTTCAAAGGAAAGCGGAACAGAATTGTATAACGAAATAAGTTCTTGGCTTGAAATATCCCGATGTTCCAGTTTCGTAATCCGATTGAGGTGGACAGGCAATCCCGACGCATTTTTCATCAACAAATGCAACGTCAATTGCCCAAGCTCCTGGTTCAGTTCAGGTATATAAGTGGAAAGCGGTTCATGCAGTTCCAACAATCCATCCTCCCACGCCTGCATTACGGCAATGGCGGTAAAGGACTTTGTTGCCGACCCGATCAAAAACTTGGTATTCACTGTATTTGGAACCCCTTTTTCCCGGTCGGCCATTCCAAAGGCTTTCTCATACAGTACTATTCCTTGCTTGGCGACCAATACGGTCCCACTAAACTGGTTCTTCGCATGATATCCTTCCAACATATCATCCAGTTGTCTTTTAAGGGTATCCTGTCCCATGACGGGACCGCAGAATAAGACAACAGCAAACCAAACCAAAACTCCTTGAACTTGTTTCATCTTACTAGCGTATTTTATTTCCATCCATATCATACCATACAACTCCCGATCCCTGCCCCTTATCATCATAGGTATATTTGATATAGGCAGCACCGTTGTCCTTTCGATTGACCAGATTCCCATGGCTGTCCAGATAACTGATCTGCTCAAGAAGATCATCTCCATTATAGCTATACCTAACTTTATGGTAACCCCTTGTACGATGTTCGATCGGGGTACCATCCATATCATAATAGGATAAGGCATCCCTTTGATTGCCCGAAGCATCCCATTGGATCTTCAACATATGATAACCTGCACTGGAATGGCGGGAAGCGTTGCCTTTCTCATCATAAAACCGTCGCTCGATGATATTGCCGAATTGATCAAAATCCGTCTTACTTTGACAGATTCCATAGTCATTATAAATGAGCTTATGATGCTCATCCCGATGCTCCAAGGCGACCTCATAACCATATTCATTAAATTCTTGGATTCCAATGGCCACATTGGGCCCATTCCCCTTTTCCAAGGCAGAATTGTTATCCAACACTTCCCATTGCACAAAATTCCCCTCCGCATTGGTTGTGATTCGGTCTTGGGAAGCTCCTGAGCTGTTTTCCACAAGATTCCCATCATCATCAATATTTTGCATAAGGGCTATATGGCCCAAAGGGTTGAAGTACAGCCTTAACCTATAAAATTCAAAGCCCGGGCGAATGGCCACAGATTCCCCTTTGGTATTAAACCGGTCCTCGATAATACTGCCATCTCCCAGATAGGTCCACTGATAGGTAGCAATCCCCCAATCATTTTCCACTTGTTGGTCTTTATCATCGATAAACGCCAAGGATTTCCGATACCCCTTATCATCCAAGGAATAGACAAACTCCCTACAGTCACCCAGCACTTTGATTTGTTGGCCAGCGGTTCCATAAAAGGTAATGCTTTCTTTGTCCGACCCATAGGTGAATTCCATACGGTGTGCCGAGGTGAATAGGTTCGCCGTATGGTTTGGGTTTCTTGGATTTTGGCCATTGTAAAAAGCTACCGAAACCAATCGATGCAATACATCATATGTAAAGCGGTAATGGTTGCGTTGGAGTGCCTCTTCTTCTGTTAACGGAATACTCCCTTTAATATAGGTCAAGGGGGTTTCTACAAATGCGATTGTGGAATAATAATAAACGGTCGTTGCAAACGGGGCCTTTTTTGTCATTCCCTTGGTCGTACAAGACAACAGTAGGCCCATTATGCTCATTAAAAAAAATCTTTTCATGTCACTTCAATTTTATGATTGAGCACACGAAATTCGTAACAAAACAATAGCTATTTCACTTTGAGACCCCAAAACAAGAGCCAATTCAAGAATTGCTACCGGTTTGTGAGGTCAAGAACTGGTTTGGGGTCATTCCCGTCGCCTTTTTAAAAGCTCTAAAAAAACCTGATTTGGATGTGAAACCTGCCAAGTTACCTATGGCTTCCAGGGTGAAAGACCTGTTGGCAGTATCCAACATCAATCGTTTTGCCTCCTCTACCCGGTAGCCATTTACAAAATCCACAAAACTACAATCGAGTTTGGCATTGATGGACTGTGATAGGTATTTTGGATTGGTACCGATCAATGCGGATAGTTCCGTTAAACCAAGACTTTGCTTTTTATATAGCAGCTCATCCTCAATTTTCCGTTTAGCCTTATCAACAATGGCCCCATAGGCAGACACGGGCAAAGCGCTCCCAGAATATTTGGCCGATGGAAATAAGGTGCTTCCCGTATTGACCATCAGGGCCAAAATGGAGATAAGCAATATCAAGAAAGATAAAAAGCCAATATCCACTGGCCATTCGACCATGGAATAACCAGATAGGTTATGAACGATGCTATAGGTAGGGTTGGAAAACTGATTGAACAGGAAATAGACGATAATAATTAGGGATAAGAGGTTCAACAACCGAAGGGATGGCCTATCCGAAGTACCTTTTTGGAACCTATAAAATTGGATTCCAATCACACTCAGAAAAGCCAAAGGAATCAAGGTGGATTTGAGTAAACTTATGGGGTTTCTCCAATAATTGTAGGGTCCCGGTCTCTTATCCTGATAGAACAGCTCGAGCATTTGTATTTTTTCCTGGGATGGAATGGTCACCGCGTAGATGAACACATAAAGGGCATATAACCCAAAACCATATAAAAGAAGAAGATACCAATGCTTGTATCTTGGATTGGGATATGTAATCGAGCTAAAGAAGAGCAATAACAAAGGGTATACCAACAGGTTGTGGAGGCGCCCAGGAAGATAAATCCAAGGCACATCCAACATCGTTCCACTTAGAATCAAAACTTTATACAACAATTCAAGTCCCAAAACGATAAGGCACCCGTAAAGGTATAGGTAGCCATCATTTTGGAATCTTTTTTGAAAAAGGAAAAACAGAGCCAAAAAAATGGCCAACAATCCAAAACCAGAACCAAAGATGGAAATCAAGTCCATAAAAGCGTAATTGACCCAGTCTCCACCAAAGATATAAAAGAATAAACGGTCATTTCTTCAACTGATTCTTACTACGGGGAGTGTTTGAAATTAGCAACAGACCAATCAACATTGTTTCATTTCGTTAAATATAGTTGTTATCCTCGATACATGTTTCGGATTCAATTTTTCCAATGCAATCGAAACAAATCTATCATTAGATTCGATGCCCGGGCAAACATGCCTTTTTTATTGCATTTGATTCCTCGCATCATCCAGCCTTTCTCCTTTTATAAGAGCTAACGAAAGTTCCTTTGCTTTTTCGGCTTCAATTGCTATATCCGGATCAACACCTTTCCCTTCAATCCTACCCATACGCGTAGCGTAATAATCGGCAATGGGGAGAGACAATTGAAGACCTTGTGGCAAGTCAAACATTTTCTGAGAGAGCATTTCTCCAGCAGTGGTCTGACCTATTATGGTGACATTTTCCAAATGTGCCAGGGCATCCACTGTAAATTCAGCAGCACTGGCCGTTCTGTTGCTTATCAAAACATAAACAGGGCCTTGGAACTGAGGAGACATTGGTTTGATTTGTACTCGGGTCAGTGGCTTGTCCTGGACGTCTTTCCAGAACGACCTAATGGACCAACCCTCCCAAGACGGTAAGTCCTTAACATCTTTAACAGTGGGTTCTTCGGTATGGTTATTCCACCATTTTTGGGAAACAAACATTCCAATATCAATGGTATCGGAGGTCAAATGTCCCATCAATGGAATTCCAGCAAATGTACCCCCTTCATTGTTCCGAAGGTCTATAATCAAGGTATCCGTCCTTTTTTGGGCAATCTGCCGATACGCGTCGAACACCTGTTCTTGTGTGTCCACGCCCATCATGGTGTTCACGGTAAGTATTGCCGTATTGTTCATCCATTCCAAGTTGACACCGTTTCCACCGACTCTTAAGGAATCGATATAATTGGCCATTTCCTCTGCTGGTTGTTGCATTATTGCCAACCTAACATGGGAAAAAGGCCCTTCCGTCCAAAGCTGATTGTACCCCTCGATAAACTCTTCCTTTGTTTTTGAGGTCAAGGCAAGTTCCTTGGCCTTACCTTCCAACGCAATATATGCATTGGAACCAAGTTGTTCAGGATTATAGTGATATGTTGACATCAAACTGGATATACTATCTGCAACGGTCATTAATTCAACATTGATTTCCTCCATTTTTTGAGTTGAAGGTTTCTTTTTACAAGCAGATACGATGACTAGCAAAAATATAATACTGATTTTTTTCATGTTGATTTTGATTATTTGATTTGATGAATGAAAGCATATGGCCATTTCGCCGCTTATTTAGTTTATTATTACTTGTTTCAATAGTTTGGGCAAACACTACTTTTCCCCAACCATTAATGTATTGCTTTTGTTGAATTTTTTGAATTGGACAACCCTCCCTTGTTCGTCCCTAACATAGTTGATTTTATGAACCCCCGTACCTTTATGTTCCGCGGGATTTCCATCCTTATCAAAATAAGTCTCCGATAACAAATATCGCCCATCTTCAGACCACTCCCATGTACGCCTAGCATAGTTATTGTTTGCATTCATTGGCTTCCCATCTCCGTCCCGAAACTCCAACAGTACCCTATTTCCGAATCGATCTACCTCAAAATGCCATATCTGGGCTCCAGACCAATGGGTAGCGGGTCGGCCATCCACATCAAAGAATATAATATTTTCCAGGCCACAGGGGTAATAGGTGTTCCGTTCGCCCGAGGTATGGGACGGTCCCGTTGTTCGCTGGCCATTGGCATCATAGACCTCCCATCGCTGAAACCTGCCTTGGTCATCATAATAGTAAACATATTGAGCCACTCCGCTGGGAGTGTTGATGACGTCTCCTTTTTCATCCACTTGCTGCAGTGTCCCAAAATAACCCTGATCATTAAAATACATTTTAGTTCTTCCAAGCAGAAAATCACCTCGCAAAGGGACGATTTCTCCTTCACTGTCCAGGCGTTCTTCTATAATGCCTCCATCTTGCTGGTGTGACCAACGATATTCTTGCACGCCAAACATGTCCGTGGTATGCGCCCCTTTGGTATCCAAGAAGGACAATAAGATGTTTCTACCCTGCTCATCTTTTTCATAGACCTTTTGATAAATATCCCCTTGAACAGTGGTCCGATTTCCAAACCGATCATAAAAACTGTGCCTTTCAAGATTGTCATGATATGAAACTTTTGTCAAAGGAGCATTGATATAAAGATTCCCGAAAAAGCCTTCAAACTCTTTATAGTGGTCCCCTATTTTAATATGGGCGGCAATTACCCTGTTCCTTTTGTCATAATCCAATTTAAGATGGATTCGTTTGCTTGCCTCCTCCGCGGTTATCGGGCAGGCCCCTTTAAAGGAGAGATAAGGAGATTCCCAGAAGGGCAAATTGGCAAAAAAGGTTTCATGATGGACAGTTGATGATTCTTGAGCTGATATGCTCATTGAGGAAATCAGTGCCAACGCCATCAAAAGGTGTGAAACACGAACCATATACTCAGTTTAATTTAATAATTGTCATTTTTTAATTAAAGCCATAGGAAGGTGGCGCAATATGATTCAAACGTAGGTACAAAACTGCTTTTGCCCTATGATTGGTAATATGGTCCCTCATAAAAAGTAAAGATTGCCATTTGGAAAGTGGAAAGGCCCCATGTTTTTTACCCGTGGTTTTTACATCAGCATCCGATAGATTTGCCATACCTTCGATAATAGTTTGAAATGCGCCTTCCAACTCCGTGATAATTTCCGCTTTAGTCATAGGGGCAGCATCCTTTTCCCTTCCCCCATAATTTTCCTCCAAGATAAATCTTGTATACATGGATAATAGGCTATTGGACATATGTGTCATTTGCTGGCCAAAACTTTTAACGTCTTTAACTGGTTTATAGTTATATCTTTCCTCTGGCATCTGTCGGGCTACATCAAGTTTTCGTTCCTTTGCCAGCTTCCAAACTTCCAATTGGTTTCGAGTAAAATCAAAGTTCTCCTGGGCATAGCAGGGGCCGGAAAAGGTTGTAAAAAGCACTGCGATTAGTACTATATTTTTCATATGATTATTCATTTTAATTTAAATACTATTATTGTGTTTGCTTATTTTTTGCTATCAAAGAAGTCCTATACCACGCAAACAAAAGATTTGGCACCCAACACAACCAAGCAACCATCCGATAAGCGACTATAAAGTCATCCATGAACACCAATAATATAGGTAACCACACGCGCAAAGTAACCGCTGCAAAGCAGGCTGCATAACTGTAATGCATGAAAATCTGGTGCTTAATCACAGCTCCTTTCTTAATGTATCGATAAGCAAGAAAAGTGCTTACGAACCAAATAATTCCCAGTGAAATGAATCCCATTTGTGCGGCGATACCCCCGGTGGCCGAAAAAGCAATCCCAATACCACAAAGTGCACTGATCACAGCTGAAACACTATACACCTTTCCCACATTTCTGTGAAGCTTGACTCTTTTTTTGCGCAGCCGTTTGCTAAACTGTGTCCATCCCACAAGTAATGCGATTCCACCAAAAACGATATGGCCGTAAAACCCAGTGTTCCAAAGGCCGTCCAACAATAATTCCGGCGATTTCGTCGCCAGCAAACCGACATTTTTGGCCCCAAACAAATACTTGATAGGATATAGGCTCACCACGATACATAAAAAGCCAAATATGACCCATAATCCCTTTCGTATGATAGCTCTAAGACCCAATGTTAATCTCCTTATAGTTTTGATCAAAATATATCTTTCCTGACATACTGCCATCCTCGGTATGCTCAGATTTCATTTGGGTAAAAAAGTTCTCGTTATTCACCATGAAACATATGGTTACATAAACCCTTTTCATGAGATAATGGTACTGTGTACTTTTCATGGATTATCAATTTTAAATGAACTATTTATTGCCTATGATTTTCTTAAAATATTCAGTAGAAGCTGGCTCGAACACCATGGTGTCCGTTTTTTGGTCAATATATCCCAAGGATACCAAGCCGACCAATTGGCCCTGATTATCAAAAACGGGTCCTCCACTGCAGCCATTGTAGGTCCCCTTTGGCACATCCAGACTTAAATTTCCGGCTTCCGTATATCCCTTAAAAGCTCCTTCGACTCTCACCGGATGGTTGCTTCCATAGGGATATCCCATAAAATAAAGACGTTCCCCTACTTTTAATACGTTGGACCTTATCTCAAAAAGATGGATTCCGCTTGGAACTTCTGTATGGGTATCAAAGACCAACCAATCTCCATTGGGCGGCATGGCCAAGGGCTCTGCACTATCTTCGTTAATAAGCTTCCCAGCAGAAATCTTTATTTTCGGATTGGATTTTGACACAAAGGACCATGACTCCAAATCATCTCCAAAACTTATGGTTTTCATGGCATCGGTCTTGGCGAAGAACAACACGTGTTTTGCAGTACACGCATATATTTGATTTTTATACTTTAGTAAAAACCCACTTCCTGCATGACCGTTGTCAAACTTGGCGGACTTAAATCGGACATCACACACAAGCACTGAATCCTGCTGGGCCATAGCCCACTTGGAAACTAGTAGGCACAATAAAAAAGCTACGATTGTTCTTTTCATAAATATTGGTTTTGATGATCTCGCATAAAAGGGATGTCTTGTCCCCCATTACGCCCATTAGAGCGAAATCGACAATTGGGATCCAAAAGCTCAAAAACCTCATGGGTATCATAAGGCTTCATGCTCGATTTCCATTGGATACCCCAAGTGTCCGGATGGATTGATTTTGCTCTACCTATCCAAAGACCCCCATCAACTCTCGTTTTCCCTGCGTTAGCACCAATCACAATACCGCTCCGCTTCATGTTGATAGGGTCTATGGCTATAGTAAAGGTTATTTTGATTTTTGAGCTATAGGCCACCGAACCCATAGTACCGTGATTATGATTATAGAACAAGTCGATTAGTGGATAACTTTCCCACGCTCCCTTATCGACAATCCCATTTCCTTTAATGGAGGATTGTCCTTTTGCGATGGAATATGGATAGGATACAAGCATATCTGGTTCAGTAGCATGGACCCACTGTAGGGAACCCATAAAGTTGAACCAGACTAAACACTGATATATCCAAAAGCTGTTCGCTGGCACTGATTAAAAATTTGCATACACTTTTATGATTGTGGCAATTAACTGCCATTTGTTCCAAACAAACCTATTGTGAAAAGACTTCCAATTCGTCCTGATTTCTACAATTGCAGAAATCCGAACCTGATTTAACGATATTTAACATCGTGGCCGAAGTATAAATGATCCATGTACGATGATTGTTAAATGACATCGCCGTGCCTGGGAATTATTTATACCACAAAGAAATACAGGCTTTTATTTTTGACCTATAGTAAATCGGATTGATTGGATGTAGTCGGGGAGTATTTACAGATTAGCAATCAGAAAAAAATAACCCTTCAATCCTAAAAATTGAAGGGTTATTTATACATGAAAACACTTGAATCGGTTCCTTCATCAATTATATATAGAAACCAAAATCACAGCGGGGGACACTTATCAATTCTGGTCCGCAGGTGACAAGTTTGGGTTGGCATCCAACTCCGCTTGTGGGATCTTAAAAATCCAATCATCGTTCACCGATGGACGCTCCACTTGGTACGCCTCTTGGTAAAGTACGGCAGATGCTCCGGAACCACCGTCGGCAGCATGGTCGATTCCCTCGTCCCATCTGATTTTATCGGTGTAGCCGAAACCTTCGCCCCACAATTCCAATCGTCTTTGGAACTTGATATGCTCCATCATGGACTCTTGGGTGTTGTAGATAGTCACATCGTAAGCACTATCGCGCTCTTCCCCCAATGGTCTCAAAGCCTCTTGGGCACCTGGGATATCGTTCAACATCGCCTTGGCCTCCGCCTCGATCAAATACATCTCGGAAGCACGCATGTAGATTATATCATCAGGATCGGTCGAACCGGGATTGGCATTTTTCAACTTAAAGTGCATATACGGATGCTGGTTAAAGGCATTATTGATACCGTAAGTTGCATTGATCTCAGCTCTTTTTGCAAAATAGCCCTCTAGATCATTCGCATAATTTGGGTCCCTTGGTAGACCGGTATTGGGGTCAAGACCTCCTTGGTTGTTGGCCGCGGAACTGTTGGTGTTCGGCGCATCTGAAAGGAAGACATCCCTTCTGTAATCCGTAGCAGGAATGGCATCCACCAATCTTCTATCGGCAATCTTTGGGTTGTTCCTGATCTGGCTACCGTTGAAGGTATTTGTGGTCAAGTAAAAATATGATCTAAAATAAGTGGTCTCTGCTGTAATCACATTGCTACCCCAAATGACCTCAGAAAGATTGTTGGAGTTGAAACCGGACTTCCAATCGTCCTCCCCCATCAAAGGATAGTTCTGGCGGGCCATCACGGCAGCATCGGCGGCTGTTTGCCAGTCACCTTTTGAAAGTGCGGTACGGGCCAAAAGACCGTAGGCCACATCGATGTTCAATTGGGACTTGGTCTCAGGTCCACCGCTTGGTCTTCCCGTACCTTCCTCAAAACGATCGATGGCAGCAGCTAGGTCAGCCTCGATCTGGTCATAGATCTCCTGAACGGTCGATCTTGGCTCACTCGTAAAGGGAGACTCCGAAGAGAACAACAATGGTACACCAGGGTCGCTTGCAGGATTTCCGATCAAGTACCCCTTGGCATAGTGCTGCACCAAAGAAAGATAGGCGTAGGCCCTATAGGTGTAGGCCTGTCCCAAAATCTCGTTCAACTGTGGTGACTCCACCAAGGTTCCGTCGGTTCCCCTGTTGATCAATAGGTTGGCCCCCAAGATGATGTTGTACCTGTGGTACCACAACAATTCGCAGGTGAATGAGGTCTGATCCGTATGTGAGTTCCACTGCATCTCCGTTCTCCAACCCAAGTTATTGGCATTGGCGGAGTGGATCAAACCTCCGGAAAGGTTATCGCCCAGTGGCACCCAGTAGTGATTGTTAGCCCTTGAATCATCACCCCCAGGGAATATGGTCTGTGACTGTGAATACAGTCCACGGTGCAGCCCGTTCAATATCAGCTGCATGTTATCCTCATTGGCCAATGCATCGGAGGCAGAAATGGCGTCCGTGGGCGTTGTTTCCAAAAAGTCGTCGTCGCATGAAGTTATGGCGATCCCTAGGAAAGCCAGTAACATTAGGTTTATTTTTCTTAACATCATTTGAATTTTTTAAAAAGTTACGTTCAGCCCCATTGAGATGATACGGGCAGGGTTAAAGTCATTGCTATTACCATCACCTGCTAGGTTGAACTGTGGGTTGAGTCCTTTTCGCTCACTCTTGGTATATAGGTTTTCACCGGTAAGAGAAATCCTTAACTGGTCAAGGCCAAGTTGGTTGGCGATCTTGCTGTCAAAGGTATAGCCCAAGTTCACGTTGCGCAGTGCCCAGAATGAGGCATCCGTCAGGAAACGTTCGGATTGTCTTCTCACCAAGTTAGGGTTACCGTTTTCCATTCGTGGAACATCGGTGATGTCACCAGGTTGTCTCCATGCCCTCAAAATGTCAGGGTGCAAGGAGCTACCATAATTACCGCTGTGCATCATGGCAGCGTATCCATTGTCCAACACGCTACCGCCGATACCGTAGTTGATCAAGAAATCAAAGGAAAATCCTTTGTAGCTGATGCTGTTGGCAATAGATCCCAATAGGTCAGGGATGGAGCTGTCACCTGTATAGGCACGCTCGGTATCCTGCCAGTCGCTGGTCGTGGCAATGTCACCATTGGCATCCAACACGGGAACACTGTTTCCGTTCTCGTCCAATTCGTACTGTAGGAACAACTGGTCCCCAGTTTCTGGATCAACCCCTGCGGTTCGCAATAAGTAGAAATCAAACCTTGAACGTCCCACATCCCATCGTTGTTCACCTTCCACAAATGGAGAAGGTAAGCTGGTAATCTCGTTCTTGAAGGTCGAGGCCTGCAAGGTCACGTTCCATCTAAAATCGGACTTGTCGAACAGGTTGGCGGTCAAAGCCATTTCCCAACCGGAGTTGTACATATCCCCGACGTTCACGGGAACCTCGTTCAGACCATTACTAGGAGCAATGGGCAGATTGTACAAAAGATCGGAGGAATTTCTTTTGTAGTATTCCACGGAACCGTCCAAAAAGCTGTTAAACAAGGTGAACTCCAAAGCAACATCAAAGTTTTCGATGGTCTCCCACTGTAAGTTGGGGTTGCCTATATCGGTATAAATGATAGCAGGGTCCCCCGCGTTGGCCGTAATCGAAAATCTTGGCTGTGAAAGAAAGAAATCCAATAGATCATCGTTACCTACCTCACCATAGGAAGCCCTTAATTTCAATTGGTTGATTACTTCGGAATCCTGCAGAAAGTTTTCTTGGTCAATCCTCCAAGATCCACCAACGGAATAGAAGGTACCCCATCGGGTATCTGCATCAAATACGGAAGAACCATCACGACGAACGGAACCACTGATATAGTATTTGTTCTTGTAATTGTAGTTGACCCTGGAGAAGTATCCCTCGATACTTTTTCGCGTTGAAGACCCTCCAAGTGCTACAATACTGGAAAAATTATCGAACTCATAGATGCCACTGGCTGCCTGTAAAATAGACATGCCGTTGTTTGAAGAGAAGGTCCTGTCAAAGCTTTCGTGACCTGCAGTAATGTCGAGGTTGTGGTCACCGAAGCTCTTGTTATAGGTAAGGATTTGGTTAAAGTTCTCCACCTGCCTTCTGCTTCTCACTTCCCTGTATCGGCCATCAGGCTGGGCATCCCCGATCAATGCATTTTCATACTCCTTTGCCAGGCCCTCATTGATATCCCTGCCATAGTTCAAACGCAGGCTCAGACCATCAAGGATCTCTTGCTCGGCAAAGAACCGGAAGCCATAGGTATTGTCCCTATTTCGCATATCATTGAGCAAAAGCTCCTGAAGGGCATGACGTCCCTGACTGATAGGCCTGGATCCAATGTTATATTCCGGAAAGCCTTCTCCACTGTCGAACACGCGATTGCCATTGGCGTCCCTTACGATATTACCCTGAAGATCGTTGACGTAAACAGGATATATGGAACCTATGTTCTTGGCAAAACCAAAAGGATTTGCAATACTGTTCTGGCCGGCAGATCGAGGCGCAACTGCTTCGGTAATTGCCAAGTTGGCACTACCACCGATGGTCAATTTATCGTTTACGTCGAACTCCGCGTTCAGACGGGTGGTCAAACGATCAAAACCTGAAGTGACCACATAACTTTCCTCGTCCAAGTAAGAAGCGGAGAAGAATACCTTGTGATCGTCGCCACCACCTGAAACGTTCACGTTATAGTTTTGGCGCACACCTGTCCGGGAAAGTACATCGTACCAATTAAGGCTATTGTATATCACATTGGCATTCGGGTTCAATTGACCGTCCGTACCCACAATCTGGTCATTGGGCACATTGAACGGGTTGTATCCCAAAGCATTGTAAATGTTTGCCGATGCAAAAGCGGGATCTCCGCCTCCGGCACTGGAATTCTTCAAAGCCTCCCACATGGTCTCGTAATAATCGCCGGGGGAAAGTTCCGGATAAAAGGGAATGGACGTGTCCACCAATCCGTACTGCATGGAAGCATTTACTTGGACTCCCCCTTTTCTACCGCTCTTCGTGGTAATGATCACCACACCGTTCGCCGCACGGGAACCGTACAGGGAGGTAGAAGCGGCGTCCTTTAGGATGGTGAAGGACTCGATATCCTCCTGGTTGATGGTGTTCAGTTCACCCTCGTACTGTACCCCGTCCACGATGTACAAGGGGTCGGTATCACCGTTCAGTGTCCCAACACCGCGGATAACAATGCCCGGGGAAGTCCCTGGACCTTGTGCCGATGTGAACTGTACCCCTGTCGCACGCCCTTCGATGGCCGCTACCGGGGAGGTCACATTCCTAATGGAAAGCTCCTCCGCTCCAACGACACTGGCGGAACCCGTAAAGGCTTCCTTGGTACTGGTACCATAAGCGGTAACAATGACCTCTTCCAGCGCCTGGGCGTCTTCTTCCATTTGTACATTGATTGTGTTGGAAGCCCCTACCGTTCTTTCGACGGTCCGCTGCCCTAAATAACTAAAGCGCAGTACATCACCCGTACTTACCCCAATGGAATAGTTACCGTCAAAATCGGTCTGTGTACCCGTGGTGGTCCCTACAACGACCACGGAAACCCCTGGCAGGGGCTGATTCGAGGTATCGGTCACTTGACCTGACACCGTTTTTTCCTGTGCTTGCAGCCCTAGACATAGGAAGAATGCCGCGATGGCCACATAGCATCGAATTCTGAATTTCATAAATCTTGTTTTTGTTAACATTAGTTTTGAATTAGTCCAATTGGAAAGGGAGTGCAGGGAGTTCCTTATTTGGTGACTAGCTCAAAAAACATTCAATAAATGAGAACAGAGTTCAATGGATTTAATTCGTTCCCTAATGAAAGAAGGCATATTCCCTGCCCAACCCTTATACAATTGTGGGATCAAAAAAAAGGCATTGAAAAAGGACTTAGGTAAAACTTTATAAGATGTAACGCAACATTTGACAGATTGTAACATGGTTGAGAAAACCCCAGTATCTAAGGTACTAGCACGATAATCAGCAATAAAAATCACGCCCATGACCCCTACTCAAAACAACAATTGGGGAAAGCAGACCTTTCTGGCTACATATCAAGAAAAGGAAGGTGTAACTATTGTATAAGGAAATCATAATTTCATGAACTGAGAACGACGTATTGGTTTTCGATTCCATACATGGACAAAGTCTATAAAGTGAAATATCGGGATGGGTTTACATCCTTTCTGGGCATATCGGGCTATTTCTTTTCGACCAACAACTCATTTCGAAATTCTGTTGGGGAGACCCCCTCAAATTTTTTGAATGTACGATAAAAGGAGATCCTATTATTAAAACCGCATTGAAATGCAACATCCTCAATACCATGGTCGTTGTCGGCATCCAATAACATTTTTTTCGCCTCCTCCACGCGATATCGGTTGATGAACTCATAAAAATTCTGATGGCAATAATCATTGATCAATTGTGAAGCATGGTGTCTGGATATATTGATCATCTGTGCAATATCATCTAGCTGGAGATCAGCATTTAGGTAAGGTTTATTGCTTTCCATTAAGGCAATGAGCTGTACTTGGAGTTCCTGCGCAAAATTGGTAGGCAAGCCTGAAGCTTTGGGTTCAGTTCCATTCGCCGGTGAACACAACACAACATTGTTTACTCCACCTGATATGGCCAGACTGAAGTAAGCCCATATGACAAGGAATGGAGATATGGCAACAAGCAAGCATAGATGGACTACCATATGCTGTTCCGTTGCAAAGAACAACCATAGCTCGGCAATCATTTGTGCGCTCACAAAAAGTACAAACCCCAGGTTCAGCCTTTTGACCCACTGAAAAAGAGATGTACCAATATTCGTGTTTCGTAACCATCGCCATTGTCCGAAAAAAGCATAACCTAACAGGAGCAGAAATATTGGGATCCTAACACCTTTAGATAGAACCTCCATAAAAATAAGACCATAAGTAAGCTCCATCCCTGAGCTATAGTGACCTATGACTTGCACAACAGCTACCACAAGAACCAAAAGGACCGGCACCGAATGAACCCAATCGGAACGCTCTACCTTCTGCCTTGTAGTGAGATGTCTCATATAAAAATAAAACAAGGGCCCATAAAGGGCGATGGAGACCAACTCATATGGGAACAAAACAGTATTCGAAGAATGCACAAACGCAATCAGCCCAAAACCCAACAGTATTAAGAAAACTGCAAAAATTTTATTGGCATAGGGAATCCCATGCTTCCGAAGGAAGAAGAGGCCAAAAGCCAATAATCCAAGCTGAATTGAAATTACATAGATAAAAATTTGCCAGGCGTTCATTTCCACAAGTTGTTATAAGAATTTCTTGATATTGCACCAAGCATTCAACAAACATGTAATATGTAGCACCCTGGATTAAGTCTTAAACCTACAATCCACTGTCCTTCCCCTTTAGCAACGGCTACCCCCGATTGTCGTATGACATCGGGATAGCTGTCAAAGCACTGGATAAACCGCTCCAACCTAGGCCCACCATTACACGCTAATGTCATCTCAATGTATCCGACAAGCCCACTTTGTACTTATTACCGAAGGTTCTTGACCATAATTAAGTGCATAACTGATTGTTTTATGATTGATGATTGATGACTTTTACTTACGTTTCATGTCCAATTTTGTACCCTTCCAATCTAGGTACAAAAGGGCTACCTGACCCGAATCCAACCTTTTATAATGTAGGTTGACCCCTTCTATGGTTGATGCCAAAACACCTTCGGATTTTAGGAACAGCTTAGCTTTGAATTCAAAAAAGCTCTTTATTCTTCGACCCATTTGCATAGTGAATTGATTATCTTCCCAGCTAAGTTTCACCTTTCTGTCATGGACATCATAAGTACCGGAAAGTTGTTCGGCAAGGGCGGTATCCATAACAGCCAATTGACGGGAACCCACATAGGCGGTTGCTGCATTTAACCAAGGATCCTCACCGTTAAGGTAGTCCCCAAAAGTAAACGTCACTTCCACATGAGGCTCCAATGTGGAGCGCTTGTCGATGTCCCAACTGGTAGGCCAGAAAATACTTGTCAATGAAACCTTGATCTTGGAATTGGGCATTTGCACTACGCGAACATCCCCTACAGTATTTGGTCCTTCCCCTGTCGGTTCCCCTATAACGACCGCTTGGGTGTTCAAAGTCAGTAAAGAGACAAGTTCCAATAAGGTCCCTTTGGTGGCTTTGCTTGTAAGGACCATCAAGTTGCCATCCTGGTTGATTTGCTCAGAGTCGCGCAAAAAACCGGTAAGCGGCTTTAGTTTGAACCCGTTTCCACCACCGCCATATCGTACATCCAATATGATCTTTTTTGCCTTTCCAGTGCTAATCCCGTCAGCCATAAGATCCACAAACTTTTTAAACGAAGGCCCTTCTTGATTATTGGAAATCTGCTGCAATTGGACATACATGGTTTCACTATTGGGAATATACTCCAGCCAATAATTTTCATTATCGTGATCTTTCTGATTCAACTGAAAATGACCATCATTGGGCAGCTTTCTATCCAGACTGGTGTATTCAGACAATGGGCCTGCTTCCAGGAGAATCTCCCTATCTCCAGCTATTTGTAGCCGCACGGCTGTATCAGCACCTTCCAGACCGCTACTTCTCAGCATATCCGGGACAATCCCATATACCGCAAACAAACGTTCCTGATAATGGACATTGTCAGCATTGAGGTATGGCTTCATCATGTCATAGACCTCCCCCATCGACCTACCGTCCATACCTAACACACGCTGACCAACGAGGGCTTTATCCTTGGCATCACAGATATACCAGCCATCTTCAAAAGAATAAAGGGATATTGGTAAAATCGTCGTTTCCAAAACCTCTTGAAAAGGTAAAATGCTGCACCCTTCATCTCCCAAGGTTCCCATGGCCTTTTGAATGCGAAATACGATTTCTTTTGGGGATAGGGTTGGTACATCCGCCCGTAGGTCCGAAAGCTCCTGTATAAAAAGCCCAGAGCCTTGGTGGGATTCAAAATCCGGAAATATTTTGGAAATACTATGCTCCAAAAACTCCAAATCTTCCAACCAAGCTTTTCTATCTACTGGAATAGTCTGTTGACCCCAACATATACTTATGGGGATTATAAAACATATGGTTACGAATTGTATAATTGTTTTGTTCATGACAGTTAGGTCTAACATATTTTCACATTGCCCTTGTTAGGGTTATTTATGGGTAAAACTATAGATTCAAGGGTGTTAAATCGTCCTATTGTATGCATCTGCACAAATCAGAACCCCATTTTAACGATGTTTAACACCCTTAAAAACCAAAAATCCACAAGTAGGCCCAAGGTCCACTATTGCCATTAATGCCTGTATGCATCAATGGGCATGGACCACTTTGGCCAAACCGGATAGCGTTTGCTGTACAACAGCTGGATCTCCCTTATAATTCAATCTGCTCGTTCCTGATGCATCGACATGTAAAGTACCATTCACCGTAATATACGTTTCACTTAATCCTTGAAGTTCTATTTCTAAGTTGTCCACTTGAAGATCATAATCCTTGAGATCGCTACTGGTATCCAGCTTTGCTTGAAGTGTATCCACCCTTCCAAATAAACTCACGTCCGAAGTTCCACGAAGGTTTAGCCGCATAGATTCGACCTCCAATTCACCAAATACATTGCCGGAATCAGAAACGTTCATTTCCAACGATTGGGCCGTGAGCTTGTTTTCAAAAACTACTTCCGAGACCCCGGAAACATTTAAAAGATTGAGGTTTGGGGTGGTGATATAGACGTTTAAAACGACATCTCCCCGAATACCTGTATTCTTTTCAAGGTCAAAGTTCAAAACACCCCCCTGCTGTTCCACAACAATCTTATCCTGTAAATTCTCATTGGATCGAATTACAACGTTTTCTTCTTCTGACGTTGAAAACGTAATAAAGACCTTAAAGGCACTGGTCACACTGACCCCACTAAAATCTGAATATGCATATGTTCTTTCGGAAATTTGTTCCGAAGCTTCCAGGGTTTCATTATCACATGAGCCCATTCCCAAGACTAACACTGCTAAACTCCATACATAAATAACTCTTTTTCTCATTTGGTTTAAATTTTAAAGTGATTCATCAAATTCTCTTTTAGTTCATAATCGGATTTCCAGTAAAAGTTGATCGGGGACCACTGCTCCTGAACTTTTTGGACTCCTGGCAATACCAGTTCTTCCTTAACATAGACAATGCTATCTTCTTGATACACATGTTCCGTTAGTATAGGTTGCTGAAATGGCCTGCCCATACGCTTTTTTCGATCTTTGTTTATAGACATAGGATTATAGCTGTTTTTGATATCGGTTCCTTCCCAGATTGAACACACCTACCTTTATGCCAAAGCCAAAAGAGAACCCATTTAGATCAACCGGACTACCGGGAAGCATGGTAAACCTGCTGGTAAGGCGATATCTTCCGCCTACTTCCAATTGGAGATATCTAGAAAAGTTAAAAAGTACATTGATACCTGGTTCGGCGATAAAAAAGGTCGGCCAATTTCCGTTGTCACCTGTGTCGGGATTATCCCTTCCAGAAAAATCATCCTTCCCGTAACCCACGGTACCTCCACCCAACAGTAGCGGAAAGGATAAACTAAATTTGGAATGCCTAAACAGAATAGGCTCCAAATGTAGACCACCGTAACCTCCATAGATATCAAATTCATTGGTATCCAACCCAAACTCATCCTGCTCTGAATAAAATGCGACACCTACCAGTCCAATCTCCAGTTTCTGATCGGCAACGTATGCAGCCTTCAACCCCATCATATAGGAGTTTTCACTGTCAATTTCCCCGTAATGGGTAGTAAGTCCCAAGTAGACTCCATGTACTACATTATAGCGGTCATTGAATTCAATGTAGTCTTTGTCATTTTGTGCGATAAGCCCTTGGCCCAACAACACAAGGATGTTAAAGTAAATTGCTTTTTGATGTTTCATATTGTTCGTTTTTAATGGCTAATGTTGTGGCGCGTCAAACGCACTTCGGATTTTACGTTTTCTCGCTACTTATGGTTGATGGTTCATATACTACTGATGGAATCAATCTTCCGAAAGAATGACAATACCTCTATTCCCTTTTATAGATAGCTTGCCGGTTGTGGTAGCACCATAATCCGCATGGATTTCGCGAATCCTTTTCTTTGGGTCCAAAACATGACTCTCTACATGTTGAAAGGTTTTGGGGACTCGGAGAAGACCTTCCTTCAAAATCGCATGGAACGCAAATGAAGTTCCGGAAACATTCAGGTGAATGTCAGATGACTCCTGGTCAATGGATATTTGTAATTCAGGATGATTGACCTGCAGAACTTTTAACTCAGACAATTTCAAGGACAGCTCCACAGCTCCAGACAAGCTACGTATCTGCATTATCGAAAATATAAGACTTGCCTTTAGCGAACCTACAGTACCGACATCCACCCTATCCTTGTCCGATGTAAAAACCAACCTGGACACGTGACCCAGATTAACTTCTGTGCCTTGACTGTGTAATTCCAGCTTCTCCACATGGTCCATATCCATCTTACCGTTGGTAATATTCACAATAGACTGTCCAAGGTCCTTGGTCTGAAGCGTACCATATTCCAAAGTGAACCGAGCTTGTTTCAAGTAATTGTTGACCCAGATATCACCATGGCCAACGGCAGCGGTCAACTCCCCGTTCCATCCATCGATTGTCAGGTCTCCAAATTTATTACGGATGTCCAATGCCAAATTTTGGGGAACATACACCTCATAATCTATGGTCAGATCAACCATATCCATGGAATTCCTATTTCCATCGCTGATGAATTTATCCCAAAACCCCTTTTTCACCGCGTCGATACGTGTGCTTATTTGTACCCCTTCCTTGAGATGTTCCTCCCGGATTTCTACCTGCTCCAGCAGCGTCTGTGGTTGACCTCCTCTCCCACTATCCACCGTCATCTTTACCTTGACGACGGTTTCATCCCGCTCCCATCCTTGAATAAGGATATTTCCGTATTGATTTTCCAAAAAGAGCCGTTGTGATTTTGGTATCCTAAATGATGTTTCCCATTGTTTGGAATACACTTTCTGTCCATGGACCAAATGGCCCAGCAACAGCATGCTGCACACCCAGAGATTATAGACTATAGCTTTCATAATTTTCCTTGACTTTAGTGGACTTCTTCATTTGTTGTAAGAAGTTATTAATGAGTTCAATTCGTATTTTCTGGTTTTGGACAATGGCCTGTAACACCTTTTCATTATTGATGTTCTTATACAGCTCCGCCTCCAAAGCTTCGTATTCCGTATCCAACTTGTCCAGAAATTCCAAAAAGTCGGCTTTTTCGGTTGCGGACAAGCCCGGATAATATTCAAGGCGTTCCCTGTAATGGTTAATGGTAGCCGTATAGTGCAGGTTTAAGTCGGACAGTTGCCGATTCACGGAAGTCGACACATTGGGCCTATCATCAAGGAGCCCATCACTCAACATACCTACAGACAAAACACCAATTCCGAGCAATAACAAAAAACTGGCCGCTATTTGATAGCCAGGGTTTCTCCAATAAGGTACCCTATTGACAGCCACGTTTCTCAATTTCATTTCAATGTTCGACCATAACCGTTCTGTATCCGGTTGATGATCATCGAAGGATCGGCGATGCGCCCTTATGTATTTTTCAAATTCATCCATTACAAATCCTTTAGTAGGTCCAAAAGCTTTTTTTTGGCCCTGTGATATTGTGATTTTGATGTGGAAGGAGATATCGACAAAAACCCAGCTATCTCATCATGGGTGTACCCTTCGATAAGATAGAGGACGATAATCTGCTTATACCCCTTCGGAAGCATTTCCATTCCCTTTTTGATCTTTTGTATATCCATGGTCCCTTCCTGGGGGTCTTCCACTTTATGTAAGTGAAGTTCATGATTCTCAAATGGTGTTGTTTCCACCTTTTGTTTTTTTAAATGATTGATACAATTATGGATGACTATTCGCTTTAACCAATACCCGAAGCTACTGTCGTACTTAAATTTTCCAAGGTTGCCAAAAGCATCCACAAAACTCTCCTGTACCACATCTTCCGCGTCCTCTCTGGAATACAACATGCGCATCCCGATATTGAACATGGCTCCCACATACAGGTGGTATAATTTATATTGAGCTTCACGATTTCCAGATTTGCTGCCCTCAATAAGTTCTCTGTGTTTGAAACGAATATTGGTTTCCAATGCATGTACTATTAATTCATAACCTATATCAGGCATATTCGCACTCAGTGACAAGTGAAAATCAAAAGGGTTGCATATCGCACCCCTTTTTTTTGGTTGAAGAAAAATCTCTGTCAACAGCACAAACTGCTTCGTGCTACCTGGCGGTCCTGCCTGAACCCGTAGTGAAGAAAAAAGGTATTTGGATCAAATGGGTTCGAATTGATGTACAATCAAAATTCAGAACCACACTTTAACGTAAGTTAACATCCAAGGTCCCGGGCCAACCCAAAAGTAAAAGATAACGCAAATTGGATATGGAGTGGTTGTAGCCGAATTGAACCTATTTAAGACCCATATCAGGATGCCTATCACCTATATCTGAAGGCTAAATGGGAGTTTCGATACAACAAGGATGTTTCACCTTATCATATTCTTGAATAGCGTATTAAAGACGATACATTTGATGAAGTTTTAAAAAAATAGGCAGTACTACCTAAGGGAATTCTACAGAAAACCTTGAAGCTGTCAGAAGGTTTCCAACGTATTGGTATTATCGTGAAAACGGATAAAACTTTGGCTTTGTCATAACCGGTTTTTAACCAAGAATTTTATCTTTTTTGCATCATTTTTTTGACAATGCTGATGGGTATGTCCCCATGCTCCAATACCTTATGGTGAAAGGTTTTAAAATCAAAGTCAGCGTTTAATTTTGCATCTTGGAGAAGTCCCAAAAATATGCTTGCCCCGTACTTATAGGTAATTACCTGTGCCGGCCAACGTTTCATTCTGTTTATTTCCCGAACACCAATATCATCTTGGTCTTTAATGTGTTCTTTCCAAAATGCAAGTGCCTTTTCATCGGACCAACCATAGTAGTTTAACGCAATATCAAGACAAACCCTAACAGACCTGATCAGGTCCCATTCCCATTTTCCGTACTCGTCATATATGGTATCAAAAATTCCCAATTCATTACCCAAATATTCCACATATGCACCCCAGCCTTCGACATATCCAGGATACCAAAAAAGTTGTTGTATGGGGGTTCTTTCAATTTGATCATTGACCATCAGTTGATAATGGTGCCCCGGTACGGCCTCATGGACATAAAACCATCCCAATTGCCTTTTATTGAACGGTTCATCAAAAACATTGTAGAAAAAAGTATTGTTGCTGTAATAAGCAGGAACCTGTACCATACTTTGGTTGCTGCTTCTAGCGATATTGACCTCTGGTATTTCTTGGACATATGGAAAAAGATCCTTTGAGCGTAGACCTACCCTTTCCTTGATTTTTTCAAAGGCTTTTTGAATGTCTTCCGGCTTTTCAAAATAAAAAGCCTTGTCCCCTAAATATTTTTGAAATTTTTCCTCGGACAATCCTGAAGCTACCTGTAACCGTTTCATATTGGACTTCACCTTTTCTATCTCTTCCAATCCAAAACTGAACAGTTCTTTCGGTTTCACCTCCGCATCCACCCAACGTTTTAAGAGATAGGTATACCATTGTTTTCCGTTGGGGATAGTGTAAATACTTTTGGTATCATCCAAAACAACTTCTTTCCAATTTTGTTCCAAACGGATTCTTTTGAGATTTAGACGGGCTTCATAATTGATGATCTCATAATTGATCCATTGATGATCTGTTAGTTTGGAACTATCAATATTTTTGATTTTTTCCAGCATCCCCCGAAAAAACATTTCTTGTTCTATTAGCTCCTTCCCCGTGGAAATATCTTGGAGCAAATCCACATAATTGATTTGCAAATCAGGTATGTCCATGGCTTCAAAAGCATTCAAAAATTCTTCCTCTATTGTTCTAAAATCCTGCTTCTGTGAGAAAGTCAGTATTGGAAGTATCAAAACAATCCATAAAAAACCAGTCTTCATTATATCCATATTAAAAATCTGATAGTCAAAACCATCTACACTCAACACCTTGTATTCTATTGATAATCCATAGTTTCTACATTGGCGTCGCACGTTTCCCTGTAAACTTCCGATGGATTCTGGCCACAGAAATCACCGAGGTACAAAGAACCAGCTATCCGGTTATGGGCTTCAAATAGTTCATAAATTTGAATTAAGATCGTTGAGGCAGTTCGTAGGTACCGTTTTCAATTTCGCCCATTATTTCTTTCAATCTTGAATGGAACTGTTTTGGGGCACCTCTAATTGCTTTGGCAATATCCTTTAAGGAAGCCTTTTTGTCCTCTAAGAAGTAATGGCCAATACCTCTATTAAGTTGAAGAAACCAAGTGTCAGGGCTTTTATTTAAGGCTGTATTACAATAATCCAAGGCATCCTGATAGAATCCGTTTTGAAGCAAGAACTGACTAAATCCGTTGGCTTCATAAGCCGTGACATCCAGATTTTTGGCTTCAGAAATTGTGTTTTCCATTTCTTGGGCCTTGTTTAATTTTTGTAACAACTGTATCTTGGTTGAAAGGTTGGTCAAGTTCTTATCGGCTGCAAAACCGCCATATCCACCATTGATCGATCTATCGACCCATTCCAAAGCCTCATCCAGATTGGTGTTATGGTTCAAGCACCACTTGGCAGCATCGTTCCAAGCTTGCCAATGGTAAGTATTTATACCACGTAATTCGCTTCGTAAACTTTCAACAACAGTTTTATTTAAATCCACTTCAACCTTAAATGGAATGCGTTTTTCGCCCCACTCCAACCCAATGATCAACGAATTTTCGGTCCTGTCCAAAAATTCATAATCCAACTGCTCGGAAATTGCACATATTTCGGGATTTACGGTTACCTGCAGGCTTATATCCTTCTCCATATCCAAATAATAACTGCCCCATTGATCATGATTGTGGGCAAATAGCAAGGTATAGGAATCATTTTTTGGAATGATGTGAAATCCATATTTTCCTGCTTTTAAAGGCTGTCCCTCTATCGTTACGTCCGTAGAGAATGTAAGGGTGGTGGCCATATTGGCACCAGCCCGCCATGGAATGAGCTCTCCCCCTTGAGGTATCACATCCTTCCAAACATTTCTATTTCGCAATGCAGGGCTTCCATAATCCAATGTAATCTCGGTGATGCCCAATCTTTGGATCTCTTGTACCCTAGGGCTTTCTTGTGGCATATTCAAGGTATGGAATTGCGCACTTATGTTTTGCGTTAATACGGTTGCTACTAAAGCAATAAAAAGTCTTTTCATGATAAATTATTTTAGCTGTCTTTAAATTTTATTTGATGATTGATTGAAAATGTTTGGCCGAAGCAGGCTCAAAACCATTTTGTTTTCCTTTTGGTTGAAACATTCCAAGGAAACCAATCCTATCACTTTGCATTTGGTGTCTAAAACGGAATTTCACTGCATTTATAGGTATTGTATAAACCATTATGATTCAACCTTTTTGCCATCCAAATTATAGTTGACCATTTTTATGAACATTCCATTTTGGTCATATTCATAGTGAATTGAATGAATCCCTTTATTGTTTTCCGTGGGTTGATTGTTCACATCAAAATAGGATTCCTTAAAACCATTATACAGGCCAAGGTTTTTGTTTTTCCAGTTAAAATCGTAAACCACTTTGGCAAAGTCATAATCCATATCCAAATAGTTATTTCTGTTTGCCAAATTATTTTGAACATCATGGAACGACCATCCGAGTTCGTTTCCGTATTCGTCAAAATCAAAGGTTACGGCTGCATATCCCGCATTGATGTTCAAAATTGGGTCGCCATTATTGTCCACATTTACAATTGATTGTAAAAAACCCTTTTGGTCCACAGAAATTTTAGTGGTGTGAAAGGGGAAATATCTAGTCAGTACATTCGGAGTCCCATCCTTCTTGAACTGCCGTTGAATAAATGTTTTGTTGTCAATTTTTTGAAATTTAAATAGATAAGAACCCATGCCGCTTTCCGTTTGGTTGTCTAAAGAATCCTTTAAAATCAAGGAGGTTTTGTTTTGATTCTTATCTAATTGAAAAACTTCTTTGTGTATGTCATTTCCAAAATAATAATGTCTGTAGGTGGTAGCTTTTTTACCTTCTGCATCATAATAAGACCTAATGAGTTGGTCTTCTAAATAGGCATACCTAACCTCATGTGTGCCATAGTAACTATTATTATCCGGGCGGTTTTTATCGAAATATCGAATATTCAATAGATTCCCTTCTTCATTATAAGTGAACCTGTAGAGTTTCAATGTTACAGCCTTTTCCTGAGATACTTTTCCTCTACCCAAGTATTCTAGATTTGGCGAGATAATTCCGGTAAGCTTGGTATAGAACTCTGTTTTACCATATTCTTTTGAATAGTGTTTGATTACGGTTTTGAAATATTCCAAAGGGGCGGGTTCAAAAACCATAATGTTCTCCTTTTCGTTCAAATTTCCCATGGAAACCAACCCCACCACCTTGCCTTTTGTATCTAAAACTGGCCCGCCACTACATCCGCTGTACTTTCCTTTGGGAACATCCCTACTTAAATTGCCATCCTTGGCAAGACCCAAAAATGAACCTCTTATGGTCACAGGTTCTGTGACGTTATAGGGATATCCTAAAAAATGAACTTTATCTACTTTCTTTAACGGTCTTTCGAGCAATGAATAGGTAATGATGCCTTTTGGGATGTCCCTTTCCATTTCTAATACCAACCAATCCCCCATGGGTGGCATTGTGATGGCTTCTCCCTTAATTTCATCTATGAGTTTTCCGGCAAGGGCTTTGTTCTTTTCATTCATTTTGGAAACAAACTGCCATGATTTTAAATCATTATTAAAACTTATGGCCTGCATACTATCATTCTTAACAAATATGTAGGGGGTTTGATTGTCAAATGCCAGACGTATTTCCGATGGGTTTAATGAAATACCTATATCTGTTGGGTTATGATTGTAAAGTTTATCTATGAATGGTGTGTTGTTCCTTTCCTTTTCACCTTCTACACCGTCAATTTTAATTGCTATAGCGGTTCTTTTAATATGATATCTAGCGTTTTCCTTGGTGGAAACTTCTTCAGCCATAGTCCCTGTTGTATATAACAAAGGGATGAACAGAAAAATTAGTGGATGATAGATTTTCATTATCTAATATTATTCAATTAGTCAACAGTCAAACTATATTTCTTCCACTCCAAGGTCATTAAAGAATCGGTACAATAATGAAGAAATACACCTATAATATCGGTTGAAAGCGCTCCTTTGGAATGGAAGTTCAGTTGCGCTTGTATATCAAAGAGATTTTTCATCTTTCCGGACATCTTTAATGACAGTTTACCAT
This sequence comes from Allomuricauda sp. ARW1Y1, assembly GCF_013407935.1. Classification (GTDB taxonomy): domain Bacteria; phylum Bacteroidota; class Bacteroidia; order Flavobacteriales; family Flavobacteriaceae; genus Flagellimonas. The sequence goes on from NZ_JACBZU010000005.1 coordinate 49,360, forward strand.
TATCGCCTTCAAGATTTAGTTTTCTTTCCTTCACATTAAAAGTGCCATTTAGTTGTTCGACCCATTCTGCGGAGATGGGATCTTCGTATTCCAAAGCAGCGTTCAAAATATATAGACCATCATCAAACCAATATGTTCTTAAGGGCAGGACCTGTATATTGAGCCCAGTTTGAAAGAAGTGCAGGTCGCACCCTTCATCGCCCAATACATTCCGTAAGCCATGTATCTCCAACACCATTTCCATACCATTTGACGGAACCATAGATGCCGTTGACCCATCGTAACGGTTTATAAAAATTTCTTTTTTCTCATTTATATAACATGGAACCGCATTCTCCACCCATTTTTCAAAAACTCTAGATCTTCTTGCCATTGTATTTTGATCAGATTTAAATCAATTTCCTGTGACTTACCGGTACATGAAAAGAAAGTGCGCAAAGAGCCATTAAAAACTTAGGTCTTATTTTCTATCATTTAAGATTGCTTTGCATCCAGTCAATGCTTTCCCTAGCTATTTCGGGATTGTAGTTTTCACTCGCATACGATAGCATATTTCCGCTGGAAAGGGTCTGGACATTATGTTGCATGGAATCAAAGCTAACAAAGCCATGATCTGCGTTTTCTATCAACGCAAAGGTGCCCTTACCTCCATGCTTATTGACCAAATCAACAATTCGCTGTGCACCTTTCCCATCGATTGCCTGAATGTCAAATTCGCCGTGCATGGCCAGCACATTGGTTTTTACCTTGCTCCATGCCTCTTTAATGTTTACATCTACCAGTCCTTGCCAAAATTTGAAATGACGTCCAATGTATTGGTTCCTTTTAAGGTCCTCTAGGTTGAATTGTGATGCGTATTCATTTTTCTCCGACATTTCCTTTCCTGATAATTTGTGGACCAGCAAATCGTCATTGAATTTTAGATTGACCTTGTTGTTTTCTTTGATTTGTGCTTCAGAAACCCCAAAATGCTTGGGCTGAATGGTATAGAGATCCACCATATAATCGTACCAATTTTTTCCAACGGTTCCATAGGTAATTATCCCCCTTGGTGATTTTACCTCAGCCAACAGTGGAGCTATCACCCCTCCCATGGAGTGTCCGAACATGAAAATATTATCCGTGTCCACTGTTTGATTTTTCAATAAATCAGCATACCCCTGTTTAAATGCCATCAGTTCTTCTTCAAAACCAATTTCTGAGCATGGCCGCTCGCTTTTACTGTCACCTACCCCTGGTTTTTCAACCCTATACACTGCAAAACCTGCATTTACCCAATCGAGCAGCAACTTTTTCATTGGGCCGTCGTCGGATACCGTTTCTACGGAGCCGCAGGTATAGCCCTGAAGAAAATATACCACTGGTGGCTTCGTTGTATGTTTGGGTGTCACAAAATACTCCTTAAGGTATTTCCTTCGTAAACCACCTCATCATAGGAAACAATACCATTTTCAAAGCGCTCCTTCGACCTTCCAAGAAGACGGGTAGAATTGCTTAGCTTCTTACCATCTGACCAATATTCCACTTCTACAAGGTCGCCTTCGTATAACTGCCCGGTAACATCCAGAACGTCTTGGATACCGTTCATCGACCTGCCGTTTAGTTTTGTCAGCACATTGCCCTGTTCCACACCCAAATTTGAAAAAGTGGAATTGGGCATTACCGCTGTAATATGGACTCCCGAACTGACTTTAAGGTTGTGCTGGGCAGCAATACTATCGTTCAAGGTTTGCATCATTACCCCTAAAAGTCCTTTTCTTTTTAGTGCTTGGGCATGAATGGAGTGCAATCCCAAAATTGAGATGAACAGAAAAATCCAAACGGAAGATAAACGACTCATACAGTTTGCTTTTATTGGTTTATTTTGAAACCAAACGTACTGCTTTATGGGTGCCGGGTCGTCCGAATAGCTGCAAATGCAAAAATCAGTACCGACTTTTAAGAGACTTTAACAGGAGGCTCCATGAAGAGAGGGTTGAAAAGGATACGCTAGCGGTGAAGTTTTATGATATGATTTTTTGGGATAAGAAGCAGGTATCCCTGCGAACATATTTTGGAATGCTGCATAAAACGGATGTATTGTTAAATCCCAATTCATAGCGAATCGTTAAAGTGGTCATGCAGTCTCCACCGTTTTTCCACTATGATTTTGCTGCTCCTGTTCTAGAATGCTTTACAAAATCATAAAAGTCACCCTTGATTAAGCTATTGATCCAAGTAAAACAAAAGAAGGGGATTCACCCATATTTGGCCGCTAGGTGGGTCTTTCGATACGACGAGGGTGTTTCACCCACTATATTCTTGAATACCGTATTAAAAACGGATTTACTATTGAATCCCGCTTCGTACAATATCGATAATATGGTTACATCCTCATCGGTATTCTCCAAAAGATTCTTTGCCTCCTCGATGCGGTAGGCATTTATAAAATCATAGTAATTACCCTCGTAATAGGTATTGATAATGGTCGAGGTGTTCCGGGCGGATTCCCCAATGGCATCGGACAAGTCCCCTATTTTCAAATCAGGAATTTTGTACAGTTCCCTTTTTTGCACCATACGGCACAGATCATCGTATTTTTTCCTGGTAACGGCATCGCTGGAATAACTTTTAACCACTTTGGGAACCAAAGTATTATAAAAATACTCAGGATTGGAAAATAGCATGAAGAGCGTAATATTGGCCAAAACAATCAACAAAAGCATGCCCAAAAAAAGACTGAAATTGGCGATCACAGGGTATGAAGGCGCTGTCGAACTTACCAAAAACAACAACCACACCAGCATAAAAACGGTCAATATGACCTTTACCCATTTGGAGACCTCCCTACTTTTTTTGGAAGTAGCCTTGTACTGTTTAAGTACCCATAGTCCTGCAAAGGTATAACCGATTACCTGAAGAAAATACAAACGTTCAAAGGTGTTCCTGAAATAGACCATTCTCTCAAAAGCATCACTGGAAGGATCCACAAACAAGTAGAAAACGACAGCGATACTGAGCAATGAAAACAGGATGAAAGGAACGAAGTGAATTCCATACTTTTTAAAGGGAACCTCGCCTTTCGCGATATGCACGGAGAAGAAGTAAAGGAAGGGAGCATAAAAAAACAAAAATGAGTTCAAAAGTATGCCCGAACCATATATATATACATTTTCCGGAAAGACCTCGCCTGTAATCATCCCATTGCTAAGGGAAGTGATGCCCTTTCCCAATAAAAAAAAGGAAAACACATAGATTGCAGGGTCCAGCTTACGTCTGTTGTACCATATAAAACTGGTGGCCATCAAAAAATTAAAAGCGGCAATAAGCTGTATGATCTCCATGAGGACAAAAGTACTTTAAGAGGTGCTATTTTAGAAAAATTACAATAAACTGTTTAATAATTTTTTCCTAAAACTTGATGCAATGTCCTAAATTGAGCAGTTCTTCAATTGAAATTAACATTTGAAAATCCAAATATGATAAAACACAAGAATAGTATACTGGTCAAAAAATGTTGGTAAACACCTTTTTTAAAATTATTGGTTTTAAATTGGGAGATTGTATGAAAATAAATCAAGGGACACCGAAAAAGGCCAATAAAAATGTTGAAAAATGAAAGATGTCAAAGGAATCATCATAGGATAAAATTGATTACCAGCTATAAGGACCACACTAAGCATATAAATAGCTATCAATCTCTTTTTCTTAAAAGGGAATACAATCTCCAACACATCAAGGAACCCGGTATGACCATTACAATCAATAGCGACTTAATAACGATATTCATATCCACCTCTAACATCCAATTCTTAAAAGTATTTATTTTGAACAAGTCATGGATATAGCTAAATACCGTAAATGTTGAGAAACATGCACAAATGGAATCATATAAACCGATAATCCCAAGCTCCAGCCTTTCATCATACAATAGACCATTAATCAAACTACATCAACACCAGTATTTCTAAAGTCTTCCAAGATGTCCGCGGTGGGCTCCAATTCCGTAATCATCGTAGTTATATCGCTCATCTCACAAGTTTTATATCGGTTCTTGGAGTTCAGCTTTTCCGATATGGTAAGGAGCACCGTACTTTTCGAAGCCTGTATAACCGCGTTTTTGACCTGGACGCTTTCCCAATCAAATTCCGTTAGCCCATAATTCGCATCGACATATCCTGTTCCGATAAAACCGTAATCGGCATTAATCTTGGACAAATTGTGGATGGCCTGTCCACCGGATGCAATTTGCGACTCTTTCGCTATGGTGCCCCCCAAGAAAATCACCTCTAGCTTTGGCTTTTTGCATAATTCTATGGCAATGGGCAAGCTCAATGTAAAACAGGTTAGGCTCATTTTTTCGGGAATGTTCCTGGCAAATTCCAGACAGGTCGTTCCCCCATGGATGATGATGATATTGCCATTGCGCAATAATTGCACTGCTTTCTTTGCAATGATCCTTTTCTTTTCGATAGCGTAAACCTTGGTCTGTTCCCCGGTATTATTGGCATAAGCCAGGGAAACGGCTCCACCGTGCACCTTTTTTAACTTTTTTTCGGTATCCAGTTGTATCACGTCCCTTCTGACCGTGTCGACCGAAACATTGAGAACCTCAGCGATATCGGCCAATAAGACCCGGTTATGTAAAGCTACTTCATTCAATATCAATTGGTGTCTTTCTTCCTTGAGCATGGTGTTGGTATGGGTTGGTTTGGTACTATTCGCATTAAATGTAGCAGGATTTTGCCATATAACTGAAAATTAATTTATAATTTCGAGATATTGCAAAATAAAACTGCAAAATATTGCAAGTTATTGTTTTTTGGTTACTTTTATGGAAACGTACAACTTTCAAAAAATGACATTAATTCTCGAAATCAATTAATTAACTCAGTGTAAAATGGAAAAACGAAGTTTAAACCACAACAAGATGCTATCTAGACTGACCTGTTTTCTGATGCTGTTCGCAAGCGCTTTCGCATTTGCACAAACATCGGATTATACCTTTAGCGGCACGGTTAGCGATAGTAGCGATGGGGCACCGATTCCAGGTGCATCCGTATTTATCAAGAATACTACCATAGGGGGAGTAACCGACTTTGACGGTAAGTACTCGTTCAATGGAAATGTGGCCAGCGGAAGCTATCAATTACAAGTAAGCTATCTAGGGTATACCACCAAAACGGTACCGATTACCATAGGTTCGGAAGGGAACATAGTAACGGACGTCATGCTTCAAGAAGACCTTTTGAGCTTGGACGAAGTCGTCGTCACCGGTTCTACGGTAGGAGTGAACAAACGAACATTGGGGAATTCCATTTCTTCGGTCAAGTCGGAGGATTTGGTGAATAATGGTGCCACTGCCGTAGATCAGGCCATATCCGGAAAAGTCACCGGTGCCTTGGTCCAACAAAACTCCGGTGATCCTGCTGGAGGGATAAGCATTCGCTTGCGGGGCCCCAGCACAGTTCTGGGAAGTTCAGACCCCTTGTATATTGTGGATGGAATCATTATTAGCAATTCAAGTAACCAGTTGATCGACCTAGGAGGTAATGCACAGAACAGATTGGCCGACTTGAACCCAAACGATATCGAGCGTATCGAAATCATAAAAGGTGCCGCTGCGGCAGCCGTTTATGGCTCTAGGGCCAGTAATGGTGTGGTACAAATATTTACCAAAAAGGGAAGATCCGGGGAACCAAGGTTCAGTTTTTCCACGAATGTAAGGGTCAATGAACTTCGTAAAGAAATAGATTATAACACGGTCCCGCTATCATGGGTCGATCCGTTCGATAGGAATAACCTGGAGACAGTTCCCGCAACCCGATACAACTATCAGGATGAATTTTTTGGCACGGGATTCGGTGTTGAAAACTATATTTCCATGAATGGGGGCAATGAGAAGACCTCTTATTTTCTTTCCGCATCCCATTTGGACAACGAGGGAATCATAGAGAACACGGATTTTCGGCGTATCGGCTTTAAGGCCAATTTGACCCAGAAGGCCTTTGATTGGCTGACCGTAAATGCAGGTCTGAATTACGTGCGAAGTGTAAGTAGCGATATTCCCAACGGCGGTATCAATGCGGCTTACGGGGCCATTACGGGCTTTGTGTTCAGCGATAACTCGATCAACCCCTTTCCCAATGAATCCGGTGTTTACCCCGTGACCTCCAATTTAGTTCCACGGACCAACCCACTGGAGGCGGTCAACCGCTTTGATTTCGGACAAAAGGTCAACCGTTTCATCACGAGTATCGGATTGGACGCCAAAATCACCGAGAAGCTTTCCGCCAACTATACCTTGGGATTGGATTATTTCAATCAATCCGCTACGGCATTTATCCCCATCAACAATACATCACCGAACGGGAACGGATTTGCCAGAAGATCGGACATCAACAATTTTCAATATAACAGTGATCTGAACCTGTCCTATAAAACCAATATCAACGAAGCGATCACATCAACAACTACCTTGGGCGGTTCATGGCAGTATGAGGAGTTTGACCGTATAGGCATCAGCGCCGACGGACTTCCGCCCATCGTGGAAACCGCGGAAAGCGGCAGCATCTTGGCCCAAGGAGAGGGCAGATCACAGATATCGTATTGGGGTGCCTTTATCCAACAATCTTTTGGCTATAAGGATAAACTCTATATCAACGGAGCGTTACGGCAGGATGGTGCCTCTACTTTTGGCGAGGACGAGCGTAACCAGCTCTATGCCAAAGCGAGTCTGTCCTATATCCTTTCCGAGGAAGACTTCTGGGAAGATACCTTTGGGGATGCCTTTAGCACATTTAAAGTAAGGGCCTCCTGGGGACAGGCGGGAAACCTTACCGCACTTACGGCATTTCAGCGCTTTACCTTGCTCAATCCAGCTGCCATCAACGGCTCCCCAAGTTTGATTCCAAGTACCCAACAGGGGGATTTGAATATAGCCCCGGAGCGGCAAGAGGAAATAGAGTTTGGTTTTGACGCCGGGTTCTTGAACAATAGACTGGGTATCGAAGCGACCTATTATAAGCAGGATGTCACGGACCTATTATTGCCCAGGGAGCTTGCCCCATCGACCGGTTTCGCTTCCCGAATAGAAAATGTGGGCAACTTGGAAAACAAGGGTCTGGAAATCCTTTTAAAAGGTTCGCCCATAAAATCAGAGGATTTTTCGTGGGACATTACCGCCACCTACTCCAAGAATGAGAATACGGTTACCAATGTCGCCGGTGGAGGGCAGTTTGCGCTCGCGGGCAGTTTCTCGACCAACTTTGTCATCGAAGGTGAACCATTGGGTGTATTCTACAGACAGTTCTATGCTCGCGATCCCGATGGAAGTATTTCCTTGGATGAAAATGGATATCCCTTTACGGGGGTAACGGAAGATGGTTCCACATCGAAAGTGATCGGTGATCCCAACCCGGAATGGTTCGGTTCCCTGATCAATGAATTTACCTATAAGGACTTTTCCTTTAGGGTCCAGTTCGATGCCGTTCAAGGATTCGATGTCTTCAACTGGAACAGAAGATTGTTGGACAATGTCATCTTTGGAGGCGGGTTCAATGTAGGCCAGGAATTATTGGGTAACCGACCTAAAGGTTTCGGAGGTGCACAGGCAGGTATTTTCGAGGAATTTGTCGAGGATGGTTCCTTTGTAAAGCTTCGGGAATTGGCCCTAAGCTATAATCTAAGGGAACCGTTCAAAGGGGTCGATAATTTGAAGATCAGTCTAGTGGGCAGGAACTTGATTTCTTGGGATGACTACAGTGGTTGGGACCCTGAAATCAACTCTGCCGGACAGAGCAATGGAGTTAGAGGATTTGATTTTGCCGGGGTACCTATCCCGCGCACATATCAAATAGGTATAAATGTCAACTTCTAAAAAAGCACAACGATGAAAAAACATAACATATACAGCACCGTATTAACACTGATGTCAATAGTACTATTGGCTTCTTGTGAGACCGATTTCGACAATCCCAATGCCGCGACGGTAGATGAAACCTTTTCATCCCGTGAAGGTATTCTCGCCGCATCCGTCGGACTACAACAGTTGTACTCGACCACGGGGGTACGATGGGCCGTGGAAACCCCTGCGATAACAACGCGGGAAGGCGGTATTACGACCACCTTCCAGAATATGATCGAACTTGAGGATGGCGGGACAAGCTTGCCCAATTTCAATTCCAATGTGCAGGGCTTATGGTCTTCCATGCTGCGCATCATAAAGATAGCCGAGGATATCGAGGCCAATGCAGGAACCATTGAACTGGAGGCAGGAACACAGAGCGGCCTTATAGCGCATGCCAAACTGTTCAAGGCTTTGGCCATTGGCAATCTGGCCCAGAATTTTGAACAGGTCATCGTTGTCTCCAATACGGATAATCAGGCTGAATTTGTCCCAAGGGCCACTGGCTATGAAACGGCGATTACTTTGTTGAACGAAGCAAAAAGTGCCATCGATGAGAATCCCGTTTCACAGGAATTCATCAATGCCGTAACCTTGGGGAATATCGATGTCCGCAACGCCATCAATGCGTTGCTCGCCCGATACAATCTGTTCGCGGGAAATTATGAAGCCGCAATAACCGCTGCAAACAGCGTGGACCTTACAAGCACGTCCACGTTTGAGTATGATGCCATCAATTTGAATCCCATTTGGAGCCGTGTCTTTCTGAACAATGCACCCAACTTTAAGCCAAGGGATAATTTTGGCCTCCCGTCCGAATTTGTCTTCGATCCTGCCGATGGGCGTACCGCTTTCTATTTGGTACCCTTGGACGAAACCAATCAAAACGGATTGCCGATTGAGGACTTAGCGGGCTTTTTCAACGTAAATACGGGTTCCATACCGGTGTACATTCCGGATGAGATGAATTTGATAGTGGCGGAGGCAAATATCAGAAAGTCTGGTCCTGACCTTGGTGCTGCCGTGGCCGCCTTGAACGAAGTGCTTACCGATACCGACGATCCTTTCGGAATCAATGCCAATGTAGGCCCTTATGCCGGTGCGTCAACATCAGAGGCCATTTTGATGGAAGTATATAAAAATCGAAGAGCAGAGCTCTTCTTGACAGGTATGAGCTTGGAAGACAGCAGGAGATTCGGTAGACCGGAACCCAGTGGGACATCAATGATCTACACGGAAGAAAGAAACCGCAACTTCTATCCGTATCCCGATCTGGAGAGAAACAGTAATCCGAATACCCCGGATGACCCGAGTATATAAATACGTATAATGTAGCGGTTTGAGTTAGTTTTAGTTTACTAGGCCTACAACCTCTGTTATGTTGTAGGCCTTTTATGTACAGTCGTAGTTTACACTTGATTAGTAATAGAATTGAATGATATGATGAACCAAAGGATTATAGACTCTTGGAACAAAAACGCCGAAGAGTGGATTAAAGTCATTGCCAACGATGAAATCGGCTCAAGGAGATTTACCAATAAGGCCATTGTTGGAGAACTAAAGAGCCTTGCTGGGGATAAGGTAATCGATATAGGCTGTGGAGAGGGGTGGCTTACAAGGTCCATAACGGAAATGGGAAAAAACGCGGTGGGTATGGATGCCATCGAACCGCTATTGGTTGCAGCCCGATCGAAAGGGCCTGAATCCTATTATCAAATGTCCTATGAAGAGCTCATGGAGGGAAAACCCATTCCAGAAGCTCCCTTCGATATCGCCGTATTTAACTTTTGTCTCTATCAAAAAGAGGGTCTTGCCAATCTGTTACGTGCCACAAAAAATCAGTTGCATACAGGAGGCAAGATCGTGATCCAAACGCTGCATCCCTTTTTTATGTTCGACAATGGACTGGACTATAAAAGTCAACTGATTTCCGATTCATGGAAGGGGCTACCCGGTAATTTTAGGGACGGCCACGAGTGGTATGCGCGGACTTTTGAGGATTGGGTCAACATTATTGGGGAATCATCCCTACAGCTGAACAGCATCAAAGAAGTTTTGAATTCGGAGGGCAAACCGATTTCCCTGATATTGAAAATCAACTGACATGAAGATATTTAAGGTAATTGGTTTAATGTCGGGAACCTCCTTGGATGGCTTGGATATCGCTTATTGTCATATCTGGAGGACGGGAGACAAGTGGGATTTTGAGATAAAGAAGACCAAAGGCATACCGTATGACAATGGATTGAAAGAACAGCTTAGGAAATCCATATATCTAACTGCCAGTGAACTTCTGGCTTTTGATGTGAAATATGGTATTTGGCTGGGTGAAAGGGTAAAGGATTTTATTCAAAGTGAGGGAATTGAAGTAGACTTTATTGCGAATCATGGTCATACCAGCCATCACCGACCCGAACTTGGCTTTACCCATCAGTTGGGCTCTGGACAGTATCTCGCCAATACCGCTGGGCATAAAGTTATTTGTGATTTCAGGAATAAGGATATCTCCTTGGGAGGCCAAGGCGCTCCCCTGGTCCCCATAGGGGATAGCCACTTCTTCCATGCATACGACTTCTGCCTGAACTTGGGAGGAATCAGCAATATCTCTTTTGAGCACAAGGGCCATCGCATTGCTTACGATATTGGTCTCGCGAACATGGTATTGAATCACATCACTGCGAAGATCGGATTACCTTATGACGATGGAGGACAACTGGCGCAAAAAGGAACACTCATTCCGGAACTGTTAAGGGATTTGAACGCGCTAGCATATTATCGGCAACCCTTTCCTAAATCAACTGGATTTGAATGGTTCATGGAGCAAGTAGTCCCTATTTTGGATAACTATGATAATGATACAGCGGATTTGTTGCACACCTGTATCCATCACATATCCGAACAGATCGCTGTACAGGTCAATTCAAACTGCTCCAAAAGGGAGGCCGGTATGCTGGTCACCGGTGGAGGTGCAATAAACAGCTATTTGATGAGGGTCCTGCAGGAGCAGTTAGGGGCGAAGGTGAAATTGGTCATCCCGCCTGAGGAAATCATAGCCTTCAAGGAAGCCCTGGTATTTGCATTAATGGGCGTGCTAAAAATGGTACATGAAACCAATGTGTTGGGCTCCGTTACAGGAGCATCCAAGGATTCCTCCTCCGGCATCATTTACGAACCGAAATAGCCAGTAGCTTATCGTTGAACCACAAAAACCGTTTTAGTTGGACCTTACCCTGATCTTTTTCGTTATTCTGTGTTATTTTCTGGTACTCATGGCCATTTCATATGTTACTTCCAGACACAGTGGCGATGAGACCTACTTTACCGGGGACCGTCAATCCCCTTGGTTTTTGGTCGCCTTTGGTATGATAGGTGCCGGACTTTCGGGCGTAACCTATGTGTCGTTGCCCGGGATGGTGGGAAATAATAATTTCCACTTCTTCCAATTCATACTGGGTAATGTCGTTGGGTATCTCTTTATCACTTTTGTGCTCATCCCGTTGTACTATCGGCTAAGGTTGGTATCCATTTATTCCTATTTACGGGAACGGTTTGGCAATAGGGCCTATAAAACAGGTTCATTGTTTTTTCTGATTTCCCAGTCCTTTGGTACTTCGCTGCGGTTATTGTTGGCAGCGAAAATCCTTCAATTTGTGTTTTTTGAAAAGATAGGAAGCCCGTTTCCAATCACCGTTATCGTCATTTTGTTGATGGTTTGGCTGTATTCCTATAAGTCCGGCATCAAAACCATTGTTTGGACGGATACCCTTCAAACCATCTTTTTGATCTTAGGTGCCTTGATCACTTGTTACTATGTAATTACTTCATTGAACCTCACACTTACAGCATCGATAAATGAGATGGTCAATCATCCCTATTTTGATGTTTTCAACTGGGAACCCAAGTCGGACAATAACTTTTTCAAACAGTTCATTGCAGGGATATTGGTAGCGATAGCGATGATCGGATTGGACCAGAATATGATGCAAAAGACCCTAAGCTGCAGAAATGTATGGGAGGCACAAAAAAATACACTGAGCTATAGTTCCATATTGGCCGTAACCCAGTTTCTGTTTATGGGGCTGGGCATTTTACTGTACATCTATGCCGAACATATAAGATTGGAGTTACCCGTTGCTGCAAACGGCACGCTATTGGACACGGATACACTATTCCCGAATATTGCTTTGAACCATTTAAACCCTATGGCCGGAATCTTTTTTTTGTTAGGTATCATTGCAGCTTCTTTTTCAAGTGTCGATTCCGCCTTGACGGCACTGACCACGTCCTTCACCTACGATTTCTTGGATATCTCAAACAAAACCGTTAAAAATCCCAAACGAATAAAGAACATCGTATTGTTTGGCTTTTCAATACTGGTTTTTGGGATCATCATGCTATTTTCAAGTAGCAGGGGCGATGTAATTTCCTTGATCTTCAATGTGGCCGGATATACCTATGGTCCTTTACTGGGCCTCTATGTTTTTGGGATGTTTACCACTATAAAAATCAAGGACCAAGTGGTCCCGATTATATGTATTTTAGCTCCCATAGCGACCTATCTTTTAAGCCTGTTTCTCAAGGACACCTATGATTTCGATATGGGTTTTATCAATATTGCCGTCAACGGGGGCTTAACTTTTTTGGGATTGATTTTAATTAAAAGAAAGAAATGAGCAAAAACAAGTATATGACCGAGCAACCTTCGAATTATGATGGTCTCGAAAAGATGGATACCTTCGAATTGTTGACCAATATCAACCATGAGGATAAGGGCGTTCCTTTGGTGACGGAAAAGGCCATACCGCAAATAAAGAAATTTGTCGATCATGCGGTCGCCAAAATGAAAAAAGGGGGTAGACTCTTTTATATTGGCGCAGGTACCAGTGGAAGACTCGGTGTCTTGGACGCCTCAGAATGCCCCCCTACCTTTGGGGTGTCCGATGATTGGATCATCGGTCTTATTGCCGGGGGCGATAAGGCCTTGCGCAAAGCCGTGGAAAACGCTGAAGATGATTTCGATCAAGCTTGGAAAGACCTTCAAACATTCAATATCAGCGAAAAGGATATTGTGCTGGGAATAGCGGCCTCAGGTACTACGCCCTATGTCATAGGAGGAATACGAAAGTCCAAGGAACATTCGATTTTGACAGGAAGTATATCCTGTAATGCCCATGCGCCCCTTTCTAAGCTATCCGATTATCCCATAGAGTTGGTCGTGGGGCCTGAATTTGTCACCGGCAGTACACGGATGAAAGCCGGTACAGCACAAAAGCTTGCCTTGAACATGATTTCCACCTCCATTATGATCCAGTTGGGCAGGGTACGCGGGAACAAGATGGTGGATATGCAATTGTCCAATAAAAAGTTGGTCGACCGCGGCAAAAGAATGTTAATGGAGGAATTGGATATTGATGAAAAACTGGCCGGTCAATTGTTGGAAAAGCATAAGAATATCAGAAAGGTGCTGGACTCTTATGACTCCCAAATGAAAAAAAGAATGGATTCGTAAATTGAAAGAACAGCGACTGAGCTGCAAGACATCACCTTTGCGCGGCATTAAACGGTTGATTTTAAATGTACCTACAATAGCAATCTGTCCCTGAACTTAAATTGTACCAAAACAAACATCTCGAATGCCTTGCTAATAGTGGGTACCTAATGTTCAAACGATTCTGTTTTGAATCTTGAGTTGGTAAATAAGGGGAAATACTATAAAGGTTGTAGTGTAATCGGTGGCAAAACTCCGGTTTGGACAGGCACCGGAGCGGCCCTTTGGAATGTTAGGCCATTTCATAAACGGTCTCGAACAGTTGCCTGTCCAACTGTTGCTGTTTGGCAAAGCCCTTCTTGAGGTTACTGTGCAATACTGCGTTGAAGGCATTATAGCCCAACCAGAGGTTTGGGGTACTGCCCAGTTGCAATGCCTCTGCATCAAGGATCTCAAGGACCTCTCGGGCCTTTTTGGAGGGTGCATCATTGGTATCGCTGCACTCATAGCGGAACAGTTGGGTCCGCTCCAGCACTTCCCTGACAAAATCCTTGGTATCCAGCAGTTCCACGGTCATCATCTGATGGAACCTACCGGAAATACTGTAGAACTCATTGTCGAGGAATCTGCGGAACAGTCCTTGGAGCCCGGGCATGATGAGCTGCACCGCGTTTTTGTGGTGCTTGATGGAAAAGCCAATTTCCGTCCGGGCCACGTGCAGGCCATTGGAACAGACTTTTCGGTAGAACCCAAAATGGCCTGCGGTACGTTCGCTCCCATCGTAGGCATTGGTAAACCGCAGCATCGGTAAAATGACGTCCTCACCTTGCCCTACCGAGAACTGGGTAGTGTCGGTAAGGACAAAGTCCACGCTGAAACTACGGTCCGAGCGGTTAATGCTCTGACGGGAGTATTCCAGGCCCGCATCGATGAGCAATTGCTCCGCCTTTTTGAAAAATAGTTGGTTGGGAATATGCCCGTAGCGCTGGGACACCATGTTCACGATCTTGCCGTTGCTGACCACGGCCTGTTCCAAGCCCTTTCGTACGGGCATACCGGTCAATTCGTTTAGAGGTCTGATCTGTACCGGCACAAATACCTCATCCTGCTGTAAGTTGTCTACATACATCTTTTTGTGATTTTAGGTTAAACAATAATTACAGTGGTCTACAAACGGAAGGCAGCACGTTGAGCGGCGAGGAAACGGAATAAATAGGCCTGCCCAAGGGCAGGAGATGGCCACAGCCGGGGCTTTATGCCGTCCCTTGTCCGATACCGGGATGCGACGTTTACCTTGTGTAGGTATTGGATAACAGGGAAAGCGGTTGGTCCAATGTGTTTTTGGAATGAACCAGGATGACAGCAATTGAAAGAAGGTCTTTAGGTGAGGTCAGCCTTGGATAAGGCGATCGAGAAATGCGATATAGGCACTGACCTTTCCGTGATAATCCTCAACCCCGTAGGTCCCGGAGCAAAGATGGGCCTTTTCCCTAATGGCATAGTCCACCATAGTGGCCCCATCACTGAACAGGATGTAGTGCTGCAGCAAGAGTGCATTGAAATCATCGGAAGCCTGGATCCGATGGGCAAATTTATAGGGAAGGTCCATACCGCGCACTAGGTTCTTCATATACCGAACAGTTAATTCTTGATTATAGAAAACCCAAAATGTCCTGATAGACCGTATCGGTATATTTGTCCATTTTCTTACCATGCACGAACACACCCATGTTCAGTATGGAACCTTGTTGCGGGCAAAGTTCCAATTCGATAAAAAATCGGTCCATGGCATACAGTTGAAAACAACAGTCGATGGATCTGAAGGAAGCCACATAGACCGCATCGTCCCATAGGGTCTCCCATTGCTCTTCCTTGGACAGTGCCAAATAGTCGTATATCCGCATCAATAGGTCGTTTTAACATTGTCATAGGCCACGGGGACCATGGCCTCGGGTACATTGCCCACGGCATCCTTGCCCCTCAATTTCCCGACGGTATGGGCCGCCAGTTCCGATTCAGGGTACGGTCGTAATAGCTCTTCCAGCTGTTTTTGGTCCAGTTCGTCCCGATACGGTTTCAACCATTCATCTTCCAATCCATCGGGCAAGATCACCGGCATACGCGGTCCCTCCATCTTGGGATTGTTATGGATCTCAGCCATCATGGGATTGCCTTCGGTGGTCACAATGGAAAAAGTATTGAGGATTTCCCCGGTCTCGGGGTCGGTCCACTCGTTCCATAGACCGGCCAAGGCTATGGGTTCATGGTCCTTTCGAGAGATGTAGTAAGGAACGGTCGCCTTACCATGGTGGTGGTGTTCATAGAACCCATCGATATAAATGAGGCATCGCTTGTCCTTTGCGGAAGTTTTGAAGGAATTCTTCTCAAAAATGGTCTCCCCTCTTGCATTGAGCGTCTTGTTCCAAATCGCCTTTTTATCCTTGGCCCAAAAAGGTACCAAGCCCCATTGGGACACTATAGGTACATTAGGGTTTTCATTGGTATAAATAATCATTTTGGGATGTTGGAAACCTGTCACATGGAACAGTGGCAGGTCGGTCTCCCTGACCATTTTTTCCCGGATTTCACGGATGGCGTGTTCATCGGCGTCCCGCATGGTCCTTTTGAGCTGGGTTTCAAGCTGGGCATTGACATCGTAGCACATAATTGAGGTTGTCTGAAACTAATCTTTAATGTAGTGAATCCAATGTATACTACCAAGTGTTTAGCCCCATATAGCTGAAGCGGGGCTAATCACATTTCAAAATAATGCTGTGCTAACGATCGATAATGACTGCCCCATTTGGGGTTGTTACAGCACGTATTGAAAAATAGCTCCATTACATTTACGCTACTTTTCAATAATGATTCCCATATGGTGCTCATTCAAAGCCTGATTTCAATTATCACCTTCACCTTGGCCAAAATATCCATATAAGCAAATGGATTGTCCACAACGAATCCAATTGGGACATCGACTTAGAGAGGCCTACTTCTTTATGAAGGTAAACAAATGCTTCGATAAATGCCCTATTTTAGTTCATTATTTCAAATCAACCATTGAGCGTAAAAAAGGTATGCCATAGCACCACATTTGTGTCCCTGTTCCAATGCCGTTCGGATAAATAACCTTATTTTAAAACCTCGATTAAAACAACCCTATAAAGCAGTATACATAAATTAAATATTGACATAAATCGACCTTTATATAGCATGACCATAGCAGTAGCACAATTTGAGCCCAAGGACGGCGATAAGGCCTATAATCTTTCCATCATCCACAAACTTGCCAAAAAGGCCCGTGCCAAAGGAGCAGATGTAATCAGTTTTCATGAAATGTGCGTGACCGGATACACCTTCACCAAGGACCTGGACCGAGAGGATTTGAACAGTTTGGCAGAAGATATCCCGAACGGTAAAAGCACAAAGGAACTCATATCCATCTCAGCTGAACTGGGCATCCCAATCCTTGCCGGTCTGGTGGAAAAGGCAGAAGGAAAATTGTACAATACCTACGTCTGCGTTACGGCCGAAGGGGTGGTAGCCAAATACCGTAAAATCCATCCGTTCATCAATGCACACTTGTCCGCTGGCAACCAATATTGTGTATTCGACCTACTGGGTTGGAAATGTGGTATCCTGATTTGTTATGATAACAATGTCATTGAAAATGTACGCGCTACAAGTCTTTTGGGAGCAGAGATCATATTTGCCCCACATGTCACTGGCTGCACACCATCCTCCCTGCCACACCGGGGCTATGTAGACCAAAAATACTGGGACAATCGCTTGAATGACCCTGTTTCCCTTCGCATGGAATTTGATGGCCCTAAAGGAAGGCGCTGGTTGATGCGGTGGCTACCTGCCAGGGCCTATGACAATGGTGTTTATTATGCCTTCTCGAATCCAATTGGCTATGATGGTGAGCACCTTAAAAATGGGAACTCTATGATCTTGGACCCCTATGGCGAGGTCCTGTCCGAGATACGGTCGTTTGAAGACGAAATAACCGTATCAAAAATCACAAAAGACAAAATACAGTTGTCCGGTGGTTGGCGCTATAAAAATGCCCGAAGACCGGAGCTCTATAAGGATATCTTGGGAGCCGACCATCGCTCAGATACAAGTCCCATCTGGATGAAGTAGCACCGGACCGGTCCATGGAACGAGGTAACAATGCCCGGTTAATGTAGTCAGGTCTTTACGCTATGCAAGACTTCACCGATTGATTTCAAAACGGACCCATTAACAAGGGGACCATCCAATAAATGAACAGCGAAACCAAGACGATGGATAGCAAATTCATAAAAAATCCAGCACGTACCATATCGGGAATGCGCAAATAGCCCGAACCAAAAACAACTGCGTTGGGAGGGGTTGCCACGGGCAACATGAAGGCGCACGATGCAGCAGTGGTACAGGCCACCAACAGCATGAGTGGGTCCATGTCCAAGGTAAGGGCCAAGGGTGCCAAAACAGGGAGCAACATGGCTGTGGTGGCCAAGTTTGATGTGACCTCGGTCAAAAAGTTGACAGAGGCAATGATCAAAAGTAAAAGCAAAAGCAGTGGAAGACCCTCAAAGAACGTCATCTGTGCACCCAGAAAAGAGGCCAGACCGGTATCTTGAAATCCTTTGGCGATAGCCATGCCCCCACCGAACAGTAAAATGATGCCCCATGGTATGCGAACCGCTTCCTTCCAATTGATCAACGGACGCCCTGTTTGGTTTGCCGGTACCAGAAATAATAGCACCGCCGAGGTTATGGCAATAATCGTATCGTCAATATGTGGAATGAACCTTTGCAGCAAAAAAGACCTGAAAATCCAGCACAGCGCAGTGAGCACAAAAACCAAGAGCACTCTTTTTTCTTCCTTTTGCAGAGGGCCCAGTTCGTTCAACAATCGCTCGATCTCCCTTTTTCCCCCAGGAAAAACAGCATTTCTTAAAGGAAAGGCTACACGGGTCAAATAAAGCCATCCCAATACCAATAGGATGGATGATAAGGGCAGACCGAACTTCATCCAATCCCAAAACCCCACATCCCAGCCATAGGCCTTTTGGACAAATCCCGCGAATACCAGATTTGGTGGCGTTCCTATCAAAGTGGCAATACCACCGATGGAAGCGGCATAAGCGATGGCCAACATCAACAACTTACTGAACACGGTGTTTTCATCCACAGGGGTATTTGGGTTGTCCTTTAATTGCTTGACAATGGAAATGGCCATCGGCAATACCATTACCGTGGTCGCGGTATTGGATATCCACATGGACAAAAAAGCGGTTGCTACCATAAAGCCCAGCACAATACGGTACATATTGGTACCAATGACCCTTATGATATGCAACGCTATTCTTTTGTGGAGGTTCCATTTTTCGATGGCCATGGCCAATATAAAACCTCCCATGTACAGGAACACATACTTATGGCCATAGCTTGCGGTGGTATCCCCCAATGGAAGGGTATCCATAAGGGGAAACAGAACGATGGGCAACAAAGCGGTAACCGCAATCGGGATGACCTCAAACACCCACCAAACAGCGATCCAAAGGGTAGCCGCCAGCACGTCACGTCCCTCATGGGAAAGGCCTTGGGGCTCAAAACAGCACCTTACCAATACGAAGAGCAACGGTCCCAATACCAAGCCCAGTCTTTTATAGCTCATATCCAGTCATTCCAATTTGGCATAAAAAAGGGACGGCTCCCGAAGGTTTGGCCATCCCTTTTCCGAAGATTACACGTTTTACTTGATATTGGCCTCATCCATCCAATAGAGCAGGTATGGAATATTGTAGCCATGTGTCCAACCAAATACCCGGAGTCCTTGATTGGTCTGCCAATTCGTGAAGCGCCCCTTGCTCATGGGCAGATTGGATATTCCCAAAAGGTCCTTGCTATATTCTTCAGATGTTTTATAGTCATCCGGTGATTTTGGCAACTCACCTACCTTGAGCATTTCTGCCCTCGCCAAGGCTTCGTCCAGATAGCTCTTTTCGCCACTAAACTCATATCCTAACAACAATGGAGATATGGTTGCTAAATAAGATTCCATCTCGTGGTTCAACGGTGGCACATCGCGAACCCATCTTGCGTGCCTCAACAAGGCTTTGCGCACTTCTTCATCCCCGGTGATCTGTTGATACTTATAAAGTCCCTGTGCCACATAGGGCTGGGAATAACCATATCTATCCAACACCAGGTTTCCTCCTTGACGCTCTTGGAATTCAAGTATCAATCGTACCCTATCGTCCAGTTCATCCTTATATTTCTGCAATTTGGTGGCATCGTATAACTCCACCATATTAAGTACGGACAAATACAATCTTCTACCCCGTAGATCATGCTCGCCCCATATACGGTTGATATAGGTATCACCGGTCATTTTAGCTACTTCCAAAGCCCTATGGTCGCCTGTTAGATAGTAGTCCGCAATCCAACCCTGGATCCAAACGTGCGCGCTCAATAAGGAATACCAATGTTCTGCGGCATGTCTCCTTCCAATTCCCAGGTAGGGTGTGGATTCCGGCTCGTCCTTGAAATCCCAAAAGTCTATGGCATCGTTGATCTGACCATAATACGTTCGTTTTTTGGGCCAGTGTACATTGTCCACATCCAT
Organism: Allomuricauda sp. ARW1Y1; assembly: GCF_013407935.1. Lineage (GTDB taxonomy): Bacteria > Bacteroidota > Bacteroidia > Flavobacteriales > Flavobacteriaceae > Flagellimonas. Next base: position 69,352 of record NZ_JACBZU010000005.1, read on the forward strand.
GGTATGTCTGCTCATGGCCTGGGCCATCTCAAAATATTGTGGATCTCCCGTACGCATAAAATTGGTCCAGAGCATAAAATCAACGGTGGGCTCATTGTTGGTCCACTGTACCCAATGTCCGTTATAATAATAGGTCTTTCCATCACCATAGTTGAACATGCCATACCAGGGTTGGTTCTTTTGGTTGTAGGCCCACCATTGATATCGATATTGAAGTGCATTTTCGAACTCGGTATGCTCGGAAGAGGCCGGTGCCATGTTACCGTACACTTTGGAATTGGTGTACCATTCCGGTGCAGCATGCGCAACAGGACTTTCCACAACATAATCCATAGTTTCGGCAACATCGCTCTTGTTATCGTGGAAATAATAAATGAATTCGGTCGTTTTGGTTATCCCTTGGGCAAAATTGGACAACATGCCGCCGTCCATTGCAGTGTGGTGCCTTTCAAAACTCATCGGTCCGTTCTCCTCTGGCCAAATGCTTCCCAAAAGTATATGGTTGACCGGGTCTAATTTTATCCCTTTGGGATATTCTTTCATAAAGTTTCGGATTCCTACGCCGATCCCCCTTTTTCCATCGGTCACGTTCAACCAACCTTTGGCCCTTTGTGACGTGGCCACATCGTCTTCTCCAAGGGTAACGGTTGCTTGGAATTCCTTGTCATTGTTGATGTTCCCATCACTGTTTTCGTCCAATTGGTTGAGATAGACATCCCTCAAGGTCGGTGGACTTTTTTTAGCCGGTCCCTTTTGCAGTAATTGAACGGAGGAATCATCAAGACTAACTTCTTGCAAGGCGGTTGGTGCTTTATCCTTCTTCCATGAACCCTGTTGCAATGGCATGGAAACCAATGAATTATCGTCAAGATGGTATTTAAGTTGGAGGCCAATCCCAGCTATTTGATCGTTGGGCTGCATCCAACCCGGATCGTCCGCTGTGTTCTCCGAAATGATTTTTTTATTTTGGGTCGCAATATTAGCATGCTCCCCTTCCTGAATTTTGTGTTTATCGGGAATCCCCGTATAGGTCATGGTATGCAATACTTTTATGTAGCTTTTTCCTGCGTAGGTATGCAACCAAATGGTAAAAGGGGAAATGTTGTTATCTTCCCTACTATAGGTATATGTCCCCTCTATTCTAAAAATGGAATGCATGGGGCCTGATCCTTTCTCCCGGAATACTTCATGGATAAATGCTTTGGATGTATCAACTCCGGCATCATCGAGCAAATCGAAGAAGGATCCCCTATGACTTCCAGGGGAAGATGCGATCAGCTCTTTTTCCGAATACTTACCATCGTTGTCGGAATCCAAAAATACCTTGTCCAAAAACCCGTCACCCTTTTTATCGATAGTGAAGGATATCTCCCCGGTATTTACTTCGATCCCACCACCTGGCCGCATATTGTTGGCCGATATGATTTTTTCCTTAGGCCCCATTGGGACCACTCCTTTGCCATACTCCAATACATAATCCGTTGTTTCTTCGGAGAAGAAAAATACCCATACCCATTTAATGCTATCATCGATAGGGTCCCAGGTACTTACCTCTGTGGTCTGGCAAGGGATTTCCATACCATCGGATGTCAGTAAACGAATATGGTCCACTGAATTTAATGCTCCTTTCGGAAAAGGTATCCCTAAGGTAATGGGCGCCCCTTTTATGTTGTTTTCAACGGTAATGGCTAGCTGGTTTCCTGTCGCCTTTGGTTGGGTACAGGATTGAAGTAACAAGCTTACCAGAATTACTGATAGTAATATTCTCATGTTCAGTAAGGTTAATTTTTAAAGACAAAGTGCGGCAGCCCCCAAGATGGGCGTGTCCACCAAATCCGAGATTTCTATTTTAAAATTTTCTAATTGCTTTTGGTATGCGAATGTTTTGAGTGCCCCATCCATTGCAGATGTAAAAAATGGATGTGCCCTACTAATGGAGCCTCCTAAAATGATGGCTTCGGGGGCAAACAAATACAGTATGTTCTTTATCGCCTCCCCTAAATGCACACCATATTCCGCGAAGGCAGCGAGAGCTTGCGCATCATTTTTCAATGCTCTCCCGTAAAGCGTTTTTGCTGATGTACCATAGACCTTTTCAAAAAAGAAACTGCCCGTATATTCTTCCAGAATACCATCTTTGTAGGATAGCATTCCAACTTCTCCGGCACCGCATAAAACTCCGCTATATAATTTATTCTCTATTATGATTCCCATACCAAGCCCTGTTCCCAAGGAAAGGGCAACACAGTTTGCATAATGCCTTGCTTTTCCGAAATGCTTTTCCCCCAAAGCGAAACAGTTGGCGTCGTTGTTCAAAAAAGCGGGTACGTTGAACCGATCCTCCAAGAGTTGTTTTAAGGGCACCGTTTTCCAGGACGGAATGTTCTGCACATCAAAAACAACTCCGGAATCTTTGTCTACCACTGCTGGCACCCCAACACCGATGGCGGTCACGGACTCCGTCATTACTTCTTCAATGGTATCGTATAATTTGGATAGGGAGTTTTCCAGTGGATCCGTTTTCACCACCATGGAATATCCGGTCTGTTCCACTTTCGTACCCATAACCCTTCCCGATTTAATTTTGGTACCTCCTATATCGACCCCGACAACAGTCCTGTTTTCCTTTTCCACTAATCCTTTTTTAAACGTATCGTCTTATTGTTCACCAAAGGTTTGGCCCAAAATCCTATGGTCAGGATAAAGGCCAAGGGAACCAGTAAAAAGAACATTCCTGATTTCAAGGACATCAATTCGCCCAAACCGCCTACTATAAATGGGATTACGGCACCGCCTGCAATGCCCGTACAAAGTATACCGGATAAAGAACCATGATGTTCCTTGACCGAGTTAAGTGCCAGAGAAAATATGATGGAATACATAACGGATATAAAGAATCCCACTGCAGGAAAACCGATCAACGCCAGTTGTGCCGTTCCGGTAAGGGCCAAAATCAAACACAGCATGGTAATGGCCGTTGTAAGAATGAGCAGTTTTCTGCTATCCATAAACCTGAGAAGCAAAAGGCCCAGTAAACAACCTACGGTCAACATGGCCCAGAAATAGGAAACGGTATCGGCTCCTATGGTCTGTGGGTCAAGGCCATGGTATTGGTTCAGGAATTGGGAAATCCAGTTTCCGACTCCTTGTTCCGTTCCCACATAGCAAAAGATACCCAGAAAATACAATAGCGTCCATTTGTTCTTCAACAGGTCCCAATAAGAGCCCTTATCCCCTGCCCTTTCTTCCTCGGTCTTTTCAAATCTGGGATACTTTGTCAAAAAGACATAAACAAACAATAGGAATGAAATGGCCGCAAATACGATGTACAAGGAAACCCAAGGAAACTCTTTTGGCACCCATCCCCGTAGCATTTCGGCTATGGTATCATCGGTATTGTCCTTGCTTACCAGATACTTGTACAAATAGGGACTAAGGAAGGAAGCGGCACCGAAGACCAATTGCGCCAACACCGAGTTGAACGCAAAATGCTCCTCGCCACCGGCGACCCGTAGCATTGGATTGATGATGACCTGTAAAACAGCCATACAACAGCCCAACACAAATAACGTAACGCTAAAGACCGCATATTGGGGGAAAATGGCAAACCCCAGGGAAGCAAGGCCCATGACCAAAAATGAAATGGAAAGCAATGATCGCTCACCATATCTTTCGGATAAAAAGCCCGCCGGTATGGACATGATGCCATAGGCTATAAAGAAAGTGAACGGTAATAGGCCTGTTAAGGTCAGGCTTAGATCAAAACTATCCTTGACATCCACTATGATGGAGTTGAGAATATTGGTGATAAATGAGATCACAAAGAAAACGATCATCACCAATGCGATAATATGGACGTATCTTTTGGTCTTGGGCTTGCTAATATCCATGGGTGGTGGGTTGGTTATTTATTTTTGGATGCTACCTGGGGTTTTCTTTACCATTATTTGGTTCCCAACATGGGAAACAACATTTTTATTTCTTCATCCGACGGCTGTTTTCCATACTCGCAGATTTCAAAGAACTCCACTTGTTTCACTTGGGAAACATCGACACCTGGGTACCATTTTTTTACGGCCTCCAAAGTACTGGCATCAGGTGCCCTGTTCATCCAAGCCTCCTTTAACCAAGCCAATCTTGCCTTTTCCTCTGTGGGTATGGTAGAGACGTCTACTCCCCTTGTCCATGGCAACCATTCGAACATTTGTGAATCGTGGGCAGCCAATCCTTTGACTTTGGTATCGATGACATCATCAACAATGACCGCAATATCCTTTTGGAAGGGATAGGGCTTTTTAAAGTGATCGCTCATATACAAAAACACCGGGTTCTTTTTAAGGGGAGGGGTATCGGGTGCGACATTGGGTACAATGTTCATGTACGCTGCATCCTGTACTACCGAACCGGCATTTCTATGATCTGGGTGGTAATCGTTTGGCCTTAGTCCCAAAACGATATCGGCATCCCAGTCCCTAATCCTGCGAATTACCTCCAATCTCACATTAAGGGTCGGGAACAATTCGCCATCGTGATTGTCCAATACCTCATACTCGGATATCCCCAACGCTTTTGCAGCGTCCTTGGCCTCTTGCCTGCGTTTTTTGGCCAAAACTCCACCTCCCATCGCATAATGACCTGCATCACCATTGGTCAAGGACAAAAACTTCACATTATGGCCCATTTTTGCAAACAAGGCCGCCGTGCCCCCAAATTTGGAGTCGCAATCATCCGGATGTGCTCCAATGGCTAAAATGTTCAATACTTTTTTTTGTTGGGCCTGAATGGTTGAAAATGCAAAGCATAGACAAATGGCCAGTACTAATTTTTTCATGTTGTTTTGGATAAATGGTTCATTAAAATTTTTCAGTTCAAGGTCTGGTCGTCCCGCAAGGGACAACTATCACGGTGACATGTTTTAAAGCGATTAATTCGGTGATTCACCTAAAGCAATAAGTAGGAAATTCACGGTTTGGGATCAATCAAACTAACCTAATGAATGAAAACATGCACTTGTTTTTAATGTCTTTGCTTATTTAGTTCTGTACAAAGTTTGGATTGATGTCAATTTCCCTTTGCGGGATAAAGAAGTACTCACGGGTATCCGTTATGAAGTCCTCTGCCTCTAGGACCTTATTTACGGCACCAAAGCGTTTGAGGTCGGGCCATCGGTGATTCTCAAAAGCGAGCTCTACCCTTCTTTCCTGTAGCAACTTGTCTTGAAAAGTCCCTGGTGTCGAAGCATCGATATCCGGAAGCCCTGCTCTGTTCCTTACCTCGTTGATTAGGTCGTAACTCTCCGAGCTTTCCCCCAAGGCTTCTGCCAGCATGAGGAGCACATCAGCATATCGAAAGACCACAAAATTGATATCGGAGTCGTTTTCAATGGCCAAATCGGATTGGTATTTTCGGACATGCCTGGCTTCGACCACCTCTCCTTCCGCGTTGATATAGGTGGCACCCATGGATACCTCATATCTCAAGTCCCCGTCCTCATAGGCCTCTTGCATGGAAATGGTAGGACGGTTACGTCCAAACCCAGCTCCGGTCTGCAAATCGGTACTTGGTGAAAAATCATTGGTGAAAACGCTTCCTTGGCCAATTCCACCACTGATATATTGCACTTCAAATATCGACTCGGCATTATTTTCATTGGCAACGCCCCATAAATCGGCATAATTGGGCAACAGTTCGTAGCCATAGTTCCCAATAATGCGTCTTAAGACGGTTTCCGCTTCCGAATTGTTGCCCAAGGTCAGCAGTACTTTGGCCAGTAAGGTTGCGGCAGCGCCTTTGGTCGCTTTTCCCACCTCGTTCCCTGAGTAGGAAACGGGAAGGTTTGCCTCCGCCTCGGTCAAATCTGTCACCAATTGTTGCAATATGGTGGTCTCATCGACCTGCACCAATTCATCACCGCTAACAAAAGGGGTCAGTTGCAGCGGAATATTTCCAAAACCGATGGCCATGTGATAATAGACCAACGATCGAATGAACAAGGCTTCCCCTGTAATCCTATTTTTGAGTTCCGCATCCAATTCGATGGGAGGTATACGATCTAAAATGACATTGCAGTTGGCAATTACCCGATATGACTCGCTCCAAGCTGCGGTAATCTGTTCATTGAGCGCATCCTCCGTAAAGGAATTGATTTCAGTATACTGCCTCGCCAAACCAGTGGCATCCGGGCCTTGGTCGGTATTGTCGCTGCGCATCTCGAACATCGTCCAATAACCCCGTCCGTAGATACCCGTACTCTGTAGGCCTGCATAGCTGGCATTAATGGCCACCTCAAAGTCTTCCGGGGCATTGTAAAAGTCTGCCTCATTTCTGTTGGAAATTGGGGCAAGATCAGTAAATTCTTCACTACACCCGGTCAATAAAGCCGTACATAGCATCATATATAAAATTCGTTTCATCTTTCTGAGGTTTTTAGGTTAGAACTTAAGGTTTACGCCCATGGTAAAGGATTTGGTCAATGGAAATGCCCCATAGTCCTCCCCAGGTGTCAAACTGTTCGTTGTAATACTGCTCACCTCTGGGTTATAGCCAAGATAATCGGTTATGGTAAAGAGGTTGGTGGCGGTAACATAGAACCTAAGTCTCTGGATCTTACTTCCAAAAAAATTATCCGTTGGCAGCGTATAACCCAGGGTCACGTTACGCAAACGTACGTAAGACCCATCCTCAACTTGAAAAGAAGAGGGCCTGTTATTGTTCCCATGGTTCCCGGACAATCTATCCGCCCTGGGAATGGACCCGTTCCCCGGGTCGGAAGGGGATCTCCAACGTTCGTTGAAAACTGCGTAGGAATTGAAATTGGCCTCTCCGTTCTTCATGTGCCGGGAGGTCAGGTTCAATATTTCATTGCCCTCCGTTCCTTGAATCAAAAAGCTAAAATCAATGTTTTTGAAAGTCAGTCGATTGTTGATACCCCAAATAAAATCAGGGAAATAACTACCGGTAACGGTCCTGTCGTCCGGGGTGATCTGTCCATCCCCGTTGATATCCTTGAACCTAAAGTCACCCGGTGCTGGATCGGGAGCTTGGGTATCGACCGGTGCATTGGCGATTTCCTCTTGCGACTGATAGATACCATCTACCACATATCCATAATAACTGCCGATAGGATCCCCTACCTGGGTGACGTGCCTTACGCCTGCACTTCCGGAAGAGAATATGGGCTCATTGTCTACATTCAATGACAGTACTTCATTTTTATTGGTTGCAAAATTGACATCCGTATTCCAAGTAAAGTCGCCTACAAAATTCTTGGTGCTCAGGGCGATTTCAAAACCTGAGTTTTTTACTTCTCCCAGATTTCTCAAGTTGGTCTCAAATCCAGATACGGAAGAAATGGCCACATTCAACAATAAATCCTTTGTGCGCGTATCATAATAGTCCGCCAAAACGAAGACCCTGTTATTGAACAAGCCCAATTCGATACCTGCATTGATCTGCTCGGATTTTTCCCAGGTCAAGTTAGGATTGGGTATGGTGCTTTGTACCAGTCCATTGATCTGGTTGCCCCCGAGATTATAGTTTTGAGGCGCAAGAAGCCCTACGGCACCGTAGTTGGGAATCTCAAAGTTTCCAGTCTGACCCCAGCTAAGGCGGAGCTTTAACTCAGATATGGATTCTGAATCCCTTAAAAATGTCTCCTCGTTCAATCGCCAACCTACAGAAAAGGATGGGAAGTAGCCGGTCTGATTGTTTTTACCAAATCGTGAGGACTTATCTGAACGAATCGTTCCAGTGAACAAGTATTTGTCCTTGTAGCTATAATTCACCCTAAAAAGGGCAGACAACAAGGACCACTGTTCCTGTATAGAGGTTCCGCCAAATACCTGCCCCCCACTAATGGTCGGGACCAAATCATCCGGGTAATTATTGGCAAGTACCTGTTTTAAGGTCAGGTTATCCTTTTGAGCGGTATAACCGAGTACCGCATCGACATAATGATCCCCATATTCCTTTTTAAAATTCAAGGTGTTTTCCCAGAGCCAATTGGTCTCTGTGGAAGAGGACGCTTGACCGTATGGGTTACCATCCGCTGAATTTCGGAACAATAGGGAGCTTGCCCGGTAAAAGTCTTGGTTGAAGAGATTGATATAAACACCCCCAAACGTTTTAAAACTCAATTCCGGTAGGATGTCATAGGTCAATCCAAGGGTTCCCCTTGTCTGGAATTGGAATATCTGGTCATCCACAGCCTCTATGATAGCCAAAGGGTTACTAGCCGTTGTGGTACCACCGCCCAAATACGATTGATTGTTCAATTGATTGATCGTACCATCTGGATTGTAAGGGCTTACGGTTGGCGAGTGTACGATACCGGAATAAACGATTCCTGGAGGGGTTGCAAAATAAGGTGCAGATGCCGGTACCCTTTGATTTTCGGTCACTGTTGGGGCCAAACGCACATCCAAGTTCAATTTTTCTGTCAATTGGGAATTGAGATTAAGCAAAACTGTATAACGCTCAAACTTGGCCTTATCAATAATTCCTGTTTGTGAAAAATATCCCGAGGAAAGATAAAAACTGGTCTTGTTTCGTATCGGTGAGGCATAGGAAAAATTATAACTCTGTACAATACCTGTTTTAAAAAGTAAATCTTGCCAATCTGTATCCGTGCCATCCCAGTTGATAAAAGATTCAGGCATTTCGTAATTGGTGTTACCTCTGTCGCCAGGACCAATGGGGTCATCTATGGACGCTCCGTCCACCGACTGAAGATAGGCGTTGTTCCTGGCATCCCTTGTAAAATCGATCAACTCCGGTGCGTTCATTAGATCAAGCTTATTGGCCACAGATTGGAGGCTTAAGAATGAATCAAAGGAAAACACCCCTTCATCTCCATTAGAACCTTTTTTGGTGGTAATCAATAAAACCCCATTGCCACCCCTAGAGCCATAGATAGCAGCGGCACTGGCATCTTTCAAGACCTGAATGGATTCAATATCGTTAGGGTTTAGCGTGGCCAGTGGATTGATCGTTGGTGGCTGAAAGGCCGATCGCCTGTTTGACACCCCACCCAATTGGCTGGAGGAGGTAAGGTTCCGTGAAATAGGAATCCCGTCCACAACAAATAGTGGGTCATTTCCCGCCGAAATGGAACCTGAACCCCGTACCCTGATATTGGGAGCGGCGCCGGGCTCACCCGACACCTCCTGTACTTGAACACCGGTCACCTGACCAATGAGTGCGGCTTCTGGAGTAAGGGCCGGAACCTCGGTAATGGTCTCGGAACTGACGGAGATTACTGACCCGGTAACTTTCTTTTTTGCCAAAGTACCGTAACCGACAACGACCACCTCATCCAATGAGGCAGCGTCTTCTTCCATAGTAACGGTTACCGTAGTAAGACCGGCAACATTCACCTCTTTAGGCCTAAATCCTATGTAGGAGACCTGGATCACTGTCACTCCCGAGGGCAAGTTAATTTCAAAATTACCATCAAAATCGGTAGTAACACCTACAGTGGTTCCTTTTGCAATAATACTGGCGCCTGCCAAAGGAATCCCGGACTCATCCAACACCAGACCGGTCAAGGTGGATTGTGGGTTATCCTGTTCAACCTTTCGTTGTGGGACCAAGTTGGGCAAGGATTCAGTCTTTTTCTTAATGACTATCTGCCTTGCAATGATCTTAAAAGTAAGGTCTGTACCCTTAAAAACCTCCTCAAAAAAGTCGGCTACACAGCGATTTTTACCAAGAACGGTAACTTTTCGGTCCAGGTCCACCTCCGAAGCCTCATAAAAAAACTTGTACCCTGTTGTTTGGGTGACGGTCTCAAAAACTTCGCTCAGTTTGGTATCGAAAAAGCTTTTGTCCACCTTGTCGTACTGTGCACAGGAAGCTGCATTGACCTGACCAAAAAAGAGGATCAGAAATAGGCCGTACAGCATGTTTTTGCCCAATTTTGGGCATGATGCACCTTTAGTTATGGTTTTTTTCATAATTGAATTAGTGTAGTTAGTTAGTAATTGTTTTTTGGTTATTGGTTTTTACTTCATAGGCACTATTGTTTATGAGGTTCATTTATTATTATCATTTCATTTTTTAGGTAATAACTAAATTGGGTATGCGCCTGTATGGTTCTAAGGACGCGATCAATATTTTCTTCATCGAACATACCCGTAAAACGTCTTTCTTCAAGCTGTTCAAATCTATTGTCTATCTGGATGCCGTAATGTCGTTCCAACCTTTTGATGATTTTGCCCATGGGCTCGTTCTCAAAAACAAGGATTCCCTTGGTCCATGAGATGTAGGGGGAAACATCGACATCTTCGATAAGAAATTCGTTGCCTTCCCTTGGATTACTGGAGGCCTTTTGGGAAGGTTTGAGCATTTGCTCTCCTTCCAGCGACTCCCTGAAAAGTGTTCCTACCCCAACTGAACCTTCAACCAAGACCACCTCATTGATTTCATCTTCTGGGTAGGCCGAAACATTGAAAACTGTACCATAGACCTGGGTATACATTTTGGAGGTCCGTACAATAAATGGTTTATTCGGGTTCTTGGCCACCTCGAAATAGGCTTCTCCTGTTACAAGCACCTCTCTCCGGTCAGCACCTTCAAAACTTGATGGGTATGTCATGGTCGAGCCCGCATTGAGCATTACAACGGAACCATCGTCCAGTGTTACCGATAGACGCTCACCTATGGGTACACTTAAAGTGTTTTTGCGTGTAGACCCACTGGTTTTTCCGTTGTCCCTTTGTGTCAACACCCCGTTGATCACTGAGACCTCCGTAGTTCCATTTTTGCTTTTAACGGTATTGTTTGATGATGGTTTCAAGACCAGTACCTCTCCATTGTCCAGTTCCAAGGTAATCTGGTCGGGACCTACATTCAGAGGAACCTTTTCAAATAGTTGCTGATTTAGAAGAAAGTATAATGAGGACCCCAAGAAAATAACCGCAATTGCAGCATATTTCCAGAGGTAAGGACGGCTGTAAAGGCCTTTCACCTTTCCATTTTCCTTGCTCTTAATGGTATGCAGGAACTGCTCAAAGGCCACCTCGGTATCCCATGGCCTATCCTCGTAATTGACCAGATAGTCGGCTTGTACCAACTTTTTAAAGACTTCTTTGTTGTTTCCTTTCTTTACCCATTCATATAAAATGGCCAATTCTTCCTGGGAAGCCTCTTGGTTGATATACCTAGTGATGATTCTTCTAATATCAAGTTTGGTCATTTGATGTATTTTGTCACTTTATCAAGAGACGTAACTTTTTCAAAAAACCCTTATAGAAACCTAAAATTTTAACATTTTAAATGGAGAAAGTACATATATAACCCACTTATTGTGGAAATCCAACCACGATAAAGCAATAATGGAATGGTGAAAATTAGAGTAAACTGGTGAGCTGGGCCCTAAGCCGCTTCATGGCTTTGGCCATATGTACTTCCACGGTCTTTATGGAAATTTGAAGTTGTTCGGAGATTTCTCGGTACTTAAGCCCCTCTCGCTTACTTAGGATGAACACTTTCTTGCACTGTTCAGGGAGGTTGTCGATTTCCTTTTCAACTTTCCTGAGCCTTTCTTCGAAAAGGGAAGTATCCACATCGGTGAGGTCGAGATAAGCCTCCTGTTTTAATTTCTCGAGCAGCTTAAATTCCTTTTTTCTCTTTCGTTGTACATCGATGAAAAGGTTATAGGCCACTTTAAATAGGTATCGCTTAAGTTTGTTATCCTCGACCTGTAACTTCTCGCGATTGTCCCATATCTTGATAAAGGTTTGTTGGGCAATATCTTCGGCAACCTTGGGGTTTCCGGTAATTGCCGACAGATAATTACAGAGTTCTTTATGGTATAGTGTAAATAGATGCTCATAGGCAGCCGTAGAGCCTCTTTTTAAGTGCTCCAATAGATAGGATTCTTTGGTAAAGCTATGTCGATCCATTTTTTCGCCTTTCTTTTAAGCGCTCCTGTACTGGTAAGGTTTCGGTGGAATCGAATTCTTACTGTTTGCACAGAACGCTTTGTTTCATAACCTAAGACATTTACATCGATATTCTCGATCAGCTTAAATCATAAACGAAAAATGTGCCTTATGAAGAAGAGACAATCCCTTTGTATGGAAAGATTTATCCAATCTAAAGGAATGGGCATTTCACAATAGCATGTGTAAAAACCAATAATATTATTTCCAAAAAACGTTAACAAATTATAAAAAAATCTTTAAACCTGATTATTTTTTTGACTTTAATGTAAAAAAGCTATGGTCTCTTTGCCGATTCAGTAGTGGGCACCTGCGTCGAACAAGCAACTTCCATGGAGCGGCTCACATCCAGTATTGGTCGTTTGCCCGCTTCGGTCCTATACCCGTTTAAGAAATTGACAAAACTACCTTGGAATTCGGCCTGAATAGATTGTAAAAAATATTTGTAATCGGTATTAACCATCGTCAACAGTTCCCACGAACTTAGGTGCGCGCTTTTGCACATTTCACCCCTGTAGATCGATTTGCGACATTATAAAAGGAATAGTGAACCAAGTGTTCCCTGCATATTTTGCCCATGGTACCAGTACGTTTTATCAACAAAGGATCTACTAGTTCATGTCCATTATTTATCGCTTTTTGTTATCTTACATCAGTGTTTTTTGCAGACCATCGGACGTTTACAATGAATAGTGGTCTATATACCCTAATCAATTAAGGATATCCATAGTTATGAAAACATATGCAATGCTACTTTTTTGGCTGGCCATCCATACTGCACTATTAGGTCAAAGTAAAATCTTGGAAAGCCAAGTTATGAAGAGTGATCTTTTAAAAACAGAGGTCAAGTATTCCATTTATTTGCCAGATGGCTATGACTATTCCGAACGTCATTACCCCGTAGTTTATCTTTTAAACGGTTATACCGGTGATGAAACAAGTTGGATTGAATCGGGGGGAATGCAACGAATAGTCGATCGTGAGATCGAGCAGGGAAATATCCAGAAAATGGTGATTGTAATGCCAGATGGGGATGACCGGCTCTATATGAACAGAACGGATGGCACCTATCCATATGAGGATATGTTCATGAAAGAATTGCTCCCTTATATCCAAAGCAATTACCGTGTTCGTAAAACAAAGCGATATACAGGTATCAGCGGCCTTTCCATGGGCGGGGCAGGAGCCTTGCGATTGGCATTAAAATATGATCAATATTTTGGAGCCTGTGCCGCCTATAGCTCTGCCATATTTACCGAGGAATCCGTTACTTCTTCGGACCAAGAATCCATGGATGGATATATCTCTATAGCTATGCCCGATATGGTGGGCACAAAAGGAAAAAATAGACTAAATAAAAGCTATAAAGAATATGATGTGCTTCAATGGGTAAAAAACAAGGACCCGGAACTACTAAAAACAGTAAAAATATATTTTGATTGTGGGGATGACGATTTTCTTACGCTCGGAAATGCCCAGCTGCACAAGGAGCTTGTAGTTAGGCAGATACCTCACGAGTACAGGGTCCGTGATGGTGCACATACCTGGCCGTATTGGCGTGAGTCCTTACCCGTGGGCCTAAAGTTTATAAGTGATTCTTTTTGGAAATAGTTCAAACTCCCTGAATAAGCTTTCTACAAAATCCTTCCAACCAAGTACTTTTTGGGGAAATGGTAAAAGTAATCCTTGCCCTTATTTTTCTTAAAATGTGTAACCATTATATGAGTTCATTTCATACCAATTCCGAAAAAAAGATGGGTAAATAAAAAAAGAAGTTTAGACGGTAAGTCAAAATGTCCCATGGTGGCTACAGTTTCGGAGTTGAGACCTTTTGAAACGTGACCATCTTCAAACCATTACGGTGACATCACATAAACATCGTGTTTTTGATGGTAAAGCTCACCCAGATAGTCAATACCAAAAGCGAAAGTATGTACTTTACAATTACAGATAGAATATCCGCGTAGAGAGGCCTTCCCCATTATATAGGTATACTGAAGGAGTTGGAACGGTTTGGCAAGGGATATTCTTTTTGGTAAAAGCACAAAGAAATTCACATTGATGTCAGTAAACACGGGATTACCATGCAATCGGACTTGTTAAAAAAGATGGGGAGACTTAAAGAACATTTTTATACTTCTCCATTAGCACTCCATTGGAAGTTTTACGCCATGGAACAATTACTGACCGGAGGATGAATAGATTCTAAAAAAGTTTCTAGATTTTTTAAATGTCATCTTAAAAGATTCAAAACGTCTTTTAGCTCGCTTTCCTTAATGGGCTTGACCATATAGTTACTAACCACGGAATATTCCTTAGCCTTTTCCCTATCACATGGATTTATAGACGAACTAACGACATACAATAATACCTTTTCCCGATTACGATGGGGAATTTGAACAAACTCGTCAAGAAAACCCCAACCATCCTTTATAGGCATATTTAAGTCCAAAAAGATGACGTTGGGAAACGGTAGTTTGGCTTGTACCAAATCCCATAGGGCCTCAATGGCCTCTTGCCCGTTGTTGAATACCATAACCTCTTTTGAGAACCCCAGTTTTCTCATCAACATTTTCATTCCGAACTGATGGATAGGGTCGTCATCCACAATGTAAGAACTTTCCAATTGATTCATAATACTACGCTTTTAATAGTTTGACCATAAAATTTGTCCCGACACCAACCTGGCTTTCAACCGCTATTCTCCCTCCGATGGATTCGATTTGGTTTTTAGTGATAAAAAGACCGATTCCTTTGGCATCCTTATTTCCGTGGAAGGTTTTGTACATCCCAAAAAGTTTCTCTCCATATTTGTCCAAATCGATTCCCATACCATTATCCTTTATGGACAACTTCACATATTCTTCCTCCAAACTGGCTTCAATGGTAATACTGGCTCTCTTGTCAGGGTCGCGATATTTGATCGCATTGGTCACCAAATTGAGTATAATGCTTTCTATATAAGCAGGAACCCCCTGCACTTTAAAAGAAGTGGGGATCATGATATCTACCACCACCTTATTCTCTTGGATCAAAGCTGAAATATCCGTGATTATTTTACTGACCACTTTCTTTAAAGATATGGTACTAAGCTCTTTTTCTATGCCCAGTTTTACCTGAACGACTTCATTGAGATGGCCAATGGTTTCGTTCAGTCCCTCGGAAGCCCTACCCAACATTCCCATGGTATCCTTTTGTTCTTCCTCGGTTAACTCTCCATCCAGGAGAAAACTGCTTATCATACTAAGATTTGCGGCATGGGAACGAAGATTGTGCGAAACGATGTGGGCAAAGTTCAGAAGACTTTTGTTCTGGTCGGTGGTTACCTGAAGTATGCTCTTTAATTTTTTTTTCGGCTTCGATTCGTGCCGATATGTCTACTATTTGTGATATAAAGTGAGAGATTTCACCTTGCCAGTTTTTAACAGCTGTAACTGTTAAAAGTACGTATACAATTTGTCCATTTTTGTCGAAATATCGCTTTTCGATCTGATACGTCCTTCTCTTTCCTTCAATGACCTGATGCAAAAGTGATAAATCAATTTGTAGATCGTCTGGATGTGTAATGTCTTGAAAAGTCAGTTCTAGGAGTTCATTTTCAGCATAACCCAAACTTCGGCAAAGACTCTGATTTACACTGATGAATTTACCGTCGAGTGCCACCAAAGCCATGCCCACCGAAGAGTTCTCAAATGCACCCTGAAGGGACTCTTCACTTTTTTCGAGCTGCAACTGGGTGGTCTTTAATTCAGAAATATCTTGATTGATGCCTATCATCTTCAAGGCGTTTCCCTTTACATCCCTGATAACTGTCGCTTCAGCCTTTATCCATCGTATCTCACCATTGGACCATGTTATCCTAAAACTGGTGTCCAATGTTTTCTTGCCTTCAATGGCATCCTGAACCTCTTTTGTAGTTCTCTCCAAATCCTCTGGAAGGACACAAGTTTCCCATGCCTTGTAACCGCCTATAAAATCGGATTCTTTGATTCCGTATAAATTGAACATGTTGGAATCCCATAAAAGCTCGTCGTTGGTTACGTCCAGCTCCCAAATTCCGATCCGGGATTTGTCCGTGGCCAACATCAATCGATCACTTACTTTCTTATATTCGATCTCAGCTTTTTTTCTTCTATCGATATCCTGAAAGGTTCCTGTTATTCTAACACATTGTCCATTGATTATTTCAGGTTCGCCGATGGCCCTTACCCAAAGATCCTTGCCTTTAAAGGTTACTATCTGAAGTTCCACATCCCATGGCTCCCCTTTGTCCATCCCATTTTGGACAAGCCTTGTTATAGTATCCCTACTGTCACCTTCTTTATAAAAGGAGATACCTTGCTCCAGGGTTGGTATATAGTCATCTTCGACTTCATGTATCTCCCTAGTAATTTTTGACCAATAAATGGTGTTGTGAATCAAGTCAACTTCCCATCCTCCAATTCTGGCAACTTGTTCGGACTTCAATGATAAAGCTTCATCCAGTTTTTTCTCGGTAATATCCTCCAATACCAAAAGGACTTCATTTATATTTGAGTTATCGGATTCCAGAACATCAACTTTCCATTCGTACCAAATTATTTCCCCGTTTTTCAAAACGACCGGTGCCCTCTGCGAACTATAGTTACCTGTTGATGAGCAATTTCTGATATCCAAAACCAATTCCTCGGGCAAATCGGGCATACTACTGAAAAGGTTCTTGCCTATAATGTCCTCAGATAGATTGAAATGGCCCAACCACTTTTCAGAAACATCAATAATCTCAAAAGTTGTACTTAAAAGGGCCAATGGTACAGGTATTTTTCTAAAGCGAGTATGTGGTATGGTCATTGAAATACTTTCGGTAGCAGCTTAAATTTAAGCTAATAAAATAAAAACTGTTGTAGATACCTACAAAAAAGAGAAGAAAAGGGATAGTATTATTGTCGAATCAGCCTTGAAAGGCTTCTGCTTTTATAATATTTAAAGGTGCTCGACTTATAATAAAAACAAGTCAACCCAATCTCAATTTTTGACAAGAACAGCCATATACCATATGATTTTGAGGTAAGGTGGTTTGTAATAAGGTTACACGTTTTTGGTGTTTTCCAATCCTCAAAGCGAATCAAAAGATTACTGATTACCTTACTGATTCTCTTATAAAACTTCCTTGCCCTGACTGGGTCGTTGAGAACGAAGGCCCATCGGTTTGGACGCCGTTCCAATGTAAATATGATTGCTCAGCATTATCGATTTATCACCAATGGGAGCTTATTGTTGGTGTCCCAGTATCCACCAAAGAAATGTTCAAATTCTGTTACAAAGGAAGAGTTCGCTTGTTTGAGAAAAACATCGTTCACTTTCCTTGTCTTCCGATAAAAATCGATGAAGGTACTTTTCCGTTTCATTATAGTTCTTCATGGTCGCTGGTTTCAGGATAAGGGACACCTTCTCATTAGGGTAATCATCAGGTTCGCTTATGCTCCGAATCCCTATCCCAAATCACCCCTACCGTCTAGTCCATCACTTCCCGACAAAGGAAAATCTTTTAAACTATAAGGCCCTGACAATCATAAACAAATGATATTAATAAGTCTATTCCTACAATTTTAAAGTAGGGTATCCGTTCTGAACATTGTTATATCAATACAAGTATTAACAAATCTCAAAATCTTAATTTTTATGAAACCTTTTTTGAAAAATGTTGGAATTACAATGGGAACAGTCATCATGATGTTCTCCTGTAGTGAGGATAATGCAACTGAAAATCCAGAAGGTGAAACATACAATGCCACCTACAAGATCACCGATGCCCCTGTCGACCATGCGGAAATCGAAGCCGTTTTTGTGACCGTATCCGATGTAAGGGTGGACGGTACCTCCCTGGAGGGCTTTACCAAGACCACATTTGATCTATCAGCCTTGGTCAACGGACAGACCAAGACCTTAGGGGACCTTCAAATGGAAGCTGGGTCCTACAGCACTATCGAATTGGTATTGGACTATGAGGCCGATGTGGACGGGAATGCGCCTGGATGTTATGTCGAAATGGCGGATGGAACCAAGGATAAGATCGAATCCGCTTCGCAAACCATTAATGTTACCGATAGCTTTGAGGTATTTGCAACCAATACCAATGAAATTATCATTGATTTTGATTTGAGAAAAACCCTTAAGGAAGAAGAAGGTACATTGGAAAGCGACTTTAATTTTGTCAGCACCTCTGAATTGAGTGCCGGTCTAAGAACCGTGAACAAAGAGACCACGGGCGAAATTAAGGGAACGGTCAACGACACACAGGACACCTCGGACAAAATCGTGGTCTACGCCTACGAAAAGGGCACTTACAATGCCGAAGTGGAAACGCAAGGGCAGGGCGAAAGCAATATAAGGTTTGCCAATGCCGTGACAAGTGCTGAGGTAGGAGGTATTAATAACTCGTACAGCCTCAATTTTTTGGCGACCGGAGAATATGAGCTCATCTTTGTATCCTATACCAAGGACGGCAATCAATTTTATTTCAACTCCACCTTGGAGGTGGAGTCCACAACAGGACTTGACTTGGGTGCATTGGAGGTTACCTCCGCAATTCAATTGAGCGCCAATGTAACGGTCATCGGCACTTCCTCCTAGTCTACATATCCAGCTATGGTTCTAAAAAGCCCCGGAAACGGGGCTTTTTTTAGCTATTTTCCACCGAAGGCCCTGAGGTCGTCAAGACATGCTTGATCCAAAGGAGGTACGGCCCCTCCACTGATCATATTGACCAAGCCTTCCCCGGTCTCAGCTGTCCAATACATCAAACAGTCTTCAGCGGTACAATGCCTTCCATACTCCACGTCTTGATGCTGGCTCTGTAGCGGTGTTCCCGCGTTTACCAGCCCCAAAAGATGACCAAATTCATGGTCCAGCACCGTACTTTCCAACACGGTTGTACTGGGTGCCAATGGCTGTCCACTAAACTCCCGTATGGTTTCTGAAAACAGCACAAAGGAAGTATTTCTATAGGCTATGCCCAAGACAGAGCCATTTTCTGTATTCTCCGCATATGCTCCATCCAAAAATAGCCCGAACGCCTTGAGCGCTGAACCATCGTTATATGCCGTCCTGATATCATCCTCTATGGTGCGGATATCCGCAACGCTATAGCTTTCCTGACCTGGGGATGTCATTTCAAAGAGTTCAATGCGTATGCCTTGGGGTTTGTTTAGACGACGCTCCAAAAAGTCCGTAAAATGGTCAATCGTTTCGGAGCTGGGCCTCAGTCCCTCCACATAATATAGTTCTAGGTACAATGAGGTAAAGGTCTCATCAACCAATAAATCCTGTGCGGTATCACCTACAGCTTGCTGATTGGGGGTTTTATCCACAGTTTCCCCTATGGGCTGATTGTCCCCACCAGAATCTCCATCAGAAGAACAGCTCAAACTAAAAACAAAGAATACCCAAATAAAGTATTTTCTTGACATATCCATCATACTTATGTTATAGTACCATAACGTTAATATCGCAATTCATTGCAATGGAAAACAATCATTTTTGGACGAGGGCAGCCAACCGATAAAATGAAATTACATAGGACATCATCGCCCTTTAAAAGATCATGCGTTCTATTTTTATTGGCAAATGAACGCAATGGGCGGATTTCCCTGAAGCCATTCCTCAAAGGAATACTGGCAATGTGCTCGAAAGCGCAAATCCCCTAACGAAATCAAACCGCCCTGCCCCATCAGGAAACCATTTATTTTTTCTTACTGGACGTACTTTTTCTGTTTCTTTTTAAAATTCAGTTATAAAAGCAATAAATATTATCATTTTTACTGCTATAACAGTAATTTTATATATAAATATCGAGTTCTCGAGTTAAGCTAGTATAACAGTTAAATTATACTGCTATAACAGTAATTTTATGAGATATTCATTTTGCCAAATCCTTGTTTTAAAAAATTGACCAGCTGGAAAAATACGGTATAATCGTAATTCCATCCAAAGCTTACTAATGAACAGATTGTCCATACCAGTGTGAACAGACAGTTTTTAAAAAGGACCAATACGTTAGACCTTACCAATTTGGTCATTATGAACCCTATTTAATTGATAATATTACAAAAGGCTTGAAAACCTTTATCCATCTAGGCTTCCAGAAATAAGTTAAATGGCCTTCGTTAAAAAGCTTATTCTATAAAATGGAAAAACCACCTAGTAGCATAAATCCCATGTTCGCATACATCAAACACATCCCTTTCTAGTATTCACTTGTAACTACCCTCCATACAATTGTTACAAAAAGCATACATAATTGGAAAATATCCGATTATTTATCAAATATTTTACATTTTATTGTTACTTTTGAACCACTAAATCGGAAAATATCCGATTATCTAGTCATATAGTTACAATATGGATTTTCGAACGAAAATAAAGGATTATACAGAAGGACCTATTTCCAGACATCTAATTTTGGAATTACTTAGTGATTACGATCGCCCTAACGATAAAATCAGTGAGCTGATTAAAAAAAACGAGCTCATATCCATTCGAAGGGGGCTCTATGTAATTGGACCTGAAATGGATCTGCCGTCACCGGAACCTTTTCTCATAGCAAATCACCTAAGAGGACCCAGTTATGTTTCACTGGAAGCTGCACTATTCTACTGGAACTTAATCCCGGAGAGAATTTATGAGATAAGTTCGGCAACTATAAAAACCTCAAAAACCTATAAAACCCCAGTTGGAAGATTTAGCTACCATCAACTAAAGCCACCGTATTACTCTTATGGAATAAAAAGTATAGCATACTCCCCTAAACAAACAGCACTGATCGCTTCTCCTGAAAAGGCGTTGTGCGATAAAATCGTGTTGACACCAAGGGTCAATCTCAGAAGTATCAAGCAAACGCAACAATTTCTATTGGACGATCTTCGAATGGATAGTGAAATATTGAATACATTGAATCCGGAGATTATGGAAACTTGGATTGAAAACGCACCTAAAAAAAACAGTTTAAAAATGCTTATCAAAACATTGAGGTTATTATGATCAAAGAATGGATAGAGGAATATAATCCAAGAAATGAAGAAGAGATATTGTCCGCACTGCGTGAAATAATGCAGGAAATCACATTGGCTGGTTTATCGAGGACCGATTTTTTTGAAAATGCAGCTTTTTACGGTGGGACCGCTCTCAGAATTTTCTATGGGTTGGACAGGTATTCAGAAGATCTGGACTTCTCCTTACTTCAACCAGATTCAAATTTTTCGATCGAACCCTATTTCAAAGCAATTCTGGATGAATTCAAATCATTGGGACTAAATGTAAGTATCAAGGAAAAGAAAAAGACAAAAGAATCAGCGATAGACTCTGCTTTTTTGAAAGCTGAAACCATATGGCAAGAAATTGTACTTGAAGATATCATTAAACAAACCGGGGTACGTTCCAATAGGACCCTGAAAATAAAAATAGAAGTGGACCGACGCCCACCACTTAACTTTACTACAGAAGAAAAGCTATTGCTTAAGCCATTTTCTTTTTATGTAAAGTGTTTTACAGGACCTAGCCTGTTTGCTGGTAAAGTACACGCATTATTATTTAGAAAATGGAAGAATAGGGTTAAAGGCCGAGACTGGTACGATTTAGAGTGGTATATCAAGAAGGGAATTTCTTTGGACCTGAGCCATTTTTTGGCAAGGGCAAAGGACACAAACGACTGGCAATCGGAAAATATTTCTCCTGAAGAGATAATTGAACTGCTCCAAAAAAAAATTGAAGTGGTATCATTTAAAAACATTAAAGAAGATGTTGTTCGATTTATTAAAGATGATACTATTTTAACGATTTGGAGCCCAGAATATTTCCATGATCTAGTTGGGAAAATCAAATTCAAAAACGAATAAAGTCAATTCTCCTTTACCTATTGATACTATGATGAAGTTGGAAATTTGAGATTGAAAAATCAACACCTCAATATTTCAATAATTCAAGTCTGAATTTGATGTAACTGCTTATCGAATAGTTAAACTGAGATAGCTTATTCGGTGAGCAGAATATTTTAGAAGGCTTGAAAACCTTTATCCATCTAGGCTTCCAGAGATAGATTCTAAATCCTCCTTCTCCTCCATCCTCTTACCAATTCTATTTAATCACTCTTAAATGCCCATTTCTTTCAGGAGTACTTGTATCAGCTGGTTCAGTCCCCAACGCTTGACCACCATCTTTTGGACCGTTTAAGGCTTTCATTAGTTTCGACATGTCCATACTGATTTTCTTATCCACGACCCTTGCATATATCTGTGTAGTTGATAGTTTGGAATGGCCCAACAGTTTGGAAACTGTCTCAATGGGAACATTATTGTTCAGCATCACCGTAGTGGCAAAGGTATGTCGGGCCACATGGAAAGTGAGGTATTTATCGATTCCGCACGCCCTGGCTATTTCCTTCAGATAGGCGTTTGTCTTCTGGTTGGAACAAATGGGAAGAAGTCCTTCCCCCGGGGAATCCTTTTCATCCCAGTATTTTTCCAAAATGGCCCAGGCCTGGGGGATCAAGGGAACCTTTACCGCAACGTCTGTTTTTTCACGTTTGGTACTGATCCAACGGTTTCCGTCAAAGCCCTTGATAATGTTTGCCTTGTTCAGGTCCTTTACATCCACATAGGACAGTCCAGTGTAACAGGAGAAGACAAAACAATCCCGAATCCGCTCCAAACGTTGATTTGTAAGCACGGTTCCTTCCAATCGGTGAAGTTCCTCTTCATCCAAAAACTGCCTATCGAACTTTAAATACCTAAATTGTATCTGGTCAAAAGGGTTCTTCTCCATCCACTCCATTTTTATCGCCAGGTTGAGTATTTTCTTGAATCGTTCCAAATGCTTCATCACCCCGTTGTTGCCCAGTGAGAGCTTATTGTTGGCGTCCCGGTATCCACGCAGGAAATGTTCAAATTGCGTTACAAAGGCATAATTCAATTGTTTGAGTAAAACATCGTTCACATTTAATTGTTCCGATAAAAATCGATGAATGTACCTTTCCGTTGTATAATAGTTCTTCATGGTCCCTGGTTTCAGGATAACGGACATCTTCTCATTATGGTAACCGACCAGGTCCCTTAATGTCTTGCCGGTATCATCCTCGCCAAGATAGCGTGATTTGATGGCATTGGCGGAAACCACCCTATGCTCTTCCAAGAGTTCCCTATGGCACACCAATAATGCACCATATACACTGTCCAGATAGGCGTTCAACTCCCTGATGTGAGCTGAACTTCCCCTGACCTTGTTTCTGTTGGTGTCCCAATTTTTCGTGAACACGGTACGCTTTAGACTGATTTCCGATCGTTTTTTATCCACCGTTATGCGTACATAAAGGGCTAATTGATCGGCACTGCGCTTTGATTTTCTGGTATAGAAACTTACCGCGAAGGTGTTTTTTGCTTTCATTTTGCATGACTTTGGTTAAACAATTCCTGTTGAATCGAAAGTCAAATCAGTTACAAAAGCCCTTTAAAGATAGTACAATTTAAGCGAATAGGCGTACACCGAATTACGCACCTGATTACACACCTATTGGTTGATTTTAAATGATATCAGATGAATGCACTAAAAACAAAAAGCACTGAAAATCAAATGATTAACAGTACTTTAATTTTACCTAGTTGATAGGTTGTCGGGGTGGCAGGATTCGAACCTGCGACCTCCTGCTCCCAAAGCAGGCGCGATAACCGGGCTACGCTACACCCCGAAAACAGTTTCAAAAACTGTAACTTTCAATACAAAACTCCTCATATCAAATGGCATACTCGTTGAGTAGACCGCTCGGGCGGAGCCTGTGCCGAGCTAAGTCGAGGTGCTACACCCCGAATTGTATTTGGAAAAAGCGGAGAGACTGGGACTCGAACCCAGGCAGCACTTACGCGCTGACAGATTAGCAATCTGCTCCGTTACCACTCCGGCACCTCTCCTTTATTTCTTATGAACGTGCATTCTGAAAATGCGGATGCAAATGTACCTTTTCAGTTACAAGATCGCAACTATTTTTCCATTTTTTTGATGGAACTTTTCCAACTGCCCTGCTATTCAGGATATTCCACCCGCAAATGATAGATATTAGTAAGCTTTTGCTTCAGAACTTTCTTTACCATCTCAATTTCCTTTAAAGTGATATTCGCATTCAAGTACTGATCGGCTTGCATCTGTCCTTTTACGATTTTCTCGACAAACTCATCAATAATGGCAAAGGTGGGGTTTTTAAGGCTCTTTGATGCTGCCTCAACGGCATCGGACATCATCAAAATAGCCGTTTCCTTGGAAAATGGAATAGGTCCGGGATATTGAAAACTCTCCATATCCACCTCTTTTTCCAATTCCTGCTGTTTCTTATAAAAATAATAGACCACCGTGGTCCCATGGTGGGTACGGATAAAATCGATTATACGGTCTGGTAAATTGTTTTTTCTCGCGATTTCTATTCCATTGATCACGTGGTCTATAATAATCTTTGCACTTTCCTTGGGGGGCAAATCATCATGTGGGTTCACATTGGTGATCTGGTTTTCCGTAAAGTAGGTAGGCTGCTCCATCTTACCAATATCGTGATACAATGCCCCTACCCTAACCAACATCGCGTTAGCACCAATTTCGTTCGCCGCTGCCTCGGCCAAATTGGCCACCTGCAGGGAATGATGGAATGTTCCCGGTGCTTTGTCCGACAGCTCCTTGAGCAGCTTGGAATTAGTATCGGACAGTTCCAAGAGCGACACATCCGAAACCAGCCCAAAGAGTTTTTCGAACATATAAATCAAGGGTTGTGCAAAAAGGGTCAACAAACCGTTCAGCACAAAGACCCCGAACAATATCCATTCTATGTTCTCCAAATTACCCTCGTGGATGGCGTGGAATGCAAAATATCCGATAATATAGATTAGGGTAATCTGACCTACCGAAATGAACAGATTTGCCCTTTTGTAGAGCTCAGAAGCGGTCAAAATGGTCACAATGCCCGCAATGATCTGCAAAAAGATGTATTCAAAACTGTTGGGCACCACAAAGCCAAGGATCAACACGGTCAATACATGAACGAACAGTCCCAATCTAGCATCAAAAAAGTTCTTGAGCACCAATGGTAAAATACAGAGTGGGACCATGTACACATAGTTCTCATAATGCTTGACCATCAAGGTAGTAGCGACCACCATCAACAGTATGTTGAAGAAAATAAAGGTTACCTTGTTGTTGTTCTGAAAGATTTCGTTCCTGTACCTTTTCAAAAAAAGAAATAGCATAATCAGCACCAAGGCCACCAAAATCGTATAACCCAGCAGGATGAAATAGAAATTACTGCCCATCCAGAGCTCAGATTCGTATTCACTCTTGAGCGAGTTCAATATTTTAAAGTCCTCCGATTCCACAATTTCTCCCTTGGCAATAATCAATTGCCCCTGATTCACCTCCCCCCGGGTATAGGAAACTTTGGAAAGTTCATCATTTAGTGCGCTATCGGTCAATACTTCGTCATAAAACAAATTGGCCCTTACCGTATTCTTTATGATTGTCTGCAAAGATGTGGCGCCGGAAATTCCCGAGTCGTTCAAGCGCTGGGAAATGTCTTTTTTGGCCTGGTCCACATTCAGGTAATCACCGGGTGAAATGGGTTGTGCCTCATTGTTCTTCACCACCACGGCAAGCTCGGATTCCGGTAAATTTTGGAATATGCCGTTATCGTAGATTTCATTGATGATTTCCTCGGCTAAATTTCTGAGCGCTTGGCGCTGTGACGAACTGTAGGGTTCCGATTGAAAAAGCAGGTTCAATTCTTGGGCCACTTCCGTTTGCACATCGGAAACCGTAGCCGTATTGTAGGTAAAGTAATCCGTTTTGTTTTTTCGGATGGCGGACTTCTCGGCTTCTATTTCTTCGGGAGTCTTCTGAATGGAAAAGTCGATTGGGGCGTACAGATTTTCATATTGCCATGGCTTTCCTCTCTGAAACTCGTATTTGAACTTTCCGCCCTTTGGGAAAAAGAACACAATCAAGGCTACCGAAACCACATACAGGAAATATTTATAGACCAGTGATTGGTGCTTGTATACGTTATCCAGTGTTTTTCCCATTCCTTATGCTGTTAACCTCAAAAATAGAAAATATATATCACAAGTCGGTTGGCTTGCCTTCTTATGGTTTGCATTTAAATTTAGTATTTTCGCAGGAGTAAAAATGCACATATGAAAAAAGTAGTAATCGTATCCGCCGCAAGAACCCCAATTGGGAGCTTTATGGGAGCCTTATCTACCGTTCCTGCCCCAAAATTGGGCGCTGTGGCCATAAAAGGCGCTTTGGACAAGATTGGTCTTAAGCCAGAACTGGTTGAAGAAGTATTGATGGGAAACGTGGTACAGGCCGGAACTGGACAGGCCCCAGCGAGACAGGCCGCTATTTTTGCCGGAATTCCGAACACTGTTCCCTGTACCACGGTGAACAAGGTGTGTTCTTCGGGCATGAAATCGATCATGCAAGGGGCACAATCCATTGCTTTGGGCGAAAATTCCATTGTTGTGGCCGGGGGGATGGAAAATATGAGTTTGATACCGCACTATGCCTACATGCGAACAAGTACCAAATTTGGTCCTTCCACTTTGGTGGATGGTATGCAAAAAGATGGTCTTGTGGATGCCTACGACCAAAATGCGATGGGTGTATGCGCCGATGCCTGCGCCACCGAATACAAGTTTAGCAGGGAAGATCAGGATGCCTATGCCATCCAATCCTACAAAAGATCTGCCGAGGCCTGGAAAGCCGGAAAGTTCAATAATGAGGTAGTACCCGTAGAGGTGCCCCAACGCAGAGGAGAGCCCATTATAGTTAGCGAGGACGAGGAGTTCAAGAATATAAAATTGGAAAAAGTACCCGCATTAAGGCCTGCTTTCACCAAGGATGGAACGGTGACCGCCGCAAATGCTTCCACCATCAACGACGGGGCAGCGGCAGTAGTGCTTATGAGCGAAGAGAAAGCCAAGGAACTGGGACTTACCCCATTGGCCACGATAAAAGGGTATGCCGATGCTGCCCACGAGCCGGAATGGTTTACCACTGCACCGGCAAAGGCATTGCCTAAAGCACTGGACCGAGCGGGAGTTTCCATTGAGGATATTGATTATTTTGAGTTCAACGAAGCCTTCTCGGTAGTGGGATTGGCCAACATGAAAATTCTAGGCCTCACCGATGCCAACGTTAACGTTAATGGTGGTGCGGTTTCCCTAGGTCACCCATTGGGATGCTCAGGTGCCCGGATAACCATTACCCTTTTGAACATATTGGAACAGAACAATGCCAAATTGGGAGCTGCAGCCATTTGCAATGGTGGTGGTGGTGCGTCGTCCATTGTTCTGGAAAGAAATTAGTGATTCAATCCGTACCGTAAATGCAATATGGAATTTGTCCTCTAAGCGTTGTTCCTATTCGAACAAATCCGGACGATGGTGCCGAAATGTCATCCCAATTATTATATGGGGAGCATTTCAAAGTTTTGGAAAGTCGAAAAAAATGGAGCCGTATACGGACCGCTTATGATAAATTTGAAGGTTGGATAGCCAATAATCAGCTAACGTTCATTTCCGAACCTGTTTACCATGAATTGGAGGGCTTGGAGACCCAAAAAGTCTGTTCCGACCTAATTTCCCATATCTGCACGCATGATGGCATGTTATTGCCCATTTTAATAGGCTCCATGGTCAATGCGCCGACTTTACTGCAACATTCCTTTGAGGGCAGCGTATGCCATGGTAAAAAATCGAAAGAGAGTTTGGTCGACACGGCCACCTTATACCTAAAGGCCCCCTTTTTGGCCGGAGGTAAGACCCCTTTTGGGATAGACTGCTCGGGCTTTACGCAAATGGTTTATAAAATAAATGGATATACGCTGGCCAGAAAGGCCGTGGAACAATCCAAGCAAGGCGAAGCGTTGAGTTTTATAGAGGAGAGTGAACCGGGAGATTTAGCCTTTTTTGATGATAACGAAGGGATTATCGACCATGTAGGCATCATATTGAAGGACAACTACATTATCCATGTGAACGGTCATGTCCGGATTGACAGAATAGACCATACTGGCATATTCAATACCGAGGAAAAACTGTACACCCATCAACTTAGGGTCATTAAAAAAGTGATATAAAAAAAGCCCCAACATATGGGGCTTTCTTTTTATAATCTTTGGGATGATGACTACTCTCCCAATAGCTTTTTAATCCTCATGAAGTTTTCATTGTCGCCCAAGGCGCCGTAGATATTCTTCAATTGAGTAAGGATGCTTTCGTTGTCTGGATTGGATTGTAGCGCATCTTCCAAAACGGTAGCACCTTCCCTAAACAGGCTGTCCTTTTTATCTTTAAGCTCGTCATACTTGGCAATATCGGCCTTGGAAGTACCTAAAGCGTTCATTTCGTCGATAAGGCCGTTACCTTCGTTTACGTAGGTTGTGGAAAGGTTCAACAATGCATTGATGTATCCAGGATCAATGGCCAATGCTTTTTTATAGGCATCCCTTGCATCTTCCAAATTGCCTTGCTCCATGTTGATTACACCAATATTGTAGAGCAAATCTGGATTGTCCGGGGCCATGGCAGATGCCTGTCCCATCAATTCCTTAAACTTCTCCTTATCGCCCATGGTGTAGTGCAAGTTAGCCTCGCCCAAAACCAAGTTGACATCGTCCGGATTTTCCGCCCTTGCATCGGCATAAGCTGCAATCGCTTTTTCATTTTCTCCCATTTGTTGGTAGATCAACGCGATATTTTTAACGATTTCTGGCTTTTTGGATGGATTCACTTCTTCTTTGGGATCCTTGTGCGTTCCCGCTTTTACATAAAGGTCTCGGGTCGACTTGTCCATGGTCTCTGTTTCTCCAGTTTCCACATTCACTGCTGTGTAGGTCACAGATTCACCGTTATAACCGAGGTCCTTAAGCTCCTTATAGTATTTAAGGGCTTCATCGTAGTGTTGTCCATTCACGGCACTACTGGCCGCGTAGTATAGATACACGGTATCGCGAGGGCTAAGTTTATAACCCATGTACAACTTTTCGGCAGCTTCGGCAAACTTTTGGTTGTTGTTGTCCTCAACGGCGGCGTTGACCAAATCAGCGGTCATTTGTCCCATTTTCTCCCGGGCAACAGAAGTATACTTTTCCTTTCCGCTGGCTTCTTCCACGGCGATCACCTTTTTATAGGCATCCAAAGCGGATTGGAAGGAGGCTACGTCGCCTTTTTTGGCCAATTCGTAGTTGGCATTTCCCAAAAGGGCATAATACTCGGCCTGATCTTTTTCCTTGGCCGAATCAATGGTAGAAGCAGCACTTACCAATGCAGCTTTTGCTGCTGCGGCATCACCGTCCTTTAACGCCTTTTCCGCCGTCTTCATCTCATCCTTTTGGGCAAAACCCATTGCGGATACTCCTATGGCTGTTAGTATTAATAATCTTGTTTTCATGTTTAAAATTGAAATTATTTAGTGTTTATCGATTACTCCTTAATATACAAATTATTGTTATTCGTCCCTATTTTCATCAATAGCCGTGCCATCTTCTCCTTTTACCTCGATGTCACGTATATCGACCTCATCGACATCATCGTCTTCCTTAACGACTTTGGCCACTGCGGCGATGGAATCGTTATCCTTAAGATTGATCAAGCGCACCCCTTGGGTAGCCCTTCCCATAACTCTTAGGTCCTCAACCCCCATTCGTATGGCAATTCCCGATTTGTTGATGATCATCAGGTCATCCGTATCCGTCACATTCTTAATGGCGACCAAACCGCCAGTTTTCTCGGTAATGGAAATGGTTTTCACTCCTTTTCCGCCACGGTTGGTAATACGGTAATCCTCTATATTGGAACGTTTCCCGTAGCCTCTTTCGGAAACCACCAAGATATCGTCCTCAAAATTGTGTACCGAAACCATACCTACAACTTCATCGTTGTCATCGGCCAAGGTAATACCACGAACTCCGGATGCATTCCTGCCCATTGGCCTTGTCTTGGATTCCTCAAAGCGAATGGCTTTCCCTGATTTAAGACCAAGGAATATCTGACTGGTACCTGTGGTCAGTTTAGCTTCCAAAAGCTCATCATCCTCACGAATGGTGATGGCATTGATACCATTTTGTCGTGGTCTGGAATACTGCTCCAAAGATGTCTTTTTGACCGTACCCTTCTTGGTGGCCATAATCACAAAATGACTGTTCACATACTCCTCGTCCTTTAGGTCTTGGGTACAGATAAAGGCTTTCACCTTATCATCCTGCTCAATATTGATCAAGTTTTGGATGGCCCTACCCTTGGATGTCCTGCTTCCTTCCGGTATTTCGAAAACACGCATCCAGAAACACTTTCCTTTTTGGGTAAAGAACAGCATATACTGGTGGTTGGTACCCACAAATAGGTGTTCCAAAAAGTCCTCATTACGGGTGGATGAGGCTTTTTGCCCCACTCCTCCCCTGTTTTGGGTCTTGTATTCGGAAAGTGGTGTTCTTTTGATATAACCTGCGTGGGAAATGGTAATGACCACTTGTTCATCAGGAATCATGTCCTCAATGCTCAAATCTCCACCGGCATAATTGATTTCAGACCTTCTGTTGTCACCGTATTTATCCTTGATTTCCAAAAGTTCATCTTTGATGATCTGCATTCTGCGCTCTTTCTTCTCCAGAATGTCCTTAAGGTCTTCAATGGTTTTCAACAATTCGGCATGTTCTTCGCGCAGTTTGTCCTGTTCCAGACCTGTCAATTGACGCAAACGCATTTCCACAATGGCCTTGGCTTGGACTTCTGTCAACTTGAAACGCTCCATCAAACTGTTTCGGGCTTCTTCCACATTGGCCGACCCTCGGATGATGGCTATGACCTCATCTATGTTATCGGAGGCTATGATTAGTCCTTCCAAGATATGGGCCCTGTCTTCAGCTTTCTTCAGCTCGAATTTGGTACGTCTTACAACAACCTCATGCCTGTGCTCTACAAAATGGTAGATAATGTCCTTGAGATTCAACAATTCTGGCCTTCCGTTGACAAGTGCGATATTGTTCACACTAAAAGAGGACTGAAGCGCCGTGTACTTGTACAACATGTTGAGCACAATGTTCGGAATCGCGTCGCGCTTTAGAATGTAAACGATACGCATTCCGTTCCTGTCGGACTCATCACGAATGTTGGATATGCCTTCTATTTTCTTTTCGTTGACCAGGTCCGCGGTTTTTTTGATCATATCCGCCTTGTTGACCTGATAAGGAATCTCGGTAACAACGATACATTCCTTTCCTTGCACCTCTTCGATATTGGCTTTGGCACGCATCACTACGCGACCGCGGCCAGTATGGAAGGCCTCTTTTACACCATCATACCCATAAATGATTCCCCCTGTTGGGAAATCGGGAGCTTTGATGTGCGTAATCAATTCATCGATTTCGATGTCATTGTTATCAATATAGGCAACGGTACCGTCCACCACTTCGGAAAGATTGTGGGGCGGCATATTGGTGGCCATACCTACGGCAATACCCGAAGCACCATTTACCAAAAGGTTGGGAATACGGGTAGGCAGTACTGTGGGCTCCTCAATGGTATCATCAAAATTGAGCTGATGATCTACGGTATCCTTATCGATATCGGCCAACATCTCTTCGGCGATCTTGCGCATTTTGGCCTCGGTGTAACGCATGGCCGCTGGACTGTCACCGTCCACGGAACCAAAGTTACCTTGGCCATCGACCAACATATACCTAAGGCTCCATTCCTGGGCCATACGGACCATGGTATCATAAACGGAAGAATCACCATGTGGGTGATACTTACCCAAAACCTCCCCTACAATACGGGCCGATTTTTTGTGCGAACTATTGGCCCTTACCCCTAAATCGTGCATTCCGTAGAGCACTCTTCGGTGGACCGGTTTTAAACCATCACGAACATCTGGCAGGGCACGTGACACAATGACCGACATTGAATAATCAATGTAGGCAGATTTCATCTCATCCTCAATGTTGATAGGAATTAACTTTTCTCCTTCCGCCATCCTTATTTTGTATTGTTATTTTGTGGTTAAATTATCATGGCAATATACAGAAAATAGCAGCCTTTATAGCCCTTTGCGAATACTTTATTAAAAAAATTATCAACAGTTGGGCTATTGCGGAAGTTGCCATAATAAAGGTTTGTTAAATCGCCAAAAAACATTAATTATTCCGACATTTACCATTACTTTATCGAATAAGGGTACGGTATTTGACCACCATAACAATACTTTTATTAATTTTAATTGCTGAAAGAGAAACGTATGGACGATAATTTTTCCCCCCGCGTAAAGGACGTTATAGCATACAGCAAGGAGGAAGCCCTCAGACTGGGCCATGACTTTATTGGCACGGAACACTTGATGCTTGGTCTTTTAAGAGACGGAAATGGCAAAGCCATAAATATATTGGATGCACTCGATGTGGACTTGGACCACCTGCGTAGAAAGGTGGAAATCCTGAGCCCGGCAAACCCAAATACGGGCACTATGCAGAAAGATAAGAAGAACCTTCACCTCACCCGCCAAGCGGAACGGGCGTTGAAGACCACTTTTCTGGAAGCAAAGCTTTTCCAGAGTTCTTCCATCAACACAGCGCACCTGTTGCTCTGTATTCTGCGTAACGAGAACGATCCGACTACCAAGCTGTTGCACAAACTGAAAGTGGATTACGATAATGTCAAGGAACAATTCAAATCCATGATCACCAGCGACGATGATTATATAGACACACCCCAAGCGGAATCTTTCCCTGGGGACACAGACGATATGGGAGATAGCAAAGAAAGTTCCTTTGGCTCCGGTGCTTCCCAAAAAGGAAGCAAAAAGTCCAAGACCCCGGTTCTGGACAATTTTGGACGGGACCTTACCCGCTTGGCCGAGGAAAACAAATTGGACCCCGTTGTGGGCAGGGAAAAGGAAATTGAGCGCGTTTCCCAAATATTGAGCAGGCGCAAAAAGAACAATCCACTCCTTATTGGTGAGCCCGGTGTGGGTAAAAGTGCCATCGCCGAAGGATTGGCATTGCGCATTATCAACAAAAAGGTTTCCCGAATCCTGTACAACAAAAGAGTTGTGACCTTGGATTTGGCCTCTCTGGTAGCTGGAACCAAATATCGTGGACAGTTCGAGGAGCGGATGAAAGCCGTGATGAACGAATTGGAGAAAAACGATGACATCATACTTTTCATTGATGAGATTCATACCATCGTAGGAGCCGGTGGGGCAACGGGCAGTTTGGATGCTTCCAACATGTTCAAGCCTGCATTGGCAAGGGGCGAAATACAATGTATCGGTGCCACCACACTGGACGAGTACAGACAGTACATTGAAAAAGACGGTGCCTTGGAACGTCGTTTCCAAAAGGTAATGGTTGAGCCCACCTCTGTGGAGGAAACTATCGAAATCTTGATGAACATCAAGGCCAAGTACGAAGAGCACCACAATGTCAATTACACGGACGAAGCCATTTTGGCCTGTGTCAAATTGACCAACAGATATATGACCGACCGTTTTCTACCAGACAAGGCCATAGACGCCTTGGATGAAGCTGGTTCGCGTGTACACATCGTCAATATGGATGTTCCCAAACAAATCTTGGAGCTGGAAAGCCAATTGGAAGATGTGCGCGAACTAAAGAACAGTGTCGTCAAAAAACAGAAATACGAAGAGGCGGCCAAACTGAGGGACGACGAAAAACGTCTTGAAAAGGAATTGGCCACCGCTCAGGAACGCTGGGAAGAAGAAAGCAAACTGCACCGGGAAACCGTTACCGAAGACAATGTGGCCGATGTAGTTTCCATGATGAGCGGAATTCCCGTAAATAGAATTGCACAAACCGAAAGCAACAAACTGGCCGAACTGCCCAACCTCATCAAAGGTTTTGTTATCGGTCAAGATGAAGCGGTATCCAAGGTTGCCAGGGCCATACAACGGAACAGAGCAGGACTTAAAGACCCGAACAAACCCATAGGTTCGTTCATTTTCTTGGGACAGACCGGTGTCGGTAAGACCCAGCTGGCCAAAATCTTGGCCAAGGAACTCTTTGACTCCGAAGATGCCCTTATAAGAATCGATATGAGCGAGTACATGGAAAAGTTCGCCATATCGCGATTGGTGGGAGCGCCTCCCGGATACGTAGGCTACGAAGAAGGTGGACAATTGACGGAAAAAGTTCGTCGCAAGCCATACTCCGTTGTGCTACTCGATGAGGTGGAAAAAGCACACCCGGATGTATTCAATATGTTGCTGCAGGTATTGGACGATGGCTTCCTAACGGATAGCCTTGGGCGCAAAATCGATTTTAGGAATACCATCATCATCATGACCTCCAATATTGGGGCCAGACAGCTGAAGGATTTCGGGCAAGGCGTTGGTTTCGGAACAGCTGCCAAAAAAGCGCAGGCCGACACCCACCAGAAAAGTGTCATTGAAAACGCCCTGAAAAAAGCTTTTGCCCCTGAATTCTTGAATAGAATAGACGATGTAGTGGTCTTCAACCCGTTGGAGCGGGAGGATATCCACAAAATCATCGATATCGAACTCAACAAACTGTACCAGCGCATCAAGGATATTGGTTACGAACTAAAACTATCCGATGAAGCCAAGGATTATATTGCTGACAAAGGTTTCGATAAACAATATGGGGCACGACCGCTAAAGAGAGCCATCCAAAAGTATATTGAGGATGCTCTGGCGGAAGAAATCGTAAATTCCAAATTGGAAGAGGGTGATAGCATCTTTATGGAACTTGACGAGAAAAAAGAGGAACTCACCATCGAGATTAAAAAAGCAGAGAAATCACCTGAAGCCGAAAAGTAACTTCATAGGATGATGATAAAAAAGAAAGCTGACAGTCGTCAGCTTTTTTTTATGCCCGTAATTACCGTACATACGATATTTTAGCGTTTAATCTATTATTTTTTCGTTAAGTGTGATCCGCACATACTTTCGTGAGCGAGACACTATAATTACACTTGGGGATGAAAATAACTTCTAATAAGAAGACTGTGGTGGTACGCGAGTATCAGCTGGAGGTGGGAACCGTGCAGGTCTTTGACAACTACATGGTCGCTTCTTTCGATGAAGGTGCCACCATAACACTGGAGAGGACCTATCAAATCATTGGTATTTCGGAAATACATTTTAGGGACAAGGACTTTGGTTACATCAGCCTGAGAAAGAATTCCTATGCGATAGACCCTACCGTGTACAATTATTTGAGGGGGTTGGACAACCTCAAGGCCTTCGCCATCGTTTCCAAGAAAGAAATTGATATGCACAATTTCAATATTGAAAAGATGTTCTACAAAAAACCCATGGAGTTTTTTATCGAATATGACAATGCCCTGGCTTGGGTACAAAAAAGACTAGGTCTCAAAAAAGGCCGGAACAGCGCTTAATCCTCAAGCATTGTCCTTTTGTTCCACTTCGGGTTGACGAAATAGCTCCTTATAAGCGTTCCCGATATGTTCCACTAAATCGGATGCCTTCATGGCCTCATATCCTTTTACAGACACCGCCAAATCTCCCGCCAAGCCGTGCAGGTAAACACCAAACATCGCAGCTTCTAAGGATTCGTATCCTTGCGCGATAAGACCCGTGATCATTCCAGTGAGCACATCTCCCGAACCAGCGGTTGCCATACCGGGATTCCCCGTAGTGTTTACATAGCCTTTATCCTTGTATACGGTAATCGTATGCGCCTCTTTAAGTACAAGGACCACGTCATACTTCGCCGAAAAGGCCATGGCTTTTTCCAATTTTTCAAAATCTGAATTCCAATAGCCCATTAGGCGAGCCAATTCTTTCGGATGGGGGGTCAGTACCGACATTTTCGGCACATCATTCAACATTTCCGGGTTTTGGGACAAAATGTTCAACCCATCGGCATCGATTACCATGGGCGCGTCGGAACTCTTCAAAAAACTGGCGTAGGCCGAAACCGTATCATCGTCCATGCCCATTCCCATACCTACCCCAATAACGGTGGCCTCAAAAGGGATTTCAATATCTGAAATATACTTTTCACGGGAACCTGTCAAAACCATAAGCTCTGGAACCGCAGTTTGTAGGGAATCGTAACCGCATTTGGGCACAAAGGCCGTAACCAAGCCGCTACCAACACTCAAACAGGCATTGCTCGCCAATTGAACGGCCCCAATTTTCCCATAACTTCCTCCTATAATGACCGAATGGCCATAATTTCCCTTATGTGAAAATTTTAATCGAGGTCGATAAAGCGGCAAAACCTCTGGTCTGCCAATCAATTCAAACGCAGTTTCGGTCTTGGCAATGTAATCAGCATCAAGACCTATATCCAAAATTTCCCATTGGTTGAGATACACACCTGTCTCTGGCAAAAAGAACACCAACTTTGGAAATTGGAAACTAAGCACATAACTGGCCTGTATCACGTATTCGGGTTTCCATGGAGCTTTGTCCACAGGCAACCCCGAGGGAATATCAACGGATAAAACAAAGGCCTGGGAAGCATTGATATGGGCAATCAAATTTCCCACCCAATCATCTGGGGCACGGTTGAGACCTATTCCAAAAATAGCATCTACAATTATGTCATTGGCCGATAGTTCAGGCAGATCACTTTCCTCAGCGATCACATTGGGCCAGACTTTGCTCTCTTTTAAGCGTTTCAGATTCAGCAGAAAATCCTCCGAACGCTTATCGCTATAATTCACCACATGTACCTTGATGGAATAACCATGTTGCTCCAACATCCGAGCCAGTACCAAACCATCGCCACCATTGTTACCAATGCCGCAAAACAATTGAATATTTACTTGGGTGCCCCGCAAACGGGAATGCAACCATTCAAAAAGTTGTGTAGCAGCGTGTTCCATAAGCTCCTCGCTCTTTATCTGTTCTTTTTCAATTGTGGATTTATCAGCTTGATAGATTTGATTGGCAGAAAATATTTTCATTCAGCAAAAAATATGGTGTATTAATACAGATTTCGCAAAACCAACTCGTATGATTTGATGCGGTTATCAAAAATACTACATTTAACACCTCAATTGTGAGCAATGGAGATAAAACAAACGGATAACAACTGGAATTTGATGAATACTAGTTCATCTATCTTCACCATTAACATTACCACCCCTTTGGGGTAAGTCTGCTATATATCAATCCGTCCGTTTTTTAATCTGTTTACAACTTTTTTCAACACCTTTTATTTATGAAAGTTCTAAAATTTGGAGGCACTTCCGTAGCCAATCCAGAAAACATCAATAAGGTCAAATCTATCTTGGCCCAACAGAAAGAGCAGCAAATTGCGGTAGTCGTTTCCGCCTTTGGAGGGGTGACCGACGTGCTTCTTAACGCCTCTCAAGCGGCTTCCCAACAAGATATCAACTATAAAAATAGCCTCAAGGCGATTGAGGACCGGCACATATCGGCCATTCGCGAACTGATTCCCGTCAAGTCACAAAGTGCGGCGTTGAGCAAGGTAAAAAGCGAGCTGAACGTACTGGAAACCCTTTTGGAAGGTTCTTTTTTGATTGGGGAGATAACGCCAAAACTTTCCGATAAAATCGTCAGCTATGGGGAACTCCTTTCCTCATTTATCATCAGTGAATTTTTGAAATCCGAAGGATTGGATGCAGTTTACAAGGACAGTAGGGAACTCATCAAAACCGACAACCATTTTGGCAAGGCCAATGTTGACTTTGTAACCACCAATGCCAATTGCAAGGCCTATTTTGAATCCGCCGAACATCAAATCACCCTATTGCCCGGCTTTGTCGCTTCCAGTAAAAGTGGCAATTTGACTACTTTGGGCAGGGGAGGTTCCGACTACACGGCTGCCATCATCGCCGCCGCTGTGGATGCCGATATGCTGGAAATATGGACCGATGTAAGCGGAATGTACACGGCCAACCCCAAGTTGGTGAAACAGGCGAAGTGCGTGGCCCACATCAGCTATCAAGAGGCGATGGAACTTTCCCATTTTGGGGCCAAGGTACTCTATCCGCCTACCATTCAACCCGTATTGGGCAGGGAAATACCGATAGCCATAAAAAACACTTTCGACCCTGAAAATCCAGGTACGCTAGTGGCCAAAAACACCAATGGAAATGGCAAAACCGTCCGAGGCATCAGTCATGTGGGCAACATTAGTCTATTATCGCTTGAAGGTCCCGGGATGATTGGAATTCCGGGCATCTCCAAACGCTTTTTTGAGACGCTTTCGGTCAAGAACATCAGTATTGTGCTGATTACCCAAGCCTCATCCGAACATTCCATCTGCGTAGGTATTGCCGACCAAGATGTGGATGTGGCAGCGGAGGCCGTAAACGAAACTTTCGAATTCGAGATTTCCACCAAAAAGATAAAGCCGGTCATCGTTGAAAAAGACCTTACCATTGTAGCCTTGGTCGGTGATAATATGAAGAGCCATCAAGGACTGAGCGGTAAAATGTTCAGCACCTTGGGCAAAAACAACGTGAACATTCGGGCCATTGCACAAGGAGCATCCGAGCGAAACATATCGGCGGTCATCAAAAAAGAGGACGTCAAAAAGGCGCTCAATTCGCTTCATGAGACCTTTTTTGAGGAAAACATCAAGCAGCTCAACCTTTTTGTAATGGGCGTTGGAAACGTAGGCTCCAAATTCCTGGCACAAATCCGTCAGCAGAAAAAATATTTAAAAGAAGAGCTAAAACTGAATGTACGCGTCATCGGCATGAGCAACTCCAGAACCATGGCGTTTGATGAAAACGGGATTTCCCTCAAGGACTGGGAAAGCATCTTGGAGCAAGGCGAACCGGCGGACAAGCAGAAATTTTTCGACCGCATCAATACCTTGAACTACCGCAACAGTATTTTTGTGGACAACACGGCGAGCGAAGAAGTCTCGAAAAGTTATGCGAGCTATCTCAAGAACAGCATTTCGGTGGTGACTTGCAATAAAATTGCCTCTTCTTCGGACTATGCCTACTACAAGGAGTTGAAACAATTGGCCAAACAGTATAATGCCCCCTACCTCTTTGAGACCAATGTTGGTGCGGGATTGCCCATCATCGACACCTTAAAGCATTTGATTGCCTCCGGGGACAGGGTCAGAAAAATACAGGCTGTGTTATCGGGCAGTCTCAATTTTGTCTTTAACACCTTCGATGATTCCACCACCTTTCACGATGTGGTAAAACAGGCACAGGAACAAGGGTACACCGAACCGGACCCGACCATCGACTTGAGCGGCGTGGACGTGATGCGAAAGATTTTGATATTGGCTAGGGAGAGCGGCCATCAATTGGATATCGATGACATTGAAAATGAATCCTTTCTGCCGAAAGAAAGCTTGGATACCGATTCCAATGAAGCCTTTTTTGAAAGCTTGAAAAAATATGAGGACGATTTCCAAAAATTGTACAGCGACGCAGCTGCGAAGGACTGCAAATTAAAATATGTTGCACAGTTTGAGGATGGAAAGGCGAAAGTGGGCCTACAGCAAATTCCCAAGGGGCACGATTTTTATAATTTGGAAGGCAGTGACAATATCGTTTTGTTCTTTACCGACCGTTATGTGAACCAACCCTTGATCATAAAAGGTGCCGGAGCGGGGGCAGATGTGACTGCATCGGGTATCTTTGCAGATATTGTACGAATCGGAAACTTTTAACCCATGGAAGAAATCAAGGTAT
Organism: Allomuricauda sp. ARW1Y1; assembly: GCF_013407935.1. Taxonomy (GTDB): domain Bacteria; phylum Bacteroidota; class Bacteroidia; order Flavobacteriales; family Flavobacteriaceae; genus Flagellimonas. Next base: position 108,992 of record NZ_JACBZU010000005.1, read on the forward strand.
TTTGCCCAGCGACCATAGCCAACGTATCCTGCGGATTTGATGTGCTCGGTTTGGCGTTGGATTCGGTGGGTGATGCAATGACGGTTCGCAAGATTCCCGAAAAAGGGATTCGTATTTCAAAGATTATGGGGCAAGACCTTCCTTTGGAAGCTGAAAAAAATGTTGCAGGTGTTGCTGGTTTGGCGCTTTTGGACAAAAGTGATTACGAGGGCGGATTTGAGATTGAAATTGATAAGCGCATCAAACCTGGGAGCGGTATTGGCAGCAGCGCAGCCAGCTCCACTGGAGCGGTTTGGGCCATGAACGAACTCTTAGGGAAGCCCTTTTCAAAGCTCGAATTGGTCGAGTTTGCCATGCAGGGAGAAAAACTGGCAAGCGATGTGGCCCACGCCGATAATGTGGCCCCGGCCATTTATGGTGGTTTTACGTTGGTCCGGAGCTACGAACCTTTGGACATTGTCCCCATACCGACACCTTCGGAATTGTACGCAACGGTAATCCACCCGCAAATTGAAATCAAGACATCCGATTCCCGAAAAATTTTGAAGACGACCATTTCCATGCAACAAGGCATTCGGCAATGGGGCAATTTGGGCGGACTCATCGCTGGGCTTTTTCAGAATGATTATGATTTGATAAGTCGTTCCTTGGAGGACCATATCGTAGAACCCATCCGTTCCATTTTGATTCCCGCTTTTGATGACATCAAGGCCAATGCTCTCAGCGCAGGGGCACTCGGCAGTGGTATTTCAGGCTCCGGACCCTCTATTTTTGCCTTGAGCAAAGGTGAAACGATAGCCCAACAAGTGGCAGCATCCATGAAGGAAACATATCAAAATATAGGCATCGATTTCGATATCCATATTTCGAAAGTCAACAGCCAAGGCGTAAAAAAAATAACCTAAATCCCATGAAGTTTTACAGTCTAAACGATAAGGACATACAGGCATCGTTCAAAGAGGCGGTCATAGCAGGAATTGCACCCGACAAGGGGCTATACTTTCCGGAGAAAATTACACCACTCAATCCCGATTTTTTTGAGAATATTGAAAAGATTTCCAATCACGAAATAGCTTTCAAAGCCATTCATCAGTTTGTGAGCGACGATATTCCCGATGAAGTCCTGAAAGAAATCATAGCCAACACCTTGGATTTTGATTTTCCCGTGGTGGAGATTGAGGAAAATGTGGCGGCCTTGGAACTTTTCCATGGGCCAACCATGGCCTTTAAGGACGTTGGTGCCCGTTTTATGGCGAATTGTTTGGGCTACTTTTCACAAGGGCAAAAACAGGATGTTACGGTATTGGTGGCTACTTCTGGAGATACCGGCGGTGCCGTTGCCAATGGCTTTTTAGGGGTTGATGGGGTAAAAGTGGTTATCCTCTACCCCAGCGGCAAGGTGAGTGAAATCCAAGAAAAACAACTGACCACCTTGGGCCAAAATATCGAGGCCATGGAAGTGGATGGTGTTTTTGACGATTGCCAGCGTATGGTGAAGACAGCGTTTTTGGATACTGAAATCACGGACCATAAAAAATTGACCTCGGCAAACAGCATCAATGTGGCCCGATGGCTGCCCCAACTGTTTTACTTTTTATTTGCCTACAAGCAAGCCAAATCAAAGGGAAAGAATATTGTATTTTCTGTGCCTTCGGGTAATTTTGGAAATATCTGTGCCGGGATGGTGGCCCAAAAATTGGGCATGCCCGTCAAACATTTTGTGGCATCTACCAATGTAAACGATGTGGTTCCCAAATACATGAAAAAAGGGGTATATGAACCCATGCCTTCCGTAGCGACCATTTCCAACGCTATGGATGTGGGAGACCCAAGTAATTTTGTTCGCATCAGGCAGTTATACCAAAACAACCTGGAAACACTACAAAACAACCTCTCCTCCTATTCCTTTTCGGATACGGCAACCAAACAAATCATGCAAGAGGTGTATGCCAAAACAGGCTACCTAATGGACCCCCACGGTGCAGTGGGGTATCTTGGGTTAAAGGAATATCAAAAATCACAGCCCGATACCTTTGGTATTTTCTTGGAAACGGCGCATCCCGTTAAATTTTTGGATGTGGTCGAAGACACATTGGAAGTACGTCCAGAAATTCCACCACAAATCATGAAAGTGATGGACAAGGATAAAAAGTCACATCGAATTACGAGTTACGAAGAGCTGAAACAGCACTTGCTTCAGCATTAATCTAATTTGGGCAGTTTAAAACTGTCCAACGGACTAGGCTGCTTCATCACTTCCTCGATGGCCTCAGTGGTACGTGGTGCCATGCCGGAAAGGTTGACAGGCCCATCTTCCGTAATCAAGATATCATCTTCGATTCGGACAGCAATGCCCCACCACTTTTCATCACAGGCACTGTTTTCGGGTATATAAATTCCTGGCTCAACAGTAATTACTTGGTTGGGCTTAAAGGCCTGGTACGTACCTGCATCATGCACATCCAATCCCAAGTAATGGGAAGTTCCGTGTGGAAAGTAGGTCCGGGCCTCTTTGGCATCCTTAATGATTCCAAGGTCCAACAAGCCTTGGGTCACCACTTCCAAAGCGGCTTTATGTGGCTCTCCGAAGGATGCGCCGACCACACTTGCGGCGATCCCTGCTTCCTGCGCATCATAGACGATATCGTAGATGGCCTTTTGCTCCGGTGAAAATTTGCCGTTGGCAGGGATGGTACGGGTCACATCAGCAGTATACCCGTGATATTCCGCTCCCAAATCCATCAGTACCAAATCGTCTCCCACCTTCGTCTTATTGTTCTCAATGTAATGAAGAATGCAGCCGTTGTGTCCACCACCCACAATGGAGGGATAGCCTTCATACTCGGCACCATACCTTTTGTACACATATTCGTGAACGCCCTGTATCTCGGTCTCGGACATATTGGGGTGCATGGCCTTCATCACCTCTATTTGACCGACTGCGGAAATTTCGATGGCCTTTTTGAGCAATTTCAATTCCTCTGGGGTTTTGTCCTGTCGCAATTCGGCCATCACCGAAGGCAGGATGCTGGAATCCAGATTGGAAGATCTTTGGACTACGAGCACTTTGTTTTTGATTTCATCGCGGATCTCATCGGAATTCGCCTCCACGAAATCGTTGAGCAAATCATCTTCTTGCAATTCGGGATTCCGCTCCATAAATCTTTGGATAGTTTCAGCGACCTCAGCGGAATTATCGGCGGTTGCCCCAGCAATTCTTTTGTACAACTGGTTTCGTATAGGGTTATAATCGGCAGGGTAGTTTGCCTTTATCTTGAAGGTTTTGACCAAATCAAACAAATCTGCCGTTCCCGGTTTATCACGATAGTCGTTATGAAAATCAACGAAGGAAACATTATCAAAAGATTCAAAATCCAAGGGGAAATTCTCGAATTCACTACCATTAAAAACCATATTGAAACCCAGCTTTTCCTTGACGCCTTCAACACCCAAGCGTTTTCCGGTCCATTGCTCGGCTCTTGCATTTCGCTCTTGCACATAAAATATTTCATCAAACGTATTTCCGGAGGCATCGGTCTGGGGTTCGGAGAAAAGAATCAGCACGGCATTCGGCTCCTTGTACCCTGTCAAATAGTAAAAATTGGGGTCCTGATGGTACACGTAGTCCACATCGTTTGCCCGATTGCGTTCTGCGTTGGCAAAAAGCACTACTGCGGTATTAGGAGGTAGTTTAGCTCTTACGGCATCCCTTCTATCCTTATGAAAATCGGCCGGAAGATAGTCAGTGGGCAAATCCTGGGAAATCCCAGCGGTTATGAATAAAATAGCCGACAAAAGGCTCCATTTGATTTTTGACATGATTACATATTTTGATGAAAATACAAATTTTGGACATACGATATATCCAATATGAAGTCAGTTTTAGCAAAATCATAATACCCGAAAATAAGGGTATCCTTAATTAATTCTATAAATTTGCCCATCGTAAAATTAGAGTCAATGAAAAATACTGCACTTACCGAAACGCACAAAGCGTTGGGAGCCAAAATGGTGCCCTTTGCGGGTTATAACATGCCCGTTTCTTATGAAGGTGTAAATGTGGAACATGAAACCGTTCGCAAGGCGGTAGGGGTGTTCGATGTGTCACATATGGGCGAGTTTTTGGTCGAAGGGCCCAAAGCTTTGGAACTGATCCAGAAAGTGACGACCAACGACGCTTCCAAATTGACCGTCGGCAAGGCGCAGTACAGTTGCATGCCCAACGAAACGGGGGGTATTGTGGACGACTTAATCATTTATCGAGTCAAGGAAGAAACTTATCTTTTAGTGGTGAACGCATCCAACATTGATAAGGACTGGGACCATATTTCCAAATACAACGAGGCCATTGGTGCCGACATGAGAAATATCTCAGACGAGTATTCACTTTTGGCCATTCAAGGTCCAAAGGCGGTGGAGGCGATGCAAAGTTTGACTTCGGTCGATTTGGCTTCCATCAACTTTTACAGTTTTGTCGTCGGCGATTTTGCCGGCATCGAGCATGTCATCATTTCTGCGACCGGCTACACGGGTTCTGGCGGTTTTGAGATTTATTGCAAAAACTCCGAAGTACAGCAGGTATGGGACAAGGTACTGGAGGCCGGGGCCAGCTTTGGAATCAAACCTATTGGTTTGGCGGCACGGGATACGCTACGTTTGGAAATGGGCTACTGCCTTTACGGAAACGACATTGACGATACCACCTCCCCTTTTGAAGCTGGGTTGGGCTGGATCACCAAATTCACCAAGGAATTCGTGAACAGTGAAAACTTGTCCAAAGAAAAAGCCGATGGATCCAAAAGAAAGCTCGTTGCCTTCCAGATGGAGGAACGGGGGATTCCAAGGGCTGGATATCCGATTCTGGATAGCGAGGGCAATCAAATTGGCAAGGTGACTTCGGGTACCATGTCCCCTTCCCTTTCCAAAGGAATCGGTTTGGGCTATGTCACCATGGAACATTCCAAGGTCGACTCCCCAATTTTTATTCAAATACGAATCAACAAGGTTCCTGCAACGGTGGTAAAACTGCCATTTTATAAAAATACTTAGTTAGCCTTTGGATAAAAAAAAGATATTGATATTAGGAGCGAGCGGATTTGTGGGCAATGCCATATACAAAGAGCTTTGCTCCTATTTTGATACCTATGGCACCTATTATTCCAATCGTTCGTTTGCCAAGAACAAGCAGTTTATGCGCTACGACCTGGAAGAGGACGACATTTTTCAGGTTTTGGAGAAAGTCAGCCCAGACGTAATTATTTCAGCTATTCGCGGTAACTTTCCCGCCCAGATACAGGCGCATCAGCATTTGATGGAGTATTTGATTCGGACCAAGGCCAAACTCTACTTTATTTCTTCGGCCAATGTGTTCGATGCTTACAGTAAATTTCCATCCTACGAATATGACAAGACCTTATCGTTGAGTGTTTATGGTAGGCTAAAAATCAAGATTGAAAATATGATGATGCGGTTACCCAAGGAAAAAACGGCCATTTTAAGGGTGCCCATGGTATTTGGCAACGCTTCTCCCCGAATTCGGGAAATCAAGGAACATATTGAAAACAATGAACCGATTGAGGTATTTCCCAACCTGATCATCAATGTGACCAACGACGATAGGCTTACCCAACAAATCCATTACCTGATCAACAGGAACAAGACGGGAATCTATCATTTGGGGAGCAGTGACCTTATCCAGCATGAGGAGTTCATCAAAGAGGTTATAGCCCACTTGGGCAATTATCATCCTGTGTACAAAAGGGTGTACACTACCAATGAGGATAGGTATTTGGCCGCTTTGCCCAAGGATAATATCCTGCCCAAGAACCTTCGTATCAGTTGTCAGGAGATCATTGAGAAGCATTTTACCGGAAATGATGTTTAATTGCTTCATGGATTCCAACTCATAAAAATCCAAGGAAGAGGTCATTTTATTCTTACATCATTTTAAACAAATATTCATCCGTCAATTTAAAAGGGGCATCCGTCAATTGAAAAGGGGCATCCGTCAATTGGGAATGAAAAATCCCAACTGAAAAATATAAATTGCCAGCATCCGCAGATAACCCCGATTAATTAAATCAAAAAAAATGAAAATTAAAGCAAACTTAATTGTATGTACCTTGGGGTTATTTGTCTATGGATGTAGTTCCGATGATGCCACACCTGTTAAAGATCCTATTTCTGATGAAGTACCAACCGAAAACGAACCAACAACATCTGAATTACAGGACAAAACTGTCGATTTTTTGACAAACAATGGAGATTTAAAAGTTTGGAAAGTATCTTCTGCAATAGTAACAAATGGAACTGAATCGTTTGATATATCAGATAACTTTAATGTTTTGGACGATGAGATTGTTTTTTCTGGAAACAAAGAAAATGGTTCACTTGAATGGAGAAAAGGCCATGACATAAACCTATCAGGCCAAAATATTGAAGAAACCCTTCTAGACTATTATCGGTCTCCAAAGAGCTCTCCTTTTTCGTTTGTTGGAGAGAGCGACTCAACTTTGACATCCGATGATTTTGATATTCAAATATCTGATGAATCCAGTGTATTACTTACTTTAGGTAGTAATGCAACAGCAAAATCAAAAAATACAACGAACAAAGACTTAGATGTACAAGTCAACTTTGTTTTGACTCCGAAGGTTCCTAACGATTACAAGTTTGCACCTGACGACTTGGTTTTTTCCGAAGCCTTTACCGTAGCAACAGCATCAGTTGAAACCCACTCCCCTGGAATGATTGGTTCCAATAGTGACAATAGCTTCTTCTATGTAACTCGTGAGGATGGCTATACTTATGGAAACCCTGATAATCCTCAACAAATTCGTCCAGATAGAGTTGTGAAATTTGATTTGGATGATATGTCTCAAACTGAATTTGTAGACTATGAAAATATAGGCTCGGCTACAAAACAGTTACATATTATAAATAATGAACTGATTAGTATTGGCGGAGGCTCAATAAGGAAATATGATTTTGATTTAACAAATCAGGTAATCAGCGACTACAATTCAGGACTTATTTCAGAAGAATTTGGGACCGAAATTGTTTTGTCAAGGTTTGGCATGGCGGTACAGGACGATTATGTCTACATCATAGGCGGTGCAACAACTTGGTTTGGGGATGAATGGCAAGGAGCCATTGAGGAGACTAAAAACATTTATAGGTTGGATTTGAACAATAACTCCCTGACGTTTTTTGCGCAACTTCCTGAACCACGATTTGGAGCAAGGGGAACCATTGTTGACAATAAAATGTATGTTTTTGGCGGCTCACCAGAGTTTGGTTATTTAACACCTGCCACCGACACTATTTATATTATTGACATGAACAATCCTGACAGTATCCAAACCCTAAATTTGGGCTCCGAAATTCAGCATAGTTTTGTTCAAAAAGATGACAATATTATTTATGTAACGGGTTACAAAATTTTAGATTTTACTGATCAAGGATTAGGAAATGTAACTGTCAACTATGACAATACCAAAATATGGGCGTTCGATACAGAAGATAATAGTCTAAAGGAATTGTCCCATAATCTATCCAATCCAAACGGAGGTAGTGCTGTGCACCAAATGGCGATATTCAACGGAAAAATGTTTTTATTGTACGGTGATAGAGATGAAAGTTTGGCCAATGAGGATAACTTTTATTGGCCTCTCCAAGAGTGGAAAGTTTACATGGCTGATTTGGAATAAAATCTGATGGCACATAAATTTTAAAGGCATACCTAATCCGTATGCCTTTTTTATTTTGAGCTCATTAAAATTGATTATCTTTTAAAAAAGCACGTATTTATGAAAAAATTACATACCGAAGAAATCAAAGACGCCCTTAAAAATCTATCAGGCTGGACCTTAAATGATGACATGATTCAAAAATCTTTCACTTTTGGGGATTTTATGGAAGCATTCTCCGTGATGACACACATTGCCTTTGCATGTGAAAAGCAAAACCACCATCCCAATTGGGAAAATGTCTACAATACCCTTAACATACACCTAAGTACACACGATGCAGGAGGTGTTACCCAAAAGGATATCGACCTGGCAAAATCCATCGAAAAAATTGTTGGTCAGCGTTAAAAATTATCGACTTGACAAAGGGGCATTTTTTGCTAAATTTGCCAGCATCCAGAATGTAAGATGTTATGGGAAGAGCGTTCGAGTTTAGAAAAGCACGAAAAATGAAGCGCTGGGCAGCGATGTCCAAAGCGTTTACCAGAATTGGGAAAGACATTGTAATGGCGGTCAAGGAAGGTGGTCCCGACCCAGATGCCAATGCGAAGCTCCGTGCCGTCATTCAAAATGCCAAGGCGGTAAACATGCCCAAGGACAATATTGAGCGTGCTATCAAAAGGGCTTCTGACAAAAACCAAGGAGATTATAAAGAAGTACTCTTTGAGGGCTACGCACCCCATGGTATTGCCATTTTGATTGAGACCGCCACCGACAACAATACGCGAACCGTGGCCAACATCCGGAGTTATTTCAACAAATGTAATGGGAGTTTGGGAACATCGGGTTCGGTTGAATTCATGTTCGACCATACCTGTAATTTTACCATTAATGGTGAAGGTATCGACCCAGAGGAACTGGAACTGGAGATGATCGACTTTGGGGCCGAAGAAGTGTTCACGGATGAGGACGGAATTCATATTTATGCGCCTTTCGAGAATTTTGGGGCCATTCAAAAAGAACTGGAGTCCAAGGGAATCGAGATTATCTCTTCAGGTTTTGAACGCATCCCACAGGTAACCAAGGAGCTCAGCGAAGAAGAGGCAGCCGATGTGGAAAAACTACTCGAGAAAATTGAAGAGGATGATGACGTGCAGAACGTATATCATACCATGAAGGAATAGACACCAAATCAACAATATAAAAAAGGGGCATAGTTTTCAGACCATGCCCCTTTTTAGTTTAAATCATTTAACTACTTATCGAATACTTTGGGCCAAAGTCAAAACCTTGTTAGCCAAGGACGAGATAGCGTTGGCGTATCTTTGGTCCCACTCTTCCAATCGATCTGTGGATTTCAAGGAAATCTCATATTCCAATCCAGGTAAAATCCATGAAGCATATCCACTAAAAGGATCTGTTGAAGCGTACAGGGATTTGAACCACGACCCATAATACATCCCTTTTTCGTCGATAAAGCTTTTTTCCAGGGCAATCAATTGCTTGTTGATGTCCTTGATTTCCTTTTTGGACAATGCGCCCGACGACAAGGCGTTGGACAAAGTTTCATCCAAAAGTTGGGTGTTCTTTTCCAAAGTAGCAATGGATTGGTCCACTTGATCAAAACCTTCAAATTCGGCATGGAATCCTTTGATTTTTTCCACGGTCTTGGCAAAGTGCCCTTTCAAATCCACAGCATATCGTTCTACATCGTACGGAATCAATTCGGCATTGGCCATACGCAAGGTCATGAGTCCCGTCCATTGCTCAATGGTACCTCCCATTTTAAACTCGGGATCCACAAAAGTTTCGTAAAAGTGGAAACTGTCGTAATTGGTGTGATACAAGGTAGGGCCTCCTGCTCCACCGCTCAACGAAGGAACCCCTACGTGCATATAAAAACCGATATGGTCGGAACCTCCTCCCAAATTACCAATAGTGGGCTCCTCCTTATCACCTCTCCACTGATCATAGAGCGACTTTTCCGAATAGGGGTAATCCACTTTTTTAGCCATTTCAGAGACCAAGTTTTTCAAGGTTGGAGAGGAAGATGCACCAAAGTTTTTTCCGGATACACCTCCATCAAAATTGAGGTAGGCAACCGCTTTGGCCCCCAATTCATCCTTGAGTTGCTCCACCCATTCGGAGGAACCTATCACACCGTGCTCCTCGGCATCCCAATGTGCAATCAGGATAGATCTTTTGGGACCGTTTCCACTTTTGACCAATTTTCCAATGCTTTCGCTCAGGGATAATAGCATGGCCGTTCCGCTGTTGGGGTCCGTGGCTCCAAAGGCCCAAGCGTCGTAATGGCACCCTAGAATGATCCATTCATCTGGATATTCGGTACCCTTGAATGTTCCCACCACATTGCTCACACGCACAAATTCCTTGGGTTGGTCTACATACAGCCGAACGGTCAATTCCTCGCCACCTTCAAGTCGGTAGGTATAGGGCAAGCCGCCCTGCCATTCTTGCGGGACCGGTTTTCCTTTCATGTTGCCAATAATTTCTTTTGCCGAACCGTAGGGCAACGGTAACACGGGTATGGTATGCAAGGCTGCTTCGGATGGGTCCATCCGCTGAACTTTCTTTTTGCCGTCCAAGGGAAGTGCAGGTTCAAAAGGGGTCAGTGGGTCTCCTTGATAGTCCAAAGTAAGAACGGAGCCCCGTTGTATGGCGCTTTCATTATAGGTGTATCCTTCGGGGTAGACCAAGCCTTTGGTGTACCCGCTATCGGCTGGGTCGGTATACATAATGAGTCCCGCTGCCCCATATTGCTCCGCAAATTTGGCCTTGTATCCCCTAAAATTCCGTCCATAACGGGCAATAACAATTTTTCCTTTTACATCAACACCCATTTCAGCGAGGCGTTCAAAGTCTTCCTTGGTCCCATAATTGGCGTACACCACCGCAGCGGTTACATCACCACTTCCTGAATAGGCGTTCCAGCCCTTCTCCAAGGTAGGGTCAGAAGAAAACCGGTCTTCGTCCAAAATATTTTCCTGCTGGTTCAGTGGCCTACGGTAGGGCGTAACCAGTTCCACTGAGGAGCTTCCGCCAGAAGTGGACATGTAAATATCATAAGGATAGAAATCCACTTTCATCCCAGCATTTTCCATGACGGTGGCCATATATTCGGCCACTTCTTCGTTGGCAGCAGTTCCGGCCACATGGGGTTTTTCCGTGAGTTTTTGAAGGTGCTCCCTATATTTTGGGAAATCCACGCTTTTCAGAAAAGTAGCCTCTGTTTGGGCTTGTTTTTGCATGGCAGAAGGGGTGTACCCGTTCCAATCTTGTGCGGATAATGTCGAAGTAAGCATTAAACCCGCAAAGGCAATGAGATACCTAGAATTTTTTCTCGAATTTTTGAGCTTGATCATTTGAGTTAGTTTTGGTTGCCTAAATATAGGGTTTATAATGCTCAAAAATTCTCCAAGCCTTGGGACCAAATCAATTTATAAAGTGTATGGAAAACTTACCACGAGGAAACAACAGCACTAAAAAATCAAAAGGACCTACAACTGTAGATCGTTAAGACACCTAATTAACCTAACCTAAAACAATGTAAACCACTAACTCGTACTAGGATTTAATACCGAAAGGCAAACAAGACCTTTTTGGTAAGTCCGACGAATTGGTCGCTGTACTTTTACGTACGGAGATTCCGTAGAAGTGGTTTGGTTGTAGGGTAGAAAATCTTATGGACAATTATTGTCACTTAAAATTCAAGGAAAACTGTAGGCTGGAATTTTGCCTTTTACCCCCCTATAGAAATCGTGAATCCTTGCAAAATCACTTTCCTGGTTATCGGTTACCCAAAATGGTTCGCCAATTTTGATTTCTTTCTTGCCAAAATCGAAGGCCACCATCACAATGGGTACATTGGCCTTTTGGGCAATATGATAAAACCCGGTTCGCAATTGGGTTACTTTTTTACGGGTACCTTCGGGTGCCAGAGCCAATCGGAATACTTTTCGTTCTTTAAAGATTTGAACGATATTGTCCACCGTATTGGAGCTTTTGGAACGATCTACGGGTGCACCTCCCGTCCAACGAAAAAACCATCCAAACGGAGGCTTGAAAAGACTCTTTTTTCCAATGTAGTTGATTTCTTCCTTGATGACTTTTCGAATCAACAGGCCTAGAAAAAAATCTAACCAATGGGTGTGCGGAATTACAATGACGACACATTGATCCAATTTTGGAAACTGTCCGTTAAGTTTCCAACCCAACAACTTAAAATAAATAAACTTCGCTAGTGACTGCATGATTAGAAGGATTCGTTCCTTGTAGAACCAACCCTATATTTTTTCGAACAAGGCCTGAAGTCTTTCGGGCGTCATTTTGGTTTTCCAATCCTTTCCCAATGCATTTTCCCAAAGAGGCTCCAATCCCATCGAAACATTGACCATTACATCAAAGTCATTCTGGGTAAGATCCGCACAGATACCTTTAGGCAATGTAATCGAATGCTTGTCCATCATTTTTTTGAACAGTGCTACTCCTTCGGGATAAAATTCCTCCAAATGCTGGAACACCAAGCAGTTTCCGATACCATGCTTTACACCCAATAAATACGATAGACCATAGCTCATGGCATGTGCCACCCCTACTTGTGAATAGGCGATGCTCATTCCACCATGCCAGGAGGCCATCATCAATTTATCGCGGGATTCCTCCGCTGGTAAATCTTCCAAAAAGACTTCCTTGCACAATTCCAGCGCCTTTTCACCGTAACTCTGGCTAAAAGCGTTCAAATAAGTGCCTGTTAACGATTCCACGCAATGGATATAGCAGTCCATTCCGGTGTAGAACCATTGCTCCTTGGGCACGGTTTCACTAAAATCGGGATCTAACAGCACTTGGTCGAAGGGGGTAAAATCGGAATTGATTCCCAACTTTTTTTCTGGACCCAAGAGTACCGTGGTCCGTGAAACCTCTGCCCCAGTTCCGCTAATCGTAGGAATGCCGACATGATACAGTGCTGGCTTGTTCACCAAGTCCCATCCTTGATAGTCCTTGGCCAATCCTTTGTTGTTCAGCAATATGGATACGGCCTTGGCCAGATCGAGCAGGGTTCCCCCACCGATTCCAATGATACCTGAGGGCATTTCCTTGTACTTTTCACGTATTTGGGCAACCAAAGCATCTACCTGGGCCGTTTTGGGTTCCTCCTCAGCCGAGATGAATATGATTTCGTCATTGAACATAAGGGGCACTTTGGCCATGAACCCTGTGTTCTCAAAAAAATCATCCACCAAAAAAATAAAGGGTGCCTCCGAACTTTTTCGTTGGGGCAATAAAATGTCGCCCAATTGCGAAAAACATCCCGACCCAAAAATGACCCTGGGAACCATGGGAAAATTTTTATAGGCCGTTCTGTGGGTTGAGGCTATTTCTTCTTGCTTCTTCAAATTATTCGCTGTCTTCATTTAGTTGTCCAAATACTTCAAAACATCCTTTAGACGGTTCAATTTCAAGTGGTTATTGACCATTTCATCTTCCGGTACCATCTCGTGGGCCCAAGTGGTATGAAAGGGCACATGAACCGCTTGCGCTCCAATATTCAAGATAGGCAATACATCCGACTTTAAGGAGTTTCCTATCATCAAAAATTCCTTGACATCGATATTCAAGTGGTCCAACAGATTCTTGTAATTGCTTTCCTTTTTATCGCTCAACACCTCCACATGATGAAAATATTGGGAAAGTCCCGATCTTTCCAACTTTCGTTCCTGATCCAAAAGATCGCCTTTGGTAAGTACAATCAATCTATATTTTCCCGATAGTTTGGCAAGTACTTCCTCCACCCCATCGAGGAGTTCCACCGGATGCGAAATCATTTTTTTACCTAGCTCCAATATCTGGGCAATGGTCTCTTGCGGGACCTTGTTATTGGAAAGGTCCAATGCGGATTCTATCATGGAAAGCATAAACCCCTTGATGCCGTAACCGTAGCTGTCCAAATTGGCCATTTCCATTTTAAAGAGCTCTTGGTCTATTTTGTTCTTGGTTTCGTAGCCTTCCAAAAGTTCCGCAAACTTTTCTTCGGTATCCCTAAAATAGGTCTCGTTGACCCAAAGGGTATCATCGGCATCAAAACCAATGGTTTTTATATTGCTGAAATCTACTTCCATACTTTTCGTGCACGTTCCAAGTCTTCAGGCGTATCAATTTCGATACCGGTGACATGGGTCTCTACCATTTTTATTTTTTTGCCATATTCCAAAAAGCGAATGGCCTCTATTTTTTCCTTGGCTTCCAAAGGCAACATGGGCAACTTTTGAAAATCCATCAGCGCCCTTTTTCTGAATACGTAGACGCCTTTATGTTTGTGATAGGTGGCATCCACTTTCTCATCCCGAGGATAGGGAATCGGGGAACGTGAAAAATATAGTGCAAATCCTTGATTATCCACAACGACCTTTACCGTATTGGGGTTGGATATTTCGTCCCAATCGGTAATGGGTGTCATCAACGAACCCAAATCAATTTCCTGCTCGGTATCATTTTTAAACACTTTGATGATTTTTCCTAAACTATCCGCATCGATAAAGGGTTCATCACCTTGCACATTGATCACCACATCCACATCCATATCTTCTACGGCTTCGGCAATTCTATCGCTGCCGCTTTCATGTGTTTTTTTGCTCATAATGACTTTTCCGCCAATAGCTTCAATGACTTCGGCAATAATTGGGCTATCGGTCACTACAAATACGTCGTCGAACAGTCCGGTATGGACCGCCGCTTCATAAGTTCTTACAATGACAGGCTTCCCACCGAGATCCTGCATCAATTTGGCAGGAAAGCGCGAGGCTTGATAGCGAGCGGGAATCATGGATATTATCTTCACTTTTAGGTTTTTGGTTTGAACAATGGTTATTTGGCTCTTGGCCGTATTTTTCGGTAAATTCTGAAGATGATCAGCAAAATGATGATGACCAATATCGCAGCAATGGGCGGCACTAATATGGAGGCGGTGCTCACGGCAACGGCCGCTCCCGTTTCAACGGTCGATACCAATGGGTTGGCCAATCCACCCGTGGTCCCTGTTGAAGCCAATCTACCCGTAGCATTGGCTCCTTTGATGGCCGTAGCGGTTCCTCCCCCGGCAATGATGGCCAAAGACCAAGTGATTACCGGATCCATATTGCTTGCGGTGCTTACCACGGCGGCAGTGCCAGCTATCCCGGCCAAAGGCAGAGCTATGGTATCCAAGGCATTGTCGACCCATGGGATAAAATAGGCAAATATCTCGACCACCGTGGCAATACCCAAGGTAATGAGCGCGGTCAGACTCCCAATCCATTGCCAGTTATCGTTGAGTTCCCACACCCCTAAATAAGCCGCAAAACTAAGGGCAAAAAGGGGCAAAAAAACACGAAAACCAGCGGAGGCCGCCAATCCTATCCCTAAAAACAAACTTATTATGGTATCTGGTTCAATGTTCATGCCGATGTCTAAATTAGCCTTTTCCTAGCCAAGAAAAAAATCATCCTTGAAACCTATTAAATAGAGTTGACGCTCGGCCCTTGTTACGGCAGTGTACAACCACCTTAGGTAATCCTTGTCCACCCCATTGGGCAAATATGGTTGTTCCACGAATACCGTATCCCACTGGCCCCCTTGCGATTTATGGCAGGTAATGGCATAGGAGAATTTTACTTGCAGGGCATTGAAGAACTTGTTGTTTTTGACACCTAAAAACTTGCGGTATTTGGTCTTTTCATGGGCATAGTCCTTCATCACCTCTTGGTACAGCTTATTTCCGTCCTCATAGGAAAGAGATGGTGTTTCTGCCGTGATGGTATCCAACAGTAGAACCGTCTCAAAGGGCCTTTGATTGGGATAATCCACCATTTTTACCTTTACCTCGGCAAACTTGAAGCCATACAACTCCTTGATGGCAAACAGTTCGAGCACCTCTATAATATCACCATTGGCAATAAACCCCGCCTCGGAATTGGGCTTTAGCCAAAAGTAGTTGTTCTTCACCACCATCATATAATCACCTACGGCAATTTCATTTTCCAAAAAAAGGATACGTTCACGGATGTTCTGGTTGTACAGGTTGGCCCTCTTGTTGGAACGTACAATAATGGCTGTTTGTTCCTTGCCGTTTTCACTGTAGGACGAATCAATCGCCTCTTGGATTTCGTTGCCATCGATAAGCCTAACGATATCGGTAAAATGGCTGAGTTCAAACTTAAACTCCTCAAAAAATTCGGATTGCAATTGCTCACGGAGGTTCGTGGCATTGTGAAGGATACCGGAATCGCCCGATTGTCGCATCACCTCATCGAGTTCCAAACATTCGACATCCTTATTATAGTGTAAGGATAAGCGGCCCTCATCCAGTGCAGGACTGAGTTCCAGCTTTACGGGAGGCAACTGCGCAGTATCCCCGATCAATATCAATTTACAGTTATGTCCCGAATGCACGTACTGCATCAAATCATCCAAAAGCGAACCGTTTTCGAACAATTTGGAATCCGCTGGGGTATCAGGAATCATGGAAGCTTCATCCACAATAAAAATGGTATTGCGATGTTTGTTTGGAGCCAACACAAATTGGATACCTCCGCCTGACTGCTTTTTGGGAAAATATATCTTTTTATGGATGGTAAAGGCCTTGTTTCCGGAATAAACGGACATCACTTTGGCCGCCCTACCAGTCGGGGCCATCAATACCGCACTCATTTTCACCTTCCATAAACTGCTCACCAGGGTAGCTACCAGTGTCGTTTTTCCCGTTCCTGCAAATCCCTTTAAAAGGAACAGTCTGTCCTTTTGTTTTCCTAAAACAAAGTTAGCCAGCTTATTAAGGGCTACATCCTGTTTTAAGGTAGGTGAATGGGGAAATTTCTCGGTTAAAATTTTTAAAAATGTAGGTACGGTAGCATCATTCATGGAGCCTAAATATAGTGGTCTTTTTTAAAGCAAAAAGTTTCCCAATAAAAAAAATATTGTAGATTTGTCTTTAACCACTAAATTAACTTTGAAAGACAGTATCAGATATGTTAAACTTAATTCTTATTGTTGTTTTAATATGCCTTGTGACCGTAGGGCTTGTTTTCTTGATCGATAGATTTTTACCTCAAAAAGTGAAGCCTGTACTGGTGATTCTCTTTGGAATTTTGAGCATTTTCCTAGGATACAAAATATACGATTCCATTAATGCTCCCATCGAATTCAACAAGGTAAGAAACGAAAGATTTGCCAAGGTAATCAACAAACTAAAGGACATCCGGGATTCTCAGGAAGCCTACAAAACGGTGAACGGAAAATACGCCAACGATTTTGAAAGCTTGATCAAATTTATCGATACCGGAAATTATACCATCACCACGCAACGGGATTCCTCTTTTATGAGATACGACCGAGTGTACCAAATTGAGATGCAACAAGACACTGTCATCATCGACACTTTGGGCACAGTTAAGGTAAAGGATTCACTTTTTGGTGCGGACGACCGTTACAAAACCATGATGAACGTACCTTACGCGCAGAACGATGAGAAGTTTGAAATGAAGGCGGACATCATCGATAAAAGTGGCTACAAGGCACCTGTATTCGAAGCCAAAGTGAAAAAGAACGTAGTGCTTTACGATCAACCACAAGACTTGGTGGAAAAAGAAAACTCTTACCAAAGTGTGGAAGAGGTAAATGGCACGGAAATCAAAGTTGGCTCATTGACCGATGTTAGTACCAACGGTAACTGGCCACCTGTTTACGACAGGAAAAAGAACAACTAGCTATAGTACAGAACACCACAAATAGCACTCATAGAAAATTGTCCATTCAAGCTGGCTTGAATGGACTTTCTTTTTGTGTACTGGATACTGTATCCCATAAAATCCTTGCCTTTGAACGGGTAGACTTCAAATCGCAGCTTACCCCCTACCTTATGCTCAAGGAACTCAAGGAAAAATTGGGTAAACAAGGCGAGGTGGGCCATAACTTTTCAGAAGTAATGGTGATTCACAAAAACAACCTTTTCGGACTTGTGCCCAAACCGCTTTTTAATAAAGACGAGCTCCCCAACTATCTCAAGTTCAACACCAAGATCATGGCGAACGATTTAATCGCCTATGATGAGATACCCAATCAGGATATTGTCAATGTATATGTACCCTATACCAATGTCAACAATTATATTTTTGACCTTTTCGGGGAATTTGAGTTCAAACATAGTGGCACCGTCCTTATCAACACCCTATTGAACCAAAACAGAATTACAACCGAACCCATTTGTTACGTTCAGGTTTCCAAAGGAGAAATGGAAATGATGGTAATTTCCGATAAAAAACTGCTCTTCTACAACCAATTTGAATACAAGACCAAAGAGGATTTTCTGTACTACCTGTTATTCAGTTTGGAACAATTGCAGATAGACCTTGAACGAGTACAGCTCAAACTCTTTGGTGCCGTTGAAGAAGGTGACCCTATCTATGATATCTGCTACCAATACATCAAAAACGTTTCCGTATTTGTCCCGAGCAATCCGTCCTTTCCCTTGGAACAACTGGAAAACGAAAGCATCGATTTTTCCATTTTAAGCTCGCTCTAAATGCGCATCATTTCTGGAAAATATAAAGGAAAGCGGTTGACCGCACCAAAAAAATTGCCCGTCCGGCCGACCACCGACATGGCCAAGGAAGCCCTGTTCAATATATTGAACAATAGGTTTTATTTTGATGAACTCAAGGTGCTGGACCTATTTTCGGGCACGGGAAACATTAGTTTTGAATTTGCTTCAAGGGGAACGGAACAGATTACGGCCGTTGATGGTTTTCAAGGTTGTGTGCGGTACATCTCCAAAACAGCCAATGAACTGGGTTTTTCCATTAATACCGTTAAATCGGATGTTTACAAATTTCTGGAGGGGACATCGGAACCATTTGACCTCATTTTTGCTGACCCACCCTATGATTTTGACACAGAGTCATTTTTGAAAATCGCAGATTTGGTCTTCGCAAAGAACCTTTTGCTGCCAGATGGAGTTTTGATCATTGAACATTCCGACCAAACCGACCTTTCGGAGCACCCTAAGTTTTCCGAGCAGCGAAAATATGGGGGAAGCATTTTCAGTTTTTTTGAAGAAAAAGAAGAATAAAAGCAGGCCATAAGCCGGATTCTGTGCATCCCAAATTAACTTTGGGAGTCCTTATCATTTATCTAGACAAATGGTTGCCCAAGTGTTCCAACCGCCTACCCTCCAACTCGGGCGTGCAGCCCTCAAACATTGGTTTACATGACGTTTCACCGCATAGAGTTTACCTGATTTCACTACAGCCGAACTGTACTTGCTTTCTGTTGCACTGGTCCTCGCCTTTCGGCGGACGGGCGTTACCCGCTATGCCGCACTACGGTGTCCGGACTTTCCTCTTCAAGTTGGTTTACCCAACTTGCAGCGATAAGGTGGCCTGCTGGCCGCAAAGGTAATCCAATTGTTAATAAAAAAAGAGGGAACTCTTCACTTGCGACAAACTTTAGCCATTGCTATTTTTATATTTGTATGAAATCTATTTTTCCCAGCATTGGAACCATTTATTGTATCGGCTAGAAAATATAGACCCCAGACGTTTAAGGATGTTGTGGGCCAACAGTCCATAACCAACACCTTAATGAATGCCATTGAGAACAATCATTTGGCACAGGCTCTTTTGTTTTGTGGCCCAAGGGGCGTTGGTAAAACAACTTGTGCCCGAATCTTGGCCAAAAAAATAAATCAAGATGGTACCGAAAGGGAAGATGAGGATTTCGCCTTCAATATTTTTGAGCTCGATGCGGCTTCCAATAATTCTGTGGATGATATCCGAAGCCTTATAGACCAGGTGCGTATTCCTCCACAGACGGGCAAATACAAAGTGTACATCATCGACGAGGTGCACATGCTCTCCCAATCGGCCTTCAACGCTTTTTTAAAGACCTTGGAGGAGCCACCAAAGCATGCCATATTTATTTTGGCGACCACGGAAAAGCACAAAATCATACCAACCATTCTTTCACGTTGTCAAATTTTTGACTTTAAGCGTATCACCGTTAAGGATGCCACTGAATATTTAAAGTACATTGCGGAACAACAAGGCATTGATGCGGAAGAAAGTGCACTGCACATCATAGCGCAAAAAGCGGACGGTGCTATGCGCGATGCCCTTTCCATTTTTGATCGCGTAGTAAGTTTTTCTGGGAAAGAACTCACCAGAAAGGCCGTTACGGAAAACCTGAATGTGCTGGATTACGACATTTATTTTTCCGCCACGGATTTGATCCTGGACAACAACATTCCTGAACTTTTGGTCCTCTTCAACAAAACCTTGTCCCTTGGTTTTGACGGTCATCACTTTATAACCGGTCTTGCCTCCCATTTCCGGGATTTGATGGTCTGCCAGCACAAGGATACCTTAAGTTTATTGGAAGTAGGCGAAGATGTGGTGGGTCAATATCAAGAGCAATCCAAAAAGGCATCCAAAGCGTTTTTGTTGAAAGCACTAGATATGGCCAACGATTGCGATTTGCAATACAAGACCAGTAAAAACCAACGTCTGCTGGTAGAACTCACACTCATGAAGCTAGCGTCCATCACTTTCGATGGAGAAAAAAAAAACTCTAATTTCTTAATACCTGCTTCACATTTCAAGGAGACAAAAATCGTTACAAACGGTATCAAAGTCCCAGAAACCCATTCACCTGAAACTCCTTCAAAAAAGACACCAATAGAACAGGCGACCATGGCGTCGACCCAAGAAATGGTGCCCAAGGTGGATGATGCGCCAGATGAAAACGAAGTTGAAAAAGAGCTGGCCAGCGAACCCGAAAAAAGCTATCAACCCAAAAAGATAGCTATAAAAGGTGCTGAAAAAAGGGTCTCGGGTCTATCCCTATCCAGCATCAAGGTCAAAAAAGAGCATCAAAACACCAAAGCTCCCAGTGTTGACGAAAAGGACCTTCCCAAGGATACTTTTGAGGAAAAGGAAATGCAAGAACATTGGGATAATTTTGTCCACCAACTGGAGCAACAAGGCAGAAAAATACTGGCAAGCAATTTACAGACCGATGTGCCCAAACTCAAGAATGAAAATACCATTTGGATAGAACTTCCCAATGGCACCATGAAAAAGGAGATAGAGCGGGAACAAAGTTTGATGCTGGATTACCTTAAGCAAAAACTGAACAACTACTCCATTACACTGCACATTACGGTAAATGAAGAGGTTGCCAAAAAGTTCGCCTTTACTCCCCAAGAAAAATATGAAAAATTACGGGAGAAAAACCCCAACTTGGATTTGCTCCGGAAAGAGTTTGACCTAGATTTTTGATCGGTTGATAAAACGGGTCCTAAAACCATAGACCAACATCACAATTCCCGCAATCAAAGAACCTAAAGACTCTCGACCCTCCTCGATATTCACGGTTTTCATCCCATGGTCCAACTGAACTCCTTCCCAGGTTTCCGGCCAGTATAGAATAAAAAGCATGATGAAGAATCCCGAAAGAAAAAAATAGATACCGGACTTCAGTTTTTTCAACAAGAAAAGTACTGAGGCCAGTGCTGCTGCAAAATAAATTAAAATCCATTTTACAGCGTCAGGGTCATTGAACTGAACAGCTATCGCGTATCCAAACAACAGCGTGAAGACAACAGCAAAAATTTTAAAAAAAGTTTCCATTACTTATTGGGTTATGTGGTTTTTCAGTACTTCATAAACATCGGTGGCCAATAATTCCGCTTTGGGCAAATGGTCTTGGGCGTTGGTAGCCAAGATAGGCCAATCTTGTTTATCCTCTGGGATTCTACCATGCGAGCCTTTCACTAACTCAGCTTTTAGGGGAATCACATCCATCACCGTCCTAAAGCCCAATTTCTTTTTAAGAAGTTTCCAAATCACTTTGGGCATTACAAACGGATCTGAAGGGTCCGTAAACATTTCAACGGGGTCGTACCCTGGCTTTTTATGAATGTTCACCATTCGGGCATAATCGGGTGCCACAGCATCATCTTCCCAGAAATAATAGGTAAACCAACTATCCTTATCTGCTACAAGGACGAAATCCCCGGCTCGATCATGGTTAAGCTGATGTGACTCCAGTTCATTTTTCGGAATGACTTTTTCCACACCGGGTATGGTCCTTAAATAGGTGTGCAATGCTTCATAATCGACAGCTTCCTTGGCATACACATGGGCCACTTGATGGTCGGCAACGGCAAAGGCTTTACTCGCACCGGCATCCAAGAGTTCCAACCCCCTTTCCATCCGAATACCCAAATACCCCTTTTTCCTAAGGTAACGGTTAATATGGATGGGATTGGACACATCGGTGATGCCATACTCGGACAATAGCACCACATGGGCAGACTTTGCCTCGTAATACTGCACCAAATCCTTGACCACAGCATCAATCTCCCTTAAATCCTTTTGTAGGATATCAAAGTTGAGCCCATGGCGTTGCGTATTGTAATCCAAGTGGGGCAGATACACCAAGGTCATGGTGGGGTCATGCTCACGGTCCATTTCCATGGTGGCATCGGCAATCCATCTACTCGATGCAATGGAGGTTTTGGGTCCCCAGAACTTAAACAAGGGAAACGTACCCAATTTAGCTTGAAGCTTGTCTCTCAGTTCGGACGGATAGGTATAAATATCTGGAATCTTTCTGCCATCCGCCAAGTAATTGGGGCGTGGGGTGGCGCTAAAATCAACTGTGCTGTACATATTGTACCACCAAAACATATTGGCACAGGTAAAATTGGCATTCAATGTCTTTAGTTCGTCCCAAATTTTTGGGGATTGCACCAAAGGATTTCCCTGTCTCCAAAACTTTACCTCCAGTTCATCCTTAAAAAACCATCCATTCCCAACAATACCGTGTTCGGATGGCCATTTTCCCGTGAGATAGGTACTTTGGGCAGAGCAAGTAACTGCGGGCAATACGGGCTTTACCACACTGCTTTTGCCTTTTTCCAAGAATGATTTGATGAAAGGGGTATGCTCCCCTATCAATCTATGGGTCAATCCTACAATATTGATCACTACGGTCTTCTTCATTCCAATCTTGATTTCATCCAATTCAGTTCCCGCGCTATGGATTCTGTAATCGGCATTTTAAGATCCTTGGGTAAAACATCCCAAGTGTAGGTTTCCACCTCGATATGTTGGCTCACCAAATGACTTTTCAAATAAGCCAATACGCTCTCAATCTGGTCTTGTGTGGATTGGAGCAAACCGTAATCCTTTAAAAATATGGGCACATGAAAGTGCGAGCGCAATTCGGTAAATGGTGCCCTCTTTTCCAAAATCACGGGTAAATCGTTGTATGTTTTCACCTTGCCATCGACCATTTGAGTTACTTGATGTAGATAAACCGGTTCATTGAACTTTGCCAAGGTGTTCCAAATGTCATCCGCTTTATCTTGGTCATACATTATTTTTAGGGCGGCACTCACCTGAATCTTACCAATCTTGATATCCGATTCCTTTAACTTTTCAAAGGTCCAATTTGGGGCTTCATAAGCCAATGCGAAATGACAAACATCGTAACATACCGTGATATAACGCTTGAGCAACTCGGTTATCTTTTCGGGATTGAATTGGTATTCCCCAAAAGCTTTAATAGCCGTAGGGACTAGGTATTCCGCATAAAAATCGAGTACCTCTTGCGTATTTTCCAAAAAACCATCGGGTTCGGGCTCCACATCCAAATGCATATACCTGCCCGAAGCTTTCTCCATTTGATAGAGTTCCAAAGCTACGCGAACCATATTTTTGGCCCCACTGGTCAATGCTTTTCGCTTATCCTCTTCCGAATCGAACCAATGTTTGTAGGAAACTGGGGAAGTGGAAATACCACACTCCATACCTTCGGGCGCCAAAACATCCAATTGTTTGAACAACCTCAGGGTATACTCCAAACGTTCCTGTGTGGTCCAATCCGGCACATGCACCTTATCCTTTACCGGTTCGCCATGAAAATTCCCATAGGGAAACCCGTTCATGGTGAATACGTAGCAATCTTCCTTATCCAACCATTCCTTAAATTCCTTGAGATGCCCTTGGTCGAGTTCCAAACTGGCAGTGTTTCCCAAACGAAGTCCCAATCCAAAAGGTTTATCCGGACAAACAGCACTCTTGATTTGGGGCACATTTTCCTTTAAGCTTGTAAATGTTTCTTCCCAATTCCCACCAGCATGGATATTGGTGCAATAGGTAAGGTGATATTTTTCATTGATTTTCATAGGGAACTTTCCGGTTTGCGCACAAAGCTTCGGATAGCCTGTTCCATTATGGTGTAGTCAATCTGATGTACATCGGTTTTTGTTCCGATTTTAGGAATCAAGGGGATGGTTAGCTTACCACCCAAATGCTCCCTAAATTCTTCAATTCCATGGAGCACTTCCTTGATTTCTTGATCGCTTTCAAAAGGCATTTCGAGTTGGAACCCCACTTTTTTGATAACGTTCAACACTCGGTCTAAATCATCTTCCAAAATGCCGATTAAATCAGCATACACCATATCTACGGCCATACCCAAGGCAACTGCCTCCCCGTGTCGAAGTTGATAATCGGTCATATATTCCATTTTATGGGCGGACCAATGACCAAAATCCAAGGGTCTGGACGAACCACTTTCGAAAGGGTCTCCTCCTTTGGAAATATGTTCCATGTGCAGCTCGGCGCAGCGATGGATAAGATAGGCCATGACCTCCATATCCCTGTTGGCCAAAGCTTGGGCTTTGTTTTCAATGTATTCAAAAAATGCCTTGTCCTTGATCAACGCCACTTTAATGGCCTCTGCGATTCCGGCCACCCAATCCCTTTGCTCCAGGGTTTTTAAAAATTCCAGATCGTTGATAATCGCGTAGGGCACGGAAAACGTCCCCAAAAAGTTTTTCTTTTCAAAGGCGTTCACACTGTTCTTGACCCCCACAGCGGCATCGTTCTGGGCCAAAACGGTCGTGGGTACCCTAATGAGCTGCACCCCTCGGTGCGCGATAGTAGCCGCATAACCCACCATATCAACCACGGCTCCGCCACCTATGGCCACTACAAAGGAATGCCTGCAAATGGCATTCTCATTAATGGCGGTAAGGCACCTTTCCACACTCGCTTGGTCTTTTTTACTTTGCTCACCTCCCGGCACTACAACTAATTCTGTGTACTGTATTTGATGTTTGTACTGCTCACAATACTGTTTGATGTGGGTCTCCAACAATGGGTGACAGTCCATAACCCCTTGATCGACGATAAATAGACATTTGATAGGCTCATTAGGTCTATATTCCGACAGTACATTTTTGAACAAAGGGTTCTCCACGGCAAACAGATGCTGGGTAAAAAGCAATTGATAATCATACCTTACTTGAAACGCCTGGCGTATGGGAGGTAAATTCGTATTCATAAATTAGGTTACTGCAAATTGTTTGGCCAAAAAGATAGACAACGGTAATAATAAAACTATGAGAATCCCCAGTAGAAGGTTCGAATGTGCTACGGCCAGGGAGGCGTCCAGCAATACAATGGACAAAACGCCAGATTTTACGGCATTTTTAATATGGGTTGGGGTATTGTTCCTATAAGCGATAATCAAGGGTCGGAAGACCATTAGCCCGAAGAGTACCAAAAACAATACATACCAAAAATCATTTTTGGCATAAGTGTAATGGAGGTAAACTAAAGCAGTGATAACCATTCCATAGAGCAATCCTGCCATCAGGATATTTCCTTTATTCTTGCCATGTACTTCACCCCTACTGATCATGGTGACCGCAAAGATGAAAACAATCGGTAGCAGCACATACGGCCAATATTGAAAGGTTCCCAACAACGAAATACCCATTAAAAGGTTGAGCCCTCTGCAAACACCCATATTCAATGGTCCCAATATAGGATGGTGCTTTGCAAATTTATCGTACGACAAAATGGACAATGCCAAAAAAACAGCGATTAAGCCTGTGGTTTTACCCACAAAAAATGCTAGTCCGATTCCAACCGCAAGCAGGACAAAACCAAGAGACCTTGCCTTTCCCAAAGGCACTATTCCGCTGGGAATAGGTCGTTCAGGTCGCTCCACCCTATCGATTTCAATATCAAATACATCATTGAGTACCACTCCTCCTGCGTACAGGAAAACGGAAGCCATCACCAGCAACAAAAAGGGTAAAACTGCGATGTCCGCCAATTGAAAAGCTCCCTCAACCGCAAACAGACCAGAGATAGCGGTTCCTGCCAAAACATCGGCAGCTGCCGTAGGTAAATTGGCCGGTCTACACAATTGGAGATATGCCTTTAAGCGTGGACTCATTAAACGATTTTGTTATCCTCTACTTTGGGTTCCTGCCCTCGTAGGACACTATTGTCATTAAACAATTTCCGTTGGTCGATAGCTTCAGGGTTCAACCAATGTTCGGCTTTCATTTTTACCGACCTGCCAAAAAAGTCCAGTGCATTCTGGTAACAGGTTTTTACCACATCAATACGGGAAACCCCATTTTGCAGCATTAGGTTGGCCGTTTTGGGAACCGCCAACGGGTCGGAAACGCCCCAATCCGCAGAACTGTCCACAATTATATTCGTACTTCCAAATTTTTTAACGACTTCCACCATACGCTGATTTCCCATTTTGGTTTTTGGATAAATGGTGAAGGCTGCAATAAATCCGCGGTCCAAAACTTCCTTTACCGTTTCCTCATTATTATGGTCGATGACTACCATTCCAGGGTCAATCCCGTGCTCTATACAGACTTCCATACTTTTAATGGTCCCTGCCTTTTTATCCCTATGGGGGGTATGTACTTGAACCATCATATTAAACTCTTTGGCCAGCTCCAATTGTTCCCGAAAGAACCTATCCTCTGCCTCGGTCTGGTCGTCATATCCGATTTCTCCAATGGCCACCACATTTTCCTTGTGCAGATATAAAGGCAATAATTCCATAACCTCTTCGGCCAAGGGTACATTATTCGCCTCTTTGGAGTTAAGCCCGATGGTACAATAATGTTTGATTCCGAATTGAGAAGCCCTAAAAGGTTCCCACCCCACCAAACTGCTGAAATAGTCTTGAAAAGAACCTACCTGTGTTCTGGGTTGCCCCAACCAAAATGAAGGTTCTATCACCGCGACTACCCCAGCTGCCGCCATGGCCTCGTAATCATCCGTAGTTCTAGAGGTCATGTGAACGTGTGGGTCTATGATCATTAATTTATCATCCATGCTATTACAAATTTTTCCAAGTTAACTCCCCTTTTTCTGCCTTTTCCAGGTGAGTGTTGTATGTTTTCAATAATTTTTTTCCCGCTTCGGTATCCGAATGAAAACAGACCAATGTGGCCGCTTTTTGCTCCCTTTCATTTTCGCTTTGAAACAAGCGTTCCATATCCTCGATCAAAGCGCCTTCCAAAAATGGGGAGACCGGTCTCCAGAACATGGGATCAATATCCCGTGAGGCTGCCCATCGTTCATGGGCGTAGTCTGATACGATTCTTGTCAAATCTTTGTTGGCCATTTTGTCCACGTCTGGAATCTTCTTCAAATCCTGCTGCATAAATGCAGCTTTCAGATACATTTGATTCCATTCCGCGTTGGTAAAATACCTTGCGGGATAGGGATTATGTTGGGAAATGGCGTTGAACACCGTCGCGATATTGGTACGTAGCGCTTCCACCGCAGCAAATTTAAAATGCTCTGGTTTCGGTAAAAGAACCAAGTATTTCAAAAAAGTTTCCAATTCGGTTTTATCCGATATTTGTATCAATTGCTGAACGGGCTTTAAAAAAACCTCATCTGACTCCAAAACAGATAACAAGAGCAAAATTCGGGACATTTCCAAGGTAGAGGCGTTCTGCTGTTCCAAATAGCTACTCCACTGGAAATCCTTCTCACCAAAATCATGGATTGGGGCATCCTTTATTTTTGATGTAGATAAGCTATAGGTCATATACAGATCTTTTCTGCTTTTAGCATCAACGACCTGCGCAATGGCATCCATCAACCATTCAAATTCTGTTTTTTCCAAGTTAAGTTTCAGGATATCGGAGAGATATTCTTTAGAGGTTTTGGCCATAAATTCTGACTAGAATACGTTGGTTTACAAATATAACGAGGGTTCACCGATTTTATTTAATCCTATCAGATTATCTTTGCCCAAAATTAGATGACCATGTTAGGCTTAAAATTACCTACCGACCCAAGATGGGTAAATATTGTTGAAAAGAACATCGAGGAGATCTTGACGGACCACGCGTATTGCGAGCAAAAAGCTGCCAGCACTGCCATTTCGTTGATTATCGGGTTTCCGGAAAAATCGGAATTGGTGAAAGAAATGACCGCTTTGGCCCGTGAGGAAATGGGACACTTCAACATGGTTCACGACAAAATTATCCAGCGTGGATGGGTTTTGGGTCGCGAACGTAAGGATGAATACGTCATCGAACTAATGAAATTTTTCCCAAAAGGTGGTAGCCGAGAGACCCACTTGGTGCATAAATTATTATATGCTGCCTTGATAGAGGCCCGGAGCTGCGAACGTTTTAGGTTGCTTTCCGAGGAAATCGACGACCAAGAGCTATCGGAATTCTACCGTAACCTCATGATCAGTGAAGCCAATCACTATACCATGTTCCTCAAATTTGCCCGAAAATACGGGAAAAAGGAGGAAGTGGACCAAAAGTGGAACGACCTTTTGGAGTACGAGGCCCAACTGATGAAAAATCTCGGAAAAAAGGAAACCATGCACGGGTAACTCCGTGGGTTATTCCTCTAACTTCTTTTTATAATAATCGTACATCTCAAACTGGGATCTTAGCTCAGGCTGACCTTTGGGTCTTTTTCTGTAGGCATTGTCCTGTTTGGCAGAGAAAACACGGGCCTTCGAATTGTCATTCCAAGAAATTTCAAAGGTATCTAGCAGTTCCTGTCTAATATCCGGGTCGTAAATGGGGCAACCCACTTCTACCCTAAAATCCAAATTACGGGTCATCCAATCTGCTGAGGAAATATAAATCTTTGGGTTACCGTCGTTGCCAAAAATGAAGAGTCTGGGGTGTTCCAAAAACTTATCCACCACACTGATGGCCTCTATATTCTCGCTCATGCCCTCAACCCCAGGGATAAGACAGCAAATACCCCGAACAATCATTTGTATCTTCACCCCTGCCCTACTGGCCTCGTACAGTTTATCGACCATCTTGTAAGAGGTGAGACTGTTCATCTTTATTTTGATGTAAGCCTGTTTTCCTGCCTTGGCAAGGGCAATTTCCTTGTCAATCAACTTCATAAAAGTCGACTTCGTGTAATGAGGGGATACAATTAGATGTTTGTACTTGTTGATTTTATAATTGGTCTCGAAAAACCCGAACACTTTGTTCATGTCTTTCAAGATGCCTTGGTGCGCAGTAAACAAGGTATAGTCAGTATAGATTTTGGCAGTAGACTCGTTGAAGTTTCCTGTACTGATGAAACCATATCGTTTAATGGTGTGTCCTTCCTCTCGTTCTATCAAACATATTTTACTGTGTACTTTAAGCCCTGGCACACCAAAAATCAAATTAACTCCTTCGTCCTGTAAGTAGTTGGCGTACTCAATATTGTTCTGTTCATCAAATCTCGCTTGGAGTTCAATTTGTACAGTGACCTGCTTCCCGTTCTTCACCGCATTGACCAAGGCCGATGCAATTTGACTTTCACTGGCCAAACGATAAATGGTAATCTTTATGGTTCGCACCCTTGGATCTAAAGCGGCTTCGCGCAAGAATTTGGTCACATAACTAAATGTATGATAGGGTGCATAGATCATATAATCCTTATGTGCGATCATATCCAGCAAACTTCCCTTCATGCTCAAACCTTTTACAGGCAAAGGCTCTATTTTTTCGTACATCAAGTCATGACGGCCCAAGCTGGGAAAGCCCATATAATCCCTTCGGTTATGGTAGCGCCCGCCGGGAATGACACTATCGGTATCCATTATGTCCATTTTATCCTTGAGGAACTGCAGAGTGTCTTTATCAATGCTCTTATCGTATACAAAACGCACGGGGTCGCTTATCTTTCTATCCTCCACACTGGAAGAAATTTTCTCGATAAAGCTCTTGCTCAGATCATTGTCGATATCAAGTTCGGCATCGCGGGTAATTTTGATCATGTGTGCCGAAATGGAATCGAATTCGAACATGGTAAAAACACTGTCCAAACAGTAACGAATCAAATCATCCAACATGATCACATAATCCTTGTCCCCTTCTTTGGGCAATACCACAAAACGGTCGATTCCCTTAGGGATTTCTATAAGCGCATATCGATTGTGCTTTCCACGGGGCGTTCCGTTTTTCATGACCACTTTTACGGCCAAATAGGCAGCGGTATCCTTCAACAAGGGGAATTCGGTCAGGTCGTTCAAAATGATGGTCATCAGTTCTTGGTTGACCTTTTTGAAGAAGTAATCCCGAATAAATTCAGCTTGGCTTTCACTAACCTCGGTTTCCCTAATGATGAAGATGTTCTCCTGTCGAAGCTCCCTATCGATCTGTTTAAAAATCTCCAAACTTCGTGCCTGCTGGTCGATTACAATTTTGGTGATTTCTTCCAACAGATCCTTGGCCTTTTCTCCACCCAAAACACTTTTTCCTGTTTTTCCAGCATCCACGATACGTTTCACCGTAGCGTAGCGTACTTTGAAAAACTCATCAAGGTTATTGCTGAAAATTCCTAAAAATCGTAGCCTGTCAATTAAGGGTACCCGGTGGTCTTTCGCCTCTTGCAATACCCTTGCATTAAACTGTAACCAGCTGATTTCCCTATTGATATATTCGTTTGTTGTTTTTACCATCTATTTCTTCAAGTGTTTTGGAAAGATCATTTGTTTGGTGGTTCCCCTGCTTACTTTGGACCAATCGTCCACACCAAATGTAATATGGACCAATCCTGCCGTGGGAACGATGTCAATATACTGATCTCCCCAAGTATTTGCAAGCGAGGTAAAGGCATTATTATGGCCAAAGAGCGCCACGGTATCCATGGCATTGTCCAATTGTTGTACGAACTGCTCCACACTATTACCGGAAAAGTCGTAGAGCATATGGTTTACCCTAAAATTGGATAGGTCGTACTCCAAGTTCCTCACAAAAATCATACTGGTATGCAAGGCCCTGTTGGCAGGGCTGGAAAAGATAAAATCAATTTTGGGCGCATGCAATCCAAAGGTCTTGGATACCTTGTGGGCATCATTTATACCACGTTCCTGTAAGGGCCGGTCTTTATCAGAGACATCATAATCCCATGAGGATTTTCCATGTCGCATCAATATCAGTTGTTTCATTGTCTTAGGTGTTAAGGTGCCAGTCGTTCAATTTTCCAATCAAAATCTTCATCCAAGGTGTATCGTATCCTGTCATGCAATCGATTCGGGCGGCCCTGCCAAAACTCGATGGATACAGGCCTCACCAAAAAACCTCCCCAATAATCGGGTCTTGGTACTTCCTTTCCCTCATATTCTTGTTCGAGCTCCTTTAGTTTGCCTTCCAAATGTTCACGGGAAGGCACCACTTGGCTCTGGTCCGACACCACGGCTCCCAATTGGCTGCCTTTGGGCCGGGACTCAAAATAGCCGTCGGAAAGATTTTCAGCAATCTTTTCCGCTTTCCCCTTAATGATAACTTGACGTTCCATATTGGGCCAAAAAAAGGAAAGACATACGGAAGGGTTGGCAGCAATGGCCTTCCCCTTTTCACTCCGATAGTTGGTATAAAAAATAAATCCCTCAAAAGTGAATTTTTTCATCAATACCACCCTGCTTTTTGGAAATCCGTCCAAACCAATGGTGGATACCGTCATGGCATTGGGTTCATCCACGCCGTCCGAGGCTTCCACCTCATGGAACCACTTTTGGAACTGTTCCATGGGGTTCTCCCTGATGGATGTTTCGGTAAGCTCACTTTTTTCGTAGGATTTTCGGTAATCGCTGAGATCTTTTTGCATAAGGTGAAGATCGTCAAAAATAGGGTCTCCTCAAAACGGGAAGTTTGTAAAACTTTGGTAAAATTTTTAATCGCCAAAGTCAAACACCTTACCGTCATCCGCTAAATCAACTGGGGTGAAAATGGTTTCCGCCTCTTCTTTAAAGAGTCGGATGGATTTGTATCGTGTGGAATAGTGGCCCAAAATCAAAAGTTTCGCATTGGCTCCTTGGGCTATTTGGGCTGCCTGCATGGCCGTGGAATGTTTTGTTTTCTCGCATAAATGCGCTTCGGATTCCAGAAAAGTGGACTCGTGGTACAATACGGTCACGTCTTGGATGATGGGTACAACGGTCTCGTTATACATGGTATCACTGCAAAAAGCATAGCTTTTCGGTTCCGGAGGGTCCAAGGTCAACTTTCGGTTCGGAACCGTGCGGCCCGAAGCATCAACGCCATCGGCTCCATTTTTGATGTTGTTGAACTGACTCCTGTCCACCCCATACTTTCGTGTGGCCTGAACATCCAAAGTTCTGGGTGACTCCTTTTCCTGAAACAGAAATCCATTGGTATAAACCCTGTGTATCAAGGGTACGGTGCGTACGGTCACTTTATCATCCTCAAATACAAGTTCGGATTCCTTGGATTCCAATTCGTGGAACACCAGTGGGTAATTGGTCCAGGAATCCCCCAATTTTAAAAAGAGGGTAATGGCCTGTTTGATGCCTTTGGGTCCATAAATATGAAGCTCTTTATCCCTTCCCA
Source organism: Allomuricauda sp. ARW1Y1 (assembly GCF_013407935.1). Lineage (GTDB taxonomy): Bacteria > Bacteroidota > Bacteroidia > Flavobacteriales > Flavobacteriaceae > Flagellimonas. The sequence goes on from NZ_JACBZU010000005.1 coordinate 141,401, forward strand.
GCAATCGAAAGGTGGAAATTAATCCGGGCAGACCAAAAAAATGGTCTCCATGGAGGTGGGAGATAAAAATATGGTTGATTCTGGAAAACTTGACCTTATATTTTCGAAGCTGCACTTGGGTCCCTTCGCCACAATCTATCAAAAATAGGTGGTTTTTGATTTCGAGTACCTGAGCGGTAGGATTGGTAAATGTTCGTGGTGTGGCGGCATAACAACCGAGTACGGTAAGCTTCATATGCCAAGGTCGCGTTCAATTTCTTCCATTTCGATGATGTCCTTTGCCTCTTGAAGAGTGGGCACTACACTCAACTCTTCTGGAATGTCATCATAGCTAACGGCATCCGTGACCAAAACAAAGGATTGTCCACCGGCCTTATGGGTGTTTGAGAGATCCAAAAACTCCAACAGGTCATCCACTGTGAGTTTTTTGAAGGAAAAAAGATTGACCACGATATTGTCGTGCTTCAGTTTCGGGTAGGCGTTCTGCAGATTTTCCATAAACCCGGAAAGCGTGGTCTTCTCTTGAAAGACGATGGTGGTGGTTCCTTCTTTGTCGATAATCATATCGCTTACTTTATTTTAGATGCCAAAAGATATAGTACGGCCATTCGTATGGCTACGCCATTTTCCACTTGGTGCAGGATAATGGATTGGTCGGAATCGGCTACATCACTGGTAATCTCCACACCTCTATTAATAGGTCCCGGGTGCATGATCACAATTTGCTTGTCCAAACTGTCCAAAAGCTCCTTGTTCACCCCAAATTGCTGGGTGTATTCCCGTGTGGATGGAAAGTAGCTGATGTCCATACGCTCGTTCTGTACCCGAAGCATATTAGCCACATCGCACCATTCCAAGGCCTTCCTCAAATTGGTCTCTACGCCCACACCCAAGGATTCAATATGCTTTGGAATAAGTGTTTTTGGTCCACAAACTTTTACATTGGCCCCTTGCAGCTTCAAGGCGAAAATATTGGAAAGGGCTACCCGAGAGTGCAAAATATCCCCCACGATGACCACATTTTTTCCGCCTACGTCACCCAATTTTTCCCGTATGGAGAAAGAATCCAATAAGGCTTGCGTCGGATGCTCATGGGCGCCGTCACCTGCATTTACGATGGATGCTTTTACGTGTTGTGACAAAAATATACCCGCTCCGGGATTGGGATGTCGCATCACCACCATATCTACCTTCATGGAGAGGATATTGTTGACCGTATCGATAAGGGTTTCGCCCTTTTTCACAGAGGATTGCCCTGCGGAAAAATTCACCACATCTGCCGAAAGTCGCTTTTCCGCGAGCTCAAAAGAAAGCTTGGTACGGGTACTGTTCTCAAAAAAGATATTGGCAATGGTGATATCGCGAAGGGTGGGCACTTTTTTTATGGAACGGTTGATGACCTCCTTAAAATGGTCTGCCGTTTCAAAAATGAGCGATATATCCTTTTGGTTCAGATATTTGATTCCCAACAAGTGGTTTACGCTTAACTCGCTCATTCCCTATTATTTGCTTACTAAATATACTTTATCCTCACCGTCGTTTTCTTTCCACATCACTTTGACCTTTTCTTCGTTGATGGCATCCACTTGTCGGCCGCGATAGGTGGGCTGAATGGGTAAGTGCCTGCTAAAACGTCTGTCAATCAATGTCAAAAGCTCGATATTGCTTGGTCTACCAAAGGACTGGATGGCCGTAAGGGCCGACCGGATGCTTCTACCTGTGTAGAGGACATCATCGATAAATACCACTTTTTTGTCCTCCACCAAAAAATTCATCTGTGTGGAATTGGCCTTGAGGATTTCCCCTCGTCCAAAATCATCCCTAAAAAATGTGATATCCAAGAATCCAAGGTCAATATGTTTGATCTTGTATTCCTTTTTAAGAATCTTGACCAATCGCTCTGCCAAAAAAACACCTCTGGGCTGAATACCTATTAAGGCGGTATTGGTAAAATCCAAATGGTTTTCCATGAGCTGACAGGCCAACCGGTGCAGTATGATGTTGATTTCCTTTGAAGTAAGCAGAACTTTTTGACTCATAGGCTTTGTGCGACCAACTCGGTTGATTACAAAAGTAAGCAATTCTTTAAAATGTTTGGCGCATAAAAAAGCCCCACTGTTTCCAGCGGGGCTTTGTATGATTGAAAGTTCTGATTACTTTTTCTTGGAATCAGCTTCCATTTTGTCCTTCAAGGCTTGCAACTGTGAGTTGGCATCTCCAAGGGTTGGAGCAGCTTCATCGGATGATGCGGCTCTTTTCTTGGCAGCTTTCACATTCTTGTCCTCTTGCTCTCTAAAGATAGCAGTGTGGCTAGCCACAACTCGCTTGAAATCTTTGTTGAACTCGATGATCTTGAATTCGGCCTCTTCTCCTTTTTGGAGTTTTTTACCGTCTTCTTTCTCCATGTGTCGCTGCGGCACAAACCCTACGATATCCTCGTTAAAGTTGATGGTAGCTCCTTTGTCCACCACCTCAGCGATGGCAGCTTTGTGGATGGTACCTTCAGCAAACTCCTCGGAGTACTTGTCCCAAGGGTTCTCTGTGGTCTGCTTGTGTCCAAGGCTCAACTTGCGGCCTTCCACGTCCAATTCCAATACTTCCACCTCCAAAGTGTCACCTACAGTCACAAACTCGGATGGGTGCTTGATTTTCTTGGTCCAAGAAAGGTCGGAGATATAGATCAAACCGTCGATTCCTTCTTCCAACTCTACGAATACTCCAAAGTTGGTAAAGTTTCTAACGATTCCTTTGTGTCTTGATCCCACTGGGTATTTGGAAGTGATATCGGTCCATGGGTCAGGAGTCAATTGCTTTATACCCAACGACATTTTACGATCTTCTCTATCCAAGGTCAATACCTCGGCCTCAACTTCGTCACCTACGTTAACGAAATCTTGGGCCGATCTTAGGTGAGTACTCCAAGACATTTCAGAAACGTGGATCAAACCTTCCACTCCTTCGGCAACTTCGATAAATGCACCGTAATCTGCGATAACGACTACTTTACCTTTCACCTTGTCTCCTACTTTGATCTCATCACCAAGGGCATCCCATGGGTGTTTCTCCAATTGCTTAAGACCCAACTGGATTCTGGACTTGTTGTCGTCGAAGTCCAAGATAACCACGTTCAATTTTTGGTCTAGCTCCACCACCTCGTTCGGGTGGTTGATACGGCTCCAGGAAAGGTCGGTAATGTGAACCAATCCATCCACACCTCCAAGGTCGATAAATACCCCGTATGATGTAATGTTCTTGACCACACCTTCCAATACTTGACCTTTTTCCAATTGGCCGATGATCTCTTTTTTCTGCTCTTCGATGTCCGCTTCGATCAAGGCTTTGTGGGATACCACTACGTTCTTGAACTCGTGGTTGATCTTCACTACCTTAAACTCCATGGTCTTGCCTACATATTGATCGTAATCACGGATAGGCTTCACATCGATTTGGGAACCTGGCAAGAACGCCTCGATACCGAATACGTCAACGATCATACCACCTTTGGTACGGCATTTAACGAAACCAGTAACAATCTCTTCCTTGTCATGGGCGTTGTTTACGCGCTCCCAAGCTTTGATGGTCCTTGCTTTTCTGTGGGACAACACCAATTGACCGGTCTTGTCTTCACGGATATCTATAAGTACCTCAACTTTATCACCAACTTTAAGATCGGGATTGTAGCGGAACTCATTCAAGGAAATCACACCTTCGGACTTGGCATTGATGTCAATGATCGCCTCACGGTCTGTCATGTGAACCACTTTTCCTTCCACAACTTCCTCATCGGCAGTGTCCACAAAGTTTTCCTCAACAAGGTTTTCAAATTCCTTGAGCTTTGTATCATCTACGCGCTCAATTCCTTCTTCGTACTTGTCCCAATCAAAGTTTTCAAGAAATTCCTGAGGATCTTGTTCGGGTTGTTTTGCTTCCTTTACTTCTGGTGCCAAGGCAGTTTCTTCTACCTCAACGTTTTGTTTTTCTTCAGCCATACTTTGCTGATTAAAATTTGTATTCCACGTTTTACAAGAGCCCAACAATTACCGTGAAAGCGGTTTTAAATTGATTTTCTATAGTCCCTTTCGCTCTTGCCTCCTTGCTAAAAGGGGTGCAAAAATACAATTAAATTATTGATATACAAAGCCTACAAGCAAGGTTTCAACAAAAAAAGTATTCCTTTGGTTGGGTGGCAAAATAATAAGAGAATGTTTATCTTGAGACTTCTAATTGTTAACTATAAAAAAGTACCCTTATGAGCGTAAAAGCAAAGTATCAACCTGTACTCGACCTAGGTGAAAAATTGAATGTACAACATGGCGATGTCACCGTTGAGGGGGATGTCCTAAAAATCAAGGGCACGACCAAGACCCAATACGAAAAGAACCTGTTATGGGACAAAATCAAGGAGATTGGTGGGGAAAAGCCATCGGATATCAAGGCCAATATTACCGTGGAGGACGAATCCGTTTACCATAGGCATACGGTGAAGAGCGGGGAATCGCTAAGCAAGATTGCCAAGCATTATTATGGCGATCCCATGAAATACAACAAGATTTTTGAGGCCAACACCAATATCCTGAAGAATCCGGATGTGATCCACCCTGACCAAGTGTTGGTGATTCCCAATTTGTAAAATTGATGAACAGTTCGGGGCCGTTGGTCTCGGACTGTTTTCTTTTGATGGCAATTTAAATCGTTTGCTACTCTTGCAACGCCCTAATAAAATTATAGACCCCCCTACCTTCCGCTACCAACACCCCATCTTGAAATGCCTTCATTTTGGTCACCATGATGCGGTTGCCCATCCGTACCAGTTTACCTTCAAAGAGAAGGTCCTTACCCTCTGCAAACCGCAAATAATCTACCCTCAGGTCAATGGTGGAAAGCTTATCTTCCGGTGACTCAAAATTGGCGATTCCTATGGCGCCTCCTACGGAATCCATGACCGTAGCCATGATGCCGCCATGCCAACGTTTTGTGCGGATATCTCCAACAAAATCTTCACGAAACGGAATCCGTACCCGTATAAATTCCTTTTCGATGGTCACTACTTTTAATCCCAAATAGCGGTGTATCGGAATTTCATCTTCAGCCAAACGAATCAGTTGTTGCCTTGTTTTTTCATCCATAGTCCAAAACTACAATATTTCGCCAAGGACAGGATACCCTGCTGATTTAATGGCTACAGCTGTCGTTTATCAAATCAAAAAATAATAGTGATTAAGGCACATTTTTTTATCGCCCATAAACCGAAAATTACTAAATTTAGTTGATTATCAACAAACTACGATTACCAATCCACAAACCTTAATTTTTTAAAAATCCAACCTATGCATCATTTGAAAACCTTTACCGTATGTTCCGTGATTATGCTTGTCATGGCATGTAAATCGGACAACAAGCACGTTGATACAACCCCTGCCATAGTTTACCATGGTGGAGACATCCTCACCATGGCTGGTGACACTCCCGAATATGTGGAAGCCCTTGTGGTTCGGGATGGTCAAATTATCTATGCCGGAGCCGCTGACGAAGCCATGAACCAAGCGGGCAAAGGTCATCAAATGGTAAATTTGGAAGGCCGTACCATGCTGCCGGGCTTAATCGATGGCCACGCTCACTTTTCATCCTTTTCCGCACAGGCCATCGGAGCACAAATATTACCGCCTCCCGATGCCGGGGCAAAAGACATCCCTACCTTGATTTCGGTTTTAAAGGAATGGAACACACCAGAAAACCGAGCACTTACGGGATGGATCTTTGGGATAGGCTTTGATGATTCTGCCCTAGAAGAAAACAGATTTCCTACCAAACACGACCTAGATCAAGTAACCACTGAGTTTCCCATTATGATTGTGCACATTTCCGGGCATTTTGCCTCGGTCAATTCCAAAGGGCTTGAGCTTTTGGGCATCGATGCCAGCACCCCTGATCCCGAAGGAGGTATCATCCGAAGGGAAGGCAATAACGAACCCAATGGTGTACTGGAAGAACTTGCCGCCATTCCGTACTATGCAAAAGCCTTGACACCGGCGACCGCCGAAGCGGCCAATCGCTTTTTTGAAGCAGGTCAGGAGATGGCCCTTTCCTACGGTTATACCACCGCGCAAGAAGGAAGGGATATGGGGAATGTGGATCAATTTGCACAACTGGCCAATGCCCAAAAATTAAAATTGGATGTGGTAAGCTATGTGGATTACCTTTTTGTGGACAAGTACCTGGACAGCGAATGGAAGAGCAATACCTACAATAATCATTATAGAATCGGGGGAATGAAAGTTACCCTAGATGGCTCGCCCCAAGGAAGAACTGCGTGGCGCACCACCCCCTATTTGATTCCGCCGGATGGCGCCAGCGCGGATTACAGCGGGTACCCTGCCATTCCGCAAGACAGCGTGGTCACGGCCATTTACGACAAAGCCTTCAAAAACAATTGGCAAATTTTGACCCATGCCAACGGCGATGCCGCCATCGACCAAATGATCCGCACCATGAAAACTGCCGCCCAAACCCATGGCAATGAAGACCGGAGGAGTGTATTGATTCATGGGCAATACGTGCGCGAAGACCAATTGGACTCCCTCAAAAAATTGGATGTGATTGCATCCCTTTTCCCGTTGCACACCTTTTATTGGGGCGATTGGCACAAACAGATTATCGGGGACAGCCTGGGCAATAAAATCAGCCCTACACGTACCGCTTTAAACAAAGGCTTGGACATTACCATTCATACCGATGCGCCCGTGGCCCTGCCCAACCTCATGCGCATGGTAGGCATTTCCGTGGAGCGCAAATCCCGTTCTGGACAAGTGATCGGCGAAAACGAAAAACTCACCCCTTACGAAGCCCTAAAAGGAATCACCGAATGGTCCGCCTACCAACATTTTGAGGAAGATTCCAAAGGGACGTTGGAAGCAGGCAAGACAGCGGACTTGGTGATCTTGGACAAAAACCCGTTGAAGGTGCCGGAAAGTGATATCAAAAACATTATCGTATTGGAAACCATTAAAAATGGGGTTTCGGTGTACCAGAGATAGTTTTTAATTGATTTTTCAATTGTAAGCGTGCTGTTATTTCAACGACATTTGATAAAAGCAATCTTTTTTTGATGTTAACAGCATCCTTACTTATACCATTACACGTATGACGAAAAATGGCCTTATCATCTTTTGGTCCATATCTGTTTTATTATTCAGTTGTGGTAATCCTAACGCCAAAACAACCATCGATCATCAAACTGTTAACGAGCAGGCTATTAAAAAAGCCCAATCCGAGTTGATTTTTGACCATACCAAAGTCTTTCCGAACAACACCCAACTCGCTTTCGCCTTTATTAAGAATGGCAGGGTACAGTTCTACGGTGTGAAGAAAAGAAACGACTCCATTCTTTCAGTTCAAAATCATCAAAATGCCTTTGAAATCGGTTCCATTACCAAAGTATTCACCAGTACAGTTTTGGCCGATTTGGTGTTCGACCATACAGTAGATTTGGATGACCCCATCAATCCTTTTTATGATTTTGCGTTCCATAAAAATCAGAAAATCACTTTTAAAACATTGGCAAACCATACCTCGGGACTTCCAAGAATGCCCTCTAATTTTGATTTTGATATCGGTAACCAAGACCCATTTGCGTCTTACGACAGTGAAAAGTTAAGAGCATATTTGACGAATGACATGGAACTATCTTTTGATAATGAAGGAACATATGAGTATTCCAATTTGGGAGCTGGGCTTTTGGGGTATACCTTGTCAAAAATTGAAAAAAAGCCCTTGAGCCAATTGTTCCAAGAAAGGATATTTACAAAATATGACATGCCCAACAGCACTATTGGAAGCGAAAATGTACCCACTTCATTAGTGCAAGGGCAAAGCCCAGAAGGGCGACCGGTGCAAAATTGGAATTTGGCCTCTTTGTCCGGTGCCGGTGACATCATTTCCACTGCTGAAGATCTTTCCCAATTTGTGTTGGCGCAATTTCAAGCAGATGATGAAGTTTTGGCAATGACCAGAGCGGCAACACATGCTCTAAACGAAGATTCCAGTGTAGGTTTGGGGTGGCATATACGAAAAGGGCTATCTGGTGAAAATTGGATATGGCACAATGGTGGAACTGGAGGGTACACATCCTGTTTGGTAATGAATACGGAAAGTAAGAATGCCGTTATTGTCTTATCCAACGTTTCAGCTCTTGGTGACCTTATGATACACATTGACCAACTCTGTTTTGGGCTTATGGAGACTCTTTAGAAGTCGACTTTCACCCCACCTCCTCTATCACCCGTTGCGCAAAATCGTGGATACGCTCAAACTGTTCTTCCAGACCCATATCGCTATTGTCAAACTCGATGGCATCCTTGGCCTTGGTCAGTGGGGAAACGGTACGGGTAGAGTCGATACGGTCGCGCTCCTCCACATTTCTCAGCACCTCCTCATAAGTTACCGCTTCGCCCTTTTCCAAAAGTTCTTTATAACGACGGGTAGCCCGGGTTTCTGGTGAGGCCGTCATAAACAGTTTTAGTTCGGCTTCGGGAAACACTACGGTACCAATATCACGGCCATCCATCACAATGCCCTTATCCTTGCCCATGGCCTGCTGCATCTTCACCAATTTTTCGCGCACTTCCTTAATGGCCGCCACCTTGCTGACAAATCCCGAGACATGCAGGGTGCGAATCTCTTGCTCCACATTATTATCGTTCAAGTACATCTCGGAACGCCCAGTTTCTTCGTTGGGCACAAATTGGAGGTGAATTTCGGATAGTTTGTCTACCAACGCAGCTTCGTCCAAATGCCCGTCCTTATCAATAATGCCCTCTTGCAACGCAAAAAGTGTTACGGCACGGTACATGGCGCCGGTATCTACATAAATATAGTTGAGGCTAGCCGCCAGTCGTTTGGCAATGGTACTCTTTCCCGTGGAGGAATATCCATCAATGGCAATCGTAATTTTTCCCATAGGCCAAAAATAGGCAGAAAAGCGCTTATGCGGTTATGACTTCTGTCAATTAAAGCTCCTTGGCATGTTTCACCTTCTGCTTGGTGATGGCAATATCGATTACCTCGCTCATGTCGGTCACATAATGGAACGTCAAACCTTTCAGGTACTCTTCTTTGATTTCTTCGATGTCCTTTTTATTGTCAGCACAGAGGATAATTTCTTTGATCCGTGCCCTTTTGGCCGCCAAGATTTTCTCTTTGATACCCCCAACCGGCAACACCTTGCCTCGAAGTGTGATCTCGCCTGTCATTGCCAAGCTCTTCTTCACTTTGCGTTGCGTAAATAGCGATACCAAAGAAGTTAGCATGGTAATTCCTGCGCTGGGACCATCTTTTGGTGTAGCTCCCTCGGGTACGTGGATGTGTACATTGTACTTATCGAAAACCGTCGGGTCAATACCGTAAGTCTCTGCATTCGATTTGATGTATTCCATCGCAATCGTAGCCGATTCCTTCATCACTTTGCCCAGGTTACCGGTAATGTTCATACTGCCCTTTCCTTTGGAAAGTATGGACTCGATAAACAAAATATCGCCTCCAACACTGGTCCACGCCAAACCAGTGACCACACCGGCCACATCGTTGTTTTCGTACTTATCGCGCTCCAATCGTGCTGGGCCCAAAATCTTTTCAACGTCCTCGTTGGTCACGGTTACGTTATATTCCTCTTCCATGGCAATGGATTTGGCAGCGTAGCGCACCACCTTGGCGATTTGTTTTTCCAAACTACGCACACCTGATTCGCGGGTGTAACCCTCCACGATTTTTTCCAACTGTCGCTTTCCAATCTTTAGGTCCTTTTTGGACAGTCCGTGTTCCTCCAATTGCTTGGGCAACAAATGTCGCTTGGCAATCTCCACCTTCTCCTCTATCGTGTAGCCCGTCACATTGATGATTTCCATACGGTCACGAAGTGCTGGCTGAATGGTGGATAGATTGTTCGCCGTGGCAATGAACATCACCTTGGACAAATCGTAGCCCATTTCCAAGAAGTTATCGTGGAAATCGCTGTTCTGCTCAGGGTCCAATACCTCCAGCATGGCCGAAGAAGGATCTCCTTGGTGACTGCTGGCCAATTTATCGATCTCATCCAAAATGAATACAGGGTTGGAAGTTCCTGCTTTCTTTAAACTTTGGATGATACGTCCTGGCATGGCACCGATATATGTTTTTCGGTGGCCACGGATTTCTGCTTCATCGCGGAGTCCACCCAAGGACATGCGAACGTATTCACGGCCCAAGGCCTCTGCCACCGATTTCCCCAAAGAAGTTTTACCCACCCCAGGAGGTCCGTACAAACAAAGGATGGGCGACTTCATGTCGTTACGCAGTTTTAACACGGCCAAATATTCAATGATGCGGCGTTTTACATCTTCCAGACCATAGTGGTCCCTATCCAAGATTTGCTGTGCTTTTTTTAAATCGAACTTATCCTTGGAGTATTCGTTCCAGGGCAAATCGAGCAAAAGGTCCAAATAATTGCGTTGGATGGAATACTCGGCCACCTGAGGGTTCATACGGCGCATTTTGGCCAATTCCTTCTCAAAATGTTCCTCTACCTTTTTGCTCCATTTTTTGGTCTTGGCCTTTTCGGTCATTTCGTCCACCTCTTCTTCATACGAAAGTCCGCCCAACTCTTCTTGGATGGTCTTCATCTGTTGGTGGAGGAAATATTCCCGCTGCTGCTGGTCCATATCGCTACGGACCTTGCTTTGGATATCGTTGCGCAACTCCAATTTTTGAAGTTCCATGTTCATGTACTTCAAGGTGGCCAAGGCGCGCTCCTGTAAATTTGGCATCTCTAAAAGCTGCTGCTTCTCGGAAACGGATAGGTTCAAGTTTGAAGACACAAAATTGATCAAGAACGGATTGCTCTGTATGTTTTTGATGGCAAAGGTGGCCTCGCTGGGAATATTTGGATTGTCCTTGATAATCTTGAACGCCAATTCCTTAATGGAATCGATAATGGCCTCGAATTCGCCGCTTTGGTCGTCGGGACGCTCCTCTGCCGCTTCGCTCACTTTAGCAGTGATATAGGGCTTCTCGGTCAAGAGTGCATCGATCTTAAATCGCTTCTTCCCTTGAATGATCACAGTGGTATTGCCATCGGGCATTTGAAGCACCCGTAGGATACGAGCCACTGTTCCCACGGTATTGATATCCTCCGGCCCTGGATTCTCAACGCTTTCGTCCTTTTGGGAAACCACCCCGATGACCTTGGAACCATTATTGGCATCTTTGATCAAATTGATGGATTTGTCCCTGCCCGCTGTAATAGGAATCACAACGCCAGGAAACAAAACGGTGTTGCGTAGCGGCAATAACGGTAAAGTTTCGGGCAGACTTTCCCTATTCATCTGCTCCTCGTCCTCAGGGGTCAACAACGGAATCAATTCGGCATCCTCGTCCAATCCCTGAAGGTCTATATTGTCAAATTTGGTAATTTTCATCTCTCCCATATCATCTTTTCGGTCATTTTGTCATAATTGACCAACGACCCGCATTTTTGTTCAACATCAACAGCCGCATAAATCCCTAAAAATCAATGTTTATAGTGATTTGCAAGCTTAGTATCACCCATTAATTGGCAATTCCTGTGCCATTTAAAATTCAAATTTTAAGAAAAAAGTGTAACAATTGGTAAATTCCATAATCTATAAGACAAACCAATCATTTTTTGAGCCGACAAAATGAACATATTGACACGCTGCTCGAATTGTGCAAGCAGGGCAAACAAAGCGCACAGCTAGAGGTTTACAACCGCTATCACAAAGCGATGTACAATACTGCTTTGAGGATTGTAAAACATACGGCAGAGGCAGAGGATGTGATGCAGGAATCGTTCCTGAACGCATTTACCAAGCTGCACACCTTTAAAGGAGACGTCGCCTTTGGAGCATGGTTAAAGCGGATCGTGATCAATAACAGTATCTATCATTACAAAAAACAGCAGAAAAAACGCGCTGTGGACTTGGATGATGTAATGTACAAGGTCGAAGATAACGATGTAGCTGCTTCGGACCAAAATGGTTATACAGAACTGAAGGCTCAAAAAGTGATGGAAACCATGAAAAGTTTGAAAGACAATTACAGAGTTTCTTTGACCTTACATTTAATTGAAGGGTACGACTACGAAGAAATAAGTGATATCATGAACATTAGCTATGCTAATTGTAGGACCACCATTTCGAGGGCCAAAGAAAGTCTGCGAAAAAAATTGACCGTAAATGTTTAGTTATGAAGAAGGATAATTTAGACCATTTGTTCGAGCGTCTCCAAGGAGAGTTCGATGTGGCGGAGCCGGAAAACGGGCACCAAGAGCGGTTTTTGGAAAAATTGAACCGGCAACAGGGCACCATTGCCTTGGGCAAGAAAAAGACCTCCTGGTGGAAACCGTTGTCCATCGCCGCATCCATAGTCCTTGTGGCCGTGTTGGGATACCAAGCCTTCGGCCCGGAGCCCAGCATTAAACGACAGGTGACCAAAATTGCACCGGAAGTTTCCCAGACCGAGTTCTACTTTGCCAGTTTGATAGAAGCGCAAGTGGAAGAACTCAAGGAAGAAAAAACACTGGAAACGGCCCAACTGGTAGACGACACTTTGGCACAATTGACCAAACTGGACAAAGATTACCGAACGTTGGAGCAAGATCTGGTCGATGGTGGAGATAGCAAGATCATATTAAGTGCGATGATCACCAATTTCCAGACCCGTATTGACCTTTTGAAAGAAGTTTTGAGCCAAATAGAAAATATTAAGAATCTAAAATCACAACATGATGAAAGTTTTACCATTTAAATCCCTCTTTTTCGCCTTGGCTTTGATTCCCCTTGTGGCTATGGGCCATGTGGACAGCGATAAGCTGAACGGCAGGTACACCAAGGAAAAGACCATTAAAAAAGAATACAATGTTAATCCGGATGCGCTCTTTAAGGTAAAGAACAGCTATGGGAATGTTACCCTTACCTCGTGGAACGAGAACCGCGTGGAAATCGAGGTACACATCAAAACCAACGGCAACGATGAAGACCGGGTGCAGGAACGATTGGACGAAATTGACGTGGAGTTTGAAAATAGTCCCGATATGGTCTCTGCCACTACTCGGTTCGGAGATCGTAGCAATAGCTGGGGCTGGAGCTGGGGTGGACGCAAAAAAGTCAGCGTACAGGTCAACTATACCATAAAATTGCCCGTAAAGAACAGTGTTAACCTCAGCAACGATTATGGAAGCATTATTTTGGACCGTATCGATGGCCACGCCAAGATCAGCTGTGACTACGGTAAATTGGAAATTGGAGAGCTACGTGGTCGCAACAATGAACTACGTTTCGACTACACTTCCCGATCAACCTTCGATTACATCAACAGTGCCGAAATCATTGCGGATTATTCCGGATTTACCATCGAAAAGGCAGGCAACCTCAACATTAAGGCGGACTATACCAATGCAGTCGTGGAAGAAATGGACAACCTGCAATACGGTAGTGATTATGGTTCCATCGACGTTAGGAACGTAAACAATGTGGAAGGCAACGGGGACTATATCGGTGTAAAACTGGGCAATGTACACGGGAACGTAGCCATCACCAGCGACTATGGGTCCATTAAAATTGATCGCATGGCCGCCGATGCCGGAAATATTGAGATTGGTTCAGATTACACGGGCATCAAGATTGGTTATGATCCAGCTTACCATTTTGATTTTGAAATCAGTACCGAATATGCCAGTGTGAGCGGCAAGGAAGATTTTGAAATCAACATCAGTAAGGAAAAATCGACCGAAAAATATTATCGTGGGTTCTATGGCAAGGCCAATTCTGGAAACAGGGTCAGCATTACCAGCGACTACGGGGGTATCTCATTTTATCAGAATTAATAGCAATCAAAAAACAATTTAAACACAAGATCATGAAAAAACTTATCACATTTGCGCTAGCCTTAGGAATGATAGCCTGTACCAACGCCCAATGGGGCAAACGGGTCAAAGGAAACGGGGATTACGTAACCCTGGAGCGCTCTGTTGGGGAGTACGATGGGGTCGCACTGGCAGGTTGGTTTGATGTGGAACTGGTTTCTGGAACCGAAGGCGAACTGACCCTTGAAGGCGAATCCAACCTTTTGGAGCATATTAAAACCGAGGTCAAGAACGGAAAGCTGGTCATTAAGGCCGAAAATGGCATGAACCTTAGGCCATCCAGTTGGAACAGGGGCATCCGCATTACGGTTCCCATATCTTCCATCGACTTTGTAAGCCTATCCGGTTCAGGGGACATCGTAGGAAAAACGACCATTCAAGCGGATAAGTTCGATGCCAGTATGTCCGGTTCCGGGGATGTATCGCTGACCGTAGAGGCCAACGAACTGGAAGCTGCGCTTTCGGGCTCCGGGGATATCAACCTGTCCGGAAAAGTAACCGATTTTTCAGTTTCGGTTTCCGGTTCCGGGGACATCAAAGCTTTCGATTTGGAGGCTGAATTTGTAGAGGCCACCGTTTCAGGATCGGCCGATATCAAAGTGACCGCAAACCAATCCTTGGATGCCAGGGTTTCCGGTTCTGGGGACATTCAGTATAAGGGTAATCCCAAAAAGGTACATTCCAAGGCCTCTGGCTCTGGGGATATTACAAAAGTGTAGATCATTAACCCTAAAACCTACCGTTAGCAGACAATGAACTGATTTCATAATTCAACCTCCCAAATCGTTAAATTATGATTAAACTAAAAATTACTTGGAAGTATTGTATCGCTTTCTATTGTATCGGCATGCTTTACGCATCGCTACATGAATTAATCCATCATTTTGCTGGATATGTGGTTTGTGGAGAATGGGGGGTTAAAACCTTCAATTATTTTAGTACCGCGTGCGACGGTGAACCAAAAGCTCACATAGCCACCTATGCGGGGCCCATCTTCACTTTTATCATGATGTACATTGGTGCTTATCTCTTAAATGAAAAGTTTTCCAACTACACGAAGCATTTAGGGTTTGCCATGATTTTTGCTCAAATTCCCTTGCAACGAATGGTGAACCCCTTTTTTAGAATGAACGATGAGTACTATGCCACTGCACAACTGTTTGGAGCAACGGACATCGTGTACTGGTCAGTTATAATCATTATTTGGGTAATTTGTATTCCACCTTTGGTGAAAGCTTTCAAGGCAATTCAAAATAAACATAGAATATGGTGGTTTTTATTCTATTTGGCCCTTTTCCCATATCTTTTGGTGGGCCCATTTTTCATGGGATTGGAATATTTAATGGTACATAAGGAGTTTTTGAATCAACAAATCATTGGTATAGGTTTACTGTTCATTATTAATGAGGTCCTGACCATTGTAGCTTATTATTTTACCAAAAAGTATATTGACCCCTTTAGGGCATAGTTGAATCCAAAATAACCACATAAAAGAGGTCTAAAAAGCGGTAACATTTGAACTTTGTCAGGTTGAGCGCAGTCGAAACCCATTGATTATAAATGTGTCTTAAGTTCTCGACTGCGCTCGAACTGACAGGTAAACTGCTTTTTAGACCTTTCTTTTACATAAATCAAGAGTCATTGTTTTAGCAACGCTCCAATTTCCTTCCAAGTCACCAAATGGATATTTTCCTCTTCTAAGATTTGGGCACATGCTTCACTGGTGAAGAAATTATAGTCCTGTTGGCGCCATCTAGCACCCCAATAGGGATGCTCCACGGACATTCCCTGACTTTCCAAATTATCAAATCCGCAGTGTATGATCATCACATGGACGCCCGGTTCCATATTACGGAGGGTATTGGCATAATAAGCGGCCATGTCCGTATCAAAATCAGCGGGCCCTGCTCCAAATATTTGATTGACGAGAACGGGCTGTTTGGGACCTTCCTTGCCACCCAGTCCTTCGATTTGATGATTGATCATAGCCGGAATACCATACTCCTTGGCCAGATTCACATAAAGCTCGTAGTATCTCGGGTCTGTGGAAAACAAGCACCCCATGTGACTATCCAAGTGGGTAGGTTGGATACCCATGGCAATGGCTTTATCTATTTGGGCCCTTAACTCGATTTCCACTTCCTCAATTTTGGCATTTTTCCAAAGTTGTGCGCAATCGGGATAGAAATAGCCATTGTCGTCCAACAAGCTGGACACCTCTGATTTTGATGCCACCGGCCCCCATCTTAAATAGTTCCATTCACTGGTCAAGGTTAGATGGATACCCATATCATGGTCTGGGTTGGCTTTGGCATATTCGGCCACCTCGGACAACCATGGGGTTGGCACCATAATGCTGGCACTGTTTACGGAACCTTCCTTGAAGGCTTTGAACGTGGCCTGGTTTGCGGTATGCATGACCCCAAGATCATCGGCATGTACAATCAATAATTTGGCATCGGAGGGATATCCTAAACGTTCTTGAACGCTTTTTTGAGCCTGAATCTGTACTGCCATAAATAACAACGAAAAGGAAATAATAAAAATTTGTTTCATCTGCTTAGCTTTTTTTGTTGACCCTAGTGAGCAAAAAGATACCGATTACAAAAAACAACCCCAAAAAGATGGTGCTGTTGCGCATGCTTCCCGTAAGTTGTGCCACGATACCGTACATGAGCGTGCCAATGATGATTCCTATTTTTTCGGCCACATCGTAAAAACTGAAAAAGGAAGTGGTATCGGTCGTGTCCGGCAAAAATTTGGAGTAGGTGGACCGCGATAGTGCCTGTATACCTCCCATCACCACACCGACCAATCCAGCCGCGATATAGAAATCCATGGGAGTTTGTAAAAAATAGGCATAAACGCAAAGTAGCCCCCATATCACATTGATCAAGATCAATGTTTTAATGTTTCCATACGCCTTGGATGCCATTGCCGTAAGTGTTGCTCCCAAAATGGCCACGATCTGTATCAACAATATACTTATGATGAGTCCCATGGTGCGTTCATTATCCGAACCCCAAACAATTTCTTCTTCCCCAAAGTAAGTGGCAATCAGCATAATGGTCTGTACCGCCATACTGTAAGTGAAAAATGCCCCCAAATAGCGTTTCAGTCTCCTGTTTTCTCCGAGTTGATGCCATACGAGCTTTAACTCCTTGAAACCGTTCAAAATGATGTGGTGTCGCTCCCCTTCCCTTTTATACCCTTTAGGTAAATGCTTAAATGTATACTGACTGAACAATATCCACCAAATACCTACGGAGATAAAAGAGTACTTCATCGCCTTGATTTCAGCAATTTCACCACCATTATCGGTAATGCCAAAAAAATCTGGTTCCATCACCATAAACAAATTGAACACCAATAGTATGACGCTGCCCACATAGCCCAACGAAAATCCTTTGGCACTGATACTGTCCTGTTGCTCTGGATAGGCGATGTCTGGCAAATACGAATTATTGATGGCAAAACTCACCCAAAACCCTACCAGTCCAAAAAAGTAACAGGCCAGTCCAAAATAGATGTTCTCCAACGAGAACCAGTACAGTCCTATGCAAGAGGCGGCCCCCAGATAGCAGAAAAACTTGAGGAACACCTTTTTGTTTCCCAAATAATCGGCCACCCCGGAAACAAGCGGGGTTACGATTGCTATAAAAACAAAGGCCAAAGAAGTCACATAGCTGATTAAAGGAGCTCTTGCAATCTCGCCTCCAAATAGTGTTACCTGCTCAATACCAGCGGTACGGAACAGTAGCCCATAAAAAAGTGGAAAAATGGCGGATGAGATTACCAAACTGTACACCGAATTGGCCCAATCATAAAAAGCCCATGCGTTCAACAGTTTTCTACTTCCTTTTAATGCCAATGTCTGTGCCATGTCCTATCATAAAAAAATGTCACTTCGCTTCCTTGGAAAAACCCATTTTTGGTATCATTTGGATTTTTCGTCTGTTTCGAAGTGACATTCCCAATTATTTATTTTGATTTATTTGAAGGAGGTTACCCCAAATTTACGGGCTTCCTGTTTGGCTGCCGGTGCCCATGCCGTCAAATTATTGATTCTGGTGTCGTTGGAGGGATGGGTGCTCAAAAACTCCGGCGGTGCCTGTCCTCCCGATTTTGCTTTCATTCGTTTCCAAAGTTCGGCAGCTTCGCTGGGATCATATCCTGCAATGGCCATAATCTGAAGTCCTATCCTGTCCGCTTCGGTTTCATGGCTTCTACTAAAGGGCAACATGACCCCCACCTGTGAACCAATGCCATACGCCTGATTGAACATATTTCGCTTTTCTGGGTCTTGGATGGCCACATTCCCTGCCACGGCGCCAATTTGCTGTAAGGTTCCTGCACTCATACGTTGCGCACCATGGTCGGCCAAGGCATGTGCCACCTCATGGCCCATTACAACCGCTACGCCCGTTTCGTTCTGGGTAATCGGTAATATTCCGGTGTAAAAAACAATCTTTCCACCCGGCATGCACCAAGCATTCACGGTCTCATCTTGAACCAAATTATATTCCCATTTGTAATCCTTAAGGTATCCAGGGTAGCCATTGGCATCCAGCCAGCGTTCAGCGGCAGAAGCAATGCGTTGCCCTACCCGTTGTATCATCTCGGCTTCTGAAGTTCCCTTTACCACCTTGTTACTCTCCAAAAATTGGTCGTACTGGGCAAAAGCCATGGGGAACATTTGACTATTGGAGTAAAAATTAAGGGTACTCTTTCCTGTAAACGGATTGGTCTTGCAAGCCGATACCATGAGGAAAGCCACCGCTATCAAAACTATTTTTTTCATATGGCTGTAGTGTTTTTGTCTTCTGAATTTACAAAAATTTATTTTCCGAAAATGTGAAGTTCCGTGAAATCCTTGCTCACTTCAATGGAGTTGTTTCCATTCAGTTTGATATCGTCCAGATTCACCTCTTCGTTATCCAACTCTACGGAATCAATCTTAAAGGGCAGACCGTGGAAACTCATCTTAAAATTCTTGTACGGGGTAATGTAGTTACCGTCCTTGAACTGTTGGATGATCAATTCGTTTTTCTTTCCTGTCAATTTGAATCGCCTTAAGCTGAAGCGGCCTTTTTTATAATCGTACCCTTCTTGTTGGTCTTCGTACACCTGGGAATTTTCGGTTCCTTCCTTATAATAGACATCGATAACAAGCTTTTCGATTTCCTTTTCCCCTATGTATTGCTGCACAGGGTATTTCGGGATCATAGCCCCTTCTTTGATGAACAGTGGCATTCGGTGGATTTCCGCAGAAACCCATCTTTCGATACCGCCTTCATTGAGCTCATCGGTCCAGTAGTTGTACCAATTTCCCTTTGGGAAGTACATTCTTCTGCCCTGTGCGTTGGGTTCTTGCACGGGACAGACCAATATTTGTTTTCCAAAGATGAATTCATCCGTACGGAAATGCGTTTGCTGGTCTTCTTGATCGTAAAACACCAGAGACTGCAACATGGGAAAACCCTGTTTGATGTAGTTGTAGAACATGGTGTAGAGATAGGGCATCAATTGATACCTCAACTCGATAAATTCACGGACAATATCGGTTATCTCCTCTCCAAACGACCATGGCTCCTGATCGCCGTGGTCACCACTGGAATGTACCCTGCAAAAAGGGTGGAACACCGCCAATTGCATCCAACGGGCAAAAAGTTCGCCGTTGGGCTGCTCGGCAAATCCACCAATATCGGAACCTACAAAAGAATATCCGCTCATGCACATGCGTTGCATCTGTACATTGGCAATCCATAAATGTTCCCAAGTGGCCACATTATCGCCCGTCCAAGTGGCACAGTAACGCTGGGTACCAGCATAGGCCGCCCTAGTAAGCACAAAGGGACGTCGAGGAAACATGTATTTTTTGACCCCTTCGTAAGTGGCCCTTACCATCTGCATGCCATAAACGTTGTGTGCTTTTCTGTGGCTACATGGGTGCCCATCGTAATCGTGGCGTACATCGAGATTGGCCGTTTTGGTAGGCACTTCCATTACAGCAGGTTCATTCATGTCGTTCCAAACACCGCTCACGCCCATATCGGCAATCATCTCTTTGTATAGGCCGGCCCACCATTCCCGTACTTCTGGATTGGTAAAATCCGGAAATTTGCACTCCCCGGGCCATACTTTTCCCTTAAAATGCGGTCCATCGGCCCTTCTACAAAAGTATCCGTGGTCCATGGCCTGTTGGTACACCCAATAATCGCGGTCTATTTTGATGCCCGGATCAATCATGGTGATGACCTTAAAGCCATCTTCCGCCATTTCCGCTATCATCTTCTTCGGATTGGGGAAATGTTGGTTGTTCCAAGTAAAACAGCGGAACCCTTCCATATAATCGATATCCAAATAAATGGCGTCACACGGAATCTTCAGTTTTCTAAAAGTTGATGCAATATCCCTCACCTTATCCTCTGGAAAATAGCTCCATTTGGATTGATGAAACCCAAGGGCCCATAGTGGCGGAAGCTCAGGAACGCCCGTCAAATCCGTATAAGATTCCACTACATCCTTCATTTTGGGTCCGTAGAAGAAATAATAGTTCATTTCCCCACCATCTGCCCAAAAACTGGTTACGTTCCGTTTCTCGTTGGCAAAATCAAAATAGGTGCTGAAGGAATTGTCGAAAAATATGCCATAGGCAATGCTTTCTTTGAGCCCCACGTAAAACGGGATGGATTTGTACAAAGGTTCTTGGTCCTTGCCGTAGGCGTAGGAATCGGTTACCCAGTTGTTCACCCGTTTACCCTTCAGGTTGGTGTGCGAGGCCTTGTCTCCCATACCGTAGTAACTTTCCCCTGCATGGCAAATTTTGCTCATTTTCACCACATTGCCCCCATAATCGAAGTTCTCCTCCCAATGGAAACCAAGCTCGTCCTCTGCTAAAATTACCCCATCCAGATCTACAATCTGCACTTTGAGGTTGGTCTTGTTGATGTAGATCTTGATCTTCGCCGTGGTGATCACGTACTCCGGAATCTCATCTTCCACGGTAAGCTCATTATACCCAAGGTTCACATCTTCACTGATGGCATAGGAAAAATCGGGTTCAAAAACGTGCTCGGTGGCATATCTGAATCGGACAACGCTGTCCCTTAGAATGGTGACTTGCAAAATGACCCCGTTCTGGGTGGTGAAGTATAGTTTGTCGTTTTCCTGTTTAAAATCGACTATATGGTTAGGGAACTGATTTCCCGTTCTGGCTATTTCTGTATTGGTTATCATCTATAATCAGTTGAGGCTAGCAAAAGAAACACAAAAGCCTGAATAATTAAAAATATGTTTTGAAAAGCAATCAACTACAACGTTGTAGCTTTGCTTTTATCGGTATACGACTACGCCCAATGGCGGTAGATTCATCAAAACGGACTGTTCCTGACCGTTCCAAGAGGTCTTGGAGGGTTTCATGGTCTTTTTGCCCATGCCACTTCCCGAATATTTTTTGTCATCACTGTTAAAAACCAATTTAAGCGTAGTGCTTTTTGGCACCCCTACCCTATAATTTTCCCTTGGGACCGGGGTGAAGTTGCAAACAATGATCAAGTCGTCCTTTGGGTCGTTGCCTTTCCGAATGTACGAAATCACCGAGTTCTCTTGGTCGTTGTACTCAATCCACTGAAAACCTTCTGGCTGGAATTGTTTCTCATAGAGTGCCGGACTTGTTTTGTACAGTTTGTTCAAATCCTTGATCACCTCCTGTATTCCCGAATGAAAGTCGTACTGGGTCAAATGCCAATCCAAGCTTTCCTGAAAATTCCATTCGGAGGACTGTCCAAATTCACCTCCCATGAACAACAAATTACCTCCAGGATGGGTAAACATGTAGCCATAAAGCAACCTCAAATTGGCAAAGCGCTGCCATTCATCGCCGGGCATTCGGTACAGTAAGGATTGTTTACCGTACACAACCTCATCATGGGAAAAGGGCAGCATAAAATTTTCCGTAAAGGCGTAGGTAAGACTAAAACTTATGGAGTTCAAATCATACGAACGATGGATTGGGTCTTTTTTAAAGAATTCCAAGGTATCGTGCATCCAGCCCATCATCCATTTCATGCCAAAACCCAGCCCACCGTAATGTACAGGTTTGGTAACGCCTGTAAAGGCAGTGGATTCTTCGGCAATGGTCTGTACCCCTTTAAAACTGGCATAGACCTCTTGGTTCATTTCTTGCAGGAAGGATATGGCTTCTAAATTTTCGTTATTGCCATAGATGTTGGGTTCCCATTCTCCATCTTCACGGGAATAATCCAAATAGAGCATGGAAGCCACTGCATCTACCCGAAGGCCGTCCACATGGTACTGGTCGAGCCAAAAAATGGCGTTGCTGATCAAAAATGCCCGTACTTCGTTACGTCCATAGTTAAATATCAAACTTTTCCAGTCGGGATGATAACCCCTTCGTCTATCTGGATGTTCATACAGGTGAGATCCGTCGAAAAAGCCCAAACCGTGGGCATCTTCGGGAAAGTGGGATGGCACCCAATCCAAAATCACCCCAATGCCCCTTTGGTGCAGGGCATCTACCAAAACCTTAAAATCCTCAGGTTTGCCAAAACGCGAGGTCGGCGCAAAGTAACCCGTTAGTTGATAACCCCAAGAAGGGTCGTAAGGGTACTCCATAACCGGCATAAACTCCACATGGGTAAAGCCCATTTCCTCCACATAATCGGCCAATTCCTTTGCCATTTCCAAATAACTCAGCGATTGCCAACCATTCTTCTTTTTCCAAGAGCCCAAATGGACCTCATAAACCGAATACGGTTTGTCCAATGCGTTCTTTTCTTCACGGGTTTCCATCCAGCCGCTGTCCTTCCACTTGTAATTATCGTCCCAGACCAAGGATGCAGTTTGTGGAGGCTGCTCGCAGAAACGGGCAAAAGGGTCCGCCTTTTCGGTCCAGATATCGTTGTTATGGGATTGTATTTTATATTTGTACTTGATTCCTTTGTCAACTCCCGGAATAAAACCCTCCCAGATTCCGCTGCTGTCCCAGCGCACATTCAACTGGTGTTCCCCAACAGTCCAATAGTTGAAATCGCCAATTACACTGACCGACTTTGCCGAAGGTGCCCAAACAGCGAAATACGTCCCTTTCACCCCATCGACTTCGGTGAGGTGCGACCCTAACTTGTCATACAGGCGAAAATGCTTTCCAGATTTAAAAAGATCGATATCAAACTCCGTAAAAAAACTGTGTGGAACTACCTTTGACATAAAAGTGTTTTTAGTGCTTATACAATAATACGCAACTTTAGGGAAGAATACGATTTTGATAATCGGTTTGCCATTAAAATCATTTTTTTTCAAAAAGTGGAACGCTTTTTGATTTTAATGCGTTAACAGTTAAAAGTAACACAAATCCAAAATCCAAAAATCATGAATAAATTTAGTACAATTTTAGGAGCAGTTATCGTTTTTGTTTTCGCGGCTTGCGAAGGCCCACAAGGTCCTCCGGGCTTTGACGGGTTGGACGGCCTAGATGGAGCTCCTGGCGCTCCAGGTATCCAAGGACAGGTAGTGGAAGTAGAGGGCGTTGACTTTGGCTATGATGCCGAAGCCAATCTCTTCAGTACCCTGATCACCTTTTCCGATGTGACCAATTTTGAGGTATTCGAATCGGATGCCGTATTGGTATATCGCCACGACGGGGTTATCGATTTAAGCGATGGTTCCACTGCAGATGCATGGACCCAAATACCACAGAATTATTTTTTGCCAGGTGGAACCATTCAATATGTGTTTTCCCATACTTTTGTGGACCTGGAGCTGTTTATCGATGGTAATTTTGATTTATCCACCCTTAGCACGGACTTTACGGACAATCAGCTGTTCCGTATCGTATTCATACCGAGCGAATATGCCCAATCTCCGGATTTTGATGCCTCCAACATTGACAGCGTGATGTCCAAATTACAGATCAATGAAGGACAGGTAATCCAGTTGGACCTTCAATAAATCATATAAAAATGATATTTTAAGTCTCATTGAAAATCAATGGGACTTTTTTTATGGTAATTTTGAAAGGATAGCCATAAAAAGTCGTCCAATCATAAAAAAACAAGAATGGGAAAAAGATTGCTATTGATTGCATTGGTAGTTCTGACCGGATGCAAGGGAAACTCACAGGAAGAAAAAAAGGAGACCGAAAAAGAAACCACCTTTAAGGTCAACAAAACGGATGCCGAATGGCGTGCCGAGCTTACCGACATGGAATACTACGTGCTTCGCAAGGCCGCCACAGAGAATGCTTTCTCCAGTGAACTATTGGACATTAAGGAAAAGGGCACCTACGTATGCGCCGGTTGTGGCACTCCCCTGTTCAAGAGCGAGCATAAATTTGACTCAGGGACCGGGTGGCCCAGTTTTGATAGGGAAATCGAGGGCAATGTGGCCTACGACGTGGATTATAAAATAGGAGTGGCCCGTACCGAAGAGCATTGCGCCGTGTGCGGAGGGCATTTGGGGCACGTATTCAACGATGGTCCGCGGAATACCACTGGAAAAAGACACTGCATCAATGGAGCCGCGCTTGATTTTATTCCGGATAACCCATAATTTGGCATAAAAAATTTCTATGGACAAGAAATATGGGGTAAACAAAACCGAAGAAGAATGGAAACAGCAACTTTCCCCTGAGGAATATTATGTTCTGAGGCAAAAGGGTACCGAACGGCCCTATACTGGAAAGTTCGACCTTCATTTTGAAGATGGCAACTACCACTGTAAAGCCTGCAATGCCAAACTTTTTGAAAGTGAGCACAAATTTGAAAGCGGTTGTGGTTGGCCTTCTTTTGATCAAGCTGTTGAAGGCGCCATCGAGTACATTCGCGATACCAGCCATGGTATGGTACGCACTGAAACGGTCTGTGCCAACTGCGGTAGCCATTTGGGACATGTTTTTAATGATGGGCCTCGGGAAACCACTGGGCAACGGTACTGCATCAATTCAGTGAGCATCGATTTTGACCCAGAAGGTTAAATTCTTCCCCGAACAACCATTTTTTCAGATTTCACAAACGAATCCAAATTTGAGTTTTTCAACTTGGGAAATGGAGATTGATTTGCGTACTTTTGCAGCTGCCATTCAACGGCAGGTTTTTATCTAACAACTAAAATCAAAATCTAATGAGCAAGTTCGATATAATTGTTTTGGGAAGTGGTCCAGGTGGATACGTTACTGCCATCAGGGCATCACAATTAGGTTTCAAAACAGCCATTATAGAAAAGGAAAGTTTGGGAGGTGTATGTCTAAATTGGGGATGTATCCCAACCAAGGCCCTTCTTAAATCCGCTCAGGTTTTTGAATATCTGAAACATGCCGAAGATTATGGTTTGAATGCCAAAGATGTAAGCCATGATTTTGATGCCGTTGTCAAGAGAAGCCGAAGCGTGGCCGATGGCATGAGCAAGGGGGTCCAATTCTTGATGAAAAAGAACAAAATCGAGGTCATCAATGGATTTGGAAAACTGAAAAAAGGAAAAAAAGTAGAAGTAAAAGCTGAGAACGGTGATACCACCGAGTATTCAGCGGACCATATCATCATCGCCACTGGGGCTCGCAGCCGCGAGTTGCCTAGCCTTCCCCAAGACGGCAAAAAAGTCATTGGGTACCGTGAGGCCATGACCTTGGAAAAACAGCCCAAGAAAATGATCGTGGTAGGCAGTGGTGCCATCGGAATGGAGTTTGCCTATTTCTATCACTCCATGGGTACCGAGGTTACTGTAGTGGAATATATGCCGAACATTGTGCCCGTAGAGGACGAGGATATTTCCAAACAATTGGAACGTAACTTCAAAAAATCGGGCATCAAAATCAAGACTTCCGCAGAGGTGACCAAGGTGGATACGTCTGGTGATGGCGTTAAAGCCACGGTAAAGACCCAAAAAGGCGAAGAAGTTTTGGAGGCTGACATCGTACTATCTGCAGTGGGAATCAAAACAAACATCGAGAATATTGGATTGGAAGATGTGGGCATCGCCACAGACCGTGACAAAATATTGGTGAACGACTACTACCAAACCAACATACCCGGTTACTTTGCCATTGGCGATGTAACCCCAGGACAGGCATTGGCGCACGTAGCCTCGGCTGAAGGTATTATTTGTGTAGAAAAATTAGCAGGAATGCACGTAGAGCCCTTGGATTACGGCAACATCCCAGGATGTACTTACTGTATCCCCGAAATCGCCTCTGTTGGGTTGACAGAAAAGCAAGCCAAGGAAAAAGGATATGACCTTAAGATTGGTAAATTCCCGTTTTCGGCGAGCGGTAAGGCCAAAGCCGCAGGAACCCCTGATGGTTTTGTAAAAGTAATCTTTGATGCCAAATACGGAGAATGGTTGGGTTGCCATATGATCGGTGTTGGGGTAACCGACATGATCGCAGAAGCCGTAGTGGCCAGAAAACTGGAAACCACCGGACATGAAGTACTGAAAGCAGTCCACCCTCACCCTACCATGAGCGAAGCTGTAATGGAAGCGGTTGCGGATGCTTACGATGAAGTAATCCACCTATAACCTATGCTTAAGATTTTTAGGGCCACTGCTATTTTAGAAGGTATTTCCTATCTACTCCTTTTCGGAATGACCATGCCATTGAAGCATTGGGCGGATATTCCTGAACCAAACCAAGTGGTTGGGATGGCACATGGAATATTGTTTATTCTATACGTAGTGGTGGCCATCGTTTTTTGTTGGGAACGCAAATGGAAGCTCAGAAGATTTGTTATACTTTTTATAGCCTCCCTCCTTCCCTTCGGGACGTTTTATGCTGACAAAAAGTACTTGAAGGAACTAGCCTAAAAAACTCTGGATGGCCAAATCATAACTCTGCAGGCCAAACCCAAGGATTACTCCTTTAGCGACCGGTGCTATGTAGGATACATGGCGATATGCCTCGCGCTCATGCGTGTTGGAAATATGCACTTCGATTACGGGTGATTCCACCGCTTTTACCGCATCACCAATGCCAACGGAGGTATGGGTGTAGGCTGCGGCATTTAAAATGATACCATCGTAATCGAACCCTACTTCCTGTATTTTAGCAATGATTTCCCCTTCAATATTGGATTGATAGTACGACAGTTCCACCTCGGGGAATTTGGATTGAAGCGTTGCAAAATAGTCCTGGAAAGTGGTACTCCCATAGATTTCGGGTTCACGCTTTCCCAAGAGGTTGAGGTTGGGTCCGTTGATGATGATCAATTTCATGCTTTCAAAAATACAATAAAAAGAAAAGAGACCGTCTAAAAAGCAGTTTACCTATCAGTTCGAGCGCCCGCCTGCGGCAGGCAAGCGCTCAACCTGACAAAGCTCAACTATTATTTTGCTTTTTAGATAGCCTCTTAATTGTGCTATGTTCTGTTCTTTAATTAATGGCGAATTGAAGTCCAAAGCCGAATGCGCCAACCTCGTTGTCGCCCACATCGCTAAGTACCACAGAAGGGCGCCAATCAAAATTGATGACAAAGGGCACCCCATCTACTTTAAAGTCGAGCCCCAAATGCGGACGCAATGCAAAAATATTATCCGAATTCTTGATAAAAATAATACTGGGACCAACCCCAGCGTACCAGCGCAATCCCTTTGCCCTAAAAAATTCCTTGTGATAGGAGTACAAAAAGGTTGCAATGGTGGCATTGTCCTCAAAGCCCAAATCTCCCTGGCCAACATGGTTATCGGAAAAAAAGTATTTTCCAGTGGCCCCGAAAAAAGTGGCGTCATCATAAAGGTCAATCCCCAATCCCAGAGCGGCCCGATAATTGGTTTGGGCCTTTACCGCCAAATGTCCAAGCATTCCAAGTGCAAAAACTAAAAGTAATTTTCTCATTTTCTAAACATAATTAATGGTTAATATTCATGGTTTTTTGCAAGATTTGGGGTTATGAACAGTTACTTTTTTACTATCTAAAACAAAAATTTACTATCTAAAACAAAAACAACAATCCCAAGGCGACCATCGAGTAATCGTAATCGTCACTGATATTTACATAGGATATATTCAATTCTGTAGTACTACTTATGTTTACGCCCACCATTGGCCTAATGTAAAGTCCCCCAGTATTTCCTTCATTTATTCCAATGGCATAGCCCACATCGGCCCCTAGCTTAAAATCGTAGGTAGGATAAAGTCGGAATGCCGCTGCCGCCGGGATATATTGGATATCCGGAAAATCAACTTCCACTGCAACCGGACCAATATCTTCGGTCGATGTGTTCCCAAAGGCATTCATAAATCCTGTCGCCAAACCTACATCTACCATTTCGGATACGGACCAGTGATATCCCAAATCGAGACCCAGCTCAAAATTGGAAAAATCGGAAATATCGCCTAGCGGCACACCAACATGGACTCCCGCTTTAAAACTTGTTCGGTCCACATGCTGTGCACTGGACGAATAACTGATGGCAACCATCGCTAGAATTGCCATTACAAAGGTTTTTTTACTCATGGTTGTATTTTTTCTACCTGAAAAACGCATGGATGACCAAAAAAGTACCTTTTGTAATATTTTTCCTATAAAATTCTTTCATTCTAAAATGCAGCATGGTTTGCTTGCCGAAAAGTAGCAAAATAAATCATGTTGGAAGTGGCCAATTGACGGATGCCCCTTTTGAATTGACCAATGCCCCTTCCCGATCAACAGAAGGTTTTTTGCAATTAGTTTTATGGTGTTGATGATAGCTATTCCAGCATGATGAAATCAAAAAATCGCTAGGAATAACCTCACATTTTGATCAGGGTTCAGTTTCCCCCTTTCCATATTCTCTTTTATAAATACGCACGATTACCAAAAACAGACTGACCAGCAACGGCCCAAAAATCAGACCTATAAATCCAAATAAAGGGATACCCACCAAAACCCCGATCAAGGTTACAAGTGGGTGAACATCATCGAGTTTTTTAAGGATGTACAATCGAATAAGGTTATCGGTAGATCCTACCACTATGGACCCATATAACAAGACACCCCAAGCCTGAAAATGATTACCATTGGACAGGGACAACACAAATACGGGTAATGTACCCAATAGGTTACCTACAAAGGGAATCATGGAACCAATGGTGACCATAATGGCCCAAAAAAGGGCATTGTCAACACCAAAAATCAGAAAACCTATTAAGGCCACGACCCCTTGTGCAAAAGCGACCAAAGGAATTCCCAAGGTATTGGCACGGACAATTTCCCTTACCTCATCCCCGATTATCTTCAAATTATGATTTCCGATAGGTATGTACTCATAAAGCGATTCGTATAACTTTTTTTGATTGGTGAGCATGTAAAACAATAGAAAGTACATTATGGAAATTGCTATGACCGCGTTAAAAGTACCGCCCGCAAGTCCCTGTAAATTTGAGGTAAGCCATTCCGTTACCGCAGAGGCATCCACTTGGGAAGTGAGCCTGAATCCTACGTAATCTTCGAGCGTTTGCAATTGGGATTTGATCATGGAGGTTATTTGCTCCGAATTTTCCGCGGCCTTACGGATTCTTTTCCCAAGCATAAAAAATGCTCCTGCTATGGGAAGTAGAATGATAAAAAAGGAGGTCAACATTAAAAGAATTGCAGACAATGTGGAATTCCATCCCTTGTCCTCCAATTTTTCCATGGGCCTTTTTAAAAGGACAAACAAAGTAATGGTACCTAGAATACCCGAGAAATAGGGAGCAATTTCCGAGAAAATCAACCCCGCCATCAAAAGAATCAAGAGAAGGATAAAAATCTGTCGTACTATTTTGGGGGGTATTTGTTTCATCTATTATCTGTAGATTGTTACGATTGCGCGTGATTGAATCAGTTTAGGTTGATGGGTTTCATTTGTGTAATGACCATCACAAAACATGGCCAAATTGAAAAAACAAACATGATCAGCTTACCCCATTCAAGGTTTTTATTGCCCTTAAAACTATTTTAAGTTGATTCAGAATATGCTATTGCGTTAACAATTAAAGGATTGACGTTAAATAATTTAAGCTTCACGCCTTAGTTTACTTACAGTATTAATCATTAAAAACAAAACATATGAATACTGATCAGCTAGAAGGCAAATGGAAACAAGTAAAAGGAAAGTTTAAACAAAAATATGGGGAGGTAACCGATAACGACCTTTCTTATTCCGAAGGAAAATTCGAAGAGATGCTCGGAAGGGTACAAGAGAAAACAGGAAAATCCAAAGAAGCATTAAAAAAGGAAATCGAAAGCTTATAATTCCCTTCCTTTTCTAATAAAAAGTCCCCGTCTCGCGACGGGTTTTTTATTTTAAAATCGATTTACCGTTGAACCGAAGAATCTAAGTGAAATAATCATACCTGTATAAGCACAGTTCCATAATCCATTTATCTTTAAACAAAATTGAACTACACAAAAATCAACCTAAGAGTACCATGGGTTGATATATATTTGTGATGATGAATTGGCAGCAGGCGATTAAGGATTATCAAAATTACTTAAAGATAGAGCGAGGGCTCTCTCCAAACTCCATTGTGAACTACACCATGGATTTGGAAAAGCTCCAAAGTTATCTGGACGAATACTCCATTGCCGAAAAACCGGTCCATATTCGCAGAGAAACAGTTCAAGAATTTATTTACAGCATTGCCAAAGTGGTTACCCCGAGAACGCAGGCCAGGATAATTTCCGGTTTGAAAGGATTCTTCAACTATTTGGTTTTTGAGGATTACCGGGAAGACAACCCCATGGATTTGATCGAGACCCCAAAAATTGGACGCAAACTTCCAGACACCCTTTCCGAAACAGAAATCAACAGCCTGATTGCCGCTATCGACCTCTCCAAACCAGAAGGCGAGCGTAACCGGGCGATTATCGAAACCCTGTATGGCTGTGGTCTGCGTGTTTCCGAACTCATCAACCTCAAACTATCCGACCTTTATTTTGATGAGGATTTTATCCAAGTGACGGGCAAGGGCAACAAACAGCGCTTTGTTCCCATTAGCGGCATCAACCAGAAATACATCAACATATATCGAAATGAGGTGCGTGTACATTTACCCATTCAAAAGGAACACGAGGATATTGTTTTTTTGAATCGAAGGGGCAAACAGCTAACTCGTGCCATGATTTTCACTATTGTAAAGCAACTTGCTGAAAAAGTGGGATTGCAGAAAAACATCAGTCCACACACCTTTCGGCATTCCTTTGCGACCCATCTACTGGAAAACGGAGCCGATTTGAGGGCCATTCAACAAATGTTGGGCCATGAAAGCATCACCACCACCGAGGTGTACATGCACGTAAACCGTTCACATTTAAGCAAGGTTCTTAATGAGTTTCATCCAAGGAGAAAAAAAGATTAATCACGCATTAAGGTATCCTTTTCCACTTTATTCTGTTTTTTAAACGGCCGGATTATCAATCGGGCCTCACGATCAAATCGGACATAATTGTAAACCCAATTGATGAAGACCACTACGCGGTTCCTAAAACCGATCAGAAAATACAGGTGGACGAACATCCATACGAACCAAGCGAACACGCCTTGAAATTTAAACTTGGGCAAATCCACAACCGCCTTGTTCCGGCCAACAGTGGCCATGCTTCCTTTATCTTTATAAACAAAGGGCTTCATGGATTTACCTTCAACCAGACGCACCAAATTATCCCCTAAATTTCTGCCTTGTTGCATGGCAGGCTGTGCCATCATCGGATGTCCATGCGGAAAAGCCTCGGTGGTCATTTGCGCCACATCTCCAATGGCAAAGATATTCTCGAACCCTTCCACTTGGTGAAATTCATTTACCCGCAACCTGTTGCCATGGCTCAGATAATTGGCCCCATACAAACCTTTCAGACTCACCGCCCTAACTCCTGCCGCCCAAACCAAGGTTTCCGCATCGAAAATGGTGTTGGTATTGGTGGTTATCCGTTTGCCATCATAATCGGTGACCCGAATATTTTTCCAAACGTTCACTCCCAATTCCTCCAAAAACTTCTCCGCTTTTCGGGAGGCTACTTCGCTCATGGCGGGCAGCAGCCTGTCGCCTGCCTGCACCAAATTGATTTGGGCTCTACGGGTGTCCAGATCGGGATAATCCTTGGGCAGGATTCCTTTTTTGATTTCGGCCAGGGCCCCGGCAAGTTCCACTCCCGTGGGTCCACCCCCAACGATCACAAAGTTCATAAGGGCATCCCTTTCATGGAGGTCATCCGTTAAAAGGGCTTGCTCGAAATTCTCTAGGATAAGACTACGTAAGTTTAGCGACTGCGGAATGGTCTTCATGGCCATACCCTTGGCCTCCAATGCTTTGTTTCCAAAAAAATTGGTTTCGGACCCAGTGGCCACGACCAAATAGTCGTAGGCTATTTCACCGATGTTGGTCTTGACCAGCTTGGCCTCTGTGTTCACCTCTTTGACCTGGGCCAATCGAAAATAGAAGTTGGGATATCCCTGCAATACCTTTCGGATAGGGTATGCAATCGAATCCGGTTCCAGCCCTCCAGTGGACACCTGATACAATAAAGGTTGGAAATTGTGGTAATTGTGTTTATCCAACAACACCACCTGTACTTCTTTCTTGCTTAATTTCTTGGCTAGTGCTATGCCTCCAAAACCGCCGCCTATGATAACGACTCTTGGAAAACTGGATTGAGGAATGTTCATGCTCGACATACCCACAAATTTACGTATTCCGCACTACAGCGACCCATGTCAGGATGGTTTTTTTGTATCTTTAGTGTCTAACTCAAAATAACTTCAACCGATGAAAAAACTTCTTCCCTTGGGTGCCCTATTACTACTATGCACCTTGTCCGTTAATGCCCAAAAAAAGAAGAATGATGTCCTAAAACAATTGGACGCAAAAGCTGAGACCTATAGCGAAATTGCCCACACTATCTGGGGTCTTGCCGAAATGGGCTATTTGGAGGAAAAGAGTTCAGCACTATTGCAGGAGACCCTTGCTGCCGAAGGTTTTTCCATAGAAAAAGGAATTGCCGGGATTCCAACGGCATTTGTGGCCGAATATGGTTCTGGGTATCCTGTCATCGGAATATTGGGGGAATATGATGCCCTACCCGGACTGTCGCAAGAGGCGGTTCCAGAAAAAAAATCTGCTGGTGGAGAAGCTGGGCATGCCTGTGGCCATCACCTGTTCGGAACCGCATCCACAGCTGCTGCCATTTCCGTAAAGGATTGGATGAAAGCGAATAACATAAAGGGAACCATCCGCTTTTATGGATGCCCTGCCGAGGAAGGGGGCTCTGGAAAAGTATAT
The DNA here is from genome assembly GCF_013407935.1 of Allomuricauda sp. ARW1Y1. GTDB lineage: Bacteria > Bacteroidota > Bacteroidia > Flavobacteriales > Flavobacteriaceae > Flagellimonas. Next base: position 174,562 of record NZ_JACBZU010000005.1, read on the forward strand.
ATGGTGCGCGAAGGTGTTTTTGATGATGTGGATGTAGCCTTGCACTGGCACCCAAGTTCCGCAAATGCAGCAAGTGCAGGTGCCGCTTTGGCCAATAAATCGGCCAAATTCAGATTCTATGGCATTTCAGCCCATGCGGCAGCAGCACCACAAATGGGTCGTTCTGCATTGGATGGTGTGGAGGCTATGAACTATATGGTGAACATGATGCGAGAGCATGTACCGGAAGATGCCAGAATCCACTATGTGATAACCGAAGGCGGCGAGGCGCCCAACGTTGTGCCCGATTTTGCCGAAGTATATTACTATGCGAGACACAATACCAGAGATGTGGTAGTCGATATCTTTGATAGAATGGTAAAAGCCGCTGAAGGTGCTGCTTTGGGTACAGGTACCACCATGGAATACGAAATGATCGGAGGAACCCACGAACTGCTTCCCAACCTTACTTTGCAAAAAATGATGCACGACAATCTGGTAAAGGTTGGCGGTGTTACCTATAACGAGGAAGAAAAGGCCTTTGCTGAAAAAATATCGAAAAGCTTGGGCAACAAAACGCTTAATATGGAAATGGCAGAAACCGTGCAACCATACAAAGAAACAGCAGAAGCGTTTGGCTCTACCGATGTCGGTGATGTTAGCTATACAGTACCCACTGCCGGGCTGGGAGCCGCCACTTGGGTGCCAGGTACACCTGCACACAGTTGGCAAGCAGTCGCAGCTGGAGGCATGAGCATTGGTTCCAAAGGAATGATGGTCGCCGCAAAAACAATTGCATTAACGGCTATGGATATTTTTGAAAACCCCAAAACAGTGGAAGCGGCCAAAAAGGAATTGGAAGAGCGAAGGGGAAAAGACTTCAAATACGTACCTATGCTGGGCAATAGACCCCCTGCATTGGATTATCGAAAATAGTTTTTGGGAATCCTTGTAACAAATTAGCAGTTGGATATACTAATAGGTAAAGCAAACTCACCAACCATTTAAGTGAACAAGGAACTGGAACATCGTTTTGTGACGGAACTTGAGGACAATCAGAACATTGTCCATAAGGTGTGTAGCCTATATACCAACGACAAGGATTCCCACCAAGATTTGTTCCAAGAGATTACCATACAGTTATGGAAGGCGTACCCAAAGTTTCGTGGCGATGCCAAATTCAGTACATGGATGTACCGTGTTGCATTGAACACCGCCATTACCTTGTACCGAAAATCCAAAAAAAGGGTGAGGACCCAAGATTTTGATTCGGTACTCTACAAAATCAAGGCCAAAGAGTACGACGATACGGAGGAACGCCAATTAAAACTCATGTACGATGCCATTAAACAGCTTGGCGACATCGATAAAGCATTGGTGTTTCTCTATCTGGAGGACAAAGACTATTCCGAAATAGCCGAAACCTTGGGTATAACAGAAGTGAATGCGAGAGTGAAGATGAGCAGAGTGAAAACAAAATTAAAAACAATTCTAAATCCGTGATTATGTTGGATGAACTGGAGCTCTTGAAAAAGGATTGGCAGAAGCGGGAGGCAGACCTTCCCAAGTTGTCTTATGAGCAGATTTACCCGATGATGAAGAAAAAATCATCATCCATAGTAAAGTGGATTTTTTATATCAGTATCATAGAATTTGTGTTCTGGGCGGGCATCAATATCATTTTCAGTGGCCCAGAGACCATGCAGGAATTAAAGGACATGCACATCTACAAAGTGGTCATGCTGCTAAATGTCTTCAACTACGCCATCATCCTTTACTTTATCTATAAGTTCTATACCAATTACCGAAAAATTTCCTTTACAGATTCATCCAGGGTCATGATGCGGACCATTTTAAAGGTAAAACGCACGGTGACCCAATATGTATGGTTCAACCTCATCATCTTTACCGTAAGTGCCATTATCTACGGATACGGTGTCCTGCTGTACACTCCGGAGGGTCAAGAAATCGTCCAGGCTGCGGCACAGGATGGGGACAGCACCGAGTTTTGGGCATTGATCATTATTACCTCCATTGCCCTTACGGCTGTAGGGCTCTTCATCATCTGGCTGTTCTACAAATTACTATATGGAATTTTACTGAAAAAGCTGAGAAAAAACTACAACGAACTTAAACGTCTGGAAGTCTAACCGTCAATTTTGCCCTTGTAGCTGTATCGCCTTTTTTGATTTTCCTCTTCATAGGCCAACAATTCCGCCTGTGGGATTACCTTTAAAAAGGAAGGATGTTGCTCAATGGCGTATTCCAACTTTTCCAAAATAGCTTCGATGGACTCATTATCGTAATCGATGTCCAAAGGTTCCTTGATGTGCATGGATTGGAGAATCCCTTTCTTTTTGACCCGAAGTCCCTTTTTATCGAACGACCGGCGGAAACCATCGATAACTACAGGTACAACTACTGGTTTATATTTTTTGATAATATGTGCCGTACCCTTACGGAGCGGTTTCCATGGAGTGGTGGTGCCTTGTGGAAAGGTAATTACCCAACCATCGTTAAGCGCTTTTCCTATGTTGGAAATGTCGCTGAACTTTACCTGTCTGTTCACTTCTTGCCCATCTGCCCGCCATGTCCTTTCAATGCTTATGGACCCTGCATAGGCCAAAATCTTGGTCAGCAGGCTCTTTTTCATGGTCTCCTTTGCTGCAACATAATAAATGTTCAGTTTGGGGTTCCATAAATAGCCCAAATTTTTGATGTTGTCCTCCCTACCGCTCAAACTGGCATTAAAAACATGGAACATGGCCACCACATCGGCGAAGTAGGTTTGGTGATTGCTTACAAAAAGAACATTGTTCTCCGGGAGGTCGCGAATAATTTGGGACCCCTCGATTTCCAAGGTATTGAATCCTTTATAGCGTTGGTGCGTCATCATACCGGCTATTCGAATTAGCCATCTCTTTAAAAATAAAATATGACCAAAAGGATTTTTCTTGAACAGACCCATATTTTGTGTTGATTGTAACCGCAAATTTACGAAATCGCCATTAAAGCACTTGCCGCAAAAGTTCCTTGATCTCGCTCAACATCATAGCTGTGGCGCCCCAAACCGTATAACCATTTAATTTAAAGGCAGGTACGTTGATGTTTTTGGCATAGGAAGTACTCAAAATTTCTTGAATATGGTTGGCATCGTCCAGAAAATCCCTGAGATATACCTCTACCAAACGCTCCACCTCTGCCTCTTCTTTAATGAAGGGTTGCGGATTATGGTAAATCCCCATAAACGGCCTTACCAAAAAATTACTGGGCGGGATATACACCTCACTAAGCTCTTTGATCACCTCAACATCGCTTGGTGGCACCCCTACTTCCTCATGGGTTTCCCGGAGTGCGGTATCCATCAGATCTTTGTCTATCCGTTCCACCTTTCCGCCCGGAAAGCCTATCTGATTGGAATGGACGCCCTGATACACCTTACGAAGAATCAACAATAAACGTGTCTGCCGCTCTACATCAGGATAAAACAACGCCATTACCCCAGCCCGTTTGGGGTTCATGTCCTCCCATCGATTCTTCTTCAACCATTCGATTCGAAGCTCCGGGGACATTTTATGGTGCGATTGCTCCCCTGGAAGTGGGAGATTTTTTAATTTTAGGGCACTTTGACAAAATTCATTAAAATCCATGCTGTTGAGACAATCGGCTTTACCTGCAATCTTATTTCTTTTTCTAATCGTTTCCTGCGGAGAATCCCCTAAAAAGGACAAGGACAAAGTTGGGGAAAATATCTCAAAATCCGACACGGTCACCAAAACTCAGATAGATACGACCTCCATTGAAGAGGAAGAAGAAGAGGAACCCTTTCAGTTGACCGAGGAAAATGCCATCGACTTCTTTTTTGATTACTCCAAAAAGCTAAAAATGGATAAGGTAAAGATTACTACCACCATGGGGAGCTTTACCGTGCAACTCTATGATGATGTGCCCTACCACAAGGCCAACTTCATTTATTTGGCGAGACAAAAATATTTTGACAGCACCCAATTCCATCGGGTAGTTAAAGATTTCATTATTCAAGGAGGTAATTCCGATGACAAAAGAACGGCCCGAAAAAGAGGAAAAATAGGTCGCTATTTATTGCCTCCAGATGCAAAGAAGGGGCATAAACACCACCGAGGCACTATCTCCATGCCCAGCAGTGAACGTGACAATCCGCATAAATTGGCCTCTCCCTATGAGTTTTTTATCGTAGTGACCGATCCAGGATCTTACCATTTGGACGGATCTTACACACCATTTGGAAGGGTGATCGATGGGATGGATGTGGTAGATGCCATTAACAACGTTCCCGTAGGTGATGGAGACTGGCCATTCAAGAACGTATATATTTTGAAAGCAGAGGTTCTGTAGGCACCCCCTACCCAATAACCGCCATTTTAGCCTTTTTTGAATCTATTCTTGAGCGCCAGCACATACAAGAACAGTACTGGCTTGGGTTCCATGGTCTTTGGGACTGATTTTTCTTTAATGGGCCTTCTTTCATAAATCGAAAAAAGTACCGCTACAATAATCAAGTTCTTCATGATGTACTGACCCACTAAGGTCAAGGACAAAGGTGCCTCACCAAATACATCATCGGGAAAAAAGATAAGGGGCGAAAAGGTACAGACCATATGGGCTAGGGCCAAGATTACAGCTTGTCGTTTCCATAGCCCGAGCAACAATAATAATCCCACGCCTACTTCCCAGGTTGCTAACACAAAAAGAGAAACCCTATCGGGAATAAGGCCCAGGGTGAGCTGGTGGATGGTATTTTTTGCCAATTCTTCGGCAGGACTCAGGCTCGGGACAAATTTTAATGCCCCGAACCAGAGATATACGATACCCATAGAAATTGACAACAATCGCTTTTTGACGGTATCTCCCATATAGTTTTTTTTAGTTATTGAATTCGTTCATGAGTTCGGGATCAACTTTTACCTTGTTGCTCGCAAAACGATAGGAAACCCCTACGTTGATCAAATAATCGGCAAAGGCGGCGTCGCCCATTCTCGGCTCTCCCGTTATTTGTTGCGTCTCCAAATCGGTGACACTCTGCGGACGCTCCCGTCTCACTGCGAAAGGAACATTCAGGTTGAGGGCAAAATTACCCTTCATAAACGCGATTCCTGGATCAACGGACAGTACATTTCCTGGCCTTCGAAATCCTTGGTTCCCTCCAATAAGGTCCTTTACCGGAACACCTTCATAGCGTACGCCCAAGGAGGCCGATATGGTGTTGCTCAGCGCATGACTAAATCCTCCCCTAACGGAAAACTGATCCGGAACGGCCATAATGGCTTCATTTTGTAGAATCGGGCTTAAGGTTTCCCTAAAGGTCCGGGTTCCATTCGTCTCCCTTGGGTTGATTAAATAAAAACCACCTCCGTAGGCAAAAAAGCGTTCGGCAATCTTTTGGTAAAACTGAAAATCCAAGGTAATCCCAAAACCGCCATCACCGGGTTGGATACTTTGGTCCACCGGCCTAACTTGGGGACCACCCTCGGGTCCAACATTGTAAAATATATCCGAAGCATTATAACTGCCTGTTGGCAGTTTAACCCCAAGTCCAACGGCAACGTTACCATTTTGGTGTTTTTCCAAATCGAACAGCCAGTAGCCCACACCTACCCTGATATCCGCAAGACCTCTTGAAAAAGTGGTATTTCGCTCGTTCCTACCATGCTCGTAAAGCGAAGAACGTGTATTGATAACGGTTGGAATGGTTATGCTCGCATACCATCTATTGGAGAAACCATAGGTTAAAAAGAAGTCCCAAGAATGGGAGTGGTTGATGACTTCGGTCTCATTGGAGACCCTGTCCGGCTCCTCTTCGGTACCCCTAAAATGGCGAAAGGACTTGAAATAGCGATAGTTGCTCCCAATTTGGATATCCCCGGGCCCCAATAGATTGTTTTCCAAGGTGTTTCCCACACAGGAGGAAAAATGGCGAATGGCCACACAGCCCTGGGCTTTTATTGTTTGGATTCCAACAAATGAAATCACCCCTAAACAAAAAATGATTAATGATCGTGAAGTTTTCATACCTGACTTTTGATTGGTTGTTGGGGTACGGATACCTACATCGCACTCCCATGGTTGTTACTAAATTTGCTCGGGAGCCAAAGTAGCGGTATACATCAATGATCGCGACTAACGAAATGGTAATAATGACTAATGGGAGGTTAATGGCGCTAAGCAACAGCTAAGCAAGCTTGTGAAATGGTTATAGGGAATCGAACCTAAATCTTTTTATAGATGCTCGGTAAGCTTATCTTGAATTTGACCGCAAGCAATCTGAGGATGATGACAACTAGAATACCTGCGATATAGGCGAACTCCTCCTTAACCGGAAGCTGCACAATCAAAAAGTAGCTCAAAGCACCCAAAATACAGGCTGTGGCATAAATTTCCTTTCTAAAGATCACTGGAATTTCGTTGCACAAGATATCTCGGATCACCCCACCAAAACAGGCCGTCATGGTGCCCAGGAATACACACATGATAGGCAAAAGCTGTGCTTCAAGTCCTTTTTCGACACCTACCATGGTGTAAAGTCCAATACCTATGGTATCGAAAAGGAAGAGGGATTTTCTCAAATATTTAAGCTTGTTCACAAAAATAATGGCAAAGACCACCGAAATAAATATGGTGATCACATAGGTTAGGTCGTGCATCCAGCCCACGGGAGTATTGCCTATCAACAGATCGCGCAAGGTTCCACCACCAATCGCGGTCACAAATGCAATGATCAGCACCCCAAACAGGTCCAAACGCTTTTCCATAGCGACCAACACTCCTGAAATAGCAAAAGCGATCGTACCCAAAATATCGATGGTGAGGTAGAGCATAGTTACATGTTTTGTGTGTAGTAGTTGTAATCGTTGATGATCACATCCACGAATTCAATCGGTTTTAATGCGGTTTGAACGCCCAAGACTTTCTTGATCCGAGCATCCAACGAGACGATGATATTATGATTGCCATCACGTTTGGCTTGATCATAAAGCTCCTTGATGGTCCGCATTTCGCTATCCTTAAAAACGGTTACCTGTGGGAAGGTGGGTTGATAGCCATCGGGCAGCTCCCTGAGCAAGGTATCGTTTAGCGACACCCTTTTTTTCTCGCTGATCACGGTGGTACCCGCCGCAATATCTCCGATACGCTGTCCTTTGCCACGTATCAAAATAGTGAGTACAGCGGCACCCCCCGAGGTGAGCGACACATCGATGATCCGCAGGGCCCATCGTACAAAATAATTGCCAAAATTGGGCTTGGAACCGTCCAACTTTACCACGCGGAGGTTCATAGCTCCTTTTCCGATGGTTTTTCCGTCCATCAAAGTCTCCAACAGCAAATAGTAAAAAAAAGCCGGGAGGGAAAGTATCAAATAAAAGGCCCACTGGTCATCTATATCGATATCCATCGAAACCAAAAGAACAATGATCAAAATAGAGTAACACAGGATAATAAAACTATCGATGATGTACGCCAACATGCGCTCTCCCAAATGCGATGTGTTTTGGCTGATGGTTATATTTTGGGCCGTTTCTATTTGAAATTGTTCCATATTTTAGTTTCTTTACTTACAAACCATCGAATTTAATGCGCGAGGCCGCTTTTATTAGGCAAAATAAGGATAAATGGGCCGCTTTTGAAAATGCCCTGATCGATAAGGGCCAACTTCATCCCGATGAGCTTTCCGATCTTTATATTGAGATCACGGACCATCTGAGTTACGCAAAGACGTTTTATCCGGGCAGCAACACACAAATTTATCTCAATTCACTTGCCTCCCAAGCGCACCAGAAAATCTACAAGACCAAACGGGAATCCAGAAACCGTATTGTCCATTTTTGGAAAACCGAATTCCCCATCATGTTCAAGCACCATCATCGAGAACTGCTCGTTTCATTTTTGGTATTTGCCTTTTTTGTGGTAGTTGGGGCATTCTCATCGGCCAACGAGGGGGATTTTGTGCGGTCCATTCTCGGCAACGGGTATGTGAACATGACCTTGGAAAATATTGAAAAGGGAGACCCCATGGCGGTTTACAAACAACAAGGCGCCTTCAATATGTTTTTGGGCATTACCATTAACAATATCAAGGTGGCCATTTATGCCTTTGCCTTCGGAATATTTTTGGGTGTGGGTACCCTGTACATTATGTTGCAGAACGGTATTATGTTGGGCAGTTTTCAATATTTTTTTTATGAAAAGGGCCTGCTTTGGGAATCGGCACGTACGATTTGGATCCATGGTACCATTGAGATTTCCGTCATCATCATTGCAGGCTGTGCCGGATTGGTACTTGCCAATGGCATGCTATTTCCGGGCACTTATACCCGATTGGAATCCTTTAAACGCGGTGTTAAGAATGGCCTTAAAATTATGGTGAGTACCGTTCCTTTTTTTATCATTGCCGGTTTTTTGGAAGGGTACGTTACCCGACATACCGAAATGCCGGACTGGTTGGCAATTTTCATCATAGTGGGCTCGTTGTCATTGATTATCTATTATTACATTATATATCCAAACCAAATCCATAGAAAAACCACTCATGCAGACAGAGAATAAGTTCATCGAGTTTAAAAAGCAGCGTGAATTGGGGGAAATCCTATCCGATTCCTTCGTTTTTATCCGAAACGAGTTCAAACCCTTTTTTGGTACCATTTTAAAAATCGTGGGCCCTTACATTTTGGCCATGCTGATTTCCATGGGGTTCTATATGTACACCGTAGGAGATATTATTAATCTGGGGAACATCGGAAACGCTTCCATCTCCACCTATTCGCCCTTCATAATGCTGCTGGCCGTGGCCGCTATGCTGTTTAGCTCCATAGCTGCCTACGTTTTGGCTCAAGGTACTGTGCTACACTACATCAAATCGTACATCGACCATAACGGGACAACAAATTATGATGAAATCCGCAGCGGGGTCTATGGCTCCTTTTGGTCGCTTATCGGACTCGGCATCCTAGTTGGGCTGTCCGTAATAGTCGGTATTTTCTTTTGCATTATACCCGGGATTTACCTGGCAGTTCCACTATCGATTTCCTTTGCCATTTTGGTATTCCTTAAAAAAGACGCGATGGAATCCTACCAGTACAGTTTTACCCTGATCAAGGAAAACTGGTGGATTACCTTTGCCACACTATTTGTCATATACATCATTGTAGCCATCGCTTCTTATGCCTTCAGTTTGCCCTCCATCATTTATATGTGGATCAAAATGGGCGTGTTTTCCGGGGAAATGGATGCCGAAAACATGAATGTTTTTAATGACCCCATTTATCTGTTTTTGAATATTCTCAGTTCATTGGTGCAGTTTCTGATGAACATCATTTTTTTAGTGGCCACTTCGCTCATATTTTTCAACCTCAACGAGAAAAAGAATTTTACCGGTACGTTTGAACGCATTGAAAATCTTGGAAAATCATCGGAGGAATAAATGCGAATTATCCTGATCGTATCCTGCCTATTGCTATCGTGGACATTAGTTGCCCAGAACGATTCCGTGGTCAAGTATGATGATTCAGATATTGCGCCCATTGAATTCAGCCAGGAAGATTTTGAGGCCTACCAAGAAGATCCTGCCTTTGATTATGAGGAAATAAAAACGGAAAGCACCTGGTGGACCGATATAATGAATTGGTTCTACAACATATTACGACGCTTTTTCGAATGGATTTTTGGAGTGGGCAATGCCGATGGCTTTTTGGCTATCTTTTTCGAAATACTCCCTTATCTTTTGCTGGCCCTTTTCCTGTATCTGGTCATCCGCTTTTTTGTACGGTCCAACATGATGGGCTGGGGAAAGGGCACCAAAAACCCGAACGTAGTCTCCTTATCGGAAGATGAGCACATCATCAAAAACGAGGATATACGCGAACTGATCAAAAATGCCTTGTCCAACCAAAATTACCGATTGGCCATTCGATATCATTACCTATACATCCTGCAATTGCTCTCCGAGCGCGACATTATTGATTGGCAACAACAAAAAACCAACGACGATTACTTGACCGAACTATCCGAAAACGGACACTACGCCGACTTTGGGCGCGCAACGGTGCTTTACGATTACATTTGGTACGGGGAGTTTAGCATCGACCAAGACCGGTACACGAAAGCAGAAACCGTTTTTACCTCCTTACAAAATGCCATTGCCCATGACTAAAAAAGGACGGATCTATATCATCATCGGACTGTTGACCTTACTGGGCATATTTTTGTTGGAATACAACAAACCCAAGGACATCAATTGGTTCCCTTCCTATGTTTCCCATCACAAAATACCTTATGGAACTTATGTGCTGAACGATTTGATGGAAAAAGCATTTCCCAATGCTGTCCAACAAGTCCAAAAGCCGCCCTTTGAGTTTCTTACGCGTACGGATTCGGTACAGGGCTCCTACTTTTTCGTAAATGAAACCGTTGCTTTTGAGGAAGCGGAGCTCAATGCCATTTTGAATTGGGTGGGTCAGGGCAATCAACTCTTTGTGGCGTCGGAGTATTTTGAGCAAAAACTGCTGGATACATTGCACTTGGAACAAATCAATGTGTACAACGAGGGTTCGTTGGAGCCGCTTTTCTATCTTGAACTCACCAACCCAAAGTTCCAGAACAAAAAATTTGAATTCAAAAGAGATTATTACACCAATAGCTTTGATCAATTGGACACCTTGCGCACCGTAGTTCTTGGGGAAGTATACACCAGAACTGATAGCACGGAGACGCTTTCCAAGCACGTCAATACCATAAAACAGGGTTTTGGGAATGGAGAAATTATACTGACCTGCTTTCCCAAGGCCTTTACCAATTACTTTATCCTAAAGGATAACCATCTAACTTATACCGCCGGACTCCTATCCTATTTGGAAAGAGGAGGCAACATTTATATGGACAATTTCCATAAATCAGGGAAATCCTTTTACACTTCACCCATGTACCTATTTCTGAATACCAAGGAATTTAGATGGGCCTACTATCTGGTACTGATTGGTGCCTTGGTGTATATCATTTTTGAAGGCAAACGAAAGCAACGGGCCATTCCAGTTGTACCACCGGTAAAAAACCAAACCTTGGCCTTTACCCGCACCATTGCCGATATGTATTTTGAAAAAGGGGAGCTACACTTGATCACCAAGCATAAAATTGATTACTTTTTGGAGTATCTCAGGTCCAAACTACATGTTTCGACCCAAGACCTGAAGGACGAAACATTCTTGAAAAATGTATCCATGCGGAGCAATACATCTTTAGAGGATGTTGAAAAATTGATGGAACTGATGGATAAACTCCGTTCCAAATCAATGGTCACTGAAACCGAACTGAAAAATCTGAATCAAAAAATAGAAGCATTTAAAGCAAACGTTGATGGAAAATAACGACTTGAATTTTGACAGCAGGGTCCCCTTGGAAGAATTGCGGGACACCGTAGACCAGATAAAAAAGGAACTGGCCACTATCATCGTGGGGCAAAAGGATTTTATCGAGCTTTTGATTGTATCCGTGCTTTCCGATGGCCACGCCTTAATCGAGGGTGTCCCGGGAATTGCAAAAACCGTAACGGCCAAGTTGTTTGCCAAGACCCTTAAAACGGATTTTAACCGCATCCAATTTACTCCCGACCTTATGCCCAGCGATATTTTGGGAACTTCGGTGTTCAATACCAAGACCACCGAATTTGAATTTAAAAAAGGGCCGATTTTTTCCAATATTGTATTGATCGACGAGATCAACAGAGCTCCGGCCAAAACACAGGCCGCCCTTTTTGAGACCATGGAAGAACGTCAGGCCACTGTGGATGGGACCACCTACAAAATGGGAGAGCCCTTTATGGTCCTGGCGACCCAAAATCCCATTGAACAGGAAGGGACTTATGCCCTGCCAGAAGCGCAATTGGACCGTTTCCTATTTAAGATCAAAGTGGATTACCCCTCAGTGGAAGAGGAAATCACTATTCTGCAAAACCATCATGAACGAAAGGGGGAAAAGCCCCAAGATCAAATCAAGGCGGTGCTCACCCCCAAAAAGCTTATGGAGTTCAAAAAAAACATCCATGAAGTGGTGGTGGAGCAAAAGATATTGGATTACATCGCAAACATCATTACCAGAACAAGAAACCATCCGCATTTGTATCTAGGTGCCTCACCAAGGGCGTCCATTGCAACGCTGACGGCAGCGAAGGCCTTTGCTGCCATCGCCGGCCGTGATTTTGTGATGCCCGAAGACGTAAAAAAAGCCTTGGTACCCGCTTTAAACCATAGGGTCATCTTGACCCCGGAACGGGAAATGGAGGGCATGACCACCGAAAATGTGGTCACCATGATCATGGAATCCGTTGAAATTCCCAGATAAGCATGGCTTTTCTTCGGTCGTTGTACATACACAATAGCTTCTTCTGGTATCTTGCCATGCTCTCCGCATGCTTTGTCATCTCGTTTTGGGTGCCTTTGCTTTATCCGGTTGCTTGGCTGCTGGTCTACCTTTTGCTGGCGCTGTTCTTTTTTGACCTATACTGGCTGTATAGCACAAAAAATGGCATCAAGGCGCATCGAAATCTGCCCAAGAAACTTTCCAACAGCGACGAAAACAAACTATCCATACACCTCAGTTCCCAGTTTCCCTTTAGAACCTTGGTCAGCATCATAGACGAGTTACCTGTTCAATTTCAAAAAAGGGATTTTGAACACCATACGGATCTACAAAAAGGAGAGCCCTATCTATTTGAATATTCGCTACGGCCTGTGGAGCGTGGTGAGTATGTGTTCGGCAACCTGATTGTATTTGCATCCTCTCCCTTGCGTATCATCAAACGGAAATTTACGTTCCAAAAGGACCAGATGGTGCCCGTATACCCGTCCATCATCCAAATGCAACAATACGATTTCTTGGCCACCAGCAATCGATTGACCGAGTTCGGGCTCAAAAAAATCAGAAAAATAGGCCATACCCAAGAGTTTGAGCAAATCAAGGAATATATCAAAGGGGACGATGTGCGGACCATCAACTGGAAGGCCACCGCCAAACGAAACCAATTGATGGTAAACCAATACCAAGATGAGCGGTCGCAACCCATCTATTCCGTTATCGATACGGGGAGGGTGATGAAAATGCCTTTTAGGGGATTGAGCCTATTGGACTATGCTATCAATTCTGCACTGGCCTTTTCCAATGTGGCCCTCAAACGAAACGATAAAACAGGATTGCTGACCTTTTCCAAAACCATTGAAACCTTTGTTCCCGCGGTCCAAAAAATCACCCACCTGAATACGATCATGGAAAGTCTGTACAACGTGGCTACGGATTATTCGGATTCGGATTTTGGATTGTTGTACGCGCATGTCAAACGAAAGGTAAACCAACGAAGCCTGTTACTGTTGTACACCAATTTTGAGCACATCTCTGGGCTCAAACGCCAACTCCCCTACATTTTGGCCATGGCCAAAAAACATGTTCTGGTAGTTATTTTCTTTGAAAATACAGAATTGGAATCCCTTATTGCGGAAGATGCGGAGAATCTTCAGGCCATTTACCACAAGACCATTGCCGAAAAATTTTCCCTGGAAAAACGGTTGATGCAAAAAGAACTTCAGAAGTATGGCATCCAGACCATTCTGACCAAACCTGAGGAACTGACCGTGAACACCATCAATAAATACTTGGAAATTAAGGCAAGGGGAATAATTTAAAGAGCCATGTCCATCGCCAAGATAAAAGTTTGCTTTTGCAATGAATAGTTGCCTAGGCAATGACAAAGAAGATATCGGTTATTGTTTCGCGGTAAATTCGTGGTTAGAGAGGCCCAAGGTTTGCAAAGAAGGAAGTTTGCCTTCCAACAGCACAAATTCGGATTGGGGCTGTACCCATCGTTTTTTTCTTTTCAAATCAAGCTTGGAATACCTTCCCCGTAGGCGTCTTCTATCATCCTTCTTGGCAAATAGGTCGATGGTTACCCCAACGGTGACACCGCCCAAAATGGTAGCGGCTAGGTCATCATTGTCCCATCCATTATTTTGCTGTCCGGCATCTACGGTTTCTTTGGCCAGTCCTATCAAGGTACTTCCCGCTACCGAACCTACAAAAGTCCAGATACGGTTACCATCGGAGGCCTGTTTGGCAATTCCAGCTCCGGCCAAGCCAAAGAGGTTGCCACCCAAAAAATGGAGTGCTTTGTCCCGCTCCACTTGCCCATGGCAATGCGAGGCGAGCACAAAAAAGAGTAGTGTGGGGATTAGTGTTCTCATTGCGCTGGGCTAAATATATCAAAAGTTTCCGAAACTTTTTGCCCAAGCCATCAATTGCCGCATATTTCGGCTTTGGCCTTACGGTATTCATCCAAAAGTTCCGCGACAATATCCGCCGCAGGGGTAATGTGATGTATCAAACCGGATACCTGGCCAATTTCAAGTTCACCCTCTTCCATATCCCCTTCGAACATACCTTTTTTGGCGCGGGCCCTACCCAACAAAGCTTTTAGCTCTTCGGTAGTGGCGCCTTTGGCGTAAGCGGATTGGACATCATTATAAAACTTGTTCTTGAGCAAACGTACCGGGGCAAGCTCTTTCAAGGTCAATTGGGTTTCCCCTTCTTGGGCATCTACCACGCGTTGTTTAAAAAGAGGGTGCGAAGAGGCTTCGGGCGATGCCACAAAACGACTCCCTACCTGGACACCATCGGCACCCAAGATCATTGCCGCCAACATAGCGCGTCCCGTGGCAATACCCCCAGCAGCGATGAGGGGAATGTTTATTTTTTCTTTTACGGAAGGAATCAGTACCATGGTCGTGGTTTCGTCGCGCCCATTGTGCCCACCGGCTTCGAAACCTTCGGCCACAATGGCATCCACACCCGCTTCTTGTGCTTTGAGGGCAAACTTTACACTACTCACCACATGCACCACGGTAATACCCTTCTCCTGCAGAAATGAGGTCCATGTTTTCGGGTTTCCGGCGGAAGTAAATACAATCTTCACCTCATGCTTTACAATAATGTCCATCAACTTTTCGATGTCCGGGTAGAGCATGGGCACGTTCACCCCAAAAGGCTTGTCGGTTGCCTTTTTACATTTGATAATGTGCTCTTCCAACACTTCGGGATACATACTTCCTGCGCCCAAAAGCCCAAGTCCTCCGGCATTGGACACTGCAGAGGCCAAACGCCAACCGCTGGCCCAAACCATTCCTGCTTGGATGATGGGATATTCGATTCCGAAAAGTTCTGTGATTTTGTTGTGCATGAAAACGGTTCTTCAAGTTTTCAGCAAAATAATCAAATTTAAGCAGTATTGCCCTTAGGAAATTACCCCGGACCCTATCAGCTCATCCTCCACATACCACGCAGCAAACTGACCTTCGGTAATGGCAGATTGTTTTTCCTTGAAATCGACAAACAAGCCATTCTCTACTTTGTAGAGCGTTGCGGACTGGAGCGGCTGACGATACCTGATGCGGGCCATCACCTCCATTTTGCCATCTACATCGAGGGCCAAATCGGGGCGTACCCAATGCAGCTCATCCTCTTTAATGAACAAGGTATTCCTGAGCAAACCCGGATGTGATTTGCCTTGCCCTGTGTAAATAATATTTTTGTCCACATCGGTATCGATTACGAATAACGGCTCCTTTGTTCCCCCCACATTCAGGCCTTTGCGTTGGCCAATGGTAAAGTAATGTGCGCCTTGATGCTCTCCCACGACCTTTCCATCCGTTTCTGCGTAAACGGGTTTCTCGGCTTGGAACAACAATCGTTCCCTTTCGTTTTGGAACTTGGGCACTGCAGTGGCAAATTGATGGGCATCACTGGGTACCTCAACAATGACTCCTTTTTTGGGCCTTAATTTTTGTTGAAGGAATTCGGGCAAATGCACCTTTCCGATAAAACACAATCCTTGCGAATCTTTTTTATCGGCCGTAATCAAATTATTTGCTGCAGCAATCTTTCTTACTTCAGGCTTCAAGAGTTCCCCGATAGGAAACAAGGTCTTGGAGAGCTGTTCTTGGGAAAGTTGGCATAGGAAATAGGATTGATCCTTATTGGGGTCTTTTCCGGACAAGAGCTGATATGTTTCGGTTCCATCGGCATTTTGAATGGTCCCTTTTCTACAATAATGTCCGGTCGCGACATAATCAGCCCCCAATTGCAGGGCAATTTTTAAGAAGACATCAAACTTGATTTCGCGATTGCATAGCACATCGGGATTAGGCGTTCGTCCCCTTTCGTATTCGTTAAACATATAATCCACAATACGCTCCTTATATTCCACGCTCAAATCAACGGTTTGAAAAGGGATAACCAACTTTTCCGCTACGATCAACGCATCGTTGCTATCCTCCAACCAAGGGCATTCCTCGGAAATGGTCACGGAATCATCATGCCAATTCTTCATGAATAGCCCGATGACTTCGTATCCCTGCTCTTTGAGCAAATAGGCGGCCACACTGGAATCAACTCCTCCCGAAAGTCCTACAACAACCTTTTTCATCAACTTGGTTTAAGGCTACAAAAATACAAATTGATGCTTATATAATATGATAAGGATGTCTTAAACCAAAAGTGTCCTAATGGTCTATCAAACGTTAATAAATCTATATTTTGTTAAATTTTTAATCAAAAATGTTAAACACTATTGTTGTTGGATTGTTTAATTATAGATTTAAATAGTTAAACAAACATCTATAGACAACATGAAAACTTTAAAACAATTATCCCGACTTACGTTATTATTACTGTTCATTGGGTTCACCTCGTGCTCTGATGACGACAACGGACCCACTCCACCAGAGGAGACAGGTGACAACATTGTAGAAGCGGCACAGGCCACTTCAGAATTGAGTTCCCTTGTGGCCGCCCTTCAAAAAGCGGACGAAAGTGCGAACAATGATTTGATAACCGCCCTAAGTGGAGAAGGACCTTTTACCGTATTTGCCCCCACCAATCAAGCCTTTACCGATTTATTGGCACAATTGGACGGCTATGATTCCTTGGATGACTTTAACTCACAACAGTTGCAAGACTTGCTTGCCGTTATCTTGACCTATCATGTGGTGGCCGATGCCTCCGTACTATCTACCGATTTAAGCGATGGACAGACCATTACTACCCTACAAGGTTCTACTGTTCAAGTGTCTACACAAGGGGGAGTTTTCATTCAAGATGCTACCGACACTCCTGCGGAAGTGACCACTGCGGATATTGAGGTATCCAACGGAGTTGTACATATTATAGATAAAGTATTATTGCCACAAGCCGTTTTGGACGCTTTGGCCGACGTTATTTTGGTTCCAATCACCGATTTGGCCATTGGAAACGAAAACCTAGAAAATTTGGTTGCTGCTTTGACTGCTGCCAATGGTGACCTTCCTTCCGTATTAAGAGGTGATGGACCCTTTACCGTATTGGCCCCAACCGATGAAGCCTTTGAAAACTTCCTTGACGGAGCTGCCCTAGGAGATATTCCAGTGGATGTCTTGACCAATGTACTACTTAACCACGTGATCAGTGGTGAGGTAACTTCCACTGACTTGACCACACTTGGCTCTGGCTACACCAGTACAATGGCAACTGGAGCAGGAGACCAAATGGTTAGCCTATTCTTCGATACGTCCGACGGTGTGACCTTTAACGGAGTATCCTCCGTAGTGACACCAGACGTTAAAGCCTTGAACGGTATTGTTCACGTAGTGGATGCCGTAATCGACATACCAAATATTGTTGACCATGCGGTTGCCAATCCAGGACTTACCTCTTTGGTAGGCGCATTGACCGATGGCGGAAACACCACGTTCACGGACTTGCTATCCAACGAAGAAGAGCTATTTACCGTGTTCGCCCCTGGAAACGATGCCTTCAGTGCATTTACCAATCCAAATTCCAATGATTTAAATGCTATCTTGTCCAATCACGTAGTTGTTGGAGCCGCTGCATTCTCCGCTGATTTGACTAATTCTTATGTGAACACAGCTGCCGAATTTGCTGCTGATGAGAATTTAAGCTTATATATCAATACCGATGATGGTGTGACACTGAACGGAATAAGCAACGTCGTGACTGCCGATATCGTTGCCAGCAACGGAGTAATCCATACCGTTGATGCTGTAATCGATTTGCCAACCGTAGTCACCTTTGCGGTTGCCGACCCAACATTTGACTCCCTACAGGCTGCGTTGACCGCTGAAGGACAGCCTGACTTTGTGACCACCTTGTCCGGTGCAGGACCATTTACTGTATTTGCTCCTACCAACGACGCTTTCCAAGCCCTATTGGATAGCAACGATATGTGGAATGGATTGGCAGATATCGATGGTGGCTTGTTGACCAGCGTATTGCAACACCACGTAGTATCGGGTGCCAATGTACGTTCTGGAGACTTGTCCGATGGTGCGACAGCAACCACTTTGGAAGGTGACGACATCACCATCAACTTGCCAGGAACCGGTGATAACATTGCCGATATTACCGACGGAGCCGGAAACACAGGCATCGGTATTATAGCTGTGGATGTACAAGCCAGCAATGGTGTCATCCATGCCGTGAACACCGTATTGATTCCCGATACAATGAACTAATTAAAATTGAATCATAGATAGTGCCAAAAGCCCCCTCAATTTGTTTTGAGGGGGCTTTTTATCGAATGGATATTACCGTTCGTCGATGACACATCAACTAGGGAATGGTTACCCACAAAAAGGAGCCGTTTTACAACTTTTAATTTTTTGGGTGCAGGTTATGCCGCATCTTTGGAGTCCCAAATCTTTCCAAACTAAACCTGTAAATGGAAACTCCCCCAAGACCTTCTTGAGGGAGTTTTTTTATGTAGTAATGTGTAGTATATGAATTTGCTTTACTCCTGAGGCTCTTCTTCCAACACCTCGATAATCTCATACCCGTTTTCCACTTCTTTGTAGACCGCTTGGTTCAGTTCGTGCATGGTCACTCCATCAAAGTCGATTTCCTCGGCATCTTCTGGCAGTTCGTTTACCACGGCACCAACCGGAGGGGCAGCCACTTCGTACTCACCTTGCTTTTCCATATAAAATACACCGTCTGCGTACTGATAAGGAACGCCTCGAACAACGATACGGACGGCAGCTATGGGCAATGCCCTTAAACGGAGTCCTCTGGCTGGAAAGGCACGAACATATACTCCCCGTCGTTTCACAAAATACATTCCGCCCACGGGATAGTAGGTCACATTTCGGAATACCAAAGGTCTGGTGTTTGCAGGCAGGCGTCTAAGCGTCCTTCGGACCACACGTCGGTTATGGCGACGTACTTTTCTTCTTACGGTTCGCCTTTCTTCAGGGGTTCGCCTTACTTGGGCCTCTACATAATCGGTAGTTCCCAAAGCGAGGAACGCAAATAGCAAAAGAGCCAATCTCATATTTTTCATAGTATTGAATTAATGGTTAACCCCACTTTGACATCGTTTGATGCCAAAGGTTTAATCGGGTTACCTAAAATTCAACAGAAAATTATTTCCGCTTCCCTAATTTCTTTTGTTCCTCGGCCTGTTCCATCATTTCGCGCATTTTACGCTGGAACTTGTTTTCCTTTTTGGGCTTTTTCTTGTTCTCCTGAATCTGGGCATGGATTTTATTCTCATCCAAGATGTAATTCTTGATGGCCAACATAATAAAGATGGTAATCAAGTTGGAGATAAAGTAGTACAAACTCAACCCACTTGCGTAGTTGTTGAAGAAGAACAACATCATAATGGGCGATAGGTACATAATGAACTTCATGTTCGGCATCCCGGGCTGTTGTTGCATCTGCATGCTCTGCCCTGTGGTCATCTGCATGTAAAAGAAAATCGCTACGGAAGCCAAAATCGGGAACAGGGATACGTGATCGCCATAAAATGGTATGGTAAATGGCAGTTCAAAAATGGTATCGTAAGAGGATAGATCTTCGGCCCATAAAAACGATTTTTGGCGCAGCGCGAACGATGTGGGGAAGAACATGAAGAGCGCGTAGAAAATGGGCAACTGCAATAAAGCTGGCACACAACCGCTCATGGGGCTCACCCCGGCTTTGTTGTAGAGCTTCATCGTCTCTTGCTGCTTTTTCATGGCGTTATCCTTGTACTTCTCGTTGATTTCGGTAATCTCTGGTTTCAATACTTTCATCTTCGCTTGCGACAAGTAGGACTTATAGGTAACGGGCGAAAGTGCCAATCGAACCAAAATGGTCATGATAATAATGGCGATACCATATGGCAGGAACGAACTCAAAAAGGTATAGAACGGTGTAAATACGTAGCGGTTGATCCACCCGAAAATACCCCATCCAAAAGGAATGGAATCCGCTAGACCCAAATCGGTGTAGTCATCCAAGACCTTAACATCCGTAGGACCGTAGTACCAATACATATTTTGTGAAATCTCTCCACCTTGGAACTCCAAAGGAGCCCTTGTGGTATAAGCCTTGGTAAATTGCAACTCCTTGCTTTCTTCCTCCACCAAGTTGGTAGAGGTCAAATCGGCAGTCTTAAAATGGTTATCAGTTGCCAAGATGGAACTAAAAAAGTGCTGACGGTAGGACAACCATTTGACGTCCACTTCGGTTTCCTCATCAAAATCGCTGCTTTCCGACAGCTTGCTGATGTTTCCATCGTCGTGGTTATAGGTTAAACGGGTATATCGATTTTCGTATTGGACACTTTTGTTGTGTCGGATTCCTTTCAAGTCCCATTCCAAGGTCACTGGTTTGCTGGTATTGAAAACTCCATTCAATCCTTGGGAACGAACGGTAAAGTCCACCAAATATTCGTCGGGTTTCATTTCGTACCGATACTCCAAGTATTGGTTACTGGCCACTTTGGCCTTCATGGAAAGTACTTGATTGTCCCCACTTTGGGACAATGACGGCTCAAAATATAGGTCTGCGGTGTTGAGCACTCTATTGTCTGTCGTAGTAAAATTCAATGCAAAGTTGGCATTGCCATCCTTCACCAAATACACGGGAACGGAATCGTAGGTAACAAAATTCTTCATTTTAGCCTCCACGATCTGTCCGCCTTTATTGGAAACTTCCAGTTGAAGCACTTCATTTTCCAAAAGGGTGGTTCCCTCCCTTGTGGGGGTGAATCCAAAGGCACCTACCGTGCTTTTGTATTGTGCCACCGCTGTGGAATCGCTCAGGTCGATGGTCTTAACTTCTTTTACGGGAGCCTTTTTGGTCGCTTCTTCTTGTGCCTGGGCCTCTTCCGCCTCAACTCTTGCCTGCTCGGCTTTTTGTGCCTCCAACTCTTCTGGCGTAGGCTGATTTTGGTAAAACATGTAAATGAGTATCCCAAAAATCAGTACAAATCCAATAATGGATTTAATATCCAGCTTCTTTTCTTCCATGAATATTGTTTAGTAGAACTATGTTACGGTATTCCAGTGGGCAAATATATGCCCAAAACCGCGTTTTATGCCAAACTGGCATTGTTTTGTTTATGTTTTTGGGTCAACACCGCCTTTACGAACCCCACGAACAGCGGATGCGGGCTTGCGACTGTACTCTTGTATTCAGGATGGTACTGCACTCCCACAAACCATGGGTGCGATGGAATTTCCACCACTTCTACCAAGCCTGTTTTCGGGTTTAGCCCTGAAGCGATCAAACCAGCCTGCTCCATCTGCTCCTTGTATTTGTTGTTGAATTCGTAGCGGTGCCTGTGGCGTTCCTCAATATCGGAGCTCCCGTACACTTGCTTTACCAAGCTACCTTCTTGTAGGTGGCAGTCCCAAGATCCCAATCGCATGGTTCCACCCATATCGGTTATGGATTTCTGTTCCTCCATCAAACTAATGACAGGGTCCGGTGTGTCCTTGTCCATTTCGGTAGAATTGGCCTTAGAAAGTCCAAGTACGGTTCGGGCAAATTCAATCACTGCCATTTGCATGCCCAAACAAATGCCCAAGAAAGGAATGTTGTTTTCCCTTGCATATCTCACAGCGGTCACTTTTCCTTCGATACCGCGCTCCCCAAAACCGGGAGCCACCAAAATACCGTCGAGGCCCTGTAATTTCTTTTCAATATTTTTTTCTGATAGATGTTCGGAGTGAATCGATTTCACTTCCACCTCCACCTCATTGGCCGCTCCTGCGTGGATAAATGCTTCTTGTATGGACTTGTAGGAATCGGGAAGCTCCACATATTTTCCGATCAACCCAATAACAACTTTATCCTTCGGATTTTTATGCCTCTGCAAAAATTCTTTCCATTGGTCCAAATTGGGCTCCACGGTATTGGTGAGTGCCAATTTTTCCAGGGCTACCGTATCCAAGCCTTCTTCCTGCATCATCAATGGTACATCGTAAATGGTAGATGCATCGATGGATTGGATTACGGCCTCTTTCTTCACATTACAGAAAAGGGCCAATTTTTGTTTGATATCCTCCGAAATCTGATGCTCGGTGCGGCATACCAATATATCTGCCTTTATACCGCTTTCCATTAAGGTCTTTACCGAGTGCTGCGTGGGTTTTGTCTTTAACTCACCCGCTGCGGACAAAAAGGGCACCAAGGTAAGGTGGATTACAATTCCGTTATGTTCGCCCAATTCCCAAAGCAATTGCCGAACCGCTTCTATGTAGGGCAAGGATTCAATATCACCCACGGTCCCGCCAATTTCAGTGATCACAATGTCGTAATCGCCACTGTTCCCTAAAATTTGGATACGCTCTTTGATTTCGTTGGTGATGTGGGGCACTACTTGCACCGTTTTGCCCAAAAACTCCCCTCTTCGTTCCTTTTCGATTACGCTTTGGTAGATTCGACCAGTGGTCACGTTATTGGCCTGTGATGTGCGAACGTTCAAGAAGCGCTCATAATGTCCAAGATCCAAGTCGGTTTCGGCACCATCATCGGTCACGTAACATTCACCATGCTCATACGGATTAAGGGTTCCAGGGTCCACATTGATGTAGGGATCTAACTTTTGGATGGTGGTTCGGTAACCCCTGGCCTGCAGCAATTTGGCCAAGGATGCGGCGATGATTCCCTTACCCAATGAAGAGGTAACGCCTCCCGTAACGAAAATGTACTTGGTATCTGACATATTGATCTTTCTATTACGGGGCGTAAAATTACTAATTGCTGGGCAAAAATCAGGTAGATTTGCGAGGAAAATCTTTTTGTAGCTTTCTTATTAAGGGTTCTAGGTTGTTGTCCTTAATGGTGAGCATGGTATTGAGATAGTTGCCCAGCTTGCCCTCAGGAAACCCTTTTTGCCGGAACCAAACCAAATAGGCCAAGGGCAGATCTACCAAATAACGCCCCTTATACTTACCAAAGGGTATTCTGTAATGTGCCAGTTCCAAAAGTTGCTGTGAATCGGGACGTATTTCCATTTATAGGCCTAAAATACTATCTTTCCAAGAACAAATCCGTAAAATGAAACGTAGAAATTTTATCGCCACGGCCGCAATCGGCTCCGCAGGTCTGGCCTCAACCTCAGCCATGACCGCTTCCCAAGCTCCCAGTAAGGAGTTCAAACTCAAGGGGAACATCAACCACAGTGTATGCGAATGGTGCTTTAGCGATATTCCGCTGGAAGATTTTCTAAAAACCCTGAACGAGTTGGGCGTTAAGGCCATTGATTTGGTGGGTCCCGATAGGTGGCCCATTTTAAAAAAATACGACATCCACTGCTCCATGTGCAATGGGGCCGAGATAAGCCTGACCGAGGGATGGAACAATCCCAAATATCATGAACAGCTTATTAAGAACTATACGGAAATGATCCCGAAGGTGGCCGAAGCGGGCTACACCAACCTCATTTGTTTTAGTGGCAATCGAGACGGGATGAACGACTACGTTGGGTTACAAAATTGTGTGGATGGGCTTTCGCAGATCATGCCCTTGGCCGAAAAACATGGGGTAGTGATTCAAATGGAGCTTTTTAATCAAGTGAACCATCCGGATTATATGTGCGACAACTCCCTTTGGGGCGTGGAACTGTGCAAACATTTGGGCAGTGACAATTTTAAATTGTTGTTCGATATCTACCATATGCAAATCCAGGAAGGCGACATTATCCGAAGCATACAAAACTATCATCCTTATTTTGGGCACTACCATACAGCGGGCGTTCCGGGCAGGCACGAAATTGATGAAACCCAAGAACTGTACTATCCAGCCATCATTAAAGCTATCCACGATACCGGATTTACAGGCTACGTAGCGCAAGAATTTATCGTGACCTGGGAGGATAAGATCGCTGCGCTCAAGGATGGTTTTTTAAGGTGTGATGTATGACCAATATGCGACAAGCCCATCTATGGACCTAATATTTTATTCCATCCCAAATTGAATTTTACAAATAAGTGGTGTATTATTCAAAAATCGGCCTAGCTTTGTTTGAATATGTGAATCCGAAACCTCGATGTTCAGCACAATTTTATCCCGATACAAAAGATTCCAGATAAGTAAATCACCCCAACTAAATTTAGTTTGGGGCTTTTTTTTATACACGCTAATAGGTTTCCTATTGCTGTCGATCCCACTCTTTCACAAGACTGATATTGCCATTCTAGACAACCTCTTTATTTCAACCTCAGCCATTTCAACAACGGGGCTTGTAACAATAAGTATTTTTGATTCCTATAACTTTTTTGGACAGTTCATTATCATGATCCTTATTCAGCTAGGAGGGATTGGGTATATGACCCTGACCACCTACTACCTGCTCTTTACCACCAAGCGTATAACCCGATGGCACCAAAAAATCATTGGTGCGGAATTCACCATGCCCGCCACCATTAAGATCAAGGATTTTATAAAAAGTGTGGTTTATTTTACGTTGGTAATGGAGCTTTTGGGAACCATAGCATTCTATATCGCTTTCCATCAAGAAGGTATCACCGGCCTAAAAGGGGTATGGTTCTCATTGTTCCATAGCGTGTCTTCATTTTGCACCGCCGGTTTTAGTCTGTTCAATGATAGTTTTGAGAGCTTTTCAGCCAATACCCTGATCAATTGGACCATTTCCATTTTAGCTATTGCGGGATCTCTTGGTTTTATCGTCATAACCGATGTGTGGTACAGAATTACCAGAAAATCAAAGAACATCACATTTACCACCAAGATTATAGTGTATGGATTTATCCTACTGCTGGGTATTGGTACCTTGATTTTCTATTTCAACGAACCTTATGCCAAGGTATCCAACCATCGGTTGATGGAAGCTTTTTTCCAATCAATGACCTCCATGACCACCGTAGGATTTAACACCGTACCAATTAGTTCGCTTACATTGCCACTACTCCTTTTGACCATTTTTTTGATGTATATCGGAGCATCACCATCCGGTACTGCCGGTGGAATGAAGATAACCACATTGACCGCCATGATAGCCATTTTAAAAAGCAGGTTGCTCGGACAGAAAAAAATCACTTTCTTAAAAAGAACCATTCCTTTGGAACGGCTTTTTGTGGCGACATCCACCTTTATCCTCTATACATCTATGATTTTTCTTTTCAGCTTTTTGCTCTCCTTTACCGAGCAATCCAGTTTTGATAAAATCCTTTTTGAAGTGGCCTCTGCGCTAGGAACGGTCGGTCTAAGTACTGGGATTACTGCCGACTTGTCCGAGGTGGGAAAATCCCTGATCATCCTATTGATGTTCTTGGGCCGTGTAGGTGTACTCACCTTTGGTTTTGCCCTGTTGATGCGAATGAAAAAGAAACCTCTAGAGGCAAAAAGTGAAGATTTGGCCGTGTAAATAGCAGAAAAAATCGGCCTTAAATAAGTATTAACTACTTCTTTGATGGAAATCACATTCCCCTCAAAACCCGAACCACAGCCCTTAGTGCAGTGGCCACTTCCTGTAGTTCCTCTCTGGAAAAGGTATCCTCTTCCACATAAAACAACATTTCCACAGCCAAATCCAACCAATTCGCCAAAGTTTCAGGAGTACCGTAGCGGTTCTCGATTATTTGGGACAACTCATCCAATTGATTATTGTTCATCATAAAATAGTACGATATATAGGTCTACAAATCTAAACAAAATATGAGATTTTAGACCCATGACGAAAATTAGAGATGAAAAATATCTGAAAGCCCTTGGAAAAAAAATCAAGGAAGTAAGAAAGGAAAAAGGCATCTCTACTTACGACCTCTCATACGAGTCTAATATTTCACGTAGTCAGATAAATTCTATAGAAAAAGGGAACATCAATACCTCCATCTGTACTTTGAAGGCACTTGCAGACGCCTTGGGACTTAAGGTCAAGGATTTGATTGATTTTTAAGTGCTTCCGCAATTTTTCTGTTCCACTCCGCTTGCTTTTCCCGGTTTCGGGAAAAATTGGTCTCCCAGTCGTATCGCTCTTGGTATTCCTGAAGTTCTTTGAGGATATCGTGGTAAATCTTGCGTACTTCTGCCTTCACATCATCCGAAAAAGAAGTACGACGTAGTTTTTCGCGCATCTTTCGGGCAAAAACCTCCGTTATATCAAAATGGAGCTGCTCGTGTGCCAAGGTATTTTCGTCGCAGAGCTCGGGCTTGTACCACGATTCGTTTGGATAAAAATAGGCGTTTACCTCAAAATCCAACTTTACTTCGTGGTGCAACAAATTGGCGGAATAGGAGTAACTGATGCCGCTTGCGGTGGTGGCAGCGGGAGGCTGTGCTGGAGGTACCTTCCCCTTAAAGTCGGCCCAAGTAAGGCGAACATTTTCCGTCCATGGGACCCCTTCCTCAATTTCTTGTCCAAATCCCAAAAAAGCGAGCAAAAAGACACATGCTATGGAAATTATTTTACCCAATTAAATTCGATTGAACGTTCAATGTCGGGATGCAGGCTGTAATGCACTGGGCAGGTATTTGCGGTGTGCACCAAAATTTTTCGGTGTTTCTCTAAAACCGAGGCAGGCAGTTCCAATTTCACTTCTATTTTGGAAATCCGTCTTGGGTTGGCGGCCATATGCTTGGTCACCTCGGCGGTTGAGCCCTCTAGATCTACTCCAAGGTCACGTGCCTTTATGCCCATCATGGTTATCATGCAGTTGGCCAAGCCGGTGGCCACGGTATCGGTGGGCGAAAATGCCTCACCTTTGCCATTGTTGTCCACTGGGGCATCGGTAATGTATTCGCTGCCCGAACGTATGTGCACACAGGTGGTGCGCAGATTGCCGTTATAGGTTACTTTTGCTGTCATTTTTTTGCTCTACCTCTTTTATACGAAGATCGTCATATTCCATGATATAGCACGCCCTGTTAAAATAACCTGAGGTCCAATCATTATAATAATCGAAACCGTTGCCGGCATACTCGGTCAAACCAATATATTTTGAGGTCTCGAAAAGATTCTTTCTATAAGCGAGCTTCAACAAAACATCCATGGTTACATCAAAGCCACGAACGGCATACCTGTCCGGCAACAGACCGTCATATTTTTTGGTATAGGCCCGAGTGAAAGTATCGTCGACCGTTTCGCGGTAAAACGAAGGATAGGTAAACTTCAAATTGGACAAATGCGCTTTGGAGACCGCCTCATCTTCAAATGCCCCGTTGTAACTGGTGGTAAACATGCGGACCTTAACCTGTTTATCGGTTTCTTCGGCATCCAATCTAGAGATGTTGGCAGAATTTAAAATAGATGTAACACTGGACACCATATTTACTTGGTCGGTCTCCAAAAACACCCAGTTTTCCTTTTCTTCTGAAAGTTGGACCAAAAATCTATCCAAGTGAAGCGATTTATTGTCGATTACCTTAGCGATTTGGGCAGAGGGGAATTTGCTCAAAATGGAATCGTGTGCCACTTGATGGGTCGAATCCGCGATGATAATGACATTTTCATCTTTGTGGATTTTTTCCATATAGGCCAACATTTTATCCCGAAGCACCACATCTTGGGGCACGGAGAAAAAGACATTGCTGTGGCTCAGTTTACTGTCGGACGCAATCGGTGCAATGACAGGGATATTTTTGGCAGCGGCTTGAACGGCCACTTCATCTAACGGACCAGCAGCCAATGGACCGATTACAGCATCAACACCGGTTAAATTTTCCCTTAGAAGGATTTCCTTGACCTTGGCTTGGTCCAATTGGGTATCATAGGTTTTGACATCCACGGACACCCCAAGCTTTTTGATGGAGTCCAATGCCACCATGGCTCCAGTATAGAAACCAAGGCTGATCGCTAAGTCCCTTCTGTTTTTAATGAGCTCTTCCGCTTTTTGGGTGTCGGCCACATTCACCTTGTCCAATCGAAACGGCAGCATATACACCAACTTGGGCCTGTTCGCCACATCGATGCTGTCCACCAAGTTGATCTTATCCAGTACGAGAGCATTCTTTACCTCCAACTCCTTTTCCTTTTCCTTGGGCAATTTCAATACCATTCCAGCTTTCAATCCATTTTCAAGTGCTGGGTTCAAACGGAACAGTTCGTCGCGGGTAATCTTTAAGTTTTGGGTAATCCTGAAGATGTTCTGTTTGGGTTTTACTTCGTAGAACACATAATTTTCAGTATTGACTTCGTTGCCTTTTTCGCGCTTCTTGGGCAAACGGACCACCATACCTTCCTTAAGTCCACCCTCCTTCATAATTTCGGGGTTCAAACGAACGATGGAATCCGTTGGAATGCCGTACTCACGCCCCAGACTGTAAAGCGTCATTTTGGGTGGTACGGTGTACGAGGTAAAGATTTCTGTCTTTTGTTCTTTGAGACTATCCCCCTTGGGCCTTGGCAATTTAAGTTCTTCACCAGCCGCCAAATAGTTGGTATTCTTATCCAATTCGGGATTCAGTACCAAAAGACTATCTACACTGATTCCGTATTTGTGCGCAATACTCCAACGGGTCTCTTTGGGCTTAACAGTGTAGATTTCAAAATCTAGCTCCTTCTCTTCATCCGGGTCTATTTCCGGGTATACCGGAATCTGGAGTACCATGCCCTTGTCCAAGGTTTCGGAGTACAATCGGGTATTGTATCGCTTCAGTTGGTCCTCGGTAATATTATATTTTTGGGTAAGTCCAAAAAGGGTCTCTTTTCTGCGTACCCTATGTCTAGTAAAGCGAATAGGTTTTACTTCTTCTTCCTGAGGCTCCTCCTTTTTGGTTACAGGTTTGGTTTCGGCAGGCTTACTGCCATTCAACGGAATGATAAGGATGGTGTTCTTCTTTACATCGTCCGCTGTTTTGATTTCCTTATTGGCCTGTAAAATACTGTAAGGGGTCACCCGATATTTTTGCGAAATGCTCTTGAGCGTTTCACCTTCCTTAACCGCGTGGGTTGCATAGTTTTGTGCAGAAACTGGCACCATGGCCAACAAAAGAACCATGGTAACAACCAGTTGTAACATATATTTTTTCATTCCCATTCTATAGTTGCCGGTGGTTTTGAGCTAATGTCATACACCACTCTATTAACGCCTTTAACCTTATTTATTATATCATTCGAGGTTTTTTGAAGGAATTCGTAGGGCAAATTCACCCAATCGGCCGTCATACCATCGGTACTTTCCACGGCTCTGAGCGCAACACATTTTTCGTATGTACGCTCATCTCCCATAACTCCTACACTATCTACGGGCAAAAGCATAGCTCCGGCCTGCCAAACCTTGTCATAAAGTCCCCATTTTTTCAATCCTTCGATAAAAATGGCGTCAACTTCTTGCAAAATGGCCACCTTTTCTGCCGTAATATCGCCCAAGATACGGATTCCCAATCCTGGACCGGGAAAAGGATGCCTTCCCAATATTTCGGCCGGCATATCCATACTGGCACCAACCCTTCTCACCTCATCCTTGAACAACATTTTTAAGGGCTCCACAATTTTCAATTTCATGTAGTCGGGCAATCCTCCCACATTGTGGTGACTTTTGATCACCGCTGATGGACCTCCACTGGCGGAAACGGACTCGATCCTATCGGGATAAATGGTGCCTTGTGCCAGCCATTTCGCATTTTCCACTTGGTGGGATTCATCATCAAAAACCTCAATAAACACCCTTCCGATGATCTTTCGTTTCTTTTCAGGGTCGGATTCGCCTTTCAAGGCATCCAAAAAGCGTGCCGAAGCATCAACGCCCTTTACATTGAGCCCCATATGCTTGTACTGATCTAGTACACTTTCAAACTCATTTTTACGTAGAAGACCATTGTTCACGAAGATACAATATAGGTGGTCTCCAATAGCCTTGTGCAGCAACATGGCCGCCACACTGGAATCCACGCCACCAGAAAGTCCCAAAATGACCTTTTCGTCACCGATTTCTTGTCGTAATTCCTCAACAGTGGTTTCCACAAATGCATCGGGCGTCCAGTCCTGTTCCAATCCTGCGATGTTCACCAAAAAGTTTTCGAGCAATTTGGTTCCGTCCGTGGTGTGGTATACTTCGGGGTGAAATTGTATCCCATAGGTAGTCTCTCCATCAATCTTGTAGGCCGCATTCTCCACATCGTGGGTGCTCGCCAACCGGATGGCGCCTTTGGGTAGTTCTTTGATGGTATCGCTATGGCTCATCCAAACCTGACTTCCTTCGCCAATACCCTTTAGAAAATCTTCTCCTTCTTTTACAAAGGAAAGGTTCGCTCTACCGTATTCCCTGGTCGCGGAGGGCGCAACATTGCCACCATGAAAATGGGACAGATATTGTGCACCGTAGCAAATGCCCAAAAGGGGTGTTTTTCCCTTTATTTCAGATAAATCAGGATGCGGGGCACTCTCCGAACGCACCGATGACGGGGACCCGGAAAGAATCACTGCTTTGTAATCGGACAAATTTTCCGGCAGTTTATTGTACGGTTTAATTTCTGAGTAAATGTTGAGTTCCCTAACGCGTCTAGCGATCAATTGTGTGTACTGGGAACCAAAGTCTAGGATGAGTACGTTGTTATGCATGGGCAAAAATAGCAATTTGCTTTAGTTGCAAAAGTATCTTTTAAAGGTTATTTATGACAAGTTTTCCCCACAAGTAATTCCAACGGGTTATCAACAGTTCGGCCAGTTCTGGATTCGCCTTACACCCGCCTTCGGAAAGAACATATTGCTATATAGTTTTTTTCTTAACTGATTTCATTATTTCTTTGCGGTCTAAACACTATTGACCATGATCAAGGGATTCATTTTTGATTTGGACGGTGTGATCACCGATACGGCCGAACTGCATTATGAAGCTTGGAAGCATTTGTCCGACGATATGGACTGGGAATTCAACCGGGAACTCAACGAAAAACTGAGGGGAATCTCCCGAATGGACTCCATAAAGGTAATTATGGACCACAACAATGTTACTTTGGATGATGCCACGGTAGCGGAACTGGCCACCAAAAAGAACGATATCTATGTGGCAAGCCTTGATCACATGACTCCAGATGACTACCTCCCCGGAGCTCGCGAACTTCTGACACACCTGCGATCTGAGGGATTCAAGGTTGCCTTGGGCAGTGCTAGCAAGAACGCCGTAAAAGTTTTAAAACAATTGAACGCTACACATTTCTTTGATGTGATAGGCGATGGGAACAGCGTCTCCAAAAGCAAACCCGAACCGGACATTTTCCTTTACGCTGCTGAAAAATTGGGACTCCCCCCAGAAAATT
This sequence comes from Allomuricauda sp. ARW1Y1, assembly GCF_013407935.1. Classification (GTDB taxonomy): domain Bacteria; phylum Bacteroidota; class Bacteroidia; order Flavobacteriales; family Flavobacteriaceae; genus Flagellimonas. Next base: position 206,092 of record NZ_JACBZU010000005.1, read on the forward strand.
GTATTGTTTTTGAAGATGCTGAAAAAGGTATCGATGCTGCCAAAGCTGGAAAGTTTCATAGTGTTGGTATCGGACCTGAAGAGCGTGTAGGTCACGCGGATATTCGCTTCAACACCATGAAAGAGGCTACCCTTTTTGAGGTGAAATCACATTTTAAGGAACTGTTTTAGCTCCCTCAAAATTTATAAAAACAAAAAGCCCCGGGAACCACTCCGGGGCTTTTCAATAAAATCAAAACCAACCTAAACATATGAGTTAACCAACTCAAAATTTAAATTTTCATAGCTATTTACGGTAATGGAACAACCTGGAAGGAAAATACCCTACCAAGGTTTTCAATTTTTTTAGAAAATAACCAAATAGAAAAGTTTAGGGTGCTACCCTATTCGTGACGAATAATGGTAAAATCTTTGGAAAATGGGTCCAGCGTTTTCAACAACAACGGAATAAGGTTTTCACCCATGTGCAGGTACATTTCGGAAAAATTGAGTTGCCTTTCCTGTAAGGATTGATTGGGAAACAATTCATTCTGCAGCTCAGTCAGGCGAACTACATGGTCCTTTAGCTTCCGCTTTTGGGCCCGCAACAAACGCTTTTCCAAATTGTCCAAACCCTTTTTTTGTTTCACTTCTTGGGCCTTTACGGCACCCAAAAAGCTTTTGTCCGTTTTCTCGGCCAGCTCGTACATGTGCTGAAATTGTTCTTCCAACAACTTTTTCTGGGGCGAGAAATCAATATCTATGTTGGAAATATCCCGAATTTTCTTGTTAATTAGTGAATGCTGCTTCATGAACAAATGGGATACCTTTAGGCCCATCCGCTCCACTTTTTCCGATTGTTTTTCGGTAATCAGCAAAGCTGAATTGCGCAACATCAGCATCGGAAACGTAACTCCCACCTCATCAAAATAGGACTTGAGTTCCAACCAATAGGCCAACTCCCCTCCTCCTCCAATGTAGCACAGGTTGGGCAGGATCACTTCTTGATAGAGTGGACGTGCCACCACGTTGGGCGAAAATCGTTCGGGATGTTCTTCCAGTTCCGCTAGGAGTTCTTCCTCCGTAAAGTCCAAATGGGTATTGATCACATGGTATTTCCCCTTTTTGAGGATAATACGTTCCCTGAGGCCATCTTCCAGATAAAAATAGTTGATTTCCCTAGGGTTTACTTGAATGGTGTAATCCGAAGAAGCCTGCTGCAAAGCCTCGATGGTCTTATTTATTTTTTGATACGGAACGTGCTCCAGCATATCCGCTTTGGCATAGGGCACCAATAGTTTTTTTAGCGCCTTGTCATCACCGTCAACAATCACCAGCCCTTCTTCCCCAAAGAGGGCGTTCGCCAGATAGCGGGTGGCTTCGGTCAATGTATCGTGCTCCAAGTAAGCCTTTTGGAACAGGGATTTTAAATCGTCCGTTAGACCCAAATGGCCCAGTTCGGCCGCAAATACATCAAAAACCTCTTCCAGACCCTCGGTGGAAAGTCGGCCTACCGCTCCAGAAGCTTTTTTGTTCCAGAGGACCTTTTTGCCATGTAGGTTGAAATAGTTGATTTCCTCAAAATCATGGTCTTCCGTAGCCATCCAATACACAGGCACAAAATGGTTGCTGGGATATTGCTTGTTCAGCTTTTTGGCCAGATTGATGGTAGATATGATTTTATATAAAAAGTATAAGGGTCCCGTAAACAAGTTCAATTGATGCCCGGTCACCACGGTAAAGGTGGTCTCCTTTTGAAGGGCCTCCATATTTTTTTGGGTCGCTTTGGAAGCGTCGATACCGTGATACTGGTTCTTTAGGACTTGGACCAGCACAGTGCGATTTTCTTTGGGGAAGTTGGCCATCTTCTCTTTAATCTGCGCCTCAAAATTTTCGGCCAGCGGATATCGATTATAAAAAGGAGTCAATCCTTCTTTCTGTTCCAAATAATCGCAAATCAGTTGGGAAAAATAACCCGTCTCCCTAAAGGGTATACATTCTACTTCCATTCAATCGCTAATGAGGTGTTCAAAGATAAGTCTCTTCTTTTTTTCTGTTCCTAAAAATACGTTAATTGAATTTTACACCATTTTATACTCCAACCGTTCAAAAAATTAGGCATCTGCCTCAATTTATTAGTAGATTTGGTCGAACCAATTAACCCAAGCATGACCAGATTTTTATTTTCTCTCGCTCTTTTAGTATCCGTTTCGGTATCTGCACAACAATTAAAATCCCCATCAGAATTTTTGGGATACGAACTCGGGACACAATTCAGTCGTCATCACGAAGTGGTGGATTACTACGAATACTTGGCCGAAGCCGCCCCCGACAGGGTAAAGTTAACGGTCTACGGCCAGACCAACGAGCGGAGACCTCTCATTTTGGCCTATGTATCCTCAGCGGAAAACCTCTCCAATTTGGAGAACATCCGTCAGGAGCACTTAAAGGATACCGAGGGCACTGGAAATTCAAACAAAGCTATTGTATGGTTAAGCTACAACGTACACGGCAACGAGAGTGTAAGCACCGAAGCTTCCATGAAGACCATTTACGAATTGTTGACCAACAAAAGTTCCTATTTGGAAAACACCGTGGTTATCATGGACCCGTGTATCAATCCAGATGGCCGGGACCGGTACAGCAACTGGTACAATCAATTCAAAAACACTCCTTACCAGGTGGACCCGAACAGCAAGGAACACCATGAGGGTTGGTGGAGCGGCAGGAGCAATCACTATATGTTCGATTTGAACCGTGACTGGGCCTGGTTAACGCAGGTGGAAAGCCAGCAGCGTCTCAAGGTGTTCAACCAATGGATGCCTCATGTGCATGTCGATTTCCATGAGCAAGGTGTGGACAATCCCTATTATTTTGCACCGGCCGCAGAGCCCTATCATGAAGTGATAACGGATTTCCAACGTGATTTTCAAGTGACCTTGGGTAGAAACCATGCCAAATATTTTGATGCCAATGGTTGGTTCTATTTTACTAAAGAGGTATTTGACCTATTGTATCCAAGTTATGGGGATACCTACCCTATGTACAATGGTTCCATTGGGATGACCTACGAACAAGGTGGTAGCGGCAGGGCCGGATTGGGCATTATCACCTCCATTGGCGACACCTTGACCTTGAAAGACCGGATTGCACATCATTTTACAACGGGGCTCTCTACGGTTGAGGTCTCTTCCCAAAATGCACAAAAACTCAACGAAGAATTTAGAAAATTCCATCAAAACAAGGCATTTAAGTACAAGAGTTATGTGTTACGAGGAGATAAAGACAAATTGGATGCCCTTAAATCCCTTTTGGAAAAACACAATATTGCATACGGTGACCTTGAGAGCGGTTCTTACAAAGGACACAGCTATAGTTCTGGAAATACAGGTAGCCTGACCATCAATAAAAACGGCATGGTCGTATCTACAGATCAACCCAAAGGAACCTTGGTAAAAGTGCTGTTCGAACCCAATGCCAAACTTTCGGATTCATTGACGTACGATATCACTGCGTGGTCGCTCCCTTATGCGTACGGATTGGATGCCATTGCCTCCACTTCCGCAGTGTCCCCGCAATCAGTACAACAATCCATGGCAAGTTCCAACATCAACAGTGGGAGCTATGCCTATCTCGCGGATTGGAACAGCATGGAAGACGCCCGCTTTTTGGCAGCATTGCTCAAAGAGGGCATACGGGTTCGCAAAGCGGACCATCCATTTGGCATCGAGGGCAAGTCCTTTGATCGCGGAACCTTGATCATCACCAAAGGTGATAATGAAAACAAGGAGGATTTTATAACTACTTTGCAATCCGTTGCCCAAAGATTCAACAAAGACCTTACGGCGACCAGCACCGGTTTTGTAGACTCAGGAAAAGACTTTGGTTCGTCATCCATACAAATGATTACCAAGCCAAAAATAGCCGTTTTGTCCGGCGGCCCCACTTCTACCCTACGGTTTGGAGAAATTTGGCACTTTTTTGAACAGCAATTACATTATCCTCTGACCGTAATCGATGATGAATATGCCGATAGGGTGGATTTGGACGAGTACCACATTTTGATTTTGCCCGACGGCCGTTATGGCAACCAATTTAACGAAGACAAACTTTCCGAGCTGAAGAGCTGGGTTCGCCAAGGTGGAAAAATTATAGCCATGGGAGGCTCCATAAATGCCCTTGATGGTGAAAATGGTTTCGGGATCAAACAAAAGAAAATGGAAAGGGATACCAGTGAAAATTCCCCACAACCTTATGAAGATTGGGAGAGGGAACGCATCAAGGGAGCTATTACAGGAGCCATCTTCAAAACAAAGGTGGACAATTCCAATCCTTTGGCCTATGGATACGGTTCAGATTATTTTACCTTGAAATTGGGCAGCAGCGCATTCGAGTATCTCGACAATGGCAACGCGGTGTACTTGGAGCAAAATACCAAACCGTTTTCAGGTTTTGCCGGCATAGAAGCCCAAAAACGGATTTCGGAAACCCTAATTTATGGGGTGGAAAACTACGGTCGCGGCCAGGTTATCTATATGGTGGACAACCCGCTCTTCCGAGGGTTTTGGGAAAACGGAAAACTGTTTTTTGCCAATGCCCTTTTTATGGTAGACTAGGTAGGCTTAACGGTTGATATGTAGAGAATTGTTTGGTTTTTTAACGAAATCCAAGAAAGAGGGTATGTTCATTTTTTTGTATCTTTAGTAGAATGGAAAAAAAGAAAATTGCACCTATGTCACCTATCAACCCATCATTGATTTTAAAACCAAAACTCAACTCGTTGCCCATTGTGGCCCTATTGGCCATGCTATTCATCAATCCCTTTCAGGGACTGGCCTTACAGGAAGAAGCTTCGCCCGTGGAGTACAATGAATATAGCGGTGAGGTTAAAGAAGAATCAAGCAATAAATCCTTGGTCTTTGCTACCCTTACTGTAGAGGGAACCAATATTAGTACCATTACCAACACGGAGGGCAACTTCCTTTTAAAGGTCCCTAAGGAACACCTTGATAAAAACGTAATCGTTTCCTTTTTGGGATACAGGACCAAGCAAATCCCTATTGCAAGCCTGCAACGCGAAAAGAACGAAATCTATCTTGAAGTATCCGCGACCCAATTATCCGAAGTGAACATCAACGCTCCAAAGGATGCCATGGCACTCTTTAGGGAAACCTTGAAAAATAGAGGAGAAAATTATTTTACCGATCCCACTTTGATGACAGCCTTCTATCGGGAAACCATCAAAAGAAGAAGAAAGAATGTATCCTTAGCAGAAGCCGTGGTCAATGTCTATAAAACGCCATATAATATCAACAGGGAAGATGCCGTGGAACTTTACAAAGCAAGAAAAAGCACGGACTACAGTAAACTGGACACCGTGGCCCTTAAACTGCAAGGCGGGCCTTACAATACGCTCTATGTGGATTTGATGAAGTATCCAGAATATATTTTTTCGGAAGAAATGATGGAAGATTACAAATTCACATTTGACCGTTCCACCCGTACCAACGATCAATTGATCTATGTCATCAAGTTTGATCAACGACCAGATGTGCTGGAGCCGCTTTATCGTGGGGAGATCTATATTGATGTGGACAAGAAAATTATGACAGGCGCCATATTTTCGCTGAACATTACGGACAGGGATATGGCCGCACAACTTTTTGTCCGCAAAAAACCGGCGAAAGTCGACGTTTGGCCCACAGAAGTATCCTACCGCGTGGATTACCGGGAAAAAGACGGAAAATGGTTTTATGGCTACAGCAGCGTTTTCATGGAATTTAAAGTGGACTGGGCCGATAAATGGTTCAATTCACAATACAGCATGACCGCTGAAATGGCCGTTACCGACTGGGAAAAGGTCGGCAAGGACGAAAGACCGAAATATCGCCAACGGATACGTAAATCCGTCATCTTAAGTGATGAGGCTTCAGGTTTCTCTGACCCCGATTTCTGGGGAGAGTACAACATCATTGAACCCGAAAAATCCATTGAATCGGCCATTAGAAAGATTCAAAGACAACTTCGGCGAGAGGAACGCAGCAGCGATTAATCCCATTTCTACCATCTATCTATTTGGATTTTTATCTTTGTGGTGCCTAATCCCATATAAATGTCCAAAAGAAGAAATTTTCTAAAATCGGCCACTGCCCTTGGTGCAGCCACCCTTTTGCATCAAACTGGATGGAGTAATGCCCCCTTAGCCAAACCGTTGCCCAAAATAAAGCCCAAACGCCTACAAATGGGCGATACTATTGGCTTGGTAGCTCCTGGGTTTGCTTTGGATACAGAGTCCATATATCTAGCGGTAGATACCCTTAAAAAAATGGGGTTCAAGGCATTTTATACAGAACGGATAGAAGGCAATCACGGCTATTTTAGCAATACGGACGAAGAACGGGCGAAGGACATCAACGAGATGTTTGCCAATCCTGATATTGATGGTATACTCTGTGCCCGAGGCGGTTATGGATGCACCCGAATTTTGGATTTATTGGACTACGAGACCATCGCAAACAACCCTAAGGCATTTATTGGCTTTAGCGATATCACCGCGCTTATCAACACCTTTTATAAAAAGACGGGACTTGTTTGTTTTCATGGACCCGTGGGCAAAACATTGGACGATGAGTATAGCCAAGCCTATTTCAAAAAAGTTTTAATGGAGCCCCAAGAAGTGCTTCCCATTAAAAATGCCATTCTGGAAGACCCCAAACAGTACCGAAACAGCGAGTATTACAGGTATACCATTACACCCGGAATGGCAGAGGGTGAACTCGTTGGCGGAAGTTTATCGTTGGTAACGGCCATGATTGGCACCCCTTATGAAATTGATTTCACCGACCGTATCGTTTTTTTGGAAGATGTGGAGGAAGCTCCCTACCGAATCGACCGTATGCTGACCCAACTCACCCAAGTGGACACCTTTTTAAAAGCCAAGGGAATCGTATTTGGGGTATGCAAAGGATGTGACCGCAAACGGACCACGGATAATTTCACCCTTAAAGAAGTGATAACGGACAGGATTGCACCTTTGGGCATCCCTGCCGTGTATGGGATGAGTTTTGGGCACATTCCACAGAATGCAACGCTTCCCATTGGTATCTTGGCCCGGTTAAATGCCTACAAAAAGCAGCTTCGTTTACTGGAAGCAGCCGTGTGTTAACGAAGCGTCATTGTACACCCATTTGGCAATCAATCATTTAAATGATGTTTGCTTTAAAAAAAATACGATATTAGCACATTGTTTTTCTTCAACCTCTAAAGAACGACAAATCAACCTCACCCAAATCTGATTTGTTAATTCTTAACCTATACTAATGTCACATGTACTACCTAGGTTCTCCAGACCTATTAAAAGCAAGGGTAATCCACACATGGATGTATCCTACTGGAGCAAGGCAATGGATGCCTACGATGCCAAAAATTACAGGCAGGCCCTATTGGAAACTATCAATTACATCAATTCAAATGTGTTGCGGGACCAATCTTTGGACGATGATATCCAAATTGTTCATGGGCAAGGTTCAGCAGAAATACGCATCTCCATATCGCAGGAAATGTTTTCAGTGAAGGCCCCCTTTGTAAAAATCACGGAGAACACCAACAAGGTACCTCTATTCAGAAAAGTGGCGGAAATCAATTTCAATCCGTTGACCCTAGCCCAAATTCGTCGCAAACAAGATGTTTTATGGTTTGAGTATGAGACCCCAATTGCCCTTTGTCAACCGTACAAGGTATACGATGTATTGAATGAGATAAGTACAAATACCGATCATTATGATGATGAGTTTATAGAAAAATATCAGGCTGAATTCTTCGCTACTCCAAAGACAACCCCCTTATCCGATGACGAAAAAGATACCGTTTGGCAGCAGATTCAAGAGGTTTTCGAGGACTATGAAAAGTTCAGTAAGGAATTTAAGGAAAAGAGATGGAACGATTATCAATGGGATATTACAGTATTGTCCCTTCTAAAAATCGTGAACATGTCCTGCGTTCATGGAACGCTCCGAACCAAGCTGGAGGAATATGTCTTCAACCTCTTTAATGGTCAGATTGATTTCAACTTTAGGATTGATAAAGGAACAAACTTCATGCAGAAGCTACTTGCAAAATCCAAGGAGGAGTTTATGCAGGATATGTATCATGCAGAATCATTGATTTCCCTCAAGTGGAGAAGTTCTAACGAAATATTGCAGAACCACGCCAAAAGTATGGAAACCCACGTGGAACGCTATATTAATGAAAACAATCAGTTGATGCTCTGCTATTACCTTCAGTCCGCTTTTTTAAAAATGATTTATGACTACAACATGGAGGAACAACATCAAAATGCCATTTACGATGTGCTCGAAAGAGTTTCAAGCAAGAGCCTGGACGAAGCCCGTCCGCTTTTGCTGCAAACGTATTATGCCTTTTTGGACGGGACCGCAGGTGAAACAGTTATTGCAAGTGCCACATCATCCACCAAAAAAGGAAAAGGTTTCTTTTCAAAATTTTTTAGCTAACCAGAAATAAAAGACCGTGGAAAATATTAGAAAATCAGTATATAAAATTGTTACCGCCTCAGGTACAGGAAGTGGCTTTACCGTTAAAGGGCAAAATCATATCATTACCAATTATCATGTGGTAAAGGGAGAAAAGATAGTTGCTGTGGAGGATTATAAAAAAGACAGGTACGTAGCCAGCGTTGTAATGGTAAATCCAGAGGTTGACCTAGCTTTTTTGAGCATAGATGGGTTCACCAACACCAACACGGATATTTCCCTCCAACATGAAATCCAGATTGTGAATACACAGAAAGTCTTTATCAATGGATATCCTTTTGGAATGCCGTACACCGTGACGGAAGGTATCGTATCGTCACCGAACCAACCCATGGGAAGCAGAAGTTACATCCAAACGGATGCCGCTGTCAATCCAGGAAATTCCGGTGGCCCCATGTTGAACGAAGCCGGTGTTCTGGTGGGGGTTACCACATCAAAATTTACCAATGCGGACAATGTGGGCTTTGGGATAAAACATACCGACTTGATCAAGGAATTAAATGATTTTTCCCATTTGCCAAACCAATCGACTTACAATGTAAAGTGTAACTCCTGTGACAATTATACCGACAAAGAATCGGAGTTTTGTGCCCATTGTGGCAACCATTTGGATATATCCATTTGGGAAGAATTTGAAAAAAGTGACTTTGCAAAGTTTGTGGAAGGTGCCCTAGAGGATTTAGGAATCAACCCAGTTTTGGGGAGGGCAGGAAGGGATTATTGGGAGTTTCACCAAGGGAGCGCATTGGTTCGCATATTCGTTTTTAAAAGAGAGTATTTGGTTGCTACATCTCCCCTGAACCATTTACCAAAACAAAACCTTTTAGAACTATTGAACCATTTAATGGAAAGCAACGTGGAACCTTATTATCTAGGTATTCACGATAACCAAATCTATCTCTCCTATCGCGTGCATCTTTCGGATATTTTCACTGATTATGCTGAAAAAATCAAAGAGAACATCAAGAATTTAGCGCTTAAAGCCGATGATTTGGATAACTTTTTCGCCGACACTTTTGGTTGTGAAATGTCTATAGAATCCAAAGAACAATAAAAAACTGGGGCGTTTGCCCCAGTTTTCTTTTAACTCTTTTTAAACTCGTTCAGTGTCTTTATAATAATGGACACGCAATCCAGCAATTGTTCACGGTTCATCACCAAAGGTGGTGCAAACCGGATAATGTTTCCATGGGTAGGTTTTGCCAATAGGCCGTTTTCCTTGAGTGCCATGCAAATATCCCATGCCGTGGAGCTGTCCTCGGTATCGTTGATGACGATGGCGTTGAGCAGCCCACGTCCGCGAACCTTCACCACCAAATCACACTCGGGGATGAACTTGTTCAGCTCCTCACGGAAAAGTTCTCCCAAGGTTCCTGCATTCTCGGCCAGGCTTTCTTCTTTGACCACTTCCAAAGCAGCCATGCCCACCGCTGCCGCAACAGGGTTTCCACCAAAGGTGCTTCCGTGGCTCCCTGGAGTGATCACTTCCATAATGGGATCGTTGGCCAATACGGCGGATACTGGATAAACACCGCCGGAAAGGGCCTTCCCTAAAATCAAAATATCGGGTTTCACCTCTGGTGTGCCGCTACAGTTTTTGTCCGCACAGCTACAATTGCCACAGGTGGCCAATAAACGTCCCGTTCGGGCAATACCTGTTTGCACTTCATCGGCAATAAAAAGGACATTATATTTTTCGCAAAGGGCCTTGGCACCTTTTAAATAACCCTCCGAAGGCACATAAACACCTGCTTCGCCCTGAATGGGTTCCACCAAGAAACCAGCTACATGGGGATTGCTTTTTAGGGCATTCTCCAAAGCGGTCAGATTATCATACTCAATTCTGATAAAACCTTCGGTGTAGGGACCGTAATTATCACGCGCTACCTCGTCATTCGAAAAAGAAATAATGGTAGTGGTTCTGCCGTGGAAATTATTCTCGCAAACAATAATCTGCGCTTGGTTTTCTGGAATTCCTTTCTTGCCGTATGCCCATCTCCTACAGATTTTCAGTGCAGTTTCAACTGCTTCGGCACCCGTGTTCATGGGCAACAACTTGTCAAAATTAAAAGTCTCCGTAGCGTATTTCTCAAATTTCCCCAACATATCGTTATAAAATGCGCGCGAAGTCAAGGTCAAGGTTTTTGCCTGCTCCATCATGGCGCCAATAATTTTGGGGTGACAGTGCCCCTGGTTTACGGCAGAATACGCGGAGAGGAAGTCGTAATATTGCTTTCCTTCCACATCCCACACATGGACCCCATCGCCTTTGCTCAGGACCACGGGTAATGGGTGATAGTTGTGCGCTCCGTACTTGTTTTCCAAATCTATCGCTTGCTGCGATGTTAAATGCTCTAAAACAGCCATTTCATTAAATGATTAAAATTGATAAAATAACCATTCCTACTGTACCTTTATTCTTTCGAAGTCTCGAAAAAGCAGCGTGGGAGAGAAATCATCCCTTGGAGTGCCCGCAAATTACAAATTAATTGATGAAAATATAATTTTCGCCACGCCTTTCCCGCTGGAAAAACCAAAAGTTTAGATGCAATTTAAGAAGCTGCATTCCCCGAAATACCAAAAAGAACTTACTTTTGCGCCATGCGTAAAAACAGAAGGAGAAAAACGTTTGAAAACGTCACCGTGGTAGATGCGGGAGCAAAGGGAAAATCCGTGGGGAAAGCACCAGATGGACGAGTAATTTTCCTCAGTAATGCCGTACCTGGTGATGTGGTGGACGTAATGACCACCAAAAAACGAAAAGCCTATTTTGAAGGCGTTGCCACAAAATTCCATACACTGTCCGACAAACGGACGGAACCCGTTTGCCAGCACTTTGGTACTTGTGGGGGCTGCAAGTGGCAGCACATGGGCTATGAGCACCAACTCTATTTTAAACAAAAAGAGGTGGAAAATAACCTGAAGCGCATCGGTAACTTGGAATTACCCACGACCCAACCCATTTTGGGTTCCAAGGAACAATATTTCTACCGAAACAAAATGGAGTTTTCGTTTTCTGACAGTCGATGGTTAACACAGAAAGAAATCGACTCCGACAAAGATATTGAGGACAGAAATGCCCTTGGATTCCATATTCCAGGGATGTGGGACAAGATTCTGGACATCAAAAAATGTCACTTACAGGAAGACCCCTCCAATGCTATCCGTTTGGAAACGAAACAGTTTGCCAACAAGAACGGGCTGCGCTTTTTCAATCCAAGAAAACAGGAAGGGCTACTAAGGACTTTGATGATTCGTACTTCCTCCACTGGCGAAATTATGGTGCTCATCCAATTCTTTGAAGAGCATAAGGAGCAACGAGAGCTGTTGCTGAACCATTTGAAGAATACCTTTCCAGAAATTACCTCCTTGCTATATGTTGTCAATTCCAAGGCCAACGATACCATTTATGACCAAGAGATCATCTGCTTTGCAGGACGCGACCATATTTTCGAGGAAATGGAGGGCTTACAGTTCAAAATCAATGCGAAATCCTTCTACCAGACCAATTCAGCCCAAGCCTACGAACTTTACAAAGTAACCAGGGATTTTGCCGGGCTTACGGGAAATGAGCTGGTGTATGATCTATACACAGGAACAGGCACCATTGCCCAGTTTGTAGCGAAAGATGCCAAGAAGGTAGTCGGTGTTGAATCCGTTCCAGAAGCGATTGCCGATGCAAAGGCCAATGCGGTGCACAACCAAATTTCCAATGTAGAATTTTTTGTTGGCGATATGAAGAATGTATTTAATGATGATTTTATTGCTGCCCAAGGCCAACCAGATGTTATTATCACCGACCCGCCAAGGGATGGTATGCACAAACAGGTGGTAGAGCAGTTATTGCAAGTGGGACCACCAAAGATTGTTTATGTAAGCTGTAACAGTGCCACACAAGCAAGGGACTTGGCATTGATGAAAGAACAATATCAAGTTGTCAAAGTGCAGCCGGTGGATATGTTCCCCCAGACCCACCACGTTGAAAATGTTGTACTTTTGGAAAAACGGGTCTAGCATTTGAACGTAAACCCTCAGGTAAACAGAATGAAGAAACTAATCCCCATCCTACTTATCACCGCTCTATTTTACTGGGTATCTTCCTGCGAAAAGGACGACATCTGTGTTGATGGAGACACCCCTTTATTGGTGTTGGGCTTTTTTGATGTGAACGACACCACAGCCGCCAAGGCCGTGCCTTCCATTCGCATCAAAAGTATTGATATTGATAGCGTACTAACCAATTCAACCTTTGGTGACCGGTCCAATTCACCGGATTCGCTACAGGTACCCTTACGGAGCAATGCGGTGACCACCATGTACCAAATTATCTCCGGCTCGGACGACGATGATGAAACCGATGAGGAAATCGGGAATATCGATACCCTGACCATTTCCTATGAACTTGGGGAAGCTTTTATATCAAGAGCCTGCGGATTTGTGACCAATTACAATAACATTTCAGTGACCCTGACCGAGGGTGCCGAAAACTGGATTCAAGATATTAGGGTCGTTCAGCCCAATGTAGAAAATACCGATAACATCCATGTCAAGATATTTCACTAAGATTTTATTCGGCCTCATGCCCTTTTTCGCACTGGCCCAGAGCGAACCCATAGACCTTTCCCAAAAAGACACCGTGGAGTACAAGGAAAAATATGGACTTCGTGTGGGTGCCGATATCAGTAAATTGGTGCTTTCCTTCGCAGATGAGGATTACACCGGACTGGAATTGGTGGGCGACTATCGGCTGACCCAAAAACTATATCTCGCGGCCGAAATCGGGAACGAGACCAAAAAGCAGGACGAAACCCTGCTCAACACACTGTTGTACGACTACGAGACCTCAGGAAGTTACATTAAGGCCGGGGTGGACGTTAATACCTACACCAATTGGTATGGGATGAACAACGCCATTACCATTGGGGGGCGTTATGCCTTTGCCAGCTTTACCCAAACCCTGAACGATTACAGTCTGTACGAGACCAACCAATTTTTCAACGAGGAATTTTTACCGGGAGAAAACCCTAACCGTGAATTTAGTGGCCTTTCTGCCTCGTGGTTGGAGTTTGTCGTGGGGGCGAAAGTGGAACTTTTTGCCAATATTTTTGTGGGCATGAGTGCGCGACTGGGATTTTTGATCACCAATACAGAGGATGAACAATTTCCCAATCTCTGGATTCCCGGATTCAATAAAGTGACCGACGGAAGCAACTTTGGGGTGAATTACAACTACTCCATCTCCTACTTTATCCCACTATATAAAAAATCCAAAAAGAAGCAACCCGAAGCCGAACAGTAAATGAAAACCCCTATTGATTATATCGAATTCAAAGCAACGGATTTAGAGAAGACCAAAACTTTCTACCATGAGGTCTTTGGATGGGAGTTTACGGATTATGGTCCGAATTATGTGTCGTTTTCCGAGGTTGGAATCGCAGGTGGTTTTGAACTGAGTGCAGAACCCATTAAGAATGGTGCACTTGTGGTACTTCATCATAGCGACCTTAAAGCCATCCAGGAAAAAGTGATTCAAAACGGAGGGACCATAAGCAAGGAAATCTTTGAGTTTCCCGGAGGAAAGCGTTTTCATTTTAGGGATCCATCGGGCAACGAACTGGCCATTTGGTCGGAAAAGTAAAAGGAGCCCTGCTGGGACTCCTTTCACAAAATTTGGTTGAGTTAGTTAGTTGTGTTTTAAACACACTCCAAATCTAAACAATTCTTTCGCTTTTTCCTACCATTATTTTTTAGGGCAATGGACTAGCCCTTTTGCCACACAGCCTTAATGATCACCCTGACTTTTATCCTTTTTGCTTCCCTCGTAAATATCATATTTCACCAATCGAGCTTCCAGTTTCCCATTAAAAGCCTTTATTTTCTTCGAGGTTTTCAAGCCTACGTGTTTTAATGCCTCTAGGTTGGAGGTAATCAACCAGGCTTCCGTACCAGGATAGTTTTGCTTTAAGGTGTCCCCTATCCTTCCGTAAAACTCTTCCATCTCAATGGGCAGGCGCTCCCCATACGGTGGATTAAAGACCATGTGCAATTTCCCTTCCACGGGTTTCTCGGTCCTAAAAAAGTCCTTGCGTTCCACCGAGATATAATCCGATAGATTCGCATGATCCACGTTCTCCTGTGTTTTTCGTACCGCAGAAGGAGCCTTATCGTACCCTATGATCTTATGGTGGAATTCCCTGACCTTTTTTAAGCTGGCATCCACAATTTTCTGGTGCAATTCGGCATCATAATCCTTCCAGTGCATAAAAGCATAGGATTCCCTATTGATGTTCGTTGGAATATTACAAGCAATCATGGCAGCTTCCACCAAGAAAGTCCCGCTCCCACACATGGGGTCCAAAAAATCCGTTTGGCCATCCCAACCACTCTTAAGCAATAATCCTGCAGCCAACACCTCATTGATGGGCGCTATGTTTGTCAAAATACGGTACCCCCTTTGGTGCAGGGAGTTGCCCGAACTGTCCAACGAAACCGTACAGGTGTTTTTATAGATATGTATATTGATTCGGATATCAGGGTCTTGGGTCTTCACATTGGGACGATCGTGCATCACAGCCCTAAACTTGTCCACGATGGCATCTTTGGCCTTTAAGGAAACGAACATGGAATTATCAAAGACCTCGGTATTGGCAATACTATCAATGGCAAAGGTTTTTTCCACATCAAAAATTGAGGGCCAATCCAACTCATAAATATGCCTGTAAAGATCTTTCTCATTGAAGACTTGAAAGGTTTTGATGGGTTTGTAGACTTTTAAAGCGGTCCTTAGGCATAAATTGGCCTTGTACATAAAACCCGTATCACCTTCAAAAGTAACATTACGAACACCCTCCTCCACATGTCCAGCACCCAAATTACGAAGCTCCTTTGCCAATATGGGCTCGAACCCGTAGAGCGTTTTTGCCATCATTTTAAAATTCCCTGCCATACTATCCTAAAATCTTTCCGCAAAAATAGGTTATTTTTGCCCCTTTAATTCCCGATATGGATTTTCCTTCCGCTATTATTTACATGGTTCCCATTTTGGCCGTTTGGTTCGGTTTTGGATTTGTTTGGTTCACCAAACCAAAGAACAACGATAATATAAAGCTATTGCTGGCCTTTAGTGGAGCCTTTTTATTATCGCTGACATTTTTTGAGCTATTGCCCGAAGTGTATCATGACCATGACCCCAAAATAATAGCCCTATACATCTTGGGAGGGATTTTATTACAGGTATTTTTGGAGTTCTTTTCCAAAGGTGCCGAACATGGGCATATGCATATCCAAATACAAGAAAATAAGTTCCCTACACTGTTGTTCTTGAGTCTATCCATACATGCCTTGGTCGAAGGAGTGCCAATACACGATAACGACTCCATACTTTACGGGATTGTTATCCACAAGATTCCCATAGCTATTATTCTAAGTATCTTTTTAATCAATTCAAAGATGAAATTGGGGACTGTTTTGCTCTTTATCGGAGCCTTTTCGCTGATGACGCCTTTGGGAAGTTACCTGTCCACTGTGTCGTGGATACAGGATTATGGGCATTTATTGACGGCTTTGACCATTGGGGTATTTTTCCATATTTCCACTATTATCCTTTTTGAAAGTTCCCAGGGTCACAAGTTCAATCTGCGCAAGGTGGTGGTCATTATTTTAGGCATTGGAATTGCGTATCTGGTTTAGAGAGACCACTATACCCCAGTGTTGCCGATTAACGATTTTTCTTACTTTTTTAGAGTGAAAAAGGATTTTTTTTACCTAAAAGAGTTATTTTTCCCATCAACTAAACTAACTATATGAATTTTTTACGCTCCACTATACTGCCATTGCTAGCTGTTGGTATTTTTTACTCTTGCTCCTTAGACTCCGCGGACCCAACCCCAGAGCCAGATACTGTAGCTCCGACACTCGATTTCACTATTTCGGGAGCTTCCAGTGATTCATCCCCTATAGTGGTAGGGGACCAGATGGAAATCAATATCAGCGCTGAAGATGCGAAGGGAATAGATAAAGTCGAGGCTTTTATTGACAATGAAAAAGTTGGTGAGGACACCAGTGCACCGTTTAGGATAATTGTTGATTTATCGGTGTATACAGCTAAAGCTTTGACCAAAAAAGCTCAAAATTATACGCTTCGTGTAGATGCAATAGATACTTCTGGAAATACTTCCTCACTTGAACAAACCATTACCATTGTTACGGAAAAAACATTGGTTACCATTAACATCCCAGAAACATATATTAACCCAAATCTTATTGAGTTCTACCTATTTGCCTCCACTATGGAAGGTCAACTTCTTGGGGTCAAAAAAGTAGAGCCAACAGATAGTAGTATTACAGTTTCCACTTTAGAAGATATCTCTGAAAATGAACCTTTTATGCTGACATTTGCCAAACTAACACCTTATGGGGCACAATTCAGCACTATTGCCAGCATCACATCCTCCTTACTACCTCAGATTAATCTAGGAAGCTATGCTTTATTTGAGAACTATAGTGGAACGAATACGTTTCAAGCTTCAGGGTATGAAGATGCGGAAGATGACATAATTCAAATTTTCGGAAATAGGTATCTCGGTGCATGGACCCCAAGCAATCCAGAGATTATCACAATAGATAGGTTCAATTGCATTGATTGCAACAATTCTTCAACCGACTCCCTGTACTTAGTAAAACGGAATTTAAGCACGAATGATTACAAATACTTAACAACAACATGGGATATAAATGAAGATGACATTATATCATTTGCTGACTTTACAGATAAAGGCGTCGAGAAAAGAGAGATTCAAATCAACAATTTCTCTAATACAGGTAGTACAAATTTTAATTATAGAGTCTTTGGTTATTTTGATCAAAGTGACTTCGAAAATAACTTTTACCACCGGATAGACACTGGAATAAGCAGCATCATGTCGGAAAACAAGATACATTACTTTTACAATCAAATCTTTGAGAATCATGCCTTTGAGTTATCATTGGGAAATTATTATACCTATCAAACGGACTTGCCTCAAAGTACGCTATCCCCTTTGGATTGGACTCTGGATTATTCATTGGATGGGAGCACTATATCCATTCAAAAAAATAGTACCGATGATATTTTGGGAAAAATAACCTTGGGAACGACCATTATTGATGAAGACTATATTCCATACAGTTGGGAACTTATTTTTAATAGTCAAGAGATAACTACTATTCAAATTCCAGAATTGCCCGAAGCAATTAAATCTTGGGAATTTTACGAAGCCTTTTCAACTAGTCCACTTCAAGTCGGACAAGTGGAAATTAAGAAATATGAAAACATTGTTGGATATGATGATTATATCAGGGAAGTAATTGCAAATAATCAAAAGGCTTATTTGATTTCTGACAAAATCGAATCCATATTCATTGCCACTGAAAGTGACTATCATATTAGTACTGACGATTGGTTGATTGACTAATTTTTCTATTCTTTCAAAGTTTGAAAGATAAGCAACCAGTGACTTATAGCACCACCCAAAACAAAAAAATGCCATATCAAATGATTATATGGTATTTTTTTTACCGCATAGAAAAGTATTCCAATGGTATAAAATGCACCACCCAACGACAGGTAAAATAGTCCTGATGCAGACATATGCTGCATTAAGTAAGGGAGGTCAATGACAATCAACCACCCCATAACACCGTAGAGCACTAAAGAAAACGCCTCAAACCTACCAGTAAAGAATATTTTAAGTACCGTTCCAAACAGTGCAATGCCCCAGACCAAATAAAACAACAACCATCCTTTGGATGGCAACAACACAGAGAGGCATACTGGAGTGTAGGTCCCTGCAATCAAATAGTAAATACTAATATGGTCTAAAATCCTAAGTCGCTTCTTCAACTTTGGATTTACCACCGCGTGATATATGGTTGATGCTGTAAATAATAAAAGTAACGAAGCTACATAGGCACCAATGCTCTCTTTCATAAAAGGCTCGGCTCCCAAATCGTTTTGAAATAAAAAGATTCCTCCTATGGCCGCGAGCACGATTCCCAGGGCATGGGAGTAGGCATTTAATTTTTCCTCGAGTAAGACTGGATTGGATTGGGAACTCAATGGTATCGTTTAAAAGATGTTTTTATGGTGCAAAGATAACCCCAAAAAAACAAAAAAGCCCCTCACGTTGTGTGAGGGGCTTCAAGGAAGGCGGCGACCTACTCTCCCACCTGGTGTGGCAGTACCATCGGCGCAAACGGGCTTAACTTCCCTGTTCGGAATGGAAAGGGGTGGGCCCCGTCGCCATGGCCACCTAGATCTTCAATATTTTAATGTCGGTTACTTGGGCGGACCCTTCTGGGCCTGTCGAAGTATGACCGAAGCACGGTTGCTGAGCGCAGCCGAAGCATGACATATGTTGGGACGGGCGTGTGCCCGTCAAAAAAAAGAATCAACGAAGTTCAGCGTCCTTAAGGAGCTTCCGAGGGGGCAATGCGCAAGCT
>NZ_JACBZU010000006.1 GCF_013407935.1 Allomuricauda sp. ARW1Y1
AGAACCGTTTCGGGGAAGAATTCTTCCCCGAAACAGACGACATTAATGATAATTTTATGAATTTAGCGATGTCCTAAAAAAGGGAAGGCTACAAAAAGCTAAGATTATCAGTCAAATTATTTACAAAACTAATCCTCTAACTTCCGCCGCTTCCGTTCCTTTTCAATCAAGGCCAGTTCCCTGGAGGTTTGTCCAGCTACAGAGGTATTTTCTTCCGCCCTGCGAATCAAATAGGGCATTACATCCCTCACGGGTCCGTAAGGCACATACTTAACGGCATTGTACCCCTGCGCAGCCAAATTGTAGGTGATATGGTCGCTCATCCCGAACAACTGTCCGAACCAAATACGGCCATCGTTGGATTCGATGCCGCGTTTTTCCATTAAATCTACCAGTTTCAAGGTACTTTTCTCGTTATGTGTGCCAGAAAAGATGGAAAAATCTTCCAAATGCTCCATCATATAATCAATGGCAGCATCAAAATTTTCATCGGTCAGGCGTTTGTTTTTACAGATGGGGCTTTCATATCCTTTTTCCTCTGCCCTATCGTTTTCTTTCTCCATGTAAGCACCGCGCACTACCTTGGCACCAATCTTAAATCCTTCTTCCTTGGCCATTTCGTGCAACTTCACGATATAGCCCATACGGTCCCAGCGGTACATTTGAAAGGTATTGTAAACAATCGCTTTTTCCTTGTTGTATTTTCGCATCATGTCGAGGACCAAATTGTCCGCGGCATCCTGCATCCAGCTTTCCTCGGCATCAATCAGCAGGGCCACATCCAGTTGGTGTGCCTTTTGGCAGACTCTGTCAAAACGGTTCACCAAACGGCCCCACTCTGCTTGTTCGTCTTCCGATAGCTCACTTCCTTGGGATACTTTTTCAAATAACTTAAAACGACCAAAACCGGTGGGTTTGAACACCGCAAAGGGCATGGCATCCTTTTCCTTTACAAAATCGAGAATCTCCAAAGTCTTTTCCATGGCAAAGTCAAACTGATTGTCCACCGACTTGCCTTCCGCGGAGTAATCCAAAATGGAGTACACCCCGTTACCATACATATTGTCAATAATGGGCAAACAGTCCTTTTCGTTGACCCCTCCGCAGAAATGGTCAAAAACGGTCGCCCTGATCAATCCCTCTACGGGCAAATGGGCCTTTATGGCAAAATTGGTCACCGCGGTACCGATACGCACCAGGGGTTCCTTTGAAATCAATTTGAATAAGAAATAGGCTCGCTCCAACTGGGAGTCCGACTTTAGCTCAAAGGCTATTGCAGTATTCTCAAAATTTGGTCGCATTAATTATCATCCATTAAAGATTCAAAGATAAGTACGCAAACTAGAACCGTATATATAAAAATAGTCTTTATTTAGTGGTGTAATTAAAATTATGGAGTCGGTTAAATCACAGTCCTACGAGGTACACATCAACGAATTGGCCAAAGCTGCTCTGAACCAGCATGTTGGTCAAAAGAAGTATTCCAAAATCTTTCTTTTGGTGGATGAGAACACCAAACTGCATTGCAAGCCTTTGTTTTTGGATATGTTCGAGCATGAGGTCGATTCCATTTTAGAGATTCCTTCGGGGGAAGAACATAAGCACATCCACACGTGTTTGAAGCTTTGGGAAGAACTTTCCCATTTGGATGGTGACCGGAAAAGCTTGCTGATCAACCTTGGTGGCGGTGTGCTTACGGATATGGGCGGTTTTGTAGCATCTACCTTTAAGCGAGGCATCGATTTCGTAAATATCCCCACTACCCTGCTCTCTATGGTCGATGCTTCCATTGGAGGAAAAACGGGCGTGGATCTGGGGTCATTAAAAAACCAGATAGGGGTCATTAACCAGCCACAAATGGTCCTTATTTTTCCAGAGTTTCTACAAACCCTTGACGAACGACAGACCAAAAGCGGCTTTGCGGAAATGCTAAAGCATGGTCTCATTCAGGATAAAGACTACTGGAACGAACTGACGAACAATGGCAACTTTACCGACCCTGCCTGTATCCAAAAATCCATTGCCATTAAAAATGAAGTGGTGCTGCAGGATCCTACGGAACAAGGTCTGCGCAAAATCCTGAATTTTGGCCATACCCTTGGGCACGCCATCGAATCCTACAGTTTGGACAATCCGAACAAACGTACTTTGCTGCACGGTGAGGCCATTGCTGCCGGGATGATTTTGGAAGGCTACCTGTCCCACGAGCTCCGTGGGCTCTCCCGATTGGACGTGGACGATATCAAAAATGGTTTTTTGGCTCATTTTAACCGTGTGGAATTCACCTCGGAGGATATCGATGCCATTCTACAATTGTTGAAGTACGACAAGAAAAATTCCCATGGCAATGTGAATTTTGTGCTGTTGCAAGCCATTGGAGACGCCGTTACCGACATTAAGGTTCCGGAGGAATTGTTCCCAAAAGCTTTTGCTTACTACAGGGAATAGCCCTTTTATATACTCTTTTTTTGCGTTCGCAACTCTTTGGTCAAATCAAATTCGAAAATTCCTAGCTTAGGATTAACGTAATAACTGACCATTATGAAACGAATTTTGATTGACTACAAAAAACTGGATCACGCCGTAGCCGCCAGATTAATCGATGCCTATCCCTATGGTTATGGCGATGACGACATCATCACCATTAAAAAACCGAATGGCGAAGTGCTGGAAGTAGTGGAAGTACGTACTGAGGATACCATCTATCTGGTAAAAATCAGCAAGAGTCTTTCCAACTTTATCGCCAATTTTGAAGAAACCATTGAAAAAGAGTTGGATAAGGAGTTGGTGGCTTCGGAATTTGAGGAGGATTCTTTCGAGGCTTACGAGCCCACTTCCGACGAGTTGGAAAGTGAGGACAGTTATTAGGCTATAAATATCTTTCCCTCAAAATGCGAACATGGTGCGCTTGGTGACCACTGGTGATAAAACCCAATGCGCGAACACTCATTTTTGAGCCGCTGGCCACTCCCACCCTTTTGAGCGCTTCCTCGTCCAAAGAAGCAAAAAGCGTGATGGAGGAATCCCGTACGGCCACATATTCATCGATCAAATCCTTTTTACTGCGATTATTGGCGTTCGAAACAGGAACATAGGCATCCTGGTCAAAGCCGGGGAATTCACTTTTATCGTTTCTGGCAATACAGAGGGCCCGATATTGAAAAATCCGTTCCGTATCCAACATATGTACCAATGCCTCTGCCAAGGTCCATTTGCCCTCGGCATAGGCATAGGTTAGTTTTTCTTCGGGGATTTCTTCCAATAAGGATAGCAGAACCTGCTTTCCGTTCCGTAATTCATCCAACAAATCAACGTCCCCCAATGCCATCACGTAGGTATGGTAAAAGGGATTGTATTCCGAAGTGGGAAGTTCCGAAAGTAACATAGGTGTAAAAAGGATTACAGCTCGTTGAAGATGGTATGCATCAACCGTCGCTTGTCGTTGATACTCTCCTCCAAGGATATCATGGTCTCGGTTCTACTGATACCATCGATATCATCAATCTTGAAGATGATGTTTTTCGCATGCGTGGTATCCCTAGCCCGGATCTTGCAGAAAATATTGAACTTGCCCGTGGTGATGTGGGCCACGGTAACGTAGGGTATTTGGCTCAATCGCTCCAAAACGAACTTGGTCTGGTGCGTTTTCTCCAAAAATATCCCGACATAAGCTATAAAGGAATAGCCCAATTTAACATAATCAAGTGTTAGGGAAGAACCTTTGATGATTCCTGACTCTTCCATTTTTTTGACGCGGACATGAACCGTACCTGCGGAAATCAGCAACTTTTTTGCGATGTCCGTAAAAGGGGTACGGGTGTTATCGATCAGCATGTCCAAAATTTGGTGATCTATTTCGTCGAGTTTAACTTTGTTCATTACATTAAATTTTGCAGCAAAATTAGTTAAAAAAGGAAATTTACGTAATAAAATTGGTTATTTTTTAAATAAAACGCAAGAACCTCGCCCAAACTACTTTAGATTCTTGAATTCACGAAGTAAATCCAGTATTTCGTGCTGTTCCGGGGAAAAGCCAAAATCCTTGGAATCAATACATTCTATGGTCTGGTGGCCATAATAGCGATTCAAATCACCTATTTCCGCTATCTCGGGGCGGAAAATAATCTTTTTGTCTTGCAGCACTTCTTTAAACCGAATCCCAACGGACTGTCCGGTTTCAAATGCACCATTCACCAAATCTGGATCTTTCACCAATACATCAAAAAACAATTTGTGGTTATTGGGAATGGAAAAATAGTCTCCCGTATTAAAAGCTTCGATGGTATCGTTCGCTATAGTATGCAAAGCTTCAATCAAGGCCACAAAAATCAGTTCACGTGTTTTCTCCCTTTCATAGTCATTGGGATAATGGCCAGATTCGAACAATACGGTGGGAATGCCGAGCATTTGGAACGTATCCCCTACGCAGTTATCGTTAAAGCCATCATCATACCTGCCAATCTGCCCGGGAATCAATGTTTGTAAACGATGGTTCATGGCGGCAATCAACTTCATGGCCACTTCCCTATTGGGCGTAATGTCCCGCTCCGGACTGCTCGCTGGGGACAAAAAGGAAACCGTAGCTGGTTTATTATTCTCACCTGCACTAAATAAGGTACGTTGGTCATGAAGATTAAAACAATAATCGGGCTGAAACCGTTCGAACAAATCCCGCAGGGCAATGCTTTCTGGTTGGGATAGATTTTTAGCATCCCTGTTCAGGTCGATTTTGTTGCTATTTTCACGGGTATAATCGTCCGCTCCATCCGGATTTAGCATTGGAACCACCATAAGGGTGCATTCCTTTAAAATGTGCTTTGCATCTTCCAAATCGGACTGTAGGTAATTCACCATATCCCAGACCGCTTTGGTAGTGGTGGATTCATTCCCGTGCATTTGCGACCACATGAGGATTTTTTTACCGCCGCCACCCATGGTAAAGGCATGTAGGGGAATCCCCCTGACCGAATCGCCTATATGGGTTAATGGAGAGGGTACTTTTTCAAAACAGCCTTGAATGGAGTCCTTATTGATATATCGGCCTTTTATGGACTGTTCTTTAAACCGTGAATAATCTAGCATGGATCGGTGGAATTAAAGTTTACAAAAGTAACCATACACATCTTTACAAGTGTAAACAATCGTAAGAATCAGATGGATACATTTGTGTCATCCATTTAAGCTCATTTAAGGGTGAGTCTATACATTTGTAAACCTTACGTTAGTTAAATTAATTATATATTTCTATATCAATATTATATATATCGTAATCTATACTTTTACTTTACATATTCGTACACTCTTTAGCGACTTTAATAGTGAATTTCGCATGAATAGATTATCTTTGAGATACATTAATTTACATTTGTGAACAAAGATATTGTCAAACGTATAGAGCAGGTTATTGAGTATTTGGAATTGTCCGTTTCAGCCTTCGCGGATGAGATTGGTGTACAGCGTTCCAGTATCTCCCATTTATTGAATGGAAGAAATAAACCTAGCTTGGATTTTATTATGAAGTTG
Organism: Allomuricauda sp. ARW1Y1; assembly: GCF_013407935.1. Taxonomy (GTDB): domain Bacteria; phylum Bacteroidota; class Bacteroidia; order Flavobacteriales; family Flavobacteriaceae; genus Flagellimonas. Next base: position 5,524 of record NZ_JACBZU010000006.1, read on the forward strand.
GTGAACACCTACCCCGAAGTGGATCTCTATTGGCTATTGAAGGGAGAAGGAAATTTTCCTAAAGAGGAGTTTCTACCTGAGAAATCTAAAATTGAACCGCAGGAGGATATTTTCCAAGAAAAATTGATTTCTGACAATCCCAAACTTGAATTTCCTGCCCCTTCCCAAAAAAACATTTCAACTGGGCAACCTGATAAAATTGTGTTTTTCTACCCCGACGGAACTTTTAAAACGTATCACACAAAAAAGGATTGATGCTTTCACGTTCTTTCCGTTACTTTGTATTTATGATAAAACGTTTATTTCCTACCCTGTCGATTTTTTTGATGTTTGCCTGTGGTCAACCTCCTGAGCGTAATTGTGAAGATTTTAAAACGGGTTCTTTCTCCTTTAAAGCAACCATTAACGGTGAAGAAAAGGAGACCGTCTTCCACAGAACCTTGGAAATGGAGATTGACGAATTTGAAGGTAAAGTGGATTCTTCTTCTGTTCGTTGGATCAACGATTGTGAGTACATCTTAAAAAATCTGAACCCTAAGAATAAGGCGGAGGAAAGACCTATCCACATTAAAATACTTACCACTTCGGAATCATCCTATACGTTTGAGTACAACATTGTGGGCGAAAACAAAAAATTTAAAGGTACCGCGGAAAAAATCGAAGATTAGAACGTTGCCTTTCCCTACGATTGCTCTTAGCGCTTGCTAATTGGGTCGTTGGTATGCCAACTCAGGACTGGATTCCTTATGCTTTTCAAATAATCGTTGCTGCTGTTTTACGGTAAGTGTGCTACCGTCGTGGCTCCATCCAGGAGGTCCAAAGATATACATCAGCTTATGGGAAAGCTTTTTGGATTTTTTGACATCGTTCCAAATATCCTTGAACTCGTGGGTCAATATCACCACAGGGTTGTATGAATTCGGCGCATGAATCACTCCGTATTTTACATCGATATCATCATCGAGTTCTTTCCATGTACCGAACATCTTATCAAAAATATTCAGGAATCCTCCATGGTTTTTATCCAAATACTCTACATTCTGGGCATGGTGCACCTGGTGCATGGTGTGGGTGTTGAATATTTTTTCCAAAAACCCGAGCTTTGGAACGTAAACCGTGTGCAATTGAAACTGCCAAAGCGCTTCGATACCCAAACATACCAAAACCATTTCTGGAGGGAAACCGATAGCGGGCATCCATATATAGAAAAAGGGTTTGTACAAAATCGTAAACCAACCGTTGCGGATGGCCGTCCCTAAATTGAAATTATCTGAGGAGTGGTGCACAATATGTGCAGCCCATAAAATACGGACCTCGTGGTTGGCCCGATGGAACCAATAATACGTAAAATCGTCTGCCAGTTGGCACAGAATCCAAACATACCAAGCATAACCAAATGAGGCATAGCCCATAATATTGGTCCTTACCCCGTCAACTACTGGATTAAAAAGTTCGTAGGTTCCCTCAAATAGCAGTATGGCAAAAGCAACTTTGAACAACGGCCCCAAAATAGCGGAACCTATTCCCATAAAACCACTGGCGGCCAAATCTTTCCAATTGTAAAGCTCGTCGTGATCGTGGGTTTTGCTGTATGTTAATTCAAGTAAGATAAAGGCAATGAATACTGGCACGCCATAGACCAGGGGGTTTGTAAAGTCCATAAAGAAATTTTAAGCAATGTGTGCTTTTGACATGTGTTATTCTAAACGAGCAAATTAACTATAAAAAGGGTTAAAACAAAGTAGTTTGGTCGGAACCATCATTCTTTGTTTCAATATCAGTATCATCGTTGTCTATTTGTTCTTCGTCCACTACTTCGATATCCTCGGTCCTAGTTTCCTTCGGCTCTTCGTAAGGCAGTGGGCTTAAAACATTAATACTTTTTACTTTTTCCGGAGTCAGTTGGTTTCCAATGGCCTTTATGCCCTTAACCGCAATAAATTCCTCAACATTCACCTCCAAATTTGGTTTGGGGTCTTTGCCGCGCGGTTTTATGAACTCTACTTCCAACATGGGTCTCCAATCTGTGGATACCAGTTCCAAGTAGGATTTCGGGTCTTCGTCAATGACTACTTCCTCTTTGTTGGGATTTTCGATCAAGAATCGTTTCAAGTAAAAACGTTCTTTGTCCCCAACGTAATGCACCACAGAAATCGGTTTATCCGGATTCCATTTCTCCAGTACAATCATATCATCGCTAAATCGGGTGAGCAAATCAGGCGGAATGGTTTTAACAATCCCTTTTTGGTCGACCACCAAAAGCAGGTCATCCCCTTTAAATTCTCCCAGAAGCTCACCTCTTCCATCTACATTCAATCGGTTGACCACATCATCGAACCAAATTTTTCTAGGCTTAAGGGTGGATACGCCCTTTTCTTTGAGTTCGATGCGCTTTACGGCGTATTTGGTGACCAAATTTCCTTTTGAACTTCGGCCTTTGATCAATACATCAGAAAAGTCAAGGTCCCACTTCAATTTTTTGATGCTACCGGACTGACGTAGCATTATGGTAACCACTTCTGCCTCACCATTGGGATTGGCAGAAAAGTACAAGACTTCCGAGGAGGCCTTGTCGCCTGCAAGGTCGTATATCTTGTCTCTCGTCATGCTGGTAACGTTGAATCGCTTCACATAACTGGGCCCACCTTTCATGCTTTTGTAAATCATATTGTAGGTGGTGCGCTTGTCCTTCTTTTTGAATACGGCCACGTGAATGATGTTTTTCCCAACAAACACCTTGGAGTCCACTTTGGTGACCATCATCTCCCCTTTTTGGGTGAATACAATTATATCATCGATATCGCTGCAGTCGGTTACATATTCGTCCCTTTTCAAGGAGGTTCCTATGAAACCCTCCTCCCTGTTGACGTATAACTTGGTATTTCTGATTACCACTTTAGTGGCCTCGATATCATCAAATATTTTGATTTCGGATTTGCGCTCCCGGCCTTCGCCATATTTCTTTTTGAGTTCTTTGAAATAAGCAATCGCATACTCCACCAAATGCTCCAAGTGATGCTTTGTCTCGGCAATCCTTTCCTCCAAACTATCAATAAGTTGTTGGGCCTTTTCCAAATCAAATTTTGAAATCCGTTTGATGCGGATTTCGGTCAGCCGAACGATGTCGTCCTTAGTGACTTCCCTTTTTAAATGGGAAATATGGGGCTTCAATCCTTTATCGATGGCAGCGATAACACCTTCCCAGGTCTCTTCCTCCTCAATATCCCGATAGATCCTGTTTTCAATAAAAATACGCTCCAACGAAGCAAAGTGCCACTGCTCTTCGAGTTCGCCCAGCTGTATTTCAAGTTCTGCTTTAAGTAGTTCAACCGTATTGTCCGTTGAACGCTCCAACATTTCCTTGACCCCTATAAATAAAGGCTTGTTATCCTCTATGACACAGCCCAATGGCGATATGGAACTTTCGCAGGCCGTAAAGGCATAAAGTGCGTCAATGGTTTTATCCGGAGAGATTCCATTGGGCAAATGGACCAAAATTTCCACTTCTGCCGCAGTATTGTCCTCTATCCGTTTAATTTTGATTTTCCCCTTGTCATTAGCCTTTAAGATAGAATCAATTAAAGAGGATGTGTTGGTGCCATACGGGATTTCGTTGATGACCAAGGTGTTCTTGTCCAAGGTCGATATTTTTGCACGAACCCTAATTTTTCCGCCTCGCATGCCATCATTATAATTGGTCACATCAATAATCCCAGCGGTGGGAAAATCGGGAACCAAGGTAAATCGCTTGCCTTTCAGATGCTTGATGGATGCATCAATCAATTCATTAAAGTTGTGGGGCAATATTTTGGTGGACAGACCAACGGCAATCCCTTCTGCTCCTTGTGCGAGCAAGAGCGGAAATTTCACAGGGAGATGGACAGGTTCCTTTTTCCGGCCGTCATACGAAAGTTGCCACTCCGTAATCTTTGGGCTGTACACCACTTCAAGGGCAAATTTTGACAATCTGGCCTCGATGTATCGAGAGGCTGCGGCACCGTCGCCAGTTAAAATGTTCCCCCAGTTTCCTTGTGTGTCAATCAGCAGGTCCTTCTGCCCTAGCTGCACCATGGCATCGGCGATACTGGCATCACCGTGGGGGTGGTACTGCATGGTATGCCCCACTACGTTGGCCACTTTGTTGTAACGGCCATCGTCCAGCTCCTTGAGCGCATGCATGATCCGGCGTTGTACGGGCTTAAATCCATCTTCGATGGCAGGTACGGCGCGCTCCAAAATTACATAGGAAGCATAATCCAAAAACCAATCTTTGTACATCCCGGTGACCTTCACCAGGCTATCTTGGGACTCGTCTTGGTTTTCTAAACTTTCATCGTTCAGTTCTTCGTTCTCTTCCATTTAGAAAGGCAGCATTTATTTGGGTTGTAGTTGGTTTTCTTCAACAAGGTCAAGCTCCACTTTAAGGTTGTTGATGATAAAATCCTGTCTGTCCGGCGTATTCTTGCCCATGTAAAACTTCAGCAGGGCATCAATGCTCATGGCCTTGTCGAGCATTACAGGTTCCAGACGGATATCGTCACCAATAAAGTTTTTGAACTCGTCCGGGGAAATCTCGCCCAATCCCTTAAATCGGGTGATTTCAGGTTTTCCGGAGAGTTTCTCTATGGCTTGTCTTCTTTCCTCCTCACTGTAACAGTAAATGGTCTCTTTTTTGTTGCGCACCCGAAAAAGTGGGGTTTGGAGGATGTATAAGTGGTTTTCCTTGATCAATTCGGGGAAAAATTGCAAAAAGAAGGTAATCAACAGCAAACGGATATGCATTCCGTCCACATCGGCATCGGTGGCGATTACGATATTGTTGTACCGAAGGTCTTCCATGGAGTCCTCGATGTTCAACGCCGCTTGCAACAGATTGAATTCTTCGTTCTCGTACACGATTTTTTTGGACATTCCATAGGAATTCAAAGGCTTTCCGCGGAGACTGAACACGGCCTGGGTATTCACATCACGTGATTTGGTGATGGAACCGGATGCAGAATCACCCTCGGTAATGAAAAGGGTGGTTTCCAATCGCCTGTCCTTTTTCATGTCCTGCAAATGAATACGGCAGTCGCGTAATTTTTTATTGTGGAGACTGGCTTTTTTGGCACGTTCCCTGGCCAGTTTCCTTATGCCCGAAAGTTCCTTGCGTTCCTTTTCGGCCTGTACTATTTTTTTCTGTAGCGCTTCCGCCGTTTGCGGATTCTTATGCAGATAATTGTCCAGTTGTGTTCCGACAAAATCGTTGATAAAGGTCCTAACTGTGGGTAAATCCCCGCCCATATCGGTGGAACCCAATTTGGTTTTGGTCTGACTTTCAAAGACGGGCTCCATTACTTTGATAGAAACCGCGGAGATGATGGATTTCCTGACATCCGAAGCGTCATAATTTTTACCATAAAAATCACGGATGGTCTTAACCACAGCTTCCCTAAATGCAGATTGATGCGTTCCCCCTTGGGTGGTATGCTGACCGTTAACAAAGGAATGGTACTCCTCACTGTATTGGGTCTTGCTGTGGGTCATGGCCACTTCAATGTCATCTCCTTTCAAATGGATGATGGGATACAGGAAGTCGTCCTCATTATTATTGTCCTCCAATAAATCCTTAAGGCCATTTTCGGAATAGAACTTTTCACCATTGAAAACGATGGTGAGACCTGGATTAAGGTAGACGTAGTTTCTGAGCATGCGTTCCACATACTCGTTTCGGTATTTGTATTTTTTGAAGATGGTTTCGTCGGGTGTGAAACTCACCTTGGTTCCCTTTCGGCGTGAAGATTCTTCCAACAGCTCTTCATTGATCAGGTTTCCGGTTTCAAATTCGGCCGACTTGGATTTTCCGTCCCGGTTGGACTCAACGCGAAAATAGGTAGAAAGCGCATTTACGGCTTTGGTTCCCACTCCATTTAGTCCCACGGATTTTTTAAACGCACGGGTATCGTACTTACCACCGGTATTCATTTTGGAGACCACATCCACCACTTTGCCCAAAGGTATACCCCGGCCATAATCCCGAACATGGACGGTATTGTCCTTGATATTGATCTCGATGGTCTTTCCGGCTCCCATCACAAATTCATCGATACAGTTATCGATCACCTCTTTGAGTAGGATGTAAATACCGTCGTCCGCAGAAGAACCATCGCCCAATTTTCCAATGTACATCCCCGGGCGCATGCGAATATGCTCCTTCCAATCCAGCGAACGGATATTATCCTCAGTATATTGGGTATCTGCCATTAGTAAAGGGTTAATCCATGCAATATAAAATTTCGGAGCAAAAATAAAAGGGTGTGCGGTAGAAAGTAATCAACAATAAAAAAACTGTATTGTTGATAGCTATTGGAAACAATCGCCCTCAGCAATCTCTTGTTTTGTTGGGTTATAGGCGTTGTTTTCTATAGATGGCTCCAAGTCAATATCGTTCACAAAAAGAGCTTGCAATCCACAAAAATCAGTTAATACAGGGTTGGAGGCGATTTGGATGGAAGTACATTTTCGTAAAGAGGTCAGTCCATTGATCTTAGTTAATTTTGCATTTAAATCAATCTTTAATAGCCCTACCTCCTCAAGATTATTAAAACCATTTAGTTGGCTCATATTTTCATTGTTATCAATAGCAAGTGAGTTCACTTTGTGCAAATTTTCAAAACCACCCAGATTATAGGTCCCAAAGTTTGTTGAAAAATCTATTTCATCAGCTATTTCTAGACTATCGAAAGCATTCAAAGAATTTATACCATTTACAAACATTAAAAGCCATTTTAACTCTTTAATGACGTGGAATCCTGAGATGGAAGTCAGATTTCTATTCTCCACAAATTGAATTGCCTCGGGTGAAGTCACTAATTTTTCAAAACCTTTAAAGCTGGTCATTTCCCTATTGCGATTTACAAAAAGATATCCCTGCATTTCTTCAACCTCATGGAAAGAGTCAACTGAAAAAGAGCCACTATTAGATTTAATGGTTAAATATTCCAACTTTTTTAGCTTGGAAAATCCACCTATATAATCAACCCCTTCGTTCTGTTGAAATAAAAAACCTCTCGTTTCACTTACCTCATTAAATGTATCAACAATTTTTAAGGTTTCATTATCAAATACTTGTATATCCCCTACTGTTTTCAAGGCATCAAATCGATTTATTGAAGTAAGTTTATCATTTCGATAGATGCTTAATAAACCATCTATGTTAACCACGTTTCTTAAACCACTTAAATCATTTAAAGCACGATTGCTTTTAATATAAAGCACTCCATTGATATCGGTTATGTTTTCCAGACCATTTAAATTTTCCAAGTCATCCATGTAATTTATCCAAAGCGAACCAACTTCCTTAATGGATGAAAGTGCCTGTAGACTGGTTATTTTTGAAGACGTAATTTGATTACCTCCGCAAAACAACCTTCCAGTGATTTTTGTGTAACCGATTGCTCCAAAATCTTCCACTTCTTGTTGGGTACCCAGCACTACGTCACCTTCATATACAATTTCTTGCGGTTCGGAATTGAGTGTTGTGGCAGTCAATTGTTGACCGTAAGATGTTCCCTTGCTATTTGTAGCATAAGACCTAAAGTAATAGGTCGTATTGGGTTCTAAATTAGTTATTTGCGCAACAAAGTTTCCTGTACCAGAACCAGAAGATTTCTTGTTAGAGTTTAAGTCAGGATTCGAATTTAATCCCCAAACAATGCCTTTGTCGGCTATGTTAGCTCCACCATCATAGGATGCCGATCCACTGACGGTGACCGAAGTTTGGCCTATAGTCGTAACTTCCACTGTGGAAATAGTTGGAAGGCTAATTGGGTTTTCTGTTTGAATTTCATCCGAATCGTTGGAAGAACATGAAGCCAATAGTAAAAAAAGTAAAATAAAGGGGGTGAATAAAATTTTCATTCAAAACATATTTGAGAGCAAGAAACAAATTAATATGGTACTCTGGTAAGTTTTTTCGACGAAATTTGAAATAAAAGGACTTAACCTACGGTTGAACTATTATTTTCAGATTTTTTACTTTGAACGGAGAGGTAGGTCACCCCAAAAATCACAATGGACATTCCAGCCAATTGCCAATAGGTCAGTTTTTCATCCAAAAATACATAGGCCAACAAAATGGTGGAAACTGGACCCAAACTTCCTAAAATTGAAAAATTGGAGGCACCCAAGCGCTCAATGGCCGCGGATACCAGAAAAGAGGGAATCAACGTGGCAAAAATGGCCATGGCAACCCCGTAGGCATAGGCTTGCCAAGGATACCCCATAAGCCCCCAGTCACCCGCAAACAGATAGTGCACCAAAATGCAGAGGGTAGAGACAATCATGGCGTAGCACGTAAATCGAAGCACGCCAAATTTGGGAATCAACCAACCGCTGCCCACCAAATAAGAAGCATAGGTGATGGCGCTCAGCAGGACCAGAAAACCGCCCACCAAGACCTCATTTCCGCCTAGGTCGAGTTCGTCCCAAAAGGTAATGAGAACACCCAAATACGTAATCAAAATGGCAATGGTCTGGACCTTGGTTATTCTTTGTTTGAAGGCGAGCCAACTCAAAAACACGACAATGGTAGGATATACGAATAAGATGATGCGCTCCAGTCCCGCCTTGATGTAATTCAATCCCAAAAAATCAAAATAACTGGCCAGATAGTAGCCAACGAAGCCAAACACAAAGAGCCATGCATAATCTTTGGTTTTGATTGTTGTGTTGGTGGTCTTTCTTCGAATCAAAAAAAGAATGAAAATGTAAAACGGTAGGGAAAAAAGCATGCGAAACAGGAGCAAATCCAAGGTGTCCACTTGGTAGCCATAGGCCAACTTTACCATCACGGCCTTGGAAGAGAAGAGTACCACTCCCAAAACCCCGTACAAAACCCCTAAACCTTTACTGGACATAGCACAAAACTAGATTTTGTCCAAAAGGTAGAAAAACGGAACAATGGATGGATTACAACGCCCAAGGGCTACACATTAAACCTAAAGTGCATCACATCACCGTCTTTAACGATGTATTCCTTACCCTCTACCCTCATTCGGCCGGCTTCTTTTACTTTGGCCTCGCTACCGTATTTCACATAATCATCATAAGAAATGACCTCGGCACGGATAAAGCCTTTTTCAAAATCGGTATGAATGACCCCAGCGGCTTGCGGAGCTGTCGCCCCAACAGGTATGGTCCAAGCGCGGACTTCTTTGACACCTGCTGTAAAATAGGTCTCTAAGTCGAGCAGTTTATAGGCGCCTCGGATCAATTTGGCGGAACCTGGCTCCGAAAGTCCCAAATCCTCCAAGAACATTTGGCGCTCTTCGTACGTTTCCAATTCGGTGATATCGGCTTCCGTACCCACGGCAAGGAAGATAACTTCTGCATTTTCATCGGCTACCGCTGCCTTTACTTTCTCCACGTAGGCGTTGCCATTTGTTGCGGATTCTTCATCCACATTGCAAACGTACATCACAGGTTTGTCAGTAATCAACTGCATCGGCCTCACATATTCTTCTCGGTCATCCTCGCTTAAAGTAATGGCACGAACGGACTTTCCGGCTTCCAAACCTTCCTTAAGGGCAGTCAGGACAGCTTCCTCCTTTTGTGCTTCTTTGTTCCCTGTTTTGGCTGCGCGCTTTACCTTGTCCAATTTTTTCTCCACACTCTCCAAATCCTTCAATTGGAGTTCCATGTCGATGGTTTCCTTATCTCGAATAGGGTCTACGGACCCATCCACGTGCACCACATTATCATTGTCAAAGCACCGAAGCACGTGCAGAATCGCATCGGTTTCGCGAATATTTCCCAAAAACTGGTTGCCCAATCCTTCTCCTTTGCTCGCTCCTTTTACCAATCCGGCAATATCCACAATCTCCACGGTGGCAGGCACCACGCGTTCAGGATTAACCAATTCTTCCAATTTCTCCAATCGCTGGTCGGGAACGTTTACCACGCCAATATTAGGTTCTATGGTACAAAAAGGGAAGTTGGCACTCTGCGCCTTTGCGTTGGACAAACAGTTAAAAAGAGTCGATTTTCCTACGTTGGGCAATCCTACGATACCTGCTTTCATCTAATTACATTGTATTTTGAGGGTGCAAATATAGGGTGAAGTTTTGTGACTGCCCATCAATAATTTTGCAGGAAGAGGTAGAAAATGACAATGAACACAGCCATCATGCCCAATATGGCAATCAATGACAGTGCACAGCCCAAGTGTCTCCAAATACCGTTATATTCTTTTTCGTTTTCTTGCATAAAAAACCCCGAACTAAGGTTCGGGGCTAAATTAAATCATTTTTATTTTTTATCCATCGGGATGCATAAACTTTTGCTTGCCCAACAGTTCTTCCTCGGTTTCCACATGGTCTTCATCCGGAACGCAACAATCCACCGGACAAACCGCCGCACATTGCGGTTCTTCGTGAAAACCTTGACATTCCGTACATTTATCCGGAACTATATAGTAGATTTCATCGCTTACAGGCTCTTGGACTTCGTCGGCATTTACTTCTTTCCCGTTTGGAAGCACCACATCGCCCTTCAATGAAGTTCCTTCACTATATCTCCATTCATCTGCACCTTCGTAAATAGCGGTATTTGGGCATTCTGGCTCACACGCACCGCAATTGATGCACTCATCTGTTATAATAATTGCCATAATTTTCTTTTCCTTTTGGGCTGAATTTTATCAGCATGCTTACTTTTGACAAAAATAAACCCTACTAAATTAGTGTACAAATTTAATGGCACCAGATACAAATACCATAAAAGCTTTTGTTAAACTTGGAGAATTCCTAACGGATTTTTGTGATGTTTATTACGATAACCATCAGAACATCAATAAGGAATTGAAAGAGGTCGTTGTGGCGTCAGGTCATCAAAATGGTTGGTTTACGGAAGATAATGTGCTGTTCGCCCTGCAGCAATGGGGTAAACTGCTGACCGAGAAAAACATTTTGGATTGGATGTCGCACTACAAGTTCAATAGCGACACTCAGCCCAAAAACATCGGTATCGTGATGGCTGGAAATATACCTTTGGTCGGTTTTCATGACTTTTTGTGCGTCCTGCTTTCGGGCCACAACGTTTTGGCCAAACAATCTTCCAATGATAAGCTCCTCCTACCCTATCTTGTTCGTTTTTTGATAGCACAAGAGCCATCACTTTCCACTAAAATCAACTTCGTTGACAATAAACTCAAGGATTTTGATGCAGTGATTGCCACAGGAAGCAATAACACCAGTCGCTATTTTGAGTACTATTTTGGAAAAAAACCGAACATCATTCGAAAAAACAGAAATTCGGTGGCTATTTTGTCTGGAAACGAGAGCCCTGAGGAATTGAATGCCTTAGGAGAGGATATTTTTCGGTATTATGGTCTGGGTTGCCGCAATGTATCCAAAATTTTTGTGCCCAAAGACTACGATTTTGATGTGCTGTTCCAAGCACTGTACCCGTACAAGGATATCATCAACCAGCATAAATATGCCAACAATTACGATTACAACAAGGCTGTATATCTCATGAGCGAATTCAATATTTTGGACAACGGCTTTTTAATTCTGAAAGAGGATGAGGCCTTGGCATCCCCTATTTCGGCGTTGTTTTACTCTTATTTTGAGGAAGAATCCGAATTGTTGGCACAATTGGAAGAAATGGATGAACACATCCAATGTGTGGTTTCCAAAGGTATTCAAGGACACCATATCGGTTTTGGCGAGACCCAAAAGCCCAGTTTAAAGGACTATGCGGACGGAATCGACACCATGGAGTTCCTACTTCAACTTTAATGAAATCCTAAGCTTGGAAATCGTTCCTATATCCAACAATTTTTAAGACCTTTACTCCTTAAACCAAGGAAATGAAAAAGCATAATTTTAGCGCAGGTCCCTGCATTCTGCCCGCAGAGGTCATGCAAAAGGCATCTGAAGCCGTTTTGGAACTCGACGGTATCGGACTTTCACTCATAGAAATCTCACACCGCAGCAAAGAATTTGTCGCCATCATGGAAAATGCCCGTTCGTTGGCTTTGGAACTACTCGGCCTTGAAGGGAAAGGATATCAAGCCCTGTTTCTCCAAGGTGGGGCAAGCATGCAGTTTTTAATGGCCGCCTATAATCTTTTGGATACCAAAGCCGGTTATGTGAATACTGGAACTTGGAGCCAAAAAGCAATCAAGGAAGCTCGTCTGTTCGGCGAAGTTATAGAGGTGGCTTCTTCACAGGAGGATAATTTTAAGTATATCCCAAAGGGATATAATATCCCCACCGATCTTGATTATTTGCATTTGACCTCCAACAACACCATTTATGGAACACAGATCAAGGACTTCCCTAAAACCAATGTGCCTTTGGTGTGCGATATGAGCTCCGATATCTTTTCCAGACAATTGGATTTCTCCCATTTTGATTTGATTTATGCCGGCGCACAAAAAAACATGGGGCCCGCCGGAACCACACTAGTTGTGGTGAAAGAAGATATTTTGGGCAAAGTGTCCCGTAAAATCCCGTCCATGATGGATTATTCCGTGCATGTGTCCAAAGAAAGCATGTTCAACACCCCTCCCGTTTTTGCGGTGTATGTTTCCATGCTCACCATGCAATGGCTAAAGGATTTGGGCGGTATTGCCGCTATTGAAGAAATCAACGAACGTAAGGCCAATCTTATCTATTCCGAAATTGAGCTCAATCCCGTATTCTATGGAATTGCTGCCAAGGAAGACCGTTCCATCATGAACGCCACCTTTAATATTACCGATGATGAACTCAAGGATGTATTCGATGATATGTGCAAGGAAGCAGGAATAAGTGGAATCAATGGACACCGCTCCGTTGGAGGTTACAGAGCCTCCATGTACAATGCCTTGCCCATGGAAAGTGTTGGTGTTTTGGTAGACATTATGAGCGAATTGGAAAAGAAAGGATAATCTCGATGGTGAAAATTTTAGCAAACGACGGAATGGCCCAAGAGGGAATCGACCTTTTGGAAAAAGAAGGGTTTGAAGTAAAAACAACGCATGTGGCCCATGAACAGCTGGCCAATTATATCAACAAAAATAAAATTACCGGTCTTTTGGTGCGCAGTGCTACCAAGGTCGATAAAAAAATTATCGATGAGTGTCCAGACCTAAAGCTAATTGGACGTGGTGGCGTTGGTTTGGACAATATTGATGTGGCCCATGCCGAATCCAAAGGAATAATCGTTTTCAACACCCCAGAGGCCTCTTCCGAATCGGTTGCAGAACTAGTATTTGCTCATTTGCTCAACGGAGTCCGCTTTTTGCACGATGCCAACAGACATATGCCCCTGGAAGGCGACAGCCAGTTTAAACAACTGAAAAAAAGCTATGCGGCAGGTGTTGAGCTAAGAGGAAAAACCTTAGGGGTTATTGGTTTTGGCAGAATTGGTCAGGCCACGGCACGCATGGCCTTGGCCCTTGGCATGGAGGTGCTTTTTACGGACCATACCACCAAGAAAGCTACCGTATCCATTCCTTTTTTTGATGGAAGGTCCATTGATTTCGAATTGCAAAGCAAAGATGTAAAAGAAGTGCTTTCCCAATCCGACTTTGTGAGTCTGCACGTGCCTTCGCAAGAAAACTATGTAATCGGAAAAAAGGAGTTGGGATTAATGAAACCGGGGGCTGGAATCATCAATACCTCACGTGGCGGGGTATTGGACGAAGTAGCACTGGTAGAAGCTCTGGATAACGGCCATTTGGCCTTTGCTGGATTGGATGTCTTTGAATCCGAGCCCAAACCCGAGATACAGATTTTGATGAATCCGAAAATATCACTGAGCCCTCATATTGGTGGATCCACCATAGAGGCCCAACAACGCATTGGTTTGGAATTGGCTCAAAAGGTCGTCAATTCATTAAAATAAAAGGTTTGTGCGTAGAAATATCCGACCAAACCCCACTTTTTTGTACATTGCTACCCTAACCTTAACACTAACACAATGTCAGGATTATTGGAATTGATCAACAGCCCCGTGGGCAAACAATTGGTCAGTGGTGTTGCCGGACAAACAGGGCAACCCGAAAATAAAACAGCCGAAGTATTGAGCATGGCAATGCCGCTTTTAATGGGAGCCATTAAAAGGAATGCAGCTACACCAGGCGGTGCGCAAGGACTTATGGATGCGCTTTCTTCCAAACACGACGGCGGAATTTTGGATGATCTGGGAGGTCTCTTTGGAGGCGGTGTAGACCAACACGTGATGGATGATGGTGCTGGGATTTTGGGCCACGTCCTCGGTTCCAAACAACCGCAAGTGGAAAATGCACTGAGCAGTAAATCAGGGCTTGACGCTGGAGCCATTTCACAGATCTTAAAAATTGCTGCCCCTATTCTATTGGGTTATTTGGGAAAACAGACCCGTCAGCAAAACGTCAGCAGCCCCGAAGGCTTAAATGGATTGCTTGGTGGATTGATGGGAGGCAACAAAGCGGCCGCTAAACAACAATCGCTTATTGAAACCTTTTTGGACAGTGATGGCGATGGTAGCGTTATCGATGACCTTGCCGGAATGGTATTGAACGGTGGAAACCAGAAAAAAAGCGGACTCGGTGGCGTATTAGGCGGACTTTTTGGAAAGTAAGCCCTAAGCTTAACGATATTTAACAAGGCCATTTGAAAGTTCAAGTGGCTTTTTTTGTATTTTAAGGGGTATGAAAAAGAATGCTCCCATTGCACTATTTGGCATTTTAATGCTCTGTATCAGCTTCGTATCCTGTGGTTCTCAGAAAATGGCGTTAGACGTTTCGGAAGAAGAAAAGGCCATGTTCAACTCCGCGGATGAAGAACCTGTAGAAATTTCTGATGATAAGACGGAATACGAGATTATCATTATAGAACCCGGTTTTTATACTTGGTTGAATTCCATAGCCAGACCAGAAGGTTACTATTCACAAACCTTCTTGGAAACTCGAAATGCTGTTATGGTGATGAACTGGAACAATAGGGTTGTACAGCCCCAATTATGGAATCCCAATCTGTATGAGTTGCCCATCGATTATGACCCTAGCATCGACTATGGTTACGAGGTGAATTATAAGCTTTATAACTATTTCATCTACTTTCAACGGAAATACAACCAGCGATTGGGGCCCTTTATCCCAAGAATATAAATCCGTACTTTTGAGCTCAATTTATTGAGATGATGCAAAAACTAAAGCAGCGTTGGGAAATCCAAAGAGCCTGGCAAGTGCTATTTCCCATTTTGGGCGCCCTTTTAGTCATACTTACCGCTTACCTGATTGCCCGAAGCCTCTTGCACGCGTTTGGGCTAAACAACACCGTATATGAATGGTTCTTTACCATCGGGATTACACTGATAGGGTATTTTACGGCCGTAAAGTTTTTCTTGTGGTGCTTTAAAAAATTGGAAAACAAGTGGAAGGTGACCTATAAATGGGAAATGATCGCCATCTTTATCGTTTTTGCAATCACAGGGAGTATTTCCGGCAAACTGGCAGGCCCACTGGTCCATTGGCTCGGTTTGGATGGTGAAAACGTACATTCTGCGATTTATTGGACCTTTCGAATACTATTGATTTTTCCTATCTATCAGATTTTGTTGGTTTGTATAGGCTGGTTGTTTGGACAGTATCAATTTTTTTGGAATTTTGAAAAAAAGATGTTGAAACGCATGGGATTGGGCTTTATCCTCCCATAGTTTATAGTTTTTTTAACATATAAAGAGGATTCACCTTGTTTACTTTTGTGCTGTATTGTTATGAAACCTCATAAACACATTTTTATCATTGGTTCCCTTTTGATGGCATTGGCTGTTCTGGCCCCTTCGCTCATCAAACTAGGACATAGCTTATATGAGCACCATAATGAAAAGAAATGTGTGGAATATGGCACCAATCATATCCATGATGGGCATTTGGATTGTGATTTTCATGACTTTACACTTGCCAACAAAGTCCTGTTTTCTTCCACATTCGACTATACACCCGTAGCTACGCCAAATATAACGTATGTAACGGCTTACTACGCGTATATGTTCAAGCCTATTAAAGCATCATTTCAAAGCTTAAGGGCGCCACCGGTGGTAGCTTAGACCATCGTCGTTGTTCAATTCTCATAGGAGAAAATTCAATCTACTTAATTACATTCCATTGGTATTTAGCTGCAAAGCAATGGCTATCATTGCGTTTATTTCGTTTTTCCCGGTTTTTGGTATTTCCCAACAGTGTGATGATACACTGTCTGGACAGGTCATGGATTATCATCAAAAAACACCTTTGGAGGGTGCATCACTTTTAATCCTTGAAACCAAGACTGAGGTGACAACGGCTGCCAATGGTGCGTTTACATTTTCCAATCTCTGTTCGGGTACCTACACACTAGAGGTGTCACATCCTGAATGTTCGACCATTTTGATGAACGTTAGGGTCGACGGGGATACGAAAATCGAAGTGAAATTGGAGCATCACTTGGAAGAATTGGACGAAGTCAAAGTGGTGGGAAACATTATTCGCGACAAGACCAATTCCGCCCAGGAGGAAACACTTAACCTAGATATGTTGGAAAACTATAGTGCCGGCAATTTGGGGGATGCCTTAAAGGAATTGGGCGGGGTTTCGTCCTTGAACACAGGCGCCAATATTGTAAAACCGGCCATCCATGGGTTAAATGGCAGTCGTGTTTTGGTGTTGAACGATGGTGTTCGGATGCAGGATATGGAATGGGGAGCAGAACACGCTCCTACCCTTGACATCAATTCCGCAGGCTCGGTTTCCGTCATCAAAGGTGCCTCAGCCCTTCAGTATGGCGGTGATGCCATAGGCGGTGTCATTGTAGCGGAGCAAGCCCGAATTCCCCTGCGCGACAGTATTTATGGAAAAACCATACTCAGTGGTGTGTCCAACGGAAGGGGCGGAAATATCGTGTCCGAGTTGACGAAGTCTTACGCGAACGGATGGTTCATCAAAGGGCAGGGTTCCTATAAACGTTTGGGAGACCACGAAGCGCCCGACTATGTGCTGTCCAATACGGGTGTCCAAGAAATTGCAGCTTCCCTCCAATTGGGGAAACATCTGTTTTCTTGGGGATGGGATGCCCGGTATTCCTATTTTAATACGGAAATTGCCATTTTAAGGGCCTCGCATATTGGAAACGTGGACGATTTGATACGAAGTATCAATAGTGGGGAACCTACCATCATAAGACCTTTTACCTATGACCTTCAAAACCCTCGACAAAAAGTGACCCATCATTTGGGAAAGCTTAAGTTTTACAAACGCTTTGAGGGTCTTGGAAAGTTGAACGTACAGTACGATTTTCAAAGTAACCGAAGGTTTGAGTATGACATCCGAAGAGGTGAAAGGGACAATATTCCATCCATTGATTTGGAACTGACCACACATACGCTGTCCACGGATTTCAAATGGGATACTAAGGACGACATCAACATTCTTGTAGGTCTTATGGGCAGGTATCAAGATAATTTTGCGAATCCAGATACCGGAGTGCGCCGATTGATTCCCGATTATGAAAAAGTTGACTTTGGCAGCTTTTTGATAGGTGAATATCGCGTTACCAACCAATTATTGTTGGATGCTGGAATCCGATACGATTACAACAAGATAGATGCTCAAAAGTTTTATCGCACCTCCCGTTGGGAAGAACGTGGATACGATGAGGAATTTCAAGACTTGGTCGTTGAGGATTTAGGCACTCAGTTATTGGTGAATCCAGTTTTGGATTACCATAATTTTTCAACGACGGTTGGCGGAAAATACCTGACCACAAATGGCCTGCAGTTAAAATTGAACTATGCCTTGGCACAGCGGGCACCCAATCCATCCGAACTTTTTAGTGATGGGTTGCACCACTCCGCTGCCAGGATAGAGCTAGGGGATTTGCGTATCGAAAACGAAACGTCGCACAAGATTACCACTACCTTGGAAAAGGATTTTTCAACTTGGGGTATTCTATTGGAGCCTTATGCCAACTGGGTTCAAAACTTTATTGTTTTAGAACCGACAGGGGTTGAATTTACGGTTCGTGGCTCATTTCCAGTTTGGGAATACCGCCAAACCAGTGCTCGACTTTTGGGTGTTGACTTTTCGGCGTATTCCAATTGGACCGACCATTGGATCACGGAACATAAGTTCTCCTTGGTGAAGGGACAGGATACGGATACCGAAACCGCTTTGATCAATATTCCTGCAGCCAATTGGAGAAATTCAATCACCTTTTCCATGCCTGAATGGAATGGTTTTGAAGCCTCGCTGGAAAGTCAATATGTATTTCGTCAAAACGAGACACCGGACAACATAACGGTGTTTTCTCCCCAACAACAAGAAGATGTGGTTTTGGAAATCAATACGGCTCCAGAGGCTTATCACCTATTGGGATTCCGATCAAAAATGGAATTTCCGTTTTCCAATAAAACCAAGTTGACCACCACTTTGGCCATAAGCAATCTTTTAAACACAAATTATAGGGACTACCTAAACCGTCAGCGATTCTTCGCCGACGATTTGGGTCGAAACTTTACATTACAACTAAAGCTCAATTATTAATTTAATTAAACTTAAAATGAAAACAATCAAATCACTTTTATTATTCGCTTTTATCGGACTAACATTTGTAGCCTGCTCTGATGACGATAATGCACCGGAGCAAATCAACGAAGAAGAGACCATAACTACCATGACGGTTTCTTTGGTTGCTCCGGGCGGTGGAACTACAATCACCCTTCAATCTCAAGATTTGGACGGTGACGGACCCAATGCCCCTGTGGTCACTGTTTCAGGAAACTTGGCTGCCAACACCTCTTACAGTGGGTCAGTAGTATTTTTGGACGAGACCGATTCTCCGGCCGAAGACATTACGGAAGAAGTAGAGGAAGAGGATGATGAACACCAAGTGTTTTATATCCCTACCGGAAATATCACGGATATCACTTATGATGATGTGGACGGCGACGGAAATCCTTTGGGATTGGCGTTTACTTTGGAAACCGGCGATGCTGGAAATGCAACCTTGGCCGTAACCTTAGTGCATGAGCCCAAAAAACCCAACGATGGAACATTGGCCGATGCTGGAGGCGAAACAGATTTTACTGAAACGTTCCAAATTACAATCGAGTAATAACCGAAAAATAATTGGTTTAAAAATGGAGTGCCAAATTACGTTTTGGCACTCTTTTTTTTGCTCAATAGATAGGTGTATATCCAAGTCAGCGTAAACGTGGGGATAATATCCATACCGGGAACCAGCTCTTCGGCGAAAGTAATCAAACCGGCAGCCTGCCCTACCCGGCCCTTGTACAATCGGGTCATAAGCCACCCGGCAACAGGTGCCCAAATGACATCGGAAAACTCGCCTATCCCAGGGATTACAAAAGATAGCATACCAATGGCATCGAACAGCAACCCTAAAAACAAGTTGCGGTACTTATGATTTTTTTCTTCTGACATACGGGAAAAATAGCAATTCCCGCTTAATTGGAAAAGTAGTTTAGGACAAATCGGAGCTTACCAGCTTCAAAAATTCGTTACGGGTCTCAATTTTTTCGAATTGGCCACGGAATCCGGATGTTGTGGTAACCGAATTTTGTTTTTGCACACCGCGCATCATCATGCACATATGCGAAGCCTCAATGACCACTGCCACACCTTTAGGTTTTAGGGTAGTGTTGATACATTCCAGGATATCGTGTGTTAAACGTTCCTGCACTTGAAGCCTTCGGGCGAACACATCCACAATGCGGGGAATTTTACTCAAGCCTACAATATGACCGTTGGGAATATAAGCTATATGGGCCTTGCCGAAAAAGGGAAGCATATGATGCTCGCAGAGGGAATACAATTCAATATCCTTAATAATCACCATGTCGTCATAATCCTCTGCAAACATGGCGCCTTTGAGAATTTCTTGTGGGTCTTGTTTGTAACCTTGGGTCAAAAAAAGCATAGCTTTTGCGGCACGCTCAGGGGTTTTTAGCAGTCCTTCCCGGGTGACATCCTCTCCAATGTCTTCAACAATTTTGGTAAAATGTTCCTTCACCTCGTTGGTGATTTCAATATTGTATTCCTCGAGGTTCCTATACGGTGCCATGCTTTAGCTTTTTTGAAAAATGGTTGTTCAGTTTTTTGATCTTTGGATCAATTATAAATTGGCAATAAGGTTGCTGCCGATTTTCGTTGTAATAATTATGATGCTCTTCCTCGGCCAAATAAAAAGGTTTTGCTTCGGATATGGCCGTCACAATGGGTGAAGAAAATATATTTTCCTTTTCCAGTAATTGGATAAAATCTTCTGCCAATTGTTTTTGTTCCGGGGATGTGTAAAAAATTTCACTACGATATTGGGTGCCCACATCATTGCCCTGCCTGTTCAACGTAGTTGGGTCGTGCGTAGCAAAAAAAACTTCCAAAAGTTCAGGATAAGATATTTTTTCTGGGTTAAAGGTAATTTTTACCCCTTCGGCATGACCAGTCCGACCCGTGCAGATTTCCCTGTAGGCCGGGTTCTTGATAGTCCCACCCGTGTAGCCGGAGACTACTTCCTCGACTCCATTCAATCGTTGAAAAACAGCTTCTGTGCACCAAAAACATCCACCTGCAAAAATTGCGGTCTCCAATTCGTTGTTATTTTGTTTATTCATTTTGATTCAAAGTTAAACAATATTTGTCGTGGAAAACACATTCTAACAAATATTTATGGAATGATTGGTCGAAATAATACCTAAACCCTTTACTTAAAATGGTTTATAAATAAGATGAAGGTTTTATAAAAGGTCGTTCTGGGAACTATTTCTTAAGAAATCCTATTGCTCCATTCAAAAAACCTTACAAGTGATACATTCATATGCTGAAAATACCGTCTTTGTGATACGACAGTAATCCTTATCTTCGACCATCCAAGATGAACATATGATAAAGGCCACAAATATTCAAAAAAGTTACGGAGATCTCAAGGTATTGCAAGGGGTAAATCTGGACATACAAAAAGGAGAGGTAGTTTCGATAGTCGGAGCCTCCGGCGCAGGGAAAACCACGTTGTTGCAAATTTTGGGCACCTTGGACACACCGACGAATAAGGGAGAAAGTACGTTATTGATCAACGATACCGACGTGAACCAACTCAATGATAAGGCTTTGGCGCAATTTCGGAATGAGCACATTGGTTTTATCTTTCAATTTCACCAGTTATTGCCCGAATTTACTGCACTAGAAAATGTCTGCATTCCAGCCTTTATTAAAAAAACACCAAAAGCAGAGGCGGAACAGCGCGCGAAGGAATTACTGGATTTTTTAGGATTGAAAGATCGTTATCACCATAAGCCCAATGCCCTATCGGGTGGCGAGCAACAGCGCGTGGCCGTAGCCCGTTCCTTGATGAACAATCCCTCCGTGGTTTTGGCCGATGAGCCTAGCGGAAATCTGGATTCAGAAAGTGCGGACAATCTGCACCAGCTATTCTTTAAACTGCGTGATGAGTTTGGGCAAACCTTTGTACTGGTGACCCATAATATGGAATTAGCCGATATGGCCGACCGAAAGCTCACTATGGTGGATGGTTTGATTGTTTCCAAGGATTGATATGACCAAAGCGGAGCTCAAGGAATTTTTGGATGCCAAAGTGGAGGAATATAACCATCCTCGATTTTTAGAGGATGACCCTTTGCAGGTTCCCCACAGGTTTACCCAAAAAAAAGATATAGAGATCAGTGCTTTTTTAACGGCGACGATTGCTTGGGGCAACCGCAAAAGCATCATCAATAATGCTACAAGATTGATGGAATTGATGGGCCATACGCCCCACGATTTTATCATGAACCATTCCGGAAAGGATTTGGAGCACCTCTCCCCTTTTGTCCATCGTACGTTCAATAGCGTTGACCTTGGTTACTTTGTAACCAGTTTGCGCAATATCTATTCAAATCATGGTGGATTGGAAACCGTTTTTACCCGCCACCAGACCAAAAATTCCATGCAACCGGCCATTTCAAAATTCAAGGAGGTGTTTTTTGAACTGCCCCATGAACAACGAACCCAAAAACATGTCTCCGACCCAAATAAAGGCTCTGCCGCCAAACGCCTCAATATGTTTTTGCGCTGGATGGTGCGGAACAACAGCACTGGTGTAGATTTTGGGTTATGGAAGGATATTGAACCGGCTAAACTCTCCTGTCCTTTGGATGTGCATTCGGGCAATGTAGCACGCAAACTAAAACTGCTCAAACGCAAACAGAACGATGCCAAAGCCTTGTTGGAACTGGACAAGAATCTCAGAAAGCTCGATGCGAACGACCCCGTAAAATATGATTTTGCGTTATTCGGATTGGGGGTTTTTGAGAAATTCTAATCCTAAGCATCAAGATACTTAAGGGCTGATGCCTTAAAACTAAAAAAGCCTGCCGACTCCCCAGCAGGCTTCTATATCTGATGTTTTATTTGGTGAAAGGGTATGTGGTACCCAAAATCGTAATGGTAGAGTTCGTGTAGTTCAGTTCGATATCTTTGATATCGCCCAATTCAACGCTCAAAACCCCAGATTTTACGCCACGTGGCACTAGAACAAAGTGCAAGGGTTCAATAGTGCTCAACGAATAATCCAATCCGGACGAGCTGATTCCCATTTGCAGTCCATCCAGCAAATATTCATCATCCCAAATGTTCAAAGGTGTTTGACTGCCCGAAATCCATGTTCGCTTTGAATCTTCTTCATATTGAATGACATCCCCCGTTTTAGTGGTGATCTTTCCATCGGCAATTTCCACACTGTATTCCAAGTATCCATCTGCATTTGCGCCCAAATTTTCAACCACATGGGTACCTTCAACCTTGTAATCGTTATGGTAATAGGAATCAAAAGTAGCTGTGTGTTTACTTCCTGGCGCTCCATACCAATTTGTGGAAACGATGCTCACCACTCCTTTGCGAAGAACACCGTCTTGGCCTAAGGTGCCATCCTTGAAATCGACGGTAATTGTTTTAGGAAAATTAACAAAATCAGCAGGGGAAACGGTTATCTCCACTTGTGATGTCGTATTTGGCGTTGTTTTCGCTGCTGAACTTCCAGCACTGTTCTCGGCATCCAAAATGGCGTCTCCATTACT
Source organism: Allomuricauda sp. ARW1Y1 (assembly GCF_013407935.1). Taxonomy (GTDB): domain Bacteria; phylum Bacteroidota; class Bacteroidia; order Flavobacteriales; family Flavobacteriaceae; genus Flagellimonas. Next base: position 28,603 of record NZ_JACBZU010000006.1, read on the forward strand.
ATTGCCCACATCCTGGAATATTTTGTTGACCAAGACATACTCCGTAAGGGTGTTAACAGCTGCGTCCGGTGTAGTGTCCGGTGTGGTATCTTCCTTGTCACATCCCATGACAAGAAGAACCAACGTAGGTATGATAAGTTTTTTCATAATGTGTAAGATTTGTGATTACAAAAAAACAAAATTCAACCGATCACTATGTTAAAATTCCTTTCTTTTTTTGTTTTAAGTACTGGTTTTTAGCGAATTAAACCTAATTCTTCAATGATAAAAGAGCGTATCCCATGAAAATATCAATTTGACTCAAACCCAAAACCAGGCTCAAAATCCAAGGCAATTGTTGCTCCGTCATCGGCAATGGACCGGTAAATGGCCTCCACGATCATCATATCGCGTTTTCCCATTTCACCAGGGGCTTTATTGGACTCTCCAAACAACACATGGCGTGCAAAATCGTCCATTTGCAATTTTTGTTGACTCTCATAAGGAAATTTAATGACATCTCCCCTCGAAGTTTCACCACTCAGCGGACCGTAGTTATTGGCCGGCTGTAGTCGAAACCATCCTGAAGAACCTGAAACATACATGGCGTTTGCATTAAAATTATGGGATGTGGAAATATTGCCCACAGCTCCGCTCGGGAACTTGAACTGTGCCGTTATGGTTTCGTCGGTATCCTTAAAATAATCGGGACGGGTACTAAATTCCTGTGCAGCTACCGATATGGGATTCTCTCCCGTACCATAAATAGTACTCTGAATGGCATAAACACCCATATTCACCAACGCACCCCCACCGGAAAGTGAACGGTCCAAGCGCCACTGGTCTGGATTGCCAGTTGAGCGGTAGGCAGCATCGGCCGACACAAACAACACATCGCCAAAGGTCTTTTCACGAACAAATTCCTTAACCTGTTGGGTATACGGTTCGGAATGCAGGCGATAGCCCATACCTAGTTTTACGCCCGCGTCCTTGCAGGCATCAATGATTGCATCACATTCGGCAACGCTAATTCCCATAGGCTTTTCGCAAATTACGTGCTTACCGGCCTGGGCCGCCCGAATACTGAATTCAGCATGCATACTATTGGGGAGCACTACGTACACTACATCAATATCCTCGTTGTTGGCGATATCATCAAAATTCTGATAATTGTAGATATTCCTTTTCGGGATTCCATACTTTTCGGCCCAGATTTTTTCTTTGGCCGGAGTTCCCGTTACAATTCCTGCCAAATAGCAATGTTGTGTATCTTGTAAGGCAGGTGCCAGTTGATAGGTGCTATAACTTCCCAATCCAACCAGCGCAATGCCCAATTTCTCCTTTTCCTGATTGACGCCCATGGCGCAGGCAAATGGAGCGGTTGATAGCAAAGCGGCTCCGCCGATTCCTTTTGCGGTGAGGCTGTTAAAGTTTCTTCGTGTTATGTTTTTCATGTTCAACCGATTTAAGAAGGTTCTTAAATGTACACATTGAAAAGCACTTTGCATCCAGAATTAGGCCTTGTGTTGGGCAAATCACAAATTTGAAGTACAATTCGACTATTTTTCGTTCAGAAACCGTGCATCTGTTAGAGACTGCATAAATGCTACCAATGCCTTTTGTTCCTTGTCGGTCAAGTGCAACGAATCTGGTGGCAATGTTTGATAAGGCACCTCCAGTCCCATTCCCTGACCTCCACCAACATTATAAAATTGGACTACTTCTTCCAAGCTCTCGTATACGCCATTGTGCATGTAGGGACCTGTCAATGCCACGTTTCTCACCGTCGAAGTTTTAAAGAAGTTCCTTTTTTCCTCTACCTCATAAGGATGGAATTGTCCCGGGTCGTCATCCAAAATAGGGTGGTCAAAATCAGCATTTTTTGGTACGCCCAAATTCTCGAATTCGGTTTCCATATATTTTGGGGGCACCGTACCATTGAAGGCTGGAGGAAAATGACAAGTGGCACAGGCTGCTTTTCCCATAAAGAGATTGAATCCCAATTTCTCTTCGGAAGTGAGGGTATTTTCCGATCCTTGCATGTTCTTGTCAAATCTGGAATCGAAAGGGGCCAAACTTCGGATGTAGGTGGCGATGGCGTGCCTCACATTTTGGTTGGTTACCTCACCATCGTACAACTCGTCAAAAGATGAAGCGTACACATCGTCCTCCTTGATTCTTTGCTCCACTGTATTCAAATCTAAATGGAATTCATTTTCATTGTTGACCACGTTCACGATCTGATCTTCCAATCCATCTGCCCTTCCATCATAAAAAAGGCTGCGCTGATACACCGCGTAGGTAAGGGTGGGCGTATTGCGTTGGAGTTCGATGCCGTCTATCCCCAAGCCCTTTTTGTGTCCATCTGTAAATGCTTTGCTTTCCAAATGACAGGTAGCGCAGCTCATGGCTCCCGTACTGGAAAGGGAGGGGTCGTTAAAGAGTTTTTTTCCAAGGGCAATTCGCTCATCGGTAATGGCTGGGGAACCTTGGATGGTAAATTGGTCCATATTAAAAAAGTCCCTGCTGAAAAGGTTGTTGGCCGTGGAGTTTAGCGAACGGGAAGTATTTAACGCTATTCCCCAATCGGTTGCGGTTTGGTTAACAAGTTCCAATTGTTTGTTGGTATGATTTTTAATGAAGCCATACCTGTCAAAATCATCAAAAGTGCTCGCTTTTAAACTATTAATGGTTGCTTCAATTTCCATGGTCCATTGATGGTATAAATCTGGACTCTTAAATGCTTCCTGATAAATGGAAATCACCTTTGCAATGGTTTCGTAGTTATAGATGGCTTCGTTCAGGGAGTTCGACAACATGGGGGAATCAAATCCCGTAATGCCTTTGGTTGCAACGTTGACAATGGCATCCCGTATCATTTTTAGGTGATGTCTGTCTCGTTGGGTATAAATGATGTGGTTTCTGCGGATATAGGGAATACGCACCTGAAGATAATCGAGCACCAATTGTAGCTCTTGCATGGGCACCTCCACTTCGGCAAACAACAATTCTTCCAATACCTGAAAACTCCTTGGGCTCAATTTTTTTATGTCCGTATAATCATCTATCTCAATTTTGAGGAGGTTTGGGGCGTTCATGGAGAGGTAGTTCTGATAATCATAGGCAATCATCATAGGCTCCGCCCTTTTGTACCATTCCCTGCTCTTTAAAAAACATGCCCTATTGTGCGCCAAGGAAGCCGAAGTATCCAATTTTTGCATGTAGTATGCGGCACTGTCCAGTGTTACAAAATAGTGGTTCCTGATTTCTTCGTTGAACATGGATTCAGCATTGGCACTGGTCTGTTTTTTGGGTGGGTTTTGCTGTTTGCAAGAGACGAAACTCAAAAAAAGAACACATATACCCGTGAAAAAATAGGTGGGGAATCTCATTATCCAATAGTTTTAAAAATGAAGAAAAAGGCTCCCTTTTGACAGGGAACCCTTTAAAAATTTCTATTACGGTCGTCTTACCTAGGCAATCCAGTAATTTTGAACAAGAAGGAACCTTCCAAAGAAGCTGCTCCTTCATCAATGGCCGTCGGGTCCACGAACTTGGCACCATCGGCGCGGAAAGTGGCCGGATTGCTGCTGTCGTATGACCATCCGTGTACCTGTGCACCACAAATAAAGGTGGGTTCGGCAGCCCCAATGATGTCGGTAACATCGATCATACCAGTAATTTCCCAGTAGTCATCTATGTTACCAATGCCCAATTGGGCAGCGGCAGCTTGGTTACACTCCATCACTTCTGTGAAATTTCCGCTCATGATATCATATTGCCATAGTTTGGCATACCCTTGAATATCGGAGTTCAAAGAAGCATAGCCATTCGGGTCTTCTTGCACGTAAACGTAATTTTCGGTAACTACTATGTTGTCGGGAGAGTGCATCCCATCTCCTTTTCCACCCTCCAAGTCACCATCTATCACTACGGTAAGTTTGGCATCTCCAGTTGGGTTATCGGGATTGAGTTCCAATTTATATACCCTTCCAAATGATGTTCCTCTGCTGGCCAAATCTGGGTTGTTGGAACGGATTCGCCCTGTTGCGTTAAAGAAAACCGTTCTGTTGTTTTCTGCTGAGCCTCTTCTCCAATCGATATCCTCTATACGCTGAAATCCGATGGCAACGGAATCAATTGCCTCTTGGTTCAGTTCTTCCAAGGTTCTTTCGGTCATTTCTACCCATTCCACATCATACTCGATGTCTTGGGCCATACCCATTTCAAATTTTTGTCCGCCTTCACCTATGCCAGTCTCTGCAGTGTTCTTTCCTCTAAGCACATACAGCTTTCCGCTGTTAAGGTCGCCCAAACCTCCAACATACATTCCGAAGTGTGCAGATGGGTATTCGTTTTGGCTATCATCATCGCCCATAAAAACTACAGTTTGACCGGGGTAAGCGTTTTTACCAATGGCAACGGCATTTTCGGTCGACCATTCTCCCAAGGCTGGCAAACGCTCAGCTTCTACCCTATCATCGGGAGATCGGAACGGGTTGATTTTGTATACTCCTTTGGCATTTCCGCCCCATTCACCCCCAGAAAGGTAAAGCGGTCCAAATCCATGCTCTTCCATCGTAATCGAAGAACCGGAACATTGAGCGGTGAATGCAGTAGCTGTAGCATTCACGATGTAATCTCCTTCCATTGGGCGTAGGTCGGAATTGACCCTAATCCTAGCAATGGAATAATCGGCCTCCAAATTATTGACCAAGGCGAAGGTACCATCTTCATAAGGATAAAGGGCGGCACCATCGGTGTAGGCTCCAAAAACAAATGTGGAATCAGATGGCAGAATATCGGCCGAAGTCATGATCATCTCCAACTGGGCGGTACCTGCAAAAGCACCTTTAAATTCAAATACGTTATTGGGAACCACGGAGCTGGTCAAAGGTGTAAGGTCTTCAAGGGTTAAGTCCTCTCCGTCCTCTCCATCCACCCCATCTTGGCCGTCAATGCCATCGGTGCCATCAATACCGTCTCTTCCATCCTCACCTTCACAACTGGTGAGTCCAAAAGAAACCAAGGACATAATAACTAGTCCTAAAAATAATCTGTTCATTTTCATAAGTGTTCAGTTTTAATGTTATTAATGTTGTTGGGGTAAAACTAAACACCCTTGTTTAGGATAGGATTATCTGAAAATATACATTGTTTTAAGTTACTTTTAACATAAGGTTACTATGTAAACTTAAGTGGAATTCAATGTTTCAGCTTGATGAATTTAACGTTAACCGTTTTTTTGGTTTTACAAGGATGGTCTTATAACCCAAATTCCCTATTTTTATAAACAAGACTAATTCAACCAATTCATATGAAAAAATGCTTACTATTAGGCCTTGTGCTTTGCACATCAATGGCCTTTGCGCAAGAACGAAAAATTCCTGTCGACACTACGATTACCACACAACATTCCGTAACCATTAATGGTGCGCGAATCAATTACACAGCCACCACGGGTACCCAACCTGTTTGGGACGAAATGGGAAAACCCATCGCTGCATTGCATTACACGTATTATACGAAAAACGATGTCCGGGATAGGGCGTCACGTCCTTTGTTGATTTCCTTTAATGGTGGTCCCGGTTCCGGCTCGGTTTGGATGCACTTGGCCTACACCGGTCCACGTATCCTTAAAATCGATGATGAAGGTTATCCCGTGCAGCCCTACGGAGTTAAAGAGAACCCTTATTCCGTTTTGGATGTTACCGATATTGTTTACGTAAATCCGGCAAATACAGGATATTCACGAACCATTCCCGAAACAGGGAAAGAGGTGGACCGCGAAAAATTCTTCGGAATCAATGCGGACACCAAATACTTGGCCGAATGGCTTAATACCTTCGTTACACGAAATAACAGATGGCGTTCCCCTAAATATATCGTGGGCGAAAGCTATGGAGGTACACGTGTCATGGGACTTTCGTTGGCACTGCAGAACCAACAGTGGATGTACTTAAATGGTGTGATCATGGTGTCTCCTGCAGATTACAAAGTGTTCCGTGACAATGACCCTGTTTCCAGTGCCTTGAACCTGCCTTATTTTGCAGCTGCAGCATGGCATCACAAGGCACTGCCATCCGATTTACAAAGCAAAGACCTGCTCGAAGTACTGCCAGAGGTAGAAGAATTTACCATCAACGAATTGTTGCCTGCCATCGCCAAAGGTGGCTTTATTCCAGATTCGGAACGTAAGGCCATCGCCGATAAAATGGCCAGATATTCTGGATTAAGTTCAAAAGATATCATTGATCACAACTTGGATGTGCCCACACAATTTTTCTGGAAGGCTTTGATGCGGGATAAAGGTGGTTACACCGTGGGACGTCTGGATAGCCGCTATTTGGGTATCGACAAAACACTGGCGGGGACAAGTCCGGATTACTCGCCAGAGTTGACGTCTTGGTTGCATAGCTTCACTCCTGCCATCAACTATTATTTACAGGAAGAGTTGGGATTCAAAACGGATATCAAATACAATATGTTCGGTCCTGTTCGGCCTTGGGATGATAGCAATGACAATGTTCGGGACAATTTGCGCCAAGCAATGGCCCAGAACCCTTATTTGAACGTTTTAGTGCAGTCTGGGTATTATGATGGTGCCTGTACCTACTTTGCCGCCAAATACACCATGTCCCAGGTAGACCCAAGCGGTAGAATGAAGGACCGCTTTGAGTTTAAAGGGTATCGCTCCGGACATATGATGTATTTGAGAAAAGAGGATTTAAAAACGGCCAATGAAGATATTAGGGCGTTTATTTTGCGTACCCAAGCCAACGGAAAGAGCGCGAAATATTAATTCAAAACATAATAAAGTATTTAAAAGCGGTGTGATATTTTAAGTCACACCGCTTTTTTATTGAAAAATAATCAACAAACTTGATTTTATTGTAACAATTTCCCATAAAAGACTACTTATAAGGTAAATATTCTAATTATGGGGGGAGAAGGAAGTATGATGCATGCGATTAAAAGCCTAAAGGCTAACAGAAACATGCTAAAAAAAAGAAAGTTAAAATCTAAAAGTGATGTTTATGGCACCAAAAGCGTCACAGAGTTACATTTTAAAAAGGCTAGTCGACGTGATATAGTACGAATTCGTAAAAAGATGTTCATTCAAAGGGAAAAGGAAAAAAGAGCTATGTTTTACGCCGTACTGGCTACAGTCGTGCTATTTTTCATTTTATTTATGCTTTTGATACGATGATTATTCTCTATTTTTAACAAAACCCAACACCTGTGAAAAAACATACGCTATTCTGTATCATGTTATCATTCTTAGGACTGTCGAGCGCTTCAAAAATCAATGCCCAAGATTGGCCCAATTTGGAAAAGTATCAAACCGCAAATACCGAACTTGCCGCTCCTACGGATGGGGAAAACCGTGTGGTTTTTATGGGCAATTCCATTACCGAAATGTGGAAGGATGCCAACCCTGATTTTTTTGAAGAAAATCCGTATGTGAATCGTGGCATTGGTGGTCAAACTACTCCACAGATGTTGCTGCGTTTCCGTCAGGATGTTATTGATCTACACCCGAAAGCAGTAGTAATTTTGGCAGGCACCAACGATATTGCGGGCAATACTGGGCCGATGACCTTGGAGCAAATCCACGACAATATCCTATCCATGGTAGAATTGGCAAAGGCCAACGGTATCAAGCCCATTGTTTGTTCCGTACTTCCTGCTTTTGACTATCCATGGAGGCCGGGTTTACAGCCCAACATCAAAATACCCAAGCTCAACAGCATGCTCAAAGCCATGGCAGGATCTCAAGGAGTTATGTATTTGGATTATTTTTCGAAAATGGCGGACGACAGAAATGGACTGCCTTCAGCATTGACTACGGATGAAGTCCATGTGACCAAGGAAGGTTACTCGATTATGGAGCGTATGGTGAAAAATGCCATTGAACAAACCCTAGGTCAACCTTAATAGACTTTCCTTTATTGCACTACGAAATGGAATTTAGTTAGCTTTGAACATGCAAAATGGCAAAGTCAGCATCATAATTCCCTTTAAAAACACGTCAAATTTTCTTCCTGAATGTTTGGATTCCATCCGTAACCAAACTTATAGGGATTTAGAAGTGCTGGCTGTCAACGACCATTCCACTGATGAAAGTTTTGATATCCTTAGCTCCTATGCACAACAGGATGAGCGAATCAAACTATATCAAAACAAGGGAAACGGTATCATTCCCGCGCTACAAACAGGCTATGCCCAGTGCCAAGGTGATTTTATAACCCGTATGGATTCTGATGACATCATGAAACCCCATCGTTTGGAAGTCATGGTAAATTCATTGCAAAAACACGGAGCTGGACACGTTGCTGTGGGGCAAGTCAACTATTTTTCGGATAGGGGCATCAGCAATGGATACGAACGTTATGAAACATGGCTGAACACGTTGACCGCTACGGGGACCAATTTTGATGAACTCTACAAGGAATGCGTGATTCCCTCCCCTTGTTGGATGACATATCGGGAGGACTTTGAGCAATGTCAGGGTTTTGAGCCCAACCGCTACCCCGAAGATTACGACCTTACGTTTCGTTTTTATGAACAGGGATTCGCCATCATTCCCTGTGACCAAGTGCTACATCTATGGCGCGATTACGATACGCGCACCTCGCGTACCCATGAACACTACGCCCAGAATTACTTTTTGGACATCAAACTGCACTACTTTTTAAAGCTCAATTATGATCCAAAACGACCTTTAGTGGTCTGGGGAGCCGGATTCAAAGGGAAAAAGATTGCCAAAGGCCTTAAAAAAAGAAATCTGGAATTTGTTTGGTTATGCGATAACCCCAAGAAAATCGGCAAGAAAATCTATGGTAAGCGCTTGGTCCATTTTGAGGCCTTGCAGGGACTCAACAACCCGCAGAGCATCATCACCGTGGCTAACGAACTGGCCCAAAAAGAGATTCGAAGCTATTTTTCTGACTTGCAACAATCCCCGATGCTGGATTATTTCTTTTTTTGTTGATTCAACCCTTCTTCAAAATAGATTTCTCCACTGCCTGCCTGCCAGGGGCGGGCGCTGGAAATGACAATCGATAATATTCGTGAAATTCGTGTCAGAAAGAAATTCTTTGCTGCGCTCAAAATGACAGTAAATTTTTAATTGTTAATCGGTCATTGGTTAGCGAAGTTTGAATTCGGAATGTTTTAATGCCTATCTTTGACCAAGCAATGATGGGAATGCAGTTTAAACATCCAGAAATTCTTTGGGCACTTTTTCTTCTAATCATACCCATTTTAATCCATTTATTCCAATTACGTCGCTTTACCAAAACACCTTTTACCAATGTAGCCATGCTGCAAAAGGTAGTTTCGGAATCAAGAAAGAGCAATACCCTTAAAAAATGGTTGCTACTGTTCACCCGTCTATTGTTGTTGGCGGCTATCATTTTGGCGTTTGCACAACCATTCTCTTCTTCGAATACCGCACTTCAGGAAAAGGAAACCGTGGTGTACTTGGATGATTCCTTTAGTATGCAGGCCAAGAACAACGGTATCTCCCTTTTGGAAAAAGCAGTTCAGGATATTGTAAAAAATATAGACGGGGAGCGTACGTTCAGCCTTTTCACCAACGAAAGAACTTTTGCCAATGTGAAACTGTCGGATGTGCAAAATTCCTTGTTGTCCCTTCCCTACTCCTACAAACAACTGAACTTGGAAGAGATTGGCCTAAAGGCCAAAAGTCTATTTTCATCCAATAACGGGACCGTTAAAAACCTGATAGTACTTTCCGATTTTCAAGAAAGAATTTCCGAAGGGAACATCCAATTGGATACGACCATCAGGACCCACTTTGTACCGATGGAGCCCAAGGAGGTGGGCAATATTTCCATTGATTCCGTTTTTGTGCAGGAGGGACTGAACGACCAAAATACGTTAAAGGTTTTCTTAAGTGGGGGTACAACGGATAATCCCTTGCCCATTTCACTTTTTAATGACAATGAATTGATTGCCAAAACTGCGGCAAAATTCAATTCGGATGGCTCTGCCGAAGTAGAATTCACCATTCCTGCCAACCAAAGGCTGAACGGACGGCTGAGCATTATGGACAATGCCTTGGGGTATGACAATCGTTTTTATTTCAACATCAACGATAAGAAAAAGGTAAAGGTTTTGGCCATTAGTGAATCGGATAGCGACTATTTGGACCGTTTGTTCCGTGATGAGGAGTTCGAGTTTCAAAAATATGGATTGGCCCAATTGGATTACAGTGTACTGGATGAACAAAATGTGGTAGTGCTGGATAACTTGACTTCCATTCCCAATAGTCTTCAAAATGTTTTGCGCACCTTTAAAAATGAAGGTGGTTCGCTGATCATTGTGCCGGCAAGCACTGCCGATGTCGCATCCTATAATTCGCTTCTGTCCGCTTGGTCAGGTACACAATTGACCCAGAAAGTGGTTTCGGAAACACGATTAACGCAGATTACCTTTGACCATCCGCTGTATCGCAATGTTTTTGAGCAACGGGTCACCAATTTCCAATACCCTTTCGTTAAGGCCTATTATAACGTACAGACCAGTCTACCTATAGCCTTGGCTATGGACGGAGGAAATCCATTTTTGCTCGGTGATGATGGTTTTTATGTCTTTACTGTTCCGTTGGAATTGGAGAACTCCAACTTCATCAACTCACCGCTGATTGTACCGACCTTTTACAACATGGCCCAATCGAGTTTACAGCAATCCAGACCCTATCAAACCATTGGAGAGACTTCGGTAGTTGATGTCCCAGCAGAGATGGGCAACGACGAAATCTTGAAGGTTTCTAAGGAGGGGTATGAGTTTATTCCATTGCAGCAAAGCTTTCCAAACCGGGTGCGGTTAACGTTTGACCAAAATCCCACCGAAGATGGGATTTATGGAATCGTACAAAATCAACAACTACTACAAAATATAAGTTTCAACTATCCACGAACGGAGGGCCAGCTCAAATACTTGGACCTAGGCTCATTGGAAAATGTGAACACCATGGACTCCATCCCCGAGCTGTTCGAATACCTAAAAGCGGAAAACGACATTGCCGCTTATTGGAAATGGTTTGTTATTTTAGCGTTGCTTCTGGCGCTCATAGAGGTACTCATTCAAAAATTTGTTACATGAACATTCTGCTGAAGTCTGCAAAAATTGTATGCCCAGAGAATAGGGAACTTCACTCGAAAAAACGTGATATCCTTATCAAAAAAGGGATTATCGAAAAAATTGGCGCCTCAGTGGAAGCCCCTGCGAATGTAAAAACAGTGGAGAAAGCCAATCTTCATGTTTCTTTGGGATGGTTCGATAGCAGCGTCTGCTTCGGTGAGCCGGGCTACGAGGAGCGGGAGACCATTGCAAACGGACTTTTAACGGCAGGTAAAAGCGGATTTACCGATGTGGTGCTCAATCCCAATACCTATCCTGTGCCGGATACCAGTTCCGATGTGGTGTTCCTAAAGGAACGTGGCCTTGGAAAAGCCACTAAACTACATCCCATGGGCACACTCACCAAGAATGCGGACGGTATCGATTTGGCAGAGTTATACGATATGAAAAATGCGGGAGCCGTAGCCTTTTATGACTTCAAAAGGCAGATTTCCAATCCCAATTTACTCAAGATTGCCTTGTTGTACGCCCAAAACTTCGATGGTTTGGTCTATTCCTTTCCACAAGATGGGAACATTAAAGGAAAAGGAGTGGCCCACGAAGGAGAAGTTTCCACAAAACTAGGACTAAAGGGTATTCCTGCTTTGACCGAAGAGTTACAGATTGCACGGGATTTGTTTATCCTGGAGTATGCTGGGGGCAAACTTCATATTCCCACCATATCCACAGCGGGTTCGGTAAAACTTATCGCAGAAGCCAAGAAAAAAGGATTGGACGTGAGCTGCAGTGTGGCCATCCATAACCTGTTCTATTCCGATGAGACCTTGGTCGGATTCGATACCAATTTTAAAGTTTCACCGCCTTTACGAACAAAATCGGATAGCAAGGCATTGATCAAAGGTTTAAAAAATGGCACCATTGATTTTGTGACTTCCGATCATGTCCCCATGGATGTTGAACACAAGCGCGTGGAGTTTGACAATGCCAAAAATGGAAGTTTGGGGCTGGAATCGGCCTTCGGTGCCCTAAATACACTATTTAATTTGGATGAAACCGTAAAGTTGCTCACTAACGGCCGCTCCCGATATCAGATAGAAAGCCCAAAATTGGAAGAAGGTGCCAAAGCATGCCTTACCCTGTTCAATCCAGAAGGCGAATATGTGTTCGAGGCAAAAGATATCCGCTCTACTTCCAAAAATAGTATGTTTGTGGGCGCTTCCTTAAAGGGAAAAGTATACGGAATCATCCATAACGATTTAACTACTTTGTAATGAGCGATTCAACCCCAGGAAAAACCACTGCAATTGTGGCCTATATCACCATTATTGGCTGTTTGATTGCCATTACCATGAACATTGAACCAAAAAATAGCTTCGCGCGTTTTCATATTCGGCAAGCCTTTGGAATTCATATCCTGTTTCACGCCTTGGCCATTCTACTCACGTACTCGGGCATCGTTTATTTATCCTTTTTTGTCTATGCCTTTTATCTTTTGATTTGGATTTTTGGATTCTTACAGGTATTGAATGAAAAGACAAAACCGTTGCCATTTATCGGCCCATTCTTTCAAAAATGGTTTACCTTCATATCCTAAATCAATAGCATGTCCCCAAAATCACTATCGCTTACGCATTTGGTGCGTCCATCATCCAAGGTTTCCGGTAACATACCTGCCATTTTTATGTTTCATGGTTACGGCAGCAACGAAGAAGATCTATTTTCATTTGCATCCGAGTTACCTGGTGAGTTAATGGTGATTTCCGTAAAGGCGCCATACGACCTTGAACCTTTTGGATATGCATGGTATGCCATTAATTTTGATGCGGAACAAGGAAAATGGAGCGATGATGATCAAGCCAAGGAATCGAGGGAAAAAATCGTTGCTTTTATTGATGAGGCCATTAAAGCGTATGACCTTGATGCGGAAAACATTACCCTTTTAGGCTTTAGTCAGGGAACCATTTTGAGCTATGCGGTGGCCTTATCCTACCCTGAAAAAGTGAAAAATGTTGTGGCTCTCAGTGGCTACATCAATGAACGGATTCTAGTGGATGATTATACCCAGAAGGACCATAGTAAGCTCCATTGTTATGTTTCCCATGGACAAGTGGACCAAGTTATTCCTTTAGAATGGGCGGAAAAAGCCCCAGAATTCCTAAAAAAGCTAAACATCGACACCACCTACCATGAATTCCCGGTAGGCCATGGCGTTTCCCAGCAAAACTTTTTCTCCTTTAAAAAGTGGCTGCAGGAACGAATTTAAGTTTTTGGCCAATTTGGACGTTGAGCGCAGTGGAAAAAGGATTCAAGATCTAATATTCCTGAGGCGCATACAGTAAATGCTGGGCCAAGGTAAAGTCTACACTTAGGTCGTCCTTTAGCTCATATTTTATAATAAGGTCGCCCCAATATTTACCATCGGAAAAGTCAGCCAAAATCCATTTATGGTTCAGCACTTTAATTTTGTTGATTTTGAAGTCACTTTCCATCCCTTCGTAAGGAATCAGCGGATTATCCCCTTTTTGCTCATTGGTTTCCAGCAACTTATCCTGAATGTACAGTGATGGATTTTCCAAATTCAGATGGTCGTAGTACGCCAGGGCGTCATCATTGTTTTCCAAGGTAAAGTATTGCATGTCCAGCACTTTGAGGTGCATGGTCTGAAGGGAATCTTCCAATGTTGTCACTTCATTTTTGAGCTGCTCAACATCGGAGCTCAGGGCCTTTTGCATATTATTTCCTGTGACGTATTGAAAAAGAGCTAACAGGGCAGCAAAAACAAATAGGTATAGAAAAATTCTACTCTTCATGGATTTAAATCTTAATTTGTAGGTTATCGTAGGCCAAATGTATGTTTTCGGGCAGACTTTTTTCTACCTCGTCATGAAATCCCAACAAATGGCTAATATGCGTAAAATAGGTTTTGTCGGCGCCAACTTCCTTTGCGAAAGCAATGGCCTCATCCAGACTAAAATGGGAATGGTGCGGGTCTACACGCAGTGCGTTCACCACCAATACCTTGGCCCCTTTCATTTTTTTCACTTCCTCCTCTTCTACCTTTTTTACATCGGTCATGTATACGAACTCACCAAAACGGAAGCCAAACACTTTCAAACGGTTGTGGTACGCTTCAATGGGAATCACATTTAGTCCACCCAAAGGGATGTTTTTATCCTTTTCAATCGGATAGACCTGCACTGCGGGTGCCCCAGGATATCTATCCTCATCGGCAAAAATATAATCAAAACGGCGTTTTAGGGAATCGATTACCCGTTGATGGGCATAAATGGGAATATCGCCCTGTCTAAAGAAAAAGGGGCGAATATCATCGATACCAGCGGTATGGTCTGCATGTTCGTGGGTAAACAGTATGCCGTCCAACTTATCAATGGGATTGGTGAGCATCTGCTGCCTAAAATCAGGTCCGCAATCGACCACAAAATTGTAATTCTTCCACGAAACGAGCACGGAAACGCGCAAACGTTTGTCTTTTGGATTTGTACTTAGGCATACGGGATGTTTGCTTCCGATGATGGGAATTCCCTGTGAAGTTCCTGTACCCAAAAAAGTAACGGTCATCTTATCGTCCATTAAAACCAAAATTATAACTTATTTATTTAATAGATTGCACGAAGAGTGTAACTTTGCCGTACACATAAAATATAGGATATGCCTAGCGTACCAAGCAACGAAAATGCTTTTGAAAATATACCGTCCATAAAGGCAAAAACCCTACGCATCAACTTGAACAGGGACATTTATGGAACTTTTGCCGAGATTGGTGCGGGACAAGAAACGGCCAGGCACTTTTTTAGGGCCGGTGGAGCTTCGGGAACCATTGCAAAGGCGATGAGCGCCTATGACAAATCGTTCAGTGATGCCATTTATGGTGTGGAAGAAGATGGACGATATGTGACCCAATCGCGGTTAAAAAAGATGCTGGAATATGAGATGCAGTTAATCGAGGAACGCATCAGCCGTGAAAACAACCCCAACTATTTGTTCTTTAGTTACGCCAACACGGTGGCCACCATCGATTTTTCCAAACGTTACAAAGGACATGGATGGGTTGGTCTGAGGTTTCAGCTGGACCCCGACCAAAAGGAATATGACGAAATCATACTGCACATCCGATTTAAACAGAACGAAGCTAGGTTACAGCAAGAAACACTAGGTATTCTTGGGGTAAACTTGATTTATGGGGCCTTTTTTAAATTCCACAAGCCCAAAAAACTTCTAAAATATCTCTACGATCATATTGACCATGATACCTTGGAAATTGATATGATCAACTTTACAGGTCCCAACTTTGCTGATGTCGATAACCGTTTGATGAGCCTACAGCTTATCAAGAACGATATGACGGATGCCGTAATGTTCGGTCCTGATGGGAACAACCTGTTACCTGCGGCGGTGCTGTACAAGAAAAATATCTTGGCCCTTCGTGGTAGTTTCAGGCCAGTGACCAAGGTGAATATGGACATGTTCCAGAAATCCTACGATATTTTTGTTCGGGAACAGACGGTGGAAATGGAAAACGCCATTGTGGTCTTTGAGATTACCCTGTCCAACCTAAAAGCCTCTGGTGAGATTGACGAGCAGGACTTTATGGACCGTGCGGAGCTGCTCTGCTCCCTTGGTCATACGGTGTTGATATCCAAGTTCCAGGAGTACTATAAATTGGTAGAATACTTTAATAATTACACCAAAGCCAAGATTGGTTTGACGATGGGAGTGAACAACTTGGTTGATGTTTTTGACGAAAAATATTACCGACACTTGAGCGGTGGTATCTTGGAAGCCTTTGGTAAATTGTTCTTCAAGGATTTGAAGGTATACCTATACCCTATGAAGGATCCCGAAACTGGTCAAATTCTTACCAGCAACAACGTTAAGGTCCATCCCCGAATGAAGGAATTGTACAAATTCTTTAAGTACAATGGTAAAGTGATGGATATTATCGATTACGACCCGGAGGTCCTCCATATTTTTTCGAGGGATGTCCTCAAAAAAATCATCAACAAGGATGAAGGATGGGAAAAAGAACTTCCTGAAGGGATTGCCGAAATCATTAAGGAAAAGGACCTGTTTACCCGAAAGGTTCTGGAAGAGAAGGAATAAAGTAAAAAAGGCGCTGATGGTAGCGCCTTTTTTATTTTAAATTGTCAGGTCTAACCTAGTCAAAACCCATTAATCATCAATGTGTCTTAAGTTCTCGACTGTGCTCGAACTGACAGATAAACAGCTTTTTAGATAGTATTTTTAATTTGATACATTTTTAAAGCCTATGCCAAAATCTGTGCTGCGTGGTCTTTGGTCTTTACTTTCTCGATCACGTTTTCCACAACCCCATTACCATCCACAATAAAAGTGGTTCGGTGGATACCATCGTACTCCTTTCCCATAAACTTTTTTGGTCCCCAAACCCCAAAGGCATTGATCACCGTATGATCTTCATCCGCCAATAAAGGAAAGGGGAAATCGTACTTCTCCTTAAAATTCGATTGTTTTTTCTCCGAATCGGCACTCACACCCAATAATTCGTAACCCTGAGCTTGCAGTTCCTTGTAATTGTCGCGTAGATTGCAGGCTTCTGCGGTACAACCAGGGGTATTTGCCTTGGGATAGAAAAATACGACCAGCTTTTTTCCCTTGTAATCGCTTAGATTAATTGTGTTACCGTCTTGGTCTTTTGCAGAAAAATCAGGTACTTTATCTCCTACTTTTAACATATTCATTTGCGTTGCTATTAAGTTTAATGTTTAATACTTTCGCTATCAAAGTTAAACAAATATGACCAAACAAGAAAAGGTTGATTTTGCCATCAAAACCTTGGACGAACTCTACCCCACCATACCTATTCCATTGGACCATAAAGACCCCTATACCTTGTTGATTGCCGTTTTATTGTCCGCCCAAAGTACCGATGTAAGGGTAAACCAGATTACTCCACTCTTGTTTGCAAAGGCGGACAACCCATTTGATATGGTGAAACTCTCGGAGGAGGAAATTCGTGAAATCATCAAACCTGTAGGTTTATCCCCGATGAAATCGAAAGGGATTTATGGCCTTTCCAAAATATTGATCGAAAAATACAATGGTGAGGTCCCTCGTGATATTGCTTTATTGGAGGAACTGCCCGCGGTGGGACACAAAACAGCAAGTGTGGTGGTATCGCAAGCTTTTGGCATTCCTGCTTTTCCCGTGGATACCCACATCCACCGTCTCATGTACCGATGGGGCTTTAGCAATGGAAAAAATGTGGTACAGACGGAGCGTGATGCCAAACGACTTTTCCCTGAAGAAATCTGGAATCGCTTGCACCTACAAATCATTTGGTATGGAAGGGAGTATTCGCCTGCTAGGGGCTGGGACTTGGAAAAGGACATTATTACCAAGACCATTGGTCGGAAATCGGTAATCAACGAATATCATAAAAACAAAAAGAGCCGCTAATTGCGGCTCTTTTCGTCAGTTTGATCCTTAAATTAATTCAATGTTACTTCAAACTGGTGCGTTTTGTAGTCAACTACATGAATCGATTTTGAAAAGCTAAGTAAGAAATCAACAGTTTTCTGACTCGCTTTTACCGTTTTTACGGATTTTTGTTCTTCAGAGTAAATGTTTTCCATATTCTAGCGTAAGTAATTGTTTCCATTATATAACGACGCTAGAATTGAATTATTGCAGGCTTCGACGTATTGCTCGATTAATTCGTTAAAACGATATTCTTCCTTTCTACGATTTTTCTCAAATTGATGAGCGCGTAACGCATTCTACCCAAGGCTGTATTGATGCTAACGTTGGTATTTTCGGATATCTCCTTAAAGCTCATATCCTTGTAAATACGCATGATGAGCACTTCTCGTTGATCGTCCGGAAGTTCATCGATCAACAAGGTCAGGTCGCTTTCGATTTGATCTTTGATGATCTGCTTCTCGGCATTCAATTTTTCATCGTGGATTACGGAAAAGATGTTGAAATCATCACTCCCCTCGAATTTGGGCATCCGCTTGTTCTTACGGAAGTGATCGATAACCAAATTGTGTGCGATGCGCATCACCCAGGGCAGAAATTTGCCTTCTTCGCTATATCGTCCTTTTTTCAAGGTTTTGATGACCTTGATAAAAGTGTCTTGGAAGATGTCCTCTGCAACATCCCTATCCAAAACTTTGCTGTAAATAAAGCTGGTGATTCGTTGGTTGTGCCTGTTGATCAGTATTTCAAGAGCCTTCTCGTCTCCGTCAATATAATTCTTTACTAAAATCGAGTCTTTAATCTGTAGCTGTTCCATACAAATTACTTTTTTTGGGTTAAAATCACAGCCCTTCCTTTACCAAGAAAGACTTTAGTTATTCAGTTTTTAATCTTTAAAAAAGTAATTATTCTGTATAGGCCTATCAGGATTTTAATTACACTTCAAATATAGATCAATAGATAGGCGATCTAAAAATCTATGTTGTGAGTTGACGATTTTTATATGTTAACTGGTGCAATATACGTATTAAGTGCAGTGTATCGTATCTTTGAAACCCTAATTTTAACAAATGGCAGTCAATATAAACGTCGATCCCAAACAAAATATTATCATAAAAGGTGCCAAACTGCACAACCTTAAAGATATTGATGTTGTTATTCCTCGTAATAAATTGGTGGTAATCACTGGTTTATCCGGTTCGGGAAAGTCCAGCCTTGCTTTTGACACGCTTTATGCCGAAGGACAGCGCAGGTACGTGGAAAGCCTATCCTCCTACGCACGCCAATTTTTGGGGAAGTTGGACAAACCCAAGGTTGACTATATTAAAGGTATAGCCCCTGCCATTGCCATAGAACAAAAAGTAAATTCCACCAACCCAAGATCTACGGTTGGCACCACAACAGAGATTTATGATTATCTGAAACTGTTGTATGCCCGTATCGGGAAGACCATCTCCCCCATTTCTGGCAAAGAGGTGAAAAAGCATACGGTCACCGATGTCATCAATCACATTAAAGGATTGAACGAAAGGGACAAATTGCTGCTGTTGGCTCCCATAACCATTTCAGAAGATAGGGAAACCCTCAAGTCCCTTGAACTTTTTTCCAAACAAGGTTATGCCAGAATCAAATACCGGGGAGAGGTCATTCGAATTGACGAAGCACCCAAGGACATTGGCAGAACTTTTCATTTGGTCGTGGACCGTATCATTGTGAAAGATGATGAAGATTTCTACAATCGATTGGCCAATGCGGTGGACAATGCCTTTTTTGAAGGTAAGGGCGAATGTGCCATAGAGAACCTTCAAACGGGAGAAACCAAAACCTTCAGTAATCAGTTTGAGTTGGATGGGATGAAGTTTTTGGAGCCCAATGTCCACTTGTTCAGTTTTAACAATCCCTACGGGGCCTGCCCCAAATGTGAGGGCTATGGTGATGTAATTGGTATTGATGAAGATTTGGTGATTCCCAACACCGCCTTATCCGTCTACGAGAATGCGGTTTTCCCTTGGCGTGGGGATAGTATGGGCTGGTACCGCGACCAATTGGTGAACGCAGCCTATAAATTTGATTTTCCTATCCACAAGCCATGGTTTCAGCTAACGGAGGAACAAAAACAATTGGTTTGGGACGGGAACGACCATTTTATAGGAATCCATAAGTTTTTTGAGCAACTGGAGGAAAAGAGCTATAAAATCCAGAACCGGGTGATGCTATCGCGCTACCGCGGAAAAACAAGGTGTTCCGTTTGTAAAGGAAAACGGCTCCGAAAAGAAGCCGACTACGTGAAAGTGGGCGGAAAATCCATTTCGGAACTTATCGAACTGCCCATCAAACAATTAATGCCTTTTTTTGAAGAACTTCAGTTATCGGAACACGACACGGCCGTTGCCAGCAGATTGCTGAAGGAAATCACTACCCGTTTGGATTTTTTGGATAAAGTAGGCTTAAGCTATCTGACCCTCAACCGAAAATCGAATACGTTATCCGGTGGGGAAAGTCAGCGTATCAATTTGGCCACCTCCTTAGGGAGCAGCTTGGTCGGTTCCATGTATATTTTGGACGAACCCAGTATTGGGCTCCATCCCAAGGATACCGAAAATTTGATAGGCGTGCTAAAATCACTGCGTGATTTGGGGAATACCGTCATTGTGGTAGAGCACGACGAGGACATTATGCAGGCTGCTGACGAAATTATTGATATTGGCCCCGAAGCTGGGACTTTGGGCGGAAAAGTAGTCGCTACGGGCAATTGGGAACGTATCCTTACCTCAGATTCTTTAACGGCGCAATATTTGAATGGACAGATGGAGATTCCTGTTCCGACAGAGCGCAGAACCTCAAAACATTACATTCAAATAAAAGGAGCACGGGAAAACAACCTTAAAAATATCGATGTAACCTTTCCATTAAATATGTTGACGGTGGTTACGGGTGTATCGGGAAGTGGTAAAAGTACCTTGGTGAAAAAGATAGTTTATCCATCCATATTAAAAGAAATTGGAGGATATGGCGAAAAGGCGGGGCAATTTACGGCCATGGAAGGCAAGTACAGCCATATCAAACATGTAGAGTTTGTAGACCAAAACCCCATCGGGCGTTCATCGCGCTCCAACCCTGTTACCTATATTAAGGCATACGATGATATCCGTAGTCTCTTTGCTGCACAAAAGTTGAGCAAACTTAGGGGATATCAGGCCAAACATTTTTCGTTCAACGTAGATGGTGGTCGATGTGAAAAGTGCAAGGGCGAAGGGGAAATCACCGTAGAGATGCAATTTATGGCCGATGTACATTTAGAGTGTGATGCCTGTGGTGGCAAACGCTTCAAAAAGGACATTTTGGAAGTCCAGTTTGAAGGCAAAAATATAGATGACATCCTGAATTTGACCATCGATGAGGCCATTGCCCACTTTTCAAACCATCAACAGGATAAAATCGTTACCAAATTGAAGCCCTTGCAAGATGTAGGTTTGGGTTATGTAGCCTTGGGGCAGTCCTCCTCTACCCTTTCCGGAGGTGAAGCGCAGCGTATCAAACTGGCTTCTTTTCTGGTAAAGGGCCATACGAAGGAAAAAGCACTTTTCATCTTTGATGAGCCCACTACGGGACTTCATTTTCACGATATCAAGAAACTGCTCAAATCCTTTGATGAGCTTATAGAAAAGGGACATTCCATCATCGTTATCGAACACAATATGGAATTGGTTAAATGTGCCGATTACATTATCGATCTAGGGCCGGAAGGTGGTGCCATGGGTGGCCATTTGGTAGTTGAAGGCACACCAGAAGAAATTGTGGCCAACACGGATTCTTATACTGCCGCCTATCTAAAGGAGAAGCTCTAATCTTAATGGGTTGGTATCCAATCGTGTTGTACGGATAACTTGTAATCCGCAATTTTCTTATTTGCTTTTTAATGAAGCTGCTACAGATGTTATATAGCTTCACTTTTTGTACCTATATTCTTACAGATTAGATGCTGTAAAACGCATCCGTCAGATCGGAAGGGGTATTCGTTGATCCAAAAGGGGCATCCGTCAATTGGTGCCCTCAAAAAACCATGGTTTTCATTCTTTTGTGCCGGAAATTGAAATACTTACACCCTTAGTAATCGGACGGGTTGAAAGTTTGAAAATTTCCAACTGCTAAATCAAATCATTTTGTTCTGCATGCTCAAAAGTTCTACCCATGAAAAACCATGATTCAAAAAACCTACTTGTATCAATAATCAAACGTAACACCATTGTTGCGGTAACCTTAGTGTTTGTGTTCGTTGCAAGCGGCATGACAGTGGCTAGCCGCCATAATGCCAACGAAGATCTTTACGTGCCTTCAATTCTACTTATTAAAACAGGTGTTGCTCGCGATGCCACCGGAGCTGATAATGGTTGCGCCATTATTGAGTACACTTTTACGGTAATTAATACCAGTACCAATGGGGAGATACTCACTGGAGTTCAGCTTACCGACCCTTTATTGGGAGGACTTGTAGCAGGTCCAGCAGAAGGTGATGTCAATGTTATTGGCGAAATGGATCCTGGGGAAACCTGGATCTATCGGGCCAACTACATCATTCAACCAGCCGATATTGTGAATGGGTCTGTTACAAACCAGGCCAACGTGGTTGCTGATGTTTTGGGACAGCCAGGGGTAACGGTATCTGATCTTTCGGATGACGATGGCATAAATGATAGTGATGAAACGGTAACGGACCTTAGCTTCTGCCAAGGCAATATTGGACTTATAAAAACAGGTGTAGCCATTGAAGACATCGATGCTGGCCCTGGATGTAATTTTGTCCTCTACACATTTTTGGTGAGCAATGAGGGTGGCCAAGTATTGGAAAATGTGGAACTGATCGATCCACTTATTGGGGTTGACCCTATAGCAGGCCCCATCGCCGGAGATACGAATGGGAATACCTTATTGGATACCGATGAAGTCTGGCAGTACTCCGTCCTGTACGACATTACGCCAGCAGATATAAACAATGGCCAGGTGGTAAACCAAGCCGAAGTCACGGCCGATGTACAGGGTTTTGGTACATCTGTTTCCGATTTATCGGATAATGACAGCTATGCTGAAGATGAAGCAACCGTAATCGAACTAACTCAGTGTCAGGGCGACATTGCATTAATCAAAACGGGACTGGCCATTGAAGATATTGATGCAGGAGCAGGTTGTAACTACGTGCTCTATTCTTTTACGGTAACCAATGTAGGAGAGCAACCACTTCAAAATGTTGCCATAGCTGACCCTTTATTAAATGGGGACACACCTACCTATCTTTCAGGCGACGATAACGATAATGATTTGTTGGATATAGATGAAAGCTGGTCCTATTTTGCCATCTACGATATTACGGCATCCGATGTTTTAAATGGTCAAGTTGTTAACCAAGCCGAGGTAACAGCCCATGTGGAAGGCGAACCTCTAAACACCGTATCTGATTTATCTGATGATGATAGCATTTTGGAAGACGATCCAACAATCATAAGTCTTGACGATTGTCAAGCAAATTTTGGTATTGCTTTAATCAAAACTGGTTTTGCGGTAAACGATGTTGATGCTGGCGCAGGGTGCAACTTTGTGCTGTACACTTTTTCAGTTACCAATATCAGTGGTGAAACCCTAGAAAATATTACCATTACAGATCCCTTATTAGAAGGTATTCCCATAGACTTGGTTGCTGGTGACGACAATGATAATAGCCAAATGGAATCTGATGAAGTCTGGCTATTTACCAGTGCATATCCAATCCAACCATCGGATATTGCCAACGGTTCGGTCATAAATCAAGCCGAAGTTAGTGCAACCGTATTAAACGAACCAGATATCATTCTTACTGACCTTTCTGATGACGATAGCTTGTTGGAAGATGACCCTACCGTAGTTGACTTGACCCAGTGCCAAGTACCAAACATAGGACTCATTAAAGAAGGTGTGGTTATTGACGTCAATGAAGATGGTTGTTTAGAAAGTATTTTATACACCTTTACAGTTACCAATTCCGGAAACGCAGACCTTGACGAGATTACCTTGGAAGACCCCTTGTTCGGTGGTAATATTCCTGGGCCAGTAGATGGTTCGGATGTCAATAATGATGGTATCCTTTCTGTAAATGAATCTTGGACCTATGAAGCCTTGTACGCCATCACCCAACAGGATATTGACAACGCGGCAGTAGTAAATCAAGCTACCGTAATAGGGTATACTGCAGCAGATGCCATGGTGCAAGACCTTTCAGACGATGACAACCTCTTTGAGGACGAACCTACAAGAACCCCGGTTCCTGACGACGCTTGCACGGACGGTGCAGCGATTGGACTGATCAAGCAGGGTGTATTGGTAGATAACAATGGCGACGGTTGTATAGAAAGTATTCTCTACACCTTCACCGTAACCAATACAGGAGGAATAGATTTGGACGAGGTAAACTTGGAAGATCCATTGTTCGGAGGTCCGATACCAGGACCATTGGCGGGAACTGACACAAATGATGATGGTATTCTTTCAGTTGGCGAAACCTGGACCTACGAAGCCCTATACGGCATCACCCAAGAAGATATTGACAATGCGGCCGTAATTAATCAAGCTACTGTAATTGCAAAGCCGGTAGGCTTCGATAGCCAAGTTTTTGACCTGTCCGATGACGATACTCTTATAGAAAATGAGCCCACTAGGACACCTGTCCCCGATGATGCCTGTACCGACGGGACAGCAAGCATAGGATTGATCAAAGAAGGGGTTTTGATAGATGCCACTGGTGATGGTTGTATAGATAGCATTCTCTACACCTTTACTGTTACCAACAACGGAGCTTTCGACCTTGACGAAGTAAACTTGGAAGATCCACTGTTCGGAGGTCCGATACCAGGACCAGTAGATGGTACGGATGTTAATAGCGACAATATCCTTTCTGTCGGCGAAACTTGGACCTACGAAGCCATACATGCCATTACACAAAATGACATTGATAATGGGGCTGTCGTCAATCAGGCCACCGTCACAGCAGAACGAATCAATTTTGACCTTCAGGTGTTTGATTTGTCCGATGATGACAATTTACTGGAGAACGAGCCTACCAGAACCCCTGTGCCTGAAGATGCCTGTACCGATGCTGTGGCCAGTATCGCCATGATAAAGGAAGGTGTTTTGATCGATATTAATGGTGACGGTTGTTTGGAAAGTATTCTCTACACTTTTACCATTACCAACAACGGTGCATTCGACCTTGACGAAGTAAGCTTGGAAGATCCCTTGTTCGGAGGTTCGATACCAGGACCAGTAGATGGTACAGATGAGAACAACGACAGTATCCTATCCATAGGAGAGACATGGACCTATGAAGCCCTATATGCCATCACACAAAATGATATCGATAATGGGGCTGTGATAAATCAAGCCACAGTAACAGCAGAACGAATCAATTTTGAACTTGAAGTATCCGACTTTTCAGATGATGATAATTTGTTGGAAGATGACCCTACGAGGACTCCTGTGCCTGAAGATGCCTGTAACGAAGGAAGTGCCAGCATTGGTCTCATCAAGGAAGGAGCTTTGGCCGATATCAATGAAGATGACTGTGTGGAAAGTATATTGTACACCTTTACCGTTACCAATAATGGTGGTGCAGATTTAGATACTGTGGTATTGGCAGACCCTCTGATCGAAGGTGAAATAAGTGGCCCAGTTAATGATACCGATATCAATAATGATGGTATACTTTCCGTGGGAGAAACGTGGACTTACCAAGCTTTGTACGCTATTACCCAACAGGATATTGACAATGGAGCTGTTCTCAATCAAGCAATAGTAACTGCCGAGCCATTGGGCTTTGACTTTGAAGTGTTTGATTTTTCCGACGATGATAGCTTTTTGGAAAATGAACCTACAGAAATTGCTGTTCCCAACGATGCTTGCACTGATGGTAGTACAGGAGGAGATGGTGGTGATGGTGACGGCCTTAATGGCATTGGCCTTATAAAGCAAGCCACGTTGTTGGATAGCAATAACGACAACTGTGTTGACACCATCGGATTCACCTTCACCGTTTTAAACGGTAGTATTGGGAATATAGAAAATGTGGTACTCACCGATGCGTTATTGGGCGGCGTTATTTCCGGCCCTATAGAAAACAGCGATGAAAATGAAGATGGTATACTGTCATCCGGAGAAACTTGGACCTACGAATTCTCCTATAGTCTAACGCAAACAGATATTGATGCAGGTGTATTTATTAACCAAGCTACAGTGGTCGGTAATCTTGTCGGTTTTGATTTCCAACTTCAGGACCTATCCGACAATAATAGCTATACCGAGGATGATCCAACAGAAATTACCATTCCAAACAATGCGTGTTCAGATGGTGGAGCTATAGGGTTCCAGATCTTCAATGGTATTACACCCAACGGAGATGGATTTAATGATTTCTTCAGAATCTTAGGCATCGAAAACTACCCAAACAACAACTTGAAGATTTTCAACAGATGGGGTGTCAAGGTGTATGAAACCGACGGTTATGGACAAGGAAATAACCTGTTCTACGGAATTTCTGAGGGAAGGGCCACTTTGCAACAGGATAGGGAACTCCCAAGCGGAACCTATTTCTATATCCTAACCTTTACAGGCACAGAAAATCCAGGTGAAGAAAGTTATACAGGATATCTCTATATCAACCACAATTAAGACCAAAACAAAATCACAATAAAGAACCAAGAATAGTAATGAGGATGACGAATCTTAAAATAAATAGGAACCATTGCTTAGTGGCATTGACGTTTCTCTCAGCCATAATAACCTCCTATGGTCAGCAGGACCCCCAATTTACCCAGTACATGTATAATACACAAGTAATCAATCCTGCCTACGCAGGATCTAGGGAAGTACTGAGTTTTGGCTTCTTGGGTAGGACACAATGGGTTGGATTGGATGGTTCCCCTGAAACGGGAACCTTCACGGTAAACTCCCCAATAGGCTTGTATGATAATATGGGGCTAGGCCTTTCCATAGTCTATGACAAAATTGGTCCCGCAATGGAGTCAAACATAACTGTAGATTACTCCTATTCAATCAATCTGTCATATAATTATAAATTGGCTTTTGGTTTAAAAGCGGGTATGGACGTTTTGGATATCGATTATACAAGGCTTACATTATCCGAACAGTCTGACCCCTTTTTTCAGTCGAATGTGGACAATAGGCTTAGGCCCCAGGTTGGTGCAGGGCTTTACTTAAATTCCGATAGGTTCTATGCAGGATTGTCAGTACCCAATTTTTTGAACACTACACATTTTGATGAAAGTTCCCTACAAAATGCCAACACCAATGATATTGCCATAGAACGTTTGCACTACTTTTTCATTACAGGTTATGTATTCGACCTAAATGAAAACTTGAAATTTAAACCAGCAACATTGGTAAAATATGTAAGTGGCTCTCCACTGCAATGGGACCTCTCCGCCAACTTCTTGATCAATGAAAAGCTAACACTTGGAGCATCCTATCGCTGGAGCGCAGCCGTAAGTGCCCTGGCTGGATTTCAAATAACACCTGGATTCTTTGCAGGATTTGGTTATGACTATCAATCGACCAACATCGAACAGTATAGCAATGGATCTTACGAAGTGTTCCTTCGCTTTGATATTTTCAATAAAGCCGATCGTGTAATAACCCCAAGATTCTTCTAAAAATAGAACCATGAACTCAAAGAATATTATTTATATCCTTTTTGCCATTTGTACCCTACAAGTAGGTTTGGCTCAGGAAAGCAAGATTAAGAAGGCCAACGAGGATTTCTTCAATTTTGATTACATAGATGCACGAAAAATATATCTAAGTGTTGTGGAAGATGGTTATTCTTCCGCTCAGGTCTACAAAAAATTAGGAGACACATATTATTTCAACAGTGAATACGCCGATGCGGCTACATGGTACTTGAAATTGGTGGACACCTACCCCAACGAAGTGGAATCGGAATACTATTACCGTGCCGCCCAAAGTTTAAAATCCATCGGGAAATTGGAAGAATCCAAATCCCTCATGGAAAAATATATGGAAACCTCGGGAGCTACCTACCCCAATTGGGATACCTATCAATATTTGGCGAGTACGCAAAATAACCAGTATCAAGTAAAAAATATCACCGATGGGATGAATGGGTCGGATTTTGGTCCCTCTTACTATGGTGACAAAATTGTGTTTGCTTCTTCTTCCATCGATACGGAAGGAAGCAAAATACACGATTGGAACGGCCTTCCCTATCTAGACCTGTTCGAAGCTGAAATTGATGAAAATGGTCAGCTGAAAAACATTCAAAAATTGGAGGGCGATATCAATTCCCCGTATCACGAATCGTCAGCAGTCTTCACCAAAGATGGCAAAACCATCTATTTTACCCGAAACAACTATATCAATGGTAAAAAGAAGCGTGGAAAGGAACGTTTAGTGACCCTTAAAATCTACAGGGCGAGTTTGCAAGAAGATGGTACATGGGGCAATGTTGTAGAACTTCCTTTTAACGAGGATTCCTACTCTACTGCACATCCAGCGCTTAACCCTGAAGAAAACCGACTATATTTTTCTTCCAACAGAAATGGAAGTTTAGGGGCCTCCGATATTTGGTATGTGGATATTTTGGGCAATGGCAACTATGGACAACCCGTAAATCTTGGTTCAAAAATAAATACCAAACAGCGGGAATCGTTCCCATTTATCTGTAAAACTGGAGATTTATATTTTGCCAGTGATGGCCATACCGGACTGGGCGGTTTGGATATTTTTGTCGTCTCCTTGAACGAAACAGGCCCCTACCCTACAGTGACCAACCTTAAAAAACCCATCAACAGTAATTTGGATGATTTTGGATATGTAATGGATGAAACCGGTAAAATGGGTTACATTTCCTCTAACCGATTTGGTGGACAAGGAAGTAGTTCCGATGATATCCTCGCATTTACTGCGGATTGTAAGGTGACCATTCAAGGGATGGTAACGGACGCTAAGACCGGCGCACCCTTACAAGGCGCCCAAGTGCTATTGCTAGATAACAATAGCGATGTGGTCGCACAAAAAATTGTTGATGTCAACGGACGTTACGACTTTGGCCCCTTGGCGGATTGCAATGATCAATATGCCGTTCGGGCATCATTTACAGAAAAAGAATATGAACCGTCCGAAACAGTGGTGCAAACCAAAAGCGGTACGGACAGTATGGAGGTCAACTTACAGCTTACACCTCCTGACTGCCCTGTGGACGATTTGGGATGTCGACTATCCTTACAGCCTATCTATTTTGATTTTGATAAGCACAACATCCGACCTGATGCAGAAGTGGAGCTGGCTAAAATCTTGAACGCAATGGAAGAGTATCCACAATTAAATATTCATATTGAATCCCATACTGATTCCAGAGGAAACGATGACTACAATATGCAATTGTCCGAAAGAAGGGCTAAATCTACACTGGAATGGTTGGTAAGCAAGGGAATTGATAGAAATAGATTGTCTGCAAAAGGCTATGGTGAGTCGCAATTGATCAACAACTGTTCCAATGGAGTAAACTGCTCCCAAGAGGAACACCAATTAAACCGAAGATCCATGTTCATAATAAAATAGACGATAATTTTCTGTAGTCATGATTACTGAAAATCAGCGTGTTACAATTTGTGGCACGCTGATTGTGTTATACAAGGTGGATGTAAATAGTTGCATCTAGAACTTAAAACCTTGTAGTATGAAAAAGTTAGTACTCCTTTTAGCAGCGGTTGTTCTTGGAATACCGAGTATCCAAGCCGAAACAATCAACCATGTAGCTACCACAACAAACTTTAGACATGGAAATTCATTCATTTTTGTGGAAGGTGGTGTAACGTTCTCCGTTTACCCCGATGGTGAGTTCGACTTCTACATGGATAATAGAGTAAATGTAGGCGTAGGTGCGCAAATAGGTAATGTTGGAGTCACATTTAACTCTGGATTCAATTATAACCCATTTGTACAATATGATGACTATGGAGCTGTAATTCAAATAGAGAACATCCCTATATTTTATGATTTCTATGGTCGTGTCTCACAAATTGGCGATGTAGATATCTGGTACAACAATGGAAGACTTCGTAGAATCGGTGGAATGCACATATTCTACAATAGAGGCGTCTTTAGTCACTATACAGGATTTATCAATGTGTACAACAGAAGATATGTATATAGACCCTTCCATAGATTCTTTGTAAGACCGGCAGTTGGTTTCTGTAATGTCTATGCAAGACCTTATAGAAGGTATTACACACCTGTAAGATATACGTACTACGCTCCTTACCGACACAACACAAGAAGGGCATATGCCAGCTTGGGCAGGGTGTATCGAAACGATAATAGATATAGAAGAGAGCATATCTATCGTAACGACAGAAGAGTATCCGTTAGGGACAATAACGTTAGAAGAGCTGATTATGGCCGAAGCAATGCAAGGGTTTCCAGAAATGATTCCCGAAGAGGAAATAGCATGGCGAACCGTTCCAGCAATTCGGTACAAAGACAAAGAGTTGAATCTCGAAATGATAGAAGCAATTCTTATAGAAAGTCAAATAATAATGTAACTAGACCGGGAAGAGCAACGGCTTCCAATAACAGAGCGAACCGTTCCTCTTACGAGAGAAGTTCCAACTCCAGAAAAGTGAGTCCAGCTGCCACGGGAAGAACTATCAAACGTTCCGAACAGAGCACCTATAGAAAACCAAAGACCGTATCGAGAACAACTAATAGGTCTGCGGTGAAAAGGGACAACTCTTCGAGAAGGGAAGTTGCCAGAAGTTCAAGGCTCAGTACAAGAAAAAGTACCGCAAGCCGTAAAGAAAGTTCTAGGGCAACCGTAAGCAGAAGCTCCAACGCTCGAAAAAGCAGTGCGAGAACATCGAGCTCAAGAGGTTCTTCCCGAAGAAATAATTAGATCGTTTTTTTAGGTTGGTTAGTTGTTTTACCCCGTAGTTGATTTATTCGCTACGGGGTATTTTTTTTAAGCCATTTGGATAAAAATCCCGTAACGTCCTCAGATATATTAAAGCGGTATAAAATCCCCACATACATCAGCACCACCAAAAAAGACTTGAATGCAATGTTCAGAATGGGATGGAACTGGAACTGGACCAAATCAAACAATACGGCCAACAAAACCAAAGTGGCAAATACCTTAAAGGTAGCCGAAGTAAAAGGCAAAATACCAAATTTCATTTTCACAAAAACCACCTTTACCGTATTAAAAATAAAAATGGAGA
Organism: Allomuricauda sp. ARW1Y1; assembly: GCF_013407935.1. Lineage (GTDB taxonomy): Bacteria > Bacteroidota > Bacteroidia > Flavobacteriales > Flavobacteriaceae > Flagellimonas. The sequence goes on from NZ_JACBZU010000006.1 coordinate 59,448, forward strand.
TAAAACTGGCAGCCGCTGCGCCTTCCAGGCCCCATTTGGGAATCAACAGATAATTCAGGAAAATGGTCAGTGCCGCCAAACAGACCCCAAAGACTAGTACCGTTTTGTAATACTGTGAATTGTATAAAATAGAATTGATATTGCCCAACAGGGAGTCCATCACCTTGGCCAACCCGATCAAAAACACAATCGTAAAGCCGTTTCGATAATTTTCGGGCAACATCAAATACAAATCGTTCAGATTTAGAATGATGAGTACAAACAAAATACCCGATGCAATAAAAAGCGTCAGCGATGTTTTTTTATACAAATTATCCAATCCCACACTGTTTTGGGTATTGAGCAATTCGGCCGTAAGTGGATAGGTAATCTGGTGCATGGCCCGTGATGGCACAATAATCACCGTAGCGATGTAAACCGATACCCCATAATAGGCCACATTCTCTATGCTAATGAACTGATTGAGCATCACCTTATCGATCTCCAACAAAATCAAGGCGGCCGAACCTCCTAAAATAATCAGGAAAGAATAGGACAAAATTTCTTTGGTATATGGTGGAAATGTAAAAACCAATCGGGGCATTCGCAGTCGGAATGCATACAGTTTGATGATAAGAGTCCGTAACAGATAGAGTCCCACCAAGCATTTAAAAAACAGGTCCAGCGAAATCAATTCAAAATAGAAGAGAATCAATAATATGGAAACTCCAATACGGGCAAACACCTCCTTCATAAAATTCCCGAAAACCGATTTGAGATGTACCTTGGCCCACGAATAAAATACCTCAAAATAGCCCATCGCCAGCCCTACAAAGAACACATACCAAAGGTAATCCTTCACCATGGGGTTTACTTGGGACACCCAATTCCCGATAGGTTCGTACCATATCAGTCCAATGAGGGCCACAGGCAGTATTCCCAACAACGGAATCAACAGCATCAAAGTAAAGAACCCATCCTTTTCCGTTTCCAAGTGATTACTGTAATACTTCACCATCGTATTGTGCACCCCGAAAGCCATCAAAGGCATCAAAATAGCACCTGAGGCCAAAATGAAGGTAACCAGTCCATAATATTCATCTGGAAGGATTTTCGTGTACAAAAACAAGGTGTTGATGGCTCCAAAAAAGAACCCCAAATAGGTCACCACCGTATTTTGTATGGATTGTTTTAGTACAACGCCCATTAGATAAATTTAGCCAAAGATTCCGTTAACGCCCTTCGGTGGTAGTGCTCCACTCCTACTGAGTCACAGTTCAAATTCCCTTTTTCATATTTTTGAAATGCCTCCAAAACTACACGTTTTAAGGACGCTACATCCTGGTGCAGGCACATATGCCCAGCTTGGTGCTCCTCTACCATATTACCAGCTTCCCATCCTTTGGGCCCGATGGCCAAAATAGGACGCTTGGTGTTCAGGTATTCAAATAACTTGCCCGGAATAATGCCCCGGGTCTCTTCGGAATCGATTTCCAAAAGCAATAATAATTGTGATTTTTGCTGGGTTTCCAAAACTTTATCATGCGAAAGATACCCCATCTGTCGTACGCAATCCATAAGCCCAAAATCTTCAATGGATTGCAGCACTTCCTCCCCCACTACTCCAGCCAATTGTATCTTGAGTGACTTTTTGAAGCTTTCGTTTTCGGCAATCAATTCCTGTAACGCTTGCCACAACCCCAAGGGATTTCTACCGGTCAACAACGAACCTATATGGGAAACGGTGAAATCGGTATCCAGTTCCATGGGCTGCAGTTCATCATCAAAACCATTGGTAATGACCTTAATGGGTTTGGGCGTTATGGCTTCAAATTCTGATTTTGTGGTATTACTGGTCACCACAATTTTATCCGCTTTCACCAATACGGACCTTTCAAGGGCTTCGTGTTTTAAGCGGGATGATTCGGTCAATCGTAGCTTTTTGTGATATCCAATCGAAGTCCACGGATCTCGAAAATCCGCAATCCATTGAATGTTGTATTTCTTTTTGAGTCCCAGTCCGATCAAATGCAGACTGTGTGGTGGTCCCGTAGTAATGATGGTCTCAATACCCTCGTCCGCAATCACCTTGGCCAAATAGGAAATGGATGGTTTTACCCAAAGTTTGCGAGCGTCCGGAATGAAAAAGTTCCCCCGAATCCACAACAGGAGCTTTTCCATAAAGGAAGGATTCTTTTCCTTGATGATTCCAGCACTGATGGTCTCGGTCTTTTTTTTGGATAACAGCGAAGCCCACCCATAGGGCTCTTTGATGGGCTGTTTCAGAATTTTGATGTCCGCTGGAACCTCATCTACCAATTTGTCATCCACCAATGGATAACTTGGATTTTCAGGAACATACACGATGGGCTGGATACCGAAATCTGGGAGGTATTTGGTGAACTTTAGCCAACGCTGTACCCCTGGTCCCCCTGCTGGTGGCCAATAGTACGCTATGACCAACACGTTACGCATCTGACTTTTCCTTTTTTCTGCGGAACAGGGTGAAACCAAGTCCCCCAACAATAATCAGACCGAGCAATGCATTCGCAGCCAGCGTAATTTGGCTTCCTGTTTCCACCACTTCGGGCTCAAACCTGAACTCGATGTTATGCTGACCTGCTGGAACCTTCATGCCGCGAAGGGCATAATCCACGCGATAATGCTCCTGTGGCGCACCATCTATAAACGCTTGCCAACCCGAAGGATAATGCATTTCGGAAAAGACCGCAAAACCATCATTTGGGTTGTTGGTGGCATAGGTAATATTGTTCGGGCGATAATCCACCAAATCGATACGGGCAGAAGAATCCACTGAATACCGAAGTTTGGTCAATTCGGGATATTCCGAAGTATTCACCACGGCCTGCGTTTTGGAATTGAAATCTTTTAGCTTCAGAATTTCTTCGTTGGCGGAAGAAACCGGTATCAATTGGTCCACAAACCATGCATTGCCGTTGGCATCGGGGTTAACAGCGGGATAGCTGTTTCCCTCCTCATCTTGCTGAATGATGTATTTGACGTTCAGCATGTTCAACACCTGAAGGTTGTTCTGATACAAATGATACTCGAACAAATTTTGCAGCGCCCTTGGTTTGGCGGCATGATAGCCTCCAATGGATTTATGGAAATAGGATGTACGCGCCCCATTAATACCTTCTTGTGGGTCGAACACCCGGTAAATGGAATCGTCCTGCTGGATCATTTGGTCGATTTGATTGGCCTGGAATGGTTGGTTGACCTGTCGCTGGCGTACAAAATCCCCCTCATTCACATACCTCAGGTCCACACCTACCAAATCAAAAAGAATCAAGGCGCCCAAGGCAAAAACCAGTATATTTTTATTGATTTTATCTTTGATAAAGAACCAAAGTACCGCCGCGGCCAATGCCACATAAATAATGGAACGGATGGTGTCGTTGATGTATACCGCTTCGCGATCCCGCTGGATCATGGTCATCAATTCGTCGCCAAAGTATCCGCGATAGGTTTCATCACGGAGTCCTTCAAAATCAAAGAAACCTTTGAGCAAGAAAATCAGAATACCAAGTCCCAAGGAAATAAAGAAGCTCAGTTTTAAAGCTTTTAGCTTTTCTTTTTTATCAACGGAAGATTTGAACAACTCGCGAATCCCCAAAATTCCCAAAACGGGCAAACAAAGTTCCAATACCACTTGAATCGAAGAAACCGCCCTGAATTTATTGTACAACGGGAAATAGTCAATCATAAAATTGGTGAGCAACGGAAAATTTTTACCCCAGGAAAGTAATAGCGATAAAATGGCGCCTGTCAACAACCACCATTTCTTTTTACCATCCACCAAGAAAGCACCCAAAACAAATAGGAAAAATACAATGGCACCCACATAGGCCGGTGCTGCCACGATGGGCTGGTCGCCCCAATACAAGGGCAGTCCACTGGAAAATTCCAGTGCTTTAGAAGGTGATAGCCCTTGGTCGGTCAAATACTCATATGCCTTGGAATCACGCCCTAAATTCTCATTGCCCGACCCGCCGAACAAGCGAGGGGCAAACAAATTGAGCGACTCGGCGATTCCATAGCTGTATTGGGTAATGTATTCGTAATCCAACCCGGTGGACACGGCTTTTTCGCTCCCATCCGGATTAATGGTGAGTTCCGATGTGCCCCGAGTACTCCAATCGGCATATTCTTTGGTTGCCATCAGACTGGTCGCATTCGTGAAAATGGATAGGGCCACGGCCAGTATCAAAATGCCCACGGAGACAAAAAAGTGCTTTAATTCCTTTTCCTTGATGGCATAAATCAGATAAACAAGGCCCATTACCAACACCAAAAGCATAAAATAATAGGTCATTTGGTAGTGGTTGGCACTGATTTCCAATGCCATGGCCAAGGCCGTCAAAATAAAACCGAGGATATATTTTTTTCGGAAAACGAGGACAATCCCCCCTAAAACCATCGGAATATAGCCCAGTGCATGTGCCTTGGCATTATGGCCCACTCCAAGAATAATGATCAAGTAGGTGGAAAAACCAAAGGCTACGGCACCCAAAGCTGCCAATCGAAAATCGACCTTCAAGCACAACAATAGGATATAGAAACCAATCAAATAGAGAAAAAGATAGTCAGCAGGCCGTGGCAAAAACCGAATCAAGCGGTCCAGTTCCTTGATGTAATTATGTGGATAATTGGCACCCAGTTGATAGGTGGGCATACCGCCAAAGGCACTATTGGTCCAATAGGACTCCTCCCCTGTCAAATCCTTGTACGCATCCCGTTCTTGGGCCATACCCTTATATTGGGCAATATCGGACTGAAAAATGGCTTTTCCCTGCAAAACCGGATAAAAATAGACCAGTGAGGCAAGGATGAACAAAGCGATAACACAAATGTGGGTGATAATGGCTTTTGGAGAAAGAGTCATGGATAGGTTTTGATTCGGCAAATATTAATCAATTTCCTCAAAATCTATGTATTCTCCAACTTTTTTTGAGGAGTTGGAACGTCGGGGCGGTTTTTTGGAAATAATGGTCTCCCCTTCCTTAGGTTGCGCAGTATCAAAATCTTGTCGGTTCCCAAACTGCTCATTAAAGCGTTCGTTGGTCTTTTTTACCGCATAATTCAAGAGTTTTGGCGCCAACCACTTCAACAGGAATTTAAGCCCGTAGTATACTAATATGACAATTAAAATCGTTTGTAATAAAACCATATAACCTCAGTTATCGAATCAAAGTTACACTGTTAGTCCCTTAAACCCATCAAACGTATCTTAAAATAGTATTAAAAACCCAGTTATATGGACCTTTCCATGATCAAAAAGTCACTTTTTCTTTTCGTTCTGTTACCCACTTTTTTATCCGCCCAATATACCGATGTCATCAATTCCAACCGACCCGGTAGGGCCGCCAGTGCCTATTCCGTTGGAAAAAACGTGATTCAGGCAGAGATTGGGATGCTCTATGAACAGCAGGACAATGCCGACCTTAACTCGGATTCCAATATTTTTGGGGCCGATTACGCCTTTAGATACGGTTTGCTTTTTGAGGAACTGGAAGTGATCGCCGAAGGATCTTTTATTACCCAGAACATTACATACCCTGATTTTGGAATTGAGGGAAAACTGACCAATTTTTCCAGAAACCGCGTAGGACTGAAATATCTGGTATACGATCCTTATAAAAACCCCGAACGTAACAAGCCCAATTTATATAGCTGGAGGGCCAATAATCTATTCCAATGGAAAAACTTGATTCCTGCCGTTTCTGTTTACGGAGGGGCCAATTTTGTGGTAGGAGACAATCCCTTTTATCCCGGCGAGCCCACGGTTTCGTACCGAGGCGGCATTCAAACACAAAGTAGGCTTTCCCCAAGGGTGGTATTAATTTCCAACATTGCGTACGACCGTATCACCACCGATTTCCCGGAATGGCGATACGCCCTATCGGTCACCCATGCTTTTCGGGACCCACGTTGGAGTGTTTTCTTTGAAGGGCAAGGTATTTCCGGAGAACGCTATTCGGATATCATTTTAAGAACAGGAGTAGCTCGTTTGATCAATCCCAATTTTCAGGCGGATTTTCATTTGGGTTCTGGCTTTAACAACGACCCTTCCCGCATTTTTGTGGTACTTGGTTTCTCCTATCGATTAGATTTCCATAAGGATGAAATGATTCCAGTTGTTGAGCAACAATCGGGCATGAACGGGAAGATTAAGAAGAACGCCAACAAGCGTAAATCCAGAAAGCGCAAAAAAAACCGCAACGGATCTATCGATTTTTAAGTTTTGTCACAACTTCATTTTTCTACTGCAAGTAATATTCATAATATTGGGGATTAATTTGCAACTATGGTTACCGTTCAGCAGGTTCAGTCCAAATCCGACCTTAAGCGCTTCGTAAAATTTCCGTTCAGCCTGTATAAAGGTTCCCCCTATTGGGTACCGCCCATCATCAAAGATGAGATGGCTTCCTTTGACAAAGATGTGAACCCGGTTTTTAAAACGGCCGAGGCCCAATTCTTTTTGGCCCTTAAAGATGGTAAGGTGGTTGGACGCGTAGCGGCTATCATTAATTGGTTGGAGGTAAAGGAACAGAGACTCAAAAAGATGCGCTTTGGATGGTTTGATTTTATTGATGACCTTGAAGTTTCCAAAGCCTTGTTGGACAAAGTCAAGGAAATTGGACAAGCCAATAATTTGGAATTTATGGAAGGTCCTGTGGGCTTTTCCAATTTGGATAAGGTCGGCGTGCTCACAGAGGGTTTTGACCACATTGGTACCATGGTGACGTGGTACAACCATCCCTATTACCAATCGCATTACGAACAGCATGGTTTTACCAAGGAAAAAGAATACCGGGAGAGCAAATTCCCTGCAGCCAATGCAGACCCAAAACTGTTCGCCAAAGCCAATCTTTTGATCAAAAAGCGATATGGCCTCCGCGAAATGAACTTTGAAAAAAGCGCTGAAATTATGCCGTGGGTGGACAAGATGTTCGACCTATTCAACGAGACCTACGCCAAATTGTCCTCTTTCGTAAAGATTACCGATATCCAAAAGGAGTATTTTAAAAAGAAATACATCAGCTTCATCAACCCGGAGTACATCAAATTTGTGGTAGATGCAGAAGATAATCTAGTGGCTTTTGCCATTGTGATGCCCTCTTTTTCCGAAGCCTTGCAAAAGGCCAACGGAAAGCTGTTCCCCTTTGGGATTTTTCACTTGCTCCACGCCCGAAAGCACAGTAAGGACGCTATTTTCTACTTGATCGGCATCCATCCTAAATACCAAAACAAAGGCGTTACCTCCATTATTTTTAATGAGTATTACCATGCTTTCAAAAAGCGCGGGGTGGTGAACTGTATCCGTACCCCGGAATTGGAGGACAATATCGCCATCCAACAAATGTGGAAGCACTTTGACCCCAAGGTCATTAAGCGTCGTAGGACGTATGTGAAGGATATTTAGGAGCCAACCTACAAACCTTTAATGTTGAGCTTACGATTTTAGTGGGGTTTTAAACTCAAGGAAACCCTCGAAAGTTATCACTGCATAAGATTTGTCAAGCTCTAGCCCATTCTCGGAAATTCCCAACCATTATGATATCGGGGCGTCAATAAGGCATCTGCTTCTGTATGGTTGAATCTATTGTTCGCGGCATCCCAAAACAAGCGTTCCCCTGTTTTGTAGGCGATATTGCCCAAATGGCTTACCATGGCGGCATCGTATCCCACTTTGATAGGAGCCTTTAAAATGGATACATCACGTTTTTTAACCGCTTCCAAAAAGTTTTGGGTATGAAGGTCAAAACCGTTCCCACCACCTGTTTGCAACGGGACAGCCTCAATTTTTGGTCCTAAATCTTGGTCCCAATTGGGACGGTCCCGCTCTGGAATCACCTCCCAGCCACCACGGTCCACCACCAAGGTTCCATTATTCCCGATAAAGGCGATACCATGATTTCGTCCGTAATTTCCACCATCAATTCCAGTAGCATGTTCCCATAACAGGGAAAATTCACCAAAATCGTACACCGTTTGCAGGGTATCGGGTGTTTCGGCTGCATCGTTGGGGTACGCAAACTTGCCTCCCATGGCCATTACGGATTTAGGGGCAGAGGCTTTCATCCCGAAAAGTGCGTAGTCAATCAAATGCACGCCCCAATCCGTCATTAAACCACCTGCATAATCCCAGAACCATCTAAAGCTAAAATGAAACCTGTTTTTATTGAAAGGTCGGTTTTCGGCAGGTCCCAGCCACATATCATAATCCACACCACTGGGCACGGGACTGTTGGGCAACACGGGTACGGACTGCATCCAACCTTGATAAGCCCAAGTCTTCACCAAACGAATCTGTCCCAATTTTCCGGAATGCACGTAGTTAATGGCATCCACAAAATGGGGTTCGCTACGTTGCCACTGCCCTATTTGAACCATCCGGTCGCTTCCTTGTACTTTAGCGAGCATGGCTTGGCTTTCCGCTACGGAGTTGGCAATCGGCTTTTCGCAATACACATCCTTGCCGGCATCAATGGCATCGATGAGCTGAAGACAGTGCCAATGATCTGGTGTACCGATAATAACGATATCGGTATCCTCCAATAATTTTCTGTAATCCGAGTACCATTTAGGCTTTTTGATGCCTGCCTTTTCTAAATCCAAGGTTCTTTCCCGAAGTACATTTTCATCCACATCGCAAAGGGCGACCACATCTACCTCACTATTTTTTAACAGGGAAGTCAAATCCGTAAAACCCATGCCCTTGCAACCGATCAAACCTACCTGTATTTTGTCGTTGGGACTTATGGTTTTTCGAATGGTGGCCAACAGCTCGGTGGGAAATACCATGGAGGCTCCCATTCCCGCTACGTACAATCCACTGCGTTTTACAAATTGTCTTCGTGTTCCCATCTTGTTCAAATTTGGGATAAGATACAAAAAAACGTCCCTTGAAGTTATTGCTCCAAGGGACGCGAATTGATTTATTTCTAAAAACGCTTACTTCTTTGTCGTAGGGGCGTTCAACTTTTGGCTCATTTCCATGGAAATGGCAGAGCGGTCGAACTTTAAACGGCCGGCCATGGTTTCGATGACACACGAAAAATCGTTGTCGTTCAATTCCACGATTTTGCCGTGAAGCCCACTTTTGGTGATGATTTTATCACCTTTTTTCAATTCTGAAGCGAATTTTTTCTCATCCTTCTGACGTTTGATCTGCGGGCGAATCATAAAGAAGTACGCCACGGCAAAAATCAAGATCAGCGGTAAAAATTGTCCTAGGTTTTCCATTGAGGTCTTTTAGTTATTTTACAGGACCTGCTGGTGTAGCTCCTGGTGCTTGCACAAATGCCTTAATTCTCAAAAGTTCGGAACCTTTGGCAGTATTTGCGGTAACGGTAATCGTTTTGGTAACCTGGTTTTGTCCAGAACCGTTGAATTTTACCAACAATTCTCCTTTTTCTCCTGGTGCAATGGGATCTTTTGGAGGATTCGGCACGGTGCATCCACAGCTACTTTTGGCATCGGTAATAATTAAAGGAGCGTTTCCTGTATTGGTAAAGGAGAAAACAGTTTCTTGCGCTTCACCTCTTTGGATGGTTCCAAAATCGTGCTCTACTCTATCAAAGGTCATTACGGGTACCATTTTGGCGGCCTCATCCCTGTTTACAGCACTTTCAACATTGTCAGCAACTATCTTTTCAGATGCTTTGTCCTTGCATGATACCCCCATGATGGCGACTACCATGATCAAACTTAAAATTGTTGTTATTCTTTTCATGATTAAAATTTGTTTTCCCAAAATTACGGAATAATTGTTTATTGCAAACCCCTTCCTATTTTTTGAAGCCTTCCATCGGCTTTATACTCCTTTGCCAACTTGTCCAACACTCCATTGATAAAGATACTGCTCTTGGGCGTGGAGTACTCCTTCGCTATCTCCAAATATTCGTTCAGGGTTACTTTTTCTGGAATTGAAGGGAAATTGAGCAGCTCGCAAATGGCCATCTTCAAAACGATGGAATCGATTTCGGCGATTCGGTCGTTGTCCCAATTGGGCGTTTTGCCCTCAATTTCCTTTTCCCATTTGGCATCATTGAGCAAGGTCTTGGTCAACAGGTTATTGGCGAAATCCATATCCTGCTGGTCCTTGAGCAGGGCCGGCAAAAAGAAACGGTCTCCAGAATCGGGCTTGGCCTTTTTGAGGCGCTTTACCAAAAAGGTGTTCACAATGGGGAAATCATCCACCCAGGTCAATTTATCGTCCTCGAAGTAATCATAGATCTTTTCGTTCGGTGCAATGATTTCCTTAAAAAGTTGAATCACCATATCCCTGTCCTCCGCATAATCACTATCTGCAGTGGACATATACTCCTTGTAGATGTCACTGGAGACCATGGCCTTATGGATAATCTTAACGTACTCGTCGTTCAAATACCAATTGTCCAACTTACGCTTGGAAAGTTCATCTTTCAACGCTTGATTGTTCACCAATTGCAATAACAATCGGTTTTTGACGAATTTTTGTGGGTCGGGATATTTGTCCTCCTCCGTGGCCACGTACTTTTTGGAGGAGTGGCTGACATGTTTTTCGGCCAAACGGTGCAATTCCGCCAAAAGGCTTAAAATTAAAAGGTACAGTACATACATGTTTTCAATACTTACCCTTAGGAATTTTTCCTGTTTTTGCAAGGAGTCGTCCTTGGATTGCACCAATGCATAAATACATTGCATCACTTTTACCCTAATGTGCCTTCTGGTTAACATGTTTAAAGAACTTTTAAAGTCATTGTTTGGCTTTCACAGCGCAAAAGTAATCTTATATTTGATTCTTACCTACCAAACTTGCTTTCTTATCAGTTTTATAACGTTTACTTTGTTTGGTATGGTATATATTTGCGGGATTGTCGGCGTATATCGCAGCAAAAACCACCTTTTTCCCCTTTTATGAAGGAACTGAAACACCTAAATAAATACTTCAAAAAATATTGGCTCAAACTGCTTTTGGGCATATTGATTACCATAATCGCCCGTGTTTTTTCCTTGGTGATGCCATCGTATGTGAACAAATCCATACAGGCAGTCGAGGATTTTATGTCTGATGTGATCACCCTTTCCGATGCCAAAGGATTGCTGCTCCAATATATTTTGATCATCATCGGGGCGGCCTTGTTATCGGGACTCTTCACTTTTTTGATGCGGCAGACCATCATCAATGTATCCCGCTACATTGAGTATGATCTAAAAAATGAGGTTTTCGACCATTATCAGTTATTGAGCCTCAATTTTTACAAAAAGAATAGGATCGGTGATTTGATGAACCGAATCAGTGAGGACATCAACCAAGTACGTTTGTACGGCGGCCCGGCCATTATGTACGGCATACAGACCTTGACGTTGTTCGTTTGTTTGGTGCCCTTGATGTTCATTAAAGCCCCTACATTGGCGGCCTACACCTTGCTCCCACTTCCCGTTTTATCGGTTTTGATCTATCAGATCAGTAAAATCATCCATAAAAGAAGTACCGAAGTGCAGGAGTTTTTATCCACACTGTCCACCTTTACACAGGAATCGTTTTCCGGGATTTCAGTCATCAAGGCGTACAGTATTGAACCTAGGATAAACGCCGAACTGCGGACGTTGGCACAAGAGGGCAAGGATACCAGTATGTCCCTAGCCAAGGTGAATGCCTGGTTTTTCCCCTTGATGCTCCTATTGATCGGTATCAGCAACGTATTCGTTATCTATATCGGAGGGCGACAGTACATCAACGGGGAGATTGAGACCATAGGAATCATTGCCGAATTTATCCTGTACGTAAACATGCTCACCTGGCCCGTTGCCGTGGTGGGTTGGTTAACTTCCATAGTACAACGTGCGGAAGCCTCCCAAAAACGAATCAATGAATTCTTGAAGGAGGAACCTTCCATACAGAATCAGGTAAAGGAACCAACGCCCATTGAAGGAGCCATTGAATTTAAGCATGTAACCTTTACCTACGAAGATACCAATATCACCGCGCTCAAAGACGTATCTTTTAAAGTGGAAGCAGGACAAACCGTAGCGATATTAGGGAAGACCGGATCGGGGAAATCGACCATTTTGGATTTAGTGGCGCGTTTGTACGATACCACATCGGGAGAAGTTTTGATAGATGGCGTTCCCGTGCAACAATTGAATTTGGACAGTCTTAGAAGCTCCATCGGGGCGGTACCGCAGGATGCCTTTTTGTTTTCCGATACCATAGAGAACAATATTCGTTTTGGCGATGAAAACGCCACCCATGAAGAGATTGTGGAAGTAGCCAAAAAAGCTGTGGTCCACAAGAATATCGAAGGCTTTGCCAAAAAATACAACACTATTCTTGGCGAAAGGGGAATCACCCTCAGTGGTGGCCAAAAGCAGCGGGTTTCCATTGCAAGGGCACTATTAAAAGATCCCAAGATCTACTTGTTCGACGATTGCCTTTCCGCAGTGGACACAGAAACGGAGGAAGAGATTTTGAACAATCTAAAACAATTATCCGAAAGCAAGACCACCTTGATTGTGAGCCATAGGGTCTCTTCGGCCAAGAATGCGGACAAGATCATTGTGCTGGAGGAAGGAAAAATCATCCAAGAAGGTACCCACGAAGAATTGAACAATACCGATGGGTATTACAAGGAGCTCTACATCAATCAGCTTTCGGGTAAAGAATCATAAAAAAGTTGCTGAATTAGCTTTTTTTTTACATTTTTGGTGACATAATTCATCATTAGCACCAAATACACTATACCATATGGGCCAGAAAGATACAATGGATCAGGAAGAGATTTATTCGAAAGTCTTAAGAGCAGGAAGAAGAACCTACTTTTTTGACGTAAGGAGCACCAAGGCCGGAGATTATTACCTCACTATCACCGAAAGCAAAAAATTCACCCACGATGACGGGTCTTTCCATTACAAAAAGCATAAAATTTATCTGTACAAAGAAGATTTTAGCGCCTTCCGCGAAATTATGGAAGAAATGATGGACTATATCATCGACGAAAAAGGCAGTGAAGTGATTTCTGAGCGCCATCAAAAAGACTTTAAAAAGGAAGAAGATAGCTTTAGTGAGAACGGAACCGCATCATCGGACAATAGCTTTACCGATGTGAGCTTTGATGATATCTAAAAGCACTTCTTTAAAAAAATAAAGCGGCCTGTATTTTTGCAGGCCGTTTTTTATTTTTATCCTTTGGAAGATGACAACCCTAAAAAAGTATAAAAATGGCGAGGACACCGAGTAATATGCTTCCCTTGGGCACCAAGGCACCAGATTTTGAACTTTTGGATACGGTTTCGGACAACACCATGGCATTACAGGAGCTTACGGGAGAAAAAGGAACCGTTGTGATGTTTATTTGCAACCACTGCCCTTTTGTGGTCCACGTTAACCCTATGATCGTAAAGCTGGCCAAGGATTACCAGGCCAAAGGCATAAACTTTGTGGCCATATCGAGCAATGATGTGGAAAATTATCCCCAGGATGCGCCGCATTTAATGAAAGAAAAGGCCAAAGAGGAAGGTTACACATTTCCGTATCTGTACGATGAGACCCAAGATGTGGCCAAAGCCTACGATGCAGCCTGCACCCCCGATTTTTATCTGTTTGATGATGAGATGGAACTGGTGTACCGCGGCCAACTGGATGATTCAAGGCCAGGAAACGGGATTCCGCTTACTGGTGCAGATCTCAAAAATGCCATGGAGGCCGTTTTGCAAGGAAAGAAAATCAGCACCGACCAAAAACCAAGTCTTGGGTGCAACATAAAATGGAAGGCCAATTAACCTCTTTTTTTTGATGGAAACTACTTTACCAAAAACTACCTTGGTCTTGGAACCGGTAACTGAATCGAATTTGGATATCTATTTGACGGTCGGGGTGCGCTCCTACTGCCAACACTATCTGCATTTATGGGAAAACAATGACCCTAACCCATATATTTCCCACGGGCTCACCAAGCAAGTTGTACAGCCGGAACTAAAAAACCCAAATGCGCTCCACTATTTGGTACAATGGGAAAATAATACAGTCGGCATCTTAAAATTGGTAAAGGATTGCGGCATTGACGAACTATCCGACCACGACACCCTAAAGGCCGAAAAAATATATTTGTTGAAGGAATATGCAGGCAAGGGTATCGGTAAAGCGGTGCTTGGTTTTGTGGAAGAAAAAGCTCGGCAACTCAACAAGAAAACCATATGGCTGGATGCGATGCAAAAAGGAAAACCTGTTCTTTTTTACCAAAAAAACGGTTTCAACATCAAGCGGGAGAGCGAAGTAACCTTGCCTAACGTCCGACCGAGCGAAAAAGCCATGTGGATTTTGACCAAGGATCTTTAAACTACCATCCTTCGCGTTTCAAAAAATTTTCGATGTGCGCGCAATGATGGTTGCTGTGCCAAGCGTAACGTGCTATATTTTCTTTAAGGGTCGTTTTCTGGTTACCATCGGGGTGGACAAAACTTCGCTGCAATTGCGCTTCGGAAAGCCCTTTCAACAAATAGACCAGTTTCGCATGGACCGCGCGTAAATGTTCCAACGATAGCTGTATGGGTGCCGTACGTGTATCAAAAAGTTCGGCCCATGCCTTTTCATTATAGGGTTTTATGGTGGGTGTATCTTCGGTAATTGCCCATTTGAAGCGAATGTAACTGTTGTGATGGCTGTCGGAAATGTGGTGCACCAATTGGCGTACGGTCCAGCCTTCGGGCCGGTAAGGCGTATCCAATTGCGCATCGGTCAATGGGCTTACCATTCGGGATAAACGCTCTGGTAGTTGCTCCAATACCATGATCCAAGCATCCATATCCTTTTCACTGATTGCTTCGGGGAGTTCAAACTTTCCGATGGGGTACCGTAGTTGTTCCAATGTATCTTTTTCCATAAGCTAAAAGTAACAAGTTTTAAGGATTAGCCATCCATCCGACCGGCTGTATTTTTAATACACTTTTAACTGATTTTCCCATATTAAACCAAATAATCTAGTAATTTTGTAGGGTATTAATTTTCAAACCTAAAAATCAGAACATATATGGCGACTTTACGATTGGGAGATACTGCTCCCGACTTTACAGCAGTGACTTCGGAAGGCACATTGAACTTTTATGAATACCTTGGCGATAGCTGGGGAGTCCTATTTTCCCACCCTGCGGATTTTACCCCGGTGTGCACAACCGAATTGGGCACAGCGGCCAAGTTTAAAGACGAGTTTGACAAACGAAACGTAAAGATGATGGCCCTCAGTGTGGACGGTGCTGCCTCTCACGTAGAATGGATCAAGGATATCAACGAAACACAGGGAACCGAAGTAAATTTTCCGATTGTGGCCGATGTGGAACGTAAGGTGTCCGACCTCTACGATATGATCCATCCCAATGCCGATGATACGCTTACCGTACGTTCCGTGTTTATCATCGACCCCAACAAAAAAATAAAGCTTACCCTTACCTATCCGGCCTCAACGGGACGTAATTTTTACGAACTGTTGCGGGTCATCGATTCGCTACAATTAACGGCCAACCACAAAGTGGCCACGCCAGCGAACTGGAAAAATGGTGAAAAAGTGGTGGTAAGCCCTGCCATTCCTACCGAAGAGGCGAAAGGCATCTTTACCAAAGGAGTGGAAGAAATCAAACCGTACCTGCGTTTGACCCCCGATCCGACTGCATAATCAATTTATTTTGAAGAAAAAAACTGATTCCCAATAAATTAAACGTACCTTTGGACTCAATTTAATTTTTTTAATTTATATTATGAGTAAAGGAACAGTAAAATTCTTCAATGATTCTAAAGGTTACGGATTTATCACTGAAGATGGTTCAAACACAGATCACTTCGTACACATTTCTGGTCTTATTGACGAAATCAGGGAAGGTGACGTTGTAGAATTCGAGCTACAACAAGGTAAAAAAGGATTGAACGCCGTTAACGTACAAGTTGCGGAATAGACGATATAAACTTTTTTTCTAGATGAGCCCGGGCAATTGCCCGGGCTTTTTTTTGGTCAATTTTTTTTACTCGCTACGCAACCCTTTTGATTTTTGTTTATCTACGAAGTGAACACTGTTTCCCCATAACCATTAAAACCGTATAAATGAACACCTTTTTTGGAGTACTTTCGTTTTTATTGATCGTTAATGCCATGCTATTGGTTTGGAGCGTTAACGGTTCCAAAAAATAATTTTAAATAACGTAAGGGCAATAGGTAGGGTTTTTTATCGTTGGATTGTTAAGCAATAAACACGTAACGACCATGACCACTTTTTTAAGCATTCTTGTTACCTTACTCGCCCTTAACGCCTGCTTATTGTTTTTGAGCGTTAACCGGGCCAAATAAAAAAAGCCTTCATTGCTGAAGGCTTTCTGTTTTTTTAACTGCGTGGGATTGTCTTATTTCACGTTCATCAGCTCCACATCAAAAATCAATGTTGCGTTGGGTGGTATAACCCCTCCGGCACCTGTGCTTCCGTAAGCCAAGTGTGATGGAATCACAAAACGGGCCTTGTCACCCACTTTCAAAAGTGAGATTCCTTCGTCCCAACCAGGAATTACCTGTCCAATTCCCAATACAAAGTCAATAGGCTGCTTTCTTTTGTAGGAAGAATCGAAAACCTGACCATTGACCAATGCGCCTTCGTAATGTACGGATACCGTTTTGCCCTTTTGCGCTTGGGTTCCATTGCCTTTTTGGATGATTTTGTACCGCAATCCGCTATTGGTCTTCTCAAAACCGGCAGCCAATTTTTCCATTTCGGCTTCTGCCCTCGCCTTCTGCTCCGCAATTCGTTTTTCACGGGCACCTTCAAAACTTCTAAACGCTTCGATGGCGTTCCATTTTTTGGCTTCATCCCCTACCCTAACGATTTCCAAGGTTTCTATGCGGTCGCCCTGTGCAATGGCATCCACCACATCTTGACCTTCCTGTACATGCCCAAATACGGTATGCTTATTGTCCAACCAAGGAGTGGCCACATGGGTGATAAAAAACTGGCTGCCATTGGTTCCCGGTCCAGCATTAGCCATGGAGAGCACTCCAGGGGTGTCATGTACTAAATCGGGATGGAATTCATCATCGAATTTATAGCCAGGGTCTCCGGTCCCTGTTCCAGTGGGGCATCCGCCCTGAATCATAAAATCGGCGATTACCCGATGGAATGTTAAGCCATCGTAATAGGGTTTTCCCTGTGGTTTAACACTGTTTTCCATATTCCCTTCGGCCAAGGCCACAAAATTCCCCACGGTACCCGGGGTTTTGTCGTGGGTAAGTTTTACCAATATGTCACCTTTGGTGGTATTGAACTTTGCATAGATTCCGTCTTGCATGGTATGTCTGTTAATCGGTTTGTAAAAACTTTTCTGGTGAAATTCCAAGACTGCAAAGATAGGCGTTTATGCGAAAGCCGGAAAGCTAGGGAATACGACCCGATTCATTTATATGTAAGCGATTTGTACCAAAACAGGGGAATACCAAAACAATACCGCTAAAAAACACTATTTTAGATAGATAACCGAAGCCAATCATTTTTTGGTACAGTGAAACACTAATCGATTTCTTATGAAAAATTATAAACTAATTGGTACAGGATTGGTCTTGATTCTGCTTACCGCATGTGCAGAAAACCTTATTACGATGGGTTGACATTTTTCAGCTTCCAGCTTCGCCCTCTCCATTTGGCCTTATCCTTTTAAAATTTAACTGTAACATATCCCAGAGGTCTGTTACTAATCCATTAGAGGTTCAACTAAAACTTTATTGAAAGATGATTCGAGATAGTTACCATCAGCTTTTCGATGGTAGAAATTTAAGCTTTACCGAATATGGAGATGCACAAGGCTTCCCCATTTTTGCTTTCCATGGATTACCCGGTTCCCGCCTTTGGTTCAACGAAAATGATGAAGTTTCCAACTCCCTTGGGATAAGATTGATTACCGTGGATAGACCTGGATTCGGGAATAGTGACCCAAAACCGAAAAGAAGCTTTCTCGACTTTAGCAAGGATATTGAAGAATTGTGCCAACAGCTCAGCATCAACAGCTATTCTGTTCTGGGTATCTCAGGGGGTGGCGTTTATGCTGCGGCATGTGCATTACAAAACTCCAAAGCAGTCCATAAATGCGGGCTAATTTCCACAGTAGCTCCATTTGAAAATGGGAAGCCGCCCAAAAACATGGCAGCCGAGAACAGGAATGTGTTTATACTAGCACGAAGGTTTCCATGGCTATTGAAACTAATGCTCAACCAACAAAAATACTTGATCAACAAAAAACCTGACCAATATATGGCGGCAATCATGTCAAACACAAAGCACCTTTGTGATTCTGACAGAAAGATTATGGAGAACAAGGAAAATGCCGAATTTATGTTGACCCACATGGGGGAAGCATTTAAAAAAGGGGTCAAAGAGACCGTTAATGAAGCTAAACTATTCTCTAAAGATTGGGGTTTTGATGTAAAGGCAATCAATGTCCCCGTTGAGATTTGGCACGGAACCGAGGATACCCTGTCCCCCATAGAACCTATACGGAAACTGGCCAACAATGTTCCTCGCTCCCAAAAAAGCTTCATTTCGGGCAAAGGTCACTTTTTAACGGAAGAAAAAGAAATCTGGGAAAAAATACTGTTGTCCCTCAAAACAGAGTAACCCTATTAGTGATTGTAGTGCTAAGGCTTCCATAAAGTGTTTACCCCATTTCAATTGCTACTACCAAGGGATTAGTTCCCATCTTCTTGTTAAATTTTAAATGGGCAATCCATATAGGGTTCAGATTAAATATTGTATTTTTCGTCATAGACGTCTACAACGATTGTGTCACTAACCAATACAGATAAATAGAATGGGGAAATCATTTTTCAATTTTAAGCACCTTAAAGGGGATTTTACGGGCGGCTTGGTGGCTGGGGTGGTAGCTTTACCGCTTGCCCTTGCGTTTGGAGTACAATCGGGAATGGGTGCTACGGCAGGTCTGTACGGTGCCATAGCCGTAGGTATTTTTGCCGCATTGTTCGGCGGTACCGAAACACAGGCCAGTGGTCCTACCGGCCCCATGACGGTGGTATCGGCGGCAGTGGTCGCCTTCGGTATTCAAATGAACGGCTCCTTGGACAATGGAATGCATATCATCCTGCTGACCTTTTTGTTGGCGGGGTTGTTTCAAGTGGTTTTCGGTTTTTTGAATATTGCCAGTTATGTAAAGTACTTCCCCTACCCTGTAATATCAGGCTTTATGAGTGGTGTGGGACTTATCATTGTAATTCTCCAGATATTTCCATTGGTCGGGCTGGATTCGGCCAAATCCACCTGGGCGGTTATTCAAGATGTGCCCCGCCTTTTTGAAGAAGCAAATCTATCTGCATTGCTCTTGGGCGCTATAACGATTGTCATTTATTTCCTGTTCCCAAAAATAACCAAGGCCATTCCAAGTGCTTTGGTCGCCTTGATTGGGGCTACATTGGTTGCCTATTTCATGAAAATGGATGTGCCGCTGATTGGTGAGATTCCGGCAGGCCTGCCCGCCTTTCAACTTGGGGGCATTCTAAGTGTAGACCCAAGCTACTTCCCTAAAATCATCGAATACGGTCTGGTGTTGGCCGTTCTGGGGAGTATTGATTCTTTGTTGACGTCGGTTATTGCTGATAATATGACCAAAACCAAACATAACAGTAATCGAGAGCTCATTGGACAAGGTATTGGAAATATGTTGGCCGCAGCCATCGGCGGGATACCCGGTGCAGGAGCCACCAAAGGAACCGTTGTGAACATCAATGCTGGAGGAAAAACAAGATTGTCAGGCATTATTCATGGGTTGTTCCTGCTTACCGTTTTGCTGGGACTTGGAAAGTTGACCGCCTATATTCCCCTTTGTGTATTGGCCGGTTTGCTTATTCCCATTGGCTTTAAAATTGTTGACTTCAAGGGCTTAAAACACCTATTAAAAGTTCCTAGAGCAGATGCCGTTGTACTATTTTTGGTGCTGACTGTAACCACTTTTGGAAGCTTGATTCATGCTGTGGGCATAGGTATCGCCTTGGCTTGTCTGTTGTTCATGAAAAAGTCCGGGGATATTGGAGAAAAAGGTCTCCAAGTGGAACGATTGTCAGATTTGGAAGATGAAAAACCGTGGCAGGATGAAATGGAAATCTACGAAAAGTATAAGGACAAAATCGTTATAAAACACTTGTACGGACCTTTGTTTTTTGGTTTTACATCCTACCTGAAAGATCAGGTAAAAGCCCTGCCGGACGATATCGAATCCGTGATACTCAGAATGGACCGGGTACCTTACATTGATCAATCTGGCCTATATACCTTGGAGGATATTATTTTTGACCTTCGTTCCAAAAACATTGAAGTTATTATTGTTGGACTCAAAGAGCAACCTTGCGACATGCTCAAAGCCATTGATATTATTCCCGATTTGATTCCAGAAGAAGACCTGTTTAAAAATATTGATGATAGTTTCTCCCATTTACGGGAGCAATTCAAATCCTGATGGAAAATTTCCGAATGATGGATAGTAGTATCATTTATTGGCAATAACCTTTTCATAGCTATAAGAATCAGTTTTAGGAAACTACCGGATGTAACATTTTTTGATTTCTGCATCTAAAGCGCAAATTAAATACAGAAATCATGAAAAAAATCTATCTTCTTTTTACGATCTTACTTTCCTGTGCCACCCAAGCACAACAAACCGACCAACCCATTCACGTGCAGGTCAGCGGTAGTGGCGCACCTATTTTGCTCATCCCCGGTTTTACCGTTCCAGGCGATAGTTGGGAGGCTACCGTCAATCAATTGGAGGAAAACTACGAATGCCACGTGCTTACCCTCGCAGGCTTCGGAGGAAAAAGTCCCATCGAATTCCCTTGGCTGCCAAAAATCAATGCATCCATCGAAAACTACATCCAAGAGAACCAGCTCAACGATTTGACCATTATCGGGCATAGTTTGGGAGGGACCATAGCAACTTGGCTTGCCAGTAGGGAAAACAGCCAGATTGCAAAGCTCATATTGGTAGACGCATTGCCGGCAGCCGGTGCGATGATGATACCGAACTTCGACCCTGAAAACCTAGCCTATGAAAGCCCGTATAACAACCAATTGCTGTCCATGAACGATGCTGATTTTGAAAAAATGGCCCAAGGGATGGCCCAAGGCATGAGCTTACGCCCTGAAGCACAAGAAAAGATCAAGGACTGGATACTATTGTCCGATAGAAAAACCTATGTGTACGGCTACACGGATTATTTGAAGCTGGATATGAGGGAGGATCTCAAGAATATTTCCATTCCGGTAACCATCATCGCAGCCGACAAACCCTATGGCAAGGAAATGGTGACACAAACCTACAAAAATCAATACGCTAACTTAGCCCAATATGATTTGATCATCGCCGAAAATGCCGCGCACTTTGTAATGTTTGACCAGCCGGAATGGTTCATGGAACAAATCCAAAACATAATAGCAGCCCACTAAATGGATATAACAAATCAATTTTCCCAAATATATGAGATGCATGCCCCTAAAGTGTATCGGCTATGCCTGGGGTATGCATCGGGGGACGAAGATTTGGCCAAGGAGTGGCAACAACAAACGTTCATAAAGGTGTGGAACCATCGAAATGCCTTTAAGGGCGACTCGTCCCTGAGCACCTGGATTTACAGAATTGCCGTAAATACCTGTTTAAGCGACTTGAGAAAACCAAAGAAACACGTTCCCATCAACGAAGCCATTTTGGAAAATGATGTAACCGATGGGAATTCCGAACAGCGGGACACGCAAATCAAGAAAATGTACCAATGCATCCATAAACTTACCCCAAACAACAAGGCCATCATCCTTCTGGAACTGGAAGATGTACCACAATCCGAAATTGCTGAAATGCAAGGAATTGCATATGGTGCACTTCGAACACGATTGAGCAGAATTAGAAATTCACTTTTAAAATGTATCACCAATGAAAAACGATAATTTATCCCAAATATGGAAAAGTCAAGAAAATGACTTATCCCTCGATAAGCCCGACTTCATCATTAAAAAGGCCAAAAAACAACGCAACGGACAATTCATTACCATCGCAGTGCTATCGGTGACCCTGATAATTTTGATAAGCTTTACCATCACATACGCCAACAGTAACTGGAATAATTTTACGCTGGGCCTTTTATTGATGATTTCCAGTCTCGCTTTTAGGGTCATCATCGAGTTTATAAGTATGTACCGCAAAGAAAGTCGGCTCATTGCGCTAGAGAACCTGGCCTATCAAAAATACCTAAAAACGTATTATCGAATGAGATTGAGGGCAAATTACATCATCACACCCCTTTGTTTTGGTGTGTATATTTTCGGGTTTACCCTGCTTCTACCCTATTTTAAAAAAGAATTTTCTGTAGGATTTTATAATTATATTCTTATTTCTGGAATAGTTTCACTTGTTATTGTAGCTTTGATTATCTTAAACAGTATTGCAAAAGAACACCGTTTTTTAAGGCAATTGAAAGGAAAGTAGGCAAAAACCGTATGGAAAAGACAAAAGGCAGCGCGTATGCACCCCATAAACAGAGAGAGCTATTTTGGTTGCTAGGAACCATAACATTGGTACTCTTGGGACACTTCCTCCTTTTTGGAAAACAGGGGTTCGTGGAAGGTGGGACGGTCGATATCAATATTCACGATACCTATCTCATTTTTCCAAGTGTGGATATGATTTTACTACTGGGCGTTTTCCTGTTTTTGATCGTGTATTCGATGCGAACTGTTGGTAGTGCCTTCAAAAATAGAATTGCCAGTCTTATTTGCATGGCAGCTATTATAGGGTTTATAGCATTATTGACAGGGATACATTCCATAGCACAATCCTTGCTTTTTGAAACTTTGGCAACCGCACTTATTTATGTTCAATTGGTATTATCGGGTTTCTTGGTCTTTATCGGTTTTAAAACTGGGCAACACAGCAGAAAATGACTTGACCCTTGAATGTGGCTCAAATCAGGTTTATATCTATATATATCAGATAGTTTCTTATTGCTTTTTCTTTTCCTCAGGTATTCACTACCTTATCCATACGGGTTCAGGTAATTTTTTGTCCAAAACAACACCTATTCCATGGGATCATTTCCTGAATCCGCCCCACACCGTTTTTCAAGATGTCCTTGGAATAGCTAAAAAACTATAATGAATCAATTTTTACAACAATGGGGCGAAGCAGCCTATACCAGCATTGGCTTTTTTTGGATGGCCTTATGGGCTTTCATTTTGGGGTACGCCATCAGTTCTCTCATCCAGATTTTTTTAACGGAAAAACGTATGCAGCAAACCATGGGAGACGCTGGCGGAAAAAGTGTGCTGCTCGGTACGTTCTTTGGTTTTATAAGTAGTTCGTGTAGTTTTTCGGCCTTGGCCACTTCCAAGTCGTTGTTTCAAAAAGGGGCAAGTTTTATATCCTCCATCGCATTTTTGTTGGCCTCCACAAACCTTGTAATTGAGCTCGGCATCATCATCTCAATTTTTCTGGGATGGCAATTTGTAGTGGGCGAATACCTCGGCGGAATTTTGCTGATTCTTTGCAGTTGGTTGCTCATTCGGTTGATCAACCCCAAGAAACTCATCAAAAAAGCTAGGGAACATCTGGAGGCATCCAGTTCGTCCTCCATGTCCGATAAGCCCTTAACAGAAAAACTTCGGTCCCAGGAAAGTTGGGCCAAGGTAGGCAAGCAGTATGCCATGGAATGGAAAATGGTCTGGAAAGATGTAACCGTTGGTTTTACCATTGCGGGAATTGTTGCCGCTTTTGTCCCAGATTCATTTTTTCAGACACTTTTTATCAACACGGGTAACGGAGAGCAGGCATTTTCATTTCTCACCTTGCTGCAACACGTTGTTGTGGGGCCTGTCGCGGCCTTCCTTACTTTTATTGGCTCCATGGGCAATATTCCCTTGGCTGCCCTTCTGTTTGGAAAAGGAGTCAGTTTTGCCGGGGTCATGGCCTTCATTTTTAGTGATCTTGTGGTTTTTCCCGTGCTTCGCATCAATGCGAAATATTATGGCTGGAAAATGTCATTATTCATCCTCTTTCTCTTGTTTACTTCATTGATAGGCGCATCCCTCCTACTGCATTACGGTTTTGACTTTTTTGGTCTAATCCCAGAGAATGCTGGCGAGCAAATCACAGAAAAGGAACATTTTAAAATCAATTACACTTTTTGGCTCAACTTGGCATTTCTACTGGTTACGGGACTTCTGGTTTACCTCGGATTTGTGAAAGGTAAAAAGGTGAAGCACCACAAAGAGATGGCGCCCAAAAGTCCTCTTCTGGAAAATATATTGAAATGGGCCGCCCTGATTTGTTACGTTTGGTTGATTATCGGTATTCTTTTAAAATTTGGACTTTCGTCATATATTTAAATATTGACCTAAGAACCAATGAACCGTCCAAAAATCAATATTAAAAAAACCCGTTTGGACAAGTCCATTGAGTTTTTGACCTTTTTTCTCCTTCTTGGTGCTGCCTTACTCCTTGCCATTTGGTATGCACAACTGCCGGAAAGGGTTCCAATACACTTTAATTGGCCCACAAAAGACCGGAACGGAATGGACTCAAAAAATGTGCTTTGGGCAGGTATCCTAATTTTTTGTTTACTTACGGTAGGTATTTTTAAACTCAATCAATATCCATGGATTTTCAACTACCCTTTTGAGATACATGAAGGTAATGCCGAACGTCATTATCGGATTGCTACGAGGCTACTTCGATGGTTAAACCTGCTATTGGCCATTTTGTGTATTGTTTTGACCGTCCTATCCCTTCTCGATGGCCTTGAGGTATCGAAACATCAATAAATCAAATATGCAGTACATGTTATATGAAATCTTGAAGACACTTAAATCGAATTTGAAGAAAATTAGACGTAAATAAAACTAAGGTCGTATCTTGACCATAGCTAGAAATGGTTGCCCAATGAAGAAAATCCGTAGCCTCGTATTTGAATACCTACAAATAGCTTTAGCTATTTTGTTGGCCAGTATCGGGTTGAAAGCCTTTTTGCTTCCCAACGGCTTTTTGGACGGTGGGGTTACCGGTATCGCCATTTTATTGGGTGAATTTGTTCCCATCGAAATCTCCTATATTCTCCCGATCATTTCCATTCCTTTCTTTATTCTGGGCTGGCTTACCTTGACCAAAAGGGTGATGATCAAATCCGTAATTTCCGTTTTGGTGCTGGCCGTCGTTATCCATTTTGAAAATTTTGAAGCGGTGACGAACGAAAAGTTGCTCATTGCCATTTTTGGGGGCATTTCTCTAGGAGCGGGCATTGGATTGGCCATAAAAAATGGTGCTGTGTTGGATGGCTCCGAAATATTGGGCATTTACTTGCACGACAAATTCGGTATTCCCATCGGAACCATCATCTTGCTCTTCAATACCGTGCTTTTTGCGATTACGGCATGGCTCATCTCCATAGAAATTGCACTTTATTCCATATTGACCTTTATCATCACGGGAAAAGTAATCGATTTTGTCTTTGAGGGCTTTGAGGATTACATCGGTTTATTGATCGTGAGCCACAAACAAAAGGAAATTCAAGATGAGCTTTTGAACCAAGTGGGATTGGGGATGACCATTTACGGAGGCGTACGTGGATTTGGTAGCCGGGGTGAAATCAACAATGTGGAAGTAATTCAAACGGTGCTCAACCGTATTGATTCCAAAAAGGTACATCGGATAGTGGATACCATTGATGAAGATGCGTTTATCATCGAGTTTGAGGTAAACAGCGTAAAAGGCGGCGTCCTTAGAAAATATCTGAGTCGAGAGAAAACCAGAACCTTGTCACCCGACCTTTACAATAAAGATCTGTAAATCCGTCCCCGCTCCATCAAGACTTTTCAAAAAACCAAGAGTGACGGTAGGCGGCTGGCTAAATTCCATAATTTTTATTGTATTTTTCTACCAAGAACAATTGCCCATTGAAACCAGAGCATCAAAAATACCTGGAGAATTACCTTCAACAATTTTCACATCTAACGGCAGAAGAACTGGAACTACTCCGGTCCCAATTATCCATCAAGGAGTATGGCCAAAAAGAGTTTTTCTTTGAAAGCGGAGAGGTTCAGACCACCATGGGCTATGTAAGTAAGGGATTGCTTCGCAGATATTATATTAACGACAAGGGAAAGTCCATTACCACTGGATTTGTAAAAGAAAACGAATACGCAACCGACTACCCTGCCTTTATCCGTCAAAAACCTTCCAAATATCACATGGAATGCCTGGAACCATGCACCATCATTTTACTTTCATACAAAGATATTCAGCAAGGCTACGAACAATTTAAGAGCAATGAAAGATATGGTCGGCTCATTGCCGAGCAAGTGCTCACCATTCAGACCGACCGCACGGAGAGTTTTCTGTTCGAAACTGCGGAGGAGCGCTATCTTAATTTTGTAAAGAACCATCCCGAGCTACTCAATCGGGTAAGCCTCACCCATTTATCATCCTTCTTGGGGATAGAACGTCAATCGTTGAGTCGAATCCGAAGTAAAATTGCCAAAAAGTAAGTTTGTCACATATGTGTCAGGTTAGGCCGAGCATTGCATCGCATCTTTGTTGCATTAAACAAAACAAGAATAACATGATGCCAAGAAATCCATCCTACACATTGACCTTATTTTTATACGTACTCTTCTCCATAGCAGCGTTCAGTCAACAAAACATACACAAGGATATACAAGAACATACTGAGATGATATTTGACAGCCTTGTAAAGATTCGTCGGGACTTTCACCGACATCCTGAAGTTGGTGGTGAGGAACAGCGTACCTCGCAAAAGGTAATCGAATATCTGAGCTCACTTGGTTTGGAAGTTAAAACTGGAATTGGTGGCTATGGGGTTGTTGGTATTTTAAAGGGAGGCAAACCCGGTAAAAAGATAGCATGGCGGGCCGATATGGACGCTATGCCATCCAATGCGCCCGATGTGGTAGCTTTTGCATCGGAAACTGAGGGGGTTCGTCATATCTGCGGTCATGATGTACATACCACCGTAGCACTTGGGATGGCCACTGTTTTGGCAGCGCAAAGGGAACGGTTGGAAGGAACCATCTATTTTGTCTTTCAGCCTTCCGAAGAAAATATAAAAGGAGCCTTGGCCATGATGGACGATGGATTGTTCCAGTTGATCGACCCCGAAGAAATGTATGCCATGCATGTAACGCCATTCCCTGCCGGTACCATTGCTGTAAAACCAGAGGAAATGTTCTCCGACTACAAAAGGGTGGATATCAGATTCAAGGACAATGGCAATACCGAAGCTTTGACGAAATTCGTCAAAAAGCAGGTCCATGGTCTTGAAAATGTTCCCAAAGACAGCAAATTTTGGAACATGCAGAATATGGGCGACCCAGAAATTGGTATAGCGGGCCCCAAATCCATTTACACCAATTACACTACCGTAGATAACAGAAATTTCAGGGTCAAAGAAACGGAGGAAGGTGTTAAAATCAGTGCTTTTTTAAGTTTTAGCGACAAAAAACAGCGGGATGCGGCCTTGCCCGAACTTAAAAAGCGAATTGACGAATCGGATTTTGCCAATGATTTTTTGGTAGCAGAATTGGTACATGTATTTCCCACGCTGGACAACAACGAAAGACTTGTAAACGAAAGTTTGGAACAATTATCAAGTATCTACGGTGAAGATAGGGTGCTTCGCCTGCATGGGGTGGTAGCTGATGGTAGGAGTGATGATTTTGCCTTTTTTCAGCCCAAAGTGCCCAGTGTGTACTTTTTTATGGGCGGCTCCAATTACGAAAAGGGTATCATCGCACAAACACATTCACCAAATTTTGCGGTTGATGAAAGCTGTATTCGAACTGGGGTCAACCTATTCGCTTCATTGATGGTGGAACGTTTGGAACAATAAGATTGAAGCATACCGAATATCTAATTTAATTGTGGGATAAGCATCTTTTTGATAGCTTTAGAACTATTATCGCTGCCTATGAAAAAGATTACACTGCTTTTTAGTATCCTTGTCTTAACCGTGTTTGCTGCTTTTGGGCAAAGTTCCAACTTTGTAGGGACCTTCATAAACACTTCGGAAAGTATTTCCATACAATTTAAACGGGTGGGCGATGAATATCACGGTATGCTGGCCGCGGTGGGAGCAAGTTTTGCTATCAGGGCCACGGGTACCGACACTCGGCTGAACGGCCAAATCTACGGTTTGGATGGGCCTGTTCCGTTTGAAGCCAATCTATCCGGTTTGCAAATGAGCGTTCGTGCCACGGGATACAATGAACCCTTTTACAAGTATTCTGATCTTCACAATTTGGGCAGTTTCGATTTGACCCCCTACATGAGGGATAATAGCGGTGTTTCGGGGAATACTATAAATGGAACCCCCAATCCACCATCACCTGTAAACACTGACGGTCAATACCCTGAACTTGACAACCAAGGGTTGCTGAACATCATTTCCGGGAGTCAGTTGGTTTTTTACCAGCGTACCTCATACGTAAACGATAGCATGGCCAGTTCCATTACCTATGTGAATTTTTGTGCCAATGGTACTTTTTCAATGAACACGGATGGTTCGTTCAGTGTGGAAGGCGATTATGGTGGCAATGCCCAGGGAGCTTCCTACGGAAATAGCTCTGGCACATGGCAACTGGTGTCGTACCAAGGTTCACCAGCGGTTTATCTTCAATATTATAACGGTGATACCAGCATAAATCCCTTCAACGAAAACGAGGTAAGGCAGGGAAGATGGCGGCGAGGAAACACCCAATACGCATTGCAGCGGAACAAAGTCCGCTGCAATTAAGATTT
The DNA here is from genome assembly GCF_013407935.1 of Allomuricauda sp. ARW1Y1. Lineage (GTDB taxonomy): Bacteria > Bacteroidota > Bacteroidia > Flavobacteriales > Flavobacteriaceae > Flagellimonas. The sequence continues at coordinate 88,261 of NZ_JACBZU010000006.1, forward strand.
TTAATGTGAGTAAATAAAGAAATTACTCTCCCATGGCCGCCGCTACGGCAGCAGAAAGTCTTTTGTAGGTTCCATTTTGCAAGCGTTCCCTGATTGCTGAGAAAGCGTCCAAGGTTTCCTCGATATCTTGCATGGTGTGTGTTGCGGTTGGAATCAAACGAAGCAAGATTAATCCCTTCGGAATTACGGGATATACCACAATAGAACAGAAAATCCCATGGTTTTCACGCAGATCCTTCACCAAGGCCATTGCTTCGGGAATACTACCATTTAAGTAAACGGGAGTAACGCAACTGGTGGTTGTACCAATATCGAACCCTCTCTCCTTTAATCCATTTTGAAGTGCGTTCACATTTTCCCAAAGCTTTGCTTTAAGCTCTGGCATGGTGCGCAGCATATGTAATCTTTTTAAGGCGCCTTTTACGTAAACCATAGGTAATGATTTAGCGAACATTTGCGACCTTAAATTATATTTTAAGTATTCCACAATTTCCTTTTGAGCTGCCACAAAAGCACCGATTCCGGCCATTGACTTGGCGAAGGTGGCCAAATAAACATCAATATCATCCTGAATGCCTTGCTCCTCGCCTGCTCCGGCCCCTGTTTTACCCAAGGTTCCAAATCCGTGGGCATCATCTACCAACAATCGGAACTTGAATTTTTTCTTGAGTGCTACAATCTCCTTAAGGATACCTTGCTCACCGCGCATTCCAAAAACTCCTTCAGAAATTACCAAGATACCGCCACCGGTCTCGCTGGCCAGTTTGGTGGCACGCTCCAAATTCTTCTCCAAACTTTCAGCATCGTTATGCTTAAAGGTGAAGCGCTTGCCCATGTGCAAGCGAACACCATCAATAATACACGCATGGCAATCCACATCGTATACAATGATATCGTCTTTGGAAACTAAGGCATCCACTACGGACATAAATCCTTGGTATCCAAAATTGAGCAAATACGCAGCTTCCTTGTTCACGAACTCGGCCAATTCCTTTTCCAATTGTTCGTGATAATCGGTATGGCCGCTCATCATACGTGCGCCCATAGGATAGGCAGCTCCGTGCTCCATCGCGGCTTCCCCGTCCACTTTCTTGATTTCAGGTAGGTTGGCTAAACCTAGATAGTCATTGATACTCCACGTTATAACGTCCTTTCCTTGAAACTTCATTCTGTTGGAAATTGGTCCTTCCAACTTGGGAAAAACAAAATAGCCTTCAGCCTGTGAGGCCCATTTTCCCAAAGGTCCTTTGTTCTCAATGATTCTATCGAATAAATCTCTCATCTACCTTAATGTTAATTCATCTGCAAAAGTATAGATTTTTACGAACCTTGCATAACGAAATTTTCAGATAAAAAAAACGGCGATGAAATTTCATCGCCGTAGTTGAGGTATTATCGGGTACTGGTTTATTTAATATACTTGATTTCCTCGGGTACTTCGGCGTTCTGGATATCAAAGAAGCCTTGATTTTCCATCCATTCGTTACTGTAAACTTTGCTCATGTACCTGGAACCGTGGTCTGGGAAAACTACCACCACATTGCTATCTTCGGTAAATTCTCCTTCGGTATTCAACTGGTACAGGGCTTGGGTCGCTGCACCACTGGTGTAACCGGCGAAAATACCTTCGGTATGGGCCAATTTGCGGGCCATGTGCGCACTTTCACCATCGGTTACCTTTACATATCTGTCAATGGCATTGAAATCGGTGGCGGCAGGTATCAAGTTTTTACCTAAGCCTTCAATTCGGTACGGATATACTTCGTTGTGGTCGAATTCCCCTGTTTCGTGATATTTTTTCAAAACGGAACCGTATGCATCAACACCCAAAACCTTGATGTTGGGGTTTTGCTCTTTCAGATAGCGCGCAATTCCTGAAATAGTCCCTCCTGTTCCGCTACATGCTACCAAATGGGTAATTTGACCATTGGTCTGCTCCCAAATTTCAGGTCCAGTGCTGGAATAATGGGCATCAATATTGAGCTCATTAAAATATTGGTTGATGTATATGGAATTTGGTGTTTCACTATGCAAACGTTTGGCCACCTCGTAGTAGGAACGGGGGTCATCTGCGCTCACGTGCGCTGGACATACATAAACATTGGCTCCCATGGAACGCAACATATCTATTTTGTCAGGTGATGACTTTGAACTTACGGCCAAAATGCACTTATACCCTTTCACGATACTTACCATGGCCAGGCTAAAGCCTGTATTCCCTGAGGTAGTCTCAATAATGGTGCTGCCAGGCTTTAAGATGCCTTTTCGCTCCGCCTCCTCGATGATATGAATCGCAATTCTATCTTTTGCCGAATGTCCCGGATTGAAACATTCCAATTTGGCATAGAAGTTTCCGGTTAGGGGGGCAGTAATTCTGTTTAGCTTAACTAAGGGGGTACTTCCAATTAGGTCTAGGATATTGCTGTGCGCATTTATCTGTTTCTTCATAACTGGTATTAGGTAGGGAACAACACCTTTAAAGATAAGGCATTTGTTCGGTGCAAATGTAACATTTTATTTTTAAAGGGCTTTTCCTTCCAAGTCCAAAATGAACGCATATTCCTTTGCCGTTTCCTTCAAAGCCTCAAAACGGCCCGATGCCCCGCCATGTCCTGCATCCATATTGGTATCCAAAAACAGGAGGTTGTTATCTGTTTTGTATTCTCTTAATTTGGCCACCCATTTGGCAGGCTCCCAGTACTGTACTTGGGAATCGTGCAAGCCCGTGGAGACGTACATATGCGGATATGCCTTGGCCTCCACATTATCGTATGGCGAATAGGATTTCATATAATCATAATATTCCTTTTCGTTCGGATTTCCCCATTCGTCATACTCGCCCGTGGTCAATGGAATGGTATCGTCCAACATGGTGGTGACCACATCCACAAAAGGTACCGCAGCAATGATACCATGATAAAGTTCCGGCTCCATATTGATGATGGCTCCCATCAAAAGTCCACCGGCAGAACCACCCATGGCATATAAATGCTCGGAACTGGTATATTTTTGTTCTATCAAAAATTTACTGACATCAATGAAATCGGTGAAGGTATTTTTTTTCTGCAATAATTTTCCATCCTCGTACCAAGGTCTTCCCAAATATTCGCCGCCACGCACGTGTGCGATGGCATAAATAAAGCCACGATCCAACAAACTCAATCGAATGGATGAAAAATAGGGGTCCATGGTAGCTCCATAGGAACCATATCCATATTGCAACAACGGACTGGTACCATCCAAAGGAGTATCCTTGCGATAGATAACGGAAATGGGTACTTTTTTACCATCCCTTGCGGTAGCCCATAACCGCTCTGTTTTGTAGTTGTTCTTGTCGAATTTGCCTCCCAAGACTTCTTGCTGCTTCATAACAGTCTTGGTTCGTGTTTCCATGTCAAAATCAATAACGGCGTAAGGCTCGCCCATTTCATTGTAGTAATACCGAAGCACTTTGGTATCAAAATCCAAATTCACCGAAGGTCCTGCTACATAGGTTTCGCTTTCAAAAGGCAAATAATAACTGTCTGAACCGTCCCATTTGGCAATTTTCATTTGGCTGAGCCCGTTCCTGCGTTCGGTGACCACATAATAGTCCCTGAAAATTTCAACATCTTCCAACAATACCTCTTCATCATGCGGAATAAATTCTTCCCAATGTTCTGATGAGGTGTTGTTTTCACTCGTTTTCATCAATTTAAAGTTGGTCGCACCATCCCTATTCGTCAACACATAAAAATCACCCTCAAAATGGGAAATGGAATATTCCACTCCTTTTTCACGTGGCGAAAACACCTTGAATTTTCCATTGGGATCATCGGCATCCAAAAAGCGATATTCGGAAGTAAGCGTGCTACTGGAACCGATAACGATATAATCACGGGATTTGGTCTTGTACACGAAAGTGTTGTAAGTGGAATCCTTTTCGTGAAAAACCAGCTCATCTTCATCAGATGAGGTACCCAAAACATGCTTAAAAATTTTATCTGACCGAAGGGTTACCGGATCTTTTTTGGTGTAGAAAAGCGTTTTGTTATCGTTGGCCCAGACGGAACTTCCGGTAGTGTTCTCAATGATATCCGGGAATATTTCGCCCGATTCCAAGTTCTTTATTTGAATATTGTATTGCCTTCTGGATATGGTATCCGTTCCAAAGGAAGCCAATTTGTTATCTGGACTGATGGAAACGCCCCGAAGGTTGAAATATTCGTGTCCTTCGGCCATTTGGTTGCAATCGAACAACAACTCTTCTTCGGCATCCAAGCTCCCCTTTTTTCTGGAATAAATGGGATACTCTTTGCCTTCTTCGTAACGGGTAATGTACCAAAACCCGTCCAATTGATAAGGAACGGATTCATCATCTTCTTTGATTCGGGCCTTCATTTCCTGAAAAAGTTCCTCCTGGAATTTTTGGGTATGGGCGGTCATTTTTTGGAAATAGTCGTTTTCCGCATTCAGGTAATCGAGCACCTGTTGGTCTTCCCTATTGTTCATCCAATAGTAGTCATCGATTCTGACATCACCGTGTTTTTCGAGCTTTGTTGGATGCTTTGGGGCTACAGGCGGAGTAATATTCATGGCTTCGTCTTTGTTGTTCTTGCAAGCGGTGGCAAAAATAAGGCATAAAACCAGAACAGATATTCTTGAAATCATTTGTTTCATGGAAAGTGTTTTGGCCAATTTACTACTTTTGTCCTTACGTTTGACAAATAGTAAAGCACGGCTTGTTTTGATAGTGAACGGACAAGCGAAAATTGTAAAGATATGTTTGGAGATTTAATGGGAATGATGGGCAAAATCAAAGAGACCCAAAAGAAAGTGGAAGCAACCAAGGAACGATTGCATACGGTAATGATCGATGAGGCGTCCTCTGATGGATTGCTCAAAGTGACCTTGACGGCGAATCGTGAGATTAAATCCATCAGTATTGACGATTCTTTATTGGAAGACAAGGAACAACTGGAGGATTATTTGGTGTTAACCCTAAATAAAGCCATTGAAAAGGCTACTAAAATTAATGAAGCTGAATTGGCGGCTGTAGCCAAGGAAGGCATGCCCAACATTCCGGGAATGGATGCTTTTATGAAATAATCGTCGTGAGATATTAGTATTGAGACACTAGATTTTAGAATTCAGTCGTACGTTCGAGTGTTTCCGGAGGAAATGTATCGAGAACCTTTTACTACAATACTTTTTTGATCACAAGAAAACAAATACACTTCTCGATACAATTTTGGCTTCGCCCAAACCACTCGAAGTGACCAACCAATAATATCATGTCAGTTCGAGTGTTTCCGAAGGAAACGTATCAAGAACTTTTTACTGCAACACTTTTTTAATCACAAGGGGACAAATACACTTCTCGATACACTTTTGGCTTCGCCAAAACCACTCGAAGTGACAATTCAGCCCTATCATGTCAGTTCGAGTATTTCCGGAGGAAATGTATCGAGAACCAATCATTTTTTGAAGCTTTTCTTTGATAAATTAGGAAGTTTGTCAAATTCACCTGCTATTAAAGCTTGTTTTTTACTTTTAGACCATTTTTTGATTTGCTTTTCCGTGAGAATAGCCTTGTTCGGGTCTGTAAATTCACAATAATAAACCAACTCTACAGGTCTCCTGGAATACGTGTAGCTATTTTGATATTTTCCTTGTTGATGAGATTCCAACCTACCCGTTAAATCCGAAGTTATTCCAGTATAAAACGTATTGTCAGAGCATTGTAGGATATACACAAAATAGGTTATCATTATGGTTGCTAATTTCTCGATAGAACTTGGGATTTTCTAAAATAGTTAAAATAATCATTCCGAGGAATCGTGTCAGTTCGAGTGTTTCCAAAGGAAATGTATCGAGAACCTTTTAATAAAAACCCTCTTTCAAGATGCGGACAAAAAACACTTCTCGATACACTTTTGACTTCGTCAAAACCACTCGAAGTGACCAACCGGCAATATCATGTCAGTTCGAGTGTTTCCGAAGGAAATGTATCGAGAACCTTTTTATGAAAACCCTCTTTCATGATGCGGACAAAAACACTTCTCGATACAATTTTGGCTCCGCCAAAACCACTCGAAGTGACCATACGATCATCCTATACTTTTCAAAACCTTTAAGAAATGCTGGTGCATGTCATCGGTGTAATCCAAATGGGTGACTATCCGCAGTTTGCCCTGACCCATCCCAATGATGGAGACCTTATTTTTGGTCAATTGCTCCAAAAATGCTTCGGATGACATTTTATGCTCGTTGATTTCAAAAATGATGATATTGGTCTCGATGGGCTCCACCTTTTTGATAAAATCCAGGGTCTGGAGTACCTCGCCTATTTCTTTCGCCTTTTGATGGTCTTCCGCTAGTCGGTCTATATTGTTGTCCAAAGCATAGATGCCAGCGGCCGCCAAATAGCCTGATTGGCGCATACCTCCCCCAAAAACTTTTCGGATGCGAAGCGCTTTGTCGATATGGTCCTGACTCCCCACCAATACAGAGCCAACAGGGCACCCCATACCCTTGCTCAAACATACACTAATGGTATCGAACAACGAGCCGTAGGCTTTTGGGTCTTCTCCTTTTTTCACCAAAGCGTTCCAAAGTCGGGCACCATCCAAATGGTATTTTAGATTGTGCTTATCACAAACGCTGCGGATTTTCCTCAATTCCTCAAAATCCCAACAGGCTCCGCCTCCTTTGTTGGTGGTATTCTCGATACAGACCAAAGTGGTCAATGGGCTGTGATAAAAATCTGGTGGATTGATGGAGGCTTCCACCTGTTCGGCCGTCATCATACCGCGATGGCCGTCCACCAACTTACAGGAAACCCCGCTGTTAAAGCTTACACCTCCTCCCTCGTAATTATAGATATGGGCATACTTGTCACAAATCAGCTGATCTCCGGGCTGGGTATGTAGTTTTATTGCTGTTTGATTGGTCATAGTGCCACTGGGAAAAAAGAGCGCAGCTTCCATCCCAAAATAATCGGCAACCTTGGCTTCCAGTTCATTGACCGTAGGGTCGTTTTTAAACACATCGTCCCCTACTTTTGCATTCATCATGGCCTCCAACATTCCTGCCGAAGGTCGAGTGACCGTGTCACTTATTAAGTTTATTTCCATAAAATTGTTTAGTCCATACAGTCCATTCCAATAGGTGACCCATCGGGTATTGTGGACACTGGAATAAGTTTGAATTCTGAAGGTTCTTTCATAAAGGCGTCAATACGCCTTACCATTTCCGCTGAAATTGGATTTTTCCCATCTGTCAGCAATTGGGTCTTAAGATTGTCCAACGCTTCATTGGCGACGGCATTTACCTGTGGATGAACGGCATTGTGAGCCGCAAGATTCATTAGGTGATACAACACCCTAAAATTAATGGTATGCTGTACTTCTTCTTCGTAGTCATCCCGATGCGAGCGATCTATGGTCGCTTTAATTGTTTCATCCAATACTTCCTTGAGTCCCACTTGATTTTTATCCAAACTCTTTTGCTGAATCAATCGGGAAGCCCGTTCTGGGTGCAACAATAATTCCAACGTCATGTCGGCCGCTGTCTCGGCCACAGAAAGTGCATCAAAACTAACGCCGGTGCGACCCTTGAAAGATTCCCTGGAACGATTAAAACCGATGGCACGTGGCGGAAAGAGGTCCAGTTTATCCTTTGGTACCGCAATGACTTCGGCATCCAACGTTCTCAATATAGACTCCAAAGCTTTTTCCTGAACCGCTTGGTTCACTGGTTTTACCGGGGTTTGTCCACCTCCTTTTACGGCATAGTTATAATCCAATCCGCCGATGACTTTGGAAACTGCTTCGGTTTGGTACCTGTGGAAAAAGTAAATTGGTACGAATACATCTTCGAGTACCGAATACGTCTCTCCAGTCCTTATGTTGTCCACAGAAAAGTTTTGGATTGCCTTTTTCCGGATTTCCAACATTTTTTCCAGTTCTTCACTGGCAATTTTACCATTGTCCCACAAATGGGCCAAGGCGTGGGCACCTCCTTGTGGACGCGCATCCTGATCGGAAATATAGCGCAATCCTTCCTGCTGTGCTTTCTCCAAAATAGCGTTCAAGGCTTCCTTCTCGTTGGTGCCACTGGGGAAGTCGGAATAGGCATAGGCTACGGTAACTTTGTCCCACTCTCCAATACCGGTATCGTAGGCATTTTCAAAACTGATATCTCCTCCTTTGAGCTCAAATTGTGGATGTGGATAATCCATTACAGAAGCCCTGTTATTGGTACTTGCCGCAAAGTTGTGGGCAAACCCGAGGGTATGTCCTATCTCGTGTGCGGAGAGTTGGCGTATTCTTGCAAGGGCCAACTCCAACATGGGTTGATAATTATCATCCCTTTCCGCAAACGGTTGGTTCATCAAAGCTTGTGCGATCATAAAATCCTGACGGATTCGAAGACTTCCCAAGCTCACGTGACCTTTCAGGATTTCTCCTGTTCGTGGATCTACCACGCTGGCTCCATAGCTCCATCCCCTTGTGGAGCGGTGCACCCATTGCACTACATTGTAGCGAACATCAAGAGGGTCGGCATCATCGGGCAATATTTTCATTTGAAAGGCATCCTTATAGCCAGCAGCTTCAAAGGCCTGATTCCACCATTTTCCACCATCCAATAGTGCGGACCGAATGGGCTCCGGTGTTCCGTTATCCAAATAATAAATGATGGGCTCAACAGCTTCGCTAACTTCGGCATTGGGGTCTTTCTTTTGCAAACGGTGTCTTCTAATGAATCGCTTCACCAAGGATTCCTGAACCGGTGTCGCATAATCATAATACGAAAAAGGATAACCGCCACTTCGTGGGTCATATTCCCTTTTTTCAAAATTATCATCCGGTAATTCAATCAAGGAATGGTGCTGCGCAACGGTGACCAAGCTGGGCGTTGGTGTCACGGAACGTATCCATGCACCTTCTGGTTCGCCTTTAAAGGTAAGGATAACATCGAACTCCACATTTTTTGGAAATGCCTTGGTACGGTCAAAGGCCCAAGCGCTTTTGGATTTATCTAAGCTGTACGAACCCTGTTTGCCCCGTTTCAATCGGTTGGAAACCCCATGGGCATCGCGCATCAAAAAGTCCGTGAAATCTATGAGATAACTGCCCTTGGATTCCTCCACGATTTCAAATCCCTCCAAAATGGATTTGGCAAAAGCCTGCTCCACCGATTTTCTTTCCAGTTCATTATCGGTAATGGCCCGGAACTCCAAATTGGGCTGTACCAGTAAGAGTTTTTTGCCTGCCTTACGGAAGAAAACCACCTGTTCGTTGCCCAATTGACCTCGATCTAGGCCAATATCATTGCTGCCGATACCGCTACTGAGGGAATACACATATAAAAAATCCTTCTCCAAATCATCCACTTGCAGATAGATCTTATCAGTGGAATCGTCATAATAAAAATCAAAATAGCCCTTGAATTTCTGAAAATCCTTGGTCTTTTCGAATGTTTGGGCCCCGAGGGAGGTACAAATAAAGTAGCAAAGGGCGATGAGTGTAGTAGTGTTCTTCATGAGCTGGTTGAATTAGTGCCTTAAAAATATGGAAATCATTTTAAAGTTCACCTGCCAAAAAATAGTACGGCGATTAAAAAGGGAAATTCATAAAATCTACCCTGCCCTATTGCAGATTTTTATTTTTTGTGACTTTACTGTTCCCTTTTTCTATTCGAATAGTATTGAAGATATCTTAAGGTCATGTGCCGAAAGAAACTTATTTTTACCTCAAAATAGATTACATGGTAACCACAGATCAGCAGAAAGATCTTATTGAGCGCCTTGGTGCGTTAAGGAGGTATCTTTGACATCGATGCCAAACGTATTGAAATAGAGAACGAGGAAGAAAAAACCCTCGCTCCCGGTTTTTGGGACAATCCGCAAGAAGCCCAAAAACAAATGCAATCCATCAAATCCAAAAAGAAATGGGTAGAAGACTTTGAGGAGGCCAAAACTCTGGTCGGCGACCTTGAGGTCCTTATGGAGTTCCTACAAGCTGGGGAGGTTTCCGAAGAGGAGGTCTCCAAGCAGTTTGATAAGGCCACTGACGCCATCGAAAAATTGGAGTTCCGCAACATGCTTTCGGAAGAAGGTGATGAACTTACCGCCGTGCTTCAAATCACCGCTGGTGCCGGGGGAACGGAAAGTTGCGACTGGGCGTCCATGCTCATGCGCATGTACATGATGTGGGCCGAAAAGAACGGTTATAAAATCAAGGAACTCAACTACCAAGAGGGTGATGTGGCGGGGATAAAAACGGTAACCCTGGAAATTGAAGGGGAATACGCCTTTGGCTGGCTAAAAGGAGAAAACGGGGTGCATCGTTTGGTGCGCATATCCCCTTTTGATAGTAATGCGAAGAGACACACCTCCTTTGCATCGGTGTATGTGTACCCACTAGTGGACGACAGCATTGAAATTGAGGTGAATCCTTCCGAAATCGAAATCACAACGGCACGTTCCAGTGGTGCGGGCGGACAAAATGTGAACAAGGTGGAAACCAAGGTGCAGTTGGTGCACAAACCTACCGGAATTCAAATATCCTGTTCCGATTCCCGTTCCCAACACGATAACAGGGCAACGGCCATGAAAATGCTGAAATCGCAGCTCTATGAAATCGAACTGCGCAAAAAGCAGGAGGCCCGGGCCGAAATCGAATCCTCTAAAATGAAGATTGAATGGGGATCGCAGATTCGTAACTACGTGATGCATCCCTACAAATTGGTGAAGGATGTGAGAACCGGGGAAGAGACCGGTAATGTGGATGCCGTTATGGATGGCGATCTGGATGCATTTTTAAAGGCCTATTTAATGATGATGGGGCAAAAAGAAGAACAAGATTAAAATAAAGACATGATTAAGATTTATCATAATCCAAGATGTAGAAAGTCCAGAGAAGGTCTGGCCATTTTGGAAAAGTCAGGCAAGGCATTTGAAGTGGTCAAATATCTGGATGATGTACCCAGTAAAGAGGAACTGAAGACCTTGATTGCGTATCTGGGCATTGCTCCGATTGACCTAGTTCGAAAAACCGAGGCGATTTGGAAGGAAAAGTTCAAGGGAAAAACGTTGACGGACGAGGAAGTGATCACAGCCATGGCAGAAAATCCAAAACTGATTGAACGACCCATTGTTGTAAACGGAAAAAAAGCGGTTGTTGGCAGACCGCCAGAGAACATTTCCAACTTACTATAAGCTTGATAGCCAGTTACATTTAACACCGTTTCCACGGGTTTTTTCAACCTAAATACTATCTTTATCCCATGAAAAGAAAACAAATCCTCTTCTATATCACTCTTTTGACGGGTATGCTTTGTATAAACGATTTGTCCGCGCAATTTGGCTATGGGTCGCCTTATGGCAACCGCAGTATGTACGGCAGGGGCAGAACCTCAATACCCCAAGCGGGACCTGTGGAAACCCAAAAGGAGGAGACACCCCCAACAGCGCAAGAAATTGTGGATTCACAAATGCCTTCCATCACGGAAGCCCTTGAATTGGACCCTTTTGAACAGGCCGTGGTACGCACCTCATTGGTTCAATCCGTACAACAGCGTATCGAACTTCAAATATTGCAATTGGAACCTCTTAAAATGAAAGAAGAGGTAGAAAAAATCAAAAGGCGTCAAGATGCAGAACTGAAGGCCGGACTTCCCGAAGATAAATTCGAGGCCTTTATGGAGCTACAGGAAAACCAATTCAAGGCCAAGAGGAAAAAAAAGAGAAAAAAGGACAAAAAAGACAAGGGTTAACAATTCTTTAAGGTCATTCGCAGGCTCAATTCCGTTGTTGAGGGATTAATATTTTATGTGCATTTATTTTCTGTCAATTTTGTGGCATAAAAATCAAACTATGCACAGGATATTTATCCCGTTATTGCTTCTGACCCTTACCACGTTTCAAAGTGTAGCACAGCAAAATCGATCATCCATTACCCTTTCTGGGAAGGTTGTCGATTCCGAATCAGGTCAACCCTTGGAGTATGCCACCTTTGTGCTGCAAAATGCGGACAGTCCAGATCAAGTTACCGGAGGCATTACCGACCTTTCGGGTGAGTTTGAAATTGAAACTACTCCCGGTAAATATAATATTCGTGTAGAATTCATTTCCTACAAAACCTATTCCCTTCAAGCACAAACCTATAATTCAGATACCAACTTGGGCACTATCACCCTATCACCAGATGTGGCACAACTCGCAGAGGTAGAAGTAGTAGGTGAAAAAACCACTGTTGAGGTGCGGTTGGACAAAAAAGTATATAACATAGGTAAGGACATCACCACTAGCGGCGGAAACGTCAGTGATGCACTCGGGAACATTCCTTCGGTGTCTGTTGATGTTGAAGGAGGCATCAGCCTTCGTGGAAATGATAACGTACGTATTCTTATCAACGGTAAGCCATCTGCCTTGGCAGGTTTTGGGTCTACCGATATATTACAACAATTACCTGCCGACGCCATTGAAAAGGTCGAAGTAATTACCAGTCCTTCGGCCCGTTATGATGCAGAGGGTACGGCAGGTATTCTTAACATTGTCCTTAAAAAGGAGAAAACCCTTGGAATCAATGGTTCCATCAATGCAACTATTGGTGATCCGTTGAATGCCAGGGTAACCTCCAATTTTAATATCCGGACAGAAAAATTCAATATTTTCAATACGCTGGGATACTTTAAAAGAAAACCCCCAGGAAATGGATTTTTCGACAACAGATATTTGACCGACTTAAGTGATTTTGACCGAATCATTGAAGACAGGGACATCAACCGCGATGATAATGGTTTGAGCCTAAACATTGGAATGGAGTATTTTTTGACCGAGAAGTCCTCCGTAACCGGTAGTTTTTTCTACCGATGGTCCGATGAGAACGATTTGACCGAAAACGACAACCAACGTTTTATGGACGGCGAATTGAGCAGCAGAACCTTTAGGACCGAAAATCAGCTTGAAAACGATAATAGTTATCAAGTTTCCTTTAACTACACCAACCGTTTTAATGATGATGGGCACGAATTGACGGCAGACTTTCAATATTCGTATGACGATGAGGATGTACTGACAGAAATCCAAGAAAGCAATATCGTACCCAACACGGATTTGTTGGCAAGGGAAAATATTTACGAAATCCAGACCCAAGATGATATTTTGGCCCAAATCGATTATGTGTTGCCTATGGGCGATGCACAATTTGAGGCAGGTTACCGTGGTACATTTGAAAAAGAGGTGAGCGATTTTCAGTTGGACACCTTGAACATTGGAACAGGTGAATTTGCAACCAACAGGGATTTGACCAACATTTTTACCTATCGCGAAAACGTTAACGCCATCTACACCCAATATGGAAACAAATATGGTAAGATTTCGATGTTGCTTGGCCTTCGTTTGGAAAACACAGAGCTTATTGGTAGCGTGGATTCCACCATCGATGGCGAAGCATTGCAAGAGATTGTAGGTGAGGATGTGGATTTGAATTTTGATAAGAATTATTTAGGACTTTTTCCAACGGTGAACCTTATCTATGAGATTTCCAAAACTGAAAATATCTCCCTGGGTTATAACCGTAGGATCAATAGGCCAAGAGGGTGGTTCATCAATCCCTTTCCCTCCCGTTCAAGTAGGACCAATGTTTTTCAGGGTAACCCGGATTTGGACCCAGCCTTTGCCAATGCATTTGATTTGGGATATTTGAAGCGTTGGAAGAAATTGACACTTACCACATCGGTGTATTATCAGAGAGAAACCAATTCCTTTGAACGTATACAGGAAGAGACCGGTGAAATCACTTCGGACGGTATTCAAATAATTCGTTCGGTACCCATTAACCTTTCCACCAATGAACGTATCGGTGCCGAAGCTGGAGCCATTTACAACCCAGCCAAGTGGTGGCGCTTAAATGGTAGTTTCAACTTTTTTACATTTAATTCTGAAGGAACTTTTAATGGTGTGGATTTTGGGGCAGAGAACACCAGCTGGTTTGCAAGAATGAGCTCCAAATTTACCTTGCCCAAGAAAATAGACCTTCAGTTGAACTCCTTTTATAGGGGACCCACACAAAATGCCCAAACCGAAAATAAGGGAATTTTCTCCCTTAACTTGGCCATTAGCAAAGATTTGTTCAAGGATAACGCGACCGTTTCCTTAAATGTCAGCGATGTTTTCAACTCCAGAAAGCGAATGTCGTTCACGCAGACCCCTACCTTTACCTCCGATAGTGAATTTCAATGGAGGGAGAGACAGGTGAACCTATCCTTTATTTATAGATTTAACCAACCAAAGGAACAACGTCGTCGTGGACAGGACAGGCAAGGTGGAGGTGATGATGATGAGGGAGAGTATTAAGAAACGGTTTAGTTCCCCCGAAACTTGAACAGGAAAAGCAGCCGAATGGCTGCTTTTTTTATTTTGTCGCTCCGTACATGAACCCAAATTATGGGTCAAAAAAATAGCCTTCGATCATACGAAAGCTAAATAGTGGATAAAAAAAAGGAGCCAAATGGCTCCTTGTATATATTTTATTCTTCGAGTTGGGCACGTTTGGCCTCTCGTCTTTCTTTGAACATTTCCCTAAGGTTTCCAATCAACCAGTAAGGTACCACAAAGGTCAATAGGAATATCATCAACCAAAAACCGATTGTCAAAATTGTTAGAAACGCTAAAAAACCTAAATACTGGTCAAATTCGAACATCTTTACTCCTTTTGTTTTAACAAAGATACTTTCTTCTTATCAAAAAAAGCAAATGCTAGGGCAAAAAAAGTGTATTTATTGCCATCAATTACCATATAAATACCCGATATCCTACCTTTGTGAAACAAAATTTTAAACTATGGGTTTTAGGATTGAAAAAGATACAATGGGCGAGGTAAAAGTACCCGCCGACAAATATTGGGGAGCCCAAACGGAGCGTTCCCGCAACAACTTTAAAATTGGGGCCCCTGCATCCATGCCCTTGGATGTGGTTTATGGTTTTGCCTATCTCAAGAAAGCGGCCGCATTTACCAACCACGAATTGGGCGTATTGAGCCAAGAAAAAAGGGATTTGATTGCACAAGTATGCGACGAAATACTCGAAGGCAAACATGATGACCAGTTTCCATTGGTTATTTGGCAAACCGGTTCGGGTACCCAAAGCAACATGAACGTAAACGAAGTGATTGCCAACCGCGCTCATGAAATTGCGGGTAAGAAAATCGGGGAAGGCGAAAAAACCATCCAGCCCAATGATGATGTGAATAAAAGTCAGTCCTCCAATGATACCTTCCCTACGGGAATGCATATCGCAGCCTACAAAAAAATAGTGGACGTCACCATTCCCGGGGTAGAGCAATTAAGAGATACGTTGCAGAAAAAATCCGAGGAATTCAAGGACGTGGTAAAGATTGGAAGGACCCATTTGATGGATGCCACTCCCCTAACCTTGGGACAAGAGTTTTCGGGCTATGTTTCCCAGTTGAACCATGGCTTGAAAGCTTTGAAAAACACACTTCCCCATTTGAGCGAATTGGCTTTGGGCGGTACTGCGGTAGGTACGGGCCTAAACACCCCTAAGGGTTATGATGTTCTCGTTGCCAAATATATTGCCGAGTTTACTGGAAAACCATTCGTTACTGCTGGTAACAAATTTGAGGCGTTGGCCGCGCACGATGCCATCGTGGAAAGTCATGGTGCCTTAAAACAACTAGCGGTTTCTTTGAACAAAATTGCGAATGATATCCGTATGATGGCCTCTGGACCTCGTTCCGGTATCGGGGAAATCATTATTCCTGCCAACGAACCCGGAAGTTCCATTATGCCCGGAAAGGTGAACCCTACCCAATGTGAGGCATTGACCATGGTCTGTGCACAGGTGATGGGGAACGATGTGGCCATTTCCGTTGGTGGTACGCAAGGACATTACGAATTGAATGTTTTTAAACCGATGATGGCTGCCAATATTTTGCAATCTGCCCAATTATTGGGCGATGCCTGCGTAAGTTTTGATGAAAACTGTGCCGCCGGTATTGAACCCAACCACGAGACCATTAAAACCTTGTTGAACAACTCTTTGATGTTGGTTACTGCCCTTAACACCAAAATCGGGTACTACAAAGCGGCCGAAATTGCCAACACAGCCCATAAAAATGGCACTACCTTAAGGGAAGAGGCCGTTAACCTTGGATATGTGACCCCAGAGGAATATGATGAATGGGTGAAGCCCGAAGATATGGTAGGCAGTCTTAAATAGAGAAATGCCAATCTTACAAATAGAAAAAAGGCCCGTCCAAAATTGGACGGGCCCTTTTATTTATGGTGATAGTGTGTTTACTATTTCAATTCGAAGCTAGATGTACCCAATAGTTTCAATTGGTTGTCATACACATTAACCATGTAGTTTCCTTCTTGGAAATCACCACTTGGCTTATTAATGTAGTCACATACATCCAATGCATCGTTCTCGTAGTAGAAGTTGGTTCCTTTACTGTAGGTTAAGGAGTTACCTTCTTCTGTGGTCTTGGTCAAACCTTCGCCCAGTACATTGCCTTGTGGTCCAAGAACTTCAATGTAGAATTCTCTGTCACCAGCCTCAGCGATTACGTTATCGGCAATGGTAAAGCAAACTTTAAATTTATCGGTAGCTCTGGCTCTTCTGGTAGAAACCAATTTACCGCTGTTTCTTTCTTTAATGGCATCAACGCTGATGGTGCTCAAGTTAAGCGCAGAACCTCTTTCCACGGCATCGGCCAATTGAGTGTTCTGGATGATCAAAGAATCGTTGAAAACGGTTTGTTGCTCCAATTCGGCAAAAGTGCTGTCTCTTTGCATGGCCAACAAGCTGTTGGACTGTGTCAAGGAATCAACTTGCTTTAACAGCTTCTCTCTTTCAGCTTTAAGAACACTTACTTGTCTTCTATATCTTGAAAGTGTAGCGATGTCTGCCTTCATGCTGCTTACAGAATCAATATACTTTGCGATGTTGTCCCTAGCGGCAACCAACTCTTCGTTGGTAGCGTTGCTCTCCAAAATTGCTTTGTCGTACTCAGATTTCAAATTGTTCAAATCCTCTACAACCAATTCCTTCTCTTGGGTAAGGGCTTGTGTAGTTTTCTTTTTATCTTGGTACAGACTTACCGTGTAAATAATAGTTCCCAAAAGAACTACACCCAACAGACCAGCAATTACTTTCAACCCGTTATTGTTATTTTTTGTTTCAGTCATAACTTTTTGTTTTAATTGATTTTGCGTTTAAGGTTTTTAATCAATCATGTTCAGTTTATATACGCATAGTATTTTGGTTTGGACTATTTGGATGAAATATTCTTTTGAAAAAAATTACAATTCTCTCCGTAATCCCTTATTTTTAAGGGTATCTAAAAAAATAAAGATGAAAAGAAAATTCTTGATTACAGCCACAGCATTGCTCCTTGTTCTGAATTCTTGCAAGATGAAAACCGAAAAAAAGGACTCCTCCACCGAAATGGAAGAAACGGTCACTGAAATGACGACCACTACGGACCCTGCCAAAATCACGCCTATTGAACATGCCACTGCTGTAATCGAGTGGGACGGACATACCATATATATAGACCCTGTTGGTGGCGAAGCTGCTTTTGAAGGGCAACCATCACCGAATATGATATTTATTACGGATATACACGGTGACCATTTTAATCCCGAAACCCTAAACGCATTAAATCTGGAAGGGGTGCAAATTATTGCTCCCGAAGCTGTGAAAATGCAAATGGAGGAAAACCTCTCATCCAAAACCACTGTCATCAATAATGGTGAAACCAAGGAAATGGCAGGGTTCACAGTAAAGGCTATTCCCATGTACAACCTTCGTGAAGAAGCCAAAGACTTTCACGTGAAAGGCAGAGGAAATGGCTATGTCTTTACGTTCGGTGATGAACGCATCTATTTTTCGGGCGATACGGAAGATATTCCAGAAATGCGCGCATTGGAAAATATCGACAAAGCCTTTGTCTGCATGAACCTTCCCTACACCATGACCGTGGAAAGCGCTGCGGATGCCGTGTTGGAATTCAAGCCGGACCAAGTGTATCCGTATCACTTTAGGGGAAGACCCGAGGTGAGCGATGTGGAAAAATTTAAAGCGCTGGTAAACCAGGGTGACTCCTCCATTGAGGTGGTGCAATTGGACTGGTACCCGAACGAAGATTACTAGTCAAATGAAATAATGTCCTAACTTCACCGTTAGCATTACGAACTTAACAACCAAATCAAATACACTTTAATATGGTTCCCAAATCCCATGTTCTAGTAGTTTTTGTGCTGATTTTTGCGGCGCAAGCTACCTATGCCCAATGTGATAATTTCTATTCAAAAGTTACCTATGCGCTGAGCCATGGCAAAAAAGCGATGGAAGCCACCAACTTTGAACATCAAATGTATTATGCCGAAAGAGCTTTGACGGCTTTGGAAAAATCAGAAGATTTTATGGCGGAATGCAATTGTGACAAAGCTAAGAACAAAACCTTGGATGCCATGGAAACCTTGGACAAGGCTGTTGAACCGATTGATTGGGAGGCTGGTCGATTCTTTACCAAAAAGGCCGTTGGCGAAATCAATGAATTGATTACCATTATCGACCAATGCACCCTAGGTACGTCCCCTACTGTTGAAGAAACCGTAAGTTTTTCGGAAGAAACCGAAGATGCAGAGCCAACCACCGAAACAGCTTCCGTGGCTGCCATGGAAATGGAAATGATCAAAGTCTTTGAAAAACACGCCGATGACAAGCTCAAATCGGCAGAACAAGCCATTGACCAATTGATAGAGCTTTCCAATTCCATTGGTCCGACTGCTGCTGGGGAAGATCCTAACAGTTTATCGGCGCATCAAAGAGCTTATCTTGAAAAAGCCAAAAGATTATTGGAGGAAGGCATCAAAAATCTCGGTAGAGCAGAATAATTCCTCCATTCCTATTAACGAATCAATTTTTTGTACTTGATACGCTTGGGCATGATATCTGTTCCCAAGCGTTTCTTTTTATTTTCCTCGTAATCCGAGAACGAACCTTCGAAGAAATACACTTGTGAATCTCCTTCAAAGGCAAGAATGTGGGTACAAATTCTATCCAAGAACCATCTGTCGTGGGAAATGATTACCGCGCAGCCCGCAAAGTTTTCCAAACCTTCTTCCAGGGCACGCAAGGTATTCACATCCAAATCGTTGGTTGGCTCATCCAATAGCAACACGTTACCCTCTTCTTTTAAGGTCATCGCCAAATGCAGTCGGTTACGTTCCCCTCCGGAAAGCATATTTACCTTCTTGTTCTGCTCACTTCCAGAAAAGTTAAAACGACTCAAATATGCCCGAGAGTTCACCTGCTTCCCTCCCATCATGATGAGTTCCTGACCATCGCTGAAGTTTTCCCAGATGGTTTTTTCAGGATCTATATTGGAATGTGACTGGTCTACATAGGCCAACTTAGCGGTATCCCCAACAATAAATTCTCCTTTATCCGGGGTTTCTTCGCCCATAATCATTCTAAAAATGGTGGTCTTTCCTGCTCCGTTGGGCCCAATAATACCCACAATACCGGCCTGTGGCAGTTTAAAGTTGAGATTTTCATACAACAATTTATCGCCAAAAGCTTTGCTTACATCCTTGGCCTCGATAACATTCGTACCTAAACGGGGACCATTGGGAATGTAAATCTCCAACTTCTCCTCCATCTGTTTTTGGTCTTGGCTTAGGAGCTTATCATAATTGTTCAAACGGGCCTTTTGTTTGGCCTGTCTTCCCTTGGCCCCTTGGCGCACCCATTCCAGCTCTCGCTCCAATGTTTTTTGACGCTTGCTTGCCTGTTTGCTCTCTTGCTCCAAGCGTTTGGCCTTTTGGTCCAACCAGCTGGAGTAGTTGCCTTTCCATGGGATTCCTTCGCCCCGGTCGAGTTCCAATATCCATCCTGCTACATTATCCAAGAAATAACGGTCGTGGGTCACGGCAATTACGGTTCCTTTATATTGCGCCAAGTGGTGCTCCAACCAATGTACCGATTCGGCATCCAAGTGGTTGGTAGGCTCATCCAATAGCAAAACATCGGGTTCTTTCAACAACAAACGGCATAAGGCTACCCTTCTTCGCTCACCACCAGAGAGTACACTGATTTTTTTATCAGATTCTGGGGTACGAAGCGCATCCATGGCGATCTCCAACTTCGTATCCAACTCCCATGCATTGGAGGCATCAATTTGATCTTGCAGGGCCGCCTGCTTGTCCATCAACTTTTGCATCTTGTCCGGGTCCTCGTATACCTCTGGGAGACCGAACATATCGTTGATTTTGTTGTATTCGTCCAAAATGGCAACGGTTTCGGCAACGCCTTCCTTCACCACCTCGAGTACGGTCTTGTTTTCATCCAATTGTGGTTCCTGTTCCAAGTATCCGACGGAATACCCAGGAGAGAAAACCACATCGCCCTGATAGTTCTTATCTACCCCGGCAATGATTTTCAACAAGGTGGATTTACCCGAACCATTGAGACCCAAAATCCCGATTTTGGCCCCGTAGAAAAAACTTAGGTAAATATTTTTGAGTACGGGGGTATTGGCCGATTTATAGGTCTTGGTTACCCCAGACATGGAAAAAATGACTTTCTTATCGTCTGACATCTACTTTAAATTAAATTGTTTGTGAAAAGAGGCTACACTCGTCCTTTTAAGGCGTTGAACACCCATGCTACGGCAAAAAAACCTATTCCTACGGCAGCGAAACCATATCCTGCCACTTCATCATACTTAAACGCTCCAAGTGCAATCATTCCCAAGCCGACCAAAATCATGATCCAAGTCGCGTAGGCCAGCACTGTATTCTTATTCATTCCCATTGTGTATATTTCTGAAGAGGTTCAAATATCGGAAAAATCGGGATAATGTAAAGTTATTATTAAGGATTATGTTTCAAAAGGAAAGCTTACTCCGCATTTATTCCGTACACTGTCCAGCAACTCTAACAAATCCAAGCTGTTTTGATGTGACCAAAGGTCACTTTCTATGGTATTGTTCCGCAAACATTGGTGCACTTCCAAAATCTCGTAGTAGTACCCGATACCTTTTAAAGGAAGATCAACCTTGGAACTTTCATCATTTTGAATGAAGGTATATCCATCCGCCTCGTGCCATCTGGGATTTAAATGTACTTGTCCTTTTGTACCCGAAATTTCTGCCTCCATTTTGGAATTGCTGGTAAAACCGCTGTAGAGGATGGATTGTGCATTCGGATAATCAAAAATCATACTGGTTTGTAATTCCGTTCCATTTTTGTGGAACTTAGCCTTTGCCATAATTTCAGTGGGCATTCCCAATAAAAGATAGGATAGGAAAATGGGATAAATTCCAATATCCAACAAAGTCCCTGAAGCAAGATTGGGATTGAGCAATCGTGAATCTTCATCCCTATCCAAAGCATAGAAAGCAAAATCGGCATGAATGTACTTGAGGTCTCCCATTTCGCCCGCGTCTACCATTTGTTTCAATTTCTGAATGGATGGATTAAAACGTGACCACATGGCTTCCATCAAAAAAGCCTTATGCTTTTGTGAAGCTTCGACTTGCGCTTCCACCTCTGCCCTATTCACACCGAGCGGTTTTTCACAAAGTACCCCAATACCGTGTTGCAATGCTTTTATAGATAATTCTTTATGGAAATTATGCGGGGTGGCCACGTACACCACATCAACCGTTCCGGATTGGAAAAGTTCGTCATAACTCCCAAAGCTATGCTTGGCGCCATATTCGTTAGCGAATTCTTGAGCCCTTTCCAGAGATCGTGAAGCCACGGCCGTAAGTTCGGCGTTATCGACCAATAAAAGGTCCGAAACAAATTTTCTTGCAATTTTTCCTGGGCCTACAATGCCCCATCGTATTTTGGTATCCATATAGTTCAAAAGTAATGATTATAACTCCTTATCTTTAACCTGCTAAAAGAATTTGACAGAGAATGGATTTAAACTTCAATAAAAACGAAGACCAGAATAAGCTAAAATTGTCCGAGTTGAAACGTAGACTCGCCCAAATAAAACTTGGTGGCGGTAAAAGCCGTATCGAAAAACACCATGCCAAAGGCAAAATGACCGCTAGGGAGCGTATCGAATATCTGTTGGATGATGATGCCGAAGCCATAGAAATCGGAGCATTTGCCGGCGAAGATATGTACGAAGAGCACGGGGGATGCCCATCGGGTGGCGTTGTGGTAAAAGTAGGTCATGTTCAAGGAAAGCAGTGTGTGGTAGTGGCCAATGATGCGACCGTTAAGGCCGGAGCTTGGTTTCCCATTACCGGAAAGAAGAACCTGCGGGCTCAAGAAATTGCCATTGAAAACAAACTGCCCATTATTTATTTGGTGGACAGCGCTGGGGTTTATCTACCCATGCAAGACGAAATATTTCCCGACAAGGAGCATTTTGGACGCATTTTTAGGAACAATGCCGTTATGAGCAGTATGGGCATTACCCAAATTGCTGCGGTCATGGGAAGCTGTGTAGCCGGTGGGGCTTACTTGCCTATTATGAGCGACGAGGCGTTGATTGTGGATAAAACGGGAAGCATATTTTTGGCTGGCAGTTATCTGGTAAAGGCGGCCATTGGCGAGAGTATCGACAATGAAACCTTAGGTGGAGCCACTACGCATTCCGAAATTAGCGGTGTTACGGATTACAAGGCGAAAGATGACAAGGATGCCTTGGATAAAATCAAAAATATTGTGGACAAAATTGGGGATTTTGATAAGGCGGGATTCAACCGTTCCGAAGCCAAGCCTCCTGCTGAAAATCCAAATGATATTTTTGGAATCTTGCCCGCTTCACGAAGCGACCAGTACGATATGTTGGAAATCATTAAACGATTGGTGGACGATTCCGAATTTGAACAGTACAAAGAAGGCTACGGACAGACCATATTGACAGGTTACGCCCGAATCGACGGCTGGGCCGTGGGCATCGTGGCCAATCAGCGTAAAGTGGTGAAGACCAAAAAGGGTGAGATGCAATTTGGTGGGGTGATTTATTCCGATTCTGCCGACAAGGCCACTCGATTTATCGCGAATTGTAACCAAAAGAAAATCCCATTGGTGTTTTTACAGGATGTGACCGGATTTATGGTAGGCAGTAAAAGCGAGCATGGCGGTATCATTAAAGATGGCGCCAAAATGGTGAATGCGGTGAGCAATTCGGTAGTGCCCAAATTCACCATTGTGATTGGAAACAGCTACGGAGCAGGAAATTATGCGATGTGCGGGAAGGCCTATGACCCTAGATTGATTGTAGCTTGGCCCAGTGCCGAACTCGCGGTTATGAGTGGAAACTCTGCCGCTAAAGTATTGCTCCAGATTGAAAAAGCGAGTTTGGAAAAAAGTGGTAAGGCTGTGGACGCCGAAAAGGAAAAGGAACTTTTTGACCAAATCAAACAGCGGTACGACGACCAAATATCGCCGTACTACGCTGCTGCTAGACTTTGGACGGATGCTATTATCGACCCCTTGGATACTCGAAAATGGGTTTCCATGGGCATTGAGGCCGCCAACCATGCGCCTATTGAGAAAGCTTTTAATATGGGAGTGTTACAAGTGTAATCTAATTTGAAACCACACTTGGTGCATTGATCTTAAACAACTCTTGATACACATTCTTTAGGCCCAAACGGAAAACTTTGATGTCCATTTTTTGGTTTGGGGTGCCGTAATCGATGTAAATGGTCGCTTTTAAGTAAGATGGTGTCAAACTCTTGTTTCCTTTATAGTTGATGTTGACTTTCCAAAGTCCGGGGAGGGAACCATCTATGAGGTACTCCTTTATATTGTAGCCCAAATTTTTCTCGTTCATAATCTCGTCGGCATTATCGGCCAAGCTATGCTTCCAAGTGTAATATTGGTTCTCGGGATTGACGAACATCAAATCGAACTCCGCTTCCCCATCACTCCATTCAAAAACCAAACGGGTCCCATTAAAATCTTCTTCGGCAACATACAAGGACTTTTCTCCTCCATCATTTAAAATGGCTTTTCTTTCCAAGGTCAATAGATTGTTGTACTCCCTTTGGAAGATAGTGGCGAAATCATTTTCTCCATCGGGTAAAAACTCTTCATCGACCAAATATTCGTAACGAGCGAAGATGGAAGCGGCTTGTTTTATTTGCCCAGCGGTCCTATAACTCTTGGCCATATCCAGATAGCTTTGGACATAATTCGGCCGTAAAATAAATACCTCCTTGTAAATGTCATTGGCCTTGTCGAAACGCCCTTGCTCTTCATAGAAATACGCCAAGGTTTTTAGCAATACCGGGTTGGTTACCATTCGTTTCCAGTGTTCGTCCAAAATAGCATCTGCCATATCGTAGGCCTTCCATCTTTTTGAAAAGTGTTGGATAGCATCCAAAATAAAGTAGGATGAATTGGAATAGCTGCCTGCATATCGTTCAAAGATTTCTCGGGATTCTACCATGGACTCGCTATTGGCAAATTCTTTTAAATATTCGGGCGCATTTTGTCGGACCTGATTTTCGGTAAGCACTTCACGTTCCAAATAATTGTTGCGCAAACGGGCCTGGTCTACCACCTTTCTTGCGGCTGGGCTTCCTGTTTTGGTGTTGATGACCATCACACCGCCAGCACCAACAAATCCATAGGGGACAGTTAAGGAAAGGCTTTGAATTAAAGCAATACGCTCAGCATTGTTGATATCGAACCAAAGCGGTGTATCCGTAAAAATCAATCCATCAATATCATAAATTACGGGGGCGGAGTTGTTTATTGACCCAAAACCTCTGGCGTAAATATCACCTCCATAAGTACAGTCGCCAGTTACCACGATTCCCGGTATTCTGACTCTGGCGAAATCGAGCAGGCATACGAAAATCGCATTAATATTTTCTTTTGGAACCACATTAACCCTTCCCGCTGCGGTTTCGGTGTCCAAATACCCATAGGCTGTCTTTACAATTCTAGGATTTGTTTTATATTCCTCTGCCAGATCTTGTTGGGACCTTCTTCTACTAGCAGTTACCTCTACCTCGTCCAGATCATTGATATCAGGGAACATTTCCAAATTCAAAATTTGGGTCACATCCTCTACTTTAATTTGAAGAGTTTTAAGACCGGTATAGGAATAGGTGAGAATGTCACCTGTTCTAGCCTCGATACTGTAGTTTCCCAGTTCATTTGAAAAGATGGTCTCGTTGTTTCCTTCAATGGAAATGGCCACATCTTCAATGGGACGGGTTCCATCGGTAATGGTACCTCGAATTGTTTTAAGCTCTGCGGTTTGTGAAAAAGCGCAAGTAGTAATCACCAAAAATAACACCCATAAATTTTTCATAGCAGTCGGATTTTGCTTCTTAAATTATGAAAATAAATGGCTCAATGATACTTTACTTACAAAATTTTAACAACCCAACTAATTGCCTAAATGGGACTTAGGTCGCGGAATCAACAAGAATTCGGTTTGTCTTCCATTAACATATCGAAACCCATCTTCTCCAAAAAAACCTGCTTCTTCCAACATAATACGGATATCCCTGCTCCATTCTGGAATATTCACTGTTGTATTCAGTTCGATGGCGTATGCGGTGTTTGGGTTTAGGGGGTAGTTTTCACCATCATCCTTCAATACGCCGCCTTGTGCGTCCCACATTCCTATGGTGGTTCCGGCAGAATGACCGTAGGACCCCAAGGGATGCGTATAAATGGCAGGTCTGAGTCCTGCATTCTTGGCATCCTGCAAGGCTTTGGCCAAAATATCGTTGCCCACGCGCCCTTTCACCATATTTTGGGTCAAAAAATCCTGCACTCGGTTGCCATCATACAGGGCGTTCACTAAAAATGCTGGTGCCTCGGTTTCTTCTGGTTTCAACACATAAGCCAATTCTTGGCAATCGGTATTGAGGCGCAAATAGGTGATGCCAAAATCGCAATGTAGCAAATCACCTCGCTGAATGACTTCATCGTCGGGCCTACCAGAAAATGAATACAGATGTCCCACCAGTTCTTCGCTGGTACGTTGCACATCTACCGTAGGGTGAAACCAAGTTTCCAAGCCCAAATCGGTCACTTTTTGACGCATCCACCATTCCACCTCGGTAGTCGTGGTGACGCCAGGGGTGATGACCTTTTCGGAAAAAGCCTCTGCAATAATATCGTGGGTGATATCTACCAATTGATTAAAAATGGCCATTTCCCGTGGGGTACGGGTTTCTATCCAACGTACGGCCAATTGTTCTGCCGACACTACTTTTGAGTGGTGTTTTTTAGGCAAATTGGCCATGAATTCATCGTAATCGGTCTTATCCAAACCGTCAGCAATGTTGTGGTCTTTTGAAAAATTCAGTCCGATTTTATCGGGATTCCGTTCGGTAATCAATTGCATCAATCGCTTCCACTGGTCCGGTTCCTTTTCCTTGTCCCAGGCAGATTTAATGCTCTTCCCTATATCATAGCGGGCCACAGCCAGCTTTTCGATGGTATTCTTTTCCTTGTCCCTGTAAAATAGAATTATGGTCCTGCGCCTCGCATTCAGCCATGTGGCCGGCAACATGGTCTTCAGTACCGGGTCCTCATTGTATTCCCTTGAAATCAACACCCACATGTCCATTCCTGCCTGGTCCATCAACTGAGGCAATAAATTATTGAAACGTTCTTCCAAGATTTCATCGATAACCCTTGCCCTTTCCACTTCGGGAAGGATTTGTTGGGAAATGGCCATAAATGGCAACAGCAGTAGTACTAAAATGGTTTTTCGCATGGTTGATTTTTTGAAGTTTTGAATGTACGAAACTTAGCTAAGTTGTTCCAATATTTTTTTTCGGTCGATTTTTTGGGTCTTGGTTTCAGGGAACCGTTGTAGACCATAAATCTGTTTGGGAATTTCATATTTGGAGAGTCCTGGCAATCGTTTCATTTGCTGAAAGAGGTTTTCTTTGTCCACCGAATCAGCCTCTATGATCAGTACGAGCTTTTGGCCAAGCGCTTCATCAGCCTGTCCAGCCACAAAGAATCGGGAGGCTATCAAGGACGATAGCTTTTCCTCTATTTGTTCGGGAATCAATTTGATTCCTCCGGAATTGACAACAGAATCATACCTGCCCACCCATTTGAATCGATGTGCATCCAATATGTCCACCAAATCGTTGGTGACCACTTTTTTATCCGAAATTTTTGGTGCTTGAATCACCAAGCATTCTCTCTCGTCTTTGGTTACGGAAACATGGGGAAGGGTTTCAAAATAATCCATCGGTTTACCATTGATGCGTTTTACGGCAATATGGGTAATGGTCTCCGTCATCCCATAGGTTTCATAGGCGTCCACAGGTATCTCTTGAAGTTTTTCCCTCAAATTTGAATCGACCGCCGCTCCCCCTATAATGAGTTTTTTTACCTTGTTTAATTGATTCAATGAATTTTGCACCTGAAGCGGCACCATCGCCACAAAATCGTAGTCCTGTTCTTGTGTGGACAAGGGGTTAGATGAGGGTTCCACATAATCCAAGGTGAGTCCGAGCACCATGGCACGGACCAACATCATTTTTCCAGCGATTCCAGTGCAAGGTAAGCAGAGTAAAGCGCTGTGCTTAGAACGCAATCCAAAATAGTGTCCCGTAGCCTGTGCGGAATTGACCATGTGCTCCTTTTTGAGCCGAATGATTTTTGGGGCTCCTGTGGAACCCGACGTCCGAACGTTCAAAACAGATTCATCCGAAGTCCAGTCCTTTAAAAAAGCGCCTATGGTTTGCTCGTAATGGGAAGTAGACATGGTAAGCTCGTTGGCTAACTTCCGCACCCCATCTCGACTGTATGCGGTACCGTTCAGCTTAAAATCAGGATGGATGTTATGCCAAGTCGGATTCCCCATCGGTCAACGCCATAAATTCTTCCTTGTACAATACGCGCCCAAATAATCTATCCTTCCAGTTTTTCCAGCCGTATTTTTTGGAGAAGTACAACAATAATAATGGATATACCACAAATACAGGAATCAAGACATCCCAGCCCAAAGCAGGCTCGGATACATCCTTAAAAATGGAATTGGTCTGGAAGGCGGTCCAATCTGCCGTCACCAATAATGCCGTTATCAAATTATTGGCTGCGTGAAAACCGAGTGCCAGTTCCAACCCTTCGTCCATCAAGGTCAAAATACCCAAAAAGAATCCTGTACCGATATAGTAGACCATTATACCCAAACCTAGCTTTTCAACCTCTGGATTGGCGATGTGCATTAAACCAAAAAGACTGGATGTTATGAATAAGGGCAACCATCTGTTTTTGGCCATCAACCCTATGCCCTGCATCATGTGGCCCCGAAACAGATATTCTTCAAAACTGGTCTGTAACGGAATCAGTAATATGGCAATTATGGCCAATGGAATGAATTTGACTAGATTAAAGTTTAACTCATATTTCTCAGGAGAAAAAAAGATGTCTACTCCAGTCAAAATAATGGTGACTCCTGCCCAAAGTCCAAAAGCGAACAAAATTCGTTTCCAATCAATTTTCTTACGGGATGTTGTCAACGAAGTAATGGATTGTTGATGCACTAAAAGTGTCCACCCAAGTACCACAAAAAAACCGACCACCAAAGGTGCCAACAATAAGATCAGAACTAGATTGCTCCCAAATTGGTCGATTATTTGTTGCATCGCGTCCTCAACACTTATTGGAGAATTTATAGTGGTGATATAGTTGAGCACCATAAATCCAATAAAACCAACAGGAAGCACCAAGTACTTCCACATACCGATATTTCCCTTATACCCTTGCTCTATATACATATTTGTTCTATTACATCCATATCCCAGGCATTATCCTGTCTATAAAAAAGTTGCCCTCCGGAAACCTCCAAAGGGCTATTGATATTATTGGTAAACAAACTGCCCGTTCCCAAACCTTGTGGCATAGTCGTTTTCAAGGTGTGGGTAAACTGTGCAATGGCATTTAGGCCAATATTGCTTTCCAACGCGCTGGTAATCCACCAGCCTATGTGTTGTTTGCCGGCCAATTCTATCCATTCCCTGCAACCCTTTATTCCGCCCACCAGACTTGGCTTGAGTATGATGTACTGTGGTTGTATAGTTTGTAGCATTTTCTGCTTTTCCGTTACATCAAAAACACCAATAAGCTCCTCATCCAAAGCGATGGGCAAGGGGGTTTTTTCGCAAAGCAGGGCCATGTTTTCCCATTGTCCCGCTTTTATGGGCTGTTCAATGGAATGTAGCTGAAATGCGGCTAATTGTTCCAATTTTCCCATGGCTTCGTTGGGAGAAAAGGCTCCGTTCGCATCAACACGTAACTCTATTTCATTGGGGGAAAAATTATCCCGGATTGACTTGAGGATAGCCAATTCCTTGTCAAAATCAATGGCTCCAATCTTCATTTTGATGCAGCCGAAACCGTCTTTCAACTTTTGCTCCAATTGGTTCAGCATATATCCCTCATCCCCCATCCAGATCAGTCCGTTAATAGGTATGGGCGCTTCTTTTTTGGTAAAGTCCGAAGGAAACAACTCAAAGGGATTTCGGGAAGCCAATGACAAAAAGGCCTGCTCCAATCCAAACTGAATCGAGGGAAACGCTTCTAATTCTGCCAATAGCTTATCCTTTCCCAGTTGTATGTTTTCACAGGTCCATGCTAATTTTTCTTCGTAATCAGGTCGATCGTCCGCGCTCAGCCCTCGGAGAATACCGCACTCCCCTATTCCAAAAGAACCATTGTTTTTTAAGATCAGGAACCACGTCTCTTTTTGGGTCATCACACCACGTGAAGTGCCACTGGGGACTTTAAAATTGAGGGTATACTTTTTATAATTTGCTTTCATGAAGTAGCCCAAATTTAAGTATATTTTGTTTCTAAAACAGAAGGTATGGGAAGTATCCATGGAAAAACGATTTGGATAACCGGGGCTTCGTCCGGCATTGGGAAAAGTTTGGCTTTGGCCCTTAGTAAATATGATTGCAATTTGATTCTTTCATCCCGTAGGGAAGACGAATTGCTCGAGGTGAAAGACCTCTGTGATACTTCAAGTACTATTTCCGTTCTTCCATTGGATCTAAAGGACCACAAAGGAATGCAGGGCATTGCCAACAAGGCTGTTGGTTTGTTCGGAAAGGTGGATATTTTGGTAAACAACGCTGGAATAAGTCAGCGGTCGCTGATCAAGGACACAACACTCGAAGTGTACCAACAATTGATTGACATTAATTATATGGGGACGGTAGCGCTTTCCAAAGCCATTCTGCCCCACTTTATGGCCAATCAAAGTGGACATTTTGTAACCGTTACCAGTTTGATGGGTAAGTTTGGTTCCCCTTATCGTTCCGGATACTGCGGGGCCAAGCATGCCTTGCACGGTTTTTTTGATGTGATGCGGATGGAACACGAAAAAGATGGAATCCACGTGACCATGGTCTGTCCTGGATTTGTACAGACCAATGTGGCCAAAAATGCCTTGACCGCCGATGGCTCTCCGCAAAAAGAAGATGATATAGCCACGCAAAATGGCATATCCCCTGAGCTTGCAGCACAAAAAATAATTGCTGCCATCCAACGCAAAAAGTTCGAAGTCTATATTGGTGGCAAGGAAGTAAAGGGCATCTACCTCAAGCGATTTTTCCCAAAACTATTGCACAAAGTGGTACTGAAGAGTCAGGTGCGCTAGGGCTTAACTAAAGTTGAACCAGAAACGAACACCTTCTACCTGCCTATCGATATTCAATTTGGACTGCAATTGGTTCACCAATCTATTGATCAAGCGAATACCCATGGAGGAATGCGCCCGTTCATCGGAATCCTCTGGCAGGCCTACACCGTTGTCGGTGTATTCAAAGTAGCCCTGATCTCCATTTTTACGCAAATGAATGTAGATTTTACCGTTCTCATCATTCTCTGGAAAAGCATATTTGAATGAATTGGACACCAATTCGTTTAAAATCAATCCAAAAGGAATGGCACGGTCAATATCCAGTTCGGTGCCCTCGGCATCAATGGTGATGCTAATGTTGTGCCCTCCTTTTTTGTAAACGGATTGAACGCTATTGATCAAACTTTCAATGTATCCCTGCATTTCTATTACCGAGAGGTCATCGTTCTGATACAGTTTTTGATGGATCAACGCCATGGCCTTCACCCTACTCTTTCCTTCTTCCAAGGCTTCAATGGCCGCCTTGCTTCTGGTGTTTTTGGTTTGAAGGCTCAAAAGGCTGCTCACCATCTGCAGGTTGTTTTTTACACGGTGATGGATCTCTTTTAACAGGGAGTCCTTCTCCACCAACGAATTCTCGATAATGTGCTTTTGTTCAGCGATCAATCGTTGGTTTTTGATACTCTTCAGATAGGCATACACCAGACCTGCAAACCCTAAAAGGGTGAAAATCAAAGAAATGAACACCAGATTAATTCGCTCATCCTTGGCCTTCATTTCACTTCGGGCCAGTTCGTTGATGCGCTTTTGTTCATCGATCAACCGTTGGGAATTCTCCAAATCCTCATTGGCCACGATGGTGACCAGTTGTTGTTTAATCAAGGCCGACTGCTTTTTGGCCAAGGAGTCCTTAATGCGCTCGTTACGTTTGTAGTAGATTGATGCGTTTTTGTAGTTTTCTACCTTATCATAGAACGCGGCCAATAAACTGTTCCTTTTAATGGTCTGCAAAACGGTAATGTTATCAAACTCCGTATCCAAATGCTTTTTGGCCTCCCTAAAACGCTCCAACTGAAGGTTGGCCTCCGCCAAGAATAGGGTGTTTTCAACCACTTCGCTATGGTCGTTGTTGTTGGGTGATTTTTTTAAAGTTTCGATGCTGGTCTCCAACAGGGGGATGGCTTCTTCGAACTCACCGAGCATCACATGGCACTTGGCAATATTCCCCTCGATTTCGGCCTGTAGCAACTGACTCTCAAAAATATCTGACTCACTTTTTTGGGTCGAAATATCGTTCATGTATACTCCCAAGTACGAATTTGCTTTTTTCAGTTCGCTCAACGCTGTGGGTGCAGAATCGTCCAAGCGCAGGTAATTGCCCACTTTGCTATGGTATTTGGCCAATCCGTACGAATCGTTGTCCGCAATGGTAGGCTTTACCTCCATAATGTATTGGTTCCTCGCCTTTCGGTACAGGCCAAGGTTGCTATAAATGTCGTAAAAGGCTACATTGTTGGTAATGCCCAGCTCCCGCTTTTGCTTTCGGATTTCAATCTGCTTGTCGAACAATTGCAGATTGGCGTAATTGTCGTCCAGCACATCCAAAACCACTTTTTGGGAAGCATCGTCCAAAGAATCCTTGATGTCATAAAGTTCCTTGGCCAGGACGGTACTCTTGTCGTATTCCCCAAGATCGTTATAGACTTGGGCTTGCATCACTTTGTATAAACGGATAGCGGTTGTGTCCTCCGTTTTTTCTGCGTTGGTCAAGTATATTTTGATGGTATCCAACCAGTCGTAAGCGGAATTGACGTTGTATCGGTCCAACGAATTGAAAAAGACCTCGAACCGTTCTGAAGCTAGGCCGGTATCCTGGAATTCTTCAAGTACACTATCCTCGTTTTCCGCATTGGTTTGTGCGAAAGAAGTGAAAAGAAAAGCAAAGTATACTGAGGTAAATAAAAATCTTACGTAACGTCCCATTAATTAATTTGATACAGTGGCCCGGAACAGTACCGAAGACCCTATATTATTATCGTGCCCTTTTTTCCTTTATTGCCCCGATAACCAAATCAACTGTAAAAATGGAATGTTATACCGATTTGCAAGCTATGGGGTATATAAAGAACGCTAGTTTGGTCGTAAAATTAAATGTCAGTGGAAAGAGATGACCATTTATGTTGTGAAAGTGTCCATTTCTGTTGTGAAAAGTTATCAACTGTATGTCAAATGGCATTTTGTCGATGTTTTGTGCTTTTCATGGAGAAAACACAGTATTACGAATCCCCTGAAATTGAAAAAGGCCCTGCTTTTTACAACAAGACCCTTTTACGAGAACACTATATGAAAATGAAAAAATTACTTTCTGATTTAATAACACTGCTAAAGTAGGCGCGAGATTCCATGTTGAGAAAATATTGTTGTGAACCTGCACAAAACTGTGGTCTTGCCCCCAACAAGCTGTTGTTGGTCAAAAAAAACGCTCCCGTTGGGGAGCGCTTGGTATCTTAATAAAGGAATTCCTTTAGCTGTTCATGGAGGACAGGATAAATTCCTTAAAGTCTTTGGAAATCGGTATCAAATTATTATTGATCATGATATCCTTGGAGTTGATGGCATCAATGTGGTCCACATTGACGATGTAGGATTTATGTGCCCTGTAAAATTTATTTTTGGGCAATTTTTCCAAATAGTCCTTCAGCGGAGAGCGCACCAAGAACTTTTTATCTGCCGTATTGACTTCCAAATAAACATTGTCTGCCTTAATGAACTGGATATCACTAAACTGTATACGATAATACAAATGTTGCTTTTTGACGAAAATGGAATCCTTCAAAATGGAATTGGAGGTGATTTCATCCGCTGCATCATCATCCGATACTTTCTCAACCCCTTTTTTGTTGTAGTTGAAATTGGATAGTGCTATCTCGATGGATGTATACAGGTCCTGTTGTTCAAAAGGCTTTACCAAATACCCATCCGGCTTTACGGTTTTAGCATTCTCTACCGTGGCGCGGTCGGAGTTAGAAGTTACAAAGATGAATGGAATATTATACGTTTCACGAATGTGCTTGCCCAAATCGATTCCTGTCTTGTCCGAAGCCAAGATGATATCAATCAAAACAAGGTCTACATGATTATTTTTAAGGACATCTACGGCTTGTTCGTATACAATCACATTGTCCACGATCTCATAACCGATTTCCTCTAACATGGATTGCATATCATCAGCAATGATGACATTATCCTCTACGATCAAAATTTTTATCGGATGTTCCAAGTTCCTTTAAGTTTATTTGGTTGTATATCAAATTTACAAAAAAATATTAACTGAAATTAAGAATAATACCGCTAGCAAAAAGGTGCTCAAAGCGACTTTCTTCAGTTCGGGATCTAAATGACCTGGATTTTGGGTCTGCATCACTTTGCGCAGATGAATGAGCAATGGCACAAAGGCCAGCATGAAAAAGCTGGCTTTCCAACCCCAACCTTCCAACCAAATAAAGACAGAAAAGCATATCAGGGCCGTAATAATCAAAAAACCATGATAAATTTTCCCCCTATCAAAGCCCATTTTTACCACCAGCGTTACCTTACCATGCTTTTTATCGGAAACCATGTCCCGCAAGTTGTTCAAATTGAGAACAGCGACACATAACAACCCAATGGCGATGGCAGGGAAAAGGGCAACCGCATCCAACGATTTAGTAAACAGAAACATACTGCCCAAAACACCTAGCAGACCAAAGAACAGGAAGACAAAAAGGTCACCCATACCTCGATAGCCATAGGCTTTGGAGCCAATGGTATAGTTTATGGCGGCCCAGATACTCAGCAGCCCCAACACAAAGAATAGAATAATGTAGGGCAAGTTTTCCAAACCGAATGCCAAATAAATAAGCGCTAAAGCGATGAGCAGGGTCAGTATCGTGGAAACAATAATCCCATTTTTGAGCGACGCCCGAGTTATGGTACCGCTTTGCAGGGCGCGTGCCGGACCAATGCGGTCCTCGTTGTCGGTTCCCTTTACACCATCACCATAATCGTTGGCGAAGTTGGAGATTACCTGAAAACCAATCGTGGTCAACAGTGCCAAAACAAATAGGGTCCCATCAAAATATCCTTTATAGGCAGCCAGTGCAGTACCTACAATAATCCCTGATAAAGAAAGTGGGAGTGTACGAAGTCTAGCCGCTTGTATCCAAGCCTTTGTGTTTCCCAAGTTTAGTACGGATCTTCAATTTTGACACGTTGGCCATCAATATAAGAGGCTACAAACGCATCTTCTAAACCAATTTGAACCAAAAACTTTCTAAGCTTTTGGGCCTCCTCCAAAGTTTCATAATTACCAAATGAATAGGCATAAAACGGATTGGTTTTTACAAAAAGTGTATTGGTCAGAGCTTCCGAGGCCAAGGTCACATTGTTGTCCACAAAAGACTTCACTTGTACGGAGTAGATTTTTTCCTTGTTCAAAAATTCCTTGGCCAAATAAAATTCCTTTACCAAGCTCAATTCTTGGTTTTGTTTCTTCAGATTATCTATACGGGCCCTGATCACATCCAAGCTGTCCAACGAGAACAGGACATTGCTCTGGTTCTCAAATTGTTGTTTGCTGCTCAATCCAGCAGTGAATGAGGTTATGGCAAGTGTACCGATAACGAACAGGCCAACAAATCCCAAAAGGATATTTCGCTGTAATTTGATTTTGCGTAAATCCTTGTTCTTGAACTTGATCTGATCAAGAAGTCTTTCGTTTATAATCTGGGCCTTATCTATATCCTTATGAAGGTCCAACAAATCGCTTTCTTCAATAAAAGGCATATTAGGAGGAGGTTGTTAAATTAAGCCATGCTAACCGCAAGGCAACCAATACGTTAATCTGAATCCCTACAAAAATAAAATATTTGGGTTAAGAAAAAAACTTTACGGCGCTAAAGCTACCATAAATAGGGTCTTGGCGTTGTTTTTGGTCTAAAGTAAGCGGATACCGTCTTCCTGTATACTGATTTTACGTTGACGGTACAGAATACCCACCCCTTTTTTAAAGGCTTTTTTGCTCAAATGAAGGGTCTTTTGGATTGTTTCGGGCGACGATTTATCGTGCAAGGGCAAAAAGCCACCACTTTGCACAAGTTTGTCCAAAATCATTTTGGCTGTCGGTTCCAACATTTTGGCTCCAATGGGCTGTAGTGAAATATCCAGTTTTTTGTCATCCCGAACATTTTTTACAAAACCATTCAGACGATCGCCCACCGAAACCGGTTTGAAGATATCACTGTCAAAA
Source organism: Allomuricauda sp. ARW1Y1 (assembly GCF_013407935.1). Lineage (GTDB taxonomy): Bacteria > Bacteroidota > Bacteroidia > Flavobacteriales > Flavobacteriaceae > Flagellimonas. The sequence continues at coordinate 124,173 of NZ_JACBZU010000006.1, forward strand.
ATGAGTCCTTTGTGACGATTATCCACGATGACTTCCCACCCCAGCGGAGTTTTTCGATACACCAAAAGGTCCACTGGATCATTTTGCTCGTAATCCACACTATCGTTGGACAAAAACTTATCTATCCTGCTCGAGCCCGTAAGACGCATACTTTCCTCGTCCATATAGCAATGGACAATATATTTTTGACCATCCTCCATGCGTTGCGATTGCTCCCTAAATGGCACCAACAAATGCTTTTCCAATCCCCAATCCATAAAGGCGCCGTAGGCTCCCACTTCGACCACTTGCAAGTAGGCAAACCCATTACGGACAATTTTGGGCTTCAATGTGGTTGAGATGGGGCGTTCCGCATTGTCCAAATAACAGAACACTTCCATTTCTTGGTCTATTTCAAAATCCTCGGGCACGTATTTATTGGGCAACAAAATTTCCGTTCCTTCCTCATCTCCCAAAAAAAGCCCTATACTAGTGCTCCTGAGCACCTTAAGGGTATTGTAGTTTCCCAGTTCTATCATGCGGTAAAGGTAGTTGTAAAAACGGGTATAAAAAAAGCTGTCCGCAATCGAACAGCTCTTTTTTAATAGTGAACATCCTAGTTATATACCGATTCCTTACCAAAGTGCTTGGCCAAAATATAGTAGATAACGGCGCGATGCTTGTTTTTTTCCGATCGTCCGTACGTATCAATAACGCTGTTGATGGACTCCATTAGTGCTGGGGTATCGGCGAGTCCCAATTTTTTGATCAAGAAATTGTTCTTTACGGTTTCCAGTTCCTTTTCGTCAGAACCGGATACTTTGGATGCATCCAAATTGTAAATGGCAGGGCCCAATCCAACCGCTACTTTGGTCAACAAATCCATATCAGGATCTTGTCCAAATTTGTTTTTGATGTCCGCAGCGTACTTTTCGATCAATTCGTCTCTTTTACTCATAATCTGTTAGTGTTCTAGTTTGATTTACAGTTAAGCTTCTAAGATATAAAATCGAAGTACCCAAGCAAAATTTTATTGTTCAAAACCCGTGGTGTGGCGACTTCCAAGATTTTTGGCCGTTCCGATTTCCCATAAAATACATGGAGCGAATCTTTCAGTTCAGCTTCATTGTTCGCTTTCAAATAATCGTAACCGTACATTTTCGCCAAATGTTCCGCCGATAAATTGTGGCTGGTCTCAAAAAAGGTCTCAAACTCCTCGGTCTCCTCCATTCCGGGTAAGATCCTAAAAATACCTCCTCCGGAATTATTGATGAGTACAATCCTAAAATCAGGACGGGTATAACCGTTCCAAAGGGCATTGCTATCGTAAAAAAAGCTCAAATCGCCTGTAAGCAGAACTGTTGGGGAATCGCTATAAATGGAACTGCCCAGGGCCGTGGATGTGCTTCCATCAATACCGCTTGTACCGCGATTGCAGTATACTTTTAATGATTTATCCAACGCAAAGAGTTGGGCGTAGCGTACCGTGGAACTATTGGCCAAATGCACCTGATACCCTTTGGGTATTTTTTTGATGATTTGATGAAAAGCGGTGAAATCCGAAAACGGAATCTCATGGAGATAGTCTTCGCGCTTCTTTTCGTAAATGTCCTTTTTGGTTTCCCAAAACCGTTTGTAATGGCTTTCTCCGAAACTTTCTGTCGCAACCTCCCTAAAAAAACGGTTGGGGTCTGCTTTGATGTGTTTGGTCAGGCAATAGAAGGTATTGTTGGCCTTTTTCACATCTATATGCCAGTGTTGTTTGGGCTTGTATTTTCGTAGAAAGGCCTTTATTTTTTTGGATACGATCAATCCACCAAAGGTGACCAATAGGTCGGGTTGCAAAGCATTGAAAAGCTCTGCTGCATTTTTGGATTTTTCGATAGGCGCGATAATGCTATCTATGCTTTCGAAGAATTCCGGATGATGCAAATTGGAAGTGGTTTCGGTAAACAAAACGGTATCCGGGTCCTTGGCCAAAAGCTGCAACACTTCCTCTTCCAAGGCGTTGGGATGGTTAACCCCTGCCAGGACCATTTTTCGTGGAAGACTCTTCCAAATAGCGGCCAGGGTTTCCCAATCTTCATGTTGCATATCGCCCACAATTTCAGAGAGCTGGTAATTTTGAAGCTGCACCGAAGGCTCCTCTACCCTACCGTACAAGGGTTCCTCAAAAGGAATATTGATGTGCACCGGATATTTTTCATCAAAAGCAACTGAAAGTGCTTTGGCGATTTCCCTTTCGTTATAGTCCTGAACCTGTTCCTGATTATCATCCAATAAGTGCGGGCCATATTTTGAAATGGTTTCTGTGGCATGGGAAACATCCTGCTTCAAATTGGCCGAATAACCGATGTGCTTTTCCATCACATTTTTCTGTCGAATGGTCTGTCCGTCCCCGATATCGATGCGGTAGCTTGGTCTGTCCGCAGAAACCACTATCAAAGGAATATCGCTGTAGTAGGCCTCTGCCACTGCGGGATAAAAATTGAGCAACGCACTTCCCGAAGAGCAAATTACAGCCACCGGTTCCCGCAAATGCTGGGCCATGCCCATAGCAAAGAACGCGGCACAGCGTTCGTCCACAATACTAAAACACTTGAAAAACGGATTTTTTGTAAAACTGATGGTCAACGGGGCATTTCTGGACCCCGGTGAGATAACTATGTTCTTTACGCCCCTTGCTTTAAAGTACAGTGTCAAGGTCTGCGCTGCCGGAATATCTGAATACGTCATGGACTACAAAAATACGCTTTCTTCAGATTAATTCCTTGCTACAAATGGCTCCATTTTACAAAATACCGAGCATGGTTTTGCTTTTGTTTTGGGTTTCAATCCATTCGCTTTCCGGGTCGGAGGCCTCAGTGATTCCGCCTCCCACAAAAATAAAAGCTTTATTGCTTTTCAATTCCATGCAACGAAGATTTACAAAAAGTGATGTTTCCCCTTCTTGTGCGAGGTTGAGTTCCCCCAAAAAACCTGTGTAGTAGGTTCTTTGGTAGTTTTCGTTCGCCGCGATAAACAATTGGGCCTCGCTCGTTGGAATGCCACAAACCGCTGGGGTCGGGTGCAAAGCCTTGATTACTTCGCGCACCTTTATATGGGGCAACATAGCACCTCGAACCTCAGAGCGCAGGTGCCACAAATTACCTGCCCGAACCGATTCTGCTTCATCAATCTCAAGCACCTCCATGGCATGGGCCAATTTGTCCCCAATATATTCGGACACCATTTGTTGTTCTTGAATTTCTTTTTCACCCCATTGGGGTTCCTCATTTTCGATATGGGGAAGGGTCGCCGCCAAGGACATGGTCTGCAATTGTTTATTTTTTACCCGGACCAAGGTTTCTGGGGTGGCACCGCACCAAGTACCCACTTTAGGGTGATGGAACAAATATCCAAATGCACTGGGATAGGTGCTCAGAAGGGTCTTGAAAATTTGTATAGGGGATTTGGCAAATTCCACTGCAATCTGCCTTGACAAGACTACCTTTTGCAGTCTTCCTTTTTTTATTTCAGCAATTCCCCGTTCCACCAATTTTAAGTGATTCTCACGCCCCAATTCGTCCAAATTAACCTTGGCAGGATGTTGTTCCCTTTCAGGGACATATTCAGCCGTCCAAAATGCATCGGGTTGAATCAGTATGGCCTTATCCGCCTTATCGAACGGTGCAAAAACAAAACCACTTTCCGTAAAATCCTTGGTCAGTTTTAAATCTGTGGAAGACTGAAAAACACCATACATTTGGGTAGCATCAGGCTTTCGGTAAATGACAAAGGGCAAGCCTTTTTCCAGACTCTCCCCTGCCTTATCGAAGATGGTATCGAGGTCTTTATTTTCTAGGTAATGCAATGGTGGTCAATTTACAGTTGGAGATGAGTTGGCCTTCTTCGTCCGTAATTTTTATTTCCCAGAGCTGGGTGGTCCTTCCCTTGTGCAAAATGGATGCCTTGGCATACACAAAACCTTCTTTGATGGACTTTACGTGATTGGCCGCAATCTCGATTCCACGTACAAGGAACTTTTGACCGTCCAAAAAAATGTAGGAAGCAGCACTGCCAACACTCTCGGCAAGGGCGACGGAAGCTCCTCCATGGAGCACGCCATCGGGCTGATGCACCCTTGGCGTAACCGGCATTTTGGCCAAGAGAAAATTCTCCCCAACATCCACGTAGGTGATATCCAAGGTTTCCATTAGGGTGTTTTTGCAAATTTCGTTGCAAACGGACAAAATCTTCTCTTTGTGTTCGTTCATCGTTCTACTTTTTTGTAAAATTACACAAAGCTCCGGCAATAGCGAACAAAGTCATTCCAATCATGTCAAACCCAGAAAAAACGGTAACCTATTCCACCGAAAACACCTATCTGACCAAAAACGAACTCACCCCAAAAACCAAGAATGTTTGGCTGATTTTTCATGGTATTGGTTATCTGAGCCGCTATTTTGTCAAATATTTTGAGGGATTGGACATGGAGGAAAACTACCTCATTGTGCCGCAAGCACCCTCCAAATACTATTTGAAAAACGAGTACAAATACGTTGGTGCTAGTTGGTTGACCAAGGAAAACACAGCTATGGAGGTGAAAAACGTGCTTAACTATATTGATGCCGTGCTAGAGGCAGAGCATATTCCGGAAAAAGTCAATTTTGTGGTCTTCGGGTTCTCCCAAGGGGTTTCCATTGCGACCCGTTGGCTTGCGGGCAAAAAAGTACGTTGTAAACTCTTGGTCCTCTACGCTGGTGGTATTCCCAATGAGCTCACTAGTTCCGATTTTGATTTTTTGGATTACGATTCAACCGAAGTCAAAATCATCTATGGCGATCAAGATGAATTTCTTACCCCTGAACGATTGAAAGGTGAGAAAGTAAAAATTGATGAATTGTTTCAAGGCCAAGCCGAAATCATAACCTTTAAAGGAGGTCATGAAGTCAAGCCGAAAATCATAGCGAAATTATTGGAATAGTTAATTGGAGGTCTGTTCCTTGGGTTCTGCTTCCTTAAAGTATTCAATGGTACGGGTAGTGTAACTATTTCCTGGCGTCACGATTTTTTTTACCCAATTACGGGGAGTATGGTTATCAAACTGAAAAATATACTTATCCGTGGACTCAGTGTTTACCGTTTTGTGGATCACTTTGCTCAAAACTCCATCCGTATACTGATAAAAACGCTTTTCTTGGGAAACAAATTCCTTTTCGGCCTTATCGTATAAAAAGTCTTCGCTAGTGACCAATTTACCGGCTTCGTTAAAGACCTCCTCGTTAGCTGTATTGGGTTCTCCGTCAATATATTCCTTGGTGAGTACTACTTTTTGGGTTTTGTTTCCCACCTTTTTGGTGGAGGTACGTACGGATTTTTGCAAAATTCCATTGGTAAAAGTACTGACCGTTTCCTCGTTTTTCACTGTGGAATAGTCAAAAGTCGATTCGTCCACACCTTCCCCGTTGGAGGTGGTGATGCGCACCAACTTGCCTTCCTCATCATAATAGTATTGCTGTTGCTCCAGGAATTGCTTATCGTACGAAATAATTTTTTCAATAATGGTCTTGGTTGGAACGGTATCTACTTCATAAAAATTGGCCATGGAAGTGGATTCGTCGAGAACATTGTTCTTGTAACTTTCCATCCGTTTCTCCAATAATTCCCCATTCTGATATTTGTAGTACGTAATATCTTGGTCCGTGTCGTTATATTGGGTCACGGTTTTAGTCAATACCCCCTCCTTGTTGAATTCGAACAACTCTTTGCCATAATTGGTGGATACCAAACACGATTTCACCCTGCCATTTAGGTCAAAGTCCTTCAGGGTGAAAATCTGCACTTCTTGGGACCAAATCCCAAAAACGAAGAACAACGAAAGAAAAGATGTAATGGCGTAGTGTTTTTTCATGTTGTAAAATTAATCGTAAAAACAACAACCGAAAAATCTTAGGGCACATATCATGCCGCAATAGGAAAGAAATATCTTAAAATTTACGTTGGGGGTCAAAAGGGGCTATACCCATGGATAATTCTTGCCCGGAAATGATCTCGGTGACCAATTTACCTGTAGCAGGACCCAAGCTCCATCCCATCATGGCATGACCGGTAGCAATGGTGAGGTTATTCATGTGCTTGACCCTCCCAATATAAGGAAGCCCATCCGGTGAAACTGGACGAAGTCCACATTTGGCCTTGGCCTTGGCCTTTTCGGGGATGCTCAAACCTTCATAGTAGCTTTCCACTCCTTTGGCTATGGCCTCTACCCGCTCCTTACGAATGGTATGGTTGATTCCCGAAAACTCCATAGTGCCGGCAAATCGGGTAAAACCTTCCATAGGGGTGACAGCAATCTTTTTTTCCATCAAAATGGCGGGGAACGTAATTCCTGTAGGCTCTTCCATGTTGATTCGATACCCCTTTCCTGCTTGCAGGGGCAGTTGTAACCGGATTTTCTTTGATAGGTCGGACGTCCATGAACCTGCAGCCAGAATCACTTCATCTGCCGAATAGGCACCCTGCTCCGTCCGCACTTCTGTAATTCGTTTGCCCACTACAGACAAGTCGGTTACACCTTCGTTTTTACGCACATCTACCCCACTTCTCATGAGATAGTCCAACAAATTCTTCATGATTAGCGGTGGTGTGGTATGCCTATCGCATTCCCAAAGAACGGCTCCTTTTGCATTTATGGTTACGTCGGGTTGCAAGTCCTGCAATTCCTGTTTGGTCAACAATCTACTGTTCAACCCCAAATCCTTGGCCTTTTCCACCACTTCCATTTCGTGGTCGCGAGCCTTATCAGTCTGGAACATCATCAACAACCCTTGGTTGCCAATTTCAAAGTGTCCCAAATCTCCAGAGGCTTGGATTCCTTCAAACAGTTCCCGGCTCAACAGGTTAATGTCGCGAATTACCGGCATTGCCTTCTCTACCTTGGCTTTGGTGGAGGACTTTTTAAAGTACCATGCCCATTTCATGAAATCGATATCCCATCTGGGTTTCATATAAAAGGGGCTCGAGGAGTTGAACATATACTTGATTCCTTGGGTAATCATGCCTGGTGAGGCCAAGGATACGATATGGCTTGGCGTTAAATAGCCTGCATTTACAAAAGAAGCTCCGGCCGAAATATCCGATTTGTCCAATACGGTCACCTGATGTCCTTCCTTGTGCAAAAAATATGCTGTGGAAAGACCAACGATTCCTCCTCCGATCACAATCACAGTTTTGCTCTTGCCCATAGTGCGCCATTTAATGGTTTCCACAAATTCGAAGTACCAAGATACATAAAGGACTTGATTCCGTTAAAATGGTCGATGTGATTTCTTTAACTAACTTTTGACTACTTTTGGGGGATTTTGAAAACCAACTCTAATGAAAAAATTACTTCTCTTGGTGCTGGGGTTATCCTTGGCATGCAATTCTTCCCAAAAAACCGTTTCCGAGGCAGCCAAACCTATGGCCGACCCTGTGCCGTATGCCGAAACAATTACCGAGGCAGACCTCAAAGAACATTTATACACCTACGCTTCGGATGAGTTTGAAGGAAGGGAAACCGGCACTCCGGGACAGAAGAAAGCCGTGGAATATATCAAGGCGCACTACCAATCCTTGGATGTTCCTCCTGCCAAATCCAATGGGGATTACTTTCAAAAAGTGCCTTTGGAAGTTTCAAAAGTTCCTGTGGGAAGCCTAAGTTTTAATGGTCAAGCCTTTGAACTGGGCAAAGAAGTGGTGACCTTTACCTCTGCCCAGGGCACTTATAACGAAATTGTGTACGCAGGATACGGTATCGAAGATGGGGACTATTCCGATTACAGCGGCATTGATGTATCGGGCAAATTGGTACTGATGAAAGCGGGCGAGCCTGTGGACAGTGATGGAAATTATGTGTTGTCCGGTACTTCAGAAAAATCGGAATGGAGCAATCTGTCCGAATCCATTAGCAAAAAAGCATCTATTGCCAACGACAAGGGAGCCAAAGGTGTTTTGTACCTCGATGTTCAAAACTTCCCAAGATTCCGAGGATATTTTGATTTTATCAGAACCAATGACAGCGGAAGAATGCAACTTGCCGGAGATACTGACAACCCGATGCTGCTTATCTTGGACATGCCTGCTGCACAAGCCATTAAGTCTGATATTGAGGAAGACGACGTTCCTAAAGTTGTACAGGCCGATATTGATTTGAATTTGACCAGTGGCAATGACCAGATCGATTCCGAAAATGTGGTGGCCTTTATTAAAGGAAGTGAAAAACCAGAGGAATATGTGATCATTTCCTCCCACTTAGATCATATAGGGGTCACTGCCGATGGGCAAATCAACAATGGTGCGGACGACGATGGTTCGGGTACCGTGGCTTTGTTGGAAATCGCGCAAGCCTTTAAAAAAGCGGCCGATGAAGGGAACGGACCCAAGCGCTCGGTAGTTTTTCTCCACGTAACAGGAGAGGAAAAAGGACTTTTGGGGTCAAGATATTATACTGATGTTGACCCGGTCTTTCCTTTGGAAAATACCGTGGTGGACCTCAACATTGATATGATCGGGCGTATTGACCCCAACTACGCTGGGGCGAGAAATTACCTATACATTATCGGTTCGGACAAGTTGAGTACGGAACTGCACAACCTATCCGAAGCGGTGAATAAAAAATACACCAACATTGAGTTCGACTATACGTACAACGATGAAAACGACCCCAATCGTTTTTATTACCGAAGCGACCATTACAATTTTGCCAAAAACAATATCCCTATCATCTTTTATTTTAACGGTACGCATGCGGACTATCACCGCCCTGGCGATACTCCGGATAAAATCAATTACGACCTGTTGGAAAACCGCGCCCGCCTTATATTTTACACGGCTTGGGAAATTGCCAACAGACCTGGAAGATTGGTGGTTGACAAGGCTGCGGATTAAGAGATTGACCTTTTGTAGATAGAAAAGAATATGAGATTTTAAACTTGAACAAAAGTATATCCAAAATTCAAGCTAAAAACAAAAATCCCGAACCAAAAATGGTCCGGGAATTTTTCTAAACTCAAGGGTGGAAGACCGGGTTCGAACCGGCGACCTCTGGAACCACAATCCAGCGCTCTAACCAACTGAGCTACAACCACCATTTAAAGCGGATGCAAAAATACTTTTTTGTAATGATTCGACCAAAATATTTTTCAAATTCCAACAATTTATTATTCCCGCCCCATTCAAGGGCTTTACCAACCAATTGATTTTCTGTTACCCTGCGTTCAAACGCCAAACCGTATAATTTATCGATAAAATGCACGTTTTTAAGACCAAACACACATTTTTGGGCATTTCACAACATTTAATTCCCATCGTGTCGTTTTAAAATTAGTTTTACAGCAAATATTTTCAACTTGGTGTTGTCAGAAAAAAACTTCATACCAAAGCATGCCACGACCATGTTGCGCATTTTACTTTGCGCCTTCATGCTCGCCGTATCGCTACCGGTTCTGGCACAATCCTCCAACGAAAGGGATAGCTTGGCCTACCGTCTTCAGCGCTTGGAGTCCACCAACCGTTTTAACCCTAAGGACACCACACATATCAAACTATTGGTGGAACTTGCCTTTTCGTACCGCTATTTGGAAATGGATAGCCTTTATTCCATAGGAAAGAGAGCTTTGGAGTATAGCGAACAAATAGATTACACCTACGGTAAAGTAAAGGGGTTGGATGCACTGGGCAATTACTATTACAACAAAGGGGAGCGAGAAAAATCCATGCCCTTGTTCCAAGAAGCCCTTAGATTGGCAACAGAAGCCAAGGACATTCCCTCCGAACTTTCCATTATAAATGCCATGGCCCAAAACTACAGTTTTGAGGGCAATTATGCCGAGGCATTAAACCTCAACCTGAAGGGCATAGATTTGGCCAGAGAAATTGACAACCAACCGATGCTGTCCGTATTGAACGAGAATATTGCGGGATTGTATGCGGACCAAAAAGATTTTAAAAATGCCCTGATGTTCTATGACACTGTTCAAAAAATAAACAGGAGATTGGGCGATGAGGTAATTGACGCGGAAACACAAAGCAACATGGCGTCCCTATACAAGGATGCGAAGGATTACAAAAATGCCATGTTCAATATCAACAGGAGCATCAGCACTTTTGAAAAGCATAAAGTATATGATTGGCTGGCCTATGCCTACGAAGTAAAAGGCGATATTTATCTTGATCAAGAAAAATACAAGTGGGCGCTATACTGGTACGATCAGAGCAATATGTTGTTCAAACATCAGATTGAAGATGACCGGATCAAGATTCAATTGATGAACGGGATGGCAAAAGTATATTTTGGTTTGGAGCAGGACAGTCTTGCTTTAGTATATGCCAAAAAAGGCCTTGCATTGTCCGATAAAATCAAATCCTTGCAAGGAAAAATAGATTGCTCCGAAACTTTGTACAAGGTTCACAAGAAAAATGGCAATACTCCTGAGGCATTGGCCTATCTGGAAAGTTTTAAAATATTGTCCGATTCCCTGTTCAAGGATAAGAACAAGCAAAGTCTTTCCCTTTTGGAGACCAAATTGCAATACGAACAGGAAAAACAGGAACTTATCGAGGCCAACGAGACAGCCTTGGCCAAACAAAGGAACTACATCTATTTTTCGGTTATTATCCTTATGATTCTCAGCATCATCACCTTTGTGATCCGCAGAAGTGAGAACATCCAAAGAAAACTGAACAGGGAGCTCAAGGAAAAGTCCACTGCCGTAACACAACGGGAAGCGCAACTGCATGAAATCAATAAGACCAATACCAAGCTGTTCTCCATCATCGGCCACGACCTTCGGGGCCCAATCGGTGGGCTACAAAGCATGCTAAAGCTATTTACGGATGGTGAAATAAGCACCAAGGAATTCGTATCCTTTATCCCAAAGCTCAAAACCGATGTGGATAATATCTCTTTTACGCTGAACAACTTGTTGTCTTGGGGTATGAACCAACTCAACGGAGTGGTGACCAAACCCAAACGGGTCTCCCTTTCAAATTTGGTGAACAACAATATTCAATTATTATCGGAGATTGCCAACAGCAAGTCCATTAAGATTATCAACCAACTTCCTGAAAATCCAAGGATATGGGCCGATAGCCATCAAATGGATATTGTTGTCCGAAATATTTTGAGCAACGCCATCAAGTTCACCCCCGAAAACGGATTGATTACCATAAACGCCGTGGAAAAGGCTGGCATGTGGCAGGTATCCATTCGTGACACAGGTATTGGAATGACAGCGGAAATGCAACGTTCCATTTTCAAGGACTCTTCCAACATCACCACTTACGGTACAAATAATGAAAAAGGCACCGGCCTGGGACTTTCGTTGTGCAAGGAAATGGTGCTTAAAAACAATGGTGAAATTTGGGTGGACAGTGTTCCACGCAAAGGGACTACCTTTTACTTTACCGTGCCCAAAGCGGTCAACCGCTACCAAAAAGCTTCCTAGATCAAGTCGTAAAGGCTGTCAACACCCACAAAGCGCTCTACGGTAAAGCCTTCGGCATATTCCACCCCAATCATACGACCTAAATCCCGTGCGCGGTAATTCACGCTATCCGTAAAGTTTTTACTGCTGATGGGAGTTTCAGGCTCTTTACTGTTGGGATCATAAAACTGCGAAGCATACGCCATGATGGCTTCCGTTTTCTTATCGATAAAACCAGTGACATCGACCACAAAATCGGGTTCAAGGTTTTTCCACTGTATAAAGTGATACACCACTTTGGGTCTCCAGGCGTCCTGCCATTGGTCGTCCCCGTCCATTTTGGTATCAATTTTTCTGAGTCCGCTCAAAAAACAGGAGTCGCTCACGAGCTTGCTTCCTTTGGCATGATCAATATGACGGTCCTCCACCGCATTGCATATCACAATATCCGGCCTATATTTTCTGATGATTTTGATGAGTTCTAATTGGTGTTCCTTATCGTTCACAAAGAAACCATCGGCAAATTCCATGTTTTCCCGAACGGCAACGCCCAAGATTTCGGCTGCCTTGGCCGCTTCTTGGTCCCTGATTTCGGCTGAGCCCCGTGTGCCCAATTCCCCTCGGGTCAAATCAACGATGCCTACTCTTTTTCCTTTGGAAACTTCCTTTGCAATGGTGGCACCGGCCCCCAATTCGGCATCATCGGGATGCGCTCCAAATACTAAAATGTCTAACTTCATAGGTGTTATGCCGTAACGGTCATGGATTTTACTTTGGCAATGGCCTGTTCAATATCAGCGATCAAATCTTCTATTTCCTCTATTCCCAAAGAAAAGCGAATCAATGAATCCTTTATTCCTTGTTTGGCCCTATCTTCTGGACTCATAAGGGAATGGGATGTTTGTGTTGGTGAAAGCATTGTACTCTCTATCCCGGCCAAACTCATGGATGGCTTGATTAGCTTCAACTCCTTGAAGAAGAGCGATGCATCAATTTCTGGATTCAACTCAAACGAAAGCATTCCACCAAAACCTGTCATTTGCGATTTGGCCAACTCATGTCCCGGATGATTTTTAAGTCCTGGATAATACACATTGTCCACATCTTTACTTTGACTCAAATAGGTGGCCATTTTCATCGCATTTTCATTTTGTGCCTTCACCCGAATGGCCATGGTTTTCAAACTGCGCTCCAACAACCAAACGGTGTATTCGCTCAAGCTACCTCCAAAACAGATGCCTGTTTGCCACACCATATCCATATGTTCTTTTGATGCCGCTACCACACCTGCCGTAATATCCGAATGTCCGCCCATATATTTGGTTGCACTGTGCACTACCACATCAATACCAAAATCAGCTGGGGTTTGATTAATGGGGCTGGCAAATGTATTGTCGATCATGGACAGGATTCCTTTCCTTTTGGCCAAATCGGCCACGCCCTTGATATCTGTAATGGTCAATAAGGGATTGGAGGGCGTTTCTAGGTACAACACCTTGGTATTGGGTTTGATTTCTCGTTCAAAATCGGATACCTCCCAACCTTCGGTGAAAGAATACTCGATTCCAAAGCGCTCCAACTGACTGACCGCAAAATGATAAGTACCCCCATAAATGGTCTGTTGCAATACCACATGGTCACCCTGCTGTAAAAAGGTCATTAAAGCTGTGCTGATGGCCGCCATGCCGCTACCAAAAATCAAAGCGGCTTCGGTATGCTCCAATGCTGCCAATTTTTGGCACAGTGCTTCCTGATTGGGCGTGTTGTAATATCTGGGGTACCGTTTCACATCCACATCCTCAAATTGGTAAGAGGTGCTCATATACAAGGGGGATACTGCCCCTTTGAATTCTTTGTCCTCCAATTCCCCGACGTGGGTGCAGATGGTGTTCACTCCTTTTTTATTGGTGCTCATGAAAATCTTCTTTAGGATAAAGATACGAAACCCATCATACTTGGACTTTCTTCCATTTTCCTTTTTTGAACCATACCATGGCCAATACCGCCAATAATACTTCGGCCAAGGTAATGGCCAAGAAAACACCAATGGCACCCCACCCCAAAACCAAAGCGGAAACATAGGCCAATGGCAATTGGAAGAACCAAAATGAGATCAAATTGATCTTGGTAGGTGTTCTGGTATCCCCTGCCCCATTGAAGGCTTGAGTAACCACCATGCCGTAGGCGTAAAAAATATAACCGAGGGCAATTATCTGCAAGCAAAGCGCGCCACTCTTTACCACCTCTGGGGTAGCGTTGAACCAAGAAATGATGGTTTTGGCAAAAATGAGGTAGCCCAAAGATACCGTTCCCATAAAAATGGCATTGTATTTCCCTGTTTTCCAAACGGAACGTTCAGCACGTTCGGGCTGTTTGGCACCCAAGTTTTGGCCTACCAAGGTCGCCGCGGCATTGCTCATACCCCAAGAAGGCATCAAGGTGAACATCATTACCCGAATGGCAATGGTGTATCCTGCCAATACTTCGCTACCGAACTCCGACATGATACGCATCAAAAAAATCCAGCTGGAAGTACCTATCAAAAACTGGGCAATGCCCCCTAAGGATACCTTGATAAGATTCAACATAACCTTAAAGTTCAATACCAAATCCTTGGCCAGTAACTTTATCTTGCCCCAACCAAAGAACAAAATGCCCAATTGAAAAAGCACCGCGGTTCCCCTGCCAATGTTGGTGGCCACTGCTGCACCTTTTACGCCCATTTCGGGAATAGGTCCAAAACCAAAGATGAACATGGGGTCCAAGATAATGTTGAGTCCGTTGGAAAGTACCAAGGCCCACATGGCAATGGAGGCATTCCCTGCACCACGGAAAATGGCATTGATCAAAAACAAAAGTGTAATAGTAATATTGCCACCAATCAACCATTGGGTATAACCGTAGCCCTCGGCGATCAGTTCAGGTTCCCCGCCCATCAAGGCCAAAATCTCCTTGGCATATATGATACCGATTATGCCTATCAATACAGAAATCAAAACGCCCAAACTGATGGCTTGTACCGCCGCAATCCGTGCGCCTTGCACATCTTTTTCTCCGATTCTACGGGCCACAACAGCGGTTGCGGCCATACTGAGCCCTATGGCCAAGGCATACACCAAAGTGATGACCGACTCTGTAAGCCCAATGGTAGCCACCGCATTGACGCTTACTTTGGAAACATAGGCAATATCCACCAATGCAAAAATGGATTCCATGAGCATTTCCAAGATCATGGGAATAGAAAGCATAAAGATGGCCTTACGGATGCTTCCAGAGGTAAATTCGGTTTCCTTGCCCGAAATAGCTATCCAAAAATAGTGGATGAATTTTTTAAATGAATGTGTATGATGATGTGTCATTATCTAAGAATTATGTGTGAAAAAAGAAAGTAAATGTCAGATTCACCGAAGGAGTTTCGGTTACTGGTTTGGCCTAAGGCCAATGGTGACATCTATCGCGTACATAATTCTTATAACTTCATGATGGGGCAAAGATGCAAAAAAAACGGTTACATTTTCTATAATTTTTTCGTTTTGCTGAATTTCAAGTCATTATTTTCGTAGCAGAACCAACCAAAACTATTGAAGACCATGCACATTAAACGTTCAATCCTTATCGGAATACTAGCTTCCACAACATTGATATGTTCCTGTAAAAAAAATACCTCAACTGCTGAAACCGAAGAAAAAACAGGTTACCAAGGACAAGGCAAAAGTCCCGTGGTGCCCACGGTGGACAAACCAGTTCAAAAACAATGGAGAGGTGTTTGGGCTTTTAATGACAGTACCGTGTATTTTTCCAACCAATTTGATGGTGCCCGATTAAATGGCGTAGCCTACGATGGCAATGATCACTACACCATTTGGGTAACGGCAGAAAATACACCCATCAATGTAAGCCCTTGGTATGCTTTTCAGGTTTGGTCCAAGGAGCCGCGTGAGATAACCGTTCAGTTAAACTATCAGGACTCCAGAAGCCGATATTACCCAAAAATAAGTACGGATGGAAGGAATTTTACTCCACTGGATAGCACACGGTTCAAGGCTATCAACCCGGGTGAAGGTGAATTTGGGATACAGGCAGCACCCGAGTCTGCCGAAATAACGCTCAATATTAACGAATCCCCAACCTGGGTTAGCGCCCAGGAACTGTATACCTCTACTGTGGTACAGGAATGGGTAGATTCGTTAAGTCAAAAAGCGTTTGTTGAGAATTACCCTATCGGTCTTTCCAAAGAGAGAAGGACAATGCACCTCATGGAAATCAACGAAAATCCGGAAACGCAAAAGGCATTAATGATCATTTCCCGACAGCATCCACCTGAAGTCACCGGTTTTTTGGCGATGAAATCCTTTATCGAAACCATTGCTGGCGATTCCGAACTTGCCCAAACATTCCGGAAGGAACACACGGTTTTCGTGGTTCCGCTCATGAACCCAGATGGAGCCGATAACGGTCACTGGAGGCATAATATGGGTGGTATTGACCTAAACAGGGATTGGCAAAACTTCAACCAGCCTGAAACGAGAAATGTTCGGGACTTTCTGGTGGAGAAAGACAAAACCTATGATTTCGTTTTCGGGGCCGATTTCCATTCTACCTGGGATGATATCTACTACCCGATAGACACGACAGTGACGGGAGCAGAAGGAAAAATCATCTTTGATTGGATAGCAAACATCAGTGAGCGTTTACCTCAAAAGAAAACCAATATCAGTGCTTCGGATGAGTTGGACCCCACCATGGTATCCAGCAAATATTTCTACGTAAACCATGGGATGCCCGCCATTGTATTTGAGCTTGGGGACAATACATCCAGACCTTTCCTAAAGGAAAAAGGCAAGGTTGCCGCAGAAGAAATCATGAAGCTTTTAATGGAACAATAAATCATTTTTTAGCGTAGTGTACTTTGTACCGCCAGAAACTGATACCGCCCAGAATGAATACCCCGAGCACGGTGTACCACACAAAGCTTGGGGTTATTACTTGGTCACCGCTTGCGTAACTATGCAACCCTACCAGGTAGAAATTCACCCCAAAATAGGTCATCATAATACTGGCAAAGGCCACGATACTGGCAAAATTATAGGCCCAAGTACCCCGTAATCCGGGTACCAAGCGCATGTGCAACACAAAAGCATAGACCATAATCGAAATCAAGGCCCAAGTTTCTTTGGGATCCCAGCCCCAATAGCGTCCCCAGCTCTCGTTGGCCCATTGTCCGCCCAAGAAATTACCGATGGTGAGCATGACCAATCCGGCGGTGAGTGCCAATTCGTTGATGACGGTAAGCTCCCTGATATTGATATCCATCCGCTTTTTATTCTTCTCGGTGGTCAGGACAATCAACAATAGCGCAACCACTCCCAAAATCATACCTACCGTCAATGGCCCATAGCTACCTACAATGACCGCTACGTGAATCATCAGCCAATAGCTATCCAATACCGGTTGTAAATTGGCAATGGCCGGATCTACCCAGCTTTGGTGGGCTATCCACAACAACATAGATGTTACAAACGCACTCGATGCGATGGTAAGCTCACTTTTTCGCCCCAAAGCCAAACCAATGCCCATGGTAGCCCAAGAAACATAAAGGATACTTTCGTAGGCATCACTCCAAGGAGCATGCCCAGAGATGTACCAACGTAAAATCAATCCGATGGTATGCCAAACAAAGAACAGGATTATGGTTCCTTTCAACAAATAGGCCGTAGCGTCCAAAAATTTGCGTTCCTTAAAAATTTTGGCAATCAACACAAAGAACAACAACACCCCAACCAAGGCGTAGTACTTGTACAAACGGTTGAAAAGGTCCAGCTTGTTGTAGATGATTTCCGTCTTAATCTTGTTGTCCGAGGGCAATACCTCCTTGCCGTGGTTTTTCTGGTTTTGCTTGAACGCTTCCAGCAAACGGTCGGGTTGGGAATAATCGCCACTGGCAATCGACTGTTGCAACGAGTTGAGATAGTACGGCATCGCATTCCTAACGAAATTGGAATAGAGCGAATCCTGGAGCTGGTAGCCTCCACCACGATAATCGACGGCAGAAATCCATTTGTTGTTCTCGTCGTTCAGTAAGGGGAATATTTTTACAATACTTCCACTTAGAGCCATGTCGAGCAAGCTCAAACGCTCCCCTACTTTCTTGAAATCCTTTTCAAAGTTGGATGGATTATTCGTAGAGGTGGCCTTTTCCAGATAAGGACGAAGCTTGTACGATCCTTTGGCATCGAAAAAATCGGTTGCTTTTACAAACTCGGTTCCTTCGGGCACCCCAATTACTTTTCGGATGCTATCATTTTCCTTTTTGCCCAACGCAATGATATCAGCGGTGTACCAAACCCCTGGGTTCAACATCATGGAAAGGAAAACCTGATTGGCAGAAAGATCTTTGTACGAATCATCACCACTCAATTTTCGCAATAGTTCCGATGCGAAGGTATTGATGGGCTTCATCCGTCCGCCCTCATCCTGAACCACCAAAGCTCCAAACTTTTCGGCATGTTCCTTGGCCACCGTGGTCGCTTGAATCACCGAATCAATCTGGGCCTGAGTGGGCATGGAGCTGTGCTCATGACCATCTTCTTCTTGTGCCTGTGCAAAACCAAAGGCAAGCAACAAGGTCAAGGTAGTCAATGCCGCCTTTTTGGCTTTTAGTTTTTCCAATCGCTCCTGTAAATCCTTAAAGCGGGTCTTTCCAAAGAACATAATGCCCATCAAGCCGATATAGAGCAAGAAATAACCAATGTAAGTTATCCAAGTTCCCCACCAGTCATGGTTGACCGAAAGCACTGTACCCCGCTCATCAGGGTCAAAACTCGACTGAAAAAACCGATAGCCTTCGTGGTCGAGTACGTGGTTCATATAAATGTCATAATCAAAAGGTCGTTCGTCGTGAACAGTGACCTTGCTCATAAAGGAAGCGTAACCTGCTTCCGTACCGGGATATTTTTCTGCAATAAAGTCCTTCAACTCAACAGAAAATGGCAATTGATAGACTTTGGAACCGTAGCTCAACGTAAAGTCCAAACCACCTACATTGAACTTATCCGAAAAATTGGAAGTTCCCTTGCTTCCCAAGAGTTTAACCTCCTTGGACTCCCCATTGGCAGAAATGGAAACCACGAGCGCATCTTGGGTGACCTTTGTGATCTCTTCATCCGGGACTTTTACAATACCATATTTGCCCTTTACGATGGGTTCAGGAACCACGAACTGCATTCCGCCCATGTTGTATAGCGAACGTAATTGTAGCGGTTGAATGCTATCGGTAACCACATCACCCTGAAACTGGTCCGCCATCCGCATAAAGTTTCCTTCAAATGGAGTTTTGATGCGATAACCATTTTCCTCATCATAAAAAATATTGATGGCGCCTTCCGTTTCATTGTTCAGCGCAAAAAGAATATTGTGTACACTGGCAATTTTACCATTCTCCAAATAATGTTCATGCCGCTGTCCGTTGCCCGCTTCTACAATTTGTAAAAACTCGGTCCCATTTTCATCGGGAATCAACCCTTTTTTGGCTCCTCTGATGAAATCCACATAGCTTATGGTGAAAGGTTGACCGTTGAAGTCGGACTTCCAAGGCAAGCTGGAACGTTTGCCTTCGGGAGTAACCAAAATATCGTCCTCCAAGACTCTTCTCTTCGTTTCTCCGTTGATATCCCCATCCACATAAGCAGTCAGATACGTTTTGTCGGAATAAAAAACATTCTCGGTAGCTCCCTCCCTAATCGGCATCATCCCTTCATAACTGATATATCGGGTAACAAACGCACCAACAATAATCAAAATCCAAGAAAGGTGGAGTACTAAGACGGGCCATTTTTTCCAATCCAACAATCGATATCTGTAAATATTTCCCAAAAAGTTGATCACAAAAAAGACCATGATAACCTCGAACCAAGTGGCATTGTAAATGTAAATTCTAGCGGTTTCAGTACTGTACCAGCTTTCCACAAATGTTCCTATGGCCATTGCCGCGGCAAAAACCAGAAAAAGAACAGCCATAAGTCTAGTGGAAAAAAGCGTTTTCTTAAGAATATCGATCATGGAAATTCAATCTACTTTTGGCTTGCAAAAATACGGCCTTTTGATAACTTTTTTGTTTACGATGGGCATAAAAATCTAATAGAATTGTTAATTCTTTGGATTCTTCATCAGTCTTTAATTTGTAGTTTTGCGCATGCTTTCTATCGTGATTTTAGGAACGGGAAACCTTGCAAAACACTTGTTTGATGCTTTTTTGAAGGCTGAAGATATCCATGTGGCCCAAGTGGTGGGAAGAAACAAGGAGGCCTTGTCCCAATTTTCGGAACAGTGCAGCGTTTCCAATGATTTTGGAACCATCGCTGATGCCGATGTTTATTTGATAGCCGTAAAAGATGATGCGATTGCCGAGGTCTCTAGCCACTTATTAACTAAAAAGGGATTGGTCGCCCATACGTCGGGAGCTATCGGACTTGAAGTCATTCAAACGGACAACAAAGGTGTTTTCTATCCTTTACAGACCTTTACCAAAGGTAAACCCGTCTCGTTCCAATCCATTCCTATCTGCGTAGAGGCCGAATCCAAGCAATCATTGGATCTATTAAGGACCTTGGCCCGTTCCATTTCGGAAAACGTGCACCATATCGACTCGGAACAGCGAAAAAAATTGCATCTTGCAGCCGTTTTTGTAAACAATTTCACCAATTACCTGTACGGTATTGGTGAATCGATTTGTTTGGATGAGGGGCTGACTTTTGACCTGTTAAAGCCCTTGATTTTGGAAACAGCGGAAAAAGTTCAGCATCTAACCCCAAAGGAGGCGCAAACCGGTCCCGCACGCCGAAATGATTCCGAAAGTATGGAAGCGCATTTGGAACTGTTGAACGATGAGGAACATATAACACTATATAAATTATTGAGTCAAGCCATAAAAAAGAGGCATGAAGAAGAATTATAAAGAGCTGTTGAGCAGCATTACCACTTTTGTTTTTGATGTGGACGGGGTGTTTACCGATGGAACCGTTTTGATTACCACCGAAGGTGAATTGCTTAGAAAAATGAGTGTAAAGGACGGTTTTGCCTTAAAGACCGCTATATCCAAAGGCTATAACGTCTGCATCATCACAGGCGGGACCAACCAAGGAGTAAAAGAGCGCTTGAAAGGATTGGGCGTGACCGATTTTTATATGGGTGCACATTTTAAACAGGAAGCGCTGGAAGAATATTTGGACATTCACGGAATCGACCCCGCTTCGGTAGTGTACATGGGTGATGACCTTCCGGATATTCCTCCAATGAAAATGGTTGCCTTGGCCACTTCACCGCAAAATGCCGTTCCTGAGGTCAAAGCCATTTCCGACTATGTTTCCCACAAGAATGGTGGGGAAGGCTGTGTTCGCGACATCATTGAACAGGTACTGAAAGTACGTGGGGACTGGAACGATAATTTCAGTGCGAAGAATGACTAATAATCCACTCAAAGAAAAACTCAAGGACAAAAAGATCATACTCGGTTCCGGTTCTCCAAGACGGAAAATGTTTCTGGAAGAATTGGGACTTGATTTTGAGGTCAGGCCCAAATCGGTGGAAGAAGTCTATCCCACCGAATTGCAGGGTCAGGAGATTTCGGAATATTTGGCCCAACTCAAGGCCTCCCCTTTTTTGGAGGAATTGGAACCTAACCAAATCGTCATTACTTCGGATACGGTGGTTTGGCACAATAACACATCCCTGGCCAAAGCCGCCGACCAAGCGGAGGCTTTTGAAATGTTGCGAACCTTATCTGGAGACTGGCATGAGGTGATTACCTCGGTTTGTTTTACTACAAAAAAGGAACAGCAAACGGTGAGCGGCATCACCAAGGTGAAGTTGAAAGAGTTCTCCGATGATGAAATCAACTTTTACATTGAGACCTGCCAACCTTTTGATAAAGCGGGAGCCTACGGCATCCAAGAATGGATAGGGATGATTGGCATTACGGAAATCCAAGGCTCGTACACCAATGTGGTAGGCTTGCCCACCGATTTGGTCTATGCAACCCTCATGCAACTGTAGCCCATGATTGATTTGAAAGGGCAAGTTCAAGGAACCCGCTACTTTCTCGCTCATTGTACCATCACCGCGTATTTAAAGGGAAGCTACCATTAATTAGAAAAAGTTAAGTATCTTGAAAGAAACCGACTTTACTAGTAACTTCGAAAAAAATGCGTTTATGAAATCTGTCCTCCCGACCTTCACCACTACGTTTCTATCCTTACTATTGGTATTTGTTTTTGGATGTAAACAAGAAAACAATACGGAAACATCGGCCGAATTGCCTTCAAAAAAAGAGAAGGAACCAGAAGCTCCCAAACGCCCTATTTCCGACAACTTTAAAGAGTATTGGTATGCAGGCGAGGCAGAAATTACTTCGTACCAATTGAAACAGGCCAGATATGGAGAGCTGCGCGATGGCAATGCAGTCATGATCTATGTTACCGAACCCTTTTTGGCCAAAGAACAAGTAAAGGCAAATAACAGCAATCCAGATAATGTATCGGTCCTCAAATTGAACGCGACCAAAAACTTTCTAACTGGAATCTACCCCTACTCCATCATGAGTAGTACCTTTTACCCGGTGTACGACAATCAACATGCCCTAAAAACAAGTTTGTCCGTGCAGGAATGGTGCGGTCATGTGTATTCCCAACTGAACAATCGGGAAATGTTTGAATTTATGTCCCATTCTTATTTTGAAGGGGAGGCAGACCAAAATTTCACCATGGACAAAGCAGCTCTCGAGAATGAAATTTGGACCAAAATCCGGATTGCCCCTGAAAACTTGCCCGTTGGGGATATCACTATGATTCCCTCCTTGGAGTTTCTTCGATTAAGACATCAGGAAATCAAAGCGTACCAAGCCACGGCTGAAATAGCCTCAAAAGATGGCATCACCACCTATTCTATTTCCTATCCTGAATTGGAACGAAATTTGATGATACATTTTACGTCCGAATTCCCGTTTTCCATTGAAGGTTGGACGGAAGAATTCAAGAGTGGTTTCGGGGCCAACGCAAAAACATTGACCAGTACGGCATCGAAAATAAAGACCCTCAAAACGGCCTATTGGCAACAAAATGGGAACAATGATTTGATGTTGCGGGACAGTTTAGGTTTGTAACACCGCGTTGCGGCTATGTTAAAACTCCTCTAAATTGACCCCTAACTAATGGTTTACTGTCTATATTTGAAGCAACCACTAAACAACCAACTATGAAGCATTTTTGGATTATCCTTTCCATGTGCGTGATGTGTTTTACGAACCTTTTTGCCCAAAAACCGGATAAGCTAACTTCGGCAGAACTTTTCCACGAAATCCAAAAACTGAATTTTTTGGGGACCGCGCTCTACGTTGCGGCCCACCCAGATGACGAAAACACAAGCCTAATCTCGTATTTGGCCAACCATGATAAAGCCCGAACGGTGTATATATCCCTGACCCGAGGGGATGGTGGGCAAAACCTTATTGGACCCGAACTCAGTGAACTTTTGGGCGTTTTGCGTACACAAGAGCTTCTGGCGGCGAGACATATTGATGGCGGGGAGCAGCGTTTTTCCCGCGCCAATGATTTTGGTTTTTCCAAACATCCGAACGAAACCCTTAAAATTTGGGACAAGGATATGGTTTTGGCCGATGTGGTTTGGGTCATTCGGAATATCAAGCCCGATGTGATCATCAACCGTTTTGACCATAGAACCCCTGGCTCCACTCATGGTCATCATACCTCCTCCGCGATATTGAGCATGGAAGCATTTGATTTGGCCAATGACCCTAACGCATACACAGAGCAGTTGGATTTGACCTCCCCGTGGCAGCCGAAACGTATTTTCTACAACACCTCGTGGTGGCAATACGGTAGTCAAGAAGCCTTTGAAAAAGTGGACAAATCAGGTATGGTCAAACTGGACGTGGGCACCTACTACGCCGAGCTAGGACTCTCCAATAACGAAATCGCCGCAATGTCCCGTAGCCAGCACCTGTGCCAAGGATTTGGCCGGCTGACCGATAGAGGTTCGGACAATGAGTATATTGAACTTCTTAAGGGAGATATGCCCAAGAATAACAATGTATTCGAGGGTATCAACACTACGTGGTCCCGTGTGGAAGGCGGTGAAGCCGTAGGCAATATTTTGTATGAGGTAGAGGCCAATTTTGATTTTCAAACCCCATCAAAGCACATTCCACAATTGGTAGAGGCCTATCAGCTATTGCAACAAGTAAAAGATGAGCATTGGAGAACCTTAAAGTCACAGGAGCTCAAAAATATTATACTGGCCGCTTCAGGATTATATCTGGAAGCCAGCTCGGCAAGTGCATCTGCCACACCTGGCAGCAAAGTCACTGTCAACATCGAAACCATTAACCGGTCATCCCCAAGCGTTGTGCTCAAAGAAATCCAAATGATCGGGGTTGATGCCCAATTGTCTCCCAACAAGACGTTGAACGACAATCAACGGGAGAATTTTGAAATCAATTTTACCGTACCCGAAAACATCGCATATACCAGTCCTTACTGGCTCAAGGAGCCTGGCACTTTGGGCACTTACACGGTGAACGACCAAAATTTGATTGGCCAGCCCGAAACCCCAAGTGCATTTAAAGCTGTTTTCACAGTGCTGGTCTCGGGTGTTGAAATTCCCTTTGAAAAAGAAGTAGTACATCGCTACTCTCGTCCGGACAAAGGGGAATTGTACGAGCCTTTTGCCATTTTACCGGAGGTGACTTCCAAAATTGATGAAAAAGTACTGATTTTCGCTGATGCCGATTCCAAAGAAGTACAAGTAAAAATTAGAGCTGGAAAAAATGATGTTTCAGGTAGCGTTAGCTTGAGTCATCCTTCGGGCTGGGTGGTTACACCGAGTAGCATCCCTTTTTCCATTGCTCAAAAAGGAGAGGAAATTTCCGTTGCTTTTCAGGTTACTCCACCAGATACCGAAAGTGAGGGTAAAATTGCCCCAAAAGTTACGGTCGCCAACAAGGTTTATGATAGGGAGTTGATAGAGATCAATTATGATCATATTCCAAAACAGTCCGTTCTGCTTCCTTCTGAGGCCAAAGTGGTCCGCATGGATATAAAAAAATCCGGAGAACATATCGCCTATATTATGGGAGCTGGGGACAATGTGCCCGAGAGTTTGGAACAGATTGGTTACCAAGTCCATTTGGTCGACCCAAACGACATCCAGAACGGGGATTTGGATAAGTATGATGCCGTAGTAGTGGGCATACGCGCCTACAATGTGGTGGAAGCCCTCAAATTTAAACAGCCCGTTTTGTTCGACTATGTGCAAAATGGAGGCACCATGATCGTTCAGTACAACACTGCTGGACGATGGGCCAGTCAATTTGAAAACATCGCACCTTACGATGTTACGCTTTCTAGGGATAGGGTAACCGACGAAAATGCCAAAGTGGATATTTTAGCGCCAGAACACCCCTTGGTCAATTTCCCAAATACCATTTCGGAAAAGGATTTTGATGGCTGGGTACAGGAACGTGGACTTTATTTTCCAAGTCAGTGGAGTTCCGAGTTCACCCCTATACTTTCCATGAAAGACGAAGGCGAATCGGAAAAGCAAGGAAGCCTTATTGTGGCACCTTATGGAGAAGGTCACTATATTTACACGGGACTAAGCTTTTTCAGGGAACTTCCTGTTGGGGTTTCTGGAGCATATAAACTCTTTGCGAATATGCTTTCCATAGGAAAGAGTGAGGTAAAAAAACAAAGCAATGTCAAAGGATAATATGGACACCAAATTTGAATGGAAAAAGGAGTACAGCATTGTGATTCTTTTAAATGCCATTTACATATTGGCCTTTTACCTCATTATGATTTTAAACAATTAACTCCCTGAATGGCATTACTCGACTGGATTATTCTTGGTAGTACCCTACTCTTCATCGTTGCCTACGGTGTTTGGAAAACGCGCGGCAACAAAAATGTGGACGACTATGTTCGTGGTGGCGACGATGTGAAATGGTGGACCATTGGATTGTCCGTTATGGCCACCCAGGCGAGTGCTATCACCTTTTTGTCCACGCCAGGTCAAGCATTTCACGATGGTATGGGCTTTGTGCAGTTCTATTTTGGACTCCCCTTGGCCATGATCGTTATCTGCTTGGTATTCATCCCCATCTACAAAAAACTTAAAGTATTTACCGCTTACGAAATGTTGGAAGGTCGCTTTGACTTAAAAACACGGACACTCACGGCCTTATTGTTTTTAGTACAACGTGGACTTGCAGCGGGAATCACCATATTTGCCCCTTCCATTATTCTTTCTGCGGTATTGGGATGGGACTTGCGTACGCTTAACGTGATTATCGGGATATTGGTAATCATTTATACCGTTTCTGGGGGTACCAAAGCGGTGAGCGTTACACAAAAGCAACAGATGTTCATTATTATGTTGGGGATGTTCTTTGCATTTTTCTTTATCATGGGAGCATTACCAACGGATATTTCCTTCGGAAAAGCGTTAAAGATCGCTGGTGCCAACAACAAACTCAATATTCTTGATTTTTCTTTTGACACCAATAACCGTTACACCTTTTGGAGCGGCATTACCGGTGGCTTTTTCTTGGCCTTGGCCTACTTTGGCACCGACCAAAGTCAGGTGCAACGCTATCTATCCGGTAGGTCGGTTCGGGAAAGCCAGTTGGCCCTGATTTTCAACGGTATTTTTAAAATCCCGATGCAGTTTTTTATCCTCTTGGTGGGTGCCATGGTCTTTGTGTTCTATCAATACAATTCCTCCCCCCTAAATTTTAATCCAGCCGCTACGGAAGCTGTCATGCAATCGGAATATGCCAACGATTATAAGACACTTGAGGAGGATCATAAAGTACTGGAAAAGGAAAAAAGAATGGCGCAACATTCCTTTTCGTCAGCCTTGGAACTGAAAGAGTACAACGCTATTGAACAGGCCAAGCAAGACATCATAAAAATCAACGAAAAAGAGAATGCAAGCCGGGAAACCGCCAAAGATTTGATTGCCAAAGCAGATGGCAAGGTAGAAACGAATGACAAGGATTATGTGTTCATTCACTTTATCCTGAACAATTTGCCCATGGGACTAATCGGTCTTCTCTTGGCCGTCATCCTATCCGCAGCCATGTCCTCTACCGCATCGGAGTTGAACGCTTTGGGGACCATTACAGCTTTAGATCTTTACAAAAGAAGCATCGGAAAAAATCACTCTCAAGAACATTATCTCAAAGCGACCAAAGCCTTTACATTGCTTTGGGGTATCATCGCTATCATCATCGCTAACGTAGCCAACCTTTTTGACAACCTGATACAACTGGTAAATATTATCGGTTCTATTTTTTACGGGAACGTTTTGGGAATATTCCTATTGGCCTTCTTCTTTAAGTTTGTGAAAGGCAATGCTGTATTTGTAGCTGCCATTGTCACCCAAATTATTGTAATCATTGGATGGTATCTGGATTGGATGTCCTATTTGTGGTTGAATGCATTTGGCTGCTTGCTCGTAATCATTTTGGCCACCATTACACAGGTGTTCGATAATTTCCTAGGCAATTCATCGGCTATTGAGGAATAAAAAAACCCACTTAAAAAAGTGGGTCTTTATATCAACTTGAATGAGCTTGATTACATTTTAGCCCACTCTTGCAATGAATCCTTGTTCATTTTTACATAATCTTGGTTACCCGCGGCTTGCGCAGCGGCCAATGAACGTTTGGCAGCCTCGATGGCAGCTTCCTTATCCCCCATCTTTGCATAGATAAGCGATTGTGTTCTCATCATCCAATACGCACTTCCATCTCCCATTTCAACGGCCTTGTCCACCCACTCTTTGGCTTGCTGCATGTTCATACCTTCAGCAAAATAGTAGGAACCGGCTGCGAAATAATCGTTTGCGGTCAAATCCTCCTTGTTGGCCATGGTTTCCTCAATGCTCTTAGTGGCCTTGCTCACGGTAGGAACAGTGAAATCCACCCCAACATAGGTGTTCTCCCACATAATGCCCAAAGTAGCACCGTTGTTGTGCAAATCATCAATAGTGATGGTGAAGGACTCGATGGGCATTGGGATATCCATAGTCTCCACCTTTACGGTAGCAGCGACTTTGGAAGCATCCCACTCTTGGGGAGTACCCCAGTTATCGGTAGCAGTGTAAAAGAAAACTT
This sequence comes from Allomuricauda sp. ARW1Y1, assembly GCF_013407935.1. Lineage (GTDB taxonomy): Bacteria > Bacteroidota > Bacteroidia > Flavobacteriales > Flavobacteriaceae > Flagellimonas. The sequence goes on from NZ_JACBZU010000006.1 coordinate 151,788, forward strand.
CCCAAACAGCTTCGTTGGGTCTGGTAAAAATAGCGTAAGTACCTGCTTTCAATTCCTTTCCTTCTACGGTGACATCATCGCTAAAGGAGATGGTCGTGTTCTGGTTGGCACCAGTTCTCCAAATGGCATCAAAAGGAACCAAATCACCAAATACTTTCCTTCCCTTCATTGCAGGGCGGGAATACTTAACGGTTACGTCGGTCAATCCCACTTTTTGTTCCAATGTGGAAAAGGGGCTCGGAGCCGGGGTCTGTATCTGCGCTTTCATAAAAAAGCCGATAGACATCATACATAGTAAGAGTGTAAATTTTTTCATAGTTATTGTCTGTATTATTTGTTCAGCAAAGCAAAATTAATACAAAGCCTTGCTCCATTTGTTAATTAAACCTTAAAACAAAAGTAGGTAATTAATAGGTACGTTTTAATCTTTGTTTAACTATTTATAGTTTTAATTAAACATTTTACTCCTATCTTTGTGTAAATTCTAACGAATGCAACTGTATCAACTACAATCTAAGCAAGTTTTTCCCATTAGTCAACAAGAAGCGTGGGAATTCCTATCAGACCCCAAAAATTTAGCTGTCATTACACCTCCTCACATGGGGTTTCATATTTTGGCGGGAGCCGATAGGCCCATGTTCCAAGGGCAAGTCATCCAATATATAGTGAAACCCTTTCCCATGGTTTCTACCAAATGGGTAACGGAAATCACCCATGTAAAAGAAGGGGAATATTTTGTGGATGAGCAGCGTTTTGGGCCCTATGCCCTCTGGCACCACAAACACTTTTTAAAAGAAGTTCCCGAAGGTGTGGAAATGGAAGATATTATCGATTACAAATTACCTTTTGGTATTTTGGGGCAGTTGACCCATCCCCTACTGGTAAAAGGTCAGCTCCAGAAAATATTTGAGTTTAGGGAGAAGAAACTTGCCGACCTATTTGGTACGGTTGAAGGAAAAGAAAACTATTTAAGCATCAGAAAAATATAATATGGAAAAGAATATACTATTGATCGGCGGATCGTACGGAATTGGATTGGAAATGGCAAAAACACTATCCAAAGACCATAAGGTGTATGTTGCCAGCCGAAGCAATGATGAACTCAGCAATCTCGACGTCACCCATATTCCCTTTGATGCCTTGACGGATGACCTTTCGGAAAAGCAAATTCCAGAACAACTGGACGGCTTTGTATATTGTCCAGGAAGTATCAATTTAAAACCCTTTAAAACGATGGGAATGGATACCATCCAAAAGGATATGGAAATCAATTTTTTTGGACTGGTCCGAACCGTGAAAACGATTATGAACCGGATGAACGAAGGTTCCAGCATGGTGTTTTTCAGTACTGTGGCCGTGGGGACCGGAATGCCCTTCCATACCAGTGTATCTGCAGCCAAAGGAGCTATCGAAGGTTTTGCACGTGCTCTGGCAGCAGAATATGCCCCAAAGGTAAGGGTGAACGTCATTGCGCCATCTTTGGTAGATACCCCCCTATCTGAACGTTTATTGAGCAATGACAAGAAAAAAGAAATGATGTCCGAGAGACACCCATTAAAACGAGTGGGCACGGCACACGATATAGCCAACATGGCCACTTTTCTGCTGGATTCCAACAATTCATGGATTACGGGCCAGGTAATCGGGGTAGATGGCGGAATGTCTAGCTTAAATGTGAGTTCATGAAAGACAACATCATCGTATTTTGGTTTAGACGCGATTTACGGTTGGATGACAATGTAGGTCTGTACCAAGCCCTTCAAAATGATGCCCCTGTGCTTCCTATCTTTATTTTTGACAAGGAAATTTTGGAAAGTCTGCCCAAAAAAGATGCAAGGGTTACCTTTATCCACGATCAAATCCAAAAAATAAGCAAGCAACTCCGCACCAATTACGACAGCGGCGTAGCGCAATATCACGACAAACCCATTAAAGTGTTTGAACAGCTTATGAAGGATTATGATATTGAAGCTGTTTACACCAATCATGATTATGAACCTTATGCCAAAGAACGCGATAAAGAAATCGCCGATTTTTTGAAGGAAAACGATATACAGTTCAACACCTACAAAGATCAAGTCATTTTTGAAAAGGAGGAAGTGGTAAAGGACGACGGAGACCCCTATGTCGTTTATACACCTTATATGCGCAAGTGGAAGGAAAATTTTAATCCCTCCATTCATATAGTGGAGTACGATACGCTGAAAGATTTGGGCAAAAATTTGCATCAGTCCAAATCCTTGCCCCAACTCTCCTTGGAAGCTATGGGCTTTGAAGAATCTGACATTAAAGTTCCCGATTTTACCGTGACCTCCAATTTAATTCAAAATTATGAGGACACGCGCGATTACCCGGCCAAGGAAAAAGGAACCTCCCGTTTAGGTCCCCACTTGCGTTTTGGTACCGTTTCCGTTCGAAAAATGGTGAAAAAGGCCATCGATGAAAAGAACGAAACCTTTTGGAACGAATTGATTTGGAGGGAATTTTTTATGCAGATCCTATGGCATTTTCCCCATACCGTAGATAATGCGTTCCGTTCCAAATACGATAGAATCGAATGGCGCAACAACGAAGAGGAGTTTGAAAAGTGGAAAAAGGGCAAAACTGGATATCCTTTGGTAGATGCAGGTATGCGCGAACTCAATGAAACGGGCTACATGCACAACAGGGTTCGTATGTTGGTGGCCAGTTTTTTGTGCAAGCATTTGCTGATCGATTGGAGATGGGGCGAAGCCTATTTTGCTGAAAAACTGTTGGATTATGAAATGGCGAGCAATGTGGGCAACTGGCAATGGGCCGCAGGCAGTGGTGTGGATGCCGCACCTTATTTTAGAATCTTTAACCCGACCACGCAGATAAAAAAATTCGATAAGGACAAAAAATACATCAACAAATGGGTTCCCGAACTACAGGAACTCAACTACCCGGACCCTATGGTCGACCACAAAATGGCTCGGGAACGCTGCTTAAAAACCTACAAGGAAGCGGTAAGTTGACGCATTTTCTTTAAATTTAGGAGCTGTTGTAATTTTATGTGACGTCTTGTTGACAGCACATCAAACAGCGGTAAATAACTAACTCAAAACCTAAATGATGAAGAAATTTTCAACCTTACTCCTTTTGGGACTGGTCTCATTGAACCTATCCGCCCAAAAAATGTCAAAGGACAAAAAAGCGGTCGTCGCTTCCGTGGAAAAGCACAAGGAAAACCTTATTCAAATCAGTGATTCCATCTGGGCACTGGCCGAAACAGCATTCGAGGAATCCATTTCCTCAGAATTGTTGGCCGATTATGCCGAGAAAAACGGAATGACCGTCACACGTGGTGTAGCCGATATCCCAACCGCCTTTGTTGCTACCTACGGTTCAGGAAAACCCGTAATCAGTGTCTTGGGCGAGTTTGATGCCCTACCGGGCCTTTCACAGAACACGGTTCCCACCAAAGATCCACGAATTGATGGTGCTCCCGGCCACGGATGTGGGCACAATATGTTCGGGGCAGCCAGTTTAGGCGCTGCCATAGCTATCAAAGAACAAATTGAGGCAGGAAACATTAAAGGAACCGTCAAATTCTTTGGGACACCGGCCGAAGAGAAATTTTTTGGAAAAGTTTGGATGGTAGAAGCCGGACTTTGGGACGATGTTGATGTAAACGTAAGCTGGCACCCATCTGCCGAAATTGAAGCCGACGTACAAAGTGGATTGGCCCTAGTCGATTTCATGATTGAATTTTATGGTCAAGCTGCCCACGCATCTTCCGACCCATGGAACGGACGCAGTGCCTCTGACGCCTTGGAACTGTATACCACGGGGATTAACTATTATCGCGAGCATATAAAACCCACTTCGCGTATTCACTACCATATTCAAGATGGAGGCCAAGTAGTAAATGTTGTTCCCGACTATGCCCGCCTTTGGGTGCGTGTGCGTGACCCCAAAAGAGATGTGATGCTTCCCACCTTTGAACGGGTTAAGGCCATGGCCGAAGGCGCCGCAATTATGGCCAATGTAGATTACAAATATTCCTTGATTTCAGGAATTTATGAAACCCTGGTCAACCGTGAGGGAGGTAAAATCATGCAAAACAATCTGGAGCTTTTGGGACCCATTACCTATACCGATGAGGAAATTACCTATGGTAAAGCCATTCAAGAGGCCACTGGAAAACCCCAAGTGGGCATGGATGGTGAAGTACATCCTTTGAAAGAAACCGAGGAACTGCCCGGAGGAGGCTCTACCGATGTTGGTGATGTAAGTTGGAACGTACCCAACATCAACCTAGGCGTAACGGTTGCTCCGAAAGGAACACCTTGGCACTCTTGGGCCGTTGTGGCCTGTGGGGGTATGAGCATTGGCCATAAGGGAATGATTTACGCCTCCAAAGCTATGGGCATGACCATGTTCGATCTTTTTGATGACCCAAAATTGGTAGAAAAAGTAAAAGAAGAATTTAAGACGAGAAAAGGTGATGTTAAATACGAGGCCATGATCGATGGTCCGCCACCAATTCCCGGTAAATAAAATTATTATATTGAAAGGCCTGCGTTGCGCAGGCCTTCATTCATAAAAATTGCATGATGAAAACTCCTGTTCTACAAACTTTTCCATTAAGCACCCCTTGGCAGACCTTGGATCCTTTTCTTTTTAGTGTATATCATTTAGATTATTTCCCAAAGGGAAATGGGGAAATGGGACCCGACCCATCCCTTTTGAAAGGACGAAACTTAGGAAGTGATTTTGACCCGACCCAAAAGTGGCGCATGTATCACGGGCAGTCCATTCCAGGATTTCCGTACCATCCGCACCGTGGTTTCGAAACCATCACCATTGTGAACAAAGGATTTTGTGACCACTCGGATTCTTTGGGTGCCGCAGGCCGATTTGGCGAAGGCGATGTACAGTGGATGACCGCTGGAAGGGGCGTTCAACATTCTGAGATGTTCCCCCTGCTCAAAGATGAGGAAGAAAATCCCTTGGAACTCTTTCAAATATGGTTAAACCTGCCTAAATCGGGAAAATTTGTCGACCCGCACTTTAAGATGCTTTGGCACGAGGATATTCCGGTTGTGGAGGAAGAAAATGCAAAAATCAAGGTGATAGCCGGTCCCTACAAAAATGTTGCCCCACCGCACCCTGCCCTGGATTCCTGGGCGGCCGACCCGGACAATGAAGTGGCCGTTTGGAACATTCATGTAGAGCCTGAAGCCGAATATATGCTGCCGAGTGCCAGTGCATCGGTAAACCGCGTACTTTACTTTTATGATGGTGATGAAATACATATAGGAGATAAAAAAATAAATCCCAGTTTTGGGATTGTTTTGGACCCCACCACCGATGTGAATATCAAAGTTGGTTCCGAAACCGCCCATTTTATGTTACTGCAAGGAAAGCCCATTGGCGAGCCCGTCGCCAAATATGGTCCCTTTGTAATGAACACCCAAGAGGAAATCCAAAAAGCGATGGAAGAATACCGCCTTACCCAATTTGGGGGATGGCCATGGCCCCACCCGGACCATGTTCATGATAAAGACAAGGGGCGCTTTGCATTATACCCCGATGGGAAAATGGTCGAGAAAAATTAAAATTTTTCTGACAAACCCTTATTTTTTAGGGGTTACAGCGCTTTTTTTGTTTTTGATAATAAGAATTATTTCTATTTTAATTCCTGACAATCAAAGTTTTGGAACAAGCTTACTTATCTCGTCAGACAAATGGAAATCAATTCATTCCGATTTTTTCATATTAAATTCTTTCTACTATTTCTTTTGATGGGAAATATGGGTTTTTCCCAAACCAAGGAAATGGATAGCCTTCAAAACCTCCTGAAAACGGCGGATGACACGACCCAAGTCAACCTACTGAGGCTTTTAGGGATAAAATCCAGATTTATAGACAAGGAGAAAGCGGTTGCTTACGGGTTACAGAGTCTGGAGAAATCCAAGGAAATTGGTTTTTCGGTAGGTGAGGCCAAAGCGCTTTATTCTTTGGGGCTGACCCATGGCATGACCGATAGCTATGCAAGCTCCTTGGAATATCTAAATAAATGTCTTTTGGTAGCAAGGAAAAACAACGACTATAGTCTGGTATGCGATATATACAATTCGATGGGCATTGTATACAAGCGAATCGGTGATTATCCTTCTAGCCAGGATAGCTATCTAAAAAGCCTTAAGGTAATCGACTCGTTTGACCTTCAAATAAATGCTGCTTCGGTTTACATCAATCTTGGGGTTTTACACGATTTGATGGATGAAAAGGAGAAGGCAATTGCCAGCTATCAAAAGGCTCTGGAAATCTACGACGGTCCAGATCCCGAAGCCATGAAGAACGATGTGGAAGTAAATTTGGCCATCATGAGCTATACGGACGGAGACTACCGAGCAGCCTTGGACAAATTTTTAAAAATTGTACCCTATTGGAGCCAAGAGGGAAACAACATCAAATTGTACGACCTGTATAGCAATATTGGGCATTGTTACCTTCAATTGGAGCAATGGGATAATGCTGAGGAATATCTTTTCAAGGCTCTGGATTTGGCCAATCAACTTTCCCTAAGGCAAGGCCAAGCGTTCGTATACCAAAATTTGGCCAACCTGATGTTGCAACAGAACAAGTTGAATCAGGCCATGCGTTACTCGAACGATAACCTCAAAGTCTTGGAAGGTATGGAGGGTGCCTACGAACGGAAAAAAGAGGCACACGAAAAAGCCTACGAGATTTACCAAGCCTCAGGTCAACTAGAAAAAGCCATTTTCCATTTGAACAAGACGATGGATTATAAGGATAGCCTGATGAACGAGACCAAGGTAAAGGAGATAGAAAATTTACAAGTAAGGCATGAAGTATACGTGAAAGATCGTGAAATTGAGGCCAACACCTTGGAATTGGCCCTGCTCAACACCCGTGTAGAACAAAATAGAAAACGAACACTATACCTTATTATCATATCTGCCCTATTGCTTTTTTCAGCTAGCCTGCTCTATTTCCGATATTTGGCAAAGAAAAGATCTAATGCCATTCTTTCCGAAAAAAATAGATTGATATCTGAGCAACGAGATACCATAGGCCAAATGAACAGGCAGTTAGAAAAGCGGATGTTACGGGCCCAGATGAATCCCCATTTTATTTTTAACTCCCTCGGTTCCATACAACACCTCATCAGCACCAACGATAAAAAAGGGGCCCTCACCTATCTCTCCAAGTTTTCAAAACTGCTTCGTCAGGTGTTGGAAAGTTCGGTGAACATAAGTTTGGTGCTAAGTGAGGAAATAGAGCTGCTAAAAATTTATGTGGAACTGGAAGCTTTGCGTTTTGACCATTCCTTTTCCTATCAATTTGAAATCGATGAGAATTTGGATATCGATGCCCATGAAGTTCCCATGCTTTTGGTACAGCCTTATATCGAAAATGCCATCATACACGGATTGATGCCAAAGGAGGGAAACAAGGAGCTTAAGGTATCTTTTACCGATAAAGGAGATACTATCGAATGTGTGATTGAAGACAATGGCGTAGGACTGACCCAAACGGAAGCACGAAAATCCAACCGAATATCCCGTGGCATGTCCATTACGGAACGAAGGATACAAGCACTTAAGCAGCACTCTGCCCAACAATTGGTTAAAATAGAGAACCTTTCCGACGAGAACCGCTCAGGTACCCGTGTAACCATCTTGATCCCGAAAGAATAAGTATAATTATACCCTTACGATATTGGCTCCAATGGCACGCAAACGCTCATCGATGTTTTCGTAGCCGCGGTCAATTTGCTCAATATTGTGAATAGTGGATGTTCCTTTGGCCGACAGTGCTGCAATCAAAAGGGAAACACCCGCCCGGATATCTGGCGACACCATGGTGGTGGCCTTTAGGGTGGATTTAAAGTCATGCCCAATAACCGTGGCCCTATGCGGGTCGCAAAGGATGATTTTAGCCCCCATATCAATAAGCTTGTCCACAAAGAACAATCGGCTTTCAAACATTTTCTGATGAATCAGGACTTCGCCTCGGGCCTGTGTGGCCGTAACCAAAATAATACTCAATAAATCAGGGGTCAATCCAGGCCATGGCGCATCGGCAATAGTTAGGATAGAACCGTCAATAAAATTTTGGATTTCGTATCCATCTTCATGCTTGGGAATAAAAATATCATCGTTTCTTCGCTCTACTGTAATTCCCAGCTTACGGAAAACAGTTGGAATCTGGCCTAAATCGTCCCAACTCACATTTTTAATGGTCAATTCGCTCTGGGTCATGGCCGCCAGTCCAATCCAGCTACCAATTTCAATCATATCGGGAAGCATGGTATGTTCGGTACCTTTTAGCGATTTTACCCCTTCAATGGTCAACAAATTGGAACCGATACCTGAGATTTTGGCCCCCATGCGGTTCAGCATTTTGCACAACTGCTGCAAATAGGGCTCACAGGCTGCATTGTAAATGGTTGTGGTACCCTCGGCCAAAACGGCTGCCATCACAATGTTGGCCGTACCGGTTACGGATGCCTCATCCAACAACATGTAGGTGCCAGTAAGTTTTTCGGCCTCCACACCATAGAAATACTCTTCTTTGTTATATCTAAATTGGGCTCCAAGCTTAATGAAACCTTCAAAATGGGTATCCAAACGACGTCTTCCTATTTTATCCCCACCAGGTTTGGGGATGTATCCTTTTCCAAAACGGGCCAACAGTGGACCAACCAACATAATGGAACCGCGAAGACCTCTTCCATCCTCCTTGAACTTGGCCGATTGCAGATAATCCAGGTTAACGTCATCCGCTTTAAAGGTATAAGAGCCTTTTCCTTTCTTTTGAATCTTGACGCCTAAATCTTCAAGCAGTGCAATGAGTTTATTGACATCGACAATGTCCGGAATGTTGTTTATGGTAATTTTTTCTTCTGATAGCAATACGGCACAAAGAATTTGAAGTGCTTCGTTCTTTGCTCCCTGGGGGGTGATTTCACCATGCAACTGGTGGCCGCCCTCTATTCGAAATGTACCCATGTATTACTTTGGAGTTTAATATCTTTTTTTACGACCTCTTTGACTTTTTTTGCCCCGATTATTGCTGGTGTTCGAACGGCTGGGCCTATTTTTCAAAAACTGTCCGCTCTCCGTCAAACTCTCATCGCTCTTGGCCAAATCAATCTGACCATCACTGAGCTCTTTCAAGTGATTAAAAATTACGGTGTCCTCTACGGTATCCTTGTTCCATGTCAAATAACACTTTTTCATGTGGTTGGCAATGGCATATTCCAAGCCAGACCGCATATCGCCCTTTTCCCAATTTACCGCCACATCAATCATCCGTTTGATGTTGTTTCCATAAAAACGGTACTTGGGATGGTTCTGAGGATATTCCAAGGGTTCAGGACGCTGCTGCAAGGTCTCTTTGGAGGTTATGGGAAAGGGAGAGTCCACATCCAATTTAAAATCGGACATAATGAAAAGCTGGTCCCAAAGTTTGTGCTGAAAATCCGGCACGTCCCTCAAATGGGGCTGCAAATTACCCATAACACTAATAATGGATTGTGCCACTCGGTTTCGTTCATCACGATCTTCGATGGCTACGGCATGGTCCACCATTTTTTGAAAATGGCGCCCATATTCGGGAATAAAAAGCTTTGGACGCTCTGTATTGTATTCTAGGGTATATACTTCGTTCAAACTACTGGATTTTGTGAATTGATAATTGGAAAGTCAAACTGATAACGAGTGCAAATTAAGAAAATTATGGCAAATTAAGGACCTACAGGGAAATAACACCTTCCACAACGGAAACTTCCTTGTACTTTTGGATAACTTCGTCCGGATTCTTCAAATGTACGGTAATGGACAAGCTGGTGTACGTCCCCTTTTTGCTCTTTTTGGATTCTATCACCGCCCCTGTATTATCGAAAATGTCCTGGATTTGCGATATTTTGGCCTCCTCTGTGGGAACAATAAATTTGTAGAGGTAGGTTGATGGCCAACTCGTGGTCTCCAACAACTGCTCCTTTAACTTCGCGTAAAATTCTTCCGTCTCTTTCTTATCCATACCGCAATTTTATACAAATATATGGCTTACCCTTCAATTTTTTTTCCTTGGGGCGATTTCATTACTTTGTACCATCAATTCTAAGGTCTTTGGGAAAAAACAAGGTAGTTATAACGGGAGCTCCCGGAACTGGGAAGACGTCCATAGTAAACGGTTTGGAACAGAGAGGTTTTCACTGCTTTCACGAAATCATTCGGGATATGACCTCCAAAGCGAAGCAGGAAGGGCAATCGGAACACCATATTTCCAATCCGCTGGTGTTTGTGGACGATGCCTTGCAGTTCAATAAAGACTTGCTGGAAGGTAGGACGTCCCATTACCGACAATCAAAGCACATCAATGCGCCCATCAGCTTTTTTGACAGGGGCATTCCCGATGTGCTCGCCTATATGGATTTTTTCGACCAAGCATATGACGACTATTTTATTTCCCATGCCGAGAACCATAGATATGATTCCGTTTTTATAGTTCCGCCTTGGAAAGAAATCTATGTTTCCGATAACGAGCGTTTGGAAACTTTTGAGGAAGCGGAAAACATCCACCATTCCTTGCTTAAAATTTATACCCAATTTGGCTATAACCCCATCGAAGTGCCAAAAGATGATGTCCTAAATCGGATTGATTTTATTTTGGAAACACTTAAAATAACATAGTGCACAAGAACATCACAAGCGTTTTACAACAATACTGGGGATATGATGATTTTAGGGGTTCCCAGAGGAAAATCATTGATACGGTCATTTCTGAGCAAGATGTACTCGCCCTTATGCCTACCGGTGGCGGAAAATCCATTTGTTACCAAGTGCCTGCACTGGCCATGGAAGGTATTTGTATTGTGGTCTCACCTTTGGTGGCCCTGATCCAAGATCAGGTGGCCCAATTAAAAAAGAGAAATATCAAGGCAATCGCCTTGACCGGGGGCATCCGTTCCAACGAAGTAAACGACTTGTTGGACAATTGTGTGTTTGGCAACTACAAATTCCTATACCTATCCCCAGAACGCTTACAGCAGACCGTGGTAAGGGAACGCATTCAGCAGATGAACGTGAATCTTATTGCGATTGACGAGGCACATTGTATCTCCCAGTGGGGAAACGACTTTAGGCCTGCTTATTTGGAATGCTCCATTTTAAAGGAATTGGCTCCTCAAACTCCTATGATTGCTCTTACGGCGACAGCTACGCCCCGTGTTGTGGATGACATTGTGGAGAATTTGGAATTGAAAGAGGTCCGTATTTTTAAAGATTCGTTTTCCCGCTCCAACATCGCATTCAAGGTAAGGCGTTCGGAGGACAAATTGTACCAGCTCAAAAAATACATGGGAAAAATCCCGGGAAGCGGCATCGTCTATGTACGTTCCCGGAAAATGTCCATCTCCTTGGCCAACTTTTTGATCAACAACGGGGTATCGGCTTCTTTTTACCATGGAGGCATTCCCAAATCGGACAAGGAGGAAAAACTCAATCGTTGGTTGGATGGCAAAGACAGGGTCATGGTGGCCACCAATGCCTTTGGCATGGGGGTGGATAAACCAGATGTGCGCTTGGTGATCCATTACCAGATACCCGACAGTTTGGAAAGCTATTTTCAGGAGGCGGGACGCGCTGGTAGGGATGGAGAGCCTTCAACGGCCATCATCCTAACCTCCAAAGAAGATGCGGATAGGGCCAAACAGCAGTTTTTGTCCACCCTACCCGATGTGGGTTTTGTGAAAACCGTTTATTCCAAGCTCAACAACTATTTTCAGATTTCCTACGGAGAGCTTATTTCGGAACCTCTGGCTTTCAAGTTCAATGAGTTTTGTTCGCGATATGCGTTTAATCCCAACATGGCGTTCAATGCCCTTCGTATTTTAGATCAAAATTCCGTGCTATCGTTGGCCGAAAACTTTAAGGAGAAAACTACGCTTCAATTTGTAGCTTCCAAGGCCGAAATATTCAATTACCTGGACAAAAACCGTAAAACGGCCACCATCATTCAAACCATTTTACGGACCTACGGTGGTATTACGGATTATGAGACCAAGATCAATCTGTATATGCTGTCGCAAAAAACGGGCACTGGCGAGGAACGTTTAAAGCAACTATTACAGCAACTGGCGGACGATAACATTGCGGAATACCACAACCATAGTTCCGATTTGGAAATTACCTTTTTAGTGCCCCGTGAAGACGACCATACCATCAACCCGTTTGCCAAAAAAATAAAGGATTTCAACCAGGTGAAGGTGGATAATATGGCCGCTATGTTGGGGTACATTGCCAATCAGAAAATGTGCCGTAGTGTTTACCTACTGAATTATTTTGGCGAAAAGTCCGCCGAAAAGTGCGGCACTTGCGATATTTGCACAAAGAAGGCCAAAGTATCCTCTCCACACGACTTGGAACAAAAAATTCTGGAACTCTTGGAAATTCGCCCCCATTCCTCCAGACAGTTGGAACGCGTCACGGGAACAAGTGAAAAAGAACTTTTGAACCTGCTCGAGCGGTTGCTGGAAAATGGATTGGTCTCGATAAACATTAAGAATGAGTACATCAAAACATAATTCGCTTCGTATCGTATTTATGGGTACCCCCGATTTTGCGGTGGGCAGCCTAAAACAACTTTTGGAAGCTGGCTTTAAAGTGGTGGGTGTAATTACCGCCCCGGATAGGCCAGCGGGAAGGGGGCGCAAGCTCCAAGAGTCAGCCGTGAAACAATTCGCTGTTAAACACCAATTAAAGGTATTACAGCCGACTAACTTAAAGGACGAGGCATTTTTGGAGGATCTCAAAAGCCTTGATGCCAACCTTCAAGTAGTGGTCGCTTTTCGGATGCTGCCCAAAGTGGTCTGGCAAATGCCCGCGTATGGCACCTTTAACCTTCATGCTTCGCTCCTGCCCCAATATCGGGGTGCAGCTCCCATTAATTGGGCAATCATCAATGGTGAAACGGAAACAGGGGTAACTACATTCTTTATTGATGAAAAGATAGATACCGGGAACATCATTCTTCAAAAAGGAGCCAACATACGGCCAGAGGACAATGCCGGAGACCTGCACGACAGGTTGATGGAACTGGGCGCCCATTTGGTCGTGGATACCTGCAAACAGATTGAAGCGGGGACCGTGTCCCTACAAAAACAGGATGAGAGCATGGAATTAAAGCCCGCTCCAAAAATCCATAAGGATACCTGCCGAATCGATTGGAATAGTTCCATGATGGATATTTACAATCATATTCGGGGGTTGAGTCCATATCCAGGGGCATGGACGGAGTTGGTGAACGATGGAAAAGCAGAACCCATGAAGATTTTCAGGACCAAAATGGAGACCTCCGAACACGACTACATCGTTGGAAAACTGGTGGTAGGAAAAAAATCGCTCAAGGTTGCGGTTAAAGAGGGGTACCTAAACTTGTTGGAATTACAGCTTCCCGGCAAACGAAGAATGCAGGTAAACGAAGTTTTGAATGGGCTAAATCTGGAAAAAGAGGCACATCTTCGCTAAAGCCTTGCTATGATTGGGCTGGGAAAAGTTGTCGTTTTTTTCCCACTTTATCAACAAACGTTTCAAGTTATCAACAAAAACCCCTATTTCCCTTGGTTTTACTTGCGTGAGACCCAAATCCATATAAATTTGTTCAGCATTAAAATTATATTAACAACAATTAATTTAATTCCATTATGAACAAAACAGAATTAATCGATGCTATGGCAGCTGATGCTGGCATCACTAAGGCAGCAGCAAAAAAAGCATTGGAATCTTTCTTGGGAAATGTAGAAGGAACGCTTAAAAAAGGAGACAGAGTTTCCTTGGTAGGTTTTGGTTCTTGGTCAGTTTCTAAAAGAAGCGCTAGAGAAGGTAGAAATCCACAGACTGGAGCTACTATTAAGATTGCCGCTAAGAACGTTGTAAAGTTCAAAGCAGGTGCTGAATTGAGCAGTGCAGTAAACTAATCAATTTATGTATTGAATATACGAAAGCACTCCTTTTGGGGTGCTTTTTTAGTTGATAACAGCTTTGTTTTTTTTGCATATGTTGAATAATATGTTAAATTTAGAAACATGAATTCAGGTAAATGGTAACTCAGAAGCCAAAAAAGGGGAATTTACTTGTTGCGGAACCTTCGCTGACCGGCGATGTTTCTTTCAATAGATCTGTTGTACTTATTGCCGAACACAACCACGAAGGTTCGGTCGGGTTTATTTTGAACAAGCCTCTCGACTACACCATTTGCGACTTGGTCTCGGACATAACCATTCCCTTCCAAGTGTTCAATGGTGGCCCCGTAGAGCAGGACAACCTTTATTTTATCCACAAGGTGCCCCATTTGATAGAAAACAGTATCGAGATTTCCGATGGGATTTTCTGGGGTGGTAATTTTGAAGTGACCATAGAACTCATCAACAATGGAACCATCACCGAACAGGATATCCGATTCTTTTTAGGGTATTCCGGATGGGGAACCAGTCAATTGGACCAAGAACTCTCGTCCAAATCATGGGTGGTACTGCCCAACGAATACGAAAGCAGTATTCTAGAAAAAGCCGCTAACGCCTTCTGGAAAGAAAAAATGGTGGAATTGGGCGGCGACTACCTGCTTTGGTCCAATGCTCCCGAAAACCCTTCACTCAACTAGCCAATTCTGGCCTTAGCATTTAATTTACCCACCAAACTCTTGGCAACTTTGGTGCCGTACTCCTTTTTTCTGTATTTGCTGATGGGCTGAATCCCCACAATGGAATTGGTAAGGAACATCTCGTCCATTTTTTGAAGCTCAAACGGCGAAACGGAATCCTCGACCAAATCATAGTCTTCCGACCCAGCGATCAGCTTCATCAGGTTTTTTCGGATAATCCCGTCCAAGCAACCATCACTCAAAGGAGGTGTCTTTATTTGGTTGCCCTTCACCAAAAATAAATTGCCATTGATGGTTTCTACCACCTTTTTGTCCGTGTTCACCAATAAGCAATTGGCATATCCATTTTCCTGGGCATAGACACCGGCCACCACGTTCAAAATTTTGTTGGTGGTTTTTAGGTTGGAAAGCATATCCGTATTGACGTAATAATCCTTGAAAAGTTCCACTTCATAGGGTTTCTCCTCGATGATGAAGAAAGGAGACTCCATAGCATTGGTTTCAATCACGTAGGAAACATCGTTGGTAGCTGGGGTATACAGTCCACCGTCGTTTCTAAAAACTGTTAATCGAACGCGGACCGCTCCGCTTTCCAGCTGATTGGATTCGATGGTTTTCTTGATTTCTTCCTCTAAAAATTCCAGGGTAAAATCCATTGGGATTTCCATCCGAAGGATACGCATGGAAGCCATCAACCTAAAATAATGATCTTCCCAAAAAAATAAGGTCCCGTTCACATACCTGACCGTCTCAAAAAGAGCGTCGCCATATTTAAAGGCCCTGTTGTTGTGGGTGAAAATTGTTTTATCCGCTGCTTGTAGTGCTCCGTTACAATTGACCATAAAAAAGTCCCGATTTTTATCGGGACCAAAGATACGGTTTACTGAAGAATCGGGCTAGGTGGAACCTAGAACTTGTTTAAGGTCCGATACCTGGTTCTCCCACAGCATTTTCGCTTCGTCCACTTCGTCTTCCTCGGCAAAATCGGTAATGAACAAGGAAACATCCTTTGTTATCTCATCCACAATGATGCGCATTTCAAAAAAGGAACCATCTTCGTTTTCTTCCCATGCCAATTTGACAAATTCCTCACTCTTTCGCTTGAGCAGTTTGGCCCGCTCCTCGGAGCCATCCCATATAAATGTAAAAATCTCCCCACGGGAGTTTACATTATCGGCATACCATTCGGAAAGTCCTGATGGGGTGGAAATATATTGGTAAAGCAACTGAGGTGAAGCCTGGATCACAAATTCCAGTTCAAATTTAACCTTATCACTCATTGTCGTGTTCTTTAGAAGTTTTTTCAGCTTAAGTATAGTTTGGGAAGATATAAAAATAAATATCAAATAATAAATTAATAATGAATTTTGATTCAGCGAAAATTTAAACCTATATTTGCACCCGCTTAGCAAAAACACGGCGAGGTAGCTCAGCTGGTTAGAGCGTCGGATTCATAACCCTGAGGTCAAGCAGGTAAAAATTGACAAATGGCGAGGTAGCTCAGGTGGTTAGAGCGTTGGATTCATAACCCAGAGGTCGGGGGTTCAAGTCCCCCTCTCGCTACAATTTGAAGAGAAAAAACCCAAGACGAAAATCTTGGGTTTTTTTGTTGGGTACAACATAGGTACAACATTTTGTTTTTTTTGTAAAAACATAATATATATAGCTATGTAATGCCTTGCAATTTGGAATATATCTCTACCATGGCCATCGTATCTAACTTGCAATATTCCAGTAGATGTTTTCTGATGTTCTTCTTATCTCCTTCAAAATTCGGGTCTATTACCATTCTTCCCCATGTATCCAGTGCCATCGTGCCGTCTTGTACTTCCAAATCTGCATATGATAACTGAGGGCATATTACCGGTAATACTTTTTTTATTGAGCTAGAACCATGGAATCTATAGTCGATATAGTCTTTTTTGAATATCTCTTCTAGATCAAATGTATGCTCATTGATATAGGTTAGGTATTCGGCGTGGTGCGGCAGCATTAACATCATATCCCTATTCCTACTATTTTCAAAACTGGCGTGCCAAGAAATAAAAGTGCCCTGTTCTTTTGTAAAATCCCTCATACCAGTAACCAGCTCATCCGGCATTTCCATTTTATCCATTAGATACTCAAAGTGGATTAACTCGCCATTTTCTTTCAGGGTATGAATGGATACTTGAAATGGTAAATGTTGATGCGGTTTCACTCCATCTAGCTTGGGGATGGCACTCGCGTAGGTTTCATAATCATAAAAATGTAGGGGAAACGTCAGATTTTTTAAACGTTTCTTAATCCTTTCCGAATTGATAATCGCCTTTTCATGTATGCCGGACTCTACCTGTTTTGACTGATTCTCGTTAAGTTCAAAACCTTTTGGGACTTCAATGATACTGGTACAGTCGCTTTCTATCAGCTCTCCTATTTTTTTAACCGAAATTCTACCGATTTCATAAATACTGTAATCCGGTATGTCCGCGTTAAAATAGTTGAAGCTATCGCAGTGGTTGCTTCTCGTTTTGTATCTGCATGAACAGGAACTAAATTCAAGCAGATTCTTGTTAATTAATGTAGAAGCCGCCTTTATCTCATTGACCACAGTAGAATAAATTGCATTTACAGATTCGGTTATATCCTCAATTTCCAATAGTTCATTAGCAATGATATCCCATCCTTTGATATAGTTCTTATTTAGATGAATGATGGAGATATTTGAAACATCCAATCCATTTTTCTGTAAGACGTATTTTTGAAAACAGGCATTGTAGCCTTCCCTTTTTTAGGACATCGCTAAATTCATAAAATTATCATTAATGTCGTCTGTTTCGGGGAAGAATTCTTCCCCGAAACGGTTCTT
>NZ_JACBZU010000007.1 GCF_013407935.1 Allomuricauda sp. ARW1Y1
TTTTTTTCATGTGACAGTTAAAATTTAAAGTTAGAAAATCTGAATTTTAAACTGTCCTATTTTTAGGGAAGGCTACATTTTTAGGGAAGGCTACATTAGGTCGTCATAGTTTAGGGATTGAAATAAATCCTGTTGGTTGGCTTTATGGAAATGTTAAGTTAAACCCAGCAGATAAAGCAGATGTTGTAGACAGACTTTTTGAAGTGTACGGCAAGAGAAATTATTACAACAGAGCTATTCAAAGAATGCCTGAATTTTATAGAATATGCTATTGTGATGAAGTTTTGAAATTTCTTTTGTCTGCCAGAAAAAACTTGGATTGGAAAAACTCAAATGTTGATGCAACGTTAATGTCTATCATTTTGGTTTACCTACACGCCAAAATAGGTGAAGGATTATCGAACCAAATGCGTATGACAAAATCTATGGGTATGAATTATTCCGTAGAATGGTGGAAAGAAAATGGCTTTGTAATTCCGCCAGAATTAAATCCTGCTGAAGTCATCTTAAATAAGATAGAATGGCGATATAAAAAAGGCATGCCTAAAGTTAAGGAAAGTGCTGTTGTTTTTGGAGATAGTACAATTGAGCTAGAAAAAATTGTGGATAGGTCGATTCATAATGACATTAAATTTTCACTTTTATTTACTTCACCACCTTATTACTCAATTACAGACTATCACGCTGACCAGTGGTTAAGACTTTGGATGCTTGGTGGAAGTGAAACCCCAAGAACAATCACCGAAAAACACAAAGGAAGGTTTATCGATAAGGAAAGATATTACAATTTACTCGACAATGTCTTCGGACAGAGTTCTAAAATAATGGAAGAAAAAAGCACCATTTATGTTCGGACAGATAAACGTAAATTCACTTTTGACACAACTGTTGAGATTTTGAAAAAACATTATCCGAATCATAAAATGCGGATAGTGAATAAGCCTTTAAAAGAAGATACCAAGACTCAGACCAAATTATACGGAGATAAAACAATGAAACCTGGTGAGGTAGATATAATTATGAGAAACTAAAAGCCAACGCTGACATACAAGCGGAATGAAGAAAAGCCAGAAAAAATGTGTATAAATAATAGCGGTTTAATAACTAAAACGAAAGTAAATAAACATAAAAAGGGTCTGTGTTTAATCGAAAATTAGCACTTTTAACCGCTACTGCTCATACACGAGACCGTTAAAACACTTTCCCCACCGCTTCAATCGTTTTATCCAAATCCGCATAGCTCAGGGCATCGTTTAAAAAGTAGCTTTCAAAAGCAGAGGGCGGTAAGTACACCCCGTTCTCCAACATGCCATGGAAGTATTTTTTAAAGGTATCGTTGTTGCCCTTGGCCGAGCTCGCAAAATCTACCACAGGCTCTTCCGTAAAGTGCACAGAGATCATACTGCCATAACGGTTAATCTGGTGGGCCACTCCCTTTTCGGTCAGGGTTTGGGCAATGCCCTTGTGCAAATAGGCCGTTTTTTCGGCGAGGCTGTCAAACACTTCGGGTTGGTTGTTCAGCGCGGTGAGCATGGCCAGTCCGGCACTCATCGCCAACGGGTTGCCGCTCAAGGTGCCTGCTTGGTACACCGGCCCTTCGGGCGCCAAATGCGCCATGATCTCAGCACGGGCCGCAAACGCCCCTACGGGCAGTCCGCCCCCGATCACTTTCCCGAACATTACAATATCGGCATCAATGCCCAAGGTTTCCTGCGCACCGCCCTTGGCCAAACGAAAGCCGGTCATCACCTCATCAAACAGCAACAAAATGCCCTCTTGGGTGCAGATGTCGCGCAATCCTTGTATAAATTCCTCCTTGGGGATAATACAGCCCATATTGCCCGCCACGGGTTCCAAAATAATGGCAGCAATCTCACCTTTGTTGGCTTCCACCAAGGCTTTTACGCCTTCCAAATCGTTGTAATCCGTCAACAGGGTATCTTTGGCCGTGCCCTGCGTTACCCCGGGACTGTTGGGGCTACCAAACGTAACCGCACCACTTCCGGCCTGTATCAAAAAGGAATCCGAATGTCCGTGGTAGCAGCCCGCAAACTTGATGATCTTGTCCTTGCCCGTATACCCGCGCGCGAGGCGCACCGCACTCATACAGGCTTCGGTACCACTGTTCACAAAACGGATTTTATCGATATTGGGCACCATGGATACCGCCAGTTGGGCGAGTTCGGTCTCAATTTCGGTAGGCGTTCCAAAAGAAGTACCCTTTTTGGCCTTTTCAATCACAGCGTCGATCACCGGCTGGTACGCATGACCCAAAATAAGTGGTCCCCACGAGGCAATGTAATCGATAAGCTGGTTGCCATCGGCATCGTACAGATAAGCTCCTTTGGCTTCTTTGACAAAAATGGGTTCGCCGCCTACGGCCTTAAATGCTCTTACAGGTGAATTAACTCCTCCGGGGATGTATTTTTTGGCCTCTGCGAACAGGGCGCTGCTTCGTTGGTAAATCATAAATATGTTTTCGTCATGCCCGCGTAGGCGGGTATCTATACTATCTTTCTCTTTCATTGTCATGCCCGTGAAAACGGGCATCCATAACGTTTGGATTCCGCATCGTGCTTCGACTCCGCTCGGCATCCGTGCGGAATCAACGACCACCATGCAGTTCTCGATACATCTTGATCTGCGATCAAGCCACTCGAACTGACCGGTTGCCCCAATGTGTCTTCATGCCAAAACACAAGACCCCTCGACTCCGCTCAGGATGACATCCGAAGCACAAAGGTAATGAGGATAAAACATTTTGGGAAATGGATTTTCAGCCGCGTCATGCTGAATTGGTTTCAGGTTGACGTTTATCTATTCAACTGGTTTTTGGGGGTTGAGCGGAGTCGAAACCATCGAAAACCGCACCCCCTAAGGTAGACAGGGCGGGAATCAACGACCACCATGCAGTTCTCGATACATCTTGATCTGCAATCAAGCCACTCGAACTGACCGGTTGCCCAATGTGTCTTCATGCCAAAACACAAAATCCCTCGACTCCGCTCAGGATGACATCCGAAGCACAAAGGTAATGAGGATAAAACATTTTGGGAAATGGATTTTCAGCCGCGTCATGCTGAATTGGTTTCAGGTTGACGTTTATCTATTCAACTGGTTTTCGGGGGTTGAGCGGAATGATAACATTGCGGTCAGTTGGAGCGCCCACGTGTCAGTTCGAGCGCAGTCGAGAACGCCTTTTGGCCTAATCCCTGTTGCACCCCTCGACTCCACTCAGCATCCGTGAGGAATCAACAACAACCATGCAGTTCTCGATACATCTTGATCTACAATCAAGCCACTCGAACTGACAGGTTGCCCAATGTGTCTTCATACCACAACACAAGACCCCTCGACTCCCATCGGGATGATAAACGGACCACAAATAAGATGATTTAGCGCAGAAGATTTGTTTTGTCATTTCTAAGGAATCAGCAACGGTCAACCGTACAGTCATCCAACCACCAAAAAACTATTGCGCCCTGCGGATATTGAGCACCTGCCCAATGGAAATGATGTTGTCCCTTAAATTGTTCAAGCGGCGGAGCTCGTCCACCGAAATATCATAGCGTTTGGAAATGCCATACAGCGTATCGCCCTTTCTCACCTCATGGGTAAATACTTCGTATTTTTTAGGCTCGCGAACGGTGGAAAGTCCGTTTTCAACCACTGCTTCATCATATTTGTGCAGCTCGTAGCGCTCGATCAGGGCAATCAACTTTTGGGGGTACTTGCGGTCGGTGGCATACCCGGCTTGACTGAGGCCATGGGCCCACTTTTTATAATCGTCCCGTTTGTAATTGAACAAAAAAGCGTAGCGCGAACGTGTGGTCAGAAAAAGGCTATGGTCCCGAAAGGAATACATGGGGTGGTTGTATTTTCTAAAACACTCGCCTTTGGCGTCGTCGTCATGAAAATCGAATTCCCCTTCCCAACCCGTATGGCATTTGATGCCAAAATGGTTATTGGTTTTTAGGGCCAGTTCCCCCCTACCGGAGCCGCTCTCCAAAATGCCCTGTGCCAATTTAATACTGGCCGGAATGCCAAAAGCACGCATTTCGTACTGTGCCACCTCGGCAAAAGTTTCGATATATTCTTGGGTATCCGAAATCAAAAATCGTTCAAAACGCCCGGTATCTTCGGGCATGGGATACAAGCCCGTGGCATCATCGGCATCGAGTTTTGGGGTTTTGGTTCGGGCCTGCCTATCTGAGTTGACCACTTTGGGCGCCCCTTTTCTATGGGTGCTGCGCTTCTTTTTGGCCCCACAGCTAGTGAGCAAAAGGGCCACCATCAATACATATCCTATTCGCCTGATCATATGTCCAATAACGGTAATTTCTTCTTTTTCAGTATAGCGTTCATGCCCGGTATGCCCTGTAACCCTCCTGTGTGGATGGCCAAAATCTGGCTTCCGGACGGAAAAAAATCCTTTTTGATCAAGTCAAAAATACCAAAAAGCATCTTTCCCGTATAAATGGGATCCAAAGGGATTCCGGTCTCTTTTTTAAAGCGGTTGATGAAAACAATGAGTTGATGGTCCACCTTGGCATAACCGCCAAAATGATAGTCGGTTACCAGTCGCCAACGATTGTTTTGGGCAAATGTACGAATCTCCTCGGTCAAAAAATCACCTTTAAGTGCAGGGAAGCCCAAAACGGTCTGATGCGGTTGGGAGGCATTGATAAGTCCTGCCAGCGTACCGCCCGTACCCACAGAACCGCACACATAATCAAAATTCGCATCCGCTTCGGTCAGGATTTCCATACACCCCTTAACGGCCAAATCGTTGGTACCGCCTTCGGGCAGCAGGTAGACATTTCCGAACTGCTTTTTTAGTGTTTCTAGAAAAGCAGACTCATTTTTACGGCGGTAATCGCTGCGTGACACAAAATGGAACTGCATGCCGTGTTCGTGTGCCAATCGCAAGGTGGGATTGTCCTGCCATTGGGTCTCCAGTTCCTCGCCCCGAATGACACCAATGGTCCTAAAACCGTGTTTGTGGCCCGCATAGGCCGTGGCCGCGATATGGTTGGAGTAGGCTCCACCAAAGGTGAGCAAGGTATATTGGCCTTGGGCCTTGGCTTCAAGCAGGTTGTATTTGAGTTTGCGGTACTTGTTCCCAGAAATTAACGGATGGATGGTGTCCTCACGCTTCAGGTAGAGTTGAACGCCCTTTTCGTGGAGAAGGGGTATGTCAATATGCTGATTGGGGATAGTCAAACTAAAGCCGATGGATTAAATTCATTGTTATTCCAAAAAATCAATACTTATTTGTATTAAAATATATTGTAATTTAGTCTCATTATTTAATACAAATATAAGTCCAAATGTTAGATATTGTTCTCGAATATAAAAGTCTTCTTGAAAACCTTCATCAATACATTGAGGACAGCAAGTACAAAAAGGAGCATATTATCAATGAACTTGGTATATCCAGGGCCACCTTTTACAATAAACTGAAGAAGCGCAGTTTTAGTATTCCAGAAATGATCACTTTGAGCAGTTTGCTATTTCCCGAAGATACCAAGGCTTTTGAAATCAAAAATGCGTTGGAAAGAAGTAGGAAGGATAGTGATGCAGGTCGGGTTCTGGAACACGAATCCGTAATCGCCGTAGCCCGAAAAAAAATTCTTGAGTCCAAGTGAAGGTTATTTGGACGCACGAGGCGAACAAATCTTTTGACGGCATTCTGGATTATCTCCTAAAAGTCTGGTCCCAAAAGGAAGCTTTGACCTTTGTGGATTTGGTTGAAGATACCATTGCAAAAATCAAGGAACACCCAGAACTTTTCAAAATTTCCAAATACAACCACACAAGCCGGGAAGCCTTTATCACCAAACACACGACCATGTTTTACAGAATTTTGGAAGAATCCATCCAAATAGAGTACTTCTGGGGCAATTTTCAAGACCCAAAGAAGGTGGAGGAACTCTTAAAATGAGGATTTTCAACCATCAAACCCACCAAATGATTATCGGGTCAGGTACTTCAAAAAGCCGAAGGTCCGGCGCTTGGCAAGATACTCCATATCCTTTTCGTTGGCATACGCCTCCCGCTCAAAACTAATGTTCTGATAAGCGCGATAACTGTCCAAATAGAGCACCGTGCGCAGCAGCCATTCGGAGATATACCAAAGGTAAAACGGCAAAATAAGCAGTTCACGCTGTTGTTTGAGGTGGATACGCTCGTGGTTGATGAGCACCTCGTCCGCCATCAAGGAATCCTCCTTTAGGATAATGAAGGGCCAAAGGGAAAGACCTACATAATTTTTATAGAAGAAGTGTTTGAATACCAGTATCAACTGCTCGCTATCTAATGGTTCACTAACAAATATAACTGCAAAAAGTGCTCAAAATTTGATGATGGGCAGAAATCCGTCAACATTTTCGGTGAACAACCCTGTTTTAGAAATCTTAAAATCCATTTTCCTTTGCTACAAAATTCGTAAATTCATGTAGTAATTGGTAAACAACGCATGAAAGAACGCATTCCCTTGGAAGAGGGTGATTATTACCTATCGGAACAAGGGTATAGGGTATTTACGGAAAAGTACCATCTCAAACGAGGGTACTGTTGTGAGAGTGGTTGCCGCCACTGCCCGTATGGATACAACACCAAAACAAATACTCAATAATAGCGATTCGGCATAATTTTTGTGCCTTATTTAAGTATACCTCAAGAATTTAAAAAAGATACTATGAAAAGTTTACAACGTTTTGCATTCATCGCCTTCGCTTTTGGCCTTTTGGCCTCCTGTACTTCCGTCAGGGTGGTTTCTGATTACGACCAAAAAGCGGACTTCGACACCTATAAAAGCTATGCTTTTTACAAAACAGGCATTGACAAGGCCCAAATTTCCGATTTGGACAAGAAACGGATTTTACGTGCCATTGAGACCGAAATGGGCTCCCGTGGATTTGTGAAATCCGATAATCCAGATGTGCTGATCAGCATTTTTACCAAGGAACGCGAACAAGTGGACGTCTACAACAACAACTTTGGCTGGGGTGCCGGCTGGGGCTGGGGTTGGGGCTGGGGTCCGGCTTGGGCTTGGGGTCCCGGTTGGGGCTGGGGTCCTGGTTGGGGCTGGGGTGGCAACAACGTCAGCACCCGCACAGAAGGTTCGCTCTACATTGATGTTATCGATGCCAATAGAAAAGAGCTTGTATGGCAAGGCCGAGGCGTAGGCACCTTGAACAATATCAAAAACATTGAAAAGAAAGAACAGCGCATCAAGGAATTTGTTGCCCAAATTTTAGAGGAGTATCCGCCCCAAATGTCAGTAGCCTCCAACTAACATACAGACCGCCCAATGGGCGGTTTTTTATTGTCCTTAACGTTCCTTAAGAAAAAATACCCTTCCTATTTCGTATCTTTAAAACGCACAAAAAATTAATTTATGAGCTACGAATCCAATCCCATTCTGGACAAATTGCCCAAGCACCTAAAGCAATTCATAAAACCACAGAATTATGAAGAGTACACCGCCATTGACCAAGCGGTCTGGCGCTACGTGATGCGCAAAAATGTGGATTACCTAAGCAGAGTGGCCCATAAATCGTATGTGGATGGATTGAAAAAGACGGGAATCTCCATTGACCATATCCCCAATATGTACGGGATGAACCGTATTTTGAAGGAAATCGGTTGGGCAGCCGTAGCCGTCGATGGTTTTATCCCGCCCTCGGCCTTTATGGAGTTCCAGGCATACAATGTGCTTGTCATCGCATCCGATATCCGTCAGCTTGAAAATATTGAATACACTCCTGCACCCGACATTATTCATGAAGGCGCCGGACACGCACCCATTATCGCCAACCCAGAATATGCGGAATACCTCCGCCGATTTGGGGAAATTGGCTGCAAGGCCATCTCCAGCGCCAAGGATTATGAACTGTACAATGCCGTGCGCCATCTTTCCATTATCAAGGAGGCCAACGGTACGCCACTCGATGAAATTGAAGAAGCGGAAAAGCATATCGAACACTTGCAGAACAATATGGGCGAACCCAGCGAAATGGCCCTTATCCGAAACCTGCATTGGTGGACCGTGGAATATGGACTTATCGGCACCGTGGACAACCCAAAAATATATGGTGCCGGATTGCTTTCCTCCATTGGTGAAAGCACGTGGTGCATGACGGACAAGGTGAAAAAACTGCCCTACTCTATTGAGGCGGCCCACACCGAGTTCGACATTACCAAACCGCAGCCGCAACTCTTCGTAACCCCAGATTTCGCCTTTTTGAGTCAGGTTTTGGAAGATTTTGCCAATACCATGGCGGTCCGCACGGGCGGGCTTTCCGGTGTTAAAAAATTGATAGGCTCCCAGGCTTTGGGCACCATCGAACTGAGCACAGGGCTTCAAATTTCAGGGATTTTTGAAAATGTAATCGAGAACAACGGAAAACCCATTTACATCCAAACCACAGGTGGCACGGCCTTGGCCTATCGCGAAAAAGAATTGGTGGGTCACAGTATTGCTCATCACAAAGATGGTTTTGGTTCTCCTATCGGAAAATTGAAAGGCATCAACATTGCCATTGAGGACATGGGGCCACGTGACCTTAAAGCCTATAAAATTTATGAGGGCGAAGCCATCGCCTTGGAGTTTGAAGGCGGCATCAAAGTAGAAGGAACCATTGTAACCGGCACCCGAAACCTTATGGGGAAAATCATCCTCATCACTTTTGAAAACTGTACCGTTACCCACAACGACAAGGTATTGTTCCAACCTGAATGGGGCTTGTACCACATGGGAGTCGGGCAACATATCGTTTCAGCCTACAACGGCCCTGCGGATTTGAACAGTTTTGACCTCATCACGCACCAGATCACCGAAAGCACCATCAAATCCAAAAAGGATGAGAAAAGAAAGGAACTAGAGCGATTCTACGAGCAAATCAGACATTTTAGGGAAGGAAAGAACACTACGGTATCCCGAAACAAGGTCTTTCAGGCCCTTAAAAAAGACCACCCCAAGGATTGGTTATTGCCTGTAGAACTCTACGAACTTGCCAAGCAGGACAACAATCAGGAATTCCAGCAGGAAATTCTGGAGCACTTAGAAAACATCAAACGCGATAACCCCAAGGTGGGCCATTTGATTGACGATGGTCTGCAATTGGTGGATATGGCCCTAGTGAGTTAAGAGGTCGTCGATTTTGGGCGATCAATCCAGAAAAAGTTTGAATTGCTCCGTGTCTTCCACGGGCTTGTTGTCGTACACCAAGGTCCAACCCATGGTACGTGTCAACACCAAAATCCGGGAGAGTTCGCTTACCAATCGGTTTTCCGCATTGGACCGCAACGAAGATGCTTCGATTTTTTTCATCAAGGAAGCATTCACATTCCGTTTGATGGCATTGTAATCCCCGGCATTGAACGGATTTAGGTAATCGGCAGTGACGTCATAATACTCAAAATCGGGGCTTATCTTGATTTCTGGGTCGGGAATACGAACGATACGAAGTAATTTTTGCTCTTCATCTACCTCATATTCGATTTGCGACATATCGTAGGCAATGGACACATCAGCATTCACCACCACCAATGCTTTTTTATGGGCAGTGATCAGCGGGCCAAACAACTCCTTGGAATCTTTGTAATTGTACACCTCTGCAAAATGACCTTCCGTGACTACCAATTTGGACACATTACGCAACTCCTGCTGAATGAGCATGGAGTTTTCTTCGAGGATACTTTTTTGTTCACGGTCGTCGGTGCACGATTTGTAGATCAAAACCGAAGCCAACGCGAGGACCGCACCCATCAATATTTTCTTCATTTAGTCAAATTTCATGAATGGATACCTTTCTTGAAGATACGTAATTTTTGTGCGGAGCGATGTTTTGAACTTTTGATGCGCCTCGGAATCCGGGTTGAAAGGTCGGTGCAACAATCCCTTTTGAATCGCCTCCACCTCATCCATCACAGGATATACACTGTCTGAAATCCAAACGGATTTAAATTTTTCCCAGATGTAGTCAACCGCTAGTGGATTGGGGTGCACCATATCGGTTCCATAAAAACGGTAGTCACGGAGTTCGTCCATCATAATTTCATAAGCTGGGAAGTAGGACAGTTCTCTCGACTTCGCTCGAGATGACAAAACGGAATGTATCGCAGTAATCAAATGCGCTTTGCTCCGTTGGTTTTCCACAAAGCCATCCTTTAGATGACGGACCGGGGAAATGGTAAAGATGATTTCCGTCTTGGGATTCACCTCTTGAACCAATGCGATTATATGTTGAAGGCTAGCTCCGATTTCGGCAACGCTCAATAGTTTTTTGGTGAATTGCTTCTGCGGGACCTTATGGCAATTGGCCACCGTTTTACCCGTTGATGTATGCTCGTATACCCAAGCCGTTCCCAAGGTGATGATGATATGGGAGGAGGTTTCCAACCATGTCTTGGTATCTTTTAGCCGTTGATTGAGCAATTGCAACAGCGCTTCAGGATCATTGGAACGCAATTCGGAATGGGCATCAAAGGAACGCCAAATACCGTCCTGTTCAAATATCTCCTTTTGCTGATAAAATTTTTCTTCTAGGGCTCTTTCTACCAAATTGGCAATGGCCAAGGGATGGAACAGTATCCCAAAGGGATTCAGGAATAACGGAAACTTGAAATAATCCAGTTTCTCCCCCATGTTTTCCACAAAACAAGACCCCAACAGCACCACCTTGCTCTGATAATCTATGGGATTATCACTGGGTAGTAAAGGTATTTGGGTCTGTAGTTCCATTTGATTTGCAAAAAATGTGTGTTCGATTTTTCGGTGGTTGAGCGGAGTCGAAATCATCGAAAATCTTACCTGCCTGTGGCAGTCAGGTCGATAACCATAATTTCAAGTCTACCACCAATTCTCGATACAAAATTCCTTTGGAATTTCACTCGAATTGACTGCCTCTGGCATATTAACTTTTAAACCAAAAAAGTTATTTAATATATCCCTTCACCTTATCTAGCGCTTCGGGAATCCCTGCAGGATTTTTACCTCCCGCAGTGGCAAAGAACGGTTGCCCCCCACCACCTCCTTGGATGTACTTTCCAAGCTCACGGACAATGGTTCCAGCATTCAAATCCGTTTCGGAAACCACATTCTTGGAAATATAGCAGGACAGCACCGCTTTTCCGTCATTTTCAGAAGCCAGCAATAGGAATAACCTATCCACTTGACCGCCCATTTCGAAAGCCAAGTCCTTAATACCGCCTGCATCCAAGTCCACTTTTTTGGCCAAGAACTGGATTCCGTTGACCTCTTCCAACTCAGATATCAACTCGTTTTTTAGACCCTTCGCCTTATCTTTCAACAATTGCTCCACTTGCTTTTTAAGGGCAGCATTCTCTTCTTGCAGACTGGCCACCGATTTTACCGGGTCTTGGGAGTTTTTCAACATATCCTTGATCTCGAAGAGCATTCGGTTATTATTGAAATAGAATTCCTTGACCGCATCGGATGTAATCGCTTCAATCCGTCGAATTCCAGCGGCAACAGCTCCTTCGGAGACAATCTTAAAATGCCAGATGTCCGCCGTATTGTCAACATGGGTACCCCCACATAGCTCAATGGACTGGCCAAAACGGATGGTACGAACGGTATCCCCGTATTTTTCGCCAAACAGGGCCATCGCTCCTTCTTCCATCGCCTGTTTCATGGGTACATTTCGGTTTTCTTCCAAAGGAAGTTGTCCATCGATACGGGCATTTACAAAGTTTTCCACTTCACGGAGTTCTTCCACCGTAAGTTTGGAAAAGTGGGAGAAATCGAACCGCAGGTATTTGGAATGTACCGCCGAACCCTTCTGTTCTACATGGCTCCCCAATACCTCGCGCAATGCTTGGTGCAACAAATGCGTGGCGGTATGGTTACTTGCCGTTCTATAGCGCTGCTTTTTGTCCACCACCGCCTTAAAGGTTCCCGAAACCTCTTTCGGCAAGGATTTGGCAAAATGCACGATCTCGTTGTTTTCGCGTTTGGTATCCAAAATATAGGTGACATCGCCATTGGGTGCTTCCAAATAGCCCTTGTCTCCCACTTGACCACCGCCTTCGGCATAAAACGGGGTCAGATTAAAGACCAGTTGATATTGGTCCCCTTCTTTTTTACTGGTCACTTTTCGGTATTTCACCACCTTTACCTGTGCTTCCAAGCTATCGTATCCGATAAATTCCTGTTCGGTATCGGTTTGTAAAACGTTCCAATCGTCTTTAGACACTTCGGATGCGGCTCTGGAACGGTCCTTTTGCGCTTTCAGAGCCTTTTCAAAACCTTCCACATCCAATTGATATCCTTTTTCCTCTAAAATCAAGGCCGTCAGATCTATCGGGAATCCGAACGTATCATAAAGTTCGAAGGCCTTGTCGCCAGCAATGGTTTTATCTTTTGATGATTTGATAACGGAATCCAACAACACCAAACCTTGTTCCAAGGTGCTCAAGAAGGAACTTTCTTCCTCCTTGATGACGTTCTCTATCAATTGATGTTGTTCCTTCAATTCTGGAAAGGCCTTGCCCATCTGTTCGCTCAGCACTTTCACCAAACGATAAATAAAAGGCTTGTTGGTATCCAAAAAAGTGAATCCATAACGAATGGCACGGCGCAGAATCCTTCGGATGACGTAACCAGCACCCGTATTGCTCGGCAATTGTCCGTCGGCAATGGAAAAGGCCACCGCGCGCACGTGATCGGAAATCACACGAATGGCAATATCGGTCTGCTCGTTTTTGCCATACTTTTTCCCTGTGATGATCTCCACTTCTCGAATGAGTGGTGTAAATACATCGGTATCGTAATTGGATTGCTTGCCCTGGAGCACCATGCATAGCCGCTCAAAGCCCATTCCCGTATCGATATGTTTTTCGGGGAGCGGTTCCAAACTACCGTTCGCCTTCCGGTTGAACTGCATAAAGACCAAGTTCCAGATCTCCACCACCTGAGGATGGTCCTGGTTCACCAAGGAAGCTCCGTCCACCTTGGCTTTTTCTTCTTTGGAGCGAATATCCACATGGATTTCGGAGCAGGGCCCGCAAGGTCCTTGGTCCCCCATTTCCCAAAAGTTGTCCTTTTTGTTTCCTTTGATGATTCGATTTTCGGGCACAATGGCCTTCCACAAATCATAGGCCTCTTGATCCAAGGGCAACCCATCCTCTTCGCTGCCTTCAAACACGGAAACGTAGAGACTGTCCTTATCGATTTTATAGACTTCCGTGAGCAATTCCCATGCCCACGAGATAGCTTCTTTTTTAAAATAATCCCCAATACTCCAGTTCCCCAACATCTCGAACATGGTGTGGTGATAGGTATCCTTTCCCACCTCTTCGAGATCGTTGTGTTTACCGCTCACCCTCAAGCATTTCTGGGTATCGGTAAGGCGTTTGTGCTTGGCAACTGAATTCCCCAAAAAGTACTCCTTAAATTGGTTCATGCCCGCATTGGTGAACATCAGCGTGGGGTCGTCCTTCATCACCATGGGGGCCGATGGCACTATCTTGTGGTTTTTTTCTTTGAAAAAGTTTAAAAACTGGTTTCTAACTTCTTGGGATGTCATTGAATTCCTAGGGTTTTCTTAAATTTAACAGTTTAAGCAAAACAATTTTTATATTTGTTTGTTCTGATTAAAATGAGTGAGCAAAAATAGGATAAAATCCATTCATGTCTAAAGTTAAGTACTATTACGACCCGGATACGCTTTCGTACCGAAAGATCGAGCCGAAAAAATCCAGAAAGTACAGGAATATTTTCCTGTTTTTGTTGGGATCTGCCCTATTCGGTTTCCTTGGATTGATCATTTTGCTGAACACCCGATGGGTAAATACGCCCAAAGAACTTTCACTGGAGCGGGAAGTGCGCAACTACGAGCTTCAATTTGAGATCCTGAACCGAAAGATGGACCAAATGGAGCAGGTTTTGGCCAACATCGAGGAGCGCGACAACAATATTTACCGATTGTATTTTGAGGCCAACCCCATACCCGAAGAGCAACGAAAAGCGGGCTTCGGGGGCGTTAACCGATACAGGGACCTGGAAGGTTTCAACAACTCCGAAATTATTATTGATGCCACCAAGCGGCTGGACATCATCCAAAAAGAAATGGTCATCCAATCCAAATCCTTGGACGAGATTGCCAAATTGGCCGAAGAAAAGGAAAAATTACTGGCCTCCATACCAGCCATCCAACCCGTGAGCAACGAAGATTTGACCCGAATGGCATCCGGTTACGGCTGGCGTTCCGACCCTTTTACCAAGGCACGTAAAATGCATTGGGGGATGGACTTTACCGCGCCTCGGGGCAGTCCGATTTACGCTACCGGCGATGGGAAAGTGGTACGTGCCGACAACCGATCTTCGGGTTACGGTAAGCATGTCCGTATTGATCATGGATATGGCTATATTTCGCTGTATGCCCACATGAGCAAATACAATGTCACCGTAGGCCAAAAGGTCAAAAGAGGTGATCTTATCGGCTTTGTGGGGAGTACCGGACGTTCCCAAGCCCCTCATGTGCACTACGAAGTGTTTAAGGACGGGGAGCGCATCAACCCGATCAACTTCTACTACGGAAGTTTAACGGCCGAAGAGTTCGAGAATATGCTCAGATTGGCCAACCAAGAGAACCAATCACTGGATTAATGCATGTAGATCTGCCCGAAAAACGCTATTATGGCATTGGTGAAGTGGCCAAGGCCTTTGGGGTGAACACCTCACTCATCCGCTTTTGGGAAAAGGAGTTTGATGTACTCCAGCCCAAAAAAAATGCCAAGGGCAATCGTAAATTCACCCCTCAGGATATCCAAAACCTTCAATTGATCTATCATTTAGTGAAGGAACGTGGGTTTACTTTGGAGGGAGCCAAAATCCATCTGAAAGAAGAAAAACAGAAGGCCCTTTCCAATTTTGAGGTCATTCAAAAACTGCAAAAGGTAAAGGCAGAACTGCTGAAAATCAAAGAACAACTATAAACACTTTAACCAATAAAAAATGAAAAAAGGTATCATTGCCGTTATTGTCCTCGGACTTTTGGGCGTAATCATTGTGGGTTGGTACGTACGGACCAATAATAACCTTATTGACATGAAAGGACAGGCCACCAAACAGTGGGCCAATGTGGAAAGTTCCTATCAACGTAGGAGCGACCTCATCGGGAACTTGGTCAAAACCGTGCAAGGTGCCGCGGATTTCGAACGCGAAACCTTATCGGATGTGATCGAAGCGAGATCAAAGGCTACTTCCACCAATATTGATGCCAACAACCTTACCCAAGAGCAGTTGGCCGAATTTCAACAAGCCCAAACAGGTTTGTCTTCCGCCCTATCCAGATTGCTGGTCACTGTGGAGCGCTACCCCGACCTCAAAGCGAGCCAAAACTTTTTGGAGCTTCAATCCCAACTGGAAGGAACCGAAAACCGGATCAATGTGGAGCGTAACCGTTTTAATGATTTGGCCGGGGAGTACAACATCCGAATTCAGCAAATCCCGACCAACATCGTGGCGAGCATCGCAAATTTTGAATCCATGCCGCTCTTTACATCCGACGCCGGTTCCGAAAAGGCTCCCGATGTGAACTTTGAATTCAATTAGGCCATGTCGCACGTAGAGGAGTTTTTGACCGCAGCGGAGGAAAGTGAAATCGTAAATGCCATCGTTGAAGCCGAAAAGAACACTTCCGGTGAAATTCGGGTGCATATCGAGGCGTCTTCCAAAATAGACCATTTCAGTAGGGCACAGCAGGTGTTCCATTTCCTGAAGATGAACAACACCAAAGAAGGGAACGGTGTGCTTTTATATGTGGCGGTAGACGATCGAAAATTCGTCATCTATGGAGGTGAAGGCATCGACCGTGCCGTCCCCAAAGGTTTTTGGGACACCACCAAGGATGTCATCGCTTCCCATTTTGCAAAAGGAAATTTTAAACAAGGTATCATTGAGGGCATTCTAATGGCTGGCAAAGAGTTGCAGGCGCATTTTCCATGGCAACAAAATGATACCAACGAACTGAACGATGCAATATCCAAAGGTTAGTTTTTTATACTTTTTTTTATATGCCTCTCTAGCTTGGGGGCAATTTACCATACCTGAAAAACCACAAAAGCAGACCAGCGTTTACGATTATGTGGACCTCTTGTCCCCTTCACAGAGCAATGCCTTGGAGCAAAAGCTGGTTCGCTATTCCGATAGCACTTCCACTCAAATCGTGGTGGCCATCATTAGTTCCACCGAGGGGGAGGACATCACCTTTTTGGGAGCGCAATGGGGTCAAAAATGGGGCATTGGTCAGGCTGACAAGGACAATGGCGTTCTGGTAGTCTTGGCCAAAGACGACCGAAGAATTGCCATTAACACCGGTTATGGTGTCGAAGGCAGCCTCACCGACCTGATGTCCCGACGCATCATAGAATCCGTTATTATTCCTGAATTCAAACAAGGGGATTATTATGCGGGGCTCGACAAAGGCTCCGATGCGATTTTTAAGGTGCTTACCGGGGAGTTTACCGAAGACCGCACCTTTGGTGGGGGCAAAAAATTCCCGATTGATGCCCTGTTTCCCTTCATCATTTTCATTATCATCATCATTATTTTTTGGAATCGTAAAAACAAGGGTGGCAGAGGTCCAGGTGGTCGTAGGGGCGGTGGACTTGATATTTGGGACATGATCATTCTCAGCAATATGGGCCGCAGTTCAGGTTCTTCCGGTGGATTTGGCAGCGGAGGTGGATTTGGAAGTGGCGGTTTTGGTGGTGGCTTTGGAGGCGGCGGCTTCGGAGGTGGTGGTGCCTCTGGGGGTTGGTAGGTCCGCGAAATACGCAACTAAATACCGAGAACCTCATCTATAAAGTAAAATTCCATGTCCAAAAAATTTCTTTTCCTATGGTGCATCTCGATGATGGTGTTTTCCTGTAAATCGGACAATGATTCGATAGATTGCTCCGTGGTGAATTGCGTAGCTCCCGAAGACACCTTGTATCTGCGGTTTTTAAATCCCGGCAATGATGACGATTTATTGGCCAATGGGACCATCGACACCGATGTAATTGAAGTTTTCAACGAAAAAGGCGGTACAGTTTCTTTTACGATTCAAGAATTCAGTGGCAGCAATACCTTCATGGCCATTCCAGTATCCACGGATTCCTTTGGTGAAAAATCCTTTGCCATATCCTTAATTGATGATACTTCTTTTACCATCAATTTTGAAACCAGCTATTCTGACGATAGTGAATGTTGTGGTCCATATACCATTATGGAAAGCTTTACCACAAACATTTACTCACATGATTTGGTGGAACCTCCTATACTTCCTGCATTTGTCTCCATCTATATTCCGAGTTCGGACTAAAAACTGAACCTACTCCCTCTTTTGTTCGGGGCACCCTTGCCTCCGAAAGAGTCAAACTTGATGGTCAAGCTGCCCATAAAGTAGCGTCTGAGAACGGTCCCTTGAAAATCCTGGATAAAATCCTGCCCCGTTGTTCTGCGGGTATTGATATTTTGATTGAGCAAATCAAAAGCGAGCACTTTTAAGGTAGCCGTCTTCTTAAACAATTGAACCCCCAAGCTCATATTCCAAAATAGGGCGTCCTTGTCAAATCCAGCACCTAAGTTGCCATTGTAGGTGTAGGTAATATCATTCCCAAAAACCACGTTTTTGGGCCAATACGAAGTTACTTTTACGGAAAGGTTGTGCGTGGTAAAATCGATGTCCTCCACATTATCCAAATTGTATCGGGTGGAATTTATTCCCAATTCATACTCGGGCTCTATTTCCAACATCTCTTTGTAATTGAACAACAACCCAACCCTTGGATTGAAGTTAAGGCGCTTCGCCTCTAATCTTCTTCCATTGGTAAAACCCACTTGTTTGCTGAGATTCATATAGGGCCTTATGGTATATTTAAAACTGTAGGTGCTGTCCTTTTTTATTTGTTTGGAATAGTTCACTCCCATCCAACCGTTATAGTTGCCGTCCACGTTCTCAAAGGTGGTGTTTCGGATAAAGTCTTCATCCGTGGTGGTGATGGAAACTACCTTGTCCTGTTCAAAATTGACCCCGGAGTAGGCGAAGAAACCTGTTCTTTCCCTCCAATTGTAATCGTTGAAGTTTAAATACACACTGTGGTTCACTTCTGGATTTAAATTAGGGTTCCCTTCAATAATATTAAGTGGATTGGTAATATTGGGAACAGGTTGCAACTGGGTTACCGAAGGTAAATTGAGCCTTGAATTGTAGCTTATGCTCATACGTTTGTTGCCCATATTGTAATTAAAGTATGATCCAAGCAATACTTTACTATAATCTCTGGAAAAGGTGGAAGACTGAATGAAATCTTCATTGTTCAACCCAATCTGCTCCAAACGGGCCCTAACATTAAACCTGATCTTTTTACCATTTGACCCAAATCGTATTTCAGGAGAATGTCGGTTCACGTTGAAATTAAAGTCAGAGCTCAATTGGGCATTGAAGACGTAATCGCCACTCACTTCATCGAAATTGGACACCAATCGTTCGTTTTTCTGATCTCGGTCCTCATGACTGTACCTAAAATCAAAATAGAAGTCTTTGTCCAAAGCGTGTCGGTAACCTGCGCCCAGCTCATAGCTATCAGAAGCATTATTGGTCAAGGTCTGTTGATCCAGCTCTTGCTCGCTTGGGTTATCACCAAATATGCTTCTTTGGGAGTTGATAAAGGATTCAGAATCGTCCACTCGGTTGTTGTTATTAAAAAACACCCTTACATAGCTACCGAGGGTATCCAATTTCTTCATAAGCTCAACACGGTTGCTGAAGTTTCGGCTAAATCCATCACTGGTTTCCAAGGCGTTGTTACTATTTATCAGATTGCCGTCCTCATCAGTGGAAACAGTCCTTTCCGAATTGGTGGAATTGGTATTGTTTATGCTCAAATTGGGTTGAATGGTAATCCTTGTCGTTTTGTCCACATCAAACTCCAAATTGGCAGAACCTTGGTTGGAATTGGTATTGCCCACAAAACTGGTTTCCGTATCGGTAAAGAAACTGCCTTCGGGCAAAATATTTTCCCTAGCAATCATCTCATCATTGAACGAATCGCTATACGAGAAAAAATAGTTGCCATCAATCCGGTACTTTCCTTTTTCTTGATCGGCATAGCTACCCCCCAAAGTTGAGGAGGTGACAATCCCCTCACCAAAACCAAAGGATAAATTCCCTATTTGAAAACCGCCATTTCGATTAACAGAAATACCGCCTCCTCCTCTATTCCCTACCATTTCGTAGACTTCATCAAAAGAAAAACCTGGATTGTTGATGTTATTGCTACTTCCCAAAACGCTGATACGTTGGGTATCGTTAAAGTAATTGACCAGACCATTGGCCTGGTAGCGCTCATCGGTTCCATATCCTCCGGACAATCGGCCTATATACCCCTTGTTTTTGTCCTCTTTTAAGGTAAGATTGATGGTCTTGTTCTCTCCATCGCCCTCCTCCCCAATAAACTCTTGCTCCTTGGTCTTGGTATCGGTGATCTGAATTTTACTGATGATGTCCTTGGTCAAGGTTTTGGTGGCCACCTTTGGGTCCGTGCTAAAAAATACCTGTCCGTTTACCAACACTTGATTGACCTCTTTGCCATTTACGGTAATGGTTCCATCGCTATCCACTTCCACGCCCGGCAACTTTTTTAGGACATCCTCCACGGTGGCATCGGGTCGGGTTTTGAACGAATCCGCATTGAACTCCAGCGTATCCCTTTTGATGGTTATCGGCACCCGTTCGCCAATAACATCAATACCCTGTAACTCTTGGACTTGCTCTTCCAGCTTGATGGAACCCATTTCCAAAAGTGGTTTCAGTTCAATTTCCTTGGATTGTGAAGCATACCCATTGGAAGAAAAGGCTACCCTTACTTTCTTATAAGC
Organism: Allomuricauda sp. ARW1Y1; assembly: GCF_013407935.1. Classification (GTDB taxonomy): domain Bacteria; phylum Bacteroidota; class Bacteroidia; order Flavobacteriales; family Flavobacteriaceae; genus Flagellimonas. The sequence continues at coordinate 19,898 of NZ_JACBZU010000007.1, forward strand.
GGTTCTGCCTTCCAATGCAAAAATACCTTCGGCATTGGTTATGGTGTATGTGATCAAACTACTGTCCCTTACTGTTTCCGCATAAATGGTGGCCGCCTCAATGGGAGCACCTGAAGTAGCGTCTACAATTTTACCCTTGACCAAAAAGTCTTGGCCAAAAAGTGAGGTAACACAAAAAAATAGGGGGATAAAAACGAGGTTAGTGTAACGTATTTTCAAAAAAAGAATGTTTATAGTTTCGGTTTAGGCAGGACCAAAATATTATTTTGAAAATAGAACCCTCTCCCCTTTAACGAAACTTTCAGAAAATCCGCACAAAAAATGTTTTCCACCCATAAGTCATATCCCATAAATAACCATTGATCAATCCAAACAGGGCATTCGTCAATTCACCTACTCCCAAAACTCAATTTTAACTATCTTGCTTTCAGTTATATTTTTTTAGTAAACACTATTCCATTTGATCATGTCCAAATCCTGTAAATCGCTACTTCTTGTGCTGCTCGTTTTTGCAGCCGCCTGTAAAAAAAAGAACGGTCCGTCAGATACCGATAATCTCTTCAAATTCAAGGATTACATCAGCTACCACACCAATGGTAATCAAAGTATAGCCACTCCTATCCGGATTGCTCTGGCTCAACCCTTGGAACAGTTTGAACTTACCCAAGAGCTTCCCAAGGAATATCTGGCCATTTCACCAAAGGTGGATGGACATCTAGTGATCGAAAACGGACGGGAACTTATTTTCCAACCTGCGGAATATCTAAAACCAAATACGGAATACACGGTCGAGCTTAAGTTGCACAAGCTGTTTGAAAATATCGAAAGTGCCTTTAAAACCTATACCTTCAGTTTTAAGACCATTGCCCCGAACTTTAGAATCAATTTGGGTAACCTACAATCCTACAGCAAGGATTGGCAGTACCTTACCGGAACCTTGGACGCTTCGGATATGCTGGATGCTTCCAAAATAAGCTCGGTGCTGACGGTAAAGCAAGGTGACAAAACCTTGCCCGTAAATTGGGACAACAGCACGGAAAACGCCCAATATTTTAGCTTCAAAATTGACAGTATCTCCCGAAAAACGGAGGATAGCGAACTCAACATCAGCTGGAACGGAAAAGCCTATGATATTGACAACGAAGGCTCGGAAACCTATCCCATTCCGGGAAAGAACAAATTTGTGATCATTGATGCCAAAACCACCTCCGCACCCAATGCGGTATTGACCCTGAATTTTTCAGAGCCCTTACAACAGAACCAAAACCTCAACGGTTTGGTTACCGTGGAAAATGCAGAAAGCTTGCGCTACGAAATCAACGGAAACGTATTGAACGTATACCCATCCAATAGGATTTTGGGCGAGGTTCGCATCAATGTTTTTCAGGGTATCAAGAGCGAATACGGGTTTACCTTAAAAAACGATTTTTCTGAGTTGGTCTCTTTTGAACAGTTGAAACCAGCCGTTCGATTGATTTCCAAAGGAACCATTTTGCCCAATGCAGCCTCAACACCCATTTATTTTGAAACCGTCAACCTATCTGCCGTCGAGGTCCGGGTGATACAGGTCTACGAGAACAATATGCTCCAATACCTTCAAACCTATAATCTTACCGAAAATTACAATCCCGATTTTAGGCCAGTGGGCCGAAGGGTCGCCTATAAGGTCATTCCATTGACCGAGGAGGGCGCCGAAAATTCAAGCTACTGGCAGGCCCATGGATTGGATTTGTCCGAATTGATACAGATTCATCCAGGGTCGTTGTACCGGGTGGAATTCAGTTTTAAAAAGGAACATACTACCTACGATTGTGGAGCATCGTCTGAAATGGAAGAATCGGTTGCCGACTATTCCTTGGAACAAAGTGCCGAGGAAGCCGATTTGGAGGAACTGTATTGGAACAATCAAATCTACACCTACCGGAACTACGATTACAACTGGGAGGAAAGGGATAATCCCTGCCATTCCGCCTATTATAATTATGACCGTGTAGTGGGCACCAATCTGTTGGGAAGTGATTTGGGCCTCATTGTAAAAAAGGGCAACAACCGTTCCCATCATTTTGCAGTGACCAACTTGCTCACCACCCAACCCGTTGCCGAAGCCAACATAAAACTGTACAATTACCAACAACAATTGGTTGGTGAAACCACCACGGATGCTTCCGGACTTTCTGTTTACGATAGCGATAAAAGCATTGCCTTTGCGGTGGCCGAAAAGAACAATAATTTCGCCTACGCTAAACTTTCGGACGGTAATGCCCTATCCCTAAGTAAATTTGACGTGGCTGGGGAACAGCTGCAAAAAGGCTTGCAAGGTTATCTGTACACCGAACGAGGAGTGCATCGGCCCGGTGATGTTATCCATTTGACCTTCGTTTTGGACGATAATGCCAATCCACTGCCCAAAGGGCATCCGGTAACTTTAGAAGTCACGGACGCGAGGGGCAAACTCGTGCAGCGCAATGTGCTCAAAGAAGGAAGTATTGCGGTTGATGATGGCTTATTTGCCAAAAAGGAAAAGAATTTCTACTACTTCCCCATTGCAACAGAGGCAACGGCACCCACAGGAAACTGGTCGGCCAAAGTGATTGTGGGCGGTGCGCAATTCAGTAAGACCCTGAAGGTGGCCACCGTAAAACCCAATCGATTAAAGGTTGATTTCTCCTTTGCGGACGAAGTTTTGGAGGCCAATGCCTTCAATCGCGGAAAAGCAAGCGTCAAATGGCTGCACGGTGCACCTGCCCGTAACCTTAAAATTGACATCAACGCTACCATTAAACAAACTGCAACTGCATTTCCAAAGTTTAGGGATTATGAGTTCCAAGACCCTGCCCGGAACTTTTACGAAACGGAACTGCAATGGATTTCTTCCACATTGGATGCCAATGGTGAGTTGGACATCAACAAAAAAATCGATATCAACGGGAATGCGCCGGGAATGCTGCAAGCCACTTTTACCACTAAGGTTTTTGAAGGCGGCGGTGATTTTTCCATCGACGTATTTTCCAAGAACCTCGCCCCATTTTCCCATTTTGTTGGCCTGCGTTCCCCAAAAGCCAAACAGTATGGCTCCTTTTTAACCGACGACAACAATACTTTTGATGTGGTTTCGGTGGATGCCCAAGGAAATCCAGCTGCCAATCGAAGGTTGAAAGTACAGGTTTTCAAAATTGAATGGCGCTGGTGGTGGAACCGCGGTTACGACAACTTATCCCGATATGAAAATGCGACCGTCCATCGTCCCTTTAAGGAAATGGACCTAACTACGGGAAGCAACGGAAAGGCCAACTTTAACATTAATGTACCGGATGAAGAAGGAGGTCGTTTCTTGATTCGGGTCATCGATGAAGCCTCTGGACATGCAACGGGACGCACCGCCTATTTTTATCGCAACTGGTGGAGCAGACCTGCATCGGCCGATGCCGAGAGTTCCAAAATTCTGATATTCGCTACCGATAAGGAAAAATACAGCTTGGGAGAGGAAGCTACGGTAACTTTCCCATCAGATAAGGGAGGGCGTGCCTTGCTCAGCATCGAAAACGGAACCGAGGTCCTTTCCCAGCAATGGATAGAAACATCGGCCAAAGAAACCAAGGCGTCCATTCCCATCACGGCAGAAATGGCGCCCAATGCGTATGTGAACATTTCGCTGTTGCAGCCGCACAGTCAGGCCAAAAACGATTTGCCCATACGCCTCTACGGGGTCGTACCGCTATTGGTGGAAAACCCGGCGACCATTTTGAAACCCGAAATCAGTATGCCCGAAGTACTGGAACCTGAGTCATCCTATAAAGTCACGGTTTCCGAAGCCAACAAAAAGGGGATGACCTACTCATTGGCCGTAGTGGATGAAGGTCTTTTGGACCTGACCCGCTTTACCACTCCAGATATTCACAGTTCGTTCTACGCCCGACAAGCCTTAGGGGTAAAAACCTTTGACATTTTTGATGATGTGATGGGCGCCTACTCCGTTAGTGTGGACAACATTTACGCCATTGGCGGGGGCGGTATCGGTGCCGGAGCCAAAAACAGAAAGGCACAGCGTTTTAAACCTGTGGTCACCTACCTAGGCCCCTTTAGCCTAAAAGCTGGAGAAAAAGCCTCGCATACCATCGAAATGCCCAACTACGTGGGTTCGGTACGGACCATGGTAGTCGCTGGAAATGTACAAAGCGCTTACGGGAATGCGGAAAAAACCGTGCCCGTGCGTAAACCTTTGATGGTATTGACCTCCATTCCAAGAAAATTGTCCCCAGGCGAAACCGTGACCATACCCGTCACCGTTTTTGCCATGGAACCCAAAGTCAAAAACGTAACGGTCAATATCGATGCAGGAAAAGCATTGGAAGCCATCAACGGAACTTCAAAAAACATCACTTTTAATGCGGTGGGAGAGCAAATCGTCAATTTTGATTTTAAAGTCAGACCCGCTTCATCCTTCCAAACTATAAAAGTTACAGCTACGGGAGCCGGGGAACGCGCAACCAGCGAGACCGAAATCGATGTGGAAAACCCGAACCCCGTCACTACCAAAAGTGAACTATACACATTGGAGCCCAATGGTTCACAGCTGATTTCCATGGAGACCTTTGGCACGTCGGGTACCAATGAAGCGTTCATCGAATTCTCAACGCTTCCGCCCATGGATTTTTCAAAACGGATGGATTATCTGCTCCGTTATCCCCACGGATGTGTGGAACAGACCACCTCCGCAGCCTTCCCACAATTGTTTTTGGGCAATGTGTTGGACATCACTTTTGATAAAAAGAAGGAAGTTGAGAAGAACATAAAGGCTGCCATCGACCGTTTGGGCGATTTCCAGATGCCAAATGGCGGATTGAGTTATTGGCCCGGGTATGGGAATGCCGATGATTGGGGCACTTCCTATGCAGGTCATTTTATGTTGGAAGCCAAAAAAGTGGGCTACCAGCTCCCTCTGACCTTTTTGAGCAATTGGTTGCGTTACCAAAAATCCGCCGCACGTCAATGGAGCAACCAAAGTACCTATTACAACGACGATGTGTCGCAAGCATACCGATTGTATACCTTGGCCTTGGCACAACAGCCCGAATTGGCCGCCATGAACCGTTTACGGGAAACCGCAAACCTCAGCAACGAGGCCAAATGGCGATTGGCCGCAGCCTATGCCTTGGTCGGTAAAAAAGAAGTGGCCCAAGCCATTGCGCAGAAATCCAATATTGATTTTAAACCCAACAATTACAATTACAGAACCTATGGTTCCGTATTCCGAAACCGGGCCATGGCCTTGGAAACCATGGTTATTTTGGGCGACCCGCAACAACGGGATTTGGCGGTTTCTTTGGCCAAAAACCTGTCATCACAGCAATGGTACAGCACCCAAGAAACAGCCTTTGCGCTATTGGCCCTGTCCAAAATGGTGATGGAAAACGGTGGAAAATCGATTGACCTCAGTTTTACCAACAACGGTAAGGAAATCAAGGTGAAAACGGATAGAGCCATAGCCCAGCGAAAAATAGCCATCACCTCGTTCAAGGAAGATATCCAAATTAAGAACCATCTAGGCAATACGGTATATGCCACCCTGACCCAGAAAGGAAAGCTTCCCGTTGGTGAGGAATTAGCACAAGAGCAAAACCTGAGGCTATCCGTGAATTACGTGGACCCGCTCGGTAATTCCCTAAATGTGGATGAGTTGCGACAGGGAACGGAGTTTGAGGCCAAAGTGACCATTTTCAACAGTTCGGATGATTATATCGATAATGTGGCCCTGACCCATATCGTGCCCAGCGGATGGGAAATCGTAGATACCTCTTTTGTAAGCGGGGACAATGAAAATGCATCCAAAGCGGATTATGTGGATACTCGGGACGACCGGACCCATTTGTATTTTGGTTTGGAGGCAAAAAAATCAAAAACCTTTACCATCCAATTGAACGCATCCTTCTTGGGCACCTATTATTTGCCGGGTGCGCAGGCAGAAGCCATGTACGACGACAACTACCAGGCCCGTAACAAAGGGCAATGGGTGAACATAGTTCAGTAAGGTTGAATGAGTGAGTTTTTATCGTCAGTAAAAAAACTGTTCATCGACCATAAGGTCAAAATTGTTGTGTTTTTCATCATTTTGGTCTTATGGTTGTTTTGCCTGCCCAAGAATCTGTTCAAAGACCCCACCTCTACTGTGGTGAACAGTTCGGACGGTGCCCTCATCGGAGCGCGAATCGCAGCCGATGGCCAGTGGCGGTTTCCTCCCATGGACTCGGTTCCCGAACGCTTCGAAAAGAGCATCCTATTATTTGAGGACGAGTATTTCTACCAACATCCCGGATTCAATCCTATTTCCATCCTTAAGGCCGTTGGCCATAATCTCACCAAAGAAACCCGAAGGGGCGGCAGTACCATCACCCAGCAAGTGATCCGTCTCAGCCGAAAAAACCAAAGCCGGACGTACTGGGAAAAACTCATTGAGGTGTTTATGGCCACACGCTTGGAGCTTCGTCACTCCAAAGAAGACATTTTGAAACTGTACGCCTCCCACACGCCCTATGGCGGCAATGTGGTGGGATTGGAGACCGCGGCCTGGCGCTATTTTGGGATTCCAGCCCATGAATTGAGTTGGGGCCAATCTGCTGCCTTGGCGGTTTTGCCCAACGCACCTGCATTAATTTTCCCCGGAAGAAACGAAAAGGCTTTTTCGGACAAGCGAAATCGATTATTGAAAAAACTTCGGGAGAAGGGGGTCATTGACGAAACAACCTATGATTTGGCCATTGCCGAACCATTGCCCCAAGAGCCCATGCCCTTGCCCGATGTAGCGCCCCATCTCACCGAGCGTATCCGAAATGAACATCCCGGGGAGCTTGTAAACACTTCGGTATTGAGGCCTTTGCAGCAACGGCTGAATCTTTTGGCGGAACGGCATTACCAACAGCTCAAAAGCAACGAGATACACAACTTGGCCATTTTGGTGCTGGATGTGGAGACCCGAAAAGTACTCGGCTATGTGGGTAATTCCCCTTCGGACGAAACACACGCCAATTATGTGGACATCGTTACCAAAAAAAGAAGTACAGGCAGCACGTTGAAGCCCTTTTTGTTCGCTTCCCTTTTGGATGAAGGACAATTATTGCCCCACACATTGGTGGAAGATGTGCCTACCGTAATCAATGGGTACAATCCCCAAAACTTCAACCTGACCTATACAGGAGCGGTACCGGCCAGCAAGGCACTTTCCCGTTCGCTGAACGTTCCTGCTGTTCGTTTGCTGCGGGAATATGGCCTAGAGAAATTCTATAACAAACTTCACAAAATGAACATGGAATCGCTGGATAAGCCTTCCTCGCATTATGGACTATCCTTGATTCTCGGTGGAGCAGAAAGTTCCCTTTGGGAAGTGACCTCCACCTACGCTTCCCTCGCTTCGAGTCTGAACTACTTTTCGACCCATTCCAGCACTTATAGAAGTCAGGAATTTAATGAGGCTACCTATATTCACGATGAGACGAAGGATTTTGGAAAAGAGCAATTTGACCCTTTGGTTTTTGGCGCTGGCTCCATTTACAGCACATTTCAGTCCATGTACGAGGTGAACCGACCTGAAGGTGATGAAAATTGGCAGTTTTTTGATTCTTCCCAACCGATTGCGTGGAAAACCGGGACCAGTTTTGGTTTTAAGGATGCCTGGGCCGTTGGGGTTACGCCACGATATGCGATAGGAGTCTGGGCAGGCAATGCCGATGGTGAGGGCAGACCCGGACTTACAGGGATCACCGCAGCTGCCCCGCTACTGTTTGATGTATTGGATGCCCTGCCTCAGAGCGGTTGGTTCCAAGAGCCTTTTGACGACCTTGTGGAGCTGGACGTATGTGAGCAGAGTGGATTTCGGGCCTCGGTGTACTGTGATGACATCAAAAAGGAATGGGTACCCACCCACGGAACGCGAAGCGGTCCCTGCCCCTATCATCAGCAAGTGTTTTTGGATGCCACCGAACGGTTTAGGGTGAACTCGGAATGTTATCCCTTGGAAGATATGGTTGCCAAAAATTGGTTGGTGCTCCCGCCCATTTTGGAATACTATTATGCTGCCTCCAACCCCAACTACAAACCATTGCCGCCTTATTTGGAGGGTTGCGCTGCTTTGGAAAACAATTTGATGGAATTCATTTATCCCAAGAACAACGAAGCTGTGCTGATCCCAAAGGATTTGGGCGAGAAAAACAGGGAAGTCATCCTAAAACTGGCCCATCAACAATCCAATACCATCATTTATTGGTATTTGGATGAGAGGTTTTTGGGTAAAACGGAAAATTTCCATGAGCTCATTTTGGACATTGCACCAGGCATCTATACCCTGACTGCCGTGGACGGTCAAGGAAACCGGATACAGCAAGTAGTGGAGGTACGGTATGCTTCGGGCGAATAATTACTTCTTCCGCATAAAAATGGTGATCGGAACTCCCGTAAAATCAAATTGCTGCCTGATCTTGTTCTCCAAAAACCGTTTATAGGGATCCTTTACGTACTGAGGCAAATTACAGAAAAACGCAAATTGCGGGTAAGGGGTCGGTAGCTGTGTACAGAACTTGATCTTTACATACTTCCCTTTGGTGGCCGGAGGTGGTGTTTTTTCAATAATGGGAAGCATAATATCATTTAACTTCCGTGTTGGTATTTTTTTGGAACGGTTTTTATACACCTCTACGGCGGTTTCAATGGCTTTGTAGATACGCTGCTTGTTCAGCACGGAAATAAACAGGATCGGTACATCTTCAAAAGGAGAAATCACCTCATGTATCGCCTTGGTATATTCCTTTACGGAGTTGGTCTCCTTTTCCACCAAATCCCATTTGTTCACCAAAATCACGATTCCTTTATTGTTGCGCTGCGCCAACCAAAAAATGTTCTGCACCTGTCCGTCAAAACCTCGGGTGGCATCCATCATCAAAATACAGACGTCGCAATATTCAATGGCCCTTACGGAACGCATCACCGAATAAAACTCCAAATCTTCCTTTACCTTGGATTTTCTTCGGATACCGGCAGTATCCACCAAATTGAATTCAAATCCAAAACGGTTGTATTTGGTATCGATACTATCCCGGGTCGTCCCCGCAATATCGGTCACAATATACCTATCCTCACCTATCAAGGCATTAATAAAGGATGATTTCCCGGCATTGGGGCGTCCCACCACGGCAAAGCGCGGCAATTCACTTTCCTCTTCCTTCTCGTCGGGCAAGACTTCCACAAGGGCGTCCAAGAGTTCACCCGTTCCGCTCCCGTTGATACTGGAAATGGTATAATAATCGCCCAATCCCAAGGCATAAAACTCCACGGCATCGGCCATCCGTTGGGTATTATCCACTTTGTTGACTGCCAAGAAGGTCGGTTTATCCACCCGGCGAAGCAATTTGGCCACATCTTCATCCATCCCGGTCACCCCGGACTCGACATCCACCATAAAAATGATGGCATCGGCCTCATCAATGGCCAATTCTACCTGTTTGTCGATTTCTTTTTCGAAAACATCGTCGCTCCCCAACACATAACCTCCGGTATCGATCAACGAAAACTCCTTGCCATTCCAGTCACTTTTTCCATAATGACGGTCGCGCGTGACACCGCTTACGGCATCGACAATCGCCTCACGGCGTTGAATGAGTCGGTTAAAAAAAGTGGATTTCCCAACATTGGGTCTCCCTACAATGGCTACGATAGCTCCCATCAGGTTTAATTTTTGGCAAAAATACCATTTATTATGAAGAAAAAATGATACCTTTTTTCATCATTTTCAAATGATTATGAGCGACCTGACCAATGAGCTAGTTTTAAGGCCCCGTTTTCGCGTGTCCGTAAAGGCGGATTTAAAGGATTTGGAGGCTACTTTCAATACCACTTCGGCCCATCCGTTTTTGATCAAACGACTGGACGAACATATTTTTGTGAAGTTCAAAAAGGCGGAAACCACCTTTTGGACGCCTCAACTTCATTTGGAACTATCCTCTTTTGAAGAGCACATTAGCAATATTCGAGGGGTTTTTGGTCCCAATCCTACCCTTTGGACCTTTTTTATGTTCCTGCATTTTGGTGTGGGTACGGTTTTTATCATTTTGGGCATATTTGCCTATTCCAATTATTCCTTGGGCAAGGATATTACCCTCTTTTTGGTAGGCATGTTCCTTTTGGTGGTGCTGTGGTTTGCCCTTTATGCGTTTGGTCGCTTGGGAAAATCGAAGGGAAAGGGACAAATGGAACAACTGAAGCAATTTGTTCGGGAGACTATTGCTCCTTTTGAGCGCGTTGGGGACGAATCCTAACCATTGTACCCAAAGCGTCTGAGCTGCTGTGAGTTGCTACGCCAGTTTTTGTTCACTTTTACATAAAGTTCGATGTGCACCTGCTTGGCAAAAAACTTCTCCAAATCCTTTCGAGATTCCACGCCCACCCTTTTTAGGGCACTGCCTTTGTGGCCAATAATGATTCCTTTTTGTGTATCGCGCTCCACCATAATCACGGAACGGATTCGGATGATATCTTCATCTTCCAAAAACTCCTCGGTTTCTACCTCAACGGCGTAAGGGATTTCCTTTTTGTAATGGAGCAGGATTTTTTCCCGGATGGTCTCGTTCACAAAAAAGCGTTCGGGCTTGTCGGTTATCTGATCCTTGGGGTAATAGGGCGGTGCTTCAGGCAATAATTCCAAAATACGGTTGAAGACTTCGGTAACATTGAAGTTTTCCAAAGCGGAGATAGGGTGAATTTCGGCATTGGGCAACTGCTCTTGCCAATATTGCATTTGCTCTTCCAGTGTCTGCTGGTCGGATTTGTCAATTTTATTGAGGAGCAACAGCACAGGAATTTTGCTGTTCTGTATTTTTTTGAAGAAGGATTCATCCTTGAGCGCCTTTTCCCCGATTTCCACCATGTAGAGGAGCACATCGGCATCCTCAAAAGCGGACTTTACAAAGTCCATCATGGAGGTTTGTAATTCGTAGGCTGGTTTTATAATCCCGGGGGTATCGGACAAAATCACCTGAAAATCTTCCCCATTCACGATTCCCAAGATGCGGTGACGGGTGGTCTGCGCCTTGGAGGTGATAATGGACAGTTTTTCACCCACAAAAGCATTCATCAACGTGGATTTCCCAACGTTGGGGTTGCCGATAATATTTACAAATCCTGATTTATGCGCCACCGTTTCTTCTTTTTTCAAAATATTGTTTGGATGCTTCGTTCACCTTTGGTGAAAGATACAACACTGCGATCATATTGGGAATTACCATCAATGCATAAGAGAGGTCGATCAAGTTTTTGACCAATTTTAAGGAAGCCACTGCAGCAAAAACGATCATCACTACAAAGAACACATTGTACCATTTTCCGATTTTGGCGTTGGTCAAAAATGATAAACTCTTCACCCCGTAGTAGGAATAGGTAAACAAGGTAGACAATGCAAACGCAGCTACAATCACCATCAAAAGTACATCTCCCATGCCATACAGTGTGGTTTCGAAAGCGGACATGGTCATCACAATACCACTACCGTCTTCCAGATAGGCTCCGCTCAAAATAATCACCACCGCGGTGAAGGTACATACCAATATGGTATCTATAAATGGACCCAACATGGCCACCAATCCTTCCTTGGCAGGTTCATCGTTCCGGGATTGCCCGTGGTACATGGGCGCACTACCCAGTCCGGCCTCATTGGAGAACATGGCCCTGCGAACCCCAACGATGACCAAGCCCCAGAATCCGCCAGTGACCGCTGTATCGAAGTTCCAGGCCTCGACAAGAATCATTTTGAGGGCGGGGAAAACCTCCCCTGCATGACTTGCCATCACAAATATGACCGCCAACAAATATACCCCTACCATAAAGGGAACGATGGCAGAGGCTACTTTGGCAATTTTGGTGAGACCACCAAAAATCACAATCGATGTGATGATCGCCAAGAAAAATCCGATACCGAGCTTCCAGTTGAACTCACTGGTCGCCAAAAGTGTTTCATGAGGTTGCACCACGCCCATAAAGGCTTCCGTAAATTGATTGGCGGTAAAAACGCCCAAAAAGCCAAAAAGTCCGCAAATACTGAAAAAAATGGCCATGGGCTTTGCCCATTTCCCCATGCCTTGGGTGATGTAGAACATGGGCCCACCTTGCATATGTCCCTCGGAATCGGTGCCGCGGTACATGATGGCCAAACTGCCCGAATAAAATTTGATTCCCATACCCAAGAGTGCGGTCATCCAAATCCAAAAGACCACGCCCGGACCGCCATCATGGATGGCAATGGCCACTCCTGAGATATTGCCCAAGCCTACCGTAGCGGCAACAGCAGCGGACAATGCCTGAAAAGAACTGACATCCCCTTTGGCATTTTTGTCATCATACTTTCCAGAAACCACGGCAATGGCATGTCCAAAATAACGGAAGGGTGCGAATTTGGAATAGAATGCCAAAAACAGCCCTCCACCTATTAGCAAGATAAACATGGGCCACTCCGTATAGGGCAAGAGGGAGGATATAAACTCGTTGATTGCGTCCATAAGGTAAAAACGTCGAATTTATGGATTTTGGACGGGATAGATGTTAAGGAAAATGGAATATTAAATTTAAGTTTGGAAATGACAGGAAAAGCGTTGTATATTTGCCGTCCATATCGCGGGGTAGAGCAGTATGCTTCGGCTACGCTCAGCACAGGGTCCGCTCGTCGGGCTCCTCGCTTTGAAAAATTGAAATATAGTTGCAACCGCAGGCAACATTAAAATATAAACCGCGGGGTAGAGCAGTAGGTAGCTCGTCGGGCTCATAACCCGAAGGTCGCTGGTTCGAGTCCAGTCCCCGCTACTAGAAAGCTCCTTGAAATTTCAAGGAGCTTTTTTTTGTTTTGAACACAACCGATTCGCACATCGATTTCGAATGACTTTCCCTAACCAGTTTCATTCCTAGCCATTACCTTTGCCCCTTAATAAAACACGCTTGAAGAACACTACGCAACCCACCAACAAAAAAGCCCTGCTATCACTTGCTATCGGCGGCTTTGGCATAGGCCTAACCGAGTTCGTTATTATGGGGATTCTACCCAATATTGCCGATTCCTTGGACATATCCATCCCCAAAGCTGGCCATTTTATCGCTATCTATGCCCTTGGGGTCGTGATTGGAGGACCGTTCATGGCACGGATCACCACCCATTTAAATCCGAAAAAGACATTGTTGTTCTTGATGCTATGGTTCACCGTGTTCAATACCTTATCGGCCTTCTCGGGCAACTATTGGGTAATGATGCTGTTCCGATTTTTATCGGGCATGCCCCATGGGGCGTTTTTTGGTATTGGTGCCGTGGTGTCGGGCTATTTGGCAAGGCCCGGAAAGGCGGCCCAAGCAATGGCAGTAATGTTCTCGGGGCTGACCGTTGCCAATATTTTAGGTGTGCCATTGGGCACCTATATCGGCCAAGAAATCCATTGGAGCTACTCCTTTATATTGGTAGGATTTGCTGGAATCGCCACCTTATCCAGTCTTTATTTTTGGATGCCCAAAGAGAATCTGGAAAGTATTGATGATACTGAAGGCGCAAATCCCTCTCCCGGGTTGAAAAACAAAAAATTATGGGCACTTATCGCATTGACCACCATAGGGTCGGGAGGTTTCTTTGCCTGGTACAGTTACATTGCCCCGCTGGTTATTTCAACAACCATATTGCCCGAATCCTATGTAGGGTATGTCATGATTGTAGCGGGCTGTGGTATGTTCTTGGGCAATTTTTTGGGCGCACGCATGGTAGAAATCTTTAATCCGGTCAGGTCGGTGGTCATCAGTATGCTTTCCATGACGACCGTACTAATACTGAATTCCATTCTGGCGGAATATACCATTGCTGTATTTGTGCTGAGCTTTATTGTTGGCGTGATTACCTTTTCGATAACCGCACCCATTCAAATTGCTATTATCCGGGCGGCCAAAGGTGCCGAAAAACTGGGTTCCTCGATGAACCAAAGTGCCTTTAATATGGGCAATGCTTCCGGAGCCTATTTTGGAGGGTTGCCCATGGTTTTTGGCTTAGGGGTGAATTACTCCAGTGTGGTAGGAGGTTGTTTGGCGTTTATAGGGGCCTGTATCGGAATCTCGATACTCTACACACAAAAAAGAAAAGCTTAGACAGCATGCACCACCGCTATCCCGCTTTTGTTTAGTAGTTTTACGACTATCAAACTTGTATTATTTTGAGAAGTTTCATTTTTCTTTTACTAAGCCTTGGCCTTCTTGGTCAAGATGTTCCAACCATTGAAAAAAGCACGCACCAAAACACTTTTGATAACTTGGTGTTTGTTGACGAATTCGAGTTGGATGGAAGGCCCGACCCTAGCAAATGGCACCATCAAGTGATACCCCCGAATAATGGCAGTTGGCACAATGATGAACTACAACATTATACCAACAGGGAAGAAAACTCCATTGTCAGCAAAGGCTCCCTCAAAATAAAGGCACTTAAGGAACCTTATGCATACCAAGGAAGTCAAAAGGAATATACTTCGGCCCGGATGAACGCAAAATTTGCCTTTACGTATGGACGTGTGGAGGTACGGGCCAAATTACCCAGCTCGGCCGGGACTTGGCCAGCCATTTGGACGCTGGGCGCCAATGTGGACGAAACCGGAAATTACTTCGATGACCAGTATGGCAGTGTGGGATGGCCACTTTCTGGAGAAATCGATATTATGGAGCAAACCGGTTGGGACAAAGACAGTACCATTTCCCATTTCCATTGGGGCGACTTGAACACAAAGGTCTACAAAGAAATTGGAGGAGAAACAAAAGTAGTGAATGCTTCTTCCGAATTCCATGTGTATGCCATGGAGTGGAGCAGTGAGAGCATCAAAACTTATGTGGACGATACGTTGGTATACGAATTGCCCAATTCCAATGACAAACCGTTCAACCATCCACACTATTTGATTCTGAACATTGCCATGGGCGGTAATCTTGGAGGTGAAGTCCCAGCAGATTTTACCGAAGGTACCCTCGAAATCGATTATGTGAGAATCTATCAGTAACCAATCGGCATACATTCATCACCTCTCGGATTGAATAAGTAAAAAGTGGTGTCCTTTACTGGCCCAATTCCCTCGCCTCGAAGAAAACCAGTTCCTGTTGTCTACATTGTGCTGTAGCCTCTATGGGATTGCAGCATACTTCGCAATCTTCTACATAGGTCTGTTCGGGAATGGAAGTATCGAGCAAAAAAGATATTTCTTCCCAACAGTACGGACATTGGAAAAAATGCTCGAACATATCTAAAATTCTACATTCAGCAATTGACCACTCACTTGAAGCATTTGAAGCTCGGCCAATTTCGCATTGTATTTTGCCTGACTCTTGGCCAATTCAGCGTTCAAAAGGTTCAACTGGGCCTGCCTAAATTCAATGGAGGTCACCTGCCCCAATTTGTATCGCTCGTCAGTACGTTTAAAGTTGTTCTGGTTGGTCTGCAGGTTTTTTTCTTGGACTTCCAATACGTATAGGGCATTGGTATAACTGTCCCATGCGTTGCGGATATCGCGTTCCACCTCCAATTGGATTTGCTTTTTGGCAATCTCCTGATTTTGGTAGGCTATCTTGGCGTTTTTTATCCCCGTAATGGTCGTACCACCGTCAAACAGGTTCCAAGTAAGGTTTATGGCTCCAGTGACCCCGGTTGATGTATTTTGCAATACGAATGCCAATGGGCTATTGTTGTTGGATTCGTTCCAACCGTAGGTTCCCGTCAGGCCAATGGTAGGTAAAAACCCACTACGCGCTACCCTGATATCATATCGCCCCATATTGATGTTCTTTTCCGCAATCTGGAGCCTAACATTGTTCATCTGGGCCTCGTTGTACATATTTTCCATTTGAAGTCCCGGAACAAAAGTAACCGTAGTATCAGCTTCAAATTGGGCGGAAAGGTCACGGTTCAAAATCAAATTCAGGTCGCGCATCGTATTTCGTAGCTGCTGTCTAGAATTCAATAGATTGATGCTATCCGTATTGATGTCCACTTCGGCATTCAGTACGTCCAACCCGGTATTTTGTCCAAACTCAAATTGATATTGGGCCCTTTTGAGCCTATCCTTTGAAATCTCCAAGGCCTGTTCCAAGGTATTCGTGTTTTCGGTGAGGCGTGCCGCCTCGTAGTACACGGTAAACAATTGAAGAATGGTGGTCTCGATTGTTTGCCTAACTTCCAACTCGGATTGCTCCGAGCGTTCTTGAAAACTTTTGTAGTTGTAGTACCTTCCAAGGCCATCAAATAAGGTGTAGTTCACATTCACCGCGGCGCTGTACCTGCGCGTCTCGGCTCCTTCTGCGCTCCTTACATCACCGTTGGCCAAGATACCTTCGGAGTTCTGCTTGTCGATACTTCCGCTGGCATTGCCGGAAACTGTGGGCAGATAACCTGAATTGAGGATATCGGCATTGTTCTCGTCGATTTTTTTGGTATTACGAGCCACTTGAATATCCAAATTGTTTTCCAAAACCATTGCAATGGCCTCTTCCTTGGTCAAAACCGTATCTTGGGCATGGGCCAGCGAACAAACAAACAGTAAGATAAAGGGTAGTTTATTAAAAAAGCTTCTCATTATGTGGTCTCTTCTACAACTTTTGAGGTTTCTTCTCTGTTTTTCGGCACATTCGAACTATCAGTTCCATTTAAGTGAACCATGCCAGATTGCATCTCTTCTTCTTCATGCTGTTCCCGAATGGCGCGTTCTACTTCTTCAGGAGTTACCTCTTCCCCTGTCCAAAGTCGTTTTGCCAATACTTTCACATTGTTCCCAAAGGAAAGTAGCAATGGGAGCATGAGCAGGGTCAGCACTGTGGCAAAACCGATTCCATAGGCAATGGAAATGGCCATAGGTTTCAGGAACTGGGCCTGACGACTTTTTTCCAATAGTAAGGGTGCCAAACCGGCAATAGTGGTTACCGATGTCAAAAAGATGGCCCTAAAACGAGATTTTCCTGCTTCATATATGGCTTCGTCGAATTTCATACCGTTTCGAAGGTTGATATTGAATTTACCGATCAACACCAATCCATCATTCACCATAATACCGATCAATGCAATAATCCCCAACATGGAAAGAACATTAATGGGGAATCCATGTATCCAGTGTCCCCATGCAACAGCGGTTAAGCTAAAGGGCACCATGAATATCAACAAGAGTGGTTGGCTAATGCTTCTAAAAGTGAAGGATATGACAATGAAAATTAAAAATAATACGATTGGCCCTACAAATCCTAAGGAACCTATCAATTTATTGGCTTCTCGGTTCTGTCCCTCATACGAAGGTGTGATGGATGGGTATTTGGCCAAAATATCCGGAAGCACTTCATTTCGTATCCATAACATGGCATCGGTTCCACTGGTGGTTTCTGGGTCTGTCAAATCCGAAGAAACCTGTATTTCCCTTCTTCCTTCCAAGTGGTTGATGGCTACATCTCCCCTTTCAATGGTGTAGGTGGCAATTTCCTTTAAAGGAATTCGGTCACCGCTGGGAGCCAAAATCCGCATTTCGTCCAAGTCGGAAATGGATGATCTATTTTCACGATCATAGCGCACCCAAACCCGTATTTCATCCTGTCCCCTTTGGAATCGTTGCGCCTGAGCACCAAAGAATCCACCCCGAACTTGGTTCATGACCGTTCTAAGGTCGAGCCCCAGCAAGTAGGCGTTCTCTTTGAGCTGTAATCGTATTTCCTTGATTCCCGCAGGGTCGTTATCGGTTACATCCTTTAGATTGGCGTTGGCTTCCATGGCTTGTTTCAGCTCGGTTTTGGCCGCCTTCAATTCGGCAATATTGTTGCCCAAAAGGGAGACCGAAACCGGACTTCCCCCAAAGTTCCCTCCGGAACCATAGATCAAGCTTTCCACTCCGATGACCGGGCCTACCAACTCGCGCAGTCGTGTGGTCACCATATCGGCGCGGATGCCATCGGGGCGTTCCTCACCTGGCAATAGATTGATTTCCAGAGTGGCATTTGATGCACCCGGACCTAAATTTTTGATCATGTTGACGAATAGCATTTTGTCCATGCCCTGCAGATATTCGTCCGTAAGTTCTTGATTTACAATATGTGCCTTATCTTGAATGAGACTGATAATGGAATCGGTCACTTTTTCATTGGTACCATTGGGCATCGTTAAGTTGATAGATACCTGATCACTGGCAATCCTTGGGAAAAAGGCCGTTCTGATAATCCCTCCACTTATGGAACCCAAAGTGAGGGCCAACGCCATGAAGAACAGGGCAAAAGTAAGGAATTTGTAGTTCAACATAAACCGCAGGGCTGGACTATACCAGTTATCCCTCATATAGTTCATGATCCTATCCCCAACTTTATTGATCACACGCAGTTTGGCAAATACTTTGCCTATGCCTGTCTTTGGTTTATCCGTTTGGGGACGGAGCGCTTTGGAATGCGCCAAGTGTGCCGGAAGTATGATCAATGCTTCTACCAACGATACCACCAGCGTCAGAATCACGATTACCGAGACCTCCCCGAAGAACTCCCCGATACGGCTATCCAAGAACAAGAATATGGAAAAGGCCAATATAGTGGTGATGATAGCGGAAATAATGGGCGGTATCACTTCCATTGTACCATCCAACGCAGCTTGCACGGGTGATTTCCCATCTTCGTAATGTTGATAGATGTTTTCTGCGATCACAATACCATCATCCACCAAAATACCGATAACAATGATCATCCCGAAGAGGGAAAGTACATTGATGGTAACGTTGAACATAGGTGCAAAAACGAACATTCCCAAAAAGGCGATCGGAAGTCCAAAGGCCACCCAAAATGCCAACCTCGTATTCAAGAAAAGGGATAGGAACACCAAAACAAGGATCATCCCTACAATGGCGTTCTCCGTCAATAATTGGGTTCGTTGGGTCAATGTCGTGGAGCGGTCGTCGATGACATCCAGTCGCACATTGGTATATTTTTCATTGAACTCCTCGATATATTGCCTCACATTTTCGGCGGAGCCCATTAAGTCTTCGGTGTTGGTACTGGTGATGGTGATGTTCACCGCAAGCTCCCCATTAAAATAGGAAGCGTTGGGAGTTTCCGAAAAACGGTCCCTGATGATGGCAACATCCTTTAATCGCACGGCACGGCCGGCAGCATCTCCCCTAACGATGATGTTGGAAAGTTCGTCCCCATAATAGGAGCGGTTGTTGGCCCTGATCAGATATTCCTCGGTTACGGTCTTGATATTACCTCCAGTGACCAAGATATTGGCATTGGAAACGGCCTGCGCCACATCGGCAAAGGATAGGTTGTAAGCCAAAAGACTGTTTTCATCAACAGCGATTTCAATTTCTTCGTCGGGATACCCATCAATTTGAATCTGGGAAATCCCATCGATAGCCCTAAGGTCGTTTTCGATTTGACGGGCTATTTGCTTTAAAGTGACCAACGGAATGTCCTTACCGCTGACGGCAAAACTAATTGTTGGCCTTACCGGTTCCTGTTTGGCCACAATCAATGGTTCCATCCCTGTTGGGAAAGTGGGCACCCTATCCACCGCATTTTTGACCTCCAACAGCATAAAATCAACATTTCGCTCCTTTTCGATTTCCACGTTAATGGTACCGCTATTTTCCCTAGAGGTAGAGGTAACACGTTCTACACCTTCCAAACCTTTAAGGTTGTCCTCTATCTTGAGAACAATACCTTCTTCGATTTCTTGGGGGGATGCCCCGGGATAGGTAATGGAAATGGTAATGTTACGGGCTTCGTTCAGCGGGAAGAAGGACGATTTCAAGGAAAGAATCCCAACAATACCAAAGACAAAAAATGCCAAGATAAAGACATTTACTGCCATGTGGTATTTAATAAAATACGAGATGAGCTTTCTCATAGCTTACGATATTAGGATTTACTTTCGTCAAAGGTGCGCACCAACATACCGGCGTATGCACCTGTCATGGGTTTTGCCACGATGACTTCGCCATCGGGAACGTTCTTGAGCACCACAGTCTTATCGGTGAAGAAAACCGGTTGAACATCCATAAGGTCCAGAATAGAATCCCGAACCACAAAAATCTGGTTGTTTTCTAATAAAAGTGATCGGTTGATCTCAATGGCATCGGATTCTTCCTTGGCCTCAAGATTGGCTTCCAAATATTGACCTTCTTTCAAGTCGTCACCGCTAACTTCGATGTAGACCATAATAGTCTGGGAGTTCTGGTCTACCCTACTGTTCACACGGGTAACCTCTCCCATGTAGGTTTGGGTCTTTTCCAAATTTGTCAGCTCTACCTTTTTCCCTACGCGTAAAAAATCCCCATAGGTTTTACTCACGGATACTTCCAGTTCGTACAGGCCTGTATCGATGAACTCGCCAAGCTTCTGCCCCGAACGAATCAATGTTCCCTCGGTTACCAATGCTTCGGTCAGCACACCGCTAAAAGGCGCTGTAATGGTATATTTGGTCAGACGCTGCTCCAAATTTTTCACATTGTAATAGGTCGTAATGATTTCCCTCCCCGTAATAAAGAATTTCTCCTTTTCCGAATCCATGGAAGGTAATTCCGGAGTGGTCTTGTCCAAATCAAAACTATTGAGGTATTGTTGCCATTTGGGGTAGATTTCCGGGTAGTCCAATCTCAAGTCGGGCATAATGGAGGTCAACAAATTGTACAGATTACTTTTAGCGGATTGTACGGTTGCGTAGTATTCGCTGGCATCGATTCGGATAAGCGTTTGTCCTGCGCTGTATGCCTGTCCAGTACGGAACAATTTGCTGCCAGGTCTAAACACACCCTGTACCTCAGAGAAAAGCTCCAACCTTTTTTTGGCCTGCAGATTACCATTGGCCGGAACCCGAATGGGTACGGTGGTGTTTTTAACGGTGTCTACAAAAACGGTCTTTACGATTTTTTGTGATGGCGGTCTTCTGTTATCCTTGCTGTCTGCAATAAGTCCAGCGAAATACAGGGAGGCGAAGATGATAATGCCTCCAACAACTGCCGATATGATGAGCTTTCGCATGCGTAAGTTGGTTTAATCTGTGCAAATCTATTCCCTTCGATTTTTACAATGGTTAAATATTTCCTAAAATACGTTGTAAACCCGGTCAAATACAAAAAGGGGACCCCAAACGGCATCCCCAACCAAACAAACTAAAGTAATAACTAACTACTCGTTTTCGTTCTCGTCCTCGAATTTGGTATCTGCCATTCGAGTCCGATCTATATTGATTTCCTTGAATTTAGGGCTCAATGACTTATCATCGGTGTCAAAAACGAGGAACTGTTTCGAATCCATCGCTTGCAGGGCATTGAACGAATCAAAACGGTTATTTTGAAGTTGTAAAATTTGCAAACTTGCCAATTGACCAAATTCTGCCGGAATCTCACCACCCAAACGATTGTTGGACAATACCAATTCCTTGAGTTGTACCAAGTTTCCAATTTCCGATGGTATCTGGCCCTCCAACATATTTTCAAAAAGTCCAAGTGCTTCCAATTTGGACAGTTTCCCTATTGAACTAGGAATAATGCCCTTTAAATTATTACTTGAAAGATTGAGTTCCTTTAGGTTTTTGAGTTCTCCAAAGCTTTCAGGAATGGGACCGCTCAAAAAGTTATTGAACATGGAAAAGATTTCCAGCTCCTGAAAGTTGCCGACCTCCGTTGGGATGGCTCCCTTGATTCGGTTCATTTCCAAACGTAGTACCTTCAACTTTTCCAACTTGACAATATCCTTGGGAAGCACTCCTGTGATTTGGTTGAATGCAAGGTTGAGCGTAGTCAAATGTTTTAAATTTCCTATACTTTCTGGAAGCACTCCGTTCAAATTGTTCATAAACAATGTTATCCCGGTCACATGGCCATCTTGGACCTCTATCCCCTTCCAAGTATTGGCAGGGGCTTCCAGATCCCAAGAAGTATTCCATTCAGGGCCATTGGTGCTATTGTATAGGTCCACCAAAGCAGCTTTTTCTTCGGGGGAAACCTGTCCACTGGCAAAAGAGATACCGATGGCAAACAGCAAGCAAAAGAAAAATGGGGTTACTTTTTTCATCTTTCCTATTTAGTTGTAAGGAATTTACCTACAAAGTAATAAAAATGAGAAACATCCTACAACTTTAATCGATGAACTTACACCCTAATGTTGTGAATCCTATAAAATGTGTGGTGAAAAGGTTGGAGCATTGATTAATTCAATGCTTCCAGCTCATGGGATAGGCTCTCCCAATCTTCCATTAGAGATTCCAATTCCTTCTTTTTGCCTTCGTAGTTATCAAAAAAGTTGGGCTTTGCAATGGTGGTATCGTAATCCATCAGCAAATCATGGTCAATATCAGCAATCTGTTTTTCGAGCTGGGATATCCTCTTTTCTACCCCGCTCAACTTATTCTTTAGGGATTTTTGCTTCTTTTGGACGTGATACTCGTTCTCCTTCGGTTTTTCTTCGGACTTGGTTGCCTCTTTTTTTGCATCGCCCTTTTCCACACTTCTGAAGTCTTCCATTTTCCGTTGCTCCAGATAAAAATCGATATCGCCCAAAAATTCCTTGATACCCCCATCCTTAAATTCATATACCCTATCGGTTAGCCCTTGGAGAAAATCACGGTCGTGGGAGACTAAGATCAAGGTTCCTTCGAAATTTTGAAGTGCTTGTTTCAATACATTTTTGGATTTGATGTCCAAATGGTTAGTAGGTTCGTCCATTACGAGCACATTGAAGGGCTGCAACAACATTTTGGCTAGTGCCAAGCGGTTTCGTTCCCCACCTGACAGCACCTTTACGTACTTATCCACCTCATCGCCCCTAAAAAGGAAGGAACCCAAAATATCCCTCACTTTACTTCGATTGGTTTCGTTGGCGGCATCGATCATGGTATCCAAAATGGTCTTGTTCCCATCAAGGTATTCGGCTTGGTTTTGGGCAAAATAGCCCAATTGGACATTGTGGCCCATTTTTAGGTCTCCCTTGTAATCCAGTTCACCTACCATAATTTTGGCCAAGGTGGTTTTTCCTTGTCCATTTTGCCCCACAAAGGCCGTTTTGCTGCCTCTATCCACCATGAGGTCGATATCTTGCAGTACTTTTTTGGGACCGTAACTTTTGGAGATTCCGTTGAGTTCGGCAACCACCTTACCTGGAGTGACCGATACGGGGAAGCGCACATTCATCACGCTATTGTCCTCCTCATCCACCTCGATACGGTCCATTTTGTCCAGTTTTTTGATCAAGGACTGCGCCATGGAAGCCTTACTGGATTTGGCCCGAAACTTTTCAATCAGCCGTTCGGTCTGCTGTATCTGTTTTTCTTGGTTTTTCTGCGCGCTCAATTGTTGCTCCTTGATTTCTTGGCGGTGCACCAAAAATTGGGAATAGGGTTTGTTGTAATCGTAAATCCTACCCAATGAAATCTCGATGGTTCTGTTAGTCACATTGTCCAAGAACATTTTATCGTGGGAAACGATTACCACCGCTCCCGTAAAATTGCGAAGGAATTGCTCCAACCAAATGATGGACTCAATATCCAAGTGGTTGGTAGGCTCATCCAGCAGTAACACATCATTGTTTTGCAATAGCAGTTTGGCCAGCTCTATCCGCATGCGCCATCCTCCCGAAAATGTATCGGTGAGCTTATTGAAGTCCTCCCTTTTGAATCCTAGACCCAAAAGCACCTTTTCGGTATCACCTTGATAGTTGTAGCCACCTAAAATTTCATAACGATGGGTCACATCGTTCAGGTCTACCATGAGTTGATGGTACCCGTCACTTTCATAATCGGTGCGCTCTGCCAAGGCGGTATTGATCTCGTCCAATTTCAGTTCCATCTCCTTGATCTCAGAGAACGCTTGATAGGATTCTTCCAGCACGGTCCGGCCCTCTTCAAAATCGATATCCTGCTTCAGAAAGCCAATCCTGATGTTCTTTTCGGTGGCAATAGCTCCTTCATCCAAGGGCATTTCCTTGGCCAGCAATTTGAGCATGGTAGATTTACCCGCACCGTTCTTCCCGATAAGGCCTACGCGGTCGCCCCCATTAAGACGGAAGGATATTTCCTCGAACAGGTATTCGCCTCCAAAGGCTACGGAAAGATTGTGAACATTTAGCATTTTTATGTGACCTTGATTACAAAACTTTAATTGGCGAATGTATACTTTTGTACAAAAGCCGTGCAAATGTTAAAAAAAGGAACCAAAATGTACAGCATTTTAACAGGAAACTGTCCAAGATGCCATGAGGAGAGCATGTATGAAAATTCCAACCCGTATGCGTTGTCCAAGATTTTTAAGATGAACGAGAGATGCTCCCATTGCGGTTTGAAGTATAAAATAGAGCCTTCTTTTTTCTACGGCGCCATGTACGTGAGCTATGGGGTGGGGATTGCCTTTGCAGTGGCCGCTTTTGTGATTTCCTTTTTGTTCTTGGGCGCATCACTACCGACAGCCTTTATTACTATTGTAGGTACATTAGTGGTTTTTATGCCCGTCATTATCCGACTTTCCCGAAATATTTGGATTAACTTTTTTGTAAAGTACGACCCTTCTTCCGTCAAAAAGCACGAAGCCGTCGCCAAAAGCTAAACGGCATAGTATTTTTTTGTGAATCGTTGGATGTCCATTTCGGGATCTAATTCCCTGTCATTTTCAATATAATCGAAAAGTTGGCGCGAAGCATAGGGTCCAATAAGTACTCCTCGGGAACCAAATCCATTTAGTACATAAAGGTTTTGATGCTCTGGATGACTACCCACCAAGGGCCGACGGTCCACCACCGTAGGACGAATACCTGCAACATGGTCCACAACCTCAAAATCACATTTCAAAAACGTTCGTAGCTTTTCCAAGAGTTCGTTCTTGGAGGCTTCCGTGGGTTCGTTGGTCTTATCCTTCCATTTGTAAGTGGCACCCACCAAATAGCGGTCGTTCTCCATGGGAATGGTAAACACTGAGGATTTGATCACATGCTGCTCTTGGTAATCCGGAGCATGGATGACCAGCAACTCCCCTTTGGTTCCGTTCAAGGGCAAGTATCCAAAATAAGGGTCTTGTTTCAGGCCATATCCACAGGCAAAAACTATTTTTTTGGCGACGGTTCCTTTATAGGTGACACTATCCTCTTCAATAGAAAAGGCATCATAATCGAAAGACTCCTTTATACATTTCCCTGCTTGTTCCAAGTAGGTTTTGTAGGCACTTACCATGGTATTGGTATCTACTCTGCCTGTATGTTTTACTTCGCCAAAACCGTGCGAAGCATCAATGGCGGGATTGGTGTTCGGATGGATGTTAGTGGACAAAAAGTAATCCAGACCGGGACGATCGGCTGCCTCGAACCAAAGGTTTTGTTCTTCCACCGAGGCAAACTTGCGCCACACCGGAAGGTCATAATCTACTTTCACCCCAAGTTTCTCCTCTAAATTTTGATAAAACGGCTTGACCAGTTCCAATTGTTGTTTGGCCCTCCAAGCTAGGGTAAACCTTTTTAAAATAACGGGATTGTACAGTCCGCCTGCCACAAGAGAGGCTCTTTGGGACTCATCGGCAATTACGGTAAAGCTTTTGCCTTCACTTTCCAATACTTCGCAGAACGATATTCCTGCCAAACCCAGACCTACTACGATATAATCCAACATACCGCAAAATTAGGCATCTGTTTGATTTATTCTGCCCGTTGTTTTGAGTTTAATGCAAAAAAAAAACGCCGCACTGAGTGCGGCGTTATGCTGTATTGAATTGGAAATATTCTATGGGGATCCCGAAACAAGTTCGGAATAATTCAACCATCAACTTTGGCTGCTGCCTTGCAGCTTTCAAAGTTGGGTTTCATTAATATGCCCACATATCTTGTTCCCTGTCTCGTATGCCCTCCTTGATTCGTTGGGCCTCCAAGAGTTGGAACAATGCATTATCAAAAATATAATCACTTATTTCACGATCTTCGTGAACGTTTTCCTCTTTGTAGATCACTCCATTGAAACGACGTGCGTTCAATAGCATATCAAAAGAGATGGGTCTTGCCGAATTGCGCTGGTTGTATACTTTGGCATCGTGCAAAATTTTACGTGCCGCTGGATACCATACCCAGAACAATTCCACTTTGTTTTCTCCTGGATCGATGGATTCATCGTCGATGAAGTTCACGTCGGGAGCAACGGGTGCAATTCCCAATAAGCGATACTTAAGCTCTCCCTGGCGTTTGTCGAAATACCAGATACCTTTTATACGGTACTCCTCGATATCGGCAGCGGTCAAGTCCCTTTTGTTGATAAACTCTGGGGAAACCTGCTCGCCGGCGTTTACCTGCTCGTAACCAAGGTCGGTGGTATCCACTTTGCTCAAGGTAGCAGCAAGGTCTGCCAGTTTACGTTTTTCCGTAAAGTAGGAGTCTGCATAAACCTCCGTAAGGTTTCCATTTCTGATGTTCTTCATCAGCACATGGTACAGCGACCTTCTATCCGCCCCAATACCTATGGTATCGGTTGGGTAATAGAGTGGAAAGTTGACTCGCTCGTCAAGATCGATGATTTCCCATACGGTCTTGGACCAAAGGATATCCCTATCATCCACATATCCGTATTCCAATGGCTCATCGGCATCTTGCTCTATTTGAGCTTGGGTTTTTTTACCGATATCTTCGGGCAGCTTGGCATTCAAAATGTTTGCCTGCGCCATGATTGATACTGGCAATATGCCCAACAATCCAATTAACAATGCGTTTTTCCAATTCATGATCACTTGTATACTTTTTATACTTCTTAGTTTGTAAGCTCAACCACTACAGGAGATACTTTTTTCAACTTGTAGCTCTTGTTGTTTGTGATGTAAGCTTGGATATCGAATATCTGGACAGACTCGCCTCTATCGGCTCTTCTAAGTACAGATTTGGCTCTGCTGTCCAATTTGTTGCCTTGCACCACTACGGTAGGTTGACCTGGCACTTTGAACTTAAACTCGCTTACCGCAAGGTTCAAGTCAAAATCGAAGTCTTCCAACATAGCGCTAACAGTGGCGATTTCCAGGTTGTTCCTTGGCATTTTGATGCTTCCGGACTCTCCTCGAACAGTACCACTTGGCCTTGGAATATCCTTGATACGGAATTCAGACTTGGTGCTGATTCCCTTACCGTCAGGCAATGTACCAGAGGCAGTGATGGTCACAGACCTTCCTGTACCTGGGTTCATGATATACTGGCTACCGCTTCTTCTGGTCAAACCAGGAGCTGAAGCATTTACCTTATTATCAGGAATACCTGGAATAGAGATTGTCATTGGGTTGGCAACACCACGATACACCACGTTCATTTTATCTGCGGAGATTACCGCTGCATTAGGCATGGAGATCGTAGCGAAAGTGTTGTTCACTTCCACTGGCACCTCTTCGCCATCTTGCTTAAAGATCATAGTTCCTTTGATGGTGTGGTCACCTGGAGTACCGGCACTGATCAACATTTTGATACCACCAGCTTCCAATTCGTAATCTTTTCCTTCGGTCAATGGTCTTCCGTCCAAAGTCAGTTCTGCTTTTACGGGAGTGGAAGTCTTGTCCGTTTTGCTCACAATGATTTTACCATCGTATTTTTCACCAGCGTAATAGGCCGTTTTAGGGGCAGCCAATGAACTGGCAAAATTGGTCAAGGAAACCGCTTCGGTCAACTCACCTTCCAAAAGGGTCTTCAACACCTCTTGCTCGGTAGTTTTGATATCGGCCTGCAATTGGGTCATCTTGGTCAAAGAAGCTACCAAAGGGAAGCCTTCGAAGTGATAGTTGATCCAATCTTGGCGTGTACCATCTCTTTTCTCAACCTTACCGTCTTCACCTCCTGTGGCAAAACGGGTTTTTACAGCTGATTTCAAAGATTCAAAACCTTCTGCTGGTAAAGCATTGATCACGCCTTCACGATAGGTTTCAATCTGCTCCATGAACTTTTTCCCTTCTGGGCCCAAATTGTCGCCCTGAAAGAACTTTTGGTCCAAGTAGTCAGACTTGTCCATAACCACATAATCTTTTGGATCTTCCAAATCTGCGGTCATTTCTTTCTTCAATCCTTCCAAATAGCTGTAGTAGTTATCGGAAAGTTGTTTGATCTGCTGAGCATCTTCGTACAGTTCGCCGTACTCCTCTTCGTTTTCATCCTTCTTGGTTTCCAAGCTGGCCATAAAACTGGAGTTATTGGCGTCCATGTTGGTGTTGGAAGTTTCTAGCTTTTCGTTCATAAGTCCGAAAGCCGCAAGTACTTCCTTGCTCATATTCAATGCCAACATCGCGATGAAGATCAAGTACATAAGGTTGATCATCTTCTGACGTGGTGTTTGTTTTCCTCCTGCCATGTTTTTCTAATTAGATTTAATAATTAATTTGATTTGGTTTGTTTTTTGTTGATCAAAAACCTCTAATTAGTTTCTGCCTCCCATGGCGGTTAGCATACCACCGTACACACCGTTCAATGAAGAAAGGTTGGTGGCCAAAGATTGCATTTGTTCTTTCAACGCTCCTGCGTTCTGTACTACTTCCTCATTAATGGAAGCTTGTCTGCTAGCACTTTCCAATTGTACTTTGTACAAGCTGTTCAAAGATTCCATTTGGGCTGCGGCGTGGGACAATTCCTCAGAGTATTTCTTAGTGTGCTGAATTGCATCTGTTGTAGGAGTGATATTCTTGGCGGCACCTTCAAAACTCTTGATACTTTCTCCCAAATTGGCAAATAGCTCGGAATCGATTTTAGCTTCTTTAAGCAAGTTGTCCAATTTCTTGGAAAGCAATCCTTCTGCTTCTTGGGCATCTTTTGCCTCTTGCTTTCTTTTGGCATCCGCTTGACCTCCGGACAATTCTGGATATACCAAAGACCAATCGTATTCGTCGTCTACCGGTTCAAATGCAGAGATAGCGAAGATCAATGCTTCCGTAATAAGTCCGACAGCAAGAAGAAGTCCACCAGTAAGTGGTCCAAACTCCCAGTGAAGGATCTTGAACAATGCACCAATGATTACCACTGACGCTCCAAGCCCGTAGGCCATGTTAAACAGCTTTTTTGTTGATTTTGACTGTGCCATAATTCTAGTTTTAATTAAGTGTTATATAAATAAGTATTTGGTTACTACTGTTACTTGTTATTTATATAATGTTCTCCTCGTTGTTATTGTATTAAAGTCCGCTTCTGCTCCCGTTGGTGGAATCTTCCTCGCCCATGTAATCCTGAACGGTTCTGAAACCAATGTAGCTTCTTGCAGAGTCTTGGTATTCGTAATCCCTTGTACTCACCTGCAGGAAGTAAGCAACGTCTTTCCATGAACCTCCACGGATCACTTTACGTTTGTTGTCCTGTGAACCAATATTTGGGTTCATGGTGGAAAGGTATTCGTATGCTCCGGGGTCAAAGCTGGAGTTGGTCCATTCGGAAACGTTACCGGCCATGTTGTACAAGTTGTAATCGTTTGGCTCAAAAGATTTGGCCTCTACGGTATACAGTGCGGCATCGGCGGCATAGTCTCCACGTTGTGGCTTAAAGTTGGCCATAAAACAACCTGTATCACTAATCACATATGGACCCCCCCAAGGGTAAGTTCCTCCTTCAATACCACCTCTGGCGGCATATTCCCACTCTGCTTCGGTAGGTAACCTGAATTGGTTGACAAATTGCTTTCCACGACTTTTTTGATCGTCGTTCTTGAATTTGGTCCTCCAGTTACAGAACGCTTTGGCCTGCATCCAGTTTACTCCTACTACAGGATAGTCACTATAAGCGTCGTGCCAGAAGTAATCGTTGTGCATGGGCTCATTGTAACTGTATTCGAAATCACGGATCCACACGGTGGTATCTGGGTAGATTTCCAACTCTTCTTGCTTGATGAAGTCCTTTCGGCTTCCAGACCGTGCCCTGGCCGCAGCCTCGATGTCCATCCAGCTATACTTGTATTTGATTTTGGTAACGTCGATGCTTCGCAATCCGTTGTAGCTTTCCTCTTCGGGAAGATACATGGAATCCATAACCTCAGCGTAGTACTCATCGGGATATTCTGAAGTATCCCACACTAGGTCCACATCCTTGTTTAACGCCCTGCCTTCGTATCCAGTTGCCCCAAGGCCGGCGTAGTTGTCCAACATGTACTTGTCGTAAACCGAAAGTTCGGTAGTGTCGGTATCCTTAAAAGCATACTCGCCGATGCCCTCGTCCTCAGGTCCAATCCCCAACTCATCGGCCAAAATGGCCAATCTTGTTCTTACGATGGAATCTTTGACCCACTCGACAAACTGACGGTATTCACTGTTGGTGATTTCCGTATCGTCCATATAAAAGGAACGAACGGTTACCGTTCTTGTAGGAGCGTTCAATACTTTGGCCTGATCCTCCTCGGCTTTACCCATAACAAAGGCTCCCCTGGGAATCAATTCCATTCCATAAGGTTTTTCTGGGTGCCATTTTTTACCACTGACCCCAACTAGTTCACCTTTGGACCTTGATTTAGAGCCGCAACTGGTAAGCAAAAAAACAAGTGCTATAGATGAAAAGAATAGCTTTCTCATACTTTAGGTTAAATTGTTCGATTCAAGATTTAAATAACTGTGGCTACACAGATTCATTATTCTCAAAACTGATTTTTGAATGAATTATTGTGTAAAAACAATTAATGATCAAAAAATTAATTTATTTAGTTCAAGCCTTTTCTGTAGGCTTTGAACCACCTTTCGGGGATGTTCTGGTTGCAAGCATCCAAATAGTCCTCTTCGGTGCATGGTAATAACGCCACCGAATTTGTTTTAGTATGCTCTGCTAAAATTGTTGGTACCTCTACCCACCATCTTTCTGTGACATGGCTTTTGAAGAAGATCAATTCCTCCGTGTCCGTGGGTACGGTAAACTTTGTGAAGTCTTCGCTCTTTGAGCTGGGGTATTCCTTTATCCGGAAACTGAGCCCCTCTATAAAATACCAAATGATCTGGGCGATCATCTGGAATGCCTGATGCGAATTTTCCCCTTCGTATATACCAAATAGGGAAACCTTATCGCTAATTCCTGCATAACGTGCAATGGCGCAAATCTCCCGCCCCGTAAACCCGTTGGGGGAAAAGTTACGCGTCATACCCATTTCGCTGGCCCGAATGGCCCGTAGGTCCAAGCTTACGATATCACTACTGCGCAATACGGGTTCTGCCAATTCGATATTGGCCGCTATTTCACCCAAACGATAGGCATCAAAAAACAGACGCTCCATCAAATCCTTTTCTTCTTGGGCATTAAAATAGCTCTGATAGCCAATATTGGAAAAATTAAAAAGATTGTTGGGCTTATCGGTGATGATCTTGCTCATATAGGAATGTGAAGAAATGAGCTCATCATCCTCACCAAAGTCAAAACGGCTATCAATGGAAACCAGGTTGACCATCTTTTTTATATTGTCAAAGGCCCTGTAAGTTGGGAAAGTAATGTCTTGGGTGAGTCCTAATACTATAGGTATGATATTCTCTTCCAACAACCCGGCCACGATTTCCTTCACCACAAAATAGGTATCCTCTACGGTGTCGCCCTCCTCCACATCGCCAATATCGATAATTGTGGAGTTCCAGTTGCCCATCATTAGGCGGTACAATTGGATACGCACTTCGTCCAGATCCAGTTTTTCCGGTTTTTTCTCAAAGGCATTTCTGGACTCCAATACGCCAAAAATAGCAACATCGGCATGGGCAAATACCGGAAGCCCATCCTTTTCGGTGTGCATGTGAACGTTCTTGCCCACTGCTTGTTCTGGCAGCAATTCACAATGTGCCAATACCTTGTCCTTGACCGGAACCAGAAAATCGAACGCCATACTTATTTCTTCGCTTTTGTCTTGGCTTTTTTCTTTGGTGCTTTTTTATCCAATAGGGCCTGTGCTTCTTCCAAGGTTATTTTTGTGGCATCCACATCCTTGGAAAGTTCCACCTTTACCCTACCCTTTATAATATTATGACGCCCCCATCGGGCTTTTTCAATCCTGATTTTTTCTTCGGGCCATTCCTGAACGACCTTTTCAGCTTCTTTCTTCTTTTTGGCTTCAATGAGTTCAACAATATCATCATTGGACAAATTGTCGAAATCATACTTCTTGTTCACATTAATGAACATACCGTCCCATTTGATGAACGGTCCGAACCTACCTTTACCTTTGGTAACCTCTTTGCCTTCATAGCTGGCAATGGGCGCATCTGCCTTTTGTTTTTCCTTGATCAGTTCTATGGCGCGTTCCATATCAACATCAAAAGCACTTTCTCCCTGCGCCAGTGAGATGAACTTTTTTCCAAAACGCACATAGGGTCCGTAGCGCCCCACATTGGCCTCCACTTCCTCGCCTTCGTAAACGCCAAGTTTACGTGGCAAATCAAAAAGGGTCATGGCCTCTTCAAACGTAATGGTGCCTATCGACTGATCGGGCAACAAACTGGCAAATTCCGGTTTTTCCTCGTCGTCAACAGTTCCGATTTGCACCATGGGACCAAAACGGCCCAATCTCACGGATACCTGTCGGCCCGATTTGGGGTCGGTTCCCAAGACACGTTCACCGCTTGCGCGTTCCGCATTTTCTTCGACTTCTAACACATTGGGATGGAAATCGTTGTAGAAATTCTTCATCATCTCCTGCCAATCCTCTTCGCCCGATGCTATTTCATCAAAATCTTCTTCTACCTGAGCCGTGAAATTATAGTCAAGGATTTGGGTAAAGTGTGTGACCAAAAAGTCGTTCACGATCATACCTATATCTGTAGGTACAATTTTCCCTTTTTCGGAACCTACCATTTCGGTAAGTGTACTAGCTTTTATTTTTTCGTTCTCCAGCACCAGTTCCGCATACTTTCTTTCGGTACCTTCGACCGTTCCTTTTTCCACATATCCCCTATTTTGTATGGTAGATATGGTAGGGGCGTAAGTTGATGGTCGACCGATACCCAATTCCTCCAACTTTTTCACCAAAGAAGCTTCGGAGTAGCGATATGGTGGACGGGTAAAACGTTCGGTCGCGGAAATAAATACATTTTGAAGCGGCTCTCCCACTTTCATAGCGGGCAGCATTCCATCCTGTTCTTCGCTATCTTCATCATCGGTTCCTTCCAAATACACCTTGAGAAAACCATCAAATTTGACTACCTCACCATTGGCAGAGAATTCTTCGCTATGGGTACTTGCCTTTATTTTAACGTTGGTCCGTTCCAATTGGGCATCGCTCATTTGCGAAGCAAGCGTCCTTTTCCAAATCAATTCATATAATTTGGCCTGATCTCGTTCCAATTGGGGGGACTGTAATTTCATATCGGTGGGCCGAATGGCTTCGTGTGCCTCCTGTGCCCCCTTGGTCTTACCCGTAAAGTTTCTGGTTTGGCTGTATTTTTGGCCGTAATTTTCCAAGATGGCCTCTTTTGCCGCTGCCAAAGCCTCATTGGACAAATTGACGCTATCCGTTCTCATGTAAGTAATCAAACCTGCTTCGTACAAACGCTGAGCTACCTGCATGGTGCGGCTTACCGAGAAATACAGTTTTCTCGACGCTTCCTGTTGCAAAGTGGAGGTGGTAAATGGCGCTGCCGGAGATTTTTTTGCTGGCTTTTTGGCCAAATCGGAAACTGAAAAGTCCGCTCCGATATTTTCTTTCAAAAACTGTTCTGCGGCTTCTTTGGTTGGGAACGTGGTGTTCAGCTTAGCCCCAAAGGTGCTGCCACCATCGGTTTTGAACTCGGCCTTGATGCGGAACGAGGCTTCTGGCGTAAATGCTTCGATTTCACGCTCACGCTCCACGATCAACCTAACCGCTACCGATTGTACACGGCCGGCAGAAAGTCCCGGTTTTATTTTTTTCCAAAGCACAGGCGAAAGCTCATACCCCACCAAACGGTCCAGCACCCTTCTGGCCTGCTGGGCATTCACCAAATTGTAATTGATGTCCCTTGGATTTTCAATGGCCTTTTGGATCGCCGATTTGGTAATGGAATTGAAAACAATTCGCTTGGTCTTCTTTTTGTCCAGTCCCAGTTCTTCGGCCAAATGCCAAGAAATGGCCTCCCCCTCACGGTCCTCATCACTCGCCAACCAAATCGTTTCCGCTTTTTGGGCCAAGTCCTTGAGTTTTTTTACAAGTGCCTTTTTCTCCTTGTCAACGGTATATTTTGGCTTAAAATCATTCTCTACATCAACGCCCAGCTCCTTGGAAGGAAGATCGGCAATATGTCCAAAACTCGACTCCACTTGAAATTCCTTTCCTAGAAATCTTTCGATGGTCTTTGCTTTGGCGGGGGACTCTACAATAACTAAATTCTTTGGCATGCACTGGTTTTTGTCTCAACAAAAGTATATTAAAATTTATACATCCGCATTTCCCATATTTCTTTTGACCTTAAAATCGGTAAAAAACAAGGAGACTTTTTACCATTACTATATTAATTCTACTGGCTTTGATGAGGGCGGTTAAAATAATTGTTATTTTTAGGAAGACTAACTCAATAACCACATAACAATGACCAACCGTTATTTGACCATAGTACTTGCATTACTATGTTTTAACCTCTCAAACGCACAGCGAAAAAAGAACAAAACCAACGCCCCACAGTTTAAAGAAACCCTCTACGACGGAATGGAATGGAGGATGGTGGGACCACACCGTGGCGGACGTGCAGGCACCGTAACTGGAGTTATCAACGACCCCAATCTGTATTACATGGGTACCGCTGGAGGCGGTGTTTGGAAAACCACTGATGCTGGTAATTCGTGGGAATGTATTTCCGACGGGTATTTTGGCGGTTCCATTGGAGCCGTAGCCGTTTCCGAATCGGACCCCAACATTATATATGTAGGCGAGGGCGAGCAGACCCTTCGTGGAAACGTTTCATCCGGAAAGGGTCTTTGGAAAAGTATGGATGCTGGTGAGACCTGGGAATTTATCGGTTTGAAAGACTCCGAACATATTGCCCGAATCCGTATCCATCCCACAAATCCAGACCTTGTTTACGTGGCGGCCATCGGAAACCTTTGGAAACCCAATGAGACCCGAGGTGTTTTCCGTTCTACCGATGGAGGCAAGAATTGGGAAAAAATACTCTACATCAGTGATAAAGCAGGTGCAGGCGACCTCATTATGGACCCCAACAACAGCAGAATCCTGTATGCGGCAACTTGGGAGATGAAACGTAACGGATACCGAATGGACAGTGGCGGTCCGGATAGCAGGATGTTTAAAAGCACGGATGGGGGTGATACTTGGACTGATATTTCCGAACATTCGGGGTTGCCCGGTTTTCCTTGGGGAATTGTTGGGATTGCCGTTTCGCCTTTGGATTCGGATAGGGTTTTTGCCATTATTGAAGCTGAGGACGGCGGGGTTTTTCGTTCCGATGATGCTGGGGTCACTTGGAAAAAAGTAAACGAAAACCGAGGCCTCAGGCAGCGCGCTTGGTACTACAGTCGTATTTATGCCGACACCCAAAACGTGGATAAGGTTTGGGTAATGAACGTGAGCT
The DNA here is from genome assembly GCF_013407935.1 of Allomuricauda sp. ARW1Y1. Lineage (GTDB taxonomy): Bacteria > Bacteroidota > Bacteroidia > Flavobacteriales > Flavobacteriaceae > Flagellimonas. The sequence goes on from NZ_JACBZU010000007.1 coordinate 55,384, forward strand.
ATGGCGTATCCACCGATGGCGGTAATACCTTCACCCTTAAAAATGCTCCCCATGGGGACCACCATGATCTTTGGATCGATCCCAACAACAACCAAAGGATGATCATTGCCGATGATGGCGGTGCCCAAATCTCCAACGACGGCGGAAATAACTGGACCACCTATTTCAACCAGCCCACCATGCAGTTTTATCGGGTGACCACGGACAGCATTTTTCCGTATCGCATTTATGGGGCGCAGCAGGACAATACCGCTCTGCGTATTTTCCACCGTTCTTCGGGCTCGGCCATTACCGAGGCCGACTGGGAACCCACCGCAGGTGGTGAGAGTGCCCATTTGGCACCGGACCCAAAAAACAATCAATTGGTGTACGGCGGCACCTACAAAGGGTATATGAACCGTTTGGACCATACCACCGGACAGACCATATCTACCAATATTTGGCCCGACAATCCCGCAGGTTCTGGCGCGGAAGTCATGAAATACCGCTTTAATTGGAACTATCCCCTAACATTTAGCCGTCATGACCCAAACGTGCTGTACGCAGGTTCCAATTATTTGCATGCCACTACGGACGGCGGACAATCCTGGAAAACCATTTCCCCAGAATTGGCAAGGGGCATTCCGGAAACCATCATGTCCTCGGGAGGACCCATCACCCAAGACAATACAGGGGCAGAGTTTTATTCCAACGTTTTTGTAATTACAGAATCTGTATTGGAGAAAGGAGTGATTTGGACTGGAAGTGACGATGGCTTGATCCACGTTACCCGCGATAATGGTACAACTTGGGAAAATGTGACCCCTCCGGAGTCCATGTCGCCCAAATTGAATATGATCAACTGTATCGATGCAAGCCCGTTTGACCCAGGTACCGTTTATGTGGCAGCCACTTCTTATAAATTTGGCGATTACACCCCTTACCTCTACAAAACGGATGATTACGGAAAAACTTGGACCTTAATCACCAATGGCATCAAGGACAACTATTACACACGGGCCATCCGTTCCGACAAGGTTCGCGAAGGCTTGTTGTACGCAGGGACCGAATGGGGCATGTATATTTCGTTTGATGATGGAAAAAATTGGACCCCGTTCCAACTGAATTTGCCCATCACCTCCATCCGAGATCTCCATGTAAGGGACAATGATTTGATTGCCGCGACCCACGGAAGAAGTTTTTGGATGATCGATGACCTCACACCACTCCATCAACTGTCCGATGCGGTGGCCAACAGCGATTTTTATCTGTACAAGCCGGATATGGCCTACAGAATGCACCAAGACCGAGCATGGGGGGAGCCCGACACCAAATTGGTGGGTGAAAACCATCCGGATGGGGCCATCATCAATTACTACTTAAAGAGCTTAAAAGAAACCGATACGGTGACCATGGAAATCTTGGAAATGGACGGTAGTGTGATCCAACGTTTTTCCAACCATGCGAAACCTGATAGATTGGACCCCACCTCAACACAAAAACTGGAGGTATCCGAAGGAGGTAACCGATTTATTTGGAACATGAGATACCCCGGCTACCAAGAGTTCAAGGGGATGGTGTTTTATTCCTCGCCCAATATAGGGCCGAAGGCCGTTCCCGGCAACTACAAGGCCAGGCTCACCGTAAATGGGGATTCCATGGAGCAGACCTTCAACATTGTCAAAGACCCAAGAATAGCCTTGAGCCAAAACGATTTCCAAGAACAGTTCGATTTTGTCATGCAGGTTCGAGACCAGGTAAGTCGAGCCAACAAGGCCATCATCAATATTAGGAACATCAAAAAGGATTTGGAGTATCTCAAAGAAAAGACCAAGGACAATCCTGAGATTCAGAATATGGCAAAGGATTTTGAAACGGCCCTTTCGGTTATTGAAAACAACATCCACATGACCAAGAACCAAAGTAGACAAGATCCATTAAACTATGGTATCCGAATCAACAACAGATTGGCCTTTTTAATGGTCGATTCCCAGCGAGGGGACCAACGGCCCACCAAACAGGCCAAAGAATTCTTTGTGGAAGTGACCAAAGAGTTGGACAAGGAAATCAATGACCTGAATGCCCTAGTGCAAAAACAAGCTACTCTGATCAATCAAAAAGTAGATGAAAATCAAATTAAGATGATTTCCACTCAATAGAAATGCTAGATAGCTTAAAAGAAAGCGTCCTCAAAAAAAAAGGCGCTTTTTTTATTAAATGTCACTACACATCCATGGAAATGCCCACTGCATCCTTATAGATAAAATAAATGGGGATTTTGCTGAACATAGCTGTAAAGAGCACCCCAACGAAACATAAAATGACTCCAAGCTGGGAAACTAGTCCTGCCACTGTTACCAACAGGAATATCATGAGCCAATTTTTATTGCCAAGGGCAAATGAAGCCTTCACGACCTCCATGGCAGAAAGCTCCCTGTCGAACGCAAAAAAGGCAGGAAACAGGGACATGGGAACCACTAAATAAATAATGCCCAAACCACAGGCAAGGACACCCAGAAAGGATAAACCGAGCATAACCAAGGATACCATAAATGCCTTTTTCAGATACTCCTTTTTGAAATAGAAAAAATAATCGTCCTTTCCAATTTCCCTGAGGTCGTACTTGCGACACATACGCAAAAAAGCCGCATTCAAACACAGTGAAATAGTCATTACGGCCAACATGAAAATGGGCATAAAAACAATCATAAAAAGGGAAAATACTGGAGGCATTTGGTTATGTCGAAGGGTTCCGGGATCGGTAATCCCAAAGGCAATCATTGGGGCATAAATGACCAAATAAAAGGGAAGAATGCTCACAAAGGTCAACACTAAGGTAACGAACCCTTGCAACCAAACTTTCTGGAACAGTGTAACGGAATTATTAAAAACAGCACCAAAATCCACCGGTGGACTTTGCTTGATTCTTTCGGAAAGATTGGTGAAATTCATTGTAGTATTGGTTATGATTTACGCCTGAAGGTAAGACTAACAGCGGATTCTACAATATAATCTTAAAAATTACTGCCAAATTGTCACTAAACTGTAATAACCATTATCTTTGCACCCCATTGCACTATTTATGATTGAGGAAAATAACGTGGAAAAAATAATAGACGAAAGCCAACAAGGAACTGCCCTATCGCTGGATAGCAATCAAAGTAACGGCCGAAAGCTCTACATAGAAAGCTACGGCTGCCAAATGAACTTTTCCGATAGCGAAATCGTAGCGTCCATTTTGGCAAAGGAAGGTTTCAATACCACCCAAAACTTGGACGATGCCGATTTGGTTTTGGTGAATACCTGTTCCATTCGCGAAAAAGCGGAACAAACGGTACGCAAACGCCTGGAGAAGTTCAACGCCGTAAAACGCACCAAACCCCATATGAAAGTTGGGGTATTGGGATGTATGGCCGAGCGTTTGAAGAGCAAGTTTTTGGAAGAGGAAAAAATTGTGGATATGGTCGTGGGGCCCGATGCCTACAAAGACCTGCCCAACCTGATCCAAGAAATCGACGAAGGCAGAAATGCGGTAAACGTCATTCTTTCCAAAGAAGAAACCTATGGAGACGTAGCTCCAGTGCGACTGAACACCAATGGGGTATCCGCCTTTGTATCCATAACCCGTGGATGCGATAATATGTGCACCTTCTGTGTGGTTCCCTTTACCCGCGGCAGGGAGCGTAGCCGGGACCCTCAGTCCATTTTGGAAGAGGTAAACGATCTTTGGGAAAAAGGATTCAAGGAAATTACACTTTTGGGGCAAAATGTGGACAGTTACCTTTGGTATGGGGGCGGATTGAAAAAGGATTTTGACAAAGCTTCCGAAATACAAAAGGCCACTTCGGTGAACTTTGCAGGGCTTTTGGAGCTTGTAGCCCAGGCCCAACCCAAAATGCGTATTCGCTTTTCCACCTCCAATCCTCAAGACATGACCTTGGACGTCATCGAGGCCATGGCGAAATACGAAAATATCTGTAAGTACATCCATCTTCCCGTACAAAGTGGAAGCAATCGCATCCTAAAAGCGATGAACCGTTTGCACACCCGTGAAGAGTATTTTGAATTGATCGATAACATCAAAAGAATTATTCCGGATTGTGCCATCAGTCAGGATATGATCACCGGCTTCCCCACCGAAACGGAGGAGGACCATCAAGACACGTTGAGTTTGATGGAGTACGTGAAATATGATTTTGGATTTATGTTTGCCTATTCCGAGCGTCCGGGAACCCTTGCCGAACGGAAAATGGAGGACGATGTACCTGAAGCCACAAAGAAAAGAAGGTTGACGGAAATCATCGAACTGCAGCAAAAGCACAGCCATTATCGCACCCAGCAGCATGTTGGAAAAATAGAGGAAATCCTGATTGAGGGAACTTCCAAAAAATCGGATGCCCACTGGATGGGACGAAATTCCCAGAACACCGTCGCAGTGTTTCCAAAGGAACATTACAAGGTTGGGGATTTTGTAAACGTCAAAATCAACGATTGCACCTCTGCCACCCTTATCGGGGAAGCGGTGGGATATTCAAAAAACAATTGATAACCATTTGCATTGTGCACGGATGACCAACTCTTGCCCCACGGGCGGGTATGTGGCCGAATCACAATGCTGAACTAAAAAAGATTCCTGCCACGTAGGAACAAAAATATATGGAAAGTGTACAATCCATAAAACAACGGTTCGAGCTCATCGGTAACGATGTGAAGCTCAATCGCGCCATTGAAAAGGCCATACAGGTTGCCCCTACCGACATCTCGGTATTGGTAACCGGTGAAAGTGGTGTGGGAAAGGAATCCATTCCCAAGATCATCCATTCCTTAAGCCACCGCAAACATGCCAAGTATATTGCGGTAAACTGCGGCGCCATTCCCGAGGGAACCATTGACAGTGAACTCTTTGGGCACGAAAAAGGTGCGTTTACCGGGGCCACACAAACCCGTAGCGGTTATTTTGAAGTGGCCGATGGGGGAACCATCTTTTTGGACGAGGTGGGAGAATTGCCACTGACCACCCAAGTGCGATTGTTACGGGTATTGGAAAATGGCGAATTTTTGAAAGTGGGTTCCTCCCAGGTTCAAAAAACCAATGTGCGCATTGTGGCCGCCACCAACATCAATATGTTCGAGGCAATTGAAAAAGAAAAGTTCCGGGAAGATTTGTATTATCGATTGAGCACAGTGGAAATCAATCTACCGCCGCTACGTGATCGTCGTGATGATATCCATTTGCTGTTCCGAAAATTCGCCTCCGATTTTGGTCAAAAGTATAAAATGCCCACCATCCGATTGGAAGATGATGCCGTGGAACTATTACTTAAATATCGCTGGCCCGGTAACATTCGTCAGCTGAGGAACATTGCCGAGCAAATCTCTGTACTAGAAGAAAACCGTAACATTACAGCAGCCACATTGAACAGTTATCTGCCCAATTCCAGCGGTTCCAATTTACCAGCAGTGATTGGCCAGGCCAAAAAAGAAAGTGATTTCAGCAACGAACGCGAGATTTTGTACAAGGTGCTTTTTGATATGAAAAGTGACCTTAACGACCTTAAAAAGCTGACCCTGGAACTTTTGAAGGACAATGATTCCAATAAGGTGCAACGGGAAAACGAAGGTTTGATCAGAAAAATTTACGGCAACCAAGAAGAGGAAGACATTGATCACGAAGAAAGTACGGCTGCCGAACTGCTACACCTTCCCGAGCCTGTTGTGGAGGCGGCACCCACCCACTCCACGCAGCAGCCACCGGAGGACAGATACCATTTTGCCGAAGAAATTGAAGAAGAAGAAACCCTATCTTTACAGGAAAAAGAAATCGAATTGATCAAAAAATCGTTGGAGCGCAACAAAGGAAAACGAAAAGCAGCCGCAGCAGAACTGGGCATCTCGGAAAGAACGCTCTATCGAAAAATAAAACAGTACGACCTTTAATTTGAAGTCAAGATTACAAATGAATACAATCAAGAAAAATATACTAAAATCGGTACTGTTCGGATTTGTTTTCTTCCTGCAGAGCTGTGGGGCTTACAATTTTTCCGGGGCTGATATCGGGACTGCACAAAGCTTTCAGGTCAACTTTTTTCAAAATTATGCCGACCAGACCCCAGGATCCATTATTGTACCCGGACTGGACCGCGACTTTACCCTGGCGCTTCAGGATTTGATCAACGACCTTACCAGTTTGTCACTTACCGGAAGCAATGGCGACCTCCTTTATGAAGGCGAAATCGTGGAATACAAAGTGGTTCCCATGACGGCCACAGCCGACCAGCGGACAGCACAGAACCGCCTCACCATGAGCGTGAATGTTCGGTTTTTTAATACAACCAAGGAAGATGCGGATTTTGAAAAGCGGTTTTCTTTCTTTTATGATTTTGATGCCGCCGCCCCACTACCTTCCGTGCAGGCAGCCGCACACGAAGAAATTTTTGAACGACTTACCCAGGATATTTTCAATGCGTCCTTGGGCAATTGGTAATTAGTTATGAACGTTGCAGATTTTATACATATCCTTCAGAATGCGAACACCATACTCTCGCCAAGTCAGACGAGGGAACTGGAGGATATTATTGAGGAATACCCTTATTTTCAGGCAGCGCGTGCACTGCATTTGAAGGGACTCAAAAATCTGGACAGTTACAAATACAACAACGCCTTAAAGGTTACCGCCGCACACACTGCGGACAGGGATGTACTTTTTGATTACATCACATCCAAGGAATTCATACAGAACAATATTGCCGATACCATTGCTGGTAGAGGCGCCAAACTGGAAGACCAAGAGGCCGTTTCGGAGGAGATTCAGCCCAATCCCAATGCCGCGAGTATGCTTACCGAGGCCGAAGAAGCAGCTTTGCCTCAAAACTTGGGTGATGCCGAACAAATCCTGAATCCTGAGCTGTTCGAATCCAGAAAGCCAGAGGTATCCCCAGAAAAAGCGGATGAAGAAACAAAAGAAACCGACCTGCAGCTGGGCAAGCCTCTGCCCTTCACCAAAAAGGAAAAACACTCCTTTACCGAATGGCTTCAATTGACTTCAAAGGGCGAAGAGCCTGAAAATAGTCAGGAAGACGTGATGGAAGAATTGGAGCGCAAAAAGAAATTTGAGCTCCTGGATAAGTTCATTGCCAACAATCCTAAGATAGTTCCAAAGGAAAACAACCCAAAAGTCAATATTAAGGAGTCCACAAAAATCAACCAAAACGAGTTGATGACAGAGACCTTGGCCAAGGTGTACTTGGAGCAAAAAAAGTATAAAAAAGCCATTCAAGCGTTCAAAATATTGAGTTTGAAATATCCAGAAAAAAGTGGTTTCTTTGCAGATCAAATTCAGGCGGTGAAGAAGCTGCAGCAAGAAAAAGATAAGAAATGAGCACGTTTACAATTTTTTTGGTATTGATCATTATCGTGTGCCTTTTGTTGGTCTTGGTCATTATGGTCCAGAACCCTAAAGGAGGTGGTTTGTCCTCATCTTTTGGAGGAGGCGGCAACCAAGTTGTTGGTGGTGTTAAAAAGACAGGGGACTTTTTGGACAAGAGTACTTGGACTTTGGCCACCTTATTGATTGTTTTGATACTGCTTTCCAATGTATCCCTAAAAGGAAACTACAGCCAAGCAGACTCCAAACTACTTCAAGGCGACGATACCGAAATACCAGAAACGGTTCCAGAGGAAGTTCCTGAACAACTTCCACCGGCCAACACGACTAGTCCAGTGGACACCATTGGATAGTTTCCAGTGACAAAGCATAGAAAAATGCCAGCTTGAAATGACAAGCTGGCATTTTTGTTTTCCAGAATGTCAGTTTTCGGGCATTGGCACAATTTCTGTCATTTTGATTCAAGAAATTTTAAAATAAACATCTAAATCATTTAAAATATGGCTAAAGTAAATATCAAACCATTGGCAGATAGGGTTTTGATCGAGCCTCTACAGGCCGAGACCAAAACTGCCTCCGGTATCATTATCCCGGACAACGCTAAAGAGAAACCTCAAAAAGGAACCGTTGTGGCCGTTGGACCTGGAACCAAGGACGAAAAAGTGACCGTTAAGGTAGGTGATACCGTTCTATATGGAAAATATGCCGGTACCGAACTGAAGTTCGATGGAACCGACTATTTGATGATGCGCGAAAGCGATATTTTGGCAATTGTATAACTAAAAAATCAACTAGATAGAGATGGCAAAAGATATTAAGTTTGACATTGATGCACGTGACGGACTGAAACGAGGCGTTGACAAGTTGGCCGAGGCCGTAAAAGTGACCTTGGGACCAAAAGGTAGAAACGTAATCATCAGCAAGTCCTTTGGAGCACCACAAGTAACCAAAGATGGTGTTTCCGTTGCAAAAGAAATTGAATTGGAAGACGCCCTGGAAGATATGGGTGCACAAATGGTGAAGGAAGTTGCTTCCAAAACCAACGACCAAGCCGGTGACGGTACCACTACCGCTACTGTTTTGGCACAAGCTATCGTAAAAGAAGGGCTTAAAAACGTGGCTGCAGGTGCCAACCCAATGGACCTAAAACGCGGAATTGACAAGGCTGTTGAAGCTTTGGTGGCCGATTTGGAAAAACAAGCCAAAAAAGTTGGTAACGACTCTGATAAAATCAAGCAGGTTGCCTCCATTTCAGCCAACAACGACGATGCCATCGGTGACTTGATCGCCAAAGCATTCGCAAAAGTTGGAAAAGAAGGGGTAATCACTGTGGAAGAAGCCAAAGGTACCGACACTTATGTTGACGTTGTTGAAGGTATGCAATTTGACAGAGGATACCTATCTCCTTACTTTGTAACCGACACCGACAAGATGATTGCAGATTTGGAGAACCCATACATTCTTCTTTTCGACAAGAAAATCTCCAATTTACAGGAAATCCTTCCTATCCTTGAGCCCGTAGCACAATCCGGAAGACCCCTTTTGATCATTGCCGAAGACGTAGAAGGCCAAGCCCTTGCAACTTTGGTGGTAAACAAATTGAGAGGTGGACTTAAGATTGCCGCAGTTAAAGCACCTGGTTTTGGTGACAGAAGAAAGGCCATGTTGGAAGACATCGCCATCTTGACAGGTGGTACCGTAATTTCCGAAGAAAGAGGTTTCTCTTTGGAAAATGCTTCTTTGGATATGTTGGGTACTGCTGAGACCGTGACCATTGACAAGGACAATACTACAATCGTAAACGGTAGCGGGAATGCCTCTGACATCAAAGCTAGGGTAAACCAAATCAAAGCTCAGATTGAGACCACTACCTCTGATTACGACAAGGAAAAACTTCAGGAGCGTTTGGCCAAATTGGCCGGTGGTGTTGCCGTACTTTATGTAGGCGCAGCCTCCGAAGTGGAAATGAAAGAGAAGAAAGACCGTGTGGACGATGCCTTGCACGCTACCCGTGCTGCCGTAGAGGAAGGTATTGTTGCCGGTGGTGGTGTTGCCTTGGTACGAGCCAAAAAGGTACTTGAAAAATTGGCAACCGAATCATTGGATGAGACCACAGGTGTACAAATCGTGGCCAAAGCCATCGAATCTCCATTGCGTACCATCGTAGAGAATGCTGGTGGTGAAGGCTCTGTGGTTATCGCCAAGGTTTTGGAAGGCAAAAAAGACTTCGGTTACGATGCCAAATCCGATCAATATGTGGACATGCTTAAAACAGGAATCATCGATCCCAAGAAAGTAACCCGTATTGCTTTGGAAAATGCAGCATCCGTAGCTGGAATGATCTTGACCACAGAGTGTGCATTGACCGATATTAAGGAAGATGCACCAGCCATGCCTCCAATGGGCGGCGGTGGAATGCCAGGTATGATGTAAAAACATCATTATCCGAATAAAAACAGGAACGCCCCGATTTGCATCGGGGCGTTTTCTTTTTTGTTCTGTTATAAGGTCCTTTGTGAGAACCAAAACCAAGTTACTTCTTTTTTCCAGTAGCTTGGGCGGTCTTCTTCAATACAGGCTTTACAGCTTTGGCAGGAGAAGACTTTCCGTTTGACTTTGCTTGTTTCATCAGTCAATAAATTAAAAACCGATGTAAATGTATTTCAGAATTGAATCCGCACAATGGATTTGGCTAAAAATTAACCAAAACAACCAACACTACCCCATCTGAAACAGCATGATGAGTGCCATCACCAACATGATGACATTCTCAATAAAGGTAGCCTCTGTCATGGGGAGGTTCAAAGCGGTTCCCAAACAGGCGCATCGGATGCTTTTTTTGTCCAACAACGATTTGGTCACCCCATAGGTGGTTATCCCCAAAATGAGCAAGGTCACTATCAATGCCAACTGAATCTGGAAGCGCATCAAAAAAAGTAATCCCAAAACCAGTTCTAAAAATGGGTAAACCTTGTCATAGAACGGCACTGCCCGAGCCAAGGGGTCATACATTCTAAAACTTTCGGGAAAACCCTTAAGGTCCAACAACTTAAAAAAGCTGAAAACGATATAAAAAAGACCCATAAAATCCAGCATGGCATTGGTGGTGCTCCAGTTTTTGTAATTGAGCAAGAATGCAGCAACAAACAAATAACCAAATATCAGGAACAGTGGCTTCAATTGTTCCCATTTGGATTTATCAACAGCTTCACTGTTAGCAGCCAAATGGTCCTCCTTAAAAGAAATCCCATATTTTTGGGACAATGCATCTTTTAATTGTTGCAAAGGCACATGTTGCTCCATGACAATGGTAGCTTCGGCCTTGTCCAAATCCACATCCACCTTCTCCACGCCCAAAACCTTGGAAAGTTGTTCCTTTACGGATGCAGCACAACCACTGCAGGTCATTCCAGTTATGGCATAGGTATGTTGCATTAATGGTTATCCTTTTTGTGGGAACCGCTGTCATCCGTATTGTCTTCCCTATACTTGCAACAAGGGTGTACGGCGTCGTATGCCTCTTGGGTCGCCTTTAACTCCTTGGTATCGTGTCCTACGGCGGCGATAGCGGATTTAATTTGCATGGAGTTTGTTTTTCTCTCATCCATCACCAAGGATAACTGATGTGTTGGGATGTCCCAAGAAGCATACTTCACTCCAGTAACTCCCAAAGCAGCCTTTTCTATGCGCATTTTGCACATTTCACATTTGCCATCGACTTCAAAAGTCATTTTCTTGTTTTTGTCCTGTGCCATTCCCACAACGGAAACCAGCATGATTGCGATAACTGTTATTCTTTTTATCATGATATACATTTTATAAGGTTAAATTTTAAATCTAAAGCCCATATAGAGCATTCTTCCAAAAATCGGTGCGTACACAATGGTCGTATCAAAAAATTCGCCAAAAGGGTCATCTGCACCTAGCACGGCATTATATTGTCTAAAATTAGTCAAATTCTCACCGCCAATATACACTTCGAATTTATCCGAAAATACCTTGGTCACTTGGGCGTTCATCAAACTATATCCGTCAGCAAATTCCCCCAATTGATATTCCACGGGATTGGCAGCAGTGCTGGGCAATCGTTGTTCACCCAACAAATTAAAGGTATAATCGAAACGCCATTGTGCCCCGTTGTCCTTGGGTTGGGTATTATAGCCGATATTGGTAAAAAATCGATGTCGCGCTTGTATCGGTTTTTGCAATAGTCCCGTCTGATAATCGGTTTTAACATCGTAAAATTTATAGGCCGTGCGTACTTCTACATTACGCAAAACAGCATGGTTCAGTTCCACCTGAAGGCTATTGGCATAGCTTTCACCATCTAGATTGGAAAAAGTGACCTCTCTGGGGTTTTCCCAGTCCACTACGATCTGGTTTTCAAAGTCGGTGCGGTAAAAATCGATGCTGAAATCCCCTGGCCTATCGAACAAACGGAATTTTTGAATAAAACTCAATCCGTAATTCACTGCTTTTTCGGGATCAAACCCATACACAGAACCGCCGTTCCCATTTAACTGAATGGTCCTGGATGAAGCGAACATGCGCTGGTTCTCTGCAAAAATATTGGCAGCTCTCCTGCCAAGGCCAAAGGAGCCTCGAAAACTCCCATTTTCCCAAGGCGTATAGCGCAAATGTATTCTAGGGGTGAAAAAGTTGCCCAAGCGATTATGGGTATCAAAACGGGCCCCTGCGGTAAGGCTCAATTTTTCCAGATTGGTATAACTGTACTCAAAAAACGCTCCTGCCGATCTATCCGACCGCGCAAAGGTAGTTCCGTTTACCAATTCATCGTAACCATCGTAGGCAAACGAAATTCCTGTTTTAAACTTATGCTTTGTATTCCCAATGATCGAATTGAACATCAGATTGGAATAGATGCTCTCATGATCAATATCATACGTATTAAAGCCATAGTATGAATTCTGCGCATGATGGCTATAGGATGCCTGAAAGCCAAAACTCTGAAAGGGCAAATTTGGAAACACGTAGCCCAACTTTACGGAACCATCAAAACGCTCGGTGTCTATTTCACTTCCCCAAGCATTCGTGGTAAACCGATCCGTTTCTGGATTGAAACCCGACTCCCCTACCTGCTTTTCATCATTAAGGTAGCGAACGTTCAAAAAACTAACCCAACCCTTTTCCAGGTTTTGGTATTGCCATCGGTTCATAATATTCACCTGATTGGATAAAGGCATATCCAAAAAGTTGTCGTCGTTGTTGTCGACCTCAACATCCCTGCGGTTTCCGTGGATGTACAAACCAGTGCTCCATTTGTCGGACACCTTAGTGTTGAGATGTGTATTCAGTTCCAAACGCCCGTTGAGATTCGCATATCCGTTCACAAAAACGGGAACGTCCGTTAATGGTTTTTGGAGTTCGGTATTGATTTGCCCCGAGATACTTTCGTAGCCATTGATCACGCTTCCAGCGCCTTTGGTAATCTGGATGCTTTCGACCCAGGTCCCCGGGGTAAATGTGAGCCCAAAAGATTGCGATGCACCGCGGACCATTGGAATATTTTCTTGCGTGATCAACAAATAAGGACTGGTCAGTCCCAACATTTCAATTTGTTTGGTTCCTGTAAGCGCATCGTTAAAATTGACGTCGATGGCCGGATTGGTCTCAAAACTTTCGGAAAGGTTGCAACAGGCAGCCTTTAAAAGTTCCGCACTGTTCACCGTAACCACGTTTTGCGCCGAAAAGATGGTTTTTTGAACAGCCTCCTTTTTCTGTTCCACCACGACCTCATCCAAGGCATTTGAAGGCTGTAGCCAATGGTGGACCATTTTAGGTTCGTCAATTGTCAAGGTATCGGTTTTAAACCCCACAAAACTGATGATTAACTTATTGTACTTATCGGAATAGGGAATGGAAAATGTTCCATCGTCCTTGGTCATGGTTCCGATGGGTGAGTCCAACCAGTATACATTGGCTCCTGGCAGACCTATATGTTCGTTGTTTGTATTTCCTTCCATTACCATACCTTGGACGGTATCTTGGGCACTCGCCAAAAATGGAAGACAGCATATGATGATTAAAATTGTTCTCATTAAAATGATAAAATTGAATTAGAATTCTTTTAGCAAAAGATGGTGCCCGAATCAAAAAAGAGACGGGTGTTCGGTTCTAATTCAAATAATCAAATTAAAAAGACCTGGTCCAATACTTGAATGTCCTTGACCAGTTTCGGTGGCGGGTATTGTTCATTGGGAAGCGGACGTTCCTTGAGTGAAACGAAAAGCTCCGTATAGGAATGGGCAAAAGTTACCAAAAATACTTGGTGGTCCCAATCAAGGTCGTTCCAAGAAAGTTTGAGATTCTCCTGTCCAGTTATGGTAAACGATTCATCTTCACAGCAGGGATTTTGAACGTTATCATCCTTCATGGCAGTCATTGCAGATTCCATCCCGCAGTCATCGGCATGCAAAAACAAGGAAATATCCATTACCCGGCCCATACACAAATGCTTGTCCACCGTCCAAGAAACTGTGGAGGCCAAAACCAAAAGGGCCATCAAAGAGGATAGTATTTGATTAAAAACTTGCTTCATTCGTTGCAAAAATACAAATTCTAGGACTGAACTGTTTCCATTAACAAAAGTTTATTGCTTTGGCAGGGTAAGTTTCATTTAATTTGCCGGACAAATCCACGATTCAATACATTTGCAAAAAAGAATAGTTCATGCTAAAATCATTGGAACCCAAAATACTTGATATCGTTAAAGACGAAAGCAAATCTGTGGACACCCGTTTGGGCGACATCTGTGAACTTTTGCGCAACAACGTTGACCATTACGATTGGGTAGGGTTTTATTTTAAAAATGGTGACAAGGAAGAGTTGAAGCTAGGGCCCTACGCTGGAGCCCCTACCGACCATACCATTATCCCCTTTGGAAAAGGTATTTGCGGTCAAGTGGCTGTGAGCAACCAGAACTTCGTGGTACCGGATGTGGCCGCCCAGGACAACTATATCGCTTGCAGCATAACCGTCAAAGCGGAGATTGTAGTCCCGCTATTTGTAAACGGGGAGAATGTGGGCCAAATCGACATCGATTCCAATACACCTGATCCGTTTACGGAGGAGGATGAACGTTTTTTGGAATTCATCAACCGACACGTGGCGGAGATCCTGTAAAACTTCTCCGAATTTGTTGATAACCCGTACTGCTTTTTAGGGCTAAAACAAGTACTTTTGTACGCTTAAGAAATTGATTTTTAAGATAGAAATGAGTACTGCCAAAAAAGCCTCCGCTGCATTGATTTCCGTTTTCCATAAAGACGGACTGGAACCTATTGTAAAAAAGCTGGACGAACTCGGTGTAACCCTTTACTCCACAGGGGGTACCGAAAAATTTATCCGCGACCTCGGTATCGATGTGGTGCCCGTAGAAGACGTGACCAGTTACCCTTCCATTTTGGGTGGGCGTGTAAAAACATTGCACCCCAAGGTTTTTGGAGGCATTTTGAATAGGCAGGACAATGAAAGTGACGTGTCCCAAATGAAGGAATTCGATATTCCGCAATTGGACATTGTCATCGTCGATTTGTACCCTTTTGAAAAAACGGTTGCCAGTGGTGCATCGGAACAGGACATTATCGAAAAAATCGATATCGGCGGTATTTCCCTCATCAGGGCTGCTGCCAAAAACTTCAAGGATGTACTCTGCGTATCGTCCATGGAAGATTATGAAGACTTTTTGAACGTAATTTCGGAAGGAAACGGTAGCACGACCTTGGAAGACCGCAAACGTTTTGCCACCAAGGCGTTCAATATTTCATCCCATTACGACACGGCCATCTTCAATTACTTCAACAAAGAGAAAGAAGAAACCGTGTTGAAAATTAGTGAGACCAAAGGTAAGGTGTTGCGCTACGGAGAAAACCCGCACCAAAAAGGGTTCTTCTTTGGCGATTTTGATGCCATGTTCACCAAACTGCACGGAAAGGAGTTATCCTACAACAACCTGTTGGATGTGGATGCCGCCGTAAATTTGATGGGCGAATTCAAGAACGACGACCCTACTTTTGCCATCCTCAAACACAACAATGCTTGCGGATTGGCCACTCGAAGCACCATAAAACAAGCCTATGTGGATGCTTTGGCCGGTGACCCGGTTTCTGCCTTTGGCGGTATTTTGATTTCCAATGTGGAAATCGACAAAGCAACTGCCGAAGAAATTCATAATCTGTTCTGCGAAGTGGTCATCGCTCCAAGTTATACTGATGAGGCCTTAGAGATCTTGAAAGGCAAGAAGAACAGGATTATTTTGATTCAAAATGATATTGAATTGCCCGAAACATTGGTAAGAACCTGTTTGAACGGTGTATTGGTTCAGGATAAAGATTCCAAAACCGACTCCAAAGAAGATTTGAATCCAGTTACGGACAAAAAACCGACCTCTAGGGAGATAGAAGATTTGATTTTTGCTTCCAAACTATGCAAGCATACCAAAAGCAACACCATTGTTTTGGCAAAAAACAAACAGCTTTGCGCCAGTGGAACCGGACAGACTTCACGTGTGGATGCCTTGAACCAGGCCATTCATAAAGCAAAGTCCTTCGATTTTGATTTGGAAGGGGCCGTAATGGCCAGTGATGCCTTCTTCCCGTTCCCCGATTGTGTGGAAATTGCGGACAAGGCAGGCATCAAAAGTGTAATTCAACCAGGAGGCTCCATCAAGGACCAATTGAGCATTGATTATTGCAATGAAAATGGATTATCCATGGTGATGACTGGTACTAGGCATTTTAAACATTAATTTTAGTACTTTAGCCGATAATTTTTACCGTTAATCCGAAAAACAGACGATTTGTATGGGATTCTTTGATTTCATGACCGAGGAAATAGCCATTGACCTTGGTACTGCAAATACCCTGATCATCCACTTGGACAAGGTGGTGGTTGACAGTCCTTCCATTGTAGCGAGGGACCGTGTATCGGGGAAAATAATCGCGGTAGGCCGCGAAGCTAATATGATGCAGGGGAAGACCCATGAAAACATCAAGACCATACGACCGTTGAAGGATGGGGTCATCGCTGACTTTGATGCCTCGGAAAAGATGATCAGCATGTTCATCAAAAACATTCCGGCACTCAAGAAAAAATGGTTCCCTCCCGCCCTGCGAATGGTCATTTGTATTCCTTCCGGCATTACGGAAGTAGAAATGCGAGCGGTACGTGAGTCTGCCGAACGTGTAAACGGTAAAGAGGTCTATTTGATCCACGAGCCCATGGCAGCGGCCATTGGTATCGGTCTGGACATTATGCAGCCCAAGGGGAACATGATCGTGGACATAGGTGGTGGTACTACCGAAATTGCGGTGATTGCGCTTGGGGGTATCGTTTGTGACAAATCCGTAAAAATTGCGGGTGACGTTTTCACCAACGACATCATATATTACATGCGTACACAGCATAACCTGTATGTGGGCGAAAGTACCGCCGAAGCCATCAAAATAGAAATTGGTTCGGCCACGGAAGATTTAAAATCCCCACCAGAGGACAAGTCCATTCAAGGTCGCGATCTTTTGACCGGAAAACCCAAACAGGTGCAGGTTTCGTATCGGGAAATTGCCAAGGCTTTGGATAAAAGTATTTTGCGCGTGGAAGACGCTGTTATGGAAACGCTTTCCCAAACTCCGCCCGAACTTGCGGCCGATATCTACAATACCGGGATCTATTTGGCAGGTGGTGGTTCTATGCTCCGCGGATTGGACAGAAGGCTTTCACAAAAAACCGACCTACCTGTTTACATTGCCGAAGATCCATTGAGAGCTGTTGTTCGCGGTACAGGGATTGCGCTCAAAAACTTGGAACGCTATAAAAGTATTTTGATAAAATAGTGCCGTATTACCTCCGGTTCTATTACCTTCAAGGAGTTGAAAAACCTTCTTAACGATACGATTGCATGCAACGCATCATCAATTTTGTTTTACGCTACCGAAATACATTCCTATATGTGTTTTTTGCGTTTATCGCCTTGGTGATGACCATCCGATCGCATTCCTACCATCAATCCAAGTTCTTTAATTCTTCACGATGGGTGTCCGGAAGTATTTATGGTGCTGGGGCCGATGTTTCTTCCTATTTCAATTTAAAAAAGGAAAACAAAAGATTGGTTGAGGAAAACCAACGGCTGCGAAAAATGCTGTTCAATGCCCAAGATGACAGCGTAGCCCCCTTGGATTCCACTTTGGCCGTATACCAAGTGCTCAACGCCAAGCTCATCAAGAACAGTTTTACATCCCCTCGTAATTATGTGACCATTGACAAAGGGGAAAAAGACGGCGTTCATCAGGATATGGGGGTAATCACCACAGATGGTATTTTAGGTATCGTGGAAAACGTTTCGACCAACTTTGCCACCGTGCAAAGCGTGCTCAACACCAAATCCAATATCAACGCAAAAATTAAGGGTACAGAATACTTCGGCTCCTTGATTTGGGATGCGAAAAATTACAGGGTGGTCCAGCTTATCGATATTCCCCGATTGGTTCCGGTAGTCGTAGGCGACACCATTGTTACAGGGGGAATGTCCAGCATTTTTCCGGAAAATGTACCTATTGGAACCATCAAAAAATACGACCTGAACGCTTCCCAAAGCTTTTATAATATCGATGTTGAACTGTTTTCAGATATGGCCAACATCAAAAATGTATATCTCATCGAGAACAAGGAAAGGGAAGAAATCGAAGAACTTGAATCAAGGACAATAGAATGAGCAGCACCCTAATCATAAATATCTTACGTTTTGTACTGCTGGTCATCACGCAGGTGCTCATTTTCAACAACCTGAACTTTTTAGGGTTCATCAATCCCTTTGTGTACGTAATCTTCTTTTATTGGTATCCCATCAAAGGAAATAGGGCCGTTTTTATACTGAGCGCCTTTTTGTTGGGGCTGGTCATCGATATTTTTTCGGACACCTTGGCGCTCAATGCACTGGCTTCCGTAACCATTGCCTATGCCCGACCGTCGATCATGCGCTTTTGTTTTGGAGTGAACTATGATTTCCAAAGTTTCAGTTTTAAAAATACGACCAAGGTACAACGGGTCACCTTTTTGGCCCTATTGGTGATACTACATCATTTGATATTCTTTTCGTTTGAAATTTTAAGTATCGCCCATATCCTATTAATTTTGAAAAAAGTTCTTGCTACGGGCATGGTAACTTTAATACTTTGTGTATTATTCAGTTCACTTTTTAGTCCAAAGAGCGAATAAAAACGTAGTTTTTATCGTTGGGTATATATTGACGCCCAAGAATTTAGATTGGTCATGAAAAAATTATTGCTATCCTCCATTATTGTGCTCATAGGATTTACCTTTATCGGTAGGCTTTCCTATTTGCAATTGTTCCGTTTTTCGCCGGACCAAATACTGGACGATCCGGCCATCAAAAAAGTATATGACTATCCCGAACGCGGCTACATTTACGATAGGAACGGCAAACTTTTGGTGGGCAATCAACCGGCTTATGATGTGATGGTCATCCCACGGGAGGTAAAACCATTGGACACAATTGAATTCTGTAGCCTGCTGGGCATTGACAAACCTGAGTTTCTTTCCAAAATGGAAAAAGCCCGAAGGTACTCCCCTCGGCTCCCATCGGTTTTGGTACCCCAACTTTCCAAGGAGGATTATGCCAAGCTTCAGGAAAAAATGCGCCATTTTACCGGTTTTTATATCCAAAAAAGGTCGTTGCGCTATTACAACACCAAAAGTGCCGCCAATGTTTTGGGGTATATCAGTGAGGTTAACGAGTGGGACCTTAAGAACAACCCTTACTATGTTGCAGGAGAGTTAAAGGGGCGAACTGGTATTGAACAGCAGTATGAGGAAATCCTTAGGGGACAAAAAGGTGTGAAACACATCCAAAAAGACCGCTTTAATCGGGATATTGGACCTTATAAAGATGGGAAATTGGATACACTGCCGCAACAAGGCAAGGAAATCCATATCACCTTGGACAAGACCTTGCAGGAATATGGGGAAAAATTGATGCACGGTAAACGCGGTGGTATTGTGGCCATTGAGCCCAAATCCGGGGAAATATTGGCGATGATATCGGGACCCACCTACGACCCCGCCCTATTGGTAGGTCGCGAACGTTCCAAAAACTACAGCAAGTTACATTACGATACCATAGCCAAACCCACTTGGGACCGTTCCATTTTGGCACAACCTTCACCAGGTTCGCCTTTTAAGACCCTAAATGCGCTGATCGGTCTTCAAGAAGGTGTGATTGATGAAGATACCAATTTTAGATGCTATCATGGGTTTTACGTTGGCAACACCTTGAGGGGCTGTCATTGCGGAGGTGGTGTCCGCGACTTGAATTCTGGCATCTACCAATCCTGTAATGCCTATTTTGCCGGGGTTTTTAGGAAGATTTTTGACAAATATAATACCACGGACGAAGGAATGTCCGTTTGGGAAAAGCATATGAAAAGCTTTGGCTTGGGCGATTTCTTGGGCACCGACCTTCCCACCGGAGCCCCTGGTAGAATTCCTGATGTGGCCTATTATGATAAATGGTATGGGAATGGCCGATGGGCTGCTTCCACCATTATTTCCAATTCCATTGGCCAAGGCGAAATCGCTGCCACACCCTTACAACTGGCCAATATGACGGCTGCTATTGCCAACCGTGGTTATTTTTACACACCGCACGTTATCAAAAGTATAGGTAATAAAGGTGACATTAACCCCGAATATACCGAGCCCCGCTACACAACCATCGACCGAAAACATTTTGACCCTGTAATCGAGGGCATGGCCAACGTTTACAATTACGGTACTGCCAGATGGCTCAAAATTCCAGGGATCGATATTGCCGGAAAGACGGGTACGGTTGAGAATTACATACGCGTGGATGGTGAACGTATGCAGCTAACGGACCACTCCGTTTTTGTAGCCTTTGCCCCGGTGGAGAACCCACAGATCGCCTTAGCGGTTTACATTGAAAATGGATATTATGGTGCCCGTTATGCTGGACATATCGCTTCCCTATTGATTGAAAAGTATATCAAAGGAGAAATCACCAGAAAAGATTTGGAAAAACGAATGCTGGAAAAAACGTTGGAGCACGAGTATGCCAAGCCGTACAGCGGTGAACCCTTTGAAATCAACGAATATGTCTGGTAGAGGACCTTTCGGAAGGTTGGATTGGGTTTCCGTCATCCTCTACGCCCTCTTGGTATTTATCGGGTGGCTCAATATCTACTCTACTTCCGTAGGGGAAGCAGACATCTCCCTTTTCAATTTTTCCACGCTCTATGGAAAACAGCTCTTTTTTATCGGACTGGCAGCCTTGGGTATTTTATTTGTCCTTTTTGTGGAGTCACAATTCTTTGAACGATTTGCATCCATCTTTTACATTGTGTCCATCGTGTTGTTGCTGGGACTCTTCGTCTTTGGTAAAACCATTGCAGGGGCAACTTCTTGGTATGATTTAGGTTTTTTTAACCTCCAACCCTCCGAGTTGGCCAAAGTTGGAACGTCGCTGGCACTGGCCAAATTTTTGAGCGATATCCAAACTGACATCCGCACCGGAAGACACCAGATATATGCTTTGGTCATTATTCTGTTGCCAGCTGTGCTGATACTTCCCCAGCCCGACCCGGGGAGTTCCCTCATCTATTTTTCCCTGTTTTTTGTCCTTTTTAGGGAAGGATTCCCCATATATTATTTGGGTATCCTCATTTTCGCTGTAGTCCTATTTGCAACCACCCTAATGTTTGGCACTGTTTGGGTCGCCATTGGACTGGTTATTTTGACACTGCTTGTCTACACCTTCAAAAAGGCTTCCGTAAAGATTCCCATATTGCCAGTCTTGGGAGTCATTGTAGTTGCTATCCTCTTTTCGCTATCTGTAAATTTCGTGTTCGAAAATGTGTTTGAACAGCGTCACCGCGACCGCTTTGCCCTTTGGTTGAGTTTGGAAAAGGATGAGGAAAAACTGGATGAAATCCGAAAAACAATCGGCTACAATACCTATCAATCCGAAAAAGCCATTGAATCTGGCGGCTTTACCGGAAAGGGATTTTTGGAAGGTACCCGAACCAAGGGCGATTTTGTACCCGAGCAGCACACCGACTATATTTTCAGCTCGGTAGGAGAAGAATGGGGCTTTCTGGGCACCTCAACCGTTATCCTATTGTTCTCGTTGTTCTTTTTACGATTGATTTATATTGCGGAGCGGCAAAAAAGTGATTTTAGCCGCATGTATGGCTATGGAGTGATTTCCATTTTGGTGTTCCACTATTTTATCAACATTGGAATGGTCATTGGATTATTGCCCACCATTGGCGTGCCCTTGCCATTTTTTAGCTATGGTGGTTCTGGACTCATTTTCTTTACGATGTTGTTGTTCATCTTCCTAAAACTGGACTCAAACCGATTGAAGGACGGTATCTAGAACTTCCAATCCCTACCCTTCACTTCGGACTCGATGTTGGACTGCCAGTCCTGCGCCTGCGTTTCAAAAAAATCGATGCCCGTTCTTTTTTCGATCTCATCGATAGGTACCAAAAACTGCTCCAAGGGTTGCTGACTTTCCTTGGCCGGTATCAAAAAACCCAAAGCTCTGGCATCTTTGGCTTTACCGCGCATCACAATTTTGTAATAGGATTTGGGCACATCCACATCTTCATCGCCTATCTCCAGAAGGTCATTTTCCAACACTCCCCCCGTAATCACCATCAAATCACCATATTTCTTGCACCAATAGCGGACCTTCTGTTCCAATCGGTTCCAAACACCTGCATTAAAATCCCTGTCCTGCGGGCTTATGTTACTGGTATAAAAAGTTTCATTGTAGGCCTGTTCCGAAAAGCGGCGATCACCTGCCGGGCACAAATGTCCACGATCATATCCAGACCCTCGATAATTGCGCCAGTCGGCCGACCTTGTACTTACTTTGGGGTCTTCTATAAAATAAGGACGTTCCCTATCGTCGTAGGTCAAATGTTCTTGTTTGAGGGTATAAGCCACCCATTCGGCTTGTTCGTGCGGTTCACTATAGGACAAGGTATAATACGAATGCTCTACGATTTCACCCGTTGTGGAACTCGGTAAAAACCCGGAAGCAGCCATATTCGCCTTGGATTTGCTTGGATCCGAATAAGTAGCCGGCGTATAAAAGTTT
The DNA here is from genome assembly GCF_013407935.1 of Allomuricauda sp. ARW1Y1. Classification (GTDB taxonomy): domain Bacteria; phylum Bacteroidota; class Bacteroidia; order Flavobacteriales; family Flavobacteriaceae; genus Flagellimonas. The sequence continues at coordinate 77,904 of NZ_JACBZU010000007.1, forward strand.
TCGAATAGCCAAAAACCCACAATACAAACCAACATGAGCAGGGTATAAATCGTTCTTTTTCTCATTTGATGCCTAAGTCGCTTGAATTGGGGCGAAAATAAATAAAAAAGCCAACTCATTTTGAGTTGGCTTGCATTCGTATGATGTGGTCAGTTTATCCTTTATTGACACTGGCCAGTTCGCTCTCCTTCTTTTTGATATTGTTTTGATGAAGATCTCTAAGCACATTCACGGCCTCTTCCACATAAATATCCCTAGCCAAATCTTGGTGCCATCTGTTCCTTTTCTCACGAAGCACGGAATCTTGTGTGAACAATTCCTTTTCGTACTGCAAGGAACTGAACGATAACTTGGAATCGTAATCCCTCAGGCTCTTAAACTTTTCTGCGCGTTTTTTCGCTTCTTGCTCCTTTGAGATGTAATCGTCATATCTCAAGGAAATCAGGTTTTCATCCTGTTGCTCCTTCACCCATCTGGCATTTTCTTCGATAAGCTTAATTTGTTCGTTGGTGGCCATACGGTCCTTGCTCTTTTTTACAGCATCGTCAAAATCAATGTAACCGTCCCAAACCTCATAGTCGGCTGGTGTGATTTTATCCCAACCCAATGGATTCTGCTGATCGCGCTCACCCAAATCGATATAGCTATATCTGTCTGGAACTACAATATCACTTTTTACACCTTCCAACTGTGTGGAGCCTCCATTGATTCGGTAAAACTTCTGGGTCGTTAGTTTGATGGCTCCCAAATCACCGTGTTCGTTTCCTCGAACAATGCCATCCAAAGGAATCACGTTTTGAACGGTTCCCTTACCAAAGGTTTGTTTGCTCCCTATGATGACCGCTCGTTTATAATCTTGCATGGCAGCTGCCAATATCTCGGAGGCAGAGGCAGACAATTCATTCACCAAGATGACCAAGGGACCATCCCACTGGATACGCTCATCCTTGTCTTCATGGACTTCTTTTCGCTGACCCGAAGAACGTACTTGAACGATAGGACCATCCTTAATGAACAATCCTGCCATTTCCACCACAGTCTTCAGAGATCCTCCTCCATTGTCACGGAGATCGAGAATGATTCCTTCGGCACCGGCCTCTTTGAGTCGTTCCAATTCCTTGGCAACATCGGTCGCTGCATTTCTTTCGGAATAATCCTCAAAATCAACATAGAATTTTGGGAGATTGATCAATCCAAATTTTTCGTTCCCAGCGTCAATGGTCGCAGATTTTGCATAAGATTCCTCCAATTCCACTACATCGCGGGTAATGGAAACGGTTTCAATCGTGCCGTCCACTTTCCTAACGGTAAGATCAACCACGGTACCTTCTGGGCCCTTGATCAATTTAATGGCATCTTCCAAACGCATTCCCACAATATTGATAGGCTCTTCGCCATCTTGTCCCACTTTTAGGATTTGATCTCCAACCTCCAAGGATTGGTCTCTCCAAACGGGACCCCCAGAAATAATTTCAACTATTTTGGCCCCTTCAGGTTTCTTTTGCAATCGTGCACCGATTCCTTCAAACTTTCCGGACATTCCAATATCGAAACGCTCCTTTTCCTCGGGAGCAAAATAAAAGGTATGCGGGTCAAATTCCTCTACAATGGTATTCAAATACTGTACGAACCAATCTTTGCGTTCCAAATCGTCCACAAAGTCGAAAAATTCATCCAAGGTATTTTTGGTGACCTCCCTAGCCTCCTCCTCAATTGCAGCCTTATCTATGGAACTGGGAATCTCGTTAAAAGCCATCACTGTGTCGGCGTTCAGACTGCCATCGGCGTTGGCATCGGCAATTCGGTTATCGATTTTATCATCAAATACGTTGAGGGTATTGTATTTCAATTGTTTCCTCCAACGTTCTTTGAGTTCTTTTTTGCTGGTTGCAAACTCTTGCTTATCGTAATCGATCTCGATGGTTTCATCGATACTGTAATCAAATGGTTGGGCGAGGACTTCTTTGTAGATTTCCTTGGCCTCATCCATACGGACCATCAACCTTTGATATACGGCATTGAAAAACTCGATATCCGTATTTCTGATCTCGTCATCGATCATGAAGCGGTATTTTTCAAACTCCCTGATGTCGCTTTCCAAGAAATAGCGCTTGGTGGGGTCGATGACCTCTATAAAGTCATCAAAAACATTGGAACTAAAGGTGTCGTTCACCTCTTTGGGCTCATAATGGCCCCTTTCCAATACGTAGGAAATCAATTCCAATAAAAATTTATCCTTGTCATCGTTATCAAAAGACTTGTTGGTAAAGCTGCAGGAGGCGACTGCGACAAGAATAACCAAAAGTGCCAAAATAAAGTTCTTTTTCATAATCTGATTTTTCCGGAACGAAACAATCTGACCTCATACTGTCAAATCTTCATTGTATCTTCCTTCGTTTCTACTTGTATGAATTCCCTAAGATACAGAAAAAACCGTGCCAGTCCTTTCAGGCGGATTTAATTTTTTGTTAAACGCCCAGGCCTTCATATCCTTATGAAAAACGTATTTTTATAGCTTAAATTATCCGAGATGGAAAAACCGCTTATTTTGGTCACCAATGATGATGGAATTACAGCTCCCGGCCTAAGGGCGCTCATACGCACCATGAAAGAGATCGGTGAAGTGGTGGTGGTGGCTCCGGACAGTCCACAAAGCGGCATGGGACACGCCATTACGGTGGACAGCACCCTCTTTTCCAAAAAGGTGGTCGTGGACCATAAAGAAGGTGCCCCAAGCGAATATAGTTGTAGCGGAACCCCGGCCGATTGTGTAAAATTGGCACTTCGCGTGATTTTGGACCGAAAGCCGGATATCTGCGTAAGCGGCATTAACCATGGTTCCAATTCATCCATTAACGTAATTTATTCGGGTACCATGAGTGCGGCCATCGAAGCTGGTATCGAAGGGATTCCCGCCATCGGCTTCTCCCTCTGCGATTATTCTTGGGACGCCAATTTTGAGCCTGCACTCGGCGCTATCAAAAAAATTGTGTTGGAGGCACTGACCCACGGTATTCCCAAAGGGACCGTATTGAACGTAAACATTCCAAAGACAGAAAACGAACCAAAGGGAATTCGTATCTGCAGACAGGCTAGAGGCAATTGGAAGGAGGAGTTCGACAAACGGACCAGTCCGTCCGGAAAGGATTACTACTGGCTCACGGGTGAATTTGAGCTTTTGGACAAGGGGGAGGACACCGACGAATGGGCCTTGGCCAACGGTTTTATTTCCGTAGTACCCACCCAATTCGACCTAACCGCGCATCACGCCATACCACAAATAAACAACTGGAACTTAAATGAACAATAGAAAAGAAATCATCATAGGATTTATTGTAGGAATCATAGCCAATACCTTTGGTACTTTGCTGTACATACTCCTTTTTTCCGATTTGGGGGTAACCACCACCTTTAATGCTGCCGTGGAGCAAGGTCATATTGGCAGTTTATTGGCGTTGGGCGCCATTTTGAATTTGGTAGCCTTCTTTGGTTTTTTGCGCATCAAACGGGACCAACGCGCCAAAGGCGTTATGCTGGCCACCCTGGTTACGGCACTGGTTATTTTGGCCTACAAAGTAATGGCTTAAACCTTTGGTTTTGAAATTGATGGTTGAATTTTGAACTTGGACACTTACCCATGAAATATTACATCATCGCTGGCGAAGCATCGGGCGACCTGCACGGGTCCAATTTGATCAAGGCACTCAAAAAAGAGGACAGTGCTGCAGAAATCCGTTGTTGGGGCGGTGATTTGATGCAACAGGCCGGGGGCCAATTGGCCAAGCATTACAAGGATATGGCCTTTATGGGATTCTTGGAGGTCATCCTTAACATCCCAACAATTTTTAAGAACATTGCCTATTGTAAGGAGGATATCCAAAAGTTCCATCCAGATGTAGTTATTTTTATCGACTTCTCGGGGTTCAACCTTAGGATTGCCAAATGGGCAAAAGCCAACGGGTTTAAGACCAATTACTACATCTCACCCCAAATTTGGGCGTCCCGAGAAGGACGGATTTCCAAAATCAAACGGGATATCGACCAGATGTACGTTATCCTTCCCTTTGAAAAGGATTTTTATGAAAAAAAACACGGCTACCCTGTTCAGTTTGTAGGCCATCCCCTTATTGATGCCATCGAGAACACTCCCTTGCAAGACAACGAAACCTTCAGAAAGGAGAACGGTTTAGACCCTAAAAAGCCCATTATTGCCCTATTGCCAGGAAGTAGAAAACAGGAGGTGCAAAAAATGTTAGAGATCATGCTATCCATAAAAAAGGACTTTCCGGAGTACCAGTTTGTGATTGCGGGCGCGCCAAGTCTCCCAGATGATTTTTACACGCCTTTTTTGAAAGGTGACAAAGTGGAATACGTTTCCAACAAAACCTACACCCTGCTCAAACACTCCCACGCCGCCATGGTCACAAGTGGAACGGCAACCTTGGAAACCGCCCTTTTTGGAGTGCCACAAGTGGTCTGCTACAAGGGCAACTGGATTTCGTACCAGATTGCGAAGCGCATTATTACCTTGGATTATATTTCGCTGGTCAACCTGATCATGAAACGAGAAGTGGTGAAGGAACTCATTCAAAATGATTTGACCACCAAACAGCTCAAAGCAGAGCTTACCAAGATTGTGGATGGTCCAGAGCGCGAGCGAATACTATCCGACTACGTCGAACTCAAGGAAAAACTGGGCGGAAAAGGGGCCAGTGAACTAGCTGCTCGATTAATTGTGAAAAATGTGTAGTTTTATCATCCAAGAAAGTAAATCTATTCTTGGATGTTACGTAAAACCATAATCTTACTATTGTTTTTTGCCCTTATGGCCTGTGGCCCCGGCAAAAAACGACGCACCTACAGCAAGACCCGAACCGTAACGGTAGAGGGGTCCACACGAGACACTTCCCCTGAACGCACACGCAAAAAAGAGGGGCGAAAAAATGCAAAGGCAGAAGCCATTATTTCTACGGCGATGTCCTATTCTGGAACCCGGTACAAGTATGGGGGAACCACCAAACGAGGCATGGATTGCTCTGGTTTGGTCTATGTTTCCTTAAAGGAAAACGACATTATGTTCCCACGCACCTCCTACCAGATGGCCCTGGAGGGACAAAAAATCGGGGTCGGCAATGTTGAAAAGGGCGATTTGCTCTTTTTCAAGACGAGCAAAACCGGAAAACGCATCAACCATGTTGGATTGGTGGTTGATGTTGATGGAAGGGACATTAAATTTATTCACGCCACAACCTCACGAGGCGTGCTGGTATCCTCATTACGGGAAGGATACTGGAACAGCGCTTTTGTAAAGGCCATGCGCATCTTGTAAAGTGCGTCAGCTTAATTTTGTGTCCATCAAGCTCACCGTGTGGGTTATTTTGGGGATCAGTATCGGCTTTTATGCGGAAGTGACTCCACTTTTGGCTTTGATTGCAACGGTTGTATTGCTGCCTCTGCTATACTGGACCAGCAAAAAACAATCCAGCTCAGGCTTCCCGTATGTTGAGTCACTTGTCGCCATCATTGCAGTTGCGTTGGGCACTTTTGTTGTGGGTATGTCCACCAACAAGGGTATGCCCAATTATTATGGCCAGTTAGATGTGGAACACCCAAAGGTTTGGCACTTTAAAGTGGAAGAAGCTTTAAAACCCAATGCCTATTCCCATCGCTATGTAGCCAAAGTTATTTCTGCAGACAAGAAAAGGGCCTCTGGAAAATTACTATTGAGTCTAACACCAGATTCCCTTTTGCATCCGCTAGAAATTGATGATGAATTGCTGGTTCATGCATCGCTTGAAAACATTCGACCACCGTTGAACCCTTACCAGTTTGATTACCGAAGTTATCTACAAAAGCAGGGCATCCAGCATCAAATCAGGACCAACTATCCGTCCATCCTTAAAACGGAAAAAAACTCGAATACCTTGTTTGGACACGCCTCCCGTTTTAGGGAACACATCATCTCCAAGCTCAAAAAGAAAGCCTTTGGGACGGATGAAATGGCAGTCATTCAAGCCTTATTATTGGGCAAACGCGATGATATTTCTGAGGATACCTACAATAATTATAAGAATGCAGGCGCGGTACATATATTGGCCGTGAGCGGACTTCATGTGGGGATTATCCTTTTCATTTTGGAATTTTTATTGGTTCCATTGGAGCGTTTACCTAAAGGTAAAACCTTGAAGTTGGTATTGGTGGTGCTATTGCTTTGGGCGTATGCTTTTGTGGCAGGACTTTCTCCTTCCATCTTCCGGGCCGTAACCATGTTTTCGTTCGTAGCTTATGCCCTCTATCTCAACCGTCCTACGAGTTCCTTCAATATTATTGCGCTCTCCATGCTCTTCATTTTGTTGATAAAGCCCTTGTTCTTGTTTCAAGTGGGGTTTCAGATGAGTTATGCTGCGGTATTTGCCATCGTTTGGATCTATCCGAAACTGCAACGCTTCTGGTTTCCCGAAAACCTTATTGTCCGGAAAACGTGGCAATTGCTATCGGTGAGCATTGCGGCCCAATTGGGCGTTCTACCCATTAGTTTGTTCTACTTTCATCAATTTCCGGCCTTATTTTTTATTTCCAACCTGCTCATTATTCCTTTTTTGGGGTTGATTTTGGGCTTTGGCATTCTAGTTATTGCTTTGGCACTCTTGAACGCATTGCCCCAATTTTTGGTCAATGCTTTTAACTGGGTAATCCACATCATGAACGCCATTGTAGGATGGGTAGCGCAGCAAGAAGGTTTTATTATTAAGGACATTCCTTTTGATTCGGTGCAGCTGCTTTTGGGATATGTCATCATAATTTCGGCAGTGGTATTTCTGTCCAAACCCATCAGAAAAACAGCTTTAATTCTGTTTGGTGGAGTTGTCCTGTTTCAAAGTTGGGGTATCTGGAACAACCTTCAAACACTGCGAAAGGAGGCGGTCATACTCGCCCATCGCTCGCGAAATTCGGTGGTGTTGCATCAGTTGGGAGATTCGCTTTCCATCCTCACTTCAAACCCTACAAACATGGGAAACATTGCCAACGATTATGCTGTGGCGGAACGCATCCGAACCTCGGACACTTCCAAACTCAAAAACAGCTACATTTTGGGTGAAAAAAGATTGGTAATTGTGGATAGCACAGCGTTGTTTCCTTTGGAAAAGCATCCCGATTACCTCTTGTTGACGCTATCACCAAAACTCCATTTGGAGCGATTGCTGGATTCCCTACAACCCAAAACTGTGCTAGCGGATGGCAGCAACTACCCTAGTTTGATCGCAAAGTGGAAATCCACTTGTGCCCAAAAAGAAATCCCCTTTCACTACACGGGTGAAAAGGGATTTTATGTGTTTAAATTTTAAAGAGTTTAATGGACGTTGCCCATCAACTTTTTGATCAATGGCGAAGCCAAAATGACCAAAAGTCCTGCTCCTAGAGAATATTCAGCGATGAGCATAAATCCATCGGTGTAAATGTTTAGGGTACTAAACCCACTGATATCGGCATCCGTACTTTCTATGGCCAATTGCTTTCCAATAAAGCCCACCACCTGAAAGGCAAATGCGGAGGACAGGAACCAAACTCCCATCATAAAGGCAACGATACGTTTGGGAGACAAATCGGTGATTTTCGACAATCCTACGGGAGACATGAACAATTCCCCAACGGATAACAAGAAGTACATCAACAGTAGATACGTGAACGGAACGAAACCATTTTCGTTCGCACTGGCGCCACTTATCGCCAAAGCATAGAAACTGATACCAGCAAACAAAAGTCCCATTCCAAACTTATAGGGAGTTCGTGGGTTGAGTTTCTTTTTGGACAACCATTGCCACATCAGGGAAATGGGGATAGCCAAAATGATGATCCACATGGAGTTCAACGAATTGGTCTGGGAGGCCGACATGATGCCTTCCAAATCCACATTTCGCGCTGCAAAGAGAGTAATCACGCTACCGGATAGTTCATGAAAACCCCAGAAAATGGTCATAAAAAAGGTAATCAAAACCGCTACAAAGAGTTTTTTACGTTCTTCCAAAGTAGCCTTGTACATGATGTAACCCAAGTACACCAAAATAGAAAATCCAATCAATTTAAAGATAACATTGACGATGTTTTGGTCGTCAAAAAAAGTTCCTTCAGCGCCCAGAGCTTTATAAGCGGACAATAAATAGGCAATTACCGGCACAGATGCAAAGGCCAATACAGGAACAAGTACGCCTTGTTTGAGTCCAAACACCTTTTTATCGATGTTTCCGTTCTCCGGAGGGAGACCTTTATCGCCGAACACATTGTTTTTGATTCCGCTCCAAAAGACAATCAGACCTGTAAGCATTCCAATTCCTGCCAGGCCAAATCCGTAATGCCAACCATATTTGGCAGCCAAATATCCGCAAAGCAAAGGTGCCACCCATCCCCCGATATTGATTCCCATATAAAAAATGGTAAAACCGGAGTCTTTTTTGGGGTCACCATCTTTGTAGAGAGAACCTACGAAAGTCGATATATTGGGTTTGAAGAATCCATTCCCGGCAATGATCAGGGAAAGGGCAAGGAAAAAGGTGATGTTATTTTCAATGGCCAAGACAAAGTGCCCCAAGGACATCAATATTCCTCCTAAAAATATGGAACGGCGCATGCCCAATATGCTATCGGAAATGCGTCCGCCGATTACCGTGGAAGCATACACCAAGGAGCCGTAGGAAGAGTACACCGCCGCGGTGGCATAATCGCGTTCCATCAAGGCCGCAAATATGACCTCTACCATATAAAGCGTAAGCAACGCCCGCATTCCATAAAAACTGAAACGTTCCCATAGCTCGGCAAAAAAGAGGTAGAACAACCCTTTGGGATGTCCAAACATTTGTTGTTCTTCTGCTGGTTTGGATACTTCTGACATATTGAATTGGTATTGGTTAGATTTTTAAAGTTTTTCCTTAACGAAGTTGGTCATTTTGGTGTAGAGGTGCAGTCGCGTGTTGCCCCCATAAATACCGTGGTTTTTATCGGGATAAATAGCCCAATCGAATTGTTTGTTGGCCTGAACCAACGCCTCGATCATGCGCATGGTGTTCTGCACATGGACATTATCGTCCCCAGAACCGTGAACCAATAAATAATCCCCTTTCAACAACTCTGGATAATTGAATGGCGAGTTATCGTCATAACCTGTTGGGTTTTCTTGGGGCGTTTGCATGTAGCGCTCCGTGTAAATGGTATCGTAAAAACGCCATGAGGTAACCGGTGCCACGGCAATGGCCATTTCAAAGATATCGTTGCCCTTGAGCAAGCAGTTGGTGGACATAAATCCGCCATAGCTCCATCCCCAAATTCCAGTTCTGTCCTCATCAATATAAGATAGGCCACTTAATTGTTGGGCTGCCGCAATCTGGTCTTCCACCTCATATTTGCCCAACTCCTTTTGGGTCACTTTTTTAAAGTCGCGTCCTTTTAACCCGGTCCCACGACCATCCACACAGGCCACGATATAGCCTTCGGAAGCCAAGAGCTGGTGCCAGTAATCGTTGCTGCCCATCCACGAATTGGATACTTGCTGTGAACCTGGACCACTGTATTGGAACATGAAAAGTGGATATTTTTTATTCGGATCAAAGTTAGCCGGTTTGATCATATACATATTCAGGTCGTACCCATTCACATTGATGGTGGAAAACTCCTTGGGTGAAATCTCGTATCCTTCCAGTTTTGTCTGCAAAGCTGAATTGTCCTTGATTTCCTTGACCAGTTTCCCGTCGGATGCATCGTGCAAGGTAAATCGGTAAGGAGTCATGGCACTGGAATAGGTGTTGATGTAATAGGTAAAATCACTGCTGAAGGCTGCGGAATTCGTCCCAGCTTCGGTGGATAATGCTTTCTTGCGCTTTCCTTTGGTGGAAATGCTATAAACGCCACGGTTGATGGAACCATTTTCCACGGATTGATAGAAGATACGGTCGTTCTTTTCATCATATCCGTAATACCTCGTGACTTCCCACGGTCCGTCGGTAATTTGGTTCTTCAATTTGCCGTCCTTTCCATAAAGGTAAAGGTGATTGTATCCATCTGCCTCACTGGTCCAAATAAAACTATCGTCATCCAAAAAGGTAAGGTCGTCGTCAATATCCACGTAGGCGTTATCACTTTCCTCCAGTAATATTGTCACGGAATTGTCTTTGGCATCCACTGCATGTAATTGCAGTACATTTTGATGCCTGTTCAACGTTTGGACGCTCAAATGATTGGGATTGTGCATCCATTTGATTCTAGGAATGTAGTAAGGGTCATTCAAATCTACATTAGAAATAGATGCAGATGCTACATCGTACATGTGCAAGGTAACGATGGAATTCTTCTCTCCGGCCTTGGGATATTTAAACTCATATTGATACGGATACAAATCGGTTCCGTAAAAATCCATGGAAAAATGGGGAACCTCGGTTTCATCAAACCGAAGGAAAGCGATTTTGGTTCCGTTGCTGTTCCATTCAAAGGCACGCACAAAACCAAACTCTTCCTCGTACACCCAATCCGTCACCCCATTAATAATGGTTCCTTTATTGCCATCCGTGGTCACCTGCTTGGTGGTACGGTTGGCCAAATCCATCACATAGAGATTATTGTCCAACACATAGGCCACTTTGCTCCCGTCCGGAGAAAGTGTGGGCTCTTGGATTTTGGTCTCGGAGATTTTTATCAAATCCTTGGAAGCAATATCATAAACATAATAGATACCTAAGCGGGAACGTCTAAAAATGGGCTCTACCTCCGTTGCCAACAGTACTTTGGATTCATCATCACTAAAAGTGTAAGAAGAAAAATAGGGTACCGCTTCGGATGAAGCTACAATGGTCTCTACTTTTTCCAAGGTTTCGTAGTCGTATTTGTCCAAACTACTGGATCTTGGGGAACGTTCCGTATTCAATATGGTATACTGGGTACCGTTGTTCATGGAGCGGAGGACATCCATATATTCCGTTCTAAATTCTCCTCCCCAAATCTCTTCGAGGGTTATTTTTTTCTTTTGTGCGGTGGAAAAGGTCAAACATCCTAAAAGAAAAAGGAATAGAAAAGACGGTTTGTTCATGAAGTGATAAATTGATTAAACATGTGTTTTACAACCAAAAACGTTTTAGTCAACTGGTTTGCAGTCAAAAGGTCAAACAAAAATGTCTCGATGGTGTTCTACCTCACATTCTTGATTTAACAACTTCCAAGTTTACTAATATTTATCCGAAAAATAAATTTTGATGTTGCGTTTGCAACAAATTTTAACCTTTGGATTTAAAAACAATGCTTTCTACTGTAAATGGTCAATATCCGTATATTTGAAAGCGTTAAGCCAACTTTATGAACACTCCAGTTGAAGGATTTTCCAAATTGTCCAAAACCCAAAAAATTGATTGGATAGCGACAAATTGCACCAAAGACCCCAAACAGACCAAATCGCTGTTGCAGCAGTATTGGAACTCGGACCCAAGAGTGCAGCAATTGCATGATGAGTTTATTGAAAACACCATTTCCAATTACTATCTGCCCTTTGCGGTTGCACCCAATTTCTTGATTAATGATAGGCTCTACGCCATTCCTATGGCCATTGAAGAAAGTTCCGTAGTAGCTGCTGCAAGTAAAGCGGCCAAATTCTGGTTGGAACGGGGCGGATTCAAAACAGAGGTCTTGGGAACGGAGAAAGTGGGGCAGGTACATTTTATGTATCGGGGTGACCAAAACAAGCTCACCGATTTTTTCAATAGTGTAAGGCCTAAGCTGATTACCAGTGTGGCTTCCATCACGCAAAGTATGGAAAAACGGGGCGGTGGCATCAACGATATTGTGCTTCGAAATCTCACGGATAAGATTGAAGGGTACCATCAGCTCCATTGTACTTTTGAGACCTTGGACGCCATGGGCGCCAACTTTATCAACTCTTGTCTGGAACAATTTGCCAAAACCCTGAAAGAAGAGGCCCAAAATCATAATGACTTTACCGAAGAGGAAAAAAATATAGAGGTGGTGATGAGCATCCTTTCCAACTACGTGCCGGATTGCTTGGTTCGGGCGGAGGTCAGTTGTCCCGTTTCCGAGTTGGGGAGTGACGATATGCCAGCGGATGAATTTGCACAAAAATTTGTGCAGGCCGTTAACATTGCCAAGGCAGAGCCCTACCGAGCCGTTACCCACAACAAGGGCATTATGAACGGGATTGATGCCGTGGTGCTCGCTACAGGAAATGATTTTAGGGCTGTGGAAGCAGGAGTGCATGCCTTCGCTGCCAGGGAAGGTCAATATTCAAGTTTGACGCACGCCATAGTCGAGGATGGTATTTTCAGGTTTTGGATAGAGGTTCCCTTGGCTTTGGGTACCGTGGGCGGACTTACCTCTTTGCACCCGTTGGTGAAGTTGGCCTTGGAAATTTTACAGAACCCTACCGCCAAGGAGTTGATGCAGATCATGGCCGTGGCCGGACTGGCACAGAACTTTGCAGCTGTGCGTAGCTTGGTCACCACAGGAATCCAAAAAGGGCATATGAAAATGCATTTGCTCAATATGCTCAACCAATTGGGCGCCACTGAAAGTGAAAAACAGGAATTGGTCACGTATTTTAAGGACAAAACTGTTACCAATGCATCGGTAAAGGAGGCATTGGAGAACATCAAAAAATAACCGTCTTGTTTTTGTATCTTTAACAGAGTCCAAAAAAATAAACTAAGGTGGAACATTTGGAAAAATATATCGAAATCAATCCAGACAAAAGGTTTGGAAGACCCATCTTAAAGGGAACCCGAATTTCCATTTATGATGTGCTTAATTGGATGGCGAATGGTATGGAAAAGTCTGCCATAATCGAAGACTTTCCCGAATTGACCGAGCAACACATCAATGCTTGCCTTGCTTTTGCTGCAGATCGTGAAAAGAAATTGAACATCGCTTCGTGAAATTACTTTTTGATCAAAACATATCTTTTCGACTGCTGAAAACCATAGCCGACATTTTTCCTCAGTCGTATTCGGTAAAAGATTTGAACCTAACAAACGCATCGGATCTTGAAATTTGGAGATATGCCAAGGACAATGACTTCACCATAGTTACCTTCGATGCGGATTTCTTTGACTTAAATACCTTATATGGTGGACCTCCAAAGATTATTTGGCTTAAAACGGGAAATATGACCACTGCACTTTTGGCGCAGCTGTTCAAGGAACAAGAAAGTACCATCAGGGAATTTATAAAGGATAACAACAGTGATTTCCTTTTGCTTTCACTCAAAAACCAAGAATGAAGAAAGAATTCTACAGCAACGGTAAACTTTTGCTCTCAGGCGAATATGCTATTTTGGACGGTGCCCTTGGCCTGGCCATCCCTACCAGTTATGGGCAATCGCTACAGGTAACCCCTACTTCGTCCGGTGTATTGGAGTGGACCAGTTTGGACGAAAATAACCATAGCTGGTTCTCCGCAACGTTTGATCTTGCCAACTTAAAAGTAGTTGCCACTTCGGATGAAGCCATGTCCAAAACGTTGGCGAACCTTCTTTTGGAGGCTAACGCACAAAACCCATTATTGCTGACGGATAGCGACGGATTCGAGGTAACAACCCGTCTGACCTTTCCACGATCTTGGGGATTGGGCACCTCATCCACTTTAATCAACAATTTGGCACAATGGGCCCGAGTGGATGCCTATCAATTGTTATGGAATGCTTTTGGCGGAAGCGGTTACGATATCGCCTGTGCTCAACACAATTCTCCCATCACCTACCAACGTTTGGATGGTGAACCAAAGGTCGAAACCATTGATTTTGACCCCATTTTTAAGGACTCCTTGTATTTTGTGCACCTTAACCAAAAACAAAGCAGCAAAGAAGCCATCGCCAATTACAAAAACCGGCAGTTTGATAGGAACAAACTCATCCAAGAAATTTCATCCATAACCCATAGAATGATTGAAGTCCCAACCCTAGCGGGCTTTGAATCCTTGATGGAAAAACATGAAAACCTTCTTTCCGATGTGTTACAGGAACAACCTGTAAAGCAACGACTTTTTCCAGACTATTTTGGTATGATCAAAAGTTTAGGCGCTTGGGGCGGTGATTTTGTTTTGGCTACGGGAGATGAAAAAACCATGGCCTATTTTAAGGGCAAAGAATACTCCACCGTTATCCCCTATTCTCGGATGATTTTTTGATACCCCCAAAATGCATCCGTTGACTGGGAAGGGCCATCCGTCAGATCAAAAGGGGCATCCGTCAATTGGTACCCCGATAAAACTTTACTTTTTTGCAATTTGAATCCCGAAGACAAAAATGATTGCTTATGTCACTCTGGGATTACACACATTTCTTTCAGAAAAACAAGGTGGAGCTTTTTACCAAAAGTTTCATTTCGTTGTTTCTATTTTTATTTGGGTACACGCTCTTTTTAATTTTTTACAGTTGGTCAAACTTTGAGGATTCCTTTCTCCTATTTGCGGTGCCACTTCCGTTTTATTTGATTGCCACTTGCCTATTGTTGAAATATCGTCACCTATTGAAAACGAAAAGTCAGCGTTCAGTTGCCCACACCAAACAGGACAAATATGAAAAAACGGGATTGTCCGAAGCCTTTTCACAAGAACTAAAGGAAAAACTGGAGGATTTGATGGACACCCAAAAACTTTATTTGAACCACGAACTACGCCTCGACGATATCGCCAATATGCTCAATATTTCCAGACACCATGCCTCCCAAGTAATCAACGAAAACTTTAACATGAGCTTTTACGACTACATCAACACCTACCGGATTGAAGAGGCCAAAAACAAGCTTTGTAACAATTTCAAAAAGTCCTCTGAATCCATTTCCGATATCGCCTACCAATGTGGATTTAACAATCGAGTATCGTTTTATAAGGCATTTAAAAAAAGGACCAAGATTACACCCAAGGAGTTTATGCAAAACGCAGCCTAGCACAGTTTCTCGCCGAATTTGTAAACGTAAATCCTATTCGGGAAATAAGTAAAGGTTAATAAGCGCTAACAATCTTCCCTCCAACTTTCCATTCTTTTACCCCGCAATCCACAGGGTGGAGGCTCTAAATCTTATCTCTTTCCGATTTTTTTAGTTTTCATTGTTTCGGAAGATTTTTTGAATTAGCCTACAAAAAAGATTCATCCTCCCCCTGCTCGATTGCAAAAACTAACTCTAAATTAATTTTTATGATAATGAGAAATTATTGGATGATGTTGGTGTTTTTATGCTGTTCCATTACAGCGGCACTGGCTCAAGAAAAGAATGTTAGCGGTACAGTTACCGACCAAAATGGACTGCCCCTGCCGGGTGTCAACATTGTTGTTGAAGGGAGTTCCACAGGTACGCAGACGGATTTCGATGGAAACTATGCCATCTCCGCAAAGGTGGGACAAACGCTTCTATTCACCTACATAGGGCAAAAACCAACTAGGCGCACCATTGGAGCATCAAACTTAATTAACGTACAAATGGAAGAAGATGCCCAAGCTCTTGAGGAGGTGGTTGTAACCGCTCAAGGCATCAAGCGGGAGAAAAAAGCACTTGGTTATGCTGTGACTTCCGTTGGAGCTGATCAAATAGAAAACCGATCCGAAGGTGATGTTGCTAGGGTACTTAATGGTAAAGCGGCCGGTGTGCAAATCACATCAGCAGGCGGTACCTCTGGGTCAGGTACGAACATTACCGTAAGAGGTTTTAGCTCTTTTAGTGGGAGCAACCAGGCCTTGTTTATTGTTGACGGGGTACCCTTTAGCAATGATACCAACGCACCTGGTAACTTCTTGGACGGCAACCCTGCTCCTTCACGTTTCTTGGATTTAGACCCTAATAATATTGCCAGCGTAGAGGTATTAAAAGGACTTGCCGCTACCACCCTTTACGGAACATTGGGACGTAATGGGGTAATTTTGGTAACCACCAAAGCAGGGGCCGCTCAAAAAGGGCCGAAGAAGACGGAGATAACAGTAAGTCAGTCTTACTTTGCGAACGAGTTTGCCTCCTTACCTGATTACCAACAACAATTTGGTAACGGCTTTGACCAATCCTTTGGCTGGTTCTTCAGTAACTGGGGACCTAGTTTTGACCGTGCAGGCGTTTCTGGATGGGGCAACCAAGCTGCCATAGACGACCAAGGTACCTTATTGCATCCTTACGCATCTTCAGCTTTTCTTAACCCAGGAGGCCCCAATACAGGTCAAAGTGCCTTAGCACAGCAATTTGCTAATCAAAGATATGAGTGGAGACCTTATAATTCGGTAGAAGAGTTTATGCGTCCCGGACGCACTATGAACACCTCTGTGAACATTGCCGGCGGCTCAGAGGATGGGAATACCACCTTTAATGCCAATATTGGGTATTTGGATGAAGAAGGCTTTACACCAGGGAACTCTTTGAATCGTTTCAACTTCTCTGTAGGTGGCAAATCAAAACTATCAAACAAATTTACCATACAGGCCACGGCCAATTATGCCCGTAGTGATGTGAAAAGCCCTCCCATTGCAGCCAGTAGGGGTAATGGTTCCTTGGGACTTTCTGTGTTTGGCAACGTTCTGTTCACGCCTTTGAGTGTAGATTTAATGGGACTTCCATTTGAACAGCCAGAGGACGGTTCCAGTATCTACTATCGTAATGGAAATGATATTATCAACCCAAGGTGGACAGCAAAGAATGTTACCTACAACAACTTGACCAACAGGTTTAACTTCAATACTTCATTAAACTATGAAATCAACGAAAATCTAGGACTGACCTGGAGAACAGGTCTCGATTTTTACAACGAACGCAATATCAATGGGGCCAACAGAGGTGGTGTTGAATTTACCGATGCCATTTTTGGTTTCTTGGATACATTCGACAACAATAATACCATTTGGGACCACTACGTTGCCCTCAATGGCAACTACGATCTTTCTGAAAAAATTGGAATGACCTTCATTGCTGGTGCAAATGCTCGTTCGGACATCTTTGATCGACAAGGGGTGGCAAGTACGGGTCAAATTGTTTATGGCATCAAGAGGCATTTCAACTATGAAAACCAACTGCCCATCCAGTTTTCACAACAGCGTAACATTATTGGTTTGTTAGGTCAAGTATCCTTCGACTACGATAATATGCTGTTCTTGAATTTGAATACAAGAACCGATTGGGTATCGAACTTGATCAGGGAAAACAGGGCACTTACTTATCCAGGAGTAAGTCTTTCCTTCCTACCTACAACCGCCTTCAAAGGACTACAAAGTGAAAATGGCCTGAATTATCTGAAGCTAAGGGCAGGGTATGCCACCTCTGCCAACTTCCCAACAGGTTATCCAACTGTTGGTGTGGTAGAACAAAATACACAGATTTTTGGTGATGGTGGAGAAATTACGACCAACCAAGTCGGTAACGTCAAAGAGAATCCCAACCTAAAACCTGAACTTTTAAAAGAATTCGAGGTGGGACTGGAATCGCGTTTTTGGCAAAATAGGGTTTCACTGGACTTCACCTATTATGACAGAAGAACAGATGACCTGATTGTAAATCAACCGCTCCCCCCTTCCACCGGATTCACCCTGACTCAATCCAATATTGGTCAAATCAGCAATAAAGGTATCGAAGCCGACTTAGGTATCGACATTTTTAGAGGTGGAAAGGATGGCTTCAACTGGAACTCAAGGGTAAACTTCTTTGCTAACGAGGAAGTCGTTGAGGAGCAAGAGGAGGATATCATTTTCTACGCAGGTAGTACTGCCCTGTTTGTTGGAGCCAACGCTGCCATAAAAGGAGAGTCTTTGGGAACTATCGTGGGTACCGCAGTAGGTCGTGACGAAAATGGAAACTTCTTGGTAAATGATGCGGGTAACTACGTTATTGTGGAACAGGACAGTGAGGGTAATGTCCCTATTATTGGAGACGCTGTTCCAGATTATACCATGAACTTCTTTAATACCTTTTCCTATAAAAATTGGAACCTTGGTTTCCAAATCCAGCATGTTAAGGGAGGGGATATCATGTCCAGCACTATAGCCACCCTTTTGGGGCGTGGTTTGATTACTGAAACCGTGGACAGGGAAAACACTTACATCATTCCAGGAGTTAATCAAAATACGGGAGAAGTAAATACCAAACAAATCAACAATTCTTCCTATTATTTTGACAACCTATTGTTTGGACCGGCAGAAATGAAGATTTATGATGCCTCAGTCATCCGATTACAGGAGGTTTCTCTGTCGTACTCCTTCCCCAAAAAGTATTTGGACAACACCCCATTTGGGTCTTTGACCTTAACCGCGCAAGGCTTCAACCTTTGGTATGATGCCTATAATACTCCTGATGGTGCCAATTTTGATCCTAACGTAGCAGGTGTCGGTATCGGAAACGGTAGAGGATTTGACTTTATGAACGGCCCATCCCAGAGACGATATGGTCTAACCGTAAGAGCATCGTTCTAATAACAACAGTTAATGATATACGTATTATGAAAAATTTTCTAAAATATATTACCATAGTCTTAATCACAGGGGTGACGCTCATCAGCTGTGAAACGACTGAATTGGACTTAAGAGTTAGTCCCAATGACCTTGCTGCCGATCAGGCAGACCCAAATTTGTTGCTGAACTCGATACAATTGGCATACGCTTCCAATATGGCTGAGATTAGTGACATTGGTGCCGAACTGACCCGAATCGATTATATGTTTGGTAGGAATTATTTTAACAACTACCCTGGAGATACTTTTGATGACATTTGGGCAAGAACTTATAGTAGTGATTTTAATGATGTGGGAAACGGGGATATTCGAGTTGGAATGTTTACCAACATTGCCAACTTAGAAACGATAGATGAAATCAGTGACCTTGATTACTCCTTTCATGTTGGCGTTTCCAAAACACTTCAAGCGCATATGCTGATGCTTTTGGTTGACTACCTTAGTGAGGCTGCCTTGGGAGAAGCTGGAAAACCAGAAGATTTTCCATCCCCAAAATTAGACGAAGGAGTCGCCATATATGCCGCTGCGATGTCTATTTTGGATGAAGCCGAAGAATTACTTGCCACTAATCCCCAAACCTTGGGAGCTACCGATTTATTCTATGGAGGAGACACGTCAAAATGGTTGAAATTAATTAATACCCTTAGGTTAAAGTCGTATATGATGACAGGTGATGTTGGGAGTTTTAAACAGGTAATTGCCACTGGTAACTTTATTTCTTCACCTGCGGATGACTTTCAGTTCCAGTACGGCACTAGCGAATTGCAACCGGATACCCGTCACCCTGACTATGCCGACGATTACACCCCATCAGGGGCCAACATTTACCAGTCCAATTGGCTAATGGAATTGATGCTAAACAATAATGACCCACGCATTCGCTATTATTTCTATAGACAGGTAGGAAAAACTCCTGGAGCAGATGATGAACCTGATGAAGAAAAACTAGCCTGTTCTTTAACTACACCACCCCAACATTATATTGATGGTGGCTTTACGTATTGTAGTGTGCCTAATGGCTATTGGGGTCGCTCCCACGGTAACGACCAAGGTACTCCTCCTGATAACTTTGAGCGTACTGCCGTAGGTGTGTATCCTGCAGCAGGGAAATTTGACGATAACGATTTTGCCGTAGATCCAGAAGATCCTGCTTTTGATGGAAAGGTTGGATTGGGTAAAGGTGGTGGCGGTGCTGGCATAGAGCCTATCATTCTATCGTCTTACGTAGATTTTTGGAGAGCCACCATGGCCGACAATGATTCAGAACGTGCAACCTTTTTAAGCGATGCCCTGGAAAAATCAATTGATAAAGTCATGTCTTTTGGTGCTTTAGACCCCTCCGCAGATTTATCCTTTGCTCCGGATAAAGCTTCCATAGAAAGTTACATCGCTAATGTAGTAGCCAATTTTAACGACGCTACTGGTGAAGAAAAAGAGAACATCTTTGCTGAGCAGTACTTTATCACCCTTTATGGAGGTGCGACAGAAGCTTACAACTATTACAGAATGACGGGGTATCCGACCACCGTGTTACCTAACTGGGAACCCAACCCTGGACCTTTCCCAAGGAGTTTTCTTTACCCTCAAGGTGAGGTTGTAACCAACCCATCTTTGACACAAAAACAAACTATGACACAGCAGGTGTTTTGGGATACCAACCCAGCTAGCCCCACTTTCCCTCCTGCTAACTAAAATTTAAAACGTACAATATGAAAAATTGGTTTAAACAAATAACAATACTCCTCTTTTCAGGAGCTGCTCTTTGCGTTTCTTCTTGTGATGAGGGTGACACCGTGGTAGACCAGGTCACAGCTGGTACTGAAAGGGGTGCAATACTACGAACCATAACTGTAATCTCGAATGAACTTCCAGTTGGTGACGATAGTGGAAATTTCGCTGTAGAGCTCGAAGTTCAAGATTCCGAAGATGGTGAACTTGTGAATCAAGTCGAAGTTTATGTGGGTTTTCGTGATAATACAGAAGAGATAGGGCCGGGTACCAACGTTGAAGAAACCCTATTTGCCACGATTTCGTCAACCACATTTACCAATGGTCCATTCGGTCTTCCAAGATTTACCTATACGGCAACATTACCAGATATGTTGGCCCATGTGAACAGAACAAATGATGATATAACTGGTGGAGATCAATTTACCATCAGGTTTGAGTTAGTGCTTACTGATGGCAGAAGATTCTCATTCGCCGATAATACCGGTACATTGACAGGCTCGTTCTTACGTTCACCTTTTTTATATACACCGTTGGTCATCTGCCCTGTTCCTGAGGACTATTTTGTAGGAGAATACTCAATTACACAAAATAGTGGCTCCGCTCCTTTTGGAATCGATGATGCATTCTCACAACCTAGCGTATTTGTTGAGGCCAATGGAGTATCTAGAACAATTGAATTCATTTACGACCCAGGAGGATTTGGAGCTTCATTTGCATTCACATTTGACTTGGTTTGTGGAGAAATACAGAACTTTTCAGGAAGTATTACTGAGGGCGGTCTTGGCTGTGCTGGAGGAGGAGACATTGGACAAACAGCAATGTCCAACTTTGAATATGATTTGACTGATGATTCTGAGTTTACTATCGTATTCGAAGATTTCAACCCTGATGGTGGATGTGGAGGAACATATGAAGCTTCAATTACCCTTACGAAATTATAATCAGACACCAATAGTTTGCTAGACCCCAGTTCTTAAAAGACTGGGGTTTTTTTGTTAAAACCCGAATAGTGATAGCGTCTTCGACAGTTGAAATATCAATACCATTTGCTTTGTCCAACGCTTCAAATTAAAGAAAATTTTTTAGAGCTTAAACCCTTCAAATCAACCCAAACCCCTCATCCGTCAGATCAAAACGGGCATCCGTCAATTGGCACCCTAAAAATCCATCCGTAGCCCTTATGTTTGGGATATATTCATCAAAGTATAGTGTACTATGATCCCAATCTTTAAAACACCTATGACCTACCTTTTGGCAAGCGCCTTACTTTTGGGCAGTTCAAACGCTTTTAGCCAAGATGACCCACAAACAACGCAACGATTGAACAACTTTATCAAACAAAGTTGCACCACCAATTACAAGAAGATTACTTCGGAGTCGGTGCAAAACATCCTCAAACACGATGTGTACTACATTACCCAAGAAATCAAAAACCTATATGGTGACAAGGAGAGCGAAATCCATGAGTTTATTGTGGTAGACAATGGCCGAGAGGTGCAGCCTTTCGAAAAAATCCAAATGAACACCCCATTACCCAAATTGACCAGCTATATCCGTGAGGATTTTATTTTAAACCAGGAATCTGCACCCCATTTTCAGGTACTCTTGGACTACATCTACCCTATTGCGGAATGGAAACCGGACAAACGGGAATTCTTTTTTACAAATGGCAAGTGGTACTTTCTTCGGGATGCCTACTTCCGAACCAAACAGGGGTTTGAAATCACCGTTGACCCTAAAGGCAAAATCACCCATATCTGCTATAAAATGAAGTGGAACGAAACGGAAAGCAAATAAAAAGCCTCCCAGTCGGGAGGCTTTTTTTATCCTTTAAAGAGCAATTCTTAGTAGAATGTAGCTCTTTTATCTTCAATTTCAGCTTTGTCCTTTAAGGCGTTATAAACTGCTCCGTTGACCCTAGCCGCTGTGCTGGACTGCAGGCTTTGGGCATAAGTGCTGTAGTTTTCCACATCGGGAGCTGCCGTTTTGTTGGTCACGGTCAATTTGTAAACACCTGTCTCTCCCTCGATAAGTTCGGAAGTCTGGTCTTTGTCCAAAGCAAATGCCGTACCCACAACCATAGGCTCTCTTCCTGCACCGGGCAAGGTAGGTGCCTTTAGCGTCAAAGCAGAAGCTGTACTAATGCTCACATTGTTATCCGACGCCATGGCATCCAAGCTTTTTCCTTGGTTGGCGGCAATAATTTGCTGTGCCTTGCGCTCTTTTCTGATGGCTGGCAGTGCAGTTGCCGAAGCATCCTCTGGTGCCATAAGTCCTTTTCTATATTTTTTGGTAAGCTGTACCACGGCATATCCGTTGTTCACATCAAAACGTCTCACGTCACCTACCTTGGTGTCCTCGTTAAACGCCCATTGCACCACACTGCGCTGTGAACCCAAACCTGGTAAGTTTTCTTCCATCTCCTTTATCTTGTTCACGGGACGAACAGTGTAGCTACTTTCCCTAGCAATGTCCCCAAAGTTTTCAGGTTCATCATCGATAACCGCCATTTCAAACTTGGTCGCATCGGTGAACAAGGTGTTGATGGTCTCCTCGGAAGGCTCCACTTCACGGGCCAAGGTAGCCACCTGGATAACGTCCTGCTTGTCATCCACTTTAATAACATGGTATCCAAACTGGGTTTCTACCAATCCAATGGTTCCTACCGGGTTGCCAAAACAAAAATCGTTGAACTCATCCGCCATTAGACCTTCTTGGAAATAACCAAGATCTCCTCCACGTGGTGCGGAAGGTCCATCGGAATTTTCCCTGGCCAAAGTGGTGAACATCACATCCTCTTTTTTGGCTTCGGCCAATAATCTTTTGGCCTCTGCCTCTGCTTCTTCTTTGGTCCTTGTGACCGCAGGATTGGCTCTTTCGGCACCTTCCCAAGAAATAAGAATATGGCTGGCCTTTACTGTACCATTTTCCTTTCGATCCATAACTTTTGAGACTTTATAGAAGTCCCCATCCTTATAAGGACCATACACCTCTCCTACTTCCATGGCCATCAAGGTATCGGCCATAACGGAAGGAAGGTCTTTTTTGGCCTTGTAAATCGTGTCAAATTTTTCATCTGAATGTCTGTCCAAAAAGGCAGCCATATCGGTCGTATTCCTAAATCCGGCAATGGTATCGTTGGCATCTTTAGCCTCCGAATACTCTACTGAATCATCCAATAGTGCCGTAATGGCCTCCTTTACACTGGCATCATCTTCCGCTGACGGCTTTTCCTCGAAATACACAAATCGGATATCCCTAGCGTTTTCTTGCTGAAACTTGGCCTTGTGGTCCTTGATGTATGCTTCGATTTCACTTTTGGAAACTGTGATGGTGCTGTCTGGAATGGTGGTGTAAGGAATACGGACATATTTGATATCCACCTTGTCGTTGGCCATGGTGTAGTCCAGTTTTCCTTCGGCAAGGGTAGCAGTCACCCCTCCTTTGACCAAGTTGAAATACATACGCTCTTTGGCAGCCTGGATAATGGACTTTTCATCTTGCAACCAAGCATCGTAACGCAAAGGGTCGTTGGCCTTCCAATCGGCAATGGTACTTTTGAATACCTGCTCGTTGAAAATACCGTTCTCATCTTGAAAATCTGGAATCTGGGCATAACCCGAAGTCCTTACAAAGTCAACGATCTGGTCGCTCTCCACTTCAATCCCCAAATCCTCGAACTGCTGGTTCAGGATGGTCCTGCGCACCTCTTGGTCGTAAACCATGTTCACCAACTGGGTTCCTGTAACGCTAGGTCCATATCTTCTGGAGGCATTCTCCACTTGGGCCCTAAATTCATTGATGGGAATATTTTCTCCATTGACTTCTGCGACCGTGGAGCCAACCTTTCCACCAGCAAAATTATCGCTGCTGAACACTCCCGATATTACGAATGCGAACAACGCCAAACCAATGATAAGAATCAGAACTGTTGTCCGTTTTCTAATATTCTCTAATATTGCCATTTTACTGCTTGTTTTCTTTAAATTCAGTGGGCGAAAATACCACTTTCTTTTCAAATAGGAAAGCTAAAAAAGGTGCGGAAATTATTAATCTTCAGTGTGAACGGTGACCTTTACCAAATCGATTTTGGTATTCGATACCTCCAATATCTTGAAGCTAAATCGACCTAATATGACTTCCGTGTCCTGTTCGGGTATTTCTCCGGTCTGATGCACGATCAATCCGCCCAAGGTCTCATATTCTTCGCCTTCGGGCAGTTCCAGTTTGTAGTTTTCGTTGATGTAGTCCACCTCCAAGCGGGCGGAGAACTTGTATTCATTTTCGCTGATCTGCTCCTCGTGCAGGTCCGTGGAATCGTGCTCATCCTCTATTTCGCCAAAAAGCTCCTCAATGATGTCCTCAACGGTCAAAATTCCCGAAGTACCCCCATATTCGTCCAAAACCACGGCCATACTCTTTCGTTTTTTGGTCAATACGTTCAGAATGTCCTGGATGAGCATGGTCTCCGGAACAAATTCTACCGGAAGCAGGATACTTTTTATGGTTTTGGGCTTTTTGAACAACTCATACGAATGCACATACCCAATAATCTCATCGATACTGTCCTTGTACACCAATATTTTTGAATATCCGGTTTCCGAAAAAAGTTTGGTCAGGTTTTTTGGCGTTTCACCAATTTCCACTGCCGTAATCTCGGTACGCGGCACCATCACCTCCCTTGCCTTCACGGTTGAAAATTCCAACGCGTTCTGGAATATCTGGATCTCGGAATCCACATCGTCCTCCTCTTCCACGGTTTCCATTTGCTCGTTGATGTAATCGCCCAGCTCCAATTTGGTAAAAGTAAGTTGCACCTCGTCCCCTTCGGTCTTGAAAAGGGTTCTCAGAACAAAATCGGATACCTTGATGACAAAGGTCGAGATCACCGAGAACAAAAGGTAAAACATGTAGGCTGGCACAGCGAACACCTTGATCAGTACATTGGCATAGATTTGAAAGAATACCTTGGGCAAAAACTCCGCCGTCAACAGAATAAGTATGGTTGAAATCACGGTCTGCGAAAGCAGACTAAAATCCGTCAATAGCACATTGACAAACTCATATTTGGCGGGTAACAAGCTTTGGAACCATTCCATGAGCACATCCCCCATAAAAAGACCATAGATCACCAAGGCAATATTGTTGCCTATAAGCATGGTGGCTATAAATTTGGATGGTTTGTCGGTGAGCAGGGTTAGCACCTTGGCCAAAAAGCCTTCTTGCTTTTTCTCTATTTCAATATGGATCTTGTTGGCGGAAACGAAGGCGATTTCCATGCCGGAGAAAAATGCCGATAACAGCAGGGAACCAATGATAATGATTAGGGAGGAGTCCAAGGTTATTGTTGATTATCCTTTTTTCGCTGTTCAAAACGTTTCCGATATCTTCTTCTAAAGACAAACATAGCAACCGATATTACGGCGAAAAAGATAAAGATGTAGGTCTCCTTTGGGTCCACGCTCCAAAGTGTCGCAATCTTATAAATGGATATGGCGGCTACGGCCAAGTATAGGTATTCGGTGTATCGTAAAATCTTAATCATCCTGTTCTTCTTCTTTAATTGTCATCATCCCATAGGTTTTATGGGCCTTGAAAAATGTAAAATCCTTATTAAAATCCATCCCTTCACCGTCCATTACGGTTCTGTCTTCCGGATTGGTATATGTAAATGAGGCTTCTGTAAAGATCCAGTTGTTTTTTCTGTCAAAATACAACTGGTCGGTTTCCAGCTTTTTACCATCGTGACTTTCCAGCACCACATTGCCCCGCAAATCTATTAAATTGGTTTGGGAATATACGATGCCATAATCGGCTATGATGACGCTTTTCTGATTCTTTTCATTGAAAAAATCCACTCGTAGCCCTTCTGGGAAGGTACGGAATTTAAACCGTTGATTATCGAAATCTTCGGATAACGGACTGGTGAGCACGGCGATGACCCGCGAATTTGCGGAATCCTGTGTGCTCATGGCCTCTACGGTTTCGGTATAGGTCAAGGTGAAATTTTGGGCAACACCTTGGGGAAAGAGGGGTTTTACGGCCTCCTCGCCCACTCGTTCGTAGTCGTCACCACAGGACATAAAAAGGATTGCCACGGTGAAAACCGTGGCAAAGCTTATTAATATATGTTGTGATGTTCGTTTCACTACAAATTCGGTACCGTAACACTACCGCCTACCCAACAGCTGAAGGAGATGGTCTTACCGGCCATACCGGAGCTAAAAATCATCTCTTTGGATGGGGCCTTGGCCTCATAACTTGCGGCTGCTTGGCTTGCGCGTCCGCTCAATGCAGGATCCACAGTGGCCGCTTTTCTGGCCATGCTTGCAGCTTTCCAGTAGATAGCTCTTTTCTCGAACGGAGTGCTTCCACAATCGTTGGCACTGTTTCCATAGAGGTTGGCAATCAACAAATAGGCTTTACCGTTTGCTGGATTGGCATCAATGGATTTTAAAGCATAGCTTCTGGCTTGTGAAGAACTGCTTCTTCTTACCGTAGTTGCAATCTTGTATAGGATTTCCGATTTTTTGTATGAATCGGTCTCCAACTCTACCGCCTTGTTAAAGTCGGCAAGGGCTCCGTTCATATCACCGGATTTCTGCTTCAATACACCACCATACATGTAGGCATCTGCAGAAGGATCCAAAGCCAACTGGGCCTCGAACAATTTTCTAAACATAGGGTCGTCCGTACATTCTTTGGAGAACATTCTTCCTACCGCACGCTTAACCCACTTTACATCGCCTTTCTTTTCATCAAAGCTTTTTTCGTAAAGAGGAATTAGGTTATCACAATCTGCAAGTGCACCCAATTTGGAGTCTACACTGCTGGCCACTTTACCGTAAGATTCTGAGTTCACGGTAGCTGCACGCAGCATTCTCTTTTCTTTGGAGGTCAAAGTTCCCAAAGAATCCTTAGGAAGAAGCTTGGTCACCACATC
Organism: Allomuricauda sp. ARW1Y1; assembly: GCF_013407935.1. GTDB lineage: Bacteria > Bacteroidota > Bacteroidia > Flavobacteriales > Flavobacteriaceae > Flagellimonas. Next base: position 105,037 of record NZ_JACBZU010000007.1, read on the forward strand.
GGTCAACTGCTTATTTTCTTCCTCTATTTTTCCTGTTACATCATCATAGGTGTTGAATACATCTTGAAGATCTTTTTTACCTGCATCGTGCAAGTCTACCAAACTGGAGAAGTACAGGTACAATGCCCTTGGGTTCTTAAAGTTGGCCTGATCCTCTTGGAATGCCTTGTCCAACATATTGAACAATTCCTCATCGGAAGCCATTTTGTTCTCGTACATCAACAATACCTTATCAATAGCAACTCCCGCCTTGGTGTAGTTGGTAGGGAAGTACTTAAGACTGTTGTCGTACAATGCCAAAAGGTCTTTGATGTAAGCATCCTTTTCGGCTCCGGTAGAGCTTTCGATCTTGGCTTTTAGGATTCTTTCCCCGTAGGAAAAGTTTGCCTTGTTGATATCTGGACAGCTTTCATACACCATTTTCCATGGTTCGTAAGCTGCATCATAATTTTTAACCTTTACGTGTTCTGCATAAATCGACAGATTGGTCATACACTCAGGGTTCTGTGCTTGGGCCATACTTAATCCCGTCAACATGGTGACCATTATCATTGTTAAGTAGTGTCTCTTTTTCATCTTTCTAATTTTAAAGCTGTTAAAGTACAAATTTTCATTAAAAAATCCTTTTTTGGGACCTTTTATGGGTGGTTATTTATTAATTTTTCAAAAAAACGGCCTATCAATTAATTTTTACTTTCCTAAACCATCTATCATTTAAGGATAAGCCCAGATTGATTTTGAAATAACTTTCTTCCACCAGGTTCTGATCCGTGGTGCCTCGTCTTCCCAACTCAAACCCAAGGTTCAAATTGGAGAAATTGGCACCCAACGGTAAACCAAGTCCAAAAGTTATGCCAAAATTGTTTATCTCTTTGTTGTTCACGGTCATCCCGGTCACATCGTACCGAAGTCCGGCACGGTAGGTCACCCGATTAAAGTAACCGTTGAGCGCCCTGTATTCGGGCACCCAGTAACCTCCCAGGGCGTAGCTGCTCGCATCATTATAGGTTACGTTGTCCAAGCCCAAGAAAGCATTCTCGAACTTGCTCATTTGCTGAAAGCTGTACTCTGCCCCCACAAACCATTTTTTATCTTCGCCATACCCCAATCCCAAAGTGGTCCGTGTAGGTATCTTGATTTCGGTGTTTCTGAGGTTGGATGCATCCAAGTTGACATCCACAACCTCTACATTGTTTCCGTTGGCAATGGAAAACGAGCCAAGGGTCTCCGTGTTCTTTGACACCAAGTTTCCTTGGGTATTGACCAGAACCGAAGTATATAAGGTGTATTTATCCTTTATGGTAGGGGTATAATTAAGAGCGTATTTAAAGTCGTAGCCGTTTATTCTGGATTCCCGATCGTCCAAGGTGCCAAACTGCACGCCTTCCACACTTTGGATCCTTTGGTATTCCAGCGTTCCGAAATTGTAGTTGATGGTAGCGCCCAAGCTTACATTTTTGATCGGCTCAAAACCAATGGAGGCATACAAACGGTTCAATCCGCCCGAGCCCTCATAAAAATTGGTGACTTCTGCCCCGCTGCTGTTCTGGGCTATGGAGTTTAAGGTATATCCCACAGAGGAATATGGCATAATTCCAAAACCGAAGCCTGCATTCCGCGCTATGGGAAATCCTATGGATAGGTAATCCAAATTGGTCACCGAGGTGTTCTGTTCTTCCGTGAAGGTCTTTAGGCGGTATTCTTTATGGGAAAGTCCCGCGGTGTAGGCGGTCAATCGCAATTTGGAATAGGCTGCTGGATTGCCCAGATTGATATGGATACTGTCCCCGTACATGCTCAATCCACCCATCATTTGGGTATCTACTGCCCCGTTGTCGCGTTGGTCGCCAATACCGAAGTACGAATAGGGCGAAATGGTTCCATTTTGTGCGAACAGACCATGGGCAGCCACGCAGAAAAAAGCGATCAGAATTTTTTTAATCATTCAGTTTGTATTGTATTCCAGTAGGCAGTTGAGCCCCTCCAAGAGAAATTTGGAGTTGGCAAATATGGTGTTTTTTAGCCTTTTGGCAAAAAAATGGTAGTCTCCCCCTGTTAAAATAACTGTTAAATCTTGAAAACGAGACCGATATTGCCCGATCACCCCATCCACTTCCTGCGCCACACCATTGATCACACCGCTGTGCATACAAGATTCGGTGGAATTGCCCACAAAGTCCAACAGCTCATCGGGCTGAAGCAGCGGAAGGCCGGCAGTTTGGTTGTGCATGGCATTGTAGCGCATACGGATTCCCGGCGAAATGGCCCCTCCCACATATTCTCCCGCATTGTTTACCATATCGTAGGTGATGCAGGTACCGGCATCAATCACCAAGGTGTTGCCGCGCGGATTTTGATGATAGGCAGCCGCAGCCAAGGCCAATCGGTCCACGCCTAGGGTCTGCGGGGTAGCGTAGCTATTTTTAAAAGGGACCTTGGAGGCACTGGTAAGCACGTGCACTTTGCAAAAAAGGGCCACCACATCGCGCTCCTTGCGGTCCAGTTTGCCTACGGACGAAAGTATGGCATTGTTGATCTGTGGATATTGCTCAAACAATTCCTTGATCTTGGAAAGGAACAGCCCCGACTCGGAAGACTGATCGTGCACGATGCTATCGTTTTTAAAAACAGCATATTTGATAAGGGTGTTGCCTATGTCGATCACCAAATTCATATCGCAAAGATCGGGAATTGGAAAAAATGAACACCTTTTTTTCCGGTTTTTGTTTGTATATCCTAATTTTGAAATTATATTTGCACCCGCTTAATACAGCATGGTACCTTAGCTCAGTTGGTAGAGCAACGGACTGAAAATCCGTGTGTCCCTGGTTCGATTCCTGGAGGTACCACAAAGTGGAAGCTACAAAAAGCCCGTCCTATTTGGATGGGCTTTTGTTTTGGAACAAAACGGAATCGAAGTTTATACTGAGCAAAAAACAACGGTTTTTGCCCGAAATGCTGCTCTGTTGGGAGTTGAGGGTTAAACCCGACTTGTTTATTAAACCGGTTGTTTTTTGGCAAAGTGATTTATTCAAACCGGATTGAAATGTCCAAATGCCCTCCCAATCCATCGTTGATTATTCGTTGTAATGTCGAAAATCGGATGTCCTTTAAATTTCTTTCCAATTTTGATATGTAGGATTTGTTTGTTCCTGCCAATTCAGCCAATTGTTCTTGGGTAAGTCCCTTGTCCTCTCTTGCTTGTTGAATTAGAACTCCCAGTTTGAAAGCGTCATATTCCGATTCAAATTCCTCACGTTTCTCGGTTCCTCTCTTGCCGATTTTTTCATCGACAAATTGGTCAAGACTTTTAAGGTTCTTATTCTTTGCTTTCATAGTACTCTTTTTTTATTTGTTCGGCTTTCTCGATTTGTTGTTTAGGAGTCTTTTGGGTCTTCTTTTGGAATCCGTTACCGATCACCACCAGATTGTCCATATCGAAAAAGCAAAAAATCCTAAAAATGTTATTCCCTACTTGAACTCTTATTTCGTAAAGTCCAGTCGTATTTTTTAGGTGTTTTAAATAAACTTCGGGAATGCGGTCCAGTTCCTCAATGACCTTTAGCGTCCAAATTATTTTCTTTTTTACTTTGTCGGATTGGCTCTCATAAAATTCCTCAAAATAATCCTTGAAGAAATACAGTTCCCGTTTTTTGTTCATCATACAAATGTAAAAAAAGTTGTCCAATTGGACAACTTTTGCGTTTTTTAAGAATGAAATATAGCGGCTCTGGCATTGATTAGGTCACGTGAATGTTATTTTGGTTGAGTGGAGCTGAAGCCAAGGCTGCCCAATTGGAAGTTATGACCTAAACCGACTTGTTTTTTAACTCGGTTCCTTACCATGCAGGTTTTCTTAATACACTGGCCCCGTAAACTGCATTAAAACCGTATCCTTCTTTATTTCACAAATTACCTTTCTGTCTAAAGAACCACCGTTGGTATAATATCCGCCGCCTGTCTGTTCCTTTTTGCCATTTTCCCGCTCAAAAATTAATCCATAAGCACCATCACCTTTCTGGTTGTTCGTCATATCAAGAAATTCTACGACGGATTCGTTGGGTTTGATTTTTTCGATTTCCAGTTTCGTTTTATGGTCAGAAGAGAAAGTTACGTTATGGATGGTTTCGTTGGAGGTGTTTTTGATTTCAACAAGTATTCCGTTTTTACCCAAATGGCAGGAACTTATCATTAGCAATACCAGTATGGAAATCAGCTTTTTCATAGTGTGTACAAAGATCTAGAAAATAATTTCGTCGCCTAATTTTTCTTCTCGTTCAGCCTAGTTAAAGTCAAGTCAATCTGGGCTTGGGTTTGCACCTGCCTACCAGCAGGCAGGTATCATTGGTTGTGGAGCGTATTACAAAACTGCTCTTTTAGATTTCAATTGATATTTTCACCTTTCCCCCTAGTCCTTTCTCCACTATATCGTAGAGTGTTTTTAGCGTAAGATTGCTTCCGTTGTTTTCCACACGCGAAATGTAAGTCCGTTTTTTGTCCACAAGTTCGCCCAATTGCTCTTGGGTAAGGTTTTTTTCCTCACGTGCCTTACGCAACAAAAGTCCGATTTTAAAGGACTCAAAGTCCCTTTCCAGTTCATCCCTACGTTCAGTTCCCCTTTCTCCGTACACGGTATCCTTTATATCCTTCCAACTTTTTGTATCCATTTTATTTTCTTTTGTCTTCATAGTATGAGTGCATTAGTCCTACTGCTTTGTCGATTTCCTTTTGCGGGGTTTTCTGCGACTTTTTGGCAAATCCGTTTAAGTGGATTACCAATTTTCCTTTGTCAAAAAAGCAGAATACTCTCCAAATATTCGAGCCGAGTTTAATTCGGGCTTCGTACAGTCCTTTAGTGCCCGCTATGGCTTTTAGGTAATTGGAGGGAACCCTTTCATAGGTTTCAATTATTTCGATGACCTTGAATATTTTGTCCTGCACCTTGGTTGGCTGCTGTAAAAGGAACTCCTCGAAATAATTTTTGTACTGGATTACCTCCCGGACCTTTTCCATAAAACAAATGTAACTTAAAAGTTACATATTGTAAAATTTTCTTCGGATTTGGAGGTTGCAAGGGTCTGGGTTAAAAAGACCAAGAAAATAATTTCGTTACCTCATTTTCTTCTTTGTTCAGCGTAGCCGATTCCAGTGCTGACCCATGGGGAGTTATGGGGTAAACCGACTTGCTTTTTAAGTCGGTTCTCTGTTGTGCTTTAGTTTTTTTTATAAGTCAAATCTGAACTTTTTCACATAAATAGAGTTTTCTTTAAACTCTTCATTCATAGCTTTGTAGCCTTCCCTAAAAATAGGACAGTTTAAAATTCAGATTTTCTAACTTTAAATTTTAACTGTCACATGAAAAAAAGCAAGTTTACCGAGAG
>NZ_JACBZU010000008.1 GCF_013407935.1 Allomuricauda sp. ARW1Y1
GCTCTCGGTAAACTTGCTTTTTTTCATGTGACAGTTAAAATTTAAAGTTAGAAAATCTGAATTTTAAACTGTCCTATTTTTAGGGAAGGCTACAGGGTTTTTATTGTTTCAATAGTTCTTGGTCCTTTAGTTGAAACCTTCGTTTTTCAATTTGGAGTGATTTTGCTACTAAAAAAAGTCAACCTTCCTAATAAAATAATCATTGCAATATCATCTTTGCTTTTTTCAATTTCCCATAACTATAACTTAGTATATATTTTAGCCGTAATTATACCTGGGCTAATTTACGCTTGGTATTTTGTAGAACTGGAAAAACGAAATAGGATGGTCGCATTTTTTTTCGTTTTTCTTCTGCATGCATCATCTAATTTTTATGCTTTTTTGGTGGATGATTTATTGGGTTGGTTTTAAAATTTAAATGAAAAATGTCGTCAAATCCAAAAACAGGCAAGACCATTTACTTGCTACTAATATTGATTTTTATAGCTGCGTTTGCTATCGGTTATTTTGTAAGCAAAAATTATGGGTAACATAGAAAACAAAAATATCATCCAACAAGAATTTGAAGATGACATTCTTTTGAGTGAATCTTCCAAAGAGTTCAAACGGATACGTGCCAAAGCGGATAGTATTTATAATAAAAAAATTAACACTCAACGTAATTACGCGAAAAAGCAAATTGTTCTTTTCAAAAAAAGGATCTTTATCCTAAAAGAAAAAACTAAGTTTAGGCTTAAAAGGTTTTATAGATTATATTCTCGCTAGCGTTATAAAATCAGAAGTATTTTTATGCACTTTTTATTAAGTTATTCACATGAAAAAAAGAGATTATTTTTGGGTTAGTCTTATAGTTGCGTTGATAATACTAGGGTCTGTTTATTATTTAGGAAAGAGCGACGGAAAGCAGCATAAAGCCGAACCAATAGTTGTTGTAAAATAATGGACTAATTATTCCGCTGTTCAATTTTGGCAAATAGATTGGAATACAAGACAAATAAAGATTCAAAAATCAAGGGCTGGGCTAGGGTACTCCTTATTATAATCCCATATTTTTTAATAGTAGGCCTCTTTCAGGTTATGGGGGCTTATTTAACAGGTAGGGATTTAGGCGACGAACTTGCTTATGAAACTACCGAACAACATCTAGTTATCTCATTTTTTGGCTTATTGGGTACCTTTTTGGTCATCTACTTGTTTGTGAAGTTTGTTGATGGTGAGCCCTTTGCCAATATTGGACTATACTTTAAAAACGATAAAAAAGGTTTTTGGGTAGGGGTGTTGGCAGGTTTTCTTATTATGGTTTTTGGATATTTGGCCCTCTATGCTTTTAATCAAATAACATTCGAGGGAACGCAATTCTTGGTTGGAGAATTTTTTATGACGCTGCTGTTGTTTCTCACGGTTTCCATTTCCGAAGAATTAATGTTCCGTGGATATGTTCTTCGAAACCTTATGGAATCCATGAATAATTTTATAGCCTTGTTGCTATCTGCAATGGTATTTGCGTTAATGCATGCAGCCAACCCAAATCTTTCCCTTGTTGGGAATATCAATCTTTTTCTTGCTGGAATTTTATTGGGCCTACCCTATATGTATACCAAAAGCCTCATGTTTCCCATTGCTTTCCATTTTAGTTGGAATTTTTTTCAATCGGTAATTGGATTCAATGTAAGTGGAATAGATTCTTATTCGTTGATAGAATTTAAAATCAAAGAAAGCACGATCTTAAATGGAGGTAATTTTGGTTTTGAGGGGTCCGTTTTGGCTACACTATTTCAGATACTATTGATTTTAGCGTTTTATGCTGTTTTCAACAGGGATAAAAGAAAGGAACTGAAAACAGGTGTTTAGATTATTTTTCCCATTCATCCTCCAAAAGCTGTTTGAAGAACTTCCCTGGTGTTATTGCCGTTTTATGCTTAAACGACGCTGTAAAAACACTTAACGAATTGAACCCATACATTTCCGCTATTTGAATCATGGATTTGGTTTTGACCATTTCCGGGTTTTCCTTTAAATGATTTACGGCATGGGTAATACGGATGTCCTTAAGATAACTTGCAAAATTCTGCTGTTTTTGTTCATTGACCACTTTGGAAAGATATGCCGTATTTGTATTTAACTTTTTGGCCAAGCTGTTTAGGGTAATGGAATTGTCCAAAAATCCCTTTTCCGATTCCCATATGGCTAGTTTCTTGGTAATGGCCTTTAAAACAGGGTCTTTTAATTCTGATTTATCCCTGTTCCGTGCAATGGTTGTATAAGATTTTTTTCCCTCTATGAATTTGCCAACATCAATGTTGAAAATTGTAAATACCTTCATTCAAGTGTTTCTCGTTTCATTTACATCAGAAATATAACACTTGATAGGTTTAAAAAGCTTACAAATTGACGGATGGCCTGTTTGAATTGACGGATGCCCCTTTTGAATTGACGGATGAGAATTTTTAGCTAATTAGCTTTTGGTTTTTTCAACACTTTCCACCAATACTTCCTCCTCGCAATTTTTGGTGGTAAGTTCCAATTCCACTCCCTCGTGCTCGTGTGAAATCACATAGGTTTTACAGGGCTCGGATTTGGTATCGCTTTTCCCAAAATCCACATCACCTTCTTTTAAGAATGACTGTATTAGAAGGGTGTCACGGTATGTTTCCGGTAAATTCTCTGAGAACGTTATGGGTTTGGACCGCATATCCTTGAGTACCCTACAATTGGGTAAATAGCAAAAATCCAAGCCACCTTCCCCTGTTTTTTTCTTCAGTATAAAAACCAAAAAAATCAATCCAATGGATAGGCCAACCAAGTACCATCCCAATCGTTTCAAAAATGCCATTTCAATTAAAAAATAAGAAAATTAATGTCGTTGTAGTTCAGCCCAAACCAATCGCCTACCGATTTGTTGGTCAAAATACCGTGGTACATATAGAGTCCGTTGCGCAATCCCTTGTCAAACCTGAGCGAATGTTCAAGGCCCCCTTCCTCGCCGATTTTCAATAAATAGGGCGTAAAGATGTTACTGATGGAAATAGAGGATGTTCGCGGATAGCGCGATGGGATATTGGGCACCCCGTAGTGGACCACCCCGTACTTTTCAAAAGTGGGTTTTCTGTGCGTAGTGATTTCCGAGGTTTCAAAGCAACCACCCATATCGATACTTACATCGATAATCACGGAACCTTTTTTCATGTTCTCCACCATGGATTTGGATACCACAATTGGGGAGCGATCCTTTCCACGGGTCGCACCAATGGCCACATCGCAGCGTTTTAGTGATTTTAATAGGTTTTTGGGTTGCACGGTAGAGGTGTACAAGGTCCTGTTCAGATTCGTCTGCAGTTTCCTGAGTTTGCTGATGGAATTGTCGAACACCTTTACATTGGCACCCAATCCCAGGGCCGACCGTGCTGCATATTCGCCCACGGTTCCTGCTCCTATAATGACGACTTCTACCGGTGGAACACCACTAATGTTACCGAACATCAATCCATTCCCTGTTGATGGGTTCGACATCAGTTCGGAAGCAATGAGAATAGAGGAGATGCCCGCAATCTCGCTCAAGGAGCGCACCGCAGGATAATTGCCATCATCGTCGCGGATGTATTCAAAGGCAATGGCCGTGAGCCTTCGTTTGGCCATGACTTCAAAATACTCCTTGTTCTGGGTCTTTATTTGAAGCGCAGAAATTACAATGGTCTGCGGGTTCAACATATCTATTTCGGAAAGGGTGGGAGGTTCCACTTTTAAAATCAACGGACAGGAAAACACTTTTTTGGTGTCCCTTGTGATTTCTGCTCCTGCATTGGTGTAATCGATATCGGAAAAATTGGCCCCTTCGCCGGCTCCGGATTCCAACAATACACGGTGACCGTTGGCGGTAATGGCGTTTACGGCATCTGGGGTAAGGCAAACCCGCTTTTCTTGGTATTGGTTTTCCTTGGGAATTCCAATGAATAACTCGCCCTTTTGTTTGATGACCTCCAGGGTTTCTTCTTGGGGAAGCAGTTGTTGTTTGCTAAAAGGAGAGGAAGCTTGGCTCATATGCAGTAAATCTATTCAAGATACCTAAAGGTATTCGAGCAAATTTACATTTTTTTTGAAGCAGTCTTTCTGCGCTGTTCCAATTTCTCGCGCTCTTTGCGCAATTCTTCTTTTTCCTTAAGAATTTGAAGCTCGGTATCCATGGCATCCAAATCAATGCCATGCACGTGTTTATCCACCAGTTTTACCCTGATAAAATACACAATGGGTATCACCACCATAGTTACAGCGATAACATACAGGATTTCATTTTCGTCAATGCGTTCACTGTTGGAGTAATTCAATACCGTGAACAATTGAAAACTGTACATAGCTATGGGAATCAATATAGCGTGGTACCACCAGTTTTTGGAAGTGACAAACCAGATGACCAATAAGAGAAGGGGAACAACTTTGTTCAAATAGTAATAGAATGCCAAACTAACATCATCGAAACCATTGTGACCGAACTCTATACCAAGGAATGTCCATGTTTCTGCACCAACTGGTAAATACTTATATCCATAAAACAATAAAGGCGAAATAGCAATAAATAATGCTACTACTCCCTCAATAACAAACTTCTTTCTGATTCTAGCCTTGTCCTTCATTGTTGTAGATAACTAAAAAAAGGACGGATTATTGTAAAAAAAATAATCCCTTCTCGAAAAAAGGGATTATTGCTTCAATTAGGATAAAGTCGACTATAATTTCTTAAGCTGACTTTTTTTAATGCTAGTAGTTTGGTCACTGTCAGCTTTAACAACGCTTGTTGAAACAGCGGTCATTGCCAAAAATGCAACAGCTAGCAATCCAAAAAAAACTTTTTTAGTGTTCATCGTAAAAGAGTTTTTGGTTAATAAATGAATTCATTCACAAAGCAAATGTAGGAAAATATTTCAACTAACCATACCTTTTATCGATAAAATTGGTTTTTTAACGTAAAAAAATGTCATTTCATCGAAATCGGCTTGCCCTGTGCAATAATTTCTTTGAAGATAGACCGATTGTGTTTTAAGAAACATTTAACTCGATTGAACGCGTGCTTTCTTCGATAAAGTGCAAGAATACCCCCACAGCATCTTCGGGCAAAAGGGAGGCGACCTTATCGGGCCATTCTATAAATAGCCAGGCATTGGAATTCAAATAATCCTCGAAACCCATGTCCAAGGCTTCCATTTCATCCTCAAGGCGATAAAAATCAAAATGATAGGCTAGGGGCACCTCATTTGCATCGCAATATTCATTTACAAGTCCGAACGTAGGGCTGTTGGCAATGTCTACGGCGCCGAGCTCCTTTACCATTGCTTTTACCAAAGTCGTTTTGCCCACACCCATATCGCCATACAGGCACAACACTTTGTTGGGTGCGTTTTGAAGGACCTCTTTGGCTATCTGGTGGATATCATCCAACTGAAATTGTCTCTTCACGCTTTGTTTATTTGGGGTCCAACACTACAAAGGGAACAATCATTTCCTCCAAGGAGACTCCACCATGCTGATAGGTGTTCCTGTAATAACTCACATAGTGGTTGTAATTGTTCGGATAGGCAAAAAATAGATCGTTCTTGGCAAAAATATAGCTGCTGCTCAAATTGATGTTGGGCAAATGTATTTCCTGCGGATTTTTGGTCGATAGCACATCCTTTTCTTGATAGGTAAGACTTTTCCCGGTCTTATACCTTAGGTTAAGACTGGTTTCGCGATCACCGATTACCTTTGACGGCTGCTTCACATTGATGGTGCCGTGGTCCGTGGTCAAAATCAACTTCATGCCCAAATCCTGCGCTTGTTGAATGATTTCCAACAAAGGTGAGTTTTTGAACCAGCTCAAGGTCAAGGAGCGGTAGGCCTTGTCGTTGGAAGCCAGTTCCTTTACCACTTCCATTTCGGTTTTGGAGTGGGATAGCATGTCTACGAAATTATAGACCACTACGGTCAAATCGTTGTCTTTTTGTGCCCTAAAGTTTTGGGCCAATTGTTTCCCTTGCTTCAAGTTGTTGATTTTGTGGTATTCCCATTTAAGGTCGAGCCCCAAGCGTTTGAGCTGCTCTCCCAGAAATTCGGATTCGCGAAGATTTTTGCCACCTTCGTCGGTATCGTTTTTCCACCAATCAGGATATTGTTTTTCCATGTCGGCCGGCATCAGGCCAGAGAAGAGGGCGTTACGGGCATATTGTGTAGCGGTGGGCAAAATACTGAAATAGGCACACTCTTGTTTCTTCTTATAATGCACCGATAGGGTTTTCTCGAACGCCAGCCACTGGTCGTACCGCAAATTATCAATGACCACCAAAAGTGTTTTGTGGCCTTCCAGTTCGGGCTGAATTTTGTTTCTAAAAAGCGTATGGGACATCACCGGGGCATCACCTTCCTTGAACCAACTTTTATAATTCTTGTCCACAAACTTTCCAAACTGGGAGTTGGCCTCGACCTTTTGTGATTCCAATATTTCGAACATCCCCGAATCCTCGATTTGTTCCAGTTCGAGCTCCCAATAGATCAATTTCTTATAAAGCTCTACCCATTCTTCTTGGGAGTTGATCATGGAAAGGTCCATGGCGATTTTTCGAAATTCTTGCTGATAGTTCGCCGTGGTTTTTTCGGAGACGAGGCGGGAATTGTCCAAACTCTTTTTTAAGGAGAGTAGAATCTGGTTGGGGTTGACTGGCTTAATGAGGTAATCGGCAATTTTGGACCCGATGGCCTCGTCCATAATATATTCCTCTTCGCTTTTGGTAATCATCACCACGGGAATGGAGCCGTCGTATTTTTTGATTTCGGTCAAGGTTTCCAAGCCAGAAAGTCCTGGCATATTTTCATCCAAAAAAACAATATCAAAAAAGTCTTCCCGAATTTCCTCAAGCGCATCTTGGCCACTTTGGCTGGTGACCACCTTGTACCCTTTGCTCTCTAAAAACAGGATGTGGGGTTTTAAAAGGTCTATCTCATCATCGACCCAAAGAATTGTAATCTTGTTCATATAGTGATTATCTTTGTGGGAATTAAAACGAAAAACTTTGGTAAAAACCAATAAGCTTCATGTTTTCAACGATCCAATTTACGGTTTTATTGGAACTCCCAACGAACTAATTTTTAGTCTCATCTCGCATCCTTACTTCCAACGGTTGAGGCGCATATCCCAAATGGGGCTTTCTTATTTGGTCTACCCCGGAGCCCACCACACCCGGTTTCACCATGCTTTGGGCAGTATGCATTTAATGACAAAGGCCATTCAGGTGTTAAAAGTAAAAAATGTAGAAATTACGGAGGCTGAAGAAAAAGGTTTGTTGTGCGCCATTTTGCTTCACGATATTGGCCACGGCCCGTTTTCCCATGCTCTGGAAGGCTTTGTGGCCAAAGAAATAAGTCATGAGCAGATTTCCCTGCGCTTTATGATGGAGCTTAACAGTGAGTTCAACGGTCAGTTGGATATCGCCATTTCCATATTTAAAGGGGATTATCCAAAACCGTTTTTGAACCAATTGGTCTCGAGTCAACTGGACATGGACCGTTTGGATTACCTTAAACGGGATAGCTTTTATTCTGGGGTTACCGAAGGAAATATCAATTCGGAGCGTTTGATTTCCATGCTCAATGTGGTGGATGGCAATTTGGTATTGGAAGAAAAAGCGATCTATGCCGTAGAAAAGTTTTTGATGGCCCGAAGGTTCATGTATTGGCAGGTATATCTCCACAAAACCGGATTGGTGGCCGAACAATTGCTGGTGCGCATCATGCAACGGGCCAGATGGTTATTGAGCCAAGGGAAGAGTTTGGCGGGTAGTGAACCGCTATTGTTTTTTTTAAAGAACAATGGTACCTTAAACTTCGATAAGGAAGTGCTGGAAACATTTGCGAAGTTGGATGACATTGATATCCTGGGCGCATTAAAGAGCTGGCAGTCCAACGAAGATTTTGTGCTTTCCAAATTGTGTGGAATGCTACTGGAACGAAGGCTTTTGCACGTAAAAGTGAAAAAGCGGCCCATGGCGCAAGAAAAATTGAATGAAAAATTGGATTGGATCATCAAAAAGCATGATCTTTCCGTTGAAGAAGCTTCCAATTTTGTGTTTGAGGGCGAGATTTCCAATAAGGCCTACAGTAGGGACGAGGCAATTCAGATTTTGAAAAAGAACGGAAAAATTTCGGATGTACTTAAGGAGTCGGACCAACTTAGCTTAAAAGCTTTGGCAAAAACGGTCACCAAATATTACAGCTGCTATCCGAAGAAAGCCGTTTAACAAATTTTGTTACTTTTGCACCAATGAAATTTACAGCTACCCAAATTGCCGGAATCTTAGAAGGGGAAGTTGAGGGAAATCCTCAAATCGCTGTCCATAAACTATCCAAGATTGAAGAAGGTGAAAAAGGCTCTTTGACCTTTTTGGCCAATCCAAAATATACCTCATACATTTATTCCACCAAAGCCTCCATTACCATTGTGAATAAGGATTTTGTGCCAGAGCAATCCATTTCAACCACTTTGATCAAGGTTGAAGATGCCTACAAATCCTTTTCCAAGCTTCTGGAATATTACAATCAAGTAAAAAATAACAAAGTTGGGATTGAAAATCCCTGCTACATTTCCGAAACGGCCTCGTACGGTGACGAATTCTATTTGGGAGCGTTCGCCTATTTGGGCGACAATGTAAAAATTGGGAATAATGTTAAAGTCTATCCCAACGCGTATATTGGTGACAATGTACGAATTGGAGATAATGTGGTTGTTTTTGCTGGTGCCAAGATATACTCTGAGACAATCATTGGCAACAACTGCGTGATACATGGCGGAGCCATTATCGGGGCCGATGGTTTTGGATTTACTCCCAATGCCAATGGCGAATACAGCAAGGTGCCACAAACAGGAAATGTGATCATTGAAGATAATGTAGATGTTGGTGCGGGAACGACTATCGATAGGGCAACTTTGGGCTCCACTATTTTGAGGAAAGGCGTCAAATTGGACAACCAAATCCAGATTGCACACAATGTAGAGATCGGAGAAAACACTGCCATTGCTGCACAGACTGGGGTTGCTGGTTCAACCAAAATCGGCAAAAACTGTTTGATCGGAGGCCAAGTCGGTATCGTAGGACACATCACCATAGGGGATAGGGTCCGTATCCAAGCCCAATCGGGTATCGGAAGAAATGTAAAAGATGATGAAGTGCTGCAAGGTTCTCCAGCCTTGAATTATGGCGACTTCAACAAATCATATGTACACTTTAAGAATTTGCCCAAGCTGGCAAATCAAATCTCTAACATCGAAAAAAGAGTAAAAGGTGAGCAAACCAAGCAATAAACAACGCACCATAGCCAAAAAAGTAACGCTACAAGGTGTAGGACTGCATACAGGCGAAAATGTGACCATGAGCTTTCTTCCCGCTGAGGAAAACCATGGTTTTGCCTTTAAAAGAATTGACCTGGAAGGGGAACCCATTATCGAGGCAGATGCCAATTATGTGGTGAATACCCAAAGAGGGACCAATCTGGAAAAAAACGGTGTAAAAATCCATACATCAGAGCATGTGTTGGCCGCACTGGTAGGGCTGGACATAGATAATGTGCTCATTGAATTGGACGCGCCTGAACCGCCCATTATGGATGGTTCTTCCAAATTTTTTGTGGAAGCCTTGGAAGAGGCCGGTATCGTTGAGCAAGAACAGGAACGCGAGGAATATGTGGTGAAGGACGTTATTTCCTATAAGGATGAGACTACTGGGAGCGAAATCACCATCATCCCCGCAGATGAGTACCAAGTCACCACTATGGTCGATTTTGGCACCAAGGTGTTGGGCACGCAAAATGCCACTTTGGAAACCATGTCCGATTTTAAAACGGAGATCGCTGATTCCCGCACCTTTAGTTTTTTGCACGAACTGGAAATGTTGTTGGAGAATGGACTTATAAAAGGTGGTGATTTGAATAACGCCATCGTTTATGTGGATAAAGAGATTTCTGAATCCACCATGAAAAAATTGGAGAAGGCCTTTGGAAAGGAAAAGTTATCGGTAAAGCCCAACGGTATCTTGGATAATTTGACCTTGCACCACCCGAATGAGGCTGCACGACATAAACTTTTGGATGTGATTGGGGATTTGGCCTTGGCCGGAACACGTATCCGAGGTAAGGTAATCGCCAATAAACCCGGACACTTTGTGAACACGCAGTTTGCCAAAAAATTGTCCAAAATCATCAAAATAGAAAAAAGGAACAAGGTTCCCAGCTATGATTTGAATCAAGAACCCTTGATGGATGTGAACGAAATCATGGCCAGATTACCACACCGTCCACCCTTTTTATTGGTGGACAAAATTTTGGAACTGTCGGACACTCACGTAGTGGGCGTGAAAAACGTGACCATGAACGAGCCATTTTTCGTAGGGCACTTCCCAGGAGCACCTGTAATGCCAGGAGTACTGCAGGTGGAGGCGATGGCCCAAACAGGCGGAATCTTGGTGCTGAGTACGGTTCCAGACCCTGAAAACTACCTGACCTTCTTCATGAAGATTGACAAGGTGAAATTTAAACAGCAAGTAGTGCCGGGGGATACCTTAATATTTAAGTGCGATTTGATTTCTCCCATCAGGCGAGGTATTTGCCACATGCAGGCGTATGCATATGCCAATGGAAAATTGGTGTCCGAAGCTGAGTTGATGGCACAAATCGTAAAAACAAAAAATACAGATTCGTAGATGAACCAACCATTAGCATATGTACACCCAGGGGCCAAAATCGCCAAAAACGTGGTTATTGAGCCCTTTACCACCATACATAATAATGTAACCATAGGGGAAGGCACTTGGATTGGTTCCAATGTCACCATTATGGAAGGAGCGCGTATCGGAAAAAACTGCAGCATCTTCCCAGGAGCTGTTATTTCGGCCATGCCCCAAGACTTAAAATATCAAGGAGAGGATACCACTGTTGTGATAGGCGATAACACCACCATTCGGGAATGTGCCACCATAAATAAAGGTACCTCCGACCGTATGAAGACTGTTATCGGAAACAATTGCTTGATCATGGCCTATTGCCACGTAGCACACGATTGTTTGGTAGGTGATGGCTGTATCTTCAGCAACAACTCCACGTTGGCAGGTCACGTCACCATTGGCCAAAATGTGGTTTTGGCGGGAATGGTGGCGGTTCATCAATTTGTATCCATAGGCAACCATGCTTTTGTAACAGGAGGTTCCTTGGTGCGTAAAGATGTACCTCCCTACGTGAAGGCAGCACGGGAGCCGCTATCCTATGTGGGTATCAATTCCATCGGATTGCGAAGAAGAGGGTTTGAATCGGACAAGATTCGCGAAATCCAGAACATTTATAGAATACTGTATCAACAAAACTACAACAATTCCCAGGCGGCATCCATCATTGAAGCGGAGATGGAGGCAACTCCAGAAAGGGATGAAATCCTTCAATTTATAAGGGATTCGCAGCGAGGAATTATGAAAGGTTATTTTAGCTCAAATTAAATTTATGGCAAGTACTTCTGATATAAGAAAAGGGTTGTGCATCCGGTACAACAACGACATCTATAAAATTATAGAGTTTCTTCATGTAAAACCAGGTAAGGGACCTGCTTTTGTCCGTACCAAACTGAAAAGTGTGACTACTGGAAAAGTGGTCGACAATACGTTTTCTGCAGGACATAAAATCGAAGATGTCCGCGTAGAAACTCGTTCGTACCAGTATCTCTACAATGAAGGTGACACCTATCATTTTATGAATACGGACGACTATACCCAAATTGCTTTGCAAAAAGATGCACTTGATGCATCTGACCTTTTGAAGGAAAGCGAAGTGGTGACCATTATTTTCAATGCGGAGGACAATATGCCCCTTTCGGTGGAAATGCCCGCAAGTGTGGTGTTGGAAGTAACGCATACGGAACCCGGAGTGAAAGGAAATACGGCCACTAACGCGACCAAACCTGCTACCGTGGAGACAGGAGCAACGATCAATGTACCCCTTTTTATTAATGAGGGTGACAAGATAAAAATCGATACGGAGAAAGCGGCCTATTTGGAACGTGCCAAAGAATAGATGGAATGAAATTCCCTAAAACGCATACTTTAAAGGAAATTTCGGAAATCATTAAAGCCGATTTTGTAGGCCCTGATGACTTCCCCGTTCTGGGCATGAACGAAATCCATGTGGTCGAAGAAGGCGATATCGTATTTGTGGACCATCCCAAATATTATGATAAAGCGCTTCAATCGAAGGCCACAGTGGTGCTCATCAATAAAGAAGTGGAATGCCCAAAGGGCAAAGCTTTATTGGTATCTGATGACCCTTTTCGGGATTTTAACAAACTGACCCGCCATTTTAAACCCTTTAAAAGTGCAGCTTCATCCATCGCTGAAACAGCCGAAATAGGAGAGGGAACTGTGATTCAACCGAATGTTTTCATTGGTAATCACGTAAAAATTGGCAAGAATTGCGTCATTCACCCCAATGTGACCATTTATGATGGATGCGTACTTGGTGACCATGTCACCATCCATGCAGGAACCGTTCTCGGTGCTGATGCGTTCTATTACAAAAACCGCCCCGAAGGCTTTGATAAATTGCTTTCCGGAGGGAACGTGGTTATTGAGGATTATGTGGATATCGGCGCGGGATGCACCATAGACCGAGGAGTTACAGGGTCAACCACCATCGGCAAGGGCTCCAAGTTGGACAACCAAATCCAAGTGGGGCACGACACAGTAATAGGCAAAAAATGTTTGATTGCTTCTCACGTAGGCATTGCAGGATGTTGCATTATCGAGGACGAAGTAACGCTTTGGGGGCAAGTAGGTATCACCAGCGGAGCGACTATTGGCAAAAAGGCGGTGATTTTGGCCCAATCCGGTATTTCAAAATCACTCGAAGGAGGTAAAACGTACTTCGGTTACCCGGCCGAGGAAGCACGTGAAAAGTTGAAACAGATTGCATCCATCAAAAGGATACCGGAAATCTTGCAAAAACTCAAAAAGATTTAAAAAATCAATAGATAAAAACTTTAGTAAACCATATTTTTGTATTTCTACATTAAGTTAAATATATGAGCGTCTTAGTAAACAAGGATTCAAAGATAATTGTACAAGGATTTACCGGTAGTGAAGGAACATTCCACGCCGAACAAATGATCGAATACGGAACCAACGTGGTTGGTGGCGTTACCCCTGGAAAAGGAGGTCAAGAACATTTGGGGAAACCAGTTTTCAACACAGTGGAAGAAGCTGTAAAAGAAGTGGGTGCCGACACCACGATTATTTTTGTACCTCCCGCTTTTGCTGCCGATGCCATTATGGAAGCTGCCGATGCAGGAATCAAAGTAATCATTACGATTACCGAAGGTATTCCCGTAGCCGATATGGTAAAAGCCAACGATTACATCAAGGATATGGATTGCACCTTGATCGGTCCAAACTGTCCCGGTGTAATTACTCCAGGAGAAGCCAAGGTAGGCATCATGCCCGGCTTTGTTTTCAAAAAGGGAAAAGTGGGAATCGTTTCAAAATCCGGAACACTAACGTATGAAGCTGCAGACCAAGTGGTTCGTCAAGGTTTGGGAATTACCACGGCCATCGGGATTGGTGGTGACCCCATCATTGGTACTACCACCAAAAAAGCGGTTGAACTATTGATCAACGACCCAGAAACCGAATGTGTTGTGATGATTGGGGAAATCGGCGGTCAATTGGAGGCTGAGGCTGCCAGATGGTATAAGGAAAGTGGTAGCAAAAAGCCCGTTGTTGGCTTTATTGCTGGCGAAACTGCACCTGCAGGACGTACCATGGGTCACGCTGGAGCCATTGTGGGCGGTAGCGATGATACGGCCCAAGCCAAGAAAAAAATCATGCGCGATTGCGGTATACACGTAGTGGATTCTCCCGCTGAAATCGGTGTAAAAGTGAAAGAAGTGGTTGGGTAACCAACCGTTAAAACCATACTAAATCCCGTTTTATGCGGGATTTTTTTTCGTCTAAACATAAAACAACAACTATATTTGGTTAATAACCATTCAAACACAAGCATCGTATGAAACTTTTGGAAGGGAAAAACGTAATCATAACAGGAGCCAGTAGGGGAATCGGGAAAGGAATTGCCGAAGTATTTGCAAAACATGGTGCCAATGTGGCATTTACCTACAGTTCCAGCGAAGGTCCTGCCTTGGAATTGGAAAAGGAATTGACCGAAATGGGCGTTAAAGCCAAAGCCTATAAAAGTAATGCCGCCAGTTTTGAGGACTCTGAAGCCCTTGTGGCTCAAGTTCTGGAGGATTTTGATGGTAGAATAGATGTATTGATCAACAACGCTGGAATCACCAAAGACAATTTGTTGATGCGTATGGGAGAAGCTGATTTTGACCAGGTTATCGAAATCAACTTAAAGTCCGTATTTAACATGACCAAAGCGGTACAACGCACCATGTTGAAACAGCGCAAAGGTTCCATTATCAATATGAGCAGCGTGGTAGGGGTGAAAGGAAATGCGGGGCAGACCAACTATGCCGCTTCCAAAGCAGGAATGATCGGGTTTACCAAATCCGTAGCCTTGGAGCTGGGTTCCAGAAACATTCGCTGCAACGCCATTGCCCCGGGTTTCATTGAAACAGAGATGACCGAGAAATTGGACGAAAAAACAGTTCAAGGTTGGAGAGAAGGCATTCCATTGAAACGTGGTGGAAGCCCCGAAGATGTGGCCAATGCTTGTGTATTCTTGGCATCGGACCTTTCCGACTACGTAACAGGGCAGGTATTGAATGTTGACGGTGGAATGTTAACCTAAATGAATGGAGTTGAGCACGGTATTTCTTATTGTTATAGCAGTAGCTGCCGCGCTTACGCTTGTCTATTTTCAATATTTTTATAAAAACCCTAGAAAGGGTTCAATGCATATAATATTGGCCGCATTGAGGTTTGTCACCTTGTTCTGCGGCCTTTTGCTTTTAATCAATCCTAAGTTTGTGAGCAAGGATTATTTTGTGGAAAAAGCAAACTTGATTTTTTTGGTGGACAATTCCACCTCTATGCAGGATGCCACTTCCGAATCCGAAATATCGCAAGCCATAACACAACTGAAAGCGAATGATGCGGTGAACGAAAGGTTCAAAATTCATCAATATGGATTTGGGAATACCGTCTCGGCAACTGATTCCATACGGTTTAACCAAGGAAATACTGATGTTTCCAACGCACTTTCCACGTTGAACGAAGTTTTTGTAAATGGCAACAATGCCATCGTGCTATTTTCCGATGGGAACCAAACTTTGGGCAGGGATTATGGATATGTCAAACTAAACGAGAATACGAGCGTTCATCCAGTTGTTGTGGGGGATACCACCCAATACGAGGATATTGCTGTGGGACTCATCAACGTGAATAAATACGCCTTTTTACGAAATAGTTTTCCGATAGAAACTTCCATTCGGTATCAAGGTACCCGGCCGATTTCGAGCACGGTGACCATTTCCATCAACGGGAGTAGGGTGCACCAAGAACGTGTGAATCTCAACGCAACCAAGAACAGTCAAACCTTTAATACTTTGGTTGAAGCCCAAAGTGTGGGGATCAAAACGATTACCATTCAAGTGGAGGCCTTGGACAACGAGCGAAACACTTCTAATAATATCAAAGAAACCGCTATTGAGGTCATAGACGAAAAAACCAATGTGGGTATCGTTTCCGATATACTTCATCCGGATATTGGAGCGTTAAAAAAATCCATTGAATCCAACGAGCAACGGTCAGTTACACTATTAAAACCCACCGCGGACCAATCCCAACTGGAAGAAATGGGGCTGATCATGCTGTATCAGCCTAACCGTAATTTCAGAAATGTGTACACATTTTTGGAAAATTCAGGAGCCAATTATGTTACCA
The DNA here is from genome assembly GCF_013407935.1 of Allomuricauda sp. ARW1Y1. Taxonomy (GTDB): domain Bacteria; phylum Bacteroidota; class Bacteroidia; order Flavobacteriales; family Flavobacteriaceae; genus Flagellimonas. The sequence goes on from NZ_JACBZU010000008.1 coordinate 15,900, forward strand.
TTACAGGAAGTCAAACGGATTGGAACTTTTTAAATGGTGTTCAAGAGAGCTTTTCGGTGACGGGAAGCAGACAACCTGAAGATATTCTCCCTGTTTTGAACAATGCCTTTGGGCTTTTTGGACTAAGCGGTTTTTCCGTAGATGGGTTTCCGCCACTAAAAGGTACACTGGGCGATATTGAACTGAATAAAGAGAGTGAAGTTTTGATGTTCCAACAATTGCAGGGCGTCCAACTAGACAAGCCTTTATTTGCAATTTTGACTGCATCCAACACCAAGGAAGCCGTACTTTTTGGGGAAGATATCTGGCGATGGAGGGCACAAGTATATCGTAACGACCAAAATTTTCAAAGGTTTGATGATTTCATAGGAAGTTTGATGGTCTATTTAGGCTCGAACAAACAGCGAAATCGATTGGAGTTGGACTATGAGCTGGTGTTCGACAACGCCAGCATAGCCAAAATCAGGGCTTCCTACTTTGATGAAGCCTACCAATTTGATGGCAATGCCAGTCTTTCCATTTCCATCAAGGGAAAAGACAATGATTTTTCGAGAGAAGCGCCTATGTTGTTGAAAGGAGCTTTTTACGAAGTGGATTTGAGTGACTTGGAGGCTGGCGGGTATAATTTCACTGTTACCGTAAAGGACGAGAATTTGAGTCGTTCCGGTTCTTTCCGAATCTTGGATTTCAACCCAGAAAAGCAACTCATTTCCTCAGATTATAAGAAAATGGAACGATTGGCCAACAACAATAAGGGGCGATTGTACTTTTTAGATCAGTTGGACGAACTAGAAACCAATTTGATTTCATCACAAGAATTTCTCCCTGTTCAAAAGAGCAGGGATAATGTTGTATCTTTGATAGACTTCCGTATTCTGTTGGGAGTAATGGTACTTTCCTTAGCTACGGAGTGGTTTGTCAGAAAATATAATGGATTAATATAAATAGTGATTAAACATGGATAAATTACCAAAGATTGCGCTGCCGGCTTTGGCAGCGATTATTTTCTTGATTATCATCATTTCCAAATCGGCCATAACCATTGGCTCCGGGGAAGCTGGAGTGCTTTACAAGACCTTTGGTGGCGGTGTGGTTACCGAGGAGCCTCCATTGAGCGAAGGTTTCCATTTGGTGGCACCTTGGAACAGGGTCTATATCTACGAAGTGAGGAGACAAGAAGTATTTGAAAAAATGAAAGTGTTGTCATCCAATGGTCTGGACATTCAATTAGATGCGTCAGCCTGGTACAAGCCTACATATAACGAGCTAGGAAAGTTGCACCAAGAAATTGGGGAAGACTACCTCAATCGTATTATTCTTCCTACCATTCGGTCTGCTGCGCGTAGTGTAGTGGGTCGATATACCCCAGAGCAGCTCTATTCCAGTAAGAGGGATGCCATCCAGAACGAGATTTTCGAGGAAACTAAGAAAATTGTGAGCGACCAGTACATTGAATTGGATGATATTCTGGTCCGCGATGTTACCTTGCCACCTACCATCAAAGAAGCCATTGAGCGCAAACTGAAAGAGGAGCAAGCTTCATTGGAATACGAATTCCGATTGGAACGTGCACAAAAAGAAGCGGAACGGCAGCGTATTGAGGCTCAAGGTAAGGCGGATGCGAACCGAATTTTGAGCGCATCGCTTACAGACAAGATATTGCAGGACAAAGGTATAGAAGCCACATTAAAATTATCGCAATCTCCCAATGCCAAGGTGGTAGTGGTAGGTTCCGGTGATGATGGCCTTCCATTAATTTTGGGAAATAACTAATTTTCGCTTTTTTGATATAAAAATATGTCCTACTTTTGAAGCGTAATGAGAAACAAAAACACACATCATCATTTTTGCACTTGCTCTCAAGCGAGGTAGAAATGTATTGTTGTTTTTAAAATATATTCTAACCCGTTTGAGAAATCAAACGGGTTTATTTTTTGCACCCCTTTGGTTTTTCGGACAAAACGATTGAAAAATGACAAAAATTAGAATTGCTGTTCAAAAAAGTGGCCGTTTAAATGAAGATTCCCTGGCCATTTTAAAAGATTGCGGTATTTCCATCGACAATGGGAAGGACCAATTGAAAGCTACCTCGCGTAATTTTCCCTTGGAAGTATTTTACCTTCGTAATGGCGACATACCCCAATACTTAAGGGATGGGGTAGTAGACATCGCCATTATTGGGGAAAACGTTTTGATCGAAAAAGGAAAGGATATTTCCATCGCAGAACGTTTGAACTTTTCCAAATGTCGTGTGTCCCTTGCCGTCCCAAAGGGTGTAACCTACAATTCCATCAAGGATTTTGAAGGTAAAAAGATTGCGACCTCTTACCCGAATACAGTGAAAGAGTATTTGGCATCAAAAGGTGTTACGGCAGATTTGCACATCATCAACGGTTCGGTGGAAATTGCCCCGAACATAGGTTTGGCATACGGAATCTGCGATATCGTTTCCAGTGGAAGCACCCTGTTCAAAAATAATCTGAAAGAGGTCGAAGTGATGTTGACCAGCGAAGCCGTTTTGGCCGTATCGCCCACAATCTCGGAAGAGCGCAAAGAATTGTTGAAAAAAATCCAATTCAGGATCAAATCGGTGCTGCAGGCACGTCAGAACAAATATGTATTGATGAATGCCCCAAATGACAAACTCGACCAAATCATTTCCATTCTTCCGGGAATGCGAAGCCCCACGGTATTGCCTTTGGCCGAGGAAGGTTGGAGTTCGGTGCACACCGTAATCAATCGGGAAACATTTTGGGAGGTCATCGACGAGCTGAAAGCAGCGGGTGCCGAAGGAATATTGGTTTGTCCTATTGAAAAAATGGTATTGTAATGCAACGTATCAACTATCCACAACCCACGGAATGGGATGAAGTTTTAAAGCGCCCCACCCAGACAGTTACCGACATCGAGGAAATCGTAAATAGTATTTTTAAAGAGGTTCAGGTAGATGGGGATGCGGTCATCAAAAAATATACGGCCCAATTTGACAAGGTCACGTTGGAATCCCTGTTGGTAACTGATGATGAAGTGGAAAAAGCGCGCCTTGCGGTCTCCGATGCACTGAAACAGGCTATCAATTTGGCCAAATCCAATATTGAGAAGTTCCACGCAGCACAAAAAACGCCCAAATTGGAAATTGAGACCATGCCCGGCGTAGCATGTTGGCAGGAAAAGCGTCCCATTCAAAAAGTAGGATTGTACATTCCAGGAGGAACGGCGCCTTTGTTTTCCACTATTTTGATGTTGGCCATTCCGGCAAAATTGGCTGGTTGCCAAGAAATTGTGCTCTGTAGCCCCCCGGATAAAAATGGGGAAATCAATCCAGCGATTTTATATACCGCCCAATTGTGTGGCGTAACGCAAATCATTAAAGTGGGAGGCATTCAGGCGATTGCCGGCATGACCTTTGGTACGGAAAGCATTCCTAAGGTGTACAAAATATTTGGCCCCGGTAACCAATATGTAACCGTTGCAAAGCAACTGGCCACCAAATTCGGGGTAGCGATTGATATGCCAGCCGGCCCAAGTGAACTGTTGGTCGTGGCAGATGATTCTGCCAATGCATCCTTTGTGGCTTCGGACTTGTTGAGTCAGGCAGAGCACGGCGTTGACAGTCAAGTGATTTTGGTATCCACATCGGAAAAGTTGATTGAAGCCGTAGAAAAGGAGATTGAAAGCCAAATCAAACAATTGCCAAGGGAAGAAATTGCACGAAAATCCATAAGCAATAGTAGATTGATTTTGGTCGAAAATGACCAAGAAGCTTTGGAACTCATCAATGCTTATGGTCCTGAACATTACATCGTTTGTGTGGAAAATGAGGAATACTATTTGGAAAATACCTTAAATGCCGGTTCAGTTTTTATCGGAAACTTTACGCCGGAAAGTGCAGGCGATTATGCGTCGGGTACCAACCATACCTTGCCCACCAATGGCTATGCCAAACAATATAGCGGCGTGAATCTGGACAGTTTTATGAAGAGCATGACTTTTCAAAGAATATCCGAAAAAGGCATCCAAGGTATCGGAAGTGCCATTGAATTGATGGCCGAAGCAGAGGGATTGCAGGCACATAAAAATGCCGTGACCCTTAGACTAAAAAGTTTGAAATAATGGAGGGCTTCGATGTAAACAGATTGTTAAGGGAATCGGTTCGTAAGCTACAGCCGTACTCTTCGGCCCGTGATGAATACGTTTCCGATGGCTCGGAGATGATTTTTTTGGATGCCAATGAAAATCCTTTCGATAATGGCGTCAACCGTTATCCCGACCCGTATCAGCGGAGCCTGAAATCCGTGTTGTCAGAACAAAAAGGATTAACGGAGCAGCAAATTTTATTGGGAAATGGCAGTGACGAAGTATTGGATTTGATTTATAGGGCGTTCTGCGAACCGAATCAGGACAATATTATCACTTTGCCGCCAACGTATGGAATGTACAAGGTGCTGGCAGGTATAAACGCGGTGGAGAACAGAGAAGTGTTGTTGACAAAGGATTTCGAACCCAACGTAACTGAAATTTTGAAGGTGGCGGATTCCAATTCCAAGTTACTTTTTATCTGTTCGCCCAATAATCCTACGGGAAATGCCTTTCAGAAAAAAGGAATCAAGGAACTATTGGAATCGTTCAATGGCTTGGTGGTGGTTGATGAGGCTTACATTGATTTCTCGAACGATGAAAGTTGGGTATCCGAACTCAAGCAGTATCCCAACTTAATCGTGACCCAGACCTTGTCCAAGGCATACGGACTGGCAGGCATCCGATTGGGGATTTGCTACGCATCCGATGAAATCATCGGAATACTGAACAAAATCAAACCACCTTACAACGTCAACCAATTGACCCAGCAACGAGCCTTACAGCGCGTTTTGCATCAGGATTTAGTGAAACAAGAGGTGAAGCAAATCCTTGACGAAAGGGAAGAATTGATCAAAGCCTTGAAAGATTTGGAATTTGTGACAGCATTGTATCCTACCGACGCCAATTTTATACTGGCCAAAGTAGATGATGCCAACAAACGCTACCAACAACTTTTAGAGAAACAAGTGGTGGTCCGAAACCGAAGTACCCAACCGCTCTGCGAAAATACACTGCGATTTACGGTAGGAACGCCAGAAGAGAACAAAAAATTGATTGCTATTTTAAAAGAATTGAACTGATGGGCAAAAAAGTACTATTCATTGATCGTGATGGAACCATCATCAAGGAAACTGTTGATGAGCAAATAGATGCCTTTGATAAAATGGTTTTTTATCCCAAAGTATTCACGTATTTGGGGAAAATCGCCAAGGAATTGGATTATGAATTGGTGATGATCACCAATCAGGATGGCTTGGGAACCGATAGCTTTCCCGAAGATACCTTTTGGCCCGTTCACAACTTTATCATCAAAGCTTTTGAAAATGAAGGTGTTGTGTTTGATGGTGTTTTTATCGACAGGACATTTCCGAAAGATAATGCGGACACCCGCAAACCAGGTACTGGACTGCTGACTGCCTATTTTTCAGAGGAATACGATTTGAAAAATTCTTTCGTCATCGGAGACCGATTGACCGATGTGGAATTGGCCAAAAATTTGGGTGCCAAAGGAATTTTTATAAATGATGAAACCCATTTAGGAACCGATGAAATCACTGTAAAGCGCGGAGAATTGGACGACTACATTGCTTTGGAAAGCAACGATTGGGAAAAAATCTATGAATTTTTAAAACTGGAAAACCGGGTAGCAGAAATATCCCGAAAAACCAATGAAACGGACATCCAAATCAAAATCAACCTCGATGGTACCGGAAAAAGTGACATCAATACTGGTTTGGCCTTTTTTGACCATATGTTGGACCAATTGGCCCGACACGGACAAATGGATTTGGAAATCAGAGTGGACGGCGATTTAGAGGTGGACGAACACCACACCATCGAGGACACGGCCATTGCCTTGGGCGAGTTGTTTTCCAAAGCATTGGGCAACAAACTGGGTATTGAGCGCTACGGATTTGCTTTGCCCATGGACGACTGCCTAGCACAAGTGGCCATAGACTTTGGCGGACGCAATTGGTTGGTCTGGGATACGGAGTTTAAACGTGAAAAGGTGGGCGATATGCCAACTGAGATGTTCATGCACTTTTTTAAATCGTTTGCGGACGGTGCCAAGGCCAATTTGAACATCAAGGCAGAAGGCACCAATGAGCATCATAAAATCGAGGCTATTTTTAAAGCTTTTGCCAAGTCCATTAAAATGGCGGTGAAGCGAGATGCGGAAAAAATGGTGTTGCCCTCCACCAAAGGGATGCTATAAAAACTGTTATGTCGAAGGAGCTTGCGACTGAGAAATCCAGATTTCTCGTTATGCTCGAAATGACAAAAGATTAAAGAATAAATGAAGATTGTAATAATCGATTACGGAGCAGGAAACATCCAAAGTATCATGTTTGCCATAAAACGCTTGGGATATGAAGCGGTTTTAAGCCATGATGCGGAAGAGATACGCAATGCGGACAAGGTGATTTTTCCTGGAGTCGGGGAGGCCAGTTCAGCCATGGCAAAGTTAAGGGCTACTGGATTGGACAAGGTAATCCCAACGCTGAAACAGCCCGTTTTGGGTATCTGCTTGGGTATGCAGTTGATGTGCCATTCATCCGAAGAGGGGGAAACCGAAGGTCTCGGCATTTTTGATTTGGATGTGGTGAAATTTTCCAACAACGTAAAAGTACCCCAAATTGGTTGGAACCAGATTTCAAATCTAAAAAGTAAATTGTTCACCAATATTCCCGAGAAATCCTATATCTATTTGGTGCATAGTTTTTACGCCCCGACCGGAGAGAAAACCATTGCTACCTCAGAATATGATGTGGAATACAGTGCAGCGCTGCAGAAGGATAATTTTTATGGGGTTCAGTTTCACCCAGAAAAGAGTAGTGAGGTGGGGAGTGAGATTCTCCAAAATTTTCTAAAAATATAAGTATGAGAATTATTCCAGCCATAGATATTATCGACGGGAAGTGCGTCCGTCTTTCCAAAGGTGATTACAGCACCAAAAAAATCTACAATGAAAATCCGTTGGAAGTCGCCAAGGAATTTGAGGCCCATGGAATCCAATATTTACATCTGGTGGATTTGGATGGCGCTAAGTCCCAACACATTGTCAACTACAAAGTATTGGAAACCATTGCTTTAAAAACCAATTTGCAAATTGATTTTGGGGGTGGGCTAAAATCTGGAGATGATTTACACGTCGCTTTTGAAAGCGGGGCACATCAAATCACAGGTGGAAGCATTGCAGTAAAGGATAGGGATACCTTTTTGAGCTGGTTGTCGACCTACGGAGCCAGAAAAATTATTCTGGGAGCCGATGCGAACCATGGAAAAGTTGCTGTATCGGGCTGGCAGGAAGAATCGGACCTGGAGCTGATTCCTTTTGTACAAGAGTACCAATCCGAAGGAATTGAATATGTAATCTGTACCGATATCAGCAAAGATGGCATGTTGCAAGGTCCTGCTTTTGACTTGTATCAAAAAATGCTGTCCGAAACCAAAAAAGGATTAAATTTAATAGCCAGTGGTGGCATCTCCACCTTTGACGAACTCCCCAAACTTGCCGATATTGGTTGTGAAGGCACAATCATTGGCAAAGCCATTTATGAAGGCAAGATCAGTTTAAAGCAATTGGAACATTATATTCTTGAAAATGGATAAGGAAAAAGAACTCCAGGAAGAATTGGTTTGGAATGCGGGTTATCGAATGAACGAGAGCCTTCGCATGATCAAAATTTGTTTGGAACAACTGTCGGAAGAGCAGGTTTGGGAAAAACCGAACGAATCGAGCAACAGTATTGCCAATCTCATCCTTCATTTGTGTGGAAACATTACCCAATATGGGATAGCGTCCATTCAAAATTTGGAAGATGAGCGCAAGCGGGATGAGGAATTTTCAACGGAATCGGGCTACACAAAAGCGGAATTGTTGAAAAAATTGGAAGATACGTTGTCCGATGCCAAAAGGGCGTTTTATGATGCTCCCATCAATGAATTATTGCGCAAACGCAATGTTCAGGGCTTTAACTTTTCCGGGGTGGGGAACATCATCCATGTCACGGAACATTTATCCTATCACACTGGGCAAATAGCGCTTTGGACAAAGATTTTAAAGAATAAGGATTTGGCATTTTATGGAGGTGTCAATCTAAATGCCAAGAATGAATAATAGTATTCTCTAAATGCTCACCAAAAGAATTATACCCTGTCTGGATATTAAAAACGGACGAACTGTAAAAGGAATCAACTTTGTGGACCTACGCGATGCGGGCGATCCTGTGGAACTGGCGTCCATTTATGCCCAAGAAGGTGCCGACGAGTTGGTTTTTTTAGATATTTCGGCCACCGAAGAGAAAAGAAAGACCCTTGCCGAACTAGTCTATCATGTAGCAGAGACCATCAATATACCTTTTACCGTGGGTGGTGGGATTTCGTCCATAGAGGATGTAGACATACTTTTGAAAAACGGTGCCGATAAGGTTTCCATCAACTCATCAGCGGTAAAACGGCCCGAATTGATCAATGAATTGGTCGCCAAATTTGGTTCTCAATGTATCGTTGTTGCCATTGATGCCAAACAAATAAACGGACGATGGAAAGTACATTTGGTAGGGGGGAAGGTTCCCACGGAATTGGACCTTTTTGAATGGGCAAAGGAAGTAGAAAAGCGTGGTGCAGGTGAAATTTTGTTCACTTCCATGGACCACGACGGTACCAAAAATGGCTTCGCCAATCAAGCATTGGCCAAATTGTCCGAATTGGTTAATATTCCGGTGATCGCTTCAGGTGGGGCAGGAACCATTTCACACTTTACGGACACTTTCAAAGATGGAAAAGCTGATGCTGCTTTGGCTGCCAGTGTTTTTCATTTTAAGGAAATCGAAATCAATACGCTCAAACAAGAATTAAAGGAGGAAGGAATTCCGGTAAGGATATAAATTAGGTTTGTCATATCTCGACTGCTCCTTCGACTGCGCTCAGGATGACATCTCGATATGACAAGTACAATACATACAAAATGCAAATAGACTTCAATAAAAATTCAGACGGACTTGTGCCGGCCATTGTTCAAGATGCAACAACCAAAAATGTTTTGATGCTCGGCTACATGAACCAAGAAGCGTTTGAAAAAACCCAAGAAACACAGAAAGTCACATTTTTTAGCCGTTCCAAACAGCGATTATGGACCAAAGGCGAGGAAAGCGGGAACTTTTTGAACCTAGTGGATATGCAAGTGGATTGCGATAACGATACGCTTTTGGTCAAGGTAAATCCAGTTGGTCCTACCTGCCATAAAGGAACCGATACCTGCTGGGCCGAGGAAAATGTTCAAGGCTATGGTTTTTTATCCACCTTGGAAGCTGTTATCGAATCAAGGAAAAATGACCAAGAGAATCCCGATAGCTATGTCGCGTCCTTGTTCCGAAAAGGCATTAATAAAATCGCCCAAAAAGTGGGGGAGGAAGCTGTGGAGACCGTAATAGAGGCCAAAGACGACAACGAGGAGCTATTCTTAAATGAGAGTGCCGATTTGTTGTTTCACTACCTCATTCTTTTGCAGGCGAAGGGCTATTCGCTCAACGATATTGCCCAAGTCCTCGAAAAACGGCATTAAACAAATCCGTTAAGTTTTTTCTAAACGTTTAGCCTTTACAGCGAAATACCGTAAATTTATGTGATGGCTATGAACACAAGAAAAGGGTTCCGTTTTACCAAATACGAGGCTCCGGACCAAACTCCGTTCGAAAAACTATTTGAGATTTTCCAAGAACTCGTCACCCATACTTCGGGCGATGTGGAGGAGGCTTTGGACTGGCTGCGCGAACTCGACAAGGAATACGAGCTTACCGACGACGATTATACCATCGACGATTTTATAGAAGATTTGAAGTCCAAAGGGTATATCCGTGAAGAATTCGATATGGATAATCCCCAAGGCGGCGAAGGTGAAGAAGGTGAGGAAAACGGTGGTCGAGGTGGTAATCTTTCCATTACCGCCAAGCTGGAACGAATGCTGCGTCAACGGGCCTTGGACCAAATCTTTGGAAAAATCAAACGAAGTGGTTCTGGAAACCATAAAACAGGAAAATCTGGTAAAGGCGATGAGCATACAGGTGAGTTGCGGGAATATCGATTTGGGGATTCGCTGGAACATATTAGCATGACGGAAAGCCTTAAAAACGCCCAGGTCAATCACGGATTGGATAATTTTTCCTTGAGCGAGGAGGATTTGGTGGTAGAAGATACACAGCATAAGGCCCAGATGAGTACCGTGTTGATGATCGATATCAGCCATAGTATGATTCTGTATGGCGAGGACCGCATTACCCCCGCCAAAAAGGTGGCGATGGCTCTGGCAGAACTGATTACAACTCGTTATCCAAAGGATACCTTAGATATTTTGGTGTTCGGAAATGATGCATGGCCCATCCCCATCAAAGATTTGCCGTATTTGAGGGTGGGACCTTACCATACCAATACGGTTGCCGGTTTGCAGCTAGCCATGGATATGCTCCGTAGAAAACGGAACACCAATAAGCAAATATTTATGATTACGGATGGAAAGCCGTCGTGCTTGCGTCTTCCCAATGGCGACTACTATAAAAATAGCGTTGGATTGGACGAATACATTGTTGAAAAATGCTATGCCATGGCACAACAGGCCCGAAAACTCCATATTCCCATAACTACCTTTATGATTGCAGAAGACCCTTATTTGATGCAGTTTGTTCGGGAATTTACCAAAGCCAACAAGGGAAAGGCCTTTTACACGGGACTTAAAGGTTTGGGCGAAATGATTTTTGAAGATTACGAACAGAATAGAAAAAGAAGAATAAAAGGATAAAACAATATATGAACTTGGACCATACCAAAATCAATACGCTTGGCGAACTAAAAGCGGCGGGTTATACCAGCAAAAGTATCAAGGATGAACTTCGGGAGAACCTTTTGGAAAAGATAGCCAAAAAGGAACAAGTCTTCGAAGGGGTTTGGGGATATGAGAATTCCGTAATCCCAGAATTGGAAAGAGCGATTTTATCCCGTCACAATATCAACTTATTGGGACTAAGAGGGCAGGCCAAAACACGCTTGGCCCGCTTGATGGTGCAACTTTTGGATGAATGGATGCCCATTGTGAAGGGTTCCGAAATCCATGACGACCCCTTGGCGCCCATTTCCCGATTTGCGACCGAGTTGGTAAAGGAAAAAGGGGATGAAACGCCAATCAGTTGGGTGCACCGCAGTGAGCGCTTCTATGAAAAATTGGCCACTCCCGACGTAACCGTAGCGGATTTGATTGGTGATGTGGACCCCATTAAAGCGGCCAATCTAAAATTATCTTACGCCGATGACAGGGTGATTCACTTTGGAATGATACCGAGGGCCAACCGTTGTATTTTTGTCATCAACGAACTCCCTGACCTTCAAGCAAGGATTCAAGTAGCGTTGTTCAATATCCTGCAGGAAGGAGACATACAGATTAGAGGCTTCAAGCTTAGGTTGCATTTGGATATTCAATTTGTGTTTACGGCCAACCCCGAAGATTACACCAACAGGGGCAGTATTGTCACCCCATTGAAAGACAGGATTGGTTCCCAAATATTGACGCATTATCCTGAAAATATTGAGGTAGCAAAAAAAATCACTAAGCAGGAAGCGAAACTAGATAAGCGTCAGTCTGATTTTGTGTATGTTCCCGAAATCGCCATGGATTTGCTGGAACAAATCAGTTTTGAAGCTAGAAAAAGTGAGTACGTAGATGCTAAAAGTGGCGTAAGTGCACGTATGAGCATCACCGCTTTTGAAAATTTATTGAGTACTGCCGAACGCAGGGCCATTATGGCTGGAGACCAAAAGACCACACTGCGTTTGAGCGATTTTATGGGTATAGTGCCCTCAATTACTGGAAAAATAGAATTGGTGTATGAAGGAGAGCAGGAGGGAGCAGGCTCAGTGGCCGAAAACCTGATTGAAGATGCGATAAAATCCTTGTTTCCCAATTACTTCCCGAAAATCGACAAGCTTCAGCGCAAAGAAGAAGAAAATGAATATGATGAATTGGTAAGCTGGTTCTTTGATGGCGAAGGTTTCGATTTATTGGATGATGAAAAAGATGACGATTATAAATCAAAATTGGACTCCATCGGCCCATTAAACCAACTGATAAAGGAGTATCAGCCCGATGCCTCAAGAGAGGATGTATATTTTTTGAAAGAGTTACTGCTTTGGGGCTTGGTGGCCTATAAAAAATTGAGCAAACACCGCTTTCAGCAAGGCTATCAGTTTAAAGATCTTTATGGAAGCTATATCCGAGGCCTGTAAGCTATTGCCAAATGTTTAGGTTGTCGTTGTAGTTCTCAAAATTATAGACACCCACGAATCGTTTCCTTAACCAAAAGGTGTAAAGCGTCAGAATCGGTAAAATACTGTAGAGTACCACGGAGAGAGTCGCGATGGGCTTAAAAGTAGTTGGGATTACGTGTTGTCCGTAGAATTCTATCGAATTTAAAACAGCTACGCTATCATATATTTTAAAAAGGTATACGATCATTATGGCGTAGAGCACATATTCGATATTACGCATCTTTGGGTCGGGAAGTTCATCTTCGGTAATTTTAAACCAAACCACGTAGAGGTACAGAAAATGAACGGAGGCCAATAGTGGGAATATGTAGTTGTCCGGCTTTAAAAAATAAAATTGATTGGTGTACACTCCATAAAAGCTCAACACTATAAGGCTTGCCAAAACGGCTACACTGGCCAAGATATTCCTTTTCCAAGTGATGATTTTTGATATTGTATGCATCTTTAACTTCGATTTGGGACTATTGATAAGTTAAAGAACGGGGTTTTTGGAGTACTATTTCAAAGAAATCGATGACCCGCAAACCAATGTTGGATAATGCGAAAAATCCGTCATGAAACGCACAAAAATGGATATAAAAACATCCTGAAGAAATCAGTCAAACAAGTCTGATGACAGATACCGGTCCCCGCGGTCACAAACAATGGAAACGATGGTGCCACTTTCCAAAGCGTTTGCCAATCGCAAAGCGACAGTAGCGGCTCCTCCGCTGCTCATTCCGGAAAATATGCCTTCCTCTCGCGCCAAACGCTTGGCCATTTCAATAGCTTCCTGTTCACTGACTTCCATTACAGTATCCACTTTTTCAGGATTGAAGATTTTTGGCAGGTATGCTTCGGGCCATTTTCGTATGCCCGGAATCTTAGCATCGTCCGTGGGTTGTACGCCCACAATTTGTATGTCCGGATTCTGTTCCTTCAGATAAGTAGAAGTGCCCATAATGGTCCCCGTAGTTCCCATACTGGAAACAAAATGGGTGACTTGACCATCGGTATCCTTCCAAATTTCAGGTCCCGTTGTTTTGTAGTGCGCTTTCCAATTATCGTTGTTCGAGAATTGATTGAGCATCTTAAAGCCATCTTCCTTTACCTTGGTTTCGGCATAATCGCGGGCACCTTCAATACCCACATCGGCAGAAGTCAAGGTCACCTTTGCGCCATAGGCACGCATGGTCTGAACACGTTCTTTTGTAGAGTTTTCGGGCATCACCAATTCAATGTCAAGGCCAAAAAGGCTAGCTATCATGGCCAAAGCAATACCGGTGTTGCCGCTAGTGGCCTCAATCAATTTGGTCTCTTTGGTAAAATCACCGCGCTCCAGACCACTTTTGATCATGTTGTAGGCAGGACGGTCTTTAACGCTTCCACCAGGATTGTTTCCCTCAAGTTTAAAAAAAAGTCTTACGTTAGGATTGGTATTCAATACTTTGGATTCCACCATGGGGGTGTTTCCGATAAGGTCTAGTATGCTGTTAGACATTTGGGGTTGTCTTTATTTTGATTTCTGGTTTGTGATAAACAGTTGAGTTGGGCGGCACGGAGGAAGTGATCCATGCATTACCACCAATGACGGAATTGGCCCCCACTACGGTTTCACCGCCTAAAATGGTAGCATTGGCATATATGGTCACATTGTTTTCAATGGTCGGGTGCCGTTTTGTTTTTTCCAAATTCTTCGCCACATACAAGGCACCCAAGGTCACCCCTTGGTAAATTTTAACGTTGTCGTGGATTACGGCAGTTTCCCCGATGACCACACCTGTGGCATGATCGATAAAAAAGGATTTACCAATGGTAGCTCCAGGGTTGATGTCGACCCCGGTTTGTCTATGCGCATATTCCGTCATCATTCGTGGAATCAAAGGAACACCCTCCGCATAAAGCTCGTGCGCCAAGCGATAGATGGCGATGGCATAAAAACCTGGGTAGGCCATGTAGATTTCTTGGATAGAAAGGGAAGCTGGGTCACAATTTAAGATGGCCTCGGCATCCAAAATTAGGTTTTCCAGAATCTTTGGTAAATGTTCCACATATTCGTTCCAGAGTTCCTCACTGGGCTTTTCCAAGTCCCAGCAGGCCATGTCCATCAGCCTATTGAACTTTTTTTCCAATAATTCCAAGTTGACCGCTACGGGGGTATTGGCGTCAAATAAGGTGTGAAAAAGCGTATCCGTGAAATCCTCGGTCTCTTGTTTCAAACGAAAATCCAAGTAAGGCAGCTTTTTGTGCCTAATGAGTTCGGCTATAATTCTCTCCTTGTCCATACTGCGGTTTATAGTCTAAAATTAGACAAAACCTTACCAAACCATGGTATAAAAGGCTAACTTTAGAGTAAAAATAACATATTACCGATATATGGCATCCAATGTAACCATCTCTAAGGAAGTTTTTGATTTTTTGACCGAATTGGAGAAAAATAATGACCGGGATTGGTTTGAAGCAAACAAGAAAACCTTCAAAAAACGGCAATCGGAGGTCAAAAATTTTCTGGAAGCGGCCAAACTTAATTTGAGCCATCATGATGAGATTGAAAAAATGAAGTTGTTCCGGATTTACAGGGATGTACGTTTTTCCAAGGATAAAAGTCCGTATAAAGCCCATTTTGCTGGTTTCTTTTCCCGGTTGGGCGCACATTTACGAGGAGGATACTACATTCATCTAAAGCCTGGTCAATCCTTTTTGGGAGTTGGGTTTTGGGCTCCGGAGAAGGAAGACCTTTTTCGTATACGCAAAGAATTGGAGATGGACGCGGATGAATTTCGCAAGGTTATCAACCAGCCCGAATTAAAATCGATTTGGGGCGAGCTACAGGGCGACGAAGTGAAAACGGCTCCCAAGGGATTTGACAAGGAACATCCCGATATTGACCTTATCCGAAAAAAGCAATTCGTTTTTATGCGGAATTTCAAGGATTCGGAAGTGTTGTCGTCCACTTTTTTGGATGAAGTGGACAGGTCATACAAGGCCATTCGCCCTTATTTTGATCTAATGAGCGAAATTCTCACCACTAATTTAAACGGCGAGTCAATTCTGGAATAACGTTTCTTCCTCTAAAAGCTGTATTTGATCCTTGAGACGCTCCACCACCATGTTCATCATACGCTTGTTTAATGCAGAGGAATTGGTGATGTAATCGCGATATTCTTCCACCGTAAACTGGCCAATAACCATTCCCTTTAGGGAATTTCGGAACTTGATGTCCTTTTGGATGGCCCGCTCAATATACTGGAACTTTTTCTCCAAGGAAAGTTCGTAGAAAACACCTTTATGCTTGTTCGCATAATTTTTGAAGGCCTCTATCAACAAATAATTTTGGAGTTTGAGCACCGGGCGAAGAGTCTTGTTCTGAAAATGCTCGTCAAAACCCATTTGGCTGTTAAAATGTGTGGATGAAATGGTGGGACGAATGTCCAATCGGCGGTCGGATGCTGAATCCATTGCTGTGATTTTTAATAAAATTACAGAATCAACCACCGCACACTTTTAAATAGGGCAATAGTTGTCAACGATGTTATGAACAAATTGCAGTTTGTGTCCATTTGGACTTCAAAACAACTTCGAAATCCAATAAATGGCTAGACAAAGTATGCACACTGTAAATTCAATCAGCACTAAATACCTGAAGAGTTTGACGATTTTAATGGGTCTATTGAAAGGTGTCATGTCTTAAAAATACTAAAAAAGAAACAATCTTGGTCCTGTCTGCCAGAAAGCAAAATGCTATTTTTATATTCTATTCGCAACTAGAACGCATATGAAATTCGGAAAAGTAGACCATCCTGAAAACGTTGATTTTACCATTCCCCCTGATCATCCCGATACCCAAGTTGTTTTGTCCAAAACCAAGACTGGCGCTAAAACCAAGGTATATGTGGGCTGTGCCAAGTGGAACAGGCAAGATCTGAAGAATTTTTACCCGAGGGGCACAAAAGATGAACTGGAATACTATTCGACCCAATTCAACAGTATTGAACTGAATGCGACCTTTTACCGCATCTTTCCTGCGGATACTTATGAAAAATGGCGCGACAAAACCCCGGAGGACTTCAAATTCTTCCCAAAAATGACCAATGAGGTCAGCCATTTGCGCCGTATGAACGATAAGGCGCTCGAGGCGGTGGACCGGTATTTGGCCGTAACCCCTTTGCTTGGGGACAAACTCGGCACCATCTTTTTACAAATGCACAACAACTTTGGTCCCAAAAACTGGGATAGGGTAGTGCGGTTTGTGGAATATTGGCCCAAGGAATTTCCGCTGGCCATGGAATTTCGACACACCGATTGGTTCAATGATGAAAAAGTGGCACAGGAACTTTTCCATTTATTGGAAGAAAACAACATCACCAATGTTTTGGTGGATACCGCAGGCAGACGAGACCTTATGCATATGCGATTGACCACTAACGAGGCCTTTATTCGTTATGTAGGAGCCAACCATCCTTCGGATTATCCCCGTTTGGATGACTGGATAGATCGATTGTCTTCGTGGATAGCCATGGGGCTTGAACACATTCACTTTTTTGTGCATCAGAACATGGAGGTAGAATCACCCCTCTTATCGGCTTATTTTATAAAACAACTAAACTCCAAATTGGGTTTTGACCTACATATTCCCAAAACTACGCTGCCGCCGCAGAATGGGCTGTTCGATTAAAAATCGCCGAATTCATCAAGTCAAAAATCCCAAACGGCAAAAATTACACACTCAACAGTTGTTCCCACCCAAAAGTTTCAAATTCACAATTCACATGAATTTAAAGGGTTGGCCAGCATATTCTTATAGGTATTGGACTAACTTTGCAATGGAATTCAAAATATTTCAACTATGCGATTTCATACAAGAAAATGGGTTAAACCAGAAGATTTGAACGCCAATGGAACGCTTTTCGGGGGCAAGGTGCTGGCCTGGATAGACGAAGAGGCGGTATTGTACAGCATCATTCAGTTGGAGAACAAAAAAATCGTGACCAAGTACATGTCCGAGATCAATTTTATGAGTACCGCCCACGAGGGAGACATTATTGAAATCGGGATTGAAGTCATAAAATTCGGGGTCACCTCAATTTCGCTCAATTGTGAAGTACGAAACAAGATGACCCACGAAAGTATTGTTACGGTTGACAATATCATTATGGTCAATCTAGATGAAAACGGCAACCCTAAGCCACACGGCAAAACAAAAATCGAATACGTAAAGGACCGATTGGCGAAAAAAGAAAAAGAAGAGGATAAAGCCGCTTCCTAATCCATGGTTTGGGCCACGGCCTGAACTTCGTCCAAGACGCGCAAAAGGTTACCGCCCCATAATTTAGCGATTTCTTCCTCGGTATACCCTCTTTTGACCAGTTCCAAGGTAACATTGAAGGTTTCCGAGGCATCGGACCAGCCTTCGATACCGCCACCTCCATCAAAATCGGAACTGATACCTACGTGGTTAATACCGATCAACTTTACCATATAGTCAATGTGGTCCACAAAGTCGGCAACATTAACAGCTGGTGGGGCAGAAGCATCTGTTTCGGCCCATTCCTCGCCAATGTTCATCACTTTTCGATAGTTTGCGAAAAACTCCTCCCGTTGCGCATCGGTCAGTGTAGCAAATTGAGAGCGCTCGTACCAAGCAACTCCTAAGGAATCCGCTACTTTTTTATACACTTCGGTCATGTAGGCAGATCGCGCTTCGTGCTTTTCGGTGTTCAAATAGGAGCTAAAGGCCACTGTTTGCACTACACCACCATTTTCTTTCATCAACATCAGTTGTTCGTCGTCCAAGTTTCGGCTGTGGTCGCAAAGTGCCCTAGCAGAAGAATGCGAGGCAATAATGGGAGCCTTAGACAGCGCTATCATTTGTTTCATCGCTTCTTTGGATGGATGGGACACATCGATCATGATTCCTACACGGTTCATTTCTGCTACCGCCTTCTTGCCCAATTCGCTTAGGCCGTTATGCAACCAAACGCTATCTCTTTCCCCTGTGTTCGAATCACTGAATTGGCTGTGACCGTTATGGGAAAGCGACATGTAAAGTGCTCCTCTTTTTTGGTATTCCTCTATTTTGGATAGATCTTCACCGATGGGATAAGCATTTTCAACTCCGATCATGGCCACTTTTTTGCCAGATGCGGCAACACGTCTTACGTCGTCCGAAGTTAACGCCAATTCTATCTGGTCCGGTGCTATCTCTTCACAGAGTCGGTGAATGGCATCGAACTTGGCCATGGCATTTTCGGATGCCTTGGCATATCCTTCGGTGGTCAACGTATCCTGACCTGTATACACGATCAAAAAGACGGCATCCAGTCCACCTTCTTTCATTTTGGGAAGGTTGACTTGGGTTTCCAGTCGTTGGGTGTAGTTAATGCTGTCCGTAAAGTTTTGCACGTTGATATCGTCGTGCGTATCGATAGTGATCACGGAATCATGAATCCGTTGTGCTTTTTCTTCCAAGCTTTCTGTTTTTTCAGGTTTTTTCTCCGCACAGGAGACAAGTAAGGCAAGGATCAATAGTAAACTTAAATATTTCATGGTTGGTTTTTTTTACACATACAAATAACGCAATTTGACAACAAAATCCGAATGCTACGGAACAATAAATTGTAATCCCTTGGTATTATCCACACTTTTAAGTGTAATAATAACCATTAGCACAAGACATTGGGAACACGAGAACTATTGAGGTATCTGGAAAAGTTGGAAATCGGATTGAGCTCATTCTCCTACGAAGAGTTGGGCGTGGTAGAGGCCGGAAAGCTTAAAAAGTCCTTTGAGGTATTTAAAATGGGGCTGGAAAATAAAGTTTTTGGGGCCTCAGAAATGAAACAGCTCGAAAACATCTACGAAAAAGTGGGTATCCAAAGCTTGGACAAAAGGGAGTTTAACGAGGTGAATCCGGACAAATTGATTTCCCTTGTTGGCGCACTTGAAGCCACAACACTGTCCCCAGAGCAACAGGAACTTGTGAATGAACTTAAAAAACTGGCCCAACATCCGAAGAAAAACACACAGAATCAACATAAAAATGTAGACGGTATGTCCACCGATTTTGAATTTATAGAAAAAAGCTTGCAAGCTGGTTTCTCTTCCCAAAAAATTGACCTTCAGCCTGTTTTGGAAGACTGCATGGGCCAAATGGAGCTTTTGGAAGAATTGGTTCGCATGTTCCAACAGCATGTTTTTGAGTTTATAGGAAGTGCCAAGGTCAATCTAATCAACAAAAACTTTGTGGAACTGGAGCTTTCCTGTCAAAAAATAATGCCATCCCTGCGCATGATGAAAACTTTTGGGCTGCTGGAAGTTGCTCAGCAGATTTCAAGACTGTGTAAAACGGATAGGGATGAAAGACATTTGAATTTTTTATACGACCAGTTTCTGCAGGAATATCCCAAGATTCAAGAGCAGATAGATTTTGAAATGGAGATATTCAGAACCTTGTAAAAAAGTGAAGATGGCGACCCATGAGCTTCCCAAATACTTGCAAAGTGTTTTTTACCCTTTGTTTCAGCATACTACGGACCTGGAGTGCCAATTGTTGCTGTTGGATGAAATGTTGGAAGTAGGGGACCATAAGGAAATACCCTTTTTGAAGGAACTGGAGTCGCATGACAATCCCAAAATTAGCAGCAAGGCCTTTCAAATTAAGAATGAACTGCAGGAAAAATTGGGATTGATGACAGAAACCGAACGAAGAAGATTGCCCATGAACCTTTGCTTTATTTACGACGAGTTCAACATTCGTCCCAGTAAAGTGGACAAGGAGTTGGATTTTGAGATAGCATTGGACATTTTGAACATGAAATAAAAAAGGATTTCACCACCCGAAGCAGGTGTTTCACCACAATTTGAGGAAAGCACATAATCTTTGAAATGAAATCACGTTATACAAAGACCCAAACTTAAATTGAGATAACGATGTTGTACGACACCTACGGTGAGGAATACTTGGCTTTTTTGCAAGAACTCAACGAAATTTTGACAGTAAACCAACTTGCTGAACTTGATTACCTATAGTTAACAAACAAACCCAAAATTTGTTACCATGAACAACCAGAACAAAGAAAACACCGCCTACTTGAATTTTATTCAAGATTTGAAAGACTTGCTTACGGACTTTGATATCAGTCTATTGAGCAGATCCTAATTATTTAAGTGATTATCATGGAAAAGGGGATGTTGATAAAATCAGCATCCCCTTTTCTATTACATATTTTTGAGGTAACCTATCCCAAATAAGATTTTAAGATCTTGCTTTTGGAGGTATGTCGCAATTTTCTAATGGCCTTTTCCCGTATTTGTCTTACGCGTTCGCGGGTCAAATCAAACGTACTGCCGATTTCTTCCAAAGTCATAGAGGGTTGATCTCCAATACCGTAATACAGGCGAACCACATCCGCTTCCCGCGGGGAGAGGGTATCCAAGGCTCGGTTAATTTCCGTGTTTAGGGATTGATGCATAAGGCCCTTATCCGGTTTGGGCGAATCCCCAGCGTTCAATACATCATATAAATTGGAGGTTTCCCCTTCTTTTAAAGGTGCATCCATAGATACGTGCCGCCCTGTGTTCTTGAGGGATTGCTTCACTTCGGAAACGGTCATGTCCAGCTCCTTGGCAATTTCTTCTGGCGATGGTGGTCGCTCATGTGCCTGTTCCAAATAGGAAAAGGTCTTTTTTATCTTGTTGATGGAACCAATTTTGTTCAACGGCAACCGTACCACACGTGACTGTTCTGCCAAGGCCTGCAGAATGGATTGTCGGATCCACCAAACCGCGTAGGAGATAAACTTAAACCCTCGGGTTTCATCAAAGCGTTTGGCAGCTTTTACCAGACCCACGTTTCCTTCATTGATCAAATCTGGGAGTTTAAGACCCTGATTTTGATATTGTTTTGCCACGGAGACCACAAACCTGAGGTTGGCATTGGTCAACTTTTCCAAAGCAGCTTGGTCTCCGGCCCTGATCTTCTGTGCTAGCTCAACTTCTTCCTGTGCGGTGATCAAATCGATTTTGCTGATGTCCTGCAAGTATTTGTCGAGAGATTTGGATTCGCGGTTCGTGACCTGTTTGATAATTTTAAGCTGCCTCATTCTTATATCTGGTTTACTAGTGTTACAAGCTATCATTATACATTATAATCTCCATTTTTCCAAGTCGAAATTGTTATTGTTATCAAAATGTTATGAGTAAATCATCGAAAAAGTTGAATTGTGGGCCAAATGGTAATTGTTGATACTATTTTGATAGAATTAACCTCTGGGATTGGTCACAAGTACAAAAAACCCCTAATTTTGTAGGGTTTTTTATTTAAGAATCCAAAATGCCATTTTCCCTTTGGAAGTAAACAACTCAATCAAAAAGAAAACGCTTTACGGCTATCAGGAGGAAGACCTGAACAAAATCTTCGAGCAACTGGACAAGCTTCCTGCGGGCAGTAATATCTTGTACCAATTGCCCACGGGAGGAGGAAAAACCGTAGTGTTTTCGGAGATTACACGAAGGTTTATCCAACAGACCGGAAAAAAGGTGATGGTACTTACCCACCGTATCGAGCTGAGCAAGCAAACCTCCAAAATGCTCAAAGGGTTTGGCGTGGCCAACAAAGTCATCAACAGTGAAGTGAAGGAACTCTACGACCAGGATGATTATATGTGCTTTGTGGCTATGGTGGAAACCTTGAACAACCGCCTTCAGGAAGAAAAAGTAAAAATCAACAATGTAGGCCTGGTAATCATTGATGAGGCCCACTACAACTCGTTCCGAAAGCTGTTCAAATATTTCGAGAAGTCTACGATTTTAGGTGTAACGGCCACTCCGTTGAGCTCCAACATCAAACTGCCCATGAAGGACAATTACAAGCACCTGATCATTGGGGAGTCGATAAAATCATTAATTGAAAAGAACTTTTTGGCCAGGGCCAACCTGTATAATTACGATGTTAGCCTACGCACCCTTAAATTGGGCATTAATGGTGACTATACCGTAAAATCCTCGGACGAGTTTTACAGTGCACACAGCATGCTCGGGAAATTGCTCTCCGCCTATGAAGAAATTGCCAAGGGGACCAAAACGCTGATCTTCAACAACGGAATCAATACATCGCTTTATGTATACGAGACCTTTAAAAAGGCTGGGTATAATGTTCGGCACCTCGACAATAAGAACACGGCCTCCGAACGCAAGGACATTCTGGATTGGTTTGCCAAAACACCCGATGCCATTCTCACCTCGGTGAGTATATTGACCACGGGTTTTGATGAACCTACGGTGGAAACCATTATTTTGAATAGGGCTACACGATCACTCACTCTATATTTCCAAATGATTGGTAGGGGATCTAGGGTGCTTCCTGACAAAGATGAGTTCAATGTAATCGATATGGGAAATAATATTGCCCGTTTCGGACCTTGGGATGCACCTGTGGACTGGCAAGAAATCTTTCATTTCCCTGATTTTTACCTGGAAAACATCAAAAATGATGAGGAAATCGAGCGGGATTTTGTATATGAGATGCCCGAAGAACTTCGCGCCAAATTCAGCAAGTCGGAGAACATCACCTTTGATGTGAAGGAAGAGTACAAAAAGATATTTGCACAGGGCAAAAAATCAAAAATTGTACTGGAGAAGAGTATTGAACAGCACGCGAAAATCTGTGTGGAAAACAGCGAAGATGTTTTTGATGCCCGAATCTTGGCCAAGGAGCTCAAGGATGAGATTTCCTATCGAGTAAAGCAATATTCCTATTGCATTATGAACAATACCAAGAACTATAAGGAATGGCTGGAGGAAGATTATGAGCGAAAACTGCGTTCCAGCATCTCCAAAATGTTCGCGGCCAAAATGTAGATTAAGTTGGCAGAAATGTCTGCAGCTCCGTTTTTTGGATTTGAGCTTTAGCATGATAGTTGAACTTACACTTACCATTGCATTTGAAATTTGAGCTTGAACTTGATAATTGAGTTTGAATTTTAATCCCCAATAGTATACGGCCATCTTTGTATTTTTACCTCCATGTCCAAAAAACTACTTGTAATTGGTTATGTATGGCCAGAACCCTCAACAACTGCGGCAGGAAGTCGTATGCAACAATTGTTGGAGGCGTTTTTGGCGTTTGGTTATCAGATTACATTTGCCAGCACGGCAAGTAAAACCGAGTTCAGTCTGGATTTGGAAGCCATGGACATTGCAACAGTCCAAATCCAACTCAACCATTCGAGTTTTGATGATTTTATACAGCAATTGAAGCCCAATGTGGTGATGTTCGACCGTTTTATGGTAGAGGAACAATTTGGGTGGCGCGTAGCTGAACACGCACCAAGTGCGTTGCGTATACTCAATACCGAAGATTTACATGCGCTGCGCAAGAGTAGGGAAGAGGCACTTAAAAAGAACCAAGTCTTTAAGATTGAAGATTGGAAAAACCATCCAACAACGTTACGGGAAATTGCAAGTATCTATCGCTGCGATCTTACGTTGATGATTTCCAGCTACGAAATGGAAATTTTACAGCAAAAGTTGAAGGTCCCTTCGGATTTGCTGCTGTGTATTCCGTTTATGGTAGATGTTGGGAGTATATCTGCTGAAAAAAAACCTCCATTCGATGCCAGAAATGGTTTCATAAGTATCGGAAATGGCAAACACGCACCCAATGTGGATGCCCTAAAGGTCTTGAAAAGTGAAATTTGGCCCCGAATTCGCCATCAACTGCCCAATGCTGAAATCCAAATTTATGGCGCATATCTACCGCAACAGGTCAATGAAATGCACTACCCCATAACAGGGTTTTACGTTAACGGATGGGCGGAAGATGCGTTCAGGGTGCTCCAAAGTGCCAGGGTTTTGTTGGCTCCACTTCGATTTGGTGCCGGAATCAAAGGAAAGTTGTTGGATGCCATGCAAACCGGAACCCCAAGTGTAACCACCATCATAGGTGCCGAGGGCATGCATGCTGACGTGGCATGGAACGGATTTATTGCCGATGATTGGGAAGCATTTGCCCAAGCTGCCGTGAAATTGTACCAAGACCAAAAAAGCTGGGAAAGTGCCCAACACAACGGTAATGCATTGCTCCAACAGTTGTATGATAGGCAAAGCTTACAAAGTAGTTTGGAAGAACGATTGGAACCCCTGATGATGGATTTGGAAGCCCATCGCACACAAAATTTCATTGGAAAACTGTTACAGCATCAAACCATGAGTAGCACCAAGTATATGGCCAAATGGATTGAGGAGAAGAATAAGGAGAAGTAACGTAATTAGTTATGGCTAAGATTAGCTAAGTTTTCCTGAGCATTTGATATTAAAAATGTTTCAAATGATATGCGGCGTTAAAACTGCGTTAAGCATCTTGGATGACTCCTCAATAGTTTTATCTTATCAACTATGGAAAATATTTTAATCGCAGGTGCCACTGGTACAACAGGAGAAAAAGTTGTCAAATTAGTAAAACAAGCCGAAAATTATCGCCCGGTAGCCTTGGTACGTAATAATGAGCAAAAGGAGCAATGGGAATCGCAAGGGGTAGAAACTGTTATGGGAGACCTAACCAAAGATGTATCTCATACCACCAAAGGTATAGATAAAGTAGTTTTTGCTGCAGGCTCTGGAGGTAAAAACGTGGTCGATGTGGACCAAGAAGGTGCCAAAAAGCTCATCGATGCATCAAAAAAGGAACGTGTACGTAAATTTGTAATGCTCAGTTCTATGGGCGTGGACAATCCACGTGGTGAACTTAAGGAATACCTACAGGCGAAGCAAAATGCTGACCAATACTTGGACATCAGCGGTCTAACATTCACAATAGTGAGGCCAGGCGCATTGAACAACAATGAGGGAACTGGAAAAATCAAACTTTCACAAAAACTGAACGAGCGGGGTGAAATTCCAAGATGGGATGTCGCTCGTACGCTTGTGAAGAGTCTCGAAGATGATGTTGCCAAGAATAAAGTGTTCGAAATTTTAACGGGCGAAACCAAAATAGAAGAAGCTGTACATGAATTCTAAGCATTATTTCCCATATAGAAATTGGAAGGTATGCAAAGCGACTACCAAGTATATGGCCAAATGGATTGAGGAGAAGCATAAAGGTTGAACCCTTTAATGCTGCCCAAAGTACATCAATCCAGTAATTGGTCCGTAATGATCAAGGTGTATTCAAAAACATTTTCCAAAGGTTCCGATAACACCCACAATTCGTCATCAACAGGAGTTTGCTGATACCGCAATACGTAATCTCCATTTTCCGAAGCGTACAGCTTAATGGTCTCAAAGAGTAAAGACGCTGTTGGCATGACCGCTATCGTCTCATTGTTCAGGGTAGAGCCAATGATACTGGATGACTGTTTGGGTATTTGCGAAATTTGGTTGGAATCATCAATGTAGAACAAATCCACATTGGAGTTGTTTTGAATTTTGTATGATGTTTCAAATCCAGCGTTTTCGAAATCGTCCTCACATTGAAATGACGTCAAAAATGGGAAGAGCATCAATAAAAATACTTTTTTCATGGCTTTTTTATCCTAAAGATAGATTTATTCTTCCTTCTCACGTTAAGTTGATGTTACTTCTTTTTAAAATTCACTCTTACCCCACGTTGTTTAAAAAATAGGGTGTTCTCTTCGGGATCAAAGGTCATTTCGATACCTGCGGAGACAAATTCAAATTGATGCTCGTCCACAGGGTTCAAAGTAAATGCTGGCTGACCCGTAGCTCTGCCCTTGAGCACCCCATCCTCAATGAAAATACTTATGTCCAAAGGAAAATCAGGGGCGGTATAGTTGCCCACATAAACCTCCAATTGTTCGGGTGATACTTCATAAGTATTGAATTTTGGCAATTCAAAAGGCTCATTGTAGACCGTGCTCAAAACGGCAATGGCAATGTCATTGGTATTCATGTTGTTGCCATTTGAGGTAAGGGCAAAGGATACATTCCCGTCATCAAAATGACCGAATAAAGAAGAGAATTTATCAATCCCTCCCGTGTGACCATAACTGGTTCGCTCATGAAAAGGAAAGCTGAACAATCCCAATCCATAGCCGTCCGTAATCTTTTTCATGGCTTCTACATACTCCAAATCAAGCAATTTGCCTCCAAAAAGGGCATCACTAAATTTGACAATATCTGTTGGATTGGAAACTATGGCACCTGCACCAACAGGGATGGACATATCGGTTTCTGGATGTTCTTGCCATTTATCCAGGTACATGTACGATTTACATGTTGGCCTTTGTGCCAATTTTTTCACCGACATAGGTATCGGTAAGCCCTAAGGGCTTAGCAATAAACTCTTCAAGCAAATCACGATAGGGTTTTCCCATGCTTTTTTCAAGAATGTAGGTCAGCAACACAAAATTGGAATTACTGTATTGGAATTTGCTATCGGGCTCAAAATCACTTCCCGCCTTTACAATGATTTCCACCATTTCTGATGCAGATTTTGGCTGGGTCATGTAGGTAGCATAAGCAGGGTCATCCGTAAAATTGTGGATACCGCTTCGGTTGCCCAACAGTTGTTTGATGGTAATATTTTCCGATTTCGGAACCTCTGGAAAAAACTGGTCCAAGGTCTGGTCCAAAGACAGTTTCCCTGCCGATATGGCCTTAAAAACCAATACTGCTGTAAATGTTTTGGTAATGGAACCAATGCGATATCTGGAAGCCACCGTTGCTTTGGATTCGGAAGTGACGTTACAATACCCCACCGAACGTGTATAGATCAACTCACCGGCTTGGGAGACGGCAACACTGCCCATGAACTTATTGTTCTCTTCCAGGAGATCAAAATATTGGTCCATTTTAACGGTATCAAACTCTTGGGACCATAACGAAGCGGTAAAAAGGAAAAGAACGGTCACAGTCCAATGCGTTTTGAACTGTTGTTTATAAAATAAAGAAAGTGGGCTTTTCATGTCATGGAGGTTTAGTGTTGCCACCAAATTAGAGCATTTCCATGTCAAACCAAAAAGAACCTGCCTTCACTATACCTTTTTCACGCGATATTGGTAAGGTTTCCGGCCCGGGGCATCTGTTTGGAGTTTCGGCAAACGCTCAAAAAAACCGGAACCTATCATCTTCTTTTGAAAACGGCTACGGTCCAGGGTTTCCTCCAAAATGGTTTGGTGCAATTGGTGCAATTGTGGCATCGTAAATTCCGTAGGCAATAAATTATAGGTCAATGGTTCTTGTTGTACATCTTCCTTGAGCCGCTCCTTGGCCTCTTGTACAATATCCCGATGGTCCATCCACATAGGAGGGAGGTCATTCATGTTAAACCAACCAAAAGCCGAGTCCAAATTACCGATTACCGGTCGGGTCTCTTCAAAGTTGACCAAGGAATAGTGAGCGAGGGTCACAAAACGGTCGTTCAACCAAGAATTTTCTTTAAAGGGAAAGTCCAATTCCTTAAAAAATTGCTGCCATTCCTCTGTAAACTTACGGTCTTCACCCCCAAAAACGGACAAAAACTTAAAGTGGGGGTCTTCCAACCCGGTTCGTTCCCTTAGGATACGCACCGTGGCCGCTTCCACAGATTCCGAACGTAGGATATACCCACCGGGCAATAGCCACTTATCCCCAATCTGAAGCAACAAACACTTGAGTTGGTCTTCATGAAATCCGATGATGACCATATCCACCGAAAGATTGGGCAAATAATCTTGTTGACCGTTTTCGATAAAAGTTCTGATGTCCATACTGCAAAAATAATGATTTGTGTCATTTTGCCACAATTAAATCTTTTTTATATTTGTGTCAAGGTGACACAAACTATATATTATGAAAAAAGCACTCCGCATTTCGTTGAAAACCATCGGTGTTCTTCTGTTATTAGTTTTAGTAGGAGGACTATTAGGATGGTGGTATTTACGCTCACAATTTCTGGATTTTGAGGATGACTACACAGAAAAGGCAGAAATACCGTCGGTCACTATTGATGGTTACACGTTTCTGGACCGAAATGGCAATGGCCAGTTGGATGTATATGAAGACAGCCGTCAACCCATTGAGGCTAGGGTAGCCAATGTGCTTTCCCAAATGACTGTGGAGGAGAAAATCCACTTATTGAAGGGTTCTGGAATGGCTTCCGGCATGGGAATGGTGGAACCTGGAGAAGGCATTCCCGGAGTGGTGGGTACCATTGTGGCCACACCACGGCTCGGCATTCCGAGTATCAATCTTTCCGATGGGCCGGCGGGGCTCAGAATAGAACCTAAACGTGATGGTATAGATCGAACATTTTACTGCACCGCATTCCCGATAGCTACGCTGTTGGCATCAACATGGAACACCGAATTAGTGGAAAATGTGGGCAATGCCATGGGCAATGAAGCACTCGAGTATGGCATCGATGTCATATTGGGCCCGGGAGCAAACATTCACCGACACCCGTTTTGTGGACGGAACTTTGAATACTATTCCGAAGATCCACTAGTGACCGGGAAAATTGGGGCTGCCATGGTCAATGGCATAGAATCCAACGGCGTTGGAACTTCCGTGAAGCATTTTGTGGCCAACAACCAAGAGACCAATAGAAACTATAATGACACCAGGGTTTCCGACCGGGCCATGCGTGAAATCTATCTGAAAGGATTTGAAATCATCGTGGAAGATGCACAACCGTGGACCATTATGTCATCTTACAACAAGGTAAATGGCACCTATACCTCGGAGAGTAAGCATTTATTGACCGATGTATTACGTAACGATTGGGGCTTTGAAGGTCTAGTGATGTCCGATTGGTTTGGAGGGAACGATGCAGTGGCTATGGTCAATGCCGGGAACGACCTATTGGAACCTGGCACCAAAAAACAATGGAAAGCCCTAACGGCAGGGTACGAGGACGGTTCTTTGGACATGGATGCCGTGGATACTTCGGTAAAGCGTATTTTGACATTGATTTTCAAGAGTAAAAAAATGACCGATTTTACCTTTGGTGAAAATCCCGATTTGGAAGCCCATGCGGCCATTACGCGAAAATCAGCATCGGAAGGAATGGTATTGTTGAAAAATGATGATGCACTTCCCTTGGAAAAAGGACAGAACGTAGCATTGCTCGGGGTGTATTCGTATGATTTTATTGCTGGAGGAACAGGTTCTGGCGATGTAAACGAAGCCTATACGATTTCTTTGGAAGAGGGACTCATCAATGCCGGATTCCGTGTGAGCCCCACTGCAAAGCAGGCTTATCAAAAACACAAGGCAGCCAATGAAGAGGCCTTTGAAAAACCCGAAGGCATGTCGGCCATGTTCAATCCATATCTTCCTCCCGAGATCAGCTACGATAAGGATTTAATGAAAACCATCGCTTCAGAAAGTGATTTGGCCATCATCACCATTGGCCGAAACAGCGGAGAGGGCGGTGACAGGGTCGTTGCGAACGATTTTCTGTTGTCCGACAAGGAAAAGGAGGTGCTGAGCACGACTTGTGAAGCTTTTCAAAAAGCAGGGAAAAAGGTCATTGTGGTGTTGAACATTGGTGGTGTCATCGAAACAGCTTCGTGGAAAAACCAACCGGATGCCATTGTACTCGCATGGCAAGGCGGGCAAGAAGGTGGTAACGCCGTAGCGGATATTTTGAGCGGAGACGTTAACCCCAGCGGAAAATTGACCATGACCTTCCCTGTTGATGTGGCAGATCATGCCAGCAATGCAAATTTCCCGCAAAACGGTTTGCCCATGCAAATAACGGATATGTTGTTTGGTAAGGATGAAGTTCCGGAAGATGAAATGGTAAAGGATGTCGATTATACCAATTATGAAGAAGGAATTTATGTGGGCTACCGTCATTTTGATAAGGCAAATCTAGAGGTGTCCTATCCTTTTGGTTTTGGACTCTCCTATACCGATTTTGCGTATGGCGATATGGAAACAGTGCAGGAGAACGATACAATTAAAATATCTATTCCCGTAAGCAATATTGGAAAAACCAATGGAAAAGAAGTTGTTCAGTTCTACGTTTCCAAGGACTCCACTCAAATCGATAGACCCGAGCAAGAACTTAAGGCCTTTGCCAAAACAAAATTACTCGGTGCAGGAGCAACAGATACGCTTCGCGTGAACATTCCTGTGAACTATCTGAGGTATTGGAACGAAAATAGTTCACAATGGACCTTGGAGCCTGGAAAATATATAATCAAGGCTGGAGCTTCATCACGCGATATTAAAAAATCAACAGAAATAAAGATTTAATTAGGTAGTTCACCAGTTTAGTTAAGAATTCAGGCAATCGCATTGATTGCCTGAATTTATTTGATGCTATTCCGCCACATTGTAGGGAATATAATTCTCCCATTCCCATGGTGTATACTCATCTTTCAGCGTAACTTCGAGCAATTCCTTGAAAATACTATTGCCGCGTTCAAAATTGGTCATGATCATGATGCCTTTGCCCGTTTCTGGAAAAAGTACGGAGTGGTGCACGAATCCGCTGCCGTGGCCTTCCTTGAATACAGCTTTACCATAGGGTGTCTCAAAATAGCCCCAACCTAAGCCATAACCCAGGTTGATGTCTTCGTATTTATCTGTAATCTTGTTGGTTCCTTGACTAAATTGTTTTTCGGTGCGAATACGAATATGCGGACTAAAAATCTCATCATAGGATGTTTTACTGATCAATTTATGATTGAGCACTGCGGTCAAGAATTTGGTGTAATCTGAGGCCGTCGTTTCTAAAGTTCCTCCACCTCTGGGTTCGTTGTCCTTGTCTTTTTTCAGCGCTTCGGCGTGTTCGTTGTGGCCTAGGGCAAAATCTTTATCAAACCTTGATTTCCATTCGTAAGCAGAGTTGTCCATACCCAATGGTTCAAAAATGTTTTCTTGGGCCAATTGTTCCAATCCTTTTCCTGTTAATTTTTCCAAAACCACTTGCAGGTAAATAAAACCTTCACCACTGTAACCAAATTTGGTTCCCGGCTCTTGGTGTACCCTCAATTTATAATCTTTTTCAAACCATCGGTAGTTTTTAAATCCTGTGGTATGGTTTAAACACATTCTTGCCGTTATTTTATGATATAATGAATCTTCCTTCAAACTGGAAAAGTCATCGTGCCAACGGGTCTGTGGTTCATATTCATAAATTTTTTGCGGCAAATAGGATTCCAATGGAGTGTCTAGGTCAATTATACCATCTTCAACCAATTTCATGGCCAAAACCCCGAAAACTGCCTTACTAAAGGATGCTCCGTAGATATTTGTGGAATCGGTCAACACTATTTTATTCGGATAATCCTTATACCCAAAAACCTTTTGATAAACAGGCTGGTTATCATTAAAAATCGATATGGCCATACCGTACACTTCAGCGTCGGTCATTAACTGGTCTATTTTTTTGGTAATGGAATCCTTGGTAATTGTAGTACCGTCCAAACGCTTCACAGTTTCCTGCTTTGGACCTGCACAACTGCAGATCATTGCAATCCCAAGTATAAGGAGAAGACTAAATGCTTTGTCCTTCTTTAAACTTAAAAAAGGAATTGAAAAGGGATAGTAGCACTTGTTTTTTTGTACCACATAAATGATATTGAAAATGATAATGCCGATACAAATGGGAACCACGGAAATAAAAATGAAAAAGCCCCATTTCTCGATGGTCAACAAACTCACAAAAGACAGCACGGCCAAAATCAATACGGTGATTTGAAAATTGATGACCTTAATACCGTGTTCGTTATAAATCGGGTTATCTTCCCGTTTGTGAATCCAAAGAAAAAGTGGAATGAGCACATTGAGCAAGGGAAGAAATATCCCAGTCAAAGGAGTGGCGTGCATTAAAAGCAACCATTTTTTCTTTACGGTTTCTTCTTTGGGGTCGTCTAAAGGAAACAACTCATCCACTTCTATCTCCAAGGCAACAGCCAATAGTTTTATCGTATTCAGGTGTGGGGATACCTCTTCTTTTTCGATACGCTGAATGGTGCGTACCGTAACATTGGTTCTATGGGCGAGTTCCTCTTGGGAATACCCTTTTATTTTACGTTGATACTTGAGTCGTTCACCGATTGATGTATTGCTCATATTTTTTGATTTTAATTCATGAACAAAGGTATCCATGGGGGCATGACAGCACCACGACATTTAGATGTCACCTTTATGTCAAGCCCAGTAAAATCGGTACTTTTGCGATAATACTAAGGATTTTGGAAGCAAAAATCCCAACTGAACCATAGTTTTGACAAACCTTGGGGAAAACAGCATCAACTATTTCTTTTTGCCTAAAAACCGGATAACGGAGCCTGTTCCCACATGGCCGTCACCTTCGTTGAGTTCTATGGTCATTTTTTTAAGTTCCAAAAATTCAAAATTGGCGAAATCGGTTTGTAGCTCCTGCAAGGAGAACAAGTAATCTTCATTATTGGGGCCGCCTACCTTCGGATTCTTCTTTTTAAACGCTTGATGGTCCTTGCTGAAGCCTTCAAAAATGATGGTGCCGCCTTTTTTTAGATAACTGTTCAGCAATTTATGATACTTAGAGCGGATGTTGGGCGGAAAATGGGCGTATATCAAAGCTATGGCATCAAATTGTTCGGGTTGATAGTGAAGATTTGGAAGTTCACCGACCACATAATCCAATTCAACACCTTTCTTTTCGGCTAATTGGAGTGCTTTTCGTTGTCCTGCCTCGCTTATATCAAAAGCAGTTACCTTCCAGCCCAATTGTGCGGCATAAACCGCATTTCTACCTTCACCCTCGGCAGGAAATAATATGGAACCAGGCTGTAAATTTTTCAGTTTTTCCTTCAAATAGGCATTGGGAGCGGTTCCATAAACGTATTCTTGCTGCCCAAATCGGGTATTCCACATTTCAAGCCAGTCGTTTTGCATGCTTTAAGTTGATTTTGACCTAAAATTAACGCAATTCCTTTAACCGGTAAAAATCAATTACTCCATACTCACAATCCCTGTAGTGGTGCCATCGTGCATGTATTTGGAGGCAGCATACAGCAGAAGTGATTCACCTTTAGGGTTTTGTATGGTGGTTTTATATGCCCAACTGTATTTTAATCCGCCGCTGCTCATCATGGTAAATTGAGAAGATTCATAAAATGGGATTCGGCCACGCACACCTTCATGTTTTGTGATGTAGCTTCGCGGTATCGCAATCGTGTACCGTTCCGCATTGATGTTATCGTCAAATATGCTGTTTTCCACCTTTCCCAAGACAAAAGTGGCACCTGTGGGGATTTCGGTCAAAATAAAATAACCATTGGAATCCACCTCAAAACCAAATGATTGGTCATCCAAATCATAAGTAGTCCCTAAATTAAAAGCCGTTTCTTCCAAAATAGGTTTCAAGCTAATGCCTCCTATAAAATCCTGTACTTCAATATGGTCAAAAGATAATGACGGAGTCCGTTTTACAAAGTAACGGTCTGGATTGATATGCCGTTTGAGCACCAAATATCCCATAACTACCAAACCGAATACTACAGCTAGGAGTATTCCCAAAGTTTTAAATCGCATCATATGGTAAATGTATATGGAAATCCTAAACGAACATGCTGCCAATTGACGGATGCCCTGTTTGATCTGACGAATGAGGTGATTTGGCCAAAATTCATCCAAATACAAACTTTTTTTCCATCTTAAATGATAGGGGGTTTGATTATCCAAAACAGAATCGGTCATAACGTAGAATTTCCGTTATTTTGTGATAAACAAAACAGACATTTATGGAATCACCCAACTGGCAGACAGCCATGGAATTTGAGGATATCACCTATAAAAAATGTAATGGCGTAGCCCGGATTGCGTTTAACCGCCCCGATGTACGCAATGCCTTTCGCCCCAAAACGACCAGTGAACTTTACAAAGCCTTTTATGATGCCCAAGAGGACACCTCCATTGGGGTTGTGCTCCTTTCTGGGGAAGGGCCGTCGTCCAAGGATGGCAAATGGGCCTTTTGCAGTGGTGGCGACCAAAAAGCTAGGGGCCATAAAGGATATGTTGGCGAGGATGGCTACCACAGGTTGAATATTTTAGAAGTCCAGCGATTGATTCGTTTTATGCCCAAGGTGGTCATTGCCGTGGTGCCCGGTTGGGCCGTTGGGGGAGGGCATAGCCTTCATGTGGTCTGTGATATGACCCTAGCCAGCAAGGAACACGCCATTTTTAAACAGACTGATGCCGATGTGACCAGTTTTGATGGAGGATACGGTTCTGCCTATTTGGCCAAAATGGTCGGACAGAAAAAGGCGAGGGAGATTTTCTTTTTAGGGAGAAACTACTCCGCACAAGAAGCGTATGAAATGGGAATGGTGAATGCCGTTATCCCGCACGATGAATTGGAGGACACCGCCTACCAATGGGCCCAAGAGATTTTGGCCAAGTCCCCAACATCCATTAAAATGCTCAAATTTGCCATGAACCTTACCGATGATGGTATGGTGGGCCAACAAGTGTTTGCAGGGGAAGCCACGCGACTGGCGTATATGACCGACGAGGCCAAAGAGGGCCGGAATGCCTTTTTGGAAAAGCGCAAGCCCGATTTTGGCAAGGATAAATGGATTCCGTAAGCCAATTTACAGCTGCCAACAAACAATTTACAATTACCCCTTGTCATTTTCTGTGGGAGTGAAATGGTTGGGGCATCTATAGTTCTCGACTGCGCTCGAAATGACAAGAAATGAACAACTGTAGTTCTCACATCGAGCGAAGTCGAGATGCGTCTTGGATTATTCAGGATGGCCTAAAATTGAAAAGAGCCCTGCCACTTGGGTCAGGACTCTTTTACGAGAACACTATATGAAAATGAAAAAATTACTTTCGTTTTTTATTACATAGTAAAAGTACCACCACTGTTACCGTAAATGAAATTATTGTTGTCAAGTAGCCTTTTGCTGTTGTCATCTATGTGATTCTTGTAATTCAAGGGTTGATGATGGGATTATAATCAACGTTTTTCAAGAAGCATAAGAGGTATCAGCGATTCGTGCAATCAAGTTGTAGGGAAGCAGACAAAGCTTTCAGGATGGCCTAAAATTGAAAAGAGCCCTGCCACTTGGGTCAGGACTCTTTTACGAGAACACTATATGAAAATGAAAAAATTACTTTCGTTTTTTATTACATAGTAAAAGTACCACCACTGTTCCCGTAAATGAAATTATTGTTGTGAAGTGCCCGTATTCTGTGGTTTTTCGGGCATTTTAGTATATCATATCGATTTAAGGTACCGCTTTTACGATGTTTGACAACACCCCGTTCACATCGAATAGGGGTTCTTCCGCCAATCCCGTTCGTACCACCACCAAATCCTTGGATGGAATCATAAACACATATTGCCCTTCATAACCATTGCATGAAAATAGGTCCGTAGGTACATCGGGGTACTTGCCCTCCGCGTTCAACCAAAAATGGGCGCCATAGGTACCATCGGAGTTAATGGTCGGGGTGGTGATGTAATCCACCCAATCCGAACCGAACAATTGTTCCCCGTTCCAATTCCCCTTATCCAAATACAATTGGCCAAAGCGCGCCCAATCGCGGGTGCTGGCCCAGGCGTAGGAAGAACCCACGTAGTTTCCGGCAATATCCGCTTCCAACACCATAGAGTACATTCCAATTTTATCAATTAAGGCGGAATATGGGAAATCCAGATACTCTTGATGGGTTCTAAACTGCTGACGAAGAATACCCGATAATAAATTTGTGGTTCCCGAAGAATAATTCCAGACCTCTGTTGGCTTGGCGATTGCTTTTTTCTTTTTGGGCTGCTGTGTCATGTCACTGTCCAAGAACAGCATCTTGGTAACATCTGAAATCTTGGTATAATCCTCCTCCCATTCCAATCCACTTTGCATGCGCAGCAGATGGTTCAGGGTAATATTTTTTCGCTCATCATCCTTCCATTCGGGAATAGGGGCGGGCCAATCCATCTCCAGTTTCCCTTGATGCTCCAATATTCCGTAGCAGGTGGCCAATACACTTTTGGTCATGGACCATCCCAATATGGGTGTATTTTGATCAAAACCATCCACGTAGCGTTCTGCGATCAGGTGGCCTTTGTACAGAACGAGTATAGTGCGCGTTTTTTGGGTCTCGGGCTCAGCAAACGCCATGGCAATGGCCTTGTTAATTTGGTCCATATCCACCTCCGGAAAAACGGTGTCCTTCGGCGCAGCCTGGCCATAAGGATAGGGAATCGTATCCATAACTTGATTTCGGTTGGGACGAAGGGTCATGGCTTCCGGGTCATAATCTTCGTTGATCAATACCGCACCCAGTCCATCGCGATAAACAGCGGTACGCTCCATCAGGCCATACACAGTAGCCGTGGCCGAACGTTCAGTTTCGTTAACCTCGGTGGAAGCCAGTTCCACCAGCGGGGCCTTGTTGTCAATTTGGTTCATGCTGGCCGCCGAACGGTGCGCCACATACACCCCGGAGGCCACATTTTTGGCGGCATAGCCGGAAATCATGTTCAATTTGGGATAATTCAGGTACACAATCACTCCGATGGCAATGATCAGGAGCAATAAAACACGCTTAAGTAGTTTCATGGTTATCAGATGTATTTGTAACTTTCTGCTTCTAAATATAAACATTAAATGTATGTCCAACATCGGATTGATCATCGAGGAACGCAGCAGGGATATCGGTGATTTTTTGGTCGGGCGCTTGATTCCCTTCCGCAAAAAAAGAATGATCGGCCCGTTTATTTTTATCGACCATATGGGCCCAACGCAATTGGGACCCAAAAAATATATGGATGTAGACCAACATCCACATATGGGACTCTCTACCTTGACCTTTATGCTCGAAGGGGAGATTATCCATGAGGACAGTTTGGGAACACACCAAAGAATTAGGCCGGGTTCCGTGAACTGGATGACGGCAGGTAAAGGGGTAACCCATACCGAACGAACTCCAAAGGACCTTAGGGATGGGAACACTTTCACCGCTCATGGCTATCAAATTTGGGTGGCCTTGCCCAAGGAACTTGAGGACATGGAACCACAATTCCACCATATCGATGGGAAGGATATTCCCAAATGGACGGATGGTACGACGGAGTTCAAACTGGTTGCTGGCGAAGGATATGATAAAAAGTCCCCCGTTCCCGTTCATTCCAACCTATTTATGGTCGAAGTCAAAACTCCAGAAAGCTATATCCTCAATGTCAACGGACATCTAAAAGGAGAAATCGGTATTTGCATTGTAGAAGGAAGCATAGAAGCCTGCGGTGAACGTGTGGGCCAGGGCAATATTTTGGTGTCCAAAGTGGAAGATACTTGCAATATCAAACTACATCCGAACACGCACCTGTTGCTTTTTGGGGGGGAACCTTTTCCAGAGGAACGCCACATCTATTGGAACTTTGTTTCTTCCAGTAAGGAAAAATTGGAGCAGGCCAAACAGGCATGGGCCAACAAAACCTTTCCGATGATGGAAAACGATGACACCTACGTCCCTTTGCCCAATTAGTGCCATTGCCACAACCTCTAGACCAAAACCATCCAATGCCAAACCATTCATTATTTTATCAACTTGTAAGCTTGATTCTTGTTTTAGTGCTGGGGTCCTGCAAAAAAGAAAGGCCTATAAGTCAAGAAGAACAGCTATACCAAACCTATTGCGCCAGTTGCCATCTGCCGCCCAAAATAGATGCATTGCCCAAGCACATGTGGAAAAACTCGGTGTTGCCCGCCATGATGGAACTGATGGACGTGGAGGGCATGTACCAAGACCCAGAATGGGAGCCAACAGGGTTTCGGCCTCAAATAAGCTTGGGCGACTGGGCCAAATTACAGCGTTATATCTTGGCGAACGCCCCTGAACAATTGGAAAGCATACCAATGCCCAAGGCCGATACGCTGATGCAATTTGCTTCCCAACCTTTTATGGTAGATTCCCTAAATGGGGGGATGGTAACCTATCTAGAGTTTAAAAATGAACCAAATCAAGTGTATTTTGGGGATTTGGAGGGTAGGTTGGGTTATTTTGATTTTACCACCAAAAAAGTAACCCAAATGTTCCAAGGGGCAAGTCCTGTAACATGGTTTAACGAAAAGGACTCTATCCAATTTATCAATGAAGTCGGGATTATTCATCCGTCCGAACAGAAAAAAGGAATATTGTTTCGGAACACCCCTTCGGACACCACAACGATAACCAATGACCTACATCGACCCGTACACACCTTGATGGAAGATTTAAATGGAGATGGAAATCAAGAATTGGTCGTGAGCGAATTTGGAAACAAAACCGGTAAACTGTCCCTATTCAAGCTAAACGAGAGTGGAGCATACAAAAAAGAGGTGCTGCTGAATTTACCAGGAGCTATCAAAACCGTGGCAAAGGATATGGACAATGATGGAAAATTGGACATTGTTGCCTTAATGACCCAGAGCAGGGAAAGCATCACTGTTTTTTATCAGACCGCAGATTTGGTTTTTGAACCGAGAAATATTTTGGAATTTAGTCCCATTTATGGAACCAGTTGGTTTGAGTTGGTGGATTACAACGGAGATGGCTTGGACGATATTATCACCGTGCATGGCGACAACGCCGATATTTCCTATGTGCACAAACCATATCATGGAATGCGCATCTTTCTGAATAAGGGTAGCGATGTATATGAAGAAGCCTATTTTTACCCACTTAATGGTGCCACAAGGGTACTCTCCCGTGATTTTGACCAGGATGGGGACATCGATTTTGCCGTAATCAGCACCTTTCCGGATTATTCGACCTTTCCCGAGCGAAGTTTTGTCTACCTGGAAAACAACAATAGCGCTGACTTCGATTTTACCACAAACATTTT
Source organism: Allomuricauda sp. ARW1Y1 (assembly GCF_013407935.1). GTDB lineage: Bacteria > Bacteroidota > Bacteroidia > Flavobacteriales > Flavobacteriaceae > Flagellimonas. Next base: position 55,042 of record NZ_JACBZU010000008.1, read on the forward strand.
GGAAGACCCTTCCTTGGCCCGATGGTTTTTGATGGATGCTTCGGATGTGGATAATGATGGTGACGAAGATATTGTGCTAAGTTCCTTAACTTTTGGATTTACACCCGTTCCCGAAATATTGACCGAAAGATGGAATACCAATAATGTGGACCTTCTTTTATTGGAAAACCTATTGCATTGAAAAAATTGGCTTTCATAGTATGCGCTATCGTTTTGGGCTGTTCTCCGAAAGAACAACCCAAAGACACATCATCCAAATACAAATGGTTTGGCCATGAGGTTACGGCATCGGCCTACAATTCGGTATTTTGGCAAACGGACAGCATAAGCCCTGCAGTCGCAGCTTGGGGAGACACCTTAAAACCGGGAATGAAGAGCATCGCCGTGTCACGAGATCTCATCAAAATGGGGTTGACACACAATACCATGGTAAAAATTGATACCTTTCCCGATACGTTTTATGTGAAGGATAAAATGCACTGGCGCTGGAGGAATAGAATCGACATTTACATGGGCATCAACGTGAAAAAGGCCAGGGAGTGGGGCAAGAAGAAATTGATTATTTGCTATGCTGTTCCTTTGGACACTGTTTTAAACACCAACAATGAAAAAAACTAGTTTACTTTTAGGTCTGGCAGCACTTTTTGTAGCCTGCTCCGTACAGCGGGAAATTGTGGACATCCCTATTATTTTTGATGAACAACGGATGGAACTGACCAAGGAATATTTGCTCAATCGGTACAATCTGGACCAAGAAACCCCAGAAATTACTCCGAAAATGGTGGTGTTGCACTGGACAGCCATTCCTTCCCTGAAAAAATCCTTTGAAGCCTTCAACCGTTCTACACTGCCCAATTGGCGGCCCGATTTGGAGAATGTGAGCGGACTTAATGTGTCTTCCCATTTTTTGGTGGACCAAGACGGCACCATTTACCGTTTAATGCCCGAAACCCTTATGGCACGCCATACCATTGGCCTTAACCATTGTGCCATTGGCATTGAAAATGTGGGTGGCACGGAAGGCATGCCCCTGACCAAGGCGCAGTTGCGTTCGAATATTTATTTGGTGAATTATTTGGCATCCAAATACGACATCGACTACGTTATCGGGCATCAAGAATATACCCTTTTTGAAAATCATCCGCTTTGGCTGGAGGTGGATGATGGATACCGTACCGAAAAAACAGACCCGGGAATGGATTTTGTGGAAAAAGTCCGAAAAGCCACCAAAAAATTTAACTTTAAGCCCGTTCCATCAAAACCATAAAATACATGAAACTAATACCACTTTTTCTATTCACCTTACTAACCTTTTCCCTTCAGGCGCAAGACAAACTGACCTCACAGCTATATGACACCTACGAGGAATTTAAAGAATCCCGTTTAGGGGAACGGCGCATAAAGCATGTCGATATCCAGCCGTTGATTCAAAAATTTAAGGCCAACCCAAAATTTGAGGTCCAAAAAGTGGGCGAGTCGATTCAAGGACGGGATTTGCATTTGATCAGTATTGGGGAAGGAGAGTCGAACATTTTCCTTTGGTCGCAAATGCATGGGGATGAACCTACGGCCACCATGGCTATTTTTGATATTTTGAACTTTTTGGATGCCCCCGATTTTAAGGCCGAAAAAGAAGCGATTTTGTCCAAGTTAAAACTTCATTTTTTGCCGATGCTCAATCCAGATGGCGCAGAGGTCTTCACCAGAAGAAATGCCTTGGGAATCGATATCAACCGGGATGCACTGCGGCTTCAGTCACCCGAAGGGCAAACCTTAAAACGGCTTCGGGACAGTTTGGATGCTGATTTCGGCTTCAATCTGCACGACCAGAGTACCTATTATAATGCTGAGCGTACCGAAAAACCGGCCACGATTTCCTATTTGGCAACGGCCTACAATTACGAGAAGGATATCAATGAAGTCCGCGCCAACGCCATGAAAGTGATCGTGTACATGAACAACATTATCCAAAATTATGCGCCAGGGCAGGTAGGACGGTACAGTGATGATTTTGAACCTCGTGCTTTTGGTGACAATATTGCCAAATGGGGGACAAGCCTTATTTTGATAGAATCTGGAGGCTTCCCGGATGATCCCGAAAAACAGGAAATCCGAAAACTCAATTATGTTTCCATCCTATCCGCATTGTACACCATTGCCAATGGCTCCTACAATGATATTCCGATTGAAGATTATGAAAAAATTCCAAGAAACGACCGTAAACTTTTCGATTTGAAGATTGAGAACGTCACCTATGAACTTATGGGCAATGACTATATCTTGGATTTGGGGATTTTTAACCAAGAAGTGGACCTAAAAGACCATGATGAATTCTATTACAAAAGTACCATTGGCGACCAAGGTGATTTATCCACTTACTACGGCTACGACACCTTTGATGCTGAAGGATATACCATTGTGCCGCCAAAAGTGGCAAAAATGGAACGTATCGACAACCCTATGCAGGTACTAAAACAAGGCGTGGCGTATGTAAAGACACAGCAACAGGATAAAAGTGCTTTTGTCCGTTTTCCATTGCTATTGGTGGATGATAAATTCGAACTCAAGAACTTTACGCTTCAACCAGGCATCAATCCTACTTTCTTTTTAAAGAAAGAAGAAAAGTTGACCCATGCCGTTATCAATGGTTTTTTGATTGACCTGTCCAAACCCTTGGATGAACAAAAAATAGGCAACGGACTTATTCTCAAAACTGCCCGATAACCTATCGTAAACAAACTATTTAACCCTATATAGCACATACCAATGAAGAAACAAATTGTAGTAGTAGCATGCCTTTTTGTGGCACAATTGACCTTTGCACAAGAATCCATTTCACTGTTCAACGGAAAAAATCTCGATGGTTGGATCAACCATGGCGAAGAGAAATGGTACGTTGAAGATGGAGAGCTGATTTGTGAAAGTGGCCCCAAAGGTGAATACGGCTATTTGAGTACCGAAAAAAATTATAAGGACTTCGAGCTTACCCTAGAATTTAAACAGGAGGCCGATGGCAACAGTGGTGTTTTTATCCGCTCCACTTTTGATGGGACCAAGGTAAGTGGCTGGCAAGTGGAAGTGGCACCTCCCGGAAAGGATACCGGCGGTATTTACGAATCCTACGGACGTGGTTGGTTGATCAAACCGGACCCTGAAAAGGACAAAGCCCTAAAAATGGGGGAGTGGAACACCATGAAAATTCGGGTGGAAGGTCCCAAGGTGACCTCTTGGCTCAATGGAACGGAAATGGTACACTTGGAAGATGAAAAAATAGGAGAGGGTGAAGGTGCCATTGCGTTACAAATCCACGATGGTGGGGGCATAAAGGTAAAATGGAGAAACATTGAACTGATTCCCTTGGATTAAGAACACAAAAAAGCCCGATTTTTAGAATCGGGCTTTTTTAGTTTAAATGGTTTTGTTTATTTCTTTAGCGGAGTCACCTCAAAGCTCCGGAATTCAATGGGGCCATGGTCTCCCTGAATCATGAACGGACCTGGCTCGCCTTCCTTGCTGTCCAATGCACCTCCCGTAATCCCTGGAATCGTAGTATCGGAAATCACTGTTTTTCCGTTCAAGACAATAGTGACCCGTCTACCAATAAAGGTAATATCATAGGTTTGCCATTCTCCAGCAGGTTTGGAAGCATTCTCATTAGGCTCCACAAATCCGTAGATGCCTCCCATATAAATATCCGAAGGTTCGTAGCCTTCGCTGTCCACAATCTGAATCTCGTAACGCCCTCTGAGATAGATACCACTATTGCTTCCTTCTGGAAAACGAAATTCGGCATGCAGCTTAAAATCTTGGAATGTCTCGTCTGAGATGAGATTGGAACCCGATTCTGGACTGGTCAAAATACCATCTTTAACGACCCATTGGTTCTTTTCTCCATCCACATGCCAACCCGAAAGGTCTTTTCCATTGAACAAATCGATTGTTTTGCCCCATTTCGGACTTTCGGTGTACTCCAATTTTGGAGCACGAACGCCAGTCCATTCTATTAGGGAGCCATCAGTATAGATCAAGGTACCTTTCAAGGTTTCATCCTCCAATTGGCCATGAAAAACCATGTCACTGCCTTTGGGTTCCCATTGGTTGGGAATGCTAAAAGTGAATTGATTATCGCCAAAGGTTTCCACTTCTGCCACGGGCCGTGCACTACCAAAGGCAAATACAAAGCGTCCCACCAAGGTAGCGGTCCCCGAATGGCGTATTTCCAGCCAAGAAGGGGAGGTCTTTCCCATAAAGTCCATTTCCAGGTCCCATCTGCCTTCCAACGGACTGATATCCTGTGCATAAATGTTACTGGCAAACCCTAACATCAGGGTGCAAATAAGCGTGTAAATCGTTTTTCTTTGGGTAATCATACGTATGTTTAGTTTTGTTGCAGTCCAAGATACGTATTATTCCAAAATGCTTGGTTTACTCACATCCTCCGGTAAAACCTTTGGCGTTGAATTTGGTCTGTACCGCGCCTTGAAGGCCATTGTGGGAAAGTCGGATTACCAAATTGCTTTCGCCACTGCCATCGCGTTTGGGTGTACAATATTCGAAAAGATAATAACTGCCGGCCTGCTCTTCCACACGTTGGGATATATCGTTAAAGGTATTTTCCAACTCCTCAGAATTACTGGCAAAAACACTGGCTGTTTTTCCAATTTCGGTCAACACTTCCGTATCGATTTCAGCGCCAAGTCCGATAGTGAAGAAAGAAATGTTCCTATCCGCTTCCGCAACGGCACGCAGGGCATCGGATTCCCGATAACGCGATGCCTGGTCGGTTCCATCGGTAAACAGTACCACAGATGCAGCATTGATGACCTCGGAATTCTCACGAAGCAAATTCTCGGCAATATCGGTCGATTTGATCACCGCTCCGTACAAATCGGTTGATGGGTCGTTGCTGATATCGGTAGTAATTCCATCTACGGAAGCGGTCAGCTCCGTTGCCGATGTTGTCAAAGGATTTAGTAGGTGGAGCTCATCCTCACCATCAAACCAATAAATGGCCATTTTGAAGGAATCCGTTGCCGGAACCGGCATCACGTTATTGATGAAGCTAGTGGTGGCAGCCTTTAGTTCATCCAAGCTGCTTTCCAAAACACTGTTGCTCAAATCCAGCACCAAGAGGGTATTGTTGTTGAATACCTGTGAATTGGGTGAAATCCGTGCAAAGGACTCCGAAGAGGAAATGGAATTGAAACAATCATCGTTCCTGCCTTGCTCATATATGGAAAACTGGTCCGCCGAAAGCCCTGAAATGGGATTTCCCATTAAATCGGAAACCCTGAAAAGTACCGAAACCTTTCCGGGCAGGGTAGTGAATTCATCTTGGATGGAAAGTAGCAGTTCGTTTTCGCCAAAGCCCAAGCAATCATCCGGTTCTTGGCCAAGTCCCAATTCGCGGTCGTTGATGTCCAAACTCACGTCATCATCTGCATTTCCGCAAGAAAACAAGGTAAGGCCAATAGATAAAAGCAAGGTAAGCTGAAGTATTTTTTTCATTTTCTAATAAGTTAAGGTCCTGCATGCACAACGTGGAAATGCAGCTAAAAGTATGTATACCCTGCAAAAATCAATTAAAGAAAAGTTAAAAGAAATAGGCCTGTGTTAAAATCGTTCCGTTCCCATCTAATTTTAATATTTTCACCGCTCATAAACCTACCAGCCTATCTAACCAAAGACCCAAATAAACAATAACACTAATAGGTTGATTTGTATGACTATCCTTTTGTTTGGTGCCACCAAAGATATTATTGGTACACCTACCTTATCCGTTCCTACTGCCAGTTTGAGTGGAAAAAAAATACCGAATACTGTGGGGGAACTCAAAAAATTTCTGGAAAGCACCTATCCCGAGCTTAAAAAAATATCCAAAGTGATGGTTGCCGTGAACCAAAATTATGCTTCGGACCACGACAGTATCAATTCGTATGACGAAATTGCGTTGATTCCGCCACCAAATGTCTAAAACCATTCATTGTCCGTGAAAACAAAATCTGAATCATCCGCCAGTAATCCTCCCCAACTTTTTGGTTTGGTATTGGCGGGTGGTTCCAGTTTGCGGATGGGACATGACAAGGGGGTGTTGGCGTATCACGGTATGCCGCAACGGGATTATGTTTACCAGCTTCTGAACAAGGTTTGTGAAAACGTATTTTTGGGAATACAGGAGCAACAATTGGGGTCTATTCCAAAGGAATTTTCCTCTATTATGGATCAAAACAAATATAAAGGGCCGTTTAATGGGGTCATGAGTGCCCACGAAACATATCCAGAAGCCGCTTGGTTGGTGTTGGCCTGTGACCTTCCCTTTATGGATGCGGAGGCTTTGCAATTTCTTGTTCAGCAACGGGACCCAACAAAACATGCTACAGCCTTTATGGGAAAAAATGCTGTATATCCCGAACCTTTGGCCTGTATATGGGAACCTGAGGGATTGAGACAGGCTAAAGCCTACTTATCGGCAAGTGAGAAGCAGAGTCCATCACAATTTCTTTTGGAAGTTGGTGTTAAAACGGTTCTCCCATCCAATGAGCAGCTATTGTTCAATGCAAATTCCGTGGAAGATTACCAATGGGCAAAAGACCATTTGAAAGGGCGGGAGGGAAGCTAGTTTTTGGGGCTTTGACGTTTTTGATGGTCCAAATCCATCAACTCTAAATCCTGAAGAATACCACAGGAAACCTGTTTTTTCACTAGGGATCGTTCGTTTTTTCTTTTGACACGGAATTCGATTTCCTTATTTAAAAAGTTCATGGCAACAAATTTGATTTAAAACGGAACCCCAATGAATTTATTTTGATTTTCAGCAGCTTAGCGTATTTGCGCTTCGATATGCTCCAAAATGGACATCCAATGCATCCGAAGAATCAAAGCGGCCGTGGGTACGTTATCTTCTTGAATGGCTTCGACCACGGAGCGGGTCTGTACCGCCAATTTCTTGAAAAACCCATCCTCTTGGATAAAATCATGCTCGTAAAAATGCAACCTGAGCTTCAAATCCGTCAAGATGTTCAATAACACTTTATTGGAGCACTCCTGCACCAAGTGGTTGTGAAAATGGAAGCGCACGCCCAGTCCTTCCGTCAAACTCCCCACATTTTCCATTTGTTCCTGTAAGTCCATCAACCGTTGTACATCAGCTGTCCCAAAAGGAGTGTTTTCTAGGGCCATCACTTCAAGTTGGGCGACAATTTCAATCAGATTCTTGACTTCGGACTTGGATAGGGGAGCTACCACAAAACCACGATTGGGAATCGCTTTGAGTACCTGTGCTTGCTCCAATTGGCTCAACGCCTCCCGAATGGGCGTCACACTAACACCGGTATCCCGGGATAGTGCCGCCAAATTGATGGTCTTTCCCACTTGCAGTCCGCCATTTTGAATTTGCTCCAGCAAATGGTCCTTGATGCGGTCCCGCAAAATGGATGGTCGTCCCATAATGGTGTTTTGTTTCCTATTTGAAGTAAGAAAAGCCTATCGCTTTACATACACATAGCTCCGAACATCCGGCAAATCCTGTCCTTCATTCAAGGTCATTTGGTTGCCGTTCAATTGTAGGGTGCCCAACGTTGTGCTTCCTTGAAAAACGACCTGTGTACCATCACTGGCCCATGCCCCGGTAGCCTGAATGAAACCGTTGCAATCCACAAAATACTGCCCGTTGGTAATGGTGGTAATGGTAAAGTTGGATTGTTGGAATTGATAGGTATTATCGGCATTGAAAGTAATGGTGCCAGAAATACAGTCCTGTTCATCAATGAGGTTGGCAGAGGAAATGCCATCATCATCCAAATCCAGTTGGCTGCTGACATTTACTGCGGTCAAATCCCAAGTGCCAACGAGTGCATCGGCGGAAAAGCCGGAGCCATTGCCATCGTCGTCACTACAGGCTGTCAACAGCACCATACTCGCTAGGCCCAAAAGGAAATTCGTCGTCTTTTTCATGCGTTTTATGCTTTTATAGGTTGAAAATAACACAATTTGAAGAATAATGGTGGCCCGGGCGGGCAATTCATCGATTTGAAGCCCCTTTTTACACTAAACCCTAGGGTGCGACGTTTTGCTAACACATCTTATAACCCAATACCATGAAGAAACTTACCTTAAAATTTGTATCGACCGCATTTATAGCGATAGCCATGATCGGATTTCAATCGTGTAGTGAGGATGGCATGCCCAACGAAGGGGAGGCCCTTACACAGGAAGAACTACAGACCATTTTGAGCACCGATGACATTGCAGGTGCCGCCGACACCGCCTTGGCCGAGCTTTTTGCCGGGGAGACCGCCGCAAAAGGAGCCACTGCCAAAGAAGGGGAGTGCTACAGCGCCGAATATTCCGATACCGGATTTGTGGCAACCTTTAACAATTGTGTGCTCAATGGAACGGACAATGTAAACGGAACAGTGACCGTAACCTACGAAGTAGGGGAAGAGGCATCGTCCTTTACGGCCACCTACCAAGATTTTTATGTGGGTACCGTAAAGATCAACGGAACACGAACCTTCGAAATTACTGGGAACGGCGAACAGAGCAGTGTTTCCTTTACCGTGGTCAGTGACATGACCGTGGAAATGGAGGACGAGTCGGTGATTTCCGAAAACGGGACCAAAACCTTTACCATTGCCTTTGGCGATAGCTTGGAAACCACACAAATTTCCATTTCCGGCAACTGGACCGTTGCTGCGGATGGCAATACCTACGCGGTTGAAACCTTGGAAGATTTGCAAGGAAGTGCCGCCTGTGAGTATTTGACCTCAGGTAGCATGAGCGTTTCCAAAAACGGATTGTCCGTTATCGTGGATTTTGGTGATGGAGCCTGCGACGAGGTGGCCACTATCATCTATCCGAACGGGGCAACAGAGGAGATTAGCCTGTAAATGAAATTTGTCAGTTCGAGTGATTTTTCGAAAGAAAAATTGTAGCGAGAACTCGTATTTCAAGCCAAAACCGATTAGCTGCGCTGACTCCTCGATTTCTCGATACCTGCCTACCGCAGGCAGGCCAAATTCTTTTGGAATTTCACTCGAATTGATGGTTTTGCGATAAGAAACTACCTAAGCACAGGGCATGAAAAAGAAAAGCACCGATTTGATGTCGGTGCTTTTTTGGTTACATGCTACGGAGTTTACTTATATTTAGGGAAACAAAACTTTTATGGTCAAACAGCTGGTACAGGCGCAACAGGAATTTTTTGATACCCAAAAAACCAAGGATATCGCTTTTCGGAAACACTATCTGAAAAAACTGCACCAAGAAATTTTGGAGCAGGAGGATGCCATTTGCGACGCGCTGTATGCCGATTTTAAAAAACCAGTTTTTGAAAGTCTGGCCACGGAGACCCAATTAGCACTGGCCGAGCTCAAACATGCCATAAAAAATGTGGCCTCGTGGAGCGAGCCGGAACGGGTAGGAGGGTCATGGGTTAATTTCCCTTCCAAAGAGTGGATACAGCCCGAACCCTTCGGGAAGGTGCTCATCATTTCACCATGGAACTATCCGTTTTTGCTGGCCATTTCGCCGTTGATTGGTGCTTTGGCAGCGGGCAACACCGCCTTGTTGAAACCCTCCGAGTTCAGTGTGCATACCTCTCGAATAATTTCACAAATCATCCGTAAAGTATTCCCACCCGAGTATGTGACGGTGGTTGAGGGCGGAGTAGAGGTTTCCACCCAATTATTGGCCGAGAAATGGGAGTATATCTTCTTCACGGGGAGTACCCATGTGGGTAGAATCGTGTATAAAAGCGCTGCAGAACATCTTACCCCTGTAACTTTGGAGCTTAGCGGAAAAAATCCCTGTATTGTGGATGCCACGGCCAACATATCGTTGGCGGCCAAACGTATTGCCTGGGGGAAGTTCATCAATGCGGGGCAAACCTGTATTGCGCCGGACTATGTTTTGGTACATGCCTCGGTAAAACAGGCCTTGGTGGATGCCTTACAGCAACGGATTACCGAATTTTATGGTGAGGAACTGGAAAAATCACCGGATTTTGCCCGAATTGCTACTGAAAAACATTACAACGAGCTGAAATCCATGCTCGAAGGGCAGACCTGTCTGTTTGGGGGCAGCTATACGGACGAGGACCGATTTATAGCACCGACCTTGGTGGACGAGCCGGCGCTGGACAGTACCATTATGGAAGGGGAGATTTTTGGCCCCATTTTGCCGTTGATTTCGTATACCGAAGAGGAGGAATTGGACACCTATATTTCCAAATACCCGAATCCATTGGCGTTTTATGTGTTTTCCAGCGATAAAAAGTTCCAAAAACGTTTGATGCAACATTATTCCTTTGGCGGCGGTACCATAAACGATACCGTGGTACATATCAGCAATAAGGAATTGCCATTTGGTGGCGTGGGCCAATCCGGGATTGGCGGTTACCACGGCAGGCATACGTTCGATTTGTTTTCCCATAAAAAATCCATGGTAAAACGGGCGACTTGGTTGGATGTGCCGTTGCGCTACGCGCCGTATTCGATTTCCTTAAAGCTCGCCAAGAAAATAAAACATATGTTTTGACAAGGACCTTGTCCTAATTGCTCAAAAAAGTAAATGATACGGAAAGATGGGGGGCGGGGTTTTTTTTGATGTTCTGGAGGGTTTGAAATATTCTATTTTACATAATGTAAATTATGATACAAGTATAGGAATCTAAACTTTCAAGTCTTCACATACCAAAATTCAATCCTTAACTTTGCAGAAGGTTTGTGAAAAGACTCTAACCACGCAGAAAATCCATGATTACATTGTCCTACATCACTATATTTTCAGGAATTTCATTTTTGCTTTTTGGATGTGGTTGTTTTTTGTCCAAAAAAATGAAAACGGAATTTGAACGATATGGTTTGCCATCTTTCAGAAAAATTGTTGGGGCGCTTCAACTTATGGGCGGTACAGGACTTTTGATTGGCATGATGTACTCCACAACCCTACAGTTTTACGCGGCTTTTGGCTTGTCGATTTTAATGTTTTTGGGTTTTCTGGTACGGCTTAAAATCAAAGACACCTTCTTCCTTGTTGCACCTTCTCTTTTTTATGCCTTGCTCAATGCGTATATCTGCTATCAAATGCTTTATGGTTCTAGCCTGCTTGTTCTATAAAATTGGAAAGGCAATGTAAAGGCACATCAGTAAAAATAAGAATGCTGGGAAGGATTTTTTCAATGGGTCGTTAACCTTAAAATGCATGGCTACAGAGCCCGATAGTAAAATGGCCAATCCGATTGCAGCAGGTTGACGCAGTACCGGATACCAAATAGCCGCTATAAGCCCCAAGGCCAAAATGACTTTAAGTGAACCGACCATATAACACATCCAAACGGGAAGTCCGTAAACCTTGAATTCTTCCACAATCGTAGTGGCGTTTCCTCCCCTCCATTGTGTCGCTTTCTTGTTCTGTACCAACCAAACATTAAGTATGCTTATGGCTACTATTAATTGTAATGCAATGATAAAATTGTTCATACGCTGAATTTTAAATTAATACGTCCGTTTTAAGTCCTACTCCAGATAAATTTTTTCAATTTCCAATGAAAATGTCTCGTCACGTTTGTTTCCAATCAAAAAAGTTATTTCTGCCATGGTTTTTCCAGAGAAATTGGGTTCGTTCAGCCTACTGCCCCTAAAAGTTGGGATAAAATCATCAAAAGATAATTTTATAGTTTCCCAATTTCCAGTGGTTTTAAAGCTATTGGTATATGAATAGCGTTGATATTGACTACTTTTTACCCGAAACTGATACTGTTTTCCGTCACCTTTAAGTTTGATGACTACACTAGAAAACGCAGAAACATCCTTATTGCTCAATCGATAGTGTGCCGAAGAGAAACCTCCGTTGTTTTTAGTGGTTACAAATCCGTAAAAAACTCCATTGCCATCACTATTTATTTTAATGTTTCCCTGTGACAAACCGCCCATTACGCCGTCATCAACAATATACCATGGACCTTCCGTACCCGCTTTCGTGAAATCATAAATAACGGCTGAAGGATTTTGGGATATCATGGTGAATAGCAATAAAACAACTACATTTTTCATTTTGTTTAATCAATTTAATAAATAATTAAACAACAATAGTGTTGATGTAGAAGAAAAGTGAAGATTCAACGTGAATTTAAGTTTCTTTGGGTATATATTTAAAAATTCATGTTGTTGAATATAAACAAGTTATGAGTATTTAGATTAGCATCATTTAGGACAACTCCTCTGCGACCATTTGTTCTTTCGCAATCCCGAGGGCTTCCAAATCCTTCTGTACCGATTCCATCATAGGTGGTGGTCCGCAGAGATAAAATTTGTCATCCTTGTCCGTAATATTTTCTTTGAGGAACTGGGTATCTATCAAACCGTGTGCATGCTTACTGCTCTGTTCTTCCGAAAGAATATTGATAAAGTCCTTGCCCAACCATTTTTCAAACTGGGATTGCATAATTATATCCTTTTCGCGCTTGTTAGCAAACAACAACCGATTGCCTTCGAGCTTGCCCTGCTCGGCCAAATGCCTAAATATGGCAATAAAGGGGGTCACTCCTGCTCCACCGGCCAAAAATACGCCGGGACCTTGGTAAGATATGGCGCCCCAAACGTCTTCCAATAATAAATGGTCGCCCTGCTCCAAGGTTTGCAGTGTATCGGTCACCCCATTATGGTCGGGATATACCTTTATGGTAAACTGTAAAAAGCCATCGTCGGGAAGTCCGGTAAAGGTAAACGGGCGTTTTTCGTCCCGCCAACCTTCCTTATCGAGGGCAACTTCGGTGGCCTGGCCGGGTTCAAAATGATAATCGGCCGGTCGCTCTGTTTGTATTTGAAGCACGTCGTGCGTGATAAAACCTATTTCTTGAATCTTTACTTGATGTGGCATGTATTTTTTTTAGAGGTTTATAATTTGATTTATTTCTGCGGTAGCTTTTAGCTATTGGATTTCGCCGACCTATTTTTTCAAGGTGACCTTGAGTTCAATTTTTGTATCCAATAGTTTTGAAATGGGGCATACTTCTTTGGCCTTGTGCGCTATTTGCTGAAATTGCTCGGCATCGATATTGGGGATATCCCCTTTTAAATCCAAGGCCACTTGGGTAACGGCTCCATCCTCAAACGTTACGGTGGCAGCGGTATCCAAACTATCGGGTGTAAATCCTTCCTCGCCCAGTAAAAAACTCAACTGCATGGCAAAGCAACCGGCATGGGCCGCTCCTACCAATTCTTCGGGGTTGGTACCTTTTTCGCCGTCCTCAAAACGGGTATGAAACGAGTAAGGTGTACCGTCCAATACGCCGCTGGCGGTGCTCAGGGTTCCTTTTCCTTCTTTGCCCGAGCCTTTCCACTGGGCTTCTGCTTTTCTTGTAAATTTCATGTGTGCTGTTTTTTGTGTTTGTAATTCGTTGTGTGTGGTGACTAAAACTTGTCAGCTCGAGGAATTTTCCGAATGAAACTTATGTCTGTCTACCTTCGGACAGGTCGAAAACTTTAATTTCAAGTCTAAAATTGGTTCTCGACTGCGCTCGAACTGACAGTTTTTGGTTGCTCCCCTGAAATACTGAGAGGCAAGTAAAATTTTCTTCGGTTTCGACTTCGCTCAACCATCGAAAATCGAACTGACAGTTTTAGTCTCTGGAATTTTTAATTAGGCCTCTTGCTTGATATCGGCCTTGGGATAATCGGTATACCCCTCTTTGCCGGGAGTATAAAACGTATCCTTGTCCCAATCGGCCAGTTCCAAATTATGTTCAAAACGCTCTACCAAGTCTGGATTGGAGACATAGGGTTTACCATAGGCCACCAAATCTGCATTTCCAGACTCAATGACCCTGTTCCCGGAATCTTGGTCAAAACCGCCATTGATCATCAACGTACCATTATATAGCGGCCTAAAGTGTTTGGCAATTTCCGTTACCGCAAAAGGAATATCGGAAACATCCGTAAAGGGTTCGGATAGATGGATGTAAGCCAAGTTGTAATCGTTCAGTTTTTTGATGATGTATTCAAAGGTGGGAATGGTATCCTCATCCATGGTCATCCCGAACACCCCATGCAATGATGGATTGAATCGGGCACCTATTTTTTCTTCTGGAATCACTTCTTTGACCGCATCCAAAACTTCAAAAAAGAAACGTGCCTTGTTTTCGTGACTTCCGCCGTACTCATCTGTTCTTTTGTTGGAGGTGCTATTAAAAAATTGATGGAACAGATAGCCGTTGGAGGAATGGATTTCCACGCCGTCGAATCCGGCTTCCACTGCATTTTTGGCGGCATTTTTGAAATCTTCCACTGTGGTTTTGATATCTTCCTTGGTCATTTCCTTTGGGGTGACGGTATCCTTGAAACCATCAGGCGTGTACGATTGCTCGTTCGGGTTCAGGGCCGAAGGCGCCAACGGCAATTCTCCATCATGAAAATCAGGATGTGAAATCCGGCCCACGTGCCACAATTGGATAAATATTTTTCCGCCCTTATCGTGTACCCTTTGGGTCACTTTTTTCCAGCCCTCCACTTGGGCTTTGGTGTGTATTCCCGGGGTGTTCACATATCCTACCGCACGTTCTGAAATCTGGGAACCTTCGGTAATGATCAAACCTGCGGAGGCTCGCTGTTCGTAATACAGGCCATGAAGTTCATCTGTAGGTTTGTTGTCCTCGTTGGCGGCCCTACTTCGTGTCATAGGAGCCATCACGATTCGATTTCTTAGGCTAATGTTCTTGTTGTACGGTGTAAGTAATTGTTGCATATATCTGTTTTTGATTTACAGAAATATACCATTTGGAAAGGCTAAAATGATTGACCTAAATCAATTAGGCTTTTTTTAACGCTCGCAATTTTCTGCGGGTACGGCTCAGGCTCTCCCCAGAAATCCCCAAATAATTCGCAATTTGATAGTTGGGAACACGGCCCTCGATATTCGGATAGCTTTCGCAAAATTCCAGATACCGTTCCTTTACGGTTTTTCCCAAGGAGGACAAAATCCGTTTGCGTAGCGAAATAAAGGCACTGGTGACCAATAACCTAAAATAGCGTTCAAATATGGGAGCCTCTTCCAATAGCCTTTGCAGATCATCGTGATTGATGGCCAACAAGGTGGAATCCTCCAAGGCTTCAATGTATAATTTGGAGGGCACCCCATTGTAAAAGGCGTCAAAATCACCTAACCACCAGTTCTCTATGGCGAATTGCACAATGTTCTTATTTCCCTTTTTGTCTAAATAATAGGCCGTTAAACAGCCTTTCACCACAAAATACTCATGTTTGACATAGGTGTTGGGATACAGCAAAAACTTGCCTTTGGCCACCGTGACCTCCCGCAGTTTTGAAGTGAACAGATGCAGGTCCTCCGGTCTGGGGTTTACCTGTGATTTGACGTGTTCGGTTAAAGATTTGTGGTTCATAGCTGTTAGAAAAGATAGCGTAGAGGTTATTCATGGGGTTTATTGAGCAAAGGAAAATCAATGTTCGGCACAGACGGCCTTACTGTTTAATGAATACCATGCAATGCTGCCACGGCAAATTACCTTCGTTCCGTTTCAGGATAAAGCCCGCCGCTTTCATTTCCTTAACGGCCTGCGCCTCGGTCATTTTGTGTAATTCCTTAATGGGCACCGACCTATCTTCCCCACGATATTCAATCAAAAACAATTCCCCATTCGGTTTTAATGCCTTTTTGATGGAAGCAATCATTTCCTTCGGAAAATTGAATTCGTGATAGACATCCACCATTAAGACCTTGTCCACCGAATTTTCGGGAAGGTTCACACTTTGCTCGCCACCCTTTACGATTTGGATGTTCTGAACGTTTTTTGCTTCCATTTTTTCCTGTATCGCAGCCAACATCTCCTCCTGAATATCCACCGCATAGATGGTTCCTTGATGAGCCATGGGCGCCATTTTAAAAACATGGTAGCCCGAACCTGCCCCGATATCGGCAATGTGGTCTGTGGGCTGTATGTTCATGTTTTTCAACAGCGTAGCGGTGTTTTCCTCTTCTTCGCGTTCTGGTCGTTCCAACCAGTTCATCCCTTGAAAGCCCATCACATAGGCTATTTCACGACCCATATACCACTTTCCGATTCCGTTCGGGTCCCCTTTTTTATACACATAGTCTTGATCGTTCTTGGTTTGCCCGTTACAGGAACACAGCAAGAACAGTCCTGTGACCATTGCTACGATGGTTGATTTACTTCTGAACATACATTTGAATTAATACCCAGCAGCCTGACCGTCCTTTCTGGACTCCGAAGCCCCGGTATACACTTTGTTTTCCAAATCCACCCCAATGGCCTGATAACCACCGAACATCCCGACACCAAAGCCGATACGATGTCCTTTTTTGCTCAATTCCCTTAGGGTTTCGGGTGCAAAACCGCTTTCAAGGTACAAAGTACCGCCATTGGTCATGACGGAACCCGTGGGTTGCGAGCTGCCACGGTGGCGCATTCGTGGTGCATCCCCTGCTTCTTGTAAGTTCATGCCAAAATCAACAACATTCACTACAATTTGTGCATGACCCTGCGGCTGAACTGCCCCTCCCATGAGCCCAAAACTGACCCAAGGCTTGCCATCTTTGGTGATAAATGCTGGAATAATGGTGTGGAACGGACGTTTGCCCGGTTCCAAGGCATTGGCATGGCTTCTATCCTGCACATTGAACATTTGCCCACGATTCTGAAGCACAAAGCCCAATCCGTCCGGCACCATACCCGATGCAAATTCGGAGTAAATGCTTTGGATCAAGGAAACCATATTGCCGTCTTTATCGGCCACGGTCAAATACGTGGTGTTGCCCGTTTCTATTTCCATATCGCCAGCAGGATAACTATCAGCCGCCTTGTTGAGGTCTATGAGGTTCCTCCGCTCGGCAGCATAGGCATCCGACAAAAGTGTTTCCAAAGGAATTTTGTTGAATTCAGGGTCGGCGTAAAACTTGGCCCGGTCTTCATAGGCCAACTTTTTGGCCTCGGTAAGCACATGCAAATATTCAGCGCTACCAAAACCCATTTTGGCAATATCAAAACCTTCGAGAATGTTCAACATCTGCAAGGCAGCGGTACCCTGTCCGTTGGGCGGCAGCTCCCAAACATCGTACCCACGATAGTTTATGGAAACCGGCGTTACCCAATTTGAGGTATGACTGGCCAAATCTTCGTAGCTTAAAAATCCACCGTGCTTTTTCATGTAGCTATCAATGGTCTTGGCAATGGAACCTTTATAGAAGGCATCACGTCCTTTTTTGGCAATGAGTTCGTAGGTGTTGGCCAAATCTTTATTGACAAATACCTCGCTTTTTACGGGCGGCCTTCCCTTGGGCATATAAGTTTGAGTAAAGTTCGGTTGGTCCTTGACCGCTTCGTAGCTCGATGCCATTTCGTAAGCGATCACTTCGGATACCGGAAATCCGTTGTTACCATAATCAATGGCGGGTTGCAGGATATCTTCCATAGGTAAGCGTCCAAACTTTTCGTGCAAGGTGAACCATCCGTCTACACAACCCGGAACCGATACTGGGAGTGGGCCATAAAAAGGAACGTAGGACAAGCCTTTATCCATAAAATAATCGATGGTCAAGGATTGGGGCGCCCTCCCACTTCCGTTTAAGCCATATAATTTCTGTTCTTCGGCCGACCAAACGATGGCGAAGACATCTCCGCCGATACCACAACTTGCAGGTTCCACGAGTCCAAGCACAGCGTTGACTGCTATGGCCGCATCCATGGCGCTGCCCCCCTCTTTTAAAACATCCAAAGCAACTTGGGTGGCCAATGGCTGACTTGTGGCCGCCATGCCATTTTGTGCCAAAATTTCGGAACGGGTGGTAAAGGTTTCGCCGGTTAGTCGGTCTTGGGCTTGTGCCCAGGTGCCCATGAGGACCACGAGCATGAGGGATGACAAAAATTTCATTTTCATTTTTTTAGGACGCCGTCATTTGGTGGGTCAAAATCATCCAAAAGGCGACATTGGGTTGATTACTGGTTTACATCCCTAAAGATAAGGATTGTGTGTCCAATCCATATGGAAATTGAACGTTTACACCTCATTTGAAGGCAAAACTGCGGCCCTACACCCATAAACGGGACATGCTGAACCGACTAT
The DNA here is from genome assembly GCF_013407935.1 of Allomuricauda sp. ARW1Y1. Lineage (GTDB taxonomy): Bacteria > Bacteroidota > Bacteroidia > Flavobacteriales > Flavobacteriaceae > Flagellimonas. The sequence goes on from NZ_JACBZU010000008.1 coordinate 73,137, forward strand.
GGAGTGCAATGGGCAACACAAAACTCATACAGCTCTGGAACACTTTGTATTACTGAGGTTTCCGAATAAAGCTCTTCTACCACTTCAGGGCAATCTGAAAAATAGGATGCCAACGCCTTCTTTCTAAATCCGAGAATACCTTGGGTTACTCTCACCAATCGTGCAGAACCTGGTTTGTAAAAAAAGGGAATGAAGTCCAAATAGGAATTATCGTCATGGACAAAATACTGTTCCAGATACATCAACTCCTTTGATCTGCGAACAACTTTCAAAAAGGTTCGTGGTGCCGATTTATCTGCGTAGTATCGGAAGGTAAAAAAGCGACTTTCTTCCCGAAACGGCATCGAAATAAAATGCTCGCCCTGAAATCCATATCCCAAAATATCATCAGGGCTATACCTAAAGGTCCTCCCCTTCCCCTCTTTTTTAAACCTGACCTTGTTGTACAAGGACACAAAAGGCTCTGGAGACCGGTCTTTAAGGAGTCCCTGGATGGTATCGCCGTCCAATTCGATGATATACCCTGGCTGAAATGTTCTTTTCTGGGCCAGTACGGATTGTAAACCCAAAAATAGCAGCAATAGGAATAGGAAGCGGTTTCTTTTCATATCATTTTTTTGACGCCTATCCTAAAATACTACATCTTATAGCTTGTTACCGGAAAAACTTTTTTGAAAGACTACGGATTATTGTCTCAAAACAAAAAAGCCCCGTCAAACAGACGAGGCTTTTATATGCTATTTGAAATTCTTGCTTACAGAATCTCTACCACTTCAAGGTCAAACACCAAATCGTGTCCGGCCAACGGGTGATTGGCATCCAAAATGATGTCGTTTTCCTCTACTTTGGCCACCCTAAACTGTTGTTGCTGTCCCTCAGCGTTGGAACCTACCAAGCCCATACCCACTTCGGGCTTTAGGTCTTCAGGTAGTTGGGACTTTGATATTTTCTGGAAAAGGGACTCGTTCACTTCGCCGTACGCATCTTTTTTATCGATGGTAATGGTCTTTTTTTCGTTCACGGCCATATCGATAAGCCCTTTTTCAAATCCAGGTATAAGCTGACCCTGTCCCAAGGCTACTTCCATAGGCTCACGCTCCAAAGAACTGTCAAACACCTGTCCATTGGTCAATTTACCCGTGTAGTGCACTTTTACAGTGTCATTCTCTTTTACTGTACTCATAATTTTTGTTTATAGTTTTAAAATCAAAACGTTGCAAATATACAGGGTATAAAATGGTTAAACGAAAGACTGGCGTATTGGTTTTCCAAAAAGGAGGTTAAAATCGGCCCTTAGCCCTCATTTATCATCATTTTGGATGCTATCTTAGGGATTTGCTTTCCTTTCAGTCCAAATAATGGCCGTAAGAAACCTATTCTTCTGATCACAAACTCATACAGGATGTAGCAGATTGCAAAGGTGAGTACGGTGATGGCCACAAATTGTACTAATGGATGCATCTCCATAGGCAAAATCAACCAAGCCGCCCCATACATCACAAACATATGGATGATATAAACGGGATACGCTGCTTGACTCAAATAAACCAATAAGGCACTTGGTTTATTCAGATAACGATAACCAAGACCGAACACCCCAAATATCCAGCAATTGGATTCCAATGCCATCAGATATCCCGGAGCTTCCAATTGAAACTCCACATATCTCAATAGGTATAATGCTGCGGCCAAAGCGATGTAGGCCCATCTCCATTTTTTTACGGTTTCCCAAAATCCACGCCCGCTGTAAACGAACAGATAACCAAAAAAGAAGGCCAAAGCTCCGAGCGCAAATCCATGCCATGTTTCCGCATACAGGGAGTAGATTTGCGGTTTGACCCAAATGGCCTCGAGCATAAAAAAGAGGGAAACCAATAAGGGTCCACCGGGATGGGACATCATTCGATTCAAAATTCGGTGGAATCTACCTTCTGTGTTACCTTTCAACACGTAGAAAACGGGCAAAAACATCAGCACGTAAACAAAAATATTGCCCAAAAACCACAGGTGGCCCATATGTGGATAATATCCCAAAGGCAGTTTGTAGAATTTTTGAAAGAGGAACATATGCAAAGGAGCAATAGCCACAATACCAAAAAGCAAAGGCAACAAAATCCTTCTGGTCCGCTCCCCTATTAGCTGTTTCCAGTTTCGTTTTCGCATGGCAAAATAGAGCCCCATGCCCGATACAAAGAACAGAATTGGGATACGCCAAATGTTGAGCATCGTCATCGGAGTCCACAAACTTTCCAAAGATCGCTCGCTTCGTACAAAGCCTACGAACATGGCCCAAGGCTGAAATATAATGGCAATGTGATAGATCAATAGCAAGGCAATTGTGATTACCCGCAACCAATCAATATCGTGTCTACGTGCTGTTTTCATGACTTATCGTTTTTTTGATGGATTATTGAAGCATTACGGCGATGGTGGGACGGGTGGCTTCGACTTCTTCCAAGTCCAACTGAAGGCCAATAGGTCCCAATTGTTGCTGCATCATTTCATAGATAGGCTTCACCTCGGCAAAAGAACCCACAATAGTTTCTCGAGGGGTGGCCCCATAATTGTTCTTCAAATTCTTGTCGGCACCTGCATCCAACAACATTTGGACCGCTTCCACTTTACAAAAGAAGGCAGCTACATGCAGTGCCGTGGAACCGTCATTGTTTTTGATGGATAAATCAGCTCCAGCATCGATCAGACTTTTCGCGATATCCTTTTTGTCAAAAGTGATTGCGGTAATCAATGGGGTCGACCCGCTAAGTGGGTCCTTTTCATTGATGTCGGTTCCTGCCTCAATATGCTGTCTCACGGCTTCCAAATCGCCAGTAACCACAGCCGCCGACAATGGTGTTTTGGGAGCCTTTACTTGGGTTTTCACGGAACCCTGTTGTTCTGGTTTGGATTTTTGCTGTCCGCAGGCAGATAAACTTATCGATACAATAAGTAGTGCATACATTAGATGTTTCATGGAATTGTTTTTAAAATTTTTCATGACTTTTCGTTTTAAGTGTTGAACAATAATTTTTACATCACAAAGATTCCCCAAAGCCTGATGCAGTACCAATCACCTATGCTGCGATATATATAACCCCTGCACTGTCCATAAAAATTATGGCGCATGGATATAAACTATGCGGCAAAAGGGGCATTTTTCCCGTGGGGAGGAAACGTTTATATTTGTACAGACCGCGCAGCTATCAATCTGCAAACCAAAATGCTAGACAAACCCAAAGGGCAGAAATTTACCGATGAGGCCAAGGCCATCATACTCGAGCATTTGAGCGATGAGCACTTTGGTGTTTCGGAATTGGCCAAAGCCATGCACATGAGCCGTTCCAGTTTGCTGCGGAAATGCAAAAAACAGACCCAGTTATCGGCCAGCCAGTTTATTCGAAAAATCAGACTGGAAGAGGCGATGGGATTGCTACAAGAAACCGATCAGACGGTTTCCGAGATTTCATATCAAGTAGGTTTTGGAAGCGTCTCCTATTTCATCAAGTGTTTTCGGGAACAGTACGGTCATCCCCCGGGCGAAGTTGGCAAACAGGGATTTCAGGACGCAGGGCCCGAAATAGCCGCTCCCTCCTTTTTTAGAAGATACCGTTGGGCTCTCCTTGCCATGGTAGTTTTAATCGGTGGCGGTCTTATTTGGTTACTACTTCCCTCCTCTTCTTCCCAAAAAACGGTGGAAACAGTTTCGCTCGAAAAGTCCATTGCCGTACTCCCCTTTAAAAATGAGAGCAGTGATTCCACCAACCTTTATTTTGTCAATGGTTTGATGGAAGCTTCATTGGGCAATCTTCAAAAAATTGAGGATTTACGGGTCATTAGCCGTACATCAGTGGAAAAATACCGGAATACCAATCAGAACATTGGAGAAATCGCCGCTGAGCTCAACGTAAATTATATTGTGGAAGGCAGTGGTCAGAAGATAGGCGACCAAGTCATGCTCAACATCCAATTGATCGATGCGGTAACCGACACACAGGTTTGGGGCGAACAATATACCCATCAATTGGTGGATATTTTCGCAATACAAAATGAAGTGGCCAAAAAAATAGCAGATGCCATCAAAGCGCAAGTAACACCTTCGGAGTTGGAGCAGATTAACAAAAAACCTACGGAGAACTTGGTGGCTTACGATTATTACCTAAAGGCACAAGAGCCGTTTAACAGAGGAACCGTAGAAGGTCTTCTGGAGGCCATTCCCCTATTTGAAAAAGCCGTTGAAGAGGACCCTGAATTTGCCTTGGTTTATGCAGATTTGGCCATAGCTTATTACTATCTCGACCTGTATAAAAAACAAAAACAATATACAGAGACCATTAATAATTATGCAGACAAGGCCCTACTGCATGATTCCAAACTAACAGAAAGCTTAATTGCAAAGGCCTTGTATTATATGCACATTGGGGATTATCGGTTGGCGGTCCCACATTTGGAAAAAGCTTTGGAATACAACCCCAATGCTTCAGGTGTAATCAATATTTTATCTTCCATTTACTCCAATGCCCTTCCCAATACCGGAAAATATTTGGAATATGCCCTAAAGGGCATTCAGTTGGATGTGTCGGAAAACAATATTACACAGAGCTATACTTATCTACACCTAAGTAATGCACTTGCTCAATCCGGGTTTACGGATGAAGCCTTGTTATACATCAACAAGTCGCTCGAAACCAATCCGGAAAATGAATACGCTCCCTATTTAAAGGCGTATATCCGATATGCCAAAAACAAGGACATCAAACAAACATTGAACAGTTTGAAACGTGAACTGATAAAGGACACCACCCGACTCGACATTTTGCAGGAAGTAGCCAAATTGCACTATTTTCAAAAAGAATATGATAGTGCCTATCAGTATTATAAATCGTTCAACGACATCAGGAAGGCAATGGGGTTGGGCATATATCCGCAAGAGGACATAAAAATAGGCTACACGTATGAAAAAATGGGGTTTCAGGAGGAAGCGGACCAGCTATTTGCTGCTTACGCCGACTATTGCGAACATGATCAGTCCATCTATCAACCAGCCAGCATGGCGGTACTTTATGCCTACGAAGGCAAATTGGACGAAGGCATTGCCCAATTGGAAGCTTTTGCGGCCAAAGACCACTTTCAGTATTGGATTGTGCTGTTCATGGGATTAGACCCCGTATTCCAAAAACTTGAAACACACCCCGGCTATGAAGCGGTGATGCAGAAAATAGCCGATCGCTTTTGGGAAAACCATGACCGTTTGGAAAAAACTCTGGAAGCCAAAGGGTTACTCTAGCATAGGCCGTTGTTGCAGAAAATTTTTAGTCCATGAACAAAAAAAAGCCTGCTCCCCAAGGAAGCAGGCCTATTATTTTTAAAGAGCGGATTTTATTTTTTATCGGTATTGATAAAGCCTATGGGCATCAACAATTCTTCCATAGCGGCAATGTTCAATCCTTCTGCTGTACCGGCCTCTTCCAAAGTGCTCAAATTAACACCCGGTGTGCCTCGTGGTAAATCATACGACTCTCCTACGCTGGCTGCTCCGTAGCCCAAATCCTTCATAGACCCAGCGGTTATTCTACTCAACGGGTTTTCTCCCAAATTCAAAAAGCCGGTCATCAACTCATTGTTCAAAGTAGACTCTTGCCAGTGGCCAAAAGCGGTACCTGGTCCAAACATGCTCTCAATGGGTAGCTCTCCCGTACCTCCTTCGGCATTCCAAAACACATTGGCCTTGCGTCCTCCAAAATATGGATTGGTTGTTCCGCCCAAAAGTAAATTACGTTCAAAATCAGGTGTTGAGATATTCCATAATGTGCCTATTCCCAAAACGTGACCCATTTCGTGTACGATCACATCTTCGAAGAGGCCGAGACTTTCCAAAAAGGCCAAGTCGTCCACATCAAAGAACATAATACCTGAAATGGTCAAGTAATCGCTGGTGCGTACAAAACGGGGTCCTGCTTGTCCCAAAATTCCGCCCGGGCCATCGATGGGCGCCAAAGCGACCTCAATGACCACATCGTCCAAGGTTCCTTCAGAAGCTGGAGGGAACCCCTCAAATGCAGATGGGATAGTACCTGTAATGGAAGGTACATCTTTGATAATGATACGCTCCCAACGGGCAGCGGCATCATTGAATACCTGTTCCTGCCGTTCTGTGGGTGGCAATAAAAAATTAAGGGTAATGTTAAAACGGCCTCGATCGTTGCCAGCGGCAGTTGTCGCACGGGCGGTAAGCAGGTCATCACCTACGATCAAGTCATCAAGCATGATCATTTTGTCGCCATGATCCACCAATGATAATGAGCTTGTCTCCGTTTCCAAAATGGCATTGGCATCATCTTGGGTAATTGTTTCGTCCGAACAAGAGGTAAATGCAATTGCGCCGAGTACGGCTGCCATCCAAAGGGAATGGCGTCGAGTTCTTGTGAGGTTTTTCATAATCGTGTTCTCAATTTTTAAGTTAATGTAGCTTAAACCAATAACTGGTTCCCCCTAAATTTAACAAAATCTTTCAGATATCACGATGCATTTCACAAAACCTCGATATAATGCATATTACGATGGAAGATGGGCAAGATGTGGGTCAAGAGTGATTTAACCTCCTATTTTTCGTTGACCTCTACCAGTTTGTCATCGCTCCATTCGCCACCGGCCACAATTTCGCCTTCGGCATCATAGAATTTACCGGTACCGCTGCGCTTATCATCTTTCCACTGTCCCGTGTATTTTTCACCATTGGGCCAGTAATACGTGCCGTAACCGCTGCGTTTATCGTTTTGATAGGTGCCCACGTAGTATTCCCCATCAGGCCAATAAAAGGTACCTTCGCCATGGCGCTGATTGTTTTTCCATTCCCCTTCGTACCGGCTGCCCGTTTCCAGCAAGGCCACACCAAAACCATGGGCTTTTCCATTCTTAACCTGGCCAATGTAGTGCAACTGGTTTCCTTTTTGGCTGGTAAAGGTCAAATATTCCCCATAGGATTTTTGCTGAAGCTGCTTTTTCAACCGTGCCAACTGCACTTTTGTTTTTTCCAACGAAAAATTAAGGGAATCGTATTTTCTAATGGCCGTCTCTTCGGACCAACGGGAAACAGGCAAAGAATCCTGTTTTTTCGTTTCGTCTACCACGGCCATGTTTAAGCTTATATCCTTGTTCCGTAGTTTTTCCGCCAGGGCAATGCGCAACGGAATCACCATATTGTTTTCCTTGCCTGCGGTTTGCAAGTTGGTTTGATAGGATGCAATGGCTCCATCGTAATCGCCTTCCAATAAAAGTGAATCTATCTTGGCCAATTGCTCGTGTGATTCCAGCTTTTTGGTCAATGTTTGATTTTGCTCCTTGGCGAGGGTAAGCTCTTTTTTTAATTTGAAGGATTTGGCAACGAAGAAAACCGTTCCAACCGCTAAGACTGCCAATAATATGAAGAATGTGTATTTTTTAAGTTTCATTTTCAATCACATGGTTCGTTAATAGGTACGTATCAATCGGTTAAATGGACGTCGGGCAGTTTGTTTTTCACCCTCCTAAAGTCTGGGGAAAAGTACATGTGGAAGCGCAATGTCCAACCCTGCTGGTAAAATCCGCCATTAAGCCTTTCCTGGCCCTGGGAGTACATCACTCCGGCAGCAAAGGTCAACCTGGGGGTTACGATATACCCAAGCGTAGTGGTCAAACGCAAGTCCTCCATAGGGCTTGCCACCACTTCCTTACCGCTTTGCATAATCAACTCGGCCTCTGGGGAAACATACCATGTTTTGGGCTGTAATTTGGTATCGTTCAAAGGTATCTTGGCGCGGAACATATACCGCCAACGGTTTCTGAAAATATACTCACTGTTCTCGGCAAATCCTTGTGTCCATCGGTGTTCTATCCGTATCCGGTGATAGAGCATGGCCGAGTAAAAGGGCATGGCAAATTGGTACTGGTGCCAAATCCGCCATTCCGGAACCACATTTCGGTCTTCCGAATCCTCGTCGGTGTTAAAATTGATACGCACTACCCCACCCAATCGAACATCGGTCTTCTTATTGAAGATGTAACCAATGGCGTGCCTATTGTAGATTTGACCCACTTGCCCAAAAAACGCAGTGTTTTTGGTTTCCTCAAGCCTCAAATGCGTCTGTGCGTCCCAAAAGAAACGCTTTCCAATCCTAATATTACCGTAGGTATTGAACCACACCTTGGTTTTGGGCTCCTTGTACTGGGAGGTTTCCGGTAACACCTGCTGGTCTTCTTGTTGGGCATGGCCAATGGCACCAACCCAAAACATGCATACCATCATGACCCTCCAAAGCCTTTTTTCAACTACTGCCATGCCTATTGGTTTTTGGGGGTTGATGTCACCTGTAAAAGTTGTAGCACTTCCATAGGGCGCTTTTCCCTTCGCAGTTTACGTTCCAGTTTTCGGGTGTCCTTGTTCCGCAAGTCAAGAATGATTTTATGGGTCTGAATGATTTGTTCGTTCAATGCCTTTACATTTCCGCACTCCAAGGATGATGTGGCTTTCAGGAAATAGGGTGTCAGCACCTCCTCATAGCTCTCGGTGATTCGTTTTTTCACCTGTTCCGCCATCACATTCGCCATAAAAGGGTTCCAAACAGCATTGGTATATTCCTTTTTGATGGCTTCCTGCTGCAGTGGTATGTTTTTCAGGGTTTGGGCCAGGTCGGTCAATGCCATCAAACAGGTTTTGACGCTATTGCCATACGCCAATTTTTCGTCGGGATTCTTCATATCCGCATAGGTAGTCAAAGAGCTGTCCGCTAACTTTTGAAGATTGTCCAACGCATTCCTATACTCCATAGTAAATCCTGAAACAGAATCCACCTCACGCTCCAGTAGATTGTTGAGCTGTATGAGTTCCTCTTCGAGACCATTGAGCATTTGCAATTGCTCCTCATTGGTCAACCTCGATGCCAAAGACCCCTTGATGTATTCCAAACTCATTCGGGCATAGGTGGCCAAAGCGGCTACGGAAAGTAAATCGTTGCCTTCGTAGCCAAACTCTTCCGAGCTGGGCAGGCTAAAACTTCGCATTTCCCCGGATTCGTTGGCCGTTACCGTGATTTCCGTATTTGGCTTTCCATTGGGCCACAACCGTTGCAGCATTACAGGAATTTCCTGATAGGCCACAATGTCATTTTCTTGGTAACTGACCAATGCCTTTAAGGGCTCCAGAAAATCCGAACTGATTTTTTGGGCCACATTGTAGTAGAAATAAGCTTCGGGGTCGGTGCGTTTGACGATATTCAAATGGCTGTTTCGCAAAATGGTCCGGCTCAAATTGGCAGCGACTTGGTAATCCGAAGCAATCTGCTCCAAGGTCTTTGTTTGAAGGGAATCCAGCGGATAAAATGGGACTTTTACTTTGGCTTCCATTTGAAAACCATCAGACCCCAATTGCCGCAGTACATTATCAATTTTTTGGTAATATCCAAGATTTTGGGCCAGTATGCTGGCGATACCACTTTCCACTTCTTGCTCTTGTAAAACAGCCTCCAGGAGCGAAATATAGCCCATATGCAAAGGGATGGTTTTGTAATTGGGCGCATTGGTGTCAAAAACCTGAATTTCCTTGGAAACTTGGTCGGTGGTCAACCGAATGTTGCGCAGCAATCCGTCATCAAAAAACCAATCCTCCATATCCTCCACGCGCTCGGTGCCGTAGTAGGACCATTCATCGTGGGCCAAGCCATCACGTAAAAACCTCCCGACCAAGACACTGCTGTCGTTTTCTATCTGAAAATTTTGTTGGGGAACGCCCTTATCGTATGTGATATCGCTTTTAAATAGAATTTGCTGTATTTCGGAGTCCTTGATTTGGTTGATGGTGTAGGTCCAGTTTCCATCGGGCTTTCCCTCCGAGAGTCGCCCCTCCCCTTTTTCTTGGGTCCCGCTCACCAAAACACGGTATTCGTAGCCCACTACCTGACTTCGGCTATTGGTTTGATATTCCCCAAACTCAAATTGCCATGGGCCATTGGCAATGCCTTGGTCAAATACACCGGAAATACGAAAGGAAGCATCCTCGTTTTCCACCAAGGTTTCCAAGTTGGATTGTTCCCATAAAAAATCACCATTAAAAATAGTGTCCAAATCTGAAATCGTGTATTGATAAACTGCTTGTCCGGAGTAGTTGCCCATCTGAAGTGGGCCCTCAAAGGTTTTTGGTTGCTGCCCAAAGCATAAGAGCGAAAAACCAAAACATAAAGAAACCGAAAAAAGCCATTGTTTACAAGGCTGGATCATGAGGTTGATATTTGCTGTTATTTACGAACCAATCAACCTTTACGGACTTCAAAATTCCTTGTTTTATGAAATTCATGCCTATACGGGACTTTGATTTAGAAATTTTTAATAGTGAGACAAAACAATTTACGATGTGATAAGGATTTATAGTGGAAACACTGTAAACCCTCATCTAAAAAAACAATATCCCTATACCATTTTTTCATACCTTGTTAGCTATTATCAAGCATAAACTGACTATATGAAACGTAACTATTGCCTCTGGGCCATGGCCCTATTTATGGGGCTTTCTCCTGCACTTGCGCAAAACGGGGAAAAAGAGACCGACACTACCAAAAAAGCGACCAAGGAGCTGCCCTTGGAACCCGAACGTACCGTCACCTTCACCACAAAGGAAGGGACTTGGCTATCACTTGACGTGAGCCCCGATGGAAAGACCATTATATTTGATATGATGGGCGACCTCTACACCCTTCCTATTCAAGGTGGCAAAGCAACCCGCATTACCGAAGGAATGGCATATGATGTTCATCCGAGGTTCAGTCCAGATGGAAAATCCATCGTGTTCATTTCCGATAAAAGCGGTTCCGACAATATTTGGACCATGGAATTGGCTTCCGAAGAAACCAAACAGATCACAAAAGACGACAATCAGAACTTCTTTTCGGCCGATTGGAGTCCCGATGGTGAATATATCGTTGGTGCACGTGGTCGAAGGAACATCAAACTGCACCTATACCATAAAGATGGTGGCGGTGGCGCCCAGTTGATCGATGAGCCTGAAAACCTAAAGACCATAGATCCCGAATTCGCACCCGACGGAAAGCTGATTTATTTTTCCCGAAGAATGCGTGCCTGGAACTACAACGCGCAGTTGCCACAATACCAATTGGGTACCTACGACATGGAAGACGGCGATTTGGCGACCATTACCTCCCGCTACGGCTCCGCTTTCACTCCTACCCTTTCGCCCAACGGCAAATGGTTGGTGTACGGTAGCCGTTTTGAAACCGAAACCGGATTGGTGCTACGTAATCTGGAAAACGGGGACGAACGTTGGTTGGCTTACCCCGTACAGCGTGATGAGCAGGAATCCATTGCTCCTTTGGGCGTATTGCCAGCAATGGCTTTTACACCCGATAGCAAGAATCTGGTGACCAGTTACGGTGGAAAAATTTACAGTATCGATATTGCTTCCAATGCTGCTTCCGAGATTCCTTTTGAAGTGGATGTGAACTTGGAAATGGGACCACAGCTCAAGTTTAAATATCCGATCAAGGATACACCAGAAGCCTTGGTCACCCAAATCCGTGATGGTGTGCCCTCGCCCGATGGCAGTCAATTGGCCTTTACGGCCCTGAACAGGCTCTACGTAATGGATTTGCCCAATGGAACCCCAAAAAGGCTCACTAAAAACGACTTTACCGAAGCGCAACCTGCTTGGTCACCCGATGGCAAAAATATCGTGTTTGCGACGTGGGAGACGAATGGCGGACATTTGTACAAAGTCAGCGCCAATGGCCGCGGTGGTATTCAAAAACTGACGGATGAGGCTGCCATTTATAGCAGTCCAGCATGGTCGTACAGCAGCAATAGGATTGTTTTCCTAAAAGGTCCGGCACAGGTATACCGAGATGCCATCGGTCCAAGGGCCAGCGGTGCGGAAGAGGATTTGGCGTGGATTCCCGCTGAGGGCGGAAAAATCACTGTCATCGACAAGGCGGAAGGACGTTCCGGCCCACATTTCACCAAAGTGGATGACCGCATTTACCTGAGCAAGGATAAATCTTTGTTGTCCATTCGTTGGGATGGTACCGATCAAAAAGAACATTTGAAATTGAGCGGCATCACCACCTTTGGTTCTTCTTCCTTTGGGTTCCACGATCACAACGGAGGTCACAATATCCTGCCCGGGTCGGAACAGTATCAAGCGCCTGAGGATAAATCGTCCGCACCATCAGAAATCAAAATATCGCCTGACGGAACTACGGCACTGGCCAAAATCAACAATGATATTTATACGGTAACCGTCCCAAAATTTGGACAGACCCCCAAGATATCGGTGGCTGATGCGGACAAAGCCGCCTTCCCAGCCAAAAAACTGACCGTAATGGGTGGTGAATTCCCTGCTTGGCGAAGCGATAGCAAAAATGTGCACTGGTCGCTTGGAGCCAGTCATTTTATCTATAACCTTCCTGCTGCGGAAGCCTATGCCGACAGTGTTGCCTTGGCCAAAAAAGAGGCGGAAAAGCTGAAGGACAAGCAAAAGGAGGAAGACAAGGATAAAGACGAGGATAAAAAGGACAAGGAAGAGGAAAAGGTCTTCGAAGCCAAAGAGATCAAGGTAAAGGTAAATTACACCAAGGATATTCCCGAAGGCAGTGTATTGCTCAAAGGGGCTAGGATCATTACCATGAAAGGTGATGAGATCATCGAGAATGGCGATATTCTGATCGTGAACAACCGCATCAAAGGCGTTGGACCCTCAGGCAGTTTGGAAATGCCCAGAGGCACCGTGGAAATCGATGCCAGCGGCAAGACCATCACTCCTGGCTTTGTGGATACCCATGCCCATATGTGGCCCAACTGGGGCATCCATAAAAATCAGATTTGGATCTATTCCGCCAACCTCGCCTATGGCGTCACCACTACGCGCGACCCACAAACGGCAACCACCGACGTGCTCACCTATGCCGATATGGTAGATGCCGGCATGATGCACGGCCCCCGTGTGTATAGCACCGGGCCCGGTGTTGGCTACTGGTCGTACAAACTCAAATCGTTGGAGCACGCCAAAGATGTGCTAAAGCAATACAGCGAGTATTACAACACCAAGAGCATCAAAATGTACTTGGTGGGCAATCGCCAAATGCGCCAATGGGTAATCATGGCGGCCAAGGAACTGGAATTGATGCCCACCACCGAAGGTGGATTGGACTTTAAACTCAACATGACCCAGTTGTTGGACGGCTATCCTGGACACGAGCATTCTTTCCCCATTTATCCTATATATAAGGATGTGGTGCAATCCGTTGCCGAGTCCAAAATGGCAGTGACCCCTACCCTTTTGGTGTCCTACGGCGGACCGTGGGCGGAGAACTACTACTATGCCACGGAAGATGTGTACCACGACAAAAAACTACAATATTTCACGCCTTACGAAGAGTTGGCGCAGAAATCGCGCAGAAGGGCTGCCTGGTTTATGCCCGAAGAGCATGTGTTCCAAAAGCACGCCGAGTTTATGAAGGATTTGGTAGAGGCTGATGGTATTGGTGGCGTAGGAAGTCATGGCCAGTTGCAGGGATTGGGTTACCACTGGGAACTGTGGTCGGTGGCCAGCGGCGGCATGAAGAATATAGATGCCTTAAAAACCGCCACGATTTTGGGCGCTGAAGCGCTTGGTTTGGACGGTGATTTGGGCAGTATTGAGGAAGGCAAGTTGGCCGACATCCTGATCATGGACGAAAATCCGTTGGAAGATATCCGTAACACCAATACCCTTACCCATGTGATCAAAAATGGAAAGGTATACGATGCCGAAACCTTGAACGAGGTAGCTCCTGTGGAAAAAGCAGCGAAGCCGTTTCCTTGGCAGACCCAAAAACCTGCTGGTGTGCCTGGAATGAAACAGTAAGACTGGACTTATATAAAAAGTAAAAGGCGTACCATTGAGTGCGCCTTTTTTATACTATGACTTGACCTAAACCTTTGTCATATTGGATTAATCAGCCTAACTATTAACCGTTATTAAAAAACCAATCATAATCCAGAGCTAATTCATTGATTTTAGCAATAGTAGTTTGGTCAATCAAATCCGTACCTGGATTGTTTTGAAAATCGATATAACCCATGTTAATTGAGTTTGAAACGGCATTATCATAAATACCGGAAATTATCAAATCCAATTGGGCTGCACTCAATTGATTACTGCCAACATACAAATGGGATACCAAGGGATTGTTGGATAAATCCAGACTAGTTAAATTATTATTGTGAATTGATAACCTTTCGAAACTACTATGTAAACTTAAGTCTATATTATCTAGCAAATTATCACCTATATACAAATCCCTTAGTCTCAGATTTGAAGAAAGATCAATCGAGCTTATTTGATTTTCATATAAATCTATACGTTCCAATTCAGTATTATTGGAAAGATCTATCTGAGTGAGGTTATTTGCCCCAACATTGATTTCATATAAACTCAGGTTTTGGGAAAGATCAATACTGGACAGTAAATTATTGCTCAAATCAAATCGCTGGAGGTCCTGATTATTAGTAAAATCTACATTGGTTAAAACATTCCCTCTTGCTAGCAATACACTTAATTTTGAGTTATTGGAAACATCCAAATTGGAAATTTGATTTCCTTCCACCCACAAAAATTCCAAATCAGGATTCTGGGAAACATCTATCGCCGTTAGCTGATTATACCTTGCATAAAGCTTTTTTAATTTTTGATTTTTTGTGAGATCTAAATCAATAATTTGATTGTACCCTAAACTTAGATATTCCAAAGCAATATTACTGGATGTATCCAAAGTTGATAATTTACCCAAATGAAATTCTATTGTCGACAACAAAATCAAATTTCCAATATTCGCCGATATAAGATTACTTTGATAACCATGTTCAGGAACGTTATTTCGAAACTCTAACTCTTCAATAGCCTCAATGGCCCCGATAACCTTTATTTCATAAATACCATTATCTTCAAAATCATGGGACAGTTCATTATTTATGTTCAGGTCACTTAGGGTTGAAACATACTCATCAACAGTGCCGTCTCCCCAATCAACCTTATAAGTTGAGCCAGTTAATGACTTTAGAACAATTGTTTTGGTTGTTAGATTTTCCGTATCATCAACCGTTAGTGTAAAGAAATCATCAGATTCGGGGAAAGCGAGGTTATCGTCCTCATATCCAAATTGCACCCAAGAATAGCCGGCTGCTTCAATATTTTCGACAGGTGTATTCTTTGAATTAGCTTCTTGTACAGGGAAATTAAATGGAAGCGATGTACTGGTAAACTGAGATAATGCGGAGGTGGATTTTGGTGCCAAGTAAATGACAAAATCATCAGAATCTATAACTATAAACTCAGTTAATTTATATGTTCCGGGATCCAGCATTATCTCTTCCGTAACATAATCACCACCATTATCTATTACACTAAGTTTCTTTCTATTTAAAATAGTAGCACCATTGCTGGTTTCCACACTAACAAAAACATTGGCTGGAATAAACTCTTTAGCCGTTAGGCCTGAAGTGCTTTTAGCAGTTATCTCCTTATTGCTAATACTAAAGGATTGTGCTCCCTGCTCAATTGCATCGGGTGTTTCAGGAATATTGGGGGAATTTGGTTCTTCACTTTTGGAACAGGATATCAACAAAGTGAACAACACAAGTAGGTAAGAAGCGTTTTTCATAAAATGATGCAATGTTTGGTGGAAACACAGCTAACTATACTGTGCATTGAAGTATGGGGTTAATTTAATTTTTAAGTGCTTTATAAAAGTAAGATTTTTTTTAATCTAAAGATTTTAATTTACTACGAATGGTATCATATTCTAGATAAATCAGTCTTCAAGGCATCCAAATCCTCCTGGTAAATTTCATTTAAGTATTCCTTGTAAATATCACTGTATTTGTATCCAATGGTTTCTTGAGCTTTAGCCAGATTATACTTTGCTTTGATGGTATCCCCTAACTTTAAATACGTTTGCGCAAAAACAAAACCGCCCTTTGCGAACCAGTTGCAAGGGGCGGTTTTTATTTGAAGAATAGCTTGTCCAGCAAGTTGATTTCGTCTCGTAATGCCAACTACTCCTTCAATGATTTCATATCGATGACAAAACGATATTTCACATCGCTTTTGAGCATGCGTTCGTAGGCGGTGTTGATGTCTTGGATGTTGATCACTTCCACATCCGAGGTAATGTTGTGCTCGCCACAGAAATCCAACAGTTCTTGGGTTTCGGCAATGCCCCCGATCAAGGAACCTGCCACGCTTTTTCGGCCCATGATCATGGGCACGGTGACCAACATGGGATCCAATGGTCCCAAATAGCCCACTACGACCAAGGTTCCGTTGGTAGCCAAGGTGGCCACGTAAGGGTTAAGATCATGCTCGTAGGGTACGGTGTCGATGATCACATCGAACTGGCCTGCGGCCTGTTCCATTTGGACTTCGTCCGTAGAAATGACCACATGGTCCGCGCCCAATGCCTTGGCATCGACCATTTTATTGGTAGATCGCGAAAACAAGGTCACCTCGGCACCCAAGGCCGACGCCAATTTCAACGCCATGTGTCCCAATCCGCCCAAACCGACTACGGCCACCTTGCTGCCCTTGCCCACTTTCCAGTGGCGCAATGGGGACCAAGTAGTGATGCCTGCACAGAGCACGGGAGCGATACCCGCAAGGTCCAGATTTTTGGGAACGCGGAGCACAAAGTCCTCGTCCACTACAATTTTTTCGGAATAGCCGCCGTGCGTGGGGCTGTTCAAATGCTTGTCGAAGCCTCCGTAGGTGCCCACCCACTCGGGGCAGTACTGTTCTTCATCGTTTTTACAGCTTTGGCAGCTGCGGCACGAATCCACCAAACAGCCCACGGCGACGATATCGCCCACTTGGTGCTTGGAAACCTTGGAACCCACTTGGGTGACCTTGCCCACGATTTCGTGGCCGGGAACTACTGGGTATTGGGTCATGCCCCAATCGTTTCGGGCAAAATGAAGGTCGGAATGGCAGACCCCGCAGTAGAGGATATCAATTTCAATGTCCTTTTCGAGGACCGTTCTTCGGTCGATCTGCATTTGTTTTAAATCGGCTTCGGCAGACTGCGTGCCAAAGGCCTTTACGGCTATAGTGTCCATACGTGTGTTTTTAGATGTGGTTTTTTTAAATGTACGAAACTTTGGGGCAGCGCGCACTGCTTTTTTGGGAAACCATGGGCAGACGCAGCAGTTTCTTTTGTGGCGACATTTGCATTATTGGCGTGCTTCGCCTAAATTTCCCATCCCAACACATAACTTACCTACCATGAACGTACGGCTTACCAAAGAACAAAAAATCAAGGTGCTCAACTCTGCGGACATATATGCGATCATGCAGCAGGTGCTGTTGCGCGAAAACAAGATTCGCCGCAACCAAGAGCACTTTTGGGTGGTGGGGCTCAACCAGAACAACAAGATCTTGTTTGTAGAGCTCATTGGCCTTGGGGCGAGCAACCGGGTAAATGCCGACCCGCCGGATGTGTTCCGGATGGCGATCTACAAACTGGCCAGCAAGCTGATCTTGGTGCACAACCACCCCAGCGGCTCGCACGAAGTGACCGATGCCGACCTTAACTTTACCGACCATATGCTGAAAGTGGGCAAACTGATCCATGTGGAGGTGCTGGACCATTTGGTGATCACAGAAACCCGTTACACCAGTTTTGAGGACCGTGGGATCATGAACCAATTGCGCAAAAGCGGCTTTTTTGAGATTACCGGGCCCGAAAAAAAGGAATTGGAGGAGTTTAAGATCGAGACGGAGAAGAAGCGGGCCAAAAAGGAAAATTCGCTTGAAATTGCCAAAAATTTAAAGGCTCAAGGTGTAGATGTTGAAATTATTAAAAAAGCTACGGGGTTGAGTTTAAAGGAGATTGGGGGGATTTGATTAGTCTTTCCTTAATTAAGAAATTTTGTTGCATTGGTTTCAAAAACACGTTCAGCAACAATATCTGAATCATCTGGGTGTAAAATGTCGATTAAATCATTTTTGTAAACCCTATCCCAAATCTTATATGTTTCTCCCTTTGTGTCTTTGGGTTCATTTGCAATGAGATAAAATCTATTATCCTTGAGACTTTTACTATATCTGTAACTGAGGGAAGTTATTAAAGCAATATAATGAGAAACGTTTCTATCAACGGTTTGATGAGAATGTTCAAATGTCAAAGATTTAGCCCCCACTAAAGATCCATTCATTCCAATACAATCTAATTCGTAAGGAAAAATAATATCAGAAATTAAATTACTATCAATTTTAATATTGGTATGAACTCTTTCCTCCACTTTAGATATCAATCTTTCTTGAACATGAGATTTGATCATTTGAAGATCTTCCTCCCCTTTATTACCTTTTATATGCTCAATAGGGTCAACATAAAGCTTGAACAGCTTATCCAAGTCAATTGAATGAGAGTCCAGAATTAGTTTCGGAGAACTAAATTGAATTAAACCTGTAGTATAGAGATTGAGGTAATTGAAATAATCTGATTTTGATTGACTATTATACTCAGTAAAATCAAACAATCCTATTGTACCCTCTGTAGCCTTCCCTTTTTTAGGACATCGCTAAATTCATAAAATTATCATTAATGTCGTCTGTTTCGGGGAAGAATTCTTCCCCGAAACGGTTCTT
>NZ_JACBZU010000009.1 GCF_013407935.1 Allomuricauda sp. ARW1Y1
AAGAACCGTTTCGGGGAAGAATTCTTCCCCGAAACAGACGACATTAATGATAATTTTATGAATTTAGCGATGTCCTAAAAAAGGGAAGGCTACAGTTTATTCTGGAAAGTTCCTTTTCAATGGATTTAGTTAACCAAGATGCAGTGCTAAAAACTGCTAAAGGACCATCAACTATTATTGCTAGTCTCCTTAAAGTTTTATACCACCCTCCTTCCTTATTTTCTTTAAATTCCAAATTCCAAAGCCCAAATTCAAGTATCAAATACAAGTTCAAGCTCAAGTTCAAATTCAAAACTTCAAACCTGAAACCTGAAACCACAAACAATAAACACCAAACAACAAATTCCAAATTCCAAAATCCAAATTCAAGTTCAAGTTCCAAACCCGAAACCCTCAACCTGAAACCCCGAACCCCTAGTCCCTTTTTTTGCCGCGGCCTGTCATGGTGTCCACCAAGCCCTCTTGGAGATTCAGCCATAAATAATTGAAAAACGATTTGTCCTGCTTGCGTTCCACCTCAAAATCTCCATGTCGAAAGCCGTCCTCGTCCGTTTTGTTGCCGTCCTTGGTAAATAGGTTCACCACGGCCGTGAGCACTTTATTGACGCCCAAACGGTTCTTTTTAAGCACGGTAAACTCAAAGTTGTCGTATTTCATTTTCATGTCGCCCTTCGATTCCAGCTCGTTTCCGCTGATCGTAAAATAAAGCTGCTGCACCGTACCTTGCACCTCGGCACTCAAGTTCGATTTTAAAAACGGGTTGATGCTGGCCGATTGGAACTGCGATAGCTCACCCTTCACCAAAAAGGTATTGGCCTTGTTCCGCGGGTCAAACGACCAATCCAACCGAAACGGCCCATTGTCCATCA
The DNA here is from genome assembly GCF_013407935.1 of Allomuricauda sp. ARW1Y1. Taxonomy (GTDB): domain Bacteria; phylum Bacteroidota; class Bacteroidia; order Flavobacteriales; family Flavobacteriaceae; genus Flagellimonas. The sequence continues at coordinate 870 of NZ_JACBZU010000009.1, forward strand.
ACTTGGCGTTGATATGGGCAGTTACCTCCCCTTCGCCCCATGAGTGCAGGTTCTGAACCGTGGCATCCAGTTGGGTAAATAGCAGGCTTTCAGGTTCAATATCGCGTTTTACCCGCTCCTCGTAGGTGATGGTCCCATCCGAAATTCGTACGGAATCCACTTGCAATGCCAAAGGCAGGTCGCGCAATGCTTGGTTGTAGAGTTTTTTATGGGATGTATCGTCCGGCAGTAATTTGTCGCGGTACACATCAAAGACAGGTTGCTCCAATTGTAGCGTTCCCAAATGAAAATAAGGAAGATCCTTGGAGGTACCCACATCCCAGTTTGTCAGTACGATGTTTTTGATGCCAAGGTTGTAGTGGTCATGCTCTTTGGCAAGTTGTTGGGACAAAGCTTTTTTGCCGTATTTGGTGCGTAGTGTAAATTGTTGCAGCTTCCCCTCGGTAGGGTTCAGTTGGATACGCTCAAAAGTGATGGTTTCCAACGGGCTTAGGTCGTAAAACCCATCGGAGCCCGTGAGTTCGTAAGAACCATAGTCTACGGGAAGGGATGGATTGTTGGATTTTTTTGGATAAATCAGGTCGTTTACTGCGATGTTGATATCTTCCAAACTAGCAGAACGCTGAGCGGAAGTATCTTTCATTACAAACGAACCTTTTTCAATAGTCAGTTGTTCGATGGTGATGGTTTGGGCAGATGTGTTGTTTTGGGAAGTAGAAGAAGTGTCCTTTTCTTTGGGTTGATAAGTAACGGAGGGAGATGAGATATGTAGTTCCGAAAGTGTAATGTTTTCCTTTTGCAATAAGGTCCAGTAGTGCAATCCCGAAAGTGTTACGGATTCCGCCTGAACCGCGATGTGTTGGTCTGGACTGCCGGCAGCAACTTGCCTCAGTCGGATGTTTCCCAAAAATACATTGGTGTTCAGCTCATCATAACGCAACTGATAGGCTTGGACTCCTTTGCTATTGAGCAGCGAAGTCACTTTTTGGTCGAAAAACCACTGTGCCGCTACGCTTGCCGAGATAATCAGCAGAAGGATTCCAATCCCGAGATAACGGGCTCTTTTCGATTGCGGCATGCGGATGAACGGATTTAAGTATGGAATGGTGCAGTTTAGTCTTCGTCTTCGATAAACTGCATCACTTCGGACGGAGTGTCTATTTGTACGGCTTGGTCACCGTTCACCAAAATGGGTTGGGTCACCGCTTTGGGGTTGTTTTCCATTAATTTTAACCAATCTTCATCATCGGGCAACTCTGGGTTTTTGCCGTATTTTTTTATAAAATCGGGATGTTCTGTATTAATGAGGTCTTTGATGGGCTTGCCCAACAGTTTGGCCAGTTCGGTCCATTGCGTGCCCGTAACCTTGGTTTTGGAAAGGTCGATGTCCAATACTTTTTTCTGGGAAGATTTGAGGTAGGCCAAGGTCTGCATGCCTTTATTGGTCTCGGCATTGTAAAATAGTTTGATTTCCCGTTTGTTGGTGGCTATTACTCCCATGTCATCCGTCATTTAAATAAACTTTTTTATAAAATACCACATTTTTGACGGTTCGGCTTAACGTTATCCATTTTTTTCGTGTCGTAAAACGGATAAAAAAAACGGGGCAATTGCCCCGCTTTCTCATCAAACTATCCGAATGGTTACTGCTAGATGGGTTTTATCCACAGCAAATGTTGCCAATGGCGCCTTTCCTTGAGGACCAAGGCAATGTTCACTGCGAACAAACCAAAGGTTTGAAACAGTTCTGGTAATTCATCCGATTCCAAAAACAAATGGAACAGGAAAATATGCAGGGTGATGGGCAGCAGGAATAGGGCTCCTACAAAACTGGTGCCTTGCAGGATCAACAAGAGTCCGAACAGCAGTTCGCATATTCCCAGTACTTCCCAAAAGTAGCCCGTTTGTTTGGCCCCGCTGATGTACAAAATCTTCTGCAGGGTATTTTCCTTCTCGGGAGAGGTGAACTTTTCGGCTTTTTCCACCACCTCTACAGGGGTTGGGATGGGCTTTTGGAACTTTTGGATGCCCCCATAGATCATAAATCCGCCCAATAGCAGCCGCAATACAATGTAAACAATGCTTATGGGTTTCATATTAGTTGGCGTTTAGTGAGGTTTCCCCATCGTTTGGATTGTACACAAAATTGAAGGTGTACACTCGGGATTCATCCGTAAAGGCATCTGGTTCTGCGGGTGCATCGCGGTAGTAGCTCAAAATCTCCACTTTGGCATACTTTCCATTGTGGGTGCGGAACACCAAAACCCGTCCCGGAATCGGGGTTACGGTAAAGGTGGCGGAGTTGTAGTTGTACCACCCTTCTTGGCTTCCTGTGGGAATGGCAAAGGCACCGTCGGCATCTACCTCAAAGGTGAGTCCCTCCGCGGTGGTCACATCGGTAAATAAACCGGATTCAATGGCCGCCCCAGCGTTTCCGTTTCTAGCGGGCTCGTCGTTGGTTCCCGTCACGGTTCCTCCGTTCACGGCAATGGTGGTTCCCCTAAAGGCAATATCCCAATCGGTTTCACTATCGGTAACCTCACCGGTCTCAAAACTGAATTTGGTGAACGGGCCACCAATCGGTTGTCCTTGACCTCCTGTTTGCGGAGCCTCCAAGTTTTCGACGGTAGCGCTCACCAAATTGGCCAATACGCTAAAAGAAGCCGTCACTTCCCGGGAAGTCCCATTGGCGGAAAGGGTCACGGCTCCTGAAGTGGCCCCGTTGGGAACAGTGGTAACGATTTGGGTGCTGGTTGCCGAGCTGATGGTCGCCGCTACGCCACCAAAAGTCAAGCTGATATCCGAAGCCTCGGGGAAATTGGTTCCGGTAATGGTAATTTCGGTGCCTACGGTTCCCGATTCTGTGCTTATGGCGGTCACGGTAAAATCCGTCATGCCACCGTCGTTGTCTTCGCTACAGGCAACAAAGGCAAAGAGTAGGGCTAAAAGGCTGAATAGTTTTAGGGTTGTTTTCATGTAATCTTGGTTTTAAAATTGAATATTAAGTCTTGCAAATAATTGTATTCCGGGATTGATCAATTGTTCATTGTCCTGCGATGCCAAAGGATTGGACCCTTGAAAGTCCAACAGATTATTGGCGCCCAGTTGCAATTCGTAGTGTTTAAAAAATGTTTTTCCGAAGGAAAGGTTTACCAAGGCGTAGCCATCAACAAAGGAGTTGTCCAGCTCGTCGAGTACATCATTTCCATTGCGGTCGGTGAGTCCAAAACGACTGCGGTACACTACGCGTAGGTTGGCATTGGCGCCCCATTCGGGCAATTCGTAAAAAGCTTTGAAGTTGAGGGTGTGCCTCGAACGGTTTTCGAGCCCAAAGTAATCGCTGCGGTCCAATCGGATGGTTTCCAACGTTTGCTGGTCACGGGCAAAGACCTCCCCATTTTCAATGGCATCCTCCTTATCCTTGTCGAACGCGTACAGCAATTGGTAGCCTGCGGACAGGTCCAAATTTTCAAGAACCTTGTATTGAAGGTCTACCTCAAGGCCTTGGGTGTACACGCTTTCGCGGTTGATGTACCCGAACACATTTTGACCATTGGTCTTGGCCGCCAAGATGCGGGTATCGATAAGGTTGGTAAAATCGTTTCGAAAGAAATTTACATCACTTCGAAATTGTCCTTTTTTAAAGCCCACCCCCAAGTTGATGCCCACTGAACTTTCGGCATCCAGGCGTTCCCCAAGGTCGTTGGGGTCCACGGCAAGGTTGGCCACTTCATCATTTTCCTGCAAGCGTTGAATGGCTGCGGCTTCCACTTCCTTTCCAAAAACGGAATAGCCACCACCTGCGGCATTGGTAAAGTCAAGGTAGAGCTGACGGAAGTCGGGGGCCTTAAAACCACTGCCCGCGGAGCCCTTTACGGACCAATATGCGGAAAGGTCGTAGCGGGCGGATAGTTTTGGGCTTAGTTGGGAATTGTACTCACTGTGATTGTCGAAGCGGGCCCCTGCGATAATGTTGAGTTTCTCAAGCAGTTTAAAGTCGTATTGAGCGTAAACATATTGGGAGTTGAAGGTGATGTTTTCCGCAAAAAGCGAACGCTCCAAATTTTCAAGATTGTAACCGGCGCCCACCGTTACCGTGTTATCCGAACTGAAGGCGTGGTTAAAGCGTACTTCGGGACGGAAGAGTTTTTGGTTGAAATCATTATCGAGCAGAATCTCATCGTTAATGGGGTCTACCGTTTGCTCGTTGGTGACATAATTGGTGTAGTATAGCTCGTATTCAAAGCTGGATTTCTTGCTCAATTCATGGTCCAATCGTAGGTGTACATTGCCATCACGCTCTTCACTGGTTCCTGAAGGAATGTCGAAATCCTGAAGAAAGTAACGCCCCGATGCAAAAGCCTTGAGTTGGTCGGACACATTAAAGTATACCCTTCCATTTAAGGTGTAGTTGAAAAACGGATTCACGGTTTGCCCCTCCGAGTTGGGAGTCAGATCAAAACCGTCGGTGCTCAATCGGTCCACAAAGAGCGAGTAGCCGAGGTCCCCTTTTCTTTGATTCAGGTTGATGGTGCTATTTTGATTGTTGAACGTTGCCGCGCGATGGGAAATCTGACCACTAATGTCATCGGTATTCGGTTTTTCTGTGATGATGTTGATGACCCCGCCCAGGGCTTCGGAACCAAAAAGACTCGAGGAGGGACCCTTGACCACTTCAATCTGTTTGATATTGCCAATGGCAAAACGACTCAAGTCCAGATTTCCGGAGCTTCGACCCACTGCGGGAACCCCGTCTATCAATATCATGACATAATCGGAAGCGATTCCTTGGATTTGTACCCCTTCGCCACCACCAATGGTTGCATCGGGAGTCATCACAATTCCGGTCTGTTCATTCAAGATTTCATTTAATCGGGTAACCCCGGAACGATTGATCTGTTCTTTGGGAATCAAGGTCACAGGAAGTGGGAGGGAGGAAAGTTGGCGCACCGTTCGGGTCGCCGTAACCACCACTTCATCCAGATTTTCGGTGATAATGGAGTCTTTTTGTTGGGTGGGGGATTCTTGGGCAGAGACCAAGCTGAGTGTTAAAAGTGTTGAAAATAAGAGGTAAATATTTTTATTTAGACTCATTCCATTTAAATTTGATGACAAATATATATTTAATTTTTATTCAATCTAAATAAGTTTAGTATTTTTGACCCGAATAAATTCTAAAACGATCAAATAGAAACTGATATGAAAAAAACAATCGCTTCATCGTTGCTTTTGGCTTTTGTAACCATTACGGCAACCTCTCAGGAAAAGAAAGAACTGGACCGCCAAGCCATTTTGGATATGTGTGGGTGTTACGACATTACCTTTAAGTACACCGAAACTTTCGCTCCGGAAATCGATTACGAAAAAAAGTTGGATTATACCGCTGGGGCATTGGAGTTGGCCTTGCCGATTGTGAATGAGGACAATGAAATCTCCATTCAACATTTGTTGGTAGTGAACGACACCATGGTCATTAAACACTGGAGGCAGGATTGGTTGTTTGAAAACCAAGCCGTCTACCATTACGACAAGGACAATAATTGGGTTTTCTCCAAATTGCCTTCCGATGCCGTAAATGGGCAATGGACACAAAAAGTCTATCAAGTGGATGATAGCCCACGATATTCCGGTTCTGCCACTTGGGTCCATGTTGATGGCAAGCATTATTGGGAAAATAAAAGTGATTCCCCATTGCCCCGCCGTGAATACACCAAACGTAGTGATTACAATGTCATGAAGCGAGGCAATCGCCAAGAAATCACTAGCTATGGATGGGTACACGAGCAGGATAACGACAAGGTCCTACGAAAAGATGGTGAAGGAGATGTACTGATTGCCCAAGAGAAAGGATTCAACATCTACACCAAAGTGGATGACAGCAAATGCCAGTTAGCAAAAGATTGGTGGGACGACCACAAAGACTTCTGGGCAAATGTGCGGGACGCTTGGGATGAAGTGTATAATCGTGAAGGCGATTTGACCTTATTGAAAAAGGTGGACGAAAAACCTATTTTCATGCATTTCTACGGTCTGGAGGAGAAAGGTGCTACCAAGGCGGAAGTGTTGGAGACCATCAATAAATTTGTAGTGAACACCCCTGTAAATAGCAATGTTGAGGGCCAATAGCATTCAGTATATAAGTGCCATGGTGATACTGTCCACCTTGTTTTTATTCGGATTCAAGGTGGATAAGATATCGCCAAAGCTACAAGAGAAAATCAACAGTGCGGTGACAGGCACCTACGAAGTTGCCGATTTCACCATGAACTGGGTGGACATTACGCCCGAACTGAACCAAAAAACCCCATCCGAATTGGGCGGCGACAACTTGTTCGAAGTGGTGTCGCAAGGAAAAAGTTTGGGATACGTTTACGTGGGCGTGGCCCCAAGTCTCAAGAAAACTTTTGATTACGTAGTGCTTTTTGACGCGGATATGAGCATTAAAAAATCCAAAATACTCATTTACCGCGAGGACCATGGACGCCAAGTGGGCAGCCAGCGTTGGCTAAAACAATTTATTGGTAGAAAATCGGGGGAAACCTTGGTGTACGGAAGGGACATTGACGGTATTTCCGGTGCAACGGTCTCTGCCAAATCCATGACCTTGGCCGTAAGCCAAGTGTTGGAGAGTATGGAGATCCTAAAGGAAAGCCAAGTTTTTAACTAAGTGTTTTTAAGTTTAGTAATGTTAAGGAGCCATCCAATTTCGGGTGGCTTTTTTTTGGTCTAGATGATTTCCATCAAATAGCCATAAAACAGGCCAGAAAGAATGGCCAAACCAAAGCTCAATAGGGTTCCGATAAGTACATATTCTGTGAGTTTTCGGTTCTTGCCCTTGTTGAGGTCGCCAAAACGGAACACGGATTTTGCAGCGATTAAAAGTCCAATGGCCGCCCATTGCTGCATCAGGATAAAACCAAATACAAAAAGGCGCTCCAACATGCCGATATAGGTGCCTGCATTTTTGAGGGAACCTCCTTCGCCCGTAGGGTCGTCCTTCGCAACTTCATCAATATAAGGTGCCAACAACATGCGCATCAGGATACCCGACACGTAGGTAACAAACACCAAAAAGGTGATAAGCAATAAGGTCTTTTCATCCCAGAAAAAGCTAACATCAATTTGAAAAGGGGATAGCCAGTACAAAACACTGCCCAAGACGAATAAGTGCAACAACTGATCTACCACAAATAGCCAACGGTAGTTTTTGGGATTGGTGAGGGATAACTTTCCCAAATCTATCAGAAAGTGGGTCACCACGATTACCGTAATGGCCCCAATATGTTTGAATTGCAGTAAGAGCAGGAGGGCCAAAAGATGTACCCCGATGTGAGCATACAAATATTTGGAACGTCCCTTTTTCTTCAGCTTGTCCTCGACCCAATGCCCGGGTTGAAGAACAAAGTCCCCGATAAAGTGGGCAAGCAGTAGTTTTAGGGCCAAAAGCATCATAATTGGGCGAGTTGTGCTTTGTAAAAATGAATCATTTTTTGGACTTCATCAAATCCTGCCTTATTTAATTCCTCACTTATATTACCTTGTGATTTGTTCAGAAGTGCCGCCAGTTCCTTTTGATTCAGCTTAGGGTTTTCTATGGCACACTTTACGGTTTTGGAAATGGCCGGTGTCCAATCATCCATGGTCAACAAAGCCAATTCCAAGAGAAGGTTGATATGTCCATCGAACGTTTCATTGCTGGTTTGTAGTCCGAGATTTTGTTTTTTTAGCTTTTCAAAACATTCACCGGAATGGACAAAGGCAGGGCCATTGGATTCGGTAATCTTTGGTGCATCGTAGTTTTTTTCGCCCAGTCCAATGCCAATACGAACATCCAATGGTCGAATTTGCTTGATGCTGGCCTTGATATGGATGGCGGCTTCCAATGCTGTTTCTGCGGTGGTCTGTAATTGAAAGCTGTCACCGCGGTATATTTCCCAATCTTTGGGCTCTTTGCCATATTGCGAAAGTACCTCTTTTAAAAGGGGCAACCATGTACTGGCTTTATGTTCCGAGGAGTTTTTGATGTCTCCGGTGAGAATGGCTATCATGATATTCTTGATTTAAATATCTGTTTATATGTAGATAATTAATTATATCTGTAAAAAAGCAGATAATCAAATATATCTGTAAAAAAGTAGATAACCAAGTATATCTGTAAAAAAGCCATAAAAAAAGAAACCGCGACCATGGCAGGCGCGGCTTCTTAAATCAACAAAAAACACTATCCTCTTCTCCCTCTCTCCTGCATTCTTTTACTGCCATGCATTTTTTTGTGATGGGTGAACTTTTTCCAAGTCTCATACTGTTTGTCGTTCAGTATGTCTTTCATTTTTTCCTGAAGGGTTATTTGACGGTCCAAACGTGCGTTGGCCATTTCAAATCGCTCTTCGGAGGATGGTTTTTCCCATTCCCCGTTTTCTTTCGCCGCCTTTATCTCGTCCCATTTCTCTTTTTTGAACTTGGCGTTTTCCAGATTAATGTTGTACACTTTGTCCTGCTGTGTCTTGGTCAGGTCCAATGCCAAGACCATGTGTTTGGTTTGCAGGGTGGCCATTTGCTCTGCGGTCATGTCCATTTGGGGACCTTTGCGCATTTGTTGGCCATCATGTCTTTGTGCGGTCGCGCCGATACTTATCAGCAAGACCAATGTTACTGCTAATCGTTTCATAAACTTAAATTTTAATGATATGCTTTGGACAAAGCGGCTGTCCAAAGGTTTAACCATCAAAACTGGGTTTGTGATGCTTTTAACAGTTCAAAAAGGGTAAGGGAATGAACTACTTGATTTCTTCCTCAAGCTTTTTCTTAGAATCATCGGTATACTTGTCGGCATCCTCAAATTGGGTCTCGACATAGCTTTTTGAATTGAGATGTTCCTGGAAGTTGTCGTGTTGCTCTACTACGTAATAAAGAGCCGAAGCTGCCACGAAGCCGCAAAAGTAGAGTAAGCTTTTAGTTTTGTAGTTCATGATGTGAGATTTGGGATTACTAAAGTAATCAATACGAAGGGAAATCCCACCTATATGTTGTGAAACTACTTTTGGCTGATGTGAAGGGATAAAAAAACAAGGTGTGATCGATGAATGCACCGACCACACCTTGAAGATCTAATTTATTGTTCTTGTCCGGAGGCCTATTTGGGCTCCAATATTAGGTCGATACGCTCCATGGCATCCTGCAAATGGTAGCGGCTCATGGTATCCGAGATTCGGGCCAGGCCATTTCTGATATCCCTTTTCAGATTGTTCAGCTCAGCTCTTGCCACCGAACGGATGTCCGATTGGCTGGTATTGATGGGCGTTGATTTTCTATACCCACCAAAGTCAGGCATTTTATCTTGACTTTCAGCGGTCATCAAATACTCCAAACGGTCGATATGCGCTTTTTGAAGGTTCCTTCGGTAGGTATCGATGGTTCTTCCGGTTCTGGTCTCCGACCATATTCCTTTTCTAAGGTCGCTCATCATTTCCACCAAGCTATAGGCTTCTTTGCCGTGTAGGGTCTCCGCTTCGATTAGGCGTGCCAGTTTGCCCAAATGCAGCATGGTGTTCAGGTAGCGCTCTTGGGTGTAACGGATGCGTTCCACCGACCCAGAGTATTCAATTTTATTGAAGATGTTGGGCTCGATCAACCACTCCGGGGTTTCAAAAAGTTGCTCTTGCATAAAATTCATGGCCCGCTTTTGGTGCGCTTTGCTTACGGGCGTATAAACGGCGCCTTCTTGATCTGCAGTTTTAAGGTATTCGTATACGCCACCAATGTTGTTGGCCACGTGCCCCATATATCTACGGAACTGGGCCACCACGTGACCGTACATGGTTTCCAAGTCGTCATAGTCCTCGCCTTTTTCCGTGGTCCAGTCCATAAGATTGGGAACTATGCGCTTTAGGTTTTCGATTCCATAAAGGCTGGCTTTAATGGCATCGTCCCCTAAGTCTTCGGTTTGGGAGCTCGGATCGTGGATATCGCCCACTTGCTGATGCCCAAATCGGTACATGGGGTCGCCGGCATGTTCCAAAATCCATGCGTTGAGTACTGGTTTTTCCTCTTCCGCTGTTTTGTCCAAAATAGGTCTGTATCCCCATTTAATGGCATACTTGTCATAAACGCCAATATCGGGCATAAGGGCCACGCCTTCGTCACCGGGTTGTGCCACATAGTTGAAACGTGCATAATCCATAATGGAGGGCGCAGTTCCATATTTTTGCGTGAAACTCGCAGAGCGCAGGGAATCAACGGGGTAGGCCACGCTGCTTCCCATGTTGTGCGGAAGCCCTAGTGTGTGCCCTACTTCGTGGGAGGACACAAAGCGTATCAGTCTACCCATAATTTCCTCCTTGAACTGGGTTTTTTGTGCTTCTGGATTGATGGCGGCGGTCTGTACAAAAAACCAACCCCGTAGCAAGCTCATTACATTATGGTACCAGTTGATGTCCGATTCCAAGATTTCACCACTTCGTGGATCACTTACGTGCGGACCGTTGGCGTTTGGAATGGGGGAGGCCAGATAGCGTACCACCGAATAGCGCACGTCCTCGGGAGACCATTCTGGGTCTTCTTCGGGTGATGGCGGGTCTTTGGCGATAATGGCATTTTTGAACCCGGCCGCTTCAAAAGCGACCTGCCAATCTTCGATACCTTGTTTAATGTAGGGTACCCATTCTTTTGGGGTGGCCCTATCCACATAATACACAATGGGCTTTTTGGGCTCTACCAATTCGCCTGCCTTGAATTTTTCAATGTCCTCGTCCTTCACTTCAAGTCTCCAACGGTCTAAATAGGTCACCGTTTTGCTTTCTTGGGCATCGAGGCCATAATCCACCTGTCCTCGGGCAAACCATCCTACGCGTTCGTCAAAATAACGGCGCTTCATGGGTTCTTTGGGCAGTAGGATCATCGAATTATTGATTTCCAACGAAATGGACCCAAGGCTTTCGTTGCTTGGCGGATCGTTGGAGAGGTATGTTTTTACGTGGCGTGCCTCAATGTTCAAGGGATAACTTTTGATGGACTCGATATAGCTTCTATCCCCGTCCAAACGGCTTACTTTGAACCTTTTTCGGTAACCATCGGGAAAGCCAAGTGCCTGCACATCCTTGGTAAACAAAGGATCTATTTCGATCACGGTTGCAGGGTTCAGCGAATCTTTTTTGTTGATGGCCTGAATATCGAAGGCAAAAAGTACTGGCTCAAAGTTAGAGTTGACCACGGCTTCGTGAACGGGAAGTGAGTCGGCAGCCACATTCTCGTAAGAAGCGACACGCAAGAGCACCTTTTTGTCTTTTTTCTCCCAGCGCAATACTTGGGTGTTGATTTTTCCACCACCAAAGCCGATACCGGTAGCGGTTTTGGAGATTCGGCTTACCATAAGCATTTCGCGCCCGAACAAGGAATCCGGGATTTCATAAAACTGCTTGTCGTCCACGGTGTGCACGCTAAAGAGTCCTTCATCGGTCTTGGCGTTTTTGGTAATGACTTCATCATAAGCTTTGATGTCGCCAGCCTTGGGTTTTTCCTTTTTTTGTTCGGTTTCTTTCTTTTTCTTTTTGAAGAGTTGGGCTTCCGCAGTTTGAAGGGAGCCCAAAATCATAATGACTAAAAGTAGTCGAGGTAGTAAATTTTTGATCATTATAGGGTGGTTTGAATAACTAAAAGATTCAAAGAACCTAAAAATCGGCAGAACTAACTGTTAAATAAATATTAACGGCACTTTTTTTAACGTAAGTGCCCAACCTTTGGGAGTCCTGCCTTTTACTGATGTTTTGGAGTGAAACACCTTGTTTTTCGGGGGCTAACGGACATTTAGTTTTCGTAAAAAAATCCTAAATACTGTAACGTTTTGGTTTTTGAATAGTCTTATAGGCATATCATCAATCACAAAATTCAATCAAAAAATGAACAAGTTATTAGTAATTTATGGAAGTGTCCTATTAAGTAGTACCGCCATAGCCAACGACCAACAAAATGCCAAGGTGGCCGAGCTCCAATCGGAGACACTTGGTAGTTTAGAGAACAGTTTAACGACATTGAACATCAATGCCGATGTAAACGATTCAACTTCGGGAATGGGCGAATATGCCTCCTACGAATTGAATTTGGATGAAGTAGTTTATATAGAGGATGAGCCCGAACTGGATTTGGGATTTGATACCTCCGATTATCTACCAGAGGGTTTTGACCCTTACAAAAGCTACTTTGATCTGAATTCCATCATATACCTCGAAAACAACGTTGAACTAGAACTAGGTTTTGATACCAAAAGGTACTTGCCGGAGCACTTTAATCCTTACAACGAGGTAGTGGATGTACATTCCATCAACTATATGGAAGAGGAGGATATGGAACTTGGATTCGATACCAAGGACTATTTGCCAGAGGACTTTTCCCCTTATGAGGTGTACGTGAACTTGAAGGCAATTCCTTATATGGAAAGCGATGTGGAGCTTGAATTGGGCATTAACAGCGAATACTTGTTGCCCGAAGGTTTCAATCCGTATACCGATGTCATTGCCGTTACTTCCATCAACTATATGGAAGATGAAGAAATGGATTTGGGTTTTGATACGTCCAAGTATCTCCCAGAAGGTTTTGATCCCTACTCAGGATCAATACAGTAAAATGTTCATCATTTTACAACTTATTTGAGTTAGCTATGAAAAACCCCTCGTCGGAGGGGTTTTTTAGTTTTCCGTAACTGCCCATCTGTTAACGAAATCTATATAAGTGTCTGGTTAACATAAATATAACATGGACGTTTTTGTGGAATAATTTTCAATGAAAAAGGTTTTTATGTGCGAATTATTTCATGATTTGGCCTTTTGGCTGCGATAATTTCACTCTTTGCAGCATTACCGGCCTTAACGCAGTCAAACGAAGGTCTTGCCCGCTTCGTTAACAAAAGGCTAATTACAATATTCTTCACAAAAAAGGGTTGTAAGTTTGTACCTAACAAAGAGTTACGTGCCACTTGTGGCAAAAGCAAGTAGCGTAAGTTAAGTTAGTTTCTTACATTTTTTTGAGTTAGTTAGTTTGTGAAAATGCCCTTCCGCCCGGAGGGGCATTTTTAGTTTAGAACAATAGCGGAATCACAAATTGGAACACCAAAATAAGCAGTACCACAGCAATCAAGTTTAGGATAACGCCTACACGGGCCATTTGAGGTATTTTGACGTAACCGCTGGCAAAGACAATGGCATTTGGCGGTGTGGCCATGGGCAGCATAAAGGCACAGCTGCTCGCAATGGTCACAGGAATCAGTAGGTGGAGCATGGGAATATCCAAACCAATGGCAATACCTGCTACAACAGGTGCTAGTACAGCCACGAGGGCCACGTTGCTCATCAACTCGGTCATGAACAGCATTAAAAAAATCAATAGGGCAGCGGTGAACAAAACACTTACCTCGCTTTGCGCAATGGCGTTGGCGACCATATCCACAATGCCACTGGCAGACATGCCTTGGGCCAAGGCCAAACCTCCACCAAAAAGAATCAAGATGCCCCAGGCCAATTTGGAGGTGTCCTGCCAGATGATGATAAAATCTCCTTTTTTAATATTGTATGGAATGGCGAAGAGGGCAATGGCAGCCAAAATACTGATCATGGTATCCGTAATTCCCAAACTGGGGAAAATGCCATTGATCAAGGTTCTGAAAATCCACAGGAACACCGTCACCCCAAAAATGGTGAGCACCATTTTTTCCTTGCCCGAAGTGGGGCCCAATTTTTCCAGCTCTGCATGAATCACTTCCTTGGACGCACTGAATTTTAAATCCCGGTTAGGAAACATCCATTTGACTAGCACCAGATAACAAATGGCAATCATGATGATGGAAAAGGGCAATCCAATCGTCATCCATTTCAGAAAAGAAATTTCAGTGTTGTATTCATTTTCCAAAAGCCCGATCAATACGGAATTGGGTGGTGTGCCGATTACTGTAGCAATTCCCCCCGCATTGGCGGAAAAGGCAATGCCGAGCATTACGCTCAGCGCAAAATTTTGGTCGTTTTTGGTAAAACCGTCCTCGTCGTTGATCAATAAATTGATGACGGAAAGGGCTATGGGCAGCATCACCACGGTGCTTGCCGTATTACTGATCCACATGCTCAAGGTAGCGGTGGCAATCATAAAACCCAGAATCACCTTATTGGGAGTGGTGCCCGTCAGTTTAATGATATTGAGCGCAATCCGTCGGTGCAGATTGACTTTTTCCAGTGCCAAGGCCATGACAAAGCCTCCAAAAAACAGGAACACAATGGGACTGCCGTAGTTGGCTCCCACCTCTGCAATGGGGAGTACATTTAAAATAGGCATCAAAAGCAACGGAAGCAGTGCGGTCACCGATATGGAAACCGCTTCGGTAATCCACCAAATCAGCATCCAGGCCGCTATGGCAATTACGGGGTCGCCTTTTTCGGATACCATTTCAAAAGGCAACAGGTTCAGTATCAGGAAAGCGATAGGCCCAAGGGCCAATCCAATTTTTTTGCTTAGCTCCATTGGGGTTCTAAGCTAGGATTTTTTGATAAAAGATAAAAATAAAGAAGCCCCGTGATGGGGCTTCCAAAATAAAAAATGAAACGGAATATCTTTATTTTAAAGAAATACTAGCCCTGGCAAATAGAAATCTACCCCCAATTCCGAATTGTTGTGCTCTTCTTGACCAGTCAAAACGCCCATCACTTCGATTATTTCCACCATCGGCTAAAACCTCTGCGGCTCTATCTGGGTAAATATCAAATAGGTTGTTGGCTCCAACGGTAAAAGTTAACGAAGGAGTGAACTTATATCCTATGGATAAATCGGTCACCACCTGTGTCCCAAATATTTGTTGCGTATCCACATTGGTAGTGGCCTCTGTAACTTCACCAAAATATACATTTCGTAAAAAGAAAATCAGCTTATCAGAGCTTAGGCTATTGGATAAATTAACTTTGGTTCTAGGAACAGCCTCTTCCAAATAAACCCTGCTATCTTCTGGAAAATAAGTGTCTACCAATCCTGCATTTTTTAAAACTTCTGAGGCATTTATATCTCCTACTTGTCTTGTTTCGGAAAAGGTACCTGCCAAATCGGAATTTAACCTCCAATTGGCCCCAAGCTGTGCCTTATGCGTAATGACAACATCTAATCCTTTCGATTCGGTGTCGATTGCATTTGCAAAGAAAGATGCAGCAGTAGCATTTGCTTGTCCTAAAAGGTTATCAAGTTCCGAGCCATTTCCTGGTCCTTGGAATTGCCCTGTATAAACTACCCTATCGTCAATTTTTACAAAATAACCGTCCACCGTAAAAGTTAAGTTGGCATCGGGGATTTTAGCCGTTACTCCCAAACTAACACTTTGAGACGTTTCCTCCTTAAGTTTTGGAATGCCCAAAAGCTGAGCTGCCCTACTGTCATTTGCAAAGGTGCCAACCTCTTGAGGGTTACCGTTCTGGTCAAAAATGGTTGATGTCGAATTAAAGTTTATTTGGTGTAGCGAAGGAGCTCGGAATCCAGTGTTTGCCGCAGCACGCATATTTATATTATCAGAAATTTTGTACCGGGTGGCTAGTTTAAAATTGATAGTAGACCCAAAGTCGCTGTAGTTTTCAAATCTAGTTGCAAAACTCGCCAAGAATTTCTCCGTGAAATCAGCCTCAACATCAAAATAGCCAGCAATACTGCTTCTTCCCCTAGAAAGTTCGTTGCTCGGACTAAAACCAGGAAAAACCTGAGACCCACCAGGTCTTGCATTTCCAAAGAAATCTTGGGATGGTTGTTGCGAAGCCAGTCTAATTACTTGGCCATCTGCCGTGTATTGAGAATATGACGCCTCTTCACCTGATTCAATACTGTAGTTTTCTACCCTATATTCCGCTCCAAAAGCGATGTTCATGCCAGACATTGCGTTATCAAAAAATTGATTGACATCCAAGTTGGTAGTGTTTTGACTAAAGGCAAAACCTCCAGCATCAAAGATAGTGGGAGAGGAGCTTTGTAAAGAAGCATTGAAGGTATTCCCAATGGTGTACAGAAAGGAATTTTTACCATAGGTCTTGCTAAAATCTACATTCCAATCCCCGACCATTCCTTTAATGCCTGCGGAGAAAGAACGGTCTCTAATAGTGGAATTGATCTCGGGTAAAAATCCATTGATGTAAGCTGGTGTATACGTTCTACTTTGATTTGGAAGTCGATAGAATCCTGCAGAATTCCCCGTTCTTGAGCTAATACCGGCAAAAGAGTACAGTTCTGTACCCTTATCATCCAAGGGTAGGGCAAAGTTGGCAAAAAACCGACCACCTCTCAGGGCAGACTGACCAACACGCATGTTGAAATCACTTCTTTGCAACCCACGTGCTGCCAATTCCGCTTCAGTATTATCTGCTGATAAAATGGGTTGAAGTTCTTCTTTGGTAGTAGCTCCGTTCAGATTAATACTGGCCTGATTTGCATACTGAATTACATCTGCGACATCGTCGTCCAATAAATTGGATAGATCATAACCGTCTTGACTAGCAAAGCGTTCTACGGTGTTGTATAGATTAAAAATAGTGCCTTCCCATTCTTTCATGCGATTGTAATCTTCACGGACGTCAAAATCTCCAGAGAATGTGACGTAACCTCCATTTTTACCTAGAGGCAAACCATAACTGGCCGCAAAGTTTGTGGTTTCCCCATCTACACCCCCATTTTGTCCGTTTGCATTTTTGGAAAAATTGGCACCACTTGTAACTGTCGCTGTCAATTCGTTAACTGTGGTGTTCAGGACGATATTGATTACACCGGCAATGGCATCAGAACCGTATTGTGCTGCTGCACCATCTCTGAGCACTTCAATTCGCTTAATTGCTGAAGCTGGAATTGCATTTAAATCGGTACCAACACTTCCACGGCCAAAAGTACCGTTCACATTGATTAAAGAGGAGGTATGCCTTCGTTTCCCATTGATTAAAACCAATACTTGGTCTGGTCCAAGTCCCCTTAAAGAGGCAGGGTCAATGTGGTCAGTCCCGTCAGAAATGGTTTGCGTGTTAGAGGTGAAGGATGGTGCCACATAGTTTAATATTTGATTTAAATTTACCTGCGGAGCAACATTATTAAGTTCCTTTATATCAATAACATCTACAGGAACAGTGCTTTCGGTTGCCGTTCGATTTGGATTTCTAGAACCAACAACCACGACATTTTCCAGTTCCAGCCCAGCTTCCAAGGTAATATTAAGAGTGCTACCCGTTACGATTGCTTCTTTGGAGTTGAAGCCAACATAAGAGAACACCAAGATGTCGCCTTCATTGGCTTCTATGGCATAATTCCCATCAAAATCGGTGATGGCTCCTGTTTGAGTTCCTTTGACTCGGACCGAGGCTCCAGGTAAGGGCACGTTTTGGTCGTCATAAACGGTTCCGGTTACCTCTTGTGCCATACCGGTAAACGATACCAACAGCACAAAAAGGAATGCAAATTTCATTCTTTTCATTTAAATAGGTTTTAGTAAGATTATTGGGGTATGCTGCTGGAAATTTCCTTCTGATTATGAAGAAAACTGTCGAAAGATAGAACTTTTTTTAAAAATAAAAACCCCAGCACTTGATTCAAAGTACAGGGGTTTGATTATTTCTGGAATGATGATTTTGACCTATCCAGTATACTTTACGAGTAGGGCATCTTCGGTTTTTTCAATTTTGATGAGTCCATGTTTGGTCAAACCTTTGGTGCTCTTGTCCCATTTTTTACCGCTAAGCCCTGCTTTTTCTTTCAGGTCCGCCAATGCCATTTGGCCTTGCGGCTTAAGAATGTCTACAATGATTTTCTCTTCTTCGGTAAGCTCCACCTGCTTTTTCTCTGGTCGCATTTGCGGGAAGAACAGCACTTCTTGAATGGATGAATTGTTGGTCATTAGCATCACCAAACGATCAATTCCGATTCCGATACCAGAGGTCGGGGGCATACCATATTCCAAGGCGCGCAAGAAATCTTGATCAATGAACATAGCTTCGTCGTCCCCTTTTTCGGAGAGTTTCAATTGTTCTTCAAAACGCTCCCGTTGGTCTATGGGGTCGTTAAGCTCAGAGTAGGCATTGGCCAGCTCCTTGCCGTTCACCATCAACTCAAAACGCTCAGTCAATCTAGGATTGCTGCGGTGCTCTTTGGTCAACGGACTCATTTCCTTTGGGTAATCGATGATAAAGGTGGGCTGAATGTAGTGGTGCTCACATTTCTCCCCGAAGATCTCATCGATCAACTTACCAACGCCCATGGTATCATCCACTTCGATGTCCAATTTTTTGGCCACTTCGCGAAGTTCGTTTTCATCCATTCCGGCTACGTCAAAACCGGTATGGATTTTAATCGCTTCCAAAATGGGAACCCTTGGGTAGGGCGCTTTGAATTCTATTTCGTGCTGGCCCACTTTTACTTTGGAACTGCCCGTGGCATCAATGGCCACTTTCTCCAAAAGTTTTTCCGTGGTGTCCATCATCCAGTTGTAGTCCTTGTAGGCCACATACAGCTCCATTACGGTAAACTCCGGATTGTGGGTGCGGTCCATGCCTTCGTTCCGGAAATCCTTGGCGAATTCATAAACACCATCAAATCCTCCAACAATCAACCTTTTTAAGTACAGTTCGTTGGCTATGCGTAGGTATAACGGGATGTTCAACGCATTGTGATGGGTGAGGAAGGGGCGCGCGGCCGCTCCACCGGGAATGGGCTGCAAAATCGGTGTTTCCACTTCCAAATATCCTTTTTGGTTGTAGAACTCCCGTATACTGTTGGTAATCTTTGTCCTTTTGATGAAGGTGTCCTTTACCTGTGGATTTACCACCAAATCCACGTATCGTTGGCGGTACCGCAGTTCTGGGTCGTTAAAGGCGTCGTACACCTTTCCTTCATCGTCTACCTTTGGTAGCGGCAAGGGGCGCAAACTTTTGCTCAACAAGGTGAAGTTTTTCACCATCACGGTTTTTTCGCCTACTTGGGTGGTGAACAGCTCTCCTTCAATTCCGATGATATCCCCAATGTCCAACAACTTTTTGTACACATCGTTGTAGAGGGTCTTGTCATCGTCAGGGCAAATTTCGTCCCGGTTAAAATAGACCTGGATGCGACCTTCGCTGTCCTGAAGCTCCGCAAAAGAGGCTTTTCCCTGAATTCTACGCGACATCAATCTACCGGAAATCACTACTTTTTTCCCTTCTTCAAAATCATTCTTGATACTCTTGGAAGTGGCATCAACAGGATACAATGCTGCGGGGTATGGGTTGATGCCCATTTCCCTGAGTTTGGTCAATTTTTCCCTTCGAACGATCTCTTGTTCCGATAGTTGCATAGTCTGTAAAAATTTAAAGCGCAAAATTACACTTTTGCGCTTTAAATCCTTGCCTTGCCGTCAACTTAATATGCATAATTGGGTGTGTAGCCCTTCTGAAAAATGATTTGGGCCATATCTTCTTCCAAACTTTCCAATGGACTTTCCACGATGCGGTTCACTTCTTTACCATCCTTAAAAAAGATGATGGTGGGTACTTTGATGATATTCAGGCCCTTTTCTTCGCCTGTGGGACTGGTTTTGTAACGACCTTTTCGGTAATCCAGGGCAATGATTTCCAATTGCTCCATGGGGAAATCTGCGGTCTCCAGTATTTTGATGAATTTGGGAGCTTCCCTTTTGCTATCCCCGCACCAAGTACCCAAAAATAATTTAATCTGGTAGTCGGCCAGTTTTTCTTTCAGTAAAGTTGTCAAGGTTTCATCTACTTTGTAGTTGTCGAATCCACTTTGGAACCAACTGGCGTAGGGTTCTGTTTGTAGTCCTTCCAGATTGATTTGACCCACTAGCAATTGCCGACCGTTTTCCGTGGTGACTTCCTTGTTGAATTCTTGTGCGGAAATTTTGATGAAGCTTAGTACAAATAAAATGGTCAATACTCGTTTCATGATTTACAGTGATTTATGGTTTGGCGGCCAAATTCACTAAAATCAAGGTCTGGGAGAAGAAATGCCCGTTGGAAATGGGGACTAGACCGGGGGTTGAGATTTATTTTTGAAGCGCAACACCATCTCCTCACGCGAAGTAACCTCCAATTTTTTGTACAGGTTGTTGATGTGTGTTTTGATGGTGCTCACGCTTACAAAAAGCGCCGAGGCAATCTCTTTGTTGGTTTTGTTCTCCAGCATTAAATGAAGGATTTTTTGCTCTTGGGGAGTTAGTCTTTCAATTAATTGTGAAGCTTGGTTCTTTTTCCGTTTACCAAGAAAAAACAGGATATTCCCTAAAAGGGAAACCGCCAAAAGAGCAATAATGGTCCGATTCCATTTGGAAGATTTTGGACGATTAAAACCGGCCAATTCCCTGTCCGTGGTGATTTCAGCCTCATATTGTTGCGTAAATGTAGCCGTGGGATAGGTGCTGTCCAATCGTTCGGAAAGGTTTTCGTAGTATTCATTGGTGGTGAGGTCATCTAGATAAAATCGAAAGGTTTCGTTTCGTTTGTCGGACAAAAAATCGTAAATGTAGAGTTCTGCCAACGGTTCGTTGGCTTCTTCCCCAAAGGTGTGAAGGGTCTTGAACCATTTCTCCAAGTTCAGTTTCTTGTTGGCTTCTGATGGATAATCCGCAAAGTCGAAGGCCATTTGGCCTTTGAGTTCCTCTATTTCCAAAAGCAATCCAGAATTTGGGTTGGTAGAGGCTATGGTGCATAGCGATTGGTCCTCAAAAGAGGTGGGAAACTGCAAGGTGTCCGTGTTATTGGCGATAAATAGCACATTCTGGCTATTGTTACATCTCCCTAAGAAATGATTGGCCCCAGTATTGTTGGAACAACCGTCCAAATGGATTCGGTAGATGCGGTTTTGCACATTGAGGTTGTCCCCTTCAAAAGCAAAATGGCCCAAGGAATCTACCGTTGCTTTTTGCACAATTTGATCTACATAAACCCTTGAAGATTTGCGATAGTCTTCCACCAAGGAAAGGTAAATGGGGTTGCCGGCATGTTCTTGGGACACCTGACCCGAGAAATGGAATTGTCCCCATAGCGCTGATGAGCTGAAAACAAGTAGGATTTGTATGAAAAACCGCATTTGGTATCCGATTTTGGTTAAAAATAGTGGTTTTCTGTAACAAAACACCCATTTTCACTACCTATAAGTATCATCAATCAAATCGAATACCTATGAGTTTTTGGAGAGTGCTTTTGGCCATTCTATTCCCTCCATTGTCCGTAATCGGCAAGGGCTGCGGTTCTATTCTTATTGTTTTTTTACTGACGCTTTGCGGGTGGGTTCCCGGGGTAATTGCAGCCCTGGTCATTTTGAACAATCCGAATTAATCATCTTCTGATTTTATGATCGGATGGCTTTTCATCTAAATTTACCTGTGGTGATTGTAGGTGTTGCCCGATTATGATACTTTTATCGTTCAAAATATAATCGAGCAAAGCTCAGAAGAGGTGTCACTAACCATAAAACAACTACCATGAAGAAAATTCAATTAGCCATACTTGTGGCTCTAATCCTTTTGGCCGCGTCCTGTAATTTTACGGAAGAAATCCATTTGAAAGAGGACGGTTCGGGTCGACTCTCCATTAATTTTGACGGTTCGGAGATGATGGACATGGCAGGCGACGAGTTGACCAAGACCAATGAAAAGCCCATTGACTCGATTATCTCTTTCAAAGACTTTTTAGAGGAAAAAAAGGACAGTATTGCGCAATTGCCGCTTGAAGAGCAAGAGAAATTGAAAAAATTGGAGCCATTTAACATGCGAATGATCATGGACCCGGAACAAAAGGTGATGAAGTTTGACCTGTTCAGCGAGTTTAAGGACGTTAGCGATGTAAACGATGCCTTTGCCGCTTTTCAGGATGCAAGTTCCATTGGAAACAATTCCAATCCGCAGCAAGGCCAAATGAAACCTACCGAACAGCCCACGGAGGTTTACTACACCTTTAAAAAGAACAAGTTTACCCGTAAGGCCGAAATTCTGGACCAAGAGCTCTTTCAGCAACAGTTGGACAGTTTGGAAGGAGCCGAAATGTTCCTTTCTGGATCAACGTACACCTTGAAGTATCACTTTCCCAAGAAAATAAAATCCACCACTGCCGAGGCGGCTACCTTTAGTCAAGATGGCAAGACCCTGATCTACGAAGTCAACTTTCTGGATTTGATGAAGGACCCGTCCGTACTCGATTTGGAGGTAGAGCTGGAGAAGTAGTTTTCTAGAATAAGGCTTCGTATCTTTGTGGCATGAACAAAAAGGTTGCCCTACAGGATTTAGGATTCAAGGATTACAAGGAAACTTGGGATTACCAAGAAGCACTTTTTAAGCAGATTGTGGATACCAAAGTCCGCAATAGGCGGGAGGATGCAGGCCTTGAAACACCGAACCATTTTTTGTTCGTGGAGCACCCGCACGTGTATACCTTGGGCAAGAGTGGAGACATCAATAATTTGTTGGTGGACGAACAGAAACTGGCGGAGAAAGGCGCTACTTTTTACAAGATCAATCGTGGGGGAGATATTACCTACCATGGCCCGGGACAGGTTGTGGGCTACCCCATTTTGGACTTGGACAACTTTTTTACCGATATCCATAAATACCTTCGTTTTTTGGAGGAAATGGTGATTTTGACCTTGGCCGATTACGGTCTTAAAGGCCAACGCTCCGAAGGAGAAACGGGTGTTTGGTTGGATGTGGGCACTCCCTTTGCCCGAAAAATATGTGCCATGGGTGTTCGTGCCAGCCGTTGGGTCACCATGCACGGTTTCGCTCTCAACGTAAATACCGATTTAGGTTATTTTGATTTGATGATTCCCTGCGGCATCAAGGACAAAGCGGTTACATCCCTAAATGTTGAGCTTGGCCAAAAGGTTGTGGATATGGGCGAAGTCAAGGAAAAGTTGCTCTATCATTTCACAACGCTTTTTGAGGCGGAGTTGGTTAAGGAAAAGGCTGGGGTTTAGAATTTTACGTTGGCTTAAGCATGCGTCTCCCAAATATTCTTTAACTTCCTTCAAACATTCTATTGGCGCTTAAGTTCTTCAAATAACCATCAAGAGTTGCCACTCTTTTTTGGAACGAGGCGGCAATAACAAATTCAATGCACCATGAAAAAATTTCTCTTAACTATTGCTTTGGTCGGAACCTTTATCTCTTGCAAGACCAATACGGAAAAAAATACGGATACGGATAATTCCACTACCTCCGAAACAACAGAAAATAGCACCGCCGAAGAAATAAAAACCAACTATGTTCCCATTGATTCCGATGAGGCCCTGATTGCCACTTCGCTAATGGCTGCGCCAGCAGCAAGTCGTGATGGGTGCAAGGTCATTGGCTATAATATGGCCGGTGAGTTTGTGACGCTCAAGGAGGGGGATAACGAATTCATTGTGCTTGCGGATGACCCCAAAAAATCAGGCTTTAATGCGGCTTGCTACCACAAAAGCCTGGAGCCGTTTATGGCTAGGGGACGTGAATTGCGGGCCGAGGGCAAAACAGGGCCGGAAATTTTTGATATCCGTGAAGAAGAGGCCAAATCGGGCAAGTTGGATATGGGAATACCTGGAGCTACGTTGCACATCTATTATGGTGAGGGCGACCGCTACGACCCGGAAACCCACGAAGTGGAAGATGCCCAGTACCGCTATGTGGTGTATTTGCCTTTTGCCACGGCGGAGTCTACGGGTTTACCGGAACAACCCATAGGATCCAATCACCCTTGGATCATGAACCCGGGGACGCATCGTGCGCATATCATGATTTCTCCCTTGCCCAACAAAAAGGACTAACAAAAAACCGAGGCATTTGCCTCGGTTCTTGATTGTCATAAAATAAAGACTTCCTATTTACTGAATTGGGTAAGTAAGGAGCTGCCCATCAGTTTCCCATTCTTATTATAGGATTCCTGTTTGACCATCCCTACGCCTTCGGCCAACCATATACGGGAAGGAAAGGTTTGGTTGGTCATCATCATTTTGGTCTTGGTCTCGCTGTAGATCACATAACAGTCAAACGTGCCGGCTGGCGTGTTCACGCTTTCCCGCTTTTCCACTTTACGGTTGATGGTCTCCACATTGGTGTTCATATTAATGGCGCCGCCCATTTTCATTTTGACCTGCATATTGGCATCGGGCAGTTCTTGACCCACGGAAAGATTGTTGGGTAATTCCACATCGGTTCCGGAAATATCCATTTCCACATCGCCCATTTGGCTGAGCATCTGCTCGTTCATTAGAGACTTGAAGTCAATTTTTACCACATTGCCCTCACAGACCATGTTGTAATCAGACAGGAAACTGTTCCCTTTTTTGTCCACAAACTCCATTTGCATGGTGGCGCTTACATTTTCCCCATTGCTTTCCACATCGGTGATGGTATAATTGATCTGACCTTCTTCCCTTCCTTTTTTATCGTAATTGGTGTATTGGAAATTGGCACCATCCACCAAAGGGTAATAGGTGCTGCAGCTGTTTTGTGCATTGGATGTGTGTGCTGCGAATATCGCAAGCAGCACAAGAATTAAATATCGTTTCATGTGTTTGTTCGGTGTTATTTTTTAATGAATTCAACTCTGCGGTTCTGTGCTTTGCCCTGCGCAGAGGTATTATCGGCAACAGGCTCGGTTTCGCCTTTCCCTTCAGAAGTCAATCGGTCCGGAGAAATACCATAAACAGATACCAATGCCTTTTTAACGGACTCTGCCCGACTTTTGGAAAGCGTCATGTTGCTTTCATCGGAGCCATCGGAATCGGTATGCCCCACAATATTCAGTTGGATGGAACCATCTTGGTTCAGCACTTGTGAAATCTGCCGGATGATACCCATCGATTGTGGTAGAATGTCTGCCGAACCTGAATTGAAAAGGATTCCGTTGGTGGAAATTTTACCTTCGGACATCAATTTTCTACGAAGATCCACACCACCTTCGGCAATCTTTAGGTTGCTGATCAACACTTGCTCCTGTCTTTTTTGCTTGTCGATGCCATTCACGTAAAACTTCAGGTAGTTGATCAATTCCGGTTTTACGATAAACTGCGGTAGGTCGGCAATTTTGTTTTCATTGAGCCAAAGCCTGTAGCGGTTTTTGTTTACCGCTATGGATACATGCACTACATCTTGATATAATTGACGTAGATCTTGCTGTAAAGTGTTTTGTATGGGGGCAGGGTCTCCCCTAAAATTATTGTCAACTCTTACCCCGATTGCGATGTATTGGCAAAAATTGAGGTTGGCCAATGCATTGTTTTCGTTTGTCGTCAACCCATCGGTCTCGGAAAGGTAAATGCCCAGAACGGCACCGGAGCCTGTATTTCTACTCAAATTAACGACTTTGAGGTCGAATTCTATGGTAAAGTCCTCTGGGAGTTGAGTGCCCAGATTGGGAATCGTAAGACTTCTATTGGCCACGGAATACCATTTTCCGGGAAGGTCTCCTACTGTTACTACTTCTCCAGAACCATTGGTGTTCCATTTGGATGGGAAATCACCCATAAAATCATCGTTGAAATCATCATAAAAAAGTGGCTTGTCCCCTGGAACAAAGTCAAATTTACTATAGACTTCCATGGTTTTTGGCCCAGTGGTCATGGGTCCCGTAGTGGAGGGATTGCCATCTGCATTCCCGTTGGTATTTTCATTGCCGGGTGTGTTTCCTGGCGTATTTCCGCCAGAACCGGGTTCCAGGATACTATCGAGGGCCTGGTCTGTTTTTTTGGAGGTTTCTTGTTCTACTCGGCGTTCAACCGTTCGTTCGGCTGCCTTTTCCGCTTTTTTGGCCAATTTTTTAAAGAATTGGGCCTCAGCACTAGTGCCCAGCAAAAGGGCAAAGGACAAACAGCAGAATAGTTTGTTGGAGGTTTTCATTTCTAAGTGTTTTAGTTTGTTGATAAAGCAATTCCACCCAAATTACTAAAATGAAACCCTTCTTGAAATCAAAAATGTATGTTTCGTAGCAACTATTGTATAAGTCGCATCCAGATGGACGGCTAGTTTATTTTGTACACAATCAGGGAATTGTCCTGATCTTTTGCTACCAATTCCAATTGTTTGTCGTTGTCCATGTCGGTAAGGTCGATCATGGAACTGCCGAATACGGGAAAATTGGGGATGGGCTCTGCTTGGCTGTCGAACAAATAGATTTGACGGTTTTGGATATCCGTTACGCCCACATAGATTTTATCGTAGATATAAAAAATCTCAGGCTTGGAATACACGCCAAGTTCCAGTTCCACTTTTTTGCCCTTAATGCTCAGCACATTATCGTCCATAAACACCAAGGTGTTGCTGGTGGCGTAAAAACCGTGATCTGGATTTAGGTTGAAATTCGTTGCGACCAGTTTTCCGTTGGTATCGATTTGGTGGAGCACTCCTGTTTTGTTGGTCACCGTGAATTTGTCCTTGTACAGAAACACATCGTTATTGGAAAAGTCGATTTTTTCCGGCACCTTGATGCGGTCGCTACCTACACGGTGCAAAATGCGGATGGTGCTGTTGTCCAATCTAAAGACAAGGTAGTCCTTGTTGCCTACCCTAAAGTGTTTGGGCGCACCCAAAATATTGCTGGGTGCTTCGGTAAAGGTAAAGCCGCGCACAATTTTTCCTTGATTGTTGTACATGAATACTTTTCGGCCTTGGGTCACTACAAAGCGATAGTTCCGGCTTCCATCATAATCAAAAACGGCCAATGGATTTAGGTTGCCTCCCTCAAAATCAATTTTGAATGGGGCCACCTCGTCGCCGTTGCGGTCAAGTACCATAAATTGATCGTTGGTAGTAAAGGCCATCTGCAATTTTCCATTCTTGTAGATGTCAACTTGTTGGATGTCCCCTTGAATTCGACCGTCCAGTTGTTTGGTCCACAGCACCTTTCCGTCGTTGGAAATAAGGTAAAGCACATTATTTTGGTCCTGCACCACGATTTCCTGTTCGTTGGTCCTGTGGTTTTTCACGAATTGTGGATCGGTGGCCAAATCGGTGTTGAGTTCCAAGGTGAACAAGGGGGATACCGCATTTTTCTCTTGGCTCTGTTTGATTTTGGAAGTCAGCAAATTGAAATGGCCAAAGCCATTGTCCATCACCATTTGCGAAGCA
This sequence comes from Allomuricauda sp. ARW1Y1, assembly GCF_013407935.1. Classification (GTDB taxonomy): domain Bacteria; phylum Bacteroidota; class Bacteroidia; order Flavobacteriales; family Flavobacteriaceae; genus Flagellimonas. The sequence continues at coordinate 27,943 of NZ_JACBZU010000009.1, forward strand.
AAGACCAAGTCGTTCAGGTCGTCATTTACGATATCTTCTGCCACATCTTCGGAAAGTTCCGCCTCGGTAAAAAAATCGATGCCCGCAGCATTGGAAATAAAAAGCATACTGGACTCGTTGGCCATGTAAGCTTTGGCGGTTAAATAACCCTGTTCCTTATCAAAAGAAGAAGAACTTTTGTGGCTGCTGATGATGGTCTGTAACGCTTCTTTATCCTCTGAAAAAATAAAGCTGTTTTCAATGACCGTACAAAAGTTGGCCTCAAAATTTTTAACTAGGGGTGTGAAGTGTTCGGTAATGAGTTTAGGCTCCTGCAGTTCCAAGATCTCGTTGCCCTGATAGTTTTGTGAGGCCACTTTTTTACTGTCCAAATAATCGTAGAGGCCTTCGGTACCATACGATTTTAAGAGCACCGTCTTTTTGTTGTTCGAATAAATAATGCCTACCTCTTCGATGGTGTTGAAGAGGGAATCAGTTTGTTTTACCCTGTCCAAATAAGAGTTCTGGTTGTTGGCAAATACCCTATAGTCGTCAAAGGTATAGGAAATGATGGCTTGTGCATTGAGTGGGGCATAGGCAGCAGTTTTATTGGCAAGGGGGGAAGTGCCCTTGAACAGATTGATAAAGGTTTTGGTGGAGTCAGTGGCCATGGCCACTCCGTTGAGGTTCACTTCATCTGAATTGGCGGTAAAATCCAAGGAAATCCATGAAGAGAATGGTTTGTTGGCATCGTTGTTTTCCTTTAGGGAAAGCAAAGAGATATTTCCTTCAGGGTTTAGGAAGAGTGTTGCCGATTTATCCGTAGCACTCGTTTCGTAAAGCTTTTCCAGATTGGGGTCTGTTTTTTGGTTCCCGCTCATACGGACCATGTTCTCGATGAGCATTTGGGAGGAGCTCATGACCATGTCGTTTTCTTTTCGTACCCCAAAAACTTCCAGTCCATCCAAAGTGTATTTGGTTATTGTGGTCCCTTCGTAGGTGATGGATTCTATAGTTTTATTGGCAATGCTATCGACATTGAACAGGTCCGCGTTGTTTTTTGCGACTAGAATGTAATCATAATGGTCCTTTCCCACTTCGTAAATACCAAGTGCCGTTGTTTTGTCGGTAGAAAGATGTTCAAGGCCTTTGACTTTGGATAGGATGTCGTTCAGGTGCGAGAGCTGTTCCACATCCTTCAAAAAGGTATTGTTTTTGAGCTCGCTTCTAAAATTGGTGAGGTTATTGATTTTTACGACAAGCGATGGGTTGGGCGGTAAATGTTGAAGAAGGGAGTCTTTGGTCTTCACCTCTTTTGTGCACGAAGCAATCAAAACGGGGAGCAAGCAGAAAAGTACCTTTAATCTCATTCTTGAAGTTTCATACAAAGTTAGGGTTTTTAAATATCCAGTGACAACTGTTCAGGGAGTTGCCTAAAGCTTTTTCTGTGGTACTTGGTAAGGCCGTATGTTCTAATGGCCTCCCTATGCTCTTTGGTAGGATAGCCTTTGTTTTTTTTCCAATTGTACATTGGGAACTCTTCATGTATACGTGCCATGTATTCATCACGGTAGGTTTTGGCCAAAACGGATGCGGCCGCAATGCTCATATACTTGCTGTCTCCTTTTATTATGCATTGGTGTTCGATTTTAGGATAGGGCTTAAAACGATTGCCGTCCACGATTAAGAATTCTGGTTGTGGGCTTAACTGTGCAATGGCTCGGTGCATGGCCAAAAAAGAAGCGTTTAGAATATTGATTTCATCAATTTCCTCTTGAAAAACATGACTTACAGAAAAACAGACTGCTTCTTCTTCCAAAATTGGTTTTAAAAGGGTCCGTTTGGCCTCTGAAAGCTGTTTGGAATCATTTAAGGTGTTGTGGTTGAATTTTTCGGGCAAAATAATGGCCGCAGCGGTCACTGGACCAGCTAGGCATCCCCTGCCAGCTTCATCGGTTCCTGCTTCAAAAAAGGTTCGGTAACACGATTTTAACATATTTCTTAAAAATTTAACAGTGTGTTGGTTGGAAAAAACATAATTATTAATGAAAAGTTAAAAAAATTCCTACATATCCTATTTATAAGGCTTTAGCTTGCGAATATTCTGTTAAAATTATGAAAAACCCTGATGGATACTGCGCTAATATACGATTGTTGGTGGTGTTAATTTTTTTGAATATTAACTTTTTATATTGACTTTTGGGCTGGACTAATTCAAAAAATGAAATAAATGAAAGCTAAGTTAGCATGGATGCTGACACCTTTTTTGGTGTTATGTATGTCTTTCTCTTTCGGACAAGAGAAAACAGTTTCAGGTAACGTGACGGACGACACAGGTCTGCCTTTACCTGGTGTTTCCATTTTGGTTGTTGGAACGACCAACGGAACACAAACAGATTTTGATGGTAATTATTCTATCTCGGTCAGTGAGGGGCAAGTATTGCGCTTCAGCTACATTGGTCAAAAGACCGTTGATAGGACTGTAGGAGCTTCATCCACCATCGATGTACAAATGGAAGCCGACGCCCAGGCGTTGGAAGAGGTTATTGTAACCGGTCAGGGTTCTGGTATCGCCAGAAGAAAGTTGTCTACAACGGTTGACGTTTTGGATGCCGAGGAAATCGACAAATTGCCTGCCAACCAGATTGACCAGTTATTACAGTCGACCACTCCAAGTGCACAGATTCGCTTGAGTTCCGGTCAGCCTGGTACTGCAGCTTTGATCAGGACAAGGGGTCCAATTTCTGCTGCTTCATCTGCCACTCCGGTAATCATTATTGATGGTATCCGTGTGGATAACTTGAACTCCAACCCCCAGTTGGGTATTGGAACAGGTGGTGCGAACGTTTCGGCCCTTGCGGATATCCCAGTGGAGTCCATCGAAAAAATCGAATACATTAAAGGTGGTGCCGCAACTACATTGTACGGTGCGGATGCTGCGAACGGTGTTATCCAAATCATTACCAAAAAAGGTAAGGATGGAAAAAGTTCAGCCTATTTCGAAACCAATCTTGGGGTGATTAAAGCCACTAAGGATTTCTTGAGATACGACAGAACTGCTGAGGCTATTTTTGAGCCGGGACTTTCCCAAGAGATGAAGGTTGGATTGAACGGAGGTTCTGAGAAATTCTCCTATAACTTCGCCGGTAACTTGTATACCGATGATAGCTTCAATGACATCAATGAGCAAACAAGAAGGTCCTTTACTTTCGGATTGACCGCAAAGGTAACCGACAGATTACAGTACCAAGGGTCTTTCTCTTTTGTGAATTTCGAATCTAACTTGGATTACAACGCAAACACAAGTTTTTCGCGTTTTTCTGGGATAGAAGGCTCCGCAAGGGGAGCAACAGATGAATTTACGGATGCTGAATGGCAAGATGAGGTGGCCAGATACAGAAGAATTGGTGAGTTGGTAGACATTACCAGCACCACCAACCGTATCACCGCTTCCAATAAGTTCATTTATGATATCAACGATAACCTACAGGTGAACGCCACCATCGGTATCGATAACAGGAATACAGTTCAGGAAGAATTGCAAAGCAATGCCCTTTTGGTGGAGCTTGGTGCTATTGCTCCTGGTACTACCGATCAAGGTAGTTTGAGCAGGGTGTTGCGTTCTGCATTCACCTTGACTACTGACGTAAACATTACGCATACAGCCGATTTGGAAAACTTCTCTTTTGTAAGTATTCTAGGTGGGCAGTTCTTTAGAACTTCTGACAGACAGAACAGGCTTGACGGTTCTGGAGGTGTTGATGGGACCCGTTCCTTGAACAACTTCTCAGAGCAAGCGTTCTCGGATTTCGTTCTTGAAAACGCGAACTACGGTCTGTACTTCTTGGAGAACATCGGTATCTACGATGTGGCCTTCTTGGAATTGGGTGGTAGATTGGATAGGAACACGGCTTCCGGTTCCAATACCGATCCACTTTTCCTTCCTAAAATCGGTCTTACCTATAACTTGAGCGACCACGATTTTTACAGGGATGCAGGTATCAGCAATATACTTTCTACTGTGAAGTTGCGTGCCAACTACGGTGAGGCTACCAACTTTGCACAGCCGTTTTTGCAGGACAGGACCTTTGCCCAGAACCCATTCTTGGGAGGACCTTCCTTTACCTTTGCCAACCCTGGTAATGATGAGTTGGTATCCGAGCGTGTAAAGACCACGGAATTTGGTGTGGAACTTGGTTTCTTCAGCAACAGGTTGTTCTTGAGCGGTACCCGATATGTGGGTATCACTGAAGATGCATTGTTTACACCTCAGTCAGCGCCTTCAACAGGTCAGTTGAACCAGATCCAGAACATTGGTGAGGTGGAGAACAAAGGTTACGAATTTGAGTTGAGAGCGACTCCGATCCAAACGGACAAGCACACTTTGAGTGTTAACCTATCCTATAACACCAACGAAAACTTGGTGACCGATTCAGGAGGTGCACCGGCATTCGTTGTGGGTGGTTTCACCGTATTGGGATCAGTAGTGGAAGAAGGACAGAGCTTGGGTTACCTAAGGGGTACTGCAGCAATCCTTCAGGAAGATGGTACTTACTCCTTTGAGCCAAATACGCCTCTAGGAGATACTTTCGCCCCGAACTTTGGTTCCATGGGACTTAACTACACTTGGGGAGATTTCAACTTCTTCGCGACAGCCGATTATCAATTTGGAGGTCAGATCACCGATTTGAGCTTCTTGTTGAGACACTTGAGAGGAACTGACAACACTGGAATCCCAGAAGATTTGATTGGAACAACATCTCCTTTCAACTACGTGAACTTCTTTGTGTTCGACAACGACTTCTTGAAAGTTAGAAACATCGGTGCTTCGTACAACTTCGGTGATATCGCCAAGCCATTGTTCAGCAACATTCGTTTGGGCGTAACCGTGACCAATCCGTTCAACTGGACGGCAGGTAACTTTGACCCTGAGACCACAGGTTCCGGTATTACAGCACAGAACGGTTTTGCCAGTGGTGGTTTTGCCTACGGTACGGAGTCCGCACCAAGAACTTATGTAGCCTCGCTAAGGTTTCAATTTTAATAAAAAAAGATAACGATGAAAAAACTGATCATATTTTCTCTATCCATACTGGCCATTAGCTGTACAGGCGACTTTGGCGATGTAGTGGACTTTAAAGAGGTTGAAAACCCCAACCTATCGGAGTCTTCCGTAGTGGGGCAGCCCAACTCGGCCTCCATCTGGCTTTCAGGACTTGAAAGACAGTTGGCAATCGCGTTCAACGAAACCTTGGTTCTTTCGGAGCTAGGTTCGGACAACTATGTAAACACACAGACGTTCTTCAACCAGTTTATGGACGGTCTGGAAATCCAGATTACGGATCCTGACATGAGGGATACCCAGCGTCAGATTCAGCGTTTGCGAGAACTGGCTGTATTTGGTCTTGCCCAAGTAGGTCCTGGTGACCCTAACTATGACACCGCTACCGAGGCAGAGTTCAACTTTTTCGAAGGAATGTCCTATTTGATGTCCGCAATGTATTTTTCCGCATTGCCAGCAGAACCTACAGGTGTTCCAATTACCGCAAATGAGCATTATCAAAATGCAATTGCTTCTTTTGACGCTGCCATCGCGCTCAACCCTCAACCAGAATATCATCTGGCCAAGGCAAGGGCAAACTACTATTTGGGCAACAAGAACGAAGCAGTAGCTGCTGCCACCGCCGCACTTGGCTTGAGTGGTGATTTTGACCGATTTGTATTGTTCGATCAGGCGAACGGTCCTGTAAACATTTTCGAAAACGCCCTTTACCAAAGAGCAACCTTCGATGATTTACAGCCATTGCCCACCTTGGACTTCTTGGATCCAAAGTATTCTTTCTTGAGTACTTCGCAAGATGCTCCCGTGCATTATCTAAAAGCGGAAGAGGCTTATTTGATTTTGGCTGAAGCTGCATTGGCAGACAATAACATCACTGCGGCCAGAACCAACTTGAACAATCTATTGGATTTGATCGACACAAGGGAGGTTAGAAACATCGATGATTCCATCGAGCAACGTTCCCAGGTTGATGAAGGTTCAAGGCCAGATAGCGATGATATTATCGTAAATGGTAGAGCTGGACTTGTATTGTCCCGTCAGGATGGAAACGTGGATGTTCCTTCAGTTTCTGGAACTTCCTTGACCGCTGCCGACGTTGCTGCCATGCAGGATGACGATGCTGGATTGGCACTATTGTACCGCACTAGACAAGAGGTGTTCATTGCCGAAGGTCTACGATTTGTGGACATGGGTGTTAAATTGGTTATCGACGAGAACGAGATTCTGTTGAACGAGAACATCAATGAAGGTGACTTGGGTACAACTCCGGTAATCCCTTCTTTTATTGCTGCTGTAGTAGGTGACCTTGATGCCATCAACTACGAGCCAGGTTCAACTACTGCGAGTACCGTAATCGATTTGAACCAGATTTTGGTGAACAACAAAACATCGGATGCCGTAGTTCCTTTTGAATAGGAATAGCGCATTAAAAATAAAGGACCCCCGCCAGCAGCGGGGGTTTTTTTATGTCTCAACTTTTCACATTTCTTTAGAAACAAAACTTTTACCTTTGCCCAACCAATATCAAGGAATGAGATTTTTAGCATTGACCCTACTTTTATTGATTGGCCAATCGGTCTTGGCACAGCAAGATTCGATTCCTCCGCAAAAAGAGGGGGACTCTACAAGGCTTCAAATCAAAGATTCCCTCACACTTCCAAAAACTGAAGCTGCTCCAATGGATGCTGATAGGCGCAGGGCAAAGGAAGAACGTAGAACCAAAATGGAATCAAAACAGAAGGATTCCGTCACCATAAACGATTACAAGATCATCTCATATCAAAGGGATACGACTTATGTCGATACCACTTTGACTATCAGAAAGGATTATATCTACAATTATTTAAGGGAAGATGATTTTGAGTTAATGCCCTTTGCCAATATGGGGCAACCTTATAATGAGTTGGGCAAAAGCTTTGTATCGACACCTTATTACCCAAGAATTGGCGCAACGGCCAAGCACCCTGGTTATTTTGAAAAAGAGGACATCAACTATTATAATGTCCCGACACCCATGACTGAACTCATGTTCAAGACGACCATGGAGCAAGGGCAGTATTTGGATGCGTTGCTCACTTTCAATATTTCCGAACGGTTCAATGCATCAGTGGCCTACAATGGTTTTAGGTCCTTGGGAAAATATAGGTACGAAGAAGCAGAGGACGGAAAATTCAGGGTCACCTTCAATTATCTTTCCCAAAATGGACGATATAGTCTCAGGGGACACATTGCCGCGCAGGATATGCGAACGGAAGAAAGTGGTGGTCTCCGAGATCGGAGCCAATTTGAGGATGATCAACCCGATTTTCAAGATCGGGCCAAGATTGACCCGCTTTATGAAAATGCGAACAACAAAATATTGGGCAAGCGATATTTCTTGGACCAACGGTTCAAATTGGTCAACGCAAAAAGAGATTCTGTTGATACCAATCCAACAACCTTGGCCCTTGGTCACGAATTTAGTTACGAGACCAAACTTTATGATTTTGAGCAAACCCAACAAAATGATGCATTGGGTCAAGACCCATTTTTGGTTCCCATCAGGGACAGGGCAAGGCTGAAGACCATGTTCAATAAAGGTACCGTGGAATTTTCAAATAGGACGTTGGGAAAACTGTCGGGCAATATTGGATTGTTCAACTATAATTACTTCTTCAACAGTGTCCTGATCACGGAGGAAGAGACCATTCAAAATAAATTGCAGGGAGAAGAGATTTCTGTAGGAGGAAGTTACAGTAATACCATTGGACCTTTGTATCTGGAGGGGGATGTTAATTATACGGTATCGGGTGAGCTTACGGGAAACAATTTGGATGCCTTTGCCAGATATCGATTGGGCGAGAATCATTCGGTAACCGGTTCCATACACCTATCGTCGCGTATGCCCGATTTTAATTATTTGTTATATCAGAGTGACTACCGCAACTTCAACTGGCAAAACACGGATACTTTTGAGAATGTACGGACAAAGAGCATCAAATTTGGTTTGGAATCCAAAATGCTAGGGTATTTAACAGCGGAATTCAGTACATTGGAGAATTACACTTACTTCGCATCAACGGCCAATGAAGAGCAAATAGGGTTGGGGCAAGAAACGGCTTTTGTAAGGCCTTTTCAGGAATCGGGCACCGTGAATCACCTAAAGGTGAAATATCAAAAAGAGGTAAAATGGCGCAAATGGGCCTTGATGAATACGGTCATGTATCAAAGCGTTGCCCAAGATGCCCAAGTACTCAATCTTCCGGAAGTAGTGACAAGGAACAGTCTGTATTTTTCCAGCGATGTCTTTAAAAAGGCAATGTTTATCCAAACAGGGGTGACCTTTAAGTATTTTACCGCATATAATATGAATGCCTACAATCCGCTGTTGGGCGAATTCTATATTCAGAACAATGAAGAGTTTGGCGGATATCCATTGTTAGATCTTTTTATAAATGCCAAAGTGAGACAAACAAGGATTTATTTAAAGGCCGAACACCTGAATTCCATTTTTTCAGAGCCCAATTACTACTCGGCGCCCAATTATCCCTATCGTGATTTTGTGATCAGATTTGGGTTGGTCTGGAATTTCTTTTCATAATTTTTTGGGAGATCGTAAAAAGGAATCACTGGAAAACAAGCACTTAGAAATTAATCGGATTTTTTTCAAAAAAAATATCGAAAAACATTTTGTGGTAAGGAAATAAGGTGCGTATATTTGCACCCGCTTAGCTGATAAGGCAAGGCGCTTTTGAAAGACCGAAAGAGGTGTTTTGAAAGAAAAAAGACAAGAAGTTCATATACATATTGTAACGACAGCGTAGAATTAAGAAAGAACCATTTTGATGCGGGGACTCGGGATTTCCGGGTGTCGGACAGACATTCAAGGAAATACAATGAAGAGTTTGATCCTGGCTCAGGATGAACGC
>NZ_JACBZU010000010.1:0-2953 GCF_013407935.1 Allomuricauda sp. ARW1Y1
GGCTCTCGGTAAACTTGCTTTTTTTCATGTGACAGTTAAAATTTAAAGTTAGAAAATCTGAATTTTAAACTGTCCTATTTTTAGGGAAGGCTACACCTCTAAATTGAGACTTTTATTAATTTCTTCAATTCTTTTTTCAAGTTGCTTTATCGCAAAATCAATATCAACAGAATCAGATTGAAAAAGTTTTTTTGCTATACTTTTCTTATAATCAGAAAATTTAAACAAAAGCCTGCTGCCATCATTAACAATGATTCCAGTAGAAATACTGTCATTCACCGTCATGTCGGTCGCTATTTTTACTATGCTATAAAATTTCTTCATTAGTTTGAAAGCCTATATATATGTTCGGCAAACACTTTTTCGTTTCTTTCTTGATCGAATAGAAATTGACTTAGAAAGTTAGTTAAGTCATTGTTTAAACCCAAATCAATTGGGATATTATTAATGATCTTTTCAAAGTTTTTTAGTGATTCTTCAAGGCAAAAATAGAAATATTCTTTTTCTGATTTAACGAATGACGCATCAATGTTCGTATAGCGCTTTACAATTTTGGCTAAATTTGAGAGTATTATATGGTCATTAACTGAGGGAGAAAAGTGTTTTGGATTTAAGTGTTGATAACCAAGAGTTTCAAAGATGAATGCATGATCAATTGCAGTAATGGTATACTTCCCACCATCATCAATTGAAAGCATTAAATTTTGATTTGTAGGTTTTCTATCATCGTTTGCCACCCATAAATCAAAGAGACCAATTCTTAAAATATCAATTGGATTGTAAAGTTTATTAAAAACAGACTTGTTATTGGCAACTGTAAATTCATTCAAATCCAATTTTTGGAAATCACTCTAGACCCAAAAGAAGAATAGTTATAAAATCTGGCTTGATGATTATTGGAATACCCCATTACAAGTGACCGATCAATTTTTAAGATAGCACATTCAGGAGTAGGTATATTCAAACATTGAAGGAGCCCGTTAGCCAGAAACTCATTAATAAGGTCAAATGCAGGTATTCTTCCTTTAGAGTTTTTAACAACATATTTTTCATAATCTTCACCTATAGTTAGAAGTGGACTGTGACCATCGGTGTAGATTTCCCTATCAACGGATATTGCATTTATTACGCTAATGGGCTCAAGCATATACTTTCAAAAATATTTTCAAAGTTAAATGCTTTTATTTCAGAATTAATAGGAAAGAATTTACACTTATTAACAGTAAAATGTTGATTAATAAACCATTAAATTACTTGAATGAATAAACTACATATATAACAACTTTTGTAGAGCTTTCTCTAGCATCCCAAAAAATCCAATACTTCCGAAAATCGACTTCTCTTAAAACTGCAAAATCCCCTTCACCCGCTCCAACAACTCCTCCGCCATTTCAGGCTTTAACCCATAATCATGCAAGCTGCCCACCGGGTTTTTAAAGCTCAGTCGGGTGGTGTTAGCATCCATTTCTTGCAGTACCAGTTTTAAAGGGATATCATTGATGGCCAAAGGGTCGTTCGCCATGATTTGGGCAATGTATTTGGGCTCAAAAAAGAGCAATTGCCGTAAGGGTGGTATGGCAATGCCGTGCTTGGCTACAATAGCCTGGGTGTCAATTTCGTGCAGCAGCAAAAAGCCGTGCTCGGTAATCCGTTGCTTTAGGGTGCCGTACACCTGCCCAAAGGGCAGCGGCAGGGTTTGGTGTTCCACATGGGCTTTCATAGGATTGTGGGTTTAGGCCATGGCGCGGGCAAAGCCCACATTTTCGCGATAGGTACTGGGCGAGATGTCCGCATTGTTCTTAAAAAAGCGGCTAAAGTAGTGCTCATCGTCATACCCCAAATCGTAGGCAATCTCCTTTACGGTCTTGTTGGTAAGGTACAGCTCGCGCTTCGCCTCGATAATGATCCGTTCGCTGATCAGGTTGGTCATGGTCTTGTTAAAGTGGTTCTTGGTCATTTTCGCCAAGGCTTTGGGGCTTATGTTGAGCAGATCGGCATACTCCCCGGCAGAGTGCATGGTCTTGTAGTGCGTCTCTATCAGGTTTTTGAGCTTTTGCAGGATAAAGGGCTCCTTTTCGTCCGGGCTGCCTTCCAAGGCTTCCGGCTGTTGCTTGGCCTTGGCGCGAGAGGTGGTGATCAAAAAAATCTTCAGATAAGAGACCAACAGCTCGTATTGCGCCAGTTCCGGTTTTTGTACCTCGGCATACATCTGCTGGATGAGCAGCTCCAGTTGCTTTTGGATATCGTCCGTAACCTGTAGCATGGGCGGGCTGTAAATATTGTTGAACAGTACCCCGTGGCAGGCCACCTGCTCGTGGTGCTTGTGGATGCAGAAAAAATCGGGATGGAACTGCAACACCACGCCCTCCAACGGTTCTTCCTCGGTAAGGGCAAAAGGTTGGTAGGGCGTTACGGCAACTAGGGTGTTTGCCGTAAACGTGTACTCCGAAAAGTCCACTTGGGCGGTACCCCTCCCCTTTTTGATCCAGATCAAGGAATACTGGTTCAACCGGTGCAGATCGCAAAACTGGCAGCCATCCTCAAATTCGGAAAGCTTAAAGGCCAGGTTACCGGTCTGTTCGTCGATGAGCGTGTTGGTGTTGTAGATGTCCATGTATGTTCTGTTATCAGTTAGCAGTTGTCAGTTGTGAGGTCGATTTTTTCTACGGTACTCAACATCAATCAAGGCGTCATTTCGAGTGGTTTTTGGACCGGGTCCAAAAATGGTATCGAGAAATCCTTATTACTTGCCAAAACCTTGTTCTCGATACTTTTTCCTTCGGAAAAAACTCGAACTGACGGTTTTCAAAATTCTGTGACACTTCGGTTCTTTCAGCGGTGCCCATGATCAACCAAAGTGTCATTTCGAGTGGTTTTTGGACCCCAGTCCAAAAATTGTATCGAGAAATCCTTCTTGTATGGCAAAACCTGGTTCTCGATACTTTTTCCTTCG
>NZ_JACBZU010000010.1:3049-31826 GCF_013407935.1 Allomuricauda sp. ARW1Y1
AAAACTCGAACTGACGGTTTTCAAAATTCTGTGTCACTTCGGTTCTTTCAGGGGTGCCCATGATCAACCAAGGTGTCATTTCGAGTGGTTTTTGGACCCCAGTCCAAAAATTGTATCGAGAAATCCTTCTTGTATGGCAAAACCTGGTTCTCGATACTTTTTCCTTCGGAAAAAACTCGAACTGACGGTTTTCAAAATTCTGTGTCACTTCGGTTCTTTCAGGGGTGCCCATGATCAACCAAGGTGTCATTTCGAGTGGTTTTTGGACCGGGTCCAAAAATGGTATCGAGAAATCCTTATTACCACTCACTTTTAAGCGGTCTCGACCGCATTTTTACTATTGAGATTCAAGACTTCTCGACTGCGCTCGAAGTGACATAACTCCAAAAATGACTAAAGTCTTCGCTCCGATTCGGCTATCGGCAGGTCGTTGATGCTGGCATAGCGCTTTTGCATCAGCCCATGCTCGTTAAATTCCCAATTTTCATTTCCATAGGCGCGAATCCACCCTCCTTCGGCATTTTGGTATTCGTATTCAAAACGAACTGCAATCTTATTGTCGGTAAAGGCCCATAGTTCCTTTCTCAATTTGTAATTTTTTTCTTTTTGCCACTTTTCCGTCAAAAAGGCGACCACTTCCTCGCGCCCATTGATGAACTGCGAACGGTTGCGCCATTCGGTGTCCACCGTATAGGCCTTGCTTACCTTTTCAGGATTCTGGCTGTTCCAGGCATCTTCTGCCAATTGTACTTTTTCGCGTGCGCTGGCCTCGGTAAAGGGAGGCAGCGGATATTTTTTTTCTATTTCCATGTCTGTGATGTTTTTGCATTAAAAAAAGGGCAGGACCTATGGCGGGGCCCTACCCTTATCAGCTAATTAAAACTACTTGCTGTTTTTGACCGTGGGCCAATTGGCGTGTGCTGCCGTTTTGAGCTCCGTGGTGCGTTGTCCCCAATCTTCGTAGGTGTTGAACGGTTCCCCGTTGAACGGACCATTAAAAAAGAGGTACAATTTACCATCGATCACCGTGTAGGTTTCCGGGTTGATGGGAAACTTGGCCTCCTTGGCCCCCACACCCCAAGCACAGTAGCCATCAAACTGGGGCAAATATTGGTTGGGCGATTGTTTAAAGGCGCTTTGGTTCGCCCTGTTGGCAAAGTAATAGGTGGCACCATGGTGCTTTACCGCATAACTTTTGCTCCCTTTTTGGGGTGCTCCTGAAAAATAGGCAACCACATCGTACCCGCCAATGGCAAGGCCGTTATCATCTACCGGAGGGGTCTGGGCGTTTACGCTGATCACAGCGAAGAACAGCAATCCCAAAAATGCTAGATTTTTAATTGTTTTCATCGTTTCTAATTTTAAAGGTTATTGGCTATACCGTTGCGGCTTCCACCACGGGAAAGTCGATATCGGTATTGGCCGTATTGTTGAAATAATTGGTCAATATGTTCAAGGCTACGTGCGCTACGATCTCGCCCACGGCTCCATCGGAAAAACCGGCAGCTTTTACGGTTTCCACATCTTCGGAGGATACCCGTCCGTTTTTGGAGATCAAGTTCTTGGCAAACTGAAGCGCTGCGGCCACTTTGGGGTCGGAGTTGATGCCGTCCCTAGCGGATTGGAGCGTAGTGGTGTCGATACCCACCAACTTTTCCCCGATAAAGGAGTGTGCGGAAAGGCAGTAGTTACAGGCGTTGGACTCGGCAACGGTCAAGGCGATGAGTTCGCCCAATCTTCCGCCCAAGGACCCTTTGCCCAGGGCATCGCTCAAGTTCAAATAACCTTCCAGAACGGCTGGGGAGTTCCCCATGGTACGCATCATATTGGGAACCATGCCCAATTTGCCTTGGATGCCTTCAAATAATTCTTTGGATCTTCCGGTTGCTTCCTTAGGATCTAATGCTTGTAAACGTGTCATAACTTTCTGTTTTTGATTTATGATTTGCTTGTCAACTTTTGACATGACAAAGGTGGGGCGCTGTGGGCTGGGATAAAATGGACAGATGGCGCAAGTCCTTGGACAATTTTCCCTCGATGGGCAAAAAGTTGGTTTCCGTCGACCCGAACTTGCCTGCCTGCCGGCAATAGCAGGTTTCAGGTTCTCATAACGATTTGTCCAAAACTGGATGGGATTCAGAATGAGGTGCTTCAACAAAAAAACAAAGGACCGAACCTACGGTCCGGCCCCTTGCCACTCCACTTCAACATCAACCACATGAAAACTTATTTCACCGGATGCATTTTGAGCTCTTTCACCAATTCGTCTGTGGTAAACACCCGGCTGGAAATCATTTTATAATTGGTTTGGGCAGCTTGGTCGCCATCCAATCCAGGCAATTTGGCAGAAGCGGTGGCATCGCCCACCACGGCCACCTCAAAACCGTTCTCCACCAATTCCCTCATGTGCGATTCGGCACATAGGTTACCCGACATTCCGGCCAAGATCACCTTGTCCACGCCTTGTTTGCGCAATTGTAGGGCCAAATCGTTGGATTCGGAACCGAACACTTTGTGCGGGCTGGTGACCACTACCCTATCCTTTTCAATGTATTTTTTGTAACGGGGCAACCAATCGGCACCGGAACCTTCAAAACCTTCCACATTGAGTTGGTCCCCACGATCGAACATGCTGATGTTGTGCATCAATTTTTCGAGGGTTCCCTCGAACTTCCACACATGGTCGTGCTCATAATAATAATGGGGAGAGATAAAAACTGGGATGTTGTACTGTTCCCCTAATTTAAAAATGGTCTCCAAGTTCTCAATGGTGTTGTTTTCCTGCACGCTTTGCCCCACGGCACCCCAGGCCACACCATCGGGACTCAGGAAATCGTTTTGTGGGTCGGTGATCACAATGGCGGTGGAACCGTCAATAGTGAATCCGGGTTCTGGCAATTGGGCAAACACACCCGTAATGGTAAATAGGAACAATGTTACTGTTCGCATCAAATTTTTCATGGTATTTTATTTTACTGATTCAACTTAATTTTTGATGGAACAAAGTTGCGGCAATCGCAGTTTCGGAAAAATGGACGGACTTCGCCAGTGAATGGACAATTTTCCCTTTTTGGGCACTTTTGGAAAGAGGCAAAAATCGCATCCATGGATCGGGAAGGGCCATTCGTCAGATCAAAAGGGGCATCCGTCAATTGGCTGCGAAAAATTATTGCACATTGTGTAGCTTGCTTATAAAAATTTAAAGAGTATGACTATAATTGATACCATAAATACCTTACAAATTATTTGTTTGATTCTGTTGGGCTGTATCATCTTCATGATCGGTTGGATGTTCGGGGCCATCTTTACCAAAAAATACCCTGTTTGAAGCAATACAGTCATTTTTTGACCGTTCGAGAAGACTCCAAACCTTATTAAAACCTACTGAGCCATCTATTGGAGAGACACTAGCATTGAACGTATTTTGGCCTATTGTGGCGATGATCAGTTCACCATTCGTATCGACCTTATGTGCTCGGGTGAAGTCCGTTATTTGTGCTGGCACAAGAGCAACAGCATTTTGGCCAAACCCAATTTGATTCTTCGCCAGGGAACCATTACTGAAAATGAGGACGGTGCTGGCGCTGAATACGTATTCCGTTACAGGGGATGCATCTATACCGTAGAGCACCTTCGTTCGGACGACGGCCGATCAGATTTGTTCTTTGTAGAGGTGACCGACCCAGACCAAAAAAAAAGTACTTGGAAAATGGAGCAAATGTCCATTCCCAAGTACCTTCTCTAAAATCGTTATGTTTTATCCTTTATAGGTGACCCTGTAAATGGCTTTGCCCTCATCATCCGAGATAAGCAAGGAGCCGTCTTCCAAGAACAACAGGTCTACCGGACGCCCAAAGGCTTCTTGGGCCTCCTCGTCCAACCAACCATCAATAAATGGTTCATAGCTAACGGCTTTTCCATTTTCCAATTTTACCATGGTGATTCTGTAGCCGATTTTCGACGAACGGTTCCAAGAGCCATGTTCTGCAATTAGCGCATGTCCTTGGTACGCTTCGGGGAACATGGGGCCTTTGGCAAATTTAACCGCCAAGGGTGCTACGTGCGGACCCAAGGGCTGTACTGGTGGCACAAAATCGGAACAGGGACGCTGGTCCCCATATTCGGGATCTTTTATGGTGCCGCCATGGCAGAAGGGATAGCCAAAGTGTTGGCCCACTTCGGTCAATTTGTTCAGTTCACAAGGGGGTATATCATCGCCCATCATATCCCGACCATTATCGGTAAACCACAGTTCTTGGGTTTCGGGATGCCAGGTAAAACCAACAGTATTTCGAACCCCATGGGCCACTATTTCGCGATTGCTGCCATCGGGGTCCATTCGGGTGATGGAAGCGTAACGCTTGTCCACTGTTGCACTGTCGCAAATATTGCAGGGAGCGCCTACGGGCACGTACAATTTATCATCGGGTCCAAAGGCAATGTACTTCCAACCATGATGAAATTCGGTGGGATAGTCATCGTAAATCAATTCGGGTTCTTGTGGATTCTCCAGCTGGGATTCAATATCCGAGTATTTGAAGAGACGGCTTACGGCGGCCACATAAAGAGCGCCATCTTTCACCGCTACGCCATTGGGCTGTTCCAAATCGGTGGCAATGGTGTAGGTTTTATCGGCCTTGTAATCCCCATCGGTATCCTTTACGGCATAAACCTTTCCTTCGTTGCGGGTTCCTACGAACAAGGTGCCATCAGGCCCCATGGCCATGGAACGGGCGCCCTCCAAGTTTTCGACATAGGTGTCAATGTGGAATCCTTCGGGAAGGTTGAGTCTATCCAATGGTAAATTTCCCGTGTATGCTGTTTCCGTAGTGGTTTCGGCATTCTCTTCCGAAGCTTCTTTTTTGTTTTCCGAGTTGTCTTTACAGGAAAGAATAACTACGGAAAACATCAGTAGCAACAAAGACCTGAAGGTCAATTGATTCATTTTCATTTTGATTTTTTAGGTGTTTTGGTTTCTGAAAGCTTAAAGCTATGATAAAATCATGGAAAGCGGAAGCGGTTTGGATTTGGATATTGAATGGGTGCATTTAAAATATTGATGCAGTACACCAATATGGCTACCACGCACTTAGCCTCCTACTCTTTTTTCTCGTACTTGGAGACGTTCCCCTGATACCCGATATTCCTGCGATGTGAACTTGAGATGGTCAACAAGGCATTTCCGTTGGGGAAGAGCTGCGCGTACACTTGGTAGTTCTCCAAATCATCGTTAATGGTAAACCGCATAATTTTTCCGGTCTCCCTTTTATTGGATGAAAAGGAAATCTCCTTGGGCACACCATCAAACTGGATTCCAGCCTTGTTCTGGTTGTACATCCCGCCCATTTGTCTTTCACCAAAATACGGAAGGTCCGCCTTAACGGTATCCCCTACCATGCGCAAGTATCCACCCGTTGTGGTAATATCGATACGATTGGCCGTACTTCCAAAGGGCAGCAATCCGGCATTGGTAATATTGTTCATCCCTTGGCTCGGCATGGGCCGTGCCCATAGGGCTTGAATTTCAAAATTTCGATTCTCTATCATTTCGTCCAGTGCGGCTATTTCTTCTGGGGTTGCACTATTCTTGTTGGATGCACAGGCAAGGGTCACCAGTAGTAGCATAAAAGCCCCGATTTTTGCTGTAGTCTTCATCTCATTATGGTTTTTTAGCCCCTAGAAAATACAAAAAAGCGGTGTCAATCCCTCAAAAAATAACGCAGTCTTAACGTTTGAAGCGCTCGAAGATGGCCAGTGTTTTCTTGGTGTTGATGAAATACACCCCCGTTAACAAGATTACGGCCGCCACTATGGACTGCAGGGTAATCTGTTCATCCAAAAAATACCATCCCAGCATAAGGGCCACAATGGGATTTACGTAGGTGGAAGTAGCCACCTTTTCCGGGGAAACGGCCTTGAGCAAGTAGTTAAAAGAGGTAAAGGCCACGATGCTTCCCAAAAAAACCAATAAGAGCATGGAGACTTGGACTTCGGTACTCCAGCCCAAGGGTGATGACCATTCCTCGCCGAAGGCAAGGCTCATCAGCCCCAAAATGATGCCAGCGAAGAACATTTGATAGCCGGTGTTCACAAAATAATTGGTGGGAAGATCGGCTTTGGCCACAAAAAGACTGGCATAGGCCCAACAGACCAAACAGAAGAAGATGGTCACCATCCCCAAAATGGATTCTTCTTGCGCAATGATCTGTTTTTGACTTACCAAAAGATAAATGCCCAAAATACCCAGGAGTACCCCGACCATGGACATGGGCTGTATCTTTTTCCCTTGCAGGATGCGCATCAATAACAGAATAATCAGAGGTTGAGCGGAGATTTCCAAAGCGGCAAAGCCGGTATCCACATACCGCAATGCCCAAACGACAAAGCCGTTCCCAATGCTTAAAAAAAGTACGCCCGCAATAATGGTATTCCAGAGTTGTTTTTTGGTGATGCTAAGGCTGATTCCCATAATTTTTGCCAAAAGGAAAATGCAAAGCCCTGCCACGATAAAGCGGCAACCCGCCAGCATAAAGGGCTCCAGTTCCAATACCGCAATCTTGTTCAACAAATAGGTAGAGCCCCAAATGACGTAAATGGCAAAAAATGCCAGTATCACCAAGGCCGAATTTGAGGATTTTCCCATAGCAAGCTGGTTTAACTGCGCTGCAATATTACGCATGTTTCAAAAAGAAACTACTATGGCCCGGCGAATTGGGTCAAAAATAAATCGGAGATTTTTAAAGGGGCTTGTCCAGCTCCAACAAATACGAGGCGAAATCACTCTCCAACTTTTTAAAGCGTCTGATGTGGTTTTCCACTTCGCTTTGGTCGAGGTCGCTAAAATCAAGATGCCGCTGGCGGATGATGGTCATGATACGGGCATCGTATTTTTTGAAGTTCTGAATGCTTTTGTTCAATTCGTAAAACTTTTCGAACCTTTTGGGGCATTTGGGCTCGTGGGTATAGGATTTCAACTTTTCGTTGAGTCGCTGCACCATTCTATGATTGCGTTCCACCCGCATCACCAATGCTTGTTGCTCTTTGGTACTATAGTGGGTCAAGTGGCTCATATAGGGGTTGAAATTTTAACATTAATGAATTGACAACCATTAAGTTAAACAAAATCCGCTAAATCTTGCTGGACTTAACTAACATTTAATGGTTTATTTAACATTCATAAAAAAAGGCCCGGATTTTCCGGACCTTTCTCAATTTGTATGTGGTAAAATTGTTTAATTACCAGTTTGCTCGCGGGCTTCCTCCTTAAGCTCCTCGCTGGCAATAATGGCCAACTCCACACGACGGTTTGCCGCTTTACCCGCAGCGGTCTCATTGCTTTCCACAGGTTGCTCCTCACCATACCACTTGGTGGTAAAGCGTCCGCTGGAGATTCCCTTTGAAATCAAATAGGAGGTCACAGATTGTGCCCTACGTTGGGATAGGCTCATATTGTATTCGGCAGCCCCATCGCTATCGGTATGGCCTTCCACTAAAATATTGGTTTTGGGATACTCTTTAAAGATTCCTGCCAATTTATCCAAAGTAGCGGCAGAAGCTCCCTTGATATCGGCTTTATTGGTATCAAAATAGACACCGTTTTCTCCGCTAAAGGTCACGTTGATCCCCTCACCGACACGTTGTACCTCTGCACCTGGGATTTCTTCCTCGATACGCTCGGCCTGACGGTCCATTCGGTTACCGATATAACCTCCGGCAGCACCACCTACAACAGCACCGATAATGGCGCCCAAAGCGGTATTGCCCTTTCCTACATTATTGCCGATAACACCACCAATTACTGCGCCGCTACCGGCGCCAATGGCAGCTCCTTTTTGGGTGTTGTTTGCATTTTTAACGGCGTCGCAACTAATGATCATGGATAGCGCCATAAAGGCCACCGCTCCTTTTAAAACTATATTTTTCATCTAATTATCTTTTTGAGAATTCGTAAACAATGGTCACAGGCTGACCATCCACAGAGACGTTGGAGTTCAAGGTCATGGATTGCTCGGACAGGCTAACAATGTTCAAACGGTAGCCATAACCACCTGAAATATCCTTCCGGTTTTCATCGATAAATTTAAACTGAAGTTGGCTCTGATAATTCTGTTCCGGTTCCACCACGGACCATCTAAAAAAACGGTCTCCGCCTTGGCAGAGCGAGCTCTGTGCAATGGTATATCGCCCAGTACTGTTGTTGTCCCGGAAAAACCATTGACTGCCTTCGAAGCAGATATCCTCCGCATCGTTGAATAAGGTAGATTTAAAGTTTCCTGAATTGTTTTGGTAATACACATTGTCCAAATTCCAAGAACCGCTGAACAGATTGCGTTGTGTTCTAGCGCTTTTGGAAACGGAACACGATGAGAGCAATAAGCCCATCATGGTCATCAATAAAAGTGATCGTTTCATCATAAGTATTAAGTTAATGTTCAAAAAATATACGATTGGGGACGTATTTCTAGTTGTTAAAGTATTAAAAAAACAGCTAAGTCGCTCATTTTAATACCGATATAATTCGAGTAATTCCTGTTCAAACCTATTTTTGGGCAAGTAATTGGATTCCAGCGACTTGGCGAAGGGAACGGGCGTTTCCAGACTCCCTACCCGCTTTACCGGTGCATCCAAATATTCAAAACAATGCTCCATCACCATGGCCGAAATATCGCTGGCTATTCCGCCAAAAAGGGTGTCTTCCTGAAGTATGATGAGTTTCCCTGTTTTTTTGACCGAATCATAGATTGCTTCGGTATCCAAAGGTTGAAGCGTGCGCAGATCTAGCAGGTCGGCATCAATTTCTGGGTGGTTTTCCAATGTTTCCAAAGCCCAGTGCACACCTGCACCGTAGGTCACCACGGTAATGGAATCGCCCTTTTGGAGCAACCTCGCCTTACCAAACGGCAAGGTATAATAATCGGCGGGCACTTCTCCCTTTACGCTACGGTACAAACCTTTATGTTCAAAGAACAACACGGGATTAGGGTCATTGATCGCGGTATTCAAAAGTCCCTTGGCATCATCGGGAAATGCAGGATAGACTACTTTAAGCCCAGGGGTTTTGGTAAACCACGCCTCATTGGTCTGTGAATGGAACGGACCCGCACCTACCCCTCCTCCGCAGGGCATTCGTATCACAACGTCCGCTTTTTCGTTCCAGCGGTAATGTGTTTTGGCCAGATAATTGACAATCGGATTGAACCCTGAACTCACAAAATCAGCAAACTGCATTTCCACAACGGCCTTCATTCCATTAATAGAAAGACCCATGGCAGTAGAGACAATCGCGGATTCACAAATGGGCGTATTTCGTACACGGCTCCGCCCAAATTTGGGCACAAAACCTTCGGTAATTTTAAAGACACCGCCGTATTCCGCCACATCCTGTCCCATAATGATGAGTTCGTTATGGCGATACATGGATTGCTCCAAACCTTGCGAAATGGCATCGACAAATCGCAGTTCTTCCTTGGTGTTTGATTTAGG
Source organism: Allomuricauda sp. ARW1Y1 (assembly GCF_013407935.1). Taxonomy (GTDB): domain Bacteria; phylum Bacteroidota; class Bacteroidia; order Flavobacteriales; family Flavobacteriaceae; genus Flagellimonas. The sequence continues at coordinate 12,533 of NZ_JACBZU010000010.1, forward strand.
TTCAATAGGTTGATATTCAAATTTTTGATAGATATCTTCTAATTCTTTACTTTCATCCGATGAAATCTCAGGTTCATCAAACGCCAACTGTAAATTCGAATTGATTTCCTCGCTGATTTCCTCCTTGATGCGCTCGATATTCTCTTGGGAAATCAGACCTTGCTCCAACAAAAAGCTTTCATAATTGGCAATGGGATCCTTTTTGGCCCATTCCTTCATCAACTTATCCGGAACGTATTTGGTGCCGCTGGCCTCCTCGTGCCCACGCATCCGAAAGGTCTTGAATTCCAAGAGCACTGGCCGTGGTCTTCTTCGGATAGCATTGCACAGCTCATCCACCTTGGCATACACCTCCAATATATTGTTGCCGTCAATGATCCGTGATTCAATACCGTAGCCTTTGGCCCTATCCGCCAAATGCTCACAATTGTACTGTTCGTTGGTGGGCGTGGACAATCCGTAGCCATTGTTCTCGATACAAAAAAGCACAGGAAGGTTCCAAACAGAGGCAACGTTGAGCGCTTCGTGGAAATCCCCCTCACTGGTAGCTCCTTCCCCGGTAAACACGGCGGTCACCCGCTTTTTCCTGCGTAGCATATCGGCCAAGGCAATGCCATCGGCCACTCCCAATTGCGGCCCCAAGTGGGAGATCATCCCCACGATCTTATATTCCTGGGTACCGAAATGAAAACTTCGGTCCCTACCTTTCGTAAAGCCGCTTTGCTTGCCCTGCCATTGCGCAAAGAGTCGGTGCAATGGAATGTTACGCGAAGTGAACACCCCTAAGTTTCGGTGCATGGGCAGAATATACTCACTGGTCTTTAGGGCGTTGGTCACGCCTACGGAAATGGCCTCTTGGCCGATGCCGCTAAACCATTTGGATATTTTGCCCTGACGGAGGAGAATCAACATTTTTTCCTCGATCATTCGAGGCTTCAACATTCCTTTGTACAGTTCCAGCAACTTCTCTTGTTCCAAGTTGCCTACATGATACCTCATATTTAAAAATTAGGTTGGTTAAAAGTAGTAAAAAGACGTTCAAAACCATTCAAAAATTCCAAAACCCTCGGCTTAATTCCTTATTTTTGACGCTACATCAAAGATGACGATATGAGTGCGATTCCAAGCGTAGACCTGAGCGATTTTGTCTCGGGCGACCCCAAAAGAAAAGAAAAGTTTGTCAAAGAAATAGGCGCCGCTTTTGAAGATATTGGCTTTGTGGCACTAAGTGGACATTTTTTATCGGACGAGCTGGTAGACAACCTGTACGCGGAAATCAAAAAGTTCTTCCATCTTCCGCAAGAGGTAAAGGACAAATACGAGATTGAAGGTATTGGAGGGCAACGCGGCTACACTTCCTTCGGAAAGGAGCATGCCAAAGGAAAAAAAGAGGGCGACCTGAAGGAGTTTTGGCATTTTGGCCAATATGTAGAGGATAATCCACAATTAAAAGAGGAATACCCGGACAACGTCATCGTGGAGGAGCTTCCCGATTTTAATGAAGTAGGCAAAGAAACTTATAAAATGCTGGAAAAAACGGCGAAGTACGTACTCCGGGCATTGGCGCTTCATTTGGACTTGGAGGAAACCTATTTTGACGACTACATCAAAAATGGCAACTCCATTTTGCGGCCCATCCACTATCCGCCCATTACCGAAGAGCCCAAAAATGCCGTGAGAGCGGCAGCGCACGGCGACATTAACCTGATTACCTTGCTGATGGGCGCCCACGGGAAGGGATTACAAGTAAAGGACCACCAAGGCAACTGGGTGGATGCTATTGCTCAACCCGATCAATTGATGATCAATGTGGGCGATATGCTGTCACGACTTTCCAACAATAAATTGAAATCGACCATACACCAAGTGGTGAATCCTCCAAGAGAGCTTTGGGGCACTTCCCGCTACTCTGTGCCGTTCTTTATGCACCCCGTGAGCGATATGCCCTTAAATTGTCTTGAAAACTGCATTGACGAGAACAACCCTAAAGGGTTTGCAGATATTACCGCTGGGGAATATTTACACGAGCGCTTGATTGAATTAGGACTCGTAAAAAAGTAAGCATGGACCTTAAAGACCAGTTAAAAAACCTTTTTCCCGATCACGAACCGGAAGAAACGCCGGAAACTAATGAAGAAAAGTCGCCCTATTGGCTTCAGGACGATCCGATTATCTGTAAATACGAAAAACGCAAAGGGAAGCCCGTCACCATCATCGAAGGCTACAATGGGGCCGATAGCGATTTCAAAAAACTGGCCAAAGACCTGAAAACACTACTAGGTGTGGGCGGTAGTTTCAAAAATGAATCCATCATCATCCAAGGGGATTATCGCGACAAAATCATGGATTTTCTAAAGAAAAACGGCTTCTCGGTGAAGCGAGTGGGCGGATAATCAAAGGATTTAACAAAAAATCGATTACATTTTTAATTCTTGTTAAAAACTTGCATTCCAGACCAATGTTTTGTGAAAAAATTTTTGAATTCCTGCTTTAAACATTACTTTTATTCTTCCTAACCAACGAAAACTAAACTGAAAATGAAATCACTGTTGCACATAACCAACGGGGACAGTTTCACGTCTAGGTTACAATCTTTGCAATTTAAGGGAGATGTAATCACCTGGAGGGAAATGCTTTGCGAAGGCAAGACCCTCTCCACAGTAGGTAGCGAATCCTTCTGGAAGACTAGGTTCGAATTTTTGAACAAGAACTACAAGATTTCCAAATCGTGGTTCATCGAAAAAACCCTCAAAGAATATCGATCGCTTTGTAATCACAAGCAGCAAGATCATATTGTGCTGTGGTTCGAGTACGACCTTTTTTGCCAGATCAATATGCTGGCGGTGCTCAGTTGGCTCAAAACCCACCGTAGACATGCCGAAGTATCCTTGGTTTGCAGTGGTAAAGTGGAAGGCTCCACTAAACTATATGGCCTAAACGAACTTAGTGATGCCAAATTGATGGAGCTGTATGACAACAGAAAGGTGCTTTCTCAGGACGATATTGAATACGCCGACTACATTTGGCAACTCTATTGCAGCGATAATCCAATCCGTTTGGAAAACCAAATGGCCAACAACGATTTCCAGTTTGAATACCTCTCAGAGGCGCTTAAAACCCATTTAAAACGCTTCCCTACCATCAAAAATGGATTGAACGACTTGGAAAACCACATCTTGGAAGTGGCCAAGGAACAAAAACCAAAATCCAAAAAGGAATTGATGGGCAACCTTTTGGCCAACCAAGGCTATTACGGATTTGGAGACACCCAATACGACCGAATGATTACCTCCCTAAAGCCATTGTTCAGCTCCTTTAATCCGGTCAAGTTGACCAAAAAAGGATTGCACGTGCTCAAACAGGAGACAAACTACTATTCGGAACTACGTGATAATCAAATGTATTTGGGGGGTTCATTAAAGTATAACTTCCTATACAACACGGACACCGAACGAATCCTGAAACTTTAATTTATGGATGCTTCACTGGGCAATTCAGAGCTGATTCTGAATGCTGATGGGAGCATTTACCATCTCAATCTTCTTCCAGAGGATATTGCAGACACCATTATCACCGTCGGCGATCCCGATCGCGTGCAGGCGGTTTCCAAATACTTTGATACAGTAGAAATCAAGAAACAAAAGCGGGAATTTGTAACCCACACGGGTACCTATTCCGGGAAACGCATCACCGTAATCTCCACAGGCATTGGCACGGACAATATTGACATCGTTTTTAATGAATTGGACGCGCTGGCCAATATCGATTTCGAGTCAAGGGAAATCAAACAGCAGAAAAGAACACTGAATTTTATACGGGTCGGTACATCTGGGTCTCTGCAGGCCAATATTCCCGTAGACTCCTTTGTGATGAGCAGTACAGGTGTCGGGTTTGATAATTTGCTACACTTCTACGATGGTGGACACATCAAAAACCAAGTCTTGGAAAAGGTCTTGAGCGATTACCTGGGCTGGAGCCACTACCAAATCCACCCCTATGCTGTTGATTTTGACCAAGATTTAGCCAATCAATTTACTCATAATCGTATACGATTTGGCATAACCGCAACTAATTCAGGTTTTTATGGGCCACAAGGAAGGTCGTTGCGACTAGCGCCCGCCATCGCGGACTTTAATGAGAAATTAGCTGGTTTTTCATATGATGGGAGGCAGATTACCAACCTAGAAATGGAGACTTCTGGTATCTATGGCCTCGCTAAATTACATGGACACCGTGCTGTTTCGCTCAATGCTATCTTGGCCAACAGGGCCACTGGGGAGTTTTCCAAAAATGGACATCGAACCATTGATGAGCTGATACAGTTTACCTTGGAACACCTCTCCAATAGTCAACTGGTATAATTTTTTGGATGGGTTTTTTTGACAGATACCAAACGGCATCCTATTTTTAGATTTCTAAGCACAAAACTATATGAAAAAGGTACGCATCATTGGGGTTCCAGAGCATTTTAATCTGCCTTGGCATTTAGCTATGGAAGACAACGCTTTCGAAGACAGGGGAATTAAGCTCCAATGGACCGATATACCCGAAGGAACGGGCAAAATGACCCAAATGCTTCAAGATGGCGAAGCCGATATGGGCATTATCCTCACCGAAGGCATCATCAAGAGCATCTCCCAAGGCAATCCAAGTAAAATTGTGCAAACCTACGTGTCGTCCCCCCTCCTTTGGGGTATCCACGTAGCAGCCAACAGCGACAGAACTTCGATTGCTTCATTGCAACATGATAAAGTAGCCATCAGCCGCATGGGAAGTGGAAGCCATCTTATGGCCTACATCAATGCGCAAAACCAAGGTTGGGACACAGGAAACCTTCAATTTGAGATCATCAACAACCTCGATGGTGCCGTGGAAAGCTTAACTCAGGGTTCCCGCGCTTATTTTATGTGGGAACATTTTACCACAAAACCGTTGGTGGACAAAGGAATCTTCAAACGCGTTGGCGACTGCCCTACTCCATGGCCCTGCTTTGTGATTGCAGCAAACAATAGCTTTTTACAAGCGAATGAGGGCTTGGTAAAACACATTTTGGAAGTGATCAATACCTATACCGTGGAATTCAAACAAATTCCCAGTATCGACAGAACCTTGGCCAACCGCTACGAACAGCAATTGGAGGATATCCAACAATGGCTTTCCAAAACCCACTGGGGACAGGAACAACTCTCCGACAAGACCGTCAATGAAGTACAAGCCAGACTACACAACCTGAATTTGATAGCGGAGGTTCAGGATGCATCACACTTCCTCTGGAGATAGTTTTTCAAAAAGTGATGTCTGGTCCATCGGAGTCGAAAGACAAGGGGTGACAGATGTCACCAATCAATCGGCTCTTTCCCCATTTGGGCCAGCAATTTGTTGGTGGCACTAAAATGCTGGTTGCCAAACCACAGACCTCGGTTAGCGCTCAAAGGACTAGGGTGTCCCGATGTGAGGATATGATGCTTGGTTTTGTCGATAAGCTTTGCTTTTTTCTTCGCGAACCCGCCCCAAAGCAAAAACACCACTCCTTCCAGTTCGGTGGAAACCGTTTGAATGACCGCGTCCGTAAAGCGTTCCCAGCCTTTATTTTGATGACTGCCCGCTTCATGGGCCCGCACGGTTAGGGTAGCATTGAGCAACAGCACCCCCTGCTCCGCCCAGCGCTCTAAATTGCCGCTTTTCGGATAAGGTTTTTGCACATCCACTTTGATTTCCTTAAAAATATTCACCAAGGATGGTGGGTGTGGGATGCCATCCTTCACGGAAAAACACAGGCCATTGGCCTGATTGGGCCCATGGTACGGGTCCTGCCCTATGATCACCACCTTGGTTTCTTGGAACGGACAATGGTCAAAAGCAGAAAAAATGTCCTTACCCTTTGGGTAACAGGTATGATTTTGATATTCCTGTTTCACGAATGTTGCCAAATCCTGAAAATAAGCTTGTTCAAATTCCCGGTCCAACTGCGCTTTCCAGCTAGGTTCAATGTTCACGTTCATGCCGTTTCTTACTTCTTTTTGGTCAATTTATAGATCAAATAGCCAATACCGGCTACAAAATGCAACAAAATCACCGCTGCAATAATATAGATTACCGTGTTATCGCCTCTCATCACTTTGTAATGGGTTGATTCGTTTTCAGTGGATGTCAAAAGTACGTAATGCCAATTGTTTTTACAGGCACTACGGTTACAAAACACTTCAAAATCCTATCTTTGCGCTGCTAGTAGAAAAAGATGCGAAACATTCACTCCAAAACACTTCAAGACCTCGAATTCCCGACCGTATTGACCCAACTCGCTGTACGCTGCAATACCGAATTGGGCAAGGAACGGGCGTTGGACATCCAACCGTATCGAAAAAAAGAGGAATTGATGGCCGTATTGGGGCAAACCTCGGAGTATTTGGCCTCTTTTTCCAACGACAACCGCATTCCAAATCATGGTTTTGACCACATCAACAGTGAACTGGGCCTGTTAAAGATTGACAACAGCACTTTGGAAATCACTGGTTTCCGAAAAATCGGGGGGATTTGCAAAACCGTGGAAATCCACCAGAAATTCTTTAAAAAATTCAAGGAATACTATCCTTTGCTTTTTGATAAGGTCAATGGACTGGAGCTGCATCCCGAGATTCCGGATGCGATAGATGCGGTGATCGACAAATTCGGTGAAGTCAAGGATTCCGCTTCCAACGACCTCCGTTTGATTCGAATGCAGATCAACGAAGTACGGAGCAAGATCAATCAAAGTTTTAGCAGTGCCTTGGGCCGCTACCAATCCTTGGACTTTTTGGACGAAATCCGGGAATCCGTCATGGAAAACCGTAGGGTGTTGGCCGTAAAAGCCATGCACCGCAAAAAGGTGAAAGGCACGGTGATGGGCACCTCCAAAACCGGAAGCATTGTTTACATAGTACCGGAAGCTACGCTTTCGCACACCCGCGAGCTGAGCAATCTGGAGTTTGAGGAAAAGGAAGAGATCCAACGTATCCTCAACCAGTTAACGGACCAGATTCGGCCCTATTTGGAACTGTTGAAAGCCTACCAATCCTACTTGGCGGAAACCGACATTACCGCGGCCAAGGCCAAGTATGCCAACGAAATGAACGGTTTGTTGCCCGAAATCAACGAGGAGCGGGAACTGTATCTGAGGGATGCCTTCCACCCCCTACTCTACTTGTCCAACAAACGAAAGAACGAAAAGACCTGGCCACAGACCATTAAACTGCATACGGAAAACCGTATTATCGTCATTTCCGGGCCCAATGCGGGCGGAAAAAGTATCACGCTAAAGACCATCGGACTACTTCAAGTCATGCTTCAAAGCGGGATGCTGATACCCGTGCACGAACGTAGTTCTGTCTGCTTTTTTGATCAAATCTTAACGGATATTGGCGATAATCAATCCATTGAAAATCATTTAAGTACATACAGTTATCGGCTCAAGAACATGAACCGCTTCCTGCGGAAATGCAACGAACGGACGCTATTCCTCATCGATGAGTTTGGAACGGGTAGCGACCCTGAATTGGGCGGTGCTTTGGCGGAAGCCTTTTTGGAGGTCTTTTACGAGCGCGAAGCCTATGGGGTCATCACCACACACTACGCCAATCTCAAGGCCTTGGCCAACGAGTTGCCGCATGCCACCAATGCCAATATGCTGTTCAACGCCAAAACGCTGGAACCCACTTTCCAATTGGTATTGGGCGAAGCGGGCAGTTCCTTTACGTTTGAGGTGGCCCAAAAGAACGGTATCCCCTATTCCTTGATCAACAAGGCGAAGAAGAAAATTGAACGCGGCAAGGTCCGGTTTGATGCCACCATTGCCAAACTGCAGAAAGAGCGCAGCAAAATGGTGGAAACAGGCTCCAAGCTGAAGGAAGAGGAAATCAAGGCGCGTGAAGAATCCGAGCGGTTGGAAAAGCTGAATTCCAAGATCAAGTCCAAGTTGGAGAGCTATCAGGAGATGTACGACCACAACCAACGGATGATTCAATTGGGCAACAAGGTGAACACCGCCGCCGAAAAATACTTTATCGACAAGAAAAAGCGCCCCTTGATTTCTGAAATGCTTCGCATTGTGGAAACCGAAAACAGCAAACGCAGAAAGACCACGGCCAAAAAGGCCAAAGCGAAACAGCAGGAGCAACAGCAAGTGGCCCAAGAATTGGAGCAACAGATCAAAAAGGTGCGGGTAGAGAAAAAGATCAAAAAGAAGAAAGAAATCCAGGCCGAAAAGAACAAACCCCGACCTGTGTTTAAAGTGGGCGACCGCGTGCGCTTGCAGGATGGCAAAGCCGTAGGCAGTATCGATACCCTGGAAAAAGGCAAGGCCGTGGTCAACTACGGAATGTTCACCACCAATGTAAGCGTGGACCAACTGGAATTGGTCGAGGCGAAGAAATAAATCCAATTGATGATGCTAGTTGGATACTGAGCGCCTGCCTACCGCAGGCAGGTAGTCGAGGTATGCAAGGGTGTTTACTACAAACTATATTGTAGGTGGATTCCCGTTTTCACAGGAATGACAAATCAACAGTTTTTATGATTATCGCCATTTCGAAATGAGGAGGGCACCGACGATGGAGAAATCTCTTCGCCTTCTTTCGATTTCTCACATCCGTTCGAAATGACAGGCTGCCATCATGAATAGTGTTGATAACTCTACATAAATCAGTCACTTACCCCATTGCATGTCACGGTTTTTTCAACGAAATTCGTTACCTGTGCTGAACTGGATTCAGTATCGGTGGATATAAGTTTAAGGAAGATTATGAAAAAAAATAGATTCATTTACATTATGTCATTTGCTTTTCTCATCACATCGTGTAATGAACAATCTTTTCAACTTGATGACATACTCCAACAATGTTATGATTCAAAATATCAACAAGAGGGTTATGACATCAAAGCTATTATTGATAATTATGAAAAGTTATTAATCAACGATGGTGTTTTAATAGATGGAAATGGAAAAAGCTATTTGGAGGTGTACAATAAAGTTATTTCTGATAAGGGCTTTCGCATTATTACCGAGCCTTTTCAAGAATATGACCCATGGCACAAAATTGATAAGAAAATCGCCGTAACCGTATTTGAGTGTGAACGCCAAATGATTGAATTAGCAAAAAAAGAAGACTCGAGATGGATTAATTTATTTAACAAATTTGAAGCAGCGGAAATAAAAGAAAATCCAGAAATGATGTATCAAGAAATGCAGGAAAACCTATCCAAAAAGGATTTAAAATCTTACTATTTTAAACTTAAAATGTTCAACATTTTTGATATGGTAAATGCCAAATGGGAAAATCTGTGACCAATACCGTCATCATCTTCAAAATGAATAAAAATACGCTGCAAAAAAGTGTTAAATCTATAGCCCAGTACTTTTAAGGCCTATAATTTCTCACACCCTTAAATCTATCTAATTCAATCCTACTCGGAAAATTCCTAAGATTTTTACTCCCTACGGAATCATACACAAACAAGATAACGACCTCATTCCCCCCCCCCACACATTATAACCCCCAACCTTCCCCTCCAATTTTTCCTTATCTTGTTTAGCAATTACAAACCAACCTAACACCTCATGAAAAAGTCAACCTCCTCCAGCCGAAGAAAATTCGTCAAAAACACCGCACTTGCCTCCAGTGTGTTTATTGTTCCCCGCCATGTGCTGGGCGGTAAGGGCTTTTTGGCCCCATCCGACCGCTTGAACATCGCTGCGATAGGCGCAGGTGGTAAAGGAGCAAGCGATATTGCCAATGCCTCCGTCAGCGGCCGTGAAAACGTAGTGGCCCTCTGTGATGTGGATTTTTCCGGCTCTGCCAAACAATCGGTGGGGCGCTTTCCCAAAGCACAGTTGTTTGCCGATTACCGGGAAATGCTGGATACCGTAAAAGATATCGATGCGGTGACCATCAGTACGCCCGACCATGTTCACGGACCCGCTGCGGCCTATGCCATGGAGCGCGGCAAGCATGTGTATGTGCAAAAACCGATGACGCATAACATCCGCGAGGCCCGTATGCTCACCCAAATGGCCCGCGACCAAAAGGTGGTGACCCAAATGGGGAACCAAGGCGCATCCAACCCCCTCTTGGGCTTGGTGCAAAAATGGGTGGATTCCGGTGCGCTGGGCCGCATCACAAAGGTGGAAATATGGACGAACCGTCCCGTATGGCCCCAAGGCAATGCCATGCCCAAAGCGGACCCGTCCAGCAAGCCCAACGATTTGAACTGGAACCTGTGGCTGGGCCCTGCACCCATGCGCCCCTACACCCCTAACCTGCATCCGTTCAACTGGAGAGGTTGGTGGGATTACGGCACTGGTGCCTTGGGCGATGTGGGCTGTCATTTGATCGATATTCCCTACCGCACCCTCAAATTGGGCTACCCTACCGCCGCAGAGTGCAGCGTGGGCACGGTGTTCTCCCAAATGTGGAATCCCGATTACCACCCCGAAGGCTGTCCGCCCTCCTCCTTCATTACCTTGAACTATGAGGCCACCGATAAAACAGCAGCTCCCTTGGTCATGACCTGGAGCGATGGCGGCATCCGTCCCTCCCACCCTGATATCATCCCTGCAGATAGCGATATTGGCGGACCTGGAAGTTATAACGGTGTGCTCATCCATGGGGAGCATGGGGTCATCTCCACCAATATCAACGACAGTTCGCCCTTAACGCCCAAGCTGTACATGGGTAATGGCGTTACCGAATTTGGCCCAGAAGTGGAGGACATGACAGAACCCGAGTATGGGCACCAAAGACAATGGGTGGATGCCTGTAAAGCAGGATTTGGCAGTGCCGAACACCAAAACCTTACCTCTTCCTTTGACTATGCCGGTCCGATGACCGAAACCGTGCTGATGGGCAACTTGGCCATACGAAGCTATATGTTGCGTAGGGAAAACGACAAGGGCAATATGGAGTTCTACGGTCGTAAAAAGCTATTGTGGGACGGGGAAAATATGGAAATCACCAATTTTGAGGATGCCAACCAGTTTGTGACCCGCACTTATCGTGAAGGTTGGGAGATGTGAGGATTCACCAGACAAGGTCTTGAGTTTTAGCAACGGTCTAAAATAGCTGTTTCGGCCAGCAGTTCTCGACTGCGCTCGAACTGACAAAGTTCAGCTATTGCATGCTTTTGGACAGCCTCCTGTCGTTAGAGATTTTTTGTCATTTCGAGTGGACATAGCAACGAGAAATCGCTATGTCAATCTCTCCTTGATGGGAATAAAAACAGCCGGCATCAAATGGTTGAACCCCACTTGAGCGGCCGACTGTCAGCACTAGTTAATTACAGCTAATGGGTGAAAGTGTAATCTGAAGAAGTAAATTATTGGTCACTTCGAAGCACTTTTGACTGCTTAGATACCCATAAGACCTAGGACTTCCTAATGCCCTCCAAACAAAAGCATCCTGAAACTGGAATTCCACTTCCACATCATGCGCTCCATCCGGTGGACTTTTCACGGAGCGTTGTCCATTGTTTACGGTGTTATAGCCACCAATCACCGTATTGTTGGTTCCGGCGGTTTTATAAATAAACCTGTACCGAACATCAAAAATTGAGTTGTTGTCCACGTCAACACTGGCATGATCATACCTAAATGTTTGGCAACTTTCCACTCGATAATCCGTGGTATACCCCATTTTGGCCAGCGTATTGTCTTTTAAGTACCGAATGGTATAGGCAATGGGCACTCCCGGATTATCTCTACTGTACACCGCATTCTCTCCCGTAATTACACTGTTCAAAGAACCATAGCCCGATTCAATATCCGCTAAATTGATGGCCTCGGAGGCTGCTTCGGCATTTCCACCAATGGTAACCACCGTTATGTTGGACGTTTTTAAAATTTCATCATAGGTCGAGTTGACCGTTCCCACACCACTCACGCCACCGGCGTATTCCAAAACTGCATCCAACTCAACCGACGTATTCGTATTGGTGGTTTCCATACGCACCATAATGATGCGTCCGTACGAAACGGAACTCACATAGGCTGGCGGTGTATCGGAATCCATGGCAGATGCAACAGCAGCTTGGCTTACAGAGGTATCAAAAACACTGCCAGGGGAGCTTGGTGTGTCCATCGTCACGGTGTAGAAAACTTGTTTGAACACTACCCCGGCATATCGCTTCTCCGTTGTGCTTTCATATTCAAATTGTGAGGCCAATGATCCCGTGGCCCATTCCACATTCAGGCCAACATCCAAACTAAATTGCTTGGAAGAGTAGGAAGTGGAAGCTTGATAAGAAGAATTGGAAGCGTTCACATACCCCTCTTGGTAGGCGTTTGCGTTCCACCACTCCAAAGCATTATCAATACTGGACTGTACGGAGGAGTTTGTGGGATTGTCCACCACAATGTTCCCTTGCGATCCAATTCCCGGTAGGTCCAACCGAAGCGTTACCGGTGCCCGACCCAAGGTCAAAGGGTCTGGAGCGCCATCCAGCATACCTTGGTTGCCCACGACCAAGGCCCCGGGAAAAACAATACCATTGGTCGGACGCAAAATGGCCACATCGTCAAAATTGGACTCCAAATTGTAGTCCTGTGTCCTGCATTCGAAAAGCTGTCCCAATGTAGGGCCTGTATTTATGGTATTATCATTGGTTACGGTACGTTCCGTGGCGCCCCCGCCCGTATCTTGAACATTTAAAAGCTCATCGGGATTGTAAGATAGATTTTCAATATATGCGTTAATGGCCTCCAGGTCATCATTTTCCTCACCGCCATTTTCGCCTCCGTTTTCTCCTCCTTTGTCAATGGGTGGGTCCGTTCCTTCATCCTTGCTGCACGAAACAGCTAGGCATAATGTCATGGACCATATCAACAAGGTCCATAAGTTGATTTTTTTTGAAATTGATTTCATAACTAATTGGTTTAAAGGGTTCAACGTTGTCGAAATTAGACTTCAAACCGTCACCAACCTATTTACTGATATGGACAAAGTATGGACACACAAGGATTTAATACGGTTTAAGGGAGATGGACATTGGTTGTACTCAGGATGTTTATAAAGATTATATTTAATTGATAATCAATATTTTATGTCGTAAATAAAACAGTAAGTCCCATCTAAATCCATGGACAATGAATGGACAAGGGGGTTTGGACCCATATATTGGGAGGTTACAGCGCTCTGGATTATTTATTACTTTAGAAAGCATAAAGGATAACCTCGTGAAACACTACACCATTATTTTAAGCTTGCTTTCCCTTTTTTGGCAATCCGTAAACGCCCAAGGCCGGGAAAAAGAATTGGACAGTTTGATCACCCGCGCCGAACAACTTCCAGAATCCATTGAAAAAGCCCAAGTGCTTTCCCGAATACATGAACGGATGATGTTCACAGACCCCGATAAGGCTCGAGACTACGCACAACAAGCGTTTGACCTTTCGGAAAAACTGGACTACAAAAAGGGAATTGCCAATGGCTATCTTCAATTTGGGAATTATTTTTCCAACCGAACCGAGAACGACTCAGCTACCTATTTCTATGAGCTTTCATTGGAGAAATTCAAGGAAATAAAGTCCATAAGGGGACAAATTTTCGCCAACCATTCCCTAGCCGGAATTGAACGTGAAAAGGGAAATTATGACAAGGCCATTGAAATTACCCATCGAAACATCGCACTTTATAATGATCAAAACAGAAACGAGACCGATTTAAAGGAATTCAATCTGATCGGTGCAGAATATGAGGTTTTGGGAAGCGTTTACATGGACAAGGGCAATTATACCCTGGCCCTAAATGAAACCCTAAATGCGCTACGTTTTTTTGAAGAGGTGGGAGACAAGGTACGAAAGGGAGATGCATTGTTGCAATTGGGACAGATTGAATACAAGCTTGGGAATTTTAACGCCTCCCTTGCCTATGAGGAGGAAGCCTTTTCCATTTATCGCGATGAAGATGATAAGGTATACCAATCCTATGCCGCCAACCATGCTGGTTTGGCCGCTGAAGCGCTTGGGGATATGCAAAAGGCTGAGGAGTACCAAAGAGCGGCCATGACATTGGCACAAGAAGTGGGCGTAAAATCAACTTTATCCACTGCATTACGGGATTTGGGTCGAATTTATTCCAAAAAAGGGCTCTTGAATGATGCAAGAACGTTTTTGGAAGAGTCTTATACCGTATCGGAAAGTACTGGCATACAACTGGACATAGCTTCTTCGCTCAAAGAACTTGCACAAGTTGACTACCAATCCAAAGAGTTTAGCGAAGCCCTTAAAAAAATGGATCGCGTAATTGAAATGGCCGAAAGCATTGGTGCCGTTTCCATCCTTGGACAATCCTACAAGGAACGCAGTCAAATCCACGAAAGCTTGGGCAAATACACCAATGCCATAGCGGACCTAAGAACATATCAAATCATAAACGATAGTATTTTCAACAGTAGAAAGTCCCAGCAAATAGAAGAACTCAAAACCATTTACGAAACCGAAAAGAAAGAAGCCGAAATCGCCCTGCAAGAAGAAGAAATCAACACCTTGAACGCACAGGCCAAAGTGGACCAACTCACCAAAGGTTTATACGCTGGAGGTATGGCCTCTGCCCTAGCCCTTTCCGGTCTTTTGGTGTTCGGTTACCGTCAGAAAATGAAGAAAAACAAGATCGCTCGCGAAAAGCAGGAGGAAATCTACAAACAGGAAATTGAACACAAAAAGAAAGAACTCGCCAGCCAGACCCTGCATTTGGTGCAGAAAAACACCTTTATCCAAGAGTTGATGGACAACCTGGAGAACATCAAAAACTCGCCGGAAAAGTTCAAGATGGAATTTCGGCGGATTGTGATGCTGCTAAAAAAGGAAAATGCCTCCGATAAGGACTGGGAAGTGTTCAAAACCTATTTTGCCGAGGTCCACAATGATTTTGACCAAAAACTCAAGACGATCTATCAAGATATTTCGGAAAAGGAAATCCGGTTGGCTGCCTTTTTGCGCATGAACCTGACCACCAAGGAAATTGCGGCCACACTGAATGTATTGCCCGATAGTATCCTGAAATCGAAATACCGCTTAAAGAAAAAATTGGGATTGGATAAGGACATGGATCTGTCCAATTTTCTTGGTTCCTTGTAGGTCAAATTCATCATCCACTCCATTAGCTGTTGTTTTTGAACCCTATTTAGGCGAACTTAGAGACCAACTAAACAGCAACCCATTGAAAACAACCACCATCACCCTAGCGTTATTGACCTTACTTTGTGTCGGCTGCCAAACTGAAAAGAAAAGCGGTCCAGAAGAAAACCAGACCAAAACCACATTTACCTCCAACGATTATGGAGAGTTGGTCGCCCTGTTCAAGGAATGGAGAGCCTTCGAAACTCCACCGCTATTGGACGGAGCGCCCGATTATACCGCGGAGACCTTTGACAAACGCTGGCCAAAGTTTAAAGAATTGCAGTCAAAACTACAAGCTATCGACACCACCAACTGGTCGGTGGAAAACCAAGTGGATTGGATGATCGTATGGGCCGAAATGAACGGTTATGACTTTAACCATCGAATTTTGAAGCCTTGGGTGCGCGACCCCGCCTATTACAAATCGGTTTGGACCGCCCGTAGCGATGTGCCCGCCCACGAGGGACCCACCCATCATGGCACCACGGAGCTCTGGACCTACAGGTTTCCCCTTTCAAAAGAGGAAAGGGACAGACTTTTAAATGACTTGAAAGTGATTGCGCCACTGAACGCACAGGCACAAAAAAACCTGACAGGAAACGCCAAGGATTTATGGATTGCCGGGATTCGGGATATTGAAACCCAAAGCGAGGTATTGTCCGAACTTAAAAAACAGCCAAGCCTTGCGGAGGATACCGAATTGATTGGAGTGATCGATCACGCCATATCATCCACCAACGAATTTGCGACTTGGTTACGCGCCGAAGCGGAGACCAAAACAGGCCCTTCGGGCATTGGCAAGGAGAATTACACCTGGTATTTGCAAAATGTCCACTTGGTGCCCTTGACATGGGAAGATGAAGTCATGATCCTAAAGCGGGAACTGGACCGCGCATGGGCCTCCCTAAAACTGGAGGAACACAAAAATCGCAACCTGCCCGAGTTGGTCGCTGCAGATTCCCCCGAAGCGTATGATACCATGGCCGATGAAGCCGCCAAAAGTTTGATCAATTTTCTGGACCAGCAGGACATCGTTACCGTAAAACCCTATTTTGATACGGCCCTACGCGAGCACTTGGGCGAGTTCATCCCCGAGGAAAAGCGCAATTTCTTCACCATAGGTGAACATTACGACCCCAGACCGCTCTATTCCCATTTTTACCATTGGTTTGAACTGGCACGAATGGATACCGAGCCTCACCCCAGTGAAATTCGGAAAGGCCCTTTGTTGTACAATATTTGGGATTCCCGAAACGAGGGAACCGCAACCGCCGTGGAAGAAATGTTTATGCAGGCCGGACTGTACGAAGACAGTCCAAGGGCGCGTGAGATAGTATATATCATGATTGCGCAGCGTGCCGCACGGGGCTTGGGCTCCCTCTACGCCCACGCCAACGAAATGACCATGGAAGAGGCCGGCGGCATCCATAGCGAATACACCCCAAGGGGCTGGATGAAAACCGAAAAGGAACTCCTCATTTTTGAACAGCACCTCTATTTGCGCCAACCCGGGTATGGCACCAGCTACATTACCGGAAAGTACTTATTGGAAAGTGCGATGGCCGCATACTCCCATCAAAAAGAGGCCAACGGGGAGAACTTTGTGCTTAAGGACTTTTTTGATACCCTAAACAGCATTGGCTGTATTCCCATATCGCTGACCCATTGGCAAATGACGGGCAGCAAGGAGCATTTGAAGCACATTATGGAATAAGAACAAAAGGAAAGGGGGCCGCGAAGGCCCTCCCACCCTTTACCATTTTCCAATGAACAATTGGCACTGATCAATAGCCATTCGAGTAATCCGTGAAATGCATTCCAATCTGCTTTAATTTGGGTCTTGTTTCTTGACTCCTGACTCCATTTTCAACGTTCCATCTCCATTCACCCTTCACCTTTCACCTTTCACCCTTCACCCTTCACCTTTCACCCTTCACGAACAATAACCTCAATACACTCCCACAGCACTTTGATATGGTAGAGTGCGTCCTTTTCTTCCTCATCAATAGGTTCGGTGGAGTGATACACGGCAATATCGTGCAGCAGTTTTAGGGATTTTACCAGATGGGGGCCATCCAGGGCATCGGCGTAGTCTAGCAATTGTACTTGGCCTGGGCTGAGCATTTGGGGAGTTTTGGGAGCGCTTTGCGCCTCCGCATTACTGCCGTGGGGGCAGTTTTTTTGACCTTTTGAGTGTAGCATAACAAAAGAAATTAAAGTTAAAGAGAGGACAGGTCACTGCTACACTCATCAAAGCGGTGCCTTGAAGGTCTGAGGACTTTCACCCTTTTGCCTGTCCTTTAATTGTTCAAATGAGGTTGGATAGGCACCTTAATTTCGATAAGTGTAGCACTTCAAATATACATTTTATCCGGAAATAGAAAACAGTTGTTGGTTGATAACTTCTTACAACTGGGGAGATTACGCTATTGCTTTTGAAAGAAATTTCGGTGAAATTAGTGACCGATGATGAAATACATCGGTTATAGGCCTTTTTGGGGGTATGGCCATGTGTTTTATGCTTATATAAACAGGTTGTATGCAATGCCTAAAAACGAACTGAATGGAAAAAAAAGAACTAAATCATCATAAAAATATCTTTCAAGATTGTAATATCAATTTTCTAATTGGTTCTGGCCTTTCTAATCCATTTTTTGGAACACTTGGCAATATTGAAACTTGGCTTGAAGGTCTTGAAGATTTAAAGTCAAAGAAGTCTATAAAATACAAAGAATATTTATTGGTTAAAGCAACATTATATAAAACCTATTTCGATGTTGCGATGAAGGGTAATATTGATGTTCATAGTGCCACAATAACATCAGATGAATATGAAGGAAATGAAACCACACCACGAGAAAAACTAAATAACACATACAAAGCTTATAAAGACTTTTTTAAAACTCTAAATCACACTCTTTACGAAAGACGAAGTAATACGGTTAACTAACAAATCAATCTATTTACAACTAACATAGATATCTTCAATGAAAAATTACTGGAGGATTTAGATTTACAATATAACGATGGTTTTAATGGAATTTTTAATAAAAAATTTAGCTTAAGTAATTTCAAGAAATCATTCTATCAAAAAAGTTTGCATTATGATAATATATCTGAAATTCCTGTCTTCAATCTATTAAAAATCCACGGTTCAGTAACCTGGGAAATGCACAATGGAAATATCAATTTTTCTAATCTTGGTATTGTTGAGAGTGTAAATCACGAGATATCAAAATTGTCATTAATCGATATTAAAAAATTAAATGACGACAAATGGAAATCGGATAACAGAAACCTAGATATTAAAGAGATAGTTGATGAAATTGACAAAATGAACCCGAAACCTAATGTCGATGATTTCATTAATTCTTATGAAAAATTACAGATTGTCAACCCTACTAAAGATAAGTTTAGAGACACAACTTTCAACAAAAACTATTACGAGCTATTGAGGTTGTTTGCTAACGAATTAGAGAAGGAAAATACTGTACTTTACGTTATGGGATTTTCGATGGCAGATGAACACATTAGAGAAATCACTATTAGGGCAATTAAATCAAATCCAACTCTAAAAATTTTCCTAGTCTCTTATACCGAAAGTGCTGATGATATTATTTCAAATTTTCTAGATGATTTAGTAGACATAAAAAGTTTCCCAAATGTGGAATTTATCTGTCCAGAAGATGGATTTAATTTGAGGAAATTTAATGACTATTTGCTATTTCCATTAAGAGACTCCATAGTAGAATACAATAAAACCAACGGTTGATTTATGAACGATATTCTACAAAAAGATTCAATTTTCAAAGTTGGTAAAGTAATATCTGTAGAAGGTAGAACAATTAAAGTTGAGGTTGACAAAACAAAAAACTCTGCACATTTATTATATCAAGGAAAATTACTACGCAATATTTCTGTAAACGGTTATGTAAAGATAACAAAAGGCTTTACTAGAATTATTGGAAAAGTAGAAGGAGAGTTCATCGTTGAGGATAAGAAGTATAGCAGTAAGAACTACACGAGCGAAAAACAAAAAATAAAGAGAATATTATGTAGCCTTCCCTTTTTTAGGACATCGCTAAATTCATAAAATTATCATTAATGTCGTCTGTTTCGGGGAAGAATTCTTCCCCGAAACGGTTCTTG
>NZ_JACBZU010000011.1:2500-5067 GCF_013407935.1 Allomuricauda sp. ARW1Y1
CCGCGCTACTCAGGATACCACTATCTTTAACGCTCCTTGCCCGTACGGGACTGTCACCCATATCGTGCAGCTTTCCAACTGCTTCCGGTTCGTCGCGCAAAGAACATTGTGGTCCTACAACCCCGTCATTGCCGGAACAACAACGGTTTGGGCCGATCCGATTTCGCTCGCCACTACTCTCGGAATCACTCTTGTTTTCTCTTCCTCCGCCTACTTAGATGTTTCAGTTCGGCGGGTTCGCCTGCCTTACGGCATGACTGGCCTTCAACCAGCCGGGTTGCCCCATTCGGATACCCGCGGATCAATGCTCATGTGCAGCTCCCCGCGGTTTTTCGCAGCTTATCACGTCCTTCGTCGCCTCTGAGAGCCTAGGCATCCCCCATACGCCCTTCTTTTGCTTGTCGCATCCCATATAAATATGGGACGCCCTCTCGTAATCCTTAATTGTTCTATTCTACTTCGTGTTTCTTCTTTTTGACTTCACGCCAACGGCAAATTACCGCTGCGCTCCGTCCCAATATGTCAATGAACCTATGTCCCAAAAGGGACTCGTGGAGAATATCGGAGTCGAACCGATGACCTCCTGCGTGCAAGGCAGGCGCTCTAGCCAGCTGAGCTAATCCCCCGTTTCAGTCGGCAGTTATCAGTTAACAGTTAACGGTTTTGATAACGTGCTCACCATTACGTGATAATCACTCAACTTCTAAAATTTCCTTCAATATTCCTCAATGAACGTTTCATCGTAGTCCCAGGCAGACTCCCCTCGTCTCAGCTCGGGGCGAACTTCTCGTCCGCTCTCGACTCGTAGTCTCAGGCAGACTCGAACTGCCGACCTCTACATTATCAGTGTAGCGCTCTAACCAGCTGAGCTATGAGACTGTCTTGGCCTATTGCCAGTATTTGTAACATATCATAAACGACAGCGCAGGGATAAAATCCATCTCGTGCGGGACAAGGTCTTTCCGGACGTCTCTTTCTCTAGAAAGGAGGTGTTCCAGCCGCACCTTCCGGTACGGCTACCTTGTTACGACTTAGCCCTAGTTACCGATTTTGCCCTAGGCCGCTCCTTGCGGTGACGGACTTCAGGCACTCCCGGCTTCCATGGCTTGACGGGCGGTGTGTACAAGGCCCGGGAACGTATTCACCGGATCATGGCTGATATCCGATTACTAGCGATTCCAGCTTCACGGGGTCGAGTTGCAGACCCCGATCCGAACTGTGACCGGTTTTGTAGATCCGCGCCCCCTTGCGGGGTGGCTTCCCTCTGTACCGGCCATTGTAGCACGTGTGTAGCCCAGGACGTAAGGGCCGTGATGATTTGACGTCGTCCCCACCTTCCTCACGGTTTGCACCGGCAGTCCCGTTAGAGTCCCCATCTTGACATGCTGGCAACTAACGGTAGGGGTTGCGCTCGTTATAGGACTTAACCTGACACCTCACGGCACGAGCTGACGACAACCATGCAGCACCTTGCAGGCGGTCCGAAGAAAGGGGTATCTCTACCCCATGCAGCCTGCATTTAAGCCCTGGTAAGGTTCCTCGCGTATCATCGAATTAAACCACATGCTCCACCGCTTGTGCGGGCCCCCGTCAATTCCTTTGAGTTTCATTCTTGCGAACGTACTCCCCAGGTGGGATACTTATCACTTTCGCTTGGCCACGGAGACCGAAGTCCCCACAGCTAGTATCCATCGTTTACGGCGTGGACTACCGGGGTATCTAATCCCGTTCGCTACCCACGCTTTCGTCCATCAGCGTCAGTACATGGTTGGTCACCTGCCTTCGCGATCGGTGTTCTATGTGATATCTATGCATTTCACCGCTACACCACATGTTCCGGCAACCCCACCATGACTCAAGACCTGCAGTATCAAAGGCAATTTTATGGTTGAGCCACAAACTTTCACCCCTGACTTACAGGCCCGCCTACGGACCCTTTAAACCCAATGATTCCGGATAACGCTCGGACCCTCCGTATTACCGCGGCTGCTGGCACGGAGTTAGCCGGTCCTTATTCTTACGGTACCGTCAAACGCCCACACGTGGGCGCGTTTCTTCCCGTATAAAAGCAGTTTACAACCCATAGGGCCGTCATCCTGCACGCGGCATGGCTGGATCAGGCTCCCGCCCATTGTCCAATATTCCTCACTGCTGCCTCCCGTAGGAGTCTGGTCCGTGTCTCAGTACCAGTGTGGGGGATCCCCCTCTCAGGGCCCCTAACCATCGCTGCCTTGGTGAGCCGTTACCTCACCAACTAACTAATGGTACGCATGGCCATCCCTGTCCGATAAATCTTTAACCGTAATATCATGCGATATAACGGTACCATGGGGCATTAATCCAAGTTTCCCTGGGCTATTCCCCTGACAGGGGCAGGTTCCATACGCGTTCCGCACCCGTGCGCCGGTCGCCGGCGGAAAAGCAAGCTTTTCCCCGCTGCCCCTCGACTTGCATGTGTTAGGCCTGCCGCTAGCGTTCATCCTGAGCCAGGATCAAACTCTTCATTGTATTTCCTTGAATGTCTGTCCGACACCCGGAAATCCCGAGTCCCCGCATCAAAATGGTTC
>NZ_JACBZU010000012.1 GCF_013407935.1 Allomuricauda sp. ARW1Y1
TGTAGCCTTCCCTAAAAATAGGACAGTTTAAAATTCAGATTTTCTAACTTTAAATTTTAACTGTCACATGAAAAAAAGCAAGTTTACCGAGAGCCAGATCATCAAGGCACTGAAAGAGAACGAACAGGGCCGCAAGGTGGGTGATATATCCCGTGAGATGGGCATTGACACCAGCACTTTTTATTATTGGAGGAAGAAGTACGGGGGCATGGAAGTGGCGCATATGAAGCGTTTGAAGGAACTCGAGGAGGAGAACCGCAAGCTAAAGCAGATGTACGCCGATGCCAGCCTTGACATCCGCATGCTCAAGGACGTACTGTCAAAAAAGTTCTAGGGCCTTCCGACAAGAAGCAGCGCGCCAAATACCTCCAGGAGGCCTATTCGGTATGTGTATCGCGTTCCTGCGGGGTACTTGACCTTGCCCGGTCGATGTGGTACTACCATAGCAGGAGGGACGACACCGAGGTGGTCGACGCCCTCTCCAAGCTGGCCGAAGAGCTGCCGACAAGGGGATTCGAGGTGTATTACAAGCGTTTGCGTCGCGAAGGCCACAACTGGAACAGGAAACGGGTTTTGAGGGTCTACAGGTCCATGAACCTAAAACTAAGGAGGAAGCACAAGAAGAGGCTTCCCGCAAGGACGAAGAACCCATTGGAGGCCCCTATGGAGCTCAACGAGGTCTGGAGCATGGACTTTATGGCCGATGTGCTGTCCGATGGAAGGAAGATAAGGGTGTTCAATGTCATGGACGACTGCAACCGGGAGGCCCTGGCCATGGACGTGGGGCTGAACTATCCGGCGATAAGGGTCGTGGAGACCTTATCACAATTGGGGGAAGAGATAGGCCTGCCAAAGACCATACGCTGCGATAACGGTCCGGAGTTCATATCCAAGGCACTATCGCAATGGTGCAAGGCCAAACGTGTCGAGCTCCAGTTCATCCAGCCCGGCAAGCCCATGCAGAACGGATATATGGAACGCCTCAACAGGTTTTACAGGGAAGATGTGCTAGATGCCTATTGGTTCAACGACCTGCACCAAGTAAGGACGCTGACCCAAAAATGGATGGAGGATTACAATACAAGGCATCCCCATTCATCCATCGGGGATATGCCGCCCAGGGAATACAAGAACCGTTTCGGGGAAGAATTCTTCCCCGAAACAGACGACATTAATGATAATTTTATGAATTTAGCGATGTCCTAAAAAAGGGAAGGCTACA